>NZ_FNWU01000018.1 GCF_900108505.1 Halopenitus malekzadehii | reverse complement strand
TCGGCGACGAATCCTCCGCAAACCGGGACGAGAAGCACTGAAACAGATTATCCGAGAAGTTCTCTGACTCACCAACAATGTACTTCACAAGAGCGCAATCGAACGTGCATCCACAAGCTAGCGGAATAGCCATCCGAATCCGCCGGCACAGGTCGACGATCCACCGGATCCGGTTGGCTCCAACGTAAGCGAGTGTGTCTGTCCGCGCCGTCCACAGGTGATCGTACGTGAACTCGTGTGGTTCCTCTCGGGTCCCCGCTCGACGATGTAGATCGTCATCTCACCACGAGACCAGCCATCGATCGTCTTCGTGGTCGTCTCTCCGGGTTCGACGACGAATGATCGCCCATCGATACCGTCGTCGACGAGCGTCACGTTTCGATATTCACCGGGCCAAACGAGTTCCTCGTACGTTACGATCCGCCGCTCTCCGTCCTCCGTCCGCACTTCGAAGTTGAGGAATCCGGCCGCATCAGCATCTTCCACGGTGTATGCCGTCACATAGTAGGTCGCGTCGTCTTGATTCTCAAGCGTTACCACCGGTTCGGCCGTGCCAAGTCCAAGGGTTCCGCTCGTGAGGACCACCCCAAGAAGGACGAGGAGAAGCGCACTACCGACGAGGAGGGATCGACGGGAGACCATACGCTACGATCATCTCTCGATTGTAAAAATTCGACTCTTCATATGTGGGATGGATTCGAAGCAGGGCCTGGGTTACTGGCCGTTCCTAGCTATCCCGCTATGTGGAACCGGCAAACCCATTTGTATCGCCTCGAAGTGTTGAACGAAGCCGAATGCCCTCCAGAAGACACCTCCTTGCGGGAGTGGGTACGCTTCTCGTCGCCACAGGAACCGGCGCCACGAGATCCGCAGACACACCCCACGAACCGACGTCGTCACCGCTCGACTGGCCGATGTCTCGGCACGACCCACGTGGTTCGGGTTACAACCCGGATGTGTCCGGTCCAACGAGCGATGTCGAGCCAGCCTGGGTTTATGAGGCACCGAACTGGTTCCACGGTGCCAGTGCGCCGATCCGACTCGACGATATGGTGTATGCAACGGGTGGTGGACTGATCGCTTGTTCCGCCCAAGACGGCACACAGGGGTTCGCCCGCTCTGGACCCTACACGTCGAGCCTTGCTGCCGTCGAGGCCCCATCATACCTGACCCGGACGCTTGCGACCACCTCGACGGGAGGACTCTATGGGCTGAACGCCGGTGGCGGGATCGCGATCCCAGGTACGGATCGGGGAATCGGGACCCAACGATGGAGCGGTCCCCCACGGAACGAGTATCGTCCGACGATCGAACACACGCCGACGACGAACCCAGTCGCGGTCGACGGAACGATCTATACACCCGTCGTAGGAACGAACGATCTCGTGGCAGTAAACGCTGCAAACGGATCCGTCCACTGGCGGACGACCGTCGTCGATGACGAGGTGATTAGTGCGTCGTTTGGGCGACCAGCCGTGGACGATGACGCAGTCTACATCGCAAACTGGCCGAACCGGGTATCTGCATACGATCGTACGGACGGGACGTTGCTGTGGCAACGTGAACGCGAGGAACAGATGCAGCTGAGCACGTCCGTCACCGACGCAGGGGTCGTCGTGACGACTCGAAGCGGCGTCGCGTTGCTCGATACGGACGATGGCGAGCCGATCTGGGAACGGGACCTCGATGGCAACGCGACTTCGGGGGCGCCGGCGGTAACCACGGAGCGAGTTCTCGTGGGCGATGGCCTCGAGGAGTTTCACGCACTCGATCTCGAAACGGGTGAGGTAGAGTGGTCGATCCCCTTCGAGGGGGAAACGAAACCCGTCGTCGCCGACGGTATCGTCTACGCGGTTGAACGAAACGCATCGTTGGTCGCCCTCGATGTGGATTCTGGCGAGGAACGATTCCGTTATGAACCGCCCGAGGTACCCCTTTCCCCGCCGATCGTGGGTGATGAACGACTGTTCCTCGTCAACCGGAGTCGAATACTCGCTCTGGAGGGGTCACGATGACCGAACCCCATAATCAGGACCGTGAGTACGGTCGGGGTGATCACGACGAAACGGAGCGTGGTGGCGATGATCGGGATAGAGTATCTGCGCCGGCGGCGATCCTGAAGACTCTCCGATCGGACGTTCGACTTTGGATACCGTTTTTCCTCGTCGGATGCCTCTGGACCGTTCTCGATCGGATACGCCTCCAGGATTCACTTCCGACAACACGGACGTCTTCGGAGTCTGTGCTACAGGTTACGTATACCCCGTATCCGACCGGATCACCGGAAACGGTTCGGACGCTCGATGCTCTCGTGAATCTCCCGGCTGACGTGTTCGCGTACGCGATCGCCATCGAGGTGGTTGCCGTGAGTGCCGTTATGGCCGGTGGCTGGGTAACGATGCGAAAGGTGAGCGATGACCCGTTCTCCACACGCGGTTCGCTGGCCTATTGTGCCGGCGTCGCCGTTCTCTTTTTGCTCTCACGGTTGGGGACAGCTGTTCCGCTGGTATATTCACCAGAGTCGTTTCTATTCGGTATCGTGGCCTTGGCCGTCGGCGCCCTCGCCGCCGTACGAACGTTCTTTCTGCCTATCGCGATACTACGTGGGCCTGGGGTCCTCGTCGCCCTTCGGACGAGTTGGCGACGTTCCGTCTCTCACGGATTTTCGTTGATCGGCTTGATCATCGTCATTGGACTCGGGTCGAGCTGGCTCGCGGAACTACCCACCGTCGGGGTACTACTCTCGGCGTCGATCGTCGGCCCGATTCATTCGGTGGCGCTCGTGATTCTATACGAGCGATTTGGAAATCGGACATACGGTAACGCAGCGGGAACAGAGCGAAATTAAGGGTGGCGTAAACCAGTATCCGGAGACTGTGGCATCAGTGACGGCCTAGCAATATCCATTCGAATTACACTTATAGGGATCCGAGAAGAATACCTGCAGGTTTAGCGCCTCAAGTCAGCTAAAAGAGACGCCGGCACTCTCGAAAGCAGAATTCGCGGGGAAAATCCGAGATCTCGACTAAGCGGTTCTACTAGTCTTGAAGCGTGGCGACTGTTCGGCCCGTTTCCTCGGCCTCTTCGCTGCGCGACATATTGTACGTCGCGAGCGCTTCGTCAACCGCTTGGTCAAGACTCATTGTCAAGCTAATATCGCTTCCCACCCGTATAAACGCTTGCGTCAATCGATCTGTTCTAGTGCTTCAGTTGCGACGTCACCGAGCTCGCCGGCCTCAATATGGGAGTAGCGCTCTCGAACCATTTCCTCAGAATTATCGAGATATCGAGCGGCGACCGTGTACCCGAATGCCCGAACGAGGACTTCACCCATCCCCCGGCGACCGCCGTGGGGTACGAGATAGTCGTGTTTCGGATGGGCGATGTCGATGTCCGCTTCCCCTGAAAGTCGCTGGAGAATCGACCGAGCACCGTCGGTCGTGATCGACGGGGGTCGAACGTCCTCGTTGAGCACCAGCAGTAGGTCACGAGCGAACTCATCACGGCGCTCATTGATTGCTTCCGGCCGCTCTCCTCGATCGGCGAGCTCCTCCTGCACGAGCTCTGCGAGCGTCCGCTGGTCGAACGTCGAGAACACCGGCCAGCGCTCCGTCGGTGGGTCCATCAGCTGTCGGTAGCTCCGCAGCGGTGTAATCACCGGATCGGGAAGGCTTGCAGCGTCCCACTGCTGTTTCTTCCGATAGACGTCCATACTCCCGTCGTCGATCGAGAGATCCTCCCAACGGACACCACGGCGGCGTGGATCGTTCGGGTCCCGGAGCAGCTCTCCAACCCGGACAGCTGTATACGCAAGGACGAACACGAGCGCTCGGTCACGGGCCGCCTTCAGCGCCTCGTAACGGGCTCGCTGTCTATCTAGAGGGTCAGCATCCTCAGGAAGCGCCGTGTACGTCTCGATGGCGTCGCGAGCCCGCTCGTCGACGTACCGCGTAAGTGCGTGGCGTTGTTCGGACGTCCAGGCCTGTTGATCGCCGGGCTTGCGGCCGTCGTCCTCGGGGAGCGGCGCCATCGCACTCGCCCGCTGCGCGTAGTGTGCCTCGAGGTAGCCCTCGTTGACGCACCACCCACACCACGCAGAGATATAGCGGTAATAGGTTTGTACAGTATTCTGCTTGAGACCGCGATCGCCGACGAGATGTCGGGCGTACTCGCGGAAGACGCGTTCGTCAAGGTCCTCGAAGGTAGGGTCACGGTCGACATCGGCGGGGACGATCCCGGTCCAGCCGTCATTTTTATCGTCGCCGGCGGCCCACTCGGCGAACCGTTCGAGTTCGCGGGCTGCGTTCCGTCGGTAGTTCCCGCCGTCGCCCCCACGCCCTTTTCCCTTATCCTGGAGGTAGCGCTCAAACGACTCCGAGAGCGAAGTCAATGGCGTCCGTTCCGTCGGGGTATTGCGGTCCATAGTACTCTCTTGATGTAGCGAACGTAGTCAGTCACACAGACAGACGCCGCCTTCCCGGATCTGACTCACTGCGAACTGATGGACAGCGCTGGCAAGGTCGGTCATTGCTTCCGCCTGTTCTTCGGTTGGACGGCCCCCGCCATAATAACTCTCTGTCCGATTCTCACTATAGAGGTCCTTCATCTCCTCCGCAGTCTTCCGCTCAAACAGCCCAATTTGGTGGGCACGTTCGTAGCTGAACTGGTGGTCCTGAAAGTTCTGAAGCGTATCGTTCGTCATCGCGAGCGCGTACGCCTCGATCGACCGTTCAACCGCGCCGAAACACACCTCGATGACGGCCGTGTAGTACCCACCCTGTGACTGAAGGGTATCAACGACCTCAAGGAGGCGGCACGCTTTCGTCAGCTGTGTCTTCCAGTCTTCATCGGCACTAATCCCGTCCTCGAACGCCGTTCGACCACGTCCGACTATCTCGAAGGCATCCTGTGCACGGTCGAGTGCTGCGAGCACAGCAGTCGGGTCCGAGCCGTTACTCATCAGTCGCTCCTTCCTCCAAGAGGAGGTTCTCGACGGTTTCGAAATCACTCGTCTTGTAGACCGGAATCCCCGAAACGACGATCTCCCGGATGTCCTCGGTGTATGCCGGAATCGCTTGGACGGCCTCGACGTCGATATCGTAGGCGTAACGATCACCATCGAACTCCGTGTCTTCGAGGTCACGGGCAATGGCGTTCGCTTCTCGTTGGCTTTCGGCCCGTCCAGACCGGGTTAGCACCCAGAGATCGATATCGCTCCGTCGGTCAGCCTCGCCCCGGGCCACACTCCCATAGAGGATTATGCCCACGACGTCGGTGATGTTCTCACGGAGCTCCGTAACCGCAGCTTTGACGGGTTGGTGATACTCTGGTTGGGGAATCCGGAGGATTGGATCGTCTGGAATCGACAGACGCTGTCTGTTTATTTGGACAAGTCGCTGGTTGCTTTCGGGAGATTCAACGACCAGGTCGTTCGCGCTGAGAACGTTCACTGCCCGTCGGACGGACTGGTGTGAATGGTCGATCTGTGTCGCGAGTTCTCGCAGTGAGAAGTCACCGAATCGATGATTTGTTAAAAAGAGGAGGACATCGCTCGTCGCTTTGTGTTTGAATAAAGCTGGATCTGAAGGGGGTATTGAAAGCGAAATAGCCGCCCCAGGCGAATTCTGACTATCCGTCTCGCGGTCCATATGCCGTATCACGGACCACTACTATAAAAACATTATACGTGATTCGGGTTCAGCCTAAATATTCACTCTGAAACCAACGGACGTGCGGAGAAAGAGATCGTCAACTCCGGACCTCGCTATGTTCGTTGTTGGGCTAAAAATCCCATTCTCGGATAGATCAGAGGTATCTGGTCTATCACGAGGACTTCCCTCGCCGTCTCCGCGATCTCGGCTGAAGAGAGCAGAGATATCTCGAACCCGTTCCTAGCGGCTCTACCCCCGGGGAAGCGGCGTTGTGACGCGGTTCCAGCATTCGTGCTTCCCCGACGGCGGCGGGGTACTTCAAACTGGTCGTGATTATTCGTGTAATCATGAACAGGTGGACAACAACCTGAAATGCCTATTTCCAGCCTTAGAGACCCTAACAGACCAATATGTCCACATATAAATCATATATCGCTATACTAAAACTGAGCTCAGGAGTTCACAGTTTCGGAGGATGGGCCAGCCTTTGGCCATATCTCCGTCGACCCGCCGTTTTCTCGCCAGTCGACGGTAGATATCGAACCGGTACGGGCGAAACTATCGGATAGACGTGAGAAATTGCTTGAATTCTGGCGCTGCCGAACAGAGTTGCCACTCCCAAGCAGCAGATTCAGTGAAGGCTCAGCCAGTTAGTCGGGCGGGATCAAGGCTGAGACGACGATTTCGACACATTCGCCCGCGGTCAACACGGGCACGTAATCCATTTCCCCATCGACCCCCGCTTTCAGCAGGAGCGAGTCGCCAGATATTGTACAATAGTACCGCGAACACGAGGTAGAATAACCTTACGCGGTAGTCTTTCGAGGACGTCTTCGCGAGAAAATCACCCTTGATGGACTTGTACTCGTTTTCGATCTACCAGCGACGACTATACCGCCGGCAGAACGTCTGGACCCCGTCTAGCCCAACTCGGAGGTTCGTCGCGAACACGTTTGTCCCCTCGCCGCTCGTCAATGGAACATACAAGATCCGCATCGGGTGCGACCCTGTTTCGACGTGGACGGAGGCTGACTTAACAGCCACCAACGGACCGTCTTCTTCCCTCTGTTCGAGTGCGTCCCGCTTGGAACTGGGTGATCCGTTTCGTGTTAAGAACGATCAATGCTACTGGCTGTTCGCGACGGTTGATCCCGATACGACTCGCCTGCTGCACGTGCGATTGTTCCCGACTAGGAGCTCCGCGCTGACCGAGATGTTCCTCTCGGAACTCCGCGAGAAACATCTCGTTTCCAACGCGATCTTTCTGCGATGGCCCACCCTGGCTGCAGGCGGCCTACCACCGACACTCGCTCCGATTCCAACACGTCACCCACGGGAATCGGAATGCCGTCGAACGTGTATTCAAGGAGCTGAAAAGCAGAACTGAAGCGTTCGCCAACCACTTCCGACACGCTCGTCTTGGAACCGCAGAAACGTGGCTCCAAGCATTCGCCGTCTGCTTCTATCAGCTAATCTGAACAATCCCCTGACCGGTAGGCTAATCCAAAAGACCGGATACCGTTAAATCCGCACGAACACAGAGTCGTCTTCGACGGTGACGTCAAACGTGGCGATCCGCTGGCCCGACGCCTCGTTCTTGCCGGACTCGAGGTCCCACTTCCAGAGGTGCCACGGGCAAGTTACCGAACAATCCTCAGCGTCGACCCTCCCGCGGGTCTTCGTCCAGGTGTGCTCAGCGTTGATCTTCTCTTCGCCCGCCTTGCACATCGGTGCGCTCTGATGGGAACAACGGTTACTGATGGCGTAGAACTCGCCGTCCGCGTTGAATATCGCGATCTCGATGCCGTCCACGTCGATAGCGATCCCCCTTCCCTCGGGGATTTCTTCCGTCTGTGCGGTCTTGATGTACTCGTCTCCGTCGATTTTGAGGGTTTCGACACTCATATTCAGATCCGTAGGATATCCCGGGCGTTCTGATGCAGAATTCGGTCTCGGAGCTCCTGGTCGTCGCGGAAGGCGCGGCTGGTGAAGAACCACGTCGCCGGGTCGAGCGTCTGGTGCGGCCAGTCGCTTGAGTAGACGAACGTGTCCGCGGCCATACTCAAATTCAGCATATCGCGCGCCTCGCCAGCCCGCCGGGGAAGGGCGAACGGTTGTGTGCACATGTAGATGTTCTCTCTGAGGTACTCACTTGGAGCCTTCTCCAGGTAGTGCTCGCCGTCCTCGAACTTCCGGGGCGTGATCTGGATGTCTTCGGGGTGCATCTCGTAGAACTCGTCCATCCGATAGCGGACGAACGGAAGCCACCAGTGGCCGGCTTCCTGGAACACCACGTTCAGGTCCGGATACCGATCGAACACCCCCCGCATAATCATATTGACCGTGTTCACCATTCCGTGAATCGGCCAGTCGAAGCCCAGCACCTCCGTCCAGGTGAGCATCTCGTCACCGACGTAGGAGTGTTGCGGCCAGAAGGCGAGAGATCCGTGCAGCAGTAACGGCAGTCCGAGCGACTCGAGGCGCTCGAAGACCGGATCGAACTCTTCGACACCCCACGGCTCCCGCGGGTCGTACCAGCTGTAGGCGGCCACGACGCCGTCTTCGTCGCCCCAGCGGTTGAGTTCCTCCAGCGCGTAGTCGACGTCCCACTTCGGGATCGAGAGCGCGGTGAGCACGCCCTCGTCGACGAAGTGATCCAGCATATAACTGTTACCCGCTCTGAGCACAGCGTTCTTCAGGACCGGGTGGTGCTGCTGCGGAAGTCCGTTGATGCCCGCGTTGACCACCGGTTCGTTGATGGCGAAGCGCTCGCAGGCCCGCCTGACGTCTTCCGCGACCTCCGCGCGGCCCTGCGTGAACAGGCCCTCGTTTCCCTCGTCGATGGCGTAGGCGGCGTCCCACTTGTCCGGAATGGGCCACATCCCGAACTCCGTCGAGAGCCGGTCCAGGGCCCGCTCGTCCTCGATGTACGGGCGAAGCTCCTCCTCTCGCGGATTGACGTGGAAGTCAAGGTCGACGATATCGACGTCGAACGCCTCCTCGGGGACTTCTTCGTCGGCGTCAAGTCGTTTTATAGATGATACCATACGACAACCCTTTGCGAGAGGAGATATTATTACTTATGATTAGCCGGATCTGGTTTGTCCAGAGATTATCGCCGTCGGCCAGCTGATCGGGCACTCCCTGAGGCTGCCGCCTGACGGCTATCTCCGCGCTCAGCCGCGATCGACGAGACCGGAACGCTCGGAGAAGGAGTCGGGTGCCTCCGGCCCCCACGCAGTTGTCGCTACGATGGCGACAAGCCACCCGTGTTTATTCTCGCTGACCGAGGTCTGGAAGGCGGTACGTGATCCCGGCGAAAGCCGCAGACGAATCGACGATTCGACTCCTGTTGGCCGACGGCCAGCAGGAGTCGCTGACCGTCTATACTGACGGTTTTACGGTCGTACGAACCTCTTGAAGAAGACGACACGTTCGACCGCGAGTACGTCGTCCACGGCGACGATGAATACGCCGCCGACGAGATTAACATCAACAGCTGTGAGAGACACGTGTCGCTGATGCGACGGTAGCTCTCGCCCTATCGAGGAATCTCGAAAGACAAGCTGACACAGTATCTCAGAACGTTCCAACTCCTGCCGAAACTATATCAAAAAACGGGATAGACTCATTCAAACACGCTGTTCGAACGACGCTCTGAAATCAATAATGTGCTACGTATGAGCGAAACATATTTATCTGATTTTGTTGAATCCGATTTATGGAACTCGACCTAGTAGAGAAGTTAGTACTCGCAAATCGTATTCTAACGAACGAGGGGATTTTAGACGGCTTCGGACACGTGAGCGTCCGTCCTCCTGGCCGAGACGAATTACTGGTATCCTCATATGGGAGTGCAGCCGTCGTTCAGGCTGACGAGATCATCACGATGGATTTCGATGGCAATATTCTCGACAATGAGGATGCCGAAACTTACAGCGAAACGGCAATCCATCGAGCCATTTATCGACATAGAGACGATGTGAATGCTGTCATTCATCACCATGATCCAGCGATAATGCCCTTTACTGTGACGGACGTAGAAATCAAACCGGTTTTCCATATGGGCGCTCTCTTCTATGAGGGTATTCCCCTTTTCGACGCTTACGATAGCCATCGTGGGAGATTAATCGTCGGGCGCGAAGAGAGCGATCGAATGGCGGATGAATTAGGTCACCGCCGTGCCCAACTTCTAGAGGGGCACGGTGCGAATGTTGTGGGTTCCACTCTCGAAAAGGCAGTGGTATCTGCGGTGTATCTATCATTGAATGCAAAGTATCAATGGCAAGCAGAACTCCTCGGCTCCCCTCGGTTCTATACCGAGGATCAAGAAGAGCTTCAAGAAATGACGGATGACATCATCTTAGCGGAACGAACAGTAAATCGGATGTGGGAATTCCTTCTCGAGCGGCTCTAATTTCTGCAATAAAGGTAGATTATTTTGTTTGACAGTAGGTTAACTCCGCATTCAAATTTGTATATAATGGTCGACTTTTCGAAATTCATTATCTGAGGCCAGTTCAGACCGGGCAGCGGTTGTGAATACTACAATTACTTAGCCCCAGGCTTGCTGGATGAGTTCCTCGATACGGCCACCTGTAAATTCATTAAACGTCGAATCGACCGCCTCCTGGAGAGTTTCGTGGCCGGCAGGATTGAGAGCAGGTCGTCCATTTTCACGCATAGAAGCAAGGAAATCATCGTCCTGCGTGAATGTACTGAACGCCTCTCGCTGAGCAGCAAGAATATCATCAGGAACTCCTGGCGGTCCGGAGAAAAACCTTCGGAAGACAGTGATGTCAGCGTACTTTTCGATATTATTCATCCCCATATCCCGGAAGTCACCAAGCCAATAGTTCGGGTCAACATTCCCGTTTTCCGCGAGATCTCCGAACTCATCCTCCTCTGCAAAAATGGCGAACATAGACGCGTTTTCCAGAGCCTGAACCACTTTAATCGCGGATGTCAGTGTGCCGACCATAAACGCCGATGCGCCTCCTCGCTCGAGCCCTGCTAAGGTTTCACCAGTCCCCTCGTAGTGGACGAAATTCAGGGATTCGGGTGAATACTCGCCAGTCATTTCACCTAGAGCGAGTGGATTGATGTGAACGTTTGATCCTCTACCGTTGGTTGCAAAGTTTAGATCAGGCGCTGCATTAACGAATTCATCCCAAGTCTCAACATCTGCTTGGTCCATCATAACGAAGGCATTCGGCTCTTGGGAAATGGCGCCGATATGACTCATATCTCTAATGTCGTATTCGACGTCAGAACCGATTTGCCCACTTACGAGGTTCAGGACTTCAGCAGTTACCATCGTGTGACCATCGGATGCACTATTGTAAGCTGATCCAGTGCCTACGATCATACCGGCACCAGGCCTATTCTCGACTACGATATCACCACCAAGGTGATCTTCCCAGTAACTCTCTGTAAGTCGGGCGTAGGCATCAGTACCACCACCAGATGTCGTTGGCACAACGAGAACGATATTTTCGGTCGGGTATTCTATTGAGCTTCCTCCCTCAGTTTCAGTATTATTCCCTCCGTCACCACCTGCTGTGGCCTCGTCGGTAGGAGTCCCATCGCCGTTTCCATCTCCGCCACCGCCGGAACACCCCGCTACCATTCCAACGGAAACTGTTCCGAGTGCAGCAAGCATTTTCCGTCGATTAGTCTTCGGACCTAGATTGGATTTTTTATCGGTCATTATTGAACCTAGCGCGGGTCTATTAAGCCGCCTAACTTGAGTGTATCTTCAATAATAATAATAATTACGGTTACAACACTTAATATGGCGTTATCAACCAAATGTATTATTTATTCAATATCGAGTAAAGACCCTGGGCTTACTGATTTGAAACGGCAGTATAGATTGGATAGGATAGTATCACTATTCCTACCACGATTAACCCAAGTGAGAGGGGCTCGTTATAGAAGGCAGCATAATCACCTCGACTAATCTGAAGGGCTCTGTGGAAGTTCGCTTCGGCAATCGGTCCCAGTACTAACGCGATGACGATGGCAACTCGTGACATACCGTATTTGATCATCAGATACCCGAAAATGCCGAATCCCACTGCCACCCCGAGATCCATAAGACTGGAACGCACCGCAAAGGCACCAATCAATGCGATTGCCAACATCACCGGTGCAACCGTAGTAATTGGGATACGAGTTACCTTCACGAACTGATTCGCTGTTAAAATCCCGACAAACGACGTAACAACGTTCGAGATGAGGAGCGCGAATACGACAATAAATACAATCTGCAGATTCTCTTGGAAGAGCAGGGGCCCAGGGGTAATTCCATGGATGACAAACGCCCCCAACAAAACAGCCGTTGAGGCAGACCCTGGAATTCCGAGCCCAAGTGTTGGTACCATCGATCCCCCGTCTTTTGCATCGTTTGCCGATTCGCTAGCGATCACACCCCGAACATCGCCTTTCCCGAATGATTCTGAGTTAGAGGACGATTGCTCAGCTTGGATATAGGCCAAGAAATTTGCCACGGTTCCCCCCGCTCCGGGAATTACACCAATAAACCAGCCTAACACCGAACTGCGTAAGAAAAGTCCCCAGTTTTTCGCAGTAGACCGTACCCCCTTCATTCTACCACCTTTTGCGATTTCGGCTTTCGATATCGTGCTTCCCCTACTCGTCAATTTGATAATCTCGGCGATAGCAAAGAGCCCGATGATCAGGGGAATTAGTGGAAAGCCATCAAATAGATACGTCGTTCCCCAATTGAAACGCGCCGTTCCAGTAACCGAATTTAATCCATGGAACGCTAGCATAAGACCAAAGGCTCCTGCTATTAGATCCGTCAGGACTGATCCTCTTGTTACAACCGCGATAGTTGCTAGGCCAATGATCGCAAGCCAGAAAATCTGAGGGGGGCCGAACGCGAGTGAAATCTCTCTTATAAAGGGAATGGTGATTAAGAACAGCCCGATCCCTAACAATGCTCCACCGGCAGAAGAAACTGCAGATGCAGCTATCGCTTCGCCTCCTCTTCCCTGTCTCGCCATAGGATAACCGTCCAATAGAGTTGCAGCGTTGGGGGCATCACCCGGTGTGTTAAGTAAAATCGCGGTTACCGAACCACCAAATGCTGTTCCGCCCAACGTCGCCACCATAATCATAATGGCAATGTTTGGTTCCATCTCGAACGTTATCGGGATTAGCAAGGCAATCCCAATAGGGCCCCCTACGCCAGGTAAAATACCTAGGAGGAGTCCGAGAACCGCGGCGAGAAGGATGATTACAAGATTCATTGGATCCAATACAGTGTTGAGGGCTATCTGGATAGCCTCGCTCAATTCTCCTGTTTGTTGTAGTGGAATCATTTCCATTTTTGAGTCTCCTCGATCAAAGTACTACGATCCCGTTCCAAAGGCGGATGGATAGCAATTCAACAAATAGGAGATAAATTGTAGTCATTACTATTGAAGTAACAATCATTGCCCGAATTGGTTTTTGTTCTTTGACTGTCATAAATCCAAAGATGAAGGTTGCCAATCCCGGAAGGAATCCTATAAGCCAAATTAACAACGAAATTACACAAACCCAGAGTGTAGATTCAAGCTCTCTGTATACTTCAACCCGATTACCACCAAAACTTAGCCCAGCTGACTCAGCCTTGTCTGCAAGTATATTGCTTGTCAGTCCACCAACCCCGCGAATCCTATCCTTGAAGAATAGCGTCATAATGGTTTTCGCCGTTAGAAGAACAGCGAGGGGAATACCTACAATCAATGGGAACAAGCCAGCTGCACCTGAGAATTGGAAGGCTTGGTAGATGAGTGCAACTGTATATGCGAGCAGTGCCCCAAAGAACAGCGACTCCCAATACTGGGCCGGAAGAAATTCAAATATTTTACCGAGATATTTTAACAGTCTCTCCGGATTTCTCTGCCTGAATGTGACCATATTTTAATCGACCTCCTCATCAAGAGTCGTGTTAGTAATGCTCATCAGTCCTTGAACTAACGCGAAACCTTGCTGGCATAAATGCTTATCGATGACTCCACTCCAATTTCGTGGGTAACATCGCGATTGAGACAAGTATTAAACTATCCGGTTCTCTAGTTTTGGTATACGGCTGTTAATTTCACGGATATCGGACGCCCCAGCCAAGGTTGTAGACGGTGGCTTTGAGGGATATTTCACGGAGCTCCAGTCACCAACTCCACGCACAGATGCGCCAAGTGTGCGCTTGATTCTTGAGAAGACGGCCTCCTTCATCAAGGGTGTTTATGCCGATCACGATCCGTGTGGCGTTGTTAGGGTGATCGAGTGGATACATAATGCGGTGTTTGATCAGCGGTCTGATGCCGTTTTCGCGAAATTCGTCGAGTTGATATCGACGATGTACAGCGTTTCGGCATCCATCAGAACAGTGACTTTCAGCGCTCGGATCCAGTAGTGTGTGCAGTTGACGTAGTGGCGACTAGGTTGGTCACGGTCGAAGCCGTCGAATCGATGGCGGCGTGGCCAGTGTGTTCCTCGCCGCGTCATTCGAGGAACACGCGCCATATCTTCGTCGGAATCCGCACAAACCACGTGCGGAGTACAGTGTAGTGAGGCAGCCACGTGAGTCCGATTTCTTCGAGGACCCGGGTATTTCGCTGGGCAAATCCACCGCGACACAGTAGGATTTCCCAGATCGATACGGAGTGTATGCAGCGTGAGCATCTCCCTTTCGAGAACTCAAGCGCAGAACGTCCTTGTTCTCGAACTGTTTCAGTCACGTAAATCCTGAAACTGCTGAAAATTGGCTCCTAGCGTTTGGTGCCTAGCTCAATGCTCCAAATTAATCACTACCAAGTAATCACCCGCAAAAATGTGAGTAAAACATAAATGCTCATCCCACCTAATGAGATATACTATGTCCAAGAATAACAAATCCCAAACCCTTGAGTCTCTTGAAAAGACTCTCAACGTGGTCGAACTTCTAAAAAGCGAACGGAAATTAACGCTTAGTCAGATCTCTAGCAAAACTGGCTTGCCGAAAAGTTCCGTCCACCGGTATCTTTCGACATTTCGTTCGCGGGGGTATATTGTTTTTGACGGATCCCACTACCAACTCGGCTCGAAATTTCTGGATGCAGGATTGAGGTACCGAGAACGCACCCCATTATTTCAGGAAGCAAAACATAAAGTAGATGAATTAGCAGAAAAAACAGGGGAGGTAAGCGGCTGCTTCATCGAAGAGCAAGGGAAGCTGGTATATCTATATACAAAGTACGGGGAAAACGCAGTTAAGGTGATGGAAGGATCAGAGTTAAAGCTGGGAGCGAAAAAAACGCTCCATACTTCTGCGAGTGGAAAGGCCATATTAGCAAATTTGCCTTCTACTTATGTGGATGAAATAATTCAAGAACACGGTCTACCTAGTCAAACTTCGAACACGATTACTGAAAAAGAAGTACTTCTAGATGAATTGGCTGAGATCCGTGAACAAGGCTACGCACTGAGTTTTGAGGAGGGTGAGATGGGGCGGAATAGCATTGGAGCCCCAATTTTGTATGAGTCAAACAAGGTCGCCGGCGCAGTCGGAATAACTGGCCCTGCGAATCGATTGAATAGAGACCGCCTTGAGTCTGATTTCCCCGAGATTCTATTGGGGTTGAGTAACGAAATTGAGTTGAATCTCAAATACAATCAGCTATAATAACCAACAAATTGAATCTAATATGTTACCCTCCATTCGATGTTATCCCGTATAGTGAGACGTAGGATTACAACCGTAGTTCTGTAATTTCAACACCCTTGCATCAATAGCTCACATAATACATCCCACCTAGTGGGATTAAGTCAGTCAAAAAAACTGGCCGAAATCACTGATATTTTAGATTCCACTCTGGCCGGTTGTGTTTAGTTAAGGATGAAGAATGAGACGGCGTGATTTTGTGGTGCTCTATGCCAAAAATCAGCCGCCTAAGCGGATGCACACACTGGATTGATTTGGATTTTGTGGAGCGACAGCGGACACCCGAGCGCGCGATGAAGATCAGTATTCAACTGCAGGTAGTGGGATTCTCGCTGTCGAATACCATTTCCACACTCGAAAGTTGGGTGTCAAGCAATCTCGCAAAGCAATCCACGATTGGATATAGAAGGCTGATTTACACCCCACAGCGGGCCGAATCCCGAATTACGTTACAGTTGACGAAACCGTGATTCGGACCAACGATCAACAATTCTGGCGGTACGCCGCCGCGGATCCCGACACAAATGACCTGCTGCATCTGCGATTATTTTCGACGGCAACGATCGCATTAACCGAGATCTTCCCCGAGAACTCCGACAGAAATACGACGTCGAATCCGACGTATTTCTGGTCGATAGCGCTCAACACCTCCAACCTGCGCTGGCCAGAGCAACACTTCAATTTCAAACTAAACACGATCGTTCAATCTGAAGACTCACGTTTAAACTTTGAACTCTCGATAAGTATTTGGGGCGAAGAGATCGCCTATATCGAGCTTCTCTTCTGTGAGCCCTTGTTCATACGAATACCGAGTCATTGTTTCCAGAGTGTCCCGGTTCGCTTCGACGCCATAGGGCCAATAGTCATCACCCATTATTTCCCGCGTCCGCTCCACTTCGCCATGAAGCCATGGCAACGCATTCTGCAACGCAGTCGTGTCTCCGATTCGCTCGAGGCACAGTTCCTTTGCTTTGTGGAACGCTTTATTGAGTTCCTGTGCTATCCACGGGTTCTCTTCATAAACATCCGTGCGCAGGACGACTGTATGCATAATGGGGAAATGCCCTGTCTTTTGGTAATATTCTCGCTCGACGTCCCGGAAATTGGGAAACAGGCGAACGACAGATTCTCCATCGAACGACGAAGGCGTTCGGGCTGTGACTAAGGCATCGAGAGTCCCGTCCCCTATCATACCACTTAACGTGCGATCTCCAGGAATATAACTCAGAGAAATGTCTTCAGGTAGATCGAGTGCTAATTTTTCTTCTCGTCCAGGGTCCTCTTCACCACCGTGGTACCACTCTACGTCAGCTGGTGCGACACCATACTCGTCTGCGAGGATTCCCCGCACCCAAAGGGATGCAGTCATCTGATATTCAGGGACTCCGACTTTTTTACCCTTGAGATCTGATGGGTCTTCAATATCCGCTTCCGAATTGATAAACACACACGAATGGCGGAAGAACCTTGACGGGAATACTGGAATGGCAACAAACGGTGGGTCCTCTTTCGCTCGCGTCATCATATATGAGGACATAGACATCTCTGAGGCATCAAACTCCGCGTTGTCGAGCATCCGCCAGAATGTTTCTTCGACGGAAAGCGGAACGAAGTTCAAATCTACGCCCTTCGGAGACACCTCTTCATTAAAAAGGGGGGCAGTTCTATCTGTTAAACTCGAGGCAAGGGTTATGTTTGGTTCTGTCATGACCGTCAAATAACGATACCACCGATTGCATATTCAATTATTCGGTGTCGCATTTTCAAAGGAGAGTAGTGAGCTAGGCAGAATTGAGACGATATTGTACTCATAGATTCGGTTTGCAAAAATAGCGGTGGGGGTAATATGAAAAAAGCTATGGCCGGTCATTGGAATAATACACATATGCGAGAAGTGAATTTTGAGTCTGCCGCTGGCAGGAATATTGAATTGTCCGTCGTCGAAAAAATGTACATTGACGGGTCCTTCGTTGAATCGGATTCTGTGTTTGAAGCAACCAGTCCATCGACTGGTGATACGCTTGGTGAGATTCCGAATGCATCAACGGATCAGGTAGATATGGCGGTTACTGCCGCACAACGAGCAAGTGACGAGTGGAAGGAATGGTCCGTTTGGGAAAGACGAGATGCACTCGAGAAATTTGCGACCGTATTTGAAGATGCTGCCACAGAGCTCACCAATCTTGATGTCGCTGATAATGGTAGTAGTATCGCTAAAATGAAAGACGATGCAGAGAAAGGAGCGATGGCATTGCGATTCTTCGCTGGCCTTGGAACTGAAATGAAGGGGGAAACCGTGCCTGTCTCCCCTGACACGCTTGACTATACGCTTCGAGAACCGTATGGAGTCGTCGGCGGAATTATCCCATTTAACCATCCTGCTGCATTCGTCGCCCGGAAAATTGGACCAGCTGTTATGGCAGGAAACGGTATCGTAATTAAGCCGTCTGAGCATACGTCGCTCTCGGCACTATACGTCGGTCATCTCATAGACGAGGTCGATGTCTTTCCGGACGGGCTCATCAATATCGTGACCGGTGGGCCCGAAGTCGGAGAACACCTCGTGAAACATCGAAACGTACGGATGATCACACTTATCGGCAGTCCGAATACGGGGAAGGCCGTGATGAGAGGTGCAGCGGAGAACGTTTCGAATGTTATGCTTGAGTTGGGTGGGAAAAATCCAAACATCGTATTTCCTGACGTGGACCCCGCAACGGCCGCAGACGGTGCTGTCGACGGTATGTCGTTAACCTGGCAAGGCCAGTCCTGTGGTTCCGGCTCCCGCCTATTGGTCCACGACGACGTATATGATGAGGTGGTCGATGGGGTCGTTCGTCGTTTCGGGTCATTGAATGTTGGCGATCCATTTGACCCCGAGACTGAGATGGCAGCGATCGTCTCAGAACCTCAATTTGAGAAAGTTCGTTCATATGTAGAGACTGCAAAAGAGGAAGGTGCGGAATTGCTAACCGGAGGTTCAGTCATTGAGGAGTTCGAGGATGGATACTTTTTCGAACCTACAGTTTTCGCTGTTGAGCCGCAGATGACGATTGCCCAGGAGGAAATATTTGGTCCAGTCCTTTCTGTCCTATCCTGGAACGATTATGACGATATGATTGAGGTAGCGAACGATGTTGATTACGGGCTCACGGCGAGCGTGTGGACCAATGATCTACGTACCGCCCATCGAACTGTGAAGAAGTTGGAGGCTGGCTATATCTGGGTTAACCAGCATGGGAGCCACTATCTCGGTGCCCCGTTTGGCGGATTCAAAGAAAGTGGCAACGGAAAGAACGAATCGATAGAAGAACTTCTTGAACATACGCGGGAGAAGAATGTGAATATTATGATGGATGGTGAGTTGGACTATTAGCAAACTTCTTCTGAATTAATAGAAATACTGCCCTAATCGAGGATCTATAATTAGACAGAAGTTATTATTTCGGAGAATTGTCCCCGAGTTCCGAACCGCTTTGAAGATCATCAGCTAGTTGTTTCCACCGTCTCCCTGATTCACGCGCGCTCTCTAGATACTCTTCCGGCGTCACGTGATACGGTGGTCGTGTAGGGCCAGTTGAAATGTATCCTGCGGCATCCATACGGGCTCTCTCAAGCGCGATCGTGTGTAATCGGAAGAGGCTCTTGTCACCTTCCGGGAATAGGTACGAGAGGGACTCGGTCATTCTTCGACAGATTACCTCGGCCCGCTCAGTGTCGCCGGAATATATGGCTTCACGTAACCGGACGGCCGGTAGTGGATCACAGGCTGCGCCACTGGACCAGCACGCCAGTGCCTCCTCGGGGAACCACTGATAAGCGATATCCCAGTCCTTTTCGATACACATGAGCCGCAACCGTCCTTCGACGGCCGCGTAGCAGTCCCGGTAGTGATCATCGATCGAACCATACTTTGCGGCAACTACCTGGGGGATGTCTGCGAGATCAGACCAAAGTTCCGGGGTGAGTCGATTTTTGAATGCAGATGGATTGTGATAAACCACGATCCCTAATTCGGGAACAGCGTCTGCAACATCCTGATAAAACTGGACAGTGGCGTCAGAGGACAGTTGACACCACATTGGACGGCCTAGAAGCAATCCGTCTGCACCAATATCCCGAGCAAATTTGGCCCGTTCGATCGTGTCCCTCGTATTCAGTGTCGTCGGACCAGCGATAACAGGCACCCTTCCATCGACAGTTTCGATGACCGTTCGAGTGAATTTTTCCCATTCCTCGAGAGTGAGAGTGGGCGCCTCCCCGAAGGTCCCGTTAATCATTATTGCGTCGACGTCGTCGTCAACAAGTGCGTTTGCACCCCTAACGGTTTCGTCGATATCCACGGTTGCGCTTGCTTCAGGGTCAGCTGCGCCCTCAAGCGAAGGTGTTGGCATAATCGCGAATACACCTTTTACGTCATCGTACGACAGGCGGAGATTTTCCATCAATTGAAGTCAAGCAAACCAACGGTAATAGTCCTTTCTCTGCAGAAGAGAAATGAACGGAATGGTTTGGTATCGAGATCCCGTCTCACCGACTGTAGAGTGATAGGTGGTAGTATCCAATACTGAGCCACACTATCTCTGATTGGTTCTTTTAAACATTCAATTGGTGAAATTAGAGCGTACGCGGATTGGCTTGCTACGGAAGAAGTCGTCGAGTTTGATGAAAGAGGGAAATCAGCAACGAATTAGAGTCCTACTCGTCCTTCACAAGGAACACTGGTAACTCTGCAGATAGGATTAGGGATTGTGCCACGCTACCGAAGATGGCCTTCCCCACAGAAGAACGGCGTCGACTTGTAACCACGAAATAAGACGCTCCAGATTCGTCAGCGTATGATTTGAGTTCGTGTGCCGGATCCCCCACAAGTCCAACTGGTTGTGCCTCAACCCCTACATCTTCGATCGCTTCTGAAGCGAAAGTCGCCGCGACCCGTTTCATATCGTCCAATTCGATGGTTTGGCCGGTATTCTCATAGCTTTCCCTCTCCAAATCAACGAACTCACCTTTCGAGAGAACATGAGCTACGTGCAAGTCAACGCCGAGCGCATCGGCTAATATTGCACCTTCACGGACGACTTCTCTTGAACGCTGCGAGCGGTCCACGCAAGCAAGCACTGGTTTCGAGGGTCCGTTATTCCCAAGATGAAACCGATCTGTGTCCAACGGAATAGTTACTTTCTGACATTCGATGTTAAATAAAATGGACCGGGCGACGCTACCGACGACAACCTTGCCCACAGCGGATCGGTGCCTGCTTCCAATGAGCAATAGACGTGTATCTGCGTCAACCACCTTCTCAATTTCTTTCACTGGGTCGCCCACTCTCACTTCCGTACTGATCCTAGCTGACTCGGTTTGCTCTCCAAGACAGAGATCATCCAAGAAGCTATTCGCTGACTTTATAGCGTCGTCACGGCCTTCCTCCTGTTCAACGATATGGGTTAATTTCAATTCCTCATTAAATGCTTCTGCGAGCTCTAACCCGACGGAGACTACGTTTTCTATTCCGGATTGAGATTTGACGGCAGCTAATATCACCATTTGGATCAGTCCTTGGCGAGATATTGCAATCCTCGGGCTTAATATTGCCGCCCGTTTCCGATCTCCTACGGCACAACTTGTTCAAACTCGACCGCGATCATATTTCATACTGGATGTCTGGAAGTCCCTTCCAAAATTCTCGAAGCCCTCTGACCCCAACTCTCTGGACTTGGGGGATGGATGAATACAAATCTTCAAGAGAGCGGTTCTCGTAGATTAACATCGATGACTGGAGTCCAAAAAATTGAGCATGCTCACTTGGCCGTGCAGAATCTCGAAGAAGCGACTGCATTTTTCAAAGATGCGGTCGGTCTCGTAGAATTGTGCGAGGAAGATGGAACGATCTACTTCGGTTGCGGGCTTGACAGTAATTACGACTTGGCCATCTCAGATGGAGGAACCGGAGTACGCCATTTTGCAGTCCGAGTCCCCGATGTAGAAACCATTGAGAAATATGAAGCTACCCTCGAAAAAGAGAATGTGGCCTGTTCACGGACGGACGGGGACGAACCAAACCAGGAATATGGGGTTCGTTTTTCGCTGCCAACCGGTATCGATATGGAATTCGTCTCAGTCAGTGACCGCAACTATCGCCACGAAGTGGATCCGGCGAAAGACCGGTCTCCAATCGCTCCAATTGATTTAGATCACATCACTCTGCGGCTGCTTGATGTACAACCGAACGCAGTATTCCTTCAGGATGTGCTTGATTTCCATATTTCTGACGTCCGTGAAACGTCACAGGGGTTCTGGAGACAGGCCTTCACACGATTTGGTGACTATCATCACGATATCGCTATGTTCTCGGGATCGAACCGAGATGAAACGTTGCATCACCTCGCATTCACAATGCGGGATATTGGCCATCTAAAGACGTTCTGCGATACTGTCGCAGCCGCCGGATTCGAAGTTGAGGTTGGTATTGGGAGACACAACGCGGGCTCGAATTTGTTCATATATGTACGCGGCCCTGGCGGTAATCGGTACGAGTTCTGTGCAGAAGCAGCTACTCTCGATAACTCGACAGCGACTGCATATGAGGACAGAACCTCCATTGATCAGGTTTCAGCGTGGGGCGGCATTCACGCTCCGAAATCATTCAAGTCTGAGGGCTCCTAATGACTAGCCGATTCGAAGGCGATACAGTGTTGTTGACTGGTGGTTGTTCTGGTATTGGAAGGGCAGTCGTTGAGCGGTTCATCGAAGAAGGAGCAAATGTCTGTGTCATCGACATCGATCTCGATGGACTGAACCAGCTTGAAGATCAGTTCGGCGATTCTGTCGCCTGCATTCAAGGTGACGTTTCGAATTATGAGGTGCACAAACGAGCAGTGGACGCTACTATCGATACATTTGGTTCATTAGACGTCCTTGTCGGGAATGCAGGCCTCTTTGATTTAAAAACCAACTTAGAAGACCTTACCCTCGCAGAGATAGAGCAAGCGTATCACGAGTTATTCGATGTGAACCTCCTTGGCTACCTCTTTGCAGCTCGGGCTGCACTTGAACCATTGCGGGATACAGGTGGTAATATGGTATTCACCTCATCCTGCTCTGGATATCTCGCCTGGACAGGCGGGACGTTCTATGTACCGTCGAAGCATGCCGTTGACGGAATGGTTCGGCGACTAGCCTTAGAGTTAGCACCGGACATCCGAGTAAATGCAGTAGCACCTGGATACGTGCCCACGAATCTAACGGGCCTTTCGTCTTTAGAACAAGGTGAGAGCCCGCCATCACCTCATTTAGAAGATATAAACCCGATCGGGCGTATCCCAACCGCTGAAGAATACGCCGAATATTATCTCTTCCTCGCAGACGAATCAGTCTCTGGACCGAGTACGGGAACGGTTATGAAGGCAGATAGTGGCCTTTCAATTGTCGGTCCCTCTTGAGGCTTTGAGCTGGCGAATTTCGGTCGACCGTGTATCAAACCATCTCTTGCACCTTGTAATTATGATTATTTGGCTCTGTTGAAATCCTCGGAGGGTTACAGGTTCGCCCGGTAGTCTGACCGGATGCAGGCCCTCCCAAAGTCGCAGTTGCTTCGGTTCGTTGAGCAGGCATATCACTTGGCTCGGCGAGCTGTTGCCCGCTACTCGTCAAAGTTCTCGAAACGACGGTACACACTCCACCAGCACATCGTCTTGCTCTGTCTCAAGGTGCGGAAGAATACGACGTACCGGACGCTCCTTGACGAACTTATCGAGATGCCTCGCATTCGGAGCGCCCTTGGTCTTGAGGAACTCCCGTCTCCTTCGACGTTGTGTAAGGCGTTTAACCGTCTCGATATGGCGGTTTGGCGTGTGCTGCTCAACCTCTCGGTTACCCTCCTCCCGACCAACGGTGTCGTCGGTATCGATGCCTCTGGCTTTGACCGTAGTCACGCCTCGAAGCACTATACGAAGCGAACGAAGTTGACGATTCAGCAGTTGAAAGTCACACTTCTCGTGGACACAAGGTCGAACGCGATTCTCGACTTACACGTAACGACGACACGAAAACACGACTCGAAGATCGCGCCGTCGCTCATCAAGCGGAATACCGGGGAAGTAGCAGTTCTCCTCGGCGACAAGGGATACGATGATCAGAAGATTCGCTCATTAGCCCGTGAAACTGGTGTTCGTCCGCTCATCAAGCACCGCGAGTTCTCGTCACTTCACAAAGCGTGGAATGCTCGGTTGGATGCCGATCTCTACGGTCAGCGCAGTCAAAACGAGACGGTGAACTCTCGCCTTAAACGAAAATATGGCGCATTCGTCCGCTCACGTCACTGGTGGAAGCAGTTCCGGGAACTCGTTGTCGGCTGTCTCACTCACAACATCGACAAGGCACTTTGAACGTTCAATAGAACAGGAGAGCCGACAAGGGGCTGGATATGTGTTTAGGCGCAGGCGTTTTGTATTCTCTCCGTGATTGTCATGACGGTCACGTTGGAATCAGTCACTTGATAGACCACATTGGTTTTCAGTCCGTCAACCGCCCCACTGGAACCGTCCTCGCAACTGTATTCATAGGAATACGGCATTTTCACCCGGATTTTAACGGCCGAGCTGTTGCTGTTCAGGACGGTCGCGTTGGGTTCGGCGTAAATGCCGACGCTACTGCTGGTGACGTAGCTCGCGTTCCCCAGTGCTTGAGTTACACGCGTCTCCTCGGCGCTTAGTGCTTGTTCTCTTGCTTCTTTGTCCGTAACGTCAGGGCCGGTACTACCAATCCCTGCACAGCCAGCAAAAGCAACGAGCAGGGCCAGTATCAGGAGGGAACCAATTCGTGACTTCACGAGCCACACAACTAAGAGAGCCGTTAAGTGTTTTCTGACGCATCAAGCTCTTTAGGGTACTACAGGGGACTTCGCTTGATTCGCAGTCCCACCCAACAGCTGTTTCAGCAGGAAAGGTGTCGAATCGATAGGACTTCAACAGAGCCGATTATTTTTATTCAATGACTCTCGTCGTGATCTTCGGGACCATATGGTGTTTCCAAGAACTTTGAAATGGTTTCAGGATCCTGCCAAGAGAGCCCTTCAAGGCCAAGGGCATCGAGGCGGATTGAGAAGCCAGTCTTCGGGGATACAACCTCTAACCGTTCACCCTTTCCTGTGTGAACTTTTTTAACATACACCTCGGTGAATTCATTTCTCACGACAATTGTGTTTTCCTTCTCGGGTAGTGTTGGGCTCTCTTCACTCATAGGAAGATACTGAGATTTTTCGAATCCAGAATTGTTTGATTAAACAGTATCCGTCGATTCGCGAGACGGAGTTCGTCCTCATTCCATCGGAGGACATCGTGTCGTTCTGCGGGCAACAAGTCGAAATCGACGGTATCACCCTGTGCACGATAGAGGAGGAGATTATTCTTTACTGCAATCTCTTCTTCATTCGATTTTTCACACCGGATATTCGTCACAAACCTCCGAGTGCGTGATGGTGGGTTCTCCGACCATGCATGTTCGGTATCAAAGCGCATAATCCGTGCTTCGATTGACTTATAGTCTTCTTTGAAGAAGAAAGAATCTTCGCTAAACTGTGGCGAGTCACGCTCTCGGGTAACACGCAGCGGCATTTCATAGATGAGATCTTCTGTTAACAAATCTAGCCATTTATGAAGTTCGTGATTATCGAGCAATTCGCTTTCTTTATATAGAAACTCCTCGACTGCTTGCTGGCGTGCCGCCCGCTCGAGATACTCTTCTTTCATTGGTACTTTAGTTTCCATTGTTTCCTCCGCTCATCGCTCTATACCAATGTTCATGGAACGTACGCGCTGTTCCCTCCTCAAGATTATCGTCATATACAACTCCAGGACCGGGCCAGTCAGGAATAACTTCCGCCGCGCTCATCCCATCCAGACCCATCTGATAATTCAAAGAAATTTGGTGTTTGCGGGCGAATTCCGAGTTTGCAGCAGTTGCGATGCCATCCCAAACGGCGAAGTCGTCTTGTTCGAAATTGCCCGCAGGACTGAACGTACTCATTCCGACTTTGTACGCACGCTCTTTGTAGGACTCTGGAGCGGATGCTGGGACGAGGATCCAACTCCAGGCTTGCATTTTACCTGGTCCAAGTGGTTGCCATTTCCGAAGACTAAGGAATGTAGCGGGGTCGTTATCTGGGTGATCATTTCCGCGAATATGAATGAACGAGAAGTTCGGGAAGACATTGCCTGTCGTATTGAGAGACCTGGCGGCCAGATCGAATTGTTCCTCTGTCAGGTTTTCTCCCGTGAAGTCGTCTACGACCTCGTCCCACTCACCATACCCCCAGAACGTGCGGGAGCCCTCTGGCATTATCTTAATACTCGATGAATGACCGTCACACTGGGTCACATGGACGTGGTCGAATCCCCCTTTCTCATGGGCTTTTGTGCCCAATTTGTCTGGACTGATGATACCTGTCTCGAACAAAGACATATGGGTGATTTGTGTGTGATAACTGTCGCCGGAGAAATTATCGGCACCACTTTTCCAGTCAATATCTAATTCCCAACGGTGGGGTTCACCAATGACTTCCATTCCGCTATCACTGGCGGCCATATGAAGATCCAGATACCAAGCGAAATCACCGAGGTGTTCCTCTAACGAAGGGCCTTTCTCTGCGATGGACGCGAAGACTAATCCATGGTACGTATCTATCCGCGGCGCAGAAACCAATCCCCAATCATCCGCTTCTAAATCCTTGTAAGCCTCGTGCTTTTGTGGTACCCCGATTAAGTCTCCTGAGTTATCATATGTCCAGCCGTGGTAGGGGCATCGGAAGTGGGAGGTATTACCCTGTTCAGCATCACAGATTTTTGTGCCGTGATGCCGGCAAGAATCGAATAGCACGTTTATTTCTCCGTCTTCGTCGCGGATGAAGATAAATGGGTCTTGGCCGATGTACCTTCGAGCGTAATCCCCCTCGTCTGGTATTTCCGATTCATGTCCAATAAAAATCCAACTCTCGCCGAAGATACGCTGGCGTTCGAATTTATGAATCCTATCGTCGTTGTAGACCCTCAACGGAAGGAGGCCATCATGAAGTTCGGATCCAACGCGGTCAATCAGTTCTTCTGCCTCGTTGGAACTATTTGGGTGGGCGGAACCACCGGTAGAATCGGTTCTCTCACTCATTTCTATTGAATTATGCTGCTTTACAGTGATAAGGGTTTCCCAAAGGCTATTGTATCTATCTGTTCCTTATTTCGAGACTATCGGGATTAGAGTTCTGAACAGTTATTTCCCGTATATAAAACTCACGTGGATACAAAAACCTAATACAAAAGGCTCGAACAGAACACGAATGCTTCTCGATATACAATCGGGATTAGGTTTCGTGCTTGCCCTCCTTGCTGCGTTATTTGCTGCTAGTTACCAGCTGTTAGTTCGCTTAGGGGCAGATAAGGGGAATACCAACGATGCATTGATTGTGATACTAATCGTTAATTCAACATTGCTTATCC
>NZ_FNWU01000016.1 GCF_900108505.1 Halopenitus malekzadehii | reverse complement strand
AATCATCTCATCGAGACCATCAGTACAACCGCTTCGAGACAGAACTCAGGCCGCAGAAACAGCTAGCTGTGGATGCTTTGTGAGGTACTGAGTCTGTCAAGCGCGAGAGGGCGAAACGGCGGACCGTTCAGCGAAGTCCTGGGACTGCCAGATTAGTGAACGGGTGTTTCATCGATGTCCGCGTCGACGTCGGGCTCGTAGCGCTTCAGCCCCCACGAGACGACGGCACAGATCGCGCTCAGCACGACGAAGAGGGAGAACCCTCTTGCGTACCCGACCTGTCCGAAGATGTCGGTGTAGTAGCCCAGTGCCGGGAGGATGATGAGCGTCTCGCCGCCGAACGAGACCGTATAGCAGTTGTTGGTGAACTATTCTGAATGACGGACGGCCGTGAGTACGCACCTACTTCAGCGATCTTCGTCAAATGGAATGATGTTACTGGACTCTGACCGTGGCGCAACCTCCTCAATAAAGGGGACGGCCGGGCTCGCTGCGAAGGCAACGAGAGAGGCAAGAAAGACCGGCGTAATGCTTGCGCCATCGGTGAGCGCAATGGCAATAAGTGCCGACGAAAGGGGTGTCCCGGTGACGACGGAGTTGAACGCCGCCATTCCGGAAAGCATCGCCAAGACGGGGGGTAGACCGGGCACAACCAGGGCCGCGACCAACCCGACAACCGCCCCCATAAACATATGGGGGATGATGAGCCCCCCGATCCAATTACCATGTATCGTGGCTCCCGCTGCAATCATGATTGCCCCAAGCGTCAGCAGAAGGCCATCGACGCCGAGAGCTGCCCCGTTCTGAATGAGTTCGTTCATTTTGGCACCACCATAAAAATACGAGAGCGGAACGAGCCAGCCGAGTACACCGATAATGGCACCGGCAATGGTCGTCCGAATGTACACAGCAACGGATGCCTGCCGGAACAGCCGACCGATGACCGAGAAGCTCCGAGTGTACACTAACCCGAACGGAATACAGACGAGACCAACGAGGAGGGCCCACCCCAAATCGACGGGCATCAATGGTGTTATCGACGCCGTCTGCCACGTCGGAAAGAGATGCATTCCTCCCAGCGTGACCTCGGTGAGATAGCCGGCAAACGACGCAATGAGCGTCGGGATGATAGCTTCGTAATATTCCAGGCCGCGCTCATGTGGGAGTTCCAGCCAGAGGAGCGCCCCACCGATGGGAGCACCGAGAATCGTTCCGAACCCGGCCCCCATCCCTGCGAGGGTGAGTAGTTTCGTGGAGTTCTCCAAGCTGAACAGTTCAGCGGTGTACGTTCCGAACGAGCCGCCGACAATTGACATCACCCCCTCGGGACCGGCGTTCTGCCCTGCGACGAGGCCGATGAGGCCCACAGGAATGATAGGGATATTCTCTTCGAGTTCCACGCGACCTTCGGTATGAAACTGCTGTACGAGCGCCGAGAGGGCGCCCGGATAGAACGTGCTGTAGAGAATTGCCCCGATTAGTATCCCAGCAGCAATACTGACGGGAACGCGCCAGTACGTCGCGCTTAAACTAGCCCAGAGGAACTCCTTGACAGCGAGCCAAACGATGCGGAATCCCGTGGCGACGACGCCAACACCGATTCCCAGAATCGCAGCGACAACGAGCATGTGGTGAAATTTCCGCTCGCTAAACTGTGCTGGACCCATCGCATTGGCCTACGAAGACGAGAGGGGCTTGATTTACGTTTTATGTCTTGAAGGTCCCGAACAGAGTGCCCACCCGTGTTGTTTCATCGCTGTACTGCCAGGACGGGTATGTCACCATCGCGGATGACCTTTTCCGTGACACTCCCTCTGAGAAACCGACCGACACCGGAACGAGCGTTTGTGCTCATAACGATGAGGTCAATGTCGTGTTCGTTCCCGTATTTGAGGATCGCCCTGTCCGGGTCGCCCACTTCTACAGCCCCGAGGGCGTCGATATCCCGCGATTGTGCCTCCTCAACGAGACGCTTCGTTGAATCGGTTCCCTCTTCACGAAGTGTTTCCAGTTTCTCATCGCCCCGACCGACGATAGACGCACTTTCACTTTGCTCGACGACTGCAAGAACGTGAACAGTCGCGTTGTATCGCTCTCCGAGACTGTATGCATGCTTCGCCGCCTCCATAGCCGCCTCACTCCCATCAGTCGGGACGAGTATCGTCTCGTACATATCCTAAAGTGGCACCGGCGACAACTAATAGACTGTCCTGAGTTGGCACTCTGTCGGCGGAAGGCGGTTAGTGTGTCACGTCGTAAACTGATGGAAATTATATAACTCTACGCTACCCCGTCTACTCAGAGAACCTACGAAGGTATCATTTGACCGGTCATAGACAAACCCAATAAGCCGTGTCAGCGACAGGAAACTCCCTCACTGTCTACACTAAGTCACGCCCTCACGCGTGACGTGACCATATTTGATGAGAGTGACGAATACCGACCCACCGATGGCATTTCCAACCGTCACCACGATGAGGAATACTAGGTAATCCAGCGGGGTGATCGCAGATGATATGAGAACGCCGAAGAGAACCTCGACGTTGGTTGCGATCGAGTGTGGAAGGTGGAGCAACGTAATCGTCGCAATGATGAGCCAAACGAAGACCACGCGACCGACTGTCGTGTCCGCGACGCTGATCAACCACGCTATCAGCCCCATCAACCAGCCCGCAAAAATCCCCGTGATAAACAGCCAGAGGGGACCGTGTGAGACGATGAGGGCGATCGATTCAAACGCCTCTGGCGAGATGATACCGAGTTCTGGGGTCAGGGTCACGGCCAAGAGCGTGAATACGAGCCCGCCGACGATGTTTCCGACATAGACGATTCTCCAGAGACGGGCTAACTGTCCTACAGAGGCCTGCTCGTCAAGTACTGGTACCACCGCCCGTGTGGTGTGTTCGGTGTAGAATAGGATTTCCATAGAGCCGCCGCTAAGCCTGTCGACACTCGTGAGCTTGGATTCGCTCTGGAAGCCCGACTTTTCCACAGAGCGGACACTCGACGAGTGGTGTCGGCGGGAGATTCTGCCACGCAGCAAGGGCTCCTCGGCGATGGGCTTTCGTCTCTGCAGACTCGGCGCTTTCGAGGGCGCTGGTAAGGTGCCTCCGGAGTCGTTCTCTGTTCGTGAGATCGCCTGGATTGGACGTCGGGATAGGCTCGTCTGTCTGTCGCATTTGAATCACGAGGGGGTTACCCCTCATCTCCTCGTAGGGGGAGAGCAACACCGGCCAGTTCACCTCGTTCTGGTGGCCGTGTGGCGTCGACAATTGTATCCAATCGCTGCGGGGCGACGGCTTCCCAAATGAGATGATGCTTCGAACAGACTGTCACGAGATTCGAGACTCGATTCGCCTGTTCGTGGTCAAACTGCCCGTCGGGGCCGACGAAGACCTTCCGTGGGAGCAGATGGTGGACAGAGATGTCCTTCCCCACCTGCTCTTGATGATCCGCTTGGGTAATCCCACACCACGGCGTTTGGCACTGGAAGTCATCTCGTTCCAGTGCTTGCCGCCGTTTCTCCGGCCAATTTGGCCCGTACGGAATCTCTGAACGTTCTTGATAGGACCGTGGTTGTGAGAAGCCAGCTTCGTTGAGTGCCTCTTCCCACCCCCCAAATCGGTGGTCATACGTCCATCTGTGATACTCCCCAACCCGATCCATCTCCCCGCTCGATGGCGGGCGACCGAACTGCTCCGCAAGGCGTTCTATCTCATCCAACAGGTCCTGATCGGTGAGTCGGAATTTCCGATTCGGAGCGTGGCCAGCCTCACGAAGCGCCTCGTTCCAACTCCCAAATTTGTTCTGACAGACACGCTGAGAATACTCTCCGTGCTCGCTCATCTCCTTTGCTGTCGGCGGTTTTCCTAATTTGTCTGCGACACGCTGAATGTCGTCGAGAATTTTATCCGCGTCCGTTACGATCTGGTCGCGACGATGGACAGCGGTTACGTGGCCACCCAACTCGTTGGAGGTCGCAAACGACTCGCCACAGTAGTCACAGATATGGTCGGTCAAGACTCCGTCACCTCCCTCCGCGGTTCCCCCGTAATGTGTTATAAACTCTCGACCTCGTACTCAGATCTTGCTTCAGGTAGGGTCCGCGGCGGAGCAATTCGTCTCGCAAAGGGTGCTCTGAATCGGTCATAGCTCGCGGGCGGTTCGGTGACCCCCGCACCCCTCTCAGGGGTTCAACAAACAGGACGGCGTAGCGTTCGGCAACGTATTTGGCAGTTGCAACGTACTATCCACATGATTGAGGATGGCTGTACTGGACGATCTCTCGGGGTTCGAGTTCGAGGACGTGATGGAGGACGTGTTCCGGAACCTCGGCTACGAGAACGTCCGCCAGGCCGACCGCACGGCTGACGAGGGGCGCGACGTCATCATGGAAGAGGTCGTCGACGGTACCCGCCGTGCGATCATCGTCGAGTGCAAGCACACCGGGACGGTCGGCCGGCCGGTCGTCCAGAAGCTGCACTCGGCCATCGCGACGTTCGACTTCGACGGCCCGAAACGCGGGATGGTCGCCACCACAGGTCGATTTACGAACCCTGCCGAGGAGTACGCTGACCGGCTCCAGCGGAACGACGATCCCTATCCCATCGAGCTGATCGACGGCGAGGACCTTCGTGAGATCGCCGACGAAATCGGTCTCGATCTCTACAACGGGCGCATCGAGATCCTCTGTGACGAGACGCTCCGACCGTACGATCCGGCGGCGGATGTCGACGCACCTGTCCAGGAGGCGTTCCGCGACATCGAGAACATCGAGGCCGCGGATCTGCCGGTGCCGCACTCGCAAGTGACGTTCCGACCAGTGGTTGCGATCACCGCCGACACGAACGCTGTCTTCGAGACCTCCGTCGGTGTCATCCACCGGATCAACGACCGCACACAGTTCGTTGTCCACGCTGAGCGCGGCCATCCGAAGGTGGCCGACGACGAAGTCGCGACGCTGGTCACCGAGAACTTCCACGCGACGGTTCCCCTCGATACCGGACAGTTTACCGAGGTATTCGACGACGTCGACGAACGACGGTTCGGCCAGACCCAAACGGAGTACAAGGAGTGGGCTGTTGACCGCCTCCAGGATTACCACACGACGACGGTGACCTACACCGGCGACAATAACGTCACGTACAACAAGACGTGTGAGCCGAATCTCTCGGACATCTCAGTGCAATCGATTGAGCCGGTGTATCTACCTGAGGTTCGGCAGACGACAGAGATACTGGAGTACTCGTATCCGTACGAATACTATGCTGCTGGCCCCTCACGGGTCACTCTGGAGGACGGGATTCATCGCTGCGTCCACTGCGAAACGAGCGGCGTCGACGAGACGTACACCTACTGTCCGAACTGCGGGGCGATCGCCTGCGACACCCACATCAAGACCGAACGGCTCGAAGGGGAGCCGGTCTGTACCGGCTGTGCGGTGACCGAACGGTTCGCGCTGAAGACGAAGTACTTCTACGACGAACAGAATCTCGACGCGTTCCGCAAGGAGTACGCCGAGATGCCGATCCACGAGAAGGCGATGGAGAACAGGCTACTGGCTGGCGGGAGCGTGGTTGCGACGCTGCTGCTCGTCGTCGGACTACTCGTGATCGGCGGCATCATCTAACCCGTCGCAATTTTCCGCCAGACTGCAGGGTGGGTGTTACGAGACGCCGTATTGCTCTTTGAGCGCGATATATTCGTCCTTCTTCGGGAGGATGACTGGCAGATCATCTGTCCTGTCGAAGTCGCCCTGAAATGGCCGATACAACGCTTTCACAGTGGGTTCCAGGTCGTACCACCGCGCGGTCTCGACGAGTGTCTCCTGATCGATATCTTTCGTCTCGATCAGCAGCATCGAATAGCTGACTCGTCGGGATCCGCTATCGAGAAGGAGCGTATGGCATACGACTTCAGCAGGCGTTAGCTCCTCGTCTGGAGCATACCAGAACGGAGGCTCGCCGGCGAGGAAAAACTGTAGACCATACGCTGCAAACCGACCCAGTCCGGTCATCTCCCAGTCCGGAGCTGCTTGGAGTGCGTCCGTATCCTCAGCGGTCTGTACGCGGACGAGGGATCGGTTCGGATCGCACCACGCGATCGTGGCGCTGGGGGCGATCTCCCGGACTCGGGCTCGATGTTCGTGCTCTACAGTAGCCCGGGCGAACGCCAACAGCGGCGAGACTTCGTCATGAAGGGCGTACTTCGAATCGGATCTGGAGAGTAGTGCTCGGTGCTTGAGCGGCGATAACGCGCTGTGGACACCTTGTCGAGTGATTCCGAGCCGGTCTGCGATATCAGCAATGTAACGTGGTCTATCGAGATACCAACACACGCGGAGTGTGGCTGGGGAGAGCAGTTCCGTCCAGTCTACGTGGCTGAACTCCGACTGCAGCGTTCGATACGCTTCGGTAACTGGATGTTCCGCGATGCGGACACGACGCTGATTGCTGGACCCACGGGTTTCTGTGAGCAATCCCGCTGCGAGCAATTCGTCGAGTACGTCGTACAGATGTTCCTGTGAATATCCGGTTTCGGCCGCCAGTTCCGCCGGTGTTGCTTTACGGCCGGTGCTCAGCGCGTCAAGCACGGCGAGTCCGGCCTTCAAAATCATCTGTGTCTTTCTAAACCCTAACTATATAAATACGATTTGGGATTTTACTTGACGACTGCTTCGTCCCGGACCAGTTCTGCGAGCGCGTCCTCGAGCGATCCGTGGAACTGCCAGCTCGCTCGCTCGAAGGCCTCGTCGGTCGGGCCGTCCCAGCGGGGGAACGCGGAGTGACCGCTCACTTTGACTGTCCACTCGGTCGGCTCGTCGAACGGGTTCTCCGTCGGGAGTTCCACGACGTAGAGGTACTCCTCGTCGCCGTGGATGCCGTCAGCCGGATTCTCGACGCCGTGGCCCAGCAGGAACAGCGGCTGGTCCAGGTGCTCCATATTGGACGGCTCGAGGAGGTCAGCAGGCTGGGCTGCGTCGATCGTTTGCTCTGGGTCGCCATCCAGATAGAGGTCGACCGTCGAGAGCTTGTCGAGGAACACGAAGGTCGCCGCCGTGTAGCCCGGTCCCCGCTCTGCGCGGGTCGCATCGAGAAGCTCTTTCAGTTGTTCGAGATCCCGGAGGACGCTCGCCGGGTAGCCATCCGAATGCCGGTACACCTGCGTGACGCGGTCGGCGCTGCCATCTGTCTCACCGGTCTGTTCGACTCGTTGGACGAATCGGAGTTGACTTCGTGTCGACATCGGTACTCGCCGGCGCGTGTGCGCCGGCACCCATCGCCGGCGCAGAAACAACACCACACAGTCGCAGCGGGATTGTAATCCGCTACGCGAGATGTGACACCTCGTCTGGTTCCTCCATGTCGTCGAATTCACCACGCTCGACTGGCTCCCAGTCCTCATCTGGCTTCGGACTCCACCAGTCGACCTCATAGTCGTCTGGGGCACCGAGGACCTTCACCCGCGCCGAGCCGTCAGGCAGGTCACGATGCAGTTTTTTGTCGACGTGAAGGTTCCACGTCGAATCCGTGTTGAAGCAGGCAAGGACGGCCTCCTCGTAGCCTCGATTTTCTCGGGACTCTTGGAGGACGACCTGCGTGTTACAGTTCTTGCAGAACATCCCCTCGAAGGGGATGTGACTGAATCCCTCGTGCCCGCAGACGGGACACCAGAGGAATTCGAACAGTGCTTCGCTGTGACGGTTGATGACTTCCAGACTCATCTGTGAATCTGGCCCGATTGAGACGGGCCACCCCTCTCGGCCCAAAAATAAACGCCCTCGCAGATGCACCCTTATCAATCAGCGCTCGGCGCCGTACACGATTCTCGAGGATGCTTCGTACCCACAGCTCCGACACTCGAACCAGCGCTGAACCTTCGCGCCGTCAGCCGTTTTTCCACCGGTTGCCACGTCGCTGTTCGGACACTCGGGACAGCTCAGCTCGGGCGCTGGCCGGTCACGGAGCTCGTCACGGAACGATTTCGCATCCTTCGTCTCGTACCCCCGCGACCACACCGGGTAGCCGTCGACGAGGATTACGCCACGCCACTTGTAGCGGTACGAGCCCGGTGCTCGGTGTAAGACAGCCCGAGCGCCGGTCTCCGTATTCCGGTATGCGAGTGTGGGCGTGCGGCTCTCGCGCTTCCAATTTGTGATCCTGGGCATTATTCAGAAGTGGACGTCAGCGGGCACGATCCAGAGCTCCTCGCTCTCCTCCAGCACTCGATCCAGGTGGTCACGGTGACGGATACCGTTCCCATATTCGTTGTACAGGAATATCGTTGGCCCGTCGTAGGCACCGACCTGGTGGAACGCGTGCCGAGCGAGATCTTCGTCGCGCATGATCTCCTCATCGGAGAGTTCGTCAAGTGCTTCCCTCACCCGTTCGAGATTCCGATCGAACTCCTCTTTCGTCGCCTCCCAGCCACGCTCAAGCAGGTCTTGGCCGTCATCGGAATCGACGGGGGCTGCCGTCGGCAACTCCCCCCATCGTGCCTTCCCCGCAACGGACGTGTCCTCCTCGTCGAAGGTCACAAAATAGTCGAATACTGCGCAGGAATGCGGCTCAGCGCCAACCAATCGATTGAACACCGTTTTCCCTGTAGCCAGTGCTTCGTTTTCTGACGATGCCTCTACGAGCACGTAGATGACCATATGCATCTGAATCACTCCAACGCCCGTCGGTACAGTCACCGACGCGCGCCATTCTCTTGCTGGCGCGAATAGACAGCTACCGGAGAAGACGATGATTCAGGGGGCGTACGAAAACAGGTCTTACTCAGTAGGATAGATTCGTTCAGTACAGGATGAAAATTAACCGTTTTTTGACAGTGTAGTTAGTCGCATGCGGGATAAGTGTCTACAGTAGGCTCCCCATCTTCGATGAAGATCGCCAACCCACCACCGTTTGGGATCTCGATTTGTTTCGGCTCATAATCAGTTCCAGACAAGCCGATTGTCACGGAATATGTGGTTTCAGCTGCTAACTCTACATCAATTTGTGTTTGTTCGTCATTTTCGTTAGATTGACCTACACTGTACCCATTGGACAACACAGTTTCCCCGTCTTCTTCGATGAGAATGTCAATGTCATACTGCTGATCGTCCTCATTAAATATGGTCGGAGGGGCAGTTCCATTACAGTGGGGCTCCTGAGGGTTTTCTGTATCAGTTATACATCCTGAAATTCCTGCTGTGAGTATGGCTATCGTGGATATGAACAACTGACGACGATTCATTCCATAGATTTTGACTTTCTGTCCTTATAGAAATTGGGTGGTTTAAATCGCTATACGTTGTATCTCGCACGGCTTCCAGAACACCTCTTGAACTGATCGACACCTCGGCGGTCAACAAGCAAGCGAGATCTCGCGGTTGATTCAGCCGCACAGCCCTTGAACTATCGACCGTAGAGGTTTAGTACAGATTTGGTGGCTAGTGCTTCACGGTCAGGTTTCAGTTATCAGTCACCGTGATCGCATATTCGTACTCGTGTGAGTTCCGATCGCCGATCGTTTCCATGACATTGAAACCGTATTTGTAGGTGCCAGCTTCGGCATCCGGACCAACGTGAACCGTCACGTTAAGCGTCACACGGGTGCAATCATCCCAAACATAAAATGGTGGACAGGAATCGGCTTGAGAATCTATCGATGGTGTGAAATCGATGTCTCCAAATCTCACGGGCGCATCAGTGGTGCCACATTTGTATAACCTTGAATCGAATGAGAATGCTGTGATGCCGTCTACCTGTATCTCGAAAGCTTCCGAGTCGCCCGGTGTGAGTTCCAATTCCTCCACTTGGACGTTCGGTGGCCAGTTGTCCCCACCCGTACAAGACGGACTGCTGTCGAGGCATCCGCCCAAAGCAACGGATGCCGTGGGTAGGGTTCCGGCGAGGAATTGGCGTCTTTTCATTGGTTCAGAATGACTTGACTGAGAATAAGTGTTTTCGGGTGAACTAAAATTCCAAAACGAACAGGTTCTCTGTAAGCAAGAATACTGTGTGGTCAGTTCAGCAAATAGTACCAGAATACAACAACGCGTATCCACTTAGTTAAATAGAGCCGATCTTCCTGAATTGGGTCACTTCTCTCCTCCTCGTCAAACGTAACGTATTGACGTCCACCTCGAAACGAGGATCCCCACGCTGGAAGCAGAGTTCCACGGGAGTGACTTACGGGTTTGTGCGCTGTTCGTTGGGATTTATCCCGAGCAAAGGGGCGTCTGTGGTCGAACGCCACTCGTGATTGTCCCACTGGAATCGCACGGGCCGCGCCATCGGCCTGACTTGCTGCTCGGTGTTCCGCCGGAGGAACGTCTCTGCGGCTGTGAGATCGGCGTGTCCCTCGAACCCGCAGGGACAGGTCAGCGTCTCTCGATGCCGAACTGTCTCGTCCTGCTCTCCGCACTCAGGACACGTCTGGCTCGTCCATGCCTCACTCTTCTCCACTACCTCGATCCCATACTCCTCACAGACGGACCGCAGCTGATCGACGAACTGCTTGAACGCCCAAAAGTTCTCCAGCTTCTCGTTGATTTCAGGGGATGGTTGGATTTCGATGACGCCGGTGAGGTCGCCGATGTACACCGTTGCGATTCCCTCGTCGTGCAATCGTTCAACGAGGTCACGGATGAGGGCCTTCTGGGCATGGGTCCGCCGGCGGGAGCGTTTGCGGTAGAGCCGGCGGATTCGTTGGCTCGTGTCCCGCTCTGGCGGCAGCTTGGACGACAGGCGCGCGATCTCTTCGGTCGTCGATCGGAACTGCTCGAACAGATCCTCACCGTCGTAGAGGTACTGTTCGCCTGTCGTGGTCGTACAGGCAACGAGATTGTTGGCACCTAAATCGAGGGCGGCTTCTTCCGAAGCCAGTGGTGAATCCAGTTCCGAGTCGTCGACTGTGACTGGTTGATATGCTCGATAGGTGCCTTCAACCTCGTCGTATTGAATTTCCAGTCGCCCCTGTTCGCCGGACCACTTCGGATCGCCACGCACCTCCAGCCGGAGCCGTTCGTAGTACCCCAGTCCATACTTCTCTTTGAGTTCCTGGCCGACCGGAATTTCGACCCGGGAGTAGTCGCCCCACTCGATCTCGTACGAATCGTTCCGAACGAACAGCCGGAGATCTCGCCCGTCCTCTTGATTCCCCCAGTAGCCCGGTGGGGACGCGTCTTCACCGCTTTCCAACAGCGCGAAAAACGACTTCCAGGCGGCGTTGTTCTTCCGTGTCACCGTCTGGACGCCGGCAGCGCCGAGTTGGCCTTTGTACTCTCCGCGAAACCCATCGGTTTCCCAGATGTTCTCGTCATCGAAGAACCGCTGGCGACGGGCATAGGTCAGCTCGTTCCAGAAGCTCGCCGTCGCGTCCATGACGTCTTGTAGGAGGGCCTCATCCGACTCGGAGAGGGGACGTACCTCGAAAGTATTGGTCCGTTTCATCGCTTGCTTATTTCCTGCTGGTCGGGTTGCTCCCACCGGCGAGGGATGTAGCCGAACTGTTCGATCTCGGCGGCCTGTTCTCGGAGAAGCCCGACGAGGACTTGCTCTGGAACGCCTGCCTGTGCTTGCGCGACCAGCAGACTCTGGAGCTCCTCACGGGCATCCTCGGCGGCTTCGAGATCGTTATCGCCCATCGGTGCGCTCCCGGGTATCCCCGGTTTCGTATTTGAATGTACGCGGCGCAATCCCGTACCCGGAGTTACTCCGACTTCGCTCGAAGACGGCGCCGGCATGTGGGTCCGCGCCGACCAGGCGATCGAACACCGTCTTTCCGGTGACCAGCGCGTCGTCGTGCGTCGATGCCTCTACCAGTGCGTAAATCACCATATGCATCTCGAACACCTCGAAACGCCGACGCATCGGGAGTGATTGCTCGCTCGCTCCTGCTGCGCCGGCACCCATCGCCGGTGCAATAACAAACACGGCTCTCATGAGAACTCATAACTGATGATTGGCATCTGAGGCTGTGTGAATGGCTGAACGTAGTATGAGTGGCTTGAGCTATATTGGGTGTGTGATTGATTAGAACAGAAGGGAACTTTTACGGCTGAATGTGTTTGGAATGAAATGAGGATCGCAACCAAATCGGACTTCTCCTCAACACAGTACTGCTGTTTTCGATTCTAAGTAGTTCCAAATACAAAACCAGATACCTGAAAGCAGTCGATCCTACGCGATTTCACCCGGAACGCGTCACGAGTCGGTCAGAAGTTGCCGAAGCACGTAGTGCAGGATACCGCCGTGTTCAACATATCGCACACCGGCGGGCGTCCCGACCTGGGCCGTCACCGGGAACTCGACCGACGACCCGTCCGACCGCTCCGCAGTCACCGTCAACTCGGCCATCGGCTCCAGCCCGTCGTCCAACCCGTAGATAGCGAAGACTTCTGACCCGTCTAGTCCGAGCGCTTCACACGAGTCGCCGTCCTGGAACTGCAACGGCAGCACGCCCATCCCGACGAGATTGTCCCGGTAGATGCGCTCGTAGCTCTCGGCGATGGTTGCGCGAACGCCGAGGAGGTCGGTTCCCTTCGCCGCCCAGTCACGACTCGAGCCGGTTCCGAACTCCTCGCCCGCCATCACGACGAGGGGCGTCCCCTCCTCGTGGTAGCGCTGGCTGGCCTCGAACACGGTCGTCTGCTCGTCCGTCGGCTGGTGAATCGTGTAGCCGCCTTCGACGTCGTCGAGCATCTGGTTCTCGATGCGGACGTTGGCGAACGTCCCCCGCATCATCACCTCGTGGTTGCCCCGGCGGGCACCGTACGTGTTGAACTCGTGAGGCTCGACACCGTGGTCCATCAGCCACTGCCCGGCGGGGAGGTCCGAGCCGAACGGTCCTGCGGGGCTGATGTGGTCGGTCGTCACCGTATCACCCAGTGTCAACAGACACCGTGCATCCTCGACGTTGGAGACGCTAGGTTTCTCCAGTGGGAAGTCCTTGAAAAACGGCGGTTCCCGGATGTACGTCGAGTCCTCGTCCCACTCGTAGACCTCGCCAGTCGGCGCATCCAACGCCTCCCATCGTTCGTCGCCCTCGAACACGGAGGCGTACTTCTCCTCGAACATCGACGGGTCGACGAAGTCGTGGACGGCTTCGTGGATCTCGTCGCTGTCCGGCCAGAGGTCCGACAGATAGACCGGGTTGCCGTCCTCGTCGTACCCCAGCGGGTCGTGCTCCAGATCGATGTCCATCCGACCGGCCAGCCCGTATGCCACCACCAGCGGTGGGCTGGCGAGGTAGTTCGCCCGCACTTTTGGATGGATGCGTGCCTCGAAGTTCCGATTCCCGGAGAGTACGCTCGTCGTCCAGAGGTCGTGTTCGTCGATCGCGGTCTCAATCGGTTCGGGGAGTGGCCCTGCGTTTCCGATGCAGGTCGTACAGCCGTAGCCCACGACGTTGTAACCCAGGTCTTCGAGGTACGGCAAGAGTCCCGATGCTTCGAGGTACTGGGTGACGACGCGGCTGCCGGGTGCGAGGCTGGTCTTGACGTAGTCCGGGACGTCGAGGCCGCGCTCGACGGCGTTCTTCGCCAGGAGCCCGGCTGCCAGCATCACGGACGGATTTGACGTGTTCGTACAGCTGGTGATGGCGCTAACGACGACGCTCCCGTGCCCGATCTCGATTTCGTTGCCGTCGAGGTTCACTGTAGCGCGCTTCGTGAGGGGTCCCAGATTCTGTTTTTCAGTGTCGCCCGCTTGTTGAACGCCGCCGTCAGTTCGTTCGGCGTCGGTTGGTTCTCCGGTCAACTCGGCCTGGGTGTTGCCGCCCTCTCCGAGCCACCGGGCCAGCGCCTCCTCATCGATTTCATCGAGGGCTTCTTCGAACTCGCCGTGGAGTAACTCCCGGAAGTGGCCCCGCATGTCACCCATCTCGACGCGGGACTGGGGCTTCTTGGGGCCGGCGAGGCTTGGAGTGACTGTCGAGAGGTCCAGTTCGACTGTCTCGGTGTATTCGGGATTCTGCTCGCCGAACAACCCCTGGGCGTCCAGGTAGTTCCGGACGAGTTCGATGTGTTTCTCGTCGCGGCCCGTCAGTTCGAGGTAGTCGAGGGTGGCCTCGTCGACGGGGAACATGCTGATGGTCGAGCCCTGCTCGGGGGCCATATTGGCGATGGTCGCCCGGTCAGGGACGGTCAGCGTCTCCACGGCGGGGCCGTAGAACTCGACGAATCGGTCGACGACGCCGACGTCCCGGAGCAGTTCGGTGACGTGCAGTACGAGGTCGGTCGCTGTCGCACCCTCGGGGAGTTCACCCGTAAGTTTGACGCCGACGACTTCGGGGAGGTTCATCGTGATGGGCTGGCCGAGCATCGCGGCTTCGGCCTCGATGCCACCGACGCCCCAGCCGACGACGCCGATGCCGCCGATCATCGGCGTGTGACTGTCCGTGCCGACGAGCGTGTCCGGAAGCAGCCAGTTCTCGCCGTTCTGCTCGCGTTCGTGGACGACCTGCCCGAGATACTCTAGGTTCACCTGGTGAACAATTCCCGTTCCAGGTGGGACGACGCTGAAGTCGTCGAAGGCGTTTTGCGCCCACTTCAGTGCCCGGTACCGTTCGCTGTTGCGCTCGTACTCCAGTTCGACGTTCTTCTCGTAGGCGTCCTCGCTACCGAAGTAGTCCACTTGGACGCTGTGGTCGATCACGAGGTCGATGGGCACCTCGGGTTCGACGAGAGTTGGGTCGCGGTCCTTGCGGTCGACGGCCGACCGGAGCGCCGCGAGGTCTACGACGGCAGGGACGCCTGTGAGGTCCTGGAGGATGACCCGGGACGGCTGGAACGGAATGTCGGCGTCGGAAACGTCCGGTTGCCAGCCAGCGAGGTCACGGATGTCGTCCTCGGTAATGTCCTCCCCATCGGCGTTTCGGAGGACGGATTCGAGCATGACACGGATGCTAACCGGGAGTTTATCAAGTTCACAGAGGCCTTCCTCTTCGAGGACGGTGAGGTCGGCCATCTTGTAGGTCGTTCCATCGGCTTCGAACTCGCGGATCGCATTGAAGGGGTTCATTATTGTGGAATACTTCAAACGGAGTAACGGTTATTCTTGTCCCCGTTCTCGGGAGACGGGATTCGAGCAGTTGGACCTGCCCGAAGGGGTTCAGAGAGCTCGTTGCTCTCGCGTTCGACGAGTGGTACAGTTCTGCATAAGGTGGCACTGCCTTCCTCGCTAGTGTTCATGGGTTCAGGCACCCGTTTCTTGGCCAGTCTTACTGTCCATGCGTTCAGGCGCGATTCGTGACAACCGCATCGCGTTCCCGGTGACGCCGAGGCTCATCCCCATGTCGCCGACGATGACCGCGACCGCGACGCTCACCAGTCCCAGCGGGACGCCGAGTGCAAGCAGGGCCTTCACGCCGAGGCTCGACCAGATGTTCTGACGGATCACGCCGTTCGCCGTGTGCGACAGCCCGTAGAGATACGGCAGCTTGCCGATGTCGTCGCCCATCAGCGCGATGTCGGCGGTCTCGATTGCGGTGTCCGTTCCGGCCGCGCCCATCGCGATGCCGACCTCAGCGGTCGCCAGCGCAGGCGCGTCGTTGATGCCGTCGCCGACCATCGCCACGTCGCCGTACTCCGCCTGTAACGCCTCCACGGCATCGACCTTCTCGTCGGGCAATAGTTCTGCGCGATACTCGTCGACGCCGACCTGTTCGGCGATCGCACGGGCCGTCCCCTCGTTGTCGCCGGTCAGCATCACGACATGCGCGACGCCGAGTTCGTGCAGCCGTGCGACCGCCCGTTCGGCGGCCGGCCGCACCTCGTCGGCAATGGCGATAATGCCGATCAATTCGGTATCCGTGCCGACGAGGACTACCGTCTTCCCCTCATTCTCGAACCGCGAGATCGCGCCGTCCTCGAGGTCGGTGCAGTCCTCGCGTTCGCACTGCTCGTGGGCCACTTCGGCGACTGCGCCGCCGTCGGCACGGAGGTGGGCGTGCGACAGGTCGAAACCCAACTCCTCGAAGAGGGCGGGCTTGCCTGCATAGTACGTCTCACCGTCGATGTCTGCGCTGATCCCCTTCCCGGTGATGCTCTCGAATTTCTCGATACTCGGCACGTCATCGCCGGCATCCTTCTCGGCGCGTTCGAGTATCGCCTCGGCGATTGGGTGTTCGCTTCGCTGCTCGAGTGCAGCCGCGTGCCGGAGTACCGTCTCGTCGTTCGTACCGCCAAGCGCTACGATGTCCGTGACCGCGAGTTCGCCCTTGGTGAGGGTACCAGTCTTGTCGAGGGCGATGGCGTCGACATCGCCCATCGCTTCGAGGTGGTTTCCGCCTTTGATGAGGACACCGTTCTTCGCGGCACTGGTGATCCCCGACACCACGGAGACTGGCGTCGAGATGACAAACGCACACGGGCAGGCGATCACCAGCAGAGTAAGCCCCCGAATGAACCACGCCTGCCAGTCGCCCGCGAAGGTGAACCCGTAACCGGCTAGGTCCACCGACACCGGGTCAGCGATAACCAGCGGCGGGATAGCGGCGGTCAGGATTGCCAGCACGACGACGAGGGGTGTGTAGTAGCCGGCGAACTGGTCGACGAACTGCTCGGACTCGGTCTTCTTCGCCTGTGCGCCCTGCACCATCTCGATGATCTGCGAGAGCGTCGAATCCGAGGCGGCCGAAGTGGCCTCGAACTCGAGGTATCCTTCCTCGTTGATGCTGCCCGCGTACACTTCGTCGCCGGCAGCCTTGTCGACGGGGACGCTCTCGCCCGTGATCGGCGACTGGTCGACTGCACTCTCGCCTTCGATGACCGTCCCGTCGAGCGGAATCTTGTCACCGGGGCGAACAACCACGGTCTCGCCCACCTCCACTTCGTCGGCGGGCACCGTGACTTCCTCACCATCGCGAAGGACGGTCGCCTCCTCTGGCGAAAGTTCCATCAACTCACGCAGGGAGTCTCGCGCCCTGTCCATCGCGTAGTCTTCGAGCAGTTCGGCGATACTGAACAAGACAGCCAGCGTCGCGGCCTCGACGAAATAGCCGATGCCGGTCGCTGCGATGATGGCCGTCCCCATTAGCAGGTCGATGTCCAGACTCCGGTTCTTCGCGGAGTAGTACCCGCTACGGACGACCGGGATGCCACTGGCCGCGACGGCGCCGAGGAACAGGACATCTGCGATGTGGAGCGGGTACTCGAGGACACTTGCGATGGCGATATTCTGTCCTGCGAGGAGGAACTCGAAGAGGAGCCCGGCGGTGAGGAACGCCGCGCCGAGCCACGTCTTATTCGCGCGAGGACTCGTCCAGACCTCCGATGGTGGTGCGATGTCGACGCCATCGGCCGCCTGGTTGTCCTCATCATCGCCCTCGGCGTCCGAGCCCCCGACGACCTCGTAGCCGGCGCCTTCAATCGCCTTGATTACGTCGGCTTCGCTAGTCCGATCAGGGTCGTACGTGACGTTGGCCGTGCCGGTGGTCGGCTGGAGCGTGGCGTCAGTAATGCCGTCGACACGCTGGAGGCTCTTGTCCACCTTTTGGGCGCAAGAGGGACAGTCCATCTCGGGAACGGCGAGGCGGGCGGTCAGCTCACGTCGCTGCCCGCCGCCGCTCGTTCCTCCTGCTGCGTCCGGATTCTCTGTCATCACGTCACGGTAGGAGCGGGAGTTCGATATGTCTTTATTGGAATATTCCAACTACGGCCTTCAGTGGGATGCCAGCCGTTCTTCCGCTACCCGCTCGCCGGCGACATGTTGCTTCGCCAAATGTTCTTCCGCCCGACGGAGTCGGTAGGTGAGTGTTGACCGTGGCACGTCGAGATGCTCGGCGAGCTCGCCGACGTCGACCTCACGGGGTGATTCGTAGTAGCCGTGTTCGACCGCGGCCTGAAGCGCGGCCTCCTGGGCTGGCGGGAGGCCGCTCGGTGTCCCGTCGCGTCCCCTAGCTGATGTTGTGTCCGCTGTGCGGAGCATCTCCATCTGGGCGCACTCCCCGACGGCGACTTTGAGAGCGTCGAAGAACGCCGCCATGTCGCCCTCACCGGAGTGGATGAGTCGCCACGTGTAGTGGCGGCCCTCGTGACGAGTCTCGAACAGCACGCCGTCGCCGAGGTGGTCGCGAGCGATGTGGGGGACTGAGGCGCAGGTCGGAGTGCGCTCCCAATCTGAGTAGAGGATGAGCGCGTCGTCCGTGCGGTCGAGGACGCGGGTGGTCTGTGTGGCGCCGCAATCCTCAGTCGCCAGACAGTCGGCGTAGTAGTCGCCGGTGAGAAAGGCGTCCTCGATAGCGTCGAGCGCCTCAGGAGTTCCGGTAGCATGGTCGACCCGCCAGAGACGTTCGGCAGTGGCGTGCAGCGAGAGCGAGCGGACGCGGGCGTCGGAGTGGTCGGCGAGAGCGTCAGCCACCCTGTTACAGCCGGGCTCGTATTCGAGAGCGAAGACGAGTTCGCGCATACCCCGTCTAAGGCCTGCTACGACATAACCCATGGCCTGCAGCGTTGTCGACCAGTAGACCTCAGATTACGTCGTCAGGGTCGTGAACTTCCTGCATTCGCTGTGCTTCGGCCGCGTATTGCTCTTGGAGGTCGGGGTCATCGACCATGCCAAGATTGCCGGGTTCAGCATCGACTGCTGCTGTCGTGTCTCGGACGTCGGTGAAGGACGTGAGTGCGCGTTCCTTCCGATAGTACTGTTCTCCATCGGGCGTCGCGTAGGTGAGGATGATCAGGTTCTGTTCGTCATCGGAGTACGTTCGTTCGACAAGCCAGACACGAAGACCGTCTTCAGATTGATTTGACATACTTGTGTGTTCCCCGGTATCCACTAAGGGATTGGTGTTACGGCTTGCCGAGACTCGCTGTCTCGAAGGGTGATTCTTCGGTCGGAATGAGCAGCTCCTGTCGGTCTCCGACTCGTTCGGCCAGCTTCCGTTTCAGGTACTGTCTCGCCGTCGACGGCGTGAAGACGCCCTTGTCGAGCATATCGCCGACGACGTCTTTGAGGGCCGCAAACTGTCCCTGCAGGTGGCCGTCGCCGACCGGCTCGCCGTCGTACCAGCGCACCGTCGCGAGCGCGCCGTTCCCCACCGTCTCTCCCTGTTCGACTGTCTCTGAATCGTACTGCAGCCCGAACCATAGCGTCCGATAAGCGGTCACCTCGAACGTCGTCGACACCACGTAGAACGCCTCGTGGTGGAGGTAGTCGAGATGGTCAGCGACGATCTCGTCAAGCGAGAGGCCTGTAGCACGGGGTTTTGGCTCGACGACCGTCGGCGGTCGATCCTCACCGGCCAGGTAGCCGTCGACGGCGTCTGCCTCGAGGCCATCGGCCAACTCCGCGAGGAGCTGCTTCGCCCACTTGGAGTCGGTGTCTTCGCCACCGAACGGCGACTCCGCCGAGATTCGATGTTTGAGCTTCAGGTTCGCTGCGCCCCAGTGGCTATAGTGGAGCGTGTACTGTCCGTCTGTGCGTTCGTACGCAACAAGTGCGCGGTGTCCCATCGAGTAATCACCTCACGGGGCGACCGCGACTGGATCGCCCCGCACCCCTCCCGGGGGCGAAAAAACGCTACCAGTAGCTGCTAGCGAGGCTTCATATTTGGGAAGGGTACTGAAATTGGGGTAGCTAAATCGGCAAGTGGAGCTGCGAACACACCGTTACAAATCATATTTTGAGGGGTCACAAAGTGCGATGCGTGCCTCGTCGGCAGAGACGGTGAATATCACGACTTCTAACCCGTGTTCAGTGGCGATGTTGCGTATGCTTTTCGGGGCATTTTCCGGGTCGGCTTCCACAGTATCACCCCCGGGTAGCGGGTCGAGAATCCGTATCCAAAGTGGTTGGTTCTCGTGTTTCAAGCTCGCCTCGCGTGGAATCGTCCCAACTACCCACTCACCGGACAATCCCGGCACAGCCGTCTCGCCGCTATCGAACTCGAAGCCAGAATAGCCCGCCTCTTTGAGTTCTTTTCTCACACGCTCCCAGTCCGTCATTAACCGTCTAATCGAACAATGCCGAGGTAAATATACCGCCTGTGCTGAATGAGACGGGCATCCTCCGTACTTACCGAAGCGACTCACCACAGGGATCGGGTTCTCACCAACTGATTTGGAGTGAAACGGCCGCTCAGTAGGTGTGCACATCCTCCTTTTTTTTCGTCGGGTGCGCTCGCTTCGCTCGCGCACCGTTCCTCGAAAAATCTGGACCAAAAAGCCCGACAGTATCGTGACTACCAGACGTCCAAGATACGGGTAGCTCATTGGGAAACAGCGGACAGAGCGGAGCAGCACGTTGCCACCTCGGTGTTGCTATTGCCAGCAGTCAAGTCCGTCTAGGAGGAGATGTAGTCGATTAACTGGCTCGCCACATCCTCAGTTCGTTCGTCGACGAGAGAGGTCAGATAGTGGTCGACGTCGGCAGCACTGTTGAGGGTCACAAGCGACCATGGGAGGACATGGCTTCGCTCTCCGAGTGGGTCGTCGTCGTAGTCATCATTTTGGAGCGTGAGTGAATCTTCGTGGTAGGTCTTTGTAGAGATTAGGACAGTAATGAACTGTACCCCGTGGTTCGGGAACTCCGGGCTTCCCAGAACGAGCATTGGGCGACCTTTCTCCGAGAGTGGATCACTCGCCCAGACGATATCACCGCGTTCCAGGTCCTCGAACGCAGTCACTGTATTTGCTCCATCTCGTCGGTCTGAAGCTCCTCGAGACGCTCTTCACCGTACTGTTCGTCCGCCGTCTCGTGGTGGCGGTGGAGCCGGTAGGCTGACTGGAGTCGTTCGTCGTCATCTGTGATTGCCCAGTACGGACGCTTGTGCCGCACAAGCCCACGCTCCTTCAGGCGAGAGAGGATCGCACTGACAGCATCCGTCTCCAGGCCGAGTCGCTCGGCAATCGTCGCTGCCTTCCACGCCCGGTTGTCGTGCTCGTCGAGGAACAGCACGATCCGCTCGGTGTCGTTCCGCTCCTCGAACTTGTCGGGGTCGGCGTCCTCGAATTCGTCGATATCGATGGTGCCGCTGGACATAATCTGGTGTTGGAACTGTTGGCACATAGCTGTTTGGCACATTTGTTACTTGGGTTGGATAGTGTCTGTACCGGGAGGTGGGGAATGGGCTCACTCCGCCGGCATCGCGACGAGATGCTCCTTGAGGTCGTGCGTCCAGTACGTCGCGAGCCCGCCCGGACTACAACGCTCGCACAGCTGTAACGGGCCTTCGAGATGACCGAGTTCGACGCGGAAGCGCGTCAGCGCCGCGAGAGCGTCGACGACGAGCCCACAGCTGTCGCAGGCGTAGTGATCGCGTTCGTCGGGATCGGGCTCCGTCTGGATCGCGCAGTCGACGCAGATCGGGTGGGTGACCCGCTCGTCTTCGCCCCAGGTATGCGCCTCGCCAATCTTGGTGCCGGGTGGCGCGTCACAGAACGCACACCCGGAGAGCGTGTAGCCGTCGACGGCCGGCTCCGCCTCGTTGGCGGAGAGGAGGTTCGCCGCGGCGCCGCCCTTCGCGACGGCGCCGTAGAACGTGGTCGACTCAACGACTAGGTGGACGATGCCGAGGCACGTCGTCGACGCTGCCTCGTCCGTGCTAGTGGCGTCACTCCCGAGATGGTTGCTGAGACAGAACCGGCATTTCGTCTGCCCGTTGGGGACTGACGCCCCACAGGACCGGCACTCGTCGTCGGTGGTCGTCGGCACATCAGGGTAGCCACCAGCGCTCGTCGCGACGCGTTGCCGCCGGGGGGCACCCTCACACCCGTCGTCCAGCCTCGTGTCCGGAATGTGGGACGCCTCGCCGGTCGGCCGCAGTTCTGCAAAGTCTGAATATCGGTTGTACATCGGTTGGTTCATAGCTTCTGTCGGAATCGCATTTCAACGTCCGGACGCCTATGTTCGCAACCCACTCTTGATTATGCGAGAGAATACAAACATATATGGGAGTTCAGCGCCAACACTGTCGTAAGAGGTGCTAAGTATGTCCGAATCCCCGCGAGATGGGGTCCAGTCGTGGACTGAGTCGATGAGCGCCCGCGACCGTATTCGGGCGGTTGCCGAGACGCTTCGCGAACCGCGGTCGGTCAACTGGATCAGTGAGCAGGCCGACGCCGCCTGGAGCACGACCAACGAGGAGCTCCAGGATCTCGTCGACCAGGGCCAGCTGCGCCGTGTCGAGGCCGGCGAGACGACGCGCTACCAGCCGGACTACACGCGACTGCTCTTCGAGGAGATCCGCACGCTCATCGAGGAGAACACGCGCGAGGAGCTGCGGAGCGAATTGGCCGCGATCACCGAGGAGATCGAGGAGTGGCAGGTGACCTACGAGGTCGAGACGTGGGAAGAACTCGAACAGTCGCTCGCTGACGGCGACCTCGCAAGTGCCGAGCTCCGCGAACGCCGCGACGTCATCGCGTTCTGGCGTGAGAACGAGGAGGATCGCCGCCTCATCAAGCACGCACTGGAACTCTACTCTGACGTCGAAGTCGCCCGCGAGCAGATGACCGACGTGGCTGATCGCGCCACGAGCTAATCCTCCTCTCTCACAGAATGATCTTTCTTGCCGGTCGCGACCGCTATACACAGCGGACCCTCCTCCGCGACGTTCACGACCGATTGACGAACCAGCCAGGGTGTGAAGAGGTCCGCTATCGCCCGTCTCGACGCCGACCGCGGTACGTCATCGCGGATGTCGATCCGACGACGTTCCTGAGTGACTCCTACAACGCGGCGACCGCACGACTGGAGATTCGCTTCTGGTACCCCGCCGGTGTCGACCACGAATACTACCGCATCAACTGGGTCGAACCGGACCGAAATCTGATGCTCGGCTTCCACCAAGACGCCGACCATCCGGACCTTGGACCCTGTCACATCCAACTCAATTATGAAGACACGCCTATCGACCGGCATAGCGCGACGTTTCTCGATGCGCACCCGCTCGCGGTCCTCGATGACCGACTCCAACAATTCCCGGCAGCGGTAGAGGCGATTCGTTGGGAGAACGGGACGACTTCGCTCCCTACCTGGCCCGTCTAGACTGCGAGTTCATCTCGATGTCCTCAGCGGCGTCGTCCTCGTCGGCATAGAAACCCGTCACGACGCGAACGAGCCGACCGGCGCCAGGATTCTCACTTGAGAAGTCGAGCGGAGGGTGGGGGCAAGGGAGTGGAGCCAACTCCAGCGTTAACCAACACCGTGTCGGTATCTGCCGAGAATGTTGGTTAAGTCTAGCCGCTACGGCGTTCGGAGCCCTCCAACTGGCTTCACGACGAAGGAGTCTGGTCCGCTGGCTGCTCTCTCACCTGCTCGCTCCGTCGGCGTCGATGCTGACCGCGTGAGCTGGGTGATGAGCTCGTCTCGAATGATCCATCGAGGGACGGTGGTTTCGTGCCAGCCCAACCGGTCGTCGAAGTGCCGTTTCTGGAACTGCTCGCCGATGTCGTCGCTGGCGACGTACTGCGTCTGCGTCGACCGCCCGACCTGCCGGGAGATGAAGACGTCACACGGGCCCGTCGGAGCACGCGGATCGTCCGCTCGCCACGGTCCCAGTTCCACTAGATACGCTCGTGATGGTCTATCTCGAGAAAACGGTCAACCCGATCCGTAATTGCCGACTCGTTCGTAGTTATTCACATCAGCCGGCCGTCGGTTCAGCCACACTCCGGAGTAACGGAAATAAATTGTCCGTCGAAGCAGGTACGAGAATTACCTGTCACTGTAGCGTGTCTACAAGCCAATATACGAACCGAGCTCATCGCGATCGTACGTGAGTGGAGCCGAGCAAAACACGATCTCTAGAGGAAGGAAGAAGCCTAGTCAGTCATTTTTCGGAACTTCCGCGGGGCGCTTTGAGTCGTATGCGTATGCCGAGCCCGTATGGTCCTCGTGGAGAACGTTGTCACCAGTTTCGAACATCGTCTCTCTCAACGTCTCTCCGGTGTACTCCTCCCGATGCAGGCCGCGATCCTGCAGCTCGGGGACGACGTGTTCGACGAAGTCTGAGAGCGTTCCGGAGCGGAGAACCTCCGTCAGATTGAAGCCGTCGATGCCGGCCTCATCGACCCAGCGTTCCATCTCATCGGCTATCTGGGCGGGCGTTCCAACGACGGGGACTCCAATACCGCCGACGCCGATAAACGCGGCTACCTCGCCGACCGTCCACTCTCGGTCGGGATCTGCTTTCGTGAACGAGTCGACGATCCCCTGAATGGCGTCGGACTCGATGTGTTCCACTCGTTCGTCGGGATCGTACTCGGCGAAATCGATGTCTGTCCATCCGCCGACTAAGGCCAATGCCCCCTCGTGACTGACGTACTCCTCGAGTTCCGCGTACTTCTGTTGGGCCTCTTCCTCGGTGGGAGCTACGATCGGCGCGATAGCCGCGAACACGTGGAGATGGTCGGGTGAGCGTCCGTACGCGGCAGCACGCTCGCGCACGTCTTCGACGTACGATCGTGCGGTGTCCACCGTCGGCTGGAACGTGAACACTGCTTCCGCGTGCTTCGCGGCGTATTCTCGTCCCCGGTCCGACTGTCCAGCCTGATACAGAACGGGCGTACGTTGAGGCGACGGCTCCGTGAGATGGGGACCAGGAACCGTGAAATACTCCCCATCGTGATTTATTTCGTTGACCTTCTCCGGGTCCGTGAACGTCTCAGTTGTGGGATCCTTGACGACGGCGTCCGGCTCCCAGCTCTGTTCCCAGAGCTTGTAGCACACATCGATGTACTCCTCGGCAAGATCGTATCGTTCGTCGTGTTCGATCCGCCCCTCGAGGCCGAGGTTAACTGCTGCATCCTCGAGGTACGAAGTGACGATGTTCCACGCGATCCGACCGTCAGTCAGGTGATCAAGCGTCGAAAGCCGTTTCGCAGTCATATACGGCTTGGTATAGGTCACGGAATGCGTCGCGGCGAATCCGAGGTGGTCGGTGACCTGAGCCATCGCCGGGATCGGTAATAACGGATCGTTCACCGGCGTTTGGACGGCCTCCCGGACGGCAGTGTCCCGAGACCCGTCAAAAACGCTGTACGTTCCGAGTACGTCGGCGATAAAGACGGCGTCGAACTTGCCCTCTTCAAGGGTTTTTGCGAGGTCCGTCCAGTATTCCATATCCGTGTACGCATCCGAGTTATCGTCTGGATGCTTCCACAGACCCGGCGACTGGTGACCGACGCAGTTCATCGTGAATCCGTTCAGGTGGATGTGGTCGTTTGCCATCACACTCGTTGATTAACCGGAATGAACGTAGTTCGAGTGACACGGGATACAATCACCGTGGTCTGCGAGGCGAGCAAACGCATCTCGGAGCTCTCTGAACACCGCCCTAGCGGTTATTCAAACGCCACTTAGCCTTCACAAGCCGAGAGCAGGCTGTACACCCTCTCTCAAACTTTTTGTGTAGCAACTTGCTCTCTCAGCATCGCTGAAACAGGAATGTAGTTAACTGTGATACTTGCGGACATTGCTTACTTGTACCCGAATCTGGCATACATATGGACGAGGACGAGGATGCTGTCCTGGCGGTACTCGACGATGAGTACGCCCGAGCTATCCTCGCTCATCTCACAATTGAACCGATGTCAGTTGATGAACTCTGTACGGCCTGCGAGATGTCTGATGCAACGGCATACCGCCGTCTCAACCGGTTGCAGGACGCAGACCTCGTGACCGAACAACAGGAACTTGATCCCGACGGCCACCACTACAAGCGGTATGCAGCGACCGTCGAGGCCGTCACTGTCACGTTTGCTGATGGGGACTACGAAGTAGCAGTGACACGTTCGGCTACCGATCCTGCCGATCGGTTCACGGATCTGTTCGAGGGGTTGTCCTGAAATGTTTCTCTTACAGCTGGATGCGACTGGGACAGCCCCATTCATCGCGATTAGCGTGCTCGTCCTCTCAGTGGTCTCGGTAGTGCTCTCACTGACTATCGCCGTGGTTCTAGTTCGTGGCTACCGTCGGGGACCGACTCACCGCGGGATGCTTTGGCTCGCAGTCGGTCTTATTTTCTTGATAACGGTCCCCGAGTTGCTTCGCGTCGGGGTACCGACGGCAACCGACATCGGGACCGTCGGTCGATCGATACTTGTCAGTAGCTGTGAGCTATTCGGACTCGGGACGATCCTGTGGACCGTGTACGGAGGTGAGCTGCGATGACAGCGGACAGTTTATTGGCAATGGAACCGCTCAGTGTTGTTTCGATAGCCCGTAGTGTGACTGCGCTCGCTGGACTGTTTGTCGCTACGCTGGCCTATCGTGGGTACAGACGCAATAGCTCCGCGAAGATGCGGGCGCTTGCTATCGGTATCGGTCTGTTAACGACGGGTGTTTATGTGGCGGTTATGGTCGCTGATATGACTGGAGCAGGGAACGGGCTCGTCTTGCTCGTACGGGGTCTCGTGACAGTTATTGGCCTGTGTGTCGTGCTGTACGCTATTCTCATAGCATAGCTAGTTCTGTCGAGAAGATCAACAACCACAGCTGATACAGCCATCACCAACTATTTGTTCCGATCGGCCGGCCATCCGATGGATGGTCTCCCGTCGAACCGTGCTTCGCGACAGCCCCTCCCCCGAGACGATCGCGGTTATCGTTGCGAACACGCTGCCGCTCGTCGGCGTCGTCGCCCTCGGGTGGGATCTCGCTGCGCTCGTCTTCCTCTATTGGTTCGAGCTCGGGATCCTCTCGTTTTGGGCCGTCGTGAAGGCGGCGTTTGCCGGTCGTCCCTCGGAGTTCGACTCCGATCCGCTGATCGGCGGCGCGCTCGCGAGCAAACGGACCGCGATACCGGTCCCGTTCACCGAGCTCGGCGTTCGACTCTCCACGCTGCCCGTTCTCACCGTTGTTATTCCCGTCCTCACGCTGGTCTGGTTCTTTGCAGGTGTGACGACCGTCGGCGTGATCGGCCCGGAAACGCCCGAGTCGGATGCACTGGTGCTGGTGACGCTCTCCGCCTTCGGCATCTTTCTCAGTGAGGGGGCCTCGACGTGTCTCGAGTATTTTCATCGAGGCGGATACCGCGAGCACAGCGCCCAGATGGCGATTCAGGGTGTTTTCATGCGTGCAGCAGTGATCGGCGTCGGCGGGCTACTCACGGCGACGTTCGTCGCGCTTGCCGCAGACTCGGTTGCATCCGACGATCCCATCACGGCCGTCGATCCGACGCTCGTCGGGTTCCCGATTCTCCTCGGGATCGTTCTCGTAAAGTTCAGTTTCGATCTCGGCGGGCTGTACCGCGATCGGCTCGCCGCCTTCGATGAGGAATCGTCCCTCGACCTCGGCTGGGCGTATGAGCCCCCGTCCGATGACCCGATCGAATCAGTGAGCGACGTTAACGCGCAGTTGCGACCGACCCTTTCAGGACGACTGGTCGGCGGCGTCTCGCCTGCACACGTCCGACGGCATCCGGGTGCGTTGTCCGTCGGCGGGATTCTCCTTCTCGTTTCGACGCTGTTTCTGTTGGGACAGGCCTGGGGCGTCGGTCTCAGCCTCATCGGAGCTGGTTTCATCGTTTCGATGGGGCTTCTCACGATCGACTACGGGATGCGATATGGCGGCGTCGAGTACCGGATCTCGGAAGAGGAGATCGTTGCATACGATCGACTGTTCCGAACGCGTCTGTGGCGGATCGAGCCGTGGGACGAACACGGCGTACGCGTTGAACGTGATCGGCTTCACGGGTGGCTCAAGACGTCAACGGTCGTCATCGAGTGTGCCGATCGTGAGTTGTGGCTTCCGCACCTCGAGGATCCCGAACTGATCCTTGACGTGTTCGACCGTCGTGCCAACGGTATCCAGCTGACGGAGAAAACGTAGTGTAAGAGATGCGGTGGTGAAACGCTGTTAACAATATCGCGTGAACTGTTGGTAGACACTGTGGCTTATGTTGTATGGATGGGTGGCTCGACAATGAAAGTTGTCACCGTGTTTATTCCACGATATTCATAGCCGAATCAGATATAAGAATCTGCTTGCTTACTGATACACCCGTTCGAAAACAGATTGTACAGCGATTATGGCAACGACGACAATTGTAAACCGCAACAACAACCCAAAATTCGTCAATATCCGAAGGGCGACAAGAACAGCAAGGGCTACCACAGCAGAGGCAACCAGCTTCTGATTCTCGTGGGAAACCATATCGCAAATCCAGAGAATCGAGCAAAGTACCTACCGAAAAGTGTTCCCCTGGATTGAGCGGCGGGGCTCGCGAGATGCGCCGTCAGGACTCGCGCCACTTGTGGTCGCACTCGACGCAGGTGAACAGCCGAACCTCATAGGAGCCGCCCGGCTTCGGCATCATCTCGTAGTAGGCCCGGTCGCTGTCGCAGTCGTCCGCCGGACAAGGCTCCTGCATCGTCTCGGTAGAACCCTGGGTCGCATCGGCCACGGCGGGTGTCCCGTCGTCCCGCTGTACATCCTGAGTCGCCATCGCGGCTTCTGCTTGCGAATCCCGAGGCTCCTCGTTCCCACAGGAGCGACACACCCACGTGTCGCCCTCCGTGTGCATTATCGAACCACATTCGTCACAGAATTGCATATAACGGAGGAAGACACGATTATCGGATATATGTGTTAACTTCCGATCCGTCGTGGGTTTCAGGCAACTGCTTCTGCTGACCGCACTGAGCGATCCACAGCCGATGCTTTCGGGCTTGTTTGGCTGAATCAACCGTAAGATCGCGCTTGCGTATTGAGTACCGCCTGTGTTATCAAAAGAAACTACAGTTGTCAACCTACTGTATCGAGTATGGTAATCTCAACGACGTCAGTATGGGACGAAGTTGCGGACGAATTGGCAGAGAACCAGATAATTGAGTATGAAAATGCTACTGTGTACGGTGATTTTGACCAAGAACAAATTCTCCATCAAGGCAGTATCCGAATCCTGCCAAACAGTTGGGTCGCACTACCCACTGGACGTCTTCTTTCTCCGGAAGCAGTCCACCATATTGATGCATAAATCTACTGTATTGAGCGATTCCTATGTGGGTGTGGGAAGTCTTATATGACACCTTCAGTCACAGCCAGTCAGGATCGACATTGACGAGGTCGGCACTGATCTCCCAGAGCCGCTGTCGATTCGCTGGATTGGATGCCTCTGTTGAGGGGAGCGTGACCCGATCTCCGGTGACGTAGGTGCCGGTTTGTTCACCGAATTTCTGGGCCGTGACGAGTTCGTAGAGCCGCTATGCACCTTCCTGTTGTGTGGGGACCATCAGTCGTGTCCGGAGTGGGGCGTCGCGAAACAGGTTCGTCGATGGGACGAAACCAGGGTGGAAACAGTTCGCCGTGATCTCTGCGTCTTCGAGTCGGTCGGCAAGTTCGAGTGTGAACGCGATGGTGGCGAGTTTAGACCGGGCATACGCCTGGAGCGAATCGTAGTCGTTTGTGAATTGGAGATCGTCGAAATCGAATGCGGCGCGGCGGTGGATGTCCGAGGCGGTAACGACAACCCCCGCTGGTGTAGACGTTCTGAGCCGGGTCAGTAGTTCGTCAGGAGTTGACATCCTCCCCGCGCTGAAGCGCGAGGATTCCCACGGCACCGCACCGCTGGGTTGGGATATTGTGGTTTACGACGTGACCTGTTCTTGAGGCGCGAACGCGCCAGTTTCCTTGTCAAACAAGAACGTCGATGGCTGTGCCAACCAGCCGTTACTCCTATTCACCGACAGATTCGGTGAACTCGGAGATACTTTCTGTCGAATGTTCTCAGCACCGTTCACATCTGCGTTCGCCACTGTACCGCACTCATCACAGACATACAGTCCGCGTTCAACACGGTTCGCATCACGCTTCCGACCACAGCACGAGCACGACTTCGAGGTATCCCGCTCTGACACCTGTTCAACCGTGATACCTTCCATCTCCGCCTTGTATTCGAGCAGGTCTGTAAATCGGTCGAACGCCCACGAGTGCAAGTCGAGGTTGCCGTGTTTGCCCCAGTCTTTCGACTCGCCGGTCTCCCCATCCTCACGGACGCCGGAGAGATCACCCACCACGATCGTTCCAACTTTCTCGTCAACACACCGCTGGACGATGTGCTTTGAGAGCGTGTGGAAGTAGTGGGTGCGGCGAGCTGACTTCTTCTGGTTCAGCCGGGTGGCCTGCTCGGAGTCCGAGTCGTCACACCGAGCGATTCGCTTGCTGAAGTAGTAGTCGTCCTGTTTCAAGCAATTGAGCGGATACAACTCGCTGTGACCGTCCTCGTAGGCGAGCGCAGCGAAGTTGTTGATCCCGAGATCAACACCCACAGTCTTCTCATCGGGAGCTTCAGCCACCTCGATTTCGACCTTACAGACGAAATGCAGTTCCCACTCGTCGCCCGTCCAGACAACCTTGACTTGTTGGACGTTCTCCACGGCGGAGAGGTCAACCTCGGGGCGAGTTTGGTACTTGCACAGTATGAAGTCTGACCAATACTGTTTTAGATTCGACCCTTTTGAGAGTCGAACTCGGTCGTACTGCGTGTCGAGTTTGAAGCCTTTCTGCTTGAATGTGACTGTGGAACGCGGGTGCTCGTCGCCGTGTTTGCGGTAGCCGGGCGGGCTCGCTTTCGTATCTCCATTGCGCCGTTTGCCGTACCAGCCGTTGAACGCCTCAGCGAGTTCTTGAAGGACTCGCTGACTTGACTGCGAATGCAGGTCATCATAGCGTTCGTGGGTCTTGAGGTACGTGGTGAGTTCGTTGTGGTTGGGAATGTGATCGATTTCATCCCAGATCCGACTGCACGTCCACCGTCCGACGTTCCAGAGCTTACTAGCTGCGAACCCGAGCGAATCAAGGTCGCCTTGCACCCGAAACTGGTTCCGTATGGAAGCAGTGTAGGTGCGAGTAACGACCTGTTTCGCCATATGTAACCTATGTAGACAAACTTACTTGAAGGTATGGATTGGCGCAGCGTGGAATATCCAGCCGCGCCATCGAACGGTGGACTGCGAAGGGTGGTATCGGATTCATCCCCGCGCTAAACAGTAGTTGCCGAATCAAATCTCATTCTGTACCACCCAAGCCGTTGAGCTCGCAAATCTCCCGATCGTGGGAGATTTCGCTGTAACAGATTCAGTGGGAGAGCGAGGGAACGCCGCGCCAGCGGCGTTCCCGAGCGATGCCTCTCCGAAATGA
>NZ_FNWU01000009.1 GCF_900108505.1 Halopenitus malekzadehii | reverse complement strand
TATAGTAGACGTTAGAAATAGTTGCTCACTTTTGGGATAGAGATTTGGTCAAGAGCACTGTCGATCGCTGTTGTCAGCTCGTCGAGTGAGTCGAAGAAACGGTTGCTGAGTGCTGCTTGAAGTTGTCTCCAGCATTCCTCAACTGGGTTCAGCTCCGGTGAATACGATGGGAGCGTCACAAACGCGAGGTCGTCACGGGACGCTAGGTCCGTGACGGCCGACGCCTGAAAATACGGTGCGCCATCGAGGACAACAATTAGATCGTCTTCAAATTCTTCACATAGTGCTAAAATGAAATGTTTTGCGTGGTCGGCGGTGATGTACTCTGTAAACCGAGAGAAAAAGCGATCACCGTCCTCGGTGATTGCGCCCAGCAGACACGTCCAGTCCCGTTGACCAGATAATTCGACGGACGGCCGCGTGCCGCGCGGAAACCACGCGGCACGCGGCTCAACTTGGACCGATTTCTTGGTTTGATCGATACAGACTACTGTGGCGTCCATCTCTCGCCGCTTTTTTTGATCTCGTCGTGAAACGCTTCTTGGTCGTCTTCGTCGGATTCAGGCGCTGAGCGGCGTGGTTTTTGATAACTCAATCCCGCTTCTTTCAACAACCGCCGGCAGCTTGGGATTGAGTAGTCGACGCCGTACGTTTCTTCAAGATATTCTTGTGCGAGCGCCGGCGTCCACGCCGGCGCGTCAACGCCGATCTCTTCGGGTGATTCGTGGACTGTTTGTTCAAACTCTTGTTGCTGTTTTTCTGAGATTTTTCGTTTCCGACCAGATCGGTGAGCATCTGTAACAGCTTGTTCAAGCGGTTCGTCGGTATCGAGTCGGTTGAGCCAGTTATAGATCGTTTTTCGCTCTGTGTCGTACCATTCGGCAAGTTCGGTTTGCGTGACGCCGTTTTTGTACGCGATCGCAGCTAACAGCCGTTGAGTCGGCTTGTTTCCATCAACATTGTCAAGCGCCTCTTGGAGTTCTTCGACAGAGATCTCGTTGAGGTGATCCATTACAGGCAATATACCTCTCTGAGTAAAAAGCTCTACCGACTACTATAGTTCGTGATACCCTCGCTGTTATTGTAGTTGCTGTTGAGCAGGTTTCCAGTCTGGAGGTTGTCACCAGTGACTTCACCGTCGAACGGTCCAGTGACATTCAGATAGTTTCCAGGTGTACCAGCCGTGGTGAAGTTGCTCAGCTCAGCACCGGTATCGCTCTGAGCGGTCACGGTGTAATTCTCGTCGAATCCACCTTGGTTGTTCCCCTCGGTTTCCAGAGAGACCGTTGCGTCGGCCGCACCGACGTCGACCGTCTCAACCGTGCTTCCATCACTCGTGTCGACAACTTCGTAGGTGGTTGCGTCGGGGAACCGGTCGGTGGACAACTCGAAGGTACCGTCCTGGCCTCCCGTGGTGTCGACATCAAGCAGGGTTCTCGTTTCCGTATCGTTGAGCTGAACAGTCGTACTGGTAACCGGATCACCAGTTGAGGAGTTCACCAGCGTCCCACTAACGGTTGCAGATCCGTTGTACTGCGGATTCGCCGGGTCAACGTTGTAGTTTTCAACAAGGTTTCTGTCTTCGACGGAGACGTTTGACGCGCCGTCGTTGTTGGAGTAGGTGAGGTCAACAGCATCGATGTCGGGACTGACAGCGACGGTGAAGTTGTTCCCCGTGTCGAAGGTATCCGTCACGGAGAACGTGTCACCACTCGTGCTGCCGGTGGTGCGTAGGTTCGTCCCGTCATCAAGGAGTGCGTAGTTGACATCACCGCTGGGGGCGTTCGAGAGCGTCACATCAACGGTGGTCTCCTGGTTGGCTACGACCGTATCGGGATCCAGTGAGACACCGAGATCGACATCGAACCCGTCGCCCAGGCCGGTGGTTGAGTTGGAATTATCTGCCGTGTCAGACGCAGAGGCACCAATTGTGTACTCACCAGCTGGGAGAGAGGTGGTTAAGTTGACATACTCTGTCTTGTTATTATTCTCGTCAGTGAAGTTCGCTGAGCTACGTGTCTCACCCATCTGAACGTTACCGTTCTCGACGAGTGTGTACGTCGTGCTCGTATTCGTATTTGTTGCGTTGACGCTAATTGTATCTTCAGCAACTGCAACATCGTCAGTTACTGAAACGTTAATCAGCGTATCGGAGCTTGTATACTCAGTTGATTCGTTGAAAGATGGTCCAGTACCACCAGCATCAACAATATCGAAGCTGAATTGAGTATCAGATCCAGCATCTTGTGCGGATGCCGTCAGACTAACTGACTGAGGCTGGGCACCAGTACTACCGACATGGAGGGTGAACGTAACATTTGCCGTGACAGATGAGGAGCTATTCTCATTTGTGACGTTTGCAGAGATCTCACCATCACCTGCGTTAAGATCCTTCTCAGTTACGTTGAAATCATCGTTCTGACTGGTGATGTTTGTACCGTTTGAAGAAGATACAAACGTGACACCGTCAGGCATACCACCCGTATCCAAGACTACTGTTTCGTTATCATTAGCATCGAGTCCTAGTTCAACTGTTAGTGTCTGATTGAAGCTGGAATTCTCAGCTGGAATATCGTCTGATGCTATAGCAGACCATGTACTCGCATCAGCAGCAGCACTACCAGCGAACGCAGCGCCGCCGATCGTCACCATCGAGGTGACCATCACGAAGGCGAAGAAGACTGCGCCCAACTTCTCACGTGTGGTTCTATTACCTGTCATACTATACGCCCTCCATCGGACCGGCTGTGCCGGTTGTGGATCGGTGAATACGGTTGCATCGTGTGTTACGTGTCATCGTCGTCCCCGAAGTACTCGCGGAGGATCTCCTCGAGCTTGTCGGAGACGTTCTTGCCCTCACCGACGGCTTCCGCGCGGACCTGCCGCCAGATCTGGCGATCGACCTCGACGGACGTCCGGACGATGTCCGCCGGGCTCTCGTCGTCTGTGCTGTTCTCATTGGTCATCGCTTCGCTCATAGGCGTGTCATTTGGTACCTTATGAGCGTCGTACTGTTGCTGTGTTCATATGGCACTACGTCAGCCAGGTCTCGGCGTTCCCACTTATATATTTCGGGCTTGGTTCGTCATACGGTCCGTAGATCGCTTTCGGTACCGGAAGTGTGATCCGTCTTCGTGGATCCACCGGACGCAGCGGGGCGAACGGAACGGGACGAACGTGATGGAACGAACGTGACGGGATGACTATGATGGGATCGACGTGGTGGGAGGGATGATCGACGATCGTGGCACGACCGGGTGTGCGCGGCGGGATCGATCGTGGGCGGCGGCGTGGGTGGAGTCCTCGGTCGACCCGGCCGATCAATCGACCCAGACGTACTCGGGCGTCTCGTCGTCGGCCTCAGCCAGCCGGTCCCGGCCGGCGTCGGTCAGCCGCCAGTGGTGTGCCGTCCCGCTCCCGCCGGGGTCCAGCTCGACCGCCCCCGACTCCCGCAGCGCGTGCAGGTTGTTCCGGATCCCCGGCTTCGAGAACGGCAGCGCGTCGTAGACCGCCCCCGAGGGCTGCCACTCGTCCTCCCGAACCGCGAGCGCCTCGAGCACCATCACCGGGTCGATGGCCGCCGCCCGCCCCGCGAAGTGGTCCTCGAAGTCCGTCTCGTCGGCGGGCGGCAGCGAGGCGTCCGCCAGCCGGTTCCGCCCGGCCGCCGTCAGCGACCAGCGATAGCGCCCGACGCCGTCGTCCGCCGTCTCGTGTGTCACCAGCTTCCGGCGGTCGAGATGCCGCAACCGGATGTACGTCGTGTTCTGATCGATCGGCAGTCTGTTCGCGATCTCGCGTGTCACGGCCGGCTCCAGGTGGTCCACCACCCACAGGAGCTCCGCCGCCTCCACCAGTTTCACCATTACGTTTCGGTAGGGACCACGTCGGCAAGAGGGTGTCGCCGCGGTGAAACGGGGTATCCCGGCTCAGGATCGGCGATGCGGCGAGAACGCGACGCCGATCGCGTTCCTCACGACCGGTACCGAGGCGACGTCACGATCGGCGACGCCGGAGCCCCGCCGCCCCCAGGAGCACGGCCCCGAGCGCCAGCAGCGCGACCCCGACGCCGAACCCGGGCGTCGACTCCGCGATCGGCTCGTCGGGCGTGTCCGTGAACGACGGCAGGTCGGTCGGCTCCGACACGGGATCGGCCTCGCCCGCCGTCCCGACGATCGTCGCGTTCGCGCGCGCGAGCGTCCCGTGTCGCTCCGTCGCCACCGTCACCGTCGCCGTGTCGCCGACCGACGCCCGCGAGAGGTCGAATCGCTCCGCAAACGTCCCGTCCGCCCGCACCCGCACCGTCGACAGCAGCACGTACGACAGCGCGCTCGTCTCCCCCGAGGCCACCCGGAGCTGCGCCTCGGTCCCCGGCGCCAGGTTCGTCTCGCCCGCGATCCGGACCGCCCCCGCGTTCGGCAGCCGGAGCGTGCCGCCGGCTTCATCGCGGTCGCCCGCGTCGCCGTCATCACCGCCCGCGTCGCCGTTGCTGCCGGTGCCGCCGGTACCGCCGGTGTCGTCGTCGACCGTGAACCGCGCGTAGGGGCGCGCCACCGCGACCGTGCTCCGCGCGGACGCGTTCGTCCCCGGCTCGAGATACGGGAACGCCGGGCGGTCCGGGTCCCCCCCGGCCCCGCCGACCAGCCCGCGATCGAACCGCTGGATGTGCCGGTCCGCCCGGTCGAACAGGAACGGCTCGGCCGCGTCGGTCTCGTAGGCCAGCGACGCCCGGAAGCGCCGCGTGTCGCCGGACGTCGGCCGCACCTCGTCCACCGCGCGCGTGTCGATCACCACGTACAGCTCGCCGCCCGCCTCGTCGGCGTACACCGACACCGCCTCCGGGTCCGCCGCCGAGAGCACGAGCAGCTCCGAGGGCGAGTCCACGCCCGGGGTCGACCCGGGCCCCTGGACCACCGGCCCGTCGAGCGCCTCCAGGGCGAACCGCACCCCCTCGCCCCGCCGCGTCTCCAGCGTCAGCAGCGAGTTCGCGTCGAAGCGCCCCGAAAGCGACTCGAAGTCGCCCTCGATCGCCACCAGGTGCCCGTAGATCCCGGTCGCCTCCGCCGCGATCACCAGCCGGTCCCCGGCCGCCACCGTCCCCCGATCGCTCAGCGACGCCTCCAGCTCGGTGTGGTTGGCCGCCGCGTTCGCCGGCGCCGCCGGCGCCGCGTGCACCGAGACGTCCCCGATCCCCGGCCGGGTCAACTCGATCGTTGCCCGCCCGAGCGTGGCGGGGTCGTCCCCGGCGTCCGCGCCATCGCCGCCCGCGTCGTCCTCGCCGGCCGCGTCCTCCGCACCGTCGTCCGCATCGCCGGCGCCATCGCCGCCATCGCCGCCGCCGACCATCGCGGACGTCCCCGGCGCCGACGTTCCCGGCGTGGTCGAGCCCGCCTCGAGCACCCGGAACGTCCCCTCCGTGCCGGCCGCCACCGGATACGTCCCTGGCTGCAGGGGACGGTCGAGCTGGTCGATCCCGCGATCGGTGTCGGCCGAGCCGATCAGTCCCAGCGTCTCGAGGTACGCGTCGAAGCCCGACAGCTCCTCGCCGTCCGGGCCCACGAACGTCGGCGCCGGCGCGTCCGATCCCGAGGGCAGCCGGCCGTGGACCGCGCTCCGGACCTCGTCCTCGGGCGCGTGATAGACCAGGTCCGTGTTAGTCGCGCTCACGCTGTCGCTCGTGCCCAGCGTCCGCGTGTTGACCGAGACCGTCACCTCGCCGTCGTCGTTCGCGTCGGCGAGGTAGAGCACGTCCACGAACCCGACCGCGGCGCTCCCGATCTGGATGTACGCGTGGTCGGGCGCGTCCGCGCCGGCGGACGTGGCCGCGTCCCCGTCCGCACCCTCGGCGCCGGCCGCCGCCGAGAGGTCCAGCGTGAGCGTGACGATGTCGCCCGCCGGGTCCTCGTAGGTCGCTTCGCTCCAGCCCCCGACCGCCTCGGCGTCCGGCTCCGCGACCTGGGCGGTCGAGTTCGCGTCCCCCGCCGACCCGACCGTGATCGTCGCGTTCCCGTCGGTCGACGCCGGGTCGGGCGTCGCGGTCGCGGTGGTCGCCGACTCGGGCGTCGCGGTCGCGGTCTCGACGGTCGTGGCGGCGGACGGGGCGGTGGCCGATGGAGAGACGGCGGACGGCGAGGCGGCGGCCGCGGCCGGCGCGATCGCGACCGCACAGACGACCGCACAGACGACCGCACAGCAGAGTGCCGCGAGAAGGATCGGTGGGACGTAGGTGTCGCGTGTCATCGTTGTATGTCTCGACCCGGGTCGACCGGCGGGGCGCCGCGGCCCCGAACCGACGTCGTCGACGCCCGCGGTCGACGTTCCGGGTCCGGACCGGGGCGGATCGACGCCCCGGATCCTGCGTGTTCATCCCGAAAGAGCGATGGCGTGGGTAAATACTTTGGGCGATGGACCGAGCGCGATGCTCGATAGGACCGTGAGCGCCACAAGAAGCGCTCACCATAGATTTATTGTGATGTGGATCGATCCATCATACGTCGATGGACGCTCGGATCATCCGGGACTTCACCAACACCTTCGATGGCTACGTCGAACGACAGACCATCATCGAAACGGACGATCCGGCATACCCATCGGGCTACAAGTATTCGCTCCACTTCGGCACGCTTGACGGAGAGACGGTCCTCAGGTATGATAACGCTCATGAGGACACGAAGGGACACGAACGCCACACGTCCGAGGGTGTGACGGAAATCGAGTTTCCCGGAATGATCGAACTCCTGGAACGCTTCGAGACGGAGGTCGACGAACGCCGTCCCTGAACCGCCACCAGACACACGACACAATGACGGACTCCGAACCGACTCCCGACGATCGAACGCTCCACGTCTACGTTGGGGCCCAGAACCGACTCCGAAACCAAACGAAGGAGATGCTTCGAGCGACCGAATCCGGCGACGATCCCACGGATATCGGACACGTTCACGTGCTCAACTTCGAGTCCGAAGCCGAACTCTCCCGGCTCCTGAGTCCAGCAAACTTGGAACTGCTGCGCGTGATCCGTCAGCACCAGCCGGAAAGTATGCGGGCGGCGGCAGATCTGGCTGACCGGGATTTCAAGCAGGTCCATCGAAATCTCACCGAACTCGCCGAACTCGGCGTCATCGATCTGGTGTCCGACGGCCGTTCGAAACGCCCCGTCGCGCAGTACGACGACATCCAGGTCCACTACTCACTGGTGAACGACGACGCGGCGAAGGAAGGAGCCGGAGCGTAGCGAGGCAGCCGGCGGTACCGCATATCCGACGAAGCGTATGAACGGAAGCCGGAACGAACGACGATCGTACTCGACGCCATCCACCCAAAAATGTCACAGCATAACGCCGACGAAACGGAACGGGACCCGGCTGTGACCCGCGTTCACCCACTGGACACCGCGACTGCCGGACGCGAGGAGTGGTCGAGCTCCGGGAACGGTTCCGGAGCGAGATTCCGAAATTCGAGTTCGAGGTCACGTGAGGCCGTCACACCACGGTGATACCATGAACGATACCACGCCACCGCTGCACCGGATGGAGCGCGAACGGCTTCGGGCCGAATCAACCCTCGTCGTGACCGTCACGTCGTCCAGTGAGTTCCACGAGGACGGTACCGATGACATCGAGGCGCTCGAACGGGGGAACGCGGCGGATTCCACGCCGACGCTCTCGTTCACCAGTTACGACGACCTGATGGAGACGCTGACGCCGCGTGTCCTCGATCTCATCGAAGCGATCCGCCGGGAAGAGCCAGCCAGCATCAACGAGACCGCACGTGTCGTCGACCGGGACGTGAAGAACGTCCACGAGGAGCTGGGCCGGCTCGCCCAGCTGGGCATCATCTTCTTCGAGGAAGACGGCCAGCGGAAGCGCCCGGTCGTCTGGTTCGACGAACTCGTCATCACCCTCCCGTTCGACCCGGAGACGGGAGACGCCGCAGCCGCAGCACCGTGAGATCCGACGAGCTATGTATCGTCTCGAACGCCGCCTACGAACCCCCGCTCGCGGACGCGACCAGTCCCGTGATCGACCCCGCCGCGTCGTAGCGCGCCCACAGCAACATCGCGGGGGGCAACGCGACCACGGCCATCACGAACGAGTAGGTCACGCTCAGCGCCATCAGGAGCCCGAAGTCGCCGAGCACGGGCGTGATCGCGAGCGCAAGCGCGCCGGTCCCCAGCGACGTGGTGAGCATGCTGCCCAACAGCGCGCCGCCGGTCCCCGAGAGGGTGATCACCATCGCCTCGTGGGCGTCGTGGCCGGCGTTGTACTCGTCGATGAACCGGTGGGTGGTGTGGACGGAGTAGGCGATCCCGAGCCCGATCGAGATGGAGAGGATGGTCGCCGTGAGCGCGTTCAGCGACATCCCGAGCAGCCGCATCGTCCCCAGCAGGTAGGCGATCGCGATCAGGATCGGGAAGACGTTGACGACGCCCAGCATCGGCTTGCGCTCCAGGGCCCCGTAGGAGATCACGAGGAACACCCCGGTCAGCCCGACGGCCACGATCAGCCCGTTGATCGCCGAGGCGAAGATGACGTCCGTCACCGCGTCGAAGACGACGAGCGACCCGGTGGCGGTCGCCGTGTACCGGAAGTCCTCGGCGAACTCGCGCGTGTCGGCGGCCGCCTCCGACTGGGAGGCGTCGGACTCGATCGCATAGGTGACCTGTGCGCTGCGGCGGTCCTCGGTCAGGACCGCGTCGGCGCCGGCGTCGGCCGCGAACAGCTCGTCGTAGATCCGGTCGAGGTTCCGGTCCGGGATCCCGTTGCCGTCCCGGTCGTTACGCGCCACGAGCGCCGCGAACTCGGGGTCCCGATCGGCGTGGTCGTTGATCACGGTGAGGATGCTCCCCTGCGGTCGCGCGCCGCCGCCCTCGCCCACCGCCAACGAGTCGGGCGGGTCGTCGTTGGGCGCCGCGAGCGACTCGAGGGCGTGGTCCTCCTCGAAGTTCCCCTCGACGTACAGCTTCACCGACTGGTCCTGGTTGGTCGCGAACCTCTCCTCGAGCAGGTTGATCGTCTCCGTGACGGTGTACTCGCCGGGCGCGAACGGTTCGGGGAGGACGGTCACGTACGCCGGCTGCTCCTCGGGCGGGAGGAAGTCCTCCGTCTCGAAGGAGGTGTCGACGCCGCTACCGTACGCCGTCGCCACCCCGCCGGACAGCAGCAGGAGGACCACGAAGGCCACGGGCGCGTAGCGGCTGACGACCGCGGGAAACGCGAGCGCCCGCCCGAGCGCGGAGTCCTCGGAGGCGATCGGCGCCGAGTTGAACTCGGGAACGCCGAGTCGCTCCCGGACGCGGTCCACCTCGAGTTTGGCCGCCGGAAGGAACAGTCCGAAGATGAGGAACGTGAAGATGATGCCCACCGAGGAGGCGATCCCCATGTTCCGGATCGGTCCCAGATCCGAGATCACGTTCGCCCCGAACCCGAAGACGGTCGTGATCGTGACGATCACGAATGCGACCAGCAGCTGGCCGTTGGCCTCCCGCATCGCCTCGGTCGGCTCGAAGCCCCGAACCGCCTCCTCGCGGTAGCGGTTGATGATGTGGATCCCGAAGTCGACCCCGACCGCCAACAGCAACACCGGCACGGAGATCATCTGTTGGTTGAACGGGATGCCCGCGTACCCGAGGAAGCCGAACGTCCAGATCACCGTCATCAACAGCGCCAACAGCCCCAAGGCCAGGTCGATCGGGTCCCGGTAGGCGACCGTCAGAAAGGCCAACAGCAGGACGACGACCACGGGCATCACGATCGACAGCGAGTCGGCGATGACGTTGCCCATCTCCGCGTTCGTGATCCCGGTGCCGAACACCCGGATGTCGCCGGGGACGTCCGAGGCGATCGTCTCGACGCTCGTCTGGATGTCCGTGAGGTCGCCGTCAGTGAAGCCGCTCGGCACGTCGTGGGAGATGCTCGTCATCGACGCCGAGGCGGAGGGGTCGCTCGGGTTGAAGTCCTCCGAGAGGAGCCGTGAAAACTGCTCGGTCCCCGAAAGATCCCGGATCGCCCGCCGGATCTCGCTCGGGGAGGACCGCTCGATGACGCGCCGCTGCTCGGCGGCGGTCGTCGCCGACGGGTCGATCGCCTGTGCGATCATCGGTGCGGGCCCGCCAGCCCCCGCCATCCGGAGGTCGTCGCGCCGCTCGACGCGCTCGAGGATCCGGAGGTTCCGCTCGAGCGCCTGCTTCGAGAGGACGTTACCGCCGGTGTGGATCAGCTGTGTCGACTCGTCGTCCGCCTCGAATGGGTCCTCGAACTCCGCGTTGACCGCATCGAGCGCCTCCTGCTCGGGGAGATCCTCGGTGAACGACTCGGTGGAGTCCGTCTCGGTGCTGATGAGCCCGAATCCGCCCGTAAAGAGGACGGTGAGCACCAGGAACGCGATCACGACGCGCCGCGGACTGTCGACGATCGTCGTGTTGAGCCGCGTCGTCGCCGTCTCGATCCGGTCGCCGAGCGACATCAGCTACTGCCTCCGGTACCAGACGACCGCGCCGATGACCGCGATACCGAGGACGGCCCCCACCAGCAGCGGCACCGGCAACCCGCCGCCCTCGGACTCGACGACGTCGACCGGGGCCCGGACCGTATCCGTCAGCTGGCTGTTGCCGTCGGCGTCGTCGTACCGGAAGTCGAAGGATATCGGGTACGTCTTCCCGGGCGTCGCGGTACCGGACGCCGCCAACTCGAAGGTCACCTCGACGGTCTCACCCGGCTCGATGGACTGGACGTATCCGGTATCGGTCTCCCCGGTGTCGAGCGGGTCGTTGGCGAACAGCCGCGCCTCGACGTCCGAAGCCGTCTCGTCGAGGTTGTTCGTGACCGCGACCGAGATCGTCCGCGAACCGCCGGACTCGATGGTCGCGTTGTCGATCGAGACGTCGAACTGGTCGCGTTCGGGCGCGACGTCGGCGGTCACGTCGAGCTTGTCGTAGCTGCGCCGGTCGCCGTTCTGGTTCCGGTAGCTGACGGCAAAGCCGATCGATTTCGCGCCGGCCTCCGCCTCGCTGCCAACCTCGATCGGGAGTTCGAAGGACGCGGACTCGCCGGGACCCAGCGACCCCACGGCGACGGACTCCTCGATCGGGAGCACGTTCGCCGAGTCATCGGCATACTGGACCACGACGCCGTCGGCCGTCTGCGGCCCGGTGTTCGTGACGGTCCCGGCGATCTCGCCGTCCTCGCCGACGCGCAGCGTGGAGGAGACGTCCTCGAAGGCGAACGACTGCTCGTCGACGGTCGAGATGCCGGCCGTCATCGGTGGGGCGGACGTACCGATGCCGTCCGTGTCCGCGTAGTTCACCGAGAGGTCGAGGGTGTACCCCCGGCGAGCTGCGTCGGTGGCCAGCGAGACGGTGTAGTTGATCGTGCGCGTCTCACCGGGCTCCCAGGCGCCGATGAAGGCGTTCGAACTCGTCTCGCCCGACTCGAAGGTCAACGCGCTGCTGCGCGATTCCGCGACGACGCTCGCGTCGCTGGCCGGCTTGGATCCGACGTTCCGGAGGGTCATCGAGACGTCGCTTTGGTCGCCGATCTGTGCCGTCATATTCGTGTCGACGACCTCGAAGCGTGCGTCCTCGGTCACCTCAACGGTGATCGACCCGGTTCGCTCGCGCGTGAACTCGCCGTAATCGGTTCCATAGGGGTCATAATCGACGAGGCGAGTGAACTGATACTCGTATTCGATCGGGAGCCGGTAGGTTCCCGGTTCGGCACTCTCCGCAACCGTGATCGGGACCGTCGTCTCCGTGGAGCCGGTCGGGAGATTCCCGACCGTGATCTGCCCGGTTCGGACGTCGATCGGACCGTTCGAGTCGTCGATCTCCATCGTCATCCCACGGGCGGTCGTGACGCGCTCCTCGTACTGGGCGGGACCACCCTTGTCGATCTTGCCGCGGTTCGTGATCCCGATCGAGAGCTCGGAACGGCTGCCCGCGATCATCTCGCCGCTCGCCGTCGCGAAGCTGACGTCCGGCTGGCCGATCACCTCGCCGGACTGCTGTTGGGCCACGCCCGTCGCGGGCACGAGGGCGACGCCGCCGAGGGCGGCGCCGACCACGAGGAGGGCAAGAAGGGTGGGAAGTCGATGCGAACTCATTCTCGAACACCGGAGGGTGGGTCGGATATCATCTGTGTGCTGACTGGGGGAGGGAGCCGCACGCACTCGAGGGGGAAACGCCGACCCGCCCTCCCGATCGGCGGTCGGCGATCGAGGCCTCGATCGTCGGTTGACTAACTACTCAGTTACATTCCATCAGGGATACACATCAATCCGTTGGTTCCTCGTTGAACGATGTCCGAATTCACGCCGGACGACCGGCGATCACCTCCGAAACGCCTCCCGACCCATCGGCGGTCGGATCCGCACCCGGTGGATGGCCGCTGCCCGGTCCTTTTTGAGGGTGGACCGACGAGGGGAGCGTAATGACGTCGGCGAGCGAGGTGGACCCGGAGGCGATCGACTACGAGCACGTCCCGGAGACGGACCAGTCCTTCGAGAACGCGCTCGCGAACGCCCGCGACGGCCGCCGGCTCTCGGTCGCCGACGGGATCGAACTCATCACGACGGGCACGGACCGCGAGGGGATCGACCCGGCGCGCAAGGAGGCCGTCCTCGAGGCTGCCGACCGGCGGCGTGCCGAGGTCGTCGGCGAGGAGGTCACCTTCGTCGCCAACCTCAACAACAACGTCACGACCGCGTGCAACACGGGGTGTCTGTTCTGCAACTTCAAGGACACCGCCCACGCCTTCGAGGCCGACAGCGGGATCGACCACCCGGGGTTCACCAAGACCCCGGCCGAGTCCCGCGAGATCGTCGCCGAGGCCCTCGAGATGGGTATCTCCGAGGTGACCTCCGTCTCGGGACTCCATCCCGCCTTTGCGCTGAACACGGAGCACCACGAGATCCTTCGCGCGCACGACGACCCCGCACGCGAGGTGAACTACAAACCGCCCGCGGCCTACGCCACCGACCCCGGAACCTACCGCGAGCAGCTAACGGCGATGTCGGTCGGCGACGTCCATCTCCACTCGATAACCCCCGAGGAGGCGGCCCACGCCAAACGTGGCACCGACTGGAGCTACGAGGACGTCTATCGCGAGCTTGCCGATGCGGGTCTCGACAGCGCGCCGGGCACCGCCGCGGAGATCCTCGTCGACGAGGTCCGGGACGTCATCTGTCCGGGCAAGATCCGGACCGACGACTGGGTCGCAGCGATGGAGGGCGCCATGGCCGCCGGCCTCGATACGACCGCGACGATCATGTACGGCCACGTCGAGAACGCGGCCCACCGCGTCGAACACCTGAAGGTCGTCCGCGACCTGCAGGACCGGACCGGCGGCATCCGGGAGTTCGTTCCGCTGTCGTTCATCCACGAGAACACGCCCCTCGCCGAACACGGCGTCGTCGACTCCGGCGCCAGCGACGCCGAGGACGAGCTGTTGATCGCCGTTTCCCGACTCTTTCTGGACAACATCGACCACGTTCAATCCTCCTGGGTCAAATACGGCAACGAGAAGGGACTCAAACTCCTCAACTGCGGCGCCGACGACTTCATGGGGACGATCCTCTCCGAGGAGATCACCGCCCGCGCCGGCGGCGAGTTCGGCCAGTTCCGCAGTGTCGCCGACTACGTCGAGATGATCGACGCGATCGGCCGCGTCCCCGTCGAGCGCTCGACCGACTACCGGACGCGCCGCCGGATCGACCCCCACGACCCGGACGCGAAGCCCTTCGGCCCGACGATCGGCCCGCGTGCGGACGGCACCCCGATGCTCGACGACGCCGGCAACCCTGATGGGAGCAGTCCCGCACCTGCGGACGATTGACTGCCGGTCGACTTCGAGACACACGCCGAAAGCGAAGGACGACTCGACCTCTCGGAGGGGACCAACGCCCGACGGCTCGTCGCGTTCCTCCACAAGCACCGCGGGATCGGGTTCACCCCTGCCGAACTCGGGGAGGCCACGGACCTTCCACGGGGGAGCGTCGGGCCGACGCTGCAGCGACTTGAAAACGCCGGCCTGGTTCGGCACAAGGAGCCCTACTGGGCGATCGCCGAGGACGATCGGCTCGACGCCGCAACCGCCGCAACCGCCGCAACCGCCGCAACCGCCGCGTGTATCGGGGTCGAGGCGCTCGGGGATCGGTTCGATGACGACTGGTACGGATGAACCGATGGGTGGTCATCCGGACGGGGTCACTCGATGGAGGACGGGATGGAGTACGACACGGCTTGATACGAGACCCTCGGGAGACAAATCGTGTCCTTTAGGTCCCAATAAATATTTAAGGTATGCTAACGAGTACCACATATGGCCGCAAGCCGGTGTGCCGATCTCGATCGAACCGACGAGCGGGTGTTGTCGTACCTCCAGGAGTGCGGCGCCGACTATCCGGCGCTCATCGCCGGGAACACAGGGCTGCACGTCGCCCACGTCGAACGACGGCTCGAGACACTGGCGGACACGGGGCTCGTCGAACCCGTGAGCGGCGAGGTCATCTACCGGCTGACCGACGAGGGAACGGACGTGATCGAGTCGACGCCGGACGGCGGTCCCTCGGTCTAGCCACGCCGGCACGGTCGACTCCGCAGCGACGCTTTCAAGCCGTTCTCTCGCCGAGTAGTCCCCATATGGGATACGCGTGCCCGGTCTGTGAAACGCCACAGCGCGACGGCGAGCACCTTGCACACCACCTCGCGTTCACTGCGATGTTGCACGGCGGCGACCACGAGGCGTGGCTCGACGAGCACGCGCCCGAGTGGGCTGGCCGTGAGCCCGAGGCGCTCGCCGCCGAGGTCACCGAGTACGCCGACGACGCCGAGTACCACGAGGTCTTCGAGGACACCGTCCACGACCGCGGTCGCCCGGATGTGGATGGAGGCGGGCCAGGAACCGACGGGAACACGCACGACCACGCGGGCCACGATCACACGCACACGAACGTGGCCGGCTCGGACCAGGGTCCCATCGACGACGAGACGCGGGCGGTGCTCGAGGAGGCACGGGGTCTGACCCGCCGAATGATGACGGACGACGAGGACGGCGACGGAGGCGACGGTAACGTAAACAACGACGAATTCGACGCCGGGGCCGGATCGTAACGCCACGAACCGAACGCCCTTTTCAATCGCTGCGCGTATGCGGCGGTATGGAGACACGAGGACTGATCGCTCCCGAGACGATCGCGGCGGCGCGGGATCACTACGAGGAGGCCGGCCCGGCGGCACAGGTGGTCGTTCGGGAGACAGCGAAGTCGATGTCGTTCGACGCCGCCGAGTACGACGAACGCGTCACCGGCGAGGTCGTCGAGACCGCCCGCGACGCCCTCTTCGCCTCCCTGCTCGAGGTTCACGTGGCCGATCGTGACGCGTTCGACGAGTGGCTCGCCGACACCGACCGGTATGCCTCCGAGGACGTCGAGCTGCTCGGCTCCGAACACGTCGATCGGATCGTCTGGCACGCCGCGCCGTTCGCGGAGTCGGTCGTCGCCGCGACGTTTCACGAGGAGGAGGCGGCCGCGATCGGGACCCTCCGTCGGAACGCATTCGGGCGGATCTACCGCGATCAGCTGCGACGTGCGACCGAGTGAGGTCCGTCCGGACTCCGGGTGAGACCTCGTTCGGATCCCCGACCGAGGCGACGTCGCCGACATCGATCGTCGCACCGTCGGGTGACACCGATCCCCGGTCCCGACCCGAGAACAGCACCTTTATCACTCGCACGGAGCGAATCTCGGACAAGATTGCTTCAAGGAGGTTCACGGTGACACAAGACCATACACGACCGGAGGTGAACATCGGACTCGTCGGCCACGTCGACCACGGGAAGACGACGCTCGTTCAGGCGTTGTCTGGCTCGTGGACCGACCAGCACTCGGAGGAGATGAAGCGCGGGATCTCCATCCGGTTGGGCTACGCGGACGCGACGTTCCGCGAGTGCACCGGCCTCGAGGAGCCGGAGCGGTATACCGTCGAGGAGGAGTGTCCGGACGGCTCCGAAAGCGAGCCCCTGCGGACCGTCTCGTTCGTCGACGCGCCCGGCCACGAGACCCTGATGGCGACGATGCTGTCAGGGGCCGCGATCATGGACGGCGCCGTCCTCGTCGTCAGCGCGACAGAGGACGTGCCGCAGGCACAGACCGAAGAGCACCTGATGGCGCTTGACATCATCGGGATCGACAACGTCGTGATCGCCCAGAACAAGGTCGACCTCGTCGACCGCGACCGGGCGGTCGAAAACTACGAGCAGATCCAGGAGTTCGTCGAGGGAACCGTCGCTGAGGACGCACCGATCGTCCCCGTCTCGGCCCAACAGGAAGTCAACCTCGACCTGCTCATCCAGGCGATCGAGGAGGAGATCCCGACGCCGGACCGGGACCCCGACGCGCCATCGGAGCTGTTCGTCGCCCGCTCGTTCGACACCAACCGTCCCGGGACCACCTTCGAGGACCTGACCGGCGGCGTCATCGGCGGGTCGCTCGTCCGAGGCGAGCTGTCCGTCGACGACGAGATCGAGATCCGGCCCGGTCGGGAGGTCGAGGAGGGCGGCCAGACCGAGTGGCAGCCCCTCTCGACGACGGTCCGGTCGCTACAGGCCGGCGACGACCAGGCCGACGTCGCCACGCCGGGCGGGCTGCTCGGCGTGGGCACCGGCCTCGACCCGAGTCTCACCAAGGGCGACGCGTTGGCCGGCCAGGTCGCCGGCGAGCCCGGCACGCTGCCGCCGACGCGCCACGCCTTCGAGATGGACGTCGACCTCCTCGACCGGATCGTCGGCGAGGGCGAAGTCGAGGAGATCTCCACCGGCGAGCCGCTGATGCTCACCGTCGGGACGGCCACGACTGTCGGCGCCGTCACCAGCGCCCGGGAGGGCGAGTGTGAGGTGAACCTCAAGCGACCGGTCTGTGCGGCCGAGGGCGTCCGCATCGCCATCAACCGCCGCGTGGGCGCTCGCTGGCGGCTCATCGGTGTCGGAACGCTGAAGTGACGTGGCCGAGCACACTCCACCGGAGCAGTCGCCCGAGTGCGGATCGACGGCGACCGCCGATCCGGAATCGTCACGACGCCCCGTCGTCGCCATCGACACGAGCGCCCTGATGGCTCCGGTGGAGGCGGACGTCCGTCTGTTCGAGGAGCTTGACCGGCTCCTCGGAACGTACCGCGCCGTCGTTCCCCACGCGGTCCGGGTCGAACTCGATCGGCTCGCGGACGGGAACGGGTATGAGGCGGTCGCCGCAGGTGTCGGCCGCGACCTGGCCGATCGTGTGGAGACGGTCGACGCGGTCGGTGAAACGGCGAAGACTGACGGAACGAACGAGAACGGATCGACGGCCGGCGACGACGACGCGGGCGGAAGCGGATCGACGAACGAGTACGCGGACGACGTGCTGGTCGCGCTCGCCGAGGCGGGCGCGGTCGCGTACGTCGTCACCAACGATCGCCCCCTCAAGAACCGGATCCTGGCGCGGAACGTACCAGTAATCGGATTACGGGGGCGGAACGCACTGGCGATAACGGAACCATAAGCGCACGCATGTACAAGCGAGTACGACTCACAGACACGGTCGAAGTGCCGCCGAAACATCTGGCGGACGTCTCGAACGAACGGGTGAAAGCCCTGCTACAGGACAAACTGGAGGGGCGGATGGACGAGGACGTCGGCAGCGTCGTCAGCGTCATCGATGTCCACGACATCGGCGAGGGAGCGGTGTTGCCGAACCGGCCCGGCGTCTACTACGAGGCCGAGTTCGACGCGCTCACCTACGACCCCGATATGCAGGAGGTCATCGACGGCACCGTCGTCGAGACCGTGGAGTTCGGGGCCTTCGTCGGAATCGGTCCGGTCGACGGCCTGCTGCACGTCTCCCAGATCACCGACGAGTATCTGACCTTCGACGGGGCGAACCAGCAGCTCGCCTCCTCGGATTCGGACAAGACGCTCGGCGTCGACGACGCCGTCCGGGCCCGCATCGTGACCAAGAGCATCGACGAACGCAACCCGCGGGACTCGAAGATCGGGCTCACGGCCAAACAGCCCGGACTCGGCAAACACGAGTGGCTCGAGTCCGAGCAACGGCGTCGTGAGCAGCAGGGCGAGAGCGTCGAGGAGGCGAACTGATGGCCGAGGACCGACTCGCCTGTCGGGAGTGTCACCACGTGAACGATCCGGATTCACAGACCTGTGACCTGTGCGGGTCCTCCTCGCTGACCGAGGACTGGGCCGGCTACGTCATCATCACGCACCCCGAATCGAGCCGGATCGCCGACGAGATGAACGTCACCGAGCCCGGCTCCTACGCGCTGAAGGTCCGATAGGCTTGCCGTGACCCGACCCGACATCCACGAATGCTGACTCTTCCTGCCGATCTCCGGTCGGAGTTCAAGGAGCCGATGGGTCCCGTCACGACGGACACCGACGAGCTGCTCGACCGAGTCACCCGCACGCGCGCCGACCACGACGCGCCGGCTGCACCCCTCATCGCCGTCGGCGACGTCGTCACGTACCACCTCCGTGAGGCTGGGACCGACCCCAACGTGGCGCTGCTCGACGGCAAGACCGAACGCGAGGCGGTCGCCGCCGAGATCCGCCGCGCGCTCGCCGACGCCGGCGAGTCACGGCTCGCCGTAGAGAACCCCGCCGGCGAGCTCTCCCGGGAGCTGCTGGTCGCCCTTCGGGAGGCGATCGAGACCCCGGAAGCGACCGTGATCGAGGTGACCGGCGAGGAGGACCTGGCCGCCATTCCCGCGATCCTGGCCGCCCCCCTCGGGAGCAGCGTCGTCTACGGCCAGCCCGGCGAGGGGATGGTCCACGTCGCCGTGACGCCGGACACACGCGATCGGGCCCACGAGCTCCTCGCAGGGTTCGACGGGGACGTCGACGGCGCGCTCGCAGTGATCGGCGTCGGTTCTGCCGACCACGCCGGTATGAACGGCGACGGCGAGTGAGGAAGCGAGAGGAAGCGAAGAAGCGGACCAGATCGGTACGGACCGGAACGGAACGAAACGGACGAAACGGGAGTCAGGCCACAGTGGACGTCTCGACGAGCTCCGAAGCGACCGCCTCGGCGTCCAGCAGGGCGGGATCGACGGCCAGATCCGCGACGCCGGCGACGAACTCCGGCAGCGACCGGTCGGCGTAGGTCACCGTTCGGACGTCCGGGTTCTCCTCCTTGGCGATCGGGATGCCGGTCGCCTCCTCGACGTCGGTGATCACGAGGAGGTCGGCCGCGTCGATCCCGGCCTGCCGAAGTGTCGCCGCGGAGACGACGCCGTCGATCCGGGACACCGTGGCACCAGCGGCCTCGAGCGCGCCGGCGAGATCGTGGTCGTCGGGTCCAGCGACGACGGCGCGGACGGGTTCTTCCGCCATCGTCACTCGTACTCGATCGTCGCGGGCGGTTTGTGGGTGACGTCGTAGACGACGCGGGCGACGTCGTCGTTCTCCCCGGTGATCCGGCTCTGGATGCGCTGGAGCGTGTTCCAGTCGATCTCCTGGGCCCGGGCGGTCATCCCGTCCCGGCTCTCGACGGAGCGAACCGCGACGATCCAGCCGTGCACGCGGTTGTCGCCCTTCACGCCGGTTCCCTTGCCGATCACGGCGGCGAACGCCTGCCAGGGCTCGTACTCCTCGAGTTCGTCCTCGACGACGTGGCAGGCCTCGCGGGCCACGTCGGCCTTCTCGCGAGTCACCTCGCCGATGACGCGAACGGCGAGGCCGGGGCCGGGGAACGGCATCCGCTCGGAGATGATCTCCTCGAGCCCGAGCGCTCGCGCGACCTCGCGGACCTCGTCCTTGTAGAGGTCCCGAACCGGCTCGACGATCGTCTCGAAGTCGATCACCTCGGGGAGCCCGCCGACGTTATGGTGGGATTTGATCCCGCCCTCGCTTTCGATCCGGTCGGGATAGATGGTGCCCTGGACGAGCACGTCGGCGTCGACGTCGCGGGCCTCGCGCTCGAACTCGCGGATGAACTGGTCACCGATGACCTCGCGTTTCTTTTCGGGGTCGGTGACGCCTTCCAGCCGGTCGAAGTACCGATCGGCGGCGTCGACGACCCGCAGCGACTCCATGAAGGAGAACGTCTCGCGGATCTCCGCGGTCTCGCCCTTTCGCATCAGCCCGGTATCGACGTAGACGGGCGTGAGCTGGTCGCCGACCGCCTCGTAGGCGAGCGTGGCGGCGACCGAGGAGTCGACGCCGCCCGAGAGTGCGATGATCGCGTTCGAGTCGCCGACCTGTTGTTCGATCTCCGTTACCGCGTCCGTAATGAACGTGTCCGTGTCTACCATTATGCTGATACCTCGTTTCGTTCGTCGGTCGGTTCCTCCACGCGGTCCAGGATCGTCTCCACGAAGGAGACGAACGGCGGGCTCGCCCGGTCCGGCCGGGACCGGAACTCGGGATGGTACTGCGTCCCGAGGAAGAAGGAGTGGTCCTCACGCTCGAGGATCTCCATCCGGTTGTCGGCGTATCCGGAGAACCGGAGATCGTCGGACTCGAGTCGGTCGATGTACTCGGGATTCACCTCGTAGCGGTGACGGTGGCGCTCGGTACAGGAGTTGGCGCCGTAGACGTCGGCGGCCAGCGTCCCGGGATCGATGTCCGTCTCGTGGGCGCCCAGGCGCATCGTGCCGCCCATGTCCTCGGTCTCGTACTGGTCGGGCAGCAGGTCGATGACCGGATGGGACGTCTCGGGGTCGAGTTCGGCCGAGTGAGCGTCCTCGAGGCCGAGGACGTTGCGGGCGTGTTCGACGACCGCAAGCTGGAAGCCGAGACAGAGCCCGAGGAAGGGAACGTCGTTGGTCCGGGCGTAGCGGATCGCCTCGATCTTGCCGTCGGTACCGCGGGAACCGAACCCGCCCGGCACGACGATTCCGTCGGCCTCCGCGAGCCGTTCCTCGTGTTCGGACGCCATCTCGTCGGCGTCGACCCACAGCACGTTCACCTCCGTCTGGGTGTGGATGCCGGCGTGTTTGAGCGCCTCGTGGATCGACATGTACGCGTCCTCGAGGGCGTACTTCCCGACGAGTGCGACGTCGATCTCGCGGTCACGGTCCCGAGTGACGAGTTCGCGCCACCGCGTCGACCGCTCGGCGGCCGGAAGCGCCTCGTCGGCCAGGCCGAGCTGGTCCATCACGTACTCGTCGAGCCCCTCGTCCTCGACCATCAGCGGGACGTGATAGACGTCCTCGACGTCGGGGTTCGAGAAGACGGCGTCGGTCGGAACGTCACAGAACAGGGCGATCTTCTCCTTCACGTCGGGGTCGAGCCGGTCCTCACAGCGCCCCACGAGGACGTCCGGCTGGAGACCGATCGACCGGAGCTCCTTGACGGAGTGTTGGGTCGGCTTCGTCTTCTGCTCGCCGTTCTTCGAGTAGGGAACGAGCGTGACGTGGGTGAAGAGGACGTCGTCGTCCTCCTCCTCGTGGGAGAACTGTCGGAGCGCCTCGAGGAACGGCATCGACTCGATGTCCCCGACGGTGCCGCCGATCTCGACGATGCAGACGTCGGTGCCCTCGGCTGCCTCCCGGATGCGGCGTTTGATGTCGTCGGTGACGTGCGGGATGATCTGGACCGTCTTGCCCAGGTAGTCGCCGGCGCGCTCGTTCTCGATGACGTGCTGGTAGGTCTTGCCCGTCGTGACGTTGTGGTCGGAGGTCATGTCGACCCCGAGGAACCGCTCGTAGTTCCCCAGGTCCAGGTCGACCTCGCCGCCGTCCTTCAGCACGTACACTTCCCCGTGTTCGTAGGGGTTCATCGTACCCGCGTCTACGTTCAGGTAGGGGTCGATCTTCACCGCCGTGACGTCGAAGCCCGCGTTCGAGAGGAGTCGTCCGGTGCTGGCGGCGGTGATACCCTTGCCTAACCCGGACATCACACCTCCAGTAACGAACACGAACTTGCGACCCAGCGATGGGTCATACCCCGTGTCTGGATCCGTCGGCATACCGACCGTGCGCGAGCGTCCGCCTAAACGGTTTCGGGACCGCCGACGACTGGGTGGAACTCCCACTCACACGGGACCGAGACAGCCGGATCCGGTTCCGGACGTGGGTTCCCATCCGACTACCCCAGGAGCGTCCAGCGGGCGATCCCCAGGAAGACGAGCATCCCGAAGACGTCGACGACGTTCGTCACGATCGGGATGGTGGTGTCGTCGGGATCGATCCCCAGCCGGTAGGAGCCGTAGGTCGTGGCGACGCTGAAGACCACGGCGATGGCCGCAAGCGTCAGCCCGCTCGTCAGCGAGATGAACAGCAACGTGCCGAGGGGCATCCCGTTTCCGACCAGCAGCCCGATGATCCACGTGCCGACCGCGAGCACGGTGAACACGGTCGCCGCGAGCGCGAGCGTCGCCACGGCGTTCACCCAGAGGTGTCGGTCCCGCGGGTCGAAGGCGGTGGTGCCGAGGTGGAGCCGCGTGGTGAGCCGCGAACTCACGATCGCGCCGAGGTTGCCCCCCATCCCGACCATCACCGGCACCATCACCGCGAGGAGGCCGTACTCGGCGAGCAGCTCCTCGGCGTCCTCGAGCCGCAGCCCGGCCCACAACACGATCACCGAGAGCCCGACCAGTAGCGGAAACATGTTCCGGACGATCCGCCGGGCCGACCACGATCCGAGATCGCTTGCGGGCGGGTCCATCAGACGATCACCCCGATGAGCATCAGGCAACCACCTCGATGACCCCGACCGCGATCAGCAGGAACGCCATCCCGAAGACGTCGCCGAGCGTCGTGACGATCGGTCCGACCAGGTTGTCGGGATCGTACCCGCGCGTGTAGCCGACGAACAACAGCGTGAGCAGCCCGACGATGAGCACCGCAGAGGTAAGGGTGCCGGCGATGAGCATGATCCCGAGGAACTCGAGGGGATGTGCGGCGGGACGGCCAAGCAGCGTCAACGCGCCCCACGAAAGGACCGCGATCACCACGGAGACGCCGATCCCGTTGATGAAGGAGGCGACGACCGCGTTCACGATCCGGGCGTCCCACCGAAACCGCGGCTCGATGAGCCCCTGGTGGAGCCCGCTCGAGATACGCCCGCCGAGAGCCCCATACACGTTCCCGCGGGTCGCAAGGAAGACGGGCACCATCACCAACAGCCCAGGGAAGCGGCCGACGCTCGCCAACAGCTCCTCGAGGATCAGCCCCGAGAAGAGTCCGCCGCCGAGCGCGACGAGCAACACCGGAAGCGACTCCCGGTAGATGGAGACGACCTCCTCGGGGACGTCCATACGTTCATCTGGCCGAATTCGAAGTTAAAAGTACCTACTCGCGAAACCACACGGATTCCGGTCACCGTCGGACGCGATCGATCGGGAACCGGCAGAGATGACCGATCAGTCGCCGGTCGGGACGACCGATCAGTCGTCAGCGGGCGACGGATCCGCGACGGCCCCCACGTCGGTGACGGTCCCGACGCCCTTGCTCGACCCCTCGCGGAAGACGAACCGCTGACCCTCCTCGACGAGGTACGGGCGGAACTTGAACCGGACCTGCGTCCGGCCGGTATCGCCCGGGAGCAGCCGCCCGGACTCGGGAGTGAACTCGGCCGCCTCGCTGGCCGTTTCGAGGTGGACGACCGGCTCGTACCCCGACCGGATCCGCGTCGGATGGTTGAGCACCATCACCTCGGCCTCGAACTCCCTGACCGGATCGGGGTCGGCCGACCGAGGTACCAACACCATCCCACGTTCGATCGCCGACTCGTCGACTCCCTTCAGGGCGATCCCGACGATCCGACCGGCACTCGCCCGGTCGACGCGGTGGTAGTGCATCTCGATGGAGCGGGCCGTCACCTCCTCGAAGGTCCCGTCCGCCATCGGACCGATGAGCAACTCGTCGCCGGCCTCGACCGTCCCCGAGTTGACCGTCCCGGAGGCGACCGCACCGACGCCCTTCACGTCGTAGGACCGGTCGACGTACATCCGGAACTCGCCGCGCTCGGGCGTGGCGCGTTTGGGGAGCTCGGCGAAGAGCGTATCGAGCCGGTCGAGCCCCTCGCGGCTGACCGCGCTCGTCTCCACGATCGGGACGACCGAGGCGTCGATCTCCTCGATGGCGGCGTCGACGCCGTGGCGTGCGACCGGCAGCGGGGTCGTCCCGACGTCCCGCAGCAGGGACTCGATCTCCCGAACCACCGCGTCGACGCGATCGTCGCTCACGAGGTCGGTCTTCGTCACCGCGACCACCGTCGGCAGCTCGGTGGCAAGCAGGATTCCGAGGTGTTCTCGAGTCGTCTTCGTCGGCCCGTCGTCGGCCGCAACCGCGAGCAGTCCGTAGTCGATCTTCTGGCCGACGAGCCCGCGGATCGTCGTCCGGAGCCAGGGCTCGTGGCCGACGGTGTCCACGAACGAGACGAGCCGGTCGGCCTCCGCGACGATCCGGGCTCGGTCCTGCTTGCGGTGGGGATTGTCCATCCGAACGGGGACACAGTCGTCCGATCCGATCTCATCGAACCCGTAGACTGCATAGGACAGATCTGCGGAGAGCCCGCGTTCGATCTCGTGGGGCTGGACGTCGAGGAACCCACGGGTTCCACCCTGGCCGTCGTCGGCCTGGCCCGTGACGAGCGAGCCGACGAGCGTGCTCTTGCCGTGGTCGACGTGGCCGGCGGTGCCGATCACCAGATGGTCCTCGTCGGTCTCGAGGGTTGCCCCTTCGCGGATCGTCGCGATTCCCACGAGTCCGGGCGGATCGGCGGCGGACCCGGCCGTCGGGGTATCTCCCGCCTCCACAGTGGTTCCGGCATCCACGGTGGTTCCGGCATCCACGGTGGTCCCGGTGTCTACCGCATCCGACCGCGTCGCGGCGTCCGCGACATCTGCGACGTCCGCAACGCTCCAGGTGTCGACGTCGTGGATGTGTGCGTCGGCCTCCTCGGCGAGCAATGAGAGGACATCCATCGTCTCGGAGAAGCGGTCGGGAGCGATCCCGGCCAGACCGCCATCGTCCGTGACGCCGACGACGTAGGTCGCCTCGCCGTCGCCCGACAGGACGCGGTGGCGCAGTTGCGCGGCGAGCGATTCCTTCCGCCCGTCCGCGAGGTGGACCTCCCGAGTCAGCCGTTCCTTGAACTCGATCGACCCGCCGTCGCGTTCCCCGCGCTCGATGGCCTGCCTGAGGACAGACCGGTCCGCGCTCATACCCGCCCGTAGGCCGCATCGGCGTTTAAGCGTTTTCGTGCCGTGGGTATCCATAGCACAATACTGCTCGGGAGCGTGCCGAAAAGCACACGAAATCCACTCCGGAACGGCCAGGGATCTCCCGGAAGGAATCCCTCCCAGCCACAACCCTCACACGGCCTCGAGAAGCGTCGTGTAGGCGTCGGCATACGCGGACGCCACCCGGTCCGGCGACGACCGTGCGTCGCCCGGAAGCGCCGGCAGATCGACGGTCCCGAGCGGTTCGACCATCGACGTGACGGCGTCGGTGTGTTCCTCAAGCGCGCCCTCACGTGCGCTGCCCGCGGCGACCGTGCACGCGCGGCGGTAGCGACCGCCGTCATAGACCCGGACCCGAGTGGGTGCGACGACCGCCACGGCGTCGATCGTGGGGGCGTCGCCGGCGCCAGCTCCGGCCTCGAACGGGAGCGCGATGTCGCCGTACGACTCGACCACGACCGGGCCGGGATCGGCGGCGACGGCGGCAGCGAACCGCTCGAAAACCGGCAGGTACGACGACGCCATCACCTCGTTGAACCCCGAAACGTCGTGGACGCGGGGGGCCTCCGAAAGCGGGAGCCGATCGGCGACCGTGGGCGGAAGCAGCCCCGCCTCCTCGGCAGCGCCGTTCACGACGAGGGTCGGATCGCCGTTCCCGGCACCACCGAGTCGGTCACAGAGGAAGGTCCGGTCGGCCTCGCCGAGCAGTCCGGTCCGGCCCGGCGTGGGACGCCACAGGCGGTGAAGCGGGTTGATGAACTCCGGGGCTACCGGCGTCGATCCCGTCGAGTCCGACCGGTTCGCGAGCCCGCGATCGCTTGCGGCCGCGAGTCGACGCGCGTCCGTCCCGTAGAGTCGACGGTCCGCGACGGCCGCCCGGAAGTCGTCGTGGTCGTACCAGAAGTCGTGGCCGGCCCGAGGCTTCACGCCGACCGGATCGGCGCCGTCCGCCGAGAGGGTCGCAAGGAGCCCCACCGAAAACGTCGTCTTTCCGGCGTCGACCCGCGAATCACCGGCCACGAGCAGCGTCGGCGATTCGGTCCCGGTCACCGTTCGTCGTCGGTCGAGTCCCCGGTGCGTTCCGACTCCGCGGCGTCGTCCCCGTCGATCGCCGCATCGGCAAGCCCGTAGTAGCCGGGACCGTCGTCCGCAAGCGGCTCCGCGATCACGAGGTCATCGGCGTTGTTCATCACCCACGGGATTGCCCAGTCGATCAGGACGGTCTCGGTCCCCTCATCGAGCGGTTCGTCGGGGTCGACACCCTGGAGCAGCCGGGCGATCTCGGGGATCGTGTACATCAGGTCCGGTTCGAGCAACTCGGCGGCCGTGTAGAACTCACACGGGTAGGTCGCCTCGAAGTCGTCTTTCGGCGTCGGCATGGCCGTTCTCGGTCGCCCGTCCCCTAAACGACACGGGTTCACCGACGCGGGGGATGGCACCGGTGCTCGCGATGTCGAGGGCATCGAAAAAATCGGGACGGAGTCGATCGACGGGACGGTCGTCTCGCGGACGCGACGTTACTCGAAGTCGGACACGACGTTCTCGTAGTTGTCCGCGACCTCGCCCCAGTCGACGACCTCGAAGAACGCGTCGATGAACTCGCCGCGTGCCGGGCCGTAATCGTGGTAGTAGGAGTGCTCCCAGACGTCGAGCGCCAGGATCGGATGGGCACCCCACAGCGCGCCCTGGTCGTGCTTGTCGACCTTCAGGTTGCGCAGCTGCTTGGAGACCGGATCGTACACGAGCAGGGCCCAGCCGCCGGCGGCGCCGGCAGCGGCCTCGAACTCGCCCTTCCAGGCCTCATAGGACCCGAAGTCCTCGGCGATCCGATCGGCGAGATCGCCGGCCGGTTCGCCGCCGCCGTTCGGGGACATGTTGTTCCAGAACAGCGTGTGGAGATAGTGACCGCTGCCGTTGTGGGTCACGTTCCCGAGCGCCGACGCCGTGCTGCCGTAATCCCCGCTCTCACGGTTCTCGGCGAGCGTCTCCTCGGCGGCGTTGAGCCCGTTTACGTACCCCTGGTGGTGCGTGTCGTGATGCCACGTGAGCACCTGTTCGGAGATGTGCGGTTCGAGCGCGTCGTAGTCGTACGGAAGTGGATCGAGTTCGTGTTCGCTCATAATTTCACCCAGTCGATCGATCGGTCGCTGTCCTGTTAAAGATTGAGGAGACGTACGCTACCACGGCACAAACGGTGGAACGGGCGTTCGAATCTTCGCGCCGTCCAAACCCCGCACGATGCTCGCGCGGCGTGACGCGACGCCGCGCTCGATACGGTGGGACTGGGATTTGAACCCAGGAAGCCGTGAGGCTACCGGTTTTCAAGACCGGCGCAATGGGCCACTCTGCCATCCCACCATCGGGTATCCGGCTGCACTCGGGAATTGTGAGGGGGGCGACTAATGGATGTCGGTTGTGGTCGTCGATCGGGGGCATCGATCACGCCGATCGTATCGGCGGGGGATCGCTCACGTCGGCGTCGACGAACCTGCGCATACCGGGCCGCGAAATCCTCTTGGTCTCAGTCCCGAACCAGGGTGAGATCGCCGGTCGCGTCGTCCTCGTGGACGGCGAGCCCGTGTTCGTGGACGAACGCCGCCGTGTGCTCGGGAACGATCCGCTCGGCCGCAAAACGGGCCCGCAACAGGGGCACGACGTCGAGGAGATCGCGGCCGGTCTCGATCGTGGGCAGTGCCTGGATGAAATCGACGTCGCCGCCGGCGTCACGCGTGCGCTCGGCGAGCGTCTGGACGCTCGGCGGCGTGAACGCGTCCGCGAAGTCGATCGGTTCGGTGAACCCCGCGTAGTGGCACCGCCCGGCGGTCGACGGGCCGAGAACGGCGGTGGCAGTGCGAAGTTTCATCGCCGCCGCATCGATGGCCGACCGGGTGAGGAACGGCGTCGACGGCGTGACGATCGCGACGGAGCCAGCATCTTCCTCGCGAAGCAGGTGGGTCGCCGTGTTGCCGGCGCGGGCGCTGAACGTCGATCCGACTTGCGGTTCGAACCGGACGTCGCCGGCATCCTCCAGGGTGTCGGCCACGACGGCGCGTAGCTCGGCTTCCGGATCGGTCCCCGTACGAGCGTCCGCGGGGAGCTGCTCCTCGGTGGGGTGGTTCACGAGGAGATCCCCGCCGGACCGGTCGACGGCTCGAACCAGGTCACGAAACACGGCTTCATACAGCGCCGTCGCCTCCGTGGTCGAAAGCGGGCTCGTCTCCGGCAGGGACGGATAGCCACACCCCTCGCGTGGCGGGTCGGCAAGCACCGCGATAACGGTCATATCGTATCTGGTTGCCTCGGCGCCTTCAACCCCCGGTTTTTAAGCGCCGCGCGGATGATACCGCACGTATGTCCGCACTCCGTCCGCTGGCCGCGATCGCGGCCGTCGCCGTCGTCCTCGTCTGTGTCACCGCCGTCCTCGGTCTGCCGGCCGCGCTCGGGTCGCCGGCCGCCGTCGCCACCGCCGCGATCTGTCTGGCCATCGTCGCCGCGATCGTCGCGCTCGGCGGGCGCGAGGCCGGTCCGCGAACCGTCTACTGGTGAGATGTCGGTGACGCTCCACCGCGAGGACTCACCGAGGCGGTCTCATCGACTTCGTCGTCCCTTCGTCTGCCGATAATCACGCGCGAGGACGTTCTCGCGAACGTGGTCGATGAAGGCCCGTTCCGCCTCGTCGCTCATCGTCTCCGGATCCCGTATCGGAACGAGCTCGAACCCTCGGCCCCGGATCGTCGTCGCGTGTTCGGCGGCGACGTCGAACGAATCCGGCGACCGCGTGGTGTACTCGAACGCGAGCGCCTCCAGCGCACGCTGGCCGACCGGGACAATGATCTGGGGATTGATCATCCGGATCTCCGCATCGAGGTAGGGCTCGCAGCTGGCGACCTCCTCGTCGGTGGCGGGCCGATCGGGATGACGACACCGCGTGAGAGCGGTGAAAAAGGCGTTCTGGACGTCCATCTCGACCGTCTCGGGAGCCGATCGAACGAAACCAAGCTCCCGGAAGATCGATCGGACCCGCCGCCCACCCTCGTCATCGCCGAACGGGATGCCGGTCGCGTCGGCGCCGGCACTCGGCTCCCCGCCGACCACGAGAAACTCGCCGCCGACGTCGCCGTAGCCGTGGACCACGGTCGACCGCTCGGCACACAGCGCCGAGCAGTTCGCACAGTCCGTGTCCATCCCGAAAGGGTTCTTGAAGTCGGTTTGGGCTGCGTCCACGACGAGCCGTTGGCGGGCGATCGGCAAAAGCCCCGGTGGTTACGATCCCACCCGATGATCGGCACCTAATCGTGTGTTACCACCCCACAAGATTTATGGTAAAAACCACGACACACCAACACGATATGCCCGACTGCCAAAACTGCGGCACCTTCGTGACGCCGGCGTACGCACGCGTTTTTACTCCCGACGGGATTGACGACCCCCGCGTCTGTCCAAGCTGTGAGGACACCGTTCGTGACGGTGCGGAGGTGAGAACCGCTCGGTCAACGCGGAACACCGGGTGAGACGAACCGGGGAGACGGTGAGACGGCGTCGGCCGTCGATCGGCTGCCGTCAACATCACCGTCGATCGATGGACCGATCCATAGACCGAACGACGAACTGGACGGTGAACGAGACAGTAAACGGGACAGCGAACCGGACGGCGAACGGGACGGCGAATCAGCAGCCGAAGCCGACGGGATTAGGCGAGTCGGTATTCCTCGCCCTGCTGTTGGATGAACTCCTCGTTGCGCAGGGTCTTGAGGATGCCGTAGAGCGAGATCTTCTTCATTGCGAGCGACTCGGCCATCTCGGACACCGTGGCGCGTCGATTGGTCGTGAGATACAGATACACGAGCTTCGCTCGCGGCGATTGCAACTCCGTCGGGAGCGACATCGCGGTTCCCGATCCGGCGTCGGTTTCGATCATTACCAGGATCAATTCCTTCGACGATAATAAATCCCCCATTCAACGATCGTCGAAAAAGCCGATACGGGGCGAGAAACGCACCAAAACGGCGGCCTTACGCGGAATCGGCCGATCCGAACCGTACCGACTGGACGGATATCGCGTCGATCGATGGCTCAGGCTTCGACCGACGTCGTATGTGTCGTGTGAGTGCCCCACACGGTATCTCGCGGGTGATCTACCGTCTGCGTTGCGGTCGGTCTCAGTACGACCGAATCTTCGGCTCGTAGCGTTTGTTCTCCCCTTCGAGGATGACCGAACGGTACCAGAGGTCCGGGTCGCCATCGTTCCAGGAGATGAGCGTGTGCTTGAGCCAGTTCTCGTCGTCACGAATCTGGTTCTCCTTGCGCCAGTGGGCGCCGCGGAACTCGTTGCGTGCGAGCGCGCCCATCGTCAGCGCCTCGGCGATGTCGAGGATGTTCTGCGTCTCCAGGGTGTGAAGCAGATCGGTGTTGAACGTCCGGGAGGGGTCCGAGACGCCAACGTCGGTGTAGCGGTCGCGTGCCTCCCGAAGGTCCGAAAGCGCCTCCGTCAGGCCTTCCTCCTCGCGGAAGACGTTCACGTTCGCAGTCATCGTCTCCTGAACCGTCGACCGTATCTCCGCGTGGTTGACGCCGTCGGTCGCAAGCAGCTCCTCGACGCGATCGATCTCCCGGTCGACGGCGACGTCGAGCACGGCGTCCGGGTTGGCGACCGCCTCGCCGCCGTCCGCCGCCGCGTCGGCGGCCGTTCCGGCGTCGTCGCCCGCACGCTCGCCGAGCGTCACCGGCGACTCGAAGTCGGCGTCCTCGTACTCGCCGCGCTTTCCCGTCTCGATCTCGGGCTCGTCGAACTCCTCACCCGCCGCGTGGCGTCCGGCGAGCTTCCCGAAGACGATGAGCTCCGGCAGCGCGTTCCCGCCGAGGCGGTTCGCGCCGTGGACCGAGGCACACGCACACTCGCCGACCGCATAGAGCCCGTCGACGCAGGTCCGGCCGTACTCGTTCGTCTCGATGCCGCCCATCGCGTAGTGCTGGCCGGGCTTGACCGGCATCGGCTCATCGAGGCCGTCGACGCCCTCGAAGTCCTCCGCGAGGTGGAGGATGTTCTCGAGGCGGTCGAGGATCCGGTCTTCCCCGAGGTGACGCATATCGAGGTGGACGTACTCGTCCTCGATGCCGCGCCCCTCGTTGACCTCGGTCAGCTCGGCGCGGGCGACGACGTCGCGGCTCGCCAGCTCGCCGTCGTTGTTGGCGTAGCCGTGTTCGAACATGAATCGCTCGCCCTCGTCGTTGTAGAGGATCCCGCCCTCGCCGCGAACGCCCTCGGAGATGAGCACGCCGGTCGAGGGGAGCGTCGTCGGGTGGAACTGGATGAACTCCATGTCCTCCATCGGGACCCCGGCGCGGTAGGCCATCGCGACGCCGTCACCGGTGTTGGCGACCGCGTTCGTCGTGTGATCGAAGACCTGCCCCATCCCGCCGGTCGCGAGGATGACGCCGTCACGGGCACGGAAGCCGGCGATCTCGCCGGAGCGGATCTCGTAGCCGACGACGCCGTGGCAGGACCGCTCGGTCGGGTCCTCCTCGTCGGTGACCGCGAGGTTCATCACGTGCCACTCGTCGTAGACCTCGATGCCGCGTTTGACCACCTGCTCGTACATCGTATGCAGCAGCTGGTGGCCGGTCTCCGCGCCGGCGTAGGTGGTCCGCGGGAACGAGAGCCCGCCGAACGGCCGCTGGGAGACGGTGCCGTCCTCCTCGCGGGAGAAGGCCATTCCCCAGTGTTCGAGCTGGATCGTCTCCTTGGGACTCTCCCGACAGAGCGCCTCGATCGCAGGCGCGTCGCCGAGGTAGTCCGACCCCTTCATAGTGTCGTAGGCGTGGTCCTCCCAGGAGTCGCCGTCGCGGATCGCGGCGTTGATGCCGCCCTCCGCGGCGCCGGTGTGTGACCGGACCGGGTGGAGTTTCGAGACGATCGCCACGTCGGCGCCGGCCTCCTGGGCCGCGATGGCCGCTCTGAGCCCGGCACCGCCCGCGCCGACCACGATCACGTCGTGTTCGTAGGTTGTGTTGGATGCCATTGTGTTGTGCTGTGTTCGAAGCCGGGTGCTCACCAAAACTTCAGGTTGTTCTTGACCGCTTCCCGTTTCAGTTCCTGGATGTGTTCGGTGAGCGGGATGTCCTTCGGACAGACCTCGGTACAGGAGAACTGGGTCTGACACCGCCAGACGCCGTGCTCCTGCTCGATGATCTCGAGTCGTTCCTGCTTGCGCGCCTCGCCCTCCCGATCGTCCATCGCGAAGCGATAGGCCTTGTTGAGCGCCGCGGGGCCGAGATACTGGTTGTCGCCGGCGGCGATGTTACACGAGGACATACAGGCGCCACACCAGATGCATCGCGTGGACATCTTCACCTTCTCGCGGTTCTGCCGGGACTGACGCTGCTCCGCCAGTTCGTCCTCGGGCAGCTCGTCGGCGTCGAAGAACGGCTCGACGGCGTCCATCTGGTCGTAGAAATGCTCCATATCCACGACGAGGTCCTTCCGGACGTCGGCGTGGGGTAGCGGTTCGACCCGAACCGGCTCCGACAGCTCGGACAACTGGGTCTTACACGCCAGTCGCTGTTGGCCGTTCACGAACATCGCGTCGGAGCCGCAGACGGCCTGCCGGCAGGAGTGCCGGAAGGTCAGCGAGGAGTCGTAGGTGTCGCGCGCGTAGATGAGCGCGTCCAGCACCGTCATCCCCTTCTCGAAGGGAACGTGGAACTCGTCGAACCGGGGCTCCTGTTTCCCCTCGATTTCGGGGTCGAACCGGAACACCTTCAGCTCGCGCGTGTTCCCGCCGGCCGCCGCGTTCTCGGCCGCCTCAGCCTCGCGTTCGCGCTCGGCGGCGCGTTCCGCCTTCTTCTCGCGTCGGAGATCGCCCTTCGAGGGCTCCTCGGCGGCGTCCGGTTCGGTCTCTGCGTCCGTCTCGTCGGTCTGTTGTGGAACTTGCGTGCTCATATTCAGCACCTCACAGCGGGACCCCGCCGGCCCAGGCGTTCGCCGTCCGGACGCCCTGCACGATCAGGACGACGCTGGCGACGATCAGCGTGGTCTTGACTGCCTGTTTCTTCCGACCGGTCAGTCCCTGGTTGATCAATGCGTTGTAGACCCCGTTCACGCCGTGGAACGTGGCGGTCACGAGAAAGAGGATCATCAGCGAGTAGTAACTCAACGTCTCCATCCGCGCGGCGCTCACGATGAAGGACACCTCGTCGGCGTGGTTGACGAAGTGAAGAAGGAAGAAGTGGAACGCCAACACGACGATGAGGAAGGCGGCCGTGATCCGCTGGAGCAGCCACATCGTTCCGCCGGGGGTGAACGAGGAGTAGCGTTCAGCCATCTCAGAACGCCCCCGCGAGGAACGTCGGCACCGACGCGACCGTGATGAGGCCCGTCAGGATCAACGACGCGTAGAAGCTCTTGTCCTGCGATTCCAATCCGACGCCGAGATCGATGAACAGCAGCCGGGTTCCGTTGAGGATGTGGAACACGGCCACTGCAAGGAGCCCGACCTCGAGGATCCGGACGAGAAGCAGCTCTTCGAGGGTGACGATCGTCTGCGTGTAGACGTCGTCACCCGCCTGCAGAACCGCCGTCTCCTGGCCGGAGGCCGGGATCGCGGTGCTCAACACGGCAATGTGGGTGAACAGATACCCCACAAGCACCCAGCCGGTGAACTTGTGGAAGATCCAGGCCCACATCCCCGCGCGGAACTCCCGCCATCGGCCGAAGTCCTCGATGAGGCCCCGATTGTGCGACTGACTCATACCGTTCGTGGGTGAGACCCCAGTAGGTAAAGTAGTTACTAACGCGCCGGCACGTCGGTGGAACCGCTACCGCTCGTGGACCCAGAACTGCTCGCTCTCGGTGGTCTCCTTTTTGAAGATCGGGACCTCCTCCTTCAGCCGGTCGATGCCGTCGGCGACGGTCCGGAACGCCTCCTCGCGGTGACCGGCGAGGACGACGACGAACACGATGTCCTCGCCGTCCGGGATCACTCCGGTTCGGTGGTGCATTAGGACCCGGAACACCCCGTCACGCTCCTCGAGTTCGTCGGCGATCGTGTCCATCCGGTCGGCGGCGACGCCCTCGTACGCCTCGAAGGCCAGCTGCTGTGTGCGGTCGTCATCCGGCGCGTCCTTGGCCCGAACGCGTCCCGTGAACGACGCGATCGCCCCTGATCGGTCTGCCGCCGGATCGGCCGTCGCGCGATCGATCAGTTCTTCGAGCGTGACCCAGGGCTCGGCGGATTCGAGCGCGCCGAGCAGCTCCTCGACGTCGATCGCATCCGAGGACGAGGCGGTCGCGATCACGTCTCCGGGGACGGTCGTCGGATCGCGATCAGCGTCAGCATCACTGGCATCACCGGCATCACCGAGAAGTACAGTGGGCACGCGGAGGCGCGTCTCGCCGGTGAGAACCGCGTAGTCGTATGCGGGCGCGTATCGGTCGAGCAGGGCGGTGAGGTCGGCTCCCTCACCGGCCGCGGCCCAGTCGCCATCGGCGGTGAACCGAACCGTGACAGCTGCGTTCGAGTCGGCTCCGTCTGAATCGTCACCGGGGGACCCGTTTCCACCCGAGTCATCCTCACTCCCCGGATCGATGTCGTCGACGCTGTCGATCCGAACGACGCGGCCGTCGAGTCGGTCGCTCAGACGCGTCGCCAGTGAACCGGCGTCGGGGCCGAGAACGGCGATCGGTTGCATATCCGAACCGGAGCGATACAGCGGCTTAGGGCTTTCCCGTATCGGTGACCGAACGGGATGTCTCCGAGTCAACCGTGTTTCGGATCACCATACCGTTCGACGGAGCGGAGCCACAGGTTTAAGTACCGAAACGGACCCATATCCCGGCTATGAACCGGCTAGGTCGACGCGTAATGGAACGAGCGGGGACGGTGCTCGCGATCCTCGGGCTGCTCGTCGTTGGCTTTCTCACGAGCCTCGACGTGTGGACCGTGGTGATCGCACCGCTGTTTCTTCGCATCCAGTTCCTCCAGGGTGCCCTCTCGGTCGGCACGTTCAGCGTCGTGGTCGCCGTCACCGGGGCCCTGTTGGGATACGACGTCTGGCGTGACGACGAGACCGAACGCGTCCGGACGGGGCCGCCCGTCCAGGCGATCGTCCCGGCCTACCGCGACGCCGACGTCCTGGACGCGAGCGTGACGAGCCTGCTGGTAAACGACTATGACCCGCTCCGGGTCGTGATCGTCGTCGAGCCGGACGACGAGCGAACCCACGACCGCGCTGCGGAGCTGGCGACGACCTACGACCCCGTCGAGGTCCTGGTCAACGACGATCCCGGCTCGAAGGCGACCGCGATCAACAACGCCGTGGCGTGGAGTCCGGCCGACCACTTCGTCATCTTCGACGCGGACGAACGCGCCGAACCGACGTTCGTCCCGACGGCGATGGGGGAGCTGCTCGGGGAGACGGACGTGTTCCAGGGACGCCGCGTGCCGCGTCCCACGGGACCGGTCGAGACGCTCGCCTACAGCGAGCGCGTGGTCGTCCAGGCCGGCTACCGGGTCGGCGATTTCGTCGGCTTCACGCAGTGTCAAAGCTCGGCGACGGGCGTCACTCGCGAGGCGCTTGCGGCGGTCGGGGGCTATGCGGACGTCCTGACCGAGGACCTCTACTTCTCCCACCAGTGTTACAAGGCGGACCTGACGGTGACCCAGAACCGGCGCTGTACCAGCTCGATGGAGGCACCCCACACGCTCGCCGACCTGTGGGGACAGCGAAAGCGGTGGCGTATCGGGCACGTTCAGGTGTCACACCTCCGCATTCGGGAGGCGTTGCGCGGACGGCCGGGGCTCGTCGATCTGGTCACCGTCGGCCGTGCGGTCGGCTCCGTGCTCGCCGGCGGCGCCCTCCTCGTGCTCGCTGCCCACGTCCTGTTCCTGTTGGTCCTCGACGCCAGCGCGGTCGTCGTGCCGTTCGCGGCCATCATCGCGACGATCGGCGGCGTCTGGCTCCGTGACCTCCTCGACGGCCGGGTCGGGCCGCCGTCCTGGACGATCGCACTCGCGCCGCTCGTCTACCTCGGGCACGGGGTGCTCACGGTCAAATGTGCCCTCGAGTACCTCCTCACCTGGGAGGGAGAGTGGTACCAGGTGACGAAAACCGGGACGTGACCGGTCGTGTGCGGATGACCTCGGTTGCGTGACCGACCACACGGACGGATGACCTCGGGAACGGACCGGCCGTGGACGGCGGGGTTTATGGCTCCGGTGGTCCTCCGGGCGGACGAACCGTGTCCCGAGACGAGACGCCGGTGGGTGCCGGATGGATCGACCGGTCGGCCGCGGCAAAGACGATCGCGGGATTCGCGCTCGCGCTGCTTCTCGTGTACCTGCTCGGCGTGGTGGTCGGTTGGGACCGGACGATCGATCGCCTCCGAGCGGCCGAGACGCGATGGATACTGGCGGGGGCGGCGTCGTCGCTCATCGGACTGGTCGTCTGGGGGAAGACCTGGCACGTCGTATTGGGAACGATCGGGATCGACGTCCCGTATCGGCGCCTGGTCGTGACGTTCCTGTCGGCGACGTTCGCGAACTACGTGACGCCGATGGGACAGGCCGGCGGCGAGCCGTTCATCGCGTACGTGCTCGCCCGTGATACCGAGGCGACCTACGAACAGAGCCTCGCCAGCGTCGTGACGAGCGACCTGATTCGTGCGCTTCCCTTCTTTACGGTCGGCGGCGTCGGGTTGGGCTATCTGCTGGTGACGACCGCCACGCTCCCCGACGCCGTCCGATCGATGGCGGCGGTGTTGATGGTGCTCGCGGTCGGGGTGCCGTTTCTGGCGGCGACAATCTGGCGGTTTCGTGACCGAGCACAAGCCGCCGTGGTCCGCCTCGCCTCTCCGATCACCCGTCGGACGAACCGCGTCTCGATCGAGGCGGTGCAAGCCCGTCTGGACCGGCTCGTGGTGGCGATCGAACGCATCGCCGGATCGCCGCGTGCGCTCGTGGTCGCCGTCGGCTACGCCTACGTGGGGTGGGTCCTGTTCGCGCTACCGCTGTACTTCGCCGCCCTCGCGGTCGGAACGCCGCTATCGCTCCTGCTCGTTTGTTTCCTGGTTCCGGTGACCGTCATCGCCGGGTCGACGCCGCTTCCCGGCGGACTCGCCGCGATCGAGGGAACGCTCGTCGCGCTGGTGACGGCCCTGACCGCGTTCTCGACGACCGACGCGCTCGCCGTGACGACGCTCTACCGGCTCGTCAGCTACTGGCTCGTCGTCGCCGTCGGCGGGGTGGCGACGCTGTGGGTGATCCGACGGAACTGACTCGGGTGGATCGACGAGACTCCGCCACGCGGGCTCGTTCCGGCTTGATAATCCTTAAGAGCGCCACAGGGTTACCCGGAGTCAATGAATGTCGTCATCTCCATCGGTGGGAGCGTCCTCGCGCCGGATCTCGATCCGGGCCGCGTGGCGGCCCACGCGGCGGCGATCGAGGAACTGTCGGAGGCCGGATGTACCGTCGGCGTCGTCGTCGGTGGCGGTGGCGTCGCACGGGAGTACATCGGCGCGGCCCGCGAGTTGGGCGCCAACGAGGTCCAGCTCGACCAGCTCGGGATCGGCGTCACGCGGCTCAACGCGCGGCTGTTGATCGCGGCGCTTGGCGAGCGGGCGACGCTCTCGCCGGCGACGGACTACGACGAGGCGGTCAGCGCCCTGCGCCGCGACGAGGTCGCGGTGATGGGCGGCGTGATGCCGGGGCAGACGACCGACGCCGTCGCCGCGGAGTTCGCCGAGGCGGTCGACGCCGACCTGCTCGTGTACGCAACCAACGCCAACGGCGTCTACGACGCCGACCCGAACGCCGACCCCGATGCAGAGCAGTTCGGCCGGCTGTCGCCAACCGAACTCGTCGACATCGTGGTGCCGATGAGCCGTGACGCCGGCGCCTCAGCGCCGGTCGACCTGCTTGCCGCGAAGCTCATCGATCGCGCGGATCTCCGGTCGATCGTTCTCGACGGAACCGACCCGTCGGTCCTCGTCGACGCGGTACTCGAGGGAGACCACGGCGGAACGGACATCGTTCCGGCGGCGTGCACGGAGCCGACGCAGTGGGGGGAGTGACCGATGGCCGACCCCGACGTGGCAAGCGATGACGGGACCGATCCCGACGCGACATCCGGTGAGCAGGCCGACCCCGACGAGGGAACCGACGCCGAAGACGGTCCGAGCGGCGAGACGCGCCACGCCTTCTGGGCCGACACGGTCGCCGACGAGATCCTCGAACGGGACCCGACGGAACCGATCGTGATCAAGGGCGGCGTCTCGCCGTCGGGAGTCGCCCACCTCGGCAACTTCAACGAGATTATGCGCGGCTACTTCGTCGCCGAGGTCCTCCGTGACCGCGGCTACGAGGTCCGTCAGGTGTTCACCTCCGACGACCGCGATCCGCTCCGAAAGGTTCCGCGAAAGCTTGCGAACGCCGACGGAGAGATCGTCGGACTGGGCGAGGTCGACGCCGGCGCGCTCGGACGAAACCTCGGCAAGCCCTACACGGACATTCCGGATCCCTTCGGCGAGGCCGACTCGTACGCGGCCCACTTCGCGACCCTCCTTGCGGCTGACGCCGACCGGCTCGGCGTGCCGGTCGAGATGGTCTCGAACACGGAGCTGTACGCCGACGGCACCTTCGATCCGGTCGTTCGGACGATCCTCGAGAACGTCGAGACCGCCCGTGAGGTCCTCGGCGCCTACCAGGACAAGGTCGACGAGGAATACGTTCCGTTCAACCCCGTCTGCGAGGAGTGCGGCAAAGTGACCGAGACCGTCACGTCGATCGACCTCGACGCGGAGACGGTCGAGTACGTCTGTACCGATATGGAGGCCGGCGACTCGACGATCGAGGGCTGTGGCCACGAGGGAACCGCGACGTTCCGGGAGGGGAAGCTCCCCTGGCGGTTCGAGTGGCCCGGCCAGTGGGACGTGCTCGGGGTCGACTTCGAGCCGTTCGGGAAGGACCACGCCGAGGGCTCCTGGCCCTCCGGCGTCGACATCGCCGAGACCGTCCTGGGGATCGACCCGCCGGTCCCGATGGTCTACGAGTGGTTCACGCTCAACGGGGCGGCGCTCTCCTCCTCGGCCGGGAACATCGTCACCGTCCCGGAGATCCTCGAGCTGCTCGAACCCGAAGTACTCCGGTACTTCTTCGCGCTGGAGCCGAAGAAGGCCCGCGACCTGGACCTCGAACGACTCGACCAGCTCGTCGAGCGCTTCGACCGCTTCGAGCGCGCGTACTTCGGCGCGGTCGACGACGAGGACCTGACCGCCGTCGCCGACCGCGCCTACCCGTTCCTCGTCGCGGAGGTCCGCGAGGACCGCGTCCGGCTCCCGTACACCTTCGCCGCGGTGCTCGGAATGGTCGAGGACGAGGCGTTCCGCGAGCAGCTGGCCCGCGACGAGGGACACTTCGACGACGACACCCCACGGTGGGCGGTCGAGGACGCGCTCGACCGGGTCGAACGTGCCCGCCGCTGGGCCGAGCGAATGGACAACGAGTACAACTACCGGCTCCAGACGGAGCTTCCCGACGTCTCCTTCGACGACGACGTGGCGGCTGCGCTCGACGACCTGGCAGACTTCGTCGCCGAGGGCCACGCCGGCGAGGCGATCCAGGAGCGGATGTACGAGACGGCCCGCGACCACGACCTCGAGGTGGCGGCGTTCTTCGAGGCCGGCTATCGGCTCTTCTTCGACGAGACGCAGGGCCCCCGGCTCGGGGAGTTCCTCGGCGAGCTGGAGCAGGAATTCGTCGTCAGCCGGCTCCGACGGGAGGCGTGAGATGTCCGAGGACCGTTCGATCGACGACTTCGCCGCCGACGACGAGACCCCGGTCGAACCGGCGACGGCCACCGCGATCTGGTCCGCCGACGGCGCGGCCTGCGACCGCTGCGACACGGTCGTCAAGCGCCGATGGCTTGCCGACGGCGACCGGGTCTGTACCGACTGCAAGGAGTGGTAGTCCCGATCAGCCGCGGGAGGGGCGGTCGAAGCCGGCTGCCAGCGTCGACTCCTCGACGGAGAGGACGGTCGGCCGTCCGTGGGGACAGCTGAAGGGCTGCTCGCACTCGCCGAGCCGATCGAGGAGGTTTCGCATCGCCGTTCGGTCGAGGGCGTCCCCGCGTTTGACCGACGGATGGCACGCGAGGTCGGCCAGCAGGGGATCGTACGGGTCCGCGGGCGATTCACCGTTCGTGAGCCGTCCGATGGCGTCGCGGAACGCGTCGGCGTCGGCGGCCCGGCCGAACGGTGCGGGAACGGTCCGAAGGCGGACGACGTCGCCGCCGAACGGCTCCGCGTCGAACCCGAGCCGCCGGAGGGAATCCCCGTGCGCATCCAGCGCTGCTCGCTCGGCGCTCGTCAGCGAGACGGTCACCGGCGGATCAAGCGTCGCGACTGCGTCCGGCAACGGGTCGGCCTCGCCCGGCGCGTCGTCGCCGTCCTCGCGCGCGAACGCACGCCGCAGTCGCTCGTAGTTGACGCGCTCGTGGGCCGCGTGGGCATCGATCACGAGCAGCTCGTCGCCGGCGTCACACAGCAGATACAGGTCCCGATACTGACCGATCGGGTCGACATCGGCGAACGGCGCATCGTCCGAGGCCGGCGAGAGGGCCGTCTTGAGGTCGGTCGCCACCGCGGCCCGTCGTCGGAGATCGGCACCGGTTAGCGCGTCCGCGATCGTGTCCCGAACCGCCTCGGTGACGGCGTCGCCGTGCCGCAGTCCGACCTCCCGTTTGGCCGGATGCACGTTCGGGTCGACCGCGCCGGCCGGCAGTCGGACGTCGATCGCGGCCACGGGCTCGCGTCCGTCTGGAAGCAGCCGGTCGTATCCCGCGACGATCGCACGCTCGAGCTCGGCGTCGGCCACTGGACGACCGTTGACGGCCACGCGAACGTGATCGCGGGTGGCGCGGGTAACCGAGGGATACGCGAGAACGCCCCGGATCTCGACCGCCGCGTCATCGGTCCCGTCGAGCGCCCCGCGCTCCGTCGCGTCGAGCGCCGTCGATCGACTCGCCACGTCGCGGTCGTAGACGCCGAGAACGGCGTCGCTCCAGCCGGTCCCCGGCGTGGAGAGCGTCTCGGTGTCGTCGTGATCGAGGGTGAACGCGACGTCCGGACGGGCGAGCGCGTAGTCGGCGACGAGCGCGGATATCCGGGCGAACTCGGCGCTCGGGCCGGCGAGCGACTCGCGCCTGGCGGGACGGGTGGCGAACAGGTCCGTGACGGTCACCGTCGTGCCGCGGGCACGTCCCGCGTCCGTGACGGTTCCGACGCCGTCGCCCGTGGCTCCCCGTTCGGCGTCATCGCCGGTTGCGTCCCCATCGGAACCACCGCCGAGAGCCGTTCTCCCGCCCGCGACGATCCGCGTCCCGACCGGGCCGCCGTCGTTGGTGACCACCTCGAGGCGGCCGGCCGCCTCCGCGATCGCGGCCAGCGCCTCCCCGCGGAAGCCGAGCGAGGCCGCCTCGACCGGGTCCTGGCCGTCCCGGAGCTTGCTCGTCGCGTGTCGCTCGAGCGCGAGGCGAGCGTCCTCGCGGGACATCCCGTGGCCGTCGTCGCGAACCCGGATGGCGTCGGTCCCGTCGCCGTCGACGGCGATCGAGACGCGCGTCGCGCCCGCATCGAGCGCGTTGTCGACCAGCTCGGCGACGACCCGGGCCGGCCGCGTGATCACCTCGCCGGCGGCGATCCGGTCGACGGTTCGGTCGGAGAGCCGCCGGATTCGGGACTCGGGATCGGGAGGATCTGCAGGGTCGTCGCTCGTCGATGAATGGCCGGTCATCGGTGGGTCGTCGGTCCTCGGTGGCTCGTCGGTCATCGGTCGATCTCCCGCTGGAGGTCGTGGAGCGTGTTCAACGCCTCCATCGGCGTCATCGTGGCGATGTCGAGCGACCGGATGGCCGACGCCAGCGCCGCGTCGGTGGGATTGCTCTCCTCGGCGGGCTCGGGACCGGTACCTCCACCCCGATCGGTCCCGGGATCGGGGCCGGCGTCGCCGGGATCGGTCTCGTCGACCGCATCGGGAGGAACGTCGCTCCGGTCGTCCGACGATGACCCCGTCTCGGACGCGAGACGCTCGCGCGCGCGGTCGACGACCGCTGTCGGGACGCCGGCCAATGCCGCCACCTCGATCCCGTACGAGGAGGAGGACGCACCGCGGGCGACGCGGTGGAGGAACGTCACCTCGCCGTCCTCTCTGGTCGCGGTGAAATGGAGGTTGCGGACGTGCTCGCGGCGATCCGCCAGTTCGGTCAGCTCGTGATAGTGGGTGGCAAACAGCGTCGTCGCGCCGATCTCGTCGACGATGAACTCGGCGGCGGCACACGCGATCGCCCGCCCGTCCGTGGTCGCGGTGCCGCGGCCGACCTCGTCGAGCAGGACCAACGAGTCGGCCGTGGCGTCGTGAAGGACCTCGGTCAGCTCGCTCATCTCGCGCATGAACGTCGACTGGCCCCCGGCGATGTCGTCGGAGGCGCCGATGCGGGTGAACACGCGGTCGACGACCGGAATCCGGGCCGTCTGCGCGGGGACGAACGACCCCAGCTGTGCCAACACGACCGCGAGCGCGACCTGGCGCATGTACGTCGACTTGCCGCTCATGTTCGGCCCGGTGATCAACGCGAGGTCGCCGCGGTCGAGGTCGACGTCGTTCGGGACGAACTCGCCCCGGCGCTCCACCACCGGGTGGCGGCCGCCCTCGATCGTGATCCCGCCACGGTCCCCGGCGCCGGCCGACGAGTCCTCGATCGTCGGCCGGACGTACTCCCGCTCGAGCGCCACGGTCGCCAGCGAGACGAGGGCATCGAGTTCGGCTAGCGCGTCCGCGAGTGCCTGGAGCCGATCGGCCTCCGCGGCGACGTCGGCGCGGACGTCGGTGAACAGCTCGTACTCGAGGGCGTCCGCGCGCTCGCTCGCGCCGACGATCTCGTCCTCCCGCTCCTTCAGATCGGGCGTGTAGAACCGTTCGCTGTTCTTCAGCGTCTGGCGCCGGTGGTAGTCGTCGGGAACGGCATCGAGATTGGGGTCGGTGACCTCGATGTAGTAGCCGTGAACCTGGGTGTGGCCGACCGTCAACGAATCGACCCCGGTCCGTTCGCGCTCGCGGGCCTCCAGCTCTGCGATCCACTCCCGTCCCTCCCGTTCCGTCGCCCGGAGGTCGTCCAGTTCCGCGTCGAACCCCCGTTGGATCACGTCGCCGTCGGTGATCTCCTGGGGCGGGTCGGCGACGATCGCCTCCGCGATCAGGTTCCGGACGTCGGGGAGGGGATCGAGGCGATCACGAAGGTCCCGGAGGTGGTCACAGAGCGCGTTCGAGTCGTCAGCCGTCACGTTCGATTCGTCCGGCGTCACGTTCGAGTCGTCCGGCGTCACGTTCGAGTCGTCCGGCGTCACGTTCGAGTCGTCCGGCGCCACGTCCGATTCCTCCGGCGCCACGTCCGATTCCTCCCCCATCGACAGGGCGTCGCGAAGCTCCGGAACGACCGAGAGGGTAGCCGCGAGCGACCGGAGATCGCGGGCGTTCGCCCGTCCGCGGGAGATTCGCCCCACGAGGCGTTCGAGGTCGTAGGCACTGGCCAGCCCGTCGGCCACCGTCTCCCTGGCGATCGGCTCATCGATGAACCACTCGACAGCGTCGTGTCGCGACCGGATCCGGTCGGGATCGATCAGGGGACGCCGGAGCCAGCGTTCGAGCCGGCGGCGGCCGAGCGCGCAGTTCGTCTCGTCGATGACGTCGAAGAGCGTGTCGCCCGCACCCGGCCCGCGGTTCTCGAACAGTTCCAGGCTACGCTGGGCGGCCGCATCGAGTCGGAGATGCCGACGCGGGTCGTATCGACGGATCCGGGAGACGTACTCGAGCGGCCCCCCATCACCCTGGGTGTACTCGGCGTACGCGAGGACCGCCCCCGCCGCGCGGACCTCCGCCTCGGTCCCGAACCGCTCCTCGGGCGCCGACAGATACGGCTCGAGGCGGTCACGAGCCGTCCGGGAATCGAAGTGGTCGGCATCGATCGTCGTCTCCATCCACCGCGGATCGCCGTGGTTCGCGGAGGGATCGCCGTGGTTCGCGGAGGCATCGCTGTGGCTCGCGGAGGTATCGCCGTGGTTCGCGGAAGAATCGCCGCCGTCCCCGATGACGTCGATCCCGGGGCCACGGACGACTTCGGCGGGATCGAGACGGTCGAGTTCCTCGGCGACGGTCTCCGGATCACCGCTCGTGACGAGGCACTCGCCGGTGGCGACGTCGACTGCCGCGATCCCGTCAACGGGGCGTCCGTTCTCGCCCTCTTCGGACTCCCGAGTGAGCGCGGCGACGTAGTTCGTGGTCCGGTCGGTGAGCAGCTCCTCGTCGACGACCGTTCCGGGCGTGATCACCTGCGTGACGGCGCGATCGACGAGTCCGGACGCGGCCGCCGCGTCCTCGATCTGGTCGGCGATCGCGACGCGATAGTCGGCCGCAAGCAGCCGCTCGAGGTAGCTCGTCGCGTTGTCGATCGGGATCCCGGCCATCGGGTACTCGCCCGTCGAGTCCTCCCGCTGTGTCAACGTCACCTCACAGACCCTGGCGACCTCCTCGGCCGCCTCACAGAAGGCCTCATAGAAGTCGCCCACCTGAAAGAGGACCAGAGCGTCCTCGTGGGTCGCACACAGATCGGCGTACTGGGAGAGCATCGGCGTCAACTCCTTCCGGGCGGCCGCGATCGAGGGCGGCAGCCCGGTGACAGTCGTGGGATCCGCCGTCGGCATACACGTGAGGCAGTGAGGCACGGAAATGAATGTTACCCACCGTACCCGGCGAGACGTTTACGGTCCGTGCTCCCCAACGACGGGTGTGACCGATCGACCGATCGTCGTGGGGCTGACGGCGACGTTCATCGGACTCACGGCGCTGTTGGCGGTCGGCGGCGTCGTCGTGCATCCGGTGTTGCTGTTCGTCGCCATCCCATTCGGCGCCGCGGCCTACCTCCTCTCGCTGCACGCACGAGGACGGCTCGATGACCGGATCCGGTCGCGGACCGTCTCGCGCGCGGCGACTCGTCAGCGCGAGCGCGAGCGGCGAGCACGCGATCGTACACGGCGAAACCGGACGGACGCGTTCGGGGCCGACGCTCGTGGGACGGAGCGCGGACGCCCCGGCGGGACCAGTGCCGCCGGTCGCCGCCGGGCGGGCGCCGCGGGTGGCGGCGATCGGATGGGGCTGGAGGCTGCATACCGCACGCTCGGCGTCGATCCGGATGCCGACGAGGAGACCATCAAACGCGCCTACCGCGAGCGGGCGAAATCGCTCCATCCGGACGCCGAGTCGGGCGACGAGGAGGCGTTCAAAAAGCTGACGCGCGCGTACGACCGGCTCACCAAACGATGATCAGGCTCACCAAGCGGTGGACCTCCGGGTAGTGGGAAACCCGACGGAACCGGCACGCACCGCTCAGTCGTCGGCGCGGGCCCGATCGAAGGGATGTGGCGGGAGCCGGAGTTCCTCGAGTCCGGGAAGGTGTTTCACGTTGAAGACGATACGCAGGTCGTCGGTAAGCGGCTCGCCGACACAGGAGAGCCGGATGTCGCTGTCGATCAGCTCCTCGGAGAGCACGTTGTTCGCGGGGATGGATAGCTCCCCCTCGACGACGGCGACGGCGCAGTTCGCACACGCGCCGCCGCGGCAGGCGTACGGCCACGCGAAGCCGCGGTTCTCGGCGGCTTCGAGCAACGACTCGCCCGGCTCGACGAGAAAGCGGCCATAGGCGGCGTGCGGGAGGTCGGCCCCGGCCGCCTTCTCGAAGAGGTCGTCGTCCCCGAGGTCCCAGCCGTGGTCCGTGAGGACCTCGTAATCGAGATACTCGACGGTCGCGGCCGCGTCCGCGGATTCGGAACCGGGATCGGGGCCGGCGTCGTCACCCTCGCTTTCGGCACCAGCGGCAGCCGCGCCGCCCCCGGGATCGTCACCGTCCCCGTCGGGATGGTCCTCGATCGTGGCGTTCCCGTCGACGATCGCTTCGTAGGCCGCTTTGACCGCCTGAAACTCCTCGGCTGAGCCACCGTGATCCGGGTGTGCTTCGAGCACGCGACGCCGATACGCGCGTTCGATCTCCCCGTCGTCCGCATCGGTGTCGATCCCCAACACGTCGTACGGGGAGCCCATACACACGATAACGGGATCGGAGGCAAAAGCCTTCCCAACCGACCCGTCACCGCCGACGGATGTCGCTCCCGTTCGAGATCGTGAAACGATCGTTACCACGGTTGCGCAAACATCGATCGATCGCCGGTTCGGTTGAAGGGCTAACGTCTCACCCGCCAGGAACCTGAATCGAAATCGAAAGGCGCGGTCGTTAAGTGGGTACCGTTCAAAGGAAACGTATGGCAGACGCCACCGATCTCGAGGAGCTCAAACGCGGCACGGAGCTGGTCAAACGCGGGTTCGCCCGGATGCAAAAGGGCGGGGTGATCATGGACGTCGTGACCCGTGAGCAGGCCCGGATCGCGGAGGACGCCGGCGCGGTCGCGGTGATGGCCCTCGAGGCCGTTCCGGCCGACATTCGGAAACGCGGCGGCGTCGCCCGGATGCCCGACCCGACGAACGTCACCGAGATCATCGACGAGGTCTCGATCCCGGTGATGGGCAAATCCCGGATCGGCCACCGCAAGGAGGCGGAGATCCTCGAGTCGCTCGGCGTCGACATGATCGACGAGTCCGAGGTGCTCACGCCGGCCGACGACGAGTACCACATCGACAAGCGGGCGTTCACCGCGCCGTTCGTCTGTGGCGCCCGCAACCTGCCGGAGGCGCTCCGCCGTATCAACGAGGGCGCGGCGATGATCCGGACGAAGGGTGAGGCCGGCACCGGCGACGTCAACCAGGCCGTCAAACACCAGCGAACGATGCAGCGACAGATCCGCGAGATCGCGGGACTCGAACACGCCGAACGCGAGAAGTGGGCCCGTGAACACGGCGCTCCGCGCGATCTCGTTCACGAGACCGCCGAGGTCGGCCGTCTCCCGGTCGTCAACTTCGCCGCCGGCGGGATCGCCACGCCCGCGGACGCGGCCCTGATGATGTACTACGGCTGTGACGGAATCTTCGTCGGCTCGGGCATCTTCGGCGCGGAGAACCCCAGCGAGATGGGCACAGCGATCGTCGAGGCCGTCACCAACTGGGACGACGCCGACGAGCTCGCCGAGATCGCCCGCGGCGTCGGCAAGGGGATGCAGGGTCAGTCGACCGACTCCATCCCGGAGGAGGAGCGCCTCCAGGGTCGCGGCGTCTAGTCGGACACGCAGGACAGAGGACTCACCGGACGGACCGGGTCTTTTCACACCTCGCTTTTCAACACACCATCGACCGACGGGTCCGCCGACCCCACAGTTTCACCGGGATCGCGGCGTCGACGAGGTCACAACGTCGCCGAAGTCACAGCGTCGCCGCGGTCACAACGTCGCCGAAGTCACAGCGTCGCCGCGGTCACAACGTCGCCGATCTCACAGCACCGTCGCGCCGCGTCCGATACGGGTCTGATACGCTCGTGACTCGACGCCGGCGTTCGCGAACGCGTCGACCATCGCGGCGGCGATGTGGCGGCGCCGTGGTTCCTCACAGACCGCAAGCACCGTCGGGCCGGCTCCGCTGACGGTAACCCCTGCGGCACCCGCCTCGAAGGCCGCCTCGCGGACGTCGTCATAGCCGGTGATGAGGCGGGCGCGTTCGGGCGTGACGACCGGGTCGTCCATACCCTCGCCGACGAGCGCCGGATCCGACCGACACATCCCGATCGTGAGCGTCGCGGCGTTCCCGACGGTCTCGACGACGTCCTCCATCGACGCGGTCTCGGGGACGACCCGGCGAGCGTCACGGGTCGAGACGGCGACGTCAGGCAGACACGCCACGAGCGGGACGCCCGTATCGACGCCGTGGGTCCCGGTCGGGGTGGTGACCGTGAACCCGCCGACGATGGCCGGCGCGACGTTGTCCGCGTGGGCGACGCCGGAGACGACCGCCTCGCCCTTGGCCGCGATCGGCACGAGTTCCTCGCGGGAGTGGCCGCGGTCGTAGAGTTCGTTGAGGCCGACGGCGGCCGCGGCGGCGCTGGCCGCAGAGGAGCCGAGCCCTGACGCCGGCCGCACGCCCTTATCGATGTGGATCTCGGCGGGCGCATCGAGGGCCTCGACGACCGCGCCGACCGTGTTCTTCTCCGGGTCCTCGGGGATGTACTGGGCGCCGACGCCGGTGACCTCGATCGAGGTCGTCTCCGCCTTCTCGACGGTTACGACGTCGGCCGGCCGGGCGAGCGCGGCACCGAACGTGTCGAACCCGCTGCCGAGGTTCGCGCTCGTGGCGGGTGCCCGTACCGTGATCATACTCGGGGGTTGCGGCGGTGGGCAAAAAAGGAGGTGGATCGATCCGCGATCGGAAGCCGACGACCCCGGAGCGTGACGGCGACGAACGGTCGGACCGTGGCCGCGATCACTCAGCCATCGTCCACAGCAGTGGACCGACGACGATGAGCACGAGACCGAAGAGGATGTAGGGCGCGGACATCGTGCTGAACGGCGCGACGGCGAAGATCAACCCGAAGACGACGAGGTTGACAGCGATGACGCGCTGACTCTTCAGCGGGAGCGCCCCCAGCGTGGTCACCGCGAACGTGAACAACAACACGTGCCCCAGGTGATAATTCAGCAGGAAGTTGTTGACCAGGGGTTGCAGCGGGATCATTCTCGTTCGATGCTGCGTCCGGTCGGCGCATTAAAGTTCCGTTTCGTCCGACCGAGCGGGCATCTGTGGTCGATCGATCGGACCCACCACGAGACGACCGATCGCGAGACGGTCCACGCGGCTGCTGACGCTGTGTGGAAGCGCTACCGATCTGCCGGGGCGTTACCCGTCGATCGTCGGGGCGTCCTGTGCGCCGAGCTGTGCCGAGGAACTCCCGTCGGCGGACTCCCAGTTCACCGAAACGGTCTCACCCGACCAGTTTCCATCACCGTCGCTCTTCCGGACGTGTTCACTGTCACCGGCGGAGATCGGGGTTCCCCAGGTGGTGTCACCGGCAAGGCCGTCACCGGTGGCATTGATCGTCACAATGGCACCGTCTGCGATCGTGTCACCGCCGGCGTGTGAGATCGTGGTGCCGTTCGTCGAGTTAAACTCGAAGTCGAAGCTTGCGGTCGGTTGCGTGTTCTGGAGATCGTCGCCAAGCCCCAGCACGAACGTGCCAATCACGGCGGCCAGAATGACGGTGATCGCGACCATCAGGATGACGCCGATCACGGGGCTCACTGCGCGGTCCTCGGTGAAGAGTTCGTTCAGGTTCATAGGTATACACCAACCCCCACCGTCGAACGATCACGTCCGAGCAGCGACGGTCGTTGTTCGATCGAATTCGGAATGATTATTTAAACGTTCGGTCCACAGTATCAGATCGTGAAACGGGAAAATACGTTTCACCGGCTGTCGCTGGAGGGAAGACAGCCCTAGATATTATAGATAGGTATCCGTGGACAATAGGTATCCGTGGACAGTACGGTTCTCACGATTCCCGAGCGTGTCGGCTCTCCCAAGACCCGTGAAATCGATCCTGAGGCTGAGTCGATCCTGGTGCCGAGTCACTCATCGCGTGTGCCGTAGGTGTCTGCACCCCAGCCATAGTCGGAGTCTTCGTCGTTGCGGTCGAGATATCCCTCTAGAACCTCCAGAACCGCGTGGCCGAGATCCGCCAATTCACCAGCAATCAGCGATCGTGTGATCGAATCACGCGACTCAATCGGGTGTTCCTGCTGCCATTCGTCGGGGACGCGCGGTGCATCGAACCGAAGGCGGTCTTCGCTTGGATCCCAGTAGAAATCGAACGCCTGGAACAACCGCTGGTCGTTGATACTGTCAACGTGCTCTTCATCGAGAGTGGTGTATTCAACCCATTCGTTGAACCCTTCCTGCCACGCACCATCCTGGAGGAGGTCCTCGATATCCCCACGGTAGAAGTCCTCCGCTCCGAGTGTCTCTTCTTGCCACTCAAACTCACGCGGCATACCCCGATTCGAGAGGTCGGGCGGATCAGGAACTTCAATATCAACGGTCATATGAATCAGTTCACTGAAATACAATGGCTCGCCTCGGGGTTAAGTGATTCGGGAGTCGAAGTCCCTCGTCATCACGAAAGGGAAACAAAGAGCGTTCAAGTGGTGTGAGGATACGATAGAGACATCCCGTGTACTGAGGACCCGGAGCATTCACCAACATAGATCCACCACAGAGCTATCCGGCTAGAGACCGAACTATACTGAATGGCAGATGATAAGAACGGTCGAGACAAGCAGGCACAGGACGCCGAGCGACGCCAGCAAGAGCGCGCGATCGCCACTGAACTGGAACGTGGCGACGAACAAGAGCCGCCGATCGAGACCGACGAACGCACCGGGCTTGAGGCGGCGCTCGAAGCAGTCTCATTCCCAGCAACCGGGACGACCATCGTCGCGACGATCGGTGAGTACGAGGTTGAGTCAGCCGAGGGCAGCTACAGCATCGAGGCCCTACTTCCGGAGACTGACACAGAGCAGTTCGACTCACCGGCTGCCGTTCGTGTACAGGTGGCAGCGCCGACCGTTGCGGCGGCGATGAAACGGGTCGTGGAAGCGAGCAAGACGCTTCCACAGACGGAGTTCGGGTGGACGCAGCGCAAAGCCTATGAGAAGACGTTCGAGGAACTCAACGCGATCGACGCAGATGACGATGACGACGGAGTGCGCAGTATTAGCGACTGGATCGTCGATCGAATCCACGACACGGAACGCCTCCCGACTTCCCGAGCAGTGCGCCGGGAAGCAGCAGCGCTCTGTCGATCGAACGGATACGAGGTTCGGACCGACGAGTGGCTCGGGATCTAGACACACAGGCCCAGCAGGTGCGAGGGCTGCTCGATGTGGAGTCCGTCCACAGTAGATCTCCCCGCCAAGTGCTGGACACCGCAGGATGGCGAGAGAGGATGAGTACGTTCTATTTAAATATTCAAGGAGAACTCTCTCAAGAGTTAGCGTATCGGACGAAATTAGGTGGCTGGGGAGTTCCCGGCCCCTAATACGCCACGGCCAAGGACCGTGGACGTTGTAGGTGGGCCAACACGGATTTGAAACCGTGGACTAGAGGGCCTGAAACGCAACAAATCAGGCAATTAGGCCTATCAAACAGATCGCTCATCGCGTCGAGCCATTGGAGGAGCGTTTGGGTGTTCACGGGACCAGACTTGACCACAGATAAACTCGAACCAATGCGACCGGCAGAGGCAAAGGAAATGTATCTCTCACAGCGTGAGAGCGAAGTCTCACAGAGTACGATACAAGCCCATCACTACCGTCTCAAGCACTTCGTCCGGTGGTGCGATGAGGTCGCGGAGATAGACAACCTGAACGAACTGACGGGACGGGACCTCCAACGGTACAAGATGTGGCGGCGCGATGACGGCGACCTCAACAACGTCACGATGGTCACTCAGTTATCGACCATCCGCGTCTTCATCAAGTGGTGCGAGAATATCGACGCGGTAGCGAGCGAGACTCACGAGAAAATATTGTTGCCCTCTCTCGGAAAGACCGAGGACCGGCGAACAGCGATGCTCAGCGATGAGGCGGCGGCGCAATTGCTTGAGTATCTTCGCCAATTCGAGTTTGCGACTCGAACGCACGCGCTCATCGAGGTACTGTGGCATACCGGTATCCGAATCGGAGCCGCACACAGTCTCGATGTAGAGGACTACGATCGAGAGGAACAATATCTCGAACTCCACCACCGTCCCGAGACGGGAACGCGGCTCAAAAACAAGACCGAAGGTGCACGGTACGTTTCTCTGAGCGCCAATGTGTGTGATGCGCTGGATGCGTATCTCCAGTACAACCGCGATGAGGGCGGGGATGGTAAGGGACGAAGCCCGCTATTCTCCGGTCGGTGCGGGCGTCCCGCTAAATCGACGCTTCGAGACAGTATCTACCGTATCACTCGTCCTTGTGAATACACAGGAGAGTGTCCTCACGACCGCGAGATAGACTCCTGTGAAGCATTGGAGAATAACAAGGCGAGTACCTGCCCATCGAGTGTGAGTCCACACGCGATACGTCGTGGGTCAATCACCCACCACTTGTCGGAGGACGTGCCGGAGAAGGTCGTTAGTGACCGGATGAATGTGAGTCTGGATGTGCTTGAGAAACACTACGACCGACGTGGTGAACGAGAAAAAGCCGAACAACGTCGGGATTATTTGGATGACCTGTGAAGATGTAGAGGAAACCCCTGCCCTCTGGCCGTACTACCAAGTAAATCGCTCAGTGCAGGTGGTTCACCTATCGATTAAGAATATAAGTGGTCGAATGGCAAGTCAGACAGCAGAAAGAACAATAGTGTAGGGCTTGTATCACGTTATATGGATGGACGCGGTTCAGACGAAAAAGGGACGCTTGCCCCGATTTATCCAAGTGAGATACCGTATCTCCCGGATAACGCACGGCGATGGGTCGCTATCTTCCTATTGATAGCATTTGTTAGTGGATTTGTCGTCTCATCTCTGATGTGGATTAGTAGTCTTTTCTGAATAACTCGGGCCGCCTCAGTTCGCACGCAGACACTGATGGGAAATTCATCGGCTTTCCATAGAATAAATACTCTGAATAGGATTCCAGTACTGCAGTCCGACAACGATTCGGCTCAACGCTCAGTAGGCTCGTTCAAAGCGAGCGGCTAAACAGAACCCACACGTAGCGGCATCGTGCGTGGAAATTATGGTTGAACCCTATCATTATAGAGGGTTCTGTTCGTGGAATAGTAAGACGGAATTAGGTGGCTGGGGAGTTCCCGGCCCCTAACACGCCACGGCCAAAGACCGTGGACGTTGTAGGTGGGCCAACACGGATTTGAACCGTGGACCTCCCGGTTATCAGCCGAGCGCTCAACCTGACTGAGCTATTGGCCCAGGTGAGCGCATTTCCCGCTTGCGCGGGTAAGAGTTTAAGGGTTTCCCTTTGAAGATCGTCGCGCAGTCAGTCGGTTTTCGGCACGGTATCGATCCACGCATTCACGCGACCGTCGAGGGTCACCGTTCGTCAGGAGACCGGCGATCGTCGTCGCGGTCGTCGGCGGTATCCTCGACCGTGTAGTCGACATCGACGACGTCGTCGGCTCCGTCCGCGGTCCCCGCCGTCGTGTCGGAGCGAGCGCTCGAGCCGGAACCGGACCGCGAGCGGGATCCCGACCCGGCGGCACCGCCGTCTCCGGGGCTGCCGCCATCGCCGGGCGGCGTGAATCCACCGCCGAACGCGCCGCCGGACCCGTCGAACCCCTCGCCGTCGGGGAAGCCGCCGATGTACACGTTCCCGCTCAGGAAGCCGTCCGTCCGGCGCTCGAGGTACGGGACGAGGACGAAGCGTTTGGTCACCGCCCGGATCGGGATCCGCGTCGGCGGGAACGCCAGCAGGAACCCGATCGTGTCGGTGACGAGCCCGGGAGTGAGCAGGAAGGCACCCGCGGCGATGAGCAGCGCGCCATCGAGCAGCTCGTCGGTCGGCGGCTCGCCCCGGGCGGCCTTTCGCTGCAGTCTGGCGAGGGTGTTACGGCCCTCCGCCCGAACCAGCAACATCCCCAACAGCGCCGTGAGCACGACCAGCGCGACGGTGAGCTGCCAGCCGAGGTAGTCGGCCACGACGACGAGGAACAGCGCGTCCGCAAGCGGGATCACGAGAAGAAGCGCGATCAGATAGCGCAGGCGCATATCCTCGGGTTCAACTCGCGGACCCATAGCCCTTTTCGTCGGGGACGGCCGCGAATCGCCGCTGGAAAGAATGGAACCGCCCCGGAACCGAACGGAACGGACCGTCACCGCTTTGTGAGGCGACGACGACCCACGGATATGTCACGGGGGTCAGCATCCGGATCGACCGATGCCGCCGATCCGCGGGAACGAGGAACGCCACGGGAGCAACCGACGCGGCTCTCGCTCCCGCGGTGGGCTGCCCCGCTGCCGGCCCGACTCGAGGCGATCGCGTTGCGATGGGTCTGGGTGATCGTCGCGATCAACCTGCTCGGAACCGCCTTCGGCTTCTGGTACTACCGGTTCCAGCTTCAGCAGATCGAGCCGCAGTGGTGGCTGTTCGTCCCGGACAGTCCCGGGGCGACGCTGTTCATCGCGCTCGCGCTCGCGGCGTGGGCGCTCGGGCGACCGAACGACACGCTCGCGTCGCTCGCGTTCATCGGCAACATCAAACTCGGCCTGTGGACGCCGTACGTCCTCGTGGCGTTCGCGCCGGGATTCCTCGAGTTCACCCCGATCCCGATGTATCTCTTTCTGTTCTGGAGCCACATCGCAATGGCGGTGCAGGCGTTCGTCCTCCACCGGATATCGGGGTTCCCGCTGCACGCGATCGCGATCGCCGCGACGTGGTACACGGTCGACCTGCTGTTCGATTACTTCGTGCCGCTGGGCGGGCAGGTCACGCACACGTCGGTTCCGTACGCGGGATCGACGCCGTGGTTCACGACGACCGTGCTCCAGGTCGCGGCGGCGGGCGCCGTCGTGTTGACGATCGCCCCGATCGCGTGGCTGCTGGCGACCCGAATCCGGATCGTCGCCGCCGACGGACACGCCTGGGAGTGACCCTCGCGACGACGCGGTCGACGCGCCACGTCACGCGTCCAGCGTCGCCTCGGTGTCGATCCCGTACACTCGCCGTGGCGTCTCGACGTGGGCAACCCGGATCGCGTCATCGTACCCCTCCTCGAGCAGCCAACGAACGCGCCGCGGGACGGTCTTCGGACCAAGGACCGCGCCCGGTTTGTCGGGGTCGTCGACGAAGTCGGTCTCCATCAGGAAGGGGTCGCCGTGCTCCGTCGCCCGCTTGGCGGCGCGCTCGAGCCGGTCGCGCTCGCTCATCACGCTCGGAGTCGGTCCGCGGAGTCGGCCGGCGGCGTAGTGTTTGACGACGCGCTCCGGGGTGAGCCCGCGCTCGTCGGCCCACGCGGCCAGCTCGGAGAGGTCCTCGCTGGCCTCCGTGTGCAGCTGGACCGCACAGTCGTGCTCGGCACCGAGCGTGAAGGCGTGTTTCGTGACCGCGTTCGAGGCGTCCCACACGGCGTCGGACACCTCGTAGTGGGGTCGGCCCGACTTGAGCGCGAGCGCGTCACCGTCGGCGACGTATTCGGCCGCCACCGAGAGCCCGCCCTGCATCAGCTCGCGCGCCTCGTCGGGTGAAAACCCGCGTTCGTCCACCAGTCGGCTGATCAGCCCCGGATGCACGCCGAGGACCGGCCAGGCGCCGCCATCGAGCAGCTCGTCCGCCGCGCCCGCGACGTCGATCGTCTCCTCGAAAACCGCCCGGAAGTCGGCGGGCTCGCCGGCCTCGACGCCGAGGTGCCAGGAGGGCTTGTTCACCACGAGCAGGTGTGTGCCGCCGAGGTGCCGGAAGTCCCTAACGGCGTCCATCCCGCGGCCGTGTCGCGGATCCAGGTGGAGGTGGTTGTCGAGCACGGGCGTTGGCAGGTCGGGGTCCGTCATCGGCGAGGTCTTCGGCCGGCCGCCTAAAAGTGCCCGCGATCAGCAGGGCGGCGTGACCGCGATCAGAAGGAGAGTCGGACCGCTCCAGCAGTGTGATCGGCGGCGTCCGCGTCATCCCCTTCGATCGGCGGGACCGTGACCGCGGCCTCGAGGTCGCCGAAGGCGGCGTGGAGGTGCTCGTAGGTCCGGTCGACCGCCTCGACGATCACCGTGGTGTCGCTCACCACCGGCATGAAATTCGTGTCGCCGTCCCACCGCGGGATCACGTGCGTGTGGATGTGGTCGTCGATCGAGCCGCCGGCGGCCGACCCACCCAGGTTCATCCCGGTGTTGACGCCGTCCGGGCCGGAGGAGCCCTCCAGCGCCGCGATCGTCGCCGCCTTGAGCCGCCCGTGTTCGAGCATCACGTCGTCAGCGAGCGCGCCCCACTCGGCGACGTGATCGTACGGGATCACCATCGCGTGGCCCGGGTTGTAGGGGGCGTTGTTCAGGAGGACGAAGTTGTGCTCGCCGCGAGCGACGATCCGGGCGTCGACGTCGTCGCCGCGCTCGGGGAGGACACAGAAGGGGCAGCCGTCGATCGGATCCCGATCGCGTTCGACCCACTCGATCCGCCAGGGGGCGTAGATCTGGTTCATACCGTCGATGTGGGCGGGCGGGTCTTGAAGGGTTCCGTCGACTCCAACGACGGTCGGGCAGGGTCGGCCGCCGGTCCGGAATCGACCGTCGATCCAGTCTCGACCGAAGCGACGGTTTTTGTCCACGCACGCCGACGTCGAGAGTAATGGATCCACGCGTACGCGACCACGCGGAGACGCTCGTCGACTGGAGCGCGCGCATCGAGGCCGGCGACGACGTGATCGTCGACGTCGACGAGGGGGCACACGACCTGGCGGTCGCGGTCGTCGAGGCGCTCGGCGAGCGCGGGGCGAACGTCGAGGTAACCGACGGCTCCGGCGAGATCACCCGAGCGTATTTAAAAGGACGCGAGAACGGGGACGAACCGTTCGAGGCGGATCCGGACCACTCGCTCGCGCTCTTCGAGGCGGCCGACGCGTACCTCCGGCTCGGCGGCGGCCGGAACACGATGGCGACCGCGGACGTCGACCCCGAGACGCGCCGGGCGCACGCCCGATCCCGGACCGGGATCCGTGAGGCGCGAATGGACACCGACTGGGTCTCGACGGTGCACCCGACCCGGAGCCTCGCCCAGCAGGCGGGGATGTCGATCGAGGCGTATCGGGAGTTCGTCTACGGCGCGGTGTTGCGCGACTGGGAGTCGCTGGCCGCGGAGATGGACCGGCTCAAAGAACGCCTCGACGCCGGCTCGGAGGTCCAGATCCGGATCGACCGCGAGGACCGCCCGACCACGGATCTGACCGTCGGGATCGAGAACCGGACCGCGGTCAACTCCGCGGCCTCCGTGGCCTACGACTCCCACAACCTCCCCTCCGGCGAGGTGTTCACCGCACCGGCGACCGTCGAGGGGACCGTCTGCTTCGACGTGCCGATGACCATCTCCGGGCGCCGCGTCCGGGACGTTCGCCTCGAGGTCGTCGACGGCGAGGTCGTCGCGTTCGAGGCCGCCACGAACGAGGACGCGCTCGCGTCGATCCTCGAAACCGATGCGGGCGCTCGGCGATTCGGGGAGCTCGGGATCGGGATGAACCGCGGGATCGACCGGTTCACCGACTCGATCCTCTTCGACGAGAAGATGGCCGGCACCGTGCACCTCGCGCTCGGCCGCGCCTACGACGCCTGCCTGCCCGAGGGCGAATCCGGCAACGACTCGGCGGTCCACGTCGACCTGATCGCGGACGTCTCCGCGGACGCGTCGATCGCGATCGACGGCGAGGTGATACAGCGAAACGGAACGTTCCGGTGGGAGGACGGCTTCGAGGGATAACGATCGGATCGGTCCGATGCACCTTTGACGACCGATCGTGAAGGGAGCCCGTGTTCGGAGCCGCGATCGCGGACCCGGCGCTCTGGACGGTTCACCAGTCGATGCTGCACCAGTCCATACTCGGGGCCCAGTCGACTGTGGGGCTTCAATCGGTGCTCGGGACCCAGTCCGTGTCGGCGACCACGATCGCCGCCGAAACGGTCGCGCTCCTCCGGGAGGTCCTCCCGCGACTGGCCCGGATCACGGTCTTCATCGCGCTCGGCGTCTTCCTCGCCAACCTCGTCGTCTCGTTCGGGCTGATCCGGTACATCGCCGGCGTCGCGGGCTATCTCACCCGACCGGCCAACCTCCCGGACGAGGTCGGGACCGCCATCCTGACGACGGCGGCGTCGACGACCGCCGGCTACGCGACGCTCGCGGAGTACCGCGAGTCAGGGCTGCTCGACGACCGCGCAACGATCGTCGCCGTGATGATAAACACGTTCTTCGGGTTCGTCCAACACGTCTTCACCTACTACGTCCCCGTCCTCATCCCGATCCTCGGGTTTCACACGGGCGTCCTCTACGTCTCGATCCGCGCCGGGATCTCACTGGGGATCACGGTCGCGGGCGTGGCCATCGGCGGCGTCGTCCTCTCCTCGCGGAACGTCGATCGATCGGCGCTCGCGGAGCTTGAGACCGGCCACGGAACCGGTAGATCGGATGGCGGCGAGTCCGAGACGGACGGCACAGCGGACGACTGCGAGTCCGATGACGCCGAGGGCTCACCCGACTCCCCCCGCGACCGGGCTCGGGAAGCCGCTCGGAAGACCGCCGGCACGCTCCGGCGGATCGTCCCCAGACTGGCCGTGGTCTACACGCTCGTGATCGCGCTCATCACCCACGCCGACGTCGAGGCGCTGACCGGCGTCGCCGAGCCCCTCACCGCAGCGCTCGGGCTGCCCGGCGCGTCGGTCGCGATCGTGGCCGTCTACTCGCTCGACACCACGGCCGGGGCGGTCGCGATCGCGCCGCTCATCGGCGAGACGTTCACCCCGCGGACCGCGGTGGTGACGATGCTGCTCGGCGGGATCGTCTCCTTCGCGGTCTCGACGTTCAAACGGTCGATTCCCTTCCAGTTCGGGATCTGGGGGCCCGAGTTCGGCCTGAAGGTGATCGCCGTCAACACCGCGATGAAGCTTGTGTTCATCTCGGTCGCGATCGCGGGGCTGCTGCTCGCTCCGTGAGTGGAAGGGCTGGAGGTCAGGGACGGAGGCTGGGGGCCGGAGACCGGGGAACACCGCGATCGGTCCGGTTTTGCCACCGGAGCTGAAACCCCGCCCGTGGTCAGACGCCGCGTCTACACGAGTCTCTACGCCAGCTTCCTCTTTACCGTTCTCGGGAGCGTAGCCTGGGCGACCGGACAGCCGTTCATCTTCCCGAGTCTGGGCCCCACGGCGTTCGTCCTCGCCTTCGACCGCCACGGCGGTCGCGACCGGGCCCGCCGCGTGATCGGGAGCCACCTGATCGGCGCGGTGGCCGGGCTCGGCGCGTACCTCCTCGTTGCCGCCGGGGTGACGCTCGTCGAGTCACCGGCGCCTGCCTCCCTCGACGGACTTCGGCTCGCCGCGTCCGGAACGCTCTCGATCGCGGCCACGAGCTGGGCGATGATCGCCACCGACACGAACCACGCCCCGGCCTGCGCGACGACGCTCATCGTCTCGCTCGGGCTGCTGTCGACCCCGCGAGCCGCCGCGACGATCGTCCTCGCGGTCGTGGTGCTGGTGGCGACACACGAACTCGCGCTTGCGGCCGCCGGGTGGACTCGGGCGCGGCTCGTTGGCTGAGCGAACGGCGACCGGGAGCCGGATCCAGTCCCGGTTCCTGGATCCGGTCCTGGCGCCCGTCGACGACGATCGGCGACGGATCTACAGCACGAGCAGCGCGGCCTGATACAGGAACCCGATTCCGAAGACGCCGATCAGCGCGATCGTCGCGATCACGACGATCGGAGAGAGCAGCTCGTCGTTGTCGATGTCGACGATGTAGCCGTCCATACGCAGCGTTTTCCCGCCGTCGATAAACCCTTTTCGTCGCGTTGACGAGACGTCGCAGCCGTCGTCGACGAAGGAGTCTCAGCTATCGTCAACGAGACAGTAGGCGTGTCCCGGCGCCCGGACGGTCGTGGACTCGTCGTCGTTCCAGTAGCCGGTGATGTCGGCGCGCTCGGCGTAGTAGATCCGACCGTCGTGGGGCACCGCCGCGCTCGTGACGTGACCGTTGTTCGGGACCGTCCACCGGATCTCGCCGGTGTCCTTCTCAAGCGCGTAGAGGTTCCGGTCGTACGAGCCGACGAGCACCGCGTCGGCCGTGACCGTCACCGAGCCGATGACGTGGCCGCCGACGTCCCGGGACCAGACCACGTCGCCCGTCTCCATATCCAGGGCGTGGACGTGCTCATCGTCGCTACCCATATAGACGATTCCGGTGTCGGGGTCGATACCCGGGTTGGACATAATGATCTGGCCGGTCTCGAACGACCACAGGCCCTCGCCGGTCGCGGTGTCGAGACAGTGGAAGTTCCCGTCCCACGAGCCGACGAACGCGCGGCCCTCGTACTGCGGGATCGTCCCCTTGATCTCTGCGCCGGTCTGGAAGGACCACTCGAACGCCAGCGAGGGGAACTCCCAGCAGTAGCAGACGCCGTCGTTCGAGGCCGTGATCAGCCGCTCGTGCTCGGGGTCGATCGAGACGGACGGGTGGGGCATTCCCCACAGCCGGTCGTCACTCCACAGCGGCCGGCCGGTGTCGGCATCGACCGCCCACAGCGTCCCGGCCGGCGGGTTGTTGTACTCCACGACGACGTAGAGGACCCCGTCCCAGTAGGCCGGGCTGGAACCGATCGCGATCGCGCCGTCAAAGGCCATCCGAGAGGTTCGCCAGACCTGCTCGCCGGTGCCGACGTCGAAGGCGTACAGGTCCCCGTCGTAGCCGCCGATGTAGGCGATCCCGTCGACGATCGCCGGAGTGCCGTGGATCCCGAGCGACGTGGCGCCGGTCCGCTGGGTCCACTGATGCCGACCCTTCGGGCCGACCGCGTGCACCAGTCCCGTATCGGCCGGGATCACGATCGTCTCGCCGTCCGGCGCCGGTCGCGGGCTCGCCTTCGCGGCGGTGTGGCCGATGTAGTTCGCCGGGAACTGCCAGTTGACCGTGACGGAGTCGGGGACGGTCGCGTCGGGGTAATAGCCGAGTCGGCGCAGCCCGCGCCGGAACATCGTGACGCCGTCGTCGTCGGGATACGTCCGGTCGCCCGGGAGCGGATCGGGGTCGAAGTCGGCCTGCGATCGGTCGAGGGTTGCGTGACCCCAGCCGTCGAGACAGCCGGCCGCACCGGTCGCCGCCGCGGCCGAGGCGACGCCGGCAAGGTACCGGCGACGGGAAGGGGTCAACGCGCCGTCGCGAGCGGAATCGTCTGGCGGGTTCGACATCGGGTCGGTTTCACTCGCGGGCACTGGGGTATAGCTGTTGTGTTCGTCGGAACCGCGTGTGGTCGCCGAAACCGCGTCGTGGTCGCCGGACCCGTGAGTCACTCCGCGAGCAGTCGGTCGCGAACCGCCGCGGTCGTCTCCGGCCAGTCGTCCGCGAGGTCGGGGAGCACCTCCTGGACCGCCGATCGGTGAGACCGGATCCACGACTCCTCCTTGTCCATCTCCAGGCGCCACTCAGCCAGCGAGTCGATCGCGAAGTCGGCGGCCGTGTACGTCTCGCCGCCGACGCGGACCTGCTCGTGCAGATCCCCGCAGTCGCGACAGCGGAGCGCGGAGACGACGAAGTAGCGTTCGAGGCGGTCGTGAACGGTGTCGTCGTGAACGGTGTCGTCGTGTGTGCCGTCGGTATGTGGTGCAGGACACATCGAGACGGGATGTGTCGCTATCGGTCATAAACCGTCGCGACGCCGAGGTCGGGCTCGGTCAGGCGCCCGGCACGCCGAAGGCGCCGATCCCGAGGCTGAACAGGCCGTTGAGCACGATCAGGATCACGAGCGCGGCGATCCAGGCGACGACCCCGATGATCGCCGCCTTCGTCCAGCCGCCGGGATAGCGCCAGTTGATGACGCCGACCCAGACGACGAGCGCGATGAGCGGCCCGATGAGCGGGACCCAGGACGTGACCGCCCACGCGATCGCGCCGATCAGGGCGGTGATCACGGCGTGGGAGTAGTCGTCGACGTCGACGACGACCCGCGCGCCGGCGTAGATGGCCAGGCCGCCGACGAGCAGTGCCACAACGAAGCTGACGATCGATCCGAGTACCATGGGCCGACGGTTTCGACCGACGCCGTATATATCGTTCGGCGTAGATGTTGGATTAGAAACACGATCGGCGCGAAGGGCGCGGAGAGCGCGATCGGCGCCACGTCACTCTCGAACACGATCGACGTCGATCACTGCCGATCGTGACCGCGATCGGTCGCGACCGGAGCCAGCGATCGCGCGCTGGCCCGGAGCTGTTCGGGCGAGCAGCCGCCCACGGTTGCGGCCTGCTCGAGCGAGATCGTCCGGGATCGATAGAGCGTCACGGCGGTGGCAACGGCGTGTGTGGTCATCGGTGGACGATCAGATGTTCGAATGCGTTTGTATAACTATTCCGGTTTAGATACTACTAATAAACGCTATAAGCCGAATGGGTGGTTTGAATGAGTATGAATATACGACTTCCCTGATCGAACTTCCAGATATTTTCGTGGCCGTGTCCACGATCGTGGTGACGGCCCGATCGACGCTCGATGGCGGTATTGAAAAGGGACGCCGACGTACGTCGACCCGGCCGATGACGATCGACCGCTCCGAGCCGGCTCGGCACCGGCGACGACGAGCCCTATGAGTGCCGAGGCCACTCCCGATACGTCGACGTCGGCGGAGCTCGCTCCGCCCCGACGCCGTACATCCGGATCAACCGTTCGTCCGTCGTCAGATCGTCGCCAGATCGTCGCCAGATCGTCGTCAAATCGTCGTGGGACCGTCGTGTCGTCGATCCCGACGTTCGATCCGACGCAGGGGTCGCTGCGATCCACAGCTTCAAGGGGGGTCGCGGGAACCACTCTACTCAGGTCGAGATATGCCGATTTCGCTCGGATCGACGCAGCTCTTCTGGCTGTACGTCCTTCTGTTCGCCGCGTCGGCACTGGCGTGTCTCTGGTCGCTCCGAGCCGTCTCGCGGGTGCAGCACCCGGCGGTACGGCGCGGACTCTCCTGGTTTCTCCTGTTGTGTGGGGGGTGGGCCGCGATGCACGTCGGGTACCTCGTCTCCCCGACCGACGCGCTCCGGTACGCCTTCTACGTCGGCGGCCTCGTGGTCGGCTGGGCGGCGATCGGCCCCTGGCTCTACTTCTGTTCGGCCTACACGGGGCGCACGCTTCACAAGCGATCGACCGTCCGGCTGGCGGCGGTCGCGACGTTCCTCATCGTCGCAACGGTGAAGGTCACCAACCCGATCCACGGCTACTACTTCTCGACGGCGGTGGCCACGCGACCGTTTCGCTACCTGCAGATCGTCCCCGGGGTGCTCCACTGGGTCGCGATGGGGCTTGCCTACGCGCTCGCGTTCATCGGCTTCTTTATGCTCTACGAGCTGTTCGCCCGCGTCGACTCGAACACGCGGCCGCTGTTCGTCCTGGTCGGACTCACCGGGATCCCGATCGTCCTCGACGTCCTCAGCGTGTATCACGAGCTCGTGTTGACGGTCACCTATTCGCCGATCGGCGTCGCCGCGTTCGCGGTGGGCGTCGGATACGTCTACTTCGACGAGTTCCAGGTCATCCGGCTGACCGGCGGGACCGACGACCCGGTGATCGTCGTGGACGACGACGACCGGATCCGGGAGTGCAACACGCAGGCGGCGGCCGTCTTCCCGACGCTTTCCGAACACCTCGGGGAGCCGCTCGCGGCCGCGTTGCCCGACCTCGCCGCGGCGCTCGAGACGGACGGGGAGAAGCTCGCGATCACCGATCGTGGGTCCCCACGCTACTACACGGTGTCCACGGCAAGCTTCTACGCGGCGGCGGCACGGCTCGGGACGTCGATCACGCTCGTCGACGTCACGGCGGAGGAGCGGTACCGACGGGAGCTCGAGGACCGGAACGAACGACTCGACCGGTTCGCGAGCATCGTCAGCCACGACCTCCGGAACCCCCTGCAGGTGATCGCCGGCCGCCTGGACCTCGCGGCCGAGACGGGCGACCTCTCACACCTCGAGCCCGCCCTCCGCTCGGTCGACCGGATGCACGAGCTGATCGACGACCTCCTCGAACTGTCCAGGGAGGGGCTCTCGATCGACGAGACCGAACCCGTCTCGGTGCCCGAGTTCGCCCGGGAGTGCTGGACACAGATCCCCGCCGAGGGGGCGACGATCGTTGTCGAACCGTTCGAGCTCATCGTCGACGCCGACCCCGAGCGGCTGAAACAGGTCTTCGAGAACCTCTTCCGGAACGCGATCGAGCACGGCCACGAGAACACCCTCACGAACGGCGATGAGGACGGCGGTGAGGACGTCACGATTCGCGTCGGCCCGCTTCCGGACGCGCGGGGCTTCTACGTCGCGGACGACGGGGAGGGGATCGACCCCGGGGTGCGCGAAACGCTGTTCGACCCCGGCATCACGACGACGGCCGACGGCACCGGGTTCGGACTGCCGATCGTTCGGACGGTCGTCGAGGCACACGGCTGGTCGATCACGGCCACGAACGGCGCCGACGGCGGTGCCCGGTTCGAGATCGAGACCGGCGAGCGCGACGCCGAACCGGTGACCGGCGAGTGATCGGCGGCCGGTACTGACCGAGACAGCGTGGAGGTGGAGCTCGCGACGACACGACTGCGGGACGAACCGAAACGAGTCACAACGAAACCGGGACCGCAAAACACACGAGAACCAGTCGACACACAGGAACCAGTCGACAGCGTGCGCCTACCGTGACTCGGCCCTCCATTTCGCGTCCGAGCCGCCGAGATCGCCCGCGAACGCGTTTCCGTCGTCGACCGTGTTCGGCAACCGGCGACGGTCGGTCGCGTCGAACGTCGCCGGCGCGCGGGCGACGGGATCGGCGAACCGATCGGATGCGTGGCGGTCAGCGTCGATCGGCGGCGTGGTCGGGCGGGCCGAAGCGGTGCTGTCAGTATCTGATCGCGGATCAACCGTGTACTACGGATGCCATCATCGTCCCGAAGACGTCGGTACGTAATAAACGTTCGTGAAGAACCAACATTTTCCGATCGATCAATGATGATGGATCGGTGTGCGGAGAGACGGTCGACAGAGATGCAGCGAGAGTGTCTCGGGGCTTGCCCCCGAAGTACTTCACACACGCCGATCCGGGTGTTTCGGCCCCATACAGCGGTCGCGTCGGCGATCAACTCACGAGGTCGCCGTCGAGCGTGACCGAGTCGGTGGCGGCGTTGCGGAGGGCGTCCGACCGCCCGAACTCCCCGGGCGCGATCGCGACGGTTCGGACGCCGTAGCCGTTCGCGGTCTCGACGACCGGCTTGAAGTCGGTGTCTCGTGAGGCGATGGCGAGCGTCGTCATCCGTCCCTCGGCGGCGAACCGCGTGGCGTCGACGGCGAGTTTCACGTCGACGTCCCCGGAGGTGATGACCACCTCGTAGCCGCGCGCCTCGGCGGCCTGGATCAGCCCCGGCGTCGCGTGCTCGTCGAGGTACAGTCGGGCGGTGACGAGCGTCCCTTCCGCAGTCGCAGCCGCCCGGACGTCGTCGAGATCGACGTCGAACTCCTCGCGGAGGACGTTCGGTCCGTCGACGAACAGCGCCACGCCGGCCGTCCGCTCGACGTGGGGGCCTCCGAACGTCGCCGCGTTCGATTCCGCGTCCCCGTCCGCGTCCGCATCCATAGTCCTCCTACCGGTTCCGGGGGCATAGGCATCCCGATCCGGGACGGCGGCCTATCGGCGCATCCACTCGCTCGCCTGCGGCTCGGCGGGATCGGTGACGATCTCGATGAGGTTCGGCCCGTCGTCAGCGAGGGCGTCGGTGACCGCAGCCGGGATCGCGTCCGCGTCCGTGATCCGGCGCGCATTGACGCCCATCCCCTCGGCGATCGCCGACAGATCGAGGTGGGCGTCAGACCAGCCGTATCGACCGTCCCGAAAGCCGTACGACCGGCTGGCCTCGTCGCTGATGATCGCGTAGTCGTCGTTGTTCAACGCGAGGACGGTGACGTCGACGTTCTCGGCCGCCAGGGTATGCAACTCGTGAACGCACATCAATAGCCCACCGTCGCCGACGATCGCCGCGACCGGCGCGTCGGGATTCGCCAGTTTCGCGCCGATGGCCGACGGGAGAGCGGTCCCCATCGTCGCCCAGGAGCCGGGATTGACGTACCGATCCGGGCCGAACGCGGGAACGGAGACGAGCGTCCACAGCCGGGACCCTCCCGCGTCCGCGGTGAGGATCGTCTCGCGGGGTAACGCCTCCCGGATCGCCCGGAGCGCTTCGATCGAGGGCATCGGGTCGTCGCCGCGTGCCTCCTCGATGAGGCGGTCGAACCGTTCCCGATCGGCGGATCGAACCGATCGGGCGCGTTCGACCCCGTTGGCGTCGTGTTCACTCGGAGCCTCCGGAAGCCGGTCACCGATCGCCGCGATGGTCGCGCCCGCGTCGGCGACGATCCCGACGGTCGGGTCATAGCCCACCCCGATGTCGTCGACGCCGAGCGTGACGTGGACCAGTTCGTCGGGCAGCGGGACGGAGAAGTGGCGGGTAGCGACCGCATCGAGGTCCGACCCGACGGCGAGCCCGACGTCGGCGGACGCGAGCAGCTCGGTCAGCTCCGTGCTCGCGCCGCCACAGAGCACGCCCGCGGAAAGCGGGTGATCCTCCGGGATCGTTCCCTTTCCCTTATACGTGGTCACGACCGGCGCGTCGAGCCGCTCGGCGAGCGCGACGAGGGCCGTCGACGCACCCGAGCGCCGGACGCCGCCGCCGGCGAGGATCACCGGGTTCACGGCCGCCGCCAGTCGATCGGCCGCGTCGGCAACGGCGTCGGGATCGGGGCGGTCGGGCTCGGGAACCGGGAGGTCACCGACGGCGGCCTGCGGGACCGACTCGGCGAGGAAGTCCTTCGGTATCCCCACGCGAACGGGGCCCTGCGGGTGCTCGCGCGCCGTCCGGATGGCGCGGGCGATCGCCGGAATGACACCCTGTGCGGTTTCGACCAGCACGTTCTCCTTGACCACCGTGTCGTAGGTCTCCGGCGGCGTCTCGTGGATACCGTCGCCGCCGCGGACGTCATGTTCCGTCTCGACGGCGAGGTGTAACAGGGGAACCGCGTCGTTGAGCGCGTTCTTGAGACCGTTCATCGCGTTCATATCGCCGGGGCCCGGAACCACGACGGTGGCCGCCATCTCGCCGGGCGGCCGGGTCTCCGCGTACCCCCACGCCTGGTGGGTGACGGCGGTCTCGTGGCGGGCGACGACGAACCGGGCGTTCCGGCGATCCAGCGCCCGGTTGAGCGGGAGGGTCTGTTTGCCAGGGATCCCGAACACCGTGTCGATCCCATCAGCGAGCAGCCGGTCGACCAGGGCGCTCGCGACGGTGGGTGTCTCGGGCGACGACGCCGCGTCAGGGGATCGATCGCCGGTCATCGGTCCGGCTTCGACCGATCGCCCCATAAGACTTCCTCGAACCGCCGCCGGTGAGGGGGCACCGAAAAGGATTAACCACGAGGGAGCGAGAGCCCGAAACGACCATCGATCGCCGCGCCGGCAGCGACGATCGAACCCACAGTGACACCGACAAACCCCTATGAGCTTCGACGTACCCACCGACCGACGCTATCTGGAATCGCACGAATGGACGACCACGGAGGAGCCGATCCGGATCGGGATCTCCGCGTTCGCACAGGACGAGCTCGGCGACGTCGTCTTCGTCGAACTCCCCGCGGCGGGCGAGTCGATCACCGCCGGCGAGACGTTCGGCGTCGTCGAGTCGATCAAGGCAGTTTCGGACCTGTACGCCCCGATCTCCGGCGAGGTGACGGCGGTCAACGAGGATCTCTTCGACGCCCCCGAACTCGTGAACGAGGATCCCTACGGCGAGGGCTGGATGATCGAGATCGACCCAGACGACGAATCGGCCCTCGAGGAGCTGCTGAGCGCCGACGAGTACCGCGAGCAGATCGAGTAGCGGACGGTCGAGTAGCGGGGCGGTCACGGAGCGGGCGGTCGAGCGAGGGTTACGGAAAATTCGAGGCGAAAGCCTCGCCCTTCAGGGCGTCACCAGAACGCTCTGCGTTCTGGTTGCCCGCCAGACGGAGTCTGGCGACGGGGATGAAGCCGACCAACAGTATTCAACCGCCAACGATGGTATAGACGGGGTTCCAACGCAATCTTTAAGCCGTCCGACCGTGATAGTATGCATAGATTGTAAAGAGCACCCGTCACGCGAAATACGAACTCTACTACCACATAGTGTTCGTGCCGAAATCGGGCGGGACCGGAGGTCCCGCTGACCTCGCGGAACAGGGTTCCGCTCAGTATCGGCGTTCGCACCTGACGGGGTAGACGAAGGAACGTCTCGAAACCATCTTCGCGGAAATCTGTGAGGATAAGGGCCTCGAACTGGCCGAGTCCGAGGTCATGCCCGACCACGTACACCTGTTCATCGGGAGTCCACCGAAGAACGCCCCGTCGCTCATCGTCAACTGGGTCAAGGGCATCTCTGCGCGGAAGTACAACCAGCGGTACGACGACCGCGTGAAGTGGACTCGTTCGTACTACGTCGGTACGGCGGGCAGTGCCTCGAAGGGCGCTGTCGAACGCTACATCGCTGAACAGGAGGGTGGCGACGCATGAAGCGCGTCAACACCTTCGAGGTCATACCACAGACCGAGAACGACAAAGAGTGCCTCCTACGTCTACTCGATGCATCCGCTTCTCTGTGGAACGAACTGACCTACGAACGTCGTCAGAACTACTTCGGTGACGGCGACGTGTGGGACACTTCCGAGTACCGAGGACGCTACAACGGTGTCGTCGGAAGCGCGACTGTCCAACAGGTCACGCGCAAGAACAGCGAAGCGTGGCGGTCGTTCTTCGCCCTCAAGGAGAACGGCGAGTACGCCAACCCACCGTCGTACTGGGGCAACGAGGAGGACGGACGCGAACTCCGTACCTACATCCGCAACAACCAGTACACGATTGAGTGGGGCAAGCGTAGCCGTCTCGAAATCCCTGTCGGGCAAGAACTGAAAGACGAATACGGACTCGGCTACCACGAACGACTCCACCTCGAAGTCCGAGGCAACCCGAAGTGGGACGGCAAACAGGGTCGTCTGGAACTCGAATACGACGAGGTTAGCGACACGTTCAGGGCATTTCAACCAGTCACCGTACCTGATTCTCGACTGGATTCACGGAAAATCGAAGATTTTCCTGAAGTCGAAAACGCGAAGCGTTTTCGGAATTCACCACTGGCTTCGGAAGAAGCCGCCCTCGACGTTGGAGCGAACAATCTCGTCGCCTGTTCCACGACTACTGGGAACCAGTATCTCTACGACGGTCGGGAGTTGTTCGGACGGTTCCGCGAGACGACCGACGAAATCGCTCGCCTACAGTCGAAATTGCCCGAGAGACGAAGTCTCTCGGAATCACGGAAGACGGAGTCTTCCGGACGACTCTGTGAGAAACGCTACTCCTCGAAGCGGATTCGACGGTTGTACCGACAGCGGACGAAGCGCCGTGACCACGCACAGAACGCGCTGGTGCGCGACCTCGTTGAACGGCTATACGACGAGGGCGTGGCGACGGTGTACGTGGGCGACTTGACCGACGTGCTGGAAACGCACTGGTCGGTCAGGGTGAACGAGAAGACGCACAACTTCTGGGCGTTCAAGAAGTTCATCCACCGTCTCGCGTGTGTCTGTAAGGAGTACGGCATCAGCCTCGAAGCCGAGTCGGAAGCGTGGACGAGTCAGACGTGTCCCGAGTGTGGCGACCACGAGAAGACGATTCGCCACGAGGATACGCTGACGTGTCCGTGCGGTTTCGAGGGACACGCCGACCTCACGGCGTCAGAGACGTTCCTTCGAGAAAACAGCGATTGCGAAATCAGGCCGATGGCACGGCCCGTGCGATTCGAGTGGGACGACCACGACTGGTCGGGGAAACCACACCCTCACGAAAGTCCCAAAGAAGTGCGCACAAACCCGCAAGTTGCCCCGTGGGTCGGTAGCT
>NZ_FNWU01000006.1 GCF_900108505.1 Halopenitus malekzadehii | reverse complement strand
GTTGTACCAGAGGTTCTGAACGATGTCCGGCCAGGTGAGTTCCGGGATCGCGAGCAATCCGAGGAACGGCGTGTTCCCGCTGATGAGGTATCCCCAGCGTGCGTAGACGATGAACGTGGCGACGATGATCATCAACGGGAGGCCCAGCGTCCGTCGGGTGGCCTCGAGCACGAGCAGGACGCCGATCACGCCGAGCGCCATCGCGTAGGAGAACTCACTCACGAACGGGACGCCGCCGAGTATCGGCTGGAGGAACGCGTACACCTCGGTGACCGGACGTCCCGAATCGATCCCGAAGACGCGCATGTTCTGGATCTCAGCGAACTCCGTCAGGAAGTAGATCGCCGACAGGATCGCCGCGGCGATACAGACGAGATCGAACGGCGTCACCCGGTCGCGATCCGGGTCGATGAACGCCCAGCGGACCGCCGATCGACCCCTCGCGAACAGCCGCGTGAGTGGGTTCCGATCGCCGAGCCGGTTCGCGATCGCCGGGACGATCCGACCGAGGTTCCGCGATACGATTCCGTCACCCATACTCCCAGGGAACAGCAGGAACGTGAGCACGAGCGCGAAGGCCACGTGGATCGCGTTCGCCTGGAGGAGCTGTAAGGAGACCTGTATGGGCGCGAGCGAGAGCCCGCCGATCTCGACGGTCGGGAGCCAGATCGTGAACGTAAAACTCCGGGCGGCAAGATACAACTGGAAGATCGAAAACAGGATCCCGATCGCGGCGACCGCAACCGCCGCGATCCCCTGTAGCGAGCGGCGGCGTTCGATCTCCTCGATCAGCTCCTCGGCCTCCTCACGGGAGACTTCCTCGGCCGCCGGCGCGGCCGCGTCAGCTGAGTCCCCGGAGTCGCCGTCGTTCGGGTCGTCGATGCCGCCGTCCGTTCGGTGGGTCGTGGTCATAGGATCATCTCGAGAAGCGATCGGTGTTCGATGTGGATGGTGACGTCGTTACCTCGGGTCGCCGCGACGAGGTCGTGACGTCGTCCGTCGACGATCAGCGTGTGGTCGGCGATCCGGCCCGGCGAGACGGAAAGGCTGTCGAGCTCGGTGATCGGTTCGTCGGGGTCGTAGACGAGGGTGCCGTTGACGGTCGTGACGTTGACGCGGGACGGGAGCCCCCAGCCGTAGGACTCGAACTCCATCCGCGTGTTCACGAGCGTGTCACCGTCCACCCGGTACTCGTCGTAGACGCGCGACTTCTCGACGCTGTGGGTGTACTCCAGGGCCACCGTGCTCCCCTCGCCGACCGACTCCGTGAGGTAGCGCTCGCCGGTGTGGACGTCCTCGACGACCAGCACGCTTCCGACGGGGGCGCTCGCCACGAGGCCGACGATCGCGAGGACGACCGCCAGACTGAGCGCGGTCCGGGCGGTCAGTGAAGAAAGGCGGCCCATATTTCCGGATGTTAGTCGACGGATCAGCTTTGAAACGCTTTTGAAACGCGTCCCGCCCCGTGGTGGCACGGGACCGACGCGGTACAGGGCGGACCGACTCGGGGTCGCGTTCGCATCCCCGTCGTGTCCTCAGCCCGTGTCTGCGCCGCGTGCGCGTTGACGTCTACGTGGGTCGTCTACGCGTCGAAGTACGCTGCCGCGCCGTCGTGCAGTTCGATGGACATCCCGTCCTGTGCGCTGTCGGCGGTGATGAAGTCCGTCTTGATCGAGAGCTCGTCGAGGTTGTCGAAGATGGCCGCGGTGACCGTTTCGACGGTGTCGGCGGGCACGTCGGAATGCGTCGCGATCATCGCCTGAACGGCGACGGTCTCGACGTCCTCGTCGACGCCGCTGTAGGTGCCGGCGGGGATGGTGTCGTTTGCGAACCAGGAGGCGTCCGCCTTCACCGTCTCGCGGTTCTCGCCAGCGATGGACACGATCTCGATGTCGTTGGTGTTCGCGAGGTCCTCGATGGCGCCGACGGGCCAGCCGCCGACGACGAAGGCCGCGTCGATGTCGCCGTTGGCCAGCTGTTCGGACGCCTGCGAGAAGCCGGCGTTCTGCTCGGTGAAGTCCTCGATGCCCAGCGACTCGAGGATCTGCAGCGCGTTGACCTGCGTCCCCGATCCGAGGTCGCCGGTGTTGATCGTCGCGCCGCTGAGGTCCCCGACGGTGGAGATGTCGTTCTCCGCCAGCGTGACGAGCGTGATCGTCTCCGGGTACAGCGTTGCGACGCCCTGGAGGTTCTCGATCGGGTTGTCCTGGAAGGCGTCGATGCCCGTCCCGTTCTTCGCGAAGGAGGCGATGTCGTTCTGGATGAGCGCGAAGTCGGCGGAGCCGTCCGCGAGGCTGCCGACGTTCTCCACGCTTGCGCCCGTGGACTGGACGTTCAGCGAGAAGTCCGTGTTGGCCTCGACGACCGTCTTGAACTCGTTCGAGAGCGGGTAGTAGGTCCCGCCCGTACCGCCGGCGTGCCAGCTCAGGCGGTTTTCGGTTCCGCCGTTACCGTCACCGTTGCCGCCACCGTTCCCGTTGCCGCCACCGTTCCCGTTGCCGCCACCGTTCCCGTTGCCGTCGCCGTTCCCGTTGCCGTCGCCGTTCCCGTTGCCGTCGCCGTTCCCGTTGCCGCCACCGTTCCCGTTGCCGCCGCCGTTCCCGTTGCCGCTACAGCCGGCGAGACCGGCGAGGCCGGCCGCGCCCGTTACTTCGAGGAATCGACGTCGTGTTCGTTTGGATGACATACCACTATGAACCAGTCAATGGAAGCATATATATCTATTTATTCCCTTATATATGGGCCGAATCATCGGACGGATGATTCGTTACTCGGTGAAAATATAGTCGATTGTTAATATGTGTCTTGGTAATCCGTAGCTATGACGGTCACCATCGGGTTCCCGGTTGCCCGTCCGTTTTTAGTTCGGGATCGCTTACTGGTCATATGGACGATTCCGACACGGCCGACCCCGACGCAACCGACCCCGACACGGCCGATTCCAACTCAACCGATCCCGACGCAACCGGCCCCGACCCGTCGGCGCCCCTCGAAACACGGATGGACGCGCTGCTCGACGCCGAAACGGTGGCCGTCGTGGGGTGTTCACGCACGCCCGAGAAGGCGGCCCACCGGATACCCAAGTACCTCCAGGAGAACGGCTACCGGATCGTTCCGGTGAACCCCAGCGCTGACACGATCCTTGATGAACCGGCCTACGACTCCCTGACGGAGGTTCCGCGGGACATCACGATCGACGTCGTCGACGTGTTTCGCCCCAGCGAGGCGGTTCCCGGCGTCGTCGACGACGTCCTCGAACGGCGCGAGGTCGTCGGGGACGTCGACGGCCTCTGGCTCCAGCTCGGGATCCGCAACGACGACGCCGCCGAACGTGCCGCCGCTGCGGGGGTCGCCGTCGTGCAGGACCGCTGTATGAAGGTCGAACACGAGCGACTGCGGTGACCCGTGAGGACGGACGGCGCTCGGTCGGTACTCGGCCCCGGTTGGCCCCGGTCGGCACTATTGGAGATAACCCCTCGACGCCGTCAGACCCAACCCCCTCGACGCCGTAGCACCGGTATGCCCCCCATCGACGCCGGCGACATCGAGACGGTCGTCGGCCTCGTCGCCGATCAACCGGGCAGTACAGCTCCGGAGCTTGCCGACCTCGTCGCCGCCGAGGGGATCGACCCCGACCGGACGAACAAGCTGTTGCAGGCAGGGGTTCGCCGGGGTGCGCTCATCGAGTCCCGATCGACCTATTGGGTGGTCAGGGACGAGACGGGGTCTCCGAAGAATATCGACACGTGATCCCGGGGCCCGAGGACATCGGCGAGAGGAAGGGGAATGACACCACCCAACCCATCAGAACGGCAGGCGTGGCTCTGCCCGCTGGAGGAGTTCGCGGATGGCGTCCTGCTTGAAGTAGCCGACCACCGAGGCCGTGATGATGATCCCGATGAGAAGCAGTCCCGTTCCGATCTGACCGTCCGCGAACTCGCCGCCGGCGTAGACGGTGAGGACGTATGCGGGGAGCCGACCGACGCTGATGATCGCGATGAACGTCCGTAGCCGCAACGTCGTCAGACCGCTGAGAAAACAGATCGCGTCGTCGGGAAGGCCGGGGATCAACACGAACACGAGGAGCCCCGGGATCCCGACGCGCTCCACGAACCCGTCGAATCGGTCGATCACGTCCTCGTGAAGGAGGTCCTCGACGAGCGATCGACCGAACCGCTTCGCGAGCGAGAAGGCGACCGCGCTGCCGATGAGGACGCCCGTCAGGCTGTAGACGGTCCCCGGCACCGACCCGAACAGGTATCCCGACACGAGCGCGACGACCTGTCCCGGGATCGGCGCCACGACGACCTGGGTGGCCTGGATGAGGACGAACACGATCGGGGCGAACACCCCGAACTGGGCGATCCAGACGCGCAGCTCCTCGGCGTCGAAGACGAACGGTGCATATCGCTGCACCAGCAGATACAGGCCCCCGAACGTGACGAGCAGGAGGGCCAGCCCGACGAGACCGCGCCATCGATCGGCCCGAGAGGAGAATATCTGCATTCAGTGTCGGCTACGTGATCGGTCGACTTGAACGTTGTCGATGCGTCACCGGTACCCATCGATGATCGACGGTCCGCCATCGATGGACGGCTGCCCTCCGCGATCGTTCTCGGAGCCGATAAGTGTCCGCGCCACCGATCCGGATGTATGCGTTCATCCCGCCGTACCGTCCTCTCGTCCGTCGGGACTGCCGCGACGATCGGCGTCGCGGGCTGTCTCGGCGGCGGTTCGGACGTCCCCGACTACGACTGTGAGACGAGTCCGCCCGGTTCGACGGTTTCGGAGCTCCCGCGTCCCGTTCTGGGCGATCCGGACGCCGACGTCACCGTCGCGGTCTTCAAGGACTTCGCGTGTCCCCACTGTGCGACCTGGGAGCTGGAGGAGGCGCCGACGATCGAGTCGGAGTACGCCGACCCAGGAACCATCCGGTACGAGCATTGGGACTTCCCGATCCCGGTCGACGACACCTGGTCACCAGGGGTCGCAAGCGCCGCGCGCGGCGTTCAGGACCGGCTGGGCGACGAGGCATTCTTCTCGTTCGCCAAGACGGCCTTCGAACACCACGAGTCATACTCCTGGGACGTCGTCGGCTACGCCGCCGAGGAGGCCGGCGCCGATCCGTGTCCCGCGATCCGTGACGGAGAGCACGGCACGTACGAGACGGTCGTCTCGAGCGACCTGCGGACCGGGATCGACCGCGGCGTCGAGGCCACCCCGACGGTGTTCGTGAACGGGGACCCCGTCGCTGAGCCGACGGCTGACGCCGTTTCGACCGCGATCGAGAACGCACGGTAGGACCGAGAACACACGGTGACGACCGCTCGCGGTACCCGGCCACGTCCCAACCCGATGCGTCTTTCCACCCGTCTCCCAAACGATCATCTATGAGTCGTCTCGGCCGGTCGGTCGATCGGCTTCGATCGATCGTTTCCGGCACCCTCCACCGGACGCCCGCACGCAGTCCCTCGGCTCACGGACCCGATCGCCGCCGGCTTGCCGCGGTCGTCTGGCTCGTGTTGGTCTCACAGGTCCTCGTCTATCCCGGCGTCCCCGCCATCGTCGACGCGCTCGGCGCGCCGGCGGGCATCAACGGCGTGAGCGGTGGGATGTGGTTCCTAACCGCCGAGTTCGCCGCATTCGTCGCCTTCGCCGGCGTGTGGGGTGCGGTCAGCGACACGCTCGGTCGGCGTGCGTCGCTCGTGGTCGTCGGTGCGCTCGGCGGCGCCGTCGCGTATCTGACGCTCGCGCTGGCGCCGCAGCTCGGGATCGACTTCGTGACGGCGCTGCTCGTCCGCCTCGTCGGCGGCGCGTTCACGATCGGCGCGTTCTCGCTCGGCATCACGATGCTGATGGACCTGGGTGGCGGCCACGGCCGGAACATGGGCGCGGCCGGGGTCGCGATCGGATTCGGGGCCGCCCTCGGGTCGGTCGTCGGCGGCGGACTCGCCGACGTCGACCCCTTCTACCCGATCTACGCAAGCGCCGGGGTGCTGTTCCTCGCCGCGCTGCTCGCCGCGACCGTGACCGACCGCGCCGGCAACGCCGACCCGAACGCGGCCGACGATCGGGGAGTCACGACGGTCGACGAGCCGGATCCCGCGCCGGCCGATGATCCGGGGTTCAGGGACGTGCTGGCCCGGATCCGCTCGGTCCCCGGTCTGCTCGTCCCGTTCGCGTTCGGGTTCATCGACCGGCTCACCGCCGGCTTCTTCGCACTCGTGGGCGTCTACTACTTCCAGGAGGGGGCCTTCGAGCTGTCGGCGTTCGGCGCGGGACTGACGCTGGCACTGTTCTTCCTCCCGTTTGCCATCCTCCAGTATCCGATGGGTGTGCTCTCGGACCGGATCGGCCGGTTTCTGCCGGTCGTCGTCGGGTCGGTCGCCTACGGGTTCGTCATCATCGCGGTCGGCCTGGCACCGACGTACCCGATCGCCGCCGGGCTGATGGTGCTCGTCGGGGTCTGTGGCGCGCTGGTCGCGCCGGCGACGATGGCGCTCGTGACCGATCTGGTCGGCGTCGCCGAACGCGGGGCGGCGATGGGACTGTTCAACGTGTTCGGATCGCTGGGCTTTCTGACGGGGTTTCTCGTCGGCGGAACGGTCACCGAGGGGTTCGACTACCTGACGGCGTTCCTCGTCGTCGGCGGGATGGAGATCCTGATCGCCCTCGCGCTGTTTCCCGCAGTCAGGTCGATCACCGGCGAGGTCAAGTCAGTCGGGTAGCCACCGGTTGCAGTGCCGTCGATCGAATCAGCAATCCAGCAGCCGAGCAGTCAGCAACCCGAGGGTGTTATCTCTGTGTCTCTCACGCGGACTGTGAGTGCAGGGAGGGATCGATACGGCGTCCGGGAACGGTTCACTCGACGGTTCGCGTTGCTCACCGTCTCGTAGCACGGGCCGGGAGGGAGTTGAACCCCCGACCGACGGATTAAGAGTCCGTCGCTCTCCCTAACTGAGCTACCGGCCCTCACGAGCACCTATCCGGGTCATCATAAAAGGACTTTCGTCTTGCCCTCGTGGGCCACGGCCCCGACGGCATCGGGGGACTCCGATCGAACCGACGACCGCCGTCGCATCGATCGAGGAACCGACCGGGTATCGGCGATGATACCGAGGGAGGCAAGCGCGCCTGTTAAGTGTCGGGCCGCCGGAACCTGCGTACCAATGAGTACCGGGCGTGGCGGAACGGCACGGACGCGATACGCGATCCTCGGCTGCGGAAGCGTCGGCCACGCGGTAGCCGAATCGCTGACCGAGCGCGACAAGGACGTGTTGATTCTCGACCGCGACGAGAGTCGCGTCGAGGCGCTCCGCGACCAGGACCTCAACGCCCAGGTGCAGGACATCGCCGACCCGAGCGTCGCCGACGTCGTCGACGACCGGGACATCGTCCTCATCCTGGCCTCCGACGTCGAGGCGAACAAGGACGCGGTGACGGCGCTCCGAGAGCGCAGCGACGACCACTACGTCGTCGTCCGGGCTTCCGACCCCGTCAGCGAGGACGAGCTGCGCGAGTTGGGTGCGGACGTGGTGATCAATCCCTCGACGGTGATCGCCGACTCCGCGCTGCGGTCGCTCGAGACCGGCGAGTTGGAGTATATGGCTCGCCAGCTCGCCGACATCCTCACCGAGACGGACGGCGAGATGGCGATCCTCACCCACGACAATCCCGACCCCGACTCGATCGCCTCCGCGACCGCGCTGCAGGCGATCGCGGAGTCGTACGACGTCGAGGCCCACATCATCTACCCGGGCGAGGTCGGCCACCAGGAGAACCGGGCGTTCGTGAACCTGCTCGGGATCGAGTTACGCTCCCGAGCGGAGGCGCCCCCGCTTGCCGACTACGAGACCGTCGCGCTCGTGGACCACGCCAAATCCGGGGATCCGGAGGTGACCCTCGACGTGGACGTCGACGTGTACATCGACCACTTCGAGTCCGATCGCGAGTACGACGCCCGGTTCGTCGACATCCGAACCAACGTCTCCTCGACGTCGACGATCCTCACGAAATACCTCCAGGAGTTCGACCTGTCGCCCTCCGAGGCGGTCGCGACCGCCCTGCTGTACGGCATCCGGGCGGAGACGCTCGACTTCAAACGCGACACGACGCCGGCGGACCTCACCGCCGCGGCCTATCTCCACCCGTTCGCGAACCACGACACCCTCGAGCAGGTCGAGTCCCCCTCGATGTCGCCGGAGACGCTCGACGTGCTCGCGGAAGCGATCCAGAACCGCCAGGTGCAGGGCAGCCATCTCTTCTCGAGTGCCGGCTTCATCCGCGATCGCGATGCCCTCTCGCAGGCGGCCCAACACCTGCTCAACCTCGAGGGAATCACGACGACCGCGGTGCTGGGCGTCGCCGACGAACACATCTACCTCGCGGCGCGTTCGAAGGACATCCGGATCAACATCGGCAACGTCCTCCAGGACGCCTTCGAGGATATGGGCGAGGCGGCCGGACATTCAACGCAGGGGTCCGTCGAGATCCCGCTGGGCATCTTCACGGGTATCGAGACGAACGAGGAGAATCGGGACACTCTGTTGCAACTCACCGAGGAAGCGGTCCGTCGCAAGCTCTTCGACTCGATGGGCGTCGAAGGCTCCGCGGAGACGTCGAACGGGTCCTAGTCCGGACCGATCCGCCGTCCAAGCGGGTTCAACGAGCGGGTTCCAACGAAGGGGTTATGCGACCGCTTCGTCGGCGTCCTCGTCGCCATCGACGTCGAGCCGCTCGATCACGTCGTTGATGAGGATGACGTCGCCGACCGCACGCACCCAGCGGTACGGGACGATGACGCCCTGGCCGGGCTGGACGCGCGAGCGGAAGAGCTCGCCGTTCAGCTCCGCGAGCGCGAGTCCCGTGACCGCCTCGGCGTCGAGGTCAAGCCGGACGTCCTCGACTTCGCCGACGAAGACGCCGTTGTTCGAGTACACCTCGCGACCGACGAGGCTCGTGATCTCGTCTGGCGTTGGTTCCATACACACGTGGTTACCAGCATACCTATTAAGGGTTGGTTGTCCGGCCGACGGACGTCTGACGGAGCCACCGTCGGGAGATCGATCGCGAGTCCGTTGGCGCCCATCGCGAGGCCGATGGCGACGCGGCAGCCGACGATTTACGACGCCGCGATCGGCGAAAGCCACAAGCAGCCGCGTCGAGACGAACGCGTATGCGACTGGCGGACTACTGGGGCGTCGGCCCGAAGACGAGCGAGCAGCTTACGACGGAGCTCGGCACCGAGGCGGCCATCGACGCGATCGAGTCCGCGGACGTCCGCGCACTCGTCGACGCGGGGATCCCGCGCGGCCGCGCGACGCGGATCCTCCGCCGTGCAGCCGGCGATGCGGAGATGGACGTGCTCGCGACCGGCGATACGCGATCGGTCTACGACGATCTCCTCACACGTGCCGCCAGCTACGCGCTCACCGAGCACGCCGCCGACCGGATCCGCGTGCTCACCCCGCTTGCCGATCGTGACCGGATCGAGGACCGCCTCACGGACGTCCTCGCGGCGCGGGACGCGTGGGGCGGCCTTCCCGAGACGGACCGAGAACGGGTTCGGGAGGCCTTCGCGGCCTACGACGAGGCCGGCGGCTCCGACCGGGCCGCCGTGGAGACGGCGATCACGCTTCGGAAGGTCGATCTCGCGGGCGACCCGTTCGCCCCGCTCTCCGATCTCGACCCGAAAACGCTCCGGGACGCGGCCGGCGCGTTGGGGTATCTCCGGGAGTCGCCGGGCGAGGACGACCGAGCGGACGAGGCCGAAGTCGACGTCCTCGAGGGCGCCGACGCGGAGCTCGACCGGTTGCGTGACCAGCTCGCCGCGGCGGCGGAACTCGAGTCGTCCGCGTTCGACGTGATCGACGACGTCCGGGACGGGTCGGTCCGCGACTTCGAGTCGTTCAAAGGCGGCGTGATCGACCACGTGGCGACGCGGACGTCCATCGACCCCGGGCGAATACGGGCCGCCGCCCCCGAGGACGCGGTGGACGCGGCCGACTTCGTCTCGGAGACGCTGCGGACGCTGCACGAGGAGGCCGCCGAGGAGGTCGCCGAGCGCGAGGCAACCGTTGCCGCCGATCTCCGTGACCGGATCCACGGGGCGGACGGCGACGTCGAGACCGCGGTCGAGGTCGTTTCGGAGGTGGCCTTCCTGCTCTCGCTGGGACGGTTCGCGGCCGAGGAGGACCTTCGACGTCCCGAACTCGTCGATGACGGGCTGGCGGTGTTTCGCGCACGAAACCGCTTCATCGAGGGACCCGTCGAACCGGTGACCTACGGGGTCGGAGACCACTCGATCGAGTCAGAATCGGCCGAATCGCCCTCGACGGTGCCGCCGACGGGCGACCGCGTGACGGTTCTCACCGGCGCCAACTCCGGCGGGAAGACGACGCTGCTGGAGACGCTGTGTGCGGTCGCGCTACTCGCCGCGATGGGGCTTCCCGTTCCGGCCGAGCACGCCGAAGTCGGTCGATTCGACCGGATCGTCTTTCACCGGCGCCACGCCTCCTTCAACGCCGGCGTGCTCGAGTCGACGCTCAAGTCGGTCGTGCCGCCGCTGGTCGAGTCGGGACGGACCCTGATGCTCGTCGACGAGTTCGAGGCGATCACCGAACCCGGGCGGGCGGCCGACCTGTTGAACGGGCTCGTCGACCTGACCGTCGATCGGGGCGCGCTCGGGGTTTACGTCACCCACCTCGCGGACGACCTGAGTCCGTTGCCCGAGCGCGCGCGGATCGACGGGATCTTCGCGGAGGGACTCACCCAGGATCTCGCCCTGCAGGTGGACTACCAGCCGCGGTTCGGGACCGTCGGCAAGTCGACGCCGGAGTTCATCGTCTCGCGGCTCGTCGCGAACGCCGACGACCGGGCGGTCCGCGGCGGCTTCGAGCGCCTCGCGGAGTCGATCGGTGAGGAGGCGGTTCAGCGGACGCTCTCGGACGTTCGCTGGTCGCCGGAGTGAATCGGCCGGAGAGAATCGGCTGAGAGAACCGGTCGTCGGTTGTGGAGCCGATCGCCGGGCGGCCCATCCCCTATACCGGCTCGACGCCCAACCGGATCAGGCGTCGACCGGGTGTTCGAGCGAGTCGAGCAGGGTCTCGACGTGCGCCCGCTCCCGATCGGCCCGTTCCTGCGGGTAGATACCGACCGGGATGAGGAAGTCGTCCTCGTGTCTCAGCGATCCGGTGTGGACGTTCACGTCGACTTCCTGACCCTGGAAGGTTGCCGTGCCGGCGAATATCGCGACCTCGTAGTCGCTGCCGAGCGTGGTGGCCGTGGTCCGTGCCCGCTGGCTGCCCACGCGCAATCCCTCGTACTGGGAGGCGACCAGCTCGACGAGTTCGGCCTCGTCGTAGTTGCTGACCGGGTTGAGTGACTGGCCGGCGATCTCGAAGGCCGGCGTCGAGACGACGGCGAACACACCGGTCCGCGCCTCTCCCAGAAGCGGTATCTCGAGGGCTTTCTCGTACGTCGCGACGGCGTTCGTGGCGATCACCGTCCGTTCCTGACCGGCGATCTCGAACGTCTCCTCGAGCGTTTGCTCCTCGATTCCCTGGAGTTCGTACCCGGTCGACTCGGAGACGTTCGACTGAACACGGGCCGGACGTGCGCTCTCCTCGAGCGGCTCCGATCCTGTGAGAAACCCGAGACAACCGCTCGTCGATCCGATCGTCGCGGCACCGATCCCCCCGATGATCGACCGTCGCGTAGTCATAGGTCCGGATTGCGGGTGTGCATACATAAACCACCCGGCGCGGTGTCGTCGTATCAGTGAATCGAAAATACGGTCCTCACGGACCACCGGACCGGGAACGAGACTCGATGGAAATGGGGGGAGGGGGTACAGAAATCCATATGCGTATTTTTAATTCGGATACAAGGACACGGTCATAATATATTGTCCCGATATAGGTGTGTTTTATTTCCTAAATAGCCCAATATATAGCTTATAATCAAGTTATAAGTCGGTCCGGTGGGTAACGATGGATATGTCGACCCAACCGTCCACGACGCCGGACCCGACCTGGACCGATCCGACCGACTGTCCCTTCTGTGGCGCCTCGCTGCCGGACCCGGGCGCCGGCTTCATCGACCACATCCAGCAGAACGACGACTGTGAGTCGGGGTTCGACGACTGGCGGGAGAACGTCGTCGGCGACATCGGCGGCGAGTGGAGCGGGTAGCCGCGAAGCCGGTGACGATCGCCGACGATGCCGTCGTTCCGGACGCCGTCACTTGCGACGGTGTGTTTTTAAGTGGCATCGCGCGGGATCGGACATATGGTCGATATTGCCGCTCTCGAAGGGATCGACGTCGCGTTGGTGCTCGTCGGGCTGGTGTTGGCGTTCGTCGGGGCTGCGGTGTCGGTGTACGCCGTCACGCTCACGGGGTTCCTCGTCGGAGGCGGCGTCGGATACATCCTCGCGCCGAGCCTGGCCGGGGTTTTGACGCTCGAGGGCGGCCTCCTCTCCGTGGGCGCGGTCGCGATCGGCGGCGCGGTTGGCGCGTTCCTCGCGTACGCGGGGCTCTCGGTGGCCGTTCTCGGAATCGGCGCGATCGTCGGCGCCTTTCTCGGTCGCTTCGCGGTCGGCCCGTTCTACGTCGAGGGGCTGCTCCCGCTCGTTGGGGCGACGCTGGCGGGGATGGCCGTCGGCGCCCTCCTCGGGTTCGTCCTCACGCGGACGACCCTCGTGTTCTCGACGGGCTTCATCGGCGCCGCCTTCGCCTCACGCTCGCTGACGATCGCCGATTTCGAGGCCGCAACCGACCCGATCGCGATCGACCCGTTGCTGTTCGACCCGACGGCCCCGGCCTTCCTCGCGGTTCTGATCCTCGGGGTCCTCACGCAACTCGGGCTGTTCCGGTTCGGATACGTCACCTCGATCATCGGGGTGCTTCCGGGTGCACGCCGGTGGACCGCAAGCGACGACGGCGACGGTGAACACGGCGGGTGATCGAGAGGTTCACCGGGACGCCTGCGCCCCTCAGGGAAGCGGGTCGAGGAACGGGTCCGACTCCTCGTGGATGACGACGCCCGCGGCCGTGCCGTCATCGCCGATGAACCGCGCCGGAACTCGCCGTCCTCGCGTGCGTTCGCCCTCGACGTCCGATCGGTCGTCGAGCCGACACGCGGAGAAACGTTGAAGTATCGGATCGACGAACGACCGGTACCTGGTGACCGCTCGTGAGCGAGACATCGTCGGATGATTCAACCCCCGACCTGACCGAGCTCCGGTGGATCGGCCCGGCGACGGCAGCCGAGCTCGAGGCCGCCGGCGTGGATGCGACCGACGTCACCGCAAAGCGCGTTTCCTATCGGTCGCTCGTCGATACCGGCGTGAACCCCGGCGTCGCCGCCAAAATTCGCCGCGAGCACTCGCTGTCGTGGTCCTTCGAGGCCGGTGAGGGCCTCGAGAGTCGATCGACACAGATCCGCGGGCTCGGCCGCGCGGAGGCCGACTGGATCGCCGCTTCCGCCGGCGACTGGGTCGACGAATCGGGGGCCGACGACGCCGGATCGGACGCCGACGATCGGGAGCGGACGACCGAACCCGTGTCCGACTCCGGAGCCGACCCCCCGGTCACTTCCGAAAACGACTCCGGGACCGATTCCGGGAGCGGTGACTGGGTTCCGGGCGACTGGCCCGGCCTCGACGACCGGTCCACGGAGTTCGTCCCGGCGGAAGCCGCCTGGCAGGAGCGGTCCCGGCCCACGCCGGTCACCGACCTCGAGGCGGTCGACGATTCCGGTGCCAACCTCCTCTCGGAGGCCGGGATCACGTCGATTCGAAGCCTCGCAACCGCCGACCCCGACCACGTCGCGGACGTGCTGGACGTCGACGTCGATCGAGTGAGTGGATGGCACGAGGCGGCACGCTCGGCGAGCGACTGAGTCCGAGAGGGCGGTGTGCGGACGCCGGACTCACAGCCCACCGTCCACAGTCCACGGGCCCACGACGCGCCGCGGAGACGCCGCCGTCGACGGCAACGCGCCGCCAGCACCCGTGACACGCCGCCAGCGATGGTACCGTAGTGCTTTTGATGGCGGTTGCCGGATCGACAAACGATGATCCAGCACGCCGACGACGCCATCACGCGAGACGGGAAGATCCTCATCCTGGCGTACGACCACGGACTCGAACACGGCCCGGTCGACTTCGAGCCGAACCCGGAGACCGCCGACCCGGAACGGGTCTTCGAGCTTGCGACTCACGACGCGGTGACCGCACTCGCGGTCCAGAAGGGCGTCGCGGAGGCGTATTATCCCTACTACGAGACCGACGTCTCCCTCCTGTTGAAGCTCAACGGCACCTCGAACCTCTGGATGGGCGAGCCAGACTCGGCGGTCAACTGCTCGGTGGAGTACGCCGCCGATCTGGGCGCCGACGCCATCGGGTTCACCCTCTATGGCGGCTCCAACCACGAGATCGAGATGGCCGAGGAGTTCCGCGACGCCCAGGAGGACGCCCGCGACCACGATATGGGCGTCGTGATGTGGTCGTATCCGCGCGGACAGGGGCTGAAGAACGACACGAGTTCGGACACGATCGCCTACGCAGCCCGCCAGGGCCTCGAACTCGGCGCCGACGTCGCGAAGGTGAAGTACCCCGGTTCCGCCGACGCGATGGCCGAGGCCGTCCGGATGGCGGGCCCGACGAAGGTCGTGATGTCCGGCGGCTCGAAGACCGACGACCGCTCGTTCCTCGAGACGGTCGAGTCGGCGATCGACGCCGGCGCGAAGGGGCTCGCGGTCGGCCGGAACGTCTTCCAGCGTGAGAACCCGACCCAGCTTCTCGACGCGCTCGAGGGCGTCATCTTCGAGGAGCTGTCGGCTGCCGAGGCGCTGCGACAGGCCGGCGGGGATCCGGACGCGGCGGCGGAGTGATGTCGGACACCGAGCGATCGGACGACCGCGAGACCACCGGCGTCGATCGTGACCCGACCGCCGTGGTCGAGTCGGTGTTCGACGTCGTCGCCGACGCGGCCCCGGAGATCCGTCGTGCGCTGCCGGGTCGACGAGTCGAGAGTGGGGCGGACAATCCCTCCGGCGAGACCGTGATGGCTGCGGACGTCTACGCCGATGATCTGCTGGCCGATCGGATCGCCTCGGTCGAGGGGGTCGGCGAGTTCGCGAGCGAGGAGCGTGAATCGCCCGCGGACGTCGGCGACGGGCTTGCGGTCGCGATCGACCCGCTTGATGGGTCCTCGAACCTCCGGTCGAACAACGCGATGGGGACCGTCGTCGGCGTCTACGACGCTCCGCTCCCCGCATCGGGACGGGATCTGGTCGGCGCTGGTTACGTCCTCTATGGACCGATCACGACGATGATCGTCGCAACCGAGGACGGGGTCCGCGAGGAGGTCGTTGAGACGGATTCCGACGCCGAAACCACGGGCGTGACGCGGACGGTCGTCGAGAAGTCGATCGAGCTGCCGGACGATCCCACGGTCTATGGCTTCGGCGGCCGGGTTCCCGACTGGCCGCCCGCCTTCGAGTCATACGCCCGCGAGATCGAATCGGAACTCAAGTTGCGTTACGGCGGCGCGATGGTCGGCGACGTCAACCAGGTGCTCACCTACGGCGGTGTGTTCGCCTATCCCGCCCTGGAGGACGCCCCGAACGGCAAGCTCCGGCTCCAGTTCGAGGCCAACCCGATCGCCTACATCATCGAGCAGGCCGGCGGCGCCGCCTCCGACGGGGTACAGGACATTCTCGACGTCCCACCCGAGAAAGTCCACCAGCGAGTTCCGCTACACGTCGGATCGACGTCCCTGATCGACCGGCTTGAGGATGCGTTGGCGTAGGGACGCGCAGGGGTAGAGACCGTGTTGGCGACGGAAGCGCTGGCGACGGAAGCGCTGGCAACGGAACACGTTGGCGGCGAGTCCGGTTTATCGCCGTCTCCTGCCTGCCGGGAAGTCTTATTACTGCTCGGACGGTGGGTCCGGTATGTTCCGTGGGGATGACCGGGGGGTCAGCGAGGTACTCGGATTCGTACTGGTCTTCTCGCTGATCGTCGCCTCGGTCGGGATCGTCGTTACGGCCGGTCTGGGCGGCCTCCAGGACATGCGCGATGGCGAGCGTGTCACCAACGGCGAGCGTGCCCTCGACGTGCTGGCGGAGAACTACGACGACGTCCTCACCGGTGCTCCATCGCGATCGACGCAGATCCGGCTGTCGGACGCGAGTCTGCGGGTCGGCGATCCGGTGGCGTTCCGGGTCGATAACGGGACCGGAACGCTGAATCGGTCCGAGGAGACGTCCCGGATATCGTTCGTCGTTGGCGACGAGGCGGTCCACTTCGTCAACGGGGCAGTCATTCGCGAGAGCCCCGGCGGCGCCGTGATGCTGCGCGAGCCGACCGGCGTCCTCGATGCGGAGACGATGGTGGTTCACCAGACAGAATTTTACACACGTGGTGTCCCGGCAGTGGTCGGCGGTGGCGATCGAACGGTGCAGGTGCGTCTCTACCGCCGCGGGCAACCAGGAGTCAGCGTCGATCCTGACTCGACAACCGTGATCCACAACGTCACGACTGACGCGGACACGATCGGGGCATGGCGTCGCCACTACGGGTCACGGGACGGAGTGATATGCAACACGACGGAGAACGTCGATGGTGCAGATCGGGATCGTCTCTCGTGTGAGTTCACTACCGTCGAAGAACTGCGGATCGTTAGTCACGATGTCGCCCTCGCGATCGAGTGATCACGCGAATCCAACGCCGAGACAGGATCACGCGAACTCGACGACGACGCCGTTTTCGGTGATGTGGAGGTAGGTGATGTAGCGCCCTGCGCCGCTTGCGTCGTATCTGAGCGTGAGCGAGGATGAATCGCCGGAGAGCTTGTTCCCCTTCCCGTTCCCACCGGTCGCGTACTCGACCTCGAGGTCGAAGCCCGGGCCGACTTGCGCGGCGTAGTATTTAACGGGGTTCTCGATCTCGATCGACTGCCCGTCACTCCGTGTCGCCTCGGTCCCGTCCGTGGTGACGATCGTTGCGGAGGTGTCCGCAGTCTCCCAGTCGTAGACGGCATCCTCGACGTCGCCGGTGTTAGCATCGTACGTGAACGCCTCGGTACTCGTGAAGTCGACGGTCAGATCACCGTCGGCGCTACACCCGGCGAAGTCGTTATTCGGTTGATCGCCGGTCGAATCGTCACGCCGCCAGTGATGGGTAGTGCTCCCGTTGCTGTAGAGAACGTGTGTATCGAAGGTGGCCTCGCAGATGTCGTCACCGCCTCCACCCGTCTCAAACTCGAGGAGTGCTTCAAATTGCCGATCGCCGTTCTCGGCGTGGAAACTGACCCACGCGTTGTTCGGATTGCTGATCGCCAGTTCCGTCGAAAAGTCCTGGAGGGCGCCCGTGTCGGCTAACCCCTGAACCGGAACCTGTCCGCCGTCACCTGGCCACTCGAAGACGCCGCCGCCGCCGATCGCCTCGAGTTCGAGGAAGACGGTGCGGTTCGTGTCGACGCCGTCGGTGACGGTGGCGGGGAGGGTCGCGGGATCGACGATGCTCCCGGTGGTTCGGCGCTCGAAGTACTCCTGCCACCCGTCGTGGTAGTCGCTTTCGACCGCGACGATGACCGATCCGTTCGTGACGGGATTCGTGGAGTCCGGATCTGTGGGGTCCGGAAACACCCGTGTTGTTCCGTTCCCCGTCAGTCGAACGCGGGAGGGGCCGCCGCTTGCAACCGTCTCACTGGCTGTTACTGAAACGATCGGAAGCGTCAGCGTGGCGCCGCGGTAGTGAAACTGCGGCGGGGAGACCATCCGGGCCGCGCCGCCGCCATCGGTCCGCCAGACGCCGCCGCCCTGGTAGGCAACGGTCCGATCCCCGTTGCGGTAGGTTACCGACCCGAGGGTACTGTCCGCGAGGGTGTATGCCTGGTCGTTCCCGCTCGCGTTTACGTGCCACACCTGCATCCGGCCGGCGCCCTCGACGACTTCGATCGTTCCCTCGGTGTCTCCAGTCGCCATCGATTGGGTCCCCGTCTCACCGAGAGCGACCATCGATGCCTGCGAGGCGAACTGGGTCATCACGTGTTCACCGCGTTGGACATCGGCCGTTTGCTGCGTATCCGTGATCGCCGCGGATCCGAGGGTGATCACGGTGAGCGTCCCGACAAGGGTGATCCCGATCAGGAGCACAACGCCGATCGGCGCGGTGGCCGCTCGGTCCGCTCCCTTCCCCCGAAGGTGCCCCCCGACGCTCGTCATACCGGCTCGTACGCCGTGACCGGCCTTAAGCGTACGCACGAGTGAACTGACAGCGGTGACCGACATCGTGGACCAGTGTCGTGAACTGGCGTCGCCGTTGGACCGGTGTCGTGAACTGGCGCCACCGTTCTCGATCACGCAATTCGACCGCGTTCCAGGGTGAGTGTTCCGTCCCCGTCGTCATACCGGATCACGATCGGGCCCCCGGCGACGGAGGCGTCACGAATCGGTGTGTGCGTCACGACCCGGGTCGTGTAGGTCGCCGATCCGTCGGTGTTTTCGAGGTGGATCGTGGCGGTGTATGGCGGATCGCCGCCGCCCGTCCCCGTCACCCGGACGGTGTACCCATCCCCGGCGATCCGCGATCGAATCGGTACTGCGACCGAAACCGCCGGCGCGGTTCCAGGATCGCTTGCGGATGCGTCCGCCGTCTCGACCAGCCGGTCGGCGTCGGCATAGCCAGTGGCCACACGTTCACCAGCCACCTCGAAGCCGGTCGTTGCCGCCGCCGTCTGCTGCTCGGTGAGGAGATCACCGCCGGCGACGAACAACCCCGAGATCAACAGCGAAGCGATGATCAGCCCGAGGACGTAGCCGACCACGGTCGAGACGGCGCGGTCGTCGGTGGCGAGTTCCTCACGCGTCATCGTACGGTGCCTCCCCCGGTGCGATCCGGACAGGGGCCTCGTACCGGACGGTCTCGGACCGATACCGAACGTCGTAGGTTACGTCGTAGATCGTCGCCTCGATGGTTGGGTTGTCGGGATCGCCAGTCTCCACATCGTCGTAGGCGTTGCTCGGCGTGCTACCGATGTTCGATCGCGTGCTGTTCACCTGCAGATCGTACGATCCCGTGACTGCGTCACCGTTCCAGTAGGCGATCGAGTGATCCCGTCCGATGGAGGCGAAGAACGAGTTGTCGAAGGCCGTCGTGTTCCCGGGGTCGTTGCCCGGAGCCACGGTGCCGGTGGTGACGTCGACGACGATCGTTTCCGACCCGACACAGACGGGGTCGGAGAGGTCGGCATCGTCGGCATCTCCATCGACGGTCCCATCGACATTCCGACGGACGAGACAGCTCTGTGAGTCGTCCTCATACAGGTGCAGCGCATATGCATCACCGCTCCCGCCGGCAGCAGTAACCACGAGGAAGAACGAGTCGGTGACGTTCGCCGGAGCATCGGCGGGCTCGATCGACTCGCTGGGATCGGCTTCGATCGTGTAGTTCCGGACGCTGACGGACTCCGCGAGCGTCCAATCGTGCGACCAATTTCCCGTCGTGTTGGCGGGGTGGAATCGTTCGTCTGCCCCATCAGCCCCGACATACCGGATCCTGGACCCATCCGTCGTCGAGACGTTCGCGACGGTCGTTACGTGTCCCCGTCGCGCCGCGTGTCGGGTGGAGGCATTCTCCCAGGCGGACAGTCCGTCCGTGACGGTCGTGCGCAGTGAGTCGTGGTCCGCGCTGCCATCGTGATCGTTTGCCGCTGTCAAAAGGTGCGTTCCGACAGCGGTCGCGCCGCTGTGGTGTTCGATCGTGGCGTCGACATCGGCACCCGCATCGCGAGTCGCGAGGGTGCCGGAGTAGATGACGGTGTTCAAAAGCACCGCCAGCGTGACGAACAGAACCGCAAGGACGATCGCGGCGACGAGGAACAGTTGGCCACGGTCGGATCGCGACGCCGATCCGGTGGGTGCATCCCCCGTCGAACCCGCGGTCACATCCGCCATACCGTCACCTCCACCTCGACGACGTTGAACACCGACGACGCGTCTCCATCGATGTCGTCCCCATCCCCGACGTAGTAGGAGTCGTTCGCCGCAGCCTCGGCAACCGTCTCGTCGGTCGGCGTTCCGTCGGACGCAAGGATCGTGTCGTTCTCGAACAGCGTCACTTGCTGTGTCGCCGTCGTTGCGTGATCGCTTGGCGTTCCCAGGTCGATCAGTGGCTGCCGACGCCGACCGTCCGGTTCGAGGTAGTAGAGATCCACGTTGACCGCCGTTCCCCGATCGAGAAACGTCTCCGAGAGGGCGGGTGCGACCGCTGGTACGTTCTCACCGGTCGGGATCGTCCCGTCGTACTGTCCACTGCCTCCGGTTGCGTTGTGAAACCGGTGACCGTCATCGGCGGAGGTGTTGTAGTACACCAGCATCCGTTTGAGGCTCCCGTTTTCCGCCTCACCTGCGAGGACTCCCTGCGCCAGTTCGGCCTGTTGTGTCTCGATGTGTTGATTTGAAGTACTGCCCGACAACGGCGTCACCGCCGTCACCTGCAGCGCGAACAGGATCGCTGAAAGCAACACGATCGCGGCGGCTACCGCCTCGAGGGTGTGTGCCTGACCGCGTGCGTCACACCCCATATTACCACACCCTCACGATCAACCGGTAGGTCTGCTGCTGGCCGGTATCATCCGTCAACAGAACGATCCGGCGTGCAGTGGTCACGGTGTCGATCCCGTCGGCTGCGGGACCTGCAGCAGGGGTCACGGCCGTTCCCTCGTCGGTCAGCGTTGGTGCCGTCCCGGCAGTCGACCGGGATTCGATCGTCACGTTCACCGTGTGGTCCGTCCCGAGCACCTCGGCCGGCGTCGTCGCCCCGTTGGCGAACCGACAGGTTTCGGGCGCCGGGGAATCCTGGTTCAACTGCCGGAAGAACGCGGCAGTGCACGTCCGGTTCAGCTGATTCCCATCTGCGGGATGTCCAAGCATATCTCCGGACAACGACTCAGCGAATCGATCGGCGGCCTGTGTGGGATCGACGTCTTGGAACGGCGTCATCATTGCCGGAAGGAACGCAACCACGAACAGGACGACGACGAGGAAGACGCTCGCACCGATCGCGAAATCGAGGGTCGTCTGTGCACGATCAACGCACGCGGAGTGGGTGTCTGTCGGTGGACGAGGAGGACGAGTTGGCATACTCGATCACCCCACGTAGATCCACGTACCGAGGGCGATGCTCAACAGGACGATCACGAACTTGACCCCGGAGATGATGTCGGCGTTTCGGATGTACCCGCTGATGAACCCCGACAGGATCGCCTGGATCGTCACGGCGTGGAAGAACAGCAGCGACAGGAGCGCGGGATCGACCCCGCCGCCGAAGTTCATGTCGCCCGCCTGGCTCCCGCCGGCGTCGCCGCCGGAGTCGACGAGCTCGGCCATCACGTCGATGAACTGCGTCTGCAGGATGGCCATCACGCCCAGCAGCGTCACGTAGGTCATCAGGATGATCGCCACCTGCATCCGGGTCCGTGATTTCCGTTCGCGATCGATGTCGTCCTGGTTCTCCGAGGCCTGCGCGGCGGTCGTCAACACGTCCGTGATCTGAGAGGACGCCTCCTGTGCCTCCGAGATCAGCTTGACCGTCCGGGCGAGTCGGGGAATGTGGTACTTGTTGTTGAACTCGATGAGCGCTTCCCGGAGACTCATTCCGTAGTTGACCTTCGCGTACATCACGTCGAACTCGTCGGCGAGCTTGCCCGAGGACGTCTCCGAGACCGTCCGGATCGACTCGAGGAGGGTCTGGCCCGTGTCGTTGGCCGAGGAGAGTTTCCGGAGGTTCTCCGAGAGCTTGCCGACGATCGCCGTCCGTGACCGCTCGTGCCACTCGTGGAAGACCGCCAACGGAACGAGGGTGAGATACAGCGGGAGGTACACCCAGATGACGGTGCTCCAGACCGGCCGGGCGATCCAGGCGTCGACGGTCGTCGGCGCGGCGCCCAGCACGACGGCGTTCGCGACGAGCACCAGCGATGCGGGGATCGTCAACACCAGGGTGTACAGCGGGTTCCGCTTGAAGAACAGATGGGGCTGTTTGAGCAGCTCCAGCGTCTTGTGGGTCCCCTCGCGTCCCTTGATGCGGTCGAACACCGTGTACCGACCGACGAACCCCTCGACGAGGCCGAGGTGGAGCAGGCCCTCCTTGCTCTCGGTCTCGAGGCGGTCGCTGCTGTCGGTCGGCCGGAGATAGCCGTCGCCGGGCTCGTCCTGTTTCACCGTCGAGACGAGCACGAGGAAGCCGACGCCGGTCAGCGGGATGAGCAGGTAGACCGTCGCGTACAGCAATCGGTCGTCGGAGTCGCCCATCATCCCCATGATGACGAGGATGATGATGAGCAACAGCGGGAACAGCGAGAGCGTCATATACATCTCGCCGAACAGCTCGAGCGTCTCGAGGGTCATCTCCTGTTGCTGTTTGGCCGTTCGGAGGTGCTTCTCCTTTTTATCGCTCAGGAACCGCTCCATGTCCCCGCCGGAGTTAACGATCGAGAGCATATCGGTGAGGAACTGCGACAGTTCCTCGGAGGGCGTCTCCATCGACTGTTTCCGGATCGCGTTCCGGTAGTCGGTGCCGAAATACTCGGTCTCGTTGACGATGCTCTGGAACTCCCGTGAGACCTCGCCGTAGGTGTCCTCGGCGGCCGCCATCGCGCGAAGGATCTCGAGCTGGTTGAGCCCGCCGACCGAGAGCGCGTACATAAACGACACCGAGTCGGCAAGCAGCATATCGATCTCCCGCTCCCGTGCCGACGAGCGCGAGTACGGGACGACGAGGAGGCTTCCAAACCCGATCGCGAACCCGATCGTTCCGAAGACGAGCCCGGCGATGAACACCGCGGTCGGGACGGCAAGCGACCGCAAAAACGCCGCAAGCTCCGGGTCCGGAACGGGGATTCCGAGTCGAAGCGCGTTCGGGTCGACGAGCCCGACGGCGAAGGCGGTGTAGCTTACGAACGACCCCACCACCCAGAGCACGAGGCCGGTGATCAGCCCGATCGCGAGCGCCTTCGAGACGTACAACTCGACGGTGTCGGTCATCCGCGCCTCGGTCAGCTTCGCCTCGATGTCCGCGAGGAAGTCGCCGTCGGGGTCGAACAGCAGTTGAAAGACCGGGTAGAACGCGACGCCCAGCAGGTCCATCCCGCCGGTCGTGCCTTCCGGTCCGGAGACGCTCATCGGTCCGTGCCTCCCCGTGACCGATCGAGCCGGACGGTGCGTGATCGCGACACGGTGTTCACTCCCCTGACCCGTCGTCCTCGATCGGGCCGAACCCCCATTCGTCGATCTCGACCGTCGATTCGTCTTGCTCGGCCGTCGGTTCGTCCTGCTCGGCCGTCGGTTCGTCCTGCTCGGCCGGCTTTGCCCCGTCTCGGGCGTTTTCTTCAGCCGTATCACCATCCGTCAGACCGTCTCGGACGCCCGGATCGGTTTCGGGAGGCCGATCGGTCGGCTCGTGGCTTTCGGTATCGGCGGCATCCGGAGGGGCATCCCGTGATCCATCATCCATCGGTGGGGCCGGCGATCGGAGTGACAGTTGCTCGTCCGTCTCCGCTTCCGGTTCGGAGGACGCTTCCGTCTCAGGATCTGTGGACGCTTCCGTCTCAGGATCTGTGGACGCTTCCGTCACAGGATCGATGGAGCGACCGGACGCGCGCGGTTGGTCCGTCTCGGACGACTCCACATCCAGTGGGTCACGTTCATCACCGACGTCCGCGTCCACATCACCATCGACGGATGGGTTGATACTGGTGTCGGCATCGGCGTCGCCGGCGGTGGCTTCGGCGGCGTCGATCTCGTCGTCCCCCGTTCCGGCATCAGCCGCGATGGTGCGAAGCGTCGACCGGTCGGCCGCCGGCTCCGCCTCGACGTCCGATGCGGCCGGCACGTCGACGATCGCGTCGGCGACCGAGTTGGGAACGGTGCCGCGGTACTCCGCGAACAGGTCCTCGGCATCCTCGAGGATCCCGGCCGCCTCCTCGCGGCCGCTCTCGTCGGGTTCGGGACGCGGCACCATCGCCTCGGTTGCGGGATCGACGTTGATCTGAACCGACTCCATCTCCCGGAGATCCTCAAGCGATCGACGAAGGCCGTCGTTGGCCATCAACGCGAGGATCGTCTCGGGGTCGTTGATGAACGCCTGGAAGGTCGCGGCCACCTCCGCGTAGGTGTTGAGCCCGCAGTCGATCAGGTACGCCAAAACCACCCGGCGTTTGAACATCTCCGCCTCCAGCGTCTCCCGATCCCATCCGCGATCGAAGGTGATCTCCCGAAGCGTGTTCGACTCGCCGAGCTGGAGGAACTCGTCGGTCTCCGCCTGCCACTGGTAGATGTCCTGGACGTTGATCTCGTCGTTCTCGGCGTCGTAGTGGTTGATCTCGGTGAGGGATTTGTTCCGTCGAACCTTCCGCCCCTTGACGCGGGTCGACGACTGCACCGAGACCAGATCCAGCGCCGTGAACATCGTCTTCGAGACGTTGATCGGGTCGGTGGTGAACCGCTTGAGCACCTCGCCGACCGAGTCGGCGTGGAAGGTCGTGTAGGTCGTGTGGCCCGTCGACATCACCTGAAAGGCCGTCCGCCCCTCCTCGCCGCGGATCTCGCCCATCACGATGTAGTCCGGACGCTGCCGGAGGGCGGCCTCGAGGAGGTCGAATTCGTCGACGTCGCCCTTGTCGTCGTCGCTGAATGAGGGGCGCGTGACGGAGGCGATCCAGTTGCGCTGGGGCAACTCCACCTCGCGAGTGTCTTCGATCGAGACGATCTTCGAGTTCGAGGGGATGAAAAGCGAGACCGCGTTCAGGCTCGTCGTCTTTCCGGAGGCAGTCCCGCCGGCGAAGATGAGCGACTTGTGGTTCTCGATACACAGCCACAGGAAGGCCATCTCGTCGAGCGAGAAGGTGTTCCAGTTGACGAGGTCGACCGGGGTAAAGGGGACGTCCTTGAACTGCCGGATGGTGTAGTTCGTCCCGTGATCGGAGACCTCCTTCCCGAGGGTGAGTTGCGCCCGTGAGCCGTCCGGCAGCGTACAGTCGACCTGCGGCGATCGCTTTGAGATCCCCTTGCCCGACCGCTGGGCGAGCTTGACGACGAAATCATCAAGCTCGGTCGTCCCGTGGTGAACGTTCGAGATGATCTGTTCGTACCCGGAGTGGTAGACGAACACCGGCGAGTCGTAGCCGTCACAGGAGATGTCCTCGACGTTGATGTCGTATTTGATCGGGTCGATCCGTTCGTAGCCGATGAAATCCCGCTTGAGGTAGTACAACAGCTTCTCGACCTGGTACTCGGTGAGCGTCTCGGCGTCCTCCTCGAGGACGGCCGGTTCGGGGCGTGCAGCGATCCCGTCGAGATCGCCCTGGCGCCGTGACTCACGCGGTTCGTACCCGAGTGCCTGGGCGATCCGCCCCGTGATCCCGTCGGTCGGCTCGAACCCGAACCGGTCGAACGCCTCGGCGATCGGACTCGAATCGGACTCGCGGGTGTACAGGTCGTACCGGTCGAGCAGCCGATAGGTCTCCTCGGCGATCACCGCCTTCCGTTCGGCCTCGTCGCCGCCGGCGATCGACTCGTCCGCGTACTTGATCGACGTGCGCAGTTTGCCGGTCAGATAGTCGTTGATGTCCGACTCGATCTCGGTGCGGTACGGCTGGATCGCGTAGTACTTCTTCTCGTTCTCCTTCGTCGAGTGGAAGATGATGACGAACGCGTACGGCTTGTTCACCCAGTAGCGTTCGACCTCGCGGAAGTGCGATTTCTTGGCGGCGGGAACCGCCTTCTCCAGGTCGTATCGGTTGACGAGCGTGGTGGCGCCCTCGTCGGTGCTGAAGAAGTCGTCCTCGGCGAGGTCCTCGGCGATCGAGACCGTTCGCGTCTCCACCGCCGCCAAGAGCCCCTCAGCGAGGGCGCCCCCGGCGGAGAGCAATCCGTCGAGCGCATCGGGATCGAACCCGAGCGCGGCGGTCCGATCGACTCCCTCGGCATCCCTGCTCTCGTCCCCGTCAGCGTCTCTGTCCCCATCAGCGTCCCCGACACCCGCAGTGCCGGACGCGTCACCGGCGCCGTCGAGTCCGTATTCCCGCGCGTAGTCCGCCCACGTGTAATACCCCTTCGCGACCGGGACCGTCGAGAGGTCGTACCGATCAGCACAGCGGTCGTGAAGCGTCTTGCCGGCGGCAGCGGCAACCGTGATCCGGGCCGAGAGGTCGGCCGGCTGGATCTCCGCCCCGTCCCCCGTGTCGGTCCCCCCGCGGCCTCGCTCGGCATCGGACGGCTCCCCCTCGCCGTCGGCGTGCTCAGCCATTACCCGCACCAGTTCCGGCAGAGGCAAAAAGGCTTCCTCCAAACGAGTCAGTGAACCAACTCGTTACGGCCGCGTTCGACGGTGTGACGCGTTTCGCCCGGTTTCGACGGTGAGGCGACATCGACCGCCGAAGCATCAGCGACCGCCGAAGCATCAGCGACCGCCGAAGCATCAGCGACCGTCGAATCGGGCGCGACCTTTTTCCACCGGCACCTCGGAGGACCGGTCGTGACACGATCGGACCGCGTCCCCGACGTCCCCGTCGTTGCCCTGTTCGATCCGGCGGTCCGGCGGCGGATCCGTGATCGGGCTGCCGAGGAGTTCCTCGGGGACACCCGGAGTCTGCTGACGACGCTCGGGATCTGTGCGATCGGCGTGCTAGTCGGCGGCCGCTACTACGTCGCGACGATGCCCGACGTTCCGACGCTGCTGTGGCCGCTGTATGCCGACTCGCCGATGGCGATCGCGCTCGCGGTGCTCGCGCTCGTCGCGCTGCTGCCGACCGTCGGCTCCGGTCGGTCAGCACGGGAGACGCCGACCAACCGACCGCTCGCGTACCTGCAGACGCTCGCGTTCGTCTGGCTCGTCAAATACGGACTCTGGCCGCTCGTCGCGTTGAACGTCCATCCCGAACGCTATCTGGGAACGCCGGACGCGCTGGTGTCCTACTGGGGGATCCTGATAACGCATCTGCTGTTCGTCGCGCTGGCGCTCCTGCTCCCCGCGGTCGGCCGAACCACTCGGGGCGCGTTGGGGCTGGCGCTCGGACTGTCGCTTCTCGGCGACGTCGTCGATTACGGGTTCGGCTATCACCCGCCGGTTCAATACGACCCCGGCGTCGTGGTCCCGGTCGCGAGCGTCGTCATCGGCGTCGCCGCGGTCGTCCTCGCGAGTCGATCGTTCCGCCGGCTCGAAGGGTGAGTGTGGGGTCTCGTGACGCTTTCGCAACCGGATCGCGTTTCCATCGGGGATCCAAGGCGGTGGGAGTTCCACAACCGAATCCGTACCGGTATGGAGAGCGGACGCGACGGGAGTCCCGCGAGCGAACCCAGTGAGCGAGTGGGACTCAGTCGCGTCCGTGAGTGAACGAAGTGAACGAGCGGACGCGACGGGATTCGAACCCGCGATCGAGAGGTTAGGAACCTCTCGCCCTGTCCACTAGGCCACGCGTCCACGAGAAACGGTCGTCGATCGCCGGCCCGGTCGTCGGCGATGCGTCGGTGTTGGAGTTCGCCGGACGGTCACTGAGGGTTATTTCGACGACGATTCGGTTTCGGTCTCGGTCGAATCCTCCTCGTCGGTCGCGTTCGAGGACGTCTCGGTGGACGTCTCGTCGGCGGACGCGTCCGTGTCGGTCGAGCGGTCAGTCGTCGTCTCGTCCGCATCGCCCTGCATCTCGTTGAGCTCTTCCTCGATCTCCTCGCGTCCCTTCTTGAACTCGCCCATCGCCTGGCCGGTCGAGCGGGCGAGTTTGGGGATCTTGTTCGCGCCGAACAGCAACACGAGAACGAGCAGGATGATGAGGAGTTCGGGACCGACGGGAAGCGGGCCGAACAGTGGGATCGAAGGTACCATCTCACCTCGGAGTTGCCCGGTAATTATTATATGCCTTTTGCCTTTCGACCCCGTCAGCGATCCCCGATCCGGCTATCGGCGACTGTAGCCGCCGTCGACGTGGAGCGTCTCGCCGGTTATCCACGCGGCGGCGTCGCTCGCCAGGAAGACGACGGCCGCCGCGACGTCCGCCGGTTCGCCGATCCGGTCGAGCGCGTACGACTCCGGCAACTCGTCGGCGTACTGCTCGACGAACGCCTCGGTCGCGGGGGTGCGAACGGTACCGGGACAGACACAATTCACGCGGACGCCGTCGCTGCCGACCTCCTTGGCGAGGGTCTTGGTGAACGACCGGTTGGCCGCCTTGGCGGCGCCGTAGACGGCGAGGCCAGGGTCGTTCCCGCGATAGGACGAGCTCGCGTAGTTGATGACGACGCCCGAGCGATCGACCAACTCCGGCAACGCGGCGGAGGTACAGTTCAACGTCCCGTAGAGGGAGACGCCGATCTTTCGATCCCAGTCCTCGGGCTCGGAGTCGCGGAACCGCTGTGCGCCCGCGACGCCCGCGTTGTTGACGAGGACGTCCAGGCCGCCGAGCTCCGCGACCGCCGTCTCGACCATCGCGCGGGCCTCGTCGCTGTCCGAGACGTCGACCCCGACCGCGAGCGTCTCGGTGCCGTGCGCCGCGCCGATCGCCTCGGCCGTCGTCGCGGCGGCGTCGGCGTCGATGTCGGCGACGACGACCGACGCGCCCGCCTCGGCGAACGACGCCGCCACGGTCTCGCCGATCCCCTGTGCAGCGCCCGTGACACAGACGACCTGCTCGGAGAAGTCGAGTGCGTCCTCGAAGGCCTCGAGCATCGGCGCTACCGTCCCTCCCACTCGACGTCGGCGTCGGTTCCGAACGCCTCGACGGCGCGGTCGTAATCGCGCGTCTGTGACAGCGACAGCCACGCCCGGTTGCCGTACTGCAGGGCCTCCTCGAAGCCGACTTCGCGGGTGCGGTCGGCGGCCTCCTTGATCGTTCGAACCGCGAGGGGCGGCTTGTCGACGATCGAGTCGACGAACGACTCGACCTCGGACTCCAGGTCCGCAGCCGGATGGACGTGATCGATGATCCCCTCCGCGGCCGCCCGCTCGGCCTCGATCCGCTCGCCGGTCATACACAGCTCCTTCGCGCGGCTGACGCCGACGATCATCGACAGCCGCTGGGCGCCCCCGCCGCCGGGAAGGACCCCGAAGTTGACCTCGGGCTGGCCGAACGAGCTCCGCTCGCTCGCCAGCCGGAAGTCGGACGCGAGCGCGATCTCCAACCCGCCGCCGAGACAGAGTCCGTCGATCCGCGCGATCACCGGTGGTTCGCAGCGCTCGATCGTCTCCGCCATCTCGTGGAATCCGTCCGGGATCCGCTTCTTCTCGCCGTAGTCGGTGATCGACTGCATCTCGCTGACGTCGAGCCCGGTGCTGAACGCCCGGTCGCCGGCACCCGAGACGACGATCGCGCGAACGGCCACACCGGTTCGATCCTCCTCGAGCCGTCGAAACCGTCGGAAGCCCTCGATGAGCTCCCGCTGCATTCGGTCATTGATCGCGTTCATCGCGTCCGGGCGATCGAGTTCGATGCGTCCAACGCCGGTGTCCTCGTCGAACGACCAGGCGATCGCGTCGTAGTCGGGCTCCGACATCGTGTGAACGGAGTCCGAGATATTATTAATGATTTTCGATGATCATTTATAAATATTACATATATGTTCATATCGTTTGGTTGGATATAATCACCACGGTTGGAGTCAACTGTCAACACGGTCGTAGTGAACACATATAGCCGTGAATAGCCGGTTCGCAGTCGGTCGATGGCCGGTCCCCGCGGGAGAGGCCGTGGCGGTCGATGGCTTTTAAGCCGGTCGCCTCCGCAGCATCGAACGATGGACATCGACGACGGCGATCCCACGACCGGGGACGTCGAGACCGACGTCGACGAGTCGCGACGGGCGTACGACCCGGCGGCCGATCACGCGTTTCCGGACGAGCGGGTGAACGCGGTGCTCGAGACGATCGAATCGGACCCGGAGATCGAGGCGTATCTCGAGGCGCAAAACGTCAACGCCGTCACCAGGAAGGGCTACAACGACCACGGGGCCAAACACATCGAGATCGTCAGGGACCGCGCGCTGCGGCTGTACGACCTCCTCAAACGGGCCGGCGTACCCTTCAACGGCGCAAGCGACCAGGGGCTCGAAGAGGCCGACGAGCCGGTCGTGATCGCGTTGGCAGCGACGCTTCACGACGTCGGCCACGTGGTGCACCGCGACGACCACACCTACTACTCGATCCCGTTGGCCGCGGACCTCCTCGACCGACTCCTTCCGGAGTGGTACGACACCCCCGCCGCGGTCCGGGTCAAAGCCGAGATCCTCCACGCGATCCTCTGTCACCACACCGAGGAGACGCCGCTGACCCGGGAGGCGGGCGTCATCCGCATCGCCGACGGGCTGGATATGGAGCGCGGGCGGTCCCGGATCCCCTACGAGAAGGGCGGACGCGGGATCAACACCATCTCCTCGCGGGCGATCGAGCGCGTCCGGCTGACGACCGGCGAGGACGATCCCGTCGAGGTGGAGATCACGATGAACAGCGCCGCCGGGGTCTATCAGGTCGACTCCCTCCTGAAGGCGAAACTTCGGGACTCGCTGCTCGAGGAGGAGGTCCGGATCGTCGCGATCAACACGAAGGGCGAGGACGAGTCGCAGCTGGTCGAGCGGATCGAACTGTGAGTCCACCGCGGATCGGACCGCGTTCCACGGCGACCGGTCGAACGGGGGTCACACCACGCCGAGGATCCGGACGAGGTTGTGGACGGCCGCGAGCAACGAGATCGCGCCGACGCCGCCGAACATCACCGTCACCACGACGGTCCGATTCCGCTTCGCGATCGCGACCGGGATCGCGATGAGCACCATCCCCGCCACCTTGGTGGCGATCATCCCGCGAACCAGCCCGTAGCGGTCGATGAGGACTCGGCCGACCGGAGACCCCTCCACGAACGGCCCGAACGTGATCGCGACGTAGGTCGTTGCCACGTCAGCGGCGACGCCGATGAGGAAGACTACGAGGGCGACACGAAGCCGGCGACGCCAGGTGTTCCCGGCGTCGGACCCGTCGATCCGCGGGCGGCGATCCGTCACGGTCGGGAACACGAGTGAGCTCAATAAAAAGCCGACGACGCCGGAAGCCGCGATTCGCTTGCCTCAATCCGATACCCGTCCCGACCCGACCCCGAACGGGACCCTCCGGAACCCTCCGGGACCGCCCGTCACCAGACGAGCCCGATCAGCACCGTGCCGGCCGCCACGAGCGTGATGATCAGGACGCCGCGGCCGATCCCGGTCCGGATCTCCGCGTCGATCCCGACCCGACGCACGGCGTGACGGGGGTTCATCGCGGTCCACTCGATCGCCGCGACGAGCCGCATCGTGAGCCGGTCGACGGCCGCCCACGACTCGGTCACCCCGATGACGAGTCCGCGGCCGACGTGGAAGAACGCCGGGTACGTGACCGCGTCGACGTCGCGCATTCGGTGGGCGATCCACGCCAGGGGACGTTTGAGCGCGAAGAAGCCGACGAATCCAGCGGTCAACAGCGCGGCGGATTCGGTCAGGTGGCCCGTGCTGTAGGGATGCAGCTCCGCGAGCAGGTACTCCGTGTGGGGCATCAGCCCGAGCAGCGTCTCGTAGGAGACGCCGAGATAGATGCAGGCGCCGGCGGCGAGCGCCATCCCGACCGTCTGGAACGGCGTCGCGTCGCGCGGGGAGATCGAGGCGCTCCCGTGGAAGAACGTGTAGTAGCCGAGCTTGATGAAGGACATAAACGTCCCGACCCCGCCGAGGATGAGCAGCCACCAGAGCAGCCCGCCGTCGAGGGCGATCGTGAACTGGTGGATCTCGTGGGCGGAGTCGATCACCATTCCCTTCGAGACGAAACCGTTGAAGCCGGGGACGGCCGTGATCGACGCGGCGCCGACGAGGTAGATCACGAACGCGATCGGGGTCTTCCGCCAGAGGCCGCCCAGCTCGCGGATGTCCTCCGTCCCGGTCCGATAGATGATCACGCCGATCGCCATGAACAGCAGGCTCTTGTAGAGGACGTTGTTGAGCAGATGGGCGAAGCCGCCGGCCAGCGCCTTCTCGCCGACGTAGCCCGCCAGGCCGATCCCCGCGAGCATGTACCCGACCTGCGCCTGGATGTGGTACGAGAGGAGCCGGCGCGGGTCGTACTGCAACAGCGCGAAGAAGGCGCCGTAGACGGCCATCGCGCCGCCGAGGTAGGCCATCCACAGCCCACCCTCCGGGAACGCCCGGTAGAGGACGTAGACGGCCGTCTTGGTCGTGAACACCGAGAGGAACACCGACGCCGCGATGTGGGGTCGCGGATAGGTGTCCGGCAGCCAGGTGTGGAGGCCGATGAACCCGCAGTTGACGCCGATCCCGAGCGCCGCGAGCAGCGCGGCCGAGTCGTGGATCCCCGTCTCTGCCGTGAACAGGAAACTCTCGACCGCCCCGAAGTGGACGACGACGGCGCCGAGCAGCACCGTCCCGCCGATGCCGTGGAAGATCGCGTACCGGAAGCCGGCTCGCACCGCCGCCCCGCCGTGGTGCCAGACGAGCAGCGTCGAGGTGACCGCCATCAGCTCCCAGAAGACGATCAGCGTGAGCCAGTCGCCGGCGTAGATCGTCGCGACCGTCGAGGCGACGTAGATCAGCGCGAGCCCGGTCAGCCACCGCGGCGCGTCGCTGCCGTAGGCGTAGATCACCGCCGCGGTCGCGAGGAACCCGACGACGACACCCATCAGCCGGGAGAAGTCGTCGACGTTGAAGAAGACGACGTCGAACCCGAGGAACGTCGACGCCAGGTGTGGTCCGTACATCGCCGGGTCGAAGCTCACCGCCTGTATGAACACGAACGCGGTCGCGGCCGCCCCGAGCAGGTGTCCGAGACGTCGCGGGAGCACGACCGCCAGCAGCGCGGCGATCGCCACGAGCAGGTACGGCGGGACCGTCGTCAGGAGGTCACTCCCGACGGTGCCGGTGGCGAGCGCGCCGCCCGCGGTTCCGGCGATTCCGGCGGTCATAGGCCCACCCCCGCGCCCTCGAGGCGCGTCTCGACGATGAGCTCGATCAGATCGAGGAACGCCATCTCGCTCGGGATCACGCCGAGCAGGACGGCAAGCGTCATCGCCGTCAGTATCGGTGCAAGCATGAACCACGTCGTCTCGCGGCCCAGCAGGGCCGTGAGGCCACGGATCGATCGCCAGCCGCTTGGCGGCGGACCGCCGTGGTGGTCGTGGTCTGCGTGGTCCGTTTGGTCTGCGTGGTCACGCTGGTCACGTTCGTCGAGGCGGCCAGCATCGCGGTCGTCGGAGCCGCCCTCGGGGGAGAACGGAACGTCCGTGTCGGAGGGGTTCGTATCGACCGCGTAGTTCCCCGTGTCGACGCGTTCGGCGGGCTCCGAGAAGTCGCGATCCCCCGGCGCGAAGTCGGGCCGGACGACGCCGTCGTCGACGTTCGCCTCGGTTCCGTCGTCGCCGCTCTCGGTCGGATCATCCTCCTCGGATCCGGCCTCGTCCTCGGCGTCCGGGATCGGCGTTTCGGCGTCAGCGCCGGTTGCGGTCCCGTCTTCGCGCTCGGTGCCGTCGTCGTCAGACTCCTTTCGATCGCCGCCGTCGGTTCTGACGGCGTCGATCGTCGCCGTCGTCCGGCCGCCAAGCGGGAATTCGACGAGCGGCTTGGCGTCGTGGGCGTCCTCCGCCTCGAAGAAGGCGGTGTAGACGACCGGCCAGAAGTACGCGATGTTGAGCACGCCCGACAGCAACAGCGCCCCGGCGAGGTAGTAGCCGATCGGCGTTGCCGCACCCATCGCGATCCCGCCGACCAACATATAGAACTTGCTCACGAACCCGGCCACGAGCGGGATGCCGGCCATCCCCGCGGCCGCCACGGTGAACGCGGCCATCGTCACCGGCATCCGCTTGCCGATCCCGGCCATCTCCGAGATGTAGTCGGTGTGGGTCTCCACGTGGATACAGCCCGCACAGAAGAACAGGGTGAGCTTCATGAAGGCGTGTGCGGGGATGTGCAACAGCGCGCCCACGAGCCCGTGCCAGCCGAACAGCCCGAGCCCGAGCAGGATGTAGCTGAGCTGGCTCACCGTCGAGTAGGCGAGCCGCTGTTTGAGGTGGTCCTTCCGCAGGGCGATGATGCTGGCGGCGGTCAACGTGACCGCGGCCATCACCGACAGCCAGACGCCGACGCCGAGATCGAAGACGACCTCGGGCCCGAAAACGTCGAGGACGATCCGCGAGACGCCGAACGCGCCGGACTTGACGACCGCCACCGCGTGGAGCAGCCCCGAGACGGGCGTCGGCGCCACCATCGCTTCGGGGAGCCACTGGTGTAGCGGCATCAAACCGGCCTTCACGGCGAACCCGACCCCGAGCAGGACGAAGGCGATCTTCGCCATCAGGGGGTCGCTGCTGGCTGCGGTCGCGAGCGCGTCGATCCCGCCCGCCGAGAAGGCGACGGTCGGCTCTCCGACGAGGCCGGTGAGCCAGTAGACCAGCACGGTGCCGGCGAGCACGAACACGCCGCCGCCGAACATCGTGTACGCGAGGTACTTTCGGCCTGCGGAGCGCGCCTCCGGCGTCTCGTCGTGAGCGACCAGCGGATAGGTCGCGATCGACAGCAGCTCGTAGAAGATGAAGATGGTGATCAGGTTGCCGGCGAAGGCGATCCCCATCGTCGTCGACAGCGAGACCGCGAAGGCGGCGAAGTACCGCGTCTGGTTGGGCTCGTCGAGCCCGCGCATATATCCGATGCTGTACAGCGACGTGATTATCCACAGGCCGCTGGCCAGGACCGCAAACAGCATCCCGAGCGGGTCCGCCCGTAAGGTGAACTCGACGTACGGCAGGAAGGTCACGACCTCCGTGACGTAGACGGTCCCGGCGAGCACGCCCGGCAGCAGCGAGACCACGGCGGCGAACTTCGCGACCGCCGCAAGCAGCGTCCACCCCTCACGCAGGTTCGGCCGGCGGTGGGACGCGACGATGGCCCCGCTGGCCACGAACGATACGAGAACGACGAACAACGGTCGCAGTGAGTCGACTTCGGTCATTTAGATCATCCTCCCGAGGAACGGTCCGAAGAGATCGGCGGCAGCGAACCCGGCGAACCCGAGCCCGACCGCGATCAGCGCGACGACGACGAGCACGACGAACGCGCCGGTCGGAACGTCCCGCTGCTCCGTCCGACCGCCGTCCGGTTGGGCCAGGGTCCCCGGTCCGGTCGGACCGTCCGCGGCGGAAGCGGTCGATCCGGCGTCGCCGGGACCGGGATCGGCGCCCGCGAAGTACAGTTGCTCGATGATCCGGGCGACGTACGCCAGCGTGAACAGAGTACTCACGAGCATCACGGCCGCGATCCCCAGTGCGGCGAGGTCACCGCCACCGGCGGCCTCCACCGCCCCGAGCGCGATGTACCACTTGCCGAGCAGGCCGATGGAGGGCGGGATCCCGACGAGCGCGAGTCCGAGGACGACGAACGCCCCCGAAAGGTACGGTGCTCTGCGGGCGAGGCTCGCGAGGTCTGCAACCCGTCGAACGCCGTAGCCGTACGCGAGCAGGCCGACGGCAAGGAACAGCCCGAACTTGAGCAGGCCGTGGCCGAGCAGATGGATGATCCCGCCCAGCAGCGCCGTCTCGTTTGCAAGCGCGATCGCGGCGACGATCATCCCGAATTGTGCAACCGACGAGTAGGCGAACAGCCGCTTGAGATCGGACTGCATCGCCGCCAGCACCGATCCGACGAGGATCGAGACGCCGGCCGCCAGTAGCATCGCGTTCGTGATTCCGTCGTTCGCGGCGAGGAACTCGACCGTGAAGACGGTGTAGGTGATGCGGAGCAGGGCGTAGGCCGCCGACGTCGAGACCAACGCCGCGATGACCGTCGTCACCGCGTCGGGCGCGCGCTGGTAGGCGTCCGGCTGCCAGACGTGCAGCGGGAAGACGGCGATCTTCAGCGAGAGGCCGACGACGATGAGCGCGTAGCCGGCCCGGATCAGGGGGTCGCCGTAGCCGACGGTCGCGATCGTCGCCTGGAGGTCGATCATATTCAGCGACCCCGTTGCCAGGAAGGTGTAGCCGACGCCGACCAGGTACAGCGAGGCGCCGACGGTACCCACCAGCAGGTACTTGATCGACGCGTACGCGCTGGCGCCCGACCGGTCGGCCGCGACGAGCGCATAGGTCGTCAACCCGACGATCTCGAGGAAAACGAACAGGTTGAACAGGTCGCCGGTGAGCGAGATGCCCATCAACCCGCCGGTCAACAGCAGGTAGCCTGAGTAAAACGCGTTCCCACGAGGGCCGGCCACACGCGAGAAAACGAGCGTCCCGGCCGCCACGAGCGCGACCAGGACCACGAGTGACGCCGACAGCTCGTCGGCGACGAGTTCGATACCGTACGGACGCTGCCAGCCGCCGAGTTCGTGGACGATCCCGTACTCGGTCGGCGGGCCCTCCACGAAGACGATCCGGGCGATCGAGGCAGCGATCCCGACGAGCGAGACGGTCGTGATCGCGGCGATCGGCCAGCCGATCCGGTCATACCGGGGTCCAAACAGGAGCGGGAGCGTCGCCGCGAGGATCGGAACCACGATCGCGAGCGGAAGCAGGAGGTCGCTCACGCGTTCTCACCCCCTGTAGAGCCGTCGCCAGCTACCGGGAGGTCGTCCTCCTCGGCCATCGCCTTCCGGAGCGCGTCGGTTCGGAGGGTTCCGTACTCCGTGTAGATCCGGATACAGAGCGCGAGCCCGACCGCGGTGAGGCTCACGCCGACGACGATGGCGGTCAGGACGATCACCTGCGGGAGCGGGCTCACGAGGGTCGCCTCCGCGCTCCCGCCTCCCTCGACGATCGGGATCGACCCGCCACGAACGTACGCGGAGGCGATGAAGAACAGGAAGATCGCCGTCTGGAACAGGTTGAGGCCGATGATCTTCTTCACGAGATGTGGGTTCGCAATCATCATGTACAGGCCGATGCACAACAACACGGTGAACACCGCGTAGGCGTGCCGCGTTGCGAGGACGTTGAGGGCGAGCTGGAGCGGTAGGTGGTCGGTCATCGGTCGTCCTCCGTGGTCGCGTCGTCGGTGGTCGCGTCAGCGATCTCGGTCTCGGTTCCGGCGCCGTCCCGGTCGTCGAAGCCGGCCGCTAACAGGAAGAAGAGACCGACGAGCACCCCGGCGACGATCGGAGCGATGCCGAGGATCTCCACGCCCTCCATCCCGTATTTGACCGGGTGCGGGATCGGCAGTCGGGCGTACTCGAGGAACGTCCCGCCGTCGACAAGCCCGACGAGACCGATCCCCCCGAAGACGAGGACGCCGCCGACCGCGAGGCCGACGACGACGACGTTCGTGAACCACTCGCGCGTGGCGTCGATCCCGAACGCGAAGGCGATCATCAACACGACCGCGGCCGCGATCGCGCCGCCCTGGAAGCCGCCGCCGGGCGAATCCGCCCCGTGGAAGGTGACGAACAGCCCGAAGGTCAGCGCGAACGGCGCGACCACCTTCACGGTTGACATGATCACCTGACTCTCCGTGTAGGGCGTCTGCTGGCGTTGGATCTGGGAGAGATGTGGGCGATCGTCGTGGCCCGAGTAGGTGGGCTCGATCGGCGGTCGGTCGGAGACGTCGGGTGCGTCCGATGCGTCTCCGGAGCCAGCAGCGGCGTCGTCGACGTCGCTGCCGGCGCCGGGTGTGTCGCTCACGAGAACACCTCCCGGTGGAGCACGAGCATCGTCGCGATGCCGGCCCCGAAGACGACGACCGCCTCGCCGAAGGTGTCGAATCCGCGGTAGGAGGCCAACACCGCCATCACCGTGTTGCCGACGCCGGTGTCGGCGTAGGTGTTCTCGAGGTAATACCCGGTGACGTCCGGATTCGCGTAGACGGGTGCGGTCGGATCGCCAACGGTCGGCATCTGCGTCACCGTCGCGAGCAGCACGACGCACAGTCCGCCGACGGCGAGCGCGGCGGTGGGATCGACGCGCTCGAAGACGGCCTCGTGGTTCATCCGCGAGGTCTTCGCGATCGTGAGCAGCAGGAGGACAGTCGTGACGCCGGCGGAGATCGCCGCCTCGGTCAGCGCCACATCCGGCGCCCGGTAGAACGTGTACAGCGCCGCCATCCCGAGGCTGTAGGCCCCGAAGACGATGATCGACGAGAGCACGTCGCGGGCCAGCGCGGTCACGACCGCCGTGGCGATCACGAAGACGAAAAGCGCCGCCTCGATCGCGGTTACGGTCGCGCTCATCGGCGCTCGTCCCCCTCGGTCCACGGAACGTTTCCGTCCTCGAAGGCCGCTCGAGCGACCGCGTGGGCCGCGGTCGGGTTGGTCACGAAGATGAAGAACAGCAGGATGGCCGTCTTCACCGAGGCCCCCTGCCACCCGAGCGTGAGCGCGACCGCGGCCAGACCGAAGCCGGCCCCGAGCGTGTCCGCCTGCGAGGCGGTGTGTGCGCGCGCGTAGACGTCCGGCAGCCGGATCACGCCCACCATCGAGACGAACGTGAAGAACAGCGCCCCGGCAAGGAGCGCGAGGATCAGGACGACTCGCGCCGTCGTGACCGGGTCGAGTGACCCGAGCGCCATCAGAGGACCCCCCCACGTTCGACCGTGAACTTTGAGACGGCGATCGCCATCAGGAAGTTCAACAGCGCGTACACGATCGCGATGTCGAGGAACGTCGGCTCGTCGAGCGCCGCGCCCAACAGCGCCAGGATGACGACCGTGTTCGTCCCGAGGACGTTGACCGCGAGCACGCGGTCCTGCATCGTCGGGCCGACCACGGCGCGGTAGAGCATCCCGAGCGCCAGCACGACGAAGCCGGCCGCGCCGACCAACAGTACGTCACCGACCGTGTAGCCGCCAGCGATCGCGAGGTCGGCGATGCTCATCGGCGATCACCGTCCTCGTGGTGACCGGGCGCGGTCGGGGCCGCTTCCGCCGCCGTGTCCGGTGCGCGGTCCTCATCCGACTCGTGGTGGGTGTCCAACTCGGGTCCACCATCGGTGGCCGCAAACGGCATCGGCTCGTCGGCGTCGGGGCCCTGCAGCACCGCGCAGTCGTCGCGTTCGCGGGGCGTCGGCAGCCGGGCGGCCTCCCGGCCGTAGAAGACGAATCGGGTCCACCGCTCGAGCCCGCCGTCGAACAGGCCCTCGCGGGCCCACGGGATCAGGGTGTGGACGTATAGATCCGCGTCGCGAGCACGCACCGTCAGCGTCCCCGGCGTCAGCGTGATCGAGTTTGCGAGCGTCGTCACGGGCAGCCCCGATCCCACGAGCACGCGCATCCGCGTCATCGTCGGGTCGATCGGCAGCGACGGCGAGAGGATGACCCGGGCGACGACGACGTTCGATTTGAGGATCTCGAGAAGCAAGGAGGGGACGTAGATCAGCCCGCGAACCAGCCGGAGCGGCGACTCCCGCAGCGTCGGGTCGTGGTCCAGACTCACCTGGGACAGCGAGATCGCGACCACGAGGGCGGTCGCGACGCCCGTCACGAGGTCGAAGGGATAGGTCGGGTCGCCGAGGACGAGGTAAAACGCCAGTGACCCGCCGAAGACGGTCGCGAACCGCGGGCCGGTGATCTCGGAGACGAGTCGCTCGCGTCGGGAGGGCCGATCGACGGGCGCCTCACGGACCGACAGCGGGGTGGACGCCAGCTCGAACTCCATCGGCTGGAGGAGAGTGGTGTTCCCGACCGGCGTGTACTCCGGGTCGAGCACGACCGTCCCGATCCCGTGCTCGTCGGCATAGGTATGAAGCCGTTCGGCGTACTGACGCGGCCCGAAGAGGTAGACGTCCTCCGCGATGAGCGCGGTCTCGATCTCGATGCCGTTTTCGGAGACGTCGGCGTCCTCGAGGTCGTATCGCGCCCAGTCGGCGGCGTCCGCGAGCAGGTCCTGCGCCGTCGTCCGCCGGTCGTCTATCCGGGGATCGTCGTCGCGCCAGGAGGCGAGGTAGACGAAGTGGATAGCCGAGACGTCCCCGTCGGCGGCCGCCGCGGCGACGTGGGCGACCGTCGCCCGCAGGGTCGCGGTGTCCTCGATCGGGACCACGACGCGGCCGTTAGCCACCGGGGCCACCTCCGGGAACCGTCGTTAGGGCGTGTGGAAACGACATACAGGATTCTCGTTCGTGACGTGGCACGGACACCTCAAAACAGTTCTTATCTTTCCCACGGCACGATGGTCGTTCGGCTTCGACACGTCATCTGCCAGCTGGCCGTGTGATACTGTCCCGAGCACGTCCGCCGGTCGCCGGACTACGCCCCGAGCACGTCGGCCAGCCGCTCGGCGACGCGGCCGGCGACGACGTCCTTACTCCCGCGAGCCTCCTCGACGTCGTCGGGGTCCGACTCGCCGGCGACGAGCAGCACGCGCGTCTCGTCGGCGCCCATCACGCTCGCGTCGTTGGCGACGACGAACGCGAGTCCGACGCGGTCGTGGATCCGGTTCGCCTCACGCACCATCGCGGCGTCGTCGCCCGACGTCTCGGCTTTGAACCCGACGATCGGCAGATCCGGATACGCCTCCCGGACGGCGTCGATCAGCTTCGGGGTCGGCTCGAGGTCGACCGACAGCGGCGACCCGGATCGGATCTTCTCGTCGACGGCGTCCGCGGTGAAATCGGAGATCGCCGCGGCCGACACGAGCGCGTCCGCGGTTGCGCAGGCGTCCGTGACGGCCGCAAGCATCTCGTCGGCCGTCTCGACGGGGACGATCTCCGCGTAGCCGACCGCGGGACCGTCCTGGACGAGGGTGACGTCGGCACCCCGGATGTAGCAGGCACGCGCGACCGCGCGTCCGGTCTTGCCCGACGACCGGTTCGTCAGGATCCGAATGGGGTCGATGTACTCCTTGGTCGCGCCCGCGGTGACGACGATGTGCCTGCCGGACAGGGAGTCGGGCGTCGTCGCGCGGGCGACCTCCGTGAGGATCGTCTCCTCGCTCGCGATCTTCGCCTTCCCCTCCTCGATCCGGGGATCGGCGAAGCGCACGCCCCACGACTCCAGCGTGTCGAGCGCCTCGAGCACGCCCGGGTGGTCGTACATCGGCTCGTGCATCGCGGGCGCGAACACGACCGGCACGTCGGCACCGAGCGCGGTCGTCGCACAGGTCGTGACCGGCGTGTCGTCGATCGCCGCCGCCATCTTTCCGGCGGTGTTGGCGGTTCCCGGCGCGATCAGCAGGACGTCGGCCCAGCCGTCGACGCCGCACAACTCGACGTGTTCGACCGCCCCGGTGATCTCCGTCACCACGTCCACCTCGGTCGCGAACTCGAGCGCCCACGGGTGCACGATGTTTGAGGCTGCCGGCGTCATCACCGCGCGCACGGCCGCGCCCCGGCGACGAAGCTCGTGGGCGAGTTCGACGGTCTTCACGGCCGCGATGCTACCCGTCACGCCCAGCGCGACGTTGACCCCCGAGAGCATTAGCCGGGCGTTCGTGCGTGTCGGTTAAATACTCTCCCGAAACGCGGCGCGCGGCGGGGCACCGCCGATCGACGGGCGGGAGACCGCCCCGACGCCGGCGCCCTGCTCGTAAGCGGCCGAAAAGCACTTTTCACCCCGCCACACATCGACGACGTATGCCCTCCAGCATCCTCCTCCAAGAGGGAGCGATGGCGATCGTGTTCCTGTTCGGATTGCTGATGCTCGCCGTCCAGATCGGGTTGATCGTCTGGACGTATTCGGACGCCCAACGAAACAGCAGCCACCCCGCGTTCCTGTGGGCGATCGTGATCTTCTTCGCGCCTCTCCTCGGGATCGTGTTGTACCTCCTTCTCGGCCGCGATCTGGTCTAGCCGGACGGGACGGTCGGACGGTCAGTTCGGAAACGACGATGGAGATTGACGAGACGGAACCAGTTTGTGTGACCCTTCCGTACCGGAGCCCACCCAATGGGTCCAGTCGGATCCCTCCGCGGCGAGATCGGCAGTCTCCGGGCGAACGGTCGAGGACCGATCCTGGCCACCGTGGCCGGTGGGTGGGGAATGCTGCTCGGCGCACGGATGATCTACCCGGTGTTGTTGCCGTACCTCCGGTCGTCGTTCGACCTCAGCCTCACGGTCGCCGGCTTGCTGGTGACGGTCCTGTGGTTGGGGTCGGCGCTCGGCCAGCTGCCGGGCGGCGTCCTCGCCGACCGCTACAGCGAGCGCCTCGTGATGGCGGTCGGCGCGGCCGTCGTCGCACTCGCGCTATGTGCCGTGATCGCCGCACCCACCGCGGCCGTGTTGTTCCTCGCGACCGGACTGGTCGGCGTCGGTCAGTCGCTGTACCCGATCGCGCGTATTACGATCCTGTCGAAGATCTATCCCGACCGTATCGGTAGCGCGCTCGGGGTGACGATGGCAACCGGCGACCTCGGACAGACGGTGCTGCCACCCATCGCAGGCGCGCTCGCGGCGGCGATCGCCTGGCAGGCCGGCCTCGGGTTCCTCGTGCCGCTGCTGCTCGTCGCCGCGATCGCCCTGTGGGTCGTCCTCCCGGCCCAACGATCGACCGGTACCACCGGGGAAACCCTCTCGGCCGATCACGCACGGCACGTTCTCGCCGAGTTGCGACGGTCGAATATGGCCTTCGTGGCGTTCATCCTCTTTTTGTATATCCTGATCTGGCAGTCGTTCACCGGGCTCTATCCCACCTATCTCGTCGACGAGAAGGAGCTCTCCTCGACGACGGCAGGACTGCTCTTCAGCGGGTTCTTCGCGGTCGGTGTCCTCGTGAAACCCCTCGCCGGCGCTGCCTACGACCGGATCGGGATCCGCCGATCGCTTGTCGCCGTGCTCGTGGGCCCGATCGCGGGGCTGGCGTTGCTCCCCGTCGTCGAGGGGTTTTGGGCGCTGGCCGGGATCACCGCGCTCGTCAGCACGATGCTCGGGTCGGGCGCCATCACCCAGTCGTTCCTCTCGGACGCGATCCCCCAGGAGATCCGCGGGACCGGCCTCGGCGTCGTTCGCACGTCGGCGGCCACCCTCGGTGCCGCCGGCCCGGTCGCCTTCGGCGCCATCGCCGATCGGGGTTTCTTCAACGAGGGCTACCTGCTGTTGGCGGCGATCATGGCTCTCGTCGTCCTCCTCACGCTCCGGCTTCCGGACGAGTGATCGATGGTGGCGGCCGCTCAGCGGTGGCGGTCGATCGGTGGGTCGGTGATGGCGGCCAGTCGGTGGTGGGTCGGTGGTAGCGGTCGCCCCCGAGCAACGTACAAAGGTAAAGTGGCTGTGTCGTCGATACGTGGGTATGACTGACGGGGACATCGACGACGTCGACAGGGCGATCCTGTACGCGCTACAGGAGGATGCCCGAAACATGTCGTCCGGAGACATCGCGGAACGGACCGACACCTCGGACAGCACCGTCCGCAAGCGCATTCAGCGGCTCGAGTCGGAGGACGTGATCAAGGGATACAGCGCCAGCGTCGACTACCAGAAATCCGGATATCCGCTCCGGATGTTGATCTACTGTACCGCGTCGATACCCGACCGCGGCGACCTCATCGCGGATGTGCTGGCGATCGACGGCGTCGTTTCGGTCCAGGAGTTGGTCACCGGTGAGCAGAACCTCCTCGTCACGGTCGTCGGCGAATCCGACGACGACATCACGCCCGTCGCGCAGGAACTCCTGGATATGGGGCTCACCGTCGCCGACGAGGTCCTCGTGCGGACCCACGAGACGACGCCGTTCGGTCGGTTCGACCCGGAAAAACGGACGAGTGACGGCGGAGAACCGAACGAATAGGGCGAATCGGACGAGTGACGATCGAGGTGCTGATCGGTGACGATCGAGGTGCCGACCGGAGTCGAGTCCGACGGGACAGGGACCCGAGACGAGTCGAGGGGACAAGATAAACATAATGTTCTATAATTCATAACTCACGAACCATCTGTGAATATAGACAGATTTAATGCACAATCTGTTCTTGCTATCGGATAGAGACGACCAGAAACGGACGCCGGGATCGGTACGGTTGCCGGGATGGTCGTGTGATGGACCGAACGATGTCAGGAAACGATTCGAAACCGACGATCGGCGCGCTTCCGGACTCGACGCCGGGATCGTCGACCGTCCCCGCCGTCGTAACGTGGGTCGTATGGACGCTGTTCGTGGCAAGCATCACCGTACTTGGTATCCGGCTCCGGGTCGGTGGCGTCTGGGAGATCGCCGGCGTGATCGCCGTCGACGGACTGACCACCCTGATGTGGGTCGTCGTCACCTTCTTCAGCGGGATCGTCCACAGCTACTCACGCCGCTATCTGGCCGGGAGCGTCCACGAAACGACGTTTTTCCTCACGACGTTCGGCTTCACGGTCGCCGTGCTGGGGCTGGTCGCGGCCGACCATATCGTCCTGTTCGGACTGCTCTGGCTGGCGATGGGGATGCTGATGGCGGCGCTCATCGGGACCATCCGTGGCTGGAAGCAGGCACGGGCGGCGGCGGCAGTCGCCCGCAGGTACTTTCTCGCCAGCAGCGCGATCCTCGGGATCGCTCTGGTGACGCTGTGGTGGGCGACCGGTGAGACGACGGTCTCCGGGATCGGCACGGCTGCCGACACGCTCGGTGGCCCCGTGTGGCTACTCGCCGCCGGCGCGCTCGTGCTTGCGGCGATGATCCAGTCAGCACTCGTCCCGTTCCACACCTGGATGCTCTCCTCGATGACCGCGCCGACGCCGGCGTCGGCGCTGATGCACGCCGGGTTCGTCAACGCGGGCGGGATCCTGTTGACTCGTTTCGCCCCGGTCATCACGGTCGACCCGACGTTTCTACTCGCGGTGGTCGCCGTCGGCGGAGCCAGCGCCATCGGCGGGAAACTCCTGAAGTCCGTCCAGACGGACGTCAAGAGCAAACTCGGCTGTTCGACGGTCGGCCAGATGGGATTCATGATTATGCAGGTCGGCCTCGGCTTCTTCGGGGCCGCGATCACCCACCTCATCCTCCACGGCTTCTACAAGGCCTACCAGTTCCTCAGCTCGGGCGAACAGGTCGAACGCACCCGCCCGACCGGGACCACCGAGCATACGGTCGGGGGCACCACGAGCGCCGTCGGCGCCATCGTGGCGGTGCTCACCGGCTTCACCGGTGGGGCGGTGTTCGCGGCGTTGACGGGGAAGGGGACGAGCGTCGACAGCGGCCTCCTCCTGACCGTCTTCGTGGTGTTCACGACGCTCCACGCGGCTCGCAGCGCCATCCAGCACACCTCGCTGTCGGCGACGGCCCGCTACGTCGCCGTCCCCGCGGTCTTCTTCCCGGCGATCGTCGTCTACGCCGTGGTTTATAAGGGAGTCACGGGGCTTCTGACGGTTCCGACGGCGACGACCGCGTTGACCCCCATCCACGGCGTCATCGTCGTCGGCTTCGTCGGCATCTATGTCGCCATCGAGACCGGGATCCACGAACGCAGTCGGCGCCTCTACGTGGCGCTCCTGAACGCGACCCAACCGTCGGCGGACACCGTCCTGACGTCCACGGAGGACTACAATGAGTACTAACGCCACCATCCACGACGCGATCGACGAGGCAGCGACCGCCGTCGGCTCCCGCTGGCCGATCCACTCGTTCGTGACGGCCAACCCGCTTTCCGGGTTCGAGGACCGGCCGTTCGACGAGGCGGTCGGGCGGGCAGCCGCTCTGTTCGGCGGCCGCGGCTACCCCAACGCCGAGACGTTCGAAACGGCGCTGAACCGCGGCCAGATAGACCCGGAGAAACTCGACGCCGAACTCGCCGAGGCGGGCTATGAGGGCGACCCTCAGACGCTGCTCGACCGGATGGCTGACGCCACTGACGGGGACGCGGCGATCGTGGCTACCGACATCGGTTCCGACACCAGCGCCAATGCCACGGCGGCTGACACGGAAACGGCCACGGACCACGTCGATCGGGTGTTGACGAAGTGGCTGTCGGCCTTCCTCGAGGAGGGTGTCGCCCACTGGTCGATGCCGAACCGCGAAGCGGGGTTCTACGCCGCCTTCCGTGAAATGGTTGCATACGACGGCGACGTCCCCGACGCGGGGGTCGTAACCGACATGCCCGAGACGCCGATCGAGACCATCGAGACGGTCCTTGAGCCGTACTCACAACGTCGGTGGGAGTCCATCTTCGAGGAACAGCTGGCCGCGTTGCCGGGCTGGACCGGCCTCATCAAGCAGCGCGCCGCGGACGCGGACGTCTGGCAGTCGAAATACCCGATCTCGCTTGCGGAATACCTCGCGGCGCGGCTGGCGCTGCTTGATGCCGTCGACGCCGACATCGAGCCCTCGACCGACGTGGACGAGCGACATCCGGCCGACGAACTCGCCCGGGCGTTCCTCCGTGCCTGGGAGGCCACCTACCGCGGCGAGCTCGTCGAGACGGTCGCCGAGGGGAGTCGGTCGATGGCCGAGGACGGAGCGGACCGATCGGCGGCCGACGACGGAACCACGGACCACCCGGACACAGCGGACCACCCGGACACAGCGGACCGCCCGGACGCACAGCTGGTCTTCTGCATCGACACCCGCTCGGAGATTATCCGTCGCCACATCGAGGCGACGGGCGATTACGAGACCCACGGCTACGCCGGCTTCTTCGGGATTCCGATGGAGTACCGGGCCTACGATGCCGACGTTTCGGTCGACTCCTGCCCGCCGATCGTCGATCCACAGCACCACGTCGCCGATCTGCCGGCCGACGACGCCACCCGGGCACGGCACGACCGCCTGTCGGGGCTCCGCGCTGCCGCCGACGAGGTGATCGAGATCCTGGAGGCCAACGCCGCCACCGCCTACGGCTACGTCGAGACCGCCGGCAGCGGCTACGGCCTCTCGCTTGCGGCCCGGACGCTCGTCCCCGGGCGCGTCCGCGACCTGTTCGAGACGGCCGACGAAACCGTTCCGGACGATCACGAGTTCTGTGAGCCGCTCGTCGACACTGGGGACATCGGCGTCGGTGCGGCCGGCGACACCACCGCCGACACCGACGACCACAGCAGCGATCTCCCGGTGGGAATGACGGCCGAGGAGAAGGTCGAGTACGCGGCCGCCGCCTTCGAGTTGATGGGCTGGGACCGGTTCGGTCGCCTCGTCGTCTTCACGGGCCACGCCAGCGAGACCGCCAACAATCCCTACGAGGCGAGCCTCGACTGTGGCGCCTGTGCCGGCAATCCCGGCGGGCCGAACGCCCGCGTCCTCGCGATGATCTGCAACGATGACGACGTCAGGGCCGCGCTTCGCGACCGTGGCTACGACGTTCCGGACGACACCGTCTTCCTCGCCGGGCAACACAACACGACGACCGACGAGATCGAGCTGTACGACGGTGACGTTCCCGAGAGTCACGCCGCCGATCTCGAGCGGTTGCGCGCTGACCTCGCGGTCGCACGCGAGAACGCGGCCGCCGAGCGCGTCGCGTCGATGGGCGCCGGCGACGACGCCGCGACGTCGGTGAGCGAGACCGAACGCCGCGCCGCCGACTGGGCCGAGACGCGTCCGGAGTGGGGGCTGGCCGGCAACGCCGGCTTCGTCATCGGGCCACGAGACCTGACGAGCGACGTCAACCTCGATGGCCGCGCGTTCCTCCACTCGTACGACTGGTCGACCGACCCCGACGGGGACGCGCTCGAGGCGATCGTCACCGGACCGCTGGTCGTCACCCAGTGGATCAACGCCCAGTACTACTTCTCGACGGTCGACAACGCCGTCTACGGCGGCGGGTCGAAGATCACCCAGAACCCCGTCGGAAACGTCGGCGTCTATCAGGGCAACGGGGGCGACCTGATGACCGGCCTCCCGCTGCAGTCGCTGCGTGCCGCAGACGACGAACCGCACCACCAGCCGCTCCGCCTCTCGACGGTCGTTCACGCGCCGGTCGACCGCGTCACTGCCGTCCTGGCCGCGAACGAGGACGTGGCCGAACTGCTGGACAACGACTGGCTCTCGCTGACGGTCGTCGATCCGACACGGGACCACCGCGCGTTCCACTACGACGCGGACCTGAAGTGGATACCGGCGTCCGAAGGTCCCCGAGACTCACGGACGGAGCCGGTCGCCCACGTCACCGCGAGCGACTAACGGTCATCGTCCGCGTGGCGGAACCCGCGAACCGATCGACGGCGTCACTGGTCGAACTCCTCGTCTTGGACATTCACGCGTCGTCTCGGAACGGCGGCCGCTCTGCTCGGAACCGATGACCGCGTCAGCGTCAGAGTGACCGCGCACGTGATCACGTCGAGAACGGTCGGTCGGCAGCGGTGGCGACGGGCCGACTACAACCCGTCGACGATCGCGTCGGTCATCTCGGTCGTGCTCGCGGCACCGCCGAGATCGCCGGTCCGCGGGCCGTCCGCGAGCACCGATTCGACGCTCGCGCGGACGCGGTCGGCGTCCGCCGTGTATCCGAGGTGTTCCAGCAGCATCGCGGCCGACAGGATCGCGGCGGTCGGGTTCGCGATCCCCTCGCCGGCGATGTCGGGCGCGCTGCCGTGAACCGGCTCGAAGAGGCCGTTGTCGGCCCCGACGTTCGCCGACGGGAGCAGCCCCAGCCCGCCGACCAGTCCGGCCGCCAGATCCGAGAGCACGTCACCCGCCAGGTTCGGACAGACGACGACTCCGTACTGGCTCGGGTCAAGCGGGAGCTTGGTCGCGAAGGCGTCCATCAGCTCCTCGTCGGCCTCTACCCCGTGTTCCTCGGCGACCGCGAGGACTTCCTCGCGGAACCGGCCGTCGGTCTCGCGCATCACGTTCGCCTTGTGCGCGACGGTGAACCCGTCCCGGTGGTCCGGGCCGCGCCCGTCGGCGACGAACTCGCAGGCGTACTCCGCCAACCGCCGCGAGGCGGACCCCGTGACCACGCGCGTGAGCGTCGAGAGGTCCTCCGAGAGCCGGTCCTCGTGGCCCGCGTAGACGCCCTCGGTGTTCTCACGGAGGAAGACGACGTCCGTCTCCGGCCGCACCGCGTCGACGCCCGGGTATGCGCGCGCCGGTCGCACGTTCACGAACGAGCTGACGGCCTCCCGAAGCGGGAGGATGACGTCGGCCGCCGTCTCGCCCGCCGCGCCGAACAGCGTCGCGTCCGCGTTCGCCGCCAGCTCGTAGGTCTCCTCGGGGAGCGCCTCGCCGGTCTCGGCAGCCACGGCGTCGCCCGCGTCGGCCTCGACGTACTCGAACGGATCGACGGCGTCCGACGTCTCCGCGACCACGTCGAGCACCTCGACGGCGGCAGGGATCACTTCCTGGCCGATCCCGTCGCCTTCGATGACGACGATCTCCTCGCTCATTCAGTCGTCCCCCGTCGGGCGGTCGTGTCCGCCATCGGCGGCGGGAACGTCCTCCTCGGGCACGTACGGTAGCGATCGTGCGGTCTCGCGAACCGCGCTCGCGTTGGCGCCCATCAGCGCCGTCGTGTCCCAGACGCCCTCGACGAGCGCCTTCCGCTGGGCGTCGTTGACGGTGGCGTCGATCGCCTCGTCGTCGTACGCGACGCGCTCGTTCTCGACGTCGACGTGCAGCTCCGCGTCGGGGTTGGCCGCGACGTAGTCCTGTAGCGCCTCGATCGACTCGGTGTCGGCGGTCACCGTCGGAATGCCGAGCGCCAGGCAGTTGCCCGCGAAGATCTCGGCGAACGACTCGCCGACGATCGCGTCGATCCCCCAGCGCATCAGCGCCTGGGGGGCGTGTTCACGCGAGGAGCCGCAGCCGAAGTTGGCGTTGACCACCAGGACGTTCGCGCCCTGGTACTGCTCCTCGTTGAACGGGTGGTCCTTCTCGTTGTCCTCGTCGTCGAACCGCTGGTCGAAGAAGGCGAACTGCCCCAGCCCGTCGAAGGTGACGACCTTCATAAACCGGGCCGGGATTATCTGGTCGGTATCGATGTCGTTGCCCCGAACCGGGATGCCGGTTCCGGACACGTCCGTCACCTTCTCGGCGGGCGCCTCGCCCTCGGCGAAGCTCTCGTGGTCGACGTCGGCGTCGGATCCGCTCATACCGACACCACCTCCTCCATCTCGCGGACGTCGGTGACCTCGCCGGTCACCGCCGCCGCCGCGACCATCGTCGGGCTCATCAGGACGGTCCGACCGTCCTTCGAGCCCTGTCGGCCGACGAAGTTGCGGTTCGAGGAGGACGCGCTGGCCTCGTCACCCTGCAGCTGGTCGTCGTTCATCCCGAGACACATCGAACAGCCGGGCTCGCGCCACTCGAATCCGGCCTCGGTGAAGACCTCGTCGAGACCCTCCGCCTCGGCGGCCCGCTGGACGCGTTGGCTGCCGGGAACGACCATCGCGCGCACGTCGTCGTCGACCTCGCGGCCCGTCACGAACGCGGCCGCTTCCCGCAGGTCCTTCAGCCGGGCGTTCGTACACGAGCCGAGGAAGGCGACGTCGATCTCGTAGCCCTCCATCGTCTCGCCGGGCTCGACACCCATGTGCTTCTGGGCGCGCCGCGCGGTGTCCTGCTTGTCGGCCGGCAGGTCCTCCGGGGCCGGGATCGGCTCAGTGACGCCGACGCCCTGTCCAGGGGTGGTTCCCCACGTGACGGTCGGTTCGATCTCGGAGCCGTCGATCGTGACGACGTCGTCGTATTCGGCGTCATCGTCGCTGGCGATCGACTCCCAGTAGGATCTGAGCTCCGCGAACCGCTCGGGGTCGTCGGCGAAGGCGTCCGTCTCGCGCAGCCACTCGTAGGTGGTCTCGTCGGGGTTGACGTAACCCGCGCGGGCGCCGCCCTCGATCGACATGTTGCAGATCGACATCCGACCCTCCATCCCGAGGTCCTCGATGGCTTCGCCGGCGTACTCGTAGACGTAGCCGACGCCGCCGTCGGTGCCCAGTTTCCGGATGATCGTCAGGATGACGTCCTTTGCGGTGACGTGGTCGCCGAGCTCGCCGGTGACCTCGATCTTCCGGACCTTCTGCTTCTCCATCGCGACGCAGCCGGTCGCGAGAACGTCGCGGATCTGGGAGGTCCCGATCCCGAACGCCAGCGCGCCGAAGGCGCCGTGTGTCGATGTGTGGGAGTCGCCGCAGACGATCGTCATTCCGGGCTGGGTGAGTCCCTGCTCGGGGCCGATGACGTGGACGATCCCCTGGTTCCCCGAGTCCGGATCGGAGAACTCGATGCCCGCGTCGCGGACGTTCTCCTCGAGCTCCGCCATCATCGTCTCCGCCGCGTCGTCGGCGAAGGGCCGATCGCGGTTGCCGGTCGGGACGATGTGGTCGACGGTCGCGTGCGTGCGCTCGGGGAACGCGACCGGCGTGTCCCGCTCGCGCAACATCCCGAACGCCTGCGGGCTCGTGACCTCGTGGACGAGGTGGAGGCCGACGAACAGCTGGTCCTGTCCGGTCGGCAGCTCCGTCACCTTGTGGCGGTCCCACACCTTGTCGTAGAGCGTTCCGTCGCTCATACGGCAGTCACCTCGGTCCGTCGGGGGTCGGTCGTCCGCTCAGTCATCAGCGGTCACTGCCTCCGTCTCCTCGTCGGCCTCCTCTTCGGCCCACGCGAACAGCGCCCGCAGCTCCTCGCCGACCTGTTCGATCTCGTGAGTCCGTTCGGCCTCGCGCAACTGCGTGTAGGACGGTCGACCGGCCTGGTTCTCCGCGATCCACTCGCGGGCGAAGGTGCCGTCCTGAACCTGCTCGAGGACCTGCTCCATGTTCTCGCGGGCGTGCTCGTCGACGACGACGTCGCCCTGCGTGAGCCCGCCGTATTCGGCGGTGTCGGAGACGGAGTCCCACATCTCGCCGAGCCCACCCTCGTACATCAGGTCGACGATGAGCTTCAGCTCGTTGAGACACTCGAAGTAGGCCATCTCCGGGGAGTAGCCCGCCTCCACGAGCGTCTCGTAGGCCTGTTTCACCAGCGAGGTGACGCCGCCACAGAGGACGGCCTGCTCGCCAAAGAGGTCAGTCTCGGTCTCCTCGCGGAACGTCGTCTCGACGACGCCGGCGCGCGCACAGCCGATCGTTGCCGCGTACGCGAGCGCCTCCTCGGTGGCCGTTCCGGTCGTGTCCTGATAGACCGCAAGCAGGCCGGGCGTGCCCTCGTCGTTCTCGTAGTTCCGGCGGACCAGATGGCCCGGTGACTTCGGCGCGACCATCGTCACGTCGACGTCCTCGGGCGGTCGGATCTGGTTGTAGTGGATGTTGAACCCGTGAGCGAACTGGAGCGTATCGCCGGGGTCGAGGTTAGGCTCGATCGCGTTCTCGTAGACGTCGGGCTGGACCGTATCCGGGACCAGCACGGAGACGACGTCGGCCTGCGCGACCGCCTCGGCCGGCGTCTCGACGTCGAGTCCGTCCGCCTCGGCGGCGGATCGCGAGGAGGAATCCTCACGCAGGCCGACCACAACGTCAACGCCGCTTTCAGCGAGGTTCTGTGCGTGTGCGTGGCCCTGGGAGCCGTAGCCGAGCACGGCGACGGTCTTCTCGAGGATCTGGGCCGTGTCGGCGTCGTCCTCGTAATATACGTTCGAGTCGAAGGGTGTGTCGTTCGTCATTGTGTGTTGATCGCTGTCGTCGCGTGTGGTTATGGTTACGGATCGTGTCGCGACCCGCTCGTCACGGATCGTGATAGGGTTGCTGTGTGGTTTCACCCACGTCCGTCGCGTGGCTGGTCGGTTCGCCCGAGGTGCCGGGCTCCTCGCCCGGAACCGTCTGCGTGTCGCCGCGTGAGAGGGCCGTCTGGCCCGTCCGGGCGATCTCGATGATGCCGAACTGCTCGAAGGCGTCGATCGCGTCGTCGATCTTCTGCTCGTCGCCGGTCAGCTGGACGGTGATCGTCCGCGGGCCGGCATCGAGCGTCTGGCCGCCGTACATCTCCGTGATCGCGTGGACCTTGTCCGGCTCCTCGCCACGAACCTTCAACAGGACAAGCTCGGCCGAGACCGCGTCATCGTGGAGTTCACCCACGGAGATGACGGGCTTCAGCTTCGCCAGCTGTTTCTCGATCTGGTCGATGCCGGGATCCGATTCCTCGACGACCATCGTGATCCGGGAATGACCCTCGACTGTGGTCGGGCCGACCGTCAGGCTCTCGATGTTGAACTGGCGCCGCGAGACGAGCCCGGAAACGCGCGAGAGCACCCCGGGCTCGTCCTCGACGAGCGCGGAGATCGTCGCCCGCCGCGGCTCGTGTTCCGCCTCGACGGCGGGATCGATGCGGATACCCTGGCTGTTTCGTCGACCCTCCGGATGGGGCCGCTCCTCCGGTGCTGGTCCGGGCATTCCGGGCCTGTCCGCGTTCTTCCCGCGGGTGTCCCGATGGGTCGATCCGGGGTCCGGCTTGTTCGGCGTCGGGTCGTCCGCGCCGCTCATAGTTGCTCCTCCGAGAGGGCGAACTTCCCGTTCGCGCCGCCGCTCGGCACCATCGGGTAGACGTTCTCGGCGGGGTCGATGCGGAAGTCGATCACCGACGGCCCGTCGTAGGCCAGCGCCGCCTCGATCGTGTCGGCGACCGCATCGTACTCGGAGACGGCCCACCCCTTCGCGCCGAACGCCTCGGCGAGCTTGTCGAACTCGGGCATCCACTCGTACTCCGAGGCCATGTGCCGGCCCTCGAAGAAGGCGTCCTGCCACTGGCGAACCATCCCGATGTACTCGTTGTTGAGGACCGCGAACGTGATGTCCAGGTCCTCACGCACCGCGACCGACAGCTCCTGGATAGTCATCAGGAAGGAGCCGTCGCCGTCGAAACAGACCACGTCGCGGTCGGTGTCGCCGGCGGTGTCGGCCGCCAGACGCGCGCCGACCGCGGCGGGAACGCCATAGCCCATCGTTCCCAGCCCGTGCGAGGAGACCCACGTGCGTGGCTCCGTGTACGTCCAGAACTGGGCGGCCCACATCTGGTGTTGCCCGACGCCCGTGGTGACGATCGTGTCGTCGTCGGTCGCCTCGTCGAACGCCTCGACGACGAACTGCGGCTTGAGCGGCTCGTCCTCGGGCATCGCGTAGGTCATCGGGTACTCCTCCTTCCAGTCGGCACACCGGTCGCGCCACGCCTCCGCGTCGGGGTCGTCGTCGATCGCGGCGATCAGCTGTTCAAGGACCGACCCCGCATCGCCGATCAGCGGGTGGTCGGCGTGGACGTTCTTCGAGATCTCGGCCGGGTCGATGTCGATGTGGATGACCTCGGCCTCCGGCGCGAACGTCTCGATCCCGCCGGTCAGCCGGTCGTCGAAGCGCGTCCCGACCGCGATAAGACAGTCGGTGTGGGTGATCGCCATGTTCGCGTAGCCGGTGCCGTGCATCCCCGCCCACGACAGCGAGAGCGGGTCGTTCTCGGGGAACGACCCGATCCCGGGCATCGTGGTCGTCACGGGGATGCCGTGATCGTGGGCGAACCGGCAAGCCTGGTCGGCGGCGTCGCTCTTGATGACGCCGCCGCCGAACAGGCACAGGGGCCGTTCGGCATCCTCGATCACGCGTGCGGCACGCTCGACTGCGTCCGGATCAGCTTCGGGATCGACCTCTGCACCGGCCGGCGGCTCCGGGGGTTTCGGGGTGCGGTCGGTCTCTCCGAGGGTGACGTCCTTCGGCAGATCGACGAGCGTCGGCCCCGGTCGGCCGGTCTCGGCGTAAGCGAACGCCTCGCCGACGGTATCGCCGACGGTGTCGGTCCCGCTCGCGAAGTAGTTGTGTTTCGTCACCGGTGCGGTGACGCCGATGGTGTCGGTCTCCTGGAACGCGTCGTTGCCGACGAGTTCGGTCGGAACCTGTCCGGTCAACGCCAACAGCGCGTCCGAGTCCATCGAGGCGTCGGCGATGCCGGTGACCAGGTTCGTCGCGCCCGGGCCGGACGTGGCCAGGCAGACGCCGGTTTCCCCGGAGACGACGCCGTAGGCGTCGGCGGCGTGGGCGGCGCCCTGCTCGTGGGCCATCGTCACGTGATGGACCGAGGAGGCGTACAGCGCGTCGTAGACGGGCATGATCGCCCCGCCTTGCACGCCGAAGGCCGTCTCGGCGCCGGCCGCTTCGAGGGCGGCGATGACCGACTCGGCGCCGGTCGTTGGGGTGCGCGTCGCGGCTGCCTCCGTGGTCTCCTCGGCGGCGTCCGCCTCCGCGGCAGCGGTGCCGCCGTCGGTTGCGGCATCGGACGGTGGTTCGTGTGTCGGTTCGCCTGCGTCGGCCGAGCCAGTGGCTGCGGCCGTCTCCTCGCTGTCGGTCGGTTCGTCTCGAGTGGTCATTGCTGGTGTCGTGTCGGTGGTGCCGTGTGGTGGTCGGAATCGGGCGACCGGATCGGGGTGGTATGGTCGGTCGGTCCGACCGGTTCGGTCGGGCCGGTCGATCCGGTCGTCGAAACGGTGCGTCGAGTCGGAAGAAGGATGGGATAGACGGGGCTTATGCCCCTACGATCGGCGTGACACGGAACGTTCCGAGCCGGCGGCTCGCGAGCGTCTCGAGGTCGCGAAGCCGCGGTGGTCGGATGCCGTGTCGGCGCATCACTTGAGCGATGTCGCCGAACCACCATAAATCTGTCTCGATGGCGGTTCGAGCGAGGCTGTCGCTGCCGAGCGAACGCCGACACGGCGGGGGTCATCAGACCGTGACCTCCTCGTGCCGTTCGATACCCTCCTCCTCCGCGAACCGCTCGACGTCGCCAGCCGTGACGCGCCGCTTGTTCGCGCCCTGCTTTTTGATCCGCTTCGTAACCGTCCGGACCTCGGCGTCCGTCGGGTCGAAGCCGGCCTCATTCAGGTGTTTCCGCACCGCGTGGGTTCCCGTGTGTTTCCCGAGCACGAACTCGCGTTCGGCTCCGACCATCTCCGGGGTCATCACGCCGGGTTCGAAGGTGTCGGCGTTCTCGATGACGCCGGCGGCGTGGATTCCGGATTCGTGGGAGAACGCGTTGCGTCCGACCACGGGCTTGTTCGCCGGCACCGGGATGTCCGAGGCGTCCTCGACGATCCGGGCCAGCTCGATGATCTTGGTCGTGTCGATCCCGGTGTCGACGCCGTAGACCGACTCGGCGGCCATCACGACCTCCTCGTAGGCGGCGTTGCCGGCGCGCTCGCCGATGCCGTTGACCGAGACCTGCGCCTGGTGGGCGCCGTTCTCGAAGCCGGCCAGCGCGTTGGCCGTCGCCAGCCCGAAGTCGTCGTGGGTGTGGACGTCGACGCGCGCGTCGGTGGCCTCGACGACCGCCTTCACCGTCTTCCCGAACGCGGTCGGCGTGCCGACCCCGCAGGTGTCCGGGATGTTGATCCAGTCGACGCCGGCCTCCGAGACCGCCTCGACGATCTCGATCAGGAACTCGGGGTCGGTGCGCGTGGCGTCCATCGGCGAGAACATACACTCCACGCCCGCCTCCTTGACGCGGCGAACGCTGTTGACGGCGCGCTCGACCGCGTCCTCGCGGGTCGCGTGCATCGAGTCCTCGAGCTGGACGTCGCTCGTGGAGACGAACACGTGGACCATCTCCGCGCCCGAGTCGATCGCTGCTTCCACGTCCTTGTCGACGACGCGTGCCAGCCCACAGACCGTGGCGTCGGTCGCGGCCGCGATGTCGCTGACGGCCTCGAACTCCGCCTCGGAGTTGACCGGGAAGCCAGCCTCGATGACGTGGGTCCCCATCGCGTCCAGCGTGGACGCTATGCGTCGTTTCTCGTCGTAACTGAAGGACGTGCGTGGTGACTGTTCACCGTCTCGTAACGTCGTGTCGAAAATTCGAACAGGACCGATATCGATATTAGAAGCTATCGTGCCCTGGAAGAACTCGATCCGCCGGGGTGTCCGACGAAGCCTCCGTATGTTGTGTCATCGCGTTTCGACTTGAGGCCGTCACCCTATTAAAGCCTTTCGCGACGGCTGCGATCCCCATTGGCCGTCGCGATGGGGGAATCCTTTTTAAGTCACGCGTGGAGGTCAGGGTATGAGCGATTGGGATCTCGACCTCAGACACGCGGAGGACCAACTCGAGGAGATCGACGCCCGCGGCGACGTGGTCCTCGGGGTTCTCGACGGGTCAACGGACCCCGCCGAGTGGGTCCGCCACGTCGAATACGGCAACACCCTGGTGTTGTCGATCGAGGGCGACCTGAACGAGCTCGCTGCCGGCTTCGCCCGCGAGATCCGAGATATGGACGGCGAGCTGATGCATTTCCGCGGCTTCCTCGTCGTCACCCCACCCGACGTCGCGATCGACTCCGAGCGGCTGAACGAGTAACGACGGGTCCCCCGGTAGAACGAATGGAGTCGACTGAGTGTGACTCCCTCGCGAACCGGGCGTGACTGAAAAGGTAATTGTACCGGAGCGCGCTGACGACGACGTGAACCGATGGTAGACTTCGAGCCCCGTCTCTACGAGGAGCTCGCGCCGGAGGAGCGCCCGTCGCTCGCGGCGGCGCTCGTTCCGATCGCCGGGATGATCCTCTTTCTCAGCGTCGGCATCGTCGCGTTCGAACTCGACCCGCAGTTCCCGCTGTTCTGGGGGATCGCCTTCACCGGCCTGTTCGCCCGCTATCACCTCGGGCTCTCGTGGGCGGACCTCTATGAGGGGGTCTCGAGCAGCCTCCTGATGGGGATGAAGGTGATCCTCATCATGTTCACGGTCTACGCGCTCATCGCGTCGTGGATCGATGCCGGGACGATCCCGAGCCTGATGTACTACGGGTTGGACCTGTTCACGTCGACGGTCTTTCTGCCCGTCTCGGCGATCCTCGCCGCCGTCGTCTCCTTCGCCGTCGGCTCCTCGTGGACGACCGCCGGCACGCTCGGCGTCGCGCTCATCGGGATCGGGTCCGGGCTCGGCATCCCTGCGCCGATGACCGCGGGCGCCATCCTCACTGGGGCCTACACCGGCGACAAGCAGTCACCGCTGTCGGACACGACCAACCTCGCCGCCGCGGTCACCAACACCGATCTCTACGACCACATCAACGCGATGCGCGCGGGAACGCTGGCCGCGTTCGGTCTGTCGGTCCTGCTGTACATCGTGCTCGGACTGCGCGCCGGCGGCGACATTCCGGCCGGCCGCATCACCGAGATCCAGACGGCGATCGAGAGCACGTACGTCGTCTCCCCGGTCGTGTTCCTCCCGCTCGTCGTCACCTTCGGGCTCGCGGTATACGGAATTCCCGCGTTGCCGACCCTGGGGACGGGCGTCTTCGCGGGCGTGTTCACGTCGATGGCCGTGCAGGGAACCGGGTTCGGCGCGGCGTGGGCAACGGCGCAGTCCGGGACGGCCCCGGAGACGGGGATGGCGCTCGTGAACGAACTGCTCGCAAGCGGCGGGCTGATCGGCGGCGCGTGGATCGTCACGATCGCGGTCGCCGCCCTCTCGCTGGGCGGGATGCTCGAACGAGCCGGCGTCCTCGCGGTGCTGGCACACCACCTGGGTCGGCTCGTTCGCGGTGTGGGTAGCCTGACCGGCGTCACCGCCCTCTCCGCGATCTCGATGAACGCGCTGGCGGCCGAGCAGTACGTGAGCATCGTCGTGCCCGGAATGACCCTCGAGAACCTCTACGCCGAGCAGGGACTGAAGACGACGAACCTCTCGCGGGCGATCGAGGCCTCGGGAACCACCACCAGCGCGCTGATCCCCTGGAGCAGCGGGGGCCTGTTCATGGCGGGAACGCTCGGCGTCGCGACGCTCGAGTACGCCCCGTTCTACTTCTTCGGCTTCCTCTCGCCGCTCGTACTGATCGTGATGGGTATCACGGGCTGGCAGATCGCCTACCGGGAGTAGCCGCCTGACCGGAGGCAGTCGGAGCAGTCGAGCCCAGCCCAGTCGGGCCCAGTCGTATCAGCCGGACCCAGTCGGACCCAGTCGGGCGGCCGGGATCGTTCGATCGCGTCGTTCGAACCGACTTTTAAGCGTCTCGGAGCCGTATCCGGAACGATGAGTGACTCCGACGGCGACGCCACAAACGACGATGCCACTGACGACGATGCCACTGACGATGTCACTGACGACAACAGCACCGACGACGACGCCAGCCACGGCCTCCACGTGATCGATCGGTTCGCCGACGGGATCGGGTGGGTGGCGTATCCGGACGAGCCGATGCAGCGCGCGAGCCACGCGATCGCGATCGCGAACGAGGAGGCTCGAGATGACGACGGGACCGGGGGCGTCCCCGACGTCTGGGTGATCGACCCGGTCGATCCGCCGGGGGAAGACGGCGCCGATCGGCTGGACGCCCTCCTCGCTGACCTCGGTGACGTGGCGGGCGTCGTGTGTTGTCTCGACCGGCACAAGCGCGACGCCGCCGCGGTCGCGACGCGCCACGACGTCGCCGTCTGGATCCCGGAGTGGATGACTGGCGTCGCCGCAGAACTGGACGCGCCGGTCGAACGGTTCGGCCCCCGACTCGCGGACACCGGTTTCGAGGCGATCCGCGTGAAGAACACCTCGATGCCGCCCTGGCAGGAGGTCGCGCTCTTCGACGGGTCGACCCTGATCGTCCCAGAGGCGGTCGGCACGAACGGCCTCTTTCTCGCGGCGGGCGAAGGCCTCGGCGTCCATCCGGCCCTCCGTCCGTTTCCGCCGCGGAAGCCCCTCCGCGGGCTGGATCCGGACCGCATCCTCGTCGGCCACGGCGAGGGGATCCACGAACACGCGGGCGACCGCCTCGCCGACACGCTCGCCGGCGCACGGCGGCGTGCCCCCTCCGCGTACCTGAACGCGCTGCGGGCGGTCATCGGGTCGTGATCTGCGGGTGCAGCGCCCGGACCATCGGGCGAATCGGCGGTCTCGCTCCGTCTCCGTCCCGGAGAGGATTTGAACTCGGCGCCCGGAACGCCGGTATGCTCGTTCGGCTTGGACGTGATGGCGATGGGCGATGAGACGGCCGGCGGCGCCGGACGGGGGGATCCCCCGGCGCTCACCGATCACGACCCGATCGCGACCTACGACCGGATCGCGACCCACTTCTCGAAGACGCGCGAGTACGCCTGGCCGGAGGTCGAGTCCTTTCTCGCCGACCGGACTGCAGTACGGGCGATCGACGTCGGCTGTGGAAACGGTCGGCATACCGAACTCCTCGCCGATCGCGCCGAGACGGCCCTCGGCGTCGACGCGAGCCGGGGGCTCCTTCGGGAGGCCTGCACGCGCGCTGAGGATCGCGGGATCGACGCGTCGTTCCTGCAGGGCGACGCCGCGGCGCTGCCGGTCACGACGGGTACCGCGGACCTCGGGATCTACGTGGCGACGATCCATCATCTGCGGCCCCGCCGCCGGCGCATCCGGAGCCTGAACGAACTCGCACGTGTGCTCGACCCGGGGGGCGTCGCGCTCGTGAGCACCTGGAGCGCCGCCCATGACCGCTTCGCCGACGTCGATCCAGTCGCCGACGCGGACGTGCGAGCCGTCACCGACGAGGAGGGAACCCCGATCGGGTTCGACACGACCGTCGACTGGACGCTGCCAGGCGGGGAGCGGGTGCCGCGGTTTTACCACGTTTATACGCCGGCGGGTTTCCGAACCGATCTGGCGGCGAGCGATCTGTCGATCGAGTCGTTCGAGGTCTCGAGCGGGAACTGCTACGTGACGGTGCGTCTCGAGCCCGGGAGCGCCTCGAAAGAGTAAGGTCCTTATTCCACCGGTGATTTCGGATAGATGCGCGCCGGTGGTCTAGCTGGTATGACTTTGGCCTTCCAAGCCAACGACCCGGGTTCAAATCCCGGCCGGCGCACTCCTTCCCTTCGGTCAGTCGTGCGCCGCCCGTACCCCCGCTCGCGATGCTCGCGGGGATCCCGGCCGGCGCATTTCGCGAACGAAGTGAGAGACATCGTAAGAGGGATTTGGATCCTGCAAGCCGCAGCCCGGAACGGCGCTTCGCGCCGCACTCCCAGACCGTCTTCCTCCGGTTCAAATGCCGGCCGGGGAACTCCCTCCGGTCGTTCCCCACCCGATGTCCCGTTCGCTTCGCTCACGGGACTCCCGGCCGGCGCATCCTCCCACAACTACGAACGAGGAGCGACAGCGACGAGTGAGTCCGTGTGGGAGAACGCGCCAAGGGGTTTGAACCCTATCAGTCGCGCACAGCAAAGATCTCGGCCGGCGATCGGTAACTCCGGCGTCACGCCGGCGGACCGGAGCGACGTGAGTCGATCGGCTACGCGACCGGCGGATTCCGAACTGCGGCGCGCTGGTTCGGGATGAGGTCCAACGACGGCTCGACGTCGCCGAGCACGAACAGCGCGTAGTACCGGAGATACGTCACGATCGCGGCCTGTGCGAGCAGCCAGACCACGAACACCGCCGCGAGGTAGGCGACGACGAGGACGGCCAGAATCGCGCCGCCCACGGTGGAGGCGAACGTGAGGGTCGCCTGGACCGCGAACGCGAGGACGGCGACCGGAATCAGGAACGCGAGCGCGACGACCCCGACGCCGATCGTCGCGAGCAGGCTGGCCGCGATCCCGAGCAGTCCGGCCACCAGGAGGTAGACGAGGTACTGCTTCCAGGCGACCCGTATCGATGCCCACAGGCGCCGCCAGGCCGCCAGCACGCCCGCATCCTGGATCACCATAATCGGAACCACGAAGACGGTCGTCAGGGTATCCACGACGGTGAACAGAACCCCGATAACGGCCAGGGCGGCGAGCCCGATCAGGAACGCCGGAAACGCGATCATCGGGTCGGCAAACCCCATCAAGGGGGCGACGAAGAGCGCGATCCAGCCAATGAACAGCGCCACGACCGGCAGCCCGATCAGGACCCGAAACCCGAACAGGCGGAGCCCCTGTCTCCATCGCGCGCCCCAGTACTCCCGCAGCGCGACGCGTCGCTGGCGGAGCGACTCGACGAGAAGGAACTCCATCGTCGCGCTCACGGCACCGAGTACGAGCCAGATCACGACCACTGCGGCGAGCCCGGCGACGAGCAACGGGAGCACGTCGTCCGGGATCGACGTTGGGATGTCGCCGGTCGACGGCGACGTTCCAGGGTCCGAGGGACTACTCGTGCCGCCCGGAATCTGTACGGTGGGCATACTTGTCCCCCCGCCGACGAAAAAGGCGATCAGAGCGAGTTTGAGCCAGCGACCGAGTCGAAGCGGGAACAGGAACGATCGGGTCGCCTCGAGGGCGTCATCGACGTCCTGGAGGGCATGGAGGACCATACGTGACGGTACGGTGACACCGACTTAGGCGTTCCGGCGACGCGGTCGCGGCGTCGCGTCGATCCGGGCTGGTCCGGTCCGGGCTGGTCCGGGGTTGGGTCGGTCACCCCGAGAACTCGCCCAAGCCGGTCTGGGTCGCCCCGCGTCGCTTCTCGTCGGGGACGGTCGTCGCGACGATCTCGTCGACCTCGTCACGGTTGCTCGCGTCGCTGTTGATCGCTCGGGTCGCGCCCTCGAGATCGACGTCGAGGCCCGCCTCGACGTAGCGATCGCGGGTCACGCCGCTGTTCGAGACGACGACCGAGACGCCAGCGTCGTCCAGCTCCGTGACGAGGTCGACCAGCCGTTCCTGGTCCTCGCGGTCGAACCCGTCCGCGCTGTAGTCGGTGAAGTTCGCGGTCGGACTCATCGGCTCGTAAGGGGGATCGACGTAGACCAGATCGCCCGCGTCCGCGACCTCCCGGACGTACTCGAAGTCACGGTTGTGGATCGTCGCTCCCTGCAGGGCACGGCTGGCCGCACGGATGCGGTCGGCCTGTACCCAGTCGGGGTCGGCGTACCGGCCGATCGGCACGTTGAACCCGCCGTCGGCGTTCTCGCGATAGAGCCCGTTGTAGCAGGTCCGGTTGAGGTAGGCCAACAGCGCCGCCTCCTCGAGTTCGTCGACGTCGTGGCCGTACGGTCGCCTGTTGAACCGGGCGCGCTGCTGGTAGTAGTAGTTCTCGACGTCCCGTCCCGTCGACGTCTCCTCGGCGAACGCCAGATCCGGATCCGGATCGGAGTCCGGATCCTCGAACGACTCCAAGCGATCGATCAGCGCCTCCGGCTCATCCCGGACGTGTTCGTAGAAGTTGACGAGGCGCGGGTTCGTATCGTTGATCGTCGCGTCCGCGGGCTCGAGGTCGAAGAAGACCGCGCCGCCGCCGAAGAAGGGCTCGTGATACCGGTCGTAGTCGATCGGGAACCGCCGGTAGATCGCCTCGAGGAGTTGCCGCTTCCCGCCGGCCCACTTCAACACAGGCTTCGCCATTCGTGTTCCCGGGGTACTCCTCGGGCCGCACGCATAAACGCCTCGGCGCCGGCTCGCGACGTCCGGCCCGCGACGTCCGGCCCGCGACCGTACCGTTTTGTCGGTGCGGGCACTCACTCACGGTGTGGTTCTAGACGCCGAGTTCGGCTACGAGCTGCTCGTCTGCCGGTGGGCCGAGCTGGCCTGGCGCCCGGCGGGGGATCCGACGCCCGTGATCGTCGGCCGGCAGGTCGGCACCCGGAAGCGTCGGTGGGACACCGTCGTCGTCGAGGTGGATCCGGACGGCCTCCGTCAACGCCGGACCTTCGGCGACCGGGAGATCGATCGCGAACTGCTCGAGATCGTGCGCGAGGCGCCGGCCGATTGGGAGTGGTACCGGGACGCGCTCCCGGAGCCCGAGTATCCATGGCGCTACGTCCGCGAGGCGATCCACCGGGCGGCCGACCGAGGACTGATCGACGAGCGCGCGAGCGGGAGCGCCGGCGGCGGCCGGATCGAGATCCGGCGGAAGCGACCGTACCCCGACTGGGTCCGCCGGGTCGTCGCGATCGAGAACAAGCCGGACCTCGACGCGAGCGCCGCGGCTGCGCTCGCCGACCAGCTCGCGTACGACGTCGACGCCGGACTCCTCGACGAGACCTGGCTCGCGACCGAGGCGACCGGATCGCGGCTCGAGCCGGCCCTCAGACGCGAGATCCCGATCGAGGCCGGCATCGTCCTGACCGACTTCGAGACGGGCGTCGATCCCGACTCGGGGACGGTCGCGTGGCTCCCGAGCGACCTGCGGGCGGCTGGTGGTGAAAGTGGTGATGGGAGTGGTAGTGGCCCCACCGATCCCGACCGCGAGACCCGCCGGCTCGTCCTCGCCGAGCGCGTCTACGGTCGGGGCTGGCGCTCGTTCCACGACACGATGCGGCCCGACTGTCGCCACTTCCGGTTGGCGCACGCGGGCGAGGCGATGCGTCCCGATTGCGCCGCGAAGGGGCGGTGTCCCACCGCCCGCGAGTGTTCGGGGTCCTGTGCCTCCTTCTCGCCGGAGCCGCCCGCCTGGCGCACGCAGGGGTGGCCGATCGAGGGGGGTCCCGGTAAGGGGATCACGCGACTGCTCGAGCGCCGGCGTGATCGGGCCCGGTACCGAACGCTTCGGCGGTGACGTGAGTCGTCCGGCGATGACGGGGGGCAGTCGATGATCTACGCCAGCGCCGCTGCGACCTTCTCGATGGGGTGCGGCGGTTCGCCGTCGGTCTCGACGTCGAGGTGATCGAGCTGTGACCGGCAGGAGGCGCCGGGCGCGACGACGGTCTCGCCGGTGCTGCCGTCGACCTGATCGGCGAGGATCGCGCCGATCGACTCGCTCATCGAGAGGTGCTCTGCCTCGTAGCCGAACGAGCCCGCCATCCCACAGCAGGTCGAATCGAGGGGATCGACCGCGTAGCCGGCGCGCCGCAGGACGCCGACCGCGTGGTGGTCCTTCGTCGTCGACTTCTGGTGGCAGTGGCCGTGATACGCCAGCGACTCGGCGGGCGCGTCGAACGCGAGATCGTCGTCGAGCCGGAACGCGTCGATGAACTCACAGATCCCGTAGGCGTTCTCGGCGACGCGGACGACGTCCTCCTCGTCGCTGCCCAGGATGTCGAGGTAATCCGACTGGAGCATCACGGCGTCGGACGGCTCCACGCTCACGACGTGCCATCCCTCGGCCACCTTCGGGGCGACCGCCGTGACCGTCCCGCGGGCGGTCTCACGTGCGCGATCGATGAACCCCTTCGAGTACGCAGGTCGGCCGCTGCCGTCGACGTCCGGGATCGCAACGTGACAGTCGGCGGCCTCGAGCACGTGGATCGCGGCCTTGCCGGCCGCAGGGTGCATATACGTGGTGTAGACGTCGGGGAGCAAGAGGACGCGCTCGGCAGCTTCCGCGGCCGGCACGGCGGCTCCGCCGCGGGCCTCGAACCAGTCGATCAGGCTCTGCGAGCGGAACTGTGGGAGGTCGCGCTCGGCGGCGATCCCGACCGTCTTCTCCATCGCCCAGCCGGCGCCCGGCAGCTTCGGGAGCGCGTTCGCGATCGGCGCGAACGTCGACCCGATCGGCGCGAGCGACTCGATGCTCGCGAACAGCTTGTCGCGGAGGCTCGAGCCGTGTTCCTGGTGGCGAGCGTGGGTCACCTCAGCCTTCAGCTTGGCCATATCCACCTCGCTCGGGCAGTCCTTCGAACAGCCCTTACAGCCGACACACAGATCGAGCACCTCGGTCGCGAACTCGTCGTCGGTCGGGTCCTCGGGGAGATCGCCGGACATCGCCTGCCGCAGCATATTGGCCCGGCCGCGGGTGGCCTGGATCTCCTCCTCGGCCGCCCGATAGGTCGGACACATCACGCCGCCGGTGGTCTCCTGAGGGCCGCGACAGCCGCCACAGCCGTGACAGAGCTCGACCATCCCCTGCATCCCGTTCTCGTTCGTCCACTCGAGGGCGGGATCGAAGCCGGCGTCGTACTCGTAGTCGGGGCCGAAGCGGAGGTTCTCGGTCATTGAGACGTCGCCACAGACCTGGCCAGGGTTCAACAGCCAGTCGGGGTCGAAGGCGGTCTTGAGTTCCCGAAAGGACCGCCAGAGGTCCTCGCCGTACAGCTTCCGGTTCCACTGGGTCCGGGCGCGTCCGTCGCCGTGCTCGCCCGAGATGGACCCGCCGAGGCTCACGACGACGTCGGAGACGGCGTCGGCCAGCGACTCCATCGTCTCGACGCCGTCGACGGTCTTCGTGTCCACCAGCGGGCGGACGTGCAGCACGCCCGGGCCCGCGTGGGCGTAGAAGGTGGCGAAGGTGTCGTGTTCGTCGAGGATTCGCTGGAACTCGCGGGTGTATTCGGGTAGGTGTTCGGGGGGGATCGCACAGTCCTCGATGAAGGAGATGTGCTTGGCGTCGGAGGTCCGGCCGAGCAGGATCGGCATCCCCGCCTTGCGCATCTTCCAGAATCGGTTCCGGTCGGCCTCGTCGTGAGCCTCCATCGCGGCCACCGCCTGGTGTGGAACGTTCGTGACGTCGGCCGCCCCGTCGCTCGGGTCGGCCTCGGGGTCGCCGTCCGGGACGCGGTCGGCGATCAGGTCGGCGACCTTTCGGCGACCCTGTTCGTCGTTCTCGGCGTAGAACTCGATGAGTAGCGCGGCGTTGGTTCCCTCGGGAAGCAGTCCGACGACGTCGCCGAACTCCTCCGTGTCGGCGGCCAGGTCCAGGAAGACGTCGTCCATCACCTCGACGGCGGCAGGGTCGTGTTCGAGGATCGGGGCGACGTCCTCCATCGCGTCGACGAGGTCCGCGTAGGTCAACAGCGCGACGGCCTTCGTCTCGGGGATCTCCTCGAGGGAGACGGTGGCCCGCGTCACGATCGCGAGCGTCCCCTCGCTACCCGCCAGCAGCCGGCCGAGGTTGACGGTGCCCGCCTCGCCGTAGTCGCCGCGATATTCCGCGAGTAGACGGTCGAGGTTGTAGCCCGAGACGTTGCGCTTCAGCTCGGGATACCGGTCGTCGATCGCGTCGGCCTGTTCGTCGATGATCCGGACGACGGCCGCCGCGATCCGGTCCTCAAGGTCGACGTCGCGATCGGTTTCTGCCCCCTCGCTCGCCCGCGTTCCCGTCGCCGTCTCCGCGTCCGTTCCCGTCGCCGTCTCCGGAGGCTTCCCCTCGATCGCCGCCTCGAGGTCGAGGGTCTCGTCGAGATCGACGCCATCGGCACGTTCGCGGAGGTCCTCAACAGCTACCTCACCGAGGGTGGTCACGGTGCCGTCGGCCAACACCGCCTCGACCTCCTCGACGTAATGGTCGGTCTTGCCGTAGACCAGCGAGTGTGAGCCGGTCGAGTTGTTCCCGATCGCGCCACCGACGGCGGATTTGTCGCGCCAGGCCGGGTCGGGCGCAAACTTCAATCCCTCGGGCGCAAGCGCCCGGTTGAGGTCGCCGATGTAGGCGCCCGCGTCCGTGGTCGCGGTCCGTGCGTCGACGTCGATCCCGTGCACATCATCCATAAACCGCGAGAAGTCGAGGACGACCGCCTCGTTGACCGTCTGGCCGGCGAGCGAGGTACCACCCCCACGCGGAAGCACCGGGATCCCCTCGGCGAAGCAGTAGGCGGTCACCCGAGAGACGTCCGCGGTCGACCGCGGGAAGACGACGCCGATCGGGGTGACCTCGTAGGCCGACGCGTCGGTGGCGTACAGTTGTCGAGTGTAGGTGTCGAAGCGCACCTCTCCGTCGACGCGCTCCTCGAGTGCAGCCAGCAGCTCGGGGCGCTCTACGTCCCCGCCCTGGTAATCGAAGTCGGCGTCGACGAGGGGATCCATGTCATTCGGTGTGATCGCACTCGCGCGTTTGCTCATACCTCCCGGTGGGACGCTCCGCGTATAAAGGATAGTTGACTCACATCGGTTTCGCCGCTTTCGGACGATGGGTCGTCCGGATGACGAGGCGTTCGGGTGACGAGGTGTCCGCAGGTCGACGAGCTCGCCAATCGATCACGGGATGGGGTGACGAGACGTCGACGGCTCCCGAACGCCGACCCGACCGTGACCATTTAACACACCCTCCCGCCAAGGTTCCGTATGTCGATCGAAACGACGTTCCGCGAGTCGCTGTCCGAACTCGACGTCGCAGTCACGCGGACGACTCCCGGATCGTGTGCGGACGCGATCGCGGACGCGGCCGACGGGAAGACGATCGGGGTGCCGCTTCCGGAGGGGCTCACGCTCCCGCCCGACGTGATCGACCGCCCCACGAACGGCGACCTCGAGACGGCCGAGACCGGCGTGACGCCGGCAACTCTCGGCATCGCCGAAACCGGGAGCGTCCACCTCGAAAGCGATCGGGCTGGAACCGAACTCGTGAGCCTCTACCCACAACGCCACGTCGCCGTCCTGCGTACCGAGGACCTCGTGTCGGACGTCGCGACGGCGATCGACCGCCTCGGTCCGGATCTCCGCGCGGGCGGATCCGGGGTGATCGCGACCGGCCCGAGCGCGACCGCCGATATGGGGAGCCTGGTCGTGGGCGCACACGGTCCGGGCGAGGTCCACGTCGTTCTCGTGGAGGCGGGACGATGAGCCGGGCGGGCCAAGGCGACCGAACGGAACGGGGCGACCGAACGGGACGGGACGAACGGGCGGACCGCACCGCACGCATCCGCGAGGCGATGCGCGAGGAGGGCGACGCGATCGCCGAGCATACTCGTGAACACAACGCGGGCCGAAAGGCCGTCACCGAGGACTTCCCCGAGTACGAAACCCTCAGGGAGCGCGCCCGCGCGGTGAAGGAGGACGCGATCGAGAACCTGCCGGACCTCGTAGATCGGCTTCGGGAGAGCGTCGAGGCGAACGGCGGGCACCTGTACGTCGCCGACGACGCGGCGGACGCCAACCGCTACATCGTCGAGACCGTCGGCGACGCCGAAACCGTGGTGAAGTCGAAATCGATGACGACCGAGGAGATCGACCTCAACGACGCGCTCGAGGCCGCCGGCGTCGAACCGGTCGAGACCGACCTCGGCGAGTGGGTGATACAGCTCGCCGAGGAGTCACCCTCCCACCTCATCGGCCCGGCGATGCACAAGGACCGGGCGGAGATAGCCGCCCTGTTCGCCGAGGTCTTCGACCCCGCGGATCCGCCTGAAACGGCCACCGAACTCACGGCGTTCGCCCGCGAGATGCTCGGCAAGCGGATCCGCGAGGCCGACGTCGGACTGACCGGCGCGAACTTCGTGGTGGCCGAGTCGGGGTCGCTCGCCCTCGTCACCAACGAGGGGAACGCGCGGAAGGTGGCGTCGACCCCGGACACCCACATCGCGGTCTCGGGCGTCGAGAAGATCGTCCCGACCGTCGAGGATCTGGAGCCGTTTTTGAACCTGCTGTCGCGGGCGGGGGCAGGGCAGGAGCTGTCGGCGTACACCTCGTTGTTGACCCCGCCAGTCGCCTCGCCGGTGCCGGATTTCGATGCGCCCGACGAGCCGCTGTCGGCGCCCGATGACGAGGGAACGACCGCGAACCCCGACCGCGAGTTCCACCTCGTGTTGATCGACAACGGCCGGCTGGCGATGCGCGAGGACGAGGACCTCCGTGAGACGCTGTACTGCGTTCGCTGTGGCGCCTGCGCCAACTCCTGTGGCAACTTCCAGAGCGTCGGCGGCCACGTCTTCGGGGGCGAGACCTACACCGGCGGGATCGCCGGGGGCTGGGAGGCGGGAATCGAGGGACTCAATGTCGCCGGCGAGTTCAACGACCTCTGTACCGGCTGTTCCCGGTGCGTTCCCGCCTGCCCGGTGAAGATCGACATCCCGTGGATCAACACGGTCGTTCGGGACCGCATCAACCGTCGGAAGGCGGACGCGAGCGACTTCGCGTTCCTCCCCGACGGGCTGGCTCCCGACGCCGAGCCCGCAGGGCTCGATCTCGGCAAGCGGTTCGTCGGCGACTTCGCGACGCTGGCGAAATGGGGCCACCGAACCGCGCCGCTTGCCAACCGGCTCGCGGACGCCGGACCGGTCCGGGCGGCCCTCGAACGCGTCGTCGGGATCGATCGGCGGCGGGACCTCCCAACGTTCGCGAGCGAGAGCCTCGTCGAGTGGTTCGACCGCCGCGGGGGTGCCCGGATTCCGCTCGCCGACGCCGACCGCGACGCGATCCTCTACCCGGACACCTATACCAACTACGTCGACGTCGAGCGCGGCAAGGCGGCGGTCCGGGCGCTCGAGGCACTCGGCGTCCACGTACGGGTGCCGTCCCTCCCGCCGAGCGGCCGGCCGCCGCTCTCTCAGGGGATGGTCGCGACCGCCGAGGAACGTGCCCACGACCTGTATGCCGCGCTCGCGGAACACGTCGACGCCGATCGCGACGTGGTGGTCGTGGAGCCGAGCGACCTCGCGATGATCCGCTCGGAGTACGAACGGTTCCTCGAACCCGCCGCGTTCGAGCGGCTCGCCGGTGCGAGCTACGAGGTCCTCGAGTACGTCTACGGCCTGCTTGAGAACGGAGCGTCGATCGACGCGCTCGTCGGCGGCGACGACGCGACCCGGACCAGCGAACTGGCGTACCACCCGCACTGCCAGGCCCGCACGCTCGATCTCGAGGTGTACACGCTCACGGTGCTCGAGCGCGCCGGCTACGACGTCCGCACCTCCGATACCGAGTGTTGCGGAATGGCCGGATCGTTCGGGTATAAAACGGAGTACTACGAACTGAGCATCGACGTCGGCGAACCCCTCGTCGAGGACTTCGGCGGAACCGACCGGACGCTCGTCGCTTCGGGAACGTCCTGTGGCGAGCAGCTCGACGCTCTGCTCGATCGTCCCGCACGGCACCCGATCGAACTGCTCGCGCCGCCGGACTCGGCGAGCCGGTAGCGTTGCGGCGGGCACGTGGAGAGTCGGGAGCGTCGGAGAAGGAGGCGGAGAAAGAGCGGAAACCTTACTTCGATATGGTGTTGGAGAAGTACGACGAGCTTCGGTAGACTCGCGCACGCCATCTTCTTGCCGCACGCTGAACCCCTCTGTGTTCTGAATCCTTTTTCGGTGAGTTGTTGGTTCGTTAACGGCTATTCCACTACCGAAAGATTTTGCCGATAGGAGAGTACCAGATTTTCGACACACGGTGGGGTTCAGGAGTCGATCGGGGGATGATTACCGGCTCTGATCACGCCGAAAGACTTTATAAGACACCCGCTGAAATACCTGTGTTCGCCACTCTGAGCGGTTGAGAACTGGTGAAGTGGGGCCGGAGGGATTTGAACCCCCGATCGACTGATATCTCCGGTTTGCCTCGGTACTCCAGAACGTCGTCAACACGGGCGATGATCAGTCGCCCGCTCGGTATATCAGTCTGGAGTTCGTCACCGGGCGTCACCTCTGGAGTCAGTCGCCATGCCTGGCTTGGCCACAGCCCCGTTCTCGCGTTCCACCGTTACCGAGGTCTCGCTAAAGGGGTTTCGATCCGGTTCGACCGACCGCGGGCGATCGGTCGTGATCGACGTCGAGGATCAGTCGCGATCGTCGGCGGCCCAGTCGCACTCCTGGCATTTCCGGCCGACGACGAACTCGGTCACCGACGGCATGTAGCCCACCTGGATCACGTCGCCGCCACACGCCGGACAGTTCTCGTCGGCGTCCTCGATCGACTCCGCCTCGAGCACCGACTCTCCCTCGATCAGTTCCGCCAACGTTTCCGGCGTCACCATTCGTCCCTGGACGACACGGTTGCTCATACACGTTCCTGGCGGGGCGCTCCCTAAAACACGACGGTCGAGCCATCGCCGCCGGGCAGGCTGCTCAACTAGGTCGACCCGGTCGACGACCGCGGTTTACAACCACGGCGCGCGGGTTGCGCCCGTGTCGCCGTCGGCGTATGCCGGGTCGGCATCGGGGTCGTCGGCCATATCGGAACCGGCATCCTCGGCGTTGTCGGCCATATCGGAACCGGCATCCTCGGCGTCGTCGGCCCCCGAATCGTGGTCGACTCCAACGCCGTCGTCGGCCTCCGAGAGCCCGAACGCCGACGGCGAACGGGGCGTGTTCGCCGGGTCGCGGTCGGCAACGACGCCTGCCGAGCCGCCGTTGGGGGCGGGGCGCGGGACGGCGCCGTGGGCGTTCACGTCGACGGCGACGAGCGAGGGGTCCACGCCCGCGATCCGGTCCGGCGCCTCGGGGACGTCGATCGGGAGCGGGTCGGGCTCGCTGCGGGGTTCCTTGCGCCCTTCGACGTCCCGGTCGTCGGCCCTCTCGGCGTCGCCGCGGTCGCCCGCACCACCGTCGGGATCGTCGGGACCGCCGCCGAGGTCGCCGCGGCGACCGCTTGCCGTCACTGACGGATCGGCGTCGGGATCGTAGGCGAACAGGCCCGTAACCACGAGCACCGCCAGGGCGATCGGCGCGTCCGTCTGGAGGATCCCCAGGATGGGGAGCGCGAGGACGCCAAGCGCCACGGCGGAGCCGAAGCGGAAGCGGTCGATGTTGACGTGGCCCCGGAGCTGGGGAGCCGCGAGGGCGACGAACAGCGCGAAGCCGACGCCGACCGCCGCCGCCGCGGCGCCGCGGGCGACGATCGACGGGTCACTCGAGAACGCTAACTCGGCTCCCGCGGGCGAGATGCTCGCGACGAGGCCGAGAGCGATGATGACGCTGGGGGACGGGAGCACGTCACCGATCTTCGCGGAGGCCGTCTTGGCGGCGATCGTCAGGATGACGAGTCCTGCGAACCGCTGGAAGACTTCGAGATCGAGGAGACCCGCAAGCGTCGGGGCGATCGCAGCCTGCAGGGCGGCAAGCGGCACGATAAGTGCGCCGATGAGCAACACCGACGTGACCTGTTCACGTCGGGTGCCGTCCATCTCCGCGAGGATGACCGCCATCGTCGCGGAGCCGCCGAAGATCAGCAGGCCCGTCTCGAGGATGCCAACCGGCGTCGACAGCGCGCCGGCCAACACGAGCGCCGGGAAGATCCCGTCGATGAGCGGGAGCGCCATCACCGTGGCTAACAGCTTGGTTGCACCGCCAACCTGGCGTTCCAGCCGGAGTGCGACGGGGTGCTGGGAGACGCTCATTCAGGCAGGTACGCCCTGACCGTGGGGCAAACGGCAGTATCCGGCCGATCCACGATGGTCGATCCGCTGGATCGTGGCGTCGAAGCCGGACCGGTCCGAGCAGTTGCCAGTAAATGTAAATGTGCCGGCATTCGCGTTCGCGTCGACGGCGACGCTCGGCTGCCCGGCAACACTCATACTGGCGGAACTGTCGGAGTCCATACGCATATCTACTGAGTATGGGAGCATAAACGTTGTGCGAGTGACGTTCGCATACGACGCCGATCGCGTGTGACGATCACGTATTATTTCGATATTTCTGATCGAATGGACAGTTATTTGCTGGCGGGGAGGATGCTTTGCCACAGCGTGTGTTCGGGGTCGTCGGTGCCCCCGTCCACGCCTCGGGAGTTCGTGACCCATCGGTCCGATATACCGGCGTGCTCCGACCCGCGTGATCGTGTGTGATCCTCCTTGTCTGATCCGTCCGTGTGTACAGATCCCGACCGTGGGTGTGATACAGTTGCACGTCGATGCGGACTCGCAACGTTTTTGCAGGCGACGCGATGACGGTTTATATGGCGACAGACGATCCAACGACCGGGCCCTTCTCCGAGAAGCTTCGTGTGCCAGAGGCATTGACCTTCGACGACGTGCTGTTGCGTCCCAAGGAGAGTCGCGTCGAGCCCGACGAGGCCGACGTCTCGAGTCGCGTCTCGAAAAACGTCGATATCAACGTTCCCGTGCTCTCGGCGGCGATGGACACCGTCACCGAATCCGACCTGGCGATCGCGATGGCCCGCGAGGGCGGGATCGGCGTCCTCCACCGCAACATGACCGTCGAGGAGACCGCCGAGGAGGTCGAGCGCATCAAGCGCGCCCACGAGCTCGTCATCCGGCGTGAGGACGTCGTGACCGTGACGCCGGAGATGACCGTCCGGGAGGCCGACGCCACGATGGAGCGCGAGGGCGTCTCGGGCGCGCCGGTCGTCGACGAGGACGACGCCGTACTCGGGATCATCTCCGGGACCGACATCCGGCCGTACCTCGAGGTCGGCGACGAGGACGCGGTCCGGGAAGCGATGACCGACGAGGTCATCACCGCCGGCGAGGACGTGACCGCTCGAGAGGCGCTCGAGCTGATGTACGACCACAAGATCGAGCGCGTGCCGGTCGTCGACGACCGGAACCGCCTCGTGGGGCTCGTGACGATGCAGGGGATCCTCCAGCGGCGCGAACACGAACAGGCCGCCCGCGACGAGGACGGTCGGCTGCTGGCCGGCGTCGCGGTTGGCCCCTTCGAGGAGGAGCGCGCGATCGCGGCCGATGAAGCGGGTGCCGACGTCCTCTTCATCGACTGTGCCCACGCCCACAACCTGGACGTTCTCGAGTCCGCCGAGGCGATCAAGGAGAGCGTCAACGCCGACGTCGTCGTCGGGAACGTCGGGACCCGCGAGGCGGCCCAGGCGGCCGCCGACTTCGCGGACGGACTCAAGGTCGGGATCGGACCGGGATCGATCTGTACGACCCGCGTCGTCTCCGGTGCCGGGATGCCCCAGATCACCGCTGTCTCCGAAGTCGCCGACGTCGCGTCGGCGGCCGACGTGCCGGTCATCGCCGACGGCGGGATCCGGTATTCCGGCGACGCGATCAAGGCGATCGCCGCCGGCGCGGACGCGGTGATGCTCGGCTCCTACTTCGCCGGAACCGACGAGGCGCCCGGCCGCGTCATCACGATGAACGGCAAAAAGTACAAGCAGTACCGCGGGATGGGATCGGTCGGCGCGATGCAGTCCGGCGGCGGCGATCGGTACCTCAAGGACGCCGACGAGGACGAGGACTTCGTCCCCGAGGGCGTGGAGGCGGCGACGCCGTACAAGGGATCGATCGCGTCCGAACTCTACCAGCTCGTCGGCGGAATGCGATCCGGGATGGGCTATGTCGGCGCCGAGACGATCCCGGAGGTTAAATCGCGCGCCGAGTTCGTGCGCGTCTCCGCGGCCGGCCAGACCGAGGGCCACCCCCACGACGTGATGATCACCGACGAAGCACCGAACTACAGCCCGAACGAGTAACGCCGGTTCGGGGGTCGCCCGGATCCGTACCCACTGTGACCCACCCGCTTCCGATCACGAACGTGGATCCATCCCCATCGATCGGCCCCTCGAGTACCGGCGATATCGATCGACAAGGGGTATTTTGATATAGCGTGACGACACACACCCGAACGAGCGACTCAGTCGCGATCTCGATGACCTATGAGTGAGGAACCTCCCCTCGTCCTCGTCGTGGAGGACGAGCCCGACCTGGCAGACCTGTACGCCGCGTGGCTGGGCGATGAGTACCGTATCCGTACCGCGTACGGCGGTCGGGAGGCACTCGATGCTCTCGATGAGGACATCGACGTGATCCTGCTGGATAGACGGATGCCCGGCCTGTCCGGTGACGAGGTGCTCGAGACAGTTCGTGATCGCGGGATCGACTGTCGCGTCGCGATGGTGACCGCTGTCGAGCCGGATTTCGACATCGTCGCGATGGGATTCGACGACTACCTCGTCAAGCCCGTCACGAAGGACGCCCTCCGAGAGACGGTCGACGAGCTCTACGAACGCAGCCAGTACGACGCCGGCGTCCAGGAGTTCTTCTCGCTGGCGTCGAAGAAGGCGTTGTTGGAGTCCGAAAAGAGCCAGGCCGCCCTCGAGGAGAGCACGGAGTACCAGCAGCTCGCCACGGACCTCGACGCGCTCAAGGAGAACCTCGATGATGCGGTTACCAGCCTGGACTCACACACGGACTTCGAGACGCTGTTCCGTGGCTTCGGCGATGGAACGCCGGATGACGCGTCGATCGAGGACTTGACGGATCCCGACGCCGACGACGCGTAAGCGGGCGACCTCACACGCGGACGACGGCGCGCGCCATCCACTTTCTCACTCAAAACGCGGTTCGTTCTCACTCAAAACGCGGTTCGCGCCACGACCGATCGATCAGGCCTCATCCCCGAAGGCCGGCGGTTCTTCCCACGCGCCGCGCCCGGAGACGGTTCGCTGCGGGAACGGAATGGAGATACCCTCCTCGTCGAAGCGTTGCTTCACCGCCGTGACGTACTCGCCACGAGTTCTGACGAAGTCCGCCCGCGAGGGGTTGTCGATCCAGATCCGCGATTGGAGCCCGACGAAGGAGTCTCCCAACTCGGTGAGCCGAACTGACGGTGCGGGGTCGGCGAGGATGTCGTCCCGTTTTTCGGCCTCCTCGATGATGATCGTCGTCGCACGGTCGATGTCGTCCTCGTAATCGACCCCGAAGAGGAACTTCAGCCGGAGGGTGTCCTTGGCGACCGGATTCTTCACGACGCCACTCGTCAGCACGTAGTTCGGCACGGTCAGCAGTTCGTTGTCGAACGTTCGAATCCGTGTGACCCGAAAGGAGATGTCCTCGACGACGCCCGAGTAGTCGCCGTTGCTCCATTCGACCCAGTCACCGATGCGGAAGGGCCGGTCGGTGTAGATGAACACGCCGGCGACGAAGTTTCGGATGACCTCCTGCAGGGCAAAGCCGATCGCGAGCGTCGCCGCGGCGGCGATCGTCGCAAGCGACCGGAGGAAGCTTCCGTAGCCGGCGAGTCCAAACGCGATCGCGATCCCGGCAAACAGGACGACGATCGAGGCGATCTTGGTGAGGGGCCGGCGCGCGTGCGGTTCGACTCCCCGTTCGTCGAGAACTCGCTCCACGAGCGGCGACAGGAGTGCCCGGTTCCCCACGAACACGATCGTGATCACGGCGAGGAAGACGATCGCGGACGCCAGTGTTTCCGCGATCGCGTCGCCCGTAACCGGGGCGAGCACGTCGGCGATCGGTGCCACCTGCGCGGGGATCCCCATCAGTGGAACACCGCCGTGTTCCCACGCGTCTCGATCAGCTCGGCGTCGACCGCCGCAGCCAGCTCCCCGGCCAGTTCCGCGGTGTCGGTCCCGCCACGGGCCGACCGAAGGAACTTGACCTTCACGAGCGTGCGGTCGTCGAGTTGGTCGGCGAGTTCGTCCACGACTGCGTCGATCCCGGCCTTGCCGACCCACACCGTAACGTCGAGGTCGTGTGCCTGCTTCCGGAGCTCTTGGTCCGTCATATACCCACGCAAACGCCGCCACTAGTTGAAACTTGAGGCTTCGACTGCCGACCGTGACGGTGACACACGGGGAAAGCGATCGAGTCGAAGCCCGGCCACACTGTGGACTAGGAGAACGGATACCGGTGTGTCGCGCCACACTCCAGACACCGAACGACGACCCGGCTCGTGCGCGTCCGAACGCGGGCGGTCACGCCGGGGCGGAGATAGACGTCGCAATCGGAACACGTCTTGCGTTCGAACTCCCGAGGAAGGCGGGCCCGATTGCGCTCGGCGATCCGCTTCGCGCGGCGGACGTACGTGCGGGCCCGATCGTGCTCGCCCGCGACGATCGCTTCACGGGCCAGGGGAAGCAGCCGTTCGATGCGCTCCTCGGGAATGCCCATATCGAACCCGCGTGACGACCGGAAAAAGGTATTGCGAAGCCGGCCTAGTCGTCCTCGAGCGCCTGCGCGATGCGCTGGAGCTGTCGGGTCGCATCGCGGACCTCATCGCGGAGCTGACGGACTTCGCGCACGAGCTCCTCGTTGCCGACGTCGTCGCCGCCACCCTCACCGGGACGACCGCCGGGTCCGCCGGCGGCACCGCCGGGGCCGCCGCCCATCCCGCCTGGAGCGCCGCCCGGACCGCCGCCGCCCATCATTCCGGACATCATCTGTGCAAACGGGTTGCCGCCGCCGCCCATCCCGCCGGGGCCGCCACCGCCACCCATCATCTCCTCGGGGCTCGGTCGGTCACCCTCGCCCTCCTCGCGCTCCTGTTCGCGTCGCTCGCGGATCTCCTCGACCCGCTCGCGGAAGGACTTTTCCTCGCCGTCCCCGTCGGCCCCGTTGGATCCATCGGCGTCAGCCGGTTCGTCCGCGTCCGTGGACTCGTCGTCTGCCATAGGCCGGCTTCGGGACCACGTCCGAAAAGCGTTGTTTCTCGGGACCGATCGACGCCCCGTGAGTGAGACAGCCACGCGATCGACGCGCAGTCAGTCGGTTTCGCGCGTATGTATTTATAAAACGCCACGCGCCGATCACGGCACGTCGATCACGGCGCCGTCGCTACGCCGCGTGTGTCGCCCGTCGGGAAAAACGCGAACTCGATCGACGTCGCTGGTCGGCCTCAGAGACGGGTGAGGTTGGTCGCCCGCGGCCCTTTTTCAGCTTCCTCGATCTCGAATTCGACTTCCTGTCCCTCTTCGAGGTCCGGGCCGCCGACGTCCTCCATGTGGAAGAAAACGTCCTCGTCCGCGTCCTCGCTCTCGATGAATCCGTAGCCTCCGGTGTCGTTGAAGAAGGCCACTGTACCTGTCGCCATCGCGTTTCAATACACGCATAAGCAGCAAATAAACGTTTGGGCCGTGCGTGTCACAGTACGGCCTCGACGAGGGGCCAATACACGAGCCACGCGCCCGCGATCGCGACGATCGCGGCGAGGATCGTCACGACGCCGAGGGCAAACACCTCCCGGGTATCCACGTGTCCCCGGTTGAACGCCAACAGGGCGGGCGGAACGTGGAGGGGGACGAGCACGGTCGATCCGGCGACCACCACTGCCGAGAGGGAGAGGAAGAGCCCGTTCAGGTCGTAGGTGCGAGCGAACGTGACCAGGATCGGGACGACGACGATGAGACACGCCGACCCGCTCGGAAACAACAGCCGGATCCCGAGCACGAGCGCGAGGAGGACGATGACGATCGTTGCGGGTGCGAAAGCGCCGAAGGGGATCACTGCCGACCCGACAGCTACGAGCCATTCGAACGCGCCCGTCGCCTCGAGCACGTCGATCAACGAGAACATTCCGCCGATGAGAAACAGAACGCCCCAACTGACCTCGGTCATGTCCTCGACGTCGAGGACGCCCACGGCGGGAAGCGACAACACGCCGACGGCGACGATCGCCGGAAGGACCGTCGGAATCCCGAGGAACGGGCTGGCCGCCCACGACAGCAACGTGGCGCCCATCACGAGCCCGACCGCCCACTGGTCGCGCGTGATCGGCTCCGGGTCGTCGACCGCTCCGTCCCCGTCAGTCTCGGGTCGTCCGTCTTTGTCGGTTCCGGCTCGTCCGTCCCCGTCCGTCGTGCGTCGTCCGGAGTCGGATGCTATCGGATGGAGCCACTCGAGGCTGATCACGCCGACGACGTAGATGAACACCGCCGGCGGGATCATGTACAGCGCCCAGGTGATCCAGTTGATGGTGTATCCGGACGTTTGGATCAGCTGTGCTCCGATGATGGGGAGTCCGCCGCCGGTCATCAACGACATCGAGGCGATCGGGTTGAGCTGGCCCAACAGCAGGAACGACGAGGTGCGAAAGGGGTGATCCGCATCGAGGTCGTAGATGTCGGCGACCTCCTCGATGATCGGCGTGAATGCGACCATACGGGCCAGCGCTGAGGGCATCAGAAACGACAACGCGAGCACGTACCGACTCGTCTGCCGGAACGACGCCCGCGGCGTCGAAGCGGACGCCAACAGGCGACGGGCCACACGCGCATCCAGCCCCACCTTGGAGATGGCGTGTCCGAGCACGAGGAGCGCGAAAAAGAAGAAGAAGAGCGTGGACGCGAACCCGGTTGCAGCGGCCTCGAAGGTCGATACCGTTCCGAACGCGTACAGAAAGCCGACCACGAGCAGGCTGGTGACAACGTGGGGTACCGCCTCACTTTGCCAGAGCACCAGCCCGAACCCGAAGATCCCGAGCGCGATCAGCCCCGAGCGGGAGAGTCCGGATGGTGGCTGAAACAGCACGGCTACAGCGAGACAGCCACAGGCGACGACGATCGACAGGATCTCCGTTCGTGTCGGCCGAGAGCGTGCGTCCGACGTGGTCGACTCCGTCATGTGTCCGAGGGGCCCCGTACCTGACTCCTGTGTGAACCGGCTATTTGCCTGTTGTGACTTCGTCGGACCGACGCACCCGTCCCGTGCGGTCGCCCGAACGCGGTGGTGCCGCTAGACCGACGTGACGGCGGTTTCGATCGCCGATCGCGTCTCAGCGACGAGGTCGTCGACGTCGTCGCTCTCGGCGTACAGCCGGATGTAGGGCTCGGTGCCGGACGGCCGAACGAGCACCCAGGAGGCGTCGGGGAACTCCAGGCGGACGCCGTGCTCCGTGGAGACGTCGGCCGACGGGAACGCCTCCGGAAGCGCGGTTGCGAGGCGGTCCATCGCCGGTTCCTTTCGCTCGTCCGGACAGTCGACGTTCTCCTTCCGGTAGGGGCGTTCGGTCACGGGCGCACGGAGCGCGTCGAGTCCCTCCGCCGCGACGAGCCGAGCGAACACCGCGGCCGAACAGCCGCCGTCGATCCAGCCGCCGAACCGGGTGTGGGTGTGTTTCCACGGCTCCGCGGCGAAGGCGACCGCGACGTCGCCGGATTCCTCACGCTCGGACGCCGCCTCCCGGACGGCAGCGATCCCCTCGTGAAGCGCGCCGAGGCGGACGCGCTCGACGCGACCACCCGCTTCCCGGACGCGCTCGTCGATCCGGCCCGAGGCGTTCGGCGTCGTGACCACGACCGGATCCGCAGCCTCGCTCGTGCGCGTGTACCGCTCGGCGAGGATCGCGAGAACGGTGTCCTCGTGGACGATCTCCCCGTCCGCGTCGACGATCACGATCCGATCGGCGTCCCCGTCGTGCCCGATCCCGAACGCGAATCCTGCATCGGTCCCCGGCCGACCGGGGTTCTCGATTCCCTCGTTGGCGTCCGCGACGAACGCACGGAGGTCGGACAGCGTCTCGGGGGTGGGCTTGCTACCGCGGCCGGGGAAGTGGCCGTCGACGTTCCCGTTGAGCGTGACGACCTCGGCGCCGAGGTCGCCGAGCACGGCCGGCGTCGCCAGCGCGGCCATCCCGTTCCCGCAGTCGACGGCGATCCGAAGTCCGTCGAGCGGCGCGCCGAACCCTCGGGCATAGGCGGCGACGGCCTCCCGATACTCCTCGAGTACGGCGACCGACTCCGGCTCCGTCCACCGGTTCCAGTCGGCGGATCCGGTGCCCTCGGCGACGCGCGTCTCCACCGCCGCCTCAGCGTCGCGGTCGAACTCGACGCCGTCGCGAAAGAGCTTGATCCCGTTGTCGTGTGGCGGGTTGTGGGAGGCCGTCACGGCGATCCCGTACCGGCCCCGTGACGCGAACGCGAGCGCGGGCGTGGGAAGCATTCCGGCGCGTCGAACGCGCGCGCCCCCGGCGGCGGCACCCGCCGCGATCGCGTCGGCCAGCGCCGGACCCGTCACGCGGCCGTCACGGGCCACCACGATCTCCGGGTCCAGCGCTCCCTCGGTGGCCACTGCGCCCTCCACGATCGTCTCGGCGACCGCGCCGCCGACCGCGAGCGCGAGCTCGGGCGTGACATACGTGTCGACGTCGCCACGGATCCCCGCCGTTCCGAACAGGTTCATACCGGGGTGTCACGGCGCCACTTATAAGACTCCGCTGGTCATCGATCCGACGATGAGCGATCGAGGGGCCGAGGACCGCGTTCGCGCACACGTCCACGTTTCCGGCCACGTACAGGGCGTATACTACCGCGCCACCACCAGGGACACCGCACGCGAACACGGCGTCGATGGCTGGGTCCGAAACCTGGATGACGGTCGCGTCGAGGCCGTCTTCGAGGGATCCCCGGAGGCGGTCGAGTCGCTGGTCGAGTGGTGCCAGGAGGGGAGTCCGCGCGCGACCGTCGAGGACGTCGCCGTGACGTACGAGGATCCGACCGGGATCGACGGGTTCGAGATCCGACGATAGTTCGGCGCGGTCTCGGCACTGGCACGGCTCCGATCTCGGCGGCGTCTCAATCCCAGAACGACTGCGTGCGGGCGTACTCGCGCTCCTGTTTGAGGATGTCGCGGTAGAACTCCGACTCGTCCTCGCGGAGTTTCGAGATGATCCGGGCGGCGTTGTGCGGGCCGACGCCGCGGGCGGCCATCGCGATCACCGCCCGTTTGCCGTGGCTCTGCACCAGGCTCGCCGATCGATAGGCGCGCTCCGTGAGTCGCTCCTGCTCGTCGTCCCGCTCGTTCGCCCGGACCGCGGCGACGGTCTCCTCGTCCCACGGGTTGAGCGCGGCGACGCGGGTCGACCCGCACTCGGGACAGGCGGGCTGGTCCCGGATCCGCCTGACCGGCGTCCGCCGGGTCCACTCCTGACAGTGGAGACAGCACAGCAGCATCCGGTCGTTCTGAATGCGCTCGCGGACCGTTTCGATGACGTCCGCGTCGGCGTTCTCCGGCACGAGGAACTCCCGTCCCGAGGACTCCCCGGCGGATCCGATCGGTGTTCGTTCCCGAGCCGCGGCGAGGTCGATCGTCCCGTCTCGAATTCGGTCGAGGACCGTCGCGGCCCCCGCGACGTCGAGGTCCTGGTGGAATACCTCCCGGACCGCCTCCTCGTAGACGGGCGTCCCCTCGAGGGCGGCCAGAAGGCGATTGCCGCCGAACCGGCCGGATCCCTCCTGGTACCGCTTCACGGTGCCGAACTTCGCCGCCACCTGTGCGAGGGTGAACGCCAGCGTGTCGGCGTTCTTCAACGCGAGTTCGAGGTACGACGCCAGATGGTCCGGGTCAGTCTCCTCCAGGATCTCGATCACCGTTCCGGGGTCGATCGACGACGGCACCTCCAGTTCGATCCGGTACGGATCGACGTCCATCCCGACCGATGACCCGGTCCGCTGGCCGACGAGCGCCGAGAGCAGACGCGCGAGCGTCTCATTTATCCGGTGGCCGAACGCCGCGTTGACGACGATCGACCGGCCGAGCCCCTCGACGACGATCCGGTCGTCGGTCGGCAGCGGCTGCTCGGCGTCGACGTGGTCGACGATCGGGTCGATCGCGTCCAGGATCGTCGACTCGTCGGCCGGATACCGCTCGGACAGCCCACGAGCGACCGCCGCCGGTGGAACCCCGTCGGCGAGTCGATCCGCGACCTCGGCGCGGATCCGTCCGACCTCGCCGGCCACCGGCTTCGGAACGGGGATCTCCGAGCCGACCCAGGCGGGGACCTCCCCGCCGGGGTCCTCGATCGGGGAGACGTTCACGCGCTCCTCCTCCTCGTCGACGTCCGTGATCCGCCACATCTCACCGCGCTGGATGAACGTCTCGCCGGGGCCGGCGAAGTCCAGCACGAACCGCTCGTCAAGGGTCCCGATCTGCCGCCGCGAGGAGAGGTCGTAGACCTCGAAGGTCGCCTCGTCGGGGATCATCGAGAGGTTCGCGTAGAAGTACTGCCAGGAGCCGCCGGACTTCTCGATCGTGTCCGTCTCCTCCTCGAGCCACACGACGCGGTTCCCGTCGAGTTCGCGGACCACCTCCTGGAACGTCTCCTCGTCCACGTCGCGAAACGGGTATGCGCTCGTGACGATCCGGTACGCCCGTCGGGCGTGGACTTCACCGAGGTCCATCACGATCCCGACGACCTGGTTGGCGACGGTGTCGAGGCTGCCGTACTGGATGTTCGCGGGTTCGACCTCGCCCACGGTCCCCCGGCGGGCGATGGCTAGGGCCTCGAGCGCGTCGTCCGCATCGCTCGTCACGACCGTTCCCCGCGAGACCCGGTCGCTCCGGTGGCCGGCGCGCCCGACGCGCTGGAGCAGCCGGGCCACCTCACGGGGGCTCCCGTACTGAACCACGTGGTCGACGCGCCCGACGTCGATCCCGAGCTCCATCGAGGACGTACAGATCAACGCGTCGATCTCGCCCGTCTTGAACCGGTCCTCGACGTCGACCCGAACGTCGCTCGAAAGCGATCCGTGGTGGATCTCGACCGAGATCCCGGCATCCGACAGCGCCTTGAACCGGGACCCGAGCGCCTCCGCAGTCTGCCGGGTGTTGACGAACACCAACGTCGACCGGTTGTCGGCCACGACGTCGCGGATCGTTCGGACGTGGCTCGCGATCTCCTCGGTCGTCGCCAGCGCCCCCGCGAGGCGTTCGTCCTCCTCGGTGATCGCGGGGCTGACGACCTCGAAGTCCACGCGTGTCCCGGCCTCCACCTCGACGACCGCAAACTCCCGGTCCCCGTTCCGACCGGGGTCGCGTTTCCCGCAGCCGACGAGGAAGCGTCCCACCTCCTCGGGGGATCCCACCGTCGCCGAGAGGCCGATCCGCTGAACCGGCCCTGCGAGTTCGCGGAGGCGCTCGAGCCCGATCGTGAGCTGGGCGCCGCGTTTGGCGGAGGCGAGCTCGTGGACCTCGTCGACGACTACGTGTGCCACGTCCGCGAGCGCCTGTCGCATCTTCGACCCGGTCAGGATCGCCTGCAGGCTCTCGGGCGTCGTGATGAGCACGTCCGGCGGGTCGTCGGCCTGCTTCGACCGCTCGTACTGGGTCGTGTCGCCGTGTCGAACGGCGATCTCGAGGTCGAGTTCCTCGCCCCACCACTCCAGCCGGCCCATCATGTCCCGGTTGAGCGCGCGCAGCGGCGTGATGTACAGCGCCGCGATCCCCTCCGGGGACGTTCCGTTCGCACGCTCCGCTCGCTCGCGAACGATCCGGTCGAAGACCGGCAACATCGCCGTCTCGGTCTTCCCGGTGCCGGTTGGCGCGAGCACGAGCGCGTTCCGCCCCGCCGCGATCGGCGGGATCGCCTTCCGCTGCGGCTCGGTCGGTCTGGTGAACCCCCGCTCCGAGAGCGCCTCCCGGATCGCGGGGCCGAGCCGAGCGAACGCGTCCAGTCCCTCCGTCTCGGCGTCTCGATCCGCATCGCCGTCGCGATCCGCGCCGGCGTCGTGAGAATCGTCGTCGTGTCCGTCGGCGACGTCGGCGTCCGAATCGCCGGCAGCATCCTGCACGTCGCCGGACAACGAGGGCTCGGACATCGACGAATCTTCGGGATCGAGCCGATTAAACGCGTCGCACGGCCACCTCGCGCCGTCCCACACGCTCCGTCACGTCCCATCCCGCACCGTGCCGTCACGTCCACGATCGTCGGTCACGTACCGTCCGTTCGCCCGATCCGCTAGACGTCCCGGTAAGGACCGAGCCGCGTTCCGTCGAGGAGGTATGCCTCCGCGTCGTCGAGCGCGTCCGGGAGGAACGGCGAGAGGAACCCGTTCCCCTCGACGTTCACCCAGGTTCCGCCCGACCGCTCGTTGAACGCGGGAAAGACGACGACGTCGGGGTCGGACTCGACCGCCTCGACGGCGGTCGATCCCGGTTCGGCGGCGTCGAACGCCTCGGCGCGAAGCGACCCGCGGAGCCACGCGCGTTCGACACGACTGCCGCCGACCGCGTCCGAGAGCCGGACCTGCGGATGTTCGTGTCCTAGACAGACGACGTCCGCCTCGAGCACGTCGGGGTCGGGCCACGTGTGGCCGTGTACGACCCCGATCGACGTGCTTCCCGTCTGCCCCCTCGCCTCCAGTCGACCGCCCTCGGGCGGGATCACCGTTAGTCCGTCGGCGACCCGCTCGGCGACCGATTCGGCGACGCCGGCGTCGTGGTTGCCGACCACGAGCGTCATCGGAACGCGCTCGGTGACGGCAGCGATCAGCGCCTCGATCTCCTCGCGTTCGGGGCCCTCGGGCTCGGGGATCCGGTGGGCGAGGTCGCCGAGCACCACCAGTCTGTCGGCGGTCGTCCGGTCGAGCAGCGACAGGACGTGCTCGCGGCGCCCCGCCGCATCGCTGTCCAACTCCACGCCCCGTTCGTACCGCAGCCCGGCCTCGATCCCGGCGTGGTAGTCGGCGATCAGGAGCACACGCTCGTCCGGGAGGTCGGCGACCACCGCCGGCTCGCCCGGGACCGGTTCGACGAGGGCCATCCGGTCAGATGGCCTTCAGCCGGTCGTCGCTCGGCTCGTAACACTTGCCGCTCATCAGCGCGTCGTCGATCGCGTTCGCGACCGCGTCGGGGTTCGCGCCGAGCTCCGCGACGACCGCGTCGATCACAGCCTGGCGGGCGGCCCCGTCGCCGTCGTCGAGGTCATCCATCGCCTCGATCGCCGCGCCGGTGAGATCCAGGTCCGCTGCATCGCTCCCGTCGTCCGCCGCAGCCCCGCCGCTTTCGGTTTCGGCGGTCGCATCGGCGTCCGACTCACCGGCGGATCCGACCGGTTCGCCGAGGTCGACGTCCGACGGGTCCTCCTCGTCCGGCTCGTCGAGGGATCCGGTCCCTTCGGCGGTTGCTCCGGGCCCCTCCTCGACTCCGGGCCCCTCCTCGACTCCGGTCTCCTCGTCGACTCCGGGCTCGTCCGACGCAGCCAGGTCGTTGGCGTCCGGAACGTCGATGTCGGCCGCTCCCGGGCCGCCGACCTCCGTCCCGGTCGAGAAGTCAGTTCCGAACTCGTCCTCGATCTCGGCGCGCTCCTCCTCGTCGAACTCGTACATCTCGTCGGTGGCCGTCGTCTCGGCGGGAGCGTCAGCAGCAGCGTCCGTGTCCGTATCGAAGTCCTCCAGCCCGCCGGTGTCCGTGTCCGTGTCCGTATCCGTGTCGGTGTCCACCTCCGCTTCCTCGTCCGTGTCGGCGTCCGAAGCGGACACGTCGTCCGCGGATTCCGTCCCGGCGGTCGCGTCGGCGGCGTCGCTATCCGGGTCGTCGGACGTCGATTCGGTCACGGAGTCGGTGGTGGTGCTTGCGGTCTCGGTGACGAGGTCATCGGGCTCGTCGGCGTCGTTCGCGTCGTCGGCCTCCACATCGGCCGTGCTCGCCCCGGCTCCCGTGTCAGCTGTGCTCACCTCGTCTCCCGTGTCAGCTGTGCTCACCTCGTCTCCCGTGTCAGCTGTGCTCACCTCGTCTCCCGTGTCAGCTGTGCTCACCTCGTCTCCCGTGTCAGCCGTACCCCCATCGTCAGCCGCGTCAGCCCCGGCGGACTCACGGACTGCGGCCGCGTCGATCGAGACGTCGGTCTCGGGGAGCGCCCCCACGTCCGCTGACCCGCCCTCGTCCGGCGTGATGTCGGGGGCGCGAACGTCGTCGCGTTCGCCGGCGATCAGCTCGAGCGCGTCGACCGCCATCCGACGCGTTGCCTCGAGATACGCCCGGGAGGTGTCGTAGTGGTCGATCGCCCGCGGGATCCCCTCCGCCAGGGCGGCGGGCGCGCCGCCGGCCTCGAGGGCCGTCCGCAGGTCCTCGCCGCGGAGCTCCGAGTCGAGCGCCGCCTCGAACACCGCCAGGCGGTTAAGCGTCGTCTCGGCAGCCCGAACGACCCATCGATCGCGGGTGTCGGCGTCGACCTCGTTGAGGCTCTCGGGGCGGACCGAGGTGAACACGCGGTTGGAATCCTCCGGCTGGAAGGTCCGCGCCTTCCCGGTCAACGCGACGAACGTCGGCGGCTCGGCGCGCTCCAGAAACGCCTGCTCGTCCGGCTGGTACTGGCCGGCGTAGGTGACGAATGCGCCCGAGGGGTCGACGACCCGCCCGCGCCGGGTCTCCTCGTTCACACGCTCGACCTCGGTCAGGACACCGACGACGAACAGCCGGTTGACCCGAGCGCCGAGCGGCGTGAGGACGTAGTTCGGCGCGCGTTCCTCGTCGCTTTCGGAGTACGATAGCGTCGCGTCGTCGAACTCGCTCGCGAAGAGCCGATGGGCGACCTCACGCGTGCCGGGTCCGGAATCGGAACCGCTCATCGATTCGCCTCCGTGTCTTCGCCACGATCCGAATCCTCGGCACCGATTCGGGCTCCTCCCGTGGCACGCTCACGACCGCCGTCGGTCGCGGCTCGCGACCGGATCGTCGAGAGCACGCTTCGGGCCGTCTCGGCCGGATCGTCGTCCGCGGCCGTGAACGTCTCGGCATCGAGATTCGCGCCGTAGTCGTCCACCGAGAGGTTCCCGCGGACGCGGAAGGCGCGGCCGACGAGCTCGTCCGCGATCGACTCGGCGACGACGGACTTGTCCATCGCCTCGCGGGCGGCCTCACGGGCGTCCTCGAGTCCGCCGCCGTAGACGTCGGCCGTCAGGTCGGCATTGAGGACGACCGTCGTCGTGGCGGTGCCGTCGTCGAGGATCGCCCTCACGCGGAGGTCGTCTTCCCCCTCGACGTCGCCGTGGCTTCGGCACTGGCCGCTCTGGAGCACGCGACCGCAGTCGGGACAGCGCTCGATGAACCCCGAGCCCTCACGAAGGTCGAGGACGGTACCGACGACCTCGACGTCGAACATCCCGCCGGTATCGATGGCGTCGGCGATCGACAGCCGGGGTGCGTTCTCGTTGACCGGCACCGGGTCCGGAAGCGGCGTGACGGTGGAGAACGCGGTGAGGTTGATCGAGGGGACGCCGCGGAACTCCCGGACGTACACGTCCTCGATCCGGAGGTCGGCGCCGGCCTCGACGGTCGATCGCGGGTCCCAGTCGGTGAAGGGAAGCCGCGCGGTCTCGTCGCCGACGACGCCCTCGAGGATCGGTGTCTCGCCGTCGCGGCCCGAGATCGTCTTCGAGTCGACCTTGAGCACGCGGACCTCGATGTTCCGCCCGCGGTCGCCGGGATCGAGGTCGATCAGATCCCGGTCCCCGCCGATCGTGGCGTCGACGGTCACGTCATCGTCGGCGATCGCGACCGTCGTCGCGTCCCCGAGGTTGAGCTCCGGCTCGCCCTCCCACTCGCGGACGCCGGCGTTGCCGATCGTCAGCGAGTCGCCGGGTTCGAACCCGAAGTCCTGCCAGGCGGTGTAGGATATCCGTCCGGTTCCGTCCGCCAGCTCGCCCTCCCGGATCGTGATGTCCTCACCCTGATACCGGATCGTTCGTGTGCCGACCGTGAGCACGCGCACGGTGACCGTCACGTTGCCGTGATCCGTCGTGATCTCGGCCAGGTCGACGGTCGTCGGCGACGGCGAGGATCCGCCGCTTCCGCCGCCGTGTTTCCGCCGAACGCTCTGTTTGGCCTCGTCGATCGGGACGCTGTACTCCAGTAGGTTCTCCAGGTCCGCTTTGACCTCCGCTTTGTCAATGCCGAGGGTGGAGGCGAGTTCCTCGGCGTGTGCATCTACGTCCATCGAAGCGGGATTCGGCGCCGCCGCACAAAAGGGTTGCTCGCGGGCGAAGTACGGCGCCCTGAAGACACCGAAACGACAATGACGCCGCGGGCAGACGTCGCGATATGCACGTCGTCGTCAACGCCGCCCAGAGCGTCGACGGGAAGCTCGCCACGCGGCGGCGCGAGCAGCTCCGCATCTCCGGCTCCGAGGACTTCGACCGCGTCGACCGGATCCGCGCGGCGGCCGACGCCGTCCTCGTCGGTGTCGGGACCGTGCTGGCCGACGACCCACATCTCACGCTCACCGAGGAGGACCGTCGCGTCGGCCGACTGCGGAACGGACGATCGGGAAACCCGGCCCGCGTCGTCGTCGACTCGCGCGGTCGAACCCCGACCGACGCACGGATCCTCGATGACGCGGCCACGACGTACCTGCTCGCCGGTGCCGCCATCTCCCCCGACCGCCGCGCGGCGCTCGAGGCGGCCGGCGCGACGGTGATCGAGACCGGGAACGGGCCGGATGTGCCGGAGGGAGAGAACGACGGCGACGACTCCTCGCCGGCCCGCGTCGACCTTACGGCCGGTCTCGACGCGCTCGCGGACCACGGGATCGACCGGATTATCGTCGAGGGCGGTGGCGAGGTGATCTTCTCGCTGTTCGACGCCGGCTTGGTCGACGAGCTGTCGGTCTACGTCGGGTCGATGGTGATCGGCGGCCGGGACGCACCGACCCTTGCCGACGGTGACGGCTTCACCGATTCGTTCCCGTCGCTGACGCTCACCGGAACCGAGCGGCTCGACGACGGGATCGTGCTCTCCTACGACGTCGACTCATCCGGCGCCTGATCGCCACGATCGCACCGCTCGGACTGCTCGAACCGCCCGGCCTATTCGGACCGCTCGAACCGATCAAGCGCCATTCCGAGCATATCCGGACTGACCGGCTGGAACTCCTCGCGTTCGTGCTCGGGGAGGTACTCCCGGACACCGTTCCAGGAGTCGCGGGCATAGCGCGCATCGAGCAGGACGCGAACGCCGCGCTCGTCGGCGCCGCGGATGACGCGCCCGATCGCCTGTCTGGCCTTTCGAACCGCCGGCACCGTCAAGGCCGTCTCGAAGCCGTTCCCGAAGCGCTCGTCGTAGGCGGCCACGACCGCGCGGGTTCGCGGGCGGGCGGTGTTGATGATCGGGACCCCGCAGACGACCGCCGCGTGGAGTCGGTCGCCGCGGTAGTCGACGCCTTCGGTGAGCGTGCCGCGGAGGCTCGTCACGAGCACCTTCCCGTCGCCGGCGAAGAAGTCGTCCTTGAGCGACTCGGTTACGTGATCGCCGGACGACTCGTCGATCAGGACCGGTTTCTCGAGACGATCGTCGAGCTCGCCGGCCATCCACTCCGCCTCGGCGTAGTTCGGCATCCCCACGAGGACGTTTCCCGGCCGGCGGGCGACCTCGACGGTCGCGTCCAGGTGCGCGAGGCGGGTCTCGGTCCCCTCGCCCGGTGCGCCGCGGTTGTCGTGGGTGTACTTCGGAACGTCGACGGCGAGGCTCTCGCGGTTCTCTGGCGGGAACGTGAGCCCGTGGGTGCGTTCGAGCACCGGCCGACCTGACTCGGCGAGATGGTCGAGGCCAGTCACCTCCCGGAAGACGTCCATCGGTTCGAGCGTCGCGCTCATCAGGATGCCGCCGCCGAACTCGGCGAGTCGATCGCCGATGGCGCGGCTCGGCAGGCAGTTGAACAGGGCGAGCCGCGCGTTGTAGACGCGCCGCCAGTCGTCCGGCGGCTCGGTCTCGTCCCAGGTTCGCTCCAGGGCGATCGCCCGGAAGAACGTCTCGTGGTCCTCGCGGTACCACGCGTTCACCGTCCGTCCGACGCCCGGCGCCGCGCGTTGGGCGTCCTCTCCCTCAAGCTCGTGGAGCACGCGCTCGGCCACCGCGCCGACCGCCGGCGCGAGCGCCCACACGCGGTCCCCGTAGTCGTTCGTCTCGGCCCACTCCGAGATCGCGTCGACGCCCGGCGAGTCGGGGTCCCGAAGCGGGATCTCGGCGTCCTCGAGTCGGTCGGGGTCCGCACGCCAGTCCGGCTGCTCGCGGTCGAGATACTCGACGACGCGCCGGTCGAGCTCGCCGCGCAGCGCCTCGTAGAACTCGCGGACGCGCTCGACGTCCTCGATCGAGACGTCGCTGTCCGCGATCTCACCCCGCACGACGTCGGCGTCGTCGGTGTATTGCCCCTCGTCGTCGAACCGGACCGGCTGCACCACGCGGGTGAGCTCGTTGATCGCGTCCCGAAGGCTCCGGTCCGCGACCCCGTCGCTCACGAGGTCCCGCACGCGCGGTTCGAGCATATGGGCCTCGTCGCAGACAACGAAGGTCGACTCGTCGAGCAGCGCGCCGGTGAACGAGCCGGTCGTCGTCGGGTCGAAGGCGTGGTAATAGTTCCCGATCACCACCTCGACCGTGGGAACGAGCGCCCCCATCACGGAGTGGGGACACGACCCCGCTCCGGCCGCCAGGCGGACCAGTTCCGTCGCGTCGACGTGGCCACGGTCGGTCACATCGAAGGGCACGGCCTCGACGGGCTCGCCGTCCTCCGGGAGGTCAGCGAGGAAGCCGGCGTAGAACGGGCAGTACTCGGTCCCCTCGTGTTCCTCGGTATCGGGTCGGTAGGGGGTCGGTTCGCCGTCGACCGAGAGGAACTCCGCCCCTCCCGTCCCGGCCGAGCCGCCCGAGTCCGCGAGGCCGACCTGCTGGCTGCGGGCGTTCGCGGCGAGCGACTCCGCGGTCGTCGATCCCCCGTCTCCGACGAGCGACCGAGTCCGATCGCGGAGCCCCTCACAGCGCTCGTAGACGTTCGTCGTGTCGATCCCGCCCCGGTTCTCGCGGGCGTACGGACAGACGTCCGCCTTGCCGACGAGGGTGATCCCCGAGACCGGCCGGTGGTCATCGGGAAGGTTCCCGTTGATCGTCCGCAGGTCCTCCTCGAACTGGCGAAGCTGCTGTTTCACGCTCGTGAGGACGAACACGCGCTCGAACGGCGAGTCCGGGTCGCGAACGCGGTCGATCCCGGCCGTCAGCGCGAGCATCGTCTTCCCCGTCCCGCAGGCGCCCTCCAGCGCGAGGAAGCCCCCCTCGTTGGCGGCCTCGATCGCCGCGTCGATCCCCTCGGCCTGCTCGGGATACGGCTCCGCGTGACCGAACACGTCAGACCAGGGTGACTGGGAACTCACTGCCACGGGGTAGTGCGGTTTCCCGGTTAAAGGTTCGTTCGTCGCGTCCCGGTCACAGGAGGCTGCGCCCGTAGACGATCACCGCGAGGTTGTTCGCGAACACGAACAGCCCCGCCGCGAGCAGGAGCCCCAGGAATCCCTCGATCAGCCGTTTGAACGGTCCTCGATTCGGCGCGGGCGTCTCCCGGACCAGTTGGGCGAGGCCGTAGAACAACACGATGAGCAGCCCGGCAGCCGCCAGGTGGGCTCCGACGAGCACCGACAGCGGTCGCGTGAGCAGCCACGCCATCACCGGATTCGACTCGTGTTCGACGCCGACGACGGCGACCGCGTACATCGACGTTAGGAGGTCGACGGTGATCAACAGGAACAACGCCGCCCCGGTCCAGCCCCAGAACTCACGGTGCCACGACGCCGAGGGGGACGGGTCGGCCATACCGTCGACTGCGTGGCCGCCCGGCGAAAGGGTTGTCGGCGATCACGGTCACACCGGATCGGGTTCGGACCGATCGGTGCGCGGGCGGACCGCGGTGCGGACCGCTTGGAGCGCGAAACGACCCGAGTGTGGCCAACCGGACGACGATCGTGTGTGTTTTACACATTTCTACCGAACCGCTTACAACCGTCGAGCGGCTATCGCCCGTATGAGCGATTCACCACCGAGCGAGTCCGGCGGCGACGACCTCGAAGCGATCCGCGAACGCAAGCTCTCGAGACTACGGGAAAAAGCCGAAAACGGAGCGCTCGGCACGGAGGCCGATGCCACCGAGACCGACGACGGAGCAGCGGCAGCGGCAGCCGAGTCGCCGGACGAACCGATCCACTACGAGGGCGGCTCCTTCGAGGAGGAACTTGCGGGCCACGACCTCGTCCTCGTCGATTTCTACGCGGACTGGTGTGGTCCCTGCAAGATGCTCGAACCGGTTCTCGAGGACGTCGCCGCCACGACCCCGGCGACGGTGCTGAAGGTCGACGCCGACGTGCATCAGAACCTGACGGGGCAGTACGGGGTACGAGGGCTCCCGACGTTGTTGCTGTTCCGCGACGGCGAGCCGGTCGAACGCCTCGTCGGCGCGCAGAACGAGGAGCGGCTCCGGTCGGTGATCGATCAGCACGCCGCCTAGCGTCGAGGATCGGTTCCGGTCCGGCTTCCCGAACGATTAATCCGGGTCCAGCCGAAGCGATCACTGAATGATCACAGCCGACCGAATGGCGGCGGTCGACGCCAACGCGGCGGCCCTCGGCGTCCCCCGCAAACAGCTGATGGAGTCGGCGGGCAACGCGATCGCCCGTGAGGTCCGAACGATCGCCGACCCGGGTGCGACGGTGACGGTGGTGTGCGGGCGCGGGAACAACGGCGGCGACGCATTCGTCGCGGCCCGCTTTCTGTCGGAGTACGACGTTCGCGTCCGGCTGCTCGGGCGTTCCGAATCGATATCGACCGCGATCGCTCGGGAGAACTGGGACGCGCTCGACGCGGCGGAGATCGACGCCGAGGCGGTCGTCGACCCGACCGGCGAACCCGACCGACTGGCACTCTGGGATGCGGACGTCATCGTCGACGCGATGCTCGGGACCGGCGTGTCAGGTCCCCTCCGAGAGCCGGAACGAACGGTCGCGAAACGCATTACGGAGGCAGCGTCCGGCACGGATACGGCCGTTCTCGCGGTCGACGTCCCCTCCGGCGTCGACGCCGATACGGGCGAGATCGCGGTCGGTCCCGACGGGGAACGGGTCGCGGTCCCCGCCGACCGGATCGTGACGTTCCACGACGCCAAGCCGGGGCTGGCGTCGGCGACGGACGCCGAGGCGACGGTGGCCGTCGCCGACATCGGGATCCCGGACGCCGCCGAGTTGTTCACCGGACCCGGCGATCTCTTGGGACTGGACCGGGACCCGATGAGCCACAAGGGAGACCACGGCGAGGTGCTGATCGTCGGTGGCGGTCCCTACACCGGTGCGCCGACGCTGGCGGCACGGGCGGCGTTGCGTGCCGGCGCCGACCTCGTCCACGTCGCCTGTCCGGAGTCGATCGCCCGCGAGGTACAGGGCTTCTCCGAGAACCTGATCGTGCACGGATTCCCTGGCGAGATCCTCGAGCCCGAGCACCTCGACCGGATCAGTGAGCTCGCTTCCGGACGGGACGTCGTCGTTTTCGGCCCCGGCCTCGGCGACGCGGATCCGACGCTGACGGCGGTGGAGCGCTTCCTCGAGGCGTACGACGGACGTGCCGTGATCGACGCTGACGCGCTGCAGGTCGTCCCGAACGTCGAAACCGACGCCACGCTCGTGTGTACTCCCCATCAGGGAGAGCTGCGGGCAATGGGCGGGCCGAGCGCCGACGACTGGCGCGAACGTTCCGATCTGGTTCGGGAGTTCGCCGCCGATCTGGGACAGACCGTCCTCGTGAAGGGCGCCTACGACGTGATCACCGACGGCGAAAACCTCCGGGTGAACCGGACCGGGAACCCCGGGATGACCGTCGGCGGGACCGGCGATGTGCTCGCCGGCGCCGTCGGCGCGGTCGCGTGCACACAACGCCCCCTGCAAGCCGCGGCGATCGGCGCCTACGCGAACGGACGCGCGGGCGACCTGGTCGTCGAGGATCAGGGATACGGACTAGTCGCAACCGACCTGATCGACCGGATCCCGGAGGCGGTGCGGACCGATGCGTGAGGACGACGGAGACGGCGAGGCCGATCCCGGTTCGGGGCCGGCCGATCCGGACGTGGACGAGGCGGATGCAGCCGACCCGGACACGACCGACGCGGACGAGGCGGATGCAGCCGACCCGGACACGACCGACGCGGACGAACTTACCCACACCACCGACGACGGGGACGTCCAGATGGTCGACGTCGGCGACAAACCCGATACGGCCCGGCGCGCGGTCGCCCGCGGCGTGATCCATCTCACGCCGTCGACCATCGGGGCGATCGAGGCCGACGCGATCGGAAAGGGCGACGTGCTCGCGACCGCCCGGATCGGCGCGGTACAGGCGGTCAAACACACCTGGGAGACGATCCCGATGTGTCACCAGATCCCGATCACGAACGTCGAGACCGACTTCACCGTCGAATCCGACCGCGTCGTCGCCACCGTCGCCGTCGAGACAACCGGCAAGACCGGCTGCGAGATGGAGGCGCTCGAGGGGGTCACCACCGGCCTGAACGTGGTCTGGGACATGGTGAAGGCGGCAGAGAAGACCGCCGACGGCGGCTATCCGGACACGCGGATCGCGGACGTCGAGGTTCTCGAAAAGGAAAAGCGCGCGCTCGAGTGACCGTCGTGTGCGGATCCGGGAGACGCCCTTGCGGACACGCCCGCGATCGACCGTCCGCGATCAGTCGTCCGCGATCAGTCGTCCGCGGGTGCGTTATCGGCGCCGCCGGCGTCGACCGAAACCTCGATCTCGGCTGCTGCGGCCTTGTACTCGGGTATCTTCGCGCGCTCGTCGAGCACGTCGTTCGTGAGGACGTTTCCGGAGGCGGCCGCGAAGTGCGGCGTCGTCCAGATGACGCCCTCCTTGATGTCCTCGGTGACCTGCGCCTTCACCTCGATCTCCCCGCGGCGTGAGGAGATCCTCACGTAGTCGCCGTCCTCGACGCCGTACCGCTCGGCGTCGTTCGGGTGGATGTCGACGAAGTTCTCCGGGTGCTGGTTGTGGAGTCGCGGGGAGCGTCGGCTCATCGTCCCCGTGTTGTAGTGTTCCTCGAGACGGGCGGTGGTGAGGATCAGCGGGTACTCCTCGTCGGGCGTCTCCTTGGGCGGCTGATGGCGAACGCCCTCGATGTGGCCGCGCCCGCTTTCGGTGTCGAAGGAGTCCTCGTAGAGGAACGGGTCCCCCTCGTCACCTTCCTCGTAGCAGGGCCAGTGGAGTCCCTCCTCGCCGAGGGCGTCGTAGGTCATCCCGTAGTAGATCGGACAGACCTCACGCAGCTCCTCGAAGACGTCTTCCGGGTCCTCGAAGTCGAAGCCGCCGTCCTCGCCGAAGAGGCGTCGGCCGACCTCCGAGACGATCTCGAGGTCGTGTTTCGTGTTCTCGTGGACCTTGTCGACGCCGCGCATTCGCTGGACGCGCCGGTCGGTGTTGGTGACGGTTCCGCCGCGTTCGGCCCACGTGGTCGCCGGAAGGATCACGTCGGCGTACTCCGCGGTCTCGGTCATGAAGATGTCCTGGACGACGGTGAACTCGAGATCCTGTAGGCGCTCGGCGACGCGGTTTGCGTCCGGCTCGGACATCACCGGGTTCTCGCCCATGATGTAGAGCCCCTTGATCGAGTCGCCCGCCTCGTGGGAAATCTCGACGTTGGTGAGCCCGGGCTCGTCGGGCACCTCGAAGCCCCAGACCTCCTCGACGCTCTCGCGGGCCTCGTCGTCGTCGACGGGCTGGTAGCCCGGCAGGACGTTCGGCATCGCGCCGACGTCGGAGGTCCCCTGGACGTTGTTCTGTCCACGCAGCGGGTTGACCCCGGTACCGGGTCTGCCGAGGTTGCCCGTGGCGAGCGCGAGGTTGATCTCGTTTTGGACGTTGTCGACGCCGCAGGTGTGCTGGCTCATCCCCATCCCGGTGAAGATGGCGGCGTTGTTCGCCTTCGCGTACTTCTCTGCGGCCAGCTCGATGTCCTCGAGCGGGACGCCGCACTCCTCGGCGGCGGCCTCCTTGTCGAAATCCTCGAGGGTTTCCAGGAGGTGGTCGAAGCCCTCCGTTCGCGACTTGATGAACTCCTCATCGACCCAGTCGTTCTCGAGGACCGTCTTGAGGACGATGTTGAGCAGCGGGATGTCCGTTCCCGGCTCCAGTTGGAGGTGCATATGGCGGTCGGTCTCGTCGATCTGGAACGACCGCGTCGTCTTGTTGGCGTGCGGGTCAACCTGAATGACGGTCGCACCCTCGAGCACCGCCTGCCGGAAGTACTGGCTGTTGGCGATCGGGTGCTGCTCGCCGGGGTTTGCCCCCTGGATCCAGAAGACGTCGGCCGCCTCCTCGAGGTCGGCCATACTGTTGGTCATCGCGCCCGCGCCGAGGCTCTTGCGCAGCGCGTAGACCGTCGAGGCGTGACACATCCGCGTGCAGTTGTCGACGTTGTTGGTGCCGTATCGTCGGGCGAGCTTCTGGAGGAGGTAGTTCTCCTCGTTCATCGTCTTCGAGGAGCCGAAAAAGCCCATCGCGTCCGGGCCGTTCTCCTCGCGGATGCGCTCGAGCTCGTCGACGACGCGACCGTACGCCTCCTCCCAGGTCGCCTCGCGGAACTCGCCGTCCTCCTTGATCAGCGGGTCGGTCAGACGGTCCTCGTGGTTCACGACCTGCGTCGCCGCGCCGCCCTTGATGCAGATCCGTCCCTCGTTGACCGGGGCCTCGCCCCACGGGCGGAACTGCACGTCGCCGGGATCCTCGCCCTGGTCGACCTGGATCCCACAGCCGACGCCGCAGTACGGACAGATCGTCTTGACCGGTTCCGATTCCTCACTGGACATGGATTCCCTCCCCGTGTGCGTACATATGTCTAAACGGACGAACTCTCTGGGTATGAGTGTGTTGGTCGATCTCGACCGCACCGACCGAGACAACCACATCGACCGAAACGACCACATCGACCGAGACAACCACACCGACCGAAACGACCGCACCGATCGGGACCGATCATAACCGATCGACGCGTCGGGAAACGTTCAGGGACTTCTGTCCCGAAGCAACACGTGAGATGACCAACGCCGCCACCGACCCCGACCTCACCGCCGACACGATCGCGGAGCTCTCCGCGGCGTATCGGGAAACCGAACCGATCTACGCGGTGGAACAGGAACAACGCGAGACGCTGCCCGAGGCGTTCCGTGCCGGCGAGTTCGGCCGGCGGGACGCGGAGTGGGTGGTCCGGTGGTACTTCCGACGGCACCTCGGCGCGTACCCGGATCGGGATCGCCGCGCGGTCGAGGAACGGTTCGAGTCGAACCCCTTCGACGACGTGATCGCGGCCATCACGACCGCGGCAGACCGCATCGAGGAGGAGGACGTGGCGGGCGCGGTCACGGAGCTCACCGCGCTCGAGGGGGTCGACGTCGGAGTCGCCTCGGCGTTTCTCGCGTTCCTCGATCCCGAGTCGTATCCAGTCGTGAGCGAACGCGAGTGGCGGGCGCTTCGGGAGTGCGGCACGATCGCGGAACCGTATCCCGACCTGCTCGGGGTCGACGACTACCGCCGCTACCGATCGGCGTGTCTGGAGATCGCCGGGGAGACCGGACACGACCTCCCGGCGATCACGCACGCGCTCTGGCGGCACGGAGCCGATGGCGGCGGCGGGCAGGATCGCGACGACTAGCGGGACGGGACGAACCGCGACGATCCGGGTCCGGGCCGGGAGCGACGGAGCGGCCAGATCACCACACGAACCGAAAGAGCAGCCAGAACGTCAGGTACGCGCCGCCCGTCGAGAGGACCGGGACGAGGTTCTGCATCAGGATGACGCGACCGGTGGTGGCCGGGTCGAAGAGGTCGGCCGCGCTGGGGATGTCCGCCGGGCTCTCCTCACCGAGGGTCGGCGCCTTCTCGCCGGGCTCCTCGGCGGCGAGCGCGCCCACGGACACCGTGGTCTCTTCCTCGCCACGGATGCCGTCCGACAGCGTCGTCGTACGGGTTGCGCGTCCCCACCCCAGCCCTACGATCGACATCGTCGCGATGATCACGAACGAAGCCGGGATACCGATCGCCGACAGACCGATGACGATCCCCGACGAGACGAGCGCGACGACGATCGCCGCGGTGAGCGGCAGGTCGGTGAGGTTGTTGCCGAGCGTATCGAGCGTGCGGCGAGCGATCGTGAGCGCACCCAGAGCCACCGCGCCCGAGCCGAGAAGCAACAGCAGGTTCAGCTCCACACCGGCGCCGTACAGCGGGGCGATCGCGTTGGCGATGTTGGAGGTTCCCGAGGAGAACGCCATCAGACAACTGATGGAGACGAGCACGATCGTCCCCACGAACTCGCGCCGCGTGGTGTTCGGTCCGGGACGAGGGATCGGAATCGTCCCCGACCGATCCAGCACGATCAGGGACCCGTCGCTCGTCGTGATCGCGACCCAGCGGTTGATCGTCGGGTAGATGTACCGACCGATCATCACCGAGACCCAGAACCCCACGAGGGGCGCGACGATCCACCAGACGGCGATCTCGCCCATCACGGCCCAGTTCAACTCGCCGGTCGCCACGCCCAGCCCGGCGATCGCGCCGACGGCGGTCATCGACGTCGAGGCCGGAACCCCGGTGTAGTTCCCGATGAAGAGCGCGCCGCCGATGAAGAACAGGACGACGATGCTCGTCTCGATGGTGAAAACGCCGGCATCGAACAGGAGCTCCCGACCGAGCGTGTCGACGACGCGCCGACCGATCGTCCACGCGCCGCCGAAGAAGAAGATCGACATCAACGCGCCGGCCAGCAGCTTCGAGATCACGCCCGCGCCCACCGCGGGTCCGAAGGCGGGACCGGTCGTCGAACCACCGATGTTGAACCCGACGAACAGCGCGACGAGGAGGCCGACGGCGATCAGCGGATCGGCCGCCATCAGTCGGTCTGTTCCTGGGTGGTTGCCGTCGATCGTGCTGTGCTGGACTCTCCGTCGTCGTCCGCGTCGTCGGTGTCCTCATCCGTCTCGTCAGCCGCATCATCGGTCGTCCGTTCGTTGGCGTCGACCGCCCAGTCCTCCTCGGCAGTGTCGTTCCGGTCAGCCGCGTCCGCCACATCACTCGCGTCGGGAGCCACCGTCTCGTACCGCCCCCGATCGCCGGCGTTCGGCTCATCCGTGGCGTCCAGTTCGGTTCGGCTCGGTCGCCGCTCGATCCGATCGTTGACCTCCTCGAGCTGGGTGATGATCGAGTCAATCTCCCCGGAGAGGGCCTCCTCGACGTTCTCGGTCACCTCCTTGGTCACCTTTTGCTCGACGCTCTGGGTAACCTCCTCGGTCACTTCTGCGGTCACCTGCTCACCGACGTCCTTACTGACCTTTTCAGCGACCGTTCGTTCGACGTTCTCCGAGACGTCCTCGGAAACCTTCTCGCCGACGCTTTCGGTCACTTCCTCGGTGATCGTCTCCTCGATCTGTTCGGTGACCTCCTCGGTCATCCATTCGGGATCGAACCGGGACATCTTCCAGCCGACGTGGATCACATAGGAGACAAGCGCGCCGAGACCGAACGCGATGCCGACGCCGGTCCCGACCGTGACGATGAGCACGATCGCAAGAAAGAGCAGCACCCCGTAGGCGAAATCGACGGTGAAGTCGATCTGGTTGGGTTTCATATGTCTATCCAGAAGGGCCAGGGTCTTTTGCCCGTTGATACCGACCGCCGAACGATGGCGGTGGCTGACTCCGATCGAAGCCGATCGGAACGCGGGTCGGAAACGGAAATCCGATGCGGCCCGCAAGCGAAGCGGCTTTGCTCCGCGGAGAAAAACGACGTCCCGTGATGGATCCCGATTCCCGTTCCGTGGACGATCCGGCGTCCCGATCGAGCGGCTCGCGAACGCTTCGGCTGCTGATCGCGAACGGGATCGGGATGGTCGGGTTCGTCGTCGTTGCGGTGTGGAACGGGGACCTCCGGATCGCGATCATCGCCGGGGTCCTCCTCGCGGGTCTCGCGGCGATCGGCAGCCGCGTTCTGATAGCGGCGTACGATCTGTGACCTGTGGGGCAACGTCCAATGGACCCGACACGGAAAGACGGGAGCGCCGGGACCCCAGCGTGCGAGGCCGGTCAGCGAGAACGGCCCGGTGTCGGGGCGGATGTTTCGGATCGTGAGACGGAGGTTGACGTGCACGTCCCGTGTCTCCGCGGGGCCCAGTCGTCGACGAAGAACCGGGTGCGGTCCGTCGAGCGGTTCCGCCGGGCGCACTCCTTGTGGTACAGTTCGAGGAACCCCCATCCCACGTTCTTCACCGCGCTCGCACCGGCAGGAGGTATTTAACCACTCCGCGTTGTTGCACAGCATATGCCCCCGACCGATACTGCTTCGTCACCCGCCGGCTCAGGCGTCTCCGACGGCGAGGCGCTTCAGGAGATGTACCGAGTCACGTCGGACTACGATCGCCCGTTCGAAGCCAAACTGCGGGACTTGCTGGATCTGGGTCGGGAATACTTGGGGGTACAGGCGGGGTTTCTCACCGAAATCTCGGACGGAACACAACTCATCGTCGAAGCCAGCGGAGACCACGAAAGCCTCCAGTCCGGCGAGTCGTGTCCGCTTTCGAAGGCGTACTGTCGCAAAACCATTCAGCAGGAGAACACGCTCACGGTTCAACACGCCTCCCTCGAGGGATGGGAACAGGATGCGGCCTACGAGTTCTTCGGGCTCGAATCGTATATCGGATCCAAAGTCATCGTCGACGGTGACCTCTACGGCACCTTTTGTTTCGCCGATGTGGAACCGCGTGATCAGCCGTTCTCGGAGAACGAGGAGGTGTTCGTCGAACTGATGGCCGAGTGGGTAAGCTACGAGCTGTTCCAGCAACGCGCGCGGGAACGGATCAAACGGCAACGCGATCAGCTCGAGGAGTTCGCAAGCGTCGTCTCCCACGATCTCCGGAACCCGCTGGGGATCGTCGAGGGATATCTCGATCTGGCCGAGCAAACGGGCGATCCCGAATACTTCGATCGCTGTCGGAACGCCCTCGATCGGATGGGTACGTTGATCGATGACCTGCTCGTCCTCGCGCGGGAGGGCCAGACGATAGCCGAGACGGAGTCGATCCAGCTTTCCGACATCGCCACCGAATCGTGGCAGCACGCCCGGACGGAAAATGCGACGCTCACCATCGGTTCGGACGTCGAAATAACGGGCGATTGGAGTCGTGTACAACAACTCTTCGAGAACCTGTTCCGAAACGCCGTCGAGCACGGCTCGACGAGCCCCCGCTCCAACACTCGCGAGGACGCCGTCGAGCACGGCTCGACGAGCCCCCGCTCCAACACTCGCGAG
>NZ_FNWU01000030.1 GCF_900108505.1 Halopenitus malekzadehii | reverse complement strand
GTGCGGTGTGGAGACAGCGAAATCCATCTGGGTCAGGGAACACTCCTGTCCGTCATGTGGATTTGAGACGGACAGGGACGCGAATGCGGCGATGAACGTCTTGCAGAGAGGCTTTGCTGAATTAGGGCTGGGATGGCCCGAAGACACGCCCGTGGAGACAGTGACCGCTACGGACACGACTCACTTCGAGTCCGTGTCTGCAAGTCATGTCGTGGAAACGGGAAGCCTCGGGGTCGTCCGAGAGCGCGATGCGCTCTCGGGATGACGAGAGAGCAACGCTCTCTCGAACCACTTGACCCCGAGGCGATTCACCCGGATCAGACCTGTTTTCCCGATATCTCCGAACGCTGGATCCGTTCGATGACCACGTCGACGGTGCTCCTGGTGCGGTGGCACGTTGTATCCGTGCTGGTAGCTCGTCCGCCCCGGACTACAACGGTGCGATACTGGATTGAAAATACGCCGATCAGACCGTTCATCTTCGATTCCCTATCCAGATCCTCTTTATTAGAAAAACAGTTCTCTAATCGTATACTTCCTCGAATATCCTTCATTAACCGATATGATCTGTAGATGAGAACGTTCGGAAGCATTACTCTTATATCGGGATCTATTGCCCATAACGACGCAATTAGTGATCGTTTATCTTGCTGGTCTACCGCGCCCTCCGAACATATTCCTATACCTATTTATTAGGATATATACCGATACCGTCCAGCCAGCGAGTATTTCTCTTGGCGGTGCAGTTACCGACAGCTGAACGCGGTGGATCGACGTCGATGGGGCGCCGATCGTCGATCGTTCACTTACCCGCTTCAGCATCGACTACCGGTTCCCGTATTCCCTCGTTAGCTCCACCCTCCGACGGGGGCCCCCGTCCCGTCTCACACCCCGCGTTTCGTCGTTTCGAAGCGGCTTCCCCGACTGTTTATAAATGGTCGAGGATCTGGTCGGCCGCGCTGTCCGGCTCGCTTCCGTCGTCGGTTGCCTCGCCGTCGTCACCCGTCTCTTCCCAGGCCGTCTCCGGGCGGCTTTGCAGGATGAAGTACCGTTTGTCTTCGCCCTCTCCCTCGATGGCCCACTCGATGTCCTGAGGTTCGTCGTAGTGGTCCTCGATCGTCGTCGCCAGGTCGGTCAAGCCGATCAGCTCGTCGGCCGTCACCGACGGTACGTCGCGCTTGTCGTCGTCGATGTCGACCTCCTCGGTACCGGCATCTGTCGGGACGGTCATCACGTCCTTTTCCGGGACGTTTCGGTCGACGATCTTGTACACCGGCTTGTCCACGAGGAAGCTGTCCGGCGTGACGATCCCGCTCACGACGGCTTCCCCCAGCCCCCAGTTGGATTCGATCCGGACCTTCGACCGGTCCCCGTTCGCGGGGTTGACGGTGAACATCACCCCCGACGACCGGGCCTCGACCATCTTCTGTATCCCGACGCTGATGCGCACCTCGTCGCGGTCGAACCCGTGCTTCGCCCGGTAGGTGATCGCCCGTTCGGTGAACAGGCTCGCCATACACTCCTTGGTTCGCTGCGTGACCGTCTCGAGATCGGTCACGTTGAGGTAGGTGTCCTGCTGGCCCGCGAAACTCGCGTCGGGAAGGTCCTCGGCCGTCGCCGACGACCGGACGGCCACCTGTAGCTCCGCCGTCCGCGTTCGCTCCTGCAGTCGCTCCCACGACGACTGCAGTTCCTCGGCGAGGAACGAGGGCAGCGACGCGTTCGTGATCCGATCGCGGATCTCGCGGCTCGCGGCTGCCACCGCCTCGTCGTCGTCGATGTCCACCTCGGCGATCCGATCGGCGATGTACTCGTCCAGCGATCGTGCCTCGAGGAACGCGTCGTAGAACGCCGTCGTCACCGCGACCCCCGGCGGTACTTGCACGTTCTCGCCCGCCTCCATCAGTTCGCCGAGTGAGGCGTTCTTCCCGCCGACGAGGTCGATGTGCTCTTTGGTGCAGCGTTCGGACGCGAAGTCCACGATGTATTGTGGGTCAGTCATTGTGTACTCATTCGGTTCGTTCGCTATCAATGTTGCTCCGCCTTTTCGAGGACCTCGACCGTTCCCTCGGTCCCGTTGACGCGGATCCGATCGCCGGTCTCGAGCTGTGTCGTCGCCGTTCCAACCCCGGTGACGGCCGGGACGCCGTACTCGCGACAGACGATCGCGGTGTGGCTCGTCGCGCCGCCGTTGTCCGTGACGGCCCCCGCGATCTTCGACAGCACCGGCGTCCAGTCGGGGTTCGTGAGCGGTGCGACGAGGATCTCGTCGCGCTCGACCGCCGTCAGTTCGCTTCCCGAGGTGATGACCCGCGCCGGTCCTTCGACCGTCCCGGAGGAGGACGCGAAGCCGTTCATCTCCGAGCCGTCCTCGTCCCCCGCGGTGCCGAGCCAGTTCTGGACGGTTTCGGTCGTAATGCCCCAGAGCATGATCACCATCGGATCGGTGACCTCCTCGGGCGGTTCGCCGATCGCCGGGGGAGGCGACCACTCCTCGGCCGCCTCGAGGATGCGCTTTCGATCGGCGGCATCCTCCTTCCAGTAGGCCGGGGTCTGTGCGCCGTGCCCCTGCGACCAGACGCGGGCGAGGTCCGCGAGCAACTCCGGAACTTCGGTACGACCGAACAGCGTGATGTCCCTCGGCTCCTCGAGGAAGCCGTGGTTCACGAGCAGTTGGCCGAACTCATCGAGCTTCTGGAAGATGATCGTGTGGAGCCAGTTCTCTATCCAGAACTGGTGGTCCTCGGCGTGGTTGTAGACCGTCAACACGAGTTCGTGGGCCTGATCGAACCGGGCCCGCTCGCTCTCGTTCAGATAGCTCCGGTATTCGGCGACGATCTCCTCGCGTTCGTCCTGCAGCGCCTCGATGTCTCGCCCGATGTCAGTTCCCTCCTGGAGCGCGGTCACTTTCTCCTCGAGGTGGTCGAACGGCTGCTCGAGCGTATCGAGCCACGACCCGTCCGCACTGTGGTACCCCCTGCTGACGGTGATATGGAACCACGGGTCCTTCACGTCCTCGAAGGCCTCGAGGAAACCGCGGCCGGCCGCGGTTTCCTCGAGCCGGGCCATCTTTTCGTCGGGCGTCCCCGCCGACGTGAGGATCTCCGGCACGTCCCCACCCAACTCCATCGCCTGCCGTGCGAGATCGTTGAGGACCGCGTCCGCGAGGAACAGGTCCGTCTCCAGTCCCGTAACCATCTTTCCGATGGCGTCGTCGCTGATGTCGGGGAACAGGTCATCACACGTCTCTTTGAACGAGAGATACGCCAGGTACACCAGGTTGAGGTACTCGAAGTGACGTTGCCATCCTCGAAGCGTCAGCTCCTGTAACCGGTTGTACTCGCTCTGGATGTCGACCGCTCCGGGATACAGCCCCTGTGCGTCGTAGACCACGTCCTCCGGGGCGTATTCGGGAAGTTGCTCCGGGACGTCGAGATCGCGGATCTCCTGGCCGATGTCCTTGACTGCGGGCAGCCACTCGTCCTCGTAGAGCTCCTCGAAGTTCTCGTAGACGTATTCGCTGCGCTCGCTGAAGACGGCTTTGCGCTCCTCGAGCAGCTCCGGATCCGTACAGGGAACCGGTGAGGCGTACGAGTATCCCGCGATGATCCGCAGATCGATGCCCATCGCCGGCGGGACCGCGAACACGCGGCTCTGTGCTTGTGACAACTGCATCGTGATCGACTCGACACAGAGGGTGATGTCCCACGGACGGAGCGGTTTCGGGCTGTCCTTTTGGTCCCAGAACCAGAACCGGTCCCGCTCCAGTTCCGATCGATCGGCCCCCTGGCCGAACCGGAAGTACCGCGGATACATCTCTTCCCAACCTGCACAGTCGTCGGGGATCTCGACCTCATCCGGCCACGGGAACCGGTCGTCCGGCTCTTGGTTGGCTTCTTCTGTCATGGGTTCCACTGACACTCTCTACTACGAACAGTCCCTATTGATTATTATATCTTTTGGATAGTGGCGGGCCACTGGCGGCGAGCCGTCGATCGGCGCCGGTCTTTTGGCATCCGGTCGGCAACCATCGGTATGCACACGCTCGTTGCCGCAACCGTCGTGCGGACCGATGACGACGTCCTCCTGGTCGAGGAGGGGAAAGCCCCGGTCAGCGGAACGTGGAACCTGCCCGGCGGACGCGTGGAAGCGGACGAAGACCCGGCCGAAACGGCCGTTCGGGAGTTCTCGGAGGAGGTCGGCGTGGACGTGGACCTGACCGGCCTCGTCGGCGTCTATCTCGGACACGACGCCTTCGTCGACGGGCCGTTTCTCTCGATAACGTATCTGGGCTCCGTCTCCGCGGACCCACGGGTGGTCGCAACCGACAGCGTCGCCGACGTCCGATGGGTCGATCGGGAGCGGCTGGACGAACTGGAGCTCCGCTCGCCGTACGTCTCGCGTGCGATCCACGACGCCGACGAGCGAACCGTCCCGAGGGATATCGTCCGGTCACTCGTTGAGTGACACGCCGTTCAGTGATCGTGTGGGCCGTGGGGCGTCTCCAGAAACTCCGAGAAGAGGCTGGTGTCACGTGCTGTGAGTGCGCCCACCATCGCGGGGGGCAACCGGATCTCGGTCCGTTTTACCGGTGCGCGAACCACGAGTGCGTCGCCGTCCGCCGTCGTCGCCTTCGCGATCTCGACGTCGGCGTACTCATTGCTGACGGCGAACGGGCCATCGACCTCGTTGGCATCGGCGGCGTTCTCGCCGGCGGCGTTCCAGTCAGCCGGCGGCTGCCGACCGAGCCGGTCGGCCAATTCCGATTCGGTCTGCCACGAGAGGCTCTCGAGACCGAGTGCGTCGACCCGGATCGTGTTTGATCCGTCCGCACCGGTCCGATCGGCCGATTCGATCTCGACGAGCTGTCCCCGAGGCGTCAACAGCTTCCGGACGGTTGCGGCGTCGCCATCGTCGCCGACGTCGAACTCGGCCGTGACGGTGGTTCGTCGGGTCATAGGAAGACGGAGATCTTGTCGATCTCCGGAACGGCGTGGTCGAGGAACACGTGGCGCTTCGCGATGGTGAACGTCTCGCCGTTCGGGCGAAGCACGTCCTCCCGGCGCCCCGCGAGGAACGTGTACGACGAGTCGTCCCCCTGTCCGTAGTACAGCAGAAGGTAACTCTCGGCGTCGACGGCGCCGTCGTCCCGCTCGGTGGCGCGCACGTTCGTGACGAAACGACGCGTCCGGGAGGGCGGCCGCTCGGACCAGGCGTACTCCGACTCGAACCGTTGGATCCGGGCCTCCAGCGAGCCGTAGTCCTCGTCGAAGTAGTACGCCGAGCGACTGAAGCTGTCGTTCACGTGCTCACGCGTGACCCGGAGCGGCGCCTTGTACTCGATGTCCTCATCAAGCAGTGCGAGCCACTCCGTCTGTTCGCGCCGGTCCAGCAGGGACGCCTCCTCATAGAGGAACCGTTCGACCCGTTGTTTCAGGAGGAATCGATCGAGCTCCGAGTCCCGGTCCGTGTTCGCGGCCATCCTACTCACCGCCCCCCGCCGGCTCGGATCCGGTCGCCGGGTCGTGGTCGTCCGCGTGTGCCGACCCGCAATCGTCAGTCCGCGTCGACCCGCAGCCGTCCGCTTTCGCTGATCCGCAGCCGCCTCCGCAGTCTCGGGACATCGTCTCTCCGTCACGGGGCGTCGAGAGGTGGTCGAACCACTGGTCGTGGAATTTCTGCATCCCGACCTCCTCCAGGTTGATCGCGTAGACGGTGCCCGGGCCGGGCCACTCCTCGTCGTAGGCCACCTCGCTCATCTCCTCGGTCCCCATCTGGTAGTTCAGATCGACCTCGTGGTGTCTGGCGAACGTCGAGTCGGCGACGTCGGTGATGCCGTTCCAGATGGAGACGTCGTCCTGTTCGAAGTTCCCCGAGGGGCCGAAGTTGGACATGTACACCTTGTAGATGCGCTCTTTGGTCTCCTCGGAGGCCCGCTTCGGCGCGAACGCCCAGCTCCAGATCTCGGTTTTGTTCGGCCCGAGCGGCCGCCACTTTCGCACCCCGAGGAAGCCGGTGACGTCCTTGTTCGGGTCGTCGGTGATGTCCCCGAAGTTCAGGAACGCCAGGTTCGGGAACACGCTCCCCGTGAACGAAAGCGCCTCCTTGGCGGCCTCGTACTGGTCGGGTGTCACGTTGTCCGGGTTGAACAGGTCCACGATCTCGTCCGGATACGTCATGAAGACCTCCTCGCCCTCGACCATTCGCGTGCTGGTGGTGTGGCCGTCACAGTGGACGTGTCGGTCCTTCGTCTCCCCCGCGCCGGCGATGCCGACCGTGTCGTCGCCGCCGAGCCCGAGCTGTTTGATCGAGTGATGGGCGAAGCCGGTGTGATAGCTGTCGCCGGCGAAGTTGTCCGCGCCCGTCTTCCAGTTCGTCTCCACCACCCAGCGGTGGGGCTCGCCGATGACCTCCATCCCGCCGTCGGGGAGCTTGAACTGGATGTCGAGGTACCACGTGAACTCCCCCAGGTGCTCCTCAAGGCTCTCGCCGGAGTCCGACAGCGAGGCGAAGACCAACCCGGCGTAGCTATCGACCCGCGGGGCGCTGTGTAGGCCGTGTTCCGACTGGTCCAGGTTCTTGAACGCGACCTCCTTCTGGGGAACCCCCACGAGGTCGCCGGTGTTCTTGTAGGTCCAGCCGTGGTACGGACACCGGAAGTGGGAGGTGTTGCCCTGCTCGGCGCGGCACAGCTTCGCGCCGCGGTGTCGGCAACTGTCGAAGAGCACCTGCACGTCGCCGTTTATGTCCCGGACGAAGATGAACGGGTCGCCGGCGATGTACCGTCTCGCGTAGTCCCCCTCCTCGGGGATCTCCGATTCGTGGCCCACGAAGATCCACTCGCGACCGAACAGTCGATCGAGTTCCAGCTGGTGGACCGTCTCGTCGTTGAACGTCTGTAGCGGAAGCTTGCCCTCGCCGAGCGACGCCTCGATCTCCGCGAGGAGATCGGCGTGCTCGTCCGGCTGCTGAGCAGTAGCTTTGCTCTCGGTCGGTGGCATACGTTCCCATACTGCTGTCTATCACTTAACTATTGTGGTGACGCACGACGCCGACGAACGGCGTCCACGGGGAGGGTCGATGAGCGGTGCCGGCGAACCACGCCAACGGACTACGCCGACGGAGGAGGTCGACGACCGACGGAATCGCCCCGATCGATCCCTCACCGGAGCGTTCCGTCGACCGTCATTCGGACGTTCTTGACCCTGGTGTAGTGGCGCAACGCGGCAGTCGCGTATTCGGACCCCATACCGCTCTGTTTGTACGCGGGGAACGGCACCTGCGGCGTCGGTGACGCGTAGTTGTTCACGGTCACCGTCCCGGCCTCGATGTGTCGTGTGATCCGGTTCGCCCGATCGAGATCGGTCGTCCAGACGCCCGCGTACAGGCCGTACTCCGTGTCGTTGGCTCGATCGACGACTTCCCGCTCGGAGTCGAAACGGTAGGCAGTCAGGACGGGACCGAACACCTCCTCACAGGAGACTGCCGCGTCGTCGGGCACGTCCTCGATGAGCGTCGGTTCGTAGAAGTTCCCCTCCTCGAACGGGACCCGGCCGCCCGTGCGGACGGTTCCGCCCGCCTCCCGGGCCGATTCGACGTATGCATCGACCTCCGACTGTGCCGACGGCGAGATGAGCGCCGACACGTCCGTCTCGTTCGGGTCCGGATCCACCGTCATCGTCTCGATCCGTGCGACCACGCGGTCGATGAACTCGTCGTAGATATCGTCCGCGACGAACAGCCGGGTGCCGGCGTAACAGCTCTGCCCGGCGTTGCTGAACAGCTTCACCGCTCCGTCCGCGGCCGCCTCCTGGTCCGCGTCCGCGAAGACGATGTTCGGACTCTTGCCCCCGAGCTCGAGGTTCAGCGGGATCAACCGGTCGGACACCGTCTCCCGAATGTGGAGGCCGACCGCCTTGGACCCCGTAAACGTCAGCTCCTGCACGTCGTCGTTCGTGACCAGCGCCTCGCCCGCCGTGGATCCCCGCCCCGAAACGACGTTCAGGACGCCGTCGGGCAGTCCCGCATCGGCGGCGGCGCGTCCCAACTCGAGGATCGACGTCGGCGCCAGCGTCGCGGGCTTCGCCACGACGGTGTTCCCGCACGCCAACGCCGGCGCGATGCTTCGTGAGCCCAACAGTAGCGGCGAGTTCCACGGGATGATGTGCCCGGTCACGCCCAGCGGCTCCCGCCGCGTGTAGTCGAACTCCTCGCCCGACAGCGGGATGGTCTCGCCGGTGATGCGGTGGGTCAAGCCCGCGTAGTACTCGAAGTACTCCGCGGCGTACTCGACGCTCCGCTCTGAGTCCGCAAGCGATCGCCCGGTCTCCTCGGTGTGTCGGGTCGCGATCTCCGTCTTGCGGTCCCGAAGCGTCGCGGCGATGTCCCGCAGGTAGTCGCCGCGGGTGACGGCGTCGACCGTTCGCCACTCCTGGAAGGCGGACTCGGCCGCCGTCACCGCCGCCGCCACGTCCGATTCGTCCGCGAGTGCGATGCTGGATACCGGTTCGTTCGACGAGGGATCGGTGACCGTCATCGTCTCCGACGGTGCCGGCGTCTCCCCGCCGATACGTAACGCGTACTCGTTCATCGGTCGATCGGTGTTCGATGGCTGCCTGTATAAAACTTCTTCCCAAGCAGGATCCCACGGCGACTCCGTTACATCGCGTCGCTTTGCCGTGGTGATCGACTCACTCCTGTGTGATGACTCCCCGAATGCCCGTCCCGTCGTCCATCGCCTCGAAGGCCGCCCCCAGCTGGTCGAGCGAGTACGTCTCGCTGACGAGTTTCTCGAGGGGAAGTCGGCCGGACTTCGCGAGCCGCGCGAACCGCGGAACGTCGACCGAGGGGTGGAGCGAGCCGCCGACGTTCCCGACGATCCGCTTGCCGCTGGTGAAGGCACCCGGCGGGATCTCGAAGTCGTCGGCGGAGCTCGTCGCGGTCGAGACGACCGTTCCGCCGGGGCGCACGGCCTCGACCGCCTGTCTCACGACCGCCGGATGGCTCGTGCACTCGAACGCGTACGCGACCCCGCCGCCGGTGATCTCCCGGATCGCCGCCACGGGATCGGTCTCGCCGGAGTTGACGGTGTGTGTCGCCCCGAGCGTCTCGATGAACGAGAGCTTCTCGTCGACGACGTCGACCGCGATGAGCGGGTCGGCTCCCGCCAGTTCGGCACCCAGAACTGCACTCGCTCCGACGCCGCCACAGCCGAACACGACGACGGGATCCCCGGGCGAGACGTCCGCAGTGTTCGTCACCGCGCCCAACCCGGTCGTGGCGCCGCAGCCGAGCAGCGAGGCCTCGGGAAACGGGATGCCGTCGGGGATCCTGACCGCGGTCTGCTCGGCGACGACGCAGTGGCTGGCGAACGACGACTGTCCGTAGAAGTGGTTCACGGCCTCGCCGTCGCGGGAGAGCCGTCTGGTCCCGTCCATAAGCGTGCCCCCTTTGACCGCCGATCGGCGCGCACAGAGGTGCGGATCGCCTCGCTCACAGAACGCGCACTCCCGACAGAACGGAAGGACCCAGAGCACGACGCGGTCGCCGACCGACATCGAGGTCACGTCCTCGCCGACCGCGTCGATGATGCCCGCCCCCTCGTGTCCGAGGACCACGGGATACGGCGTCTCCGAGGCGCCGACGTACCGGTGGTGGTCGGTGTGACAGACGCCGGTTGCCCGCACGTCAACCCGGACTTCCCCCGGCTTCGGGCCGGCCAACTCGAGCGACTCGATCGATAGTTCCCGTGGCTCCTCGAGCACTGCTGCAGTGATCCGTGTCATCTGTCCTCTAACGATGTCCTCGGTCACCTAGGTGATTAAACTATGGGGATGAGCGCCCGTCGTCGCGCCCATCCTCGATCGTCTCCTGGATGCCGGTTCCCTTACGCGTTCATCACGATTTCGCCGTTCTCCAGCCACAGCGTGAGCAGATCCGGGAGCGACGTCCGTCGGATCTCGTCGACGACCTCGTCGATCGGGTACGCCACGCGGTGGAGGTCGGCCCGCCTCGCGTCGACGTCGACGACGGCGTAGGCGGCACGTGGGTCCCCGTCCCGTGGCTGGCCGACGCTGCCGGGGTTCACCAGCAGCCGGCCGTCGAACCGTTCCGCGTGTTGCACGTGTGTATGCCCGTGTACGAGGATCGACTCGTCGCCGAACAGGTGGGGCCCGTACTCCTCCGGGTAGAGCCGACCATCCTGATCGCCCGGCTTTCCGTGAACCAGCTTGACGGCTCCGTCCTCGATGGTCGCCTCCTGCGGGAGGGTGGCGAGATACTCCATCTCGCCGGCGTCGAGCCGCTCGTGCGTCCAGACGCCCGCCAGCCGCGCGAGTTCCCCCGGTCGGAGGTCGGCGTCGCCGTCGACGTCGGGATCGGTTGCGGTTCCCATCGCGTCGATGTCCGTACTGATCTTGCGATCGTGGTTTCCCTGGATGCTGTCGATCCCCTCGGTGGTGAGGGTGTTCAACACCTGCTCCGGAAACGGATTGTATCCCACTGCGTCCCCGCAATGGTAGATCCGGTCGACGTCCGGCATGTCCTCGAGGACCGCCTCGAGTGCCGGCTGGTTCCCGTGTACGTCGCTTATCAGACCGAGTTGCATATTCCGGCTTTCACGCAGAGCTATTTAAACCTTCGAGCCCCGCGAATCCGGCTCGTCGTCCGTCCGATACGCGAGTCTTTCCGGAGATGGCGGATGATTTTTCGTATCTTACGAGATCACCGAAGCAGGAGGTTATAAATGAGTCCGGACGAATATCCGTATATGACGGACGAAACCGGCGGCTCAGCCACGATCGGGACTCTGGAGAAAGGTTTCGGGATCATCGAAACCGTCGAGGAACTGGAGTCCGCGACCCTCACCGACGTCGCCGACGAGATGGGACTCGCTAGAAGCACCGTTCACGACTATCTCACGACCCTCTGTGACCTCGAGTACCTCGTCAAGACCGATGGCGAGTATCAGCTCGGGTTGACGTTCACCCGGCTTGGAACGAGCGCCACGGAGACGGTTCAGCTTTCGGACACGATCACGCCGTATCTGGAGCGATTGGCGGATGCGACCGGTGAAACGGTCTGGTTCCTCGTCGAGGAGTGTGGACGGGCGGTCTATCTCGGACACGCGGAGGGTGATCAGGCCATCAAGACCGAACACTCCATCGGCGGTCGGTCCTATCTCCATTGTCACGCGGGCGGAAAGGCGATCCTCGCACAGCTTCCCGACGAGCGCGTCGAGGAGATCATCGATATGCACGGCCTTCCGGAAATAACGGAACACACGATCACCTCACGCGAGGCCCTCTTCGAGGAGCTGGAGCGGATCCGCGAACGGAACTATGCACAAAACCACAGCGAGCAGTTGGCGGAGACGCGCGCGGTCAGTGCCGCGATCGTCGTCGACGACGAGGTTCTCGGGGCGATCAGCGTCGGCGGTCCCGCTCACCGACTCCGTGGTGACCGCTTCGAGACCGAACTGCCGAATCAGGTCATGAGCGTCGTGAACGAGATCCGGATCAACCACCGCTACTCGTAGGTCGGCGGCGCCTGTGAATAACAGTAGTAGTTTTGTAATGGATCGTCGATCGACGGCGATCGTCTCGAGCGGTTCACATAGGCTGTGAGACCGAGATCGTCGTCTCAACCCGTGTCGGGATTCTCGGTCGGTGACCGGGACGGAACACCGCTGTACACTAAAAAATAACTAAACTGTTATATTAAATATATACCAAATACCAAATATATCTGGGTGGATGTGATGATAGATCGGATATTATTTAGAAATATACTTAATTTGTGTATATATTATAAATTATACCCTACTATATCCCGAAATATTCGTCCATATCATATATAAATATAAAATATTCAACAAAATATCGTTCAAACAGCCTCTTTCGATCCTATCCGCTCAAGATCGCTATCGTCGACTTCTATTTGGGGTATATAGAGATCCTTGTCCCTTCTGATCCTCTGTATTATTAATAGTATTATCTATATTTTATAATATATTTAAAATTGGTAATATGGTTTGATACCCCGGTTTTTCACCCCGGAATCTCGGGACCCGGTTCCAGCTGCGCCCATCGCCGACGCCGAGGTCAACGCCGACGTCACGTCGATCGGTTTCGTTCCGTCGATCGCCGACGTCGCGTCGATCGCCGTTTTGACCGCGATCCGCGAACGCCATGGCTGTCTGCTGCGGGAACACGAAGGGAATCGTTGCGGACGGTGCGAAAAAGAACTACTTTCACTCGATGGCATCAATAGCCTTTCAAATGAGATACGAGTATACCGGCGACGCCCACGAAGCGCTCGTCGAGTCCTATCACGCGGATGAATCGCCCTTCCCGACCGATGATACACGGGTCTATCCACGACACGATTCACTGCGTGAGGAACCGCTGCTCCTCAAACAGCTCCTGTTTCCCAGATGCTGGAACGCGACGGAAGTGGTGGGCGATCCCGAGGAAACTCGTGACCGGCTGACCAAACTCGGCAGCAGTCTGCACAAAGGGGTCACCGCGTATTCGGATCGCGATGTGGACGATCCGACCGGGGTCGTCGATGGGTTGCTTGACGGGCTACCGGCGATTCGACGCGCGCTCAAGAAGGACGTCGAGGCCGCGTACAAGGGTGATCCCGCGGCGAAGAGCTACTGTGAGATCATCCGGTCGTATCCCGGGTTTCACGCCATCCTGATCCATCGAGTGGCGCACGTCCTCTATGAAGTGGGCAGCGTTGAGTACGCCCGCGAACTCGCCGAGTACTCCAAAGTCGAGACCGGCATCGACATCCACCCCGGTGCGGACATCGGCGAGTATTTCTTCGTCGATCACGGGACCGGGGTCGTCATCGGCGAGACGGCGACGGTGGGCGACTGGGTCCGCATCTACCAGAACGTCACGCTGGGCGCGCTCCACTTCGAGGAGGAGGAAGGCGAGGACCAAATGCTGGCGAAGGACTACAAGCGTCATCCAAACATCGGCGATCACGTCGTCATCGGCGCCGGAAGCAACGTGCTCGGTGCGATAGATATCGGCGACCACGTGAGCATCGGTGCGAACTCGTGGGTGACCGACGACGTCCCGGACGGCACGAGCGTGTTCATCGCTGATCATCCCGAGCAGGAACGGAAATCGAACAGGTGATCGGTTACCGACGATCGAGACGGCTCGTCCGGGCATCGACCAGACGCCTCGCTCGTGCCGGCTGCTTCCTGCTTCTCCGTCGTCACCCCTCGGTCGTGCCAGTCACCGCGTACAGCAGCGCGAGCGGGATCGCGTACACGATGTGACCGATCGTCGAAACGATCGTTCCGGGGATCGCGACGTTCGGGAACGGGGGCGCGTTCGGGAACCCGACCGTGGCGAGCCAGATCGGCATCACGAGGACGGCGAACACGATCGTGGTGAGGATCCCGTATCCGATCGCGAGCACGAACGCGCTCGACGGTTCGCTGGCCGGTCGCTTGAGCGGCGGCAGCTGAACCAGTCCGACGTACACCACGCCGAGGACGACGCCGTGGAACTGGTGGATCGCCCAGCCCGCAACCAGCCCGTCCAGCCCGTACAGCGCTGGAACCACGACCTCGAGCATCGGTGGCGGCATCACGTACATCATCATCAGCCCGAACGGGATGCTCCCGATAAACCCGCCGACTGCGCCTGCGATCCATCGGTTTGAGGCGACGCCCGTGGTCGCGGACGCCGTCGTCGTGTCGGTTGCCATTGTGGTTACCTCACGTAACCATCAACGGCGACCGAAATAACTGTCAGCGAACCAGTTGGTAACCTGGTAACCTATTACACACCACGATCGCGTGGTGACGGGCCCGATGCGCTCGTCGGCGTCGATCGCGGGGCCGGCGTCGAGTCCCCGCCCGCGTGTGAACACGAGCCGTGAACGGGGAGTGACGGGAACATAGCGGCAGCGACGCCCCGATCGTAGGGGAGCGACGACGGCTCCGACCGAGGATGGACGGATCGACACACCGGCTCCACCGAGCAGCCCGTCAGTGCTTCGGCTCGATGGATCCCGCAAACGTCTGGAACTCGATCGTCTCCGCGGGGATGTGGAAGGTGTCCGTGCAGAACCCATAGACGTTGTCCGGCGTGTCGCCGTGCCAGAGGAGATACGCGAACTCGTCTTCGACGATGGTGTCGTCGACCTCGATCGTCGACCCCTCCTGCCCGAACTCGTCGAACAGATCCGCGAACAGACCCTCGATCTCGTCCAGCCCGCGGAAGACGCCGAGGTTCGTGACGACGGTCGATCCCGCCGCGTAGTCGGCCATCACCGCCTCCAGATCCTGCGTGGCGAACGCCTCCAAGTGGTGATCGAGGACGGCTTCAGTGTCACTCATAATTGTTCCACGGTACCATATACCGCGCAATGAAAATAAGTGTTGACCATTTGGTCGCGTTACTACCGCGCGGCTCCGACGTAGTCACGATACATTCGAGGCGAAAGCCTCGCCCTTCACAGTAGTTGCCGAACCTGACTGAGACTCTTCACGCTGGGCTGTGTTGGTCAACAGATGGTCCAAGACAACTGAGGCGAAACAGGTTTGTCGAGCTGCGTCGACGGTACTGTTTCCGGAACTCGAATTCGGCGTCAAACCGTGTGGGAAGTACACGAGAGAGGATTTCTTGGAAATTCTCTCTCGGATTGCTTTTGATCAGGAGTTCGCAAATACGGGTGGGAAAACGCTCCAGCTTGATCGTGACGAGCACGTCGATATCACCGCTACGGCTCGAAATTCGCTCGCTAAATCGCTGCTGTATCACTTGCGTAATCTCTCAGCAGACGCCATCAGCGATCAGTTCGATGGCGTCCGAGATCGACTGTTCGAAGTCCTGGGTCTCAGCGCCGACTTCCCGCGTTCGTCGATGTTGCCATCGATCTCCACGAGTGGCGCTTCTACGGCTCTGCCGACACTGATCACGTCCTAACCACGTATCCTGACCTCGGAACGAACAAAGCGTTTTGTTTCGCGACACTGTGTATCGTCGCTCCTCGCACACGATTTACGCTTGCGGTGGTCCCGATGGACGCGAACGGCTTTCGCGCCAAGCGCGACGCCGTTCGCTCCTTGCTCGAGACAGCCAAACAGTACGTCTCCATTCGACACGTCTACCTCGACCGTGGATTCTACCACGTCCACGTCGT
>NZ_FNWU01000013.1:42258-43013 GCF_900108505.1 Halopenitus malekzadehii | reverse complement strand
TGTGGTTTCAGACGAACCCTCGTGGGGTTGAAGCGAGAATACGATCGTCGGTTTGGGTCATCCAATCAAGTTTCAGACGAACCCTCGTGGGGTTGAAGCCACCGCGCGTCAGGCGTCAGGAGTTGACTGATTAGAGTTTCAGACGAACCCTCGTGGGGTTGAAGCATCGACCGTCGACCGATACGCCTCTCAAGAACCAGGTTTCAGACGAACCCTCGTGGGGTTGAAGCTCCTCGAGGCGGTCGGCCTCCTCCGCTCGAGCGCGTTTCAGACGAACCCTCGTGGGGTTGAAGCCGGACACGACCACGCCACCCACCGGCCATATCCGCGTTTCAGACGAACCCTCGTGGGGTTGAAGCTCGTCTAACACGACTCTAATCTCGGATTGGATTTGGTTTCAGACGAACCCTCGTGGGGTTGAAGCCCCGTCGGCTTTGTGGACTCGTTCTTCCGTAACCGTTTCAGACGAACCCTCGTGGGGTTGAAGCGTACAGGCCACAGTCGCCACACGAAACGACGTATAGTTTCAGACGAACCCTCGTGGGGTTGAAGCCACCCGGACAGCGTTCGGCGTGGGCTCCGGCGGATCGTTTCAGACGAACCCTCGTGGGGTTGAAGCTGGGGAAAATCGCCCGCAAACGCAAAGCGGTCCGTCGTTTCAGACGAACCCTCGTGGGGTTGAAGCTCGAGATTTACAACACGACGACTGAGGATGACGTCCAGTTTCAGACGAACCCTCGTGGGGTTGAAGCCTC
>NZ_FNWU01000013.1:0-42037 GCF_900108505.1 Halopenitus malekzadehii | reverse complement strand
TTTCAGACGAACCCTCGTGGGGTTGAAGCCGAGCGATTGACTCCGGTACCCACACGTCTTACAGTTTCAGACGAACCCTCGTGGGGTTGAAGCCCTATTCGGCACCGTGAGGCTAAGTTCGGCACCCGTGTTTCAGACGAATCCTCGTGGGGTTGAAGATCCCGGCTGATGGAGGCCCGGATGCGTCGGGGTCGAGCTTCAGACGACTCCTCGTGGGGATGAGGCAGAGACCCCGAGAAAACGTCGATCGAGGTCCTCACGATCGCTACGATCGTGATGGTCGGCGGGTTCCAATCCGACTCGGTTTCCTGACCGTCTCGATCACGCTCTCGGGTCGCCTGCACCTCACGATGACGGAACCGTGATCACCGTACAACTCCCCCGTCAAACCCGCTGGTCGTCCACCGTCGCTACTGACTGAGGTAGCCGCCGTCGACGTCGAGGGCCTCGCCGGTGACGAAGGACGCCTCGTCGCTCCAGAGCCAGGTCACGGCGGTTGCGACTTCCTCGGGCCTGCCGAGTCGATTCATCGCGTGTCGGCCCTCGATCTGCTTGCGGACCTCGGGATCGCTCGTGATGCCGCCTTCCTCGAGCAGCGGCGTCTCGATGAACCAGGGGCAGACGGCGTTCACGCGCACGTCGACGTCGGCGGTCTCGAGGGCGGCAGTCTTCGTCAGCCCGAGGACGCCGACTTGGACCCCGGAAACCGCCAGAAACCGGACGGCCACTACTTCCCCAAGGAGATCGCCAAATGCGACGACCCTGGTGGGACGGAAGCGGCTCGTCCGCACACAAAGTGGTCGGACGACGCACCCACGTTTTCCACTCATAAGCGACACACATCGTTGAACGGTGTGTTGAGAACGGCGTGTGCCGCATCAACGTCGGCGACCTCATTGGAGTCCGCGAGGACGAGAACGGCCCCCAGCGGCCGCAGAATGAGTCTATGTCCACTCCCAGAAGGTCTCTCCCGTTACAGTGGTAGTGTGACGGCACACTAGACTTTTCACGGCTGGTCACCTACCGGAAAATATGAGCAGCGATCGAATCGACGCCGAAAGCAAGGTGTCCGGGAATCAGGCAAACATTCCCGCCCACATCCGGCGTGAACTCGAGATCGACGACGGCGACCAGCTCCGCTGGCACCTCGAAGAGGATGGAAGCGTTCGGGTGGAAATCATCCAACAGCAAACGGGCACATTCGCCGACTTCGACGGCTACGCCGGTGCGGAGACGACCGATGTGACGAGTGACCACGACGCCTGGGGCGTCGACGAGAGCCGACGGCACTCGTCTGCCAACCAGAGCGCTTCGCGTTCTGGTGACGTCGACGTCGAGTAGATGTCCCGCACACTCATCGATACGTCGGTCCTGTTTGCGGCCGCGTACAGGCGGGATAGTTCACACGACGCTGCACTCCCGGTGCTCCACGGCATCGACGATGGAACGCTACCGGAGGCAGTCGTTCTCGACTACGTACTCGCCGAGACGCTCAACGGCCTCACGACCCATACAGGGCATAGCTCAGCCGTCGATCTCCTCGATCGCCTCGAAGAGAACGCCCGCTTCCACATCGACTCACTCACCGCCGACGCCCTCACAACGGGGAAAGCTCTCTTCCGTCAATATGAATCCCTCTCGTTCGTCGATGCCTGCATCATCGCGTATATGCAGACCGAAGGGCTCGGCTACCTATATGCGTTCGATGATGACTTCGACGCAGCTGAGGACGTCTATCGACTCGACACCGCGACGAATCCCTACGACCCAAACTGACGCCGATGGAGGAGACGATGACGGTGAAAGGTCGGGTCCAGGATGGATGATGTTTCGGTTAACTGAGAGGTTGTCCGGCCGCAGCCGGGACGGACCGTCGCGTGCCATAGTCGCGCCGGAACGACCGACGCCCGCTAGAGGCGACTCCCCGGGGTCCCGGCCCCGGCGGTACCGCCGACACCGCCGGCGACGCCTCCGGAGATCGATCGGTAGAACGCCACCGAGTAGGCCGCGTAGAACGCCCCACCCACGGCGATCGTGCCCACGTAGACGACGGCGGCCACGACCAGCAGCGGCAGGGAGGCCTCCGGCAGGGGGAGCGCGCTCGGTCCGGGCGACAGGAGGAGCGAGGCGACGCTGCTCACGCCGCCGATGACGAGGCTGCCGGCGATCAGGACCGCCGTGTAGCCGAGGACGCCCAGGAGGTTCCGGCGGACGAGACCGACGCTTCGCTTGAAGCCCGCGATGATATCGGCGTCGTCGAGGACGATCGCGTGGGCGTAAAACTGGATCGCGAAGTTGACGATCAGGTACACGAGCACGAACAGGAGCCCGACGATCGCGACGATCGCCAGCGTCGCAAGCCCCAGTTCGGGGCTCCCCGACGCGATGCCGGCACCGCCGAAGAGGACCAAGACGAATCCGGCGACGAACGCGACGAACCCGAAGACGAGGTTGATCGCGAAGACGGCGAGGTACGCCACCAGCAGGCTGACGTAGTTCGCCTTCCCGGCGGCGATGAAGGCGTCGAGGCCGGTCCGGCCCGCGAGCGCCTCGTCGGCCATCGAGATGATCCCGCCCTGGAAGAAGGGCACGAAGAGGATCAGCAGCCCGGTGAGCCCGAGCGAGACGGCCGCCGCGACGAGCGGCTGCGACTGCTGGAGGGCGAACTGGGGAAGCTGGACGAGTCCATAGAGCCCGACCAGAACGATCAGGATCGGATTGCGTGTGAGGGCACCGACGGCTGGACGGAGGGAGCGGAGGGCAGCCATACTCGGGGCATCACCACGGTACCTCCTAAACCTTAGCATTTCGACAGGTGGTTCACGATCGAGGGGTGGTATGAGGATCGACGGGAAACGGTGGAGCGAAGCCGACCGTACTCCACACGAACCGTTTAGTCCCTGGTCGACGACACGACGGATATGCACGCGGTTCAGTTCGCCGATCACGGCGATCGTGACGTGATCGAGTACGCCGAGGTTCCGGACCCGGAGCCGGCACGCGATGAAGTCCTGGTCGACGTGAAGGCGGGCGCGCTCAACCATCTCGACGTGTGGACGCGCCGAGGGCTCCCGGGGATCGACCTCGAACTGCCCCACACGCCCGGCAGTGACGCGGCCGGGGTCGTCGAGGCTGTCGGCGCGGACGTCGACCGCTTCGGGCCGGGCGACCGCGTGGCGGTCGCGTCGGGCGTCTCCTGCGGAACCTGCGAGTTCTGTCGCGACGGCGACCCGACGCTGTGCCCGCAGTTTGCGATCATCGGCGAACACCGGCCGGGCGTCCACGCCGAGCTGGCGGCGGTCCCTGCCGAGAACCTCGTGCCGGTGCCCGCGGGCGTCGACTGGCCGACCGCGGCGGCGGCCCCGCTCGTGTTCGGAACCGCCTGGCGAATGCTGCACACGCGCGCAGACGTCACGGCGGGTGAGCGCGTGCTCGTCCTCGGCGCCTCCGGCGGCGTCGGGCACGCGGCGGTCCAGATCGCCGCCCACGCCGGCTGCGAGGTGTTCGCCACCGCCTCGACCGAGGCGAAGCGCCGCCACGCGGCCGACTGCGGCGCCGACCACACGATCGACTACGAGGCGACCGACTTCGCCGACCGCGTCCGGGATCTCACCGACGGACGGGGCGTCGACGTCGTCGTCGACCACGTCGGCGCGGCCACCTATCCCGACTCCCTCGCCTCGCTCGCGAAGGGGGGCCGGCTCGTCATCTGCGGCGCGACGACCGGGCCGAACCCCGACGCCGGGCTCAACCGGATCTTCTGGAACCAGCTGTCCGTGATCGGATCGACGATGGCGACGCCCGGGGAGCTCGACGACGTCCTCGAACTCGTCTGGGACGGCACCTTCGAGCCGCGGATCCGCGAGACCCTCCCGATGAGCGAGACCGCCGCGGCCCACCGGCTGCTCGAGGACCGTGAGGGCTTTGGCAAGGTAGCCGTAATTCCCGACAGTGAACGATGACCGCGCTGCCGGGGACGACCGCGGGATGACCGACGACGGCACCAGCCGTGACGATGCGAGCGCCGGTACCCGGAGCCCCGACGCCGACGATCGAACCGTCCGCATCGACGGCACGGGGGCGGTCACCGACGCCGACACGTCGGCAGCTGCCGGCAGCGCCGGAGACGCACACGACGAGCCGGAACCGGAGCCGGACGGATTCGGCCGCGCGGGCTGGGCGCTCACGATCGCGTTGATCACCTGTACCCTCCTCATTCCGGGCGTCATCTACCTCTATCCATACGTTCTCGGTCGCTTCGAGCTCACCTTCTTCGGGACCTACCTCGCGCTCCCGATGATCCCGGCGGTGCTGCTCGGCGCCATCGCCGTGTGGTCGATGACGGCGGCGACGCCCGACGACGCCGACGGCGTCGACGACGGCGAGTGAGTGAGCGAGTTCGTCAGCCGGCCACACGACACCCACCGCGTATCCACTAATCCTTAACAACTCGCGGCGCCGTCGGTAACATATGACCGTCGTCAGCGTGTCGATGCCCGAGGAGCTGCTCGATCGGATCGATTCCTTCTCCGAGGACCACGGCTACACCGGACGCAGCGAGGTGATACGGGAGGCTTCCCGGAACCTGCTGGGGGAGTTCGAGGACGTCCGCCTCGAGGATCGAGACCTGATGGCCGTCGTTACGGTGCTTTTCAACTACGAGACGACGAGCGTCGAGGAGCGGATGATGCGGCTGCGCCACGAACACGAACACCTCGTGGCCTCCAACTTCCACAGCCACGTCGGCGCCCACTACTGTATGGAGCTGTTCGTGCTCGAGGGCGATCTCGAGTCGATCTCGACGTTCGTCGGCAAGATCCGCGCCACGACGGACACGCTTTCGGTGGACTACAGCGTGATGCCGGTCGACGAGTTCGGACCGGCCACGGCCGACGCCGGCGCCGACGACGCCTGATCCGGGAGGCGATGGCGATTCGCCGCTGGGGGACCCAGTCGGAACCATAAAGAGCGAACGCCGGCTACAGGCGGCTATGGCGGACTGTCCACTCGCCGACGACTGCCCCAGTTTCGAAGAACGGATCCAGGGAATGGGGTGTCAACACTACGGCAACCGCGGGGGAGCCGAGTGGTGTCAACACTACGATATGCCCATTCACGAGCTGAAGCGTCAGCCCGTTCAGCCCGGCGAGGAGGTCGTCGTCGAGGTCGACGACATCCACGAGAGCGGAGCCGGCGTCGGGCGGACCGACGACGGCTTCATCATCCTCGTCGACGGCGTGCTCCCGCCGGCCCGCGCGAAGGTGCGTATCCACCGCGTCCAGTCGAACCACGCCACCGCCAAGGAGGTCGTCGAGCGGCTGCCGGACGATCCCGACGAGGCTGACGGCGATCCCGACGAGGCTGACGGCGATCCCGACGAGGCTGACGGCGGGTCGGTGGACGATGAGGAGGACGACCGATCGCGCAACCAGGATCCCGCCCGCGAACGTCTCGGCAGTCGCGAGAACTTCTGGGGCCGATAAGGCCGCTGCAGTCCCCATATGGGGGCGCCGGACAGTCCGTACTGTACCTTTTTCCGGGTCGCCCGCCTTCGGTGAGTCATGACTCGAGACGACGCCGGCGAGACGGCCGGCGAGACGCCCGCGGACGCCGGCGGGGACGAGGACCCCACAGCCGTCGACATCGATGCGCTGCTCGACCGCGTCGGGTTCGACGCCGACGACGGCGTGCTCACCCGCCGGCAGGCGGAGGTACTCGTGTTGCGCGAACGCGGCCTGAAGCAGTCGGCGATCGCGAACCTGCTCGGAACCTCCCGCGCGAACGTCTCGAGCGTCGAGGCAAGCGCCCGCGAGAACGTCGACAAGGCCCGCGAGACGATCGCCTTCATCGAGGCGCTGTCGGCGCCGGTCCGCGTGGAGATTCCCGCCGGTACCGACCTCTATGACGTCCCAGGACGGGTCTATGACGCCTGCGACGAGGCGGGCGTGAAGGTCAACCGTACCGCGCCGGAGCTGATGAAGGTCGTCAGCGACGCGGCCGGAGATGCGGTCCACGGACGGGAGGTCCGACGCCGGCTCTTCGTCACGGTGAGCGGCGACGGAACGGTTCGCGTTCGGCATCCCTGAGGCCCGGGATCGCGATCCCGTCTCACGCCGACGACACGACGCGCTCGGCGTGGCGACGTGCACGCTCCCGGATCGCGGCGGCGTCGACGTCTACGTGCTCGCCGTCGGCGTAGCGAACCTCGCCGTCGATCACCGTCAGCGTCACGTCGTCGCCGTGGGCCGCGTAGACCAGGTGTGAGACCGGATCGTGGACGGGCGTCGCCCGCGTGGGTTCGGTCGTGAGCCCGATCACGTCGGCGCGGTATCCCTCCCGGAGCGCGCCGATCCGGTCGAAGCCGGCCGCTCGAGCGCCGGCCTCGGTGGCCATCCGGAGGACGGTCGCGGCGGGCAGTCGCGTCGGGTCGTGTGCGTCCACCTTCCCGAGGAGGCTCGCCTGCCGCATCTCGGTGAACGGGTCGAGCGTGTTGTTGCACGGCGGGCCGTCGTTGCCGAGCGCCACCGTGATCCCCCGGTCGAGGTAGTCGGCGATCGGCGCCACCCCGCTTGCCAGCTTCATGTTCGAGGAGGGACAGTGCGTGACCACGGTGTCCGTCTCCGCGAGGACCTCGCGCTCGGTCTCGTCGGTGTGGACGCAGTGGGCGAGCGTGACGTCCGGCCCGGTCAGCCCCACCTCGTCGAGCCAGTGGACGTTCCGCATTCCGGTCGCGCGCTCGACCGCGGCGATCTCGTCGCGGTTCTCGCTGGCGTGCGTGTGGATCCGGACGTCGTGATATCGATCCGCGAGATCCCGGCAGCCCCGCAAGCACGCCTCGGTACACGAGAGGGCGAACCGCGGCGTGATCGCATACTGAAGCCGGCCATCGGCGGTGCCGTGGTACTCGCGGATCAACGACTCCGTCTCCGCAAGCGCCGTCTCCGTGTCCTGTTCGAGCCCGTCCGGCGAGTCGGTGTCCATCAGGACCTTCCCGAGCCGACCCCGGATCCCCAGCTCGCGAGCCGCCTCGAAGGCGGCCGCCGAGTGGTCGACCGTCAGGTGATCGAGGACCGTCGTCGTGCCGGACTCGATGCACTCGAGATACCCCAGCTCGGCGGCGGTCCGGGTGGCGTCCGCGTCCATCGTCGCCTCCATCGGCAGCACGTGGTCGAAGAGCCACTCGAGCAGCGCCGCGTCGTCGGCGATCCCCCGGCCGAGCGACTGGACCGAGTGGACGTGCGCCCCGACGAGCCCCGGGGCGACGACGTCGACCGTTCGCCGTTCGTCGTCGGGGTAGCGGTCGACGAGCGATGCGCGCTCCCCGACGGCGTCGATCCGCGATCCCGAGACCCGGACCGCGCCGTCCTCGATGACCGTTTCGGCGTCCACGACGACCGTTCCCGTGATCAACATCCCTCAATGAGCAGGGGGTCGCGGCTTAAGAAGGTGGGCGATCGCCACGTCCCGAATGGGCAGCGTTTTCCGGCCGCCGCGCCGATCGGAACGTATGACGGCCGACGACAATCCGACGGCGACGCTGCACACCACGCACGGCGACATCGAGGTCGAGCTCTTCGCGGAGCGGGCACCCCGAACGGTCGAGAACTTCATCGGCCTCGCGGAGGGCGCGAACGACTACGAGAACACCGAGATCGCCCCCGGGACCGGCGCGTGGGAGGACCCCGACTCCGGCGAGAAGCGCATCGATCCCCTCTACAGCGACGTCGAGTTCCACCGGATCATCGGCGACTTTATGATCCAGGGCGGGGACCCGACCGGCACCGGCCGCGGCGGCCCCGGCTACCAGTTCGACGACGAGTTCCACGACGAGCTCACACACGACGGCGCGGGGATCCTCTCGATGGCCAACTCCGGCCCGAACACGAACGGCTCGCAGTTCTTCATCACCCTGGACGCCCAGCCGCACCTCGACGGCAAACACGCGGTCTTCGGCGAGGTCGTCGACGGGATGGACGTCGTCGAGGAAGTCGGCTCGCTCCCGACCGACCGCCAGGACGCGCCGATGACCGACGCCGCGATCGAGTCGGTCACGATCGAGCGGTAGAACCCCTGGAGACAAGGTCCCACTGGAAGGGCCTACGCTGGCCGTCACGGAAGGGATTCAGTCACCGCAATGAGGGTTTCTTCGGACTGCCAGCGATACAACCGTCCGTCCCGGTCGAACAGCTCGAAGACGCCGTCTTGCATCCAGCCGAACGGATGCCCCTCGTCGTCGTACACTCGTTTGAGAACGTGGGTCTTGGAGAAATACTCGGTCGTCCCGACGAGCAACCCCTGTTCGACGAGGAAGTCGCTCGGCTCCCGTTCGGCAACGCCGACGAGGGATGTCACGATGTCCGCGATCAGACAGAACTTCTGGATACTGTTGTCCCACTCTCCACGGACATCGACCATTCGAAAGGCGTACGCATCCCGTCGACTGTTCAGACGGTCGACGACCAGGTTTAACTGGAATTAGGCGCTAAGTCCCCTTCCTCAAGGAGTCGTTCGAGAGAGCTTCGCTCTCTCGTGATCACGAAAATCGAAGATTTTCGGACGACAACGCAGAGAGCGAAGCGACTGAGTAGCGTTAACGAGAGCGAAGCTCTCGTTCGCACATCAGAACGCTCCGCGTTCTGAGTAGCGCAGTAGGAAGGGGATACAGCGTTGACGAGACGCTTAATGAGTACGAAAACTTTTGTTAGTTAAGCTTGATAGATGAGTAATGGAGCGCTCACGTCGAAAGGAGATTGAGCATCACTTGACTGAGGAAGAAATCGATGAACTGCTACGTGAGGCTGAAGACGATCACCACGTCCGCCGTCTTGGGTTTTTGAAGAATCTCTACAAGGGCGACTCAATTCCGGAGGCCGCCGACCGCGAAGGTCGGTCGGCCGCCACCGGTGGTCGCTGGGCGGATGCTTGGAACGAGGACGGCTTAGAAGGGCTGATGCCGAGTTTCGGGGGCGGCCGGCCCCCGAAACTCGACGAGGATGAGCAAGACGAGCTGGTGGAAATGCTTCGTGACGGCCAACCGTGGAAATCACAGGAGATTCAGCATCTTCTTCAGGAGGAATTTGGCGTTTCCTACAGCCCAAACTACCTCGGTACCTTCCTTCGGGAACTCGGTCTCTCGTACGCGAAACCACGACCAAAGCGTCCACATCGGCCAGAGAATCCTGATGAAATCCTCGAAGAGCGCGTCGACGACGCGCTCGACGAGGACGACCAGCCACACAACAAACGTGAGGGAGAAGAGGAAGAAGGGTGGATTGTTGAGGATAATATTTGCACTGATGGCGGTACCGTCCTCGGGTTTTTTGATGCATCGAAGCCACAGCCGTACGATAATTCGCGACGTGTTTGGTACGTTGACGACCCCCACATCGAACGGGAGTTAGTCAAGACACACGATTCTGCGGTCGGATTCTACGCCCTCAACGGTGAGAGTCTGGTAACGTTCACTGAAAACGAAGAGAAAGAGCAGATTTGCGGGGTATTAGAGAAGATCCGCGAGCAGAATCCCGGCAAGCGGATTCTGCTCGTCTTGGACAAGCACGGTTCACATAGATGTGAATACACGCGCAAGCGTGCGCATCAACTCGGGATTGACCTGATTTTCATTCCATCAAGCTCACCGCACCTGGACCCAATCGAGCAAGTTTGGAAGTATCTCAAATGGACGATGGCACCAATCGTCGTTGAGAGCGAAGCGGAATTCAAAGACCTCGTTCAGGAAACTTTCGAGAAAATAACGAAACGCGTCAGCTTCGCAAAGAAGTGGTGCGAACAGTTCCTTGACTTTCAAATGTTATCTTAATCATTAAGCGTTCTGGTGACGCCCTGAAGGGCGAGGCTTTCGCCTCGAATTTTCCGTAACGACGGACAGACCCGCCCGAACCCTACTCGACGGTCGTTTTGACGATACTGACGGGCGTGCTCGAGCGCCGGGCAACGCGTTCGGTCACCGACCCGAGCAGCCGTCGGTACTCGCCGGGCCGGTCCGTCGTTCCCATCACGGTGAGATCGATGTCCTCCTCGTCGATGTACCGGAGGATCTCCTCGTGGGGCTCGCCGTGGGTCACGGACGTGACGACGTTCTGGAGGCCCGCGTCCGCGGCGGCCTCGCGCACCCGATCGACGGCTTCCTCGCCGACGTCCTCAAGCGTCTGCTCGATGCCCTCGAACTCGTGGACGAACTCGTCTCCCGGGTAGGCGTTGATGACGCTTTCGTCGACGACGAAGAGGACGTGTAGCTCGGCGTCGTACCGGTTGGCCGCGTCGATCGCGTGGGTGGTCGCGCGGTCGACGCCCTCGCTTCCGTCAGTCGGCAGCAGGATCCGATCGTACATCAGTTTGCCGTTCGGCCGGAGACCGCTTAAAATGTCACCCCGGATCCACCGTCTGGGAACGGCCGGCGAACGTATCCCACCGATCCGGGCCGCCGTATTGCGGTCCGCAAAAACGTTTCCGACAAAGCTTATTAGCTATCGCGTGTGAGAATAACACGCACAGATGTTCGAACGCTTCTCAAGCGGCTACTACCTCGGAACGCTGTACGTCGAGCCCCACGACGGCGACCGCGCGCTCATCCAGCGCGCCGACCACGAGCGCGTCAACGAACAGCTGTATGCGATCGGTGAGGGGGTTGAACGTCTCGATGCCCCGCTCGTGATGAAACTCGACACCGGTCACATCCCGGTCGACGGCGATGAGTCGGTCCCCAGCGGCACCCTCGTCGTTCCCGACGAGATCGCGGACGAAACGCTGCCCTCCGAACGGAACGTGCTGCTTGCCGACGCCGACCGGGCCGCCGACCTGCTCCAGTTGGAGGGGTGGCAGCCGGACGCCGGGGTGTGAGTCACAGCGCGCGCTGGAGGTAGTCGTCGATCTCCGCGACCACGGTCGGCCGATAGGTCCAGAACCCGTCCCACACGTTCCGTTCGTCCTCGAGCGCGACGAGCGCCGCGTGGCCGGAGTCAGTCGTACCGGCCTCGTCCATCGTCTCCGGGCGTTCGGCGGCGTCGGCGTCGTCCGGGCGGAAGACGACGAACCAGGACCGCCGATATTCCTCGGAGGTTCCGCCGTGAACGGTGACGGGCAGTTGTGTGGGGGGGTCCCAGTCGTCGACGCCGTAGACGTGCACGTCGGTACCGGTTCGCCCGACCGTCTCGTAGACCGTCCGCGTCCCGGCCTCGTCGTCGAGCCGCGAGAGGTACTGAAACGACGACCGGAGGGTACCCGAGCCGGCCTCGGCCGCGCGCCGTTCGATGACCCGGGAGACCGTTATCAATAGCAGCTTCTCCTTGTTCGATTCCGGATAGCCACGGAGCCGAAACGGCACGTCGGTCAGTCCGGCCAGTACTGCCGGGAGTTCGACGTCCTCGAGTCCACGACTACCGGTTTTATACAGGTCCGAGTTGACGAGGAGGATCGTCGAGAGCAGCTCATCCACGGTCGAGCGCTCGATGATCTCCCCGTCCTCGACGAGCGCCACGACGTCCGACTCGGTCTCCTCGCCGAGCCGATCGAGCTCGTCGATCGCGACGGGCTGAGTGTCGAAGAGGTCATCGAGAAGCCGCCGTGCAGCGTCGGGTGCCGACCGGTTCACGATCACGAGCGAGCGTTCGGGCGGATCGAGCCGATCGATGAACGCACGCATCGAGCCGGTCATCACCGTATCACCGGGTGCCGCGTACATAAATGCTGTCTCGAGTCGCCTGCACTGATGGGCGGATCTCGAAAGACTGCGAGGGGATGGACGTGGACCCACGATTCGCGTTCCCGGCGCGTACGAAGCCGTTTACGTCGAAGCAGAGGTGATTTCGGCCGGATGGTCGGGTTCCGAGTCCGTCTCGAGCTCACACCACGACGGAGGATCGACCGTCCGCATCGATCCCGTTCCACCGATCGGTCCGGGTCGCTTCCTGCGACGATCCCCCATACCGGGGGACCCGACCCGCCGCGTCCACGTTCACGATCGACGCGACCGAAATCGCGACCTCCCGAGTCTTCGATCGCGGAGCGGTCCCGTCACCGATGTAATGTATATTGGTTACAACACTATGTGAACAGCTAACAGGTTAGCGACCGTATATAACGAACGAGACTTACATGACTGAATTCGGCGGCTACCGTGACCGCGTGGCACAGATCGACCTCTCGGAGGGGTCCGTCTCCTATGAGGGGATCGACGACGAGGACGCGAAGAAGTACATCGGCGCGCGCGGCCTGGGGGTAAAATACGTCTTCGAGAAGGGCGCCGACGTCGACCCGGACTCCCCGGAAAACCGGCTGGCGTTCATGACCGGGCCGCTCACCGGCACCCAGGCCGTGATGAGCGGCCGGATCGCGCTCGTGACGAAGTCCCCGTTGACGGGGACCGTTACCGACTCCCATCACGGCGGCTGGTCGGGCGCGCGGCTGAAGTGGGCCGGAATGGACGGCCTGCTGCTCGACGGAGCCAGCGACGAGCCCGTCTACCTCTACGTGGAGGACGGCGACGTCGAGGTCCGTGACGCCGACCATCTGTGGGGGAAGGGCGTCCACGAGACGATCGACACGATCGGCGAGGAGGTCGAGGGAACCGTCGGTCGAAACGTCTCCGTGATGGCGATCGGTCCTGGTGGCGAGAACGGCGTCCGGTACGCCTGCGTCGTCAACGAGGACGACCGCGCCTCCGGGCGCGGCGGCACCGGCTGCGTGATGGGCTCGAAGAACGTCAAGGCCGTTGTGATCAAATCCGGGACGAACATGCCGGCCCCGGCCGACCCAGATACCTTCAAGGAGGGCCACCAGCAGTCGATGCAGGTCATCCAGGAGTCCGACGTCACCGCACCCAACGAGGGCGGCCTCTCGATGTACGGGACGAACGTCCTGATGAACATCACCGAGGAGATGGACGGGCTCCCGACGAAGAACGGGAAATACACCTCGACGCGCAGCTACGAGGACGCCGAGGGCGTCGACATCGACGCCGAGCGCGTCTCCGGGGAGAACGTCCGGGAGAACATCCTCGTCGACGAACCGACCTGTCACTCCTGTCCGGTCGCCTGCAAGAAGGAGGTCGAGGTGCAGACGATGCACAAAGGCGAGGACATGAACGTCCGGATGGAGTCCTACGAGTACGAGTCGGCGTTCGCGCTCGGCCCGAACTCGGGCCACTCCGAGCGCGACGACATCGCCCTGATGATCGACCGGTGTAACGACGTCGGCATCGACACCATCGAGGTCGGCAACATGATGGCGATGGCCATGGAGATGTCCGAGCAGGGCAAACTCGAGGAGTACGGCGACCTCGAGTGGGGTGACTCCGAGGCGATGGTCGACCTCATCACCGACGTCGCCCACCGCGACAGCGACCTCGGCGACCTCCTCGCGGAGGGTGCAGAGCGTATCGCCGACGAGGTCGGCGCCCACGACAACAAGCTCTCGGTCAAGGGCCAGACGATCCCGGCCTACGACCCGCGCTGTATGAAGGGGATGGGCATCGCGTACGCGACCTCCAACCGCGGTGCGTGCCACCTCCGCGGTTACACGCCGGCCGCCGAGATCCTCGGCGTCCCGGAGAAGGTCGATCCCTACGAGTGGGAGGGCAAGGGCGAACTCACCGCCACCTTCCAGGACCTGCACGCGATCTCCGACTCCTTCGACATCTGCAAGTTCAACGCCTTCGCCGAGGGGATCGAGGAGTACGTGCTCCAGTACAACGGCATCACGGGCCGCGACGTCAGCGAGGACGACCTGTTCGCCGCCGGCGAGCGGGTCTACAACCTCGAGCGCTACTACAACAACCTCGCCGGCTTCGACGGCGACGACGACACGCTCCCCAACCGCTTCCTCGACGGCCACCCGGACGCGATCCCCGGGCAGGGCGCAAGCGAGGGCGAGCTGTGTGAGCTCGACGAGATGAAGGCGGAGTACTACGAGGTCCGCGGCTGGGTCGACGGCGTCGTCCCCGAGGAGAAACTCGAGGATCTCGACATCGAGGTCGGCCCCGGAACCGGCGTCACGAGCGGCGAGGGCACCGCGCCCGCCGACGACTGAGTCATCCGGCGGCCGCCGCGCCGGATCGTCCGGGAATCGGATACGGCCACACATTTTTTGCCGACATCGCCCGAAGAACCCGTATGAAGCCCCGGATTCCGGTTTCCGTCGGCGTCGCAACGACGACGGTCCTCGTCGTCGCGGGTGCCGTGACGGGATTGCTCGAGGCACGGATCGCCTTCTCGGTGCTGATCGGACTCCCGACCGGCATCCTCGCGGGCGCGATCGTCGCGACGGCGACGGCCCGGATCTACGGAACCCGTTCGCAGTCAGTCAGGGCGGCCCTCGAGGGAACCGCGGCGGTCGGCCCCACGTTCCTCGCGCTTGCCGGGGTCAGATACGCGATCGCGGCGACCCGCGGCGTCCTCTCAACGACGACGGCGATCGCGGTCGCGCTGCTGGTCGGGGTAGTGGTCGCGGTGCTCCGTGGACGGTCGAGCGAGTGAGCCGGCTGAACAACCGACTGCCCGCCGACGATCGAAACGATCCGCGAGCCTCAGTTCTCGGCGACGGTCTCGAGCACCTCGACGCTGCCGGTGAGCTCGCGGTGGACGTAGGGCATATCGATCCCGTCCTGGTCGAACCGTTCCTTGACGGCCTGGACGTACTCCGAGCGGACGCGCACGAAGTCGCCCCGGTCCGGATCCTCGATCCACCATCGCGACTGGAGACCGACCGCGGAGTCGCCCAGCTCGACGAGCCGGACGGAGACGCCGGGGTCGTCGAGGATCTCCTCGTGGGCTCGCGCCGCCTCGAGGATGATGTCGGTGGCGTGGTCGATGTCGTCGTCGTAGCCGATGCCGAAGACGAACCGCTGGCGCAGCGTCTCGTAGGCGACGGGATTCGTCACCGCCGTGTTGGCCAGATCGCCGTTCGGGACGGTGACACGCTCGTTGTCGAAGGTCCGGATTCGCGAGACGCGGAGGTCGATGTCCTCAACGCGCCCGCTGTTACCGTCCCACTCGATCCAGTCGCCGACCTCGAAGGGCTTGTCCTTCAGGATGAAGATCCCGGCGACGAAGTTGCCGAGGAGGTCCTGTGCGGCGAAGCCGACCGCCAGCGCGATCGCGCTGCCGAAGACGGCGAACGCCGAGAGGAACGCCCCGTAGCCCGCGACCGTCAACCCGATCGCCAGCCCGCCGATCCAGACGACGGCCTTCGCGACGCTCGTCGCGAGGCTCACGACCGCCCGGTCGAACGACCGCGCCTCGAGCACCCGCCGAACGCCCGGGACGATGACGAATCGCCCAACGATCAGGGCCACCAGGAACCCGACGACGAACGACGCGATCGAGACCCCGATCCTCGCGAGGTCGATCGACTCCACCACCGCATCGACTTGTAGCGTGACGGCCATCACGGCCCGGTTCGGGTGCCGGCGTCAAGAAAGTACGGCAGACGGGTTCCGACCGGAGACGGACGTCGGTCCCGCAGGACTGGACCTTCGGTTTTCGCGCCATCCGATCACGCCTCGAGTGGCGCGTTGCGGTCGGCAACCCGTCGGAATCGACGTCCGTGAACGTCGGCGGCTCGGATCCGATCGCGGATCCGGGGCGGGACCCACTCGGCGTCGGTTCCGTCCCCCGACCCGGTCGTGCCGTCCATCCCGGTCACGGTTCCGGCAGCTGCGCCGCTCGACGCCGTCACATCGCGGGCTCCCGCGGCGGACGGGTCGGGCGCCGGATCGACCCCGGTACGCCGAACGTCGTCGGGAAGGTACCGGTCGTGTGTCGGCAGCCGTTCGTGAAGCGTCATCCCGCCGGCGTCGGCGACCGCACGCAGTTCCTCGAGGCCCGGCCAGGCGTATTCCGGGTTGATGTAATCGTCCGTGACCGGCGAGACGCCGCCGAGGTCGTCGATCCCGCAGTCGACGAGTTCGGCGGCGGGCGTCAGGTTCGGCGGTACCTGCACGGAGACCGACTCCGGGAGCGCCGCCCGGGCCATCGCGACCACCCGACGCATCGTCTCGACGCTCGGGCGCTCGAAGTCCGACCGCTCGTTCGGGACGACGTTCTGGACGATCACCTCCTGGACGTGCCCGTACCGCTCGTGGAGCTCACGGATCGCCAGCAGGCTCTCGGCGCGGTCCCGCCAGTCCTCGCCGATCCCGACGAGGATCCCGGTGGTGAAGGGGACGCCCAACCGACCGGCCGCCCGGATCGTGTTGAGCCGCTGGCCGGGGGTCTTTCGCCGTCCGCCGGCGTGGGCGTCGACGTCGGCGGTCGTCTCGAGCATCACGCCCATCGAGGCGTTCACGTCCCGAACGGTCTCGAAGCCCGCTTCGGTGAGGTCGCCGGGATTCGAGTGAGGGAGCAGTCCCTCATCCAGGGCGATCGTACACGCCTCCCGGAGGTATTCGAGGATCGAGTCGTGGCCCCAGTCGTCGAGCTGGTCGTGGATGGCCGTGTATCGCTCGTCCGGAGCGTCGCCGAACGTGAACAGGGCCTCAGTACAGCCGGCATCGGCGCCGATCCGGCACTGCTCGCGCACCTCCTCGGGGGTTATCAGGCTCGCCTCGCCGGGAACGTCATAGTAGGTACAGTACGTACAGGTGTACCGACACGCGGTCGTCAACGGGAGGAAGACGTTTCGGGAGAACGTGAGTTCGGCAGCGGGATCGACGTCCGCGGGCGTGACCGTGAGCAGACGGTCGACCGCCTCGGGGTCGACGGTGATCTCGACGTCGTACTCGTCGGCCGCGGGGAACACGAGTCCCACTCGACGGTCGATCCACAAAACCCGATCGGTGTGTGCGGATCGGTCGTCAACGCTCAGTCCGGGCCATCGACGTCCGAGTCCCGGTGGTCGACCTCAGTCGTCAGTTCGTCGGCGGACGCCGGCGCGGGCCTCGGCCGCGCTTGACGGTTCGAATCCGGCGTCCACGAGCCAGCGTCGTGCTGCCCCGGTGCCGTGGAGGAGCACCTCGGTGAGGTCGCCCCGCTCGTCGACGTCCGAGGCGAGCCGGTGGGAGTCCAGCTCGGTCACCGTCGCGCCGACGTCGGCCGCGATCCGGCGGTGGTCCCGGAGCGAGACGCCGTGATAATCGACCCGAAAGGCCGGGTCACGGACGACGAGCGCGTTCGTTCCGCCGCCCCGTCCGGGGGCGATCACGACGTCGCCGTCGGCCACGAAGAGTCGACGGAGAGAGTCGGGCGTGGCGATCGCCAGATCGCTCATCACGACCGCGACCGCGTCATCGGTGGTGTTGGAGACCGCATCGGCGAGCACCGCGTTGACTGCCGGGCTCAGATCGCGGTCGTCGACACGGACCGCGACGTCCGTCGCGACCTCGGCTCCGACCCTCGTCGTGAGATCGATCGGACGGTCGGCGAGGACGGTCGGGGATCCACCCGCAGACTGGACCGCCGTGAGCACGTCACCAAGCATCGCATCCGCAAACGCGCGCCGCTCCTCGATCGTGAACGTGCCCGATAGCCGGGTCTTCGGGCGGTGGGCGGCGAACGGAACGAAAACGTCCATCGGAAACCCGGCGGGCCCCCGACTCAGAACAGCGACTCGAGTTCGTCCTCGTCGTCGTCGACGAGTTCTTCGAGGTTCTCATCGCTCTCCTCGCGGATCTCCTCGAGGTTGTCCTGGGCCTCGATGGCGACCTGCTGGAGCTCCTTGATCCGGGGAACGTTCGTGACGCCGGCCAGGAGGATCACGGAGGCCACGAATCCGGATCCGCGGTAGGGGTAGTCCCCGCCACGGACCTCCATCGATCCGGTCTGCTCCTCGAGCCACTTGCGGCCGCGCTCGATCCCCTTCCGGTTGAGGTACTCCGGAGGCCCCGCGAGCACGAGCAGGGCGCGTTCGGACCCCTCGATCTCACACGGGAGCGTCAGACGACCCAGCGCCGCCTTGCGGACCAGGCTGGTGATGCGGTTGGTGGTGTGGGCGGTGTCGAGCTCGTCGGTCTCCTCGCCGTTTCGAAGCCGCGACAACAGCCCGCCCGAGGACGTCTCCTCGACCTCCTCCTCGGCGTAGCCGACCGTCGAGACGCCGCCGCCGGAAAGGGTGTTGATGATCTCCGAGGAGTCGACGACGCTCTCGGCGACCTCCTGGCCCTCCTGAACCTCGCCCGCGCCAAAGAGGATCCCGAACCGGCGAACGATCTCGTCGTTGATCTGCTCGTAGCCGCCCTGCACCGACTCGCCCGTCTTCCGCCAGGCGTCGTTGTCGAACACGAGCAGATTGTCGACCTCGCGGACGAACGTCTGGAACGACCGGGCCGCGTTCAGGGTGTAGATGCCGCCCTCGTCGCTACCGGGCAGGATGCCGAGCCCGTAGACCGGCTCCGTGTAGATACGCTTGAGGTGTTTCGCGAGCACGGGCGCGCCGCCCGACCCGGTTCCGCCGCCGAGCCCGGCGACGACGAGGAACGCGTCGACCTCGTGAACCGGGATCGAGTCGATCGCGCCCTGGACCTCGTCGATGTCCTCCTCGGCGATCTCCGCGCCGAGTTCGTTGTCCGCGCCGACGCCGTGCCCTTTGACGCGCGACTGCCCGATCAGCACGCGCTGGCTCTCGGAGATGTGTTCGAGCCCCATCAGATCGGCTTTGGCCGTGTTCACCGCCGCGGCCGCCCGCACGATCTCCGAGTCGGTCCGTTTGTCGTACTCAAGGAACTTGTCGACGACTTTTCCCCCCGCCTGTCCGAAGCCGATCATTGCCAGTTTCATGGAATCCCCAGTCCGTCTTTGCAAAAACCACAGACGGATAGCAAATATAAGCCTTGTGATGGGGTGGATCCAGAAGACGCCGAAAAACACCCGAAAAACGGCCTATTGCGGCGTGATACGCGGAATATCGGATCGGAGAACTGCAGGTCGTCGATCGACGTCTCTCCCGGGATCGCGGACACTGATCCGTGTTCTCAGAGGAAGTATCGTCGCCAAGCGTATGTGTGGCGGTCCATCGCGGGACTCGATCAGCTGGAACGAGCGGTTTGGGGGAGGAGTCAGCGAACGCGTGGAGTGGACTCCGGACGAACGGATATGGCCGAGTTTCCTCAGACCCCGAGATACACCTCGAAGGTCGTGAGGTCCTCGACGGACACGTCGAACGCGTCGACGTCGTTATCGTCGGTCGTGTTATCGAACGTCAACGACCGGTATTGGTCGGGCCCCATCGGGAAGCCGGGGACGACGCTCAATCCCGTCAAGCCGACTCGCGCCAGCGCCATCGGCAGGGAGACGATCGTGATCGATCGACCTTCGGCGTCGTAGACCATCTCGGTGATCTCGCGCAGAGTGAGCTTCTCCGGCCCGGCGAGCTCGTAGGTTTCGCCGGCGTGTCCGTCCGCCGTGACGGCGTCGGCCAGCATCGGCACCAGATCGGCGACGTGGATCGGCTGGAACCGCGTCTTTCGACCGCCGCCGGGCAGCGGATACACCGGCAGTCCGGGGGCGAACCAGGACTTCAACCGCTTCGTGAAGCCGACGAACTCGCCGCCGTCGCCGAAGACGACCGATGGACGGACGATCGTCGCCTCGATGTCCGCCGCCTCGACGAGCCGTTCGGCGGCACCCTTTGCGCGGATGTAGTGGGTCTCGCCGTCGGGGTCCGCACCCAGCGCGCTCAACTGGAGGTACCGGTCGACGTCGCCCGCAACCGCCGCTTCCACGAGGTTCTTCGTTCCGCCACGATGGATCTCGTCGTGGCGTTCGTTGCCGCCGGAGGGCTCAAACAGCGGCGAGAGCGCGACGAGGTTGACGACGGCGTCGTGCCCCTCGACCGTCCCGGCGATCGAATCGGCCGCCGTCACGTCGCCGACGGCGGTCTCGATCGCGTCCTCGCCGTCGAACTCGTCCGACGGCGACCGCGAGAGCGCGGTCACCATATGACCCCGATCCGCCAGTTCACGACACAGGTACGTCCCGATGAACCCGGTTCCGCCGGCGACGAGGATCTCCATAGCCATCCCTTGGGGGAGAATCCACCTAAAACTACCGCGGGTCGGGTGACGGCGTTCCGGCCGAAGCGTGGACCGGAGTCCCGACCGGGTTGTGCCGCGGGAACGTCTCCGCCATCGTTAATTGGAACGGTCACCCCAGCGAAGGTATGCTCCTCACGCTCGAGGGCCTGGACGGGAGCGGGAAGACCACCGTCTGGGAGGCCCTCCGCGCGTCGTATCCCGACGCGGTGTTCACTCGGGAACCGACCGACAGCTGGTACGGCGACGCCGTCTACCGATCGATCGCCGACGATGACGCGGACCCGCTGGCCGAACTGTTCCTGTATACCGCCGACCACGCGAACCACCTCTCGAGCACGATCGAACCCGCGCTCGAGGCGGGCGAGCTGGTCGTCTCGGACCGCTACTGTGACTCGCGATACGCGTATCAAGCCGCGACGCTCGCCGACTCCCGCCTCGATCGACCGCTCGAGTACGTCCGGGACATCCATCGACCGTTCACGCGCGAACCGGACGTCACCGTCTACCTCGACCTCGATCCGGAAACCGCGACCGAACGGTCGGGATCGACGAACAAGTTCGAACAGCGCGAGTACCTCGAGCGCGTCAGCGACAACTACGAACGGCTGATCGAGGCGGAGCCGGACCGGTTCGTCCGCGTCGACGCGACCCGGCCGCCCGCGGCGGTTCTCACGCGCGTGGAGTCGATCATCGACGACCTCACCGACGATCGAGGCGTCGAGCCCACCGAGGACAGAGACATCGACGACCGCCGGTGACGTGGCAGCGATGCGGCCTCGGAGCCGGAGTGACGAAGCGTTATGTGACGTCCCGACGAACCACGACCTCCGTCCTCAGGCGGAATCCGGGAGTTCGTACTCGTCGGGGGGGACGACGTACAGGACGTCGATCGCGACCCCGAGCGCGGTGGGGAGGAGGATCATCACCGTGAACACGGCCGCCGGCGTGCCGAGGTCGATCCCGATCCCGAACGGCCCCGAGACCACGAGCGTCGAGATCCACAACGCGACGGGGACGAGAAAGGCCACGTAGATCGCGGTTCCCCACGTGGTGTCGAGACGGATCCGGAGAAATCGGGTCATCACCGCCGCGATGAGGGTGTGAAGGCCCAACACCACGAGGAACAGGAAGACGTCGAGGATCGTGGCCATACACGGCGTACGTGGGCCGCGCTTTTTCCTCTATCGGCTTCGGCGTTACGTGTCACGCCACGAACAGCACGTCGGTCACTCGTCGATCGCCACGTAGGTCTTCGTGTCGAGGACGGCGTCCAACGCCTGAATGGCGGTGGTGGTCGTCGAGAGCACCTGATAGACCTCCGGAACCTCGAAGACGACCATCACGTCCCAGTCGCCGGCGATGACGTGGGCGGTCTCGACGCCGTCCATCTCGCGGATCGATTCGATGAGCTCCGGCGACGTTCCGACGTCGGTCTCGACCGCCACGTATGCCCGAACCATACGTGAACGTATACCACACGATCGCAAAAACCTTCGTACGGTCCACACACAGGATCGATCCGGCGGCGAAAGCGGACCGCAATCCGCCAACAGGGTTATTTCCCGGCCGGTCGTACGCCAGTATATGAGGGTAGTTAACATTGGTTATGGGCGCGTCGGCGGCCGGACGGCCCGCGTCCTGGCCGAGGAGGGGCACACGGTGACAGTGATCGAAGCCGACCCCGACACGGCACGCCGGGCCCGCAACGCGGGGTTCGAGGTCGTGGAGGGTGACGGATCCCACGAGGACGTGCTGGAGTCCGCCGGCATTGCCGACGCCGATGCCCTCGGCGCGCTGACCGGCGATCTCAACACGAACTTCGCCGCGTGTATGATCGCGAACCACTACGACTGCCGGACGGTGATGCGCATCGATGAGGACTACCGCGAGGACATCTACCGGAAGTACGCCGACGAGGTCGATGAGGTCGTCTATCCGGAACGGCTCGGAGCGATCGCCGCCAAGAACGCGCTGCTGGGGGGCAACATTCAGGCGATCGCCGACATCGCCCAGCACTTACAGGTCCTGCTCGTGACGGTCTCACCGGAATCACCGATGCGCGGGTACACGCTCTCGGAGGTCACCCTCCCCGGCGAGGCACGGATCCTCGCGTTCGGCAAGGGGGATGCACAACTCGGCATTCCCCTCCCCGATGACTCGCTCGAGGCCGGTGACCGCGTCGCGATCCTCGCGGACCACTCGGTCCTCGATGACGTCCGGCAGCTGCTCGTCGGAGAGACGGACCCGCCCGCTCGGGCGATGGCGGGGGGTGACCGATGAGCGTCACTGCCTACGTGATGGTGAAGGCGAACACCGGTGAGGCCGACCGGCTCAAAGCCGATCTGGCGGCGCTTGACGGCGTCGAGACCGTCAGCATCGTCGCCGGCGACGTCGACTTCATCGTCACGGTCGTTACCGAGACGCCGGCCGACGTCAAGGACGTCGCCGCGACCGCGATCCAGGACCTCGACGGCGTCGAGCGCACGCAAACCTACGTCGCGATGGAGTGATCCGGATCCACGGTTGTCCCGAGTGAGCGTATCGGATCGATGGACTGGCTGAGAACGAATTCCTCCCCGTCCGAACCCTTTTGGCACGGTACGACCCAGCCGCCCCGTGACCTGAGGCTCACCCCGGTACGGGTCAGACGGGTGTGCGGCACCCCGGCCGGGATCGGAATCCGCCGCCTGCTCGCCACACTGGGCCGCGATCCGAAGGATCGGACCGTAGACCTACCCTCGTCGGTCAGGCTCCGCCGTTCCCCTGCTGGCGGGCCTTCGATCGGATGCTCCTCACCGGTTCGGTATAGTCATATCCGGGGATGATCCCCTGCACGTAGGTCCCTTCCACGAAGTCGACGAACGCGGCGGCGTCCGCGACGCCGCGGGCTGTGTTCGCGTCCGTCAGCGACACCTCGACGACGATCTCCGACCCCGAACGCCGCACTGACGGGTCGAGGTCTCGGGACCGCTTGGTGACTCCCGAAACGTCCTCAACGCGCAGTTCGAAGGTTTCGAACCACCCGTCTTCCACGACGTCGGCGACGTGTTCGTCGGTCACCGCCGACAGGGTAGGAAGCGTAATCGTGACCGTAAAACTCGTCGCCTCGGTCGCCGAGCTCGTTGGCCGATCGACCGTCACACGTCCGTCGAACGCCGTCGTCGTATAGTCCCACGTCGACCCGTCGATCCGCTCGAAGGATCCGTCGGTTTCGAAGGCACGTTGGACCGACGTCGAAGCCTCGCTCATACGGAGTAATGGGGCTGTATCGCCAAAAGTTCGTTGTGTCGTTCCGATCGGGATCGGTCTCACGGCCTCACGACCGCCCACGTACCGGTCCCGTCGCCGACGGTGGCAGCAGCCGCCGGTTATGACGAGCTTTTTGGGCGGCGTCCCCACTGGCCGGTATGGCCGAGGAGTTCCTCTCGACGTCGGCGCTTCGCGATGCCCTCGCGGACGCCACCTTCGATCGTCCGCCAGCGATCGTGAGCAACGCGCATATCACCGGATTGAGCGTGGCACGCGCGCTGGATGCACACGGCGTTCCAGTGATCGCACTCGACCGAAACGGGGACGGCGTCGCGCCGCCGTCGAAAGCGGTCGATTTTGCCGGCACCGTCACGTACCCGCTCGAGGATTTCGCGGGGTTCCAGGCCGATATCGAGGCGATCGTCGACGCCGTGGGCCGGGAGGTTGTTCCCTTCGGGTGTATGGACGAGTGGGCCCACGCATACGCCCGTATCGACGTCGACGGCGTTCGCCTCCCCTTTGCGGACGCGGACGTCGTCGACTCGGTGCTGGACAAATCCGAGCTGTACGCCACCTGCGAGCGGCTCGACGTCCCGTATCCGGAGACATACCGCCTTTCCGACACCTCGATCGACGAGGCGATCGACGCCCTGGGGTTCCCGCTCGTCGTCAAGCCCGCGCTGAAACGGGAGTTCGAGGAGGCGTTCGGGACCAACGTGATCGAGGTCGCCGACCGCGAGGAGTTCGCCGACGTCGTCGCCGCCGCCGACGACGAGGGTATCGAGGTAATGGCGCAAAAGCGTGTCGACGTCGCCCCGGGCGAGGACCGGTCGCTTGCCTCGTACGTGCCGCCGGCGGGCGTCGAGGAGGCGATCGGCGTCGTGGGGAACGCCCGCGTCCGGTACCCCCAGCAGTTCGGGACGTCCTGTCTCGTCGAGCGCGTCGATCACCCCGAGATCGAGGACCGGGCCCTCGGCGTGCTCGAGGAGACGGGATACTACGGCATCAGCGAGTCGGAGTTCGTCTACGACGCCGACCGGGAGGAATACCTCCTGCTCGACGTCAACACTCGTCCCTGGAAGTGGATCGGGATGCCCGTCGCCGCCGGCGTGAACCTCCCGATGGCCGCCTACGCCGCGGTGACCGATGCGACCTATGACGCCGACACGCCGCGTGATTCGCGGTGGGTGTACCTCCGCGATTACCTCTCGCTGCTCGGCAGCGAGGACGCCTTCTGGGACGTTCTCTCGACGGACGACTGGTCGGCGTTGCTGTCCGGATCCTTCGAGACGACGGCGGACACCGGCCTCACGACCGGCGTCTACCGGCCTACCGACCCCGATCCGGCCGCGAAGCTCATCGAGACGGAGTTCACGGATCGGGAGTACTACTGCGCCTGTTGAGAAGTGCTCGAGAACCGCGGGGTCCGCGTCAGTCGTCTTCGACGATGACTTCGACCGGGCCGTCATCGTCGGCGGTGGCCTCCTCCTCGTCGCTCGCATCGGCCGACTGCTTGCCCTGCCAGTAGAGGCCGGCCGCGACCGCGAGGACGACCCACGATCGCCAGCTCGCAAGGTTCAGGGTGTAGCCGATGCCGAACGGCTTCTCCACGATCATTCCCTTGCCGGGCTGCCAGTAGGACGAGAGAAGTCGGCCGAGGCTCGGTCGCTCGAAGTTGTACGGGATACCCAGGAGTTCCCCGGAGGACGGTTTGTCTGCCATACGCAGGAATAGGCGGACCGACGGCTAAACCGTTTTGGCTCGTGTCGGGATCGATTCGCGATGGTGTCTCGACTCGCGGTGGATCACCGATACCGGCCGCACTCCCATGTCGGCCGCACTCCGATACCGACCGCGACTCACCGATACCGGCCGCGGCCCTCGATCGTGCGGAGCCGATCGAGGACGTCGGCGTCGCCGACCGCGGCGTATCCGGATTCGGCGGCCGCAACGAACGGATCGGGATCAGTCATCGTTCCCTGGATCGACTGCGCGAGGATATGGATGTCCATCGCGTGGTCCTCCACGTGGCCCGTGTGGTAGCCGAGCCCGAAGTCGATGAGCAGCGGCGAGTCGCCCCCGACACGAACGTTCCGCGTCGTCGGATCGCCGTGGACGATCCCGGCACGATGCAGGCGCGCGAGGTGAGCACCGACCTCGCGAACGCGGTCCGGGGTGATCTCGTCGGCCAGGTCGGTGGTCCCGACGTGCTGGAGGATCAGGGTCGCGTTCGGGACGTCGACGTCGTGAACGAGCGGCGTCGGCACGCCGGCACGCCGCGCCTCGTGGAGGAGGCGCGCCTCGAGAGTGGTTCGCGTCCGCCGAAGGGTCGCATCGAGGGCCGGATGCCGGTAGTCCTTCGGGACTCGCCGCTTTCGGACCCGGTCGTCGGCGACGGTCTCGACCGTCGCTTCCGCCCCACGGCGGTCGATCGGCGTCAGTCCGGCGGTCGCTCCCGTGTTCGATTCCGCGTTCGTCGGTGTGTCGGTCGGCCCGGGGGACGGAGCGGGGGTTCCACGCCACGTCACCGGAACCTGATCGGGCCGGTAATTCGGGTCGATCGCCGACTCGGCGATCGGGACGGTGTCGCCCGCCGCCAGCATCCGCGCGCCGAGAACGGCGATCATCCCGGCGTTGTCCCGCAGGAACCGCGGCTCCGGGGCGTAGAAGTCGACGCCGCGTTGTGCACACATCGTCACCAACATCTCCCGGAGCCGGTCGTTCTGTCCGACGCCGCCGCCGAGCACGAGCTGGTCGTTGCCGGTCAGCGACAGCGCGCGTTCGGACACCTCGGTGAGCATCGCGAACACGTGCTCCTGCAGGGAGAAGCAGACGTCCTCGACGGGAACGCCCTCGTCGTAGCGGTCCTTGGCGGCCGACATGATCCCCGAAAACGAGAAGTCCATCCCCTTGACGACGTACGGGAGGTCGACGTACTCGCCGTCGGCGGCAGCCCGCTCGACCTTCGGACCGCCGGGGTGTGACCACCCGACGTGTCGCGTGAACTTGTCGATCGCGTTGCCGACGCCCGTGTCCATCGTCTCGCCGAGCACGCGATAGCGACCGTCGTGGTACCCGAGGAGATGTGCGTTGGCGCCGGAGGCGTTCAGACAGATCGGGTCCTCGAACCCCGACCGGTGACGGCCGATCTCGAGGTGAGCGACCATATGGTTGACGCCCACGAGCGGAACGGAAAGCGACCCCGCGACGGCCCGAGCGGCGGTGCCGACGGTGCGTAAACACGGTCCCAGCCCGGGACCGCGTGAGAACGCGACCGCGTCGATCCCGCCCGGATCGGCATCGTCCTCGGCGTGGGCGAGGGCGGTGTCAATGACCTCGGGGAGCGCCTCGGACATGTGCTCGGCGGCCTCACGCGGGTGAATACCGCCGCTGTCCGGTTCGTACGCGTTCGACTCGATGAACACCTCGTCGGTCTCGGTGTCGTGGATCGCGGCGCTTGCACACCACGCAGTTCCTTCGATCCCGAGAACGCGCATTCAGAATGGTCGGCGTCGCGATCAGGCTTCCTCGGCGTCCGCCTCGGCCTCGTCGTCGGCGTCGACGCCGATCTTGTTGCGTTCGAGCATATACTCCTGTTCGACCTCACGGGCATCATCCGGGGTGTCGTAGGCCTTCGCGTAGCCGATCGTCTTGCGCATTCCGAACTTCGTGTCGAGTTCGTGGATGACGACCTCGTCGGAGCCCTTATCCAGGGTCGCGGCGAGGGAGTCACGAACCGAGAGGCGGGACGGCGTGGCCTCCTCGTGGGTGATCTCGAAGCGGATGTCGGTGCGGTGCAACATAGGGTTCTCTTCCTCGGAGACGATGTCGATGTCCATGGTCAGTTACCACTACCTCCCCGCGAAAGAACTAAAAGGATTTCGAAGCCGACGTTTCCGCCGCTGTGCGCCGTCTGCCGTGTGTGGCGCCGGCAGACGGGCATCGAAAGGCGGTCGGTTTTTGCCGGCCGGGTGCCAACCCAGCCCGTGGACGTACACGTTCGCTACGAGGGGGATGACGACCCTGAAAAATGCACGGCGCGGAAGCTTGCCCGCTTCGATCTGGTGTCCCTTCACCGGTCGGACCGGGCGACGCCGCCCGGCGTCGTGTTGAACCCGCACGCGGAGCGGGCGCTGTCCCCGGCCGACGCCGCGATCGCCCGGGAAAACGGGCTCGTCGCGTTGGACTGCTCGTGGGAATCGGCCGGGGAAAAGCGGTTCTCGCTGGACGGAGACCACCGTGCACTCCCGTATCTCGTCGCCGCCAACCCCGTGAACTTCGGTCGTCCGATGCAACTTACGACCGTCGAAGCCCTCGCCGCGGCGCTCGTGATCTTCGGTGAGAAACCCCACGCCGAACGCCTCCTCGCGAAGTTCACGTGGGGAGAAACGTTCCTCGAGTTGAACGAGGAACCGCTCGACAGGTATGCGGCGTGTGCCGACTCCGCCGAAGTCGTCGAGATCCAGGGCGAGTACCTGGATCGCTGACCGGACGATCATCCTCGTCCCCGTCTCCGCCTCCATTCCCTGCTCTACGACGTCGGTATCAGTGCCAGATTATTATTATAATGGCACACATTTATTAAATATGGCCAACTCACCGGGGTGTATTGGCAGTTGGATTAATAACTCTCGGGACGGTACGGTCGGATAATGACCGACGATGCGCCCCGTTGTGACGGGGATTGTGATGCCGGCCACGATCACGGTCCGCCGGGTGAGTCGGACCCGGCGGCAGACTCGGGCCCGGCGGCAGACCCGGACCCAACTGCGGGATCTGGAAGGATGTCCGACGAGGAGGTCCATCAGGTCCGACTCTCGGTTCCGGATATGGACTGTGCATCGTGCGCGAACAAGGTCCAGCAGGCGTTGACGATCGACGGCGTCGTCGACGCTGATACCCGTCCCACGATGGGGGTCGTCTCCGTGGGCTACGATCCGTCGATCGCGACCGAGGACGACGTCGTAGCCGCGATCGAGTCCGCGGGATACGACGTGGAGACCGATGCCGAGGCGAAAAAGGAAACCGGAACGGGCGGGGAGCCGCCGCTGTACCGCACCCCACGGGCGATTCGGACCGGTATCGGTGGCATCCTATTGGCGATCGGCCTGATCGTTGAGTGGGGGCTTCCGGGGCTGGATCCCACCTTCGCAAGCGTCGGCCCGTGGACGATCACGGGATCGTGGATCGCGTACGTCCTCGCGGTCGCGGCCGCTGGTCCGCCGATCCTCCGGGCGGGGTACTACTCGGCACGGGCCCTGAGTCTCGACATCGACCTGTTGATGTCGGCCGGAATGCTCGGCGCACTGGCGATCGACGCCCCCTTCGAAGCGGCGACGCTGGCGGTGTTGTTCTCGACGGCGGAGCTGCTCGAACGCTTCTCGGTCGACCGGGCGCGAAACTCCATCGAGGAGCTGATGGAGCTCTCGCCGGACACGGCGACGGTGCTCCGCGACGATGACGACACCGGAACGCAACGGGAACGGACCGTCCCCGCAGAATCGGTCACCGTCGGCGAACGGGTGATTGTTCGACCGGGCGAGAAGGTGCCGCTTGACGGAGTCGTCCGTGAGGGAACCTCCGCGATCGACGAGTCGCCGATCACCGGCGAATCGGTCCCGGCCGGTAAGGAGCCCGGCGACGAGGTGTACGCCGGCTCGATCAACGAGGAGGGCTACCTCGAGATCGAGGTTACCGCGACGGCTGAGGACTCGACGATCGCGACGGTGGTCGATCTCGTCGAGGCGGCAAGCGCCGAGGAGACGGCGGCCGAACGATTCGTCGACCGGTTCGCCGGCGTCTACACCCCGATCGTCGTCGGGCTCGCGGTCGCGACGGTCGTCATCGGATCGCTCGTTGGTGGCGGGACGCTCGAGGTGTGGTTCGTGCGCGGACTGGCGCTGCTCGTCATCGCCTGTCCGTGTGCGTTCGTCATCTCGACGCCGGTCAGCGTCGTCTCGGGGGTGACCGCCGCCGCGCGAAACGGCGTCCTGATCAAGGGCGGCGAGCACCTCGAGGCGGCCGGCGACGTCGACGCCGTCGCGCTGGACAAGACGGGAACGCTCACCACGGGCGACCTCGGCGTCACCGACGTGATCCCGATCGAACACGAGTCGGCTGCCGACGTGCTCGCGTGTGCGGCGCGCCTCGAACGGCGGAGCGAGCACCCGATCGGACGAGCGATCGTGGATCGAGCCGCGGCGGAGGGTCGAGCCGCGACCGAGGACGGCGACGACGCGGTCGACGCCGTCTCCGACTTCGAATCCATCACCGGCGAGGGGGTTCGCGCGGAGATCGACGGGGAGACACACTACGTCGGAAAACCGGAGCTTTTCGCCGGTCTCGGGTTCGACCTCGAACACGCCCACGTCGGCGGACGGGACCGAAGCCGATCCGACGGCGGCGAGATCCGTACTGGCGAAACGGCCACCGGTGAGATCTCGACCGGCGATACCCTCTCGGAGGCGGTCTCCGACGGAGCGATCGACGAGGATCTCACGGCGTGTGACCACGGGGTCGCCGTCGATCTCGTCAACGAGACGATCCCGCGGCTGCAGGGTGAGGGGAAGACGGTCGTCATCGTCGGAACGGAGACGCGGCTCGAGGGGGTCATCGCGGTTGCGGACACGGTGCGTCCCGAGGCCGCGTGGACGGTCGATCGGCTTCACGACCTCGGGATCGACCGCGTCGTGATGCTCACTGGCGACAACGAACGCACTGCGCGGGCGATCGGTGAGCGTGTCGGCATCGGCGAGGTGCGCGCGGACCTCCTCCCGGACCGGAAGGCCGAGGCGGTGCGAGAGCTCCGCGCGGAAACCGACGGGGGCGTGGTGATGCTGGGGGACGGCATCAACGACGCACCCGCTCTGGCCGCCGCCACGGTCGGCGTCGCGATGGGGGCCGCCGGCACCGACGCGGCGCTCGAGACGGCTGACGCCGCGCTGATGGGAGACGATCTCACGCGGCTCCCCTACCTGATCGACCTCTCGGCGCGTGCGGCGTCGGTCATCCGCACGAACATCGCGGCCTCGCTGGGCGTGAAGACGCTGTTGGCGCTGGGCGCGCCGTTCGGGTACGTGACGATCGCGATGGCCGTCCTCGTCGGGGATATGGGAATGAGCCTCGGCGTGACGGGGAACGCCCTGCGGCTCGGGCGCGTCGAACCGGCTGAACCCGACGGAACGAACGAATTGGACGGAGCAGGCGGATCGAGCGAACCGAACGAATTGGACGGAGCAGGCGGATCGAGCGAACCGAACGAACGGTGACGAGGCCGGCCGCGAACCCATAAGTGACCTTCACACTAATATGGGTGCGGGTTCTACTAACAGGTATGGACGCGAGCCGTCTCGAAACCGCCCTGGCCGAGGAGTTCGGTGGCAGCGCCGCCGAGCGGCGCGTCGTCGCCCGACAGGCCCGCGATCTCTCGGATTCCGGGAAGCCCAAGCGGGATCGTGGCCACGCGCTCACGGTGCCCGACGTCCTGCGACACCTCTCGGACGCGCCGGAGGGTTGGAGCCTCGTCGAGCGGTGGAACTGGTGGCTGGGCGCGCTTGAGACCGCATACGGCGGCTACAACGGGTTTACCGTTCGCGTCGTCGCCGACGACGACGAGCTCGACGTCGACCAGTGAGGACGGGGCGTACGGCGGTGTCAGCGAGGAACGGCGAGGCGGTTGACGGTCAGGCGAGGAATGGCGAGGCGATCGTCTCGTCTCCACACTTTCAGTTTCACTTCGGGGTGTTGGCTCGGATATACCCCGTGTCGCGTCGGATCGCCGTGTATGAGTTCGCGAACGCGATCGACATTCGTCGGAACGACCCGCGTCGACGTCACCGACTGCGCGGCCACGCGCATCCCCGACCGGATCACGGCCAACGCGGTGGCTGACGCCGAGGTGTATCTCGAACGTCGCGGCGGTCGAACCTACCTCGTCACCGAGACGCCGCGGATCGACGCCCACTAGCGTCCCGGTCGCGTATCCCACCGACGATGGACGTCCAGTTCCTCGGCGGTGCCCGTGAGGTCGGCCGGAGCGCGGTCCTGATCGATGACCGCCTCCTGATCGACTACGGGATGCAGGCCGGAACGCCCCCGCAGTTCCCGGTGGGGGACGTCGATCCGGACGCGGTCGTGGCGAGCCACGGACACCTCGATCACGTCGGAGCGATACCCGCGCTGGTGAGCGGCGACGCGCGACCGCCGATCCACTGGACGCCGCCGACGCGGGAGCTGGCGCTCACGCTCGCACGAGATACCCTCAAACTTCACGGCGGCACGTTTCGGTGTCCGTTCACGGAGATCGACGTCGAGCGGGTCACGCAGGCCTCACGAACCCACGGGTACCGGGAGCCGTTCGAGGCCGCGGGGTACGAGATCACGTTGTATAACGCGGGTCACATCCCCGGCAGCGCGCACGTCCTCGTCGATGACGGCGAGACGCGGCTCCTGTATACCGGGGACTTCCACACCGACGACCAGCGACTCGTCGCGGGGACGACCGCGCGCCCCGACGCCGACGTCGTGATCTGTGAGAGCACCTACAGCGACGTGACGCACGCAAACCGTGCCGACGTCGAGGAGCGGTTCGTCCGGAGCGTCGAGACGACGCTCTGGGAGGGAGGAACGGTCGTCGTCCCGGCGTTCGCGATCGGCCGGACGCAGGAGCTGCTGCTCGTCTGTGCGGCACACGACCTCCCCTGTTACGTCGACGGGATGGGAAAGGGGGTGACCGAGATGCTGCGACACCACCCCGCGTTCGTCCGCGACGCCGAGGCGCTTCGGCGGGCGACGTCGCACGCCCGGTTCGTCACCGGTCGTGATGGGCAGCGCACGCGCATCACCGACCAGCGGGCCGCGATCGTGACCACCAGCGGAATGCTGTCCGGCGGCCCCGCGATGACGTACATCCCCGAGATCCGGTCGAACCCGGTGAACAAGATCACGATGACCGGCTACCAAGTCGAGGGGACGCCGGGCCGGGAGCTCCTCGAAACCGGCAGCGCCGAGATCGACGGCCGGATGATGCCCGTCAGTGCGCAGCTCGAACGGTACGACTTCTCCGCGCACGCCGACCGGGAGGGACTCCGGTCGTTTCTCGAGCCGTACGTCGAGTCGGGATCGCGGATTCTCGTCGTCCACGGGGACCGGTGTCGAGCGTTCGCGGATGCGCTCTCGACGGCGAGCGGGGACGCGAGTGCGCCCGCCGTCGGTGAGACGATTCAGTTCGGCTCGTGAGTCGGCCGGCGGCGCATCGGTCGGCGGCGTCGACGCGGCGTCACCGACGAGCACAGAGTTTGCCAACGTGCGAGAGTATTTTGGGTGCGGCCGTTCAGGTATCGGTATGAGTGACGAGCCAGGTTCGGACCGCCGCTCCCCGGTCGGGGAGCCGGTCGTCCGGGCCGACCCCGAGATAACCGGCGACCGGGCCGCGGAGGCGATCGACTTCGATCCCGACGATCCCGACAGCGTCGCGGAGGCAGCGACGGTCGTCCACCGGTTCGCGACCGGCGACGTCGGCGGCGACGACCACGTGCTGATGTTGCGTGGAGCAGCCGCCTGCGCGGCGCTCGTCCGTGGAACCGGGTCGTATAAACACGCAGCCGAGCGGGCCGGCGACGGGGTCTCGGTCTCGTTCATTCGGAAGTGGGCCCGCGTCCACGACCTGCCGCAGGCGATCCGCCGTCACGTGGCTCGCGGACACATCCCACCGACCGCAGCGAAACACATCGCGCGCGTCGGCGGCCGGGACCGGTATCTGCTCGCATGGGGGGCCATCGACGGCGGCCTCACCGTTCGCGACGTGCGGGCGATCGCTTCGGCCGTCAACGACGGCACGCCGATCGAGGCGGCACTTCGTGAACACGACATCGTCCCCGGTCGGATCACGCTCGACCTCCCGATCGACGCCTACGTCGCGCTTCGGCGCGAGGCATCGATGCGGAACGAGGGTCCCGGGTCGATCGTCGGCACGGCGCTCGAGGCCACCGATCGGGACGACACCCGGGACGCCTGATCGAGGCAACGACGAACCACGAACGCGTCACGGATCGGGCGTTCGATGGTGCCCCGTTCCGAACTCGGACCGGCCGACTCGGGGCGGTTTCCAAAGGTCTTTGCCCGTTGCGATCCTTACGACAGTCGATGGATGACGCCGTGCGGGCTCGTGAGGCCGCACGCGAGGCGCTTGCGGACGTAGAGCCGACGCGCCTCCGTGCGGTCCTCGACGAGAGACTGGTCGATGCCGCCGTGACGCCGGGGGTTCTCGCGATCGTGACCGCGCGGGCGCTATCGCCCGACGTCGCAGCCGACCACGTCGAGGAGCGCGCCGCCGGCGTCCAGCTGATCTACGAGGGGCTTCGACTCACCAGACAGCTCTCCCACGAGGAGCCCTGGGTCACTGCCGCGGACGGTGCGGACATCGACGCCGACCTCGACGTGCTCGCCGCCGACGTGCTCGTCTCGCGTGGGTTCTCGCTGCTCTCGCGGACCGAGGCCGCGACCGCGGCCGTCGAGGTCGTCCGCGCGTTCGGCCGAGACCAGACGCTCCGGGAGCTCCCCGACGCCGACACGCTTGCCCTGGACCGGAACCTCGAGGAGGACGTCTTCGAGCTCGCCGTCGTCGCCGGCACGACCGCCGTCGGCGGCGACCCGCCGACCGACCTGCTCGCGTACGCCCGTGAGCTTGCCGCCGACTACGACGGCGGCTTCCCGCCCGCCGGCCAGGCCCTCTCCGACGGGACCGCCGACCGGATCGCGACCCTCTCCGAGGAACGCGTCTGACGGCAACGACGTCGTGATCGATGAGGCGATCGAAACGCCACCTGATCGACGAGGCGATCCGACCGCCGTGTGAGGGTGTCGCGGTGCCCGAACGGATCGAAACCCCTAAAGACGAATCCGCTCAACCGACGTATGCGCATCGAGCGCCTGGGTAGCTTAGCGGTAAAGCGCGTCCTTGGTAAGGACGAGACCCCGGGTTCAAATCCCGGCCTAGGCTTAAGCCGTTTCCTTCAATCTCCCCTGTTAAAGGGGGCGTTACGTCCAATAATAGTATTCTCAACCCCCATAAAATGGGGTGTCGCGCGAGCCGCAACTCGGCTCCGCGCGTCAGCGATCGCGAAGGACGGTGGTCGCAGTGAGCGACGCGGGCGAGTTCTTCGACCAGCTCGAGGAAGCTGACGCAGTCACGACCGACGGGGCGGATTCCGTCCAGTCGGCAATCGAGCAATCGGAAGTCGATCGTGCTCAACCACGCCGAGAAACCAACTCCAGCTCCTCGTCTCGACGACCGCGTCGCTCCCTCGCTCCGGAATACGTTGCTCGCTGTCGGTTCTGCCGGTGTAAATTCACGGCGGCGTCGCTCGCGCGGTATCACGAAGGGCGCTGTGACGCCGAGCCGGTCTCACAGTGCCGCTACTGCGAGGCAGAGCACACTCCGGATGATGACCCGGAACGGCACCTCGACGCCTGTGAGGCATACCAGAGCACCCTGCAACAGGAACACGACCAGGGCGAGACGGACGACACAGTGGAGGAAGCGGAGGACGAGTCGTTTGGCACGGCTGTTCATCGACCCACAGCCTCACGAATTCCACGCGTATCTCAAATGGGACTGTTCCTCCCTCAAAAACCCGTTACGGTCGTACTTCGGGCTTCGGTCGCTCCAGGGAGAACATAATTTCGAGGATCACGGGCGATTGCGAACGTCGATGGAGCTCGGCGACGACACGTGGGCCGTCGAATTCGGATTCAAGGGATCCGGGATTGCGCCCCGTGACAGGCCGGATTTCCAGCTGGACGAGGTGAGGGAGTATCTCATCTACGTGTATCCGGATGCGTACTCGTCGTGGGCGGATGCGAAAGACGAGGCGCGTCAGCGGGCGTACTTCCGTATCTCTCCTCGGTGGCCAGACATCGACACCAAAGACGGGTTGAACCCGATGTCGAACCCGTACGACATCGAAGGGTACGACGTCGAGGTGGAAGGGTCCTACTGGGAGTTCAAGCAGTATCCGGAGGTCCTCCAACGGGCACTCGACACACTCGCTGACCGCCAGGGCTTTCGATTCAATAGCCCCACGTACATCCATCCGGAGGATTTCAACCCTCGAACCATCCATTCCTCATCAAACATCGTCGATGGGGAGTACTACGTGCGTGTCAAAATCGGAGAGACAGACGTGGCAATCGCCTACGATGGCACGCTTCATCGGATCTCGCTACTGCTGTCCGGTGACCGGCAAGGGTATGCGAAGACGGTCCGCGACGACCGGGAGTGTCCGGGATACTACCATACGGCCACGATCGACGCTCGACGTGCGGGTGAACTCATCGGGTCCCACGAACTCCCGAAGGAATTCAAGCACTACTATATGCGGAACCCCGACGCGGTCAAAGGAACCAAGCTTGAACACCCGAAGATCGGGGTCTCGTTCCAGAATTCGATCCACGACGAGACGCTGTACTGGGACGACCTGGACAAGCTGGAGACCGAGTTGGATGAAGCACTGCTGAACGTCCTGGAGTGGTCGGACATCCCGACGCGGCCGGATGACCACTACTTCGTCGAGGACGACTACTTCACCGTCACGGGGTCTCGACGCTGGCGGAAACTGCTCCCGGAGCGTCTCCCCCGCATTGAGTCCAAGCAGGACGACCAAATCTTTGCGACCGCGAGCCAGATGAACGCGACCGATGCGGAGCTCGTCGATACACTGTTGACCGACGGTGGAACCACGTCGCCCGCGGATTTGGCGGACTCCATCGGCGTGCATCTCGATACGGTCTACCGGGCTCTCAAGCGTCTCAGGCCACTCGTCGACCACACCTATGGGGAAGTCCAACTCGGATCGAAGTACATTGCGCAGGAACTGACGGGCTATATCGACCAGGTCTCCGAGAGCATCCAACGCGGGTGGGAGAACGCCCTCGATGGACTCACGCGAGCGGAGTCGTTCGGAGACGAGAAAGACCCGTGGAGCCGGTGGCTCGACCGATATGGCGGGACGATAACCGCGACGGAGGGAGCTGATCCGGACGAGCTCGAGGTCGGGTTCCAACCGGAAAGCATCGAAGACGCACGCGAACTCCTCCGCCAGGGTGCAAGACGATGGGCGGAGGTGACCGGAAATCCGCTGCGTCAATTCGGATTCGAGTTTGCGCCGGTAGTCACGTGCGTCGACGGCACCTGTTACGCGCCAAAGCGCTTCGCTGACGCGCTCGGAACCCCCAGCTAGCACGTCGACTCCTGAGAGGCATCACTATCCATCCGGCCGTTTATCGGCGCTTTTTGCTTCTTCTTTGGTCCGATTCGGAGTTCATCGGTGACCGATCGACTGTGAACACAGCTGCAACGGAGAAGGTTAGTTGCAATTTCGGCGGGGGGCACCGAATTCCCCCTTAGAGGTGTGGCTAAGGAGCCACGGAAAGAAACCACTGCCTCGCTTCGCTCGGCAGATTCCAGCAGAAACAGGGGTTGTCGGCGCGCCTGACTCGGCGCGCCTTGTCGCCAGGCTACACTTTTGCGGACGTATTTGATTAGCCGCAAATGTTGATTTCCAACAGGGGGATATACGAGACTTATTTGTTCACCTACGGTGGCGACGGGTTGAATCGTTCAGCACAGGGAATACACATCTCGTGGCCAGTCTTGATCTTCCTGTAACTTGTTACAAGAAGTGTATCAAATACAGAAGATGGAACATGTATTGGATCTGTTGAAATCCTCTACCAGTGAATCCACTACTCATCTCCGGTCAATACAGGGGATCAATTTAACAAACAGTTTTATTAATACCCATTAATCTTATGAAACTATGTCCGATCGAGATCCAATTTCGAATGATATCGAGAAGAATATGGCTAAAATGGGCTTCACCCGTCGAGACGTAGTGAAAACGGCTGCCATAGGTGGGACCATTGGGACTGTAGGTGTAGCACCCGTTGCTGCCGATAACCATATTGTACGGGCTGACGATCTCATAGCACATTGGCCCTTTGAAGATGGATTTAACGATGTCGCTGGTGGGCATAATGCTGAATCAGCTGATGGCGACCCGCAACTAAGTTCGTTCAACGGCCGGGATAGTGTTTATTTCGATGGTGATGATGCGTTAAGAATAAGCCGTGGAGGGAATGAGGAATTAAATCTTATGGCTTCCAATCGTGGGCCAGTTAGCTTTTCATTTTGGTTCTATCCTGAGGAGTCCGATAACGGGACGATATATATTCATGAGACAGGGATGAACATCCGGACGATTGAAACTGAATCGGATAATGAAGTGGGCATTGAATTCAATGTGCGCGATAACCCGTCTTGGGCCGATGGCCAAGAGGCCTACTCTATGTCGGAAACACCTAAGATATCTCTAAATCAGTGGCACTATATCGGTGTCATTGCTGATTCTACCAATTTTGTCAGGATGTACATCGATGGTAATTCGGTATATTCTGACAATAATATGCAAGGTAAAAATGATCATTACTCATCATTCTGGGTAGATATAACTATCGGTAATTGGTACGGCGGAAATCCAGAAGAGTGGGGTACTGGAACTGGTGCCCTAAATGGGAAAGTATCCGATTTCCGAATCTATGAAGGCGAATTATCAAGTAGTGAGATTAGCCAGATCTACCAGAACACATCACAGGATCAGGAAGATTCCGATCAAATACAAGATGCCAGCGGGGAGATCGTCGCTACCATCGAGTACACACCATCGACTCCAGAAGTTGGAGAAAGAGTTGCATTCGATGCGAGTAGTTCGGAAACACCGAATGGCGAGATTGTGAACTATTCATGGGATTTCGGGGACGGAAACACTGCCTCTGGAGAAACAGCCACTCATACGTTTGAGGAATCCGGCGGATACACTGTCGAATTATCTGTTGTTGATGACGAGGGACAAATAGCTACTACTACCGAATCACTCAATATTGCCGACAATCAGAGTTCAATTTCAACCCCCGGATTTGGGATCACCAGCACAATTGCAAGTCTCGGTGGGGCGGGATACATAATAAAACGGTGGTTCTCAGGGGAAAAGAAAAATAATATGTGAAAATTCAATTCTATTGTTGGATATGCACGCTCATTCTGCCGGTTGATTCACCGAATCACGGATGGAACAAGTCCCTGTGGATGGACTTGTGGCACTTGAAAGAAGCATACAGCGGACCTACGGCTGTTTTCGGTGTATGCCATCTTCCGGCAGAACAAAGGAAGCGGTTATGAGGTCGGGCTCTTCGGGAGTGACGTGCTGCTCCTCGTCGAGACGCTCTAATTCGGCCTTTTGGTCACGCCGGAGTATCTCTAGTTGGCGTTTCGCGTTTCCGATCGGTGCCGACATATCCCCTCCCTGCTCATCACGCGCCTCGTACGCCTCGAGTCGCTCTTCCCACCGGCTTATCTCCTCCTCGAAGTGTCGTTCCGCGTGTTGGCGTTTGATTTCGGTCTCGCGTTCACGCTCGGTTCGCGCCTCCTGTGCGAAGGATTCGACCTGATTCCACGCTTCCATCTCCGCCTGCTGGTGAAGGTCCTCAGCCATCGACGCGAGCCGATCGAGGTCTTCACTCCCCGTTGCTTCCGCGGGCGGCAGCGTATCGGTGATTTCCGGTGCGGACGTGGTGACCGTTCCGTCCGTTGTAACGTATAGGGTAACGAGCTTCTCAGTCACCACATCTCCGGAGCCGGAGACGTAGCCTAGCCGGTAGGTGAAACGGATCCCGGGAGCGTTTTCATCGGTCGTCGTTTTGGCAGCGATTCGCCCATCCACGCGGTCGGAGTCGAGACAGAAATCGATGAGTGATTGGACGAGGGGATGGTCAAGCGCGATGAAGTCGACATCGTCCTGGTCCATCGCGACCTCCTTCGTGAACGTCGCCGTCGGGTATCGTTGCTTGACCTGCTCGCCGGAGAGCACGTTGGGAACGTCCAGCTGGTAGACATCGCCGCCGGAGCGTGCCGGCCCGGGACGGACGCCTTTGATGTCCCCATCGAAGGCATCGAAGAACTCGCGAACGAGCACCTCGATGTCGTCCTCGCTTACCTCGCCGTGTTGACTGCGCTCGATAACGTCGAGAATCTCCTTGTCTTCCTCGGACAGGTCGAAGCGGTCACGGATGAGGAACTGCTCTTCGACCGTCTCAAGCGCCTGCTTGCGCTCTTCGATCGTCGACTCGATGTTCGCGACGACTTCGTCCGTGGGCGTGTCGTTCGCGATGGCGGCCATAATCGTCTCGTCGAGGTCGACGTCCTCGAGGATGCGGCCCATCACGTCGGAGCGCATCCCGAGGTCCGACTCGATCTGGTCGGTCTTTTCGAGCAGCAGCGTGAGGATCTCGCTTTCGCGGGTGTCCTTGAAGAAGAGATTGCGAATCTCGACGGTGTGTTCCTGCCCGTATCGGTGGAGTCGACCCATTCGTTGGTCGATGCGGATCGGGTTCCAGGGGAGGTCGTAGTTCACCATAATGTGGGCGAACTGGAGGTTGAGTCCCTCCTGTGCCGCATCGGTTGCGAGCATAATGTTGGCCTCCTCCTCGAACTTCTCCATCTCGCGGCGGCGACGGTCCTGGTTGAGGTCGCCGTACACCTGCGCGATGTCGTGCTCGGGGAAGATCTCGTCGCGAAGGTATTCGAGGGTGTCCGTGTACTCGGTAAAGATGAGTATCTTCTCGTCCGGATCCTCGCGCAGGATTCGGCTGACGAACTGCGTGAGGAGCTGCGCCTTCGAGTCGGTTTCAATGGCCTTGGCTTGCTGCCAGAGCTGCTTGACGCGGTTGAGCTCCGCCCGGACCTGGGTCGGGTTCTGCGTAATCGTGACCGTTTCGAGGGCTTCCTCGATGCGGTTCCGTTCGGCGTCGGTCATCGTTTCGGGCTCGGTACTGTAGCGAGGGATGAGGTCCTGTACGTCGTCGGGGAGGTCGCCACCGATGCTATCGTTCTGAATGGCACGCATCCGATTTTCGAGCGACTTCCGAATCGCGTAGATGCTGGAGACGAGCCGCTTCTGGTAGATGACCATCGTGAAGCCGGCGGCCTGGTTCTCCTCCTGGCGGGCGAGGTTGTAGTACTCGCGAATGTACTCGGTGACGTCGTCGTACAGCTTGCGCTCGGCTGGGGACATCTCGACGCCGAGAGCCTCGATGTTCTTCTCGGGGAACATACGGGTCCCGTCTGTCTCGTACATGTCGTCCTTCAGCCGGCGGATCATCAGGTCGTCGAGGGCCTCGGGTTCAATCTGTGACTCGTGGCCGAAGCGGTATGGGTCGAGCAGGCTGATGAGGAAGTAGAACTGGTCGGACTTGCCCTTGTGTGGGGTCCCGGTTAGCAGCAGCAGCGCGTCTGAGTTGTTTGCGACGGCCTCGCCGACACGGTAGCGCTGGGTTCGTTCCATCGAGTCGTCGCTCGACCGTCTGGCGGTCAGGTGGTGGGCCTCGTCGAATACGGCGACGTCCCACTCGGGTTCGAGATTGTCGAGCGCATCGATAGGTGAGACAGCGTCTGAGCCCGTCTCGCCGGTGGACTGCTTGGCGAAGTCCACGGAGGTGATGATGAAATCCTCCTGTGCCCAAACGTTCTGGTTCGGATGCGACTGGCGTTTCGACCGCACGGTCTCGCGGTCGTAGATGACGAAGTTCTGGTCGAACTTCTCGCGCATTTCTTCCTGCCACTGGACCGTGAGCGGAGCGGGCGCGACGATGAGGACACGGTCGGCGCGACCTCGAGCAATGAGCTCCTCGATGACGATGCCGGCCTCGATGGTCTTTCCGAGCCCGACCTCGTCACCGATAAGATAGCGGTGGTCGTACGAATTGAGGATCTCGTAGGCGGCTTGGACCTGATATGGTTCGATCTCGATGCGGTTGTTCGTCAACGAGAGGAACCGGTCGTAGCGATACGCGAGGTCAAGGCGGGTTGCTCGTTCTCGGAGATCGTGGTGGATCGGGTCGTCGATCTGCTTGGCTGCAAGTCGGTCGACGATGGAGTCAATTTTTTCGACATGCGATAAGCCGCTCGGAAGCTTGCGGAGTTGACCTTCTGTAGTGTATACATGGAGCAGATTGCTCCCATTCAGGCGGTCTTCGATCTTTGTGATCTCACCCCGTCCACCAGCGAATTTAACTTGGTCACCGACTGCGTAATCAGTCATCAAATGGTGTATCTTGAACTAATTGTTTTTCTTTAGCTTCTAAATCGTACAATTCACATGCTCTCTGTTCAATTACTTTTTCGTTTTCGTTGATTTTCTCGTCAAGTTTCTCTGCACGCTCGCGTCTATTGATAAATCTCTCAAGCCCATCACTAACGTCGCTAAGTTGTGGTAGAGTTAATGCTTCAAGTCGCTCAAGGAGAGAAGTTGATTGAGTTGCATTTGTGCGGAAGTGAGCGAATCCATCGTCTTCCCCCGCAGCATAAGGGATAAATGCCTCCAGAAGCGCTTCTTTTTCATCATCTAAACCGACAAATTCCAGTGCTGGGATATAGTAGACGTTAGAAATAGTTGCTCACTTTTGGGATAGAAATTTGGTCAAGAGCGGTATCGATTGCCGTTGTAAGTTCGTCGAGTGAATCGAAGAACCGGTTGCTGAGAGCTGCTTGGAGCTGTCTCCAACACTCTTCGACAGGGTTCAACTCCGGCGAATATGACGGGAGCGTCACAAACGCGAGGTCGTCACGGGCCGCGAGGTCCGTGACGGCCGATGCCTGAAAATACGGTGCGCCATCGAGTACGACGATCAGATCCTCTTCAAATTCGTCACATAGTGCTAAAATGAAATGTTTTGCGTGATCGGCGGTGATGT
>NZ_FNWU01000014.1 GCF_900108505.1 Halopenitus malekzadehii | reverse complement strand
GTTCCCGAGGACGTCCTCTCGGAGGTCGGGCCGGCCGTGGCCGGGATGGACTTCGTCACGCACTGTTATGAACGGCCGCGCCACGAGGGTGTCTGGGAGTACAACTTCTTTGCGATGACTCACGGGCGCAGCGAGGCGGAAAGCGAACGCCGGATCGCCGAGGTTGCCGAGACGATGAACGAGTACTGGGACGTCGAGCCGTCCGATTGGGACACCCTGTTCTCGACGCGTATCCTCAAGAAGACGGGGATCCGGATCGCGGAACGTGCGGACGGAAACACGTCGTCACAACGCTCGTCGACGTGATCCCGCTCGTTCACGACTTCGCCGGGGAGACCGTCCTCGTCGTCGGCGGCGGCGCCGTCGCGACTCGCAAGGCCCGGAGGTTCGCGGCCGAAGCGTCCGTGATCGTCGTAAGCCCGACGTTCACCGACCGGCTCCGGTCGGCGGACGGACGGGCTACTGAGGACGGGCGGGATGCCGGAACCACGACCGAAACCGATGGCGGACGGATCGAACTGGTTCGCCAGCGCCTCGAACCCGACGACGTCGCGGCATTGATCGACCGCGCCGAACCTGCACTCGTGGTCGCTGCCACGGACGATCCGGCGATCAATGCCGCGACGGAGGCGGCAGCGCGCGATCGCGGAGTCCTGATCAATCGCACGGACGTGTCGGGCGGCCGCGATCCGGGAAGCGTCGTCGTCCCGGCCACGGTCGAGGACGGGCCGGTGACGTTCGCGATCACGACGGGGGCAACCAGCCCCGCGGTGTCGCGGTACCTCCGCGAGCGCATCGAGGCCGAATTCGACGGCATCGGCGACCTCGCACGGCTCGTCGGGGACGTTCGCATGGATCTGATCGACCGGGACGTCGATCCCGAGACCCGTCGTGAGGCCGTCCGATCGGTCGTCCGATCGCCGGCCGTTCAGAAGGGTTTACAAACGGGGGAGACGAACCCCCGACAACTGGCGGACGGGATCGTCGAACGCGTTCGGGACCACGCAGACGACCCCGGAGACACGTCGGAGGGACAATGAACCAGACGGGAGTACTCACCGGAATAAGCGTTTCACACGCGAGTGCAAGCATCGACGAGATCAACGCCGCCGGGGCGGAGTCGGCTCGCGGAACCGTCTCCGACCTCCTCGCGCGGCCGGGCGTCGATGAGGCGTTCGCGATACGGACGTGCAACCGGTCCGAGGCGTACGTCGTCACCGATCGAGTCGCCCACGGCTACGACGCGCTCGAGTCGTTCGCGCCCGACGTCCGTGACGGTGCGATCCAACGACTCGCCCACGAGGAGAGCCTTCGCCACCTGATGCGGGTCGCGGCGGGTCTCGAGTCGCTCGTGATCGGCGAGGACCAGATCATCGGCCAGGTTCGGGAGTCCTTCGAGGCCGCGCGGGCGGCCGGGGGGATCGGCCCGGTCCTCGAGGACGCGATCACGAAGGCGATCCACGTCGGCGAGCGCGCGCGCACCGAGACGGCGATCAACGAGGGCGTCGTCTCGCTGGGATCGGCCGCCGTCGATCTGGCCGATCGCCGGCTGGACCTGGCGGACGCGACCGCGCTGGTCGTCGGAGCCGGCGAGATGGGCACCCTCGCCGCCAGGGCGCTCGACGACACCGGCGTCTCGCAGATCCACGTTGCAAACCGGACGATCCCTCACGCCGAGTACGTCGCGGCGGAGGTCGACACGGACGCGACCGCGATCGCGCTCGCCGACCTCGCCCGCGTGCTTCCGCGGGCCGATCTCCTCGTCACGGCCACCGGGAGCCCGGAGCCGCTCGTCGACCCCGCGGACCTCACGGACGCCGGCGAGATGGTCTGTGTCGACATCGCTCGCCCACGGGACGTCGATCCGGCGGTCGAGTCAGTCGACGCCGTCACGCTGTACGACATCGACGCGCTGGAGTCGGTCACCAGCCGCACCCGCGAGCAGCGGGAGGCCGAGGCGCGCGCGGTCGAGGAGATGATCGACGAGGAACTCGACCGGTTGCTGGAGTCGTTCAAGCGCCGCCGCGCCGACGATGCGATCGCGTCGATGTACGAGTCCGCCGACCGGGTCAAGGCACGCGAGCTCGAGAAGGCGCTCACGAAGCTCGACGCACAGGGCGGGCTGACCGCGGAGCAGCGCGAGACGGTCGAGGCGCTTGCGGACGCGCTCGTCGGCCAGCTGCTCGCCGCCCCGACGAAGTCGTTGCGAGAGGCCGCAGGCGAGGACGACCTAACGACGATCCAGACCGCGATGCAGCTGTTCGATCCGGAGTTCGACGCGCCTCCGTCAGACGGTGCCGCCACGGGCAACGGGACCCAGTCACCGGACGCAGGTGGGAGTCACGAGGGGCGGTCCGACGGCGTCCACAACGAGGTCTCGGACTGACCACCATCGGTGTTCCGTCCTCGGCGTGCCGTCCTCGACGGCGTCGAGTTTCCCTTCGCCGTTTTTAATTCGCCGTATTGCGGATCCGAACATATGGAACTCACCACGCTCGCCGACAGGCTTGACGAGACGCTCTCGACGGCGGCGTACGCCGACGTGGACGCGAGCGCGAACGGCCTCCAGGTCGGTCCCGAGGAGTCGTCCGTCGAGCACGTCGCGGTCGCCGTCGACGCCGCGGACGCGACGATCGAGACGGCTGGCGACGCCGGCGCCGACGTCCTCGTGACCCATCACGGGATCTCCTGGGGCGGTATCGAGCACGTGACCGGCCGGACCTACGACCGGATCGCCGCGCTCGTCGAGAATGACGTCGCACTGTACGTCTCACACCTCCCGCTGGACGGGCATCCGGCGCTCGGCAACGCGGCCGGGGTGGCCGAGGCGCTCGGCGTCGCCGACCGGAAGCCCTTCGGCGAGCTCGGTCCCGTCACGATCGGCACGATCGGCGAGCTTCCGGAGCCAATCGACGTCGGGACGGTAGCGGAGCGGCTCGAGGAGTTCGAGGGGCGTCAGCGTCCCGTGCAGGTCCTCCCGTTCGGTCCCGAGGCGGTCGAGCGCGTCGCGATCGTGACCGGTTCCGGCGCCGACTGGCTCGATGAGGCCGTCGATCGTGGCGCGGACGTGCTCGTCACCGGTGAAGGGAAACAGCAGATCTATCACGAGGCGCGTGAGGCCGGGATTTCGGTCTGTCTGGCCGGCCACTACGCCACCGAGACGTTCGGCGTACGGGCGGTCCAAGAGCGGCTCGAGGAGTGGGGTCTGGAGACGACGTACGTCTCACACCCGACCGGACTCTAGGGCGGTGGGGAACTGCCTCGGGCGACGTCGGGCGACGGACGCTAGGCGCCGTCCGTCGGCGATGGCTCCGGGGATGCCCCGGTCGCGATCCGGTCGGCGGCCTCGAAGCCGGCGACGATCCCGCCGTTGAGCGATCGCTCGGGGTATTGGGCCCGGCTTGCCATCCCGGCGTAGGAGACGCCCGGAAGGCCCTCGGTGGCGAGATCGTACGGGATGACCATATCGAGGTAGCCACGCTCGTAGACCGGCGCGGCCCGGGGGTTTCTGGAGATCCGGACGTCCCGAACGGTGGCCTGTGAGAAGTCGGGAAAGAGGTCCGCGATCCCCTCGAGCCACCGGTCGGTCAGCGCCTCGTCGTCGTCGGTCCAGTTCGACTCCTCGGGCGATTGGACGTAGCTGGCGACGTACAGGAGGTGCTCGCCGCCGTATCGGTCCGGTGGGACGAAGTTGGTGTGCTCGATCAGCGCACCGAAGGGTGCCTCCTCGCCGATGTTGAGCCAGTAGGTGTCGGTGAGCGGCTCCTCGAGCGTGAGCAGCGCACAGACCGCCCCCTGGAAGTCGATGTCGCAGCGATACCCCGTGAGATCCTCGAGGACGTTCGGCATCGTCGCGACGATGATGCCGTCGACCTCGGTCGTCGTCGGTCCGTCGGGCGTCTCGACGGTGATCGTCCGGGCGGGACCGCGTGCTGAGTCATCGTCGGTACCGTCGGCGTCGGCGTCGGCCGCGTCGACCGCGTCGGCCGCGTCGGCCGCGTCGGCCGCGTCGGCGAACCCGACCTCCGTCACGCGGGCGTTCGTGGTGACGTTCTCCCGGTCGATCGCGTCGATCAGTGCCTCGAGAAGGACGCCGACCGAGCCGTCGAAGTAGCCGAGGACCTCCCCGCGCAGGAGGTCGCGCTCGCCGCGGAACTTGATGCGGCCGAGCAGCCACGCGGCCGAGACGTCCGCGACCCGGTCGCCGAACTTCGCCTCCAGCAGGGGCTCGAAGAACCCCTCGTAGACGCCCCGCGTGGTGTGATCGAGCAGGAACTCCCGAACCGGCACGTCTTCGAAGTCGGTCAAGTCCTCGTAGGTATCGGTCGAGGGGATCCCGCCCCGGACGTCGATCTCCTGGGTGAGCATCGCGAGCCGAAACGTGTCGTACAGGCTCAGCTCCGGATACGCGAGGATCTCCCAGGGCGTATCGAGCGGGTGGACGGTCCCGTCGACGTAGTAGGCGTTCTTGCCCACGCGCCACTCGATCCGGTCCGCGACGCCCAGATCCTCTGCCAGCTCGACGATCGTCTCCTCCGAGCGGGAGAGGTGGTGGTAGAACCGCTCGATCGGGTCGCCGTCGGTCCCGTACAGGCCGGCCAGCCCGCCGACGTCGTCGGACGCCTCGTAGACGTGGACGTCGTGGCCGTGCCGCTGAAGCCGGTAGGCGGCCGCGAGTCCGGCGATCCCGCCGCCGACGACTGCATACATACTGAACCGTGTGAGCGAGCGGGGTAAGTGCGTTGTGGAGTCGCAGTCGTGTTGTGGAGTCGCGACCACGCCGTGGCGTGAATCGTCGGTGGACGATCAATCCGCCGTCACGCTGAATCGGGAGACGTCCTCGTCGGGGACGTGGTCGGTGACGAGCGAGACGCCGACGGCGAGGGCTCCCGCGAGGACCATCAGCCCGAGTGCGACGTCCCAGCCGGCGTAGGTCAGCGGCAGGGTGCGCCGGGCGTTCGTGAACGGGATCGGAACGGACTCGAGGAGGACGTGTGCGAGGTAGATGGCCTGCGGGATCACGATCGAGGCGACCATCCCGGTTCGGGTCGCGCCGTCCCAGTAGAGCGCGACGAGCGCGACCGGCGTGAGCAACGCGAATCCCGAGAACGCGGTGTCGCCGACCTCGATCAGAGTTCCCGGACGGGTGAGACTCGCGAGGAACGCCAGCGTCGCGAAGGCGGTGACGCCGAGGCGGGCGACCCACGCCTCCCGGCGCGCAGTCGCGTCCGGCCGGATGAAGGGGCGGTACAGATCGCGGGTGAAATACGACGACCCCGACAGCAGCATCGAATCGGAGGAGGACATCATCGCGGCCATCGCGCCGGCGACGACGAGCGCGGCGAACCAGACCGGCGTGTACTCGGTGAGCAACACCGGGAGGACGTTCGCGCCCTCCGGGACGTCGATCGGGAGGCCGGCCGCCCACGATCCGAGCAGGAACGCCGGAACGAACAACAGGAGCACGAGCACGGGCCAGAGCGCGAACGACCGCTTGAGCACGCGCTCGGAGTCGGCGACGAAGAACCGCTGGTTGATCTGCGGGAACATCGTCACCCCGAAGGCGATGGTCACGGCCGAGGAGATGATGAACTGCGGCGTGTAGACGCCCCCGCCCAGCGCGGCGAACTCGGGGTTCGCCTCGACCATAGCGGTCGTCGCCGTCGAAAGTCCACCGATTGCCGAGAGGACCCAGCCGACGGCGATCCACGTGATCGAGAGCATGAACAGCCCCTGGACCGTGTCCGTCCAGGCGACGCCGCGCATTCCCGCGATGACCACGTAGCCGATCATAAAGGCGGTGATGAGCGCCGCCCCGCTCCAGTACGGGATCGTTCCGCCGGTGAGTCCGACGATCGCCTCGCCGGCGCCCATCTGCTGTAACATCACGTACGGGAACAGCCACAGCAGGCTGACGCCCGCAACGAGCGCGCGCAGTCCCGGCGATCCGAACCGATCGCCGAACATCTCACCGAGCGTCATATAGCCGTGCTTTCGCCCGATGAGCCACTGTTTGTAGCCGATGACGTACCAGAGGATCGCGAAGATGATCCCGTCCATCACGCCCATCACGAGGATCCATTCGGGCCCCGCCGCGTACGCGAGGTTCGGACCGCCGAAGAAGGTGAACGCGGACAACAGCGTCGCGAAGGTCGTGAACAACAGCACGACGGTGCCGATCGAGCGCCCCGCGAGGTAGTAGTCCTCCGCACCGGACCCGGCCACCCGGTAGGCGACCACCCCGATCGCGAACGCGACCACCAGATACGCGATCACGATCCCGAGTTCGAGGGTCGCGCTCACCGCCGATCACCGTTCTCCTGACGGCCGGGATCGAGGCCCATTCCGCGATTCCACGCGGTGCGGGTGAACAGGTAAAACACCACGGAGCAGAGCCCCAACCACCCGATATGCCACCACAGCCAGACCGGCAGTCCGGCGATCACCGTCCCGGTTCCCCACAGGAACCACGGGACGGCGAACGCGACGAGGATCACGAACGTGAATATCCACGTCAGATCTCGTCTGGATCGATCCATATGCGGCGCTCTTTCCCTCGGACGCCTAAAGGTGTCCCTCCCGACAGTCGTTGCCCTCGATATGGTTGTTGCTCTCCAGATGGACGTTGCCCTCGAGATGAGCGTGCCCCCGATAGGCGGTAGCTTCGGAAGGACGACGCATCTACTCACGAACCCGACGCTCACGGACGTTCGATGCTCGTCCCCCGTACGACAGCTATTTCCGCGACACGATCCTATATAAACGTACTGGCGGCAGCGCGTCGCCGTTTATATCATCATCACTGATCACGTATGGAAGACACAGCGAAATACCTCATTCACGCGACCATCGCCGCCGACGGCGTCGTCGAGCGGTCCGACGTCGTCGGCGCGGTCTTCGGGCAGACGGAGGGACTGCTCGGGGAGGAACTCGACCTCCGGGACCTCCAGCAGTCCTCGAAGGTCGGTCGCATCGACGTCTCGATCGAATCGGAGAACGGACAGTCGTTCGGGGAGGTGACGGTCGCCTCCAGCCTGGACAAGGTGGAGACGGCGATCCTCGCCGCCGCCCTCGAAACCATCACCCGGGTTGGCCCCTGTCGGGCCTCCGTCGAAGTCACCCAGATCGAGGACGTGCGTGCCACCAAGCGCCGCGAGGTCGTCGATCGGGCCAAGGAGCTGCTCGCCGGCGGGTTCGAGGAAACGGCCCTCTCGAGCGACGAGGTGCTCGAGGAGGTCCGCGACGCGGCCCGCATCGAGGGGATCGCGGAGTACGAGGGGTTGCCGGCTGGCCCTCGCGTCCGCGACTCGGACGCGATCATCGTCGTCGAGGGGCGCGCGGACGTCCTGACGCTGCTCGACGCCGGGATCAAAAACGGCATCGCCGTGGAGGGAACGAACGTCCCCGAGGCGGTCGCGGACCTCTCCCAGGACCGAACCGTCACGGCCTTCCTCGACGGCGACCGCGGCGGCGAACTCATCCTGCGGGAGCTCGGACAGGTCGGCGACGTCGATTACGTCGCCTTCGCCCCCGCCGGCGAGTCGGTCGAGGACCTCGACCGCAGCGCGGTGCTCGATGCGCTCCGCGGGAAGGTCCCCTACGAGACGCTCGCGGAGGAGCCGAACGCACGGGAGGTCGCTCGCGACCCTCCGTCGGGGTCGCCGACGACTGAGTCGTCGACCCCTGGCGGAGCGACCGAAGACCCGTCCCCGACGGAGGAGGATGCGGATACGGACGCCGACGTCGACGTGCCTGCCGAGGCGGACGCCGACGTCGATGCATCCGCCGAGGCGGACGCCCGCAGTGGGACGTCCGATGACGAGAACGCCAGCGTGGAGACGTCCGCCGAGACGACGGACGACGTCGATGTGTCCACCGAGGGAGATGACGATGCCATCGCCGCCGCCGGACCTGGCGACACGAAGTCGGTCCGCGACCACGTTTCGGATGTGGTTGCCGCCGGTACCGGCCGCGCCAGGCTGCTCGGGCAGTCCGGTGAGGTGCTCGCCGAAGTCGACGCTGCGGCCGCCTTCGACGCCCTCGAGGACGCCGATCCACCCCCACACGCCGTGGTACTGGACGGGGAGATCTCCCAACGGCTGCTCGACATCGCCGCACAACGGGGCGTCTCCCAGGTCTTCGGTCGGTCGACCGGGTCGGTGGTCAAACAGCCCATCGGGACCCGCGTCACCACGGTCGAGGACGCGGCGGTCGAGGCCTGACTCGGGACTGCAGGCGGGATGATTTCCCCCCGCATCGATCGCGTTCAGCCATCGTCGCTGGCGGTCGAGTCGCCTTCTCCGACGGCGTCGTCACGGCCCGGATCGGCGCGATAGCGGATCGCATCGCGGTCTCCGTACTCCTCCGGGAGCCGTTCGACCGGCCGGAAGCCGCAGGACGTATACAGCGATCGCGCCGCCTCGTTCCCGGCGGCCACGAGCAGCGTCACCGGCGTGTCGACTCCGAACCGGGCCGCCGCCAGGAGTTCACGGGCACGTCCCTCCCGGCGGACGGCGGGATCGACGACGAGCTCGGCGAGGTGTCGAGTCTCGGGGGCGTCGATGAGGAGGGCGTACCCGACGACCGACTCGGCGCCGTCCTCGTCGATCGCCGCCGAGACGAGAACGGTTCCGCCGGCGGAGCCGCTCGCCGTGAGCCCGTACTCCAACAGCGCCGGCGAGGGGTCGGTGAGGTACCGCTGTAGACGGTGTAGCGGGAGCGAATCGCCGGGACGAGCGGGTCGAACGCGGCTGCTGCGGTCGGCGTGGCCGGGAGGGCTGCCGCGGTGATGATCGTGGTCCATCACGGGAGCCACACGCTCCCCGCGGCGGCCGCGAGGGCGCCCGTCAGGGTCGCGAGGAAGTTAACCGTCTGGTTGCCGATCCGTCCGCCCTCGAGGATCGCGCCGAGGAGACTGTCCGCGGTCATCCCGACGACGCCCGCCGCCAGCACGAGTGCGCCGCCGGCGACCGGGTCGCCGACCGGCATCCCGATCGCGGCGAGGACGCCCACGAGGCCGGCCCCCGTGATGCCCGCGAGTTCGCCATGAAGGGTCACCGCGCCGTCGGTCCCTGGCTCGACCGGCTCCAGGGTGGTGATGAGTCGCGGGTCGTCGTACAGGCCGCCGATCTCCGAGGCGAGCGTGTCCGCCATCGCCGTCGAGACGGCGCCGGCGAACGCGACCGAGAAGACGACGCCCGGCAGGGAGAGGTGTCCGGTCGCGGCGTATCCCACGACCGCCGCGAGCGCGACCGCCGAGTTCGCGAGCACGTTGCCGCTTCCGCGAGCCCCCTCGTTCTCCTGGGCGACGCCCCGAGTGGTCTTCTCCTCGAACCGGAACTTGGAGGCGAGCCCGCCGATCGCGTAGAAGGCGATCAGGACGACGAACCACCCGACGCCGCCGAGAACGATCGTCAACAGTCCCAACAGAACGCCGGTCACCATCCCGGGCACGGAGGCCGTCCCGAGCGCGTAGGAGACGTAGCCCAGCGCAATGGTGACGCCCAACGCGAGGACGATCCCCTCCACGGTCATCTCGGGGGTGATCTCGACGAACAACCACGACAACAGCGCGACCGCGATCATCACGAGCGGGTCGTCACGCTCGAGCAGCATCGACCGGAGCAACGCCGCGGCCAACGCGCCGACGGCGGCGATGAACACGAATCCGGGCGGGGCGATCGGGGTTGTGCTGGCGACCGCCACGGCGACCTGCGCGCCGACGCCCGCGAGGGATCCGACGATGACGAACGCGGTCGCGTGGGCGAACTCGTCATCGGTAATCGATCGAACCGCCTGCGTCCCGAGGTTTCCGAACGCGAGGAGAATGACCGCCGCCGCGTAGACACGCACCGGCATCGTCACACGCGGGAGCGTCGCAAACAGGCCTAATCCCGTGGCCGCGAGGGCGAATCCGGCAAGCCCGTTCAACCGGCGGTCCCGGCGATCGCCCGGCCGCGCGAACAGCTCGAAGACGGGCCCCTCGCGGACGACGAACGCCGCCAGTCCAGCGACGATGGCGAACGGCACTGCGACGGCCGCGCCCGTCCACGGCGCGGCCAGCGCAAGCAGCGACACCGCGGCGAACCCACCCGCCCGTCGGATCCTCGACTGCACGTCCGCGCATACCCTCGACGGTCACTTAACCCTCCCGACATCGGGGGGCGGCGCCGCAGTCGGGACCTGGCGTCGTCGAGGCGCGGCGTCCTCGAAATGCGGTGTCGTCGAGACGTGGCATGTTCGCTCCGTGTCCCGGTCGGTTTTTGCCGATCGACCGCGTTCTCTCCACTGTGGGACTGTACGATACGTATCTCGCGATCCGCCACCGGATCCACGAGGCGGACCCGCCCGGCCACGTCGCGGTCGTGATCACCGAGCGGGACCTGCTCGAGCAGGGCGCCTACGACACCCTCGAGCGGTTCTTCGGCTGGGCGTTCGGCCGCGGCGCCGACCGCGTGACGGTCCTCGTGTCGGTCCTCGATGCGGCGGTCGTGGAGACCCTCGAGCGTGAACTCCGCCGCGTCGACGCACCCCGCCCGGTGGCCGTTCGCGGCCCGGGAGACACCGAGCGGGCCGACGCCCCGATCCAGGTGAGCATCGGGCTCGGCGGCAAACGCGAGTTCGCCGAGGCCGTCCGGGAGATCGCCGACGACGTCGCGACGGGCGATCTCGATCCCGACGCGATCGACGAGGCGACGATCTCGGAGCGGCTCGTGTTCCCCGACGAGCCGGACCTGCTCATCAAGACCGGGGCCGAGCGGCTGTCGGATTTCGCCATCTGGCAGTCGGTCTACTCCGAGCTCTACTTCACCGACGTCAACTGGCGTGATTTCCGCGAGCGCGATTACCTCCGGGCGGTACTCGACTACCAGAACCGGAAGCGTCGGTTCGGGACCTGAGACGTCGTCGAGCGTCCTCCGAGATGTTGACGATCGTCTCCCGAGACGCCGGCGATCGAGATCGTCCTCGTCGTCCGCCGGCGTCGTCCCCCCTCGCTCGCGGCGTCGGTCGGCGCGCTTATCGGCCCCGAGGCGTAACGATATCGCGTGTCCCGTTCCGTCGATCCGACGATCAGGGAGGTCTCCCGAGCGGACCTGCTATCGGTGGTTCGGATCGAACGGGCGGTCTTTTCGGATCCGTGGCCCTACGACGCCTTCGAGCGGCTGCTCGATGCACCGGCGTTCCTCGTCGCCGAGTTGGATGCGTCAACGTTCGACTCCGATCGACGGGATGCGATCGATTTCGAGGCGCCGATCGCCGGATACGTCGTCGCCGATATGACGCCCGATTTCGGACGCGATATCGGACACATCAAGGACATCGCCGTCCACCCGGACGTGCAGGGGAACGGGATCGGCAGCCAGCTACTTCGGTCCGCGCTCGCCCGGCTCCGGTTCCGTGGCGTCGCCGTCGTCAAGCTCGAGGTTCGGGCGGGTAACGGACGAGCACGGTCGATGTACAGCGATCACGGGTTCACGCCGATGCGCCGGGTCTCGCGGTACTACAACGACGGCGAGGACGCGATCGTGATGGTGCTCGACCTCGAGGACTGGACGCCGCCGTAGCCGGTCTGCACGGCGGGTCGTCCACACGGGAGTGAATACCGCGTCGGCGTCGCGGTTACGACACGGTTATGACGGGGTCGATGCGGCCGGGGGAACGAATGTGGGAACTTTTAGGGTCGATCACGCCCTCCCGTTCGCTATGAGTACGGTCCCCGACCGGAGCGAGATCGACGCGCAGTACCGATGGGATCTGGAGGACATCTACGCCGACGACGAGGCGTGGGAGACGGCCTACGAGTCGGTGTCCGACCGGGTGGATGAACTCGGCGAGTACGAGGGGCGAGTCACGGCGGACCCTGGGACGCTTCTCGAGCTGCTCGAGCTTCGGGAGTCGGTGCTGCGCGAGGTCGCGAAGGTGACGACTTATGCCCGGCTGCGCAGCGCGGAGGACACGACGAACCAGACCTACCAGGCGATGGCTGCCCGGGGGTCCTCGCTCGGATCGACGGCCTCGAGCGCGATCTCCTACCTCGAACCGGAGCTCCAGGAACTGACGAGCGCGGAGATCGAGGCGTTCATCGACGCCGAGCCCGCCCTGGAGGCCTACGAACACTACTTCGAGGACGTCCGCCGGATGAAACCGCACACCCGGTCCGCGGAGGTCGAGGAGGTACTTGCGGATCTGTCGGAGGTTACCGGCGCACCCTCCGAGATCTACTCGATGCTCACGAACGCCGACATGGAGTACGGCACCGTCGAGAGCCCCGACGGCGAGCCGGTCGAGATCACGCAAGCAAACTTCACGAAGCTGCAGACCAAACCCGACCGCGAGTTCAGACGCGACGTTCACGAGACCTTCTACGACCAGTGGGCGGACGTCCGCAACACGGTCGGTACGTCCCTCGAAAAGGCGGTTCGCGAACACGTGACGAGCGCGGAGATCCGCGGCTACGACACCGCCCGAGAGGCCGCACTCGATGGGTCGAACGTCCCGCCCGGGGTTTACGACACGCTCGTGGATACCGTTCGTGAAGACCTCGACGCGCTCCACCGTCACGCCGAGCTGAAGCGATCGGCGCTGGGCGTCGACGAACTCCGGAGCCACGACCTGTACATGTCGCTCACCGGCGACGAGGGGCCCGACGTCGAGTACGAGCAGGCGGTCGAATGGGTGACCGAGGCGGTCGCCCCGCTCGGCGACGCCTATCAGGAGCGAATGGCCGAGGGGCTCGAGAGCCGCTGGGTCGACGTCTACGAGAACGACGGGAAACGATCGGGGGCTTTCTCCTCGGGGACCTACGACACCCAGCCGTTCATCCTGATGAACTACCAGGACGACATCGCCTCGCTGTTCACCCTCGCCCACGAGCTCGGCCACTCGATGCACTCCGAGCTGGCCGCCGACGCCCAGCCGTGGCACGACGCGAGCTACGACATCTTCGTCGCGGAGATCGCCTCGACGGTCAACGAGACCCTGCTGACCCAGCACCTCCTCGAGACGCTCGAGGACGACGAGCTGCGAACGCACGTCCTCGACGAGTACCTCGAGCGCTTCCGGAGCACGCTGTTCCGCCAGACGATGTTCGCGGACTTCGAACACCGGATCCACTCCCGGATCGAGGACGACGAGGCACTCACGCCGGACGTCCTCGATGCGACCTACGGCGACCTCAAACGGGAGTTCTACGCGCCGGCGACCCTCGAGGGCGGGATCGAGCGCGAGTGGGAGCGCATTCCCCACTTCTACTACGACTTCTACGTCTACCAGTACGCGACCGGGATCGCGGCCGCCGCCGCCATCGTCGACCGGATCCTCGAAACGGGCGAGCCCGCCGCGGCCGACTACCGAGATATGCTCGCTGCCGGCGGCTCGGACTACCCCCTCGAGGTCGTCCGCCTCGCCGGGATCGATATGGCCGATTCCGGACCGATCGAGTCGGCGATCGACGTCTACCGGAGCTACCTCGACGAGATCGAGACGCTGTTGGAGTTGTAGGCCCGCGCGCCGGTCGACGGGTGTCCGACTTCCGCACCGTTTTTCTTCCGTCCCGCGGACGGGTTGATATGGGTAAACAGCCGCACCTGCTCGTCGAGGAGGGCGACGTCGAGTCGATCGCGATCGTTCCCGGCGACCCGGGTCGCGTCGACCGCATCGCAGACCAGTGTACCGACGTCGAGACGGTCTCCGAGAACCGCGAGTACAAGCTCGTCAACGCCACCTACGAGGGTGTTCCGCTCACGATCTGCTCGACCGGGATCGGCGGTCCCTCAGCCGCGATCGCGCTCGAGGAGCTGGCGAACGTCGGCGTCGAGACGGTCCTGCGCTGTGGCACCTGCGGCGCGCTGCAGTCGGACATCGAGATCGGCGACATGATCGTCGCCAACGGCGCCGCCAAGGAGGAGGGAACCTCCAAGCGCTACGAGTCGGCCGTCTATCCGGCGGTGCCCGACTACGGAGCCCTGTCGGCGCTGGTCGACGCCGCCGAGGCGAACGACGAGGCCGTCCACGTCGGGCCGATCGTCTCCGACGACGCCTTCTACAACGAGAGCGAGGATTTCGTCGCCGACTGGGAGGCCGCGAACCTGCTTGCGATCGAGATGGAGGCGGCGACGCTGTTCGCGCTCGCCCGCCGGAAGGGGCTCCGCGCCGGCGCGATCTGTACCGTCGACGGCAACCTCGTCGAGGGGACACAGAAGGGTGCCGACTCCGACGACGAGCTTCCCGCGAAGGCGAAGAACAACGTCGAGCGGGCGATCACGCTGACGCTCGAGGCCGTCGCGGCCTTATAAGCCCTTCCGACGCCGACGGTCTCGTCGCTGGTGGCGACTTCGTGGCTATCCACGGCCTCGTTGCCGTCCACACCCGGGATATCCACAGCTCTTCAGTCCGGATTTTCACCCCGGTTCCCGGTGGGTGACTCATCGTCGAGGTACTCCCCGTCCGGCGGTTCCTCGTCCGGATCGACGGCGTCGGACGGATCGTCGCTTTCGTCCCCGCCGGCGGACTCGACGCCGAGCCCCTCGTCGTCCATGATCTCCTCGGCGACCGCCGTCGAGTCCGCGCCGAACGCGGAGTCGACGAGGAGGTGGCCACCAAGCGTCGCGGGCGAGATGACGTCGTCGGCCCCGGCCCGCCGGAGTTTGTCGACGTTCTCGCGCTGGGTCGCGCCGGCGACGATCCGCACCTCCGGATTGAGCTGGCGTGCGGTGAGGATTGCCAACGCGTCCTCGGCGTCGTCATTGGTGGCCACCACGACCGCGCGGGCGTCCCCGATCCGGGCCGTCTCGAGGGGCCCGACGTCGCTGGGATCCGCCGCGAGCACTGCGACGTCGCGGTCGGCGAGCCGGCTCGCGTGGCGGTCGTCGTCGGTGACGACGACGTACTCGATGTCGCGCTCGATGAGTTCTTCGAGGATCGGTTCCGTCAGGTCCCCGTAGCCTAACACGAGGACGTGGCCGTCGAGGAGGTCGAACTGTCGTTGTGTCATTCTTCCGAGTGCCTTCGAGAGTTGCGCTTCGATCGCCGGCGTCAACAGGACCCCGAGCGCGACCGCGAACGCGGCCACGTTGATCACGAGCACCGAGATCCCGAACATCCGGCCGATCGCGCTCGCCGGGGCCACGTCGCCGTAACCGACCGTGGAGGCGGTCACCACCGTGTAGTAGAACGCATCGACGATCGAGTTGATCCCGGTGAACTCCTCGCGCAGCGCGAACGACCCGAACGTCCCGTAGCCGACCGCGGTCACGAGCGCCGTCCCGGCCGCCAGCTGCGTCGGCGAGGGGCGGTACGTCCGCGTGAACCGATCACGATTGACGACGAGCGCCGGGATGGAGACGATCGAGAGGGCCACGAGCGGGAGCGAGACGACCGAGACCTGCAGTAGGCCCTGGATCCCGGTGAGCGGCAGCAGGATCGCGGTCGAGTAGAGGCCGACCCGGTAGCCGCGTTTCAGCGCGTAGCCGCTCGCCAACATCGCGAAGCCGGTGAGCGTCCCGGTGAACCCGACCGTTTGCCGGACGATGTCGGGGATGTACGGGGAGAGCGGTCCCGCGACGCTCACCCCCGAGATGTGGAGCAGCCCGACGACGATCGACAACACCGCGACCGCGAACGTCAACACGATCGACGCCCGCACGGTCACCCACTCGCGGCTCAGCTCCATACCCGTGGGAGACGCAGGATCGACTTAAAAGGTATGCGGCGTCCTCGCCGTGGATGCTGCCCTGTTCCCGACCGACGACGTCGGTGGCGCTACCGATCCAGCGCGTCGAGCGCCTCCGCGGCCTCACGGACCGCCTGCAGCCGTTCGCGAGCACGGCGGGGATCGTCGGTTCCCTCGGCGGCCTCGGCGAACCGGCGCACCGTTCGGGCCAGCGACTCGCGGGCCGCGTGGAGGTCCTCGGTGGGCGTGTCGGCGCTCGCCGTGGACGATGTCGTGTCCGCGGCGGTCGCTGCCGCAGCGTTCCGTGTCGAGTCGTTCGGCGCGACGTTCCCAGGCGTGCCGGCGGTCGGCGTGACGTCCGTCGGTGCGGAAGTGGAACCACTCGCCGCGGCGTCGATCTCGCTCCCCGCGCCGGTTGCAGACCCACCGGCCGAGGCGGTTCCGTTCTCGGCAGCCGGTTCGGCGGTTCCAGTCGCTCCGTCGTCGTCGATATCGATCTCGGTCGGGGAGTTCCCCGTTTCCGTCCCGGAAGCGGTTCGGTCGGGTGATCGACCGCCGGACGGGTCGATCGCCGCAGCGTCGGCCGCATCAGCATCACCCGCCGCAGCATCGGCCGCATCAGCATCACCCGCCGCAGCATCGGCCGCATCAGCATCACCCGCCGCAGCATCGGCCGCATCAGCGCCGGTCGCGTCGGCAGCGGCCGCGTTCGCGGTCCCTTCACGCGAGCACGTCGGGCAGAACTCCTGGCCGTTGTGTCTGAAGATCGGATCCCCGCAGGCGTCACAGTGGCTGTTGGTCATCGTTGCACCCTTCAACAGCAGCTCCGACATGTGCTGGGTGTGTTCGCGCTTCTCGCGGTCCCGCTCGAACTTCTCCCGAAGCTTCTCGCGTTCGGCCTCCTTGTCGAACTCGTCGCTCATGGTTGGTGAGAGGGCGTCGATCCGCAAAAGTTCGGCGGGCTCGACCGCTCGGCGGAAGGGGTGGTTCGGTCCCGTCGGTGGGACGGGGCCGGCTCAATCCTCGGTCTTCGTCCGATCCACGTCGATCTCGCCGCGCTCGATCTTCACCCCGTCCTGGGCGACCTGCCGGCCCAGCACGGCGCATTTCACGCGCATCGGCGAGATGTCGACGCCGAGCATTTCGGTGATGTCGTCGGTACCGAGCGCCTCGAGCTCCGCGATCGTCATCCCGGCGAGCCGCTCGGAGAGCATGCTGGCCGAGGCCATCGAGATGGCACAGCCGTCGCCGGTGAAGGCGACGGCCTCGATCGTCTCGTCGTCGTCGGCGAGCCGGATGTCCATCCGGATGGTGTCCCCGCAGGAGGGGTTCTCGCCGACGTGCGTGACGTCCGGATCCTCCATCTCCCCGTAATTACGGGGGTTCTTGTAGTGATCGAGGATCTGCTGTCTGTACATGTCCGAGCCCAGTCCCATACTGCTTCTGGGTAGCCGGCTCGCCGGGAAAAGCGTTCCGCAGCGGGGCGTTCACCGCGCCATATCGGCGTGAGACTGCTTCCAGTGGCCCGTCCCGCTCAGGCGAACAGCTCGCGCGCCTCGTCGACGGCGTCGATCAGCGCGTCGACCTCCTCGACGGTGTTGTAGACGTAAAAGGACGCGCGGGCGCTTGCGGCCGCGCCCAACTTATCGTGGAGCGGCTGGGTACAGTGGTCGCCCGCCCGGATCGCGACGCCGAAGTCGTTGAGGATGCTCGAGAGGTCGTGGGCGTGGACGCCCTCGACGTTGAACGAGACGAGCCCGCCCCGACGGTCGCCCGGCGGCCCGTAAACCGTCACGTCGTCGAGCTCGCTGAGACGCTCGTGAGCGTAGGCCGCAAGCAGGTCCTCGTGGGCGCGGACGTGCTCCATCCCGATGTCGTCGACGTAGTCGACGGCGGCCGCGAAGGCGATCCCCTGGGCGATGCTCGGGGTGCCCGCCTCGAACTTCCAGGGGAGGTCCTCCCAGGTTGACTCCTCGTAGGTCACCCGGCGGATCATGTCCCCGCCGTACAGGAAGGGCTCCATCGCGTCGAGCAGTTCCTTCCGACCGTAGAGCGCGCCGATCCCGGTCGGGCCACACATCTTGTGGGCCGAGAACGCGAGGAAGTCGGCGCCCAGATCCCCGACGTCGACCGGTCGCGTCGGCACCGACTGGGCACCGTCGACGAAGAGGTATGCGTCGTGGTCGTGGGCGAGGTCGGCCAGCTCGCGGATCGGGTTGATCGTCCCGAGCGCGTTCGAGACGTGGACCGCCGAGACCATCGCCGTCGAGTCGTCGATGCACTCGGCGGCGTGGTCCATATCGAGCGTTCCGTCCTCCTCGACGGCGATGAACCGGACGTCGGCGCCGGTCCGCTTGCCGACCTGCTGCCAGGTGACGAGCGAGGAGTGGTGTTCCATCTCGGTGAGGACGACGCTGTCCTCGGGGCCGAGCTCCCGGAGTCCCCAGGCGTGTGCGACGAGGTTCTCCGCCTCGGTCGTGTTCTTCGTGAACACGATCTCCTCGCGGCCGTCAGCGCCGATGAACTCGGCGACGCGGTCGTGGGCCTCCTCGTAGGCGACGGAGGCCTCCTGGCTCAGCTGATGGATGCCCCGATGCACGTTCGCGTTGTAGCCGCGGTAGTAGTCGGCGATCGCGTCGACCACCGGGTCCGGCGTGTGCGTCGTCGCCGCGTTGTCGAGGTAGACGAGCGGCGTGTCGTCCTCCGGTCCCTCGCCGGGCGTCGTGGGATCGCCGCCCACCCGCCGGTCCAGGATCGGGAAGTCCGCTCGAACCGACTCGACGTCGAAGGCGTACCCTTCCTGTCGCTCCATTACCCGCTCATTCGGTCTCGAGCACCAACACGCCTTCGGTCCACGGTGGATCGGTTCGGCGGGTCGGTTCGGCGGCCACCGGCGGCTCGATCACGCGTGGTTCGCCTGCAGTCGCCTCGATCGCCGTTCGGTCCGGTGATTCGATCGTCCCCGATCCCGTATCACCCGTCACGTAACGATATCTGGGATCATATATTCGGAAAGAACTAAGTATGTTGTCGAAAGCCGTTGTATCACAAACGATGCAACGACGAGATTTCCTCGCTGCGACCGCCGGTGGCCTGTCGCTGGGTGTTGCCGGCTGTCTCGGCGGCGCCGACGAGCAGACCGCGGGTGTCGCCGGCGAGACGCTGACGCTGACGACGACCACGAGCACCTACGACACCGGCCTCCTGAGCGAACTCAACGCGCCCTTCGAGGACATGTACGGCGTCACGGTCGACTCGGTCGCCCAGGGGACCGGCGCGGCCCTGGAGACGGCCCGGAACGGCGACTCCGACGTGGTGATGGTCCACGCGCGGTCCCTCGAGGACGAGTTCATGCGCGAGGGGTACGGCGTGAACCGCCGCGACCTGATGTTCAACGACTTCGTGATCGTCGGCCCGTCCGCCGACCCGGCCGGCATCGAAGGGATGGGCTCGGCGACCGAGGCGTTCGCCGCGATCGCCGAGGCGGGCGCACCCTTCATCTCCCGCGGGGACAACTCCGGGACGCACACGAAGGAGCTCGCGATCTGGGAGGCCGCCGGCGCCGAGCCCGGCGGCGACTGGTACCAGGAGACCGGCCAGGGGATGGGTGAGGTGCTCAACATCGCGAACGAGCAGGGCGGCTACACGCTTTCCGACCGGGGGACTTACCTCTCACAGCAGTCGGAGATCGACCTCACGATCCTCGTGCAGGGCCCCATCGAGGGCGGCCCGGAGCTGCTCGCGAACCCCTACGGGATCCTGGCGGTCAACCCGGCGGTCCACGAGGACGTCAACTACGACCTGGCGATGGCCTACATCGGCTACATCACGAGCCCGGAAGCCCAGGATCTGATCGCCAGCTACGAGGCGAACGGTGAGCAGCTCTTCTTCCCGCGCGCGCTCTCGGAGGACCCGAACTTCCAACAGTACGTTCCGGAAGGGTGGAGTGCGAGCGGTTCCGAAAGCTAACCGTGTTCCTCGAACCGATCGCATCGCTCGTCTCCGGGGGTCTTTCTCCGGCGATCGCACCGCCCGCTCGCTCGCTCGTGCCGCTCGTCTCGTTCCCCTTCGAGACGGTCTACGTCCGCAGCATCGTCGCCGTCTCGTTGTACGTCAGCCTGTGTGCGGTCCTCGCGAGCACTCTCGTGAGTCTTCCGGTCGCGTTGCTCGTCGGGTTCAACGACTTCCCCGGAAAGGGACTTCTCACCGCGGCGATCAACACCGGGATGGGGTTCCCGAGCGTCGTCGTCGGGCTCGTGGTGTTGTTCGCCGTCTCCAGCCAGGGGCCGCTCGGCGAGCTCGAGCTGATGTTCACCCGCGAGGCGATGATCCTCTCGCAGTTCGTGCTCGCGACGCCGCCGATCACGGCGATCTCGCTGGCCGCGATCGACGGCGTCGACGGGGGTGTCCGCGACGCCGCACGCGCGCTCGGCGGGACGCGACTCGACGTGGCACTCGTTACGCTCCGGGAGGCTCGATACGGGATCGCCACAGCGGTGCTTGCGGGGTTCGGCCGCGCGATCAGCGAGGTCGGGTCGGTACTCATCGTCGGCGGCAACATCGCGGGCGTCGACGGCGTCTCCAAGACGCGGACGCTCACGACCGCGATCCAGCTCGAGGCCCGCCAGGGCCGCTACGAGACCGCGATGGTGCTCGGTATCCTCCTCGTCGTGCTCGTGTTACTCGTCAACGGGATCGTGGTGCGGATCGGCGACGGAGGGGTCCGGTGATGGTGCTTCGCGCCCGCGATGTCGCCGTCTCCTACGGGGACGAACCCGTTCTCGAGGGGCTCTCGGTCGGAGTCGAGGCGGGCGACGTGCTCGCGGTGATCGGTCCCTCCGGGGTCGGCAAATCGACCTTGTTGCGCCTGCTCGCGCTCGCCGAAACCCCGGACGATGGCACGGTCGAACTCGACGGCACCGACGCCTGGGCGCTCGACAACGGCGATCGGCTCCGACTCCGCAGGCGGATCGGGATGGTCTTTCAGGAGGCAAACCTCTTCGACGCCTCCGTCGCGCGGAACGTCGAGTACGGGCTGCGCGTCCGGCGGCTCTGGAGCGACCGCCTCCGCGACTGGGCCGCCTCGATCGTCGGGCCGTCTACCCCCACTGACGCCGTCACGGAGGCCCTCTCGGTCGTGGGACTCGCCGATCGTGGCGACCAACCGGCCGGATCCCTCTCGGGCGGTGAGGCTCAGCGCGTCTCCTTCGCGCGGGCCCTGGCGTACGACCCCGACGTCCTGTTGCTCGACGAGCCGACCTCGGATCTCGACCCGCGGAACACCGCCCTCATCGAGGAGGCGGTCTCGGCGGCCCGTGACCGGGGGATCGGCGTCGTCCTCGCCACTCACGATATGCATCAGGCCGAACGCGTTGCGGACCGTGCGGCCGTGCTGCTCGGCGACGGGATCGCGGAGATCGGTCCGACCGATCGGGTCTTCGAGGATCCGAACGATGACCGCACCCGGCAGTTTATCTCCGGCGAACTCGTGTACTGACGCCCGTTGAGGTCGTGTACTGATGGCGTCGAACTCGTATACTGACGCCCGTTGAGGTCGTGTACTGATGGCGTCGAACTCGTATACTGACGCCGGCGGGTGGTTCCGCGGCGGCTCGGCGATCGTAACCGTCCGATCGATCGTCGATCGGCGACCATCCGACCGTGGCTCACGCTCTTCGTCGATCCACGATGGCGGAAAAACGACTCACTCCTCGAGGGTCGGCGTCGACCTCAGAACGGGGCCTGCGGCCCTTCGTCGTCCTCGCCGTCGTCGCTCGTCTCGCCCGGGAAGGAGGGGGACATCCCGCCGCTGCTCGTGCCGCCGAGGTCCCCGTCCGCGCCCGAGCCCATCCCGGTGTCGGCGTGAACCGTCTCGATCTCCGGGATCTCCTTGACCATCCGGGACTTGATCGCCTGGATCGTCATTGGGGAGATGCCGCAGCCCGAACACGCGCCGCCGAGCTGGATGTGGACCTCGCCGTTCTCTCGGTCGAGATGGCTGATCGCGGCGTCGCCGCCGTGCATCTGAATCTGCGGGAAGTTGCGCCGCAGGAAGTTCGTGATCCGGTCGCGAAGATCGTCGGTGTCCGCCGCTTCCGTGCTCATACTGCCTGGTTGGCGGTGAACCGGCTTATGCCTTTGGTTCGGACCGGTATCCGTCGCCGTCAGCCGGTTCGGGTCGGGTTCGGGAGCGCCTCACCTCACTCCACTGATCCCTCGTCGTCGGGACGGTCGACGCCGAAGACGCGGTACAGTTCCGACTCGATGCGGTCGACGTAGATCTCCAGGGTCTCCGCGAACTTCTCGTCGTCGACGAGCGCACCCTCGAAGCGTTCACGCGGGTTCTCGGGGAGTTCAACGACGAACTCGCCGTCCTCGTAGAACGGTTCGGACTCGTTCAACACGGTCTGGTCGATCCCGTGGATCAGCTGTGAGTCGTACCGCTCGTTCATATGGTTGAACGCGTTCTTGTACGCGCGCTGCAGTTCGGTGAAGTAGTTGGCGTACTTATCCTCGAACTTCTCGGGGTCGAAGTCGGCGCTCATACCCTGTCGTGGGCATCGATCGGGGAAAAGTCGGCCGGTCCGACGTCGGCCGGTCGACCTCCGCCGGTTGGAGCCGACCTGATCGACTTATATATCGTGATCCGATAGTCACGTCCGTGTCGGAATCGTTGCTCCTCCTCGTCGGCATCGTCGTCGCCGCGTTCGTTGGGATCAACATCGGCGGCTCCGGAACCGGCGTCGCGTTCGGGCCGGCCGTCGGCAGCGACCTGATATCCAAGGTCGGCGCGGGCGCACTGATGTCGGTGTTCGTTCTCGGCGGCGGCTGGACCATCGGTCGTCGCGTCGTCGACACCCTCGGTGCCGGCCTGCTCCGCGGAAATCCCTTTACCCTGGAGACGTCGATCGTCGTCCTCCTGTTCGTCGGCGGAGCGCTGTTCGTCTCGAACCTCTTCGGCGTCCCCGCCTCGACGTCGATGACCGCGGTCGGCGCGATCGCCGGACTCGGGGTCGCGCGCGGCACGCTGAACCAGGGGGTCGCCCTCGAGATCGTCGCCTGGTGGCTCGTCGCCCCCGTCGTCGGGTTCTGGGTCAGCGCCGTCGTCGGACGCTACTGGTACGAGCGGCTCGCAGCGACCCTCTCGATCGACCGCACGGGCGGGTTTCCGGCCCGGATCGATCGGTCGGGGCGCGTCCCGACGGTGCGAACCGCGCCGTCGGCGACGACACGCGAGCTGATCGGCGCCGTCGTCGTCCTTGCGATCGCGTGTCTCAATGCGTTCTCGGCCGGCGCCTCCAACGTCGCAAACGCAGTTGCCCCGCTGGTCGGGAGCGGTGATCTCTCGATGAACGCCGGCGTGTTGCTTGCCGCCCTCGCGATGGGCGCCGGCGCGTTCACGCTGGGCCGACGTACCCTTGAGACGATGGGGAACGACCTCACGGAACTCCCTCTGACCGCCGCGCTCGTCGTGTCGCTCGTCACGTCGGCGCTCGTCGTCGGGCTCTCCGCGCTCGGGATCCCCGCCTCCTTCGTCGTAATTGCGACGATGAGCATCGTCGGACTCGGGTGGGGGCGGGCGACCCGACTCCAGGAGCGTCCCGATGATCCGTCCACGCACTCGACGGAGTCCGGGACGCCGGAGACGGAGTCGGACGCGACTGAGGAGGTGGCGGTGGACGCGACCGTAGACGTGACTGAGGATTCGACGGTGGACGTGAACGCGGCGCCGGCGGACGCGCTCAGCATCGCCGACCTGTATAAACCGACGACCACCGCGCGCGTCGTTCTCCTGCAGAACGCCGTTCCCGTGGCGGCGACGATCGGCTCCTACGTCGTCTTTCGGGCTGTGCCCGCGCTATAGCGTCGCCGGTCACTCGGTGGCTCTGACGGTCGTCTCGAAGTTCACACCGTCGAGGTGTGCGTCCGGATCGTCGGGGATGTACGTCCCGTCCGTGCCGCACTCCCGAACGAGCGTACAGACGGACCGTTCCGGCGGCCAGATCGCCTCGACGGCGGCGTCGGTCGTCTCCTCACCGGCGTCATCGCCGGCCGTCCCGGCCTCGGCGGGACGAACCGTCGCCTCCTGGCGGTACGTGAGTGTGCCCCCGTCGGGTTGGACCAGCGTGATCGTGAGCACGACCGACTCGGCGTCGTCGCCGATCGGGATCATCTCCGAGCCGGAATCCGTGGGTTCGGCGCCGGCGGCTTCAGCACCGGGGAGTTCGACCCCTTCAGGCGTCAGTCGCCAGTTGACCGTCATCGACTCCCCGGGATCGGCGATCCCGTATCCGAGATACGCCGACTCTCCCGTCTCGCTCGAGAGCCGAACCCGTGCCCGGGAGACGCGGTCGGGGACGCCGACGGTCGTCCGCGCCGTGAGCGTGGATCCGCGATGGACGTCGAGCGCCTCGAGTTTCGGCCTCACGTGCTGATCGGGGTCCGCGGTCCACTCGCCCTGGTAGGTGAACCGGTGGTACTCGCGGTCCGGGTACGCGTCGATCACGGTGAAGTCCGCCACCGGATCGCGATCGAGTGCGTACACCACCGGCCCGTCAAAGCCGGGGTCGTTCCGGAGATACTGGAAGGGATGGTTCTGCCAATCGCCGTATGGCGTCGGAACGAAGACGAGGTCGTCCTCGAACGTGGTCGACTCGATCGGTTCGTAGGCTGCCTCGTACTTCTCGGTCTGTGTCGCGCTCCGCTCCAGCGGTTCGGACACGAGCGAGGCCGTGACCGAGCCCGCAAGCACCAGGCCGATCACCGCCGCTCCGATCGCGAGCACGCGGACGGCGCGAGCTGCACGGTCCGCGTCTCGACGATCGAACCGTGCGGCTCGGGCGGCCGCCCGGTCGGACAGTCGGCGCCAGCCGACGACGGCGGCGAGGGCCGCAAAGACGGACAGCGGCACGAGGAGGTCGAAGTAGTAGATGGGACCGATCACCGCGATCAGTCCCTCCGTCGGATCGCCCATCTCCCCGAGGACGTTGTAGTTCCCCCAGAACGCGAGGTTCGCGAGCGGGACGGTCACGAGGACGCCCGCCAGCAGGCCGCCCGCGGTCCGGCGAACTCCGTCTCCGGACGTCGAAGCGACCCACCGGCGCGCCGCGATCGCGACCCCCGCAAGCGCCGCCGCGCTCCCGATCCCGCCCGCGGTCATCCACCGTGTGAGCAGATACTCGACGACGTGCCGGTTCGCTTCAAGCGCCAGCTCCGGCGTGTACTCGATCGAGTGTCCGAGGATCCGTCGGCGTCCGAACCCGGGACCGTCGAGCGGGGCGAACACCTGATACGGGAAGACGAGCGGCGACCCGGTCAGCACCCGGTTGTACGCGAGCGTGACGCCGACGAACAGGAGCCCGAGCGCGCCGGTGAGCAGGTTCCGTCGGATCGGATCGGGAAGATCGACGACGTTCGACCGCGCCGTCGCCAGCGTCCCCCGGCCGGTCGCCCGAAGGGTCGTCACCAGTGCGTGCAGAACGAACGGTGCGGCAACCGACACCGCCGTATAGGGACGCGCGAAGAACGCGAGCCCGATCGCGAGCCCGGCGACGCCGGCCCACCGGAGCGATCCGTCCCGAACGCCGCGCAGATACGAGACGATGAACAGGAGGTTCAACGCCGCTGTCGGCGCGTACGGGAGGAAGACCGAAGTCGTCACGAGCGCCATCGGTGCCGCGGCGAAGGCGACCGCCGCGACGAGCCCGACGCGGCGATCCGCGACCATCGATCCGAGTCGGTAGACGAGGAAGACGTTCGCCGCGGCGATGGCCGCGAGGGTGACCCGCGGCTCGCCGACCAGCGCCATCGCGACCGCGTACATCGCGGCCGGCACCGGGGTGTATTTGGGGTAGAGCCGGTCGCCGTCCTCGATGAAGAACCATGGATGGAACGCGTCGGCCAACTCGCCGGGATACAGCGCGAGCTGCCCCTCGAGCAGCATCGCGGCCTGTTGGAGGTAGACGCCCTCGTCGTGGTTGCTCGAGTGATACGCGAAGACGGTCATCGCCACGACGAACACCGCGATCCCGGCGATCGCCGCGACGCCGAGCGCCGCAAGGGTTTCTGGGGGCGTGCGGCGGATCCGTGATCGGAGCCGCCGCTGGACCCTGCGGCGAACACGTCCGATCGCGGAGCGAACCCGGTCCGGCACGGCGACGGTTCGTCCTTAGAGCGCGCCCACGTCGCGCATCAGGTCGACCGTTTCTTCGAGGTTCGACAGCTGGGCGAGGTCGATGTCCGGCACGTCGAGTTCGTCGATCGTGGGCAGATCGCCGATCGGATCGACGTCCGGGATCAGCGGGTACTCGAAGGTCGACCGTGCGAAGTAGTCCTGTGCCTCCGCCGACAGCAGGTGGCGGATGAAGTTCTCGGCCAGCGTCGCCTCGTCGGTCGCCTCGACGACCGCCGCGCCGGCGACGTTGAAGACGGCGCCCGCGTCGCCCTCGGTGAAGGCGGTCGCGATCGGCGCCCCGGGGTTCCCGTCGAGGACGCGCTGGATGTAGTAGTGGTTCGTGAACGCGGCGTCGATCTCGCCGTCGGCGATCGCCTGGCAGGCGGCGAACTCGTCGGGATACTCCTGGATGCCGGCGTCGAGGACGCCCTGGAGCCACTCGCGGGTCGCCTCCTCGCCCTCGATGATCCGCATCGCGGTGACGAACGCCTGACAGGAACCGTACCGCGGTGCCCAGCCGAGGTCCCCGTCGAACTCCTCGGGATACGCCATGATGTCGTCCGGGAGGTCTCCCTCCGAGAGGGCGTTCGTGTTGTACGGGACCGTTCGGGCGCGCCCGGACGTCCCGATCCAGTTCTCCGTGTGGAACTCGCCGCGCACGAGGTCGGTTAGATCGCTCGAGAGGGACGCGGCGTGGCCCGCGTCCGCGAGCGCGCCGAGCGACCCGGCGTTGACCGAGTAGAAGACGTCGGCCGGCGTCCCGGCGCCCTCGTTGGCGATCTGGTTGACGAGGTCGGTCGATCCGCCGTACCGAACGGTCAGATCGAAGTCGTCGTACAGGTCGTCGATGTAACTCACGATCTCCCCGACGAGGAACTCCCCACGACCGGAGTAGACGGTGAGTTCACCCTCGAGATCGGGCATCTCCGCCATCGGCGTGCCGCCGGGTGCGTCACGTCCCGCCCGTCCGGATCCGATCTGTCCGACGTCGGAGCCGGGATCGGTGTCGCCGTTGCCGCCGCCGTTGCCGTTCCCATTGCCGTTCCCGTTTCCGTTCCCGTTTCCGTTCCCGTTGCCGCCGCCGTTCCCCGTACAGCCGGCGATCCCGACTGCGGCCAGCGTGCCGGCGCTCGCGAGGAACCGCCGTCGATCCGTCGATCGCTGTGAATCCGTCGCGGTCCGTCGATCGTCGTCTCGTCCGTCGATGGAGTCGTCGGCCATATTTTTAGGTTTACCTAAAACAATATATACCCGTCGGTTCAGTTCCCCGCCGCCGTCCGCGCGTCCCGCGACCGGCTCACGCCCTCGAGGCCGTTGAGTGTCTCGAGGCAGTCGAGCCACTCACACATATGTTCGCCAACGTGGTTGAAGAACGCGCCGTTGTTGTACGATTCGTAGTCGCCCTCGGCGAGTTCCCGACCCATCGCCGCGAAGACGTCCGCGTAGGTATCGGCGTCGCCGCCGACGTCGTCGATGATCTCGTAGAGGTGTTCGTTGAGCTCGAGACCGGCGACCTCGTTCGTCAGGTCGTCGAAGGTCGACCGCGGCGCCTTGTTGTGTTCACACAACGGGTAGCCGTTGTAGATCGTCGTTCCGAGCACGTCGCAGGCTCGCTTGAGGAACACGCCGCTCCAGATGTCGTCGAATCGACCGACGTCCCACTCGTTGTCGTCCATCGGCAGCTGGTAGAACGCCGGGATGACCTCCCGCTTGAACGCGAGGTTCATCGAACAGACGGTGAGGTAGTTGCCCTCGGCCGCGACGAAGTCGCCGGTGAAGTCCGACCGACTCGTTCGCGTCTGCGCCTGTCCTTGCAGGTCGCCGTCCATCAGGATCCGGACCGCGTCGAGGTCGGGGACGTTGGTCCACAGCCCCTGGGACGCGACCACGTCGTCGACCGTCTCCGTCGACGTCTCGACCGTCTCGTCCATCGCCGCGTAGGGGTACCCGCGCGGATAGAGTCCGTGTTCGTCGGCGTTCTGGTGGAGCACGTTCACCCAGTCCTCCGAGGAGGACACCGACTCCACCTCGCCCTCGAACGCGAGGTTCTCCATGTGGCGGCCGAAGAAGTCGTCTTCGGGCTCCGGCAGCGTGTCGTCATCGATGAAGAAGCCGTACTCGAAGCGGTCGTGGGCCCACATGTACAGCAGACCGAAGCTCGTCTCGGCGTGGCTGGCAGCCGGCACGAGGTGGCCGTACTCGGCGATCCCGTTCTCCTCGTACCACTCCTGGCGACGCGTCCCGTCGAAGACCTCGCCGGAGACGCCCTCGTCCTCGAGCATCGACGCCATCGCGTCCGTCTCACAGAAGTCCTCGGTCACGAGCACGACGTGGAGTCGCGAGAGGTCGAACCCGTTGTCGCGCGCGTTCTCGAAGTACGTCCGCATACACTCGTACTCCCGGATCGTCGGGACCACGACGCAGATGTCCTGAGTCATTCATCCCCGTCTCTTTAGGGCTGCCTAAAGAATGTGCCGGGATCGGACCGTTCATCGAGACTTTGTCACACCCGACGGTTCCGGTACCGTCGCTATCGGCGGTTGCGTCGATTCGCTCCGATCGGGGACGATGATGCGATTTACTATCGCGATATATGATTTATAACGGAGTCCTCGCCAGATCCGTCCGCCATCGACTGGTGTCCAGATACCCACCCCATATGGCCACGAATGCCGATTCCCCTGGTGGTCCGCCGGCGTGGGTCACGTTCGGTTCAAATGAAGGTGTTCAAACGCCGATATCGTGCGTCACGACTCAGCAGGGAGCGGCTCGGTCGATACCCAGACTGTGAGTGTCGGTTCTCGTCGCCGCCGGGAGTGCTGGGGATCGGTCGGTGGCAGCGATGTCGGTCCCGACCGGTGGGTATCCTTCGTACCGGGATTCGTACCGTGTCTCTACTCGTGACGTGGTTCCCGTGTATGCGCGAGGAGACCGAATCAGTCCCGGATCCGGCGTCGGGTTGGCGTGGACGTCATCGTCCGGGATCCGTCGCCGGGAGGGATCCTGATCGAAGCACCGGTCGCTTCGGAGATCGACACAGCAGCCGGTCAGGGGATCCTCGGAGCACGGACCATCGATCACCGTCCGATCGATCCGGGTCGCTGAATCGGCGGTTAGGAGAATCGGCCCGCCGATCCGGATGTCGAGGTCACGTTCGTGTCCCGGGCGCCGATCGCCGACCGGGATCCCGCGTCGACTAGGCGGGAAGGGTGTCGATCCCGTTGATCGCGATGAAGCCGTACTCGCACTCCGGACACCGCCACTTCTGCTTCTCACCGAGGTGAAGCGTCGTCGCCGCGGTTCGATAGAACGACTGCTCCTCCTCACACCGCGGACACGTCGTCGATCGTTCAAGCGCCATACGCGCCGGTTGTGACTCGTGTCGCTTAATGGTTGCTCGTTTCCCCGTAGCGTCGAGGATAAATTGTATCTCGCGATATCAAAACGCCCCGTGCGGCGACGGCGAAACATATTCGGGTAAACCCACACCCAAGCACGGTTCGTTCGATCGACCGTATGCAGACAGGATGTGTGTCGATCGATCGTGGCTATCGGCGGGATCGGGTATCGAGCGTCGGCAATGCGGACGGAGGGCGGTGAGTATGCCGGCGATCGACTTCGACGCCGAACGGGAGTACGACGAGTCGCGGTTCAGCGCCCGGGGTGCGTTCCGGACGGAGCGTGTCAAGGTCGTCTGCGGCTTCTTCGAGCCCGGCCAGTTCATCCCCGTCCACGCGCCGAGCAGCGATCTCGTGGTGCGGGTTCGGTCGGGGACCGGGATCGTTCGGGAGGGCGACCGCGAGCATCGCGTCGAGCCCGGCGACGTCGTCGCGGTCGAGGCGGACGTCGACCGCGGGATCCGTGCCGACGAGGACGGTCGTCTCGAGGCGCTGTTGGTGACGGCGCCGCCGCCGACCGACGCGGAACACGAGCCGGTTCGGCGCGGGCTCAAACGTGGCGAGTTCGACCCCGACAGCGAGGATGCGGACACGGCGGATCGCGGCGCCGACGGGGGGCGGTGACCGATGGCCACCGTCCGGTCCCTCGCAGACCTCGAGGGCGTTCCCCACGCGAACGCCTTCCCGAGTGCCGAGCCGAAGACGATCCGGCTGCAGCTCGAGTCTGGCGAGCGCGTGGATCCGCACCGCCATCCCGACCGGGAGATCGTGGCGTATCTCCTGTCGGGCGCGATCGATCTGCACCTCGACGGCGAGATCCACGAGCTCGAACCCGGCGATGTCGCCCGCTTCGACGGGGATCGGGAGATCTCGCCGGTCGCCAGGGCCGACAGCACCGCGCTGCTCGTGTTGGCACCGCGGTCCGAGGACTGACGTCCTGGCCCGGAGACAGCCGTTCCTTCGCGCCGTCGTCGGTCGGCCGATGGCTACATATCGGTTCCCGTCGAGTGCCCGCTATGAGCACGTTCACGACCGAGATTCCGGTACGGTTCCGCGACGTCGACTCGATGGGCCACGTCAACAACGCGGTCTACGCGACCTACCTCGAGCAGGCGCGGGTCGCCTACTTCCGGGGGGTGTTGGACCGCGACCTCTCGGCGGTGGAGACCGTGCTCGCGAGCCTTTCGATCGACTACCGTGCCCCGATCGGACTCGACGACGAAGCCGTGACGGTCACGGTCGACGTTCCCGAGATCGGTACCACCAGCGTTCCGATGACCTACACGATCGAGACCGACTCGGGCGTCGCCGCGGAGGCCGAGTCGGTGCAGGTAAGCTACGACGCCGAGGCGGGCGAGCCCGTGGTGCTTCCCGAGGACTGGCGGTCGACGATCCGCGAGTATCACGACCTGTAGTTTCGTCATCGCTGCCCTCGCGGCCCGTCGTTCCGTCGTCGCCGTTCTCACGGCCCACGCTCAGGCGGTTCGCAGCACCGTTGCGGGAAACCGTTCGCGGCGCTCAACCGGATCGTTCGGCAACTCGACCGGTCCCGACTCGAAGTCGGGCGCCGCCCACAGCAGCGTCGTCTCCGCCGCGAGCGTCCGATACTCGTCGGCCGTCGTCGGTGAGATGCGACCGACGGCGAGCGTTCGATCGTCGAGATCGATCCGCTCCAGTCGTGCGAGTCCGCCGTTCTCAGGTAGGTCGGCCTCGCCATCGGTGCCGGCGCTTCTCGCGCTCGGGACGTCGGCAGTCCCGGTATCCGGGAAGATCGGATGGAGGTGGGCGCCCGCGCCCGCGGGCTCGGTCGCGACCGCGAGGGCGTGGCCGCCCGCATCGCGGACGCGATCGACCACCTCCGGGAGAGTCCCCTCGACCGCGGCCAGGGCGTCCCCGAGCCGGTCGCTTCCGATTTCGGGATCGATCCCCTCGGTCGCGTCGTACACGGAGAGGTGTGACTGCTCGCGCCGGGGCTCGGCACGCTCCTCGACCCGGAACGGGATCGGCGTCCCGTCGACGGTGACTGCGTCGGCCTTCGCGATCGCGTCGACCGTGACGTTCTCGGGCGCGTGCGCGACGATCCGGAGGTGCTCGTCCCAGTTCCGATAGACGGTCTCGACGGCGACGTACTCGCTGCCGGCGGCCTCGCGATAGGATGCGACCAGATCGGCCATCGGGATCGACGCGAGCGTCTCCTCGAGCAGTCGCTCGAGGAGGTCGCCGTACGTCTCCTCGGGACCGGCCCGGCGGCGGAGCCGATCGGCGACCGATCCCTCGACCCACACGAGCGCCGGCTCCTCGTAACAGTCGTCGGGATATGGCGGCGGGCCGGTTCGCTTGACGGTCTCCTCGGCACGGTGGACCTTCTCGGCGGCGCGGTCGGCGTAGTCGGTGACGATCGTCCGCGAGAGCGGGTCGCCGTCGGTCGACCGACCGATCGCCCAGATGTAGAGCCCGACGGCCTCGTAGGAGAGCCGATCGGCGCCCTCGTGGACGAGCCGCGTGAGCACCCAGGTCTGGGCCTCACGCTGAGACAGCGTCGTCCCCGCGACGATCTCGTCGACGTACTCGCCGTACAGCGTCCGCAGCGCGTAACAGTGCTCCTCGATCTCGTCCCGCGTCACGCCGTCCGGGATCGGGTCCACGACCGTGAAATCCAACTCGCCGGCGATGACGTTCAGCTTCGTCGACGGGTGCCACTCCGTTTCCAGCTCGACCATACCCTCGATTCACGGTCGGGCCCTAAAATCGGTCCGGCCGGATCGGCCGGATATGGGGCGATACGCCCCGACGTCTCAGATCTTCCCCTCGAAGTAGGAGACGGGCACCTCCTCCTGGAGCACGGCCTCGCCACCCTCGACCTGCAGGATCCGGTAGGGGACGACTGGCTCGAGGTTCTCGTTGAAGTCGACGTTGCCGGAGGCGCCGTCGTAATTGACCTCCTCGCCGTTCTGGAGGGCCTCCTTGCCGGCCTCGAATCCGGCGATGCCGACGTTCGTGTCTCCATCCGTCGGCCGCGAGACGGCGCGGATGTTCTCCGCGATCGCCGTGCCGCTGGCCTCGCCGCCGCGCTGGAGCGCCAGCGCCTCGAGGTAGGTCGCGTCGTAGGCGTGGGGCGCGAACTGGGTGATCTGGTCCTGGCCGCCCATGTTCTCCTGGAACGTGTCGCTGTCGGCCGTCTGCGGGGAGGTGATGTACATCCCCTCGACGATGTCTGACAGCCGCGAGAGCAGGTCCGGGGACCAGATCGCCTCGGCGGCGACCCACTGGCCGCCGTAGCCGCCCTGGTTCCACTGGTTGAGGATCGTCTCGCCGTTCCCCGGGTACATCACGGCGCCGACGACGTCCGGGTCGCCCTCGTAGAGCGAATCGAGCGTCGAGGTGTAGTCGCTGGCCTCCTGGGCGTAGCCGACCATGTTGAGCGTCTCGCCGTCGAAGCTCTCGCTTGCGACCTGTGCGAGCCCCTCGCCGTAGGGGTTATCGACGTAGAGGAACGCGGCGGTCTCGGCCTCCAGCGTCTGGTTCATGATCCGGGCGACGACCAGTCCCTGCTGGGTGTCGTTCGGCGAGGTTCGGCCGTAATACTTCACGCCGTTGCTCTCGTTGGTTCCGGCCGTCGCCAGCGCCGGCGAGGTGTTGCCGTTCGAGACCTCCATCACCCGATTGTCCCTGGCGATCGGTGCCAGCGTGGTCCCGATGCCGCTCGAATACGGCCCGATGAGTCCGACGATCCCCTGCTCGTTGATCATCGTCCGGAACTTCTGGCCGGCCCGGGCGGGGTCGCCCTCGGTATCGCGGTTGGTGACCTGGATCTGCCGGTCGAGGGGGCCGCCCGCGGCGTTGATCTCCTCGATCGCGAGGTTCGCGGCCTGCTGATGGCCGCCGCCGTAGGCGCTGTTCGTGCCGGTGATCGGGAACAGCGTTCCGAACTGGATGGGATCGCCGCCACCGCCGCCGTTACCGTCGCCGTTACCGCCGCCGTTGCCGTTACCGCCGCCGTTGCCGTTACCGCCGCCGTTGCCGTTACCGCCGCCGTTGCCGTTGCCGCTGTCCTGCTGTGAACAGCCGGCGAGCGAAACGACGCCGGCGGTGCCGGCCGCGGCGCCGAGTCGCTTGAGCGTCTCTCGTCTGTTGTACGATGACATAGCCCATTCAACGGTTTCGGCCTTCTGTGTAATTAAACTATGTGCTCGTTGTGGGGTTCGTATGCAACGGATTTTCGCGCATAACCGTGTGGATACGAACGATATCCGGGAGAGCGTGACCGATTCGTCGATGGTCCGGTCGATGGGTTATCCCACGTTACACCATTTGGGGGCCGTGAGCCGAGATGTCCCAACGTTCTTCGATACGATATTATGTCGAATAGTTGAAAAATACCATAATCGTATAGGTACTGCGGTATGAGATGACATACATGGCAGTCGAAACGGGGTTGTTGAACGCGATATCGAACGGGATCGTGACCGGGAGCATCGTGGCGCTTGGCGCGATCGGACTCGCGTTGGTGTATGACATCGGCGACGTGCCCAACTTCGCTCACGGCGATCTCCTGACACTCGGCGCCTACACGGCATTGTTGGTGAACAGGCCCGGCACGGTTCCCGGGTTCGGTACCCTCGCGACGGACACGCGCGGGGTCAGCATCGGTGGACTGGCGTTCCTGTTCGTGGTCTCGTTCGTTGGCGTGTTGGGCATCGTGTATCACCTCGGCGGGATACGCGCGCTGAAGGGCGGCTGGTGGGGGATCGACGCCCCGCCATTGGTGGCCGTCGGAACGCACGTGCTCGCGGCGGTCGTCGTCGGTGTCCTCGTGGTGACCGGGACGCCGTCGTTCCTCGCCGCGCTCCTGTTCGCCGTCGTCGTCGTGGGCGCACTCGTCCCGTTGATGGAGTCGCTCGTCTTCCGGAAGTTCCGTGCGAAGGACGCCTCGGTTGCGATGTTGCTCATCGTGTCGCTTGCGGTGGCATTCATCGTCCGGTTCGGCGTCCAGACGATCTTCGGCGGGGAGATCCGGTCCTACGAGGTCGACACGACGATTCCCTTCGCGGGCGGCCAGCTCGACATCACGTTCGCGAAGTTCTTCGACTTCTTCGTGGCCGGTAACGGGTTCTCGCTCACGATCCGTGAGACGCGTGGGGGCAACGAGATCCCGCTGGCGACGTTCTCCTACTCGTGGGTCGAGGTCGTTGCGGTCGTCGCCGTCGCGGCCGTCCTCGCCGTCGCGGCCTACCGGTGGCGGACCGACACCGCGGGGGTCATCGGCGGCCGGCTCGCGGCCGCGCTCGCCGTCGTCGTGACGGTTATCGTCGGCGGGACGGCGCTCGCTCCCGGGTCGATCCCCGAGACGGCGTGGTACGCCACCCGCGTTCGCGCGTCCCCGCTCCGGGTCGGCATCATTCTGACCGCGCTCGCGATGATGGGGCTGCTACACTACCTGCTCAGAGCCACGACGTTGGGGAAGGCGATGCGGGCGACCAGCGACAACCGCGATCTCGCGATGGTGCGCGGGATCAACACTCGACGCGTGATGATGACCGTCTGGATCATCGCCGGTCTGTTCGGGTCGCTCGCGGGCGTGCTGTTGGGGTTCCTCTTCTCGAACCTCTCCATCAACCTCGGATTCAACCTGCTGTTGCCCATGTTCGCCGGCGTCATCCTCGGCGGGATCAACGTTTACGGCGCCATTCTCGGCAGCTACGTCGTCGGGCTGGCGATGGAGGTCGGCATCTTCGCCATCCCCGGACTCAGCGCGACCTACCGCATCCCGGTCGCGTTCATGGTGTTGCTCGTGGTGTTGCTCGTGAAACCGGAAGGCATCGTGGGGGGGAACTGAGATGGCGGTCTCCGACGTCGTCGTCTCGTTCGCGTTGCTCGTGGCCATCTACGGCATCCTCTCGCTCGGGTTGAACGTCAAGTTCGGTCACACCGGGCTGTTGGACTTCGGCCACGTCGGGTTCTTCCTGATCGGCGCGTACACCTCCGCGCTGTTCGTGTTGCCGCCGGACGACCCGGCCGACTTCACCAACTACGTCATCGGACTCGGAGACGTCCCCCTCGTGGGAACCTGGGTGTTCGGGATCATCGTCGCGACGATACTGACGGGGGTGATCGGCGGGCTCGTGGCCCTGCCGACGATACGGTTGCGCGAGGACTACCTCGCCATCACGCTGTTGGGGATCTCGGTCATCTTCCAGCGGGTCGTCCAGTCGGAGAGCTGGCTGGCGAACGGCCCGGACGCGCTCCGGGGGTACTCCCCGCCGTTCCAGGGGCTCTTCCCGATCGATCCGGGGACCGTCGTGGGTGCGGTCGCGTTCGCGCTCGTGGTGTTCGTCGTCTGGGCGGTCGCCACGGCGGCGCTGTCAGTGCAGCGCGAGAACGACTCCCGGCTGCCGCTCGACCGGATCTACGCGGTCACGACGTTCGGCCTCGGGACGCGTGCCACGGGCGTCCTCGGCTCCCGGTTCGCGGTGGCCGGCGTCGCGGGGCTGATCGCGGCGGTGATATCGGCGGGCCTCCTGCTTGCGGCCTCCCTCGTGTTGGTCGTCGGCGTCCTGGTCTCGGTCTACGGCTGGATCGTGGTGCTCGTGGCGATCGGCCAGCACTACGCCGGTCTCGAGCGCCGCGAGCTGGCCCTCGGCGTCGGGTTCGGGACGGGACTGCTCGTCGCGCTGTTGCCGCTGCCGCTCACCGATCGACTCTCGGTCTCGATCATCGGGACGCTCGCGCTGTTGGGCGCGCTCGTGTACGCCTACTACCACGCAATCACGTCCTACGAGTGGGTCGCGGACGTCAAACTTGCCGTCATCGGGCTCGGCGCCGTCTGGTTCGTCGGGATCTGGTACGTTCTGTTGCCGATCCTCGGCCCGCTCGGATCCGGGGACGTCTCCGGCGTGCTCGGCACGCTCTTCCGGAACGCGGTCTGGTTCCTCCAGTTCGGCAGCAGCGCCGGGATCGGCTACTCCATCGCGGTCATCGGGGACGTCACCGTCCAACTGGATTACAGCCGGTTCCAGCTCGCGTTGTTCCTCCTGTCGCTGGGCGCGCTGTATGCGATATTGGAGGCCGCGGTCCAGTCGCCGTTCGGACGCGTTCTGCGAGCGATCCGCAACGACGAGGCGGTGGTGAAGTCGCTCGGGAAGGACCCGTTCGTCTACAAGGTCCAGAGCATGGTGATCGGCTCGGCGCTCGGCGGCTTCGCCGGGGGGCTGTGGGCGATGTACTCCCAGGGGCTCACCTTCCGGACCGGCGCCCCCGAGACGACCTTCATCGCGCTGCTCATCGTCTTCGTGGGCGGCGTCGGCAACAACAAGGGCGTGCTGCTCGGGGCGGTGCTCTACTGGGCGTTCCAGCAGGCCACCACGCAGCTGGCCGGGTTCTTCCCGCCCGCCCTCCGGGTGAACGTCCTCGCGTTCAGGCTCGTCGTCGTCGGGGTCTTGTTCCTGATCGTGTTGTACTACATGCCGGACGGGCTGCTTGGTCGCGAGGAGTACTCCTCGGGGGTGGGTGAGTCATGACGGCGATCCTCGAGATCGAGAACCTCCAGAAGCGGTACGGCGGCATCACCGCCGTCGACGGCGCGACGTTCGGGATCGAGGAGGGGTCGATCACCGGCCTCATCGGCCCCAACGGCGCGGGCAAGACGACGACGTTCAACCTCATCAGCGGCTTCGAGGAGCCCGACGGCGGCACCGTCCGGTTCCGCGGCGAGGACCTTCAGGACCTGATGGAACCCAGCCGCGACGAGCGCGTCATCTGGGGCGGCGCCTCGGCGATCACCGCCGGGACGATCGGCGGCATCGCGGGCGTCGCCGGCCTCGGGCTCGGCACCGTCGGTGGTCTCGGGACGCTCGCGGTCGGCGCGGGCCTGGGGGCCGGGTTCTACGCCGGCCAGGAGCGGGTCCGGCAGGCTCGGGAGGGACACACCAACAGCCGCCCGTTCATGCTCGCCCGTCAGGGGCTCGTCCGGACCTTCCAGATCACCCGCGAGCTGACCGAGATGACGGTCCTCGAGAACCTGATGCTCGCCCCGCAGGGACAGGCCGGCGAGAACCTGGCGAACACCTGGCTGCGCCGGGACCTGATGGCCAGCGAGGAGGCCGAGGTCCGCGGGCAGGCCCGCGAGATGCTCGAGCTGTTGGAGCTCGACCACGTGAGCGACGAGCGCGCGGGCAACCTCTCGGGCGGTCAGCGGAAGCTGCTCGAGTTGGGCCGGGTGCTGATGATCGACCCGGAGGTCATTCTGCTCGACGAGCCGGTGGCGGGTGTCAATCCCTCGCTCACCCGGAAGCTGATGGATCGCATCGAGACGCTCCGGGATGAAGGATACACCTTCTGTATCGTCGAACACGATATGGAGGTCATCATGAACCTGAGCGACACCATCGTCGTGATGAGCGAGGGGGACGTCCTCGTCGAGGGCGACCCCGAGGAGATCCAGGAGGACGAGGCGGTCATCGACGCCTATCTCGGCGTCGACTGATCGGCCGGCCCCGTTTGGGGCGACCCGACGCACAGGGGGAAGAGGTAACCAACACGACGCGACACGACACACATATGGCACTACTCGAAGCCCGGGACGTGGTTTCCGGATACGGCGACGCGACGATCCTTCACGGCGTCGACCTCGACGCCAACGAGGAGGAGATAGTGACGATCATCGGCCCCAACGGCGCGGGCAAGTCGACGCTGCTCAAGGCGATCTACGGGCTCATCGACTGCTGGGAGGGGACGGTCCGGTTCGACGGCGAGGACATCACCGACCGCCGGGCCGACACCGTCAGCGAGCTCGGGATGTGTTACGTCCCCCAGCGGGGTAACGTCTTCCCGACGCTGTCGGTTCGGGAGAACCTCGAGATGGGCGCGTACATCAAGGACGAGGTGACCGAGGCGGACTTTCAGGAGGTGTGGGACCGGTTTCCGATCCTGGAGGAGCGGAAACACCAGCGAGCCGAATCAATGAGTGGCGGCCAACAGCAGATGCTCGCGCTCTCCTCGGCGCTGATGGTCGATCCCGACCTCCTGGTCGTCGACGAGCCCTCCGCGGGACTGGCGCCCGACCTGGTCGACGACATGTTCGATCGGCTGGTCGACATCCGGGACGGGACCGAGACCGCGATCCTGATGGTCGAACAGAACGCCAAGCAGGCGCTGCGCGTCTCCGACCGGGGATACGTCCTGGACATGGGCGAGAACCGCTTCGAGGGGACCGGCGCGGAGCTGCTCGAGAGCGACGAGGTGATGGAGCTCTATCTCGGCGGGGCCTGATCCGAACGACACGACGGGTGGGCTATCGGTCGACACGACGGAAGCACGATCGGAACCGGCCGGCGGGAGCTTGATGGGCCCGCGGGCCCAACGGCGCGTATGGCACTGACGCTGTACGCCCTCGAGGGCTGTCCGTGGTGTGAGAAGGTCCACGACGCGTTGCAGGCGGCGGACCTGGAGTATCGGACCGAGTGGGTTGAGGGGCTCCACTCGACGCGCGACGAGGTGAAACGCGTGAGCGGCCAGCGGGCCGTGCCGGTGCTCGTCGACGACGAGCACGGCGTAACGATGGCCGAGAGCGCGAACGTCCTCGAGTACGTGGAGCGGACCCTCGCGTGAAGATCTACACCGGACGCGGGGACGCCGGGGAAACCGACCTCCGCACGATGGAGCGCGTCTCCAAGACCGATCCCCGCATCGAGGCCTACGGCACGGTTGACGAGGCGAACGCGCTGATCGGGACGATTCGCCCGACGGGATACCCCGACGTCGACGAGACGCTCGCCGGGATCCAGAACGACCTCCACGTCGTCCAGGCCGACCTCGCGAACCCCGACCCCGACGCGGAGGACCCGCGCGTGACCGATGAGCACGTCGCGGCGCTGGAGGACCGGATCGACGTCCTCTCCGAGGAGTTGCCCCCCTTGCAGTCGTTCATCCTGCCGGGCGGCGGCGAGGCGGGATCGCGGTTGCACCACGCCCGCGCCGTGGTTCGGCGGGCCGAGCGGCGCACGGTCGCGCTCGCCCGCGAGGAGCCGGTCGAGGAGGCCGTCCTGGCGTACCTGAACCGCCTCTCCGACGCGCTGTTCACGCTCGCGCGCGTGGTGAACGCCCGCGAGGACGAGCCCGAGGCGTCGCCGACGTACTGACGCGTGGTGGTCGAGGTGCCGTCGCCGTTGGTGGTCGAGGTGTCGACGCCGGCTCGTTCTTCGACGTCCGCTCGCGATCGTGGACGCCCTCCCGCGATCAGAATTCTGTTGCCGCCGCAAGGACTATATCTGTCGGCGCCCTATTGGGAGGTATGAGCAAGCACTTCCACGATGCACGGTACTACCTCGGACGAGCGGTCGACCACACGACGGCGGGCGTGAAGGAGGAACTCGAGCCGGTCGCGGAACGGGCCCGCGAGCTGGCGGGCGTCGAGCAGGAGCCGGACCCCTCACGGCGCGAGTCGATCCGAGCCGACCTGGTCGAGACCGGCAAGCGCGCCGCGGAGACGGCCCGCGAGGCGGCGGCGTCCCTCCGGGAGACGGTTCGCGGCTCCCGCGGCGACGGCGACGCCGCATAGGGATCGGGACCCGTTTTTCGGAGCGACGAGGCGCGCCACAAGGCAATCCTTAAGTCGGAACGCCGGCTAGCGGGCGATAGCGGGCTGGTGGTCTAGTCCGGTTATGACGGCTCCTTCACACGGAGCAGGCCCCAAGTTCAAATCTTGGCCAGCCCATCACCGTATACGTGGAATCGCAAGACTGCGAGATTCATTTATATATCGTGGCTATCAGGACGGGCCGTCCTGATCGTGCCGGTCGTCCGGACCCGCGGTGCCGACGTGAGTGATTTCGACGCGCCGCCGGAGGCGCACAAGGATGATCAGGCCCGCTATCGGCGTTCCGATGGTCAGCGTCGTATCCAGCCAGGCGTGTCCGCCGGTCTCGTTCTGTCTGGCGAGGAAGACCCGGTAGTAGGTGTCGTCCGCGGTTCGGATCGGCGTCTCCGGACCGTCGAGGTCGCGGTGGGCCACCCCGGTACCGGTACGTGCCGCCTGCGCGATCGGAGACGGAACCGCGTCGACGTCACGGGACACACGGGACAGTACCTCGGCGGGTGGAACCCGTCGGTGTGACAGTTCCACCCGGTACAGATCGCCGCTGGTGTCGGCATCTTCCGGGGCCTCCCCCTTCTCGTAGACGGTGCGGTTTGCGACGACGTACACGCGCGAACGGTTCGCGACGGTGGTGGCTTCGTAGATGGTGCCGTTGATCTGGACGTAGTCGTATCTGTCGGGCGCGACGGCGAAGGAGCTCGTTCTCGTGCCGGCCGTACTGGAGTAGATCGGCGTGAGAACGGTGTTGTTTCGTGCCAGATGGCGCTCAAACGCACACGCACGGGAGGCGGTGCCTGCACAGGCGATTTCCTCGCTCAGCATCGTGCCGGCTGGAACCGCCGACTCGTTCTCGAAGACCACACCGGAGCCGTCGTCGGTGACCTGGGCCCGCTCGTACCGGTAGGTCGGGTCACCAAGGTGGAGAGCGGGGATCCACAGCGGCCCGGCGAGCAGCGCCAGCGCGATGACGGCACGCAGCGCGTCCCGACGCTGCGGCGTCAGGCGGTCGGTGGAGGACATTGCTGGACGGTACCACGCAGCTTACGTGAACTACCCCTGCCTAGTCGCTGCCTTCGTCGGCTCCTTGAGGCAGGGGCTTCCTGTTTCGATGACGCGCTTTGCAGACACCGAATGAGTGTCCGTAGGGAGCGCAGTCTCCACAGGCGTGTCTTCGGGCCATTCCAGCCCTAATTCAGAAAAACCGCGTTGAAGCACATTCATTGCTGCGTTCGCGTCACGGTCACACTCGAATCCACAACTTGGACAGGAGTGTTCTCGAACCCAAATGGGCTTGGCTGTCTCCACACCGCACGACGCACACTCTCTGGTCGTTCCTGCCGCTTCAACCTGCACAACGTGACAGCCGTACAACTCG
>NZ_FNWU01000012.1 GCF_900108505.1 Halopenitus malekzadehii | reverse complement strand
GGTACCGGTCCGAATGTAAGGGAGGCAGCGACGGAGCTTCCTGGAGAGATCGTTGCGGGCCTGAACTCGTTGGGTCGGTGGAAGTACTTGGTCCCGCTGGTGGGCCCACTGATGGGCGCACACGAGTTGATCACCGGTGCCGGTCCGGATGTGAGAGAGGCGGCATCCGAGCTTCCCGGAAATATCATCGCGGGGCTGAATTCGCTGGGGAAATGGAAGTACTTGGTCCCGCTGGTGGGCCCGTTGATGGCGGCTCGGGATATGATCTCGAACCCGCAGAAGTGGATCTCGGCAGGCGAACAGATCCCGACGATGGTCGCACGGGGGATCAAGCGAATGGCGACGTCCCCCGTCGACGCAGTCACTGACGTCGCGTCAGGGATACGGGATCGACTGCCGTTCTCGCCTGCGGCTGCGGGACCGCTCCAGTCGCTCGACGAGACTGGACCGGCGCTGGTCCAGACGATCGCGAGCGGGATCGAGGGCGAACAAGGGGAGTTGGTCTCGTCGGTGTCGTCAGTGCTTGCAGCCACGCCGGCAGGGCAAGGTGTGCAGGCACTCGGCGGGTTGATGTCTAAGACGCCAGCTGGAATGGTCGCCGGGGCAGCCGCTGACGCAATCGGCGGCCAGGCGTCTGGCGGCGGTGGCGGTCAGACAATCGACATTACGGTGACGAACAACATCACCATCGACGGATCTGGGTCGCCTGAAAACAGTGTGGAACAGGCGGCTCAGCAGGGAACGTCGACGGCGCTCGAGGAGTTCTTCGACCGGCTTGCGAGGGAGACCTGACGATGCCAGGAACAGTCACGATCGGCGGTATCGTCCTGTCCGCGACGAGTGTCTCGGATAGCGGTGCGTGGAACAGCCCGTCGAAGCGGACGGAAGAGGGGTTCGAATACAGCACATACGTCCGGACCCAGCCGTTGTCCGCAAGTATCGAGGCGTGGGTCCCCGTTGAGGAGTACTCCAAGCTGCAGCGATTGCGTGAGGGTGGAAAGCCTTTCGAGGCATCTATCGGCACGGTATCGGTCTCGAAGGCGAAGCTCGACGATCTTGAACGGCAAGACGAGCAGGATGTCTCGAGTCACTACAAGGTCTCTATCTCGATCACCGAGGTGCACGAAGCGACTGTTGAGACAGCGGAGATCTCGATCGAGACGGAAGGTGGTGCGTCTCTCGGGACAGCGGCTGGGGAGACGCCAAGTTCGACCGCCCAGCCAGAGAACTCGGACGGCGGACAGACTGAAGAGGAGACTGGTGGGATCGCTGGCAGCCTGTCAGGGATCCGGGAGTCGCTGTCAGGGGTGTTCTGAACGATGGAACAGATCCCGATCCCGGAGCGTCGGGCACAGGAGAAACGGCCGATCCATCTGGAGTTTCTCCCTCAGTCATTCCCGGGTCAGCGCTTTGCCGTGCGGTTCGACTGGAACAGCTACGCGGGCCGCTGGACGATCGAGATTGAACACCTCCGTCGGGAGTTCACCGTCACGAACTCGATGGCTACACCCTACCGTCCGTACTCGTATTTGCCGTACCTGGTCTTCATCCTAGCCGATGCGGCAGGCGAGGTGACGGAAGTCACGCCGGAGAACCTTGGCGACGAGGTAAAACTCTGGGTCCTCCCAGGACCGTCCGGACAGCAGCCAGGAGATAACTGATGCCGTGGAGACAGCACCGTCACGTTGAGGCCGGCGAAGTGTCCCTCGACGGGCTGGACCTGGACGTCTCTGTGACGAAGCCGAAGGATGACCCGCTGGAGTTCACCGTGAAGACGTGGAATCTGACGAGTGAAACGTGGTCTCAGATCGAGACTGAAGACCTTTGTCGGATCGAGCTTGGCTGGGAAGATGGTGACGTCGAGACGGTGATGATCGGGAAGATCGACACGCGAAAGCGTGCCCCTGACGGTCGTGATGTCTCCTACGAGATCGGCGGGATCGATGAGACAGAGGCCGTGACGAAGTCCCGTCCGGATCGCTCCTGGTCACAGAAAGCGTGGCTCGATAAACGACCGGACCAGATCGTCGAGTCCATTGCGGGAGAGATCGGGCTGTCAGCGCAGACGGGGTCGGCAGGCTCGCCGATCCAGGGGTCGTGGTCGGTCACGCCGGACAAAGCGGTCGCGCAGTGGCTCGATGAACTCCTCCAGATCGCCGCCGAGAAGACGGGCGTTGAGTGGGAGTGGTTCGCGTCCGGTGGCCAGATCCACTTCACCCCACGCAGTCAGGGGACGGTTGAGGCGCCCAAGTTGAGCCAGGGCGGGATGCTGATCTCGCTTGGCGAGAAGTCGGACACAAGTGACGATACTGAGGGACAGCTCAACTTCGAGTCGATGCTGGAGCCGCGCATCGCAAAGGGTGCGACGGTGTACGTCGAGACGGATGACTACCAGGGCCCGTACCGCGTGAGTGACTACGAGTTTCAGAGCAGTACGGTATCAGGGGATCATCTCGTCAGTGGGACGCTGACGCCGGTTGAAGCTGACTACTCCATCGAATCATGAGTGCTTGGGAGCGATCGACGATCGACTGTACAGACTGCGACGGTGAGGCCGTCGCGAAGACCGACCAGTGGGGACAGGTCATCCGCTACGAGTGCCCCGAGTGCGACTGCCAGATCGATCCGGGAGACGTATGAGTGGAAACGTCGACGTCCTCCGACAGTTTGTCGAGAACGAGATCCGCGGTATCTACACGATCACGTTCGTCCGTGTCGAAGAGGTAGAGGAGTCGACGCGGCGGGCGGTCGTGTCGCTGAAGAGCGACTCGGACATCCTCATCGACAACGTGCCGATCGCGTCGCCGTTCGCGATGGACGGCGCCGGGATGATCGTCCCGATCGAGCGTGGCGTCGAGGGACTAGTACTGCACGCTCAGGAACCGCTCTCGAAACAGATCCAGCAGCGCGGTGAACAGCCAGTCGAGAGTGAAAGACGGTTCCAGCTCGAGGACGCCGTGTTCTTTCCACAGCTCTGGCTCGACGAGGACAACATCCCGGAGCACGGCTCGAACGAGTACGTGATCGACCTGGGCGAGAACGCACCGACGCTCCGGCTGAACGGGGAGTCGGGTGGGTTCCAGCTCGTCGACGGGAGCGGTCACGGAATCGTCTCCGACGGACAGGGGAACTTCACGTGGCACGCGCAGTCGGTCGACGTCAATAAGGGACCGATCGAGTGATGGCCACGCCAGCTCTCATCGACGCGCCGTGCGAGGCCGACGGTCACCCCTCGGCGTGTTCGGAGCCGGCGGCGGGAGCCGTCGAGTCGACAGATGACGCGCTCCTCTCGGTCGAGGGTGCCGATGTCGCCGACCACGCGACTGCGGTGATGCACTTTGCTGACCATGGGCACTCGACGGATCCGATGGGGAACTGCGTCGACTACCAAACGCACGATCTGACGCCGGACCAGGAGCACATCCTGATGGTCAACGGCGCGCCGGTGATGTGCGTCGACGACTCCACAACCGATCCTGGGTCCGGTGGTACTGCGATGCTCACCGATCACGGCGGAAACCAACTTCTGAGCGTGACCGAACAGTGACAGACCGATGAACTACAAACGCACACTGGCGCTGAATCCAGACGGGTCATTTCGGGTTGAAAACGGGAGTCCCGTCTGGATCGATGGCGCTGCGGCAGTCGAACAGGAATTGAGAACGATGCTTGCGACGATCCGCGGGGAAGACCCGTTTGACGAGGATCACGGCCTCCCCGTGTTCGAGATCTCGGGCAGCCCGCCGGCGGTCGTCGAGCGGGGTGTCCGCAACACGCTGTTGTCGGACGACCGGGTGGCGTCAGTCGACACGGTCGATGTCTCCGATCCAGGGGCGAACCGAGTCACCGACGTCGACGTCCAGGTGACGCTCGTCGATGGTGAGCAGCTCGAGTTCACGAGCGGGGTGCAAGCGTGACCGAGTACGGCACTCAGGATGACGGGTCGTTCCGGCGCAAGCACGTCGACACAATCCGCTCTGATATGGGGCGGAACTTCAAGGACGAAGTTGGCGACGACGTCGAGTTGCGACAGAACTCGCCACAGCAGGCGTTCATCGATACGGTCGCGCCGGAGCTCGCACAGCTCTGGGAAGCGACAGAGGCAGCGTACTACGCCTCGTTCTTCGAGGACTCGTTCGGCGAGCAGCTGGACAAGCAACTAGCGCTCGCCGGTTTCTCGCGGATCCCTTCCCGAAGTGCAACTGGAGAGGTCGTCTTCAGTCGGGATGACCCGGCACCGGATGACATCTCGATCCCGGCGGGGACGGTCGTGACAACTTCGCGAACGGAGACTCAGCCCGCAATACCGTACGAAACAACTGACGGTGTCACCCTCAACGAGGGGCAGACTGAAGTGACCGCACCGATCGAGGCGCTGAAGCCGTGGCAGACCGAGATCGACGAAGAGTGGCTCGGCGAAGAGACGAACGTCGGCGCCGACTCGATCACGCGCTTCGACGATCCGGTCGCCGGCGTCGACGATGTCACCAATCCGAACCCGACCGGTGATGAGGGCCTCGGCTACGTCAGCGGTCGCGATCGCGAGACGGACGCCGAGTTCAAGCTCCGCTACCAGAACAGCCTCGCTGCGAGCGGGGCCGCAACGCTCCGCGCCATCCGCTCGTCGGTCTTCAACGCAGCCGAGGGTATCAGGTCCGTCGGTGTCGATGAAGTCCACGCCGCCGGCGACTACGGTGTGACGGTGACTGTCCTCGCACCAGATGTCCCGGATGACGATGTCGCACAGGCCCTCCTTGACTCTCGGGCTGGCGGTCTCGAATCGTTCGGGTCAGAATCGGGGACTGCGACACTCGGTGACGGTATCGAGAGGACCGAACACTTTGAGCGGGCGACCCGAGTTGAAATCTACGTCGAAGCAGATCTCACGACGTCGGACACCTTCCCGACCGATGGTGAGGATCGTATCACAGACGGTATCGTGAGGTACATCGGCGGAGAGGCGACCGACGGTATCACCTACCCCGGACTGGAGATCGGCGATGACGTCATCATCGACCAGGTGTTCCGCCGGGTTATGGAAGTCCAGGGGGTCATCGAGGTAGACCTCCAAATTGGAACGGACCCGAACGCACTCGCCGGCTCGAACATCGATGTCGCCGCGACGGAAGCCGCGATGACTGGGGTGACAGAGGTGACGATTAATGTCCTCTAGTGACGATCGAACTCCCCAGGAGCGGCTTGAAGAGAACCTGAAGTCGCCGTACCCTGCTGATGGGTTGGTGTGGTCAGCGTTGATCGTCGCCGTCGCTGAAGAGATCGCAGAGCTTGAAGCCGCTCGCCAGAGTGTCCTCGCAGCGAAGTTCGTCTCCTCAGCTGAAGGTGAACAACTGGATCGACTGGCGAGCATCTTCGAGCTCGAACGTCAGACAGGCGAGTCGAATGCTCGATTTCGCATTCGGCTCCAGACTGCGCTTAGAGCACAGCTCTCGTCGGCGACGATCTCGGACCTCCGGGAGACCGTCGGCGTTCTCCTCGGCGGGGATGCGTCCGATGTCGTCGTCGAAGAGCCAGAGTCGGACCAACCACTCGTCGACATCGGTATCTGGGAAGATCAGCTGAACGATCGCGGGCTAACTGTCGATGAGTTCTTCGACGAGGTCTCCCCGCTGACCGCTGCCGGCGTCGCCGCCGAAGGATTCGTCCGTGGGAACTTCCGGTTCACGGCGGAATCACAACCAGTTGTTTCTGACCGCGGGTTCGAGAGCCTCGAGCTCGCGGAAGGCGGTGGCGGGACCTGGCCGACGATCGACCAGGACGGAACGTTTGCGTTCACAGATCAATCGCAGCCCGTCGAGTCCGATGATGGCTTCGCGGAGCTCACACCGGACGACGTCGGCGGGACGTGGCCGCAGCTACTTCGATAACAATGCCAGACAAACAATCACGAATCTGGGGGAGTACAGGCGCAGAACCATCGGATGGCGATGAGGTAATTCCGGGGGGTCAACGCTATCCCGCGGAATATATGAACTGGGCGATGTACGTCGCCACCCGTGACATCGACGAGCTCTGGACGCTCTTCGATACGGTCGCCGGCAAAGCAGATTCCCCGCACGCGATCGGCGGCGACGATCACGACGCGTCGACACTCGCAGAGCTGAATGCGAAGGTATCGGACGCGACACTCGCGTCGGAGTCTGTGGTTGCGACGGGGGTCGAGACCCATCGGACAGGCGAAGTCCACAACGAGGCACAGCCGCCACAGACGCACGGGAACGCCAAGCACGCTGAAACCTTCGCAGTTGACGGAGATGCCCAACCACCGGAAGCACACGACCACACCGAAGCAGACGAGACGACGGTTCCGGTCGGCGGGATTGACATGGTTTCGGTTGTCGTCGACGATCCCGATCGGCTCCCGGCCGCCGAGCTTCAGGACGGTGAGTCCATCGAGATGCCCATCCCGGTCGACGACGGCGAGACGCTCGAAGTCTACCGATGGGGGGCGTACGATGCATCCGACCACACCGCTCCGACAGGCCTCGACGTCGAGCTCGTCGACGGTGGCGACGTGGTCCAGGTCGCATCAAACACGACGAACTCACAGGACACGGCCAATCCCGTGGCGTCCTACCAGAATAGCTCCGGAGCGGTGCAGGTCTTCAAGCTCCGTGCGAAGAACGACTCCGGGTCGCCGATCGGGGACGGAACGGGTGAGCCAGGGGTCGGGTCACACTTTGGATTCAGGGTGGTCTAGATGAGCGATCGAGGAGTTCCTATCAATAACAGATCATACGGGGTCCGTGGAAGAACGATCGGCGGAGCTGCAATCCCTGACAGCGTAGAAAGGTGGGAGTGGGGCGGTCCACTCTCAGACCGGTACATCGCTGTACAGGGCAGTGTCTCGAACATGACCATTGTGCAGGATAGTGGCGTCGCAATCGACGGGAGTTACTACCTCGAATCCGCCACAGGAGGGACGAACACGTACGTGGTGCCTGCGGATGGTGCGGAGTACTACAAACCCAAACAGGGCGATCCTGTTTTCGGATCTCACGTTTTCACTGACGCCTCGTCGAGCGGACGGCCCGGGGTTCTGTTCGGGATGTCGGACGACGGCCAAGACGGCTACGGCATCTTCATCGACACCGACCACAACAATCAATGGGGGATCCGCACCTACTCAGGCAGGACACGTGAGTCGCCGCTCGCCGTCGGTAATAACGCACCGTCGGCAAACACATGGTACTTCCCCGCTGTTGATTGGGGTTCCGATGGGTCGATCTCGATTACGATGTACGAGTACGACGGTGGTGCCTACACGGAGTTCGACAGTCTATCAGTGAGCGATAACACTCGGACAGGCGGTAAAATCGGCTTCTTTGCCAACAACGAGACATGCCGGTGGGACGGCTACGACATTGATCCCAACTACCTGCCATGATTGACCCGGTGTCGCAGGTTCTCACTCGACGCTTTAGAATCGCGCTGTAACCGCCTGCAGTTATCAGACTTATGTCACACGTAGTCAAAGCAGCCATCGATCCAGCCAGTGCACCGTCCGACGCGGCCGACCGCGTCGCAATATGGGCCAACCAGTTCCGGGCGATCCTCCCGGAGACACACTCGGAGTACCACACGCGGACGGACATCCTCGACGAGCCGATCGCCGACGAGTTCCGGTATCGGTTCGACATTCGCGACGACGTCGACGCGATCGTCTCGGCGCTCGTCGACGAGCTCGGTGCCGACGTGGACTGGATGCGCGTCGAAGTCCAGCAGGACGACCGCGAGTGGCGCGAGGCGGCATTCCGTGACGACCCGGACTACTACGACCCGTCGCGGAGCGAGGGCCACCGTACGCCGCCCTCGCTCGACCGTGGCGGGCTCTTCGAAGTGGAGACCGGGGATGCCGCCTACCTCATCGACGGGACCGAGTACAGCGCTACAGCGACGACGTTTGAGCCCGCCCGTCCCGACGAGGAGCCGCGGACGGACCTGATCGTCGCCGGCGACGCCGGGGAGATCGCCCGTCTCGAGGACACCAGTCCGGGGAGCTGTCCGGCCGATGTCGTCTGCATCGGCCTCATCGAGGTCCATCCGGGGAAGGTCGTCATCATCGACGAGGAAGAGGTCGACGTCCAGACGACCGACTGGAGTGTCGCTCACGAGTCCGGGGCCGTCCCGGACGACGTGTAGACGCTCGGTCTTAACCTACACCACCAGCAGCAGTCGGGCCCGCGCTGTTGGTTAAGCTGTTCCGGGCCTCACATACCATGTTCACGCGACTGTTCGAGACCGTCGACTGGATAGACCCGTCCGAACCGATCACGCTGGTCGCGCCCGTTGTCGCGTTCGTCGCGACCGTGCTGCTCACGCATCCAGCGCTAGACCACCTCGGCCGTGACACCGAACTACTGCGACGCGTCCGTGGAGCTCTTCCGCTGCTCGACGAGGCAGCCCGCGATCACGGCTTCTACACCAGCTACGACATCACCGACGAGGAAGTCATCGGCGTCGTCTACCGCGACCTCGAGGACGTTGAGGCAACACTCCAGGAGCTCAACTTCCGACCGTCACCACTCGCGGCTCACAAGTCGCTGCCCGACGGTCGCACCGAGATCGGCTCCTGGGGGCGGTTCGGTGGCGTCGACGTCGACCGACTCCCGTGGCCGCTGTCGACGCTGTTCCTGCTCGTCTACCCGTTCCAGGACCCACACGTGACGCTGTTCCCAGCTGAGCGTGGCGACGTCGGCGATGAATCGTTCCCGGATGGCGCAGTTCTCGTCACAGGCCATCACGAGAAGAGTCCGTACAACCCGTTCGTCGCCTACCAGCATCTCCGCGGGAAGGGGTACGACGTCGATCGTGGCGTGAAGCTGGCGGCGAACCTGCTCGTCGACGAACTCGGCGACGACTTCACCCCGAGCGACCGGGCGATCGCCCTCGCCGGCAACGCCGTCGCTCAGTAGACTCCTTTTCGCATCTGTCAGCTGCTCGGCGCTACTTCTCCGAGCCGCTTATAAATGAGTTCAGCGAGCCGGATCTACCACCTAGAGGCGTCACCGGTGTTTGCTGCGGATCTCGTGGGCCGCCTTCTCGTCGTTCGACTGGATGTAAACGCGAGCCGTTCCGGGGTCGGCCCACCCCATAATCGACATAAGCGCGTGGACGCTGATGTCGCGTGAGGCGTGGAACGACGCCGACGTCGCTCGAAGCGCGTGCGGGTAGACGTTGCTCTCGATGCCCGCGCAGTCGGCGAGCCGGTCGATCCGGCGGTGGACTGTCGCGAAACTCTTCTCGTAGGCGTCGAACCGGTCGAAAAACTGCTCGACGATCAGCTCGATCCGTGCGCTGAAGTCAAACGGTATACCCCGCGCCGACGTTGAGGTCTTTGGCGACCAGCGCTTCTCGAGCATCGCTTCGAGCGTGACGTTCACTTCCTCGCGGAGTTCTTGGGCCTCGGCGAGGAGCTCGTCGTCAGTCATCGACTCCAGCGTGGCGTCGTCGTAGTGTGCGACAATCGCGTCGGTGGCTTCCTCCTCGGTCAGGTTATGGCTATCGAGATTGTCGCGTGCGCGGTTACGACAGTAGCCACAGACCTCGTCGCCGCTTCCTTTGGTGCAGTTCCAGTACGAGGGAATCTGAATCGTACCGTCATTCCAGTCAATCCACTCCTCGTGGAGATGCGTCACCTCGCCAGCGCGGAGACCGAGTCGGCCGCAAGCCACGGCAAGCATTCGGCACTCCAAGGCGATCTCGTCGTTGTCGATGTCGTAGCTCGCCCTGAGCATCCGTTCCCATTGCCGCGGCGTGATAGCGTCGTCTCGGGAGTGAGATCGACCTGACCGCCCACTGAGTGCTTCAGCTGCGGACTGCTTGATCGACGTGTGCTCGCCGATTTGGATGCCCTGTGCAATCCGTCGTCGGCGACTATCCATATCTGTCATACTTCGATCTTTATCGTAACGTCGGCGACAGCGTCCATCCCCACGTTACCGCATACCTGTCGGGCTATCATCACGGCCCTCCCGTATCGTTGCTCCACTGGATCGGGTCGCGTCGCCATACAACCCAACTGACTGCTGAGGCTACCTCGTCCTGCTCGCGCTCGTCAATTCGGGGCGGGTCAATGACAAGATAGAACAGCGTTGTTCGCGGTGTCGCTGTGACCTCACGGCGGTCGGCGTCGTACTCGACGATCGTACACGCGTCCATTGCGGGTAACCACTCCTCGTGAAGCATCGACGAGAGGACCTCCGCACGGCCTTCCGCGACGCCGGGTGCGTCCTCATTCTGCAGGTTGTCGATCTCTTCAGGGAGCTCCGAGATCGGGACTGTAATCGTCTCCGAAGTTGCTTGAAGTCGCTGCTCGTGAAGGTAGGTGAGCAGCTGCATCGAGTGATCCGAGTCGAGGACCTGGTCGATGGCGTCACTCATCTGCATCCCCACCATCAGGCATCACCGTCCGGCTTGTAGCACGCTGTAGTAATGCGTCGGATGTGGTCAGCGAGGGGCTCGGTCGCAGCCGTCGGTTGGATGGTCTTCGAGCGATCGTCGTAGTCAACTGCCCCGATCTCGTCGAGCGTGTCGAGATGGCCTTGGATCAGGCTGATGTACACGCGCGTGCGCTGTTCGCTGGTCACCTGGCTGGGGTCGACGATGTTCTCCTGAGCGGCGATCTCGACCGCGACGTCGCCGGCGCTGATCGTGGTGTCGCCACTCCGGTCGACGGACAGGATAACCTGACGTCGACGAGAGTTCGACACCGCCTGGAAGACGTCGTCGGGGTCGAGCGGGATGCCGTGAGCGATGCCGTCGCTCCCCGTCATCGTCCCTCCTGGACGAGTTGTTCGCCCTCGAACGTTGGAAGGACGATGCAGCAACCGGACTTGTCGAGGAGTTCGACGTAGCCGGCCTTTTCGAGTCTGTCCAGCTGCGCGGTGATGTCTCGAAGTGGCTCTCCGGTTTCGACTGCGATGTCCCGCAGCGTGGCCGAGGAGCCGGGGTTGTTCACGACGTAGTCGATGATGCGCCTGGTTCGTGGGTCGCGTGATGGAGCGAGCGTCTCCGTCTGAAGGACAGAGTTATCACTCCGCGACCTGTTAGGTTCGTGTGCTGTCATACGGCAGCATTCTGGGTCCCGGCGTGGCACCGCCGGGGGCCGCTTTCAGGCCAACTACGAGTTGTGGACGGATTATTAAATAAATACGTATATTAAACGAGAAAGTCACGAGTGCCGCCTAGAAGCCGCTGATCGTTTGATCCACTCGATAAATTTAACCGCGGGTTAATCGCGGTTACTCCGCGATGACTTCGGCGTGCTCGATGTAGTCGGACAGCCGATCGAACAGATCGTCGCGACGGCGGATCACGGGTTCGAGTTTTTGTAGTTGACGGAGCCCATCAGCATCGACCTCGCCACTGACGATCAGGTCTAGAAGGTCCTTCTCTTCGTCGGGAATAGGTGATGTGTTCAGCCGTGGCTCACGACCGAGGCTAGCGATCGTCTCGGCAGGACACCAGAGACACAACTCCCGATGCCGTGGCGTCTGCCTGCCACAGTTGTCACACCACACGGGAACGATGGGCTCTTGCTCGGCGTCGAGCTCGACATCGGCACCGTCGGCCTTGGCGATGTGTTTTCGGCTCTTGTCTGAGAACACCGCGATGTAGTGCGCGACGACGCGAGATCCTCGTGCCCACCCGAAGTGCTGCTCGAGGTCACGCTGGGTGACCCACCGGGACGAGGCGAGGATCGATGCTCGACTCTTTCGGTAGTGTTCCGGTTTGAGCGGTTTCATCAGGTCGGTCGTCTTACCAACCCGCTTGATGCTCTTGCGGATCTGCTGATAGTCTAAGAGTCGGTCTTCGTTCATCGGCGTCCAGAGCTTCGTGTCTGGTCGCGGACCGCGCTCGGTGTCGTTCGCGGGATGACACTTGTACATCCAACGCCGGACGTACGGAATTCCGACGTCGATACGAATTGTTCGTGAGAACGTTTTCGAATCGCTTTCGATGCTGATGAGCAGGTGGTCCCCGCGGTCGTCGATCTGACGGTACTCGAGTTCCCAGAACTCACTCATAGGGCGCGCGCCGGTTGCCCAGAGAAGCGCCACGATCGCGGCAGTGCGCTTGCCGGTCGGAAAGTCTTTAGCCGCCTCGATGATGGTGATGACGTCGTCCCAGAAGAGTACCTCCGAAGGTTCAGGCGCCGGCTGGTCATCCTCGACGTTACCCAGCTCGAGAACCCCGAATCGTTCAGGGTGTTTGTCATCCCTCGCGTCGGGTGCGAGGAACCGACCCCACGCACGGAGAGCGCTGATGTAGTTGTCGCGGGTGTAGCCGTTGTCGTACTCGTCGATCCAGCTGCCGATGGAATCTACGACATCCACCCCAGTTTGTGGGTCAAGAATCTGGAGCATCAGGCCGGTGTTCCGGACGAGTCGGTGGGCGTGCGCGAGGTAGGATTCGTGACGGGTGCCCGAGATTTGGTTGTTCGCGCTTGCTCGACGGTTGTGCTTCTCGATCTCCTCGTGGAACTTCAGCAGTTGTTCTCGTTCGGGATCGGTTATCTCTTCGTCTGTCTCGACCAGTCGAACGCGACGGTCGATCTTGTCGCTGTAGTCGTGTTGCATTTGGCTGACGTAGGTGTGACTCGGTTTGCGGGCGAGACATACTACGTCAGCAGGGCTTGGGCTGACACGTTGGTGCGATGTGAGCTGGCGGGGCCGGCGATGAGTTCAGGGTGCCGGAACACCTATGCTTATTCAGGGCTTGCTTATAAATGCTGGTAAAGTTGGGACGCTGGTTTGGCGGGGTCTTTTCATAAAAACCCTAGAGGGAGAGACGAGGCGTGTAGTGTGCTTTGTTTGTGATCGAGTATCATACACCTTATAAAGGTGCGAAATTCCGAATGGTGCAGTCTTAACCAACAGTCGAGGCAGAATCAGCCCAGTGTTGGTTAAGACCTCTCCCACCAGTCGTCGACGTCCTGAGCCTCGACGTCGACGTTGAAACTGACGCCACAGCTGCAACGAACGCCGATCCGAATCGCCCGCGTCGACATATGTGCTTTCTCGGTTCCACAACCAGGACAGTTGACGGCGAACGTGTTCATCCTAGTATCCGTAGCGATCGTGAGCCTCGTCGATCCCGAGTAGTTCAACCACTTTGACCTGGCCCCGATCCTCGACAACATCGTAGAGAGCAGTGTGTGTCCGACCGATGTGAAGTCGGTATATCTCCTCGCCGTCGACGACGATCTTCTCTCGGTCGCCACTACCTGCACCTGGCTTTGGATACGGCTCGTCCTCTAGCTTCTCGAGGTTCTCTTTGACGATCCGCTGGCTCTTATCATCTAACGCCTGATAGTACTCAGATGCTTGCTCCGAGAGGTGAACACTATAGCTCATCGAGCGCAGTCAGTTCCTCCACGTCGGTCTCGCGAACCGATCTGACGCGCTCGGCGAGTTCGCTTCGGTTCTTTTCTTGGATCAGTTCCTTCAGTAGCTCGTCGTAGGTCTGACCAGCTTCCTTCAGTTCGTTCAGTTCTTTCCATCGATCTTCTGTGACTGGTATTCGTTTTGATGCTGCCATCGTCTGTCACGTGCTCCGTGGTCGTCTCCAGCAGTCAGTGGCCCCTTGGGTGACTCCGACACGGCTGGAGTCAGATGCTATTCGTCGCCACCGACCGCGTTGTAAGTAGTTACAATCTTTCCACCGTTAAGCGTTGTGGAGCGACGCTCTGTTCATATATCGAGATAAGCGTAGTTATCCGAATATCTATCACCAATCCGCAAAAGCCGCGATAACCCGAGCATACAACCACCGAGAAGCCCGATCTCCCCGCCTCGAACCCGGGGGAAACCCACTCAGAAACACTTCGATACAGGGGTGACAGTACAGTTCGAGTGCTCTGTATATCCTATATCGCGATATATAATTGATGGGGCGCTACCGATCGAGACCGAGCTCTTCCTCGATCGACGTCTCGTTGATCGCTGCCCGCACCAACGCCGGGTAAAACCGCTCGTTCTTCGGCAACTGCTCGCCGTGTTCTCGCTGCCACTTGACGTTGACCTCAGAGTACCGAATATCGAGATCGTCGACGACGTCATCCGGAAGGTAGATCGTCCGACCATTCCAGTCTTCACGCAGTACGAACCCTTCATCACCCGGCTCTAGCGTCTCACTCGTGTCGGTCGTTCCAGACGTTTCGATCGTTTCGCTCGTTTCGGTCGTTGTTGTCGCCTCAGTCGTTTCAGTCATTTCAGAAGACTCCGCAGCATCATCTTCGCTCGTGTTGGTCGTTTCACCCGTTTCGATCGTTTCAGACGTGTCGGTCGCCGCACCGAAACGGTCGGCGATGCCGCCCATCTTCTCGCTGGTCTTCCCCAGCTCATCGCTGGCGTCGTCCTGGTCGTCACTCATCTGCCTGCCCCACGAGTTCGTCATCAACGAGCGTCGCGATCTCGGCGATCACCCCAGCCATATCGCTGTCGAGCTCCTCGGCGGCGAAGATAGAGCGCTCCTGCGCGGCGATCGCGCGCTGTAGGTCGACCCGCTTGTAGACGTCGATCACCGGGATGCCGAGCCCCTCTTCGAACTCCGAGTGGAGCTGCTCGAGCATCGCGTCAGCCTGCTTGTTGTGCTCCACGCGGTTCGCAACGATGCCCAGTATCCGTACCGCACCAAAGTACTCCCGAACGCTGTCGATCTGCTTCTGCAGGCGGTCGAGCCCCTGCACCGAGAGCGCCTCGGCGTACGCGGGGATCAGAACGCCATCGCTCGCCACCAGGGCGTTGTCCGTAAGCACGTTGATGCTCGGCATATTGTCCACGAGGACGACGTCGTAGCCTACCCCGAGTTCGTCGAGGACCATCTTCAGTCGCTCCCGAGCGCGAGGCTCACCGTTGAGTTCTCCACCGGTACGATCGACCATCCGCTCGTTCGACGGTAACAGGTCGAACTCCTCGCCCTCGAGGATGATATCATCGGCGTCGCCGGCGCGGCTCGGATCGAGTAGCAGCTCGTGGAGCGACACCGTGCGGTCGAGGTCGCTGTACTCATCGTCGTAGCCAAGGATCGACGTAAGTGCACCCTCCGGCGCGAGGTCGACCACAAGGACATCGAGATCTCGGTCGGCAAGCGCGCCGGCAACGTGGATCGTGAGTGTCGTCTTCCCCACCCCACCCTTCTGATTGAGCATCGCCACGATCGCCGGTGACGTTTCGATCGTTTCAGTCGTTCCAGTCATACTCTGAAACGATCGAAACGCGACCGTGATAAAGCTACGTCAGACACTTACGAGTCGGGTGAAATATGACTCAGCATTACAGATCGACACTCTTCGTGACCAACAAAGTGATCGGCTCGTTCTGGTGTACCGCCTTCATCAGCGTGCACTTCAGCAGCCGCACGAATGAGTTCTACAAGAGTTTCGAGGGGGACCTGTCCCCCACGCTTATCTACCATCTCGGTAATAGTCTCACAGACAGGGTGAACAGCGTTATCGCCGGCGGTGGACCATGAATACTCCATCGACATCCCGTCAAGATCAACTTCACTGACTGATTCTGCAAGCTGGATCGAGTGACGCTCGGTCCGATATACAGTTGTAGCTCGCGCTTCCCGAAGTCCTGTCTCAGAGACGATCTTCTCCCGAGCTTCTCGTTTATTCAAATCATATCCCTCCATCACACTCTTCAGTATCTCAGCGATCGTTACTGCATTCTCACGAGACACCTCGTCGTAGTGCGTTTCTATAATATCGGCACGATACTCGACATCTACCTTGTCCTCAAGGAGTTCCTCGTCGACAAGAACATCAGCACCCGTATTTGAATCTATGAAGTCGCTCATCCCTGTCTCCCCTTCGAGCGGATAGTATCCGTATTTTGTGTTCGATGCACGAGTAGGTGATAGAGTTGATATTTTTATAATCTCGCCGCCGCCGTCGACGACCACACGTCGTTCTTCGAGCCGACACCGCACTCGGAACACTTGCCCATAACTACGCGAACCTTCCCGGGAACGTCGATCCGGGATACGTCGGAGTATCATTCGACTCGTCTTCGTCGTCCTCGATCGGGGCGGGCCAATTCGGGGTGTATCCGCCGACACGTTGAGACCACACGACCGTGTTGCCCATCTCTCCACAAGTTCGGCGAACGACCTCGTGCCGGGTCCAACCTTCTTCCTCACCGGTCGTCGTGAACGCGAGTCGCTCTCGATAGAACGGAAGGCCCTGTTCCTCGCCAGCCGCTTCGGCCTCGAACGGATACGTCGCGTCGATCGTGTGGAACGCCTCGACGCGGAAGTCACCATCATCCCACGCGACGACCTCGATCGTGACCGGCTCGGAAAGACGAGCCGTAGCTAGGCCCTCGATCTCCTTGACGACGTTCTCACGGTCGTAGTCGTATTCCTCTTCTATATCCGGCATACTACTCATCTACCTCTTCCTTAAGGGCAGTCACAACCTCCTTGGCGCGCTCGTGCGCATCATCACCGTTCACGTTCTCGATCGCTTCGACCGTCGCTTCCGCCGCCTCGAACGCCTCATCGATCCGCTCTTCGAGCTCGACGATACGATCCCGGAGCTGATCAAGTTCATCCTGCCTCTCGCCGACGTCGCCACCACGGGGATCGTCAACGAGCTCGTAGAGGCCACCGCCGACATTCTTGACGTAGTCGGCCGCCTTCAGCATCTGAAGCCGGTTGTGAATATACTGCCGAGAGTAACCTAACTCATTAGCAAGGTTCTGGGATAGGTTTCTGCCTTCTGCTAGCTCATCGAGGATTAATTTATCAGCGTCGTTGAGTTCGTGAGCCACTTTACTGGTTACACTCATCGCACGCACTTTACTATGAGCGTTGACGGTATAAATGTTTATTCCGTATGATACAGATTAGATTGACAGAATAAACATTAAGTAGGTGTAGAATAGACTATTGAGTAGAGAGCGCGGGAGAAGGCCTCTGACAAAGGTGGCCTCCGGGGTACCAGCCCCGTCGACCGTGCGCTCGAAACTATGCCCGAACGCAACACGAAATCGAATCCCCACGAGTTAGAGTGTATCGCTCTCGATGACCCGCAACGAATCAACGATCTCGACGAACTCGACGTCGGCGACCGGGTGCTCATCGACGACCGACGTCGACCATTAACCGTCATCGAGATCGGCGTCCACGTCGTCTCCGACGAGCGGATCGACGAGGAGCTGCGGACTCCCGTCGTCAAGCTCGAAGGACACTGGGATGGCGCCAAGACGATCGTCCTCGCCCACAAGCTGGAGCGACTCCAGGTAACCGACGATGGGTTCCAGGTCACGCTGAGCGAGACCGACACGATCGTCGACCGCGGCATCGGTCGTGAGAAGACAGTTCGCCGGACGCACGTTGTCGGAGCTGCCGGTCGGGCTGCGGGAAACAGTCCCGAGGTGACTGCGTGATGCCGAACCTTAACCGCAGTGCCAGGAAGCTGCTGGACGAGAAAATGGAGCCGTACGTCGACGGCTTCGACTCGATGCTCGCCGACGTCATCCACGACACGTTCGCGGACGACCCGCAGCTGTGCCGGCTCGCCACGATCGTGAACGAGACCAACCACGCCATTGAGGACCGCGACCGACAGAACGGTGTCGACAAGGAGTGGTCCGCACTCAACGAGGCGAGCCAGAAGGTTACATGGGTTCTCGAGCGTCGTACCCGCGAGGTCATCGCCGAGAAGTGCGAGACCGTTGCACTGGACGCGCCCGGATGGACCGACGTCCACTCCAAAGAGAAGATCGAGGCCGCAGTGCGTGAGGCTGTCGAGTGGCTCAACCACAACACCAACCCGGCCGAACGTGCTGGCGTCACGTACGGCGAGGAGCTCCCTGATCCAGACGCGCTGTTCGAGGAGGTACCGGGCGATGCCTGAGTCGGAGATGGCGACCGTCGACGATACGGATCTAGTTGCATTCCACGTTGGTGACCACGTTCAGGACTGCGATAGCGATGATGAGGCCACGTTACTCGTTGCTGGCGTCCCGCTTCAGCGAGCAGCCACCTACCAGATCAACGAGGACGGGAAGACAGTTGCGGATGTCAACCCCGACTACGCCGCGGAGGAGCCGGTTGTCGAGGTGATCTATCCGCAGCGGACGGACACACATCTCGACCGCAAGCAGACCTACGCGTTCCCTGCCGCGCGCCTCGAACTCGTTGCTCCAGTCCACGATCGCGACGACAACACCGACAAAGAGCGGCAATGACTGACGACCAACGAACTGCGTTCGAGCGCGTGATGGGTCCCGAGACCAAGTGGGAGATCGTCAAGAGCGGGACGCCCCCGAGCGTCGACGGGATGGCGATTCACGAGCCGAAGTACATGCGCTGTCTGTACTGCGGCGCCCAGACGATCATCGACGAGGCGGGCGAAACGACGACCGGCATCGACGAGCTCGTTCACAAGGAGAGTTGTGGGCAGTCATCCGCGTCGGTGCGCGAGCCAGGCGATCCGGGTGACGCGTTCGACACGCGCGACGACTAAGTCGACGACCTCACGACCACTTTTCGACCCCCTCGGATCTTCACCCCCTCTTTATATAGTGTCACTGCGAACTCATCGGCTAAATGATACACGACGGCCGCTACTTCGCTGAGGAGCATCTTCCTCGAGAGCTCCCACACCGCGATCCCGCGATCTCGCAGCTGTCGCGAGCCCTCACGCCAGCGGTCGATGGCCGGCGCCCCGACGACGTCCTCATCACTGGCCCGAGCGGCGTGGGCAAAACCGCGCTTGCACGGTTCGCGTTGCGCGAGCTCCGCGAGGCGGCAGCCGTCGACACTGCGCTGATCCGAACACTCGGAAAAACGGGGGGAACCATCCTCCGCGAGGCGATCAACCAACATCGCTGCGGGATCGACGTCCACCGGGGAACCCCCACCGACGAGTTACCGCGGATCCTCCGCGAGCGAGTCGACGATCCGTACATCCTCATTCTCGACGAGGCCGACGACCTCCCAGCCACGGACACGCTCGATATGCTCGCCGGCGTTCCCGAGGTCGCGATCGTCGCCGTCGCCCACGACGAGGAAGCCTGGCTCGCCGGCATTGACCAACAGTTCCGGTCGCAGTTCGACGGCGAACATCACATCGCCCTGGACCGGTACTCTCCCGAAGCCATCGCCGACATCCTCGAGCCACGCGTGGAACACGGCCTCGAGCCCGGAGTGATCACGCGCGAGCAGCTGGAGACGGTCGGCGATCTCGTCGCCGGCGTCGCCCGACTCGGCGTCCAGACCGTACGGTGTGCCGCCGAGGTCGCCACCGACCAGGGTCGGGACAGCATCACGGACGGCAACCTCGTCGACGGCAAACACCGAGCACTCGAAGAGATTCGGGCCTCGCATCTTCGGTCGCTGCCGTATCATCATCACGTTCTCTACGAGCTCGTGCGCGCGCTCGACCCAGCAGCGAGCGACCAGCTCCACAGTCGATACGACACGATCGCGGCGGCGGCGTACCAAGACCGGCCGCTCGAACCGATCGCCCGTCGAACTCGGCGGACGAAGCTCGAGAAGCTCCGAGAGTACGGCCTGATCGAGTGGGACTCACTGCCGGGGAATCGACGCCGGTACGAAGCGGTCGATCCCCAGCTGGCGAGCGAGCACGACATCCCGCTCACTGGCGACGTCGCTCACGAAGCTTAACCAACAGCTCCGTGGTTCGGGAGCCAGGCGAGTCTTAACCAACACATCGTGATATAGGCCGCACGCTGTTGGTTAAGACCGTGGGGTGAGGGGGTCCGCATACCCCCCTCGGATCTTCACCCCTACCTTATGATACCCTCGGGCGCATAGTGAGGTATGTCGGTTCAGAAGACTCGACACACGATCTCGACGTCGACGCTCGACAGCGAGACCAAAGGCCCCGGTGACACTGTTCACCTTGAGCTCCAGTACTATTCGTCGAAGACCATCGTCGACGTCCGCTTCGGCGCCAGCGAGTGGTCGATGACGTTCAACGATGACGGCGTCATCAAACCTGGAGAGTCCGAAGGCCCCCGTCCCCCGAAGTGGCTGCCCGAAGCGATCGCGCAGGTAGAGCCTGGGCTGCAGGTGCGAAGATGACGAGGCTAGTTACTCGTTACCGCTGGATTCGAATTTCCCTCGCTCTCCGCCTCTTCAGCCAAGTCAATGAGATCGTTGATGACATCGTCAAACGACTCGTTTGGGTGAGTCTTCCGGTCTTTAAGACGGTTCCAGGTACTGATTTTCAGCCGGATCGAGGTATCGTCTTGACCTTTGTTTTTTCCCATATCTCTCTTGTATGCAGTCACACATATATACCTCAACCTAAGTATAGTAATATACATAATGTTTATAATGCTTGCATACTTGCATACAATTGATGAGTGAGGATACAACAATCCGAATTAGCAGGGATACGTGGAAGCGGCTGACCTCATTGAAAGAGCCGGGGGACAGCCACGATGACGTAATAAATGACCTGCTAAAGACTCGCGAATCTGACGCAGCGGCACCCAACTAGCCGCTTTCTGCGCGATCGGACTCGATTGGACCCGTGGCCGATCGCGCAGGCGGCGGTCCCCTGCAGCTCCAAACCAATGGACAATCACAGGACACCGCGTCACGACGGTTCGCACAGCCAGGATAAAAACCTCGGTCTAATGGGTTCGCCGCTCGAGACCCGCGATGGTCTTCCCGGGTTCATCGCGATCTTCGGCGATCAGACCGTGTCGACCCCCGACAGCCGGCCAGCGTTCTTCGGGCAGACCGAGATCACGGCCGGCGGCAAGCAGTGGATGACCGGGCGATCAGTCCGCCTCGCAGAGGTGATCTGATGCCGGCGTTCGACGACGCGACGATCGAGCTGACGCTGGAGAGATACCACACGCGGAATCCCGACGACGACTCTGTCGAAGAGCGATGGCGAGTCGACGCTGCGGGACTCGACGTCCCGTGTGGTGGCGTGACTCCCGAACGTGCGCTAGAGATGCTCGCCGAGTCGCTTCGCGACGACCAGGATGGACAGGCGGACCTCGAGACACTGATCGAGGCCGACGATCAGGAGGTGGCGTAGCGATGAAGCTCGAGAAGGGACTCACCAAGAACGGCTTCATCGACGTCGCCGGGCTGGCCGTCATCGACGAGTACAACGAGGACGTGCCGAGCGGGCTCTACCAGCCGAGCACGATCACGAGCTTCGCGGACGAACTCGAAGATGTCCAGGGACGCGTCGAAGTGTCGGTTCAGAACCTCGAACACGAGTCGGGCGAGACGGTGAAGGCGCTTGTCGCCCGTGCCGCGGACACCGACGTCGCCTGCGTCGCGGCACCGCTCGTGCCGCCCGAAGAGCAGGATGACGTTAACGACGCCGACGGGGGTGACACCTGATGTCGACGTCGTCGATGGAGAACGTCGAGGAGTACGTGGACCTCTCGGGGTTCCAGCGGGACATCCTCTGGACGATCTTCCACGCGGACGATGCCGTCCACGGGCTTGCGATCAAAGAGGCGCTCGAAGAGAATGGGTACCAGACGGTCCACCACGGTCGTCTGTATTCGAATCTCGACGACCTGGTCGACGCCGGGCTCGTCGAGAAGGGAACACGCGACGGGCGAACGAACGAGTACACTCTGACCGACACGGCGACGACGGTGTTGGCTGACCGGCAGTCGTGGGAACGGGGTGAGATCTGATGGCGTTTGACGCGATCGTCGGCAACGAGCCCGTCGACCAGCTCGTCGATTCGGTCGGCGCGCTCGTCGACGAGTTCCGGCTTCACCTCAACGAAGACGGTATCCGCGTCGCTGCGGTCGATCCCGCGAACATCGCGATGGCCGACGTCACGATCGACGCCGCAGCCTTCGAGTCGTTCGAGGCGACGGACGGCACACTCGGCATCCCGCTGTCGAAGACCGGCGGCCTCGAGGACACCGTTGGGATCGCCACCGAGGGCAACCTCATCTGGTTCGAGTTGCAGGAGCAGACGCGGAAGCTCTCGATCGAGATCGACACCCACGAGGTTGAACTCGCGCTTATCGACCCATCGTCGATCCGGCAGGACCCGGATATCCCGGATATGCAGCTGCCCGGATACGTGGTCCTCGATGCTTCTGATCTGAAGAAGGCGGTGAAGATCGCGGAGAAGTACTCCGACCACATTCTGATCGGTGGCGACGAGGACGAGCAGTTGTTCAAGATCGTCGCCGAGGGTGACACGGACACGTACAGCTGTGAGTTCGACGCCGAGGACCGGATCGACGCCGACCGCATTCCCGACGCGTCGAGCCTGCTGTCAGCAGATTATCTGAAGGACGTCACGAAGGCCATCCCGTCGAACGCAGAAGTCCACCTGTTCTGGGGGAACGAGTACCCCGTCCGGTTTGAGTACGGGTTTGCCGATGATCACGGCAGCGTTGAGACAGTCATCAGCCCGCGGATCGCGACCGATGGGGGTGAACGGCTATGAGTACCGACACGTCAGACCTGCCGGCCGACGATCGCGTGTCGCTCACGAACACGATCTACGACGCAATCGAACAGCACGCGGACGACCGAGGGCACGCCCCGCTCGGCGACGTCGTCGACACGGTCCGTGACGAGACGCGATTCGTCGCTGAGGACATCCACGATCGGCTCGAACGACTGGAGAAGCACGGGGAGATCTACCCGGTCAATCACAAGATCGCGATCACGGAGCGGGGTGACCGATGATATCTCCCGACGAAGCTGCCGATGAGCCGTCTCCTGGAGATCCGAGCTCTCGGCTTGGAGAGTCGCTCAAGCAGTTCGAGCTCGCCAACCAGGAGATCGGTTCGAACGTGGCGGAGTTTTTCCATCAGATAGCGCTCGAGTTGGCGTGGATCGAGCGGCACCTGGACGTCGAGACGACCGCAGTCTGCTACAATCGGAACGCAGTCGTGTCGGTGATGTTCGACGACGGAACGACGCCGGCAGAAGCGAAGTCAACGCTCGAAGCGGTCGCGGATCCGGATTCCATCGAACCAGACCCCGCGGCCGATGGCGTGACGGTGAAACTGCTGTACGGCGAGGATGTGGAGACTACTCCAGTGGGGGTGTCGCCAGATGGGGCGTAAGTGCTCGGTCTGTGGCGAGCTCTCCGACTGTGTCTACAAGTGTGACAGCTGCGGCAAGCCGTTCCACGGAGACAACGACGCCGCACCCGGCCGAGGGCAGGTGGACCAACAATGAGCATCTCAGTTATGTCAGGCCCGATCGATCACGACGATTTAGTTGCACTACCCCCCGCCCCCACGGCGGTCTATCGAGCACTCCGTGAGGCAGAGGCGGACGAGATGACCAAGCAGGAACTCGCCGGCGAGACGCTGATGAAGCCCCGGACGGTCCGAGACGCGCTGCATCGACTCGTCAAGGACGGCCTCATCGAGACACGGTGGCACAACGAGGACGCCCGGACGCGAACCTACCGGATCGCAGAGGATGGGGGTGAGCGATGAGCAACGATACGTCCGCCCGCGAGGAGATCAACGCGGTCATCCGACGCCACGAGAGCGACCTCGATCCGGACGACCTGCGCGAGATCGCCCACGATCTCGAGACGACGGCAGAGCGCTGGGAGGGGATCGCGTTATGACGCGAACACCTAGTTGGTCCGAGGACGTCATCGGCGGCGACGTTCAGTGTCGAGGCTGCGGGTGCGTTGGCGAGACGGTCGACGACGTCGAGCACGAAGACGGCTGCAAGGAAGGTCACCGACTCGGCACCATCAACCGTCGGGATCCCCCGGAGGGGGACTGGGCCGCGAAGCACGACTGGACGCGGTACCGTGGGCCCGATTCCTGGCCGGTTCCCGGCGGATGGGTGTTCAAGGATCCCGAAGGCGGCGGCTGGTGGGAGTACTTCGGCGACGTCGGCGAGGGACACGAGTTCGACGACAGCATCCTCGAGGCGCTGAAGGACAATCCCACGATCAACGATCCGTTCGAAACGTTCGGTGATCTTCGCCGTGACCACGGCGAGTACGCCTTCCTGCGTCTCGAGACAGCCAATCCGGACGAAGTGTCGCGTCGAAACCCGGAGGACGAGAAGCTCGAATGGACGCTTGAAGTCGCCGGCATGGAAGTGTTCAGTCGGATCGAGCCCGATCGGAGTGACCTCATGGCCGCCGTGGCCGAGGCACTCCAGGCGTACCACGCCGGTGAATTGGAAGAGCGCATCGAGGAGATCGTCCCGGAGACCGGGGAGAAGCCGAAGGCTGTTCGCGAACAGGAGCAGCTCGAAGAGCGCAAGGAGAACAACGAGTCACTCGACGACTTCGCGACTGACGGTGGGGTCGATCAATCCTCGGACGGCCTCGATGGAGGCGATCGTCGATGAGTGGAGTCAGGGAACTCCACGAGATGAAAGCCGAGATTGCGCAACACGTTGGAACGGACCCGGACCGATATGGGGAGGGTTGCGGACACAAGCAGCTGCTCGCGAGCGAGGTCCGGCTCGTGTCTGAGAAGCTTGGAATGAACCTCTCCGATCAACCGCGCCAGCACGTCCGTGACGCCTTGATGATCCGTACTGGGCGAGACGATCGAACCGGAGTCAGCTTCTACGACTCCCGCGACGTCGAAGCGATCCTTAACGAGTTGGAGGCGATCGTCGATGGGTGATCAATCTACGACCGATACTGATCGAGAGTGCCCCGAACCGGAGATGTTCAGAATCCCGACCATTCGAGAGATCGATGAGATGCGTGTCGAGCTCGGACTATCACAAGCCGAGTTAAGCCGACGGGCAGGGTTCGAGAAGGATCGTTTCAACGGGATTCTGTACAACGGGTACGATCCGCATACGTCGACGCTTCGATCCTTCCTCGATGCGCTCCAAGATGCGGAGCCAAAGGCCGACGAAGAGATCGAGCGGAGAGGTCCGAAACCGGAGCCGAGCACCAGCGTGGACGAGTACGAGCGCCTCAGCAGCAAGCTTGAACACATGGACCCAGACGATGTGGGAGACGATCCGTCGCCGCCGGATTCTGACGGAGTGGTTACTGACGGCGGAGTCGATCAGTCCTCGAGCGGCACTGAACAGACGCCGTGCGAGGAGTGCGGAGAGCCTATCCGGTTCGACAGGGCGCGAGCCTACTACAAGACGCCGGATGAACGGTTCTGGCACCCCGACTGTCTCCCCGAGGAGTACCGTTCGGTAGACACGGATACTGAGCGATCCAATGGAGGTGAGTCGGCGTGACCTGGACGTGCCCGACGTGTGACCGCCGATACCCCGACAGCAGTCTGTCAGTGCCGGTGGATGATCCGGCCCACATCGCCGAGGGATGCAAAGTGTGTTGGGTGTCGCCGCCCGAAACCAGCCGGTTTGTTCGACCAGACAGCGTCGACGATTCGCAGCTCGTCACCGACGGCGGCGAGAGACTCGGAGACGTTGCTCAACTGGAAGGGGTTGAGTCCGGCGACGTAGCCGAGTTCGAGCTATCCGATACGGACGGTGTGCATCAGGCGACCGTCGGGCCGAAGATCGTGGAACCGCCGTTTCCGCCCGAAGATGTAGCCGAGGACCAACTCCCAGGACAGATACAAGTGTCGCTTGAGAACACAGACACCGCGACAAAGTGGTGTCTCTCCCGGGAGATCGACCCGGATGAAGGCCTGACTGGCCCCGTGACTGCGTCGGTGAAAGCGTGTATCGACATCCGCCACCCGCCCCGCTACCGGTGGCAGGATCGGGGGACGGTGGAGTCTCTGGAAGTGGTCGACGATGCGTGACGGATCCGGAGACGACGTCGATCAAGAAATCGGCGTTGTATGTGACGTTGAAAGATGCACGAATCGCATCGTCGGCCTCGACGATGGATGGGAGATGAGCCGAGGGATAGTCTGTCAGGACTGCATTGACCACGACGACAGACACGGTCACTGGCCCGACGAATCCGTCGATATCTGTATCGAGTGCCGGATCGACGACGGGATGATCGACCACAACTGTGAGGAGTCTGCAGCTGACAGAGTTCTCCTTGAACCCGGGAGTTCTTGTGACTACTGTGAGTTCGAAGCCCCGGTAACCGACGGCGGTTCTCGGCTCGGTAGCGAAGACCACGTCGAGCTCCCGGAGACACTCGAAGAGTTCGTCGACGTCGCCGAGCAGAAGGACAGCCTTCGCTGTGACACGTGCGGCGAGATCGTCGATCGCCGGTGGCTTCAAAACGGCGAGTGCGTCGGTTGCCGGGAAGGTCCTGGAGTCCACATTGCACCTCGAGCAGACGGAGGTGAGCGATGAGCGATCTCACGATCCTCGAGGCGTCAACCGCCCTACTCGCGAGAGCGTTCATCGTCGTCGCCATCATCACGTGGGTCGTCATCGCCGGCACGTTCCTCGCGAGGGTGATCGGATGACGCGCGTCAGACATCTCGTCGTCCGGTCGTTGGGTTTTAAGACAGCACAGGATGGAACAATAGAGCACAAGCTACCCGAAACAACCCACGCCTCAGAAACAGGCCGAACTCGGGTGACCTCCTCCTGCCAGAGATTAGGTCACCCGAGTGAGCGTACCTGTTTCTGTACACGCTCGGAACATAAGCTTACCGCCATAGATAGCGGTGGGTCTGTCCAACTCGCGTGTGGCCTCGAGAGAGGTCGGTGGACCAGCGTCACGAGCTCCGCTTCGAGCAGCTCGACGAGCAAGAGTACGATGTCCACGCAGGAACCAACCACGACCGTCTCGATCTCCCCGTCGAACAGCCCGCAGATCACGCCGCCCCTCTCTACAGATTTTTTTTCTTTGAAAGCTGGTGCTGAGGTGTCCGTGGGGGGTGCCCCGTCACCCCCCTATCCTGCCGTAGGCAGGTTCTCGCTGGCGATTACGCAGGAACTCGCTTCGCGAGTTCTGGGAGGGGGTCCGCGGACCCCCTCCCCTGCCTCACAGCAGGTTGCTGTGAGTGGGTGGGTTCTAGACCCCCGACTCACAGCAGGGTGCTGTGAGGCCAGCGAGGGGGTGGTCACCGATGCGTGACACTGTGATGGTCGACTGGCAGGTGCCGGCAGACGAGTGGGAATCATTCCGTGAATACGTCGAAAAGAAATTCGACGGTCTGGAGGGCTACCTCGGCCGTGAAGCGGAGGCGGCAATGCGGGAGTACGCTGACGCAGACGGCTACGGCGATGTCGAGGACCGCGTCGATCGGCTTGTCAACGCGGCGGGGCGGACTCCAGACCCGTTCAAAGAAAAAAATTCCTCGCGGCTTCACCAGCAGTCCACCACTCGTGTGACGGTCCGTGTGGACGAGTGGGTTAAAGACGAGTTCCGCAAAGCGGCGAACGAGAGTGAGGACACATTCGGGGTTGCGTTCGCCCGGGCGATCCAGGTCCGTCGAGACGGTGGTCGTGCCGGCCGCCTCGAGCGGAAACTCGATCGCGTTATCGACGATGCTGAGGGAATGCTGACGTTCATTGATGAGGACACTGAAGAGGGAGGTCTCTCGAAGGTGGATCGGAACACGATCGTCATCTGTCAACGGCTTGCGCCGAGTACTGACGATCAGTTCACGGATGACGAGTTGAACGCGGAGATCCACGAGATAGCGGGTCGTGGCCGACGGGCGTCGGGCCCCACGCTTGAGCGGTACCGTGACCTGGTCATCGAACGGCTGGGATACGAGCCGCATCCCGGAGTGGAAGCGAACCCAAGCAAGGACCAGACGGTCTGGGTTCCGGAACACGTCGCCGACGAGATCGCGCCCGACGGTGTTCCGGTGGAGGTCCGCCGGCCGGTCGACCAGCTGGAACGCGAGCAGCGAGTCCGCCGGATCCGGCTCGTGCTCGGTCGCCGAGCGGGGAACCGTTCGTCCGGGAAGGTGTCAGTGCGGGCGGCGGAGATCCAGGCGGATGTCCTCGAGGACGCAGTCACACGCTCGACAACGCTGTCGTTGATGGAAGAAGCAGCGCTGTCGATACCGGGCATCGAGATCTCCCGCAGCAGGACCAACGCGTCACTGCGCGTCGATCTGCAGCAACTCGGAGAGGGAGAGCCGGAACTCTTCGAGGAGATCATCGCGTATCGCGATGCGGATGCAGATAGTCTCCTCGACGAGACGACGGAGACGACGGTGGCTGATTACGGAGCGACACAGGGCCCCGGGGCGGACCTCGAGACGCTGTCAGCTGCAGGCGAGGATGCAGCTGCGGATGGGGGTGGACCACCGCGAGAGAGGTGATCACTCCGCCGGTGGGTTTATTTCACCGTTTTGAGAGTGATTTTGTTGACACTAAGTGTCAACGTCTCCCCTCGTTAAGTGCCATCAGCACGTTGGTCGGAGTACCACTCCACCGGTGGCCACGGACTGCGTGGGCGTCGGGGAGCTCCGCCATCGAAGCCAATTCGGTGGACGGCGTATGGTCGAGTCAACCGTGGTCCGTCGTTGAGAGCGGCGGGCGCTGTTAGTCTACTATGTCGGCAAAATCACCAACGCCACAGAGTCACGAGTCTAGCGAATCCGAGTACGACTGCGGATTCGACGCCTGTGATGACGTTTTTACTGAGGGAACGGGTGTCAACAGCTCTTTCTGTTCTACTGACTGTTATTATCGGCACAAAGGTAAGTCAGCACTCCAACAGATCAAGTCGGATCACCGCTTCTGCGCGACGTGCTTCCAACGGGTGAAGACAACCTCGGCGCCGAGTGAGGACTGGGTCGATCGCGGTTCATCGCCGATGGACGTAGCGCTCGCGAACGGCGCCGTGCTCACGAACGGCGATGGAGAAATAACACTTGACGCGACGGAGTGTCGTCACGCTCGACCAACAGCGACCGACAGCGCGATCGGCTATCAGTACCGGACGGAGAACACTACGCTTGTCGTCGACGACGTCGACAGCGGGGATCCGTACCAACGTCTCGAACGGACGAAATGGGGGTGTAAGTGCGGGAACGTCGATCTCTCGGAACGACACGAAGTCCTCGAGGACGTCGAAATCGAGTCGATCCTACCGTCGTTGTGGCGATGTCTCGTCGCGCTCGTCCAGGACAACGCGATCGGTCCGGACCAGGTCGATGCGAACGCGGCGCTGAAAGATCGATTCCTCGGCGCCGCTCGAGAGTCCTGGCGCGACTGGCGGTTCATAATCGGCTACGCACTGTACGGGCCTGGAGTCAACCGATGAGTACCACTGGCTCAACGGTTCGGTGCCGACCCCTCGGTGCAGGGACGACCCAGATGGTCGGTGAGGTGGTCGATGAGCGGATGGTCGCGACGATCGCCGGGGCGCGGATACTGCTGCGTGTTCGCGTTGATGGCCGCCACTTCTGGGTGGACGCTGCCGACGTCGACGATCGTGGTCTCGGAGAGTAATTACGGTAATTACTGCGGGCTGGAGTTGAGGAAACCGTTGGTGGCACCCGTCCGGGTTCGAGGCCCGGAGACGGTCGTTTGCAGTGCGGTTCATCGTTACCTAGAGAGCTATGAATGAGACTTCGCAGACAGATCAAAGCGATCGGCGGGCTCGCGACACTGCTCGTGTTCTTGGGGCTCGTGGTCGCAGACACGGTCGATGCGGGAGTGACGCTCAGCGTCGAGGACAAGGTAATACTGCTCACGCTCGTTGGGACGCTCCTCGGGCTGGACAAACTGCTCGAACAGATCCCGGGCATCACGGTCGGGGGGAACAAGGATGAGTAGTCTCGTCAACACGCTGGGGATGGTCGCGGGCTCCGTGTGGGTCGGGGCGGCGATCTGGTTCGAGCTGATCCATCCGAAACGGGTTCACGCGAAGTACGTGATCGGCACGTTCTTGATCGGCTCGGCGCTGATCCTCGCATCATCGTCGACGGTGCTCGCGTCGCCGACGCTGGCCGAGTCGTTCGCGGTGGCCGCGAACATCTTGTTCACCTTGCTCGGCTGTGCAACGTGGGTCTACATCGAGAAGCACACCGATGATCCCCCGACGGCGGACGACCTGTCAGAGTCGACGTCACACTGATGGGCTGGACCTGTACCAGCTGCGGGTCGTCGTACCTGTTCGACCCGCCGGCACGAGCTCGCCGTGAGGACAACGGCCCGCGCTGTTCGGACTGTCGCGAGCGCGACACGGAGTAATTACGTAATTACCGATGACCACGACTATCTCTCTCCCGGACGACGTCGTCGACGACCTCGATGAGCATCTTCCGGATGATAGGACGCGTGAGGAGCAGTTCCGCGAGGTCGTGCTCCCGGCGCTCGAGGGCGACCACGTCGAGATCGTCAACGAGGCGGACACTGACGACGTCGTCCTGGAGCGTCTCGACGAGCTGGATTCGCGGATCGACGAGATCCCGACGCTGACGTCGACGAAGACGGTCAAGAATCTCCGTTCGGAACTGCAGTAATCACGTAATTATGGGATACGACTACACTTGTGACGAGTGTGGCGAACCGGGCGAGCACCCGGGACTCCTCGGCTCGTTCAACAAGCGGACGTGGACGACCACGCCGTTCGGCGAGCGACTCCAGGCACTCGGCTACGAGCTCGGCGACACGATCACGCTTTGTCCCGAGTGTACCCACCGACTCCTACGATGAGTGATCCTCGCTCACAAGGCCGATCGCTCTTCTGGCGCGATCGCGATCCCGGGCGGTATCGCTGCCCAGGTTGCGGTCGCGGTCGCGGCGATGTCCAGTCGTTCCACGTTCACCACCTCGACGGGAACAAGGAGAACAACACGGAGTCGAACCTCGTTGCACTCTGCTCGTCGTGTCACCTCGGTGGAGAACACGACCTCGACGTCGGCGATCCGCGACTTCAACCGCCGTCGCCATTCGGAACCGAACCACCGAAAGCGCGCGTTTCACCCCCGTCTCCTGACCACTAGACGGTGACTCACTCCCCAACGATACAATCAACTCTATGGCAGATGCTCCAGAGGACCTCATCGGGACGCCGATTTCGGATGCCCCGAAACGCGATCCCGATAGCCACTGCAACGGCCGACGGAAGCAGCGCCAGGATGGCGAGCTCGTCGAAGACGACGATGGAAACTACCTCTTCGCCGGCTACTGCCAGCTGGTGGCTGGCTGGGGAACCGACGACGATGAAGGGCGTTGCCGGAAGCACGGCGGCAACGGTGGCTCTGGCGGCGCTCGTGAGGGCGCTGGAGCTCCCGAAGACAACACAAACGCGGCAGATCACGGTGCCTACTCCGACAAGTTCCTCGAGGGCTTCGTCGGCGATGACGGTAAGGATCGCATCGAAGAGGGGTACGAACTGTCCGAGACGCCAGAGGGCGCGAAGAAACAGGCCAGGTTTATGGCCCAGGTTGCCCTCGAGAAGTTTCGGGTGACGGGTGACGAGCGGTTCCTTCGCCGCTACGAGCAGATCTGCGACAAGGCGGGGATCTTCCCGAACGAGGAAGTCGACCTGAACCACAACGGCATCGAGACGGCGTTTATGGGCAACCTGAAGCAGTACCACGAAGAGGACGATGTCGACGGGTGACCTGCTCTCGGGGACGTCGACGTCGTCGCCGGCGACGGACACGAACGTAGATGCCCCCGCGCCGCCGGCGGAGTTCGCCCGCCGGGCGGACGCCGGTGACGAGACGTGGCTCGAGGACGCGATCGAGGACTACCTCGGGCTGCGACTCGGCCGGGCCCAGCGCCGGATCTGCCGGGCGGTCGCCCAGCATCACCAGGTGCTCGTGGTGTCGGCGAACTCGCTGGGGAAGTCGTACATCCTGGCGGCGATCACGATCGTGTGGCTGCTCTGCCGGTACCCCGCGGTGTCGTTCGCAACGTCGGGGACCGAGCGGAAGATGAAGCGGACGTACTGCAAGCCGGTCGAGTCGCTCCACGGCGGCGCCCGCATCCCGCTCCCCGGCGAGTACAAGAGCCGCCCGGAGCGCATCGAGTTCGAGGACGACCCGGAGCACTTCTTCGAGGCGTCGTCGCCGCGAGACGCTGGCGAGCTCGAGGGCGTTCACTCCGCATATACGCTGTCGATCATCGAGGAGGCGGACAAGTCGGCCGTCGACGAGGACGTGATCGAGGCGATGCGGTCGCTGGCGAGTGACGAGCGGGACCGACTGATCGCAATCGCGAACCCCCCGGACGACGAGACGAACTCGATCTACCCGCTGATGGACGATCATCCGAACTGGGAGGTCGTCCGGTTCAGCACGTTCGATTCGCACAACGTCCAGGTTGACACGGGCCGGGTCGACGCTCCAAAGATCGACGGGATCGCGGACATCACGAAGCTGGAGAAGGACTGGGTCGAGTACAACGGCTCGGAGTGGCCGGGGTACCGCCAGGCGCTACGGATGTCGGCGCCGCGAATCGACGAGGTGGGCAACTACGTCTTCGTCGACGACGATCTCGTGCGGAACCCGGACTTCGAGCCGAACCTCTCGAAGCGCTGGTTCAAGCGACGGGCGGGGATCATCCCGCCGGCGGGTGCGAGTGTCAACCGCCCGTACACTATCGACGATGTCAACGGTGCGTGGGAGCGCGGCGAGCTCTACCAGGACGAGCTCGACCGCGGCGACGTCACGCTGCCGCCGGCGACGGCGACTGGCGTGGACGTCGCCCGGAGTTCGGATCGGACGGTCGCGGCGACGATCCACCGCAACGTGATGGTGATCCACTACGCGGAGCGAGGGACGAACCACACAGACCAGAGCGACGCGATCGCTCGGGAGCTCGAAGACATGTCCCGGCACCCGATAGCGGTGGATTTCATCGGCTCGGGGGAGGCGGTTCACGACAACCTTCTCGAGGAGTTCCCCGATGTCGGCCAGTTCGTCACGAACTCGGTCGCGTGCCAGTCGGTCGACTACGAGGACAAGTGGGCCGAGGGGATGGCGGCGCTCGGCGACTGGCTCGAGGACGGCGGGATCATTCTCGACCGGACGCTCCGGAAGGAGCTGCTCGCCGGCGCCCGTGAGCTCGAGTACGACGAGAAGTTCATCGGGAGCCGCGGGGAGGAGGGCGAGCAGGTGTACAGCCTCTCGTCGAAGGACGACATCAAGGAGCGGCTTGATGCGGGGTCGCCGGACTACCTGGAGGCGGCGATGATCGCCGCGTGGGCGGCCTCGGAGGAGACGCACTTCGAGGACCACAGCGGCGAGGGCTGGCTTATCACACAGTAATTATGAGTAGCGAACCATCTACGCCGGACGAAGAGGACGTCGAGCAGCTGGCGGAGGGCGATCCTGCGCCGAAAGGTGAACATCGAGTCCCCACGTCCGAGGAGGACGCGGGGTCGGTCCCGGGAATCCTCGGCTACCGGACGACGTCGGGCTTCGGCTCGGACGCCGATGTCCGGTCGGAGCCGAGTGCGCCCCCGGACAAGATCCGTAAGTACTGGAACTCTTACTACAACGAGTTCGCGCTCACCCGAGCTCCGTTGAAGAGCTTCGACCTCGCGGTCATGGAGCCTGGGTATCGCATCCGGGTTGAGGACGCCGATGGCGAGCGCGATGAGGATATGGAGGAGGCGTTGAAACTGTGGTCGGGGAACTGCGTGATCCACGCCGGCGAGATGGGCCACGATCTCGCGACGTTGCTCGGCAAGCTCCCGTCGAAGCGGCGGGGCAAGGGGACGGCGCTGATCGAGAAGGTCGGAACTGAGGAAGACCCCGACGCGATGGCGGCCCTGATGTCTCTGGACCCGGCGACGTTCCAGATCTACACTCGCGAGGACCAGACAGTTCTCATTCAGCCGGACGACGACGTCGACGACGACCACCCGACCACCGATGATGGGGAGGCGGCGGCGTACAACCAGTACGACGCGGACCTTCTTCGGTACAGCGAGAAGGACCCGATCCCGTTCACCGTCGACGACATCATCAAACTCACCTACGATGCTGATGACGGCGAGGTCTGGGGGACGTCCGTCTTCGACGCCTGCCGGGACCGGATCGACGCGCTGATCCAGAAGATCGAGGACCGCGACTTCGCGGTCCGCCAGACGGGGTACGCCCACCGCATCTACAGCTCGGAGAATTGGAGCCAGGCCGAGGCCGAAGACTACGCAGAGGCACACAAAGAGGGAGATGTCTCCAGCGAGTACGGACCTGATGATGATGAGGCCGACCGTGGCGGCGACAAGGAGTCGTTCGCCGGCCGTGTCGACTTCGTTCCGGACGCGGTCAACGTCCAGGTCGAAGAGGGAACGGTTCCCGATATCGCCGCCGCGGTTCGGGACGACATCGAGCAGATCTTCTCGGTGATGCCCGTCGGGAAATACCAGATCGCCTATGCAGACGATCTGAACCAGTTCGTAGTCGATCCTCAGATCGAGAAGGACAACGAGCGGGTCGACCACGAGCGGCGGTACATCGAGCGGAAGCTTACGCCAGTCCTCGAGGAGAAGGCGGACGAGCTGGCGAGCGGGGAGCGGTACAATGGGACGATCCACTTCAGCATCGAACCACAGCAGGACGAGAACCCGATCCGGCGCGAGGGCTTCCCGGCGGAGAACCTGACGGCGCTGATGGATGCCTTCTCACAGTTCGCCGAGAGTGGCGCCGATATGTATATGCCGCCGGGCGCGTTCGCCGAACTCGCCGGCTTTGACTTGGATGAACTCCGCGAGCGACACGACTGGGACAGCGACCCGCTCGAGCTCCCAGACAGTCAGGACACCCCAGGTGCGATGCCGGGGGCAGATGAAGGAGAAGACGAAGACGGGGGCGGGCACAGGGATAGAGACGGGGACGAAGACACCGGTGACGACACGGAGACTGAGTCCGAGTCGGAAGACGACGGTGAAAGCGAATGAGGACGTCCCAGGATGATGGGCGCTTCGCCGACGTCGTCGGCCCCAACACGGTCACCGAGACGACGGCACAGCTCTCGGACTGGGGGGCTCGCCTTGCTGCCGGCGATCACGGCGACGACCACCGCCATCTCCCGCCACACGTTGAGCAGCTGGCGGACGAGTATGCTCGGCCGACGAAGGATAGCGGTGACCCGCACGCCAACGATCCCTCGCGAACGACGACGATTCAGCGGCAGTACGCCCGGAAGCTCCGTGGACGCTTCGCGGACATCCGCGCGGAGCTCCGGCGAGGTGTTTCCGATCGGGACGTCCTCGGCCTCGAGGACGACGACGGGGGTGGCGTCTCGCTGTCGGACCTGCTCTCGGGACAGGCGGCGGCCGACATCCCTGCGGAGTACTACGAGCTCCTCGCAGCAGAACAGTATGACGCCGCCCGTGATCTCGTTGAGCAGCTGGCGGACTTCGATCCGGACGATCTGCAGGGGCGTGACTTCGCCTTCGAGCGGGATGCTCGCAAGCACGAGCAGTTTATGCAGTGGCTCCGGACGCAGCAAGAGGAGGGCGTCCTGGAGGTCATCGAGCGCAACGGGAACACGTACGTCAGGAAGGCGTACGAGCGCGGTGTTCGGAACCAACACAGCTGGATGGGTGACGCGGCCGACGGCGCCGATCCCACGGCTGCGTTCGAGCGCCCCGTTCACCAGGACCGCCTGTCGCTGCTCTACGAGCGCAACTTCGAGGCGCTTCGAGGCATCACCGACGACGTCGCTCGGGAGATCTCCCGGTCGCTCGCCGAGGGGATGGCCGAGGGCGTGGCCCCGGACGAGATGGCTCGCCGGCTGTCCGACCGGATCGACAAGATCGGCCGCACTCGGGCGACGACACTTGCCCGAACGGAGACGATGTACGCTCACAACGAGGGGGCGATTTCCGAGGCCGAGCGCCTCGCCGGCGACGACGTCGACCTGGAGGTGCAGACCGAGGTCGCGACGGCGGGTGACAACCACGTCTGTGAGATTTGCTCGCCGTGGGACGGCCGTGTGCTGAGCCCGGATGAGGCCCGGTCGAAGGGCCCCCCGTTCCATCCGCGATGCCGATGCGTCGTTCGGGCGACGACGTCGGTCGCGGAGGGGACGGCAGCACAGACCGCGCCGACTGCTTCCTGACTCGCAGTACGACCACGCTCTGTCGGCCTCTCCACCATCGGGAGAGCCGGGTTCGACTCCCGGGGAGCGCGTTTATGAGCTGACCTACCTATGACTCACGACCCAGAACAGCACGAACGCCTCGCCGAGGGCGGGTTCGCCCGCCTCGAGGACGAGGATGACGAGGACACTGATACCTACTCCGCTCGGGTCATCCCGATCGGGGAGGGAGACATCACCACCGGTGCGTCGGGCAAGAAGACGTACTGGAGCCCGGAGGCGCTTCGCCAGGGTGTCGAAGATGGCGCGTTCGACGGGGCGAAGATCCTCAAAGGGCGTCCCGGTGACGGCCACAAGGGGATGCTCGACCAGGCCGATCCGGACAACATCGTCGGGTCGGTCGACAACTTCGCGTACGAGGACGGGGTCGGCCCGGTCTCTGAAGACGCTGACCTACTCGATGAGCACATCGCGCAGCTGGTTGATCACGGCCTGATCGACGTGAGTCCGGATATGTTCCGGAAGCTGGGCGAGTACGACGAGGAACTCGGGGCGTACCCTGTCGAGAAGATCATTGACGTCCCGTACCTCACACTGCTCGACAACGGCGCGTCGCCGAGCGCGACGATCGAGCCGGCGATGGCGGAGGCCCTAGGTTTCAACGGCCGGGCCGAGGCAGCCGAGCAGCTGGCGAAGCTGTTCACGCTGACCTTCAACGCCTACGGCGAGATGTTCGGCGACGAGTTCCTCGACGAGGCGGTCGAGAACCTCGAAGCGATCGAGGGCGTCTCGGCCACGCGCTCGTCGACGAACACTGACCCCGAGCTCCAGGCGACGATCGACCGGGAGGCGGTCGCATCACTCGACACGCTGAACGACCAGATCATCGACGCACTCGAGGACACGCCGTTCGAGGTCCACGAGTCGTACGACTGGATCGACGACGTCGCCTGGGAGGGCCTGGGCGAGGCTGGTGGTTCTGGACAGGCATCTGACGAGCCGGCGGAATCCGGCACAGGAACCGGCGGTAGTTCCACACATATGGGAAACAACAACGACGACCTGCAGGAGCAGCTCGCAGAGGTCCGCACCGAGCGTAACCAGCTCGAAGACGAGACGGAGGACCTCCAGGAGCAGCTCGCAGAGAAAGAGGAAGAGATCGATGACTACGAGGAGACGGTCGAGCAGCTGAAAGAGGAGCGGGACGAGCTCGAGGAAGAGGTCGAGCCGCTCGTCGAGATGCTTGCCGACCTCGCTGCGGAAGACTCGAAACTCTCCGCAGACAAGATCGCGGACCGCTTCCAGGCGGGTGAGCTCGTCGAGATGCTTGCGGAGGACGCGGGCTGGTCTGACGAGGACGACGAGAGCCCGGTCGAGGTCGTTCGCGAGCAGCTGGCCGGGACGCCCAACCCCCGCGGTGAGGGTGGCGATAGCAACGGTCAGACCCCGAGCGACGAGGATCTCGAGCGCGCGGAACAGCTTGCGGGCGGTGTTCTGACGGCGTCGGAGCGGCTAGAAGTCAACAGCGCTGATGTCTCGGAGGTCGAGTATCTTCGCCAGGAGTACGACGTTGACGCCACGGAGTTCGACACCGAGAGTGAGCTTCGCGATGCGATCCGGGGAGGTGCCTGATCATGGTGTCTGGAGAAGTTCGACTCTACGATCCGGGCGAGAAGGTCGACGTCGAGGTCGTCGCGGACTCGACGGGCGCACTACCGGGTCGCGGTGACCCGGTCCAGCTCACGGGCGAAGATGGCGGGAAGACGCAGGTCAAGCTCGTCGAGACGGACGGTGACGGAGTCGGCGCGCTGCTTCACGACAACCACCTCGACGACGAGGCAGACGTCGCAGCCGGCGAGGTCGCTGGCCCGTCGACGTTCCTCGCGACGGGCCCCATCGACTGGTACGACGAGAGTGACGGGGAGAACCTCTCCGTCAACGACGTCGTCGTGCTCACGTCCGACGGGGTTCGCGCGTATGTCGACGCTGACGACACGGTCGACATGCAGTACGGCCGTGTGTTCGCGACCGGCACTCGTGCGACGGCGGCGACGGCACAGAAGGTGGCCGTTCTGCGGTACAAGTAGGTGATCTGATTCATGCCAGAACTCGAATTCAAGAAAGCAGGACTGCTGAGTCCCAAGACGCTCCGCGAGGAGATCGTCCAGGATATCGACCAGATGGAGCAGATGCAGGAGGACGGGGTGGCCGATGCGAACGGCCTCTTCCCGGCAGTCAACCTGGACGCTCCCGAGGAAAGTTACTTCACCATCGGCGGGGCGATCGCCGCGATGTCCGAGGTCGACCGGGCAGCCGAGTCGCCGATCTCGGCGCTGGGCGACATCAACGAAAAGGACATCTCGACGTACTCGTTCAAGGAGAAGATAGCGCCGGAGAAGGAGACGGACGCGAAGCTGAACTCCGACCAGCAGATCCTCTCGCTATACCGGTGGGGGGCGAACCAGCTTCGTGCGGCGCTGTTCCTGACGCGGAACAAGGTCGCGTTCCAGGCGACCCGGAGCGTCGACGGCTTCCTCGGGACGGACGGGGACACGATCCATCCGGACATCCCGACGGCGAACGTCATCAATCCGAACAACCAGTACTCGGATCGAGCAAACTCGACGCCCTACGAGAACTTCTCGTACGCGTCCTACCTGCTCTCGGAGGCCGATCAGACGTATATGAACGCGATGGTGTCGGGTGACCCGACGGCGCTCGTGACGCCGTCCATCTGGCACGACATCAAGAACAACGAGGACATGAAGGGCCGCTTCTCGGGCGTCGAGGTGCGCGGCCTGACCGGTAGTCAGGTTCGTCGGCTCGTCGACGAGGAGATCCCGAACATCCAGGTCGTGAAGGTAAAGCTCCCGCGGGAGGACGCCAACGGGAACTTCCTCGACGAGGACGGGAACATCGTCAACGACGTCGACGACGCGGCGATGGACAACGTCCTCGAGCCGTACGACCCGGTCGCCGGCGAGCAGCGCCGGAACATCATCATCGGACGGCCCGGTGTCGAGTCGGCGTTCCTCGCATGGTACGGCGACAACATGGGCGAGTTCGACGAGCCTGACGCGCCGTCGACGGACGGCGGCTTCGCCGTCGACAACGACCGCGGCTTCGGAACCCAGACGTGGATGTCTCAGGACCCCCGCGTCACCTGGCTGAAGGCGTTCCAGGACATCGGCTTCCACATCATGCTGCCCGAGCACTGGGTCATCATCAACGACGTGTGATCACCTATGCCTGAACTCAAGTGGACACGAGAGCGGACCTACTTCGACGGGCAGCGTGGGTTCCGTGCAGAGGGATCGGGCGTCTACGACGTCCCCGAGGACGCGGTCGAGGAGTATCTCGACCATCGTTCCGGCGGCTGGGAGCGCGTCGACGAAGAGGACACTGCTGACGAAGAGGTAGAACCGGAAACCATCGACGAGGATAGCGGCTCGGACGACACCGATTCCGCCGGCGACGGTGAAGCGGAGCCCCCCAACGAGGGTGGCACTGAGCCCGATGCAGACGGTGAGAATGAGGTGACGCCCGAGGAGATCGCCAGCTCCGACGACTGGCGCTGGGCGGTCGACACGATCGAGTCGGGTACCGTTGACGACCAGCTGGACGCGGTCGAAGCCGCCGAAGAGGAACGTGAAAACGGCCCGCGTGACAGCGTTCTGACCGCACTCGACGACCGTCGAGAGGCCTAACGGATGGCTGTCGACGACTCCGAGTACCGGACAAGCGTCGACGACGTCCGCAGTGGCGGTTTCGAGACGGAGCTCACGGACGAGGAAGTCCTGGAGTGGCTCGACGACGCCAACATGGAAGTCGACGAGCAGCTCACCGGGAAGGGGCTCTCGGAGCGCCGCCTCGAGAAGATCGAGAAGTACCTCACCCGGCACCTTATCACGTTCATCGTCGAGCGACAGGTCGACTCCGAAGACATCGGCCCAGTTTCGTTCGACTACTCGGGAGCGTTCGATGAGCGTGGGCTCGCCGCGACGGCGCCGGGCCAGCAGGTAATCCGTCTCGACGAGAGCAACACCTTCGGCCCGGAGAAGTCCGACTTCTGGAGTGTAACGCTATGAGCCGCACGAAGCGGAGCGCACGCCGTGCGCTGAAGCGTGCCGGCCATGATGTCACCCTCCAGAACTTCGAGATGACTGAAGCCGACTCCCGCGGGGAGCAGTGGGAAGAGCTCCCCGAAAAGACAGTCACCACGATCTCCGATCCGAGCGGTGCGTCGCTCTCGTACAGCTGGTGGGGACACGACGTCGAGGCTGATCACGTGTACCTCATCCGCTCGGACATCGACGACGTCGACGATCGTGACAGCGCCGGCGAAGGAGCGACCCGCATCACGGACGACGGCGACACGTTCGTCGTTGTTGATGCAGACCGCTCCCAGCAGCACGGCCTGTACGTCCTGGAGTGTGAGAGGTACGACCCATGATCGAGAACTACGACGACAAGAACCGCGAGCAGACGCTCGCAGCGGTCGCCGGCTTCAGCGCTGACCGGCTCGCCGCGTTCATCGCCTTCGAGCGTGAGCACAAGGACCGAACGACGGTCGTGAAGCCGCTCGAACGCAAGCTCGTCACCGTGACACCTACCGGCGATCGGCGGTACGTCGCCGGTATCTGGTTCGATGGCCCGTCGGAGACGGCGACTGTCCGCCGGCGGACGCGTGTTGAGCGTGCCCTCGAGAACGGCCGCCTTCAGGAGGTGTGACGTGGTCGAAGACACGAACAACTTCGACGAAGTCCGTCGGGCCTTCGACGTCGGGCTTCGTGAAGGGATCGTCGCGCTCTATGCGGACTCCCTCGAGCAGCTCACGAAAAATATGCGCGAAGGAAAGGACGCGATGGGGAACGCGTGGCGTCCAGTCACGTACGAAACGATGCGTCAGCGGAGTGTTCGAACGACGACCCGGGATGCTCTCGTCGACACCGGAGATTTCCGTGCGAACATCATCTCGAACTCCGAAGCTCGTCCGTCAGAGGGGACCGCCGTGATCGGCACGTCTCGTGAAGACGCGGTCGCCCACGAGTTCGGCGCTCCGGAACTAGGGATCCCACGCCGCCCCATCTTCAGCCCGGTCGCAGCATACGCGAACCAGCGCGCTGCAGAGATCATCGGGGACGAGCTTGACGACCGCCTCGACGACGCCGAGGTGTAGTCACGTGCTTACCACAGCTGAAGAAGACCGCTTCGAGGCGGTGCTCCCGGAGTCGGTCGACGTCTCCTACGACGCGAACCAGCACACCTACGAGCTGACTGTCTTCTGGGGTGGAGGTAACGCAACGCAAGACTACCCCATCGTCATCCTCGAATGGGACGCGCAGAACCAGCCACAGACCCAGCGCCAGCCCGTCGACGACGTCCACCGGATCGACAACCCGATCGACGAACCGGGCGGCGCGGAAATCCGGACATCGGAGGTCGCCGACGAGCTCTCGATCACTGTCGCCGTCAAAGCAGTTCGGGGGACTGACGGAGTCCCACCGCAGACTCGGTGCAAGCAACTCGTCCGGAGACTGTGGCGATTTCTCGATGACGGTATCGATCTGAATAGTGAGGGTCCGAATGGCGAGCGCCCGATGCGTGTCGAGATCGCGTCGAACCCGTCTCCGGGACGAGTCGATGATACCTACCGCATCGAGTGGAGCGTCCAGTTCCATCACGCCGAGAGGTACACCGAGGAGTTCGACACGACCGAGAGCGCCGAGTACGCAGCTGACCAGACAGACAACTAAGAAGTTAGACATCAACAGATGACAGTTTCACCAGTCACGATCGACGTTTCGGCACAGACCGGAGCGCTCCCACAGGAGACCTTCACCGACGTCGCCGTCATCGGGACGGCGACCGCTGCGCCGCCCGACGCGGCGTTCGATGAGGTCAACCAGTACCAGAGCGCATCCGAAGTAGCAAACGACTACGGCGACGGCAGCGACGTCCACGTGGCGTCGCAGGCCCTCGCCGAGATGGGTGCGAGTTCCTGGTACGTCCAGGTCCTCGAACAGACCGAGGTCGTTGACGAAGATGTTGACGACGGGACGACCGTCGCGAACACTCCCGTCCACGGCGAGGCCGGGGTCACCGCGTCCAACCGGGATGTCGTCTACTCCACAGAGGAACCACCCGCACAACCCGACAACGGCGAGGTGGCGATTAACACGGCCACCGGCGAGGTGACCACCGACGATGGCACCACGGCCACGCTCACGTACTCCTACGTCGACTGGAGCACGCTCGAGGAGCTTGAGTACAAAGGCATCAACCGAGCTCATCTCGCTGACACTCGGGCCGGTCGAGAACACATCGGCGACTACGACGAGTTCGTCAGCTGGGCGTCGGCCGCCCAGGTCGGCGTGCCGCTCCCGATCGAGGACCCGAGTTCCTACGCTGACGACGAGACGGCGATGACGGCCGCCCACGAGATCGCCGGCTACGTCCCCGGCGGCCACGTCCTGGGCGTCACCGCGAAGACGAGCGCCGACATCGGGGCGTACAAGCTCGGCCAGATGGCCGTCAACGACCCGTGGCTCGACCCGTACTTCGATGGCGAGGGGTACCCGTACGCTATCGACTCCATCCCCGGCCGCCTGATCGGCGACCCGGGCGACACCGGGACCTTCGTCGGCGGCGACGCCGACGGGAACGGACCCGTGAACGTCGTCGTCTCCGTCAGTGGCGTGAACGTCCTCTGGCGCTCCGTCTCGACCGCTGGTGCGGCCAGCGATTACCAGTGGTTCGACGTTCAGATGACGGAGTACTTCGCGACGTCGCTCATCGAGAACAGTCTCACGTCCCTCGCACTGAACCGGGACAAGATCCCGTTCACCGGCGACGGTCAGTCGATGATCGAGTCCACGATCGTCGACACGCTTGTCCAGTACACCGGTGGGCCCGATGACCCGTTCGCGGAGACGGACATCTACGTCCCCGAGCCGGAGGACTTGCCCGAGGACGACCGCGCGAACAAGCGGTGGACCGGCATCGAACTCGAGTACCGGCTCAGCGGCAGCGCGCAGACGTTCACCGTCGACCTGACCGTCACTGTCTGAGGATAACCCATGGCACAATACAGCAAAGACGAGGTTACGATCCTCGTCAACGGCGAGCGAGTTGCACAGCTCAAAAACTTCGATCCGCCGGAGGAGAGCTACTCCCGGAGCTACGACGAGACCGTTGGCGACGACGAGAACGTCCTGCTCAACAACACAGACCCAGAGCTCGAGGGCGAGCTGGAGGTGTCGCCGACGTCGCCGACGATCCAGTCGCTCAACCAGCTCGTGAAGAGCGGGCAGCAGGTCCCGATCACGGTGCGGTTCCCCTCGGACGACGTCCGGCAGAACGAGGTCTACACGGGAGGGGTCTTCACCGACAAGTCGTTCGCCAACTCCTTCGACGACGACCCTGAGTCGCCGCCGAACCGGACGTACACGTTCATCGCCGACGACATCCAGGACTAACCAATGTCTGACGAAGAACTCACTCTTCAAGAGCTGGAAGATCAGGACTGGGAGGACATCGGTGGTGATCCGCAGACGGACATCACTCACGAATTTATGGACGGAACGGAGAGGACCTTCCGTGTCCAAGATCCCGACCCGGACGTGATAATGAAGTTCGTGTCGCCGTCGCCTGACGACACGAGCCGTGAGGAAGAACTGTTCGAGTTCGTCAACAAGGCTGTCATCGCTCCCGAGATCACGATGGAGCGATGGCGAGGCCTACGGGTTGCTGATCGAATTATGCTGGCTGACAAAGTCGGTGAGGTGGTCGGGATCGACCGCGTGATGGGTTTTTCCGACGGTGGGCTCGAAGCCCAACTGGAAGAGTTACTATCCGGATCGCCAGAGAGTGGCAACTCCCAATAGAGGACGTCGACGCCTGGCCGTGGGAGAAGAAGCTGTTCTACGCTGAGTGTCTGGCGACGATCAACGAGGAGGATGGTGAGGCTAACAGCCTCGATATGGATATGGAGAACCTCATCGATCAGATGCAGGGTGCCCCAAAAAATCCACCATCACCTGATCAGCTGTAGGCAGACGCTACTCGACAGGCCGTTCGAAGATGTAATGCGTAGTCCCACCACCAACCTCTACCGTTTCCTTCAGTTGCCAGCCTTCTGATGCGACTCGGTTGATCTTTTCTTCGCCTTCGTCACCAAAGGCCAGCGCTCTCACTTCTATCGACTTGTACTCGTACCGCTGATTCTGTGGCATAGTTCGCAGTTGACCACAATTAGAAATAAAAACACCGACAAGAATAATGCTAGGCGGAAGTGGCGGTCATCGAACGGTCGCAACAATATTTACTGCAAAGGACCGAGCCAGCGGTAAGCTATCAGAAGTAGAAAAGAGTGGGGACCGTGCCCGTGACTCGTTGGAAGAGACCGAACAGCAGTTAGACAGTGTTTCAACGGCTTTCGCCGCCACTGGTGCAGCAACGACTGCTCTCGGAGGGTCCATCGCGTTGCTCACGAATCGGTTTGGCCGTCTGGACAAGCAATTCCAGACGATCGAAACGACGTCCGGAGCGACAGCTGCGCAGATGGAGCAGATCCGAGAGGCTGCGAAAGGTGTTTCAACTCAACTTCCAGTCACCTTGGCACAGTCGACTGAAGCAGCCAAGCAACTGAGCTTCGCCGGTCTGTCTGCATCCGAGTCGATGGCTGCCCTGTCCGAAACGAGCCAGTTGGCAGTCGCCGCGAATATGCAGGCGGGCCAGGCAGCTCAGACGGTTGCCCGATCGCTCAACGCTTTCCAACTCGAGGCTGAACAATCACGTGCTGTTGTCGGTGCTCTTGGCTCAACGTTCGCCTCTAGTGCGACCGACATACAGTCTCTGGCGCAAGGCCTATCCAACGTTCAGGCTACTGCGAATGCTGCGGGGCTATCGGTCGCTGAGACTGTGGGATCTCTAGGGCTGCTTGCGTCTTCTGGCCTCGCTGGATCGAAAGCTGGGACGTCGCTGAACGCCGTCCTTCGACGGCTCACGAGCGGTAGCGGTGAAGCATCGAAAGCTCTCGACGAACTCGGCCTTTCGATGGAGAAGTTCACTACCGCCGAAGGAGATCTCCGCAATCTCCCCACAATAATGTCGACGTTGTCCGATCGGATGGAGGGCGTTGATTCGCAGGCAGAAAAGATCCGGATCGCCCAGCAGCTCGCCGGCGCTGAGGGTGCCCGCGCTCTCCTGCCTCTTATCAATCAAACGGACGAGTTGTCTCGAAAAATTAACTCGAACCTTCGCGCGGAGATCCAAGGTGCGATCGGCGATCTCTCCGAGATGGACGGCTCCGAGTTGGAAGCAACATCGGAAGCACTCGGGATGGATGTCTCGGGGGAGACGACGACAACGCAACTCATCAGCAACCTGCAAGAGCTCGATGAACAGGGAGAATCAACCGAGCAGATCGTCTCGCGTTTACAGGTCGGACTCGGACTGACCGGCGATGCTGCGGAACTGCTGGCTCAGGACATCACGCAGACTAACAAGTCTGCCAAGGAGCTGGCGCAGGGAATCGGCGGCGTCGTCACTGCAGAACAGTTGGCACAGAAACAGACCGAGACGCTCAGCGGGCAGATTACTCAACTTCGGTCAGATCTACAGGTTCTCGGGTACGAGATGTACCAGGGAACGAAGCCAGCGACATCGGCACTTGTCGGTGGGCTTCGAAGTATCACCACGCCCTTAGCACAAAACGAGACTGCTGCCCGAGCTTTGGGAACGGGACTGATCGCGCTAACGGCTGCGACAGGAGTCTCAACCGCTGTTCTCGGCGCCCACGTTGTACAGCTCAAGCTCGCCACGCTTGCCCAGCAGGGTCACGCTAGCCAGACGGTTGCCGGGACTGCGGCTTTGAAGGCCCACGCAGTCGCGACGACGGCGGCCTCGAAGGCGACGTGGTTGATGACGGCGTCGACGGGTCAGTTGGTCACCGCGACGCAGGCGAAGACGGCTGCGATGTGGACGTCGATCACGGGACTGTACTCGTCAGCCACGGCTGCGATCGCGGACGCGACCGCGAAGGGGGTGATGACCACGGCGACGCTCCTGGCTGCCGGTGCGATGTCGACGTTGTGGGCGACGCTCGGGCCAGTTGGTCTCGCCATCATCGGCTTAACCGCCGGCGCAATCGCGCTCGCCGGCATCCTCAAAACCGACTTTATGGGGGCCGGTGAGCAGGCCGGGGCCGTGCTTGGCTGGTTCGGAGCGAAGGCCGGCCAAGCGTGGGCGATTACAAAACAGCTCCTTGGTATCCTCTATGAGCTAGGTCGCATAACCGTGACACTTGGCGGGATGGCGTTCCTCGCCCCAGTCGCAGCGCTGTTGAAGCTCCCCGGGAAGATTCGGGGGGTCGCCCCTCAGATAAAGTCGGCAGCGACGGAGCTCCCAGGGGAAATAGTTGCAGGTCTGAACTCGTTGGGTCGGTGGAAGTACTTGGTCCCACTGGTAGGCCCCTTGATGGGTGCGCACGAGTTGATAACCGGTACCGGTCCGAATGTAAG
>NZ_FNWU01000022.1 GCF_900108505.1 Halopenitus malekzadehii | reverse complement strand
AGTTGGTCCTCGTGAATCTCACCGTCTGCTTGCTTGTTGGAGTGCACATCCTCAGCAAGCAGACGTTCTAACTAACCGGCTTTGTGAAGTACTGATTCTTTGCAACAGTTACAGCCGCCGTTGTCGAGGAACGCGCCGAATTCGTGGTGTTGGCCACAGGAGTCACACGCGATGGTCACGTCGGTCAATACGGTGTACTCGTCGATGGCGACGGCCTCCCCGGCGAGGCGGTCCACGTGGTTATCGGCGACCTTCTCGGTGCGGTTCTCCATGGCGAAGACGGTGTCGCGCGCCGACTGGACCGGGTCCGTGTCCGACGAGTCCTTTTCCACTTCGATGCAGTCTCGGAGGTGGGTATGGATCGTCTGGTGAGAGACGAAGTCGCCACTGACCGACTCCGGGTCGACCCCCGCGCGCGCGCTAGCCGATTCTCGACCTGCGTCCGGTCCCCAGCGCTCACGTTCTCATTCGTCAGCAAGTGGTACATGTTCTCCACCTCGCCTCTGAGTATCTCGACGTCCTCGTCCCGGAGCGCGGCCTCGAGGAGCCGCTCGTTGAAGTATCGTTCGAGTGCCCGGAGACTGAGCGACTCTTCTCCGTCCCCTTTCCATCGACTCGCCAACTCCTCGTTGATCCGGTCGAGTCCGTATCCCTCGATCATCCGCCCCACCTTGCAATCACACTGCCTCGCAGAGTTGGTCATTTGGCGGAGATATGCGAGCGATGTCTAAAAGACTTCTAATATCCGGGACGACCGGACCTGCGGCCCACACAATTCAAACCGGGCTGTTGAACTGACCGTTTGGCCATAAAATATAAATATTTATAGTATAAAGTAAAATTGATATTTTTTGTCTATGGCGTGCAATGTACCAATACCTGCGAGTAACGAACCGCGCCCCACTGGGACGCCGGCCGACTTCTCCGTACAGTGCAATGCAGTATCCTAAATCCGTAGTTACCACATCGAACTAGCGAGTCCGTGCTATCCGCTTCAGGATAACTGGTACCGGCCAAAACTGGCGGTTCGACCGCTCTCGGTCGCCAGGCGCCGCGGCCCGAAATGGGGCTCTGTTCGTAATCCACCGCGAGCGGGGCACGACTAGGACACTCAGGCTCGCATCGAGTCGCCGTTGTGGTCACCGCCCGTTGCCGAACTTCAGATGACGTCTCCTAGATCAGAATCAATGACATCCGCGCGCCGCAAGGAGAGCCCAATTTGTGATATAAAATTATAGATCATATGATGATAATAGTATGGTATAATATTTATGATTTCTGTACGGGGTGAGATTTCCATCTGTAATTTATTTCGCCAACGTTTCCTCTGGCGCTATGCGTTCCGTTCTGCCCTCACCAATTCCTCCACTTGCAATCTGAGCGTCACCGAGTAAACCGAACCCTGTATGCAGAACGCCTAACTGACCATCTATCGCGCGATTCGCTGTAATTATCGCAGCGGTGGACGATGAATCGAACGTCGGCGATGTCACTTCGGTCGGATACCAGCTCGCACGGGACTGCGGTGACAAACTGGAAGTGCCGAACGTGATCGACAAACAGAAGTTCGAGGACCGCTAGTGTGACGGCGGTGAGTTTACCGTGGCTAAAGCAGTGAATAAGGCCACATTGCGCGCACAGGCCGTGATAAACGGCATGCTTGTTTCGTCGGATAGCTCCGCTCGAGCATCACCGGGTTTAATCGAAGGTCATTCTGAGTTCTATTTGGTTGGATGCGCTTGTAATGAGTTCGATTATCTTTTGGCGATGTTCTTCGGACTTTATGCGCGCGCTGGGTTGCCAAGTGGCGATCGCTCCCTGGACAACGTCATTAACGATGATGGGTGCGGCAACGGCCCAGGCACCTTCGGCTCTTTCACGGTTATTGGTCGCATATCCTTGCTTTCGTATTTCTTCGAGTTCTTCCACCAACGATTCGCGTGATGTGATGGAGTACGGAGTCTTTGCAGGAAGGCCGTGTTCGTCGATGATCTCGTGGACGCGCTCCTCAGGAAGATGAGCCAGTATCGCTTTCCCACCTGCTAGGCAGTGCATGTGGTCGTGTTTCCCAAGGCGGGCATGTGTTTCAATGGGGAGTTCTCCGACTTCGCGCGCGACATACACCATTTTCCCATGTTCTTCCACTGAAATCCAGGCCGATGAACCGCTCTCTTCCGCGGTCTTTTTGAGTATGTCTCTGGCGTGTGACACAATCTGCAACTGGTCGCGTACTAAAACACCGTGGTCGAAAAAGCGCAACGAGAGTCGATAGATATCGCCCCTCTTTGTTAGATACCCGATGTGTTCTAATGTAATGAGGTAGTTGTACAGGCTGCTCTCAGCCATCTCGCTATGTTCGGATATGTCGGTGAATGTGGGCTCATCGAGTTTCTCGATAAGTTGTAGTACATCGAACGCCTTCATCACCGTTTTGATCGCGTGTTGAGGGGCGTCGATCTCAGTCATACTTTCTATATCTCCACTAGTCCCCAAAAGAGCTTCTGTATGGTCTATCAGATTAATACAATTTCGACAAATCCACTTTAACATAGCTGAAGCAACTTCTTAGGGCGTGTACCATAGACCACCATATATTCCATTCAGTAAAATAGGATAGTAACTCCCTTTCAGAAATGAGACCGCGATCTTCTACGTTGGTACTCATTCACTGGGGTGCTTTACAGTGATATCGCTGTAAGGGTTAGCTTCTTTAGCCGTCATTGATACTACTTCAGTATGTCAGAAGCCGATTTAATGGGAAAATTCGGGCTTTTATCTATTCCAGCATCTCAAAACACTACCGTCAGTCGCTTAGCACTGGTTTGTACATAAATTATCCTATCACACGCTACTTCTGCTATTCTGAACCATATAGTCGGATAAAACCGTCATAGATGGCACATATGCCAAAATATTGGGGGGATAGAGGGTTTGTAACACCGAATGTTTGCTTTCTGATTCACTTTCGATTATATATGAAGTACCGTCGCTGGACCCTGTTACTTGTTTGTGCGAGCCGGTTATATGTCCGGTCAAACTACTCCGATTGTTGAGTGAGACTGTGGTCGGGACGAGCCGTCAAAATTGTCGAAGCGAGGAACTGAATACAGCAATTCTGCCACTAATTAATATTGATATTGTAAAGGACTGAACGGAACCCGCCTATTCCGAAGTCCGAACGTCACCAAGAATCACCTGACCCTTGAGCCAACGCCATATATTACTCCTTAACACCGAGAGAACGGAATCAGTTCTATTTCGGCACAGATCAGCGAATGTTGCATGACTAGACAAGCGTTTCTGTTTCCTGAGTACCACATCCTTTGCGTCGTTGTGACGTCCCTTCGTGGACGTTACGGGACTCAACGCCTCCCTCAGCTTAGACGAAGGCGACGATGACAACGGCGCCGGTGATGACAGCAATGGTTCCGCCGACTAGGCGCCAGGTTACTCTCTCAAGTTTGGGCAGCGCTAAATAGGAGATAAGGACGACAAAGAACGGACTCGTTTGCATGAGCGGGATCACAATATTGACAGGCGCGACCTCCAGTGCCCCGTAGTACAGCCCGAGGAACGTCGTATTGGTGACGCCGGCTGCGAGGTACCAGTACACATTCTTGCGGGTGAAATCCGTCCGTGTTGGTAGCTCTCCACGCCGGTACAGGACGACGACGATGGCAGTGAATGCGACAATAGTCTTGATCGTCAGGCCAACGAGGAGCGGCGTACCCTCGGCAAACCCGAGCTTCGCGAATGTCGGTTCAATCCCGTAGAAGAACGCGGCACCGAGTGGGAACACGAGGTACGCTAAGAACCGTTGCATCGGTACCTCCCCGGACTTGTCGGACTTCAAGTCGAGTGACACGACCCCAACCCCGACCGTGATAGCAACGATTCCGATGAGGTGCTCGACGGTGAGTGTCTCACCGAGGACGAGGATGGCGACGAACGTCGCATGCAGCGGCTGGGACGCCTTGATGGCGTCGGAGCGACTGGCCCCGATCTTCGAGACGCTCACGAAATACAGCGAGCGACCGAGCATCGTCCCGACCAGGCCAGCCAGCATGAACATAGTAACGGCATACGGCGAAATCCCGAAATTTGGATAGTGCAGTAAGGCAGTGGTCGGCAGGAGGATCACTAGATTAACTAGTAGGACGACTACCACGGCATCGAAGGCGCGCCCCTCGTTCGTCCCGAGGCGGACGAGGAGCCCGGTCGACGCAATCATCACGGCAGCGAGGAGTGCGAGCACGACGCCCAACAGGTCAGCTGGTACGGTCATCGAGATCGAATTACGCTATCGCGGGGGCTTGATGTGACGCCCGTGGTCACAGTTCTGGACGCCGACAGACGTATCGGGCGCGGGTCAGCGGAGTCTCAAGCCAAGAGCGACTTGAGGTTCTCGCCGAACACCTTCCGGCGGGCGTCCTCGTCGATGTCCATGTCCTCGATACCCTGGACCTCCTCGCGCAGGAATCCGCGGCCCTCGTCAGGGCCAAACGGGTAGTCGGTGGCGAAGACGAACTTGTCCTCACCGAAGAACTCCAGCCCGTCTTCGAGGACGTCGGAGGCGCCGCAGCGACAGGAGTCGCCGTAGAACCGGGAGAACGTCTCCTCGACAGTTCCCTCGAGCTCGTTGACCGGGTACGGGTAGACGTCCCGGTGTTCGACCTGCATCTGGTGAAAGAGGTCAAGCCGGTTAACGAAGTGAGGGATCATCGACCCCATGTGGTGGGGGATCAGCTTGAGGTCGGGATGGTCGTCCATGACGCCACCGAACACGAGGCGTGCGAGCGCCAGACTGGTGTCGAAGGGCCATCCGAGGATTTTGTGAAGCATGTACTCGCTGTCCCACTCGTGCCACTCGTGGAGCTGCGGGTGGAGCCAGATGGGGACGTCCTTCGACTCGACGGCGTCGTAGAATGGCCGGAACGGCTCGGCGTCGATAGGCTGGCCGTCGACGTTCGAGAAGATTTGCACGCCGGCCATATCCAGGTCGTCGATACACCGCTCGAACTCGTCGACGAACTTCCCGTCGAGATACGGCAGCGTGGCGACCGGGATGAGGCGGTCGGGATGTTCGTCGGCCATCTTCTTGACCTCGTCGTTGGCGACGCGCGTCATCTCGAGGGCGTCGTCGCGGTCGATACCCCGCCAGATCGGCGGGCGCGCGAGCGTGATGACCTGCCGGTCGATACCGTACTCGTCGAGGTCGGCGAAGCGGATGTCCATGTCCCAGAACCGGGGCGTGTCGGAGACGGCCTCCAGTTCCTCGGTCGGGTGGACCTCCAGCATCTCGTCGATGAACGGTTTCGGTAGTACGTGCGCAAATGCGTCTATTCTCTCGACCATAGGAGATTCTATCTCCCGAGGTAATTAAAAATATGGGTATTAGCGATGACCGAGGCAATTCTGAATGCAGATTGAGGATTCTGGTTCGCGATATTATAGATAGCGCACGTGTGATTGGGAGATCTCGACTTGATACTCATATTGGCGGCGTACGCATTCACTCAGTTTGGCAGCGCTATGTTCGGTCACCGGTTAGGGCGGGTGAGTAATTATCCCTGCAAGGATACCATTTCTACGGGCACGACTGGGAGAGCTATGATGGGCTTCAAGCGGACTTCGAATGGGAGGTTCTGGAAGTGTTCAACATCGCGAGTTACGTATGTGATCGATGGACCGACGAAAAGAAAAACCGTGTCGCGGTGTACGCGGAAGAACCTGGCGAGAAAGTCACTGCATACTCGTTTCAATAGATCCAGAACCTAGCCAATCAACTCGCGAACGAGCTTGTGGATTGAGGAATTACGATCGGAGACAGAATCGGTGTTCACGGTACCCAGCGGATTGAATCTCTGAGCACGCACCTCGCGGTGTTCAAGATCGGTGCAGTCTCCGTTCCGTTTAGCGTCCTGCTTGGCCCCAACGGGCTCCGATATCAGCCCGAAGTGCATTCATTGTGGACGAGGACGGCATTGAGGCGCTGCGGGGTATCCGCTCGGACGTGGATTCGCCCGACACTGTCCTAACGGTGAGGGCATTCGTCGAAAGTGACGAACACCACTTGTGAGACGAGATAGAGGACCAGTCAACTACGAAGTCGCAAAGCTCGAACAGATGAACTACCTCTAGGTTTCCGGTTGGGTTGAATCCGAGCTCTCTAGCTTTGAGGACCGCGAGTTCCGCCCGGGGTTGGAATCGTACAGCCGGGACGAATAACAGACCGCATCCCTGTTTCTGACGGAGTAGCAACTATCTATCTCCTTCACAGTCTCAGGTAGACAATATGCCTTCTTCGACGACGTCGAAGGTGGGCAGTACCGAGTCCCTCGACGTGGTTACCATTCTTGAGGTCGTATCCTCAGTAATGCCAGGGAATACTTGCCGCGCCAATGATTGTCAAACTCATGGGCTGTGGAAGTCCATCCTATACTACTGATAGCATTGTTTAGTCTTAGATGGAAAATGAACTGCTGGTCCCTTGTCGAATAGCGTGCACGTGCGAACCCAAGGAGCAGTGGCGGCGGAGACGGTCGCCGCGTCAGACGTTGACGTAGACCTCGTCGTCGGTCACGTCGACGTCGAAGGTGCGCAGTCGCTTGTCCCGGTCGACGACAAACTCGCCAGAGTCGAGTTCGAACTCCCAGTAGTGCCACGGGCAGTACACCGTCTTCTCCTCGGCGTTGATCTCCGCGTCGAACATCGGGCCCTGCTTGTGGATGCACTTGTTCTGGAGCGCGTGGAACTCGCCGTCGACGTTGAACACGGCGATCTCCAGGCCGTCGACCTCGACGCCGATGCTCTCCCCTTCGGGGAGGTCCTCGACCGTGCAGATCTTGTGCCTGGTCATCGGTCCAGTCCGAACACCTCTTCGGCCGTCTCGTAAAAGATGCGGTTCCGGAGGTCCTCGTCGACGTGTTTCGTGTACAGCCAGTGTGGCGGGTCGAACGTGTGGTGGGGCCAGTCGCTGGAGAACACGAGCGTCTCCTCGGCGTGGCACATCTCCAGAAGCTGGCGGTGCTGCTTGGTGTTGGGCGGGCCGGCCACCGGCTGGGTGGCGAAGTAGAAGTTGTCGAACAGGTACTCGCTTGGCAAGCGCTCAAGGTACGCCTTCTCGGCGTCGAACATGCGTTCGGTGATCTTGATGTCCTCGGGGTGGTCCTGGTAGAACTCGTCCATGCGGTAGGCGACGAACGGCAGCCAGTTGACGCCGCCCTCCTGGATCAGGACCCGCATGTCGGGATACTTGTCGAAGACGCCGGTCATGATCATGTTAGCGACGTGCATGATGGAGTGGACCGACCAGCCGAGGCCGAGGATCTCGGTCCAGGTCCGCAGTCCTTCCCCGATGGGACCGTACCGAGGCCAGTAGCCGCCGGAGCCGTGCAGCGACAGCGGCATGTCGTGTTCGACCAGCGTCTCGAAGACGGGGTCGTACTCGGGGGCACCCAACGGCTTGTAAGGTCCGACCCACCGGTCACGGCTGCCGCCTTAACTGGCGGGGTTCCGCAGCCTTTCCGAGTATCGGGCCGCATTTGATGCCCCCCGACGGGACGCTCGGACCCGTGATGATCGCCCTCCTCTCCCCGCTGGAGTTCGCGGTTCCGCCACTGGCGTCCTCGTGGACATCCTTGGGCGACGAACGATCATTTCCCTGCGCCCACACCTGTCGGCGTGACGGGCGTCACACCCTGTTCGTCAGAACATTCTCGGTCCTCTTCGTACTCCGGAGTATCCAGAACATTGCCAACGCCGGAACGCCTTCGATGACTGCGACGGTCGTCGGGAGCTGGTATACGGAGGTTGTCGGTTCGGCAGCACGGGAATACGTTCCAGTACCCACGGACTGGCGTTCACACTTGAGGCCTACCCCGGGTATCAGCCTATAGCCTTCCTCACGGCGTCTCTCGCTACGGGATTCGACCTCCTCGTCATTTTCTCGTTCGTGTCGAGCCGTCTGGAGAGATCACCGACGTGAGGGCCCTCTTCCACGGATAGCCGTTTCGAACGTTTCAGTCACGACCGGCTACGGTATCGGCTGCTCACTGATCGACGCGAGGGCTATTGACCACGTCGCCAGAGAGTAACGTTCCGCAGTCGGGCACGCGTGGGTTGAGCCCGAGTGCGAGTAACGAGTCCCAGACGGTCGCGATGCTGGCCGAGAGAACGGGGACGTCGAGGCGGTCTTCGACGATTTGCACCGATTGAAGGGACGGCATCTGCACGCAGGCCGAGAGTACCAGCGCGTCCGCGTCGTCGGTCTCCAAGTCAGTCGCCAGCGAGACGAGATTCCCCGGGTCAAGCTGGGCAACCTCCAGATTATCAGGACACTCTAGGCTGACGTGGTCGACCACTTCAACTCCTTCCGCCTCGAAGTATTCGATAACTGTGTCGGTGAGGTTCTGCATATACGGTGCGATGAGCGCAATCCGATCGGCCTCGATCGCTTCGACGGCTCTGACTAGTGCACCTGCGCTCGTCACCACGGGCGCCTGGCCGCCGTTGTCCGCGGCCGCCTCGCGGAGTTTCTGCTCGGACTCAGTGTGGTACCCTGGTTCCTGAGCCATGATACCGATGAGGCAGGCGTAGCTGATCACGTCACAGCGGGCGTCGGACAACTCGACGGCGCAGTCGACGCTTTCGGCATCCATCTGGGCGAGCTCTTCGGGGGTTACTTCCTGCATCCGCATGCGACTCCCGTGGAACGTGAAATCCTCGCGGTACACGTCGGGACGACTCCGTATCATCGCCGGTATCTCGGTCTCCATCGTTACGTTCGAACTCGGGACGATCATCCCGAATCGGTAAGAACTGCTCATCGATCGACTGATTGTTTGCTTGGCGGCTATAAATCACTTTGGCCACTACTACCAGGGGGTTAGAGTTCGCCGATGTCAGTTGCACACTACTCCCGTCCCCGTTCGAACGTGGACCTCGGTTCAATCGCGTTCAGGCACACGTGAAGAGGCCAATTGGGCGATGTTCGTCCAGTTTCATCTGGTGGTGGATTCTGGGACGGTGCATCGCTCGCCTGCCCCTTCTGCGGTCTCGCGCTTCGTGATGGCGTACCCCTTCTCTGATATCCTCCAGTTTCACCACGAGTTCCTCCGCCGACGTGCCCGGATACGTCGTCACAGAGGGAACCTGTGATGGTCGACGATTTCACGGACGCAACCCGCGGCAAATGAGTGACCCTCCTCTCCGGCAGGACTGTGAATATGTCGGTCAGTTGGGTTACCGTCGGTTCCTGGTGTTTGCCGATACGGTAATTAGTGCCGGACGTCTTCACGACTGCTTTGATACCTGGTTGGGTAGTTTCGGCACCAATTACACACTGTTGCAACGCGAAGAAACCCCACCCCACCGGCTCAGTCCCCTCAGAGACCGCGGCCGTCGAACATTTCTGAAATACCGAAGTAGCGGTCCTCCCCTATTCATTGCGTCTGATTACACTTGACGCCCGTATCAGGATTGGCGGGTGAACTATTCCGACCGTCGGCTAAATCAAACGACTGTTGGTCCAGGGGAACTGTTCGGCCTCTACACTGCCCTGCAGTAGCGTAGTGGCGCCTGAGGTACCCCTACAGGTATCGGATCTATCCAAGATGATTTCACTGACTAGTCCGAATCGGCGTTTCCTATCTACCGTCGATGTTCTATCTCGAGGCCGATGGACACGTTTCGCACGACTCATCTGGAAACGAGCTAGTTCGGATTTACCGAAGCGGGTGGGCCTATAAACGACCCGTACGTATATAACTATTATCTGTGAGAGTGCCTGAAACGCCTGGTTCGACCGAAAACGACGTTCACAGTCACTTTCGGACATTCCGAACCGGTCTGTCACCTGAGCAACGGCACGTGAGCCAGGCGCTGCGTGGGCCAAACGACAACAGCAGGCGAATCGAGTGGTGGCAAAGAAGCGGTCGAGAGCCGAGTGCTGACGACTCGTTATATCCGGACGTAGACGTCCTGGTCTTCGACGTGCGTGTCGAAGGTGCCGATGCGCTGGCCGGATGCCTCGTGTTCGCCTGTCTCGAGGTCCCATTCCCACAGGTGCCACGGACAACTAACTGTACAGCTCTCCTCGTTGACGCCGCCACGTGTGTCGGTCCAGGTATGCTCTGCGTTGATCTTCTTGTCGCCGGCCTTGCAGAGGGGGGCACGCTGGTGTGCACACCGGTTGGATATGGCATAAAACTCGCCCTCGACGTTGTAGACGGCTATCTCGATTCCGTCCACGTCGACGCCGATTCCGGTCCCCTGTGGGATCTCTTCCGTCGTTGCGACCTTGGTGAACGCGTCGTCGACGGTTACGTTTTCCGAAGACATGGTTAGATGTTCAGGATTTCGTCGGCGTTTCCGTGCAGGACCGCGTTTCGGAGGTCCTCGTCGTCACTGAACGCACGTGAAGTGTAGAACCACGTTGGCGGATCCAACGTTTGGTGGGGCCAGTCGCTCGAGTATACGAACATTTCCTCTGCGAAGCTCAGGTCCAACATCTTGGACGCCTCGCCGGAGTTTCGCGGCAGCGCGAACGGCTGCGTGCACAGGTAGAAGTTGTCCTTCAGGTACTCGCTCGGTGCCTGGTTGAGGTACTTCTCCCCGGACTCCATCTTTCGCGGCGTGATCTGGATGTCGTCGGGGTGCATCTCGTAGAACTCGTCCATCCGATAGCGTAGGAACGGGACCCACCAGTGACCGGCTTCCTGGATAACGACGTTCAGGTCGGGGAATCGGTCGAACACGCCGCGCATGATCATGTTGATGACGTTGACCATCCCGTGGATCGGCCAGTCGAAGCCGAGGATCTCCGTCCAGGTCAGCATGTCGTCACCGATGTAGGAGTGCTGTGGCCAATAGGAGAGCGAACCGTGAAGCATGAGCGGGAAGTCGAGTTCGACCAGTTTCTCGAAGACGGGATCGAACTGTTCGTTCCCCCACGGAACTTTGGGGTCGAACCAGGAGTACGCGGCGACGACCCCGTCTTCCTCTCCGACCCGGTCAAGTTCCTCGACGGCGTACTCCGGGTCCCACTTCGGGAGCATCATCGACGTGTAGATCCCCTCGTCGACGAAGTTGTCCAGCATGTAGTCGTTGGCCGCCTGACAGACGGCGTTTTTCAACACGGGATGGTGCTGGAGGTTGAGATTGTTGATGCCCGGGTTGACGATCGGTTCGTCGACGGCGAGCATCTCACAGGCTTCGTGCACGTCTTCCGCGTGCTCGGCCCGCCCCTGCGTGTACAGTCCTTCGTTCCCTTCCTTGATCGCGTAGGCCGCGTCCCACTTGCCCATGACCGGCGTTGAACCGAATTCGGTCGTTAGCTTATCGCGGGCGCGGTCGTCCTCGACGTAGGACATCAACTCGTCTTCCATCGGATTGACGTGGAAGTCGAGGTCGACGATTCTGTCGTCGTAGGCTTCGGGTGGCACCTCGACGTCAGTGTCTAATCTGCGTACTGATGAAGTCATACGAATAATCGATCGGTTCGGAACGAATTAAGTTTTCCTCTCGGCCACTGCTCGTTCGCGGCCGTCCGCAATTGAATAACACGGTCGTTCCACTCGGAACATAGTGATCGGCGGTACCGTCGACCGGGCAGCGAGAGTCAGGGTGACGACGGGGGTGAATCGCCGCGATGACGGATGAATCCGAACCGCGTCGGATCCGTTACTCGTTTTGCTGGCTCTTCTTCACGTCGACATCGGCAAAGCGGACGTCGCGCTCCTCGACATCGACCGTCATCGAGCCAATGCCTTCGATCTCGGCGTCGATGGTATCGCCGCCGGAGAGCTCGCCGACGCCACTCGGGGTGCCCGTCGTGATGACGTCACCCGCCTCGATCGTCGTCCCGATAGAGGCATACTGGACGACGTCGCCGCAGTTGTAGATCATGTTCCCGGTGTTCTGCTGCTGGCGCGTCTCGCCGTTCAACTGGAGCTCCATATCGAGATCGTGGGGGTCCTCGTTTTCGAGCTCGTCGACGGTGACGACGACCGGGCCGATGACGGTGAAGGTATCGTACGACTTCCGGTTCGAGCGGTCCTGGTCGCCCCGAACCGAGATGTCGAGCAGGATCGTATACCCGAGCACACTGTCCCAGACGTCGTCGCTCGCGACGTCCTTCACGTCGTCTTCCATGACGAACGCGAGTTCGACCTCGTAATCACACCGTCGGTCGACGAACGGCAGCTCGATGGTATCCTCCGGCCCGATGACACTCGAGGGGGACTTCAGGAAGTAGCCGGCCTCCTTGATATCCATATCAAAGTCCTCCATCTCGGCGACGTGGTCCTCGTAGTTGAGCGGGGCGGCAATCACCTTTCCGGGGCGGCGGACCGGCGATTCGAGGCGGACGTCCGCCAGGTCGTACTCCGGTTCGGGGAGCGAATCGGCATTGACGTCGATGTCTTCCCGGACGACCTCTTTCAGGGGGTCGTTACTCGTGAGGTCGAGGTGATCGGTCAGGTCCACGACGCGATCATCGTCAGTGAGCAGTCCAAGCCGGTCGCCGTTGAATCGAACGAACCTCATGGTCTATTCCACAGAGCCAATGGGTTAAATTGCTACGGTTCCGCTGGACGGTGTACTCGCTCGGTGGGAAAATCGACGGATGAAGGACCCGTGCTATCGCAACGAGAACGAGGAGCTCTACAGCCCCGGTGTTCACGTGACGAAGTGGTTGCGGTGTAACCTATCGATCAGTGACCACGACGTCGAGGGTGAGATCGAGCCTCCGACGCCGACGTACTCCGGCGACCCGAACGGGTTCGTCCTGTAGATTCAGGGACTAGAATCCCACGACGTGTTGGACAGAACGACCGACGACAAACTCCTCGGCATCGGTCTCTATCGTTTCGACAGCATCGAATTCGCTGGCCGAGAGACCTGTGTCTCGGGTCACGGCAGGTCGCCCGATGCCGGGTTCTAGTTCCACCGCTCCTCTAAGTACGCGGCCGAACTCCGCGAGGCCATCGTCGACGCCGACGAGGAATACGGCCTCGAAGAACTCAGGTCGAAGACCTCCGTCGGTGAACGAGTACACCTCTTTCCTCGCTCGCAGCGAATATCACGGGACACAGAATCGGGAACCGGACGTCGACCGAGACGACGCGACTCACCCGTCTCGGTCGGCGACCCGTCGGGGAATGGCCACGACGTACTCGGTTCCGTCGACAGAAGCGACGGAGATACTCCCCTCGACGGGTAGCGTCGATCCGGTGTCGGTCCTGATCTCGTTCTCTATCTCGACGCCGCCTTCGTCGCGCACTCTCCGGACGAACGTCTGCCATTCGGGTGGCCTGGAGAAGGTCGTCTGACAGTCGAAGATAGTCATGTCTCGAACCTCTTCCTTGGCGTAACCCAGCCACTCACAGACCCTGTCGTTGGCGTCCAGTATCTGGCCCGTCTCGGGGTCGATGATGAACAGCCCGACGGCCGCTCGGTCGACCAGCGAGCGAAACAGGTCGTCGTCTCTCTCTGGAGTGTTCCCGTCTGGTGAATCAGCCATATCTGCATGCCGCTTCGAAGAGAAACCGGAAAACGTCTTTGCGAGAGGGCGGGACGGCGTCGACGACTCGAGTTCGTCCTGGAGAGCCAGTTTCGACGTGATAGACGCAAACAAGTATTAACGGTTGACACGACTTGAACCGCGCCGGGTGAGCTATCGACCGATGGTTGGCCCACAGGACCGGTGTGTGGCCGTCAAGGGCGCACTCAGACGTTGGTGACCACGATCACCGCTCCGGTGACGACACAGAGGGTACCACCGACTATCCATCCGGTGATCCGCTCGAGGCGGGGTAACGCAACGTACGAGATGACGACGACGAAGAGCGGGCTGGTCTGTGTCAGGGGGATGACGATGTTCACCGGGGAGAGTTCGAGCGCGCCGTAGTAAAAGCCGAGAAACGTCGTATTCGCCAGCCCGGCAGCGATGTACCAGCGGAGGTTACTGCGCGTGAAGTCGTTGCGACCAGGGAGGATACCCCTCCAGTACAGGTAGGCGACGAAGCCACTCGTCGCCACTACGAGCTTGATCGAGAGGCCGACCAGGAGCGGCGTTCCCTCGTTGAAACCGATCTTGGCGACCGTCGGTTCCAGGCCGTAGAAGAACGCCGCACCGAGAGGAAAGAGGAGACTCATCAGGAGTTCCCGCGTTTCCAACGAACCGGAGCCGTCGGATTTCAGGTCCAGCGAGATGACGGCGACGCCGACGACGATGAACAAGATTCCCAGGAGGTGCTGGAACGTGAGCGACTCCCCGAGAATGACGATGGCTATGGCGGCCGCGTGGAGTGGCTGTGAGGCCTTGATGGCGTCCGATCGACTGGCACCGATCTTCTCGACGCTGGCGAAGAACAAGCTCCGGCCAAGCAACGTTGCGGTGATGCCCGCCAGGGCGAACATGAGGACCGCCAGCGGCGTAATCCCGTATGACGGATAGTTCCAGACGAGCGTGAGCGGGAGTAATACTACGAGATTCGTCCCCAGCACTACGAGCAACGCGTCGGACGCTCGCCCGTCTTCCGTTCCGATGCGGACGAGCAGCCCCATCGTGGCGATAGTCAGGGCTCCGCCTACCGCGAGCCCCGCGCCCAGTACGTCCGACGGTACAGCCATACTACGTGCTAACTTCGTCCGAGGTGAATGTTATCGTCAGTTTCGTATCCGCGCCGTCCCCTCAGGACGACGTGGCAGTGATTCCTGTCCTGACCATCTAGCGAGCCCCGGTCAGGGGAGCAGCGACTTCAGGTTCTCGCCGTAGACGTTCTCGCGGACCTCATCGTCGATGTCCATGTTCTCGACGCCCTCGACCTCTTCGCGGAGGAAGCCACGTCCCTCCTCGGGCCCGAACGGATAGTCGGTCGCGAATACGAGTTTGTCTTCGCCGTAGAACTCCAGCCCGTCTTCGAGGATGTCGGACGCACCGCAGCGGCACGTGTCACCGTAGAACGAGGAGAACTTCTCCTCGACGGTTCCCTCGATCTCGTTGACTTCGTACGGATAGACGTCGCGGTGTTCGACGAGCATCTCGTGAAACAGCTCCATCCGCTTGGTGAAGTGCGGAACCATCGACCCCATGTGGTGAGGGATGATGTCGAGGTCGGGATGTTCGTCTATCACGCCGCCGAAGACCAGTCGCGCGAGCGCGAGACTGGTGTCGAACGGCCATCCGAGTATCTTGTGCAGCATGTACTCGCTGTCCCACTCGTGCCACTCGTGGAGCTGTGGGTGGAGCCAGATGGGAACGTCCTTCGACTCGACGGCGTCGTAGAACGGCATGAACGCCTCGTCGTCGATCGGTTTCCCGTCGACGTTCGAGAAGATCTGTACGCCGGCCATGTCGAGTTCGTCGATACATCGCTCGAACTCGTCGAGGAACTCCCCGTCGAGACGCGGGAGCGTCGCGACGGGAATGAGGCGGTCCGGGTGTTCGTCAGCCAGTTTCTTCACCTCGTCGTTGGCCAGTCGCGTCATCTCGAGTGCGTCTTCGCGGTCGATCCCCTGCCAGATCGGTGGCCGAGCGAGCGTGATGACCTGCTTGTCGATACCGTACTCGTCGAGGTCGTCGAACCTGATGTCCATGTCCCAGAACCGCGGCGCGTCAGTGAGCGCCTCCAGTTCCTCCGTCGGGTGGACCTCCATCATCTCGTCGATAAATGGCTTTGGCAGTACGTGTGCGAACGCGTCGATTCTCTCGACCATGGGTGCATGTATCTCCCGAGGCAATTAAATACATAGGTATCCCCGCCGGCCGGCGTAGGCCGACCTGCCGCGGCCTCTTGCAGACCGGCCCACACGCACGTGCGGTGACGATCGGCACGTTCACGTGGAAAGCCACCGCGTCGTTCCTACCGACGTTCCTGACGTAGTGTCGGGGCCTGACACGACAGACGGCGGGGATATTCTTCTCGCTGTGCCCGCGGTCCACGGCGCCAGCCAACCGGTCACGGGGACGCTCTCGGACCGCTATCAGTGCGACCTCATCGCCGCCGTCATCATGGTACTGGGCGTCGTCGGCTACGTCCTGCTAGTGATCACGAACGAGTTCGCCGTGGTCGTGCTCGCCGTCGTCATGACGGGTCTCGCCACGAGCTGGGGGCGCCGCTCCAGTCGCGGTCCATGGACGACATCTCGGACGCCGAGCGCGGTCCCGGGTTCGGCCTCGTCCGTACCGTCTACACGACCCTCGGCGCCACCGGCAGCGTCGTCACCGGGGTGACCGCCGATGTCCTCGGCTGGACTGCGTCGTTCGGGCTCCTTGCCGTCATCATGGCCGTCGGCGTCGGGAATTATCGTGGTCAATTACGTGCTCGGGGTCGGCTACTGACCGGACCGGTGCGACCCCGCTGGTCGCCGGGACTCTCCACGTTTCTCACGAGTAGTACTGTCGCTAGACCGTGCAGTTAGCGTGTGTTTCAACAAAAGATTTATGTGTGTAAATAGGGAACACGGAACTGTCGCAGATCATGACATCTGACGCCCTAACAACCAGACGAGCGTACCTTACAGCAGTAGCCACAGGAACCGCGGCACTTGGCGGCTGCAGTAGTGATGGTGGTGGTGGTGATGGCGGTGATGGCGGTGGCAATACCACTACCACCACTACCGGTACCACCTCTAGCGAGCAGGATCTCCGCGAGATCTCGTTTGCGACGACCGAGACCGGTTCTATCGGTGTATTAACAAGTATCGTCCAGGAGGAGGGGTTCGACGAGCAACGTGGTATCAAGATCAATGTTCAGGCTACCACCCCGGCGAAAGGGCCACAGCTGCTGAAGAACAAGGCTGTCGAGACCAGCCTCTTCTCGCCACAGGGGGCGGCCATCGCCAACACCGAGGGGTCGAACATCCGGCTATTCGGTCCCCTCCTTGCTAACCACAATTCCTTAATAACGACCGCGGACAACACCGACGTTCAGAGCTGGGAAGACCTCAAGAACGAGAAGGTGGGAATCCTGAGTCCACCCTCGGGGATTTGGAACCACACGAATCTGCTACTGAACGAGATGGGCTACTCAACGGACGACTTCGACTTCCGAAAGGGTTCACCCGGAAGTATCCACTCGTTTAACGCGCGCGGCGACGTCGCTGCTCACGTACACTTCGTCCCAGTAACCGTCAAATCTATCGCCAGCGGGGGGATGAGAGAATTGCTGTTTTACCCTGATAAGTTCCAGGACCAATTCGGACACAATCTCCAGTTCACTCCTCTAGCGGCCCACCAGTCGTGGCTGGATGAAAACCCAGACGCTGCCAGGAGTCTCCGCGAAGCGCTTATCGACGCTCAGAAGCTATTCACCGACAGCCCCAAAGACACCATCTCGAAGTACAGGGACACCATTGGGCTTGAGAACCAGAACCAGGTCGACACGGCGGCCGAGCGGATGCCCGCCACCTATCCGGCAGCCTGGGGAAGCACTCAGACGAGTAACCTTCAGTCCCAGCTGCAGATGTCGAAGGAATACGGGCTCATTTCGGACGACGCCCCAACTGACATCGCGGTGAGTGATATATAATGGCAACCGAACGACGAGGCCACTTCGGGAACTGGAAACCCGAGAATGTAAAACCGCTGCTCGTCGAGGATGTCCTTCCCAGATTCGTCTTTCTGGTCGGATTCCTTGCTGTCTGGCAGGTCATAGCGGTGTACTTCTCGCAAAACCTCTTGCCAACGCCGATGGCAGTATTCCAGGAGTCAATATCTATTCTCGTCTCCGGGGAGTTCTTCTACCACCTGCAGAACACCGTCCGGCGTGTATTCGTCGCATTCGTCGCCGCGTGGTTCGTAAGCATCGCACTCGGCGTGTGGATGGGGTTGTCCGAGCGCGCCGAGAAGTTCTTCGACATGGGCATCATCATCGGCATCACGATCCCAGGGCTCGCGACGGCCATCATCTCGGTGATGCTGTTCGGGCTCCAGCCGCTGACGGCGTATCTCGCGGTGTTCGTGGCCGTCTTCCCCATGATCACGCTCAACTTCTGGGAAGGTGTCAAGGACATCGATTTGCAATTGGTCGAGATGGGCGAAGTGTTCGACTTCGGACGAGTTCGTACGATTCGCCATGTCGTCCTGCCCCAACTCATCCCCTACATGCTCTCGGCGGGGCGACTTGCGCTTGGGCTGGCGTGGAAGCTCGTCGTCATCGTCGAGTTCCTTGGTTTTGGCAACGGTATCGGCTATATGCTCACGAGCGAGTATAACCAATTCAACATGGCCGGCGTACTGGCTTGGACCGCGCTGTTTACTGTGATCATGCTCCTCATCGAGTACGGCGGTTTCAAGCTGCTCGAACGGCGCTATCTCGCCTGGCGGCCAAACATCGAAATCAGGGGACAAGCATGAGTACGACAGACGACACCGTCATCGCCGTCAGGGGACTCAAGAAGAGCTACGGCGTGAGCGCCAATCGATTCGAGGTGCTCGACGGGCTCGACCTCACTATCCCTCAGGGCGATATAACCTGTATTCTCGGTCGCTCCGGGTGCGGAAAATCGACGCTCCTGAAATGCATCTGCGGTCTCGAGGATGTCGATGGCGGTGAGATTGACGGGGACACGGACGATCTCGGCTACGTCTTCCAGGAGGATCGTCTCCTCAATTGGAAAACGGTCGAGGATAACATCCGAATCGCCCTCGAGAGCAATGACATTCCCAGTGAGGAACACGATGACAGAATCCAACACTACCTCGAACTCGTAGGACTTGCGGAGAACGCGACTGACTACCCCCTTCAACTCTCTGGTGGAATGCGTCAGCGTGTTTCTATCGCACGTGCACTGGCAGTAGAACCTTCGATACTACTGATGGACGAGCCGTTCAGTGCGCTCGACGAGATCACGGCACGGGAACTTCGTGAGAAGTTCTTAGAGATAATTACTGAGCTCGATCAATCGGTTCTGTTCGTCACGCACAACGCGACCGAGGCCGCGTTTCTCGCCTCGCGAATCGTCGTATTTGAACACGAACCGCCGGCCGCCATCGAGCGTACGATAGATAACGACCTTCCGTACCCGCGGGATATAGACTCCAAGGAAGTCCAGGAGTTAAAGCGCGAGATTATCACCCACATCTAACCACGTGATCAAGTTCGACAACCCCTACACCGAAGGGGACCTTCGTCTGAGCGTACTTCGTCTGAGCGTACTTCGACTGAGCAAGCTGTGGCGGCGCCTCTGGGAGTACACCATTCAGGAAACAGCTAGTCTCTGTGGACTGCCGGGCGGTCTTCACTTCTTACGGTGGCTTCACGATGGCCGAGAACCCCGCCGCCGTCGAACAGCTGACCAGACGACCGAGAAACTGCAGATCCCTGTCTTCGAGAATCAGAAGTTGCAGTTCAACTTCCCCATAAACCATCCGCTGTACGTCGGCGCCAGCGCCGGGACCGGTGTGTTGAACGACGCTATCGACGCCGTGGAGAACGGACAGTTAGCGTCACTCGACGTCAGGATCGACGACTCGACACCACAGATCACCGGTGTGTACGGCTGACCGGCTACTCAATGGGGAATCGCCTCGTTCGACGTTTCCGACGATGTCGTAGCCGGCCCACCGGGCTCGCTCTCCCGGTCCACGAGTCGGTCCGCGGCCTCCGGGAGGTAGTCGCGTTCGCCCAGGCTCTGCGGCCCTGAACGTGGCAACGCCGACGCCTCTGTGGATATCGACACCTCTATTCTCCTTGCTGGAAAAGGGAGCGTGTGACCCGGGGCAGCTATTGGAACGCCGGACTGTTCGTGCTCGTCTCTGCCCTGTTCGGGAGTGTTTTCGTCGGCATCAAGGCGGGACTGACCGCCTTCCCACCCGTCTTCTTCGCCGCCCTCCGGTTCGACATCGCCGCGCCGCTACTGCTCGCGTACGCGGCGTGGCGATACGACGTCTGGATCCCACGCCGTCGGCCTGACTTCGCCGGCATCGTGGTGGGCGCGGTGACGGTCATCGCCGCGAATAACGCGCTCCTGTTCCTGGGTCAGGAACTTGCGACGCCCGCTGCGGCGTCCGTCATGTACGCACTCAATCCGATGCTCGCACCCGTCTTCGCCCTCGTCCTACTCGACCGGCGACTCGACCTGATCGGCGTCACCGGCATCGCCCTCGGTCTCGTGGGTGTTCTCATCATCGTCCAGCCGTCGCCGGCGACGTTCATGTCCGGATCGACACTCGGGCAACTCCTCGTTCTCGGGGCAGCGGCGTCGTTCGCCCTCGGGAGCGTGCTTGTACGACGGTACGGGACAACGATGGACAGCGTTCCGATGACGGCCTGGTCGATGGCGCTCGGCGCTCTCGTTCTCCACGGCCTGAGCTGGGCCCTGGGCGAGACCGTCGCCGGGGCGACGATAACCCTGCGGGTCGCTCTGTCCGTCCTCGTCGTCGGTGTCGCATCGACGGCGGTGGCCTATCCGGTGTACTTCGTCCTCTTGCACCGGATCGGGCCCGTCCGGGCGAATCTCGTGGCTTACGTTGCGCCCGTTGTCGCCGCTATCACGGGCTGGGTGCTTCTCGACGAACCGGTCACGCTGGCGACGGTGGTCGGATTCTGCGTGGTCGTCACCGGCGTCGCCTTGCTCGAACGAGACGTTCTGGCAACCGAGTTCAGGCGACTCTCGCGGACTCCGGAAGCCGACGGCAGATAGGTCGCACGCGGAACGGTCATTCGCTCGAATCCTTACTGAGGCTCGTCAATGTCGACGTCGACAACCACGTTCTTCAGATGGGTGTAGACCTCCATCGACTCTGTGGCTGTGACGAACTCCGCCACGAACTCTTCGTAAACGTCCGCGTGGACGAACACGCACGTGGTCGCGAAACATACCTGATCGGCGTTCCAGAATGTTCTGGCCGTGTCCGCGGCCGCTATCTCGAGGTCTGCATCTGGAACACGAGTGCGGGGCTCTTCCCGCCGAATTCGAGCATCGATAGCCGGTCGATTCCCCCGGATTTTCCTTCGGTGACCGACGCTATCTCCGCACCTGTCGCGGGATCTCGAACCGTGAACGTTTCGCCGCTCTCGAACGACGCGGTACCGATCTGGGCGGCGTACTCGCCGAGCCACTGACTGCCGGAATTCATGGCAACGTGACTCACCCACGCGACATTACTGGTAGGTCGCTCGGGGTCACGGCCGTGAAAGAATAGTCGCGAGAATCGAGACTAGACTTCGACGTAGATATCGTCGTCGTTCACTTCGACGTCGAACGTGCGCAGTCGTTTGTCACGGTCGACGACGAACTCGCCGGAGTCGAGCTCGAACTCCCAGTAGTGCCACGGACAGTAGACCGTCTTCTCGTTCGCGTTGATCTCGGCGTCGTACATCGGCCCCTGCTTGTGGATGCACTTGTTCTGGAGTGCGTGTAGTTCCCCGTCGACGTTGAACACGGCGATTTCCAGGCCGTCGACTTCGATGCCGAGGCTCTCTCCCTCGGGCAGGTCCTCGACGTGCCCGATCTTGTGTCGAGTCATCGGTCGAGACCGAACACCTCCTCAGCCGTTTCGTGGAAGATGCGGTTGCGCAGATCCTCACCGACGTGTTTCGTGTAGAGCCAGTTCGGCGAATCGAACGTGTGGTGTGGCCAGTCACTCGAGAAGAGGAGCGTCTCGTCGGCGTGGCACATCTCGAGTAACTGCCGGTGGTGTTTGGTGTTGGGCGGGCCGGCAACCGGCTGGGTCGCGAAGTAGAAGTTGTCGAAGAGGTATTCGCTCGGTAGCCGCTCCAGGTAGGCCATCTCGGCGTCGAACATCCGTTCGGTGAGCTGGATGTCCTCGGGGTGGTCCTGGTAGAACTCGTCGAGGCGGTAAGCGACGAACGGCAGCCAGTTGACGCCGCCCTCCTGGACGAGCACCCGAAGATCCGGGTACTTGTCGAAGACGCCGGTCATGATCATGTTCGCGACGTGCATGATTGCGTGTACCGGCCAGCCGAGTCCGAGGATCTCACTCCAGGTTCGCATCCCCTCGCCGATGGGGTCATGTCGCGGCCAGTACCCGCCCGACCCGTGGAGAGACAGCGGCATGTCGAGTTCTTCGAGGCGCTCGAAGACGGGGTCGTACTCGGGGCCACCCAGTGGGGTATACGGGCCGAACCAGCCGTAGGCGCCCACGATACTGTCCTCGCTCGCCATTCGGTCGATCTCTTCGAGCATGGCCTCGGGGTCCCACTGGGGCATCATCGCCTGGGCCAGGATGCTGTCGTCGACATCGACAACCTCATCGAGGAGGTAATCGTTGTACGCCCGACAGACGGCCGTCTTCATCCGCGGGTTGTGCGTCGACGGCAGGTAGTTCAGGCCCGGGGTGACGACCGGCACGTCGATGCCGACCTCCTCTTTCGCTTCTAGGATGTCCTCGCCGTCGTGTGCCGCGCCTTGCGTGTCCAGTCCTCGCCCGCCCTCGTTCGTCGCGTACGCTGCAGTCCAGTATTGCGTCCCCGGTGGATGGCCGAACTGGTCCAACTTCCGTTCTATCCGCTCGTCGTCGACGTAGGGAAGCAGTTCCTCGACAGTGACGTTGAGGTGGAAGTCCGAGTCGATAATGTACTGTTCTCGCACCCGTTCCTCGACCGGATCGAGCTCTGTCTCGGTCATCACTAACATATCGCAATCCTCGTAGATATAATTTTCCATGCTACTATCTCCCTTGATCGGTCACCATCCGGCGGACTCGACGCTCCGTCGGCCACCGCGAGGTTCGACGGAGGGTTTCGATCACCCCGGCCGTGAGGCCTCCGGCCTCGCCGTCCGCGAGGTCGACGATCACCAGGGCTGTGAGCAGGAAGAAGAGGCCGATTAGCAGGAACGCCATCGACGCGACGCCGGTGACGTCGGTGACGCCGCCGAGGAGCGTCGCTGCGACGAATCCGACGAGCGGGTCGTGTTTAGTTAGGAGCGAAAGGTGAGCGGACGAATTTCTGCGTGTCTAGGCCCGGAATCCGCCGCCTTACAGGACATAGCGACTGGATCGATCTGGGTCCTGTAGAGGGCGAGCGGACACCGCGGAAGTCGATGAAGCTCGGTATTTGGTTGCATCTGGCTGGTCCTTCACTTTCGAACACCGTCTCAGAATTTAGGAAGTTCGGTGTCTAACGCGGTCGGAAAGCAGTCCACAATCGGGTACAGAAAGCCGATCTACAGCCGGCGAACGGTGAAGCCCCGAATCACATCACTCTGGATGAGACGGTGATTCGCGTCACGACGAGCAGTTCTGGCTGTACCCCGTCGATCCAGAAACCAACCATGTGTTCCATCTTCGCATCTATCCACGGCGAACGACGGAGATCACAGAGATCCCTCTCGGGGAACTCCGTGAGAAACACGATGTAGATCACACCGAGTTTCTCGTGGACGGTGCGCCGTGGCTTCAAACAGCGTGTGGTCGACACGGGCTCCGATTTCGCCATGCAACCAATGGAAATTGGAATGCTGTCCAACATGTCTACTGGGGGTAAAAGACGGCATCATCGTTCGCAAATACATTCAGCCATGCCGACCCGACCACAGCTGAAACCTCAGTACTTCACAAAGCCGGTTAGTTAGAACGTCTGCTTGCTGAGGATGTGCACTCCAACAAGCAAGCAGACGGTGAGATTCACGAGGACCAAC
>NZ_FNWU01000034.1 GCF_900108505.1 Halopenitus malekzadehii | reverse complement strand
TAGTTACCAGCTGTTAGTTCGCTTAGGGGCAGATAAGGGGAATACCAACGATGCATTGATTGTGATACTAATCGTTAATTCAACATTGCTTATCCCGATTGCGATATTTCTCCATGCTGGAGCTATTGTCCAACCGGTCGCAATTCTGTATTTCATCGCCGCAGGTTTATCGGGAAGTATGATCGGGAGAGCATTCAATTACCTGTCAATCGATCTATTGGGAGCGAGTCGTGCCTCGCCGATCACTGCATCAAATACACTTATGGCTACATTTTTGGGGATTGTTTTGCTTAATGAACCATTCACTGTAATTCATATCCTTGGTGTGGTCGCAATTGTTGTCGGTGTCGGGTACATATCGTTCGAGACCTCGAGACACAACCCGGGTGACCTCAACCGAGATGATGCTCTCTGGGGCCTCGCGTTTGCCCTTCTCGCGTTTGTTTTCTATGGCGTAGAACCAATTTTTGCAAAATCAGGATTCAACCTAGGGATGCCGATTGTCAGTGCTCTGGCAATAAAGACAGTCTCTGCAGGCATCGGTTTCTACACTTACCTTCGAATCAGAAATAAAGTGCCGAAAATATCCTTTTCTGACTCAAATATGCGGATTTATATGGTTGCGGGCCTTGCCAATACGATATTTATTCTCACGTACTATGCTGCCCTTCAAATCGCACCCGTGGTATTAGTACATCCCGTTATCTCTAGTTACACTCTTTTCATTATCGTTCTATCATACCTTGTTATGCCTGAGAGATTGGAACGTATCACCATCGGACTGGTTTTTGGAGCCCTGATCACCATTGTCGGAATTATTGTTATCGGCCTCAGTCCGTCGTAATTCATCACCATCAAATAATTTATATTTCTAGTGCTCTCGCTACAATTAATGATTAGCAGACATACAACGGATAATACAAGCACTCAGCACTTATTTATCACCTTGCCTATTATTTCGTATTATGCTAATTGAAGGAGACGTCCATCACGTCGGAATAAATGTTGCTGATATCGATTCATCTTTAAATTTCTATTGTTCAGAATTGAATCTTTCGGAGATACGGCGGTGGGAAAACGGCGAGCGGCAAGGGAAACTCGATGGTCTTGAGGGGAATTCCGATGTCGACATCAGCCAGACGGACGCAGAGGCGTGTTATCTTCAGGTGAAAGACCTATTTTTGGAGATAGTTGAGTATCGGTATCCGGAGGCCGACCAGCCATTGGCATTAAAACCGTCAAACGTCTGTGGTAGATCCCATTTGTGTTTCGAGGTTACAGGAATAGGTCCCTTGTATCGATCTCTTTCGGAAAAATACGAGTTTATAAGCCGACCTGTAATGAGTTCCAGCGGGGGACTTATGGTCAAATGCTTCGACCCCTCTGGAAACCTCATCGAATTTTATGAATCCGAAGAGTCCCTTGGTAGTGGTGAGGAAGGCTCGGTTAAGTCAATCCATCACCTCGGTATTAACGTTCCAGATATTGACGTAGCATTAGAGTTCTATCAGGAGACATTTGGTTTCGACTTGGTGCGAAGATATGAACCCCAATTATCGGTCGACCCCTTCGTTAGCGGACTCGATCCCGCCGATGCAGTTACAGAAATTGCCTTCCTTGATACCGGCAATTTCGAGCTCGAGCTACTCGAATACCCTGACAGCGAGTTCGTTCATCTCAATGAATTCGACATCGGACGAGCTCACCTAGGTTTCATCGTCGACGATGTAGATCAACTCTACGCGAGATATAACGATTCCATCGACTTTCTATCCCCGCCGCAGACCAGTCCAACTGGAACGACAGTCATCAAATGCTATGACAGCTATGGGTACTCGATAGAATTTATTGATCCGGGTAGGTGGCTAGAAGATTTGGGGCCCAGTTAAAAGGTCGTGTTTAGTTTGGAGGGCGGTGTTCAGATAAGGATTGAAAGGTGAGGCGGAGCGTTTTCTGAGTGATCTATGCCCGAAAACACTCGCCTCAACGGGAATATCGACCAGATCGACTTAGAGTTTGTTGAACGAGAAGCGACACCGCGCTTGCTGATGAAGCTCAGTATTCAGCTACACCTCGCTGGACTCTCACTTTCGAATACTGTTTCTATTCTTGAGATATTTGGTGTCGAACGCGCTCGATCAACCGTTCATAATTGGGTTCACAAGGCCGATCTACAGCCCGAGTCTGGTCGGTGCCCGGATCACGTCGCGGTTGACGAGACCGTGATCCAACTCGACGACGAGCAATATTGGCTGTACGCCGCTGTTGATCCCGAAACAAATGAATTACTGCATACAAAGCTTGAACCGACGACAACGAAGGTTCTCGCTTATTCGTTTCTGACGGAACTCTCCGAGAAACACGACGTCTCTGACGCCGTGTTTCTCGTCGATGGATCGCACTCGTTACAAGACGCGTGTCAGCGTCACGGCTTCGATTTCAGATACGAGAAACATGGAAATCGGAATGCTGTCGAACGTGTCTTCCGCGAGATAAAACGGCGAACTCTCTGTTTCTCAAACTGTTTCAGCAACGCCGAAACAGAAACTGCCGACAACTGGCTCAGATCGTTCAGCTTCGCATGGAATCAGCTTATCTGAACACTACCGTTTGGAGGCGGTGTTCAGATAAGGATTGAAAGGTGAAGCGTAGCGTTATCTGAGTGTCCATACCGGAAAGTGCTAGCCTTGACAATTGTATCGGCCAAATCGAGTTAGATTTTGTGGAACGAAAAGGGACACCGCAAGTGCTGATGTGGCTTAGTATTCAACTGTATCTCGCTGGATCATCCTTTTCAACGATAAGGTCTCTGGTGAATCGCCATACTGCAGGTTGATTGGGCTTCTATACGATTTCTACACTAATCCAGTTGCGAACAGTCGAAGCCTGCAGAGAGTACCGTTATGACCCACTCAGATACCGAACAGGAGGAAGAGGCCGATGCTGAGCGATTTCCATCATTCGATGGTGTCCGATGGACCTCGTGTACCCTCAAGGACTTCACGGACCTGTAACGGGACGAGTTCGCTCCTTGCCTCGAAGAGGAGGATATCAACCCATCAACCGAGAAGCCGATCCACCAGTGGTTTCGGGATCACGATGCACGGTCATTCCTCGCAGCTCTCCGCCGCCATCACGACCGCTCGTTCGGAAAATTCTGGAACGAGGACCTCGGTCTTGGTGACTATGAAGGCTACTCATAGGCACCAACGGACGATGCGACAATCGACGCCCTCGAGCAATTTCTTAACCGACGGAGATCACGATACAGCCTTGCGACGTCGTCCGTCGACGCGCTCCGAACACGACTGAATCTCTACATCCGTGCCTACCGAGAGGCGAACGGGACAGATGACCTCCTCACACCGGTTCAACGAAACCGTGATAATCCAGCCTACGAAGCCGTTGACAGGGTCTATGCAGCATTCAACTGATTGAACGAGGGAGTCGAACGGGGGTAGTGATGCAGAATTACCTCTCTGACTCGCGTTCCCGTCGAGTCCGGCGCGAGTTCATGCGAGAACAGCTGGACGAAGCCTTCAGAGAGAGAACTTAGCATCATGTACCGACCTTCCCGTGGTCCCTCCTTGGCAGGTGAGTTACTCATTGAATCAATGAATCACTGAATCATTGAAGTAATGAGTACTGGAAGTCGTGAGTCAGAGATTGCATATTCCAGAGAATCATTGGCGACACAAGGAGAGAAGAGTCATGAAGACCAAGAATACAAGAATCAGTGAATCAGTGAATCAGTGAATCAGTGAAT
>NZ_FNWU01000021.1 GCF_900108505.1 Halopenitus malekzadehii | reverse complement strand
CCAGTGTCGTTGAAGAAGTCAACCTTACCGTTTGCCATTGCAACCAAACATACACCCCGTTGCCGGATAAGGGTTGCGAGGGTCGCGGTACCACGGCCCGCCATTTATAAAATGCCCCCGATCGACGGCACGGTCGACGGGTTACATCCGGGATCGGGCGTTCACGGTCGGGGAGCGGGAGTCGATCGCGGGCAAGCAATCGGGAGTGAGCAGCGATCGATCGGCGATCGACCAGGACCGATCGCGGAGGCAGATATTTATGGGGGGGTCACCAGGTCTACCGTGCATCGCCATGAAACCGTGCCACAACTGCCAGACGGTCATCGACGAGTATCTCCTGGACAAACAGCTCGAACCCCTGCGCGATCTCACGGTGGACGAGTTCAACGTCTGTGCGGACTGTGTGACCATCGTCGACGCGGCCTGCGTGAAGTGTGGCGGCGCGGTCTACGTTCCCCGAAGCGAATCCGACACCCCCGACTACTGCCCCGCGTGCCGATCCGACCTCATCGCTCGCACCGGACACGACCCCGGCTGGATGCGCGGTCCCGTCTCCACGTAACGGGGACTGCGACCGGATCGGTATATTTCGACGTCCCACCGGATATCGTCAGACGACACCGACGGGATTCCCGGTTGCGGATCGCGGAATCGATCGTCGATCCTGCCGGATCGCTCCCGCGACGATCGTGATCACGGCTGCCGGACCGTCGATCACGGGGCGTCGCCCCACGCTCGTCGATCACATCCCCTGATCCAGGGTTAAACTCCCTTTATTGTATATATACGTACGAATCAACCCTTTTACGTGGCGAGTTCGTCGATCGAATTGGACTAACAATGTCGAGATCTGAACCATATACCGCGTCCGACACGCCGATCGGTCACATCAGTACCGAGTCACCCGTACAGTTCACCGATCGACGCGACCGACTGATACGGCTCCGGACCATCGAGGGTACTCCGCCCGACGTCGACGCGCTCGTCGGGATGTACGCCGACTTCGGGGCCACGGACCGCGCCCAGGGCATCCCGCCGATCGGCACCGACCGGATCCGTGAGTGGCTCACCGGCCTGACGGGCATCCACGTCGTCGCCGAACACGGGGACGATCCGGTCGGGCACGCCGTTCTCGTGCCGATCGACGGCGGGACGGGCGAGGACGAAGACGGTGAGACGAACGACGCCGACGCTGACGCGGGCACGGGCACGAGCACGGACGCGGTCGAGCTCGCGATCTTCGTCCATCCGGACTACCAGGGCGCACGGATCGGGACCGAGACGCTCGGCGTCCTGCTCGATCACGGTGCCGACTCGGACGCCGACGAGGTCCAACTACACGTCGAACGCTCGAACGACGCGGCGGTGGCGCTCTACCGAAAATACGGCTTCACTGCCGTGGATACCCGAGCGATCGAACTCCGGATGCGACGCTCACTCGCGGCGCCGCCGACCGGCTGACCGGTTGCGACCCGGTCCACCGCGTCGTACGTCTCTAGATCCTCTCCTCCCAAGTCGATCGGGAATCGATCGGGGGTTCTGGAAGGCCGATCGATTCCCGATCGACCGTCCTGCCACCGGTGTTTCATACCCCACCCGGACGGATCTCGTCCGTGAGTCGCAACCCAGACGAACGTCGCAGCGAACGCCCCATCATACGGTCGTTCGATCACCACCAGCCAGACGTAGATCCAGAACCAGTATCGATATAAGGTATTTACACCCGATTGTACAGAAGTTTTTAATATATCCGTGCGTTCAAACACTCTATGCGAAATAACGATACACGCGTATCGATCGAATCGTCCACCGAGTACACGATCGCACGGTCGACCTGCTGGCGCTGCGGCGCCTCGATCCCGGCCCAGAGCGAACGCGGAACGCTCTGCCCGGATTGTACTCGACGGCACGTCGGGTGAGGGGTGTTGGAGACCGTTCACAGGCAGACCGGCTCCTCGCTGACCAGTTTCCCGCAACCGGCCCCCCACAGACCGGCTCCACGGATCCACGGCCGCCTCACGTCCCCGACTGGAGAGCCGATCGACGCCTCTGACGCCGAGCAAGCGATCGCCGTCTCGGTTCCGAGACGGTCGGACGCCAACTTATACGTGGATCGCCGCCGTACGTCGAGAAGTTATGTCGGAGCACACGGACGGATACCCGACGGCTGATCCGCCTGCGGAGATCCGGGTCCTCCACGTCGATGACGACGCCGACGTCGCCGAGTTGACGGCGCTCGCGGTGGAACGCGAGGACGACGCGTTCACGGTCATCACCGAGACGGACACGACCGCGGGGCTCGAACACGTCCGTGAGGGGACGATCGACTGTGTCGTCTCCGATTACGATATGCCGGCGGAGACCGGGTTGCGATTCCTCGAACGCGTCCGGGCGATCGACTCGGACGTTCCCTTCATACTCTTTACCGGCAAGGGATCCGAGGAGATCGCGAGCGAGGCGATCTCGGCGGGCGTGACCGACTACATCCAGAAGGAAACCGGGATCGACCAGTACACCGTGCTCGCGAACCGCATCGAGAACGTCGTCGATCAGCATCGCTCCCGGCGGGCGCTTGCGGAGAGCCAACGTCGCCTCTCGCGGTTCATCGATCAGTCGCCGCTCGGGACGATCGTCTACGACGAGACGTTCACGATCCGTCGGGTCAACGGGACCGCCGAGTCGATAACCGGCTACGACGAGTCCGACCTGGTCGGCGGCACGTGGATGCCGATCGTTCCTCCGGAACTTCAGCGACACGTCGCCGAGGTCGAACGCCAGTTGCTCGCGGACAAGGGCGGCTACCACAGCGTGAACGAGATCGTCACCGCCGACGGCGAGCGCCGGCTCTGCTCGTGGCACAACCGCGTGGTCACCGGCGCCGACGGGAGCGTGATCACGATCGTCTCACAGTTCGAGGACGTCACCGACCAACGGCACCAGCGGCGCGAACTCGAGGAGACCAACGCCGTCCTCTCAACGCTGTTCGACACGCTGCCGGTCGGCGTCCTGGCCGAGACGATCGATCGCGAAGTCCTGGCGGCCAACGAACGGATCTTCGACCTGTTCGGGATGCCCGGATCGCCGTCGTCCGCGGCCGGCGCCGACTGCGTAGAGCTTGCGGAGTCGGTCAGCGACCGCTTCGCCGATCCGGCCGAATTCCTCGCGGGGATCGACCGGCGGATCGCCGACGGCGAGCCGGTCACCGAGGAGCCGATCGAACTGGCCGACGGGCGAACCGTCGCCCGGAGCTACCGCCCGATCGACCTGCCGGACGGCAGCGGCCACCTCTGGACGTACCGCGACGTGACCGAGCGCGAGCGCCACGAACGCCGCCTCGCCGCGCTCAACGAGACGACCCAGCGACTGATGGGCGCCCGCACCCGCGAGGCGGTCGCCGAGATCGGCGTCGCCGCCGCCAGGGACGTGATCGGACTCGAGGGATGTGCGATCCACCTCGTCGACGCCGGCGGAAGCGAGCTGCCCCCGGTCGCCGCCACCGACGCGATCCGCGATCTCGTCGGCGAACCGCCGACGTTCACCGCGGGCGAGGCCATCGCCTGGCGAGCCTACGAGTCGGGCGAGCCGCTGTCGATCCCGGACGTCCGCGATGACCCGGACGTCTACGACCCGGACACCGACCTGCGCAGCGAGGTGTACCTCCCGCTCGCCGAGCACGGCGTCCTCGTGGCCGGCTCCGAGACGGTCGACGACTTCACGGAACAGGACGTCGTGCTCGGGGAGATCCTCGCCGGGAACGTCGCGACCGCCCTCGAGCAGGTCGATCGGACCGAGACGCTTCGGGCACGCGAACGGGAGCTCGTCGAGAAGAACGAGCGCCTGGAGGAGTTCACGAGCATCGCCTCCCACGACCTCCGGAACCCGCTCAACGTCGCGCAGGGGCGCGTGGAGCTCGCCGCCGACGAGTGCGACAGCGACCACCTCGAAGACGTCCAGCGAGCGCTCGACCGGATGGAGGCGCTGATCGCTGACCTCCTGACGCTCGCCCGGGAGGACGCCGCCGACGTCGACATCAAAACGGTCGACGTGGCAACCGTCGCCCGGGCGTGCTGGCGGACGGTGACGACTGCCGACGCCACGCTCGTCGTCGACGTCGACCGACCGATCCGGGCAGACGAGGGACTCCTCCGGCAGGTGTTCGAGAACCTCCTCACCAACGCGGTCGAACATGGCTCGACCAGCCCCCGCTCGAACCCTCGCGGGGACGCCGACGAGCACAGCTCGACCAGCCCCCGCTCGAACCCTCGCGGGGACGCCGTCGGAGCAAGCTCCGACGAGCCCTCCCTCGCTGACGCTCGCAAGGACGCCGTCGAACCCGGCGGCACCGACGTGACGATCACCGTCGGGGAGCTCCCGGACGGGACGGGGCTGTACGTGGCCGACGACGGCCCGGGGATCCCCCCGGAGGAGCGCGACCGCGTCTTCGAGTACGGCTACTCGGGGGCTGACGACGGGACCGGGTTCGGACTCGCCATCGTCGAGAAGTACGCCGCTGCCCACGGCTGGGACGTCGACGTGACCGAAAGCGACGCCGGCGGTGCCCGGTTCGAGATCACGGGCGTCGAGTTCGGCGAGAAGTGACGACGTCCACGAGGGCTGACGGTGGGTGGGTTTTTGCGGATGCCCGTCGAGAGAACGGATATGGCCGCCGATGGCGAGGACGTCGATCCGGATCCGGATTCGGATTCGGGAGCGACCGAGGACGAGCAACCGATCCGATCGAACGAGGACGGATCTGACGGGTCGACCACCGAGTCGGTCGACGCCGCCGACCGACGCGACGAGCGGGGCGGAGACCCCAGAAACGGGGGCGACTCCGAGGAGAACCCCGACATCGAGGACCTGCTCGACCGGCTCGACGAACTCTCGGAGACGGTCGACGAGCCCCACGAGCGCCACCGGGTCCAGGAGACGATCTCGCTGGTCCAGCGGATGCCGGGCAGCACCGCTTTCACCGAACACATTTATAAATACACCTCGCGAGATATGGCCGAGGCGCTCGTCGGAAGCGTCATCTTCGCGCTCCCGTTCCTCGTCGAGGACGGTATCTTCCTGATCGCGGAGTGGTTCACGACGGTCCGAGTCGGGCCGATCCCGGTCGTCTTCCTTGCGCACGTCCTGTTCGTCCTGGGACTGACCGGCGGGCTGCTGTATTACGCCGACATCCGCGAGGTTCGCGTCACGCGACCGCTGTTCGGGATCATTCCCCGGCGCTATCTCGGCGTCCTGCTCGTCTCCTTTCTGGGCGCGTTCGGAATGCTGGCCCTGTGGGGCCGGCTCACGATCGACGACCCGACCCGCTTCGAGGCGCTCGCCCGGGTGTGCGTCGTCTGGGCGCCCGCCGCGCTGGGGGCAGCGCTCGGCGACATCCTGCCGGGCGAGAGCAAGGGCGAGGACATCAACGATCTGTTCGACGACGATTGACGCCCGGATTCACTCCCGCCGGTCGGGCGTGAGGCCGGGGTTCGTCACCGCGCCAAGGGACGCGGAGGCGAAATCGCGGTGGTACTTCGCGAGCACGCCGCCGGTGTAGGGCGGCTCCGGCGGTTCCCACTCCCCGCGGCGGCTGGCCAGTTCGTCGTCCGAGAGGTCGACGGAGAGCTCGCGTTCGGGAATGTCGACGGTGATCTCGTCGCCGTCCTCGATCAGGCCGATCGGACCGCCCTCGGCAGCCTCCGGGGCGACGTGACCGATCATCGGACCGCGGGTGCCGCCGGAGAACCGGCCGTCGGTGAGCAGCGCGACGTCGTCCTCGTGGCCCGCGCCGACGACGGCGGCGGTGACGCCGAGCATCTCGCGCATTCCGGGCCCGCCGCGTGGCCCCTCGTTGCGGATGATGATGACGTCGCCGGAGTCGATCGCACCGGATTGGACGTACTCCATGGCGTCCTCCTCGTTCTCGAAGACCCGCGCGGGACCCTGGTGGTAGAACTCGTCCTGGCCGGTCGCCTTCAGAACCGCGCCCTCCGGCGCGAGGTTCCCCGTCAGGATCTTGATGGCGCCCTCGGGCTGTTTGGGCTCGTCGACCGTGTAGAGGAAGTCGGCGTCGATCGCCTCCTCGTCGGGGAGGTCGAGCCGATCGAGTTCCTCGGCGATCGTTCGCCCCGTGACGGTGAGCTGGTCGCCGTGGAACAGTCCGGCCTCGAGCAGCCGGCGGATCACGACCGGGACGCCGCCGATCTCGTGAAGGTCGTTCATCACGCTCTGGCCGCCCGGCTGCATGTCCGCGATCTTCGGGGTGCGGCGGGAGATCTCGTCGAAGTCCTCGATGTCGAGGTCGACGCCGGCCTCGGCGGCCAGCGCGAGCAGGTGAAGCACGCCGTTGGTCGAGCCCCCGATCGCCGTCTGGAGCGCGATCGCGTTCTCGAAGGACTTCCGGGTCAGGATGTCGGAGGGCCGGCGGTCGTTCTCGATGCAGTCGAGCGCCAGATCGCCGGCGCGCTCGGCAACCTCGTAGCGTTCGTCGACCTCGGCGGGCGCCGAGGCCGACCCCAGCGGCGCCATCCCGAGCGCCTCGGAGATCGAGGCCATCGTGTTGGCCGTGTACATCCCGCCACAGGAGCCGGCGCCCGGACAGGCGTTGCGCTCGAGGTCGTTGAGCTCGTCGGCGTCCATATCGCCCTGCGCGTACGCGCCGACGCCCTCGAACACCTGGACGATCGTGACGTCGCGCCCCTCGTGCTGGCCGGGCATGATCGAGCCGCCGTACAGGAATACGGAGGGGAGGTCCGTCCGGATGGCCGCCATCATCATCCCGGGGAGGTTCTTGTCACAGCCCGCGACGGTCACGAGGCCGTCCATCCGCTCGCCGAAGGAGACGAGCTCGACGGAGTCGGCGATGACCTCCCGGGAGATGAGCGAGGCCTTCATCCCCTCGGTCCCCATCGAGATGGCGTCGGAGATGGTGATCGTGCCGAACTCGATGGGCATCCCGTCGGCCGCGTCGATCCCGTCGACCGCCGCGTCCGCGACGTCGTCGAGGTGGACGTTACACGGAGTGATGTCCGCCGCCGGGTTCGCAACCCCGACCAGCGGCGAGGAGAGGTCCTCGTCGTCGAAGCCCATCGCGCGAAACATCGACCGATGCGGGGCCTTGTCAGCCCCCTCGGTCACGTCCCGGCTGCGGAGGTCCTCGTCCTTCCGGCCCGCGAACCGGTCGGCGTCCTCACGGCGGTGCTGATCCTCGGCAGCAGCGTCATCGGCGGCGGGCGTGGCGCCCCCCTGCTGGTCGCTCATACAGTGAGGTAGCGGTCGGGTCGTTTAAACAGTTAACGTCGAACCGGTTCCCGTCCGGTGTGGCCGGTGACGGTCGCGATGGCTACCGACGCCCCTCGAGGAACGCCCGATCTAGGCGAAGGCCCGCAGAACCCCCTGTCCGTCCGTGCTCGCGGCGACGTCGGGCAGCGTGGCACGTTCGGGGTGGGGCATCAACACGGCGGTCGTCTCGCGCTCGCCGAGGATGCCGGCGACGTTTCCGGTCGAGCCGTTGGGGTTGGCCGCGTCGGTGACGTCGCCGTCGGCGTCACAGTACCGGAAGAGGATCCGGCCGTCCGCCTCGAGCGTCTCGTAGGCGTCCGCGTCGATCTCGAAGCGGCCCTCGCCGTGAGCGATCGGCACCCGGATCACGTCGCCCACGTCGTAGGCGGCAGTCCAGGGCGTGTCCGCGCGCTCGACGCGGAGGTGAACGGGCTCACACTGGAAGCGCGCGCTCTCGTTGGTGGTGAACGCGCCAGCGACGAGCGACGCCTCGGCGCCGATCTGGGCGCCGTTGCAGACGCCGAGAACGGGCGTTCCGTCGGCTGCGGCCGCGCGAACCTCCGCCATCACGGGCGCGCGGGCGGCCATCGCGCCGGCGCGGAGGTAGTCGCCATAGGAGAACCCGCCCGGAATGACGATCCCGTCGGTCTCGGCGGGGAGGCCGTCCGCGTGCCAGCGGCGCTCGGCGTCGATCCCGAGATGTTCGAGCGCCCGGACGGCGTCCCGGTCGCAGTTCGAGCCGCCGAACTGCAGGACGGTGACGGTCATCGCTGGTCGACCGTGACCTCGTAGTCGTGAATGGTCGGGTTCGCCAGCAGACGCTCGGCCATCTCGCCGGCCCGCTCGGCGGCGTCGTCGGCGTCATCGGCCTCGAGGTCGATCTCGAACCGGTCTGCCGACCGGAGGTCCTCGAGGTCGAAGCCGAGCCGTTCGAGCGCCCGCTTCGTCGTCTCGGCCTCGGGGTCGAGCACGCCCCGCTTGAGCCGGACGGTGACGGTCGCAGTGTAGGCGGTCATCACCGGATACTGCGAAGTCGTGTGCAAAAACGGTTTTGGAACGACGACCATATCCACGTTCGTGGATAGACCGGACCGGCGGATCACGACGGAGCCGGCGCGTCGGCCCGCCCGGGCCGGTAGCCCATTCGGATCGATTGCCCATTCGGATCGGCGGCGCAACAGCTCGTGGGGGCGATCGTCGGGAATACGGCGTCGCAGGTACGGTCGCGTTACTCGTCGACGGCGACCGCGTTGACGAGGCCGGTCTGGCCCGGTCGGGAGGTGACGCGGGCGCGGCCCTCGCTCGTCTCGATGATGGCACCCTTGGTGAGGATGTTTCGGCGCACGTAGTTCACGTTCGAGGGGTTCTCGACGACGTTCTCGATCTCGGCCGAGACCGTCTCGCCGTCGACGGAGACCTGCGCGACGTTCGTCGAGAGGGCGCGAACCTTCTCCTCGGTGCCGCGCGCGTCGATGTACTGGAAGCGGGGCTCGCCGACGGTCGTCTCGGCGGCCTCGCGGCCGAGCTGGTGGCGCTTCTTGTCGTGTGAGGGTCGCAGTCGACCGCCCGTTCGCTTCCGCGTGGAGCGTCCCTGGTCCTTCATACGCCCAGGAACGCCGAGCGAATACTTGAACCGTTCGACTCGGGGGCGTCGTCGCTGACGGCCGTTTGAAGCGCCGGTCAGCAACTCCGGCGCCCACAGGCGCCGGGAGCGTCCCGGTTCGGTAGCTTTACCGGCGTGGCTCGCCCCCGGCCGTGTATGAGTCTTCGGACCGCCGTCGCGGCGCCGTTCCGCCAGCAGGGACGGGACCGACTCGGCGAGGGCGAGTTCGTCGTCGCCCTCTCGCTGGATCGCGACTGGTTCTCGCCCGACCAGGCGAAACGCCTCGTCGACGTCGCCACCGGGCGCGGGCTGCTCGACCGGGAGGACGACGAGCTGGTCCCCGCCTTCGATCCGGACGCCGTGGACGTGCCGGAGGGATTCACCCCAGACGAGTCGATCCTCCGGGAACAGTCGACCTTCGAGCGCGCCCTCGATGCGGTCGTCGACGCCGGCGTTGACAAGCGGACCGCCGTCGCCGCGATCAACGAGCGCCAGCGCGGCCTCGAGATCACGATCGAGGCCGCGGCGGTGCTGTACGCCAACGAACAAGGGGTCGACGTCGGTCCGCTCGCGGGCGCGGTCCGGGAGGACCTGCTGGCCGGTAAGGGCGTCGACGCCGATGCGGACGTCAGCGAGGCGGACGATGACGATGCCACCGAGGCCGACGATGCCGATGCGGACGACGCCGAAGCCGACGACGAGAGCCCTCGCGACGAGGACCCGGCCGCCGGGGAGGCCGCCTGATGGTCGACGACCGCCTGCAGGACGGCGTCCGGATCGCCCAGCTGCTGGCCTCCGAGATCAGCGGCGACGCGGGGCGACTGCGCGACCTCCAGGTCACCGACGCCGACCCCGACGTCGAGCCGACCCTCGACGGCGCGCTCGCCTACCGGATCGTTCGCGTGCGCGAGGCGGACGCGGCGGACGGTCCGGAGAGGTGCGAGCCCGCCCCGGACGTCGACGAGGAGTCGGCGACGGCGGACGCGATCGACGACACCACGACGATCGCCGAGGCGTTCGTCCAGCCCGATCGCGTCCGCCTCGAGTTCCGCGTCGGCGTCGATGCAGTCGCCGAGGCCGCCGAGGCCGCCGACCTGCGCGTCCGCCCGAAGTCGGTCCGGCCGCCCCGGACGATCGTCTTCCTCGAGGACGGCGCGGCGGTCAAACGTGTGCGGCCAGCCCTCGACGCCGCCAGCGAGTCGGACTAACGGCGGGCAAGCGGGCGCAGGGAGCGGCGATCGCGGAATCACGTCCCGTCACCGATCGGTGTTCCTCGAGTCAGTTCCCGTTCGCCTCAGCGTCCTCCTCGGCGTCTCCTTCCTCGGCGTCCCCTTTCCCCTCGTTCACCTCTCCCTCGTCGGCGTCCCGCCGCGCGAGCCCCGCCAGATGACCGACCTCCGGGAGGATCACGTCCTCGAGGCCGAGGACGACGGCGCCGGTCGATCCCGGCAGGCAGAACACCGGGATGCCGTCGGCGATCCCGGCGGTCGCCCGCGAACCGATCGTCTTCGTGCCGATCTCGGCGAACGAGAGCCGCCGGAACGTCTCCCCGAAGCCCGGCAGGGCCTTCTCGAAGAGCGGGCGGACCGCCTCGGGCGTGACGTCGTCCGGGGTGGCGCCGGTCCCGCCGGACGTGATGACGGCGTCGACGTCGCCACGCTCGACGAGCCGGTCGACCGTCCCCTGCACCCGGTCGAAGTCGTCCGGGATCAGCTCCCGAACCGACACGTCGTGGCCCGCCTCCTCGAGCGTGCTCACGAGGCGATCGCCGGTCGCGTCCTCGTCCATCGACCGCGAGCTCGAGACCGTGACGACGGCGACGCCGAGGTGATCGAGGTCGTGCGCGTGATGGTCGTGGTCGTCGTGAGCGTGGTCGTCGTGAGCGTCGGAGTGTCCGTGATGATCGCTGGAGTGGTCGTGGGAATCGGGGTCGTCGGAGTGATCGGTCATGGACGTCGGTTGGATGGGGAGACGGAAAACGTGCCGTTTCGATGCTGCGACCGGAGCGTCCAGTTCCGGCTACGTATCCCGCAGTCGGTCTCGAGCAGCGGCAAATCGAACGGGGTCCGTGTCGCCGGCAGCAGCCATCTCGTTTGCCGACTGGAGTTGGGAGTCGATCAGCCACCACCGGTCGAGCGGGAGACTCGGCCAATGCAAGACTTCTTAACCGGTTGTTAGCAATACGTCGGGATAATGGAACTGACAAGAGACCAATATCAGGAGCTCGTTCGGACCCTCGCGGACGGGATCCTGGTCGTGGACGTGTCGGGCGAGATCCTGTATGAAAGCCCGGCCGTACAGCGTCTCACCGGGTATGCGCCCGAGGAGCGGACGGGGGACCACGTGTTCGAACACGTTCACCCCAAAGACCGGGAGCGGGTCCGCGAGGCGTTCGCCGACGTGCTTGAGTTCGAGACGGAAACGGTCGTCACCGCCGAGTTTCGGTTCCGCCACGCGGACGGGTCGTGGATATGGCTCGAGGCGCGGGGACGCACCCAGCGGGCGACGACGATCGGCGGGTACATCGTCCGCATAAGTGACGTCACCGAGGCCAAGGCGCGTGAGGAACGCCTCGAACGGACCACGGCCAGCTTCGAGGCGCTCTTCGAGAACTCCCCCGATATGATCGACATCCATACCGCCGACGGGACCATCGTCGACGTGAACCGGCAGTTCTGTGCGGCGTTCGACCAACCGAAGGCGGAGATCGTCGGGCGCAAGGTCTGGGAGATCGACCAGGAGATCGAGCCGGACGAGCTGCGGGCGATCTGGGAGCGAATGGACGTCGGCGAGCGAACCGAGGTCGAAACGGTCTTCGAGACCGGAGACGGGACGCGGTTCCCCGTCGAGGTGCACCTGACCCGGCTGCACGTGAACGACGGCGACCGGTTCGTGGTCATCTCGCGGGACATCACCGAGCGAAAGCAGCAGCTCCGGGAGATCCGGTCGCTCAAGAACCGGCTCGAGCTCGCGGTCGAAGGGGCGACCCTCGGCGTCTGGGACTGGGACATGCGGACCGACGCGGTCGAGTTCAACGACCAGTGGGCCGAGATGCTCGGCTACGATCTCGACGACCTCGAGCCACACCTCGACACGTGGGAGACGCGCGTCCATCCGGACGACATCGACGCGGTCACCGACGCGCTCGACGCACACCGGAACGGGGAGACGGACCACTACGACACCACACACCGGATGCGAACCGCCGACGGCGAGTGGAAGTGGATCCGGGATCTCGGCCGGATCGTCGAGCGGGACGCCGACGGCGAGCCGATTCGCGCCGTCGGGATCCATCTCGACGTCGACGACGCCAAGCGGGACCAACGGGAGCTGGAGCGGAAGACCCAGGAACTCGAGCGAAAGACCCAGGAGCTGGAAGATCTGACGACCCGGCTCGAGGAGCAGTATCGGACGCTGTTCGAAGAGGCGCCGGTGATGGCGGTCGTCACGCGAGCGGAGGACGGCCGGCCGATCATCGAGGACTGTAACAACCAGTTCGCGGACACGCTCGGGGTCGAGCCGGACGCGCTCGTCGGCACCGACCTCGCGGAGTGCTACACGACCGACTCCGAGCGGGCGCTGATCGACGACGGCGGCTACGAGGACGCCCTGAACGGCGCGTTCACCAACGAATCCCGCGATCTGGTGGCCGCCGACGGGAACGTGATCGAGACCCGGTTGCGGGCGGTCCCGCAAAAGGACGCCGACGGCGAGGTCGGGGGCACGCTGGCGATGTACATCGACGTGACCGAGCGGGAAACGGTAAAGCGGGCCAACGAACGCCTCGAGGAGTTCGCGAGCATCGTCTCACACGACCTGCGAAACCCCCTGAACGTCGCGATGGGGCACCTCGAGCTGGCGCGCGAGGACTGCGAGAGCCCGCACCTCGAGGCGGTCCAGCGAGCCCACGACCGGATGGAGGCGCTCATCGAGGACCTGCTCACGCTGGCCCGGCAGGGCGAGGCCGTCGCGGAGACCGACGCGGTCGATCTCGCGGCCGTGGTCGAGGCGTGTTGGGAGACCGTCGAGACGGCCGACGCCACGCTGGTCGTCGCGGACGACCGCACCGTGGTGGCCGACGAGACCCGGCTCAGACAGCTGTTCGAGAACCTCATCCGAAACGCCGTTGAGCACAGCTCAACGAGCCCCCGCTCGCACGCTTGCGGGGACGCCGTCGAACACGGCGGCCCCGACGTCACCGTGACGGTCGGCGGCCTGGAGGACGGGTTCTTCGTCGCGGACGACGGCCCGGGGATTCCCGACGACGACGCCGCGGCCGTGTTCGAGGCCGGGTATTCGACGAACGCCGAGGGAACCGGCTTCGGCTTGAGCATCGTGCAGCGGATCGCCGAGGCCCACGGGTGGGACGTCACCGTGACCAGCGGGTCCGACGGCGGCGCGCGGTTCGAGTTCACCGGCGTCGAGTTCGCGGCCGAATAGGTGGGTCGTGGCCGGAGTGGGAACGGTGGGCGTCTCGCGTAGGGTGCAGTCGGAGATCGTAAATAAAGGCGTTTGGGAGATCCATCAGGACGACCGATTTTTCGGTCAAATCAGGGATCATCCCTACAGTATAGTATTCGGATCTCGGAGTACGCATCCTGGTAGTATACCGATACCATAACACAGGTTTTGTACTCTCTACTACATAATGTGGATGAGAGCCGGGTTATAACTCCTGTCTGAATATTTACTTTCACAGGGATGTGATTACATTTATGTATCATCCTGATAACTGTCATTTGTTATGGAATTATTAACGAGGAGGAGACAGAGGTGATGTCTTCTTGCGTATATTAGCGCGACTCAGCGCACGCGTCGATACTGCTTACGATAACACCTATCACCACAAGCTTCGCGGACGAATTTGGAACGCTCTCGAAGGGACGCAATACGACGCTATACACGACGAGAATCGACCGAAGGGGTTCACCTATTCGAACCCGTTCCCGCCAAGGAATATGAAAGAAGGCGATGAACGAACCCTGCTCGTGGCCTCGCCCCACGAAGAGTTACTCGCTCACGTGGCTGCCGACCTGAAAGACGAACGGGAGTTGAACATCGGTGAGATGCCGTTCCACGTCGATGACGTGACTTCGCTCGAACCCGATGTCGGCGAACCGGGTACGCGTGGGACGATCGAAACCGGAACTGGACTCTTGGTTCGGATTCCGCCGTGGCGCTGCGAGAAGTACGGTATCGACCACCCCGGCGGCGACACCGCCGTCTTCTGGCGTCCCGAGCACTCGATGGAACCGCTCCGCACGCAGCTGGAGGCCAACCTCGATCAGAAACACGACCGTTTCGCCCACGACTATCTGCCGGGACCGAGCGACGTCGACGGCGATCTGTTCGATGGCTACGAACTCATCAAGACGTTCGCCGTCCCGGTGACCGTCACTGAGGGGCAAGAGATGACCTACGTTCTGAGCAAGTGGAAGTTCGAGTACACCGTGCGTGACGACCACCACCGCCGGCATCTCAACCTCGCGTTGGACTGCGGGCTCGGCGAACGGAACTCGCTGGGGCTGGGGTTCGTGAATCTCACGGATAAAACGCAGCTATACTGACTCAACAGAAGGATATCGTGAAAATGAACTGGGGTAGGAACAATAGCACAGGGGCTTCAACCCAACAGTTGTTCATCTGGAACGTCCCTAACCCAGTAAGGTTACATTGCTCTGGAATATATTTATGTCTGAGGGAGTTCTACCAGACTCCTCACTATGGCTGGCATAATTGTTTTCAGGGATATGTGCCAGCCAGAGTATTATCTTCTCATGTGATCACCCATCTTGTAGATCTGTCTAGCGGCTACACACAAAAAATTTCCCCTGTATCTATTGTTCTGACTATCACCAAGATTAACTCTACTTCCCCTGTTCTATAGTAAAAGTTTATATACAATGCGATAATACAGATGTTTATAGATCAGTTGACTGCCAAATACAAAGCAAAAATAAGCAATGTTGAAACCTGAGAAATTTCGCAAAGAGTATGGTAAAAGCCAATTAGCCAATGAGTTGCCAGATTCGCCAATCGGGTCACTTCGAGATCTCCAGTACCTCTACGGTAAGCTCTACACGCTCGCCACGACTGGTGGCGGCGAGTACGCTCCGTATCTCACACCTGACGCGGCCGGCGAGCTCGTCGATACCGATGACAGCCTGATCGTCGTTCGGATTGACATATCCAGTGACGAGCCACAGTTAGCCGACGATGATATCGGCCCCGTTCAGGTGACGAGGTACACAGAGGATCTGATTCAGAAAGTGGGGCATTGTAAATTCTCGGCAGCGGCAGGGATTGATCACAGTATAACGCATCAGTCGGGGCGAAATAGCAAGCCAGAGAAACTGGCACGCTACGCGAAGGAGCGACTGACACGATGGGGAACCGATGATGTAGTCGCTGAGGCTGCCGATGACCACGCTGACGGCTGGATCATCAACCGACTAGCTGAACTCGGTGAAAGCGAGTCAGCACTCGAAACGATCGAGGAGACGATCACGCGGAAGCTCGGCGGCGAATCGGCCACATCGTTGTTAACGGTCCAAGTGAAAACCGAGTCGAACGGAGACTACCACTGGCCCGGTGATCTCGATGTATTCAACGAGGCGATGCGCCAGCGGAAGCTCTCGAAGCTCGTCACGAAGAACAAGGCTGACGACTCGTCAGGAGACGCGACCGACCTCGTTACGGGCTTGCCCGCTCGGACCGTCGGGACCTCCGAGGACCCACAGAACTACTTCCTCGGCAAGCAGCTCGAAAAGTTCCCTGGACTCGACATCGAAGAAGCGTGGCGCTCACATCCGATTTCGGAGGACGCCGCAATTACCGTTATGAACGCCGGGACGTTTGTCGAAGCCTGTACCTACCGGACATTCGGTTCAAAAGTGTACTATCTGCCCTACGTGTTCGGCCGACTGACTCCCCACAAGGTACATCGGCTGTATGAGCTGCTCTACCACGCAACCGAAAACGATGACACGACACCAATCGAAGATGCCTACAAAAATGAACGGGGTACCGATCTCAACACCCGAGACCTTCGTTTCTATATCTCGGCGGTTATGCCGCACCAGATGTCCCGATACGACGTGTTCGGCGAAACGCTGAACGGTCGACTTCACTACCCGAAGGAACTCGCGTTTACTCACAATCGCCTTGTGGAAAGTGTCTCGGCATTCAATAAGGAACCCGAAGCAGAATGGACTGCACCGCTTCCAACGAACGAGAAGTGGGGGCTGCTCTCAACGAGCGACGAGCAGTTGCACGCCGTCTCGACAGGCTGGTACTTCTATCAGACGTTCGCTGAACGCGACGATGACGAAGCCGATGCGGACGATCCACGGATTAAGGCACTCGTAAGCGTCCTGAGTGGCGAGCCGATTGCGGTAGACTTGCTCCTCGAAGAGTACGTAGACCGGATCGTTGACGAGCAGACCGATGACGACGAGCACGAGGGCTTCCCGTCATTTTTGGTCGCCAGCCAGTTCGCCCAACTCTGTGCACTGGCCGACAACGGCCTTCAGCTATTGAAACCGACCGATCCGAGTAACGATCCGATTACACACGAACCAACCTATGATAGATACATTATGCCAACGCTAGATGAGATCCCGATCGCGGACGGGGGCCATCCCGCCGCAACAAAACTCGAATCGTTCATCAACGAAACGCCCGCACTGTCGCCAGCCCACGACGACGACCCGGATTCCGTGACGAGCCAACGCCGCGGGGCGTTCCTGCTCGGCGCGCTCGTCGGCGACATCGGAAGCTATCAGGAGTACAGCGAGGATCGATCGACCACACTCGTCGATCAGTACCCGGTCAAGTCGATTACCCGATCCCGAATCAAGAAGGTGACTCAGGAGACGGTCGCCAAGACGCTGACCTACACGCGTCAGGAAAAGAAACAGCAGGGAGGATATCCGGGAACGAAGGCCGATCACATCGTCGACCGGCTTCGTGAGACGATCCTCAGTCCCGATCCCGAGGATTGGGAGATCGAGACCGACGATCTTCGATTCTACTACGCCCTTGGCGTGACGTACGGAATGAACGATCACCCGTGGAATCGAGACGAAACCGATGCCGACGAAACCGAGGAGGAACACTAATATGTCCGACACATCGGATTCCGTGACGAACCGCTCAGAGATCGTTTTCCTGTACGATGCCGTCGACGCCAATCCGAACGGCAATCCACTATCGGGTGCCAATCGGCCGCGAATCGATCCTCAGACTCAGCAAGCGATCGTCACCGACGTTCGACTAAAACGGTATCTCCGTGATCAACTCGACGACGACGGTCACGGCGTCTACATTCGAAACGTGCAGGAGGACGGCGACCAGTACACGCGCGGTCAGCTCCTCGAAGATCGGCTCAAGGAAGTCGATCCCGATGACTATGATCTCGACGACGACGAGGAAGTCGACAAGTTTCGTGACGCCGTGTTCGGCGAGTTCCTGAACGAAAGCGTCGACGTACGATACTTCGGAGCGACGATGTCGGTGGATACCGACGAAGTATATGCCAAGCACCTACCCGATCACTTCACCGGCCCCGTTCAGTTCTCGCCTGGCAAATCGATGCACGCCGTCAACGAAAACGAGGAATACGATAGCCTAACGAGCGTGATCGCCACACAGGAGAACAAACAGCAGGGCGGGTTCGATCTCGACGATCACCGGATTCAGTACGGGCTGATCCGGTTCCACGGACTCGTCGACGAACACGGTGCGGCAGACACAAACCTCACCGAAGCGGATGTCAAACGGCTCGATACGCTGTGCTGGCGCGCAATCAAGAATCAAACTATCAGCCGGAGCAAAGTGGGGCAGGAACCGCGACTCTACTGCCGTGTCGAGTACGCCGACGAGAGTTTCCACCTTGGCGGTCTCGACCGAGATCTTGAACTCGACGATGAGCATTCAAAACCCGATGAAGAACTCCGAACGGTTCGTGACCTCACACTAGACGTGACAGGGCTCGTAGACCGACTGGATGGGGCGAGTAATAGAATCGAACGGGTTCGTGTCGTTACCAGCGACGTGTTACAACTCACATATGATGGCGAACTCGGTGGGTCAGCGATACTTCACGATGCCCTTGAGGACGCTATCGGAGCGGATGCCGTCGAAAAAATTGAGGTCTATGACGAACAGACTGCGACACTCCCGAATGACGATACCACCGCGTAACGATGTCGCAACAATCGCTGGACGGGTGGACGGCCGACGCAGGCAGTGATCAGCCGGATCGTTGTCTCTCGTTTACCGTCCGCGGGCCGTGGGGACACTTCCGGCGGATCGAAGGAAACATCGTCAAACAGACCTATCGAATTATCCCCCGAACGACCGTTGCTGGGCTTCTCGCAGCAGTCCTTGGAATCGAACGGGATGGCTACTACGACCTGTTCGCGCCCGATAAGTCGGCAGTCGCAATTGAGCCTGTTCGTGAGATCCGGACGATCAACATACCGATGAACACGCTCTCGACTGCTGCTGGAAACCTACAGTCACTCAATGGGCGCGGAAAAATCAGCGTCAAACTACCAGATCCAACGACCCTCCGGCAGCAGCACAACTACGAGGTACTAGTCGACCCGGCCTACCGTATCGATGTCGCACTCGCCGATGATCAGTGGTATTCCGAACTGCGGGAGACGCTTGCTGCAGGCGAATCCCACTACGTACCGAGTCTCGGTCTCTCCGAGTATATCGCCGATATCGAGTATCACGGGGAATTCGATATTGAGGAGAGCCCTCAGAACGATACTATCGAAGTCGATTCGGCCGTACCGAATGCAGTCGACGATGTCGTTCTTGATGCAGGGACACGCTGTCAGATCGAAGAATCGCCAGCGTTTATGAAAGCTGACTCGGGCGGTCGCACAACAACCGGATTCACTAACTACGCATATAATCCCGACGCAGACGTCCTTGAAGTGAGAAACACTACGGCAGCCAGTGTCGACGGCCGAACCGTGGTGTTCGTCTGATGTCTATTCGGTACTCCCATCCACCCGAAGACGGTCATAAGGGTGTTTATCTCCGTGATCATCTGGATGATGTCGCTCGACGGGCCAACGAAATCGTTCCCGACAGGGCGACGACACCCGAAGGTGAGTCACTACAGCGAGTCGTCGAGACGCTCGCCTACGTTCACGACTTCGGGAAAGCGACGACGTTCTTTCAGGAGTATCTTCGACACAACACCGAGCCAGAGTACAAGCCGTGTCGGTACCATGCTCCAATCGGCTCGTTCGCAGCGTATTACGTTCTCGACGCACAGGGATTTGAAACTGAGACCAGTCTGGCCGGCTTCGTCGCGGTTGCCAAACACCACGGTCGGCTTCCGGATGTGACTCAGTACATCTACGACCGTGCGTACAACTCGGAGAATTCAACGGGGGATGCCCAGACCAGCGCCGAACAGCAACAGGCAGCAATCGCTATGCAGTTGAACGACATCGACGAACATGTCTCCGGGCTTGCGGCCGATATTTTGAACGATGCAACTGATAGCCACGGGTCGTGGGACGGGTTTCGGCATTCATACAAGGGACTTCTCGACGAGATTACCGCTGCTGTTGCCACGGAAAGCGGGACGACAATCAGTCGAGACTCGCTGTCCGACTCCTGTTATGGACTGGTTCTCGAATGCTGGGGATCGCTCGTGCTTGCGGATAAGACGAGTGCAGCAAGCCGCAGCGAGGATACTAGCTCGGGGGCACCCTACAAAGCAGAACGGCCATCGATGCAGGTATTAGACGAGTACGTTGACGATATCGAATCGTCGTCGCCTGCTGATCCGGATGGCTCCAGAACAGAACGATTGAACCACTATCGATCGCGCGCACGATCAGCTGTCATAGGGAACGCGGAGGAGTTTGCCGAGGAGGGCGGCGGTGTAGCGACGCTCACACTACCAACCGGTATGGGAAAAACACTCTCCGGGCTGTCGGCCGCACAGACGATCCGTGATGAACGCGGCGGCGAGCGTATCGTCTACGCGTTGCCGTTTACCAGTATCATCGATCAGGTGGTCGATGAGGTCGAAGAAATCTACGAGACTGACACCCCCGGTCGATTACTGACGGCTCACCACCACCTCTCGGAAACCAAAATCGTCGACGAAGACGACGTAGACGCCGATAAGGCAGACAGGAACGACGACGTGGCCGGGATGCTCGCTGAAAGTTGGCGTGCGGGGCTTACCGTGACGACGTTCGTGCAGCTATTCGAAAGCCTTGCTGGCCCAGCCAACAAGCAGTCGATGAAGATCTCCGCACTTCGTGACAGCGTTGTGATCCTCGATGAACCACAGAGTCTGCCACTTGACTGGTGGAAGCTCGTCCCTCGCCTCGTTACAATTCTGACCGAGCAGTACAACGCAACGGTGATCGCTATGACCGCCACGCAGCCACAGCTGTTCGATGCAGCAACCGAGCGAATAGACAACGTAAGCGAACTGGTCGATGATCCGGATGTATACTTCGAGGCGACCGAACGCGTTCAGTACGAACTCGATGCATCGGCCGAACGGTATATCGAAACCCAATCCGAGCCGAAAGCATACCCCGACGCAGGGGCCGAACTGCTCAGTGCGGTCGATGCTGGAGCGTCAACGCTTGCCGTCTGCAACACAATCGACAGTGCGCGCGCACTCTTTGACGAACTCACTGGTTCCCGACGTTCGCTCCTGAGTGTTGGGAATGTCTATGCCGACGAACTCGATGCTGCCGATACGACAGCTGACATCGATCCGGAGGCACTCGCTATTCGTATCAAAAACCAAAGCGATGCATCGATACTCCACCTCTCGACGCGCCTCCGTCCGCTAGATCGGCTCAAACTTATCGAAACGGCGAAAGAACTCACCGACGACGAACACGGTCTCATCACAGTCTCAACGCAACTCATTGAGGCCGGTGTTGACATCAGCTTCGACCGCGTCTACCGCGACTTGGCCCCAATCGACAGTATCGTCCAAGCGGCCGGTCGCTGTAATCGGTCGTTTGAACGAGAACAAGGGCGGGTCGTCATCTGGTGGCTCGATGTTCCGGAGGAGCAGAAAAAAACGCCGGCAGAAGCAGTCTATAATCGCGGAGCGACACTGCTTCCTGTTGCAGCCGAAACGCTGGATTCTGTCCGTGAAGCTGATACACCCCTTTCGGAGACAGCGGTTGCCCGCACAGCGGTCACAGAATATTATCGACGACTACACACCGACAAGAACGTCGGGAAACAGGAATACGTCGAGTATGTCGACGATTTACGCGGAGACAAACTGAGAGATCTATCGCTGATCGATCAGCGAAACGCAGTGGACATCATCATTTGTCGAACTACTGCCGAACGGGAGCAGGTAGAACAGGTACGCGACGCGTGGAAGCAGTACGAGTTCAATCGCGTCCGTCGATTGATGGATGAACTCAAAGAACTACGCGTGTCGATACCGATCTACCACGAAGAATCCGATAAGAAAGAAAAAATCGGACAGCTAAATCGGATCCACGAGGATACGGATGTACTGTGTCTCGATGTCCGTGAACACGGATTGAGCCAGTATTTCGATCAGAACACTGGCTTCGTTATTCCGGACAGTACCGCGGAGAGACGGATCATATGACCACCACCGACCCAGTCGACCGCCTGCTGGCAACCGCTCGCGGCGAGCCGGTCGACGAGCCGTTTCGCGTCACGGGCGTCATGATGCAGTACTACTACGTCTGCAAGCGCGAACTCTGGTTCGAGAGCCGGAACCTCGAAATCGACCGCGAGAACCCGACCGTCGTTCGCGGCACGCGCGTCGACGACACGGCCTACAGCGACAAACGGGAGAACCTCCACCTCGGGATGATCTCACTCGATCTCCTCGATGACGGCCGTGTCGTCGAAGTAAAGCCCTCCTCGACGCTGACCGAGCCGGCCGAGATGCAGCTGTCGTACTACCTCTGGTATCTCGACCGTGTGGCTGACATCCAACGGGATGGCGTCCTGGCCCATCCCCGAGAACGCAAACGCGAGCCCGTCAACCTGACCGACGACCGGATCGAAAAAGTCGAAACGGCGATCCGCGGGATTCACGGCGTCATCGAACAGCCCTCGCCGCCACCGGCCGAGGAGAAACCGTTCTGTGACTCGTGTGCGTATCACGACTTCTGTTGGTGTTAATTATGGATCGAAACTACCACGTCTTTTCCGACGGTCGACTCGAACGAAGCGACGACACGCTCAGACTCGTTCCCGACGACGGGAGCGAGAAAAAGTACATCCCGATCGAGAACGCCGAGGCGTTCTTCCTGCACGGCCAGATCGATTTCAACACGCGGCTGATGTCGTTTCTCAACGACCGGACGGTCGCACTCCACGTCTTCGGCTGGGAGGATTACTACTCGGGTTCAGTGATGCCGAAACGCGGGCAAACCTCGGGGAAGACCGTCGTCAACCAAGTGCGCGCCTACGAGGATAGCGAGCATCGGCGACAGCTCGCCGCCGCGATTGTGAGAGGGAGCATCCACAATATGCGAACGAATGTCGTCTACTACAACGGCCGGGACTGTGATCTTGACGACATCATTGAGGATCTGGAAGCGGCGGCCGCACGTGTCGATGAATCACTTCCTATCGAGGAATTACTGGGTGTCGAAGCGACGGCGAGAAAAGCCTACTACCGGAGCTTCAACGAGATCCTTCCAGGCGAGTTCCAGCTCAACCGACGGGAGTACAACCCACCACCTAACGAGATCAACAGTCTCATTTCGTTCGGTAATTCGCTGGTCTATGCTAACTGCATCTCGGCGATTCGAGCGACTGCGCTTGATCCGACGATCAGCTATCTCCACGAGCCGGGCGAGCGACGGTACTCGTTGTCGCTCGATATTGCCGACCTGTTCAAACCGGTGCTTGCTGATCGAGTCCTGTTCCGGCTGGTGAACCGAAACCAGATTTCGGATACCGATTTCGAGACGGAACTGGGCTCCTGTCTGCTGAACGAGTCCGGGCGAAAAACGTACACGAAGGCATTCGAGGAAACACTGGAACGAACTGTCGAACATCCATCGCTGGACCGGAAGGTCAGCTATCAATACCTTATGCGGCTCGAAGCCTACAAGCTGAAGAAACACCTACTCACCGGTGAGGAATACGATCCGTTCCAACGGTGGTGGTAATATGTACGTTGTGATGGTCTACGATTTGGAGGCCGACCGTACGCAGAAGGCTCTCAAACTCGGTCGGCGGTACTTGACCCACGTCCAGAACTCAGTACTCGAAGGCGAAATCTCAGAAGGCGATCTGGCTACGTTGAAAAACGAGGTCGATGACCTGCTAAACCCCAGCGAATCAACGATCATCTATGAGTTATCCTCCGATACACTCCTGAATCGGACAGTGTATGGAGACGATCCGACCGAAGACCAGCGGTTTCTATAGCCACTTCCGTCGACCCCCACGGGGGACGCGACCTATTGAGGGTTGACGGAAGCGCTTTACTGTATCCACACGTTAGTGGTCGTATGCTCCGGAAATCGGGCATGGTTTCAGACGAACCCTCGTGGGGTTGAAGCACTCGGTGTCGCAGACTATCAGATAACTAACTAAACGTTTCAGACGAACCCTCGTGGGGTTGAAGCGAAGATGACCAGGCCGCGGAACTGAGGCACGAGTTTCAGACGAACCCTCGTGGGGTTGAAGCGGAGATGATCGTCCCGTTTTGCGGTGAGGCAGAGTCGTTTCAGACGAACCCTCGTGGGGTTGAAGCCGAAAGCAGGAACCGCAGAGACACGCGTTCAGTTCCGTTTCAGACGAACCCTCGTGGGGTTGAAGCCGAGCG
>NZ_FNWU01000036.1 GCF_900108505.1 Halopenitus malekzadehii | reverse complement strand
AACACCTAATACAATGGCTAATGCAATGGGATATGTTTCTAATGACATCCCCAAGACTTGTGGAAAGAGAGAGAATAATGGCAAAGTGAGTCCTAATAACCCAAATGCGAGAGCATACGGTATCGCATACGAATCTGGCTCGGGACTTTGATCGATTTTCACATACTCTTCCCGAAGATGCTCGAATACGGACAAATAGACTATACGAGCCCCGCACAATAAGATCAAAAACGCAGGAAAATTGGAGATCAGTGCATTCGAACCTCCAAAAATCGGCTTAGAAATGAAAATACCAACCAATAGCAGGATAGTGTAAACAGAAAGTCGGATTATATAAGGAACTGTCCCATCATTTTCGCTGGTCCGTCCCTGGATTATCCAACTGATCCAAGTCCCTTTTGATACCTCATTCTGTTCAGATCGTGTTGATCCTTGCTTGTCGTGGTTGGCAAATTCTTCTTTTGAATTGGATTCAGCACGGTTAGTTTGGGTTTCTTGTTTAACCAACTGAATCTCTGTTGTCTGTTCTAACTCATCAGATGAATATCCCCCATATTGATCTACATACTTGTTATGACCCATACGCTCGTACCGCTCTCTCCTCTTTCGACTACTGAGAACTTCATATGCCGATTTGAGTTGTTGAAACCGCTTCTTAGCGTCCGGATGGTCACTTATATCAGGATGATACTCCTTGACCTTCTCCCGATAGGCAGTTCTAACAGCATTCATTGAAGCATCTTCAGAAAGGTCAAGCACCTCGTGATATGTGGATGCCATATAAATCCTAATTGTAATCTCAGATTGAGGAACTAAAGATATTATGTCAACAGAATATTAAAACGTCGTGGGAATACTTGGTGTTGCAAATACGACCTGGGAGATATCTTAAATCGGCATTTATCATTGTTCAAAATGATCGAGGTGTGAGCAAGATCCCCAAGACGATTTTAGCAACCTCATATGTATCGATTTATCCATTCTATTCGCAGCGTGGCTCTTCCACGTTTCAGAAGACTTGTTCAGAGAACGGTTCTAGAGCAATCTTACCAAACATATTGGATTAGTCGAGGGGTTATATTAGGTAAGAGTCAGCGTCCTCAACGGACTCGGTCCCGCACGGTCACGCTGAAGACGCTCCTCGACGAACACGAGCATATGTGTGGGCGCAATTCCCTCTTTACCGAGCAAGACGACCTCGAGGATCGCTTCGGCGCCGAAGTCGTCGCGGACGGTAGCTACAGGCCACGACACAACATCGCACCCGGCGACGACCTACACATCATCACGAACGAGGCCTCAGATGAGATTGCTCGCTACCACTGGAGCCTGATACCGTTCTGGGCTAACGAGCCCGAAGGGGGAATGATCAACGCTCGTTCGGAAAACGCGGGCGAGAAACGCGTGTTTGAACGAGCGTGGAACTCTCGACCCTGTCTCGTCCTCTCGTCAGGCCTCTACGAATGGCGATCGACGAACGGTGGATCGAAACAGCCCTTCCAGATTCACCGCGAGGACGATCCCGCGTTCGCGATGGCCGGCCTCTGGGACGTCTGGGAGGGTGAGGACGAGACGATCTCGTGCGTCACGATTCTCACGACGGAGCCGAACGACCTGATGAACTCGATCCACGATCGGATGCCGGTCGTCCTACCGCAGGACGCGGAATCCGACTGGCTCGCCGCAGACCCGGACACCCGCAAGGAACTGTGCCAACCGTACCCGAAGGGCGATCTGGACGCCTACGAGATCTCGACGCGGGTCAACAACCCCGGCAACGACGATCCCCAGGTCATCGAGCCACTGGACCACGAGCAATCAGGCCTCGGCGAGTTCAGTTCCTGATAGCTGACGACGTCACGGTCACTGCATCGGCGACGCCGCCGCCGAATCGACGAGCGAGTACTCTCGATCTCGGATGGTACCTTCTGCCGTGAGGCGGTCTTCGAGATGCTTACGCTCGGTCTTATCCAAGTGTGCCTTCCGCTGAGAGAGCATACGTACTATGCGACGATGACTCGTCTGTTATCAGACTAGCACTCATCCTGATCATCTGATTCCGTTTCAGATGGCCATGTTGGGCCCTCTGGGCGGGGGATTTCCTCTACCAAATCCTTCTCGAACTGTGAAGCTCTCCAGGCTATCACGTTCTCCTTCCGCTGGACGTACTTTTCGTCGGTATCCAGCCAGCGGGCAATTTCGTCGTAACTGTGACCAGCACAGAGCAGCACCATCAATGCGAAATCGAAGCGATCGAGATTGCTCTCGTTCGCATCGGCATCAATACGGTCCAGGAACGCCTTTGAGGCATCACTGACGAACTCCATCAGTATCTCATACAGCCCCTCGTCATCAAACCCATCAAACGTGAATCCCTCCGTGATGTTGTTCCCAGGGTCACTCTCTTCGGTATCCCAGTGAATCTCTTCGAGGGCCGCTCTTTCACAATCGTGGAGTTTCGACAGGCGCTCCGGATTCTCCTGTTCCCAGGTTGTGATTGTGTCGGCCACAGCCTCAGATTGAGCGTGTTCGATATAGGGCTCACACCCCCGCTTCGCGATGACTGACTCGATGTTCTTCCCCGAGATCGTCAGTAGGACGGACGCACATCGATCAGTCTGTTCAAGGATCTGTGCGACTTCACGACGCGATTCGAGTTCGTCAAGGCCTGCACGTTTCTGCGCGTCGTGGACGAGGTTGTTTCTACGTTCTTTGACCTCGACAAGCGATCCATGGTCACCTCCAGTCAGTATTTGGATATCACAGAGTTTCTCTAATCGCTTCGCGTGCCCCATACTCCGAACGTGCTCCGTGATGCTGTCGAGACGAGCTTCCTCGCGAAAGAGCTCGTTGAGGACCGTTTCTGTCGTCAACTCTTCGATGAGTGCCGAGGCAAGGAGTAGATACGAAAAGAATGACCGCTCAACGTCGCTGTCGATCTCGTCGGTGGACCGGAGTTTTTCAGCGATTTCAGCACGCTGTTCGAGATAATACTCGAGGACGTTGTCTGAGTGCCCGACGAGAGAGTTTTGGCGTTCTACGTAGGCAACTTGGAGGAGTAATTCCTTCTCGAAAGGAGTGCTCTCACTCAGCTTCTGGCACTTCTGGAGCGAAGTTGTGGGGAGATGGCGGGTCAAATAATCGATGTCGTCGTAGACGAGTGGCGTATTCGTCGGGCAATTGTCTACGATTGACTGAAAGTCGTCGTTGTCAGCGAGCTCGCTGAGTGCAGCACGTATCTCGTCGACGCTAAGTTCCCGGACATCTTCTGACGAGTCTGATTCTTCACCGACCGGAACAACGCGGTACGACGCATCTCCAACGATGACGACCGGCCC
>NZ_FNWU01000017.1 GCF_900108505.1 Halopenitus malekzadehii | reverse complement strand
CGAGAAGATTGAAAATTCGTCTTTCCAGTCGGGCAGTCTGTAGTGGTGTTTGTACGCAGAGCCGATGTCGTCAGCATCGACGTTTTCGTACTCGTACAGGGTGTAGTTGTACGCTTGGCGATGAATGTCGATGTGATGTTCCAGTTCAGCCGCTCCCTTTTGTGTCGGGTATGCAGGGTAGCGGTGACTGTACTCCATCGCGGTCTCTCGGTTAGGGATGTTTCGGGTTAATGGTTTGTACTGTCGTGCGGCGATTCATCCCCTCCCTACTCGCTCACTGCGTTCGCTCGTTGAGGAAGGGGCATTCTCGCCTCAATTCTGGAAGGACTCGTGTCCCGCCAGGTCGCCGGCGTCGCGTCGGCGGGTCCACTCGTCGGGGGCCAGCCCGAAGCCGCCCGGTTCGAGGACGCCGGCGCCGTACGGCGAGAAGTCGACGGTCCGGCTGGCCTCGATGGCGTCGATGGACTCCGAGACGGCCGTCAACGCGACGACCAGGGTGTCGAGGGCGAAGCCCGGGTTGAGCCCGGTACAGAGGACCGACGCGTCGTTCGTCGTGGCGTCGCTCCACGAACGCGTGACGACGATCGCCCCGGAAGCGGACTTTCGCCACGAGACGGTCGGGAAGTACACCACGCCCGGAACGATCGCAACACGACTTCGCACGATCGCCACCGATGAAGCTGCTTCGATGGTGTTCATCGGCAGCGAAAACGCCGGCCAGATCGTGACCGGCATCACGAGTGTCGGCGCCACCGTCGCCGCCGAGGACGCTTACGACGTCGTGATCATTCGGACGCGATCGCCGCCCACTGTCGACACACTCACCGAAACCGACCAGCACCGACACCGGAAGTCCGACTTTTACACCTGACCGAGGCTGAGCACACCTGAACAGGATGGGCAGCACACGATCGGTGCAGCGTGTGCAGCTTCGGTGCAGCGTGTGCAGTGATGGACAGCTGGGCGGGCCATCGTGTGGTGGGTGCGTGGTGGGCGCGTGGTGGGCGCGTGGTGGGTGCGTGGTGGGTGCGTAGTGGACGCGCGGTAGGCGCATGGTGGGTGCGTCGTGTTGGAGAGGGAGTGCACGTCCGACTCGATCGACGAGTCCCGATCGGGATTCGCCCGATTTGCCCCACGTAAACTGTTTAATTCGGGTTAAACCGTCAAAACGCTGCGAGACGGTATCCCCTATTTATGCGTCCGACAGCCGTGTCCTCGACTGCAATGCCTGCCGCAAAATCCCTGCTGATCACGGTGGTTGCAGTGCTGCTGCTCGTTGCTGGCAGCGGTGCTGCCGTCACAGGACTCGCACAGACGAATGCCGACGCGTCGTCGGCGTCGACACCGGCGTCGGTCTCCGACCTCCAGATGGACGCAACCCTGGCGACCGACACCGTCACGGTCACGATGACTGACACCGGTGCGCCCGTCGAGAACGCCACGATCTCGATCGAGGGCGACGAAGAGGTCACCGTCACAACGGACGCGAATGGAACCGCGACCGTGAACCGATCGGCGCTGACCGACGATGACGACTCGATCGCGGAACTGGAAGCCGAGTACGAATCCGATCACGCGGAAGCCTCACTCGAGTACGTGGTTGTGGATGGATCGCTAACCCTCGCTGAGGAGACCTACGAGTACGATGTCGAAGATGTCGTCGACGATGACGACGAGGCGGATGATGACGAGGCTGACGGGGACGACGACGCCGACGATGACGACGATGCCGACGAGGACGCCAACGGGGACGCCGATCGCGATAGCGACGATGACGAGGCTGCAGCCACTGGCGCAGCTGCCGACGAAACCGACGCGAACGACGATCGTGAAGACGCCGCGGATGAGGCGGCTGACGACGACGATCGTGAGGACGATGAAGACGGCGAAGACGATGAAGACGACGAAGATGACGAGGATGAAGACGATGACGAGGATGAAGACGATGGCGACGACTAATCACTCGATAGTCCTCACCAGGTACTGATCGGTGCGCGGTTTGTAGCCGTGAACAGGCCGTGATACCTGATCGAGTGTAGCCGGCATATCTGTACCGCACAGAGAACCCAGTCCGTTTCCGGTGATTCAGAGGAACCGCCGAACCTTGCCTAAAAACCCCTCATCGGTTCCCTCGGGAACGCGCCGGAGTCGATCGTGAACGTCCGTTCGAACGGACGGATGCTCTTGAAGATACGTTTCTAGATCCCACCGTGACCCCGTAGTTTCGTATTTAAACAATGCCGGAAGACCAGTCTCATCAGCAATATACTTCCCACGTGCCAATGCTTCAACGTGTGACTGTTCTGACCCACCATCCATTGATGCGTCGCGTGCGGTCACGATAATGTGGTACTCGTCAGCGGTGGGATCTTCCTCGACGACAACACCCTCGGATTCGACTGTTGTGAAGTGTTCCAAGCAGTCGTCACAGTAGTGGTAGCGACCGTCTGCTGCGTTATCCGTGAAATCACCGCACCGTTCGCACTCGGCCATAGTGTATTCACCGGGTGAGATAATAAAAAGGTGTAACACCACTATATAAATCCTTAACTCGGATCACCGACACAATCGAATAATGACCGAGGACGTCCCCGTCACTGCCTCACAACTCTCCGATTTCGTCTCGCGGACGCGGGAGGTCACCGAGCGGTATCCCCAGATGAATGAGGACAACACCAAGTCCAAGCTTCTTCGTGATTTTCTCGAACTGCTCGGCTGGGACATCGCCTTCGATGCGGAACTGGAGTATCCGGTGACGATCGGTACCACGCGAAACTACGTCGATTATGCGCTCTCACCCGATGGTTCCACGCCGATCCTGTTCGTCGAGGCGAAGGGATACGATACAACAATCACTGATTCCCACCGCGACCAGCTCCACTCGTACCTTCGCCAGACCGATGTCGACTGGGGACTGCTGGCGAACGGAGAACAGTACGAGATCTATCGGCGTGAGAATGTTGACGACGGCGTCACCATCCGATCGATAGCGAAGTTGGACGTTGAAGACCTTCCGGCACACGCGGACTACATCCGACTGCTCACGAAGGACGCATTGACATCGGGGCGGGCGGGGGATGTTGCAGACCAAATCTTCGAGATCCGGCGCGCGAAAAGCCGACTCGAACGGCGCAAGGACGAAATCGCTGATCGGATCGCGGCGGTACTGACCGACGATGTCGGCGAAATTGTCTCCCAGGAGGCAACTACTGAGTCGAAGGAACTTGTCGATCGTCTGATCGCGGACCTTGAGGATCGAACCGAGAACACAGGGATGAGGGCGGACAGCACCCCCGAGGAAACCACCCGGGACACAGCGACGACGGGATCATCACGACCCAAAACAACGGCACCTGCTGAAAACGAGAACGAGGACTCGGAGTCGTTCTGGGACGAAGTCGAGTCGTGTGTCGGCCTTCGTCGGACGGAAGACACCGTTACACTCCGGGAGGACACCACCGGTGTCACGGATTACATCGATTTCGTGACGTTCCTCTTTGAGAATGGATACCTCACACGCTCCGATCTGCCGATCGCCTCCGGTGAGGTTCGATATATGATCAACACGAAGAACGAACATCGAGATGGACAGGAGATGTATATACCGAAGGAGATCCTCGATGGCGTTTTCCTAGAGACCCACCAGAGTACCGAGGACAAAAAGCGGAAGATCGTGCAGCTGGGAGAGCGATTTGGCGTTGGCGACGACTAACGTACTCGGAGACGACGACTAACGTACTCGGAGAAACACATAACGTGTGAACGATGACTCACAAGACCTGTGAGGACCATACCGACGATCGGCGGACGAGACAGCATCGCCACAGGCAGTCAGCCGGTCGCTTGCTGTCACGATCGACTGGCTCACTCCTCGTCGCTGGTGCGATCGAGCGTGTTCCGCCGAGTGGCGAACTCCTCATCGGTCATCTCGCCGCGAGCATACGCGCGACGGAGCTCCTCGATCGCCGGATCGGTGTCGGGGTCACTGTCCGCAACCGCCCGATAGAGGAGGTAGCCGCCGCCGAGGATGGCCGCCAGGAACAGGAGCTGCATCACGAGCCCGCTGATAAGCAGCCAGCCCGATGGGCCATCACCCATCATTCCGCCACCCCACATCCCACCCATCATCGGACCGAACCCTATCATCCCGAATCCCATGAAGAACACCGGGAGAAGGATGAGCAAACCGATGATGAGGAGGACGATCGTGACGAGTCGTGTCGAGTCTGTGGATGTGGACATTGCTGTGTACTCCTGGGAGTTGCTCCCAGTGCGTTATACGGGGGCACCGTTCACTGTAGTTGCGGTTTCGATCGGGGGAGTCTAATTGCTGATTCGTATTGTATTCGATCGTCTCCACCCGGGTTAAGTTCGATATCCAAACACTTCCCACACGCGCCGATCGTTGCGGTGACCCTCTCGCCGATCGTTGCGGGAACCACTCTCGCCGATCGTCGCGTTGATCGGACCACACGTTCCACAGGCAGCCCCGCCAACGCGATCGAGAATCCCGTCACCAGACAGCCCGGGACAGCGACTCCGGCACCACGGACAGCACAGTACGGAGCCACAGCGGCCCGATTCCCCCATCCCAGTGCCGAGTGTACTGCACATAAATATACTAATCCACAAATTATTATATTAGCTTCACATACGGTTATACAGTATGACCGAGGATCTGCCGCCACCACACCACCGCCGGCCGGATGGTGGGTCCGAATGCCGTGACGGAAACGATGTCGTCGTCGACAACTGGATCTCGGAGACGACGCCGTTTGAGCGAGTGTATGAGATCATCCGCCGGACCGACGATCCGGAGTCCGCCGCAACGATCGGTAACCGCGCTCGTGTATCGTCGACAACAGCACGAAAGCATCTCCGAACACTCGCGAACACCGGTGACGTGACAACATCACAGGATGGACAGACGACACGGTACCGACGGTCGGAAACGGCCATTATTACCGAACACGCACAGTCGCTTCTGGCGGATCTAACCCCTGAAGAGATCGCATCCGGCATCGCCGAGATGAAGGCACAGATTCAGGACTGGCGCGAGGAATACAATGTCGAATCACCCGAAGAGTTCGCCCGAACACTCGATATCAACGACGCCGACAGCGACCACGGCGCACTCCTCACAGACTGGTACACAACACGCCGAAACCTCGCGCTTGCACAAGCAACACTGGCAATCAGTGACGCAAGCGAGACGGGACACCTTACCGGAACAGAAATGAACGATGACGGCAATGGTGACGCCTCCGCGATCGTATGACCGGCGACGAGGAGCTCTCCCAGCATCCCGATCCGGATGAACAAGACGAGGTGTTTGGCCCGATCGATGCCGGGGCGCTCCGTGAGATACGCGATCTGTGTGTTGACCAGGAACCCCTTGTTCGGACGGCCGCACTGGATGACCCGTTGAACCCACAGACGCTCTCGGTTGAACTGTCCGACGGTGTCGGGGACGCTACAGCTGCACGGATCGATATCCGATGGAGTCTCACCGGAAACTACGCTGCACACTACACTGACGATGCGGATCGGGATTTCCGATTCGATTGTCACCCGAAACCCGACGCACCAAGACGGCACTTCCATCCACCACCTGCTGCGCTAAGTCGTCCCGTTGAAGGCTCTTGTATCGCAGTCTCTGAGGCCGGGCTGGTCACACGAGCAATTCTCCAGCGATGGCGATATGCGTACACCAACGAAACGTTTTCGGGGATCAACGACGCGGAAAATCCGCCGTAGACCGCCCAGGCACCGACAGACGTGGCCTTTCGGTGTCCTGTTGGTGTCCCGTTGGTGTCCCGATCGCAGTATCCCGATCGCAGTATCCTGATCGCAGTATCCCGGACACACATCGATCGCGGACAGACACGATCGGACACACGCTCCGCCAGCACCTCCATCGGACGCACGCTCCGCCACCGCCGGGCACGGCTCCTGCCGTGCAGTACCTTATTCACGCTCCCGATGCAAACAGGATCCGCAATGGAAACGATCGACGTTGCCGACCTCGGTGCCGAGGACAGCCCACAAAACCGCGCCAGCGTCGCCGATGCCCTCGGGGCGGACGACTTCGCGATGAACTACTACGCGCTCGACCCCGGCGAGGCGTTCACCGCCGGACTCCACGCGCACCTCGACCAGGAGGAGACGTTCCTCGTCCTCGAGGGCGAGGCCACCTTCGAGACGGCGCCGGGCCCGACGGCCGACTCCGACACGGTCACCGTGGGCGAGGGGCAACTCGTTCGGTTCGCGCCCGGCGAGTACCAGCAGGGCCGCAACGAGTCGGACGCGCCCCTCCGTGCCCTCGCGATGGGTACGCCCCAGGAGTCGACCGACGTCCGGATCGCCGGCCCCTGTGAGGCCTGTGGCGACAGCGACTACCTCGCGTTCGCGATGATCGACGGCCAGCCGGGCGTCGAGTGTCCCGAATGCGGGATGCAGTCGGCGCTCTGAGCGGCGATCGCGTCGCGCTGGGCGTCGATCCCGGGATCGATCGACGTCCGCGACTCGACACCCCCTCCGGCCCCGATCCTTATCCCCGCCCCGCGTGAACATCACTCACGATGCCCGAGGAGGAACTCTTCAAGACCGAGGAGCAACGGACGCGGGCCGGGATCGCCGACACGCTTGAAGCCGCCGCCGCGGAGATACGCGAGGGGACCGTCGATCTCGAGAGCCCGACCCAGGCGCAGCGGGTCACGCTCCCCGAGGCGCCGACGTTCGAGGTCGAACTCGAGCGGCTCACGGACTCGGAGACGGGTGCGGAACGCTACGAGCTGGAGTACGAGATCCGCTGGACGCGGTGAGCCGTCGACCCGGTCACCGAGGACCCCGACTCCGGTCCCGATCCCGATCCCGATCCTGGCCCTGACTCCCACCCTGGCCCTGCCCCTGATCGCGGACCGCGACGGCCCGACGGACCAGCGCGGGATGCGGATCGATCGCGGGGCGAGCCTCGGCGATCTGCTCGAAGGCGGTCTCGAGGGGGATCCCGTCCCGGATCGCCATCGCCGTGGCGGCGACCGCCGGGCTTCGCGAGGCGCCGGCCGAACAGTGCACGAGCACGCGGTCGGCCGCGTCGCGCCCCGCGATGACCGTGCGGACCGCCTCGCGGAACGCCCCGGGATCGTGTCGCGGCCCGTCCCGGAGCGGGACGTCGACGACGGCGATCCCTTCCGGGATGGGGCCGTCCGGGGCCGCGTGCGTGAGGGAGACGATCCGGTCGATGCCGCGGTCCCGGAGCGCATCCGGATCGCCCGCGTCGTCGATCGGGCCGACGAACAGATCGGTGGCCACTCGGTCCATCGTTCGATTCGGGTTCGGCCGACCGCCTCATAAGGGTCCTGTGTGTATCGGCCTCGACGGTCCACCGTTTGCCTCCGGCCCTGCCGGTCCCGTCCCGTCGACGCCCGAGACCCGGACTGGAACCGGCCGGCTACCAGGTATGGGCGCGCCGGCCGGTTCACCAGACGTTCGTCGCGACGATCCACGGCTTCTCGTCGGGGTCGTACTCGTCGATCGCGCCGCTGTGGCTCCGCGTCTCCGGCGCCAGGATCCCGACGTGTTTGAGCTGCTGGACGAAGTTGAACAGGACGTTGTTCCGGACGACGTCGCGCCAGACGTCCGGATCCGCGTAGATCCGCTCGGTCTCGCCGCGCTCGATCAGCTTGCGGGCGCGCTCGGCGCCGCGGGTGGTGCAGATCGCGCTCAGGAGGACGTTCGGGTACTCGTGCACGAGGCGTTCGAGGAGGTCGAGGAAGTGGGCCTCCGGCCCCGCCGCGCGCAGGGCGTCGAGGAGGAGCCCGAACTCCGGATGTCGCGCGAAGGCGTTCCGCAGGAGGATCGCCAGCGGTGGGTGGGTCTCGGCGACGGTGCTGCCCCGCGTTTCCCGTTTCACCGCGTCCAGGTCCGCGAGGTCCAGCACGCCGTAGCCCCGAAGGACCGTCGCCGACAGCTCCCCCTGGTCGGTCAATCGGCACGGGGATCCGGCCGCGAGGAGTCCCAACGTCTGCGCGCTCGTGATGGCGCTCTCGCCCGCGCCGAAGCCGTACTCCGCGGCGATCAGGTCGTCGAGTTCCTCGCGCGCCAGCGGGCCCGCGCCGTCGATCCCGATCACCGGCGCGAGGTAGTTGAGCGGCTGCGCGAGGCTTAGCGTGGTGACGTCGCCGCCGAACTCGCCCCCGCGGAGCCGCACCGAGAGCTGCCCCTCGATGTCGGCCACCTCGGTGCTCGACTCCGCCCGCGGCGGCGGGCGCCAGGCGCTCACGCCCGCCTCGTCGACGCCGATCACGCCGACACCCTTCGACCGCAGTAGGGACGTATGCGAGTCGACGGCGGTCGCGTCCCCCGCGAGGTAGGAGACGTGGGCGCCCTCCTGGTAGGTGAGCGCCTGGCCGATGCCGCGCAGAAGCCCCGCAGAGCCCTTCACCTCGATCGCGAACACCCGGTTCCGGTTCGTGAACCCGAGGACGTCCGGATACCGCCCGCGGATGGTGATCGAGTGTCGTCGACATCGATCCAGCACGTCGGCGTACGTCTCGCTGTGTGCCTCGGGAACGTGGATCAGTGGATCGTAGTTTCGGTCCTCGAGCGCCGTGATGACGTGGTCGAACACCGCCGCCTCGTCCATACGCGAGCCTCGATCGCCGTCACCAAGAAGCTACGGTCCAGCCGGCACGGCCGGACGTGAGGGCCCGACCCGACCGCCATCGCCCGATCGTCGTCTTCCCGAGCGGTTCAACCGGCGTCCGCGGTCACACCGGCGGATACGCGTGGTCCCACGGGTTGACGCGTTCGAAGCTGGCGCTGGCGGCGAACACGCGCTCGTCGTGGTACCGGGGACCGACGATCTGCATTCCGACCGGGAGGTCGTTGTCGGTGAACCCGGCCGGGATCGAGGCGTTCGGCGTCGCCGTGAAGTTGAACGGCCAGGTCAGGAACCACCCCAACGCACCGGGAACCTCCTGGCCGTTGATCTGGGGCGGCCCCGACACGTACTCCGTGGACGGGGGCTCGATCGAGAGCGTGGGGGTCACGAGAAGGTCGTACTCCTCGAACAACGCGTGAATGGTCCGGTAAAACGCCGTGATACGGGATTGTTGGGCACCGAGCTCGACCGCGCCGATCTCCCGTCCCTCCTCGATCTTCTCGGTGACGGAATCGGGAAGTTCGTCCCGGTGATCGCCGTACATATCGATGCCGTGTTGTGCCTTCTTCGCCTCGTTGATGCCGGCCATCGTCACGCTCCAGTGGTCCATGAACGCGTCCCACAGTTCCTCGAACGTCACGTCGATCCCGATCTCCACTTCCTCGACGCTCGCACCGAGCGTGTCGAAGGCGTCGAGTGACTCCTCGACGACCGACCGGATCTCGGGGTCCACCGGGAACAGCTCGTCCAGATCGGGGCTGTACGCGACGTCCATCCCCGCGATGGAGCGCTGCGTCGCGCCGACGTAGTCCACGCCGTCGTCCGGCAATCCGAAGGGGTCCTGGAGGTGCGGCCCGGTCATCACGTCGAGCATCACCGCGGCGTCGCCGACCGACCGCGAGAGCGTCCCCGTCTGGTAGAACGGGGGTGCAACGAACATGTTGGGACGATGGCGGTGCGGAACCCGCGTGAACGACGGACAGTAGCCGAACACCCCACACGCCGCCGCCGGGATCCGACACGATCCGCCGGCGTCGGAGCCGGTCGCGATCGGGACCATCCCCGCCGCGACGGCCGCCGCGCTTCCGCCCGAGGAGCCACCCGATGTTCGATCGAGATCGAACGGGGTCGGCGTTTCGCCGATCAGCAGGTTGTCGGTCTGTCCCTTGTGGCCGAACTCCGGCGTGTTCGTCTTGCCGACGACGATCGCCCCCGCGTCCTGGAGGCGCTGGACGGCGATCGACGTCTCGTCCACGATGACGTTCTCCAACGGTTTCGCGCCCTGGGTGTACGGTAGCCCCTCCATCTTCCCGAGCAGGTCCTTGATGGCGATCGGCACGCCGTGGAGCGGGCCCAGTTCCTCGGCGGTCTGGACCGCCCGTTCGGCCTCCTTCGCCTCCTCCCGTGCCTCCTCGGTGAGGAGCGTGATGAACGCGTTCAGATCCCCCTCTTGCGCCTCGATCCGCTCGATGTGGGCGTCGACGAGATCGACCGGCGACAGGTCGCCGCGTTTGATCCGTGATGCCATCTCGGTGGCCGGAAGATAACACAGGTCTTCGTTTGTCATAAGATACCACGGAATGACAGCTCACACATATAGTTTGTGGCAGGTATGAAACAACGTACAATCCATTCGTTCGTGGGAGGGCTCCGACGGCCGTACTCCCGGAAAATCGGTGCAGTGAGGCGACCACCTGATCCATCTTCCACCCCTCGATCGCCCACACACGAACACGTTCGGCGGAAGCCCCGAAGGGGGCGGGCGGAAACGGGTCAGTATGGATCGACCACGGCTCACGACGCTGCTCGTTCGGTCGGTCGTGGGGACCTACCTGCTCGTCGCGCTCGGGGCGACCGCCGCCGCCGACGCGGGCCCGATCGTGACGGCGGGCCACCACCTCGCGGCCGTTCTCGTCGGCCTCCTGCTGGTGGTCACCGCCGTCGTCGCCCGACGCTCCGGGGCCTCGCCGTGGGTCGCCCGCGGCACGCTCGCCGTCCTGCTCGTCTATCCCGTGCAAGCGGGGATCGGGCTGGCGGGCGCCTCCGGATTCGCGCCCTTCGACGGCCGCCTCCACCTGCTCGGCGGCGTCGCGGTCTTCGGCACCCTCCTCGTGACCCTCCTCGTCCAACTGGAGGCGACGACGCTCGCGGGGATCGACGCCGAGTCGTCTTCCCCCGTCGCTGACCCATCCCTCTCCGACGTCGCCTCGCCGTCGACCGGCGCCGACCCGTCTTCCGCTGACGCCGACCCGTCTTCCGCCGACGCCGACCCATCCCCCGCCGACGTCGCCACGACCGCCGACGCGCTCGGGGATCGCCTGCGGGCCTACCTCGAGTTGACCAAGCCACGGCTGATGTGGCTGCTGTGTCTGCTCGCGCTGGCGGGGATGGGGCTGGCGACCGCGACCGGCGCCGCGCTCGACGGCGTGACGGTCGTCGCGACCCTCGCCGGGGGCGTCCTCGCGATCGGGGCCGCGGGCACGTTCAACCACGTATACGAGCGCGACCGGGACCGGAAGATGCGGCGGACTGCGGACCGCCCGGTCGCGACCGACCGGGTCGGCGTCCGGCGGGCGATCGCGTTCGGGATCGGGCTCGTGACCGTCGCGATGGCGATTATGGTCGCGTTCGTCAACGTCCTCGCGGCGGCGCTGACCGCGGCGGCGGTCGTCTACTACGCCTACGTCTACACGGTCCTGTTGAAGCCCACCACGCGCTGGAACACCGTGATCGGCGGCGGCTCGGGTGCCCTCCCGGCGCTCATCGGCTACGCCGCGGTGACGGGCACCGTCGAGCTCCCGGCGATCCTGCTCGCGGTCGTCGTATTCTGCTGGACGCCGGCGCACTTCTACAACCTCGCCATCGCCCACCGAGACGACTACGCCCGCGCGGACTACCCGATGATGCCGGTCCTCGAGGGCGTCACCGCGACCCGACGTCGGATCGTCGGCTGGCTCGGCGTCACCCTGCTTGCCGCCGTCCTCCTCGGCGGCGTCACCGACCTCGGGGTCCCCTACGCGCTCGCGACCACCGTCCTCGGCGGCGTCTTCGTGCGCAGCGTCGTCCGCCAGTACGCGACCGCAGGGGCCCACGACGATTCCGAGGCGGTTCGGCAGGCGGCCTACCGGAGCTTCCACGCCTCCAACGCCTACCTCGGCGGCGTTCTCGCCGTCATCCTCCTTGAGACGCTCGTGCTGTGAGGGCGATCGTCGGTTCGGGATCGACGCGTGTCCGACAGCGCCGCGTTCCGGTGGCCGATTCTGCCGCTCCTCGTGAGTCGGTTCTCACGTCGTCAAGCGGATCGCGGGAGAACGCTCGTGGACGGAGATCGCAGGTATTCTTTCCGAGGCGGAAGCGGAAGACCTCGAGCACCTCATCGAGGAAGGACGGGGACGGTCCCGTGACTGACCGACGACCCGGTTCTCACTCGGACTGACGCTCACGTCGATCGTCTCGACGGTCTCGACGTCGAACCGCATTCGCCGATACCCGTTCTCTGGATCTCTTCGTCCCATCCCGGCTCCCGACCGACCGACCGACCGGCCACCAATCCTCGTCCACGAATACGTTCGCCCGGCCTCCCGCGTTCCGAAAGCGCCGGTCGAACATGTACGCGACAACCCCCACGGGGGGACTGTCCGTATCCTCGGGACGTGAGTCAACTATGAGTCAGGATCAGACCCGCGACGCCGCCGACGTGCCGGCGATGCAGCGCATATACGACCGCATCTGGTTGCTCGCCCTGGCCGCGTTCGTCTTCTTCCTCGTGGCCTACGTGGGGTGGGGGCTGCTCGACCTCACGTCGCTGCCCGCGAGGTGATCCCCGATGAGTGATCCGCTCTCCGACCCCGACGACGACTGGTGGGAGTCCCCGGTCAACCGCCGTGAGACCATCTGGCTCGGGCTCGCCGGCGCGTGGTCGGTCGGGATCTTCGCCTGGATGGCCGGGTTCACCCAGTTCGGCGACCAGAACCCGATCGGGACGACCTACGACGTCGATCCCGACCAGTACCAGGAGCGCGTGGCCGAGTATAAGGAGGCCGCCGAGGAGGTCGACGACGGCCTGGTTCCGCCGGGCGACGACGTCTACATCGGCGCGATGCGGTTCAACTGGGACGGTCTCCCGGTCGTCCTCGAGGCCGGCACCGAGTACGACATCCACCTCGGCGCCTACGACGTCCAGCACGGCTTCTCGGTCCGGCCCGAGGAGAACCTGAACAAGCAGATCAACCTCCAAGTGTTCCCCGGATCGGAGTGGGTGATCCCGATGACCTTCGACGAGCCCGGAACCTACCACGTCGTCTGTAACGAGTTCTGCGGACAGGGTCACCGAACGATGCACGGTCGCTTCACGGTGGTGGAGGGGTAACGATGTCGGCGATCGCCTCCCTCTTCGGCAACGACTACGATGCGGACGGCTTCCGGACCTGTTCGGTGACCGGCCTCGACGTCCACCGGTCGGTCGAGAATCACGTCAAACTGTACGGGCTGACCGCGGTGATCGCGTTGGCCTTCGGCGGGATCTTCGCCTTTACCGTCGCGATGACGCGCTGGGAGTTCATCGGCCTTCTCGACCCGAGCCAGTTCTACACGCACCTGAGCGCCCACGCGTGGAACCTGCTCATCTTCTGGATGGTCTTCATGGAGATCGCCATCCTCTACGTCGGTGGCCCGATGGTCCTCGGCAAGCGGCTCCCGATCCGGCGGGTCGCCACCGCCGGCTGGGTGGTGATGGCGATCGGCGCGATCGGGGTAAACGCCTCCATCTGGCTGACCGAGACGCCCAACGAGGCGCCGCTGTTGACCGCCTACGTCCCGCTGCCGGTCTCGCCGTGGTTCTACGGCGCCGCGATCGTCTTCCTGCTCGGGGCGACGATCGCCGCGTTGCCGTTCTTCGTGACCATCTGGAACGCGACCCGCGGCAAACGCCGGACGCTCCCGCTGGTCGCCTTCGGGGCGTTCATCACGAGCATCATCGCGGTCGAGGCGATCCTCGGCGGGATCGCCGCGTTCGCGTACGCCTTCGCCTGGCGGGTCGACCTGATCGCGTCCGTCGACCCTGGCATCTACCGGCAGCTCTACTGGATCGTCGGCCACGGAACCCAACAGATCAACCTGCTGGCGATGATCACCGTCTGGTACTTCCTGACCCACGTCGTCGGCGGCGCGGTCGTCGTCTCCGAGAAGGTCTCGCGAACGGCGTTCGTGATGTACCTGTTCTTCATCAACCTCGGTGCGGCCCACCACCTGCTCGTCGACCCCGGCGTCTCCGCCGGCTGGCGGATCTGGAACACCTCCTACGCGTTCTACGGCGCGGCCTTCGCGAGCATGATCCACGCGTTCGCGATCCCGGCCGGGATCGAGGCCGGCCGTCGACGTCGCGGGCAGGGCAGCGGGCTCTTCGGGTGGCTCACCTCCGCGCCCTGGAGGAACCCCGTGTTCGCCTCGACGGTCTTCAGCATCATCCTCTTCGGCTTCCTCGGCGGGATCACCGGCGTCGTGATGGGCCAGATCCAGGTGAACATGACCTGGCACAACACCTTCGCGGCGGTCGGCCACTTCCACGCCACGGTCGTGCTCGGCACCACGCTCGCGTTCATGGGGCTCGTCTTCTTCGTCATCAAGACGATGTTCAGACGGGACCTCATCTCGAACACCCTGGCGCTTCTCGTCCCGTACGGCTACGCCGGCGCGATGAGCATCGTGACGCTGATGATGATGTACGCCGGGATCCTCTACGGCGTCCCCCGACGGACCGCGGAGGTCGTTCGCAACATCCCCGGCTCCGAGTTCAGTTTCTCGGCCGCGGTCCCGATATTCATGGTGTTCGGCGTCTTCGCGCTGCTCGCGATCCTGGGCGGCGCGCTCTTCATCGTCGTCTCCGTGGCCTCGCTGCTGTTCGGCGACCGGATCGAGGACGGTGACGACGCCGGGCTGCTGCCGGAGGGCGGTCTCCACGCCGACGGCGGGGAGTCGATCCACGCGATCGAACTCCGGGGCACCTTCACGCTCTGTCTCGTGTTCCTTGCCACCTTCATCGCGATCTACGTGTTGAACTGGTACCTGGTGACCCAGCTGTGGGGGATCGGCGCGTGAGCTGACGCGTCGATCGCTCGCCTGCCGTGTCGCACCGACCTGAGCATCCCTGAACGACGGGCGATCGAACCGACCACATTCGACCTACCGGACGACCGAACTGACACACTCGACCCACCGGACCAAACCACACCCGAACCGACCACCACGACGAATGACCGACACCTCACGGCTCTCCCTCCCGATACGACCGGACAGCATCGTTCGCCGGGGCTGGCGAACCCTCCTGAGCGTCTACTGCTCGAACACCCCGATCTGGCGGTGGTTGAAGAGCGGGGCGCTCGTCTTCCTCGGGTTCTTCCTGTGGATGGGAGGAAACGTCCTGCACGCCTACTGGCCGGACGTCGCGATCCTGCGGTACATCCTCGCGTACGGCTTCGTCGTGATCGCGTGGGGACCGTTCACCCATCTGGTCGTCGTGCCGAGCATCATCCGACTCCGGCGGACCGCCAGCCGTCCGATCGTCAGGCGGGTCGTCAAACACGGCTCGAAGATCAACTTCGGGACGTTCCTGCTCGTCGTCGTGATCCTTGGCATGCTGTTGCCCGGCGTGATGGTGCTCGATTTCACCACCGGACTCGGCACCGACGGCGGCGACGTGACCGCGGATCTCGTCTGCGACACCGGCAGCGAGACCGTCAACTGTGAGCTCGAGAACGCCGAGGGCGTCGATCACGTCGTGATCATCTCCGGCGGGGAGGTGCTCGACCGGAGCGACGAACCGCCGTACGCGGTCTCCGCCTCCCGCGAATCGCTCTCGGAGGGACCCTCGGGACTGCAGTTCGAGATCGAACTCCGCGACGAGAACGGCGAGACCCTCCGCCGGTTCATCCGGACCGTCTGAGTCGCCGGCGGTCGGATCGGCGCGGTCCACGGTCGGCATTCGGTTGGTTCCACGGTCGGCCTTCGTTCGGTCCACATCCGTTCTCACGCCGGTCACGCCGGGCACGCCGAGCGAGTTACGGCAAGCTTACGTTCCCGACCGGCGTCGATTCTCCTGTTGATGTTCGACCACATCCTGTTCCCCACCGACGGCACCGAGCAGGCGGACGCGGTGCTCGAATACGCCCTCGACATGGCCGAAACCCGAGACGCGACGCTGCACGTACTGTCCGTCGTCGACGACCGGTCCTTCCTGACCCTCGACGACGACCGCGTCGACGAGGTCCGTCGCGAGCTCGAGGCGCAAGCGCGCACTGCGGTCGACGCCGCTGTCGACGCGGCGGCCGACCGAGGGATCCCGACCACTTCCGCGGTCGACGTCGGCGATCCCTCGCCCGCGATCATCGAGTACGTCGCGGACGCCGGGATCGACCTCGTGGTGATGGGGACGAGCGGCGACAACTACGAGCGAAACATCGTCGGGAGCGTCTCCCAGCGCGTCGTCAAGCAGTCCCCGGTGCCGGTGTTGACCGTCAGGATCGAGGAGTAGCGGTCGCAGCCGTTTCGGGCGACTCAACGTTCAGCCCGCCTTAACGCGGTCCGCCTCAACGCTCAGTCCGTCTCGACCGCTTCGTCCGCCTCGACCGTCGGATCCTCCGCGATCACCGACCGCGTCGAGTTCGTCACCACGATCGCGCTGCTGGCCGCCATCGCTAAGGCGGCAAAGAGGGGGTTGAGCGCCCCGACGACCGCAAGCGGGATGGCCACCGCGTTGTACCCGAGCGCCCAGGCGACGTTCTCGCGAACGCGGCGTCGGGTCCCAGCCGCGAGGTCGAAGACCGTTTCCACCGCGCGCAGGTCTTCCTCCGTGACGACCACGTCCGCGGCCTCGAGCGCCCGGGCCGTGCCGTCGCCCATCGCGATGCCGAGGTCGGCCGCCGCGAGCGCCGGCGCGTCGTTGGTCCCGTCGCCGACCATCGCCGTCGTCCCCTGTGTGGACAGCCGGCGGATCGTTTCGAGCTTGCCGTCCGGCGGGACGCCGGCGAAGACGTCGTCAACGGCGGGGTGGTCGCGGAACCGGTCGGCGCGCGGGCCCGCATCGCCCGTCAGGACGACCACCTCCCGGTCGGCGAACGCCTCGAGCGTCTCGGTCCACCCCGCCCGTTCGCGGTCGCCGACCACGATCACCCCGCGTGCGTCCCCGTCCCAGCCGACCGCGACCGGTCGGGCGCCGGCGTTCTCGGCCGCCGCGACGTGCTCCGTCAGGGTCGCCGGAAGGGCCCCGCACTCGCGCTCGACGAGCGACGGCGTTCCGACGACCACCCGATCGCCGTCGGATCCCTCGATCCGGCCCGAGACGCCGGCGCCGGGATGCGTGTGAAACGCCGCGACGGACCGGTCGACGGCGCGTTTCTCGACCGATCGACCGACTGCGCGTCCGCCATCCGTGGCGTGTGGTGCCGTCCCAGTTGACTCCGGCGTCTCGGCCGCCTCCAGTATCGCCTCGGCGACGGGATGATCGGCGCGTCGTTCGATCGTCGCGGCACGCTCGAGGGTTGCGGGGTCGCCGTGGACGTCCCGGACCCGCATCGATCCGGCGGTGAGCGTCCCGGTCTTGTCGAACACGATCGTCTCGGCGTCCCGTGCGGTCTCGAGGACCGATCCGTCGGTGACGATCACGCCGCGCTCGAGGGCGTCCCGGAGCCCGCCCGCGATCGCGAGCGGCGTCGCAAGCCCCATCGCGCACGGGCAGGAGACGACGAGGACGGTCAACCCCGCAAGCAGCGCGGCCTCGACCGGGGCCCCCGCCAGCAGGCGCCACCCGGTCACCAGGACGCCGAGGGTCACGACGACCGGGACGAAGACGGTGGCCAGCGCGTTCGCGAACCGCTGGACGCCCGGCGTCGTCGTCTGCACCTCCCAGAGCGCGGCCGCCAGCCGGTCGGCCGTGCTCCGTGCCTCCGGCCCGACCGTCACGACGATCGACTCGGTGGTTCCATCGCCGGCAGCCTCCGTCGAGGACGCTTCCGCCTCGACGCCGCCGAGGACGGTCGCCCCGCCGACGACCTCGTCGCCGGGTTCCACGCGGACCGGCAGTGACTCGCCGGTGATCACGGACTCGTCGACCTCGGCGATCCCCTCGGCGACGGTGCCGTCAACCGGGACGCGGTCGCCGGCGTGCACCACCACCCGGTCGCCGGGATCGAGCGCGTCGACCGGGACCGACTCTCGACCCGTATCGGTGAGTCGTTCCGCCTCGGCCACGCGGTCGGCGGTGGCCCGCTCGAGCAGGCCGGTCGCTCGGGACCGAACCCGGTCCTCGTAGTAGCGCCCGATCGTGACGACGAGGACGATCGCGACGCTCACGTCGTAATAGAGGTGCGTGCTCCCGCTCACGAGCGCGAGGGTGCTGTAGGCGGACGCCGACAGCGCCGCGACCGAGACGAGGAGATCCATATTGGGCTGCCGCGTGCGGAGGCTCACGTACGCCCCCCGGAGGATCGGGGCGCCGGTCGTCGCGAGCAGGGCCGCGGTCGCGACGGCGATGAACGCCGCCGGCACGTAGTAGCCCGCCGGCGTCGTGGTGTCGATGGCGAGTACGGTCGTCTCGACCCCGAGGTAGCTGGGGTACAACGCGAGAACGTACCAGGGCATCACCAGCATCGCGAGGAAGACCCCGATGGCGATCCGCTCGGGGGCCCGGTCGCCACGCGCGCGGTGCGTATCGCGAGGTGCTTCCTCGACAGACTCGGCCGGTTCCCCGTCCTCGCGCGGGCGAAGCACGTATCCGTATCCCGAAAGCGCCGCCGGGAGCTCCCGCTCCCCGATCGTGTCCGGGTCGTAGACTACCCGGGCGGTTCCGGTGGCGTAGTTGGCACGGACCTCGTGGACGCCGTCCGGGTCATCCCCGCGCAACGCGAGGAAGGACTCGCAGGTCGCACAGTGCATCCCGTCGACCGACAGGTAGGTCACGGCGGCGCCGTCCGGAACGGACTCGGTGGACCCGTCCGCGCCCTGGTCGTCGACCGCGTTCGCGGCCGCCTCCCGACCGGTCGGGACGTCCTCGTGGTCCTCGATATCCGCGAGATCGTCGAGCCGGGTGGCGACCTCGAGACAGCCCCGACAGCAGAACTCGCCGTCGACGTCGGCAGTCGAAAGCGGCGGATCCGGCGTCTCGAGCCCACAGAGTCGGCAGTCGCTCATCGTCGATCGGTTATCTCCCCGCCCGGGAGTCGCTGTTCGCGAACGTGTTCGGGGCGGCTCCCGAATCGGTCCCGACCCATCGCCGGACCGGTCGAGGCGGCCGGTTCGATCGTCCGGACCACCGGACATATCCCGTCGCCGCCGGAACCCGCGTCCGCATCGATGATCGTCATCCACGCCACCTTCCCGATCGACCCGGACGAGCGCGAGCGAGCGCTCGAACTGGCCGCCGACCTCGTCGCGGAGACCACCGACGAGCCCGGCGCGATCGACTACCACGCCGCGATCGACATCGAGGACGAAACGGTGCTCCGGTTCATCGAGCGGTACGAGAACGCCGAGGCCTTCGAGGCGCACGTCGACTCCGCACACTTCCAGTCGTTCGCCGAGCAGCTGCCCGAGCTGCTGGCGGGCGAGCCCGAGGTGCTGCGCTTGGAGGTTTCCGACGCCATCGAACTCGAGTTGTAGCCGGGGAACTCACCCTCTGACGTACCCTATTTCGGTTTCGTCTGGACGATCGATGTCGGGATGGCCGCTAGAACTATGTCGGCTTCGAGACATACACGATCGGATCGGTATGATTTCCCCGTGGTCACTCGTCGACGGTCCCGCAGGTCGTCTCGATCGCTTTCGGACCCTCCGGCCGGGTGACCGTCTCGCCACCCCGTTGCTCGTCCTGCTCGGTGTGACCCTGTCCGTCGTCCACCTGCAACACGTCCGCAGCCACGAGGAGATCACCCCGATCGTGTTCATCGGGGGCGTCGTCCCGCTCGTGATCTCGCTCGCCGTCGTCGTCGTCGCGGTGGGTCTGCAGGCGTCGGCCCGGATTCCCCCGCGCCGCGTCTGGTGGTGGACCTACGGCGGCGCGGCGACGATGGGTGCGGTCGCCAGCCTCGTCGTGTTCGACCAGGGCGTCGTCATCGGCTCGGTCCGGGAGACCCAGTACGTGCTCGCCACCGTCGCCGCCGGCGGCGCGCTCGGCGGGACCCTCGTCGGGATCTACGACGCCCAGCGTGTCCGCCGGTTGCACCGGATCGAGACGATCCATCGCGTGACCGAGGAGTTGCTCACCGTCCACACGCGCGAGGACGTCTGTGGCCGCGTCGTCGAGACCGTCGCCGAGGAGTTCGATATGCCCCACGCAGGGATCTGGCTCCACGACGCGGACCGCGACGCCCTCGTTCCGGCCTCGCTCACCGAGGCGTCACTGGACCTGTTCGGCGAGGACCCCGTCTACTCCGCGGGCCCGGATCCGAGCATCTCCTGGGAGGTCTTCGAGAGCGGGACGCCACGTGTGGTCGACGACGTCGACGAGTATCCGCGGATCTACGATCCGACCGAGACGCCGGTCCGCAGCGAGGTTCTCCTCCCGCTGGGCGACCACGGGGTCTTCAGCGTCGCGGCGAGACAGCGCCGCGCCTTCGACGACGTCGACGTCACCATCGCCCGCATCCTGGCGTCGACCACGACCGCCGCCCTCGACCGGGCGGCCCGCGAGGAGACGATCCAGCGCCACCGCGAGGAGCTCGAACGGCGGAGTGCACAGCTCGAGGAGTTCGCTGGGACCGTCTCCCACGACCTCCGAAACCCGCTGAACGTCGCCACGGGCTATCTGGAGCTCGCCCGAGAAACGGGTGATGACGAGTATTTCGACCGGATCGAGGACGCGCTCTCGCGGATGGACCGACTGATCGGGGACGTCCTCACGCTCGCGCGGGAGGGCGAGGGGATCGACGAGACGAAGCCGGTGGATCTCGGTGCCGTCGCCCGTGATGCGTGGGGATTCGTCGAGACCTCCGACGCGGAGTTGGTCGTCGATGCTAACCGGACGGTCGAGGCTGACCCGAATCGCCTCCAGCAGGCGCTTGAGAACCTGTACCACAACGCGGTCGAACACGCGGGTCCGGACGTGACCGTCCGCGTCGAGACGATCGCGGACGGGTTCGCGGTCGCGGACGACGGCCCCGGGATCCCCGCGGGCGATCGGGAGGCGGTCTTCGAGGCCGGGCACTCGAGTGACCCCGACGGGACCGGCTACGGGCTCGCGATCGTGGAGACGATCGCCGAGGCCCACGGCTGGGACGTTCGTTGCGGTGCGGGCGCCGACGGCGGCGCGCGCTTCGAGTTCCATACCGAGTGATCGCGTCCGAACCTGTCCGCTGAAACACACGTCCGAACCGTTAAGACCGATCTCCGGGATCCGTCGGGTATGCCCGCGAAAACCGGCGGATCACACGCCGTCTCGGCGTTCGTCACCCTCATCGTCGGCACGATGTTCTCGAAGTACCTCTGGAGCGTCGCGCCGCCGCTCGGCGAGGCCGGCGTCCTCGCGATGGCGGCGATCCGGTCGACGACGGGGATCGCCGTGCCCGCGACCGACCAGTTCGCGGGATCGGTCGTGATCATGCTCGGGCTCTCGTTCGTCTGGGGAATCGTGTATCACGTCTCCCGACACGGATGAGCCGATCGCGTCACTCCAGGTAGCCCAACTCCCGGAGCTGATCTCGGGTTTCGGGGTCGATATCGGCGTGTTCGAGCGCCTCCTGGCCGACCGTCTCCCGCTCGCGGAGCACCAGCAGGAGTTGTCTGGCCGTCCGGAGTTTGAACCCGAGGGCTTCGTCGTCGACGTCCGCCTCGACGCTCTCGAGGAGCGTATCGATCGTCTCGATCGGTGTGTCCGACATTGTACGATCGTCCGATTATTATATTTTATATATTATGCATATTCCCGTCCAGACGGAGCGGTCGTGGGGACTATATACATCGTCGTGCGCGACGGCGACGTCGATCGGTCGTGCGCGATGGCGGCGTCGATCGGTCGTGCGCGATGGCGGCGTCGATCGGTCGCCCCACACGTCGATCGGCGGGGACGCGTATCTCGTGATGATTTCGGCCCGAGAACTACCGAGTCTGACCCATCACTGCCCTCGAAAGAGTCGCGTCCGTGTACGGATCGGGACGCCGATTTAAATGACGCGGTTCTGCAGGTAGTCGAGGTGTTTCGCGTTGTAGACGATCTTGACCTCGTCGGCGGCCGGGCTGCCGATGCAGGTCAGGCGGACGTCCTTCTCCTCGACTTCCTCGTCCGAGAGGATCTGCTGCATATCCATGTCGATCTCGCCCTGCTTGACGATGGACGCACAGTTCGCACACGCGCCGGCGCGGCAGGAGAACGGCCAGTCATACCCCTGCGCCTCGGCGGCTTCGAGGATGTATTCGCCCTGGTTGACGTCGAGCGTACCGTAGTCCTCGTCGTCGAGGCCGGCGTCGGCGGCCTTCTCGAAGAGGTCGTCGTCATCCATCGACCAGTCGTGGTCGTCGAGCACTTCGTAGTTAAGGTATTCTACTGTGGGCATCACCTCTCGGTTTGGCACCCACCTCATTAGGCTTTGCTGTTCGAACGGACCGATCGCCGGTGGCGCGGCTGATCGATCCTCGACGGCGTGAACGTGTTCGGGAAGCGATCGCGCGGCCCGCTAGAGCTGCCGGAGGCGTTCCTCCAGACAGACCGTCACGATCGACTTCGCGATCGCCGCGCCGCCCTCGATCGGGTCGAGTTTCGTCTCGCCCGCGCGCTCGCCGTACGGGATCGGGACCTCCTGCACGTCGTACCCGCGCACGAGCGGTCGGATCAACAGCTCGGCCGAGAGGCCGGTGTTTTCGGTCCACTCGATCGACTCGATCACCTCGCGGCGGTAGGCCCGCATCCCGGTCGTGGTGTCGTGGACGCGCGTTCCCATAAGGAAGCTCGCGATCCCGGCGAAGGCGTGGTTGCCGAACCGGTTGAACACCGGCATCGTCTCGGCGCCGTGATACAGGCGGTCGCCGCTGACCACGTCGGCGCCGTCGTTGATCGCCTCGAGGAACGCGGGCAGCCGCTCCATCGGGTAGGTGTCGTCACAGTCGGTGGTGACGACGACCGGCCGGTCCGGCGCCCGGATCGCCGCCTCGACGGCGACGCCGTAGCCCTGGGGCTCCTGTTCGATCACGGTCGCCCCGTGTTCGCGAGCGATCTCGGGCGTTCGGTCCGAGGAGCCGTCGACGCAGACGACCTCCGCGCGCCCGTTCGTGACGCGCTCGATGTCCTCGAGCACCGTCGCGATGGCCGCCTCCTCGTTGTAGGTTCCCATCACCACGCTCAGGTCGTCGAACGTGAAGTGACCGGCGTCCGTCCCGCTAGCGTCCCTGGCGTTCGATCGTGTCTCGTCGGTATCGCCCGATGTCTCTGGATCCGCCGTGGACGCGTCGACTCGTTCCGTCGTCGCGGTCGGATCGTCCCGGTCGGCCGGTTCCTCGTCTCCGTCGATGTCGGCCGTCTCGGCCCCGGTTCGGGGCTCGATTGACTGACTCATTATCTCCCCATCGGAACCGGGGGGATTTAATCTTTTAGGTTCGCCTAAAACAGATGCGACGACCGGTGGGTTCTCACAGACCGTCGAGCGCCGCGTCGATGGTCTCGGCCGCCCGGAGCGCGAGCGCGGCGATCGTCAGCGTCGGATTCATCGCGCCGCCGGTCGGGAAGACGCTGCTGCCCACGATCCAGCAGTTCCGGAGATCGTGGGTCCGCAGATCGGGATCGACGACGCTCTCGGTCGGATCCTCGCCCATCCGGGTCGTCCCCATATGGTGATAGGCCGGACCGGTGCTTTCGGCGTCGGCCTGCCAGGTGATCTCCGCGCCCAGCTCCTCGAGGATCGACTCCTGGATCGCGTTCACCCGGTCGATCGTTTCGAGCGCGCGGTCGTCGACGGACCAGTGGATCTCCGGAACGGGATTCCCGTGGGCGTCGGTGCGGTCGCGATCGAGGCCGACGTAGCTCCCCTCGTCGGGGAGCTGTCCGACGAGTGCCCCCATCGCGATGTTGTTGCCGTAGGCGTCACGCAGGTCCCCGAGGAGATCGTCGCCCCACGACTCCCCGGAGAGCGCCATCTCGACCGGCGACGGGCCCGCGTAGTTGAAGAACTCGAGTTTGAACGGCGCCGTCTCGGCGTCGGCCTCGTCGTAGAACCCGTGACACTCGCTCGTCAGAAAGCCCACGTGGTTCTGGCGGGTCGGCTCGTCGAGGACGCCGCCGGTGCCGGCGAACAGGTGGTCCATAAAGAACTTCCCGACCGCCCCACTTGTGTTCGCCAACCCGTCGGGATACTGATCCGATTCCGACAGGAGCAGCAGCCGGGGCGTCTCCACGCCGCCGGCGGCGACGACGAAGGCGTCCGCTTCCTGTCGATGGGTCTCGCCGTCGGGAGTGACGTACTCGGCCGACTGGATCCGCTCGCCGTCGGGCCCGTGATCGAGCCGCTGCACTGCCGCCCGGTCGATGACCGTCGCGCCGCGCTCCTCTGCGCGGTCGGCGTGGACGGTCGCGTCGTACTTCGCTCCGGAGGGGCAGACGGGCTGGCAGGTGCCGTAGCCGACGCAGGCGCTGCGGTCGTCGTAGCCCTCCGAGTTGCGTGCGTTCGGCACCGAGTGCATGTCGATCCCGAGCTCCTCGCAGGCCTCGGCGAACAGGCTGTCGCTGTAGGACGGCGGAAAGGCGGGCATCGGATGCGGCTCCTCCCGCGGCGGGGCGTACGGATTGTCGCTGGCCCCCGACACCCCGAGCTCCCGCTCGGCCGCCGCGTAGTACGGTCGGAGGTCGGCGTAGTCGATCGGCCAGTCGACGCCGACGCCGCGCTCGGTGGCGGCGTTGAAGTCGTCCTCGTGGAGCCGCATCACCATCCCCTGCCAGTGGAGCGTCGACCCGCCGACGCCCTTCACGCGGGCGTGGTTGAGCGGGTAGCCCCGGTCGCCGCTGCTCGAGTAGGCGTCGCGCTCGGGGTCGCCGTCCCAGACGTCCGGTCGGCCGTAGTACGGACGGATCGCCCGTTCCTGGCGGTCGATGCGGTCGGCGGGGTCGAACCGCGGGCCCGCATCGAGAACGACGACCGAGTGCCCGGCGGCAGCGAGCCGGTCGCTCACGATCGCGCCCGCGGGCCCGGCCCCGATCACGCAGACGTCGGCGTCGACGACCGGCGTCCGGTCGATGTCCGACCGATCCGATCGATCGGTGGTCGTCCCGGACCGATCGGCGGATTCGATCATCGGGTCGGCCCCCGTCGATAGCTCTCGGTCCCGCCGGGGTGTCCCTGCGGGTTCTCGATGCCGACGAGCTCCCCGCCGGTCGGCGAGGCGTACAGCGCGAACAGCAGCTCGTTCACGACGTGGTAGCGGACCCGCTCGGCGAGGGTCCCGTCGGGGACCTCCCCGGCGACGTCCGCGCCGACCTCCCGCAACAGGCGATCGCGGTCGGCGGCCGGGATCGTGGGCAGTCGCCCGCCGTACCACTCCGTGGCGAGTTCGTCGAGCTCCGTCATCGTCTCCCGGATCCCGTCCGCGGTCGGCGCCTCCCGCAGCCGTCCCTCGATGACCGTCCCGACGAACTCCTCGATGCTCGAGAGCTCGTCGGGATAGACGGGCTCGGCCACCGCCACGAACGCCTCGACGATCGCGGGGTCCGCAAGAAGCGAGTCGTCGGAATCACCCGACGTCATCGAGGTCTCCCCGTCGGATCCGGGCCCGTCATCATCGTTTCCGGGCCCGCCGGCGTCGCCGTCGCGGACGTGGGCGACGCCCGTGACCGCGGCCCCGCCGGTCCCCATCGCCGCGAGGGCCGCGAGCGCGTCGCGTCTCGTCAGCTCCATGGGCGGATTAGGCAAACCTAATCCTTATACTCGTTGGAACGACTTGCTACGTATACGAACCGCTATGCGAGATGCCCGACCGATCCTCGCCGACCTCCGCTCGCGGCTCGGGTCGATCGAGACCACGTACGGACTTGCGCTCGTGTGTGTCGCGATCGCCCTGGCGTTCGTGTTCCCGTTGAGTTGGCTCGTGATCGAGACCGTCACCGTCGACCCGACCCGTGCCCGTGAGCTGCTTTTCAGCTGGGGAACGGTCGAGGTACTGGTGAACAGCCTCCTCCTGATGGCCGGCGTCACGGCGTCGTCGGTCCTGATCGGCGTCCCGCTCGCGTACCTCACGACCCGGACGGACCTGCCGTTCCGCCGGTTTTTGACCGTCGCCGTCGCCCTCCCCCTGGTCGTACCGAGCTACGTCGGCGCGTTCTCGTTCGTCTCCGCGTTCGGTCCCCGCGGCGAGTTTCGGGACCTTCTCGCACCGCTCGGGGTCGACCGCATCCCGGAGATATACGGCCTGCACGGCGCGGTCCTCCTCATCACGCTGTACACCTACCCCTACGTCTACCTGACCACGCGCGCGGCGCTGCTCTCGCTCGATACGACCCTCATCGAGGCCGCCCGGACCCTCGACCACACGCGGTGGGAGGCGTTCCGCCGCGTCACGCTGCCACACATCCGGCCCGCGACCGCGGCCGGCGCGCTGCTTGCGGCGCTGTACGCGATCTCCGATTTCGGCACGCCGGCGATCATGCGCGTCGAGGTCTTTACCCAACAGATCTACGTCGAGTACAACTCCTTCGGCCAGGAGTACGCGGCGATGCTCTCGTTACAGCTGCTCGTGGTGGTTCTCATCGTGTTGGGGCTCGAACAGTGGATCCGGTCGAACCGATCGGTCGAGGGCGGAACCGGCGGTCGCAGTGGGGCGCCGGTCCCTCTCGGACGCTGGCGGTGGCCGTCCCTCCTGTTGCCCGTCGGTGTCGTGGTCCTCGCGCTCGTGGTCCCGATCTGGATCCTCGGACGGTGGCTGCTCGCGGCCGACGCCGGTCGCCCCTCGTTGGCCTTCGAGTGGAGCTTCGCGGTCAACTCCGCGACGGTCGCGCTTGCAGCGGCGGCCGTCGCCGTCCTGGCGGCCCTCCCGATCGCCTACTTCGCGGCCCGCGAGGAGTCGCCGCTCTCGACGATCACCGAGCGCGCGACGTACGTCGGGTTCGCCGTCCCGGGGATCGTGTTGGCCCTCGCGCTCGTCTACTTCGGCGCGGGGTATGAGGCCCTCGAGATCCCCTACGCACCCCGCATCTACCAGACGATCCCGATTTTGGTCTTCGCGTACGTGATCCGGTTCACCCCGCAGGCGGTCGGCACGCTCCGGTCGGGCGTGCTTCAGGTCGATCCGACGATCGTCGAGGCGGCTCGGACGCTCGGGGAGAGTCCCGGCGGGGCCTTCCGCCGAGTCACCCTCCGGCTGATCGCGCCGAGCGTCACCGCTGGCGCGGCGCTCGTCTTTCTCACCACGATGAAGGAGCTCCCCGTGACGCTCATCCTCCGGCCGACTGGCTTCGAGACGATCGTCACCCAGATCTGGCGGGCCCAGGAGGCGGCCTACTTCCAGTACGCCGCCGTGCCGGCGCTGCTGTTGCTTCTCATCTCGGGGCTCTCGATGGTCGTGTTGCTCTCACAGGGCGGTCGGGAGGGGCTGTGAGTTCCGTCGACGGTACGCAACCGCATCCCGTGAGGATGGCTTCAAGTTCCCACCCCGCGAACCGATCCGGATGAACGCATATGGTCGGTGAAGCACGAACCCCGTCGGGATCCGACGGACCGCTGTCGGGCGTAACCGTTCTCGACGCCTCCCGCGTCCTCGTCGGACCGTTCTGTACGATGCAGCTCGGCGATCTCGGCGCCGAGGTGATCAAGATCGAACGTCCGGGCGAGGGCGATCAGACCCGCGGTTGGCACCCGCCTTCCTTCGGTGGGGATGAGGACGATCCCGGCGAGAGCGCCTACTACGCCAGCGTCAACCGGAACAAGCGCTCGGTCGAGTTGAACCTCTCGACCGAGGCCGGACAGGCCGTCTTCCGTGATCTCGCGCGGGAGGCCGACGTCGTCGTCGAGAACTTCCGGGTCGGCACGATGGACGGGTGGGACCTCGGGTACGAGGACCTCCACGAGGGTAATCCGGGACTCATCTACTGCGGGATCTCGGGATACGGCGAGTGGGGCCCCGACCGGGACAAGCCGGCCTACGACATCATGATGCAGGCCCGCGGCGGTCTGATGAGCATCACCGGCGTCGAGGGGGGCGCCCCGGTCCGCGTCGGCGTCGCGCTCGCCGACATCGGTGCCGGGATGTACGCGACGCAGGCGATCCTCGCCGCCCTGCTGGACCGAGAGCTGGGCGAGGGGGAGGCCGGACAGAAGATCGACGTCAGCCTGCTCGACGGGCAGGCCGCCTGGATGAGCTATATGGCCACGAACTACTTCGCATCCGGGGAGTCGCCCCGCCGAATGGGGAGCAAACACCCGAACATCGTCCCCTATCGGGCCTTCGAGACGGCCGACGGCTACGTCGTCGTCGCCTGCTCGTCGGATACGTTCTGGCCACCCCTCTGTGCGGCGCTGGACCGACCCGACCTGCTCGCGGACGACCGTTTCGAGACGAACGCGAAACGCGTACAGCACCGCGAAGCCCTCGACGCCGAGCTCGAGGCCACGTTCGCCGAGCTGACGACCGAGACCGCCCTCGACGCCCTGGCCGAGCACGACGTTCCCGCGAGCCACGTCCGGGATATGGCGGAGGTCTTCGCGGACCCGCAACTCGAGTCGCGCGGGATGCGGGTCGAGATGGAGCATCCCACCGCCGGCACCGTGGAGATGCCCGGATCGCCGATGCACTTCTCCCGATCGCCGACGACCTATCGCCGTCACCCGCCGCTGCTCGGGGAACACACCACGGCCGTGTTGCGCGAGCACGGCTACGAGGACGACGACATCGACCGCCTGCGCGAGGCCGGCGCGATCCCGGCGGACGGGGGAACGAACGGGTCGGCGGCGAACGCGTCGACCACCGACGCGGATTGACATCCTCCCCGCGCTAAAGCGCGAGGATTCCTCCGTTGGGGGTTTAGCTACCGACCCACGGGGCAACTTGCGGGTTTGTGCGCACTTCTTTGGGACTTTCGTGAGGGTGTGGTTTCCCCGACCAGTCGTGGTCGTCCCACTCGAATCGCACGGGCCGTGCCATCGGCCTGATTTCGCAATCGCTGTTTTCTCGAAGGAACGTCTCTGACGCCGTGAGGTCGGCGTGTCCCTCGAAACCGCACGGACACGTCAGCGTATCCTCGTGGCGAATCGTCTTCTCGTGGTCGCCACACTCGGGACACGTCTGACTCGTCCACGCTTCCGACTCGGCTTCGAGGCTGATGCCGTACTCCTTACAGACACACGCGAGACGGTGGATG
>NZ_FNWU01000011.1 GCF_900108505.1 Halopenitus malekzadehii | reverse complement strand
GATCACCTCCTACAGACCGAGACTCGCCCACACGGGCGAGCTCACCACTCATTGCAGCGTATTGCAGATCCCGCGCCCGCCTCGCCGCCAGGCCGGACACCGATGGACCATCGAGCTCACACAGACACACACCACGCCCACCGCACGGTGGGCGGGCCCGTAGCTCAGTGGGAGAGTGCCTCCCTTGCAAGGAGGATGCCCTGGGTTCGAATCCCAGCGGGTCCATGTACCACGCCCGGCTTGAAACCGTCCCCTTAAGTGGGGTCGGTCGCAACCGGGAGTGAAGCAACGACCGATGCACTACCCCGGGAAACCGTGGGTAGGAAGGGTTCGACGAACACGCCCGTTCACACCCGGGGTGATTCGATGACGACCGTGTATACGTGCGATCCAGACGCCCACTGAACTCGGCGAACGAGTTCGTGGACGTATAGTAACAACTGGCTACTGTGCCAGCTGGTGAATGGCTCGGCTCGAGAGCCGACGACGGACGTGCCAAGCTGCGAAAAGCCTGAGGGAGCCGCACGGAGGCAAAGAACTCAGGATCTCCGAATGGGAATCCCTACAACAATTGCTTCGCGCAATGGGGAACCCCCCGAATTGAAACATCTCAGTAGGGGGCGGAAAAGAACGCAATAGCGATGTCGTCAGTAACCGCGAGTGACCGCGACACAGTCCAAACCGAAGCCCGTCAGGGCAATGTGGTGTTTCGGACTGACACTCAGCGTCAGATCCCACTTCAGAAGTCTCCTGGAACGGAGCGTGAGACAGGGTGATAACCCCGTATGAAGTGGCAGTATGACGTGCGTCAGCTCCAGAGTAGCAGGGGTCGGATATCCTCTGTGAAGATCCCAGGCATCCCCTGGGAAGACTAAACACTCCTCGAGACCGATAGCGAACAAGTAGCGTGAGCGAACGCTGAAAAGCACCCCACGAAGGGCGGTGCAATAGGGCCTGAAATCAGTTGGCGAAAGAGCGACAGGGCGTAGAAGGCTCTGTGGGTAACGAGCGACGCGCGAGCGTCCAGTAGAAGCCACAGAGAGCCGACGTCGTGTCGTACGTTTTGAAAAACGACCCAGGGAGTGTATCCGATTTGGCGAGTCTAACTCGAGTATCGAGGGAGGCGCAGGGAAACCGATACGGCCGCAGCATTGCGAGGGCCACCGTGTGCAAGCGCGGGGAGCCAACCGGATACGACCCGAAACCAGGCGATCTATGCGCGAACAGGGTGAAGCGTGGCGAAAGCCACGTGGAGGCCCGTTAGAGTTGGTGTCCTACAATACCCTCTCGTGATTCGCGTATAGGGGTGAAAGGCCCATCGAGCCTGGCAACAGCTGGTTCCGACCGAAACATGTCGAAGCATGACCTTCAGCGAGGTAGTATGCGGGGTAGAGCGACCGATTGGATGACCCGCCTCCGAGAGGAGTCGGCCATCCTGTCGAACTCCGAACCTGCATACGCTGTGGACCTGGAGAGTCCGGTGTGCGGGGTAAGCCTGTGCACCGTGAGGGGAACAACCCAGAGCGGGGTTAAGGTCCCAAAGTGTAGACTAAGTGCGATTGGAAGGTGGTCTCAAGCCCTAAACAGCCGGGAGGTGAGCTTAGAAGCAGCTACCCGCTAAGAAAAGCGTAACAGCTTACCGGCCGAGGTTTGAGGCGCCCAAAATGATCGGGGCTCAAGTCTACCACCGAGACCCTGCCGCACCCGTAAGAGGGTGACCGCGTAGGTCGGCGTCCCGTTCGGATGGAAGCACGGGTGAGAACTCGCGTGGACCGTTCGGGAACGAAAATCCTGGTCACAGTAGCAGCGATAGTCGGGTGAGAACCTCGACGGCCTGATGAGCAAGGGTTCCTCGGCACTGTCAATCAGCCGAGGGTTAGCCGATCCTAAGTCCCCCCGTAAGTCGACGGGGACAACGGGAAACTGGTTAATATTCCAGTGCCATCACGCAGTAAAAGTCGACACCGCGGAAAACATCGAGCCGGGCCTTCGCCCGGTCAAATCGGAGAAGCTCGTGGATGCCGTCACGGCACGAAGCGAGCGAAGCCCGAGATAGGGAAACTCGATGGTATCCGGGGTCCGTGAAAAGACGAGCGTGATGTTCGTACCGAGATCCGACACAGGTGCTCTGGCAGCGAAAGCCACGGCCTGTCGGGAGAACCGACGTTAGGGAATTCGGCAAGTTAGTCCCGTACCTTCGGAAGAAGGGATGCCTGCTTTGGAGAAAGCAGGTCGCAGTGACTCGGGCGCTCCGACTGTCTAGTAACAACACAGGTGACCGCAAATCCGCAAGGACTCGTACGGTCACTGAATCCTGCCCAGTGCGGGTATCTGAACACCTCGTACAAGAGGACGAAGGACCCGTCAACGGCGGGGGTAACTATGACCCTCTTAAGGTAGCGTAGTACCTTGCCGCTTCAGTAGCGGCTTGCATGAATGGATAAACGAGAGCGCCACTGTCCCAACGTTGGACCCGGTGAACTGTACGTTCCAGTGCGGAGTCTGGAGACCCCCAAGGGGAAGCGAAGACCCTATAGAGCTTTACTGCAGGCTGTCGCTGAGACGTGGTCGCTACTGTGCAGCATAGGTAGGAGGCGTTACAGAGGTACCCGCGCTAGCGGGCCACCCAGCCATCATTGAAATACTACCCGGTAGTGACTGCGACTCTCACTCCTGGCGGAGGACACCGGTAGCCGGGCAGTTTGACTGGGGCGGTACGCGCTCGAAAAGATATCGAGCGCGCCCGAAGATCTCCTCACCCGGGTCGGGAATCCGGGGAAGAGCGCAAGAGCACACGGAGGTCTGACAGTGTCATTCCCAACGAGTGACGCTGACGCGAAAGCGTGGTCTAGCGAACCTACGAGGCTCCGGAATGGGGCCCGTAGATGACAGAAAAGCTACCTTAGGGATAACAGAGTCGTCACCCGCAAGAGCACATATCGACCGGGTGGCTTGCTACCTCGATGTCGGTTCCCTCCATCCTGCCCGTGCAGAAGCGGGCAAGGGTGAGGTTGTTCGCCTATTAAAGGAGGTCGTGAGCTGGGTTTAGACCGTCGTGAGACAGGTCGGCTGCTATCTATTGGGGGTGTGAGGTACCTGACGTGAACGGTCGTATAGTACGAGAGGAACTACGACTGGTCGCCACTGGTGTACCGGTTGTTCGAGAGAGCAGATGCCGGGTAGCCACGCGACACGGGGTAAGAGCTGAACGCATCTAAGCTCGAAACCCACATGGAAACGAGGTACCGTAGAGGTCCCTCCTAGAAGAGGAGGTAGATAGACTCGGGGTGTACGCACCAAGGCAACGAGGTGTTAAGCCCACGAGCACTAACAGACCGAGCCACAGTCATACGCGTCCACGGTCGGGCGCTGAGTTCAGGCGGTACTTGGATCGCACGTATATTCGGTCGGCGCGTTCGCGAGAGCGCGGCGGACCACTGACACGGGAGTCGACGCGTCGGCGTCGTTCCGGTTCGAGTCCGGGAGTCAGCATGAAGGCGGCCAGAGCGGCAGTGAAAGACCCGTACCCATTCCGAACACGGAAGTGAAGCCTGCCCGCGTATCACCGAGTACTGGAGTGGGAGACCCTCTGGGAGTGGTGGTTCGCCGCCTGCCCATTCATATTCATATTCAGTCATTCATATTGAGGGCGGTATTCGGATGGAGGGTGCGGGTCGGTTTTTTTTAGCGGTCGGTAAGGGGTGTTGGGAGGAGTCGTGTGGTTGTTGGGGAGTTACGACTGTGTGATCAGTCGGGAGGCGGGAGAATCGGGGAGGGTGTGGTTAGTGAGCCGACGGTCTCGATCCGGCTTCAGTCCCGGCGTCAGCGAGTTAGTCCGACGTGGGATCGCGCAGCGACGCGTCGACGACGGTGCCATCGGGGTCGAGCGTGATCGTGCCCAAGGAGACGGTCTCTCCGACATCGGCGGTTCGATCGATCGTCTCCAGGACGGCGGTCCGGTCGAGTCGGTCCCAGACGTGCCGTTCGACGAGCGACTGGAAGGCATTGGGGTCCGACCAGCCGGAATCGATCGACGACGGGACGCGGACGACGAACTGAAACTCGGCGTCGGTCACGTGGATGCCGACGGCGAAGGTGTCACCGCTCATAACGGGACCACGCCGGATGGTGACAAAGGGATACCGACTGCGGTCGGACACGGGGTGGTGTGAGGCTCCGCCGGCAGTCGGGATCGTTAGTGGAGTTTGAGTTCGACACGACGGCCATCCGGATCACGGACGTATGCGGCCCAGTCGCGCCCGTAGGCGCCGTAGCGTTTCCGCGGTTCGTCGGGTTCGACCGTGTAGCCGGCGTCGGCGATCCGATCGAGCAGCGCCTCGAGTTCGGATCTCGTGTCGACGCCGCTCGAACGCACCAACAGACAGACGTGGTCGCCGCCGACGTCGATCGGCCCCTCGCTCGGAACCAGATGGAGGTGACGGCCGCCGGCCACGAGGGCGACGTATGGCACCTCGCCGGCCGCGTATCGGTCGCGGTCCCGAACGTCAAGCCCGAGTAGATCACGGTAGAACGCCAGGGCGGCATCAAGGTCGCTGACGCGCAGTGCGACGTGGTCGAGGTCGACGACGTCGATGGTCATATCGGTTCTTCACCGGCCGTGGGCTTCAGTCGTTGGGTCGTCGGGAGTGGACCGGGACGGGACCGATATGGTACAGTACGGATTCCCCGCAGACCACCACTGACACGGCAGTCACTCCAGTGCCGCTTGGTTCGCCGGTGGCGATCACGAAACGCCATCTCGAGGCCACACCCACTTATCGGTGCGAACCGCGCAGCCACCGCGCCGCCCGGCAGTCGGTAGTGGACGTCGTCGACGAGGATCGTGTCGTCACCGTCCGCGAAGAACAGGTGTGTATGTACCCATTCGGGAAGCGGTCCGGCGGACATATCGTCCACGAAGTACGCGCGTCCGTCCCCGGCGTGGCGGTCCCGGATCCGCGAGACGAAACGCTGTCGCGGACCGATTCCGAACGGGTTGACCGAGAGCCGAAGCTCGGTACCCGCGACGAGCTCGGTCGCCGTGTCGTCGTCGATCGGTCGTGGTTCGGTGGCGGCTGCGGCGTCATCGGGGCGATCGATGCCCTCGACACGGAGGTGTATCCAGTCGGGAGTGAGCCGTTGCAGACCGTCGGCCCGTGAGTGGAACGCCCACACGTCCGCAAGCGGTGCGGCAACGCGAGTCCGGCGGCGGTAGGTCGGCATACGGTCGGTTCGGACCGGACGACCAAAAGGGCTGGCCGGCACAGACGGGTCGTATCGAAACGCGAATACGGTGCCGCCCCCACCCCGAACGTGATGGGATCGGAACCCCCCGAGTCGGGCGCGCATACTGGATCGACGGCGGCGAGCTCGGTCGGCGAGCGGTCGCTGGAGCGTGGCGCGATCGATCTTGCGGACGTGGCCGGCCCCTTTGACCTTCAGTCGACGCTCGAAAGCGGGCAGAGTTACCTCTGGGACCGGGCGGACGGATCGATGTATGACCAACTCGGGGCACACGGCGGCAACCACTGGTACCGGACGGTCGTCCCGCCCATCGACGGCGTGTCGGATGAGCGGATCGCCGTTCGCGTCCGACAGGTGGGCGGCGTCGACGACGGGGCCCTGGAGTGGGCGGCCACCGCCGATGCGGTCCCGGTTCTGACGCATCTCCTGCGGCTCGATGACGACCTCGACGCGATACTGGCGGCCATTCCCGATCTCTCGATCGTGGACCGATCGGTCGACGCGTATCCGGGGATGCGTCTGGTTCGCGATCCGCCGTTTTCCTGTCTAATCTCGTTCATCTGTTCCGCACAGATGCGCGTCTCGCGAATCCACGGGATGCAGCGCCGGCTTGCGGAGACATACGGTGAGACGGTCACGTTTGGGGAGGAGACGATCGACGCGTTCCCGACGCCGACCCAGCTCGCGGCGGCGTCCGAGGAGGGGCTTCGGGACCTCGCGTTGGGATATCGAGCCCCGTACGTCGAACGGACTGCACGAATGGTTGCCGACGGGGACGCACACCCGTCCGAGGCGGCCGCGCTCGCGTACGAACCCGCGCGCGAGTTCCTGACCCAGTTCGTCGGCGTCGGCGAAAAGGTCGCCGATTGCGTGTGTTTGTTCGCGTTGGACCACCTCGAGGCGGTGCCGCTTGATACGTGGATCCGGTCGGTCATCGCCGATCGGTTTCCCGAGTGTGACCGTGGGTCCTACGCTGAGACCTCGCGGGCGATCCGCGGCCGGTTCGGCGGGGAGTTCGCCGGATACGCTCAAACCTACGTGTTTCATTACCTCCGGTCGGACGGTGAGTGATCTTGCCGGGTGGACTCCGTGAATTCGGTCGGTGACCCGGCCGAACCTTCATACCCCTTGGTGCGTTAGGTGATCTCACGATGGACTGTCGAGTCGTCGTTGAGGCCGCGGTTCCCGTATACGACGTCGAAACGGTCGACGAAGCGGTACGGATCGCCATCTCGAAGACCGGGGAGATGTTGAATCCCGACCTCAACTACGTCGAGATCGAGATGGGGACCTGGACCACACCCGGCGGCGAGGAACTCCCGCCGGCCTTTATCGCGGCCGACGAAGCGCTCGTGGCGCTCGAGCTCGAGATGACCGTGTTCAACGTCGATCGTGAGGAACACGCCTCGCGGATCGCCCGCAAGGAGATCGGACAGCGGTTGCGGAACATTCCGCTGAAGGTGTTAACCGTTGCGGAGATCCCTGATTCGGACACGACGGAAGACTCCGGGACCGCCACCGACGGGAACGATGAGGGATCAGGCACCGTCGAGAACGACTCGGATCTCCTCCCCGAGTTCGAAGAGATGGTTGAGGATCCAGAGTAGCGATTCACCGTCGGCTGCGACTCGCCGATCAACGGACGTCTCTGACTGGGTGGCTGTCGTTCAGCGATCGCGTTGGGTGACCCATCGAGAGGTGGTGATCCCCAACGTCGATCGAGACGGGGCGATCGGTGTTCGGCGATCGAGGCAGGACGATCGATGTTCGACGATCGATAGGGGAGTTCCGCGACGCCGGGACGACACGTGCGGACCCGGACCCGCCGAGCGTTGCCACTGTGTGGCGTTGGGTATGGAGGCGAGAGGTGACGTTCAGTCAGCAGTCGGGGCCAGCGCTTCGGATTCGGATTCGCCCATCGGCGCCGTGATGCCCGTCGCGAGTTTGAAAACAGCCGCTTTGTGATCGGTCTTCGATTTGTGGATCGATGTCGGTTTGACACCCATCGTTTCGTACTCCTCGAGTTCGAGGTCCTCGTCCCAGTGCTCGCACTGTTTTCGTACTTCCGAAAGAAGGCCGTGCAGGTGAATGAGTTCCTGTTTCTTCATAGGCACCCGTTTCTAGCGACCGAGGGCATATAGTATTATCTTGATCACCGTTAACACACGAACCCGAATAGACGGCTCCTACCTGCGGGATTCTCACGAATAGTCGCTTGCGGGCCACGGAATTTAACCCGATCCGATCGTAACGGTTCGATATGGGGTACGACGACCAACTCGACCGAGCCATCGAGGAGACGTCCGACATCCAAGGTGAGGACGGGCGGTTCGAGGTCCCAGATCCGGAGGTGCGGTCGGAGGGGCACGCGACCGTGGTGGAAAACTTCCAGGACATCGCCGACCGAGTTGACCGCGATCCGGACCACGTGCTCCAGTTCCTTCAGGGAGAGCTCGGCACCAGTGCGGGGATCGACGATCGTGGGCGGGCCCGCCTCACCGGCGGTTTCCGAACCGATCGGATCGCGGCGGCGCTCGACGACTATGCCGAGGCGTTCGTCGTCTGTCCGGAGTGTGGACTTCCGGACACGCGACTCGTTACCGAGGAGGGAACGACCTGCATCGCCTGTGACGCCTGCGGTGCGCGGTCGCCGACCGGCGAGTGACGGCAGCCAGGAGGCGATGCGGCATCTCGTTTGGACGGGTCCGTCCGCTGGAAGTCACTGGAACTGCTTGACGGCCTCGAGGTCGCGTTCAGTCCGCATAAATTCCGTGAGCCGTCGCGTCGCGTGACAATCCCCACAGCTGTAGTTCGTGCGCAGGTCGGGGAGATCGCTTGGCGAGGCTTCCCAATCCTTCGCGCACTCGGGACAGTGGAGCCGAACGAATGCTTCGACCATACCTGACGTTTTCGTCCCCGCCTAAAGAAGGTACGGGCGGCGATCGCGATCAGTCACGGCCACGGTGCCGCACGCGAACCACTATGGGGTTGCTCCCCGAATCGCGACTATGACGGGCGATAGCGAGGACCCGAACGACGAGACGCAGTACCACCTCGAGGTCGGCCCCGATGACGTCGCCGACGCGACGTTGTTGCCCGGTGACCCCGACCGCCTCGGGACGATCACGGACCAGTGGGACGCCTCGACCGAGGTCGCGCGACACCGCGAGTACCGGACCGTGACTGGTCGTGTCGACGACGTCCCGATCTCGGCGTGTTCGACTGGGATCGGCTCGCCGTCGGCGGCGATCGCGGTTGAGGAGCTTGCGCGGGTCGGGGTCGGGACGGTCATCCGCGTCGGATCCTGTGGCGGCATCCAGCCCGAGACCGACGTCGGCGATCTCGTGATCACCTCTGGAGCCGTTCGCCAGGAGGGGACCAGCGACGAGTACGTTCGCTCGGATTATCCCGCGACGGCGAGCCACGAGGTCGTCACTGCGCTGATCGCGGCCGCCGAACGGCTCGATTACGAGTATCACGTCGGCGTGACGATGAGTGCCGATTCGTTTTATGCCGGCCAGGGGCGGCCGGGATTCGGTGGGTTCGAGGCTGCGGGCTCCGAAACCCTCCTCGAGGAGTTGCGCGAGGTAAACGTGTTGAACGTCGAGATGGAGGCGAGCGCGATCCTCACGCTCGCGAACGTCTACGGGCTTCGTGCGGGCGCGGTCTGTTCGGTGTACGCCGACCGGACGTCGGGGGAGTTTCGGACGACCGGCGACGATCGCGCCGCCGAGACCGCGACGCTCGCCGTCAAACTGCTGGCGGCGATGGACGATCGCGTCGCGGCATCGGACGCCGACCGCTGGCATCCGGGCCTCTCGATCGAGTGAGACGGATCCGTCCGTGCCTCGACCCTTGCACCACGATTTCACCGACAGGAACGTTCCAAAGCGACTTTATCCGCTGACTGAGGATGCTCCGGTATGAGTACGCAAGTTGTCGTCGTCGGCTCCGGGTACGCCGGCGCCGGCGCGGTGAAGGCGTTCGAGGACGAGATCGATGCCGGTGAGGCCGAACTCACCTGGGTCTCCGAGCACGATTACCATCTCGTGTTACACGAGGTCCACCGCGTGATCCGTGACCCGTCGATCGAATCGAAGGTCACGGTTCCCGTCGAAGAGATCAAATCCCCCGCCACGGAGTTCGTGCAGGGGCGCGTGACCGACGTCGACGTCGACGACCGGACGATCGAAACCGACGACGGGACCAGCCTGGAGTACGACTATCTACTGCTTGCGATCGGCTCGACGACCGCGTTCTTCGGCATCGACGGCCTGAAGGAACACGCCCACCAGCTCAAGGGCCTCGAGGACGCCCACGAGATCCACCGAGAGGTTCGGGAGGCCGCCGCGGAGGCGACCCAGTCCGATCCCGCACAGGTGCTCGTCGGCGGTGCCGGGCTCTCGGGCATCCAGACTGCCGGCGAGATCGCCGAGTATCGTGAGAAACACCGCGCGCCGATCGACGTGTCGCTCATCGAGGGGCTCGACGAGGTCTTCCCCGGAAACGATCCGGAAGTACAGGGTGCCCTCCGAAAGCGGCTCGAGAACGCGGACGTGGAGATCCTCACCGGTGACTTCATCTCGAAGGCCGACGACGAGTCGGTGTATCTGGGCGGCGGCGAGGACGAGGACCCCGAGGAGCTGTCCTACGACGTTCTCATCTGGACCGGCGGCATCACTGGCCAGCCGGAACTGGAGGGCGTCGACGTCGAGACGGACGACCGCTCGAACCGTGTCGTCGCCGAATCCGACTTCACCACGAGCGACGACCGCGTGTTCGCCATCGGCGACACCGCGCTCGTCAGCCAGGGTGGCGACGACGTCGCGCCCCCGACCGCACAGGCGGCCTGGCAGGCCGCGGAGGTCGCCGGTGAGAACCTCGCGCGTGCCGCCCGCGGTGCGCCGCTGAAGACCTGGCGACACGAGGACAAGGGGACCGTCATCTCCGTCGGCGACTCGGCCGTCGCCCACGACGTCACAGGAATTCCGATCAACACCTTCGGCGGGCCGGCAGCGAAGATGCTCAAGAAGGCGATCGCGAGCCGCTGGATCGGGAAGATCTCCTCGCCGGGACGCGCCGTGAGCGCCTTCGGCGACATGTAGACCGGGGAATCGAACCGTTAGTGATCTGGCTCCTCGATCGGCGCGCGCATGTCGTCGATCCGGAGGATGAGTACGTTCGAGGTGTCGTCCTTGCCGTCGACGGTTCCCTCGATCACGAGCTTCGACAGCGGGGTCGGCCCGACGGTGACCGAATCGCCCTCCGAGAACCTGCGTACCGATCCCTGGATGTGGATCTCGGCGCGACACAGCTCTGGATGGTGGACGCTCGAGAGGTCGATCTCGTCGACGTTCGCGTCCTCAACGATCTCTCCCTCGTAGCGAAGCGTGACGTTCGCCGGCTCGTCCATCTGCTGGACGTCGAGTGCCTCGTAGGCGTTGGCGGTCGGCTTGTACCCGCCCTTCGGACCGGGGACGCCCTCGACGAGCTGGAGGGCTTTGAGGCTCTGCATCTGATTGCGGATCGTGCCCGGATTCCGGTCGACTTCCGCCGCGATCGTTTCGCCCTTGACCGCGCCCTCCTCCTCCCGGTAGAGATTGATAAGCGCCGTCAGGATGGTTTTCTGACTGGACGTCAGTTCGATCGATGACATACGGATCCGTACTCACGGAGCCCGCTTAAAGGCGGTGGAAGCCGGGATCCGTCCCGATCGAGAGCGGGCTGGGGTTGTCACATCCGTGATCCCCAGCTTCAAGCCGTCCGCCGTCGATCGCCACGTATGACCACCGTTCGAATCATCGGCGCACCGACCGACTACGGCGCCAACCGTCGTGGCGTCGATATGGGCCCCTCGGCGATCCGGTATGCGGGGCTTTCCGACCAGCTCTCACGCGCCGGCGTCGAACCGGTCGATGGGGGCGATCTCGCCGTTCCCCGTGCTGAGGAACGGGATCCCGATCACGAGACGCTGCCGTCGGGAACGGCCAAGTTCCTTCGGGAAACCGCCGAGGTCTGCACCCGACTCGGCGACGACGTCGCCGACTCGCTTGCCGCCGGGGAAACGCCGCTCGTACTCGGGGGAGACCACTCCGTCGCGATCGGAACGCTGTCGGGTGCGGCCCGCGAGGCCGACCTCGGCGCCATTTGGTTCGACGCCCACGCCGATCTCAACACCCCGGAAACGTCACCGTCGGGGAACGTCCACGGAATGCCGCTTGCGGCCGCGTTGGGATATGGTCCCTTCGCCGAGATGGACTGGGCGCACGCGCCGCGGTTTCGTGCGGAGAACCTCGTCTTGGTCGGGCTTCGCAGCGTCGATCCCGCCGAACGTGAGCTGATCGCTGGCCGGGGAATCAGCGCCTACACGATGTCGGACATCGACGACCGGGGGATCACGACCGTCGTCGAGGAGGCGATCGAAACGGCGACGGACGGCGTCGACGGACTGCACGTCAGCCTCGACCTCGACTGGCTCGACCCGACCGAGGCGCCCGGCGTCGGGACGCCCGTCCGCGGCGGGGTTACGTATCGGGAAGCCCACTCCGCGATGGAACAGGTCGCCGACGCCGGCGTTCGCTCGATGGAGCTCGTCGAGGTGAATCCGACGCTCGACAGCCACAACGAGACCGCCGAACTCGCGACCGAGCTGGCGGCCAGTGCGTTCGGCAAAACGGTGTTGTAACCGCTCGCTACTCGTCTTCGGTGTCGGGACCGGCCACGCCGGCTTCGGTCACGTCGGCCGCCGTCGCGTCCGTCTCGGGCGTCTCCGACTCCGTCTCGTTCGGATCGCTCGTCCCGTTCGTACCGTCATCCGTGGCGATCGCTGCCGGAACGATGTCGAGACACGACACCTCGTCGGTCGTCTCGAGATCCATCACGATCACGCCCATCGTGTTCCGTCCGACCGTCGAGACGTCCTCGACGCGGGTTCGCATTATCTGGCCGTCGGCGCTCATCGCGAGGAGGTGGTCGCCGTGGGTCACGGCCTCGATCGCGACGACGGATCCGTTTCGGCTTCCGGTCTTGATGTCGATGAGTCCCTTGCCGTTTCGCGACTGGACGCGGTATTCGGAGACGTCCGACCGCTTTCCGTATCCGTTCTCGGTGACGGTCAGGACCCAGTTGTGCCGGTCGGGATCGACCGCGGCGAGTCCGGCGACCCGGTCGCCCGCCTCGAGGTCGATCCCACGGACGCCGCGAGCGCTGCGACCCATCGCCCGCACCTCGTCCTCGTCGAACCGGATGGCCATCCCGTCGGCGGTTCCGATCACGAGGTCGGCGTCACCGTCGGTTTCCTCGACGTCGACGAGCTCGTCGCCGTCCTCGAGCCGGATCGCACGGATCCCCGTCGACCGGATGTTCTCGAAGGCCTCGACGGACGTCCGCTTGATGTAGCCGTCACGCGTGACCATCGTCAGGTATCGCTCCTCGTCGACGTCCTCGCCGACGCGGTCGCAGTCGACGACCGCCTGGATCTCCTCGCCGTCGTCGAGATCGAGGAGGTTGACGGCCGACTTCCCGCGGGCCGTCCGGGACATCTCGGGGATCTCGTAGGTCTTCAGCTGGTAGATCTGTCCCCGGTTGGTGATCGCAAGCAGGTAATCGTGGGAGTTCGCGATGAACACCGAGGAGACGCTGTCACCCTCCTTGAGGTCCGTCCCGATGATCCCCTTCCCGCCGCGGTTTTGCGCCCGGAACGCCTCAAGCGACATCCGCTTGATGTAGTCGTCCTCGGACATCACGACCACGCACTCCTCCTCGGGGATGAGGTCCTCGTGGGTGACCGATCCGGAGTCCTCGATGAAGCTGGTTCGGCGCTCGTCGTCGTACTCGTCTTTGATCGCCTCCAGCTCGTCGACGATGACCTGATCCAGCTCGTCGGGGTCACCGAGGATGGTCTCCAGCCGCTCGATCCGGGCGGTGACGTCCGCGTACTCGGATTCGATCTCCTGGGTCTCCATCGAGGTAAGCGACCCGAGCTGCATCCGGACGATGTGTTCTGCCTGCGCCTCCGAGAACTCGTAGTCGGCCTCCAGTGCCGCCTTCGCGGCGTCGCGATCCGCGGAGTCCTGAATGGTCTCGACGACGCTGTCGACGTTTTCGAGCGCCTTCAGCCGGCCTTCGAGAATGTGTGCGCGGTCCTCGCGCTCTTCGAGTTCGTGTTCCGAGCGTCGTCGAACGACGTCGCGCCGGTGTTCGACGTAGTGTTCGAGCGTCTCCTTGAGATCGAGCACCCGCGGCGCGCCGTCGACGAGGGCGAGGTTGATGACGCCGAACGTCCGTTCGAGGTGGCTCTCCAACAGCTGGTTCTTCACGACCTCCGCCATCGCGTCGCGTTTGAGATCGATCACGACGCGGATCCCGTCGCGGTCGGATTCGTCGCGGAGGTCGCGAATCCCCTCGATCGCGCCCTCGGTGACGTCCTCGGCGATCCGCTCGACGAGCCGGGACTTGTTCTGCTGGAAGGGAAGCTCGGTGATAACGATCCGTCCCTCCTCCTCGTCGACCTCGAACTCCGCACGGACGCGGACGCGGCCGCGTCCCGTCTTGTACGCCTTGTGGACCGCGTTTCGCCCGACGATGTTTGCGCCGGTGGGGAAGTCGGGGCCTTTGACGTGGTCCATTAGGTCCTCGACCGTCGCGTCCGGCGTCTCGATCAACTCGACCGTCGCGTCGATCACCTCGCCGAGGTTGTGCGGCGGGATGTTCGTGGACATCCCGACGGCGATCCCCGACGAGCCGTTGACGAGCAGGTTCGGGATCGCCGACGGCAACACCGCGGGCTCCTCGAGGCGGTCGTCGTAGTTGGGCTGGAAGTCGACCGTGTCGCGCTCGATGTCCGCGAGCAGCTCCTCGGCGATGGGGGCCATCCGGGCCTCGGTGTACCGCATCGCGGCCGGCGGATCGCCGTCGATGGATCCGAAGTTCCCCTGCCCGTCGATGAGGGGATATCGCATCGAGAAGTCCTGGGCCATCCGGGCGAGCGTGTCGTAGATGGCGCTGTCGCCGTGTGGGTGGTAGTCACCCATCGTCTCGCCGACCACGGACGATGACTTCCGGTGTGGGGATCTGCTGGTGACGCCGGCCTCGTGCATCGCGTAGAGGATGCGCCGGTGGACGGGCTTGAGCCCGTCCCGAACGTCCGGGAGCGCGCGCCCCGCGATGACCGACATCGCGTAGTCGATGTACGACTGCTCCATCTCGTCCTCGATGCGGGCGTTCGTCACCTGCGCTGCGCGGACGTCCTCGGGGTCGACGTCGGGTACGTCGGAGCTCATCAGATGTCCACCCACTCCGCCTCGGTCGCGTGTTCCTTGATGAACTGCTTGCGCGGTTCGACTGCGTCACCCATCAGGACGTTGAACATCCGATCGGCGGCGGCCGCGTCGTCGATGGTTATCCGTTTCAGTATTCGGTTTTCGGGATCCATAGTCGTGTTCCACAGCTGATCAGGGTTCATCTCACCGAGCCCCTTGAACCGCTGGGTCTGGTCGGGGTCGCCGTCGCACTCCTCCTCGATGATGCGGTCGCGCTCCGCCTCGGTCATCGCGTCGTACGTTTCCGATCCCTTTCGGATCCGGTACAGCGGCGGCTGCGCCGCGTACACGTAGCCGGCCTCGATCAGCGGCTTCATGTGCCGGTACAAAAGCGTCAACAGGAGGGTCCGAATGTGTGCGCCGTCGACGTCGGCGTCGACGAGCAGGATGATCTTGTTGTACCGGACGTCGTCGATATCGAACTCCTCGCCGATCCCCGCGCCGATCGCCGTGATCAGCGCGCGGATCTCGTCGTTCTCAAGGATGCGGTCGAGCCGGTGTTTCTCGACGTTGAGGATCTTTCCCTTCAGGGGGAGGATCGCCTGGTTCTCGCGGTTGCGGCCCTGTTTGGCGCTTCCCCCGGCGCTGTCGCCTTCTACCACGAACAGCTCGGCCTCCGCCGGATCGCGGGTCTGACAGTCGGCGAGCTTGCCGGGGAGGGTCGACGACTCAAGCGCCGACTTCCGGCGCGTCAGCTCCTCGGCCTTCTTCGCCGCCTTTCGCGCTCGGGCGGCCTCGGCGGCCTTGTGGACGACCTTCCGGGCGGTGTCCGGGTGCTCCTCGAAGTAGGTGCCGAGACGCTCGTGGACCGCCGACTCGACGATCCCGCGGACCTCCGAGTTGCCGAGTTTGGTCTTCGTCTGACCCTCGAACTGCGGATCGGGATGTTTCACCGAGATGACCGCGGTGAGGCCCTCACGGACGTCCTCTCCCTTGAGGTTCCCCTCCAGGTCGCCGATCAGGTCGTGTTCGTTGGCGTAGTCGTTGACGGTCCTGGTCAGGGCGGTTTTGAATCCGGTGAGGTGGGTGCCGCCCTCGCGAGTGTTGATGTTGTTCGCGAACGCGTGGACCGATCCCTGTAGCTCCTCGGTGGCCTGCATCGCGATCTCGACGTGGATGTCGTCCGCCTCGTCGGTGAGATAGATGACGTCCGAGTGGATCGGCGATCGGGTCTCGTTGAGGTACTCGACGAACTCGCGGATGCCGCCCTCGTACTGGAACGTCTCCCGTTCCGTCTCCGCGGGTCGATCGTCGGTCAGCGTGATCGCGACCCCGGAGTTGAGGAAGGCGAGCTCGCGCAGTCGGTTCGCGAGCGTGCCGTACTCGAAGTCGGTCGTCTCGAAGATCTCCTCGTCGGGCCAGAACCGAATGGTCGTCCCCGTCTCCTCGTCGGGATCCATCCCGCGAACGCGTTCGAAGGCGCCCTCGACGGGCTCGCCATGATCGAACCGGTGGCGGTAGACGCCGCCGTCGCGTTTGACCTCGACCTCGAGGCGCTCCGAGAGCGCGTTGACGACGCTCACGCCGACGCCGTGGAGCCCGCCCGAGACCTGGTAGGATTTCGAGTCGAACTTCCCGCCCGCGTGGAGGACCGTCATGATGACCTCGAGGGCCGGCCGGTCGTACTGTTCGTGGGTGTCGACCGGAATGCCGCGGCCGTCGTCGTGGACGCCCACCGACCCGTCGTCGTGGATCGTGACCTCGATCTCCGAACAGTGGCCGGCGAGGGCCTCGTCGATCGAGTTGTCGACCACCTCGTAGACGAGGTGGTGTAACCCTCGACCGTCGGTCGACCCGATGTACATCGCCGGACGCTTCCGGACGGCCTGGAGCCCTTCGAGGACCTGGATCTGCCCGGCGCCGTACTCGTTTTCCTCTGACATTGGAGTTGTGGTGGCTAGTGCACCACCACTCATAAAGCCTCTCACGCGCGGGCGCGTGAACGAGCCCGTTGGTGGTCAGTTTTCCGACCATCCCGCCCGGACCTATTTGTCGGTGCTGGCCGATGACGTCGTATGAACGAGTTCGCGACGATGTTCGTCGTGGCGACGATCGCCGGCGCGATCACCGGCGTCGGCGCGATTCCAGTGTTCTTCCGGGCTCGCGTGTCCCATCGGGTTTACGACGCCGCTTTGGGGCTCGCTGCCGGCATTATGATCGCCGCGAGCGTCTTCGGGCTCATCCTGCCCGGGATGGACCAGGGGTCGCTCCTTGCGGTGATGTCCGGCGTCTTCCTCGGCGGTTTTCTCCTGCTTGGCGGCAACAAGGCGGTCCCACACGTCCACGCGCGGTATCTGGGCTGGCGGCGGGAGGGTGGGCTCGACGACGGTGATGGGACCGTGGTCGATGTCGAGGGTGATGACGCCGGTGGGTCCGGGCTCGACGCCATCGACGACGCCGACTCCCGGATCCGGCGGGCGCTTCTCATCGGCACCGCGATCGTCCTCCACAACGCTCCCGAGGGGCTGGCGATGGGCGTCGCGTTCGCCTCCGGGCTCGATGACGTCGCGCTCCTGTTGGCGATCGTCATCGGCCTCCAGAACGTCCCCGACGGGTTCGCCTTCGCGGTCCCGGTCGGTGAAACCGGGATCTCGAACGGCCGCGTGCTCGTCTACACGACGCTTTCGGGACTGCTCCCGCAGGTTTCCGCTGCAGTCGTCGGCTTCTTCCTCGTCTCGTTCGCGACGGGCATCTTCCCGGTTGCAGCCGGGTTCGCGGCCGGCGCGATGATGGCCGTCGTCTTCCGGGAGATGATCCCCTCCTCACACGGTCACGGGTATGCCGATGCGGCCACCGCCGCGTTCCTCGTCGGGTTCGCCCTGCTCGTAGTCGTCGACGAGTTGCTGGCGGTGTGACGCTCTCGGGCGTGTCGTGCGCCGGAGATATCGGCCACCATTGGAACCGCTATTCCGGTCGTGAAGCGTCTCGATCGCCGGATTCCACTTTCACCTCGCCGCCGGAGGGGTTTTAACCCCGACTGGGTAAGACCTTCCCACCGAATGACGTCCATCCAGTCAACGCTCGGCGAGGAGGAGGGGATCGCCGAGGAGTTGGCCGCGGGCCAACGCGAGATCTCCATCGCCGAGTTCTTCGAGAAGAACAAACATATGCTCGGGTTCGACTCGGGTGCTCGCGGGCTTGTGACGGCGGTGAAGGAGGCCGTCGACAACGCCCTCGACGCGACCGAGGAGGCCGGGGTGCTCCCGGACATCTACGTCGAGATCACCGAGGTCGGCGACTACTATCGCCTGGTGATCGAGGACAACGGGCCCGGGATCACGAAAGAACAGCTTCCGAAGGTCTTCGGGAAGCTATTGTATGGGAGTCGTTTTCACACCCGTGAGCAGAATCGCGGTCAACAGGGGATCGGGATCTCAGCGGCTGTACTGTACTCTCAGCTCACTTCCGGACAACCGGCGAGGATCACCTCCCGGCCGAAGGGGCAGCCGGAGGCCCAGTACTTCGAGCTGATAATCGACACCGACACGAACGAGCCGGAGATCAAAGCCGACGAGGAGACGAGCTGGGACCGCCCACACGGGACGCGCATCGAACTCGAGATGGAGGCGAACATGCGCGCCCGGTCGCAGCTCCACGACTACATCAAACACACGGCGGTCGTCAACCCTCACGCCCGGATCGAGCTCCGCGAGCCCGGCCTCGACGAGCCGCTGAAGTTCGAGCGTGCGACCGACCAGCTGCCGGCCGAAACCTCGGAGATCCGGCCACATCCCCACGGCGTCGAGCTGGGGACGCTCATCAAGATGCTTGAGGCGACCGATTCCTACTCGATCTCCGGGTTCCTCCAGGGGGAGTTCACCCGCGTCGGGAAGAAGACGGCCGACTCCCTGGTCTCGAACTTTCGCGACCGGCATTTCGGCCGGGAGATCGCCTGGCGCCCGCCGGCCGCCCACGAGGACGCCGACCTCGAGGCGGCGGTCGCGGACGCCGTTTCCAACAAGGGGGCCGCCGCTACCGATACCTTCGCCAGCCGGGTCGCGGAGACGGTCGGCAACCATACCCGGATCACCCACGCCGAGCTGGTCGGGATCGTCGAGACGATCGCCGAGGAGGTCGCCACCGACACCGGCAAGACGTTCGGAGAGACGGTCCGCGCGAACGCGATCGCGGCCGCCTGGACCGAGATCACCGCCTACGGCGACGCCGAGGACGCGGCTGACGACGAGACGCGAGACCACCTCACCGACGACCTTCACGCGGTCATCGAGGACGCGACAAGCACGCGTAAGGACGACGCGACCGTTCGCGCGGTCGCGGAGGCGCTCGCGCGTCGCCTCGCGAACGGGGGAGACGATCGGTTCCGGTTCACACGCGCGGACCTGGAGCGCGAGATCGCCGACGCCGCGAGCTTCGTCATCGACCAACGGGACGTCAGCTTCGGCGAGACGGCTCGGGAGAACGTCGCCGACGCGCTCTGGTCGTTGATGGAGACCGTCCCCGACGACCCGCCGAACGTGGACGCGGTGGCCGGAAACCGCGACGCCGCCGCGGAGCTGTTGGAGGCGATGCGCGAGACGGACATCCTGGCGCCCCCGACCGACTGCCTGGCGCCGATCACCGACGAGCTCGTCGAGGCGGGGCTTCGCAAGGAGTTCGACGCGGACTTCTACGCGGCCGCGACGCGGGACGCGGAGGTCCACGGCGGCGACCCCTTCATCGTCGAGGCGGGGATCGCCTACGGCGGCGAGATCCCCGCCGACGGCAGCGTCGAGGTGATGCGCTTCGCGAACCGGGTTCCGCTCGTCTACCAGCGCGGCGCCTGCGCGACGACGGACGTCGTCAAGTCGATCGGCTGGCGCAACTACGGGCTCGACCAACCCGGCGGCAGCGGACTGCCCAGCGGGCCCGCGGTGATCATGGTCCACGTCGCCTCGACGAACGTTCCGTTCACGAGCGAGTCGAAGGACGCGCTCGCGAACATCCCGGAGATCGAAGACGAGATCGAACTCGCCATCCGCGAGGCGGCCCGCGAGCTGAAGTCGTTCCTCAACAAGCGGCGCTCGATGCAGAAGCGCCGCGAGAAGCAGGACGTCCTCGGGCGCATCCTCCCGGAGATGGCCGACAAGGTCGCGGAGGTGACCGGCCGCCAGCGTCCCGACATCGACGGCGCGCTCGCACGCATTATGAACAACGTTAGCGTCGAACGCGAGATCGACGGTGACGAGGAGGTCTCGGTTACGCTCCGGGTGGAGAACCACTCGGACACGAACGAGTCCCTCGAGATCACGGACATCGTCTCGGCCGAACCGACCGATCCCTCCGACGGGACGGTCGTGGATATGGACGGCGAGTGGTTCCTGCAGTGGCGCCCCGACGTCCCGGCCGGCAAGGAGGCAACGGTGACGTATACGGTGGCTGACGATGCCGACTTCGACGTGAGCGTCGACGGCGTCGAAGCGGAGAAACTCACGGTGAACGCCTAATGGCAGCAAACGACGCGGACGCACGAGCACAGCTCATCGACCTGGCGGCGGAGTTCTACGACCAGTTCGCGGGCGGGCAGATCCCGGAGATGACCCTGCCGACGCGAACGAAAAGCAACATCGAGTACGATCCCGAAAGCGGCGTCTGGACCTACGGCGACCGGACGTCGACGCGGAGCGCGAACTCCGTGCGTGGCGCCCGGAAGCTGCTGAAGGCAGTCTACACGATCGAGTTCCTCGCGGACCAGCTCGAGGAGGGGCGCTCCTCGACCCTGCGTGAGCTGTACTACCTCTCGGAGTCGTGGGACAACGACGAGGCGCAGTTCACGAGCCAGGACGAGTCGAACGACCTCGTTGAGGACCTGGAGATCGTCTCCGGGGTCACCCGCGAGGACTTCCACATGCGCCCGGAGGAGTCGGGTGCGACCCTGATGGGGCCGCTCCGGCTCCGCGAGCAGACCCGCCGCGGCGAACGCGAGATCCACTGTCAGGAGGACGTCGGCGAGGGGGGCTACCAGATCCCCAACAACCCGGACATGATCGAGTTCCTCGACCACGACATCGACTTCGTCCTCTGTGTCGAGACCGGCGGGATGCGCGACCGGCTCGTCGAGAACGGCTTCGACGACGACTACAACTGTCTCGTGGTCCACCTCAAGGGCCAGCCCGCGCGAGCGACCCGGCGGATCACCCGGCGGCTCAACGACGAGCTCGACCTCCCGGTGGTCGTCTTCACCGACGGCGACCCGTGGTCCTACCGCATCTTCGGGTCGGTGGCGTACGGCTCGATCAAGTCCGCACACCTCTCGGAGTACCTCGCCACGCCGGACGCACGGTTCGTCGGCATTCGGCCGACGGACATCGTCGAGTACGACCTGCCAAGTGATCCTCTCTCGGACTCGGACGTGAACGCCCTCGAGTCGGAGCTCGAGGACCCCCGTTTCCAGACCGACTACTGGGAGGAGCAGATCGAACTGCAGCTCGACATCGGCAAGAAGTCCGAACAGCAGGCGCTGGCGAGCCGCGGGCTGGACTTCGTCACCGACACCTATCTCCCCGAACGGCTCACCGAGATGGGCGTCCAATAAGTCGTCAGGGAGTTGCGGCGTCTACGGGCGGTGCAGGTGGAGCAAACGGAGCAGGCCGAGCCGGTTCACGGCTCGATCCCGTCGCCGAGCAGCTCCCGGGCGATGATGTTCTTCTGGATCTCCGTGGTCCCCTCGTAGATCTGGGTGATCTTCGCGTCGCGGTAGAGTCGCTCGACGTCGTGGTCGTCGACGTAGCCGGCGCCGCCGTGGATCTGGACGGCCTCGTCGGCGGCGTCGACCGCGATCCGGGAGGCGAACTCCTTGGCCATCGAGGCGAGCGCGGTGGCCCCATCGGGGTCCGCATCGACCGCCCACGCGGACCGATAGGTGAGCCAGCGCGCCGCCTCGGCGTTGGTGCGCATCTCGGCGAGCTTGTGTTGGATCGCCTGGAAGTCACTGATCGGGCGATCGTACTGCTCGCGCTCCTGTGCGTACTCGAGTGCGCGCTCTGTCGCGCCCTTCGCGATCCCGACGCCCTGGGCGGCGACGGCGGTCCGGGTTTCATCGAAGAACTGCATCAGCTGGAGAAAGCCCATCCCGCGCTGGCCGATCAGGTTCTCCTCGGGGACTCGGACGTCATCGAGATAGACTTCCGCCGTATCGCTCGCGCGGACCCCCATCTTGCCGGTGATCTTCTCGGCCTCGAAGCCGTCGCGGTCGGCCTCGACGAGGATCTGTGAATAGCCCGAATAGCGGTCCTCGATCTCCGGGTCGGTCTCACACAGGACGACGAAGTAGTCGCCGACCGTCCCGTTGGTGATCCACATCTTCGACCCGTTTATCACCCACTCGTCGCCGTCCTTCTCGGCCCGCGTCGCGATCGACGTGACGTCGGAGCCGGCTTGCGGTTCGCTGATCGCCGACCCCATCAGCGACTCCCCGCTGGCGACCGCCGGCAGGACCTCCTCCCGTTGCTCCTCGGTTCCGAACTCCATAATCGCCTCTGCCCCGAATCCCGCCCCGGAGATGCACAGCCCGATCCCCGGGTCGACGGCGAACAGTTCCTCGGTGATGATCGCGTTCTCGAGCGCCGAGTAGCCGACGCCGCCGTACTCGACCGGGATGTGGGGCGCGATCAGCCCCATCTCGGCCGCCTTCTCGATCACCTCGTACGGATATGACTCCTCCCGATCGTGTTCGCTCGCGATCGGCCGGATCTCGTTGTCGGCGAAGCGTCGAACCTCCTCGCGCAGCTGTTTCTGCTCGTCGGTGAGTTCGAAGTCCATACCCTCTCGTGGTGGTTCGTTCGTGATAACTCTTCGCAATGAATTCGGTATTTCCGATGGGTTGGAAAATATATCCCGATCGATCGTATCGAGTGTTATGTTTGTGTGGGTGTAGAAAACGAATCGGAACGGGCGACTGTCGCTAGGGCGTCTGCCGGCGCTCGGCGAGGAACGTCTCGATCCGGTCGGTCGCCCGCTTCAGCTCGCGCATGCTCGTCGCGTAGGAGACGCGGAGGTGTCCCTCGCCGCCGGCTCCGAAGACCGAGCCGGGAACGACCGCCACGCCCTGCGACTCCAGCAACTCCTCGGCGAACCGCTCGTCGTCGCCGCCGCAGTCGGGGAACGCGTAGAAGGCCCCCCGGGGCTCGAAGCAGTCAAGCCCCATCTCCCGGAACCGCGAATGGACGAACCGCCGGCGGCGATCGTACTCGCTCACCATGTCCGCGACCTCCTCGTCACACGATCGCAACCCTTCGAGCGCCGCGTACTGGGCCGTCGTCGGCGCGGACAACATCGTGTACTGGTGGATCCGGTTCATCGCGTCGATCGCCTCGGCGGGACCGAGCGCGTAGCCGAGCCGCAGACCGGTCATCGCGTACGCCTTCGAGAAGCCGTTGACCACGACCGTCCGCTCGCGCATTCCCGGCTGGGTCGCGATCGACGCGTGGTCCCGGCCGTAGGTGAGCGCCGCGTAGATCTCGTCGGCGATCACCTGGACGTCGTGCTCGCGACAGAACGCCGCGACCTCGGCGAGCTGATCCGCGGTCATCACCGCGCCGGTCGGGTTGTTCGGGTAACACAACACCAGCGTGTCGGCGCTCCCCGCGTCGGCAGCCTCGAGCCGTTCCCGGGTCAACGCGAAGTCGTCCGCGGCGCGCGTGGGCACCGACAGCGGCTCGCCGCCGGCGAGCTCCACGCCGGGGCCGTAGGAGATGTAGGTCGGCTCGTGGATCGCGACGACGTCACCGGGATCGACGAGCGCGCGCAGCGCCAGATCGACCGCCTCGCTCGCGCCGGTGGTAACCAGGATCTCCTCACCGGGGTCGTAGGACTGATCGTAGCGGTGATGGTGGTCGGCGATCGCCTCCCGAAGCTCGCGGATCCCCCGGTTCGAGGTGTAGGAGGTCTGCCCGCGCTCCAGGGAGTCGATCGCCGCGGTACGGGCCGCCCAGGGGGCCGAGAAGTCCGGCTCCCCGACGCCAAGCGAGATGACGTCGTCGCGGGCCTCCGCCAGTTCGAAGAACTCCCGAATCCCCGATTCGGGGAGATCGGTGACACGCTCGGAGAGCTTCATGGCGAGACGGAAAGCCGGTCGTCCTCGTCCCGATCGCCGAACCGGACGCCGCCGTCCTTGTAGGTCTCCATCACGTAGTGGGTCACCGTCTGGGTGATCTCGGGGATCGGCGCGACCTGCTCGGAGACGAACCCGGAGACGTCCTGCATCGAGGCGCCGGCGACCTCGGCCGCGAAGTCGTAATCGCCCGACACGAGGTGTAACGCCTCGACCGCGGGGAACTTCGCGATCCGGTCGGCGATCTCCTCGTAGCCCGTCTCCCGGTCGAGTTCGACGTTGAGTTCGACGATCGCGCGCACGCGCTCCTCCTCGACGCGGTCCCAGTCGACGACCGCCTGGTAGCCGTGGACGACGCCGCGCCGCTCGAGTGACGCGATCGCCTCCTCGACGGCGGCCTCATCCAGGCCGGTCTGGGCTGCGATGTCGGCGGTGCTCTCGCGGGCGTTCGTGGTCAGTACGTCGAGTACTTCCCGCTCATCGCTCATACGTTCCGCATACGACCCCGCCCTCAAAGGGATAGCGGTCGGTGCGTCGACGGACGGCGGCGGTCGCCGACGCACACGCAGTAGCCGCTACAGCAAGTCGTTCTCGGCCAGCCGGTCGACCGCCTCGCGGAGCCGCTCCTCGCTCGCGGCGTAGGAGATCCGCGCGTAGCCGGGCGCGTTAAACGCCGATCCCGGAACGCAGGCGACGTGCGCCTGCTCGATGGCGTCTTCACACCACGCCTGGTCGTCCTCGGCGACGGGAAGCATCATATAGAAGGCGCCGTCGGGGACGGCGACGTCGACGCCGTGATCGGCGAACAGGTCGACGAGCAGGTCGCGCCGGGAGCAGAACGCGTCCCGCATCTCCACGACCGCCTCGTCGGTGTTCGCGAACGCCTCGATCCCGGCCCGCTGGACGAAGTTCGTCGCACACGACACCGAATGGGAGTGGAGTTTGCCCGCCTGTGAGACGAACTCCTCGGTCGCGTGGAGGTAGCCGAGCCGCCAGCCGGTCATCGAGAACGCCTTCGAGAAGCCGTTGATCGTGACCGTCCGGTCGGCCATTCCCTCGAGGGTCGCAAGCGAGGTCGGCTCGACGCCGTAGGTGATGCGCTCGTAGATCTCATCGGAAACGACGGTCACGTCGTGTTCGACGGCGAGGTCGCGGACGCCCTCGAGGGCGGCGTCGGCGTAGACCGCGCCGGTCGGGTTCGAGGGGGAGTTGACGATCAGGAGCTCGGTGTCGTCCGAGATCGCCGCCGCCAGGTCCTCGAGTGCGGGCTCAAGCTGGAAGTCGTGTGGCGCCAGGTCGATCCGCTCGAGGTCGCCGCCGGCGAGTTTGACCATCGCCTCGTAGGAGACCCAGGCCGGATCGAGGAGCACGACCTCGTCGCCGTCCTCGACCAGCGTCTGGACGGTCTCGTAGAGGGCCTGCTTCGCGCCCGGCGTGACGATCACCTCGTCGGCGGACGCCTCGATGCCGTCGCCGCGAAGCTTCTCGGCGATCGCGTCCTTCAGTTCGGGAACCCCGTTCGAGGAGGTGTAGCCGGTGTGGCCCGCCTCGAGGGCCTCGGTACCGGCGGCGACGATGTTCTCCGGCGTGTCGAAGTCGGGCTCGCCCACGGAGAGGTCGACGATGTCGGCACCCTCCGCCTCCTTCTCGGCGGCGAGGTTGGAGATGGCCAGGGTCGCGCTCGGTTCTACTCGCTGGATACGGTCGGTGAAGTCGTCGGTCATCTGTTGTCTCGGTCTGTGTCGGTGTGGTGTCGGCGTCGTCTCGGTATCGATCTCGGTGCTGGCGCGGTTGATTGGCGGCCGGCGGTCGATCGGTGGTCGGCAGTCGGCCGGCGGTTGGTTGGCGGTCGACGGTCACACGGACGCCGACCGTGTTGGCTGGCGATCGGCGTTACGGCTCGGGGTCGGGCAGATCCTCGACCAGGTCGATCGCCGCGTGGGTCGCGTCGGCGCCCTTTTCGACCCGTTCGCGGGCTTCCGCGCCCGACATTCCGGGCCCGCTGACGCCGAAGGTCACCGGGGTGTCCCGGTCGAGACTCACCGCCGTCAGCTGCTCGGCGGCCGCCGAGCCGATCACGCGGTCGTGGTCGGTGTCGCCGGTGACGATCGCCCCCACGACGACGACCGCGTCGACGTCGTCGCGTCGCGCGAGACGGTCGGACGCGAGCGGCGCGTCGTAGGCGCCCGGAACGGGAACCTCGTGTTCGATCGTGGCGTCCCGTTCCGCGGCGACGGCTCGTGCCGCCTCCGCCATCGGTTCCGTGACGGACCCGTTGAACTGCGCGACGACCAGTCCCAGCGTGACCATGTCCGACCGTTCGCGCCGTCGCTCAAAGAAGTACCGTTCTGGCCGGACCGTCGCCACCCGCCGTCAGGACGTCGAGCCGTCGCCGTCGATGGTGTCCACTTCGCGTCACTGCCCCCAGGTCCACTTCGCGTCGAGGACGAATCGATAGCCGCCGCTGATTCCGATCGCGAGCGCGTTCGCGATGAGATACGGGACTCCGGCGAGCTCGACGAACCCGAACAGGATGCCGAGCTGGATCGGGATCGCCGACCCGCGGACGATGTTCGTCTTCACGAGCCCCGACAGGAACTCGGTTCCGGTGTTGCTGGCCGCTTCGAACGTCCAGGCGTTGTTGATCCCGTACTGGAGGATGATCGTGATCTCGATCGCGATCGTCGCGCCAAGCAGGTAGTGAACCCCCACGACGTCGACGAACGCCCATAACAACGCCATCTGGACGCCGGCGGCGATCATACCGACGATGACGAACCGACGCAGTTGGAGTGCGACGGGGCCGCTGTGGAGGTTTCTGATGAACGACCGGATCATCTACCGGTAGCCGAGCGCCGAGAGGCGTGCCTCGAGGTCCTCATCGACGTCGCCGTCGTCTCCGTCCCCGTCTCCCCCGGCTGCGTCCGCACGAGCTGCGTCGCGTTCGCGCAACACCGCGGCGTGGTCGTCCACGATCGTCGCGAACCGGTCCATGGCTGCCCGGTCGTCCGGTCGCGGGTCGGCCGCGAGGGTCGTCTGTTGGGTCGGATCGTCCGGTCGGCGGTAGAACTCGACGTCGCCGGTGTCGACGTTCTCGATGTATATCCGATCCCGGTCGCGGACGCTGACGAGCAGGTCGCCGTCGGAGAGCGACCGCGGGATGGGCTGGGCGGTCACCTCCTCACCGCGAACGGTCACCGAAACGACCGGCTCATCGTCGGGGGTATCGCCCGCGACGACCGAATCGACGAGCGACTGGCCGGTCCACGCGGCCGGCGCATCGACTTCCAGGAGGTCCGCCACCGTCGGCGGGATCGCATCGAGGCCGACCTGTCCCTCGATGCGCTGGCCGTCGGCACCCGGCACGTCGACGATGAGGGGGACGTGAATGAGCTCGTCGTAGAGTTTCGGATAGTGGGCGAGGTGGCCGTGCTCCTGGAACTCCTCGCCGTGATCGCCGGCGACGACGACCGCGGTCTCATCGTCGACGCCGGTCGTCGAGAGCGTCTCGAGCAGACGGCCGATGCTCGCGTCGACCTGCCGAACCGCGGCCTGATAGAGGGTTCGAAGCTCCGACAGCGTTCGATCGCCGACCTCCCAGCCGAGCCCGGTTCGGGTGTGTGCGTGGATCATTCGGTGGGTGCCGACGAGCCCGTCGGACACCTCCCGAATGTACCGCGGCGCCGGAACGTAGGGCGTGTGCGCGTCCATATAGTGGATCCAGAGGAAGAACGGTTCGTCGGTGGTCTCGACGAACTCGGTTGCGGCGTGTTCGACGTCGAACATCCGCGAGGTGTCGAGAAACGGCCGGTCGTCCGTGTCGCCGCGGACCCACGACCCTAGCCGACGAACCGGCGCCGTCGCGAGCTGGATCCAGGCCTCGACGGTCGGATGTGTCGCCAGGTACCGGCTGTAAATGCTCGATCCGACGCTGGCGACGAAGGGCTCGAACTCGTCGAACCCGTCGTCGTAGTCCCAGTGGGAGGTGAGAAAGCCGTTCGCGGCGTTGAATCCGCCGGTCGCGACGTCGGCGTCGGATACCACCCCGGCCAGCGTCGGGACGTCGGAGACACCGATGCGGCCGGTATCGGCGAACACCGGCCGTGAGGCGAGGATCGAGGGGAACGAAAACGGCGTCCAGTTGCCGGTCGCGAAGGCACGATCGAAGACGGCGCCGTCGTCGGCAAGCGAGTCCATCACCGGCGTATGGCGGTCCCCGTCGTAGGGGCCGATCGCGTCCGCACGCAGCGAGTCGACCGTGATGAGCACGACGTTGGATGGCGATGTGTTCGGTCCCATACTCGGCTCGCGATCGTGTGGTCCCCGATCCGTGCCGTCGAGGTGCGGCGTCCTCCCCGGATTCGGTCGACCGACCCGGATAGAGCTTCGGGGGCGGCCCACCGTCCTCCGTTCGATGGTAACTGAACGGTTAGTTACGGTCTTTATACTTTCGATAGTATCGACGTCGGCCGGTCGGTCCTCGATCGATGCCGACGGCGGTCATCGGACGCGTCCGTCTCACGCCAACACGACCGCGTCGACGTACTCCTCGACGGCTCGCCGTGCGGTCTCGAGGGCGGTTCGCTCCTCGAGGACCACCGCGCGCGTTCGTGCGCCGTCAACGACCGTCAACAGGGTTCGTGCGGTGTGTTCGGGGTCGACGCCGGCGAACACGCCCGCCTCGTTTCCGTGGTCGATCACCGTCTCCAGGAGATATCGAATGTACTCGTCGTTCTGCCGGAATCGCTCGCGAAACGTCTCGTTGTAGGGTGCCTGGCTCCGCATCTCCAGCATCGCGATGAGAAGCCCGTGGTGGTCGCCCGGATCGACGATCAGCTGGTCGAGAAGGAGCTGCAGCCGCTGTTCCGGGTCGGTCGTCTCGACCTCGTGAACCGCCTCCCGGAACCGCTCGAGCAGGTAGTCGAGAAACGCCGCGAGCAGGTCCTCCTTCGTGTCGTAGTGGTAGTGGATCGCGGCCGTCGATTTGCCGTACTCGTCGGCGATCCGTTGCATCGTGAGTCCCGCGTAGCCGTGTTCGTGGAGCGCACGGTAGGTAGCCTGCATGATCGCCTCGTCGATGTCCGAGGATCGTCGATCCGGCGACTCCGCCATACGTCCGTTCGCTCGTTCCGGGTGTATAACTGTTGTGACCAATGCCGAAAACGTGACCGAGCCGTCAGTCGAACCGGCCCGTCGATCGTCGATCGTCGATCGGCGTGTTTCAGCGTTACACACCGGTATATCCGACTGACTCGTGAACAGTACACAGGGATCGGGGTGAATGCCCCTGGGTCCACAACCCTTTTGACTGACTAGTCAGTAAATACGGTAAGACTCGCGAGAGCCCTCCCTCTCACCGGTACCCGACCGGGACGCCGGAGGCGGACCGGAACGGGATCGTGGAGTTTGGGAGGCCGAGGTGACGATGGTTACAGGACTGATACGAGACACACCTACCGATCGATCGACGAACCGCGCGACGAGTACGAGCCGCACGACGAACACGGCTCGACGCCGACGCCGTCGTCAGTCGTCACGGGGAGACACGGTCCGGACGATGGGGTGGCCCTGATGGGGCTTGGCTCGGCGATCGACTCGCTGTTCAAGGGTCCCGACGACCTCGATCTCACCGAGGGCGGCATCGGCTGGCCGTTGTTCTACCTCTCGTTGCCGATCGTGGTGATGAACCTCTTCCAGACCGCCTACAACCTGGCGGACACCTTCTGGCTCGGACAGTTCGACACCACCGCGCTCGCCGCGATCAGCTTCGCGTTTCCGATGGTGTTCCTGCTCATCTCGCTGGCGCTCGGGCTCTCGGTGGCTGGGAGCGTGCTCGTGGCCCAACACGTCGGCGCCGGCCGAACGGATCGGGCCGAGTACGCGGCCTCCCAGACGATGAGCTACGCCGTGATCGCTTCGGTGCTTCTCGGAGGGCTTGGCCTCCTGTTCGTCGACGAATTCCTCGTGTTGCTGGGCGCGAGTGACGCGATCGCCCCACTCGTGGAGTCGTATATGCGCGTCTTTTCGGCCGGGCTCGTCTTCGTGTTCGGGTTCGCGGTCTTCATCGCGCTGATGCGCGGCTACGGCGACACGGTGACGCCGATGTACGTGATGGCCGGATCCGTGGTGCTCAACGTCGTGCTCGATCCGATCCTCATCTTCGGGTTCACCGAGAATCCCCTCTTCGAGGCGCTCGGCGCCGGGGGGATCCAGTCCTGGCTGTTCACCGCGACCGGCTACACCGGCTCCGGGATCGAGGGCGCCGCGATCGCGACGGTGTTCTCGCGTGCGCTCGCGTTGATCGTCGGGCTGGTCATTATGTTCCGTGGGACCCGGGGCGTGCGGATCCGCCTCGGACAGATGGCGCCCGACCGCGCGTTCGCGCGCAAGGTGTTCGACATCGGCCTCCCGGCCTCCGTCGAGGGGACCGCGCGGTCGCTGTCGATCAACCTGCTGCTGTTCGTCATCGCCGCCTTCCCCGAGACGGTCGTGGCGGCCTACGGCATCGGCACGCGGATCTACTCGGTCGTCTTCCTGCCGGCGCTGGCGGTCTCACAGGGCATCGAGACGATGACCGGACAGAACATCGGCGCGGGGAAGCCGGACCGAGCCGCGGCGACGAACCACTTCGGCGCGCGGGCGATGCTGTACATCCTAACCGGCGTCGGCGTGATCACCCTGATCGCGGCCCGACCGATCGCCGCGATCTTCACGAACGACCCCGCCGTCATCGCCGAGAGCGCGACGTTCCTCCGGTACGCCGCGCTCACCTTCGGGTTCATCGGCGTGATGCGGGCCTACACGGGCGGGTTCCGCGGCGCCGGCAAGACGCTCATCGCGGCGGTGTTGTCCGTGGTAACTCTCGGCTTCGTCCGGCTGCCGATCGCGTGGATCGGCGCGACCGTGATCGGCTCCGCCGGGGTCTGGGCCTCCTTCGCCGTCTCGAACATCGTCGGCGGGGTCATCGCCTACCTCTGGTTCGCCCGCGGGACCTGGCGGGATGGATCGCTGACGAACCCGACCCCAGCCGGTGGCGGCGATGGCGTGGAGCCGGCACAGGAGTCGGAGCCATCGCGAGACGTCGACGCGGCCACAGACGTCGAGCCGACGACCGACTGAGACGGGCGATCCGGCACGCCCGGGTCAGCCGACCGGCCTTCCGGTTCGCGTGGCTTTATGGCCCATCGTGCCCAACGGTCGACGATGGCAGACGTACTCGTAATCGGCGGCGGACCGGCTGGACTGAGCGCGGCGCTTTTCACCGCGAAAAACGGCCTCGAGACCGCCGTCTTCGACACCGACGGCACCTGGATGCACAAGGCTCACCTGTTCAACTACCCCGGGATCGGCTCGATCGACGGGAGCGTCTACATGGAGACGCTCCGCGATCAGGTCGACGACTTCGGCGTCGAGCGCCACCAGGGGACCGAGGTGACGGACGTCTCGGCGGACGGCGACGGCTTCGTCGTCGCGGCCGACGGCGAGGAGCACGCCGCCGACTACGTGATCCTCGCGACCGGCGCCAACCGCGACCTGGCCGAGTCGCTGGGGTGTGACTTCGACGGCGACGTCGTCGACGTGGACGTGACGATGGAGACCTCCGTCGAGAGCGCCTACGCAACCGGCGCGATGGTTCGCGCCGAGGAGTGGCAGGCGGTCATCTCCGCCGGCGACGGCGCCGCCGCCGCGCTCAACATCCTGAGCGAGGAGAAGGGCGAACACTACCACGACTTCGACGTGCCCGCCGACGCCGACGAGCTCTTCGGCTCGCTCGTCGAGGAGTAGCGCCGCCGGCTCCGAGATCGGTCGCGACCCGGGGTTCCGGAACCGGCCGATCTGGACGTGGTCCGACCCCGGAACCGGCCGATTCCGCCACGGTTCGACCTCGACACGGTTTCAGCGCCGGCGACGCGACGGCCGGCGAGGAGTGGGACGCCGTCGCGGTCAGCTACCCCCGCGATCGGTTCACGGTCGGAACCGTCGCCCACGACAACGTCTCGCTCGGGTCGACACCGACGCCGACGGCGAGATCGATCGCCGGTTCAACGAGACCCACGTGAGCGGCGTCAACACGAACGACTACTCCTACACGATCGCGCTCGACACCGGGTACGCCCTCGAAACCGACGACGTGATCGTCGTCGAGTATCCCGCGGTCGACACGCCCGAGGAGTCCGGCACCTACACCGTCGCGGTCGCGATCAACGATGCCGACCCGGTCGAGACGGACGTCGAGATCGACGGGTAGCGGCGGTCCACTCCCGATCGAGCGCGTGTTTTTGGGGGAACGGGGTCGGCGATCGTATTCGTCATTTAATTATCAAGTCCGATACTTTCAAGCGATGTTTTATATAGGTGTACCCGTTTTCTCCGATCGTCAGTCGCTGGGCGGGAATCGATCGAACCGATCGGGATACGACCCAGTTGGGGACACACGCACATATGAAGCTACACGACCTCAAGAACCTGTTCACGGAGGATAGAGCGGTTTCACCGGTGATCGGCGTGATCCTGATGGTGGCGATCACGGTCATTCTGGCGGCCGTCATCGGCACGTTCGTGCTCGGGCTGGGCGACGACCTGCAGAACACCCAGCCGACCGCAAGTTTCAACTTCGACTTCGAGACTAACGACAGCGGAAACGACAGCGTTACAATCTCCCACGGCGGCGGCGACAGCATCAGCAGTGAAGACACGGTGACGGTCGCCGTTACTGGTGGTGCAGATATTGGAAATTCATCGGATGGCGGTAATGAAAGTTCCCCGTTCACGTGGACGTACAGCGACAGTCTGAGTGCCGGGAGCAGCCAGACGTTCTACCTGCACAACGAGAGTGATTCTGGGAGCACCTGGAACGGCGAGACCGTCTCGGTGAACTGGGAATCTGCCGACGGGAGCTCCTCCGCCCAGCTCGGCTCCCAGGACGCACCGACGGTATAACCGAGTTCAACGGCTTTTTTCAGGCGAGCCGTCGTCGTTTCGCGACTACCGTACACCCAACCGGAAACGGTTCCGGTGTCACACACGCTGGATCACGCGTCGTCGATCAATTATCGCTCCCGTCGCTCTCGGCGTGCGGCGAGTCGCTGTTGGGCGTCGGCGATCGACTCGACGGCGACGACGAACCGCCAGAGAAGATACAACAGGACGAGCAGGAGTACCGGAATGACGCCGAGCAGGATCTGCCCGGCGATGATCACCGAATAGCCGAGGATCAGGGTGCCGAGGATGATCACGGCGGCGGTCCAGCTTCGCGGGAGGGACGGCGGGGACTGGGACGTCATCGATCGACTCGTCTCCGACGATCGGCTTAATGGTTGGGTGGAGGGGCGTCGACCACGATCGCCATCCTTACCGTTGGATGCCAACCACCCGCAAACAGCATAGAGAGGGCCTCACACACACGATCGCGGTTGTTTTGAAGCTGTTGTTTATATACGTTGAGCACGTAGGTTTTGTTGTCAGATGTTGGGCGGAATCCACCGATCGAATCGATCGGTGGATCGTCCCAGGACTGATTCTTCACAATGCAACTTCACGACATCAAAACCCTGTTTACGGACGATCGAGCGGTCTCGCCAGTGATCGGCGTGATCCTGATGGTGGCGATCACGGTCATTCTGGCGGCCGTCATCGGCACGTTCGTGCTCGGGCTGGGCGACGACCTACAGAACAACCAACCGACCGCAAGCTTCAATATGAACTTCAACGCGAACGGATCAGCGCCGGAGTCGGTCACGATCAGTCACGGTGGCGGTGACGTTATCTCCAGTAGCGATCAGGTAACCGTGGCGGTAACTGGTGACAAGGTACTGAACGACTCGAGCGATGAAGCGCCGTCCGAGGCTCCGTTCGACTGGAATGAGGAGATCGGTGCCGGAGACAGTGAAACGCTGTACGTTTATAATGGAACTACTAACGATAACGATGCAGAAGGATACTGGAACGGCGAAACGGTCACCGTGAACTGGCAGTCCGCCAACGGCGATTCGTCGGCGACGCTCGCCTCGCAGACGGCGCCCTAACGCGATCGTCGATCCCGCGTCCGACCGTCGTTTTTATATCGCTCCCGACGCGAATCCCGGTCGAGTCGAACAACGCTAACTGTCGGCATACCCGGGATAGCGGCCTTCTCGCTACCAATTTTGATATTTTGAAGCGTGTTTTTATATACTTCTAGAATTAATCTATGATCGTCAGCCGCTGGGAGGAGGGACCCGATCGACGATCGGTCGGCGTACGAGTCCCAGGACTGCGCATACACCAATGAACCTACACGACCTCAAGACCCTGTTTACGGAGGATAGAGCGGTCTCGCCGGTGATCGGCGTGATCCTGATGGTGGCGATTACGGTCATCCTGGCCGCCGTCATCGGGACGTTCGTCCTCGGCCTCGGCGACGACCTGCAGAACACCCAGCCGACCGCGAGTTTCAACTTCGACTTCAACGACGAAAACAACGTGACGATCAGTCACGCCGGCGGCGATACGATCGACGCCAGCAGTGACACGGTTACCGTCAACGCGACCGGCGGAATCACACTTAACGGAGATACGAGTTGGGACGGAGATGTGTCAGCGGGAAGTAGCTATGATGTTTGGAAAGGTAGTGATAGTAGCACCTGGGACGGCGAAACCGTCTCCGTAAACTGGCGATCCGCCAACGGTGATTCATCCGCGACGCTCGGTTCACAGACCGCCCCAACCAACTAGATCACCTTCCCCTCTTGACGGCCCTCCCAGCGTTCGGTCCGCCGCGGTGGCGGAGCGTTTTTTAAGTGTCCGACCCTGGAGTCGGTATGAGCGTCGATCGGATCCTTCTCACGAACGACGACGGGATCGAGACCGTCGGGTTTCGCGCGCTGTACGACGCCCTCACCCCGGCCTACGACGTGGTTGCGGTCGCCCCCGCCGCCGACCAGAGCGCGGTCGGGCGGTCGATCTCCCAGGACGTCGTCGTCCACGACCACGACCTGGGCTACGCCGTCGAGGGCACGCCGGCCGACTGCGTCGTCGCCGGCCTGGGCGAGCTCGTTCCGAACGCCGACGCCGTCGTCTCCGGCTGTAACAAGGGCGCGAACCTCGGCGAGTACGTCCTGGGCCGGTCAGGCACCGTCTCGGCCGCCGTCGAGGCCGCCTTCTTCGAGGTCCCCGCGATCGCCACCTCGATGTACGTGCCGGGCGGCGACGACTGGTGGGAACTCGAGCCCGACCCGGAGCACTTCGCGCACGCGGCCGCCGTGACGCGCTACCTCGTCGATCACGCGATCGACGCCGGCGTCTTCGACCACGCCGACTACCTCAACGTGAACGCCCCGATGGCCGACGGCGAGTCGGGGCCGCTGCCGGGCGAGCGCGCCGCGATCGCGGTCACGGAGCCCTCGACCCTCTACGAGATGGACGCCGAGTGGGACGCCGACACCGGCGACATCACGCTTCACGACCGGATCTGGGACCGGATGCGCACCGGCGACGTGCCCGACCCCGAGGGGACCGACCGCCGGGCAATCGTCGAGGGCCGCGTGTCGGTCTCCCCGCTGTCCGTCCCGCACGCCTCGGAGCACCACGAGGCGCTCGACGGGCTCGCGGAGGCGTACAGCGCCGAGACCGACCCGGAACCGGTGGCCGACGCTGGGTCCGGTGCCGGCGGCGACTGAGGCGACTGAAGGAAACTGGGGTCGGGATCGGACCGACGCCGGCGGCCACGACCGCGTCCCGCGCTACTCCTCGCTGACGGTGACCTGCGCCTCGCGGATCACGGACTCGCCGAGCTCGTAGCCGGGCTGGAACACCTCGGCGATCGTGCCCGCGGGCTGGTCGCTGTCGACGCGGAGCATCACCTGGTGGCGGGTGGGATCGACGTCCGTGCCCGGCTCCGGCTCGATCGGCTCGACGTCCTCGTCCGCGAGCACCCGGTCGAACTCCTCGAGGGTGGACTCGACGCCCGGTCGGATGTCGGCGCCCTCCTCCTGTTCGAGCGCGCGCTGGAGGTTGTCCCGAACGGGGAGGATCCGCTCGATCAGGTCCTCGGCGGCACGCTCCTTGATCGACTCCTGTTTGCGCTTCGCACGCTGTTTGTAGTTCTGGAAGTCCGCCTGCTTGCGCTTGAGCCGGTCGGTGAGGTCCTTGATCTCCGCGGCCTGCTCGTCGGTCTCGGCCTCGAGTTCCTCGACGCGCGCTTCGAGGTCCGCGACCGCCTCGGCGATCGCCGCCGCGTCCTCGTCGTCGAGGTCGGCGACGCGGTCGGCGAGGGTCGGCTCGCCGCCGTCGTCCACATCCCCGGTTGTGGTGTCCGAACCGTCCGCGTCCACGTCGTCAGCGTCCGCATCCGTGGACGCCTTGGTCTCGACATCCGGATGGTCCTCGAACTCGATCGCTTCGGCGTCGTCCTCGCTCATACGCGATCCGAGGCCGTCGGCGGGCATAAGGCTTGCAGAAACGGACGAACGCGGCTCGGCGGCGACGGACCGCCGATCCGGAGCGACCGCTTTCGCCGGCTTATAAGCGGTCGGGGACGAACCGACCCGTATGACCGCGCCGAACCGGAACACGCTGTGGGCGACGGCGATCGTCGACGAACTGGCGAGCGCCGGCGTCTCGGCGGCCGTCGTCTCCCCCGGCAGTCGTTCGACGCCGCTGACGATGGCGTTCGCCCGCCACGAGGACGTCCACGTCTTCTCCCAGCTCGATGAACGGTCGGCGGCCTTTTTCGCGCTGGGCCGCGCGCGCCGCACCGGCGAGGTGACGCCGCTCGTGTGTACCTCCGGAACCGCGGCCGCGAACTACCACCCGGCGGTGATGGAGGCCGACCAGGGTCGCGTCCCGCTGCTTGCGCTCACCGCCGACCGCCCGCCGGAGCTGCGTGACTCCGGAGCCAACCAGACCGCCGACCAGGAGAAGCTCTACGGCGACGCCGTCCGGTATTATAAGGACCTTCCGGAGCCCGCCGCGTCCGACCGGGCGCTCGCCTCGGTCCGGACCACCGTCGCTCGGGCGCTCGCCGCCGCTGAGGGGACCGACCCCGGTCCCGTCCATCTCAACGTCCCGTTTGCGAAGCCTCTCGAGCCGGCGCCGGTTCCCGGCGACGTGCCGACGGACCTCGATCCGGCCGCGGAGTCGGGACGCGACGGACCCTACGTCGGCCGGACGACCGGCGCGGCCAGACTGGACGACCGCGACCTGCGCGCGCTCGCGTCGGCTCTGGAGGCCGACCGCGGTCTGATCGTCGCCGGGCCGGCCGATCCGCCCGGGCTCGACGCCGAGGCGATCACGGCTCTCTCGCACGCAACCGGGTACCCGATCCTCGCCGATCCACTCTCCGGGCTCCGGTTCGGCGGCCACGCCCGGGTTGCACCCGTGATCGGCGGCTACGACGCCTATCTCTCCGCGGACGTGGCGGGTGCGTCGACGCCCACCTGGCGCGATCCCGAGGTCGTCCTCCGACTCGGCGCGTCCCCGACCTCGAAGTCGCTGCGGAAATACCTCGCCGCCACGGACGCCGACCAGTACGTCGTCGACCCCGCCGGCCGCTGGCGGGAGGCCGAGTTCGCGGCGACCGACCTCGTGATCGCGGAGCCGAACCGGCTCTGTGGCGACCTGTCCCGGCTCGTCGGCGCGTCGGGTCGTGGTGGACGAACGAGCGTCGGGAGTGGGGATACGGGCGGCGCGTTCGCGAACCAGTGGGAACGCGCCGACGATGCGGCGTTCTCGGCTCTGGAGTCCGCCGACGCGTTCCACGAGGGACGCGTCGCGGAGACGCTGCTCGCGGAGCTGCCCGACCCCGCGACGCTGTTCGTCTCCAACTCGATGCCGGTCCGGGACCTCGACCGGTTCGGGCGCCCGGGAACCACGAGCCTCACCGTCTGCGGCAACCGCGGCGTCTCCGGGATCGACGGGATCGTCTCGTCCGCGCTCGGAGCCGGGTCGGCGACGACGGACGACCTCACGCTGCTCACCGGGGATCTGGCGCTGTATCACGACTCCAACGGGCTGCTGGCGCTCGACCGGTGTGACGTCGATGCGACGATCGTCGCGGTCAACAACGACGGCGGCGGGATCTTCCACAAACTGCCGATAGAGGAGTACGATCCCGAGTTCACGGAGTGGTTCAAGACGCCACACGGGATCGAGTTCTCGACGCTGGCCGACCAGTACGGGCTCCGGTACGTGACCGTCGATGCCCGTGACGGGGATGGAGATGGAGGTGAGGACGGAGACGGTACGAGCGAGGACCTCGCGTCGGCGTATCGGGAATCGCTGGCCCGGGACGGGAGCACCCTGATCGAGGTGCACGTCGACGCCGAAGCGAGCCACCGCGTTCGCAAGCGACTCAGCGAGGAGGCGACGACTGCGGCGCTGGCGGCGACCGACGGCGAAGAATAGGCGGCAGGGTCGTCAGTCGTCGGCGGTCGCGGCCTCCGCGTCCGCGTCGGCGATGTCCGTGTCGGCGAGTTCGCCGGCGCGTTCCAGCTCCGTCAGGTACTCGTCGGCGTCGATCGCGGCCTTGCTGCCCATTCCGGCGGCGGTGACCGCCTGCTGGTAGTGGAAGTCCACCACGTCGCCGGCGCCGAACAGTCCCTCGACGCCGGTTTTCGTCTGACCGCCGCCGTCGCCGCCGGCGGTTTTGAGGTAGCCGGCCTCGTCGAGTTCGACGCCGGTGTCCGCGAGGTAGTCGGTGTTCGGGGTGTGACCGATGGCGAAGAACACGGCGCCGACGTCGAAGTCGTACTCCTCGACCTCGTCGGCCGTATCGGGGTCCTCGAGCTTCTCCGTGGGGTGCCCGTCGGGGTGCTCGACGAGGGTCACCTGGTCGATCCCCTCCTCGGGCGTGCCGTGGAGCTCGGTGACCTCGGTGTTCCGGAGGATCTCGATCTCGCCGTCCTCGACCTTCTCCATCACGCGGTCGATCCAGACGTCCTCGGCGCGGAACTCCTCGCGCCGGTGGGCGATGTAGACCGTATCGGCGAACTTGGTGAGGAAGTTCGCCTCCTCCATCGCCGCGTCGCCGCCGCCGACCACGAGCATGTCCTCGCCGCGGAAGAAGGCGCCGTCGCAGGTCGCACACGTCGAGAGGCCGTAGCCCATCAGCTCGTCCTCGCCGGGGATGCCGAGGGTCCGCGCGGAGGCTCCGGACGCGGCGATGAACGCGTCGCAGGTGTAGACGTCGCCGTTCGTCAGCTTGACGCGGAACGGGCGATCCGAGTCGTCGACCGACTCGACGACGCCGTTCTTCGTCTCGGCGCCGAACTTCGTGGCCTGCGCCTTCATCTCGGTGATCAGTTCGGGGCCGCCGATCCCCTCCGAAAAGCCCGGATAGTTCTCGACGTCGGTCGTCAGCGTGAGCTGTCCGCCCGGCTCGTCGCCCTCGAGAATGAGGGGATCGTTGTTCGCCCGCGCGGCGTAGATACCGGCTGTGAGGCCGGCGATCCCGGTCCCGGCGACGATGAGGCGTCGGTGTTCGATCGGGTCGTCACTCATACCGGATCGTTGGCGATCGTGGCGTATGTAGGTTGCGCTGTCGGGTGCGGCGGCCGGGCCAGTCCCGGTGCAGATGGCATCCGTTCCGGGATCACTCCTCGGCGACGAGATCGCGACCGTGATCACGCCATTCGGTCAGGCTGCCCTCGTAGATGTGGACGTCGTCGACGCCGATCCACCGGAGCGCGACGTAGGTGTGTGAGAGCCGCCGGGCGGTGTTACAGTAGAGCACGACGGGCCGGTCCGGCGTGATCCCACGCTCGGCGAACCGCTTCCGGAGGACGTCCGGCGAACGGAACCCCCGGGTGTCGGGATCGACCGCCTCCGTCCAGTCGAACCGGACGGCGCCCGGGAGATGCCCAGCCGCGTACTCCTCGGCGTCTCGAGTGTCGAGGAAGACGACGTCCGCCGCCGGAGACTCGAGCAGCTCGACCACCGCGTCGTGTTCGAGGATCGGTGACTCGGGGCCGTCGACACGACGCGGTTCGACCGTGACGGGATCGCGTTCGACGGGGTCACCGTCGACCGGATGGTCGTGCTTCCACGCACTGAAGTCACCGTTCAGCAGATGCACGTCCTCGAAACCGTAGACGAGGGCGGTCACGAGAAACCGCGCCGCGAAGACGCCGTTCGTGTCGTCGTAGGCGACGATCGTGTCAGAGCGAGCGATCCCGGCGTCGCCGAGGAGGTCCGTGAACGCCGCTGCACCGGGGAGCGTGCCGAGGTCCGGCCCCTCGCGGTCGCGGAACGCATCGAACGGCACGTTGACGGCACCGGGTACGTGGCCCATCGCGTCGTACTCCCAGGCGTCGCGGACGTCGACGACGCGGACGGTCGGCTCCTTGAGGCGATCGGCGAGCCACGCGGCCGAAACGACGATCTCGGCGCCGTCAGTACCGCCATCGGATCCAGACATCTCCGACTTCTCGGTCATTGGCCGTCTTTCTCCCTCCGGATAGTTGACTCCGTGGGCTCGTCGCGATCCCGCCGATCCTTCGGATCACCGGCAATTATTGCGGGAGACACCGTGGTATGAGTCATCATTTCACCGCCGATCCGTCTGTGCCATCCACGAGTCGGCTAATATTGCCTCTGAATCGAACGAGAGGCGGGTATGTCCGTGGTGTTGGGTGCCTTATACGAAGAGCCCGTAGGATCGGGCGCTATGGGAGACTCAGATTACGCGAACGACGTGCTCGTCTCCGCCGACTGGGTGGAGGCTCGGCTGGACGAGTTCGAGAGCGATGACGCGGATCTTCGGCTCGTCGAGGTCGACGTCGACACCGAGGCTTACGACGAGGCGCACGCCCCCGGAGCGATCGGCTTCAACTGGGAGAGCCAGCTCCAGGATCAGACGCAGCGCGACATCCTCGAGAAGGAGGACTTCGAGGCGCTGCTTTCCGCCCACGGGATCGGCGACGACTCCACGGTCGTCCTCTACGGCGACAACTCGAACTGGTTCGCCGCCTACGCCTACTGGCAGTTCAAGTACTGGGGCCACGACGACGTCAAGCTACTCGACGGCGGCCGCGAGTACTGGGTCGAGAACGACTATCCGACGACGGACGAGGTTCCCTCCTTCCCCGAGGCGGACTACGAGGCCGGCGGTCCCTACGAGACGATCCGGGCGTACCGCGACGACGTCGAGAAGGCGATCGACCGCGGGATCCCGCTCGTCGACGTCCGCTCGCCCGAGGAGTACAGCGGCGAGATCCTCGCGCCCCCGGGACTCCAGGAGACAGCCCAGCGTGGCGGCCACGTCCCCGGCGCGAAGAACATCTCGTGGGCGGCAGTGACGAACGACGACGGCACGTTCAAGACCCGCGATGAGCTCGAGGATCTGTACGCCGCCGAGGACATCGACGGTGGCGAGACGACCATCGCCTACTGCCGCATCGGCGAGCGCTCCTCGGTCGCGTGGTTCGCGCTCCACGAGCTGCTCGGCTACGAGGACACCGTCAACTACGACGGTTCCTGGACCGAGTGGGGCAACCTCGTCGACGCGCCGATCGAGACCGGCGACGGCGCGTGAGAGGTCGACGCGTGAGAGCGACGGCGAGCAAGGACACTAACGATACACGTTAAGTCGCTCCCGGCCCGTGTTTTTCGTATGGCTCCCGATGACGTGCTCGAGACCGTCCAGTCCGACCTCGCGACCGAACTCTCCAGGCTCGGCTCCTCGAAGGCACTGTACGCCGCCACCGAGGGCGAACTCGAGGCCGATCGCGTCCTCGAGGCGGCCGCGGTCGCGGAGCTGGCTGCAGCCGAAACGTTCGCGGCGTGGGCCGCGGACGAGCCCGATGAGGACGCCCGTGAGGTCTTCGAGTCGATCGCCGCGGACGAGCGGGTGCACGCCGAGCGCGTCCGCGAGGAGCTCGACGGGGACGCCGAGGAGAGGTGGAACGAGGAGGACACCGACGATCTCGCGATCCCGACCCATCTCCGGTCGATCGACGGAACGGTCGAGCGGGCGGGCGCGCTGCTCGGCCGGATCCTGGTCGCCGACGAGTCGAAGTCCCAGTACGTCGGGTACTTCGTTGGGGACGCGGACCCGCAGACTGCGGGCGTCTTCCGAGAGCTTCGCGGCGATCTCGAGGGGCAACGCAAGCGCGCGCTCGATCTCCTTGCGGCCATCTGCACGGACCAGGCCGACTGGGAGGTCGCGACCGAGGCGGCCGCCGACGTCGTCGCCGTCGCCTACGAGGAACACGTGGAGACGTTGGAGTCGCTCGGCGTCGACCCGAAGCCCGTCTGTTGAACCCGCCGATCGGGCGTGGTTCGCGTGGTCGTCCACCGCTCCGGCGACCACGAAGCGTTAAGTGCTCCGATCCGTCATATCGTCGTATGACACGACGTTCGGTTCGTGGGGCGATCTGGGGGATCGTCATCGCGATAGCCATCGCGGGGATGGCTGGAGTGGTGGTTGGTGACGTACAGAACACCTCCGTCAGCGTCGACGGGACGGAACTGGCGGCGGGCGATACGGTTCGGGTCGACGGACACCCGACCCTCGACGTCTCGATCGAGGCCGACACGGCGATCGACCTCGTCGAGGTCCGCGTCAACGGGGACATCCGGGAAAGCTTCGAGCCGGGATCGGAGTCGTTCTCACGGACGCTCGACGTCGAGATGGACGACGGGGAGAACACGCTCGAAATAATCACGAACGCCGGCGGCACCTCGACGTACGAGGCGACCGTACACAAGGACAGCACCAGCCCGTATCTCCGATATACGTCGCCGTTCTCGACGCCCGATCTGTCGTCGCCGCCGGAAAGCACGACGGTCGGTGACGCGCAAGTGACGCTCGCCGCGGACATCGTGGACGAGTTCGGCGTCGAGTCGATCGTGATCGAACGCCGCCACGACTACATCTTTGCAAGCCAACGTGAGACGACTCGGGAGTCGTACGAGATATCGAACCCCGGTGGATCCTTCTCACAGGAGCTGTTCCTCGGAGACGGCGAGAACCAGATCACGGCGACCTACACCGACGAGACGGGGAACACCCGCGTCCACGAGTTCGTCCTCTACGTCGACGACACCGAACAACCGACGATGGACCTCACGGTTCCGGAACGAACCGGAACCGACGAGGTTCGCGTCCAGGGAACCGTCACCGACAACGTGAAGCTCGACCGCGTCGAGCTCGAGGGACCGACCGGATCGACGACGCAAGTGCTCCAGTCGACGCACGCCGAGCCGAACCGCGATCGGCTCTCCACGGAGGTTAACACGGTCGTCTCGCTCAACGAGGGTGAAAACGACATCACCATCACGGCGGTCGATGCGGCAGGAAACACGATCGAACGTGACTACACCATCGTGTACGACCGCGACATCGATCCGGCCGTCACCTTCGACCAGGAGCGGACGACCGTCGAGAACGGGGACGTGTCCGTGGTCGGACGCGTCGATCGCGGAGAGATCGACAGCGTGACGATCGAGTCGGTGAACCCCGAGACGGACGAGATAATCGACATCGTGCGCGCCTACGGCGGCGACGAGACGACGAGCCGCGTCGATCTCGACCACCAGCTTGCGGCCGCGGACGGCGAGACGCTCGTTCGCGTCATCGTCACCGACTCACAGGGTGATCAGCACGAGGAGACGATCACCGTAAGCGGCGGCGGGGCGTCGACGAGCGGCGCCGACGATGGCTCGACGGACGATACCGACGGGTCGTCGACGCAGGTGACCGCGGAGACGCCGGGCTCGTTCGACGCCGATTCGGACGACGGCGGGAGCGATGATGGCGACGGAAGTTCGAACGCCGGTGACGATACCGGCGACACCGATGGGTCGAGCGGCGGCGAGACCACCGAGGACGCGAGCGGGTCGGGATCGAACGACGCGGACGACTCCGGCTCGAACGGCGGCGGGAACGAGACGTCCGGGTCCATTCCCGGCTTCTCGGTCGTGACCGCACTGTTGGCGTTCCTCCTGATCGGCGCCCGCCTCCGCGGAGCCGAGTGATCGGGGGTCACGAATGAGTAACCCCGATCGGCCCACACGACGACGACTGCTCCTCGCGGGCGCCACGGCCGCGTCCGCGGGACTAGCCGGCTGTACGTCGTTCGAGGAGGTCCGCGAAGAGGTCGGCGTCGGGGTCGAGGAGGGATCGTCCGAGGCGACTGCCGGCGGAAGCGACACGCCGGCAGCCGCGGTCGACACTCCCTCGGTCCCCACACGCGAGTTCGCCGCGGACTTCGACGACGGACCGGGCGACTGGAGCGGCGACGTCGATGCCTTGGAGTCGATCGATGATGCGGCACGAGGGGCTGGCGCGGTCTTTCTGCCCGCCGAGGCCCGCCGCATCGAACTCGCGATCCCGGAGACGACGGTCGACACCTACTCGCTGTGGTGGCGGGTCCCGTCCGAGGTGACGAGCGTCCGGTTCGAGTTTCGGGATCCCGCCGGCGCCCTCGGCTTCGGCGCGGAGGTGCAAACGGGGAACAACGGGCTGGAGGTCGTGGTGAACCCCGAGACCGACTCCGAGTCCGGGGGCGCAAGCGACCTGTTGTCGGGAACCGTGCAGCCGGGGCGGTGGTACAAGCTGTCCTTCGAGAGCGTCGATTTCGCCGCCGGGCAGTTCGACGCCGCCCTCGCCGACGTGGGGGACAGCGAGCTCATCCGGATGACGCAGTCGTTCGGGTCCCCGATCGACACGATCGCCGCCCTCAGGGTTCGATCCCGGCGGGGCGACGCGGTCGCCGTCGACGACGTCGTCGTCTCCGACGGCGGCTGACGCGGCTGGCCGATGGCTCCGTCCGGGTCGACGGTCGCTCGTCCAGAGCCGGACGGCAGCCCTTTGTGGGGCGGTCGTCGATCGGTGGATATGACGGCCGACCTCGTGGAGAAGACGGATCGCTACGAGCGGATGCTCGCGGACGCGCTCGCGGAGGCCGAGACGGTCGCCCCCGCCGACACCCCGCTTGGACAGGCGGCAGCTGAGTGCCGGGAGATGGCCGAGTCGTATCTCCGCGACGGCCGCCACTTTCGGGCCGACGACGATCCGGTCAACGCGCTGGCGTCGTACTCCTACGGCTACGGCTGGCTGGACGCCGGCGTCAGGTTTGGGCTCTTCGAGGCCCCGTCCGAGACGGATCTGTTCACGACGTGATCGTTCCTAGCGCGTCGACGGATCGGCCCGGATTCGGACCTCGATCGCGTCGGGATCGGCGACGACGAGCCCGTCGTCCGTCTCGGTGACCTGGCTCCCGCGGTCCTCGATCCGCGAGCGGACGGCGGCGAGTGCGTCCCCGTCCGGAACGACGATCTCGAACCACGAGAGCCCGCGTCCGGCGATCGGGTCCGTTCGGCGGTGCCAGGTGTTGGCACCGATATGGTGGTGATACCCGCTGGCGGACACGAACGACGCCGCGGGCGCGGCCGTTTGGACCTCGAACCCAAGGGTGTCGATGTAGAAGTCCCTGAACGCGTCCAGCGAGGAGACTTCGAGGTGGATGTGTCCGATGTCCGTTTCGGGAGGTGCCCGCGTGGCTCCCGTGGCCGCCGCATCGACGGCGTCGAGATCGAGCGGTTCGGTCCCGATCCGAACGCTCCCGTCGTCGTTGTGCGGCCACTCCTCCCGCGGGAAGTCGCGATAGATCTCGACCCCGTTTCCGTTCGGATCCGTAAGGTACAGCGCCTCGCTGACCCAGTGGTCCGAGGCGCCGCCGAGTTGCCAGTTGTCCCGGATCCGGGACAGCGCGTCACCGAGCGCCGCCCGCGAGGGCACTCTGAACGCCGTGTGGTAGAGGCCAGCGCTCGACTGGTGTCGGTCGGGTGCGGTCGGATCGCCGTCCAGGACGAGCAGCGGAGTATCCGCGACCCCGAGAACCGACCGGGTGTCGGATCCCTCGAGCACGGTCAGGCCGACGACGTCCCGGTAGAAGTCGGTTACTTCGCCGAGGTTCGTGACGCGGAGTGCAGTGCGGCCGATGTGTGTTCCCTGGGGGAAAACGTCCTGATTCATTGTGGGTCCGAGTCCGTGAGACGATCGGCTCCACTCAGCCGTGCCCGTTCGATCGAGAGCACGCCGGGGCCGCTCACGACGAGCGCCAGCGCGATCAGGCTCAGCGTAAGCGTCAACTCGACGCCGTTGCTTGCGGCGGGATACCCGTTGGGAAGATGGACGAGAGCGGTGGCAACGAGCATATCGACGGCGACGAGTGCGGCCGTGACTCGAACGAACAGGCCGACCAGCAACAGGGCCCCGCCGACGAGTTCGAGGAGGCCGACGCCCCACGCGCCGATCGGAGCGAACGGAACGCCGAGGCTCGCGAGAAACCCGGCGAATCCCGAGAGGCCCATCGGCTTGGGACCGATCGCCAGGACCTTTCCGGCGCCGGCGATGAGCAGCGGGATCCCGAGTGCGAGGCGCACGAACACCGGGCCCCACCCCGAATCGATCCCTGCTGACGACTGTGGCGACGTGATCGGCCCCATTATGCGCCGATCTCCGTCCGGCCATCACTCATCCCCGCGGTCCGCCCCGTCACGCCCGTGGTCGGCGACGGCTGCCGGACGGCGACGACCTGATCGCCGCGGTCGTCGATGCTGGGGGATCGTTCCGGGTCCGATCCCGGGTGGTCGGGCGAATCGGTTCCGAGGACTGCTGTGTTCTGTAGTTTTATCACATATCTAGTTTGGTTGCAAACCCATATATAGTTCAGGCAACACGAGTGTAACCACGTGAACTACCCCTGCCTAGTCGCTGCCTTCGTCGGCTCCTTGAGGCAGGGGCTTCCTGTTTCGATGACGCGCTTTGCAGACACCGAATGAGTGTCCGTAGGGAGCGCAGTCTCCACAGGCGTGTCTTCGGGCCATTCCAGCCCTAATTCAGAAAAACCGCGTTGAAGCACATTCATTGCTGCGTTCGCGTCACGGTCACACTCGAATCCACAACTTGGACAGGAGTGTTCTCGAACCCAAATGGGCTTGGCTGTCTCCACACCGCACGACGCACACTCTCTGGTCGTTCCTGCCGCTTCAACCTGCACAACGTGACAGCCGTACAACTCGGCCTTGTACTCTAAGAGCGTGAT
>NZ_FNWU01000001.1:698724-1105460 GCF_900108505.1 Halopenitus malekzadehii | reverse complement strand
CGGGATTCCGGTGACGGTCTCGGTGAGCTTCATTTACATCTTCATCCTGTTCGGCTCGTTCCTCGAGATGAGCGGGGCCGGCCAGTGGTTCATCGACCTCGCGTACGCGGCAACCGGCAGCCGGAAGGGGGGACCGGCGAAGGCGAGCATCCTCGCCAGCGGATTCATGGGGACCATCTCGGGTTCGTCGATCGCCAACACCGTCACCACCGGCGCGTTCACCATCCCGCTGATGAAGCGGTCGGGCTACTCGCCGGAGTTCGCCGGCGCCGTCGAGTCGTCGGCCTCCTCGGGCGGGCAAATACTGCCGCCGGTGATGGGGGCGGCCGCGTTCCTGATGGTCCAGTACACCGCGACGCCGTTCGCCGACATCATCATCATCGCGACGATCCCGGCGATCGTCTTCTTCTTCGGCGTCTGGGTGATGGTCCACCTCAAGGCGGTCCAGGAGGGGATCGGGGGCGTGTCCGATGCGGACACCGTCTCCATGTGGAGTCACCTCACACGCGGCTGGTTCTACCTCGTCCCGATCGGCCTGCTGTTGTACTACCTCATCATCGAACGGCTGTCGGTCTCGCGGTCGGCGTGGTTCACGCTCGTCGCGCTCGTCGCCCTGATAGCGCTCGTCTCGGCGTACAGCGACGAGACGCGCGCCCGGCTCCTCGGCGTTTTCGCGGCGATCGTCGGCGTCGAGATGGCCAGCCACGCGATCGCCGGTGTGCCGATCACCGGGCTCGTGACGGGGAGCGGCGGCACGGGACTTCCCGTCGGGGAAGCGGCCGGCGCCATTCTCTCGCGGATCGAGTGGTACGCGATGCTTGCGGGGGTCCTGACGCTGCTCTCGAAACCGGACCTCGACGCGTCGCTGCTCGATCTCAACCCTTCGGTGCAGGAGACCGCGGCTTCAATCGGCGACCGAACCGGCCGGGATCTCGAGGAGAGCCAGCCGTTCAAGCTCGGGACGTTCGTCGTCACCTCGATGGAGCAGGGTGCCCGCACCGCGGTTCCGGTCGTGATCGCGGTCGCGGCCGCCGGGATCATCCCCGGCGTCATCAGCGTCTCCGGGCTCGGCCCGAACCTGACCTCGCTGTTGCTCGCCCTGTCCGGCGGGTCGATCGTGGTTATGTTGCTCGTGACGGCCGTCTCAAGCATCATCCTCGGGATGGGGATGCCGACGACGGTCACCTACATCATCCTCATCTCGATGCTGGCGACGCCGCTCGTGGAGTTCGGCATCCCGCTTTTGGCCGCCCACCTGTTCATCCTCTACTTCGGCGTCATCGCCGACATCACGCCGCCGGTGGCGGTGGCGGCCTACGCGGCAAGCGGGGTCGCCAAGTCCGATCCCTTCGAGACCGGCGTGAAGGCGTTCTCGCTGTCGCTGAACAAGGCGATCGTCCCGTTCGCGTTCGTGCTGGCCCCGGGGATCGTCCTACTCCGCGAGAAGGCCAACGCCGGGGAACTCCCGATCCGTGAACGCTACCGCGTGGTCGGCTTCGAGGATCTCGCGGAGCTCTCCTACTCGATTCCCGAGATCCTCGTGCCCGTTGTCGGGGTCTTCCTCGGGGTGATCGCGCTCGGCGCCACCGTCATCGGAACGCTGTATACCCGCGTCGAGCGCGCCGGGCGGATCGGGTTTGCGGGCAGCTCCCTGCTGTTGATGGCGCCGGGACTGCTCTCCGAGGCCGTCTTCGACACGCTCGGACTCGTGGGGATCTCCGTCTCGGTGGACGCGCTCCTGCTTGATCTGACCCTTCGCGGCGTCGGCTTCGCGCTGTTCGTCCTGCTTACGGTTCGCAACCGCCGGAAGGCGGACGGCGAAAGCGGCGGTCCCGATACGGAAACCGACGCGGACGCGGGGGCAACCACGGTCGCCGCCGGCTCCGAGTCCGTCTGAGCCGGCCGACCCCGATCGCTGCCTCGGGATTTGGCTTCGCCAGAACACCCATTACCCCGCGGCCGAAACGATCGATCGTATGTCAAACGACCGCGTCATCGAGCTGCTCCGGAAGGCGTATAGCGACGAGATCGAGACGGTGATGAACTACCAGACGAACGCGATCGTCCTCGATGGCGTGCGCGCCGAGGAGATCAAGGAGAGTCTGCAAGTCGACATCCAGGAGGAGCTTGCCCACGCCGAACAGCTGGGCCAGCGGCTCAAACAGCTCGACGCCCGGCCGCCGGGATCCGCCGAGTTCACGGCCCGCCAGGACTCCCTCCAGCCGCCCGCGGACTCCACGGACGTCCTTTCGGTCATTCGCGGGGTCCTCGACGCCGAGGAGGACGCGATCGACACCTACCGAGACCTCATCGACGCGGCCGAGGACGCGAACGACCCGGTCACCGAGGACCTTGCGGTGACGATCCTTGCCGAGGAGGAGGCCCACCGCACCGAGTTCCGCGGGTTCGAGAAGGAGTACCGGTCCGACTGAGCCGCGTCGAGTTCCTCGAAGCCGGCAGACTGAGCAGCCACCGTTTCGGCAGACGCTTCGACCCGACGTCTACCGCTTCGGCGAGGCGTCCACGGAGACGAATTCGACGTTCCGAAACTCGAACCGCGCGCCGGTTCCGGATTCGGGTTTCTCGTGCGGCGCCAGCGAGACCGTCCAGCCGTGTGCCTCCGCGATGCCACGAACGATCGCGAGACCGTACCCCGTCCCGCCGTCCCGTGTCGAGTAGCCGCGGTCGAAGATCTCCTCACGGATCGAGTCGGGGATCCCTGGCCCATCGTCCGCGAGGTAGAAACCGTCGGGCGTCCGATCGGCCGACTCGTGGGGCGTCTCTCCGGTTGCCTCGCTGCCAGAAAGCAGTCCGACGGTAATGGTGACGGGAGCGCCGCTGTGCTCGACGGAATTCCCGCGAGCGTTCGAGCGGGGGCTCGTCGAGCTATGCTCGACGGAATTCCGCAGGAGGTTCTCGAGGAGGTCGCGCAGCCGGCTTCGGTCGGCGTCGATCGTTCCCAGCGGCGTTTCGATCCGGAGTTCCGCGTCGCCGGTGTCGACGCCGTCCCACGACTCCCGGACGCAGTCCGCGAGATCGACCGGGGCCGTTTCGCCGATCAGGGCGCCCTCCTTCGAGAGCGCCAGCAGGTCGTCGATCAGCTCCTCGATGCGCCCGAGCGAGTCGGCGACGCGGTCGAGTTCGGGCGCATCGTGGTCCTCTCGGGCGAGTTCGGTGTAGCCCTGTGCGACCGACAGCGGGTTCCGGATGTCGTGTGCCAGGACGTCCGCGAACTCGTCGAGTCGGTCCTTGCGCCGGCGAAGTTCGCGCTCCCGCCGTTTTCGGTCGGTGATGTCCCGGACGATCCCCGTGAAATATTGGTCGCCGTCGTGGCGGTGTTCACGGAGGCTGATGAGCGTCGGTACCTCGTGGCCGTCCTTGTGCAGCGCCGGAAGTTCGACGCCGTCCCAGTCGATGTTTCGCTCGCCGGTTTCGACGTAGGACGCGAGCGCCGCTCCGTGGACCGGCCGGAGGCGTTCGGGGATGATCCGCATCTTCGAGCTGCCGACCAGTTCCTCGGGAGTGTAGCCGAGGATGTCCTCGATCGCCGGGTTCGCGTAGACGATCCGGCTGTCGGCGTCAATCGTCAACATCCCCTCCGCGGCGTTCTCCACGAGCGTCCGATAGAACTCACCCTCATCGACCGGGAGCGCGGTCGCGTCCGCGGGCATCGCGTCGTCGGCGTCCGCGTTACCATCCGTGTCCGATCCCGTGTTCCGTCCCATTCTCCACCGATACCTCCTTTTCTACCGGAGCCGTAAACGCTTGCCGATATGTCGTCTGATGGACCGGTTCGCCGTGTGAGCGCTGCAGACCGGGTCGTCAGTCGGTCCGGATCTCGAACCGGGCACCATCAAGGACGTCCGCGTCCGCGATCCGGATCGACCAGTCGTGGGCGGTCACGATCTGCTGGACGCTCATCATTCCCATCCCGCTCCCGGAATCACCGTCCTTCGTCGAGAATCCGGGTGAGAACACCCGGTCACGGTCCGCCGGATCGATCCCCGGACCGTCGTCCTCGTAGACGAAGCCGGTCGCTCCCTCCTCGCGGAGCCGATCGAACCGGACGGTAACGTCGTCGCCGTCGGTATGCTCGATCGAGTTCCGCAGGAGGTTCTCGAGGAGGCGTGCGAACGCGTCGGGATCGGCCTTGACGTCGACCGAGTCCGGGACGTCGACCGTCATCGAGCCGGGCGGATCGACCGCGGTGACGGCATCCTCGACCGCGTCCGCAAGCGGGATCGTCTCCGTCTCGGAGACGATCTCGCCGGTCTGCAGCGTCTCTGCGAGGTCGGTTCGAAGGGCGTCCACGCGGTCGATGGCGTCGGCAGCCCGCTCGACGTGCTCGAGGTCGCCGGTCTCGAGCGCGAGCTCCAGCCGTCCCTGAGCGGCGGTGATCGGGCTCTGGAGGTCGTGTGAGACGACGCTCGCGAACTCGTCGAATCGCTCGGCGTGGTGTTTGAGTTCGCGCTCACGCTGGCGCCGCTCCGTCACGTCCTTTGCGGAAACGACGATACCGGTGACGTCGCCGTCCGTGTGGTTCGCATCACCCTCCGAGACGACCGGTCGAAACGTTCCCTCGACGGTGAACGGACCGTCATCCGTCGCGGCGTGGACGGCATCGAACTCCACGTACTCGCCCGCGGCGGCGGCCGTGACCCACTCACGGACGTCCTCGCGACGATCCTCGGGCCACCAGGGCGTTTCGGGGAACGGTTCGCCGACCAGGTCCTCGTGGTCGACCTCGACGTACCCGAGCGCGGTCGAGTTCACCGAGCGTACGGTCCCGTCCGGTGCGAGGAGTCCGACCAACACGGCGGGATCGTCGAACACCGCCTCGAACCGCCGCCGGAACCGCCGAAGTTCGCGTTCACGCTCCTTCAGGGCCGTGATGTCACGGCTCTCCGGGATCAACAGCGTCACCTCACCGTCCGCGTCCGTAACTGGGTGTACGGTGAAGTCGATGATCGCCGACTCGTCGGCGCCGCTGATCGCGACCTCGGCGTGATACGGGTTGCCGTCGCGGGCCGTGTCGACCGCCTCCCGGGCGATACGCCGGGCACGATCGGACTCCGTGAACCACGGACCCTCCCACAGCGGCGTTCCGAGCACGTCAGCACGGTCGACGTCGGCGAACGCGAGCGCCGACTCGTTGGCCTCGATGATCGTCCCGTCGGGGTCCAACAGGCCGGTGAATTGGGAGGTGTTCTCGACGATCGCCTCGAACCGGCGCTCCCGGCGCTTGGACTCGGTGATGTCGGTGATGAACCCCTCGAGAACGGCCGCATAGTCACCGATCTCGGCCTCGTGGGCGACTGTCACCTCGTCCACCTCGGAGTCGATGGACACGCCCCGACCCCGCTCCCAGACCCACCGGGTCTCGCCCGCGGCGGTCCGGATCCGGTAGGTCTCCTCGAACGGCTCGTCGACCGCGATCGACGTCTGGACCGTCTCCCAGACGTCCTCCCGATCGGCGGGGTGGACCACGTCGTGGCCCCAGGTGAGGTCGCCGGACTCGATCCGGTCGGCCGGGTAGCCGGTGAGCGATTCACACTCCCCCTCGATCGACTCCATCGGCCAGCCCGGCTCGTTCCGGCAGCGGTAGACGACGCCGGGGACGTTGTCGACGAGCGTCTCGAGGCGTCGTTGCTGTGCCCGCGCGGACCGCCGGGCGCGATACCGGTCGACCGCGTTCTCGATCCGGTTCGCGAGGATCGTGTACTGGTCGGTTCCGGACTCCTTCTGGAGATAGTCGGTGACCCCGGCGGAGACGGCCTCGCTCGCGACCGACTCGGAGCCCTTGCCCGTAAAGAGGATGAACGGCACCTCCGGGGACGACGCACGCACCGACTCCAGGAACTCGATCCCGTTTCGGCCGGGCATGTCGTGGTCCGAGACGATGCAGTCGATCGACCGCTCGTCGAACACGGCGTGGCCCTCGGAGACGCTCGTGGCGGTGACCACCTCGATCGCGTCGCTCTCCCGCTCCAGGAACGTCGCCGCCATCTCGAGGAACGCCGGGTCGTCGTCGACGTGTAGCACCTGGATGGGGGGATCCATATCCCGACGTATCGTGCCGACGACGTAATAGTGGTTCCCCATCGTGATCCGGTATCGGTTCCGGAGCGGCCAGTCCCGCGGGACCGATCTGCCGATGGCTTTTTGCCGCGATGCCCCCGATTCGCGCGTATGCCGCCCCTCCAGTTCGGCGTTCCGGTCGGTCCCGAAGCGGTGATCCTCGCGCTCATCGTCCTCTGGCTCGTCGTCCCGATCGGCGTGGCCTACTGGATCTACGCCGACGCGACTGCCCGCAGCGAGGAGTATGCCGTCCTCTGGGCGCTCGCGGCCGGCGTGCTCACGTACACCACGGGATTCGGCGGCGTGATCGTGATCGCCGTGTACGTCTGGCAGCGCGAGTGATCGAGGCTGATCTCGAATCAACCGGTGCGTATCTCGCACCGACCGTGAACTATATCCCCCGCACGACCAACCCTGTGACAGGTTCGAGGGGGATCCGAAGATGGCCGACCTTGATCTCGTCGACGACTACTCGGTGCTCGTACTCGAGGAGTCGTACACGCTGCGAGGCCTCTTCGAGAGCTGGCTCGAGGGGATCGAGGTCCGGACCATCGCCGACCCCGAGGACGTCGTCACCGCGTTCGATGCCACCGTCACGGTTGCGTGTCTCTCCGTGACGGCGCTCGACGGGCGCGGAGAGGAGGTCCGCACGCAGCTGCTCACGCGAAATCCGTACTGTCAGCTCGTCGGCGTGGTCTCCCGATCGATGTCGCCCGCAGACCACGAAGCCGACTACGACGAGTGCCTCCAGCGGCCGGTGATGAAGACCGAACTGCAGGAGGCAGTGGATCGCCGGCTCGCGTACGGGATGTACAGCAGCGTACTCCGGAAGTTCTACGACCTGAACGCGGCGTTCGTCTGGCGCCGGCGGGACGTACCGGATGAATCCACCGGGGCCGATGGTGATTCCGGCTCCGGCACCGCTGCTCGGAGTGCCGACGGCAACGCCGGGGACGATGGAACCGCCACCGGTGCGGTGGAACAGCCGGGATGGCTGTACCGGTCGGACGCACGCGACGGCGCCGATTCCGATCCACTCGACGAGGGACGGCTCGAGGACGTGGACCTCGAGGAACCGATCGGCGACCTCGACCCCAACGAGATCGTCGAACGGTATCGGCGCGTCTGCAGACAGCTGGACGTACTGCAGGAACGGCTCTCGGGGGCCGCGATCGCGGAGATCTCGCGGAGCATCCGGCGCCACAAGGACTACCTGACGACGCCGAGCGCCGACGTCGACCGGGGACCGCCGGCCAAACACCACCCCCGGCGCTGTCCCGCTTGCAAGCTTCCGTGGGGCGTCGACCACGGCAACGAGCTCGGGAACGGGTTCATCCGGATCGCCGCCGGCGTCCGCCGGTGTACGCGGTGCCGGGAGATCGTCCACGGCCTGGGCGAGAGCGGCCGCCGGATCACGGGGCGGTGACGGTTCCCGATCATCACGAGGTGGGATCCGTCCCCGGGATTGATTACCGTGGTAGTTATACCCGTGAGTATGAGTGCCACTCAAAGCGAGTCCACCGCCGACGGATCGCGTCTGACCCTCCCCGCGACCCCGATCGGCTACGTCGCCATCGTCGCGGCCGCCGTCACGGGCGTCGTCCACCTGTTGCTCGGGTCGAACGTGCTCGCGTTCAACCGAATGCTCGGCGTTCTCTTTCTGCTCAACGGACTCGGGTTCCTCGGCGGAATCGGTGTGTACCTGACCACGTACTGGCGGCGTGAACTGTTCCTCGTGGCCGCCGCGTACGCCGTCGTGACGGTCGTCGCGTTCTTCGGGTTCCAGGGCGTCGGCGTCGACGCCTTCTACATGCAGGGCAGCCTCAACCCGCTCGCCGTCGTCGCGAAGGCCGCCGAACTCGTGTTGGCCGCGGTCGCGGTCGTGCTGTATACCGGTTCCGCCGAGTAGGGGATCTCACCGCCATCCCGTCGTTTCCCACCGGGCGTTCCGTCATCGTGACCCCTACCCCTCCCACTCCTCGTAGTCGCGATAGACTCCCTTCGAGAGGTATCGCTCGGAGGAGTCGGGAAACACGGTGACGACGGTATCGTGCGGGACCGCGAGGTCGCCGCGGTCGATCCGGTCGGCGATCTCCCGGGCGGCCACGCTGTTGGCGGCCGATGAGGAGGCGACGAGGTGGCCCTCCTCGGCGGCGAGCCGGGACATCTCCTCGTGGGTGTCGCGGTCCGGGATCGTCGCGATCTCGTCGACGAGGTCGGAGTCAAAGAGGTCGTTCGTCTCGATGTCGTGGGTGCCGATCCCCTCGGTCTTGTACGCCTCGTGGGGAACGTCCTCGCCGAAGAACTCGCGGTAAGCGGACCCCTCGGGTTCGACCGCGACGATGTGGGTGTTCGGATCGCGTTCGAGGAAGTACTCGGCCAGGCCCATCAGCGTCCCCCCGGTGCCACAGCCAACGACGACGGCGCCGACCTCCCCGTCGAGCGCCGCGTCGATCTCGGGGGCGGTGGTCTCGTAGTGTGCCTCGGCGTTGAGCGGGTTCGAGAACTGCTCGGGGACGATCGCGTTGTCGAGTTCCTCCGCGAGCGCGTGCGCGCGTTCGATAGCGTAGCCCATCCCCTCCTCGCTGGGCGTGTTGATGACCTCCGCGCCGAGCGCGCGCATCAGCTGCTGTTTCTCGACGGAGAAGCGCTCGGGGACGACGAATACCGCCTCCAGATCGAGTCGGCCGGCCGCGACCGCGATCCCGATGCCCGTGTTGCCGGCGGTCGGTTCGATGACCGTGCCGCCGGGGTCGATATCGCCGCGTTCGAGCAGCCGTTCGAGCATATACTTCCCGATCCGGTCCTTGATGCTGGCACCCGGGTTGAACGACTCCAGCTTCGCGTACACCGGCGCCGCGTCCGGCGAGGCGTGAACGCGGACGAGCGGCGTCTCGCCGATCGCCTCGTTCACCGACGACAGCGGCTCCCGAAAGGCAGTCATACCGGAAGGAAGGACGTGGCGGCTTGTGTAGGTTTCCATCGCGCCGGTGGCGTGTGGTCATCGTCCCGGTGGCGCGCCGCCATCGGTACCGTCCCGGCGATCGCCTTCGCAACGGTTAGGAAGCCACCGACCGCAGGCTGCGGTATGACGCACGCTCTGGGTGAGTCCGACTGGGGCGACTGGTTGCCTCGCGCGATCGAGAACGCCGACCCCGAGACGGTCGCGCTGTGGTATCTCGGCTGCAACGGCTTCGCGATCAAGGGATCGGCGGGGACGGTGCTGTGGATCGATCCCTACCTGGGGATCGGCGATCCGCCGCGGACGACCCGGATGATCCCCGTACCGTTCGATCCGACCGACGTGACCGTCGGCGACGCGCTGTTCATCACCCACGAACACAGCGACCACGCACACGGGCCCTCCCAGGCGCCGATCCTGGCGAACACCGACGCCGAGTTGATCGCGCCCGACGACTCGGTCGCGGTCGCCGAGGAGGAGGCGTGGGCCGACGACTGGGACGTCTCGACCGACCAGTTCACGGCGATCACGGAGGGAGACACGCTCCGCGTCGGCGAGTTCGCCGTCGACGTCGTCCCCGTCAACGACCCCGACGCGACCCATCCGGTCGGCTACGTCATCGAACACGACTCGGGAACGATCTTCCACGGCGGGGACACCAAGCCGACGGACTCGTTCGCCGACATCGGCGACGCCTACGACATCGATCTGGGGATCCTCGCGTTCGGGTCGGCCGGCACGATTCCGGACAAGGAGACGCGGGAACCGAAACACACCAAGTGGTATTCGGACGAGACGGAGATCGTCGATGCCGCGAGTGCGCTGGAGATCGACCGACTCCTGCCAACTCACTGGGACATGTGGAAGGGACTGACGGCGGACCCGACCGCGCTGTATCCCCACGTCCGGAGCTTCGACCACCCACGACGCCTCGAGATCGTCGAGATCGGCGACCGCGTCGACCTCTGAGCGACGACCGCCCAGCGATCGCCTCCTCTCGGTCCGCGGTCCGTCTTCGTTCCGCAGTTCTCGCGATTGATACGTTCCCCGTGCGATTTAAGAGGCTGGTAACGAACCCCTTGCCTATGAGCGATCCCCAACGGTCCGAACGCGTCGTCGAAGCCGACGGGATTACCGTCGAGAAGTCGTTCGCGACCGACGAGTTTCCGGTCCCCGCAGTCACCTTCCGGATCGAGTCGGCCCGGTCGGAGCCGGTCCGGGTCCGGCTGACGGACACGATCCCCGACGACTTCCCGATGGAGCGGGTCGGGTTCCACCCGGATTTCGAGAGCGAGCACTGGACCGCCTACAGCGATCACCGGGTCGAGTTCGATCGCCTTCTGGAACCGGGTGCAACCGTCCGAACCGTCTTCGGGATCCGCGGTGACGGGATCGATCCCGACGCGTTTCTGACTCCGCCGACGGTCGATCACGTCCCGGAGGGCGAATCGATCGAGGACGTCCTCGGCGCCGACGGGAACGACCCGGTTCGGGAGGTCGTCGCCGGCGACCGCGACTCGCTGCCCGGGATGGAGGACGAGGAACGATCGGCGGTCAACGGTCACACGGACGCCGACGTGGCTGCCGACACCGGCGCTGCTGCCGACGCCGACGCCGCCGATGCGGCTGATGGGGAGGACGAGGCACCATCGCCGAACTCGATGGATGCCGACACGTCGCCCGCGGTGACCGCCGCGACGTCCGTCACCGTCGACGACCGGAACGCCGGTGAGGGTGCCGACGGTGACACGGAGGCCGATGCTGACACGGCGGTCGATGTCGATGCCGCGACCGACGATGACGGAGCCGACGACCGCGAGACGATCGACGACGACTCCGATGAGGCCGCCGGGGAACCCGGCGCGGTTGACGTCTCCGTGGCGTCGGCGCTCGCGGCCGAGATCCGGTCGGGCGACGTTCCCGAGGCGGACCTCGAAACCCTCCGGGAGGAACTCGACCTGGGGACGCCGCGCAGCGTCGACGTCCGGATCAGTCGGCTCCAGTCACGGATCGAGGACCTGGCCGCCTACGCGGACGCGCTCGAGGAGTTCATCGACGAGGAGGGGACGGCCACGGAGGTGCTGGAGTCGACCCGCGAGCAGGTCGAGGACGTGGCGACCGCGCTCGACGCGGCCGAAGCCCGGATCGATGAGGCCGCCGATGCCCGCCGATCGGTTCGGGAGGACCTCAACGCGGTCGAGGGGACGCTCGATGACGCCCTCGACGACGTCGCCGACCTCGAGGACCGGGTGGCGGACGTCGAGTCCATCGAGCCGGCCGTCGCCGACCTCGAAACGACCGTCACGGATCTCGAGGCGACCGTCGAGGACGTTGACGGAACCGTCGCCGTACTGGACGAGGAGATGGGCGACGTTCGGAGCGACATCGCCGATCTGGACACGCGCGTCCACGACCTCGAGGACGTCGACGGCGACGTCGAGACGCTCGAGTCGGAGATCGACCGGATCGACGACGAGTTGGCCGAGCTCGAGGCGTTCCGCGACCGCCTCAGCGACGCGTTCGGAACCTAAGGCCGTTCGAGGCGTCCGAGACGGGGTGTGGACGGTGGGTGAACGGATGGCGGGTGGGGATGAACGGACGGACCGATCGAGCCGTCCGACACCGGGACGCGTTCCGCAACCCGTTTGACCCTCGAACGCGGAGTACCGCCGATGACTACGCCGGTACCGATCGCCGTTCCCAGGAAGGGGCGCCCGCTTGAGGCCGTGTTGGAACGCGTCGCGAGTGTGGTGGGGGCGGACGCCGAGTCGCTTGCCGACGACGTCAGTTCGACCCTTCGGTACGAAAAGGCCGTGACGAAAGGCGGCGTCGAGGAGTCCCGTGGTCCCTACGAGCGACTCGCGGCCTACTCGTCGCCGGCGGATCCGTACGCACCCGAGTACACTCTGCTTCGGGACGACCGCGACGGAATGCCGCGTCGGATCGTCTTCGACTCCGTCATCGTCGACGTCGGCGACGTGCCGGTGCATCTGGTCGGCCGTGAAGAGCCCTTCCGCGCGCTCCGCACCCACGAGTTCGCGCTGGGGTTCGACTCGGCTGACCTCGTCTTGGAGGAGGTCGTCGATCTCCGTCCCTCCGGCGTGGCCGGACTCGACGACGTCAACACGCGGATCGATCCGCAGGAATCGGACGTGCGCGTCGTGACCGGGCTCAGTGATACCGTGTATCACACGTTGATGGCGACGCCGGAGCTCCTCCCTGCCGGCACCGATCTCGACCGGTCGTTCGTCGAGAACTACGAGGGCGACCTCTGCATCTCCCCGCGGTACGAGCGGTTGGTCACCGCCGTGCTCGGGACCGACGCGACCCGGGACGTCTCCTTTACGTATCCCGCACGGGACGCCGACGAGGAGGAGGCGGCGATCGCCGAGACCGGCATCGGCGTCTACCTGACCGTCACGGGATCGACCGCCCGTGAACACGGGCTCGTCCTCGGGGAACACCTCTTCCCCAGCGAGACCGTCCTGATGGCCAACGCGGCCGAGGCGTCGACGGCGATCGATCGCGTCCGCGACCGGTTGGTGCGTGAGGAGGCGGAGTCGGTGCTCTCGGTGTAGCTGTAGCCGTTCGGTAGCGCTCCCGACTCCGGCTGACGGACACGTCGATCGGGGGCCGCAGGCAAAACAGGACCGGGGGACGCAGGCAAAACAGGACCGGGGGCCGGTCAATCCAGATTCGAGATCGCGTCGTCGATGTCGAACGTCTCGGTGGTTTCCGAGCCCGTTTCACCCCGGTCGACGGCCTCCTGGTCCTCATCGATCTCCACGTCCGGTCCCTCCTCGTCGGTGAACTCCGTATGTACTCCCCAGGGCATGTCTCGATCCTCGGCTCACCGGTGTCCGGATGGTCGTCGATACGCTCGTCCCCGACCCCGCGTACCGCAGCGGCCCGGTGAGCCATCGGTGGTCCGTCTACCGGACGAAGCGACATATGTGTTGGGGCAAGCAGTGAATACATTTTTTATCCTTCCCGTCCCAAGCGAATGTGGGTAGGTACCATGGGAATTAGAACCGCGTTCCGGCAGACTCGATGGATAACGATCGGGGCCCTTGCAGTCGCCATCTGGACGGTCGTCGTCTGGTTCGAGGTTCTCGGACTGATGGAGTGGACGGCGATGGACTACGTCGGTCGATCGGCGGTCAGCGGAGTGATCGGGCTCCTCGTCCTCGGAGCGCTCGTCGTGCTGCTGGTCGCGATGTTCGGCGAACTGGGCGAAGAGGAGCCGGCGCCCGAGAGTTGGCCGCCAACATGACGTACTTCGAATGTACCGACTGCGGGCAGATGGGTAACTTCACGCGGATGGAGCGATCGACCCTCCGACAGCGGTGTCCGGTCTGTGAGGAGGAGACCGTCTGGGAGACCGCCTTCGAGGCCGAGGAGGGGGTGTCGTTTTGATCTCCTTCGAGGCTAGCGATCGCCTCGTTGCGGCCGCCGAGGAGTGGGGCGAGGCCCGACTGGAGGAACGGGACGAAGCGATCGAAACCAAGGTCGAGCAGGCGCTTCTGGAGGTCGAACACCTCGTCTCCGGCGCCCACGAGGTCGACTTCGAGGTGGACGGCCGGACCGTCCACCTCGAGCCGACCGACGCGTTGGCGACCTTCCTCGAGCGACAGGCGACCGCGAAGGGACTCGACGAGTCGGACGTGCTCGCACTCCACGTCGACCTGTTCGCACGCGTCTTCCTCGACGACGAGGAGCGCCCCTCGAACGCGCCGCCGACGTGAGAAACGGACCCGACCACCCCGCCAGCCACCGTCGATCGTTCGATGGTATCACGGCATCCGGCAGGCCCACACAACGCTTAATACGTCGCCCCGAGTATGCGTCAGTATGTCACACAAGGACGGTGAATGGCGTCCCACGGGTGCGACCGAGACGTTCAACGGGTTCGAGGTATGGGACCACGGGGTCTGGCCGAACGAACTCCACACCGGCGAGGTCGACGGCGACGTCTCCCTGAACGACTAGCCGTTCCACGGCGAATACGACTGATGACGGGGCTTTTTACCCTCGACCCACGGGACGTTGCGGCGGTATCTGCTGGCTAGCTCGGTACCTGCTGGGCGACGAGTTCGTCCTCGAACTCGACGAGACCGACGAACACCTCCGAAGCGGCGAGAAAGAGGTTCGCCTCGGCGACCGGCTCGTCGAGCTCCTCTCGAACCGTTTCGAGGAACGCCTCGTTCCATCGGCCGACGTGTTCGTCGAGGAACACTCGCTCGTAGCCGAACGCCGCCTCCTCGCCACGCCGTTGGCGATCGACGAGATTCCGGAGGAACGCCAGTTCGACGGCGAGGTGGTCGTTCTCCTCGGGGTAGTCCTCGTGGGGCGTCCAGCCGGCCGCCGAGTAGTCCGCCTCCAGCTTCGCGAGTCCCTCCCCGATGAACTCGGTGTCATCACGGTAGTAGGTCTCGTGGGGGAGTGCCGGCGGTCGTGGTCCCACGAACAGCCGGGTGTACTCCGTCCGGAGATCGTCGGCGACGTCCGCGACCGATCGTGACCGGTTGGCCTCGATGAACGCCTCGAGCCGCCGGAAGCCGCGGTCCATCGGCTCGTTGATCTCGCCGTCCGGAACGGTCACCGCATCCGAGAACAGCCGATCGAGGAACTCCTCGCTGGGGGCGTCATAGAACACCTCGATGAGGAAATCGATCACTTCCAGCCGTGCCTCGTATATTGTGGTTTCGTCCATCAGTGGTCACCTCGTTCGAACAGCAGATGCGTTCGACAGTCGCCGCAGTACTCGAAGACCGAATGCGGTGACTCCGGTGCAATGCCGTCGACGGCCTCGCCGACCTCCTCGCGGATCGTGTCGACGGTTCCGGCTGAGGCGAAGGGTTTACCACAGCGAACACACTCCTGCATCTCGCCCTCGTAGACGCGCGTCCACGCCGCCCCGAGGTCGGCCGATACGCCGTCGGCCATCCCCTCCCGGTTCTCGGGCAGCAGCGACAGGTCGAGACCGTCGCGCATCGTGATCGCCGTCTCCGGACAGCCCTCCTCACAGAGGCCGCAGTTGACACAGCGTTCGTGGTTGAAGAGCAGATCGCCCTCGTCCGTTCGCTGGACCGCATCGGTCGGACACAGGTTCGTACAGGTCGGCGTGAGGTTACAGGCGTCGGAGACGTCCATCCAGCCGAAGTCCGTCAGGCCGCGGATGATCCCCCGATCGGGGACGACGTGGTCGAGGATCGCGCGCACGGACTCGAGGGTCCACGCGTGGGAGGCGAACGCCGGACGGTCGACGTCGCCCTCGATGGTGCCCTCCGCCTCGTGTTCGCCCGCGGGAATCGGTGACTCGTCCAGGCGCTCGACGACGAACATGGAGAGTTCCTCGATGAACTGGCCGGGGTCGTCGGCCCCGGGTGCAAAGAAGCCGACGCGCTCGCCGAGGCCGAGGTCGGCGGTCGCGCGGTTCAGACGATCGACGAGTTCGGCCTTCGGGTCCGGGCCGGAATGGAGACACGAACCGCCACAGCCGACGATCGCGACGCCGTCGGCGCCGGCGGCCAGCGCGTGCATGACGTGGGCCTCCCCGACCGTGTCGGTGCAGTTGACGTTCACGGGCAGCACTGGCGGATAGGTGACGCCCCCTGCCGTCGCCGCCCGGCGGCCGTACTCGCGCAGCCGATCGGCTGCCCGTTCCGAGCAGACGAAGGCGACGACCGGCCGGTCGATGCCGCTCGACCCCCGGTTGAACAGCCAGCCGCCGTCGTCGTTTTCCGCGGTGAGCAGCGCCTCGACTTCACGGGCGATGCGTCGGTTCGAGGGCTCCCGAAGCCGGGTGGCGCCGGTGGGACACGCCGAGGTACAGGCGCCGCAGTTCTGACAGGCCACCTCGTCGAACTCGACGGAATCGATCGACGGCCGACCCACCGCATCGTGGGGACACGCGTCCGTGCAGGCGGTACAGCCCTGCTGGGAGGAGGCACCTGCGGCACAGACGTCCATCTCCAGATCGAGGAAGGCGGGTTTCTCGATGCCGCCGAGATGGGATTCGACGGCCGCGATCGTGGCGGCGTCGACGGGGCCGGTGTAGTAGCCCACGCGACCGCCGCGGGTCTCCGGATCGGCGTCGGGACGGATGACCTGGTCGGCGGCGATCCGGCGGGTCGTCCCCTCCATCTCGATGGCGTCGGTCGGGCACACGTCGGTCCACTCGCCATCGGGGGCATCAGCCGGGATCTGGACGGGGCGCGCGGTGACGCCGTCGGGACCCTTCCGCACGCACTCCAGACAGTCGATGCAGGCCTCAGTGACCCGTGAGTCGACGGTGAGTTCGAACGCACCGAACCGCCCGTCAACGCCGACGACCTCGCCACGAGCCACGTCGACGTCGTCCAGATCGATGTCGACGGTCCGCAACTCACGACCGTTGGCGACGAGCGTTACGTCCGCCGAATCGGCGAGGGCGGCCGCCGTTTCGGGGTCGCCGACGACCGCGACCCGGTCGCCCGCCTCCCGGGAAACCGTTCTGGAGATGGATTCCTCCTGCAGGCCCGCATAGGTCGCGTTGAGCAGGCGGGCGGTCTTGTCGGTCGCCGCCTCTGCGTCGTGGACCCAGGCGGCACCCTCGCGATGATTGACGAACTCGGCCGCGTCCGGGTGGAGCCCGCTTCGATCGACCACCTCACGGACCGTCTGTCGGCAGCGGTCGTCCGAGGCCGTCACGATGAGCTGGTCGAGGTCGTACTCGTCGATGACGTGTTCGACGCCGTCGAGGCCGCCCTCACAGAGCAGTTCCGAGGAGGCGACGACGTCGACGTCTCGAACCCCCTCTCGAACCTCCTCGAGGTCGAGCCCACAGGTGCCGCCACAGCCGCAGACGAATGCCCCTACGTTCATCGACTATGTTGAATGCTACCACGAATATAGGTTTTGCGACGATTCGACCGATGGGGCGGGTTCGGCCGAGCGCCGTCACCGACGCACCGTGATCGATCCGGGACACGGGCCCGCATATTAATATAGGGCGGTTCCTAATATGCTAGTGAATAGCACTCAATCGATGGCGGGATGCGCACAAATGGAATGAGCACGGAACCAGTCTCCCTTGACCTCGATCGGCGGTCGTTTATGAAGGCGAGCGCCCTCGCGGGCGCGGTCGCACTCGGTGGCGGGACGACGGGACGAGTCCTCGCCCAGAGCGACGACGAGGTCGATGGACAGGACACGGACGGGGAATTGACAAAGACGATCTGTAACTACTGTTCGGTCGGATGCGGGTTCCACGGCGAACGGAAGGGCGACTCCTTCGTCGGTATGGAGCCGTGGGAAGACCATCCGATAAACAACGGATCGCTCTGCTCGAAGGGAGCAGGCATCTACGAGACCGAACACTCCGAAAAGCGACTCAAACACCCGATGATTCGGGAGGACGGTGAGTGGCGGAAGCTCTCGTGGGATACCGCCTACGACCGTCTCGGGACCGACATCCGGGCACTGTGGCCCGACTCGGACGTCTCGCCGAGTGACGCCGTCGACGTCGACGAGGAACACAGCCGCGAGAGCGTGATGCTCCTCGGCAGTGCCCACCACTCCAACGAGGAGTCCTACGCCATCCGAAAGCTTGCGGCGTTTATGGGCACGAACAACATCGACCACCAGGCGCGCATCTGTCACTCGACGACGGTGACAGGGCTGGCGAACACCTGGGGGTACGGTGCGATGACCAACACCGTCTCCGACTACCGCAACTTCGACCTGAACATCATCATCGGGCAGAATCCCGCAGAGGCCCACCCGATCGCGATGCAGCACATCCTCGAGGGGCAAAAGCGGGGCGGAACCATCCTCAGCCTCGACCCCCGATTCACGAAGACGTCGGCTCACGCCGATGAATACATGCGTTTCCGGCCCGGCACCGACGTGGCGTTGATGATGGGCGTCATCAAGGAGCTCCGCGACGAGTATGGGCTGGCGATGGACCCGGACGCCGACGACTCGGGTCAGAACATGATCACCGACCGGGTCCAGGGCTGGGAGGACCTCGACGCCGAACTCAACGAGTACGATAAGGAGACGGTCTCGGACATCACGTGGCTCTCCGTCGAGGAGATCGAGCGGATCGCCGAACTCATCGACGAGAACCGTCCGCACGTCCAGATCGAGTGGGCGATGGGCGGCACCCAGCACAACAACGGTACCCAGAACATCCGCTCGTATGCTGCGCTGAGCCTCGCGTCCGGGAGCGCGGCCCGCAGCGGCGGCGGCCTACAGGTTATGCGGGGTCACGCCAACGTTCAGGGTGCAACCGACCTCGCGGTGGCGAGTCACATCCTGCCGGGCTACTACGGTCTCACGCCCGGCGGCTGGTCGTGGTGGGCCGAGATCTGGGACAGAAACCCCTACACCAGCGGTTCGACGTCCTTCGGGGAGCTGTACGACAAGTTCGAGCTGATGCCGCCGGAGAAATACGTCCGACAGAGCGGCAACGAGGATCTCGAGCCCGATTCGCTCCCACCCTCCGAAAACCACGGGCCCGACGAGCCGGCCGCGAACTCGATGATGTTCCAGAACGGGCTCACCGTGGCCCGCTGGTTCGAGGCGGCACTCGATCAGGAGGACCGCTACCAGGAGACGCCGATCTACCAGCCCGATCAGGTGAAGATCGCGGTCTTCTGGGGCCACTCAGCCAACTCCATCAGCGAGATGGAGCAGATGAAGGAGGGGATGGAGAACCTCGACCTGCTCGTCGTCGTCGACGTGTTCCCCTCGGTCGCGAGCGTCCTGCCGGACTACGAGGACGGCCCGCCGGTCCTGTTGCTGCCGGCATCGAGCCAGTATGAACACTACCGCTCGCTGACGAACACGAACCGCTCGGTCCAGTGGTCGGAGCCGGTCGCCAAGCCCGCACACAACTCCCGTCCGGACCTGCGCATTATGCAGGAGTTGGCCGACGAACTCGGCCTCGGCGAGCACTTCGACTGGGGGAGCGGACCCGAGATACACAACGGGAAGTCGTCCTACGAGAACGTCATCCGGGAGTTCAACCTCGGGACGAACACCATCGGCTACCGACAGACGCCCGAACGGCTCCAACAACACCTGGAGTACGACTACGCGTTCTCCAGCGAGGACCTCAAAGGCGCCGAGGGAACGCCGGTCGAGGGCGAATACTGGATGCTCCCGTGGCCCTGCTGGGGCGAAGGACATCCGGGGACGCCCATCATCTGGAACGACGATATGAACCCCAACGACGGGGGACAGGACTTCCGGACTCGGTGGGGCGTCCAGGCCCCGACGCCGGATGAGTGGGACGATATGCCGACCGACGCCGACTACCCGCTTCAGGAGACCGTCGACGCCGTCGGCGACAGATACGACACCGAGGCGGAGGCGTTGAGTCTGATCCGGGACCCCTACGTCCCCGACTGGGCCGGTACCAGGGATCTGGCTGACGACGGCCAGATCCACGGCGTTCCGGAGTATCCGGGCTGGAAGGTCACACCACCGCAGAGCCTCATCGATCCGACTCAGCGAACCCAGTCCGACGAACTGACGATCCCCCAGCAGTACGCGCTGGACAACCAGGAGTCGGTGTACACCGCCGCACAGGAGCTCAACGACCCCGACACCGGAAGTTCGGAGTTCGACGACTACCTCCAAACGATGATCGGGGAGGGCGTCGATCCCGACTTCTACGAGCAGTACGACTACGCACAGCCCGACGCGCCGACCGGCCGTGGCCGGGCACGGGCGGTCGTGTGGAGCTTTCTCGATACGGTTCCGGTTCACCGCGAGCCCATCGAGAGTCCGCGGCCGGATCTGGTCGAGGAGTGGCCGGCGAACGGCCAGCAACGGAACTTCTTCCGGCTCGATCAGAACAACGGCGCCGAACAGCAGCGAGCCAACGATATCATCCACAACCAGAACGACGGCCCGGACCTCGACACCATCATGACGACCGGCCGGCAGGTCGAACACCAGGGCGGCGGCTCGGAGACGCGCTCGAACATCCACACCGCCGACCTGCAACCCCACATGTACGCCGAGATAACGCCCGCGAAGGCCGACGACCTCGGCGTCGACGGCGGCGACCTCGTCGTCGTCTCCTCGACCGACAGGGGGTCGGTGCTCGTGAAGGCACGAGTGACCGACCGGCCCAACGACGGCGAGGTGTTCCTCCCGTTCCACTGGGGCGGGGTGTTCAAAGGCAAGAGTCAGGAGGAGAAGTATCCTGAAGGCACCGTCCCGTACGCCATCGGCGACTCCGCGAACGCGATCACGTCACGGGGCTACGACGTCGAGACGCAGATGCAGGAGACGAAGGTGTCGATGGTGGCCGTCCGACCGGCCACCCAGGACCTGTTGGAGGAACTCGGGATGGATACGGACCTGGAGTTCCCGCAGGACCGCGACGGCATCGGCCAGCAGAAGAACTTCGACGTCCGTGACAGCGAAACCGTCCAATGAGGTGATACAATATGTCTCAATCGAACAAGGAAGTGATGGGCGATGGCGTGATGAGCGTCGGGGAGGGAACACGGATCTTCCCCGACGTCGGCGCATGCATCGACTGTGGTGGGTGTGTCGTCGCCTGCAAGCGAACGTGGGACGTCCCCCACGACGAACAACGCATCAGCATCTCGACGATGCTGGAGGGCCAGGAGGGATCCGGGACGTCCGGCGCGGCCGCGCTCGCGGCGGGTGAATCGCCCGGCGAGACGTCCATCCCGATGCAGTGTTACCACTGCGACAATGCACCGTGCGTGTCGGTGTGTCCGACAGACTCCCTCATCAAGACCGACGAGGAGTTCGTCAACGTTCGAGAGGACCTCTGTATCGGCTGTCAATACTGTCTGTCGGCGTGTCCGTTCGGGGCGCCACAGTTCCCCGAGGAGGACGACGGCGCCGCACAGGTGTTCGGCACCGGCGGCAAGATGGACAAGTGTACGATGTGCGAGGAGCGCCAGGACGTCGGCAAGGGGCCGGCCTGTGCCGAGGAGTGTTCGACCGACGCCATCCTCGTCGGTCAACCCTCGCAGATCGCCGACGAACTGAACAAACGCGACGAGGGGTCGTTCTTCAACGACACCGCAATGGAGATCGTCTTCGGCGAGGACGCCGGTGAGTTCCAATGAGCTACGAGACGCCCGAGGTCGAGGGCTACTCCCCGATCGCCGTCTTCGTCTCGGCGATCGTCGGCATTGCCGTCGCCGTCCTGTCGGTGTGGTGGGCCAGCGGCTTCGGGCCGTTTTACGAGACGCTGTTCCGCGTCGACCCCACCATCGAGGGCGGCGGCGTCGGCACCGACTGGGTCGCCGGCAACGCGATTCCGGCGCTGGACTTCCTCATCGCGCTGATCCACGCCGCCGACGTCCTGATGGGCGTGTTCATCCTGGTCATGGTGTTTCTCCACTGGGCGAGTTTCCGCCGCATCGCCGCTCGGATGCGCCATCCCGGGACCGACGAGGAGCCAGAGACCGTGATGGCGGATGGCTCCGGTGACGGGGGTGAGGCCGAATGACGAACCTCGACCACGGCAAGTTCACGCGGGTGACGACGCTGTTCCACTCGCTTCTGGCGCTCGACGTGTTCCTGCTGTTTTTCACCGGCTACGCCATCATGTTCAACTCCGAGCTGTGGTGGATGATGGAGCTGATGGGCGGTGCGACGGGCGTCACCGCGCTCCATCGCATCGCCGGGGTCGGCCTCGTCGCGCTCATCGTCTTCTGGACGGTACTGATGCTGATCAGTCCGACCGGCCGGAGCAACTTCCGGGAGATCCTCCCGGCGAAGGCCGACACCGAGGCGTTCATCCAGGACGTTCAGTTTATGCTCGGCCGAGCCGACGAACGCCACCCACACGCACGGCAGTTCGCCGGCCACGAGGCCGACGAGGTCCCGCTTTTGTCCTACGTCGGCAAGGGCGTCGTCTACATCTTCGCCGTCGAGCTCCTGTTGCTCACCGTCTCCGGACTGCTCATCTGGTCGAAGACCGGACTGATGCAGTACTTCGCGACGCGAACCGCGGCGATGGCGTTCGTCGTCTTCCACGGATTGCTGGGGGTCATTATGCTGATGGGGGTAATGTTCCACATATTCGAACACGGGATGCATCCCGCCTTCTACCCCGTCGAGACGAAGGCGTTCATTCCCCGCAGTATGATTCCCGAGAGCCACGACGACGACGAGGATCACGAGGGAACGGGCATCGAGCGGCTCGAACTCTCGCCGAGCTGGCACTCCGTCTCGACGATCTTCGGCTCGCTGGTCGTCATCGGGATCGTCTCGGTGTTGATGGGCAGTATCGTCCGGGGAGGCTACCCGGTCCCACGGGAACTGGTCGTCAGCGGCGACGTGACGAACCTCCTGCTCACGGTCGGCATCAACATCGGGATGTTCGTGCTGTTCGTCGGCCTCATCCTCTCGATGTACGGCAACGTGATGCGGGTCCGCTGGGAGAAGGAGATGCGGCGCCAGCGAAACCGTGAGACGGTCGCAGACGGCGGCGACCCGAACTCGGACGACTGACGCCTCTTGCCGTCGTTTTTTGCGGTCGCTACGCCGTCAGTAGCTCCGCGCCCTCTTGGGAGAGCTCCACGGTGGCGTCCTGTCGCGTCTGTTCTTGAATCTGGTCGATGTTGCGCGTCAGGACCTCGAGGATGTCCTTCGGCTCCGGGTAGACGAGCATGTTCCCGTCCTCGTCCTCCATCACGAGCTGGGTGTCCGAGAGGGTCACCTGGTCGCTCTCGATGCTGGCGACGATCGCCGGCAGCGCCTCCGCCCCGCCGGGATCACCCTCCTCGACCCGAGTGATGTAGACGGCGTCGAGGCCGATCAGGTCCTTGTACTCGCGGACCCGCTCGGCGCAGTTGACCATATCTCTCGTCACTGCGGTCTTGCGTTGATTCCCGTGTTCTCCCTCGTAGCAGTGTTTACACACCCGAAGCTCGATTCGCATACGTCGGTATATCGGAGCCGGACCTAAAGACGGTTGTGCCGGCAACGTTTTGTACGATCGGGGTGTGTGTTACCATATGGCTGGTGTACTGAACATCGTCTACGCCGTCATCGTCGCCCTGGTGGCGATCGTCGGATTCGCCTACGTGCTGACCCAGTCCGACGACGGCACCGGCAAGGAAACGCGATGGAGCGACTGGGGGACGATCGCGGCGGTCGCGTTGTTCGTGGTGGGGCTCGTGTGGGCGACGATGTTCTGATCGTCACGCTCCACACGCACACACCTCACGCACGATCCGCATCGTCGGCGTGACGGCGCCCTGGTGGGACCGTCGGCGTCAGTACGGGCGGCGTCGGCGCTACCAGCATGTCGCTCGTTCACATCGATCGTGTCACGACCACACGACGATTCGGCGCCGATCCTTTTATCCTCCACACTTATGTGTGAGCTATGATGCCGTATAGCGCAAAACCGATCGCGCGCGTGCTGGTCGCTCTCGGGGTCGTTTCAGTGGTCTGTTCGGAGGTCGCGGCCGCCCACGTCAGGTTCGTCACGAACGCCGAGCAGGCGGGCGAAGGACTGACCTTTCTCGCCGACGCGTTGGCCGACCCGGTTAACGTCGCCGTCCTCGGCGGCGGGGGTCTCGCCACGCTCGGCGCCCTCGGAGTCTATCTCCGCGTCCGACCGCTCCAGCGAGACGTTGCGGTGTTCCGTAACGTGATGACCGGCTATCGGGACCTGTTGCCGTGGTTGTTGCGCCTCGGGTTCGGACTGCCGCTCGTGGGCGCCGGCTTCGCGGGCTACTTCTTCAATCCCATCGTCGAGCCGGTCGCCGCTCCCGGGCTCGTCCGCCTGTTCCAGATCGGACTCGGGTTCGCCCTGCTTTTCGGCATCGCCACGCGCGTGGCCGCGATCGTCGGGGTGCTGGTGTATCTGCTGGCGCTCGTCTCCCAGCCGCTGTTGCTGTACTCCTTCGAGTGGGTTCCCGGTCTCGTCGCCATCGCCCTGATCGGTAGCGGCCGCCCCAGCGCGGACGAGGTACTGCAGAAGGTTGCCGCCGCCGAGGGGACCGTCTACGGGCGGATCGATCCGGTTCACCGCGCCGCGTCGTGGCTCAATCGCAATGCCGATCCCTATGAGCGGTTCGTCCCGACGATCATCCGGGTCGGAATGGGCCTCTCCTTCGTCTTCCTCGGCCTCTTCGAGAAACTGCTGGCTCCCGAGATGGCCCTCAGCGTCGTCGAACAGTACGACCTCACCGCGCTTGCTCCGTTCCCCGCCGAACTGTGGGTACTCGGTGCCGGCTTCGCCGAACTCGGCCTCGGTCTCGCGATTCTGTCCGGATTCTTCACCCGGATCTCCGCGTTAACCGCGCTGAGCGTCTTCGTCCTCACGCTGTTCGGAATCCCGGACGATCCCGTTCTCGCCCACATCGGCCTCTTCAGCCTCGCCTCGGCGCTTCTCATCACGGGTGCGGGCGCCTACGCGTTGGACAACCACATCGGCGCCGACAAACCCGCGATGGCCCACGACGGAGCCACCCCGGCCGACGAGTAGCCGTCACTGTGCGGAGGAGCTACCCCTCCTCGAAGTCCCAGTCGGCCTCCGCGGCGGCTGTTTCGAGCGGGACGAACTCCCAGCCGGCCTCTTCGGCGATCCACTCGTCGTCGGGAGTGCCGACGACGGCCAGTCGTTCGGCGTAGAACATCGACGTTTTGCCGATATCGGCGAGTCGTTCGGCGGGACCGGTTCCCGTCCCGTTGAAGAAGTCGGCGTCGATGCCGTGTTCGCGCTGGAACTTGGTGATGACCGGCGCGTCCACGTCACCGACGATGCCGATCCAGTCGGCCCACTCGCGGGCCGAGACGAGGACCAGTTGCGGATCGGCCAGTTCGGAGATGGCGTTGTAGGTCACCGCCATCGTCATGTCGTCGACGCCGCCCCCGTGGGGGCCGGCGGCCATCGGCTCGGCGTCGTCGGGAGCGTTGCTGACGGTCGCGCCAGCCCCCGAGCCGCCGCTGTCGGTCGGGACACCCGCGGGCTTGCTCTCGTTTTTTCGGGGAACACGCGGGATGGGGCCGTCGTGAGTCGCGTCGGTGTCGGTCGCGTCCGTATCTGTCCCACCATTTCCGGGCGTCCCCGATGTCGACGTCGACGCCGACGTTTCCGTCGCTGACGGGTTGGGCGTCGGCGTTTCGGGTTCGTCCTCGGGGGTACCCTCCTCGCGCCACAGCCAGTCGCCGTGATTGGCCGCCGGTTCGTCGGCGTCGTCGGTCTCGAGATCGTCGAGGTCGATCGTGTCAGTCATTGTGGTTGAGTTCGGTTCGTGGAACGGTTTCGGGCGGATCAACATCGGGAGTTCGGTGGAGCCGTCGACACACCCGGGGCAGGCTCGCAACTAACCGCCCTGCGGAGCGGTCCGTCTGCAGGACGCCCTCGCCCCGTTTATTCTTCGAGTTCTTGGGGACAGGTATTCAAAAGCTATGGGGGTGACGGATCAAATTGAATATAGCGACATACAATTTATACGATCGCGTTCGATCGGCGGCGTCCCACGTCCGAGGCCGATCGATGATCGAACGATACGATTCACAACCGCGGTGTCACTCACGACCCGACGAAATGACCCACCACGGCGATCGATACGGTCAGATAATGTGCTATGTGCTCACACTGATCGACGGCGGTGTCGGAACGGCTGGCTGACTGAACCACGGGGCACCGGCAGACTCCGCGACGGCGAGGACAACCGAGACGACGGCCGCCATCCTGTAGCTCGGAGCGGCCCAGTGTGTGGCCCATCCGTGTCCCGACGCATCCGTGTGCCGACCCATCGGTGTACCGACCCATCGGTGTACCGTCATCCGGGCATCGAATCGCCGCCGCTGACGTGCCATACCGAGGTCGTGTCAGTCCCGCGGTGTCTCAGCACGGGTACGACCCGCACCGTACGGCGTCGTCCGTGAAGCACCGAGACGTCCTCGGACCCTAGGGATGGCCGACACCTCGATCCACTCACCCCTCCACCCACCCCACCCACCACCAACCGACGCCGAGAACCGTGAGAACGTAACCGCGATCGACGTGACGGTGTACACACCGACGGACGTCACGAGCACGTCCGAAACCGCCCGCTAACGAGATCCCGAAGTAACGTGGTTGGCGTCCACACGCCAGCCGTTCCGTCACGTGTTTCGCTCGACGCCGTTTCAGCCTCACGGCCGTGTGCGTCCGATGGCGCCAGCATCGACGTCGAGGGCCCAGGATCTGGTGCACGCTGTAGACGTGACTGTGACTCTCACGGCGACTGTGACGACCGGCGTCCGCGCCACGTCGGCGACGACGTCGATCCCCCAGGACGACGTTGATATATACGAAAGATGTTACTAGTGAATTCCCGACCACGTACTCGAACACGGACTCGGCCCACAGCCGATCGTCTCGATCGACGATCGGCGATCCGAACGGCGAGATACGTCCATATAGGTACAACAGAATTGATCCAGATTTATAGTACTATCTATGCCGGAGCTTAGTAATAGATCTCCGCATAACTCATATATTCGGGTCGAATTCTAGGTCCTAAAATGAGGATAAGAGACCTTATCCGTATATCAAGGGATACATTGAAGGAACTGGCCCGAAACGTATCAGTCACCGATGAGCACCGATCTCGATACCGATCGAACGTCGGTCAAGACGTACGTTCCGACGTATCAAAAAACGGAATGGTCCGAACACGCCGAGGAACTCGGGATGTCGCGCAGCGAGTTCGTCCGAACGATGGTGCAGGCCGGCCGGCGGGGTTTCACCGCCGATCTCGAGACCGAATCGGGAACTGACGAGGATCCCGATGATCGGGGCTCGAACCCTGGGGGTGACGGTCTCGAAGAACGGGTTCTCGCCGTTCTCGATGGATCGGCGGTTCACTCCTGGGACGAACTGCGGGAAGCCGTGATCGACGATCTCGAGGAACGGTTGGACGCAGTGTTGGAGGACCTCCAGGATCGGGGATGCGTTCGCTATCGAGGGCGGGATGGCGGGTACGTGTTGGTCGATGAGTAGCGATACAGAATCCCTTGATCCCGCGGACCCCGTCGGCTACTTCCTCGAGGACCTCACCTATCACGGGAAGACCGACCGGACGAAGCGGTCCTACGAGCGCGTCCTCCGCCGTTTCGAGTCGTTCGTCACCGATCGGCGGGGATCGGGGCGATCGGACGCCGACGACACCACGGGAAACGGAACGACGACGAACGTGACCGCACGGGCCACTCACAGGGACTGTATGGCCTTCGTTCACTCCCTCCGAGGTGATCACGCCGAAAGCACGGTGGCGTCGTACGCGGCGTATCTCCACCGGTACTACACGTACATGACGCAGGTCGGTGCCTTCGAGTCGAACCCGATGACGCTCGTGATGGAGGAGATGGACGAGTCGATCGACAAGGATCCCGCCCGCCGCGAGATCGACGTCCCAGCGATGCGGGCGTTTCTCGATCGGGTTCGTCATCCGCTACACCGGGCGGTGATCGTGACGTTGCTCAAGACCGGAATGCGGGTCGGTGAGCTGTGTAACCTCGATCTGCGTGACGTCTCGATGCCCGGATCCCCGGCCGCATCGGCCTACGACCTCGGCACTCGGCCGGCGCTGGAGTCGCGTCCGGATTCGCTATACGTAACGGGCGACGCGCGGGTCGGCGAGCCGCTCAACGGCGAGATCAGGTCGGCTGCCAACAAGCGGAAGCGGGAGACGGTGATCCCGATCGACGACGAGATCGAACGCGTACTCACCGCGTGGCTCGCGATCCGGCCCGACGCCGTCTCCCCGGCCGAACCGCTGTTCATCGGCACGGCGGGATCGTGGGGCGAGCGGCTCGACCCCGAAAGCGTCCGGCACATCGTCGAAGAACACGCACGGGACCACGGGTGGTACCGGACCGGCGGCGGCGCGAGCGAGAACGTGACGCCCCACTACTTCCGGCACTTTTTCACCACCCACCTTCGGGACCGGACCGGCGATCGCGGCGTCGTAAAGTACCTCCGTGGCGACGTCGCCGAGGACATCATCGACACCTACACGCACAACTGGGGCGATCAGGTTCGGGCGACCTACGAATCGCACATCTATGAGCTGCTGTAACCGCTTCCGCACGAATCGGAAGTGACTGGTGGGAAATCGAGACCGGTTTCGTCGGCTCGAATCGGACACGATTCGGTCACGAACCGATCACGAACGATCGCTCACCGACTAATAAATTATATGATGCTATATCAATTGTCGCCCTCCAGCGGCCGGATCGTCCCACCCGACAACCCCTCCCACTCGGTTCGGTATCCGAGCCGTGACAGGACCGGACTCGTCTCGGTGATGTCGGCCGATCGAAGGACGTCCTCGGCGGCCTCGAGGCGCATTCCCGGTTCGAGTCGACCCTCGAGTTCCTCAAGGATGGACGGTCGAACGAGGGTACCGCCGAGCCGCTCGTGGTCGGGGTACGTCACCGCCGAGAGGGCGTCGACGCCGACGGCGTACCGATCGGCGATCGTTTCGAGTTCGATGACGTCCTCCGTCGGTCGGATCGCGTCGGGAAGGGTCGCGGCGGCATCGGCCAGCAGATCCGACTCGTACTCTCTGAGCACGTCAACGACGTCCTTCACCCGAACGGAGTCGGTGTAGGTCACCACCCGGTGGTCGGCGGCCGCGATCTCCTCTCCGACGCCGAGGGAGTCGTCGACCGCGACGATCAGGTCGACCGATTCGACCGATTCGAGCTGTGAGAGCTTCTTGGAGACGTATTCCGGCGTCCAAAACCCCATCACCTCGAAGAACACGCGGAAGTCCGCGTGGTCGTACTCGAAGGCGAAATCGGGGATCATCACGCTCGTTCCGGTCTCGAGCGGTTCGGGCTCGCGGACGAGCGTCCAGTCGAGACCCAGCGACCGAAACCGGCCGGCGAAGTCGGCTTCGACGCCGCTGTCGAAGGACGGTTCGGCGACCGGATCGACGCCCGGAACGGTGACGTCCGCGTCGGAGAGCGTCATCGTCCGTTCGGTCCCCCGGTCGTCGATCGTCGCCGTCAACGCCCAGTCGGGAGCCGCAGCCACCGACCGAAGCAGGCGAGCGAAGGCGGTCCCGTACCGGCGGGTGCGGCGAAACAGCGCATCGGGACCGGTGACCACGAGCTCCCGTCCCGCGTCGGTTCGTTCGAGTTCGTACAGCAGCCCGAGCCGCTTCGTCGCCGTGACGAGTCGCTTCGGGTCGGCCGACCGGACCCGAACGTCCGTCGCGTCGAAGAGCGCGGTCTGGGCCAGCGAGAGGTTGTACTGATCGAGCAGCGTCTCCGCATCCCATCGCGGCTCGAAGCCGACCGCGATCCGTTCGTCCTCACGGTCCGCATACAGCGATTCGTCAACCGCGTCCGGTTCGACCCCGAGGCCCGACGCCGCGGTTTGGAGGGCACGTTCACGCTCCGCGGCGGTGGCGACGCCGATGGATTCGGCGGCTTCGAAGGCCGAGCGTCGAGCTCGTTGGGGCGGCAGCGGCGATCGGGTCTCGAACGTCGTCTCACGCTCGAGCAGAGACGCGAGTCCGCGAACGAGCTTGAAGTCGTCGGCGTCCGCCTCGAGCGCCGTCACCGCCGCCTGGAGATCGGCATAGCGGTCGCCGACGTGCTCCCGAAACGTCCCGATGAGTCGCTCGGCGAGAGGCAGGTCCGTCTCGCTCACGAACTGCGGCGTATATGCACCACCCGCCCGCGAGACGCGCAGGTGGTCCTTCCGAAGCATGGCTGTCCATCGGTCGTCGGTCCGGTAAAACCCACCGGGAGGCAGCATTTGGCGGAACGATCGAATCCGACCGACCGTAGACCCATGAATCCGGGACGGGGATAGACATATGCGTTCTCGAACGGACGGATCGGTATGCGACGACGGGAACTGGTGGTCGCCGCCATCGGTGCTGTCCTCGGAGGGTGTCTCGAACGACGCGACCCATCCGGACCGCGAAACCCGCCGACCGGAGATACACCGCCCGACGCCGACGCGGAGGACACGACACAGCCACCGGGATTGCGGATCGTGGACCGGGACTTCTCTGAGCGCGACGACGGAACCCTTCGGATCGACGCGACGATCGGGAACATGGCCGCCGACCGACGAACCGGAACGCTCGTCGTGACGGCGGCGACGCCCGAGGAGGAGGCGACTGAGACACGGGAGGTATCGGTCGATCCCGGGGCGGAGATCGACGTCACGGTCACGTTCGATTTTCCCTACGAGGCGTTCATCAACGGCGGGAGCCTCTCGGTGAACGTCGAACCGTAACGTACGAGCCACGAGCGACGCCCGTGATTCATCGACGTCGATCCGCGACGCGTTCCTCCGCGGTGTCGGCGGTAACGAGCTCATAGATGGTTGCTCGACCGCCGTCATCCTTCGGACGCAACACGCGACCGAGACGCTGCGTGAACTCGCGTTCGCTCCCCGATCCCGACAGCACGATCGCGACGTTCGCGTCGGGAACGTCGACGCCTTCATCGAGAACGTTGGCGGCGATCACTCGCGAATACGTCCCCTCACGGAATCGATCGAGTATCTCACGGCGTTCCGCCGCGCCGGTTTCGCTCGTGATCGCCGGCAGGAGGAACCGCTCGGAGAGGTCGTAGACGAGGTCCGTATGGGCGGTGAAGACGATGACGCGATCGTCGCGGTGGCGGTCGAGGAGCCGCTCGAGGACGTCCCGCTTTCGATCGGCGTTCATCATGATCTCTCGCGCGCGCTGTTTCGCCAACAGCGCCTCCCGTGCCCGCGGGTCCCGCCCCGACCGCTTGACGAGTTTCTGATAATCGCTGCCGCTCGTCAGCGTGAGTCCGGAATCTCGGAGATACTCGACGAACACGCCCTGTTCGCGCTCGTAGCGCTCGCGTTCCGCGTCGGTCAACTCGACCTCCAGTCGCCGAACGTCGTACGGCGCGAGGTGCTCACCGGCGAGGTCGTCGACGTCGACGGAGTAGACGACCGGGCCGACGAGGTCCTCGACGGCGTGATGGGCACCGTCCGGTCGCTCGAAGGTTGCCGTCAGCCCGAGTCGGTCGGGCGCGGGCAACAGGCGGGCGATGTCCCGATACCCTTCGCCGCCGAGATGGTGTACCTCATCGAAGACGACGAAGCCGAAGGAGTCGCCCACGTCGTCGGCCTTCAGATATGCCGAGTCGTACGTCGAGACCGTGATCGGCTCGCGGCGCTGCTCGCCGCCGCCGAACTGGCCGATCGGCATCTCGAACTCGCGTTCGAGCTCCGAGCGCCACTGGTCGAGGAGGTCGATCGTCGGCACGACCACGAGCGTCGGCCGTCCCCGATCGACCATCGCCGCGATCGCGACGACCGTCTTGCCGGCGCCGGTCGGTAGTTCCACGACGCCGCGATGGTCGGCGTCGGCCCACGCATCGAGCGCCGTATGCTGATACGGCCGCAGGTCGTAGGCGGTCGAGAGCGACAACGGACCGGTCGATACCACGTCATCGTCGACGGAACGCCCGGCCACCTCCAGCGCGCGGCGGATCTCAGCGTACCGAAACGCGGGCGCGCGAACGTCCCCGCTCCGAGCGTCCTCGGTTACGCCCGGCAGCGGTGGCAGCGACTCGTCGGCGTCGATCCGGATCGTCCCGTCCGCATAGCGGAGCCGTACGGTCATTCCTCGATCCCTCCGTATGCCGGTACTGCGCGAGCCGTCGGTAAAGGAACACCGACTGACGGGGATCGGGTTCAAATCGGATGGGGACACACCGACACCGTGCGATAGCACGTCGTCTCGGCGTGGCACGCGGGTGTGCGGGACGGACACGCCGAGTGAATGAGGGGTCCGTTCCGCCTGTTCGCCACAGCGACGTACTCTCAGAACAGCGACTCGCTGGGGTCGAGAACGCGGGCGGGGCCGCCGACCGACCAGACGTCCGTCTCGATCCCGATCTCGGCGATCCGGGACTCGACCTCGTCGACGTACTGTTTACGCGTGTTAACGTACACCGACGCTCCGGTGTCGGTCGAGAAGTAGACCGGAATGCCCTCCTCCCGGAGCTCTCGAACGGCGTTGAACACCGCGATCGTCTCGGGCTGCCAGTAGACCCACCCGGACGGGCCGGTCATCGTCGCCGCGGTCAGCGAGAGCGAATCGTGTTCGGCGAGCTCGAATATCCGGTCGAACGACCCTGCACGGAGCGCGTCGGTCATCTCGGCCAACTGCTCGTGAACGTGTGCCATCCGCGCGTCGAACATATGGCTCGCGGCCGCCTCCCGGTGTGCCTCCTCGGTCTCCTTATAAGCCGGGACGTGCGCCGCGACGATCCGGAGGTCTTCTTCGGGATCGAACCCGTCCTCACCCTCGCCGACCGGGAGCCGCCGCGATCGACAGTCCTCGTCGTTGAGTCCCGTCTCGAGGATGGAGTACGCACCGGTCACCGCGCGCGCGGCCGACGAGGATCCACGGCGAGCAATCGTGGAGATCTCCGGACGCGACAGGTCGAGGCCGGCAGCGTCAGCGAGCGCCATCGCTGCCGCCGCAAACCCCGAGGAGGAGGACCCGAACCCGATGTTCGACGGGAACGAGTTTCGGCTCTCGAAGCGGACCGCGTGGTCGATCCCGGCCAATTCCCGAACGTAGTCAGTCACCAGCTCTATCCGCTCGGCGGCCCGTCCGTCGACGACACCCCCGTCGATGACGAACGTGTCGTCCGTCGCGTCGGGCTCCCACTCGACCGTCGTGGTGGTCGCCGTCGGCGCCGTACAGAGGCTGATGCTGTCGTGGTACGGGAGCCGAAGCTGCTCGTCGCGCATCCCGTGGTACTTCACGAGTCCCTGTATCGGATGGGCTCGAGCGGTGGCTTTCATATCCCACCACAACGGGTAACGCGGGATTAGCGTTGCGAATGGTCGGCTCCGGCCGTTCCGTCACGATCGCCGATCCACGCTCTGCGGACCGATCCGATGGCAAGAGTTTTGCCGACCCTGGGCGAATCCGGTCAGTATGTCCGAGTACACCGTCGAGTTCGCCGGCACCGGCGAGTCGATCGAGGTGTCCGACACCCAGACGATCCTCAACGCCTGTCTCGAGGAGGGGATCGCCCAGGAGTACTCCTGTCGAGTGGGGATGTGTCTCGCCTGTTCGGCCCATATTCTCGAGGGGGAGGTCACACAGCCCGCAGCACGGGGGCTAACCGACGAGGAGGCAGAGGAGTACGCACTCACCTGTATGGCTCGCCCGAAATCCGATCTGACGCTTGAACGCGGCGTGTACCCACCAAGCATTGAGGACGCGACCGGTGAGGATGCCGGACCGGATGCCACCGGGGCGGCGACGGCCGACGACTGAGTGGTCCATCGTCGAGTCCGAACGGACGATGCTTGCGGACCCGACGGATTCAAGATGCTCCCCGACCGCCGGATAGACGATGCGTCAGGACCACCTCATCACCGCGACACAGCTCTCGCGGCCCGACATCGAGGCGGTACTCGATCGGGCCCGCGAGATCGACGGGTCACGGGAGGCGTTCGAGCAACGATATTCAGGGTCCGTGCTCGCGCTCTGCTTTTTCGAACCGAGTACCCGGACGAAGATGAGCTTCGAGACCGCCGCGAAACGGCTCGGTGCGGAGACGATCGATATGGGATCGATCGAGTCCTCCTCAGTAAAAAAGGGTGAGTCCCTTGCCGACACGGTCCGCGTGATCGAGGGATACGCGGACGCGCTGGTCTTGCGACACCCGAGCGAAGGATCCGCGAAGATGGCCTCCGAGTTCGTCGACGTCCCGGTCATCAACGCCGGCGACGGCGCCGGTCAACATCCGTCGCAGACGCTTTTGGATCTCCACACGATCCGGGAACGACACGGGCTCGATGACCTCACGATCGGGATCATGGGCGATCTAAAGTACGGACGAACGGTCCACTCGCTTGCGTCCGCGCTGACGAACTTCGACGCGACCCAGCACTTCATCAGCCCTGAATCGCTGCGGTTGCCCCGGTCCGTCAGGTTCGATCTTCACGAGTCGGGTGCCCAGGTCCGCGAACACACCGAACTCGACGCAGTGCTCCCGGAGCTCGACGTATTATACGTGACCCGGATCCAGCGTGAACGGTTCCCCGATGAGAACGAATACCACCAGATAGCCGGCGAATACCGGATCGACGCCGACACGCTGTCGGCCGCCGATCCGGATCTGACCGTGATGCATCCGCTGCCCCGCGTCGACGAGATCGCGGCGGACGTCGACGAGACGTCCCACGCACGGTACTTCGAACAGGCACACAACGGGGTCCCGGTTCGAATGGCGCTTCTGGATATGCTCCTCGGCGGTGATGCGGCATGAGTCCGGACCGCGAACTCCGCGTCTCGAAGATCCGGAACGGGACGGTCATCGACCACATCACCGGCGGGCAATCGCTGAACGTGCTCGCGATCCTCGGGATCGACGGATCCGAGGAGTTCAGCCTCTCGATCGGGATGAACGTCCCCTCCGATCGGCTGGGTCGCAAGGACATCCTCAAAGTCGAAGGGCGGGAGTTGAGCCAGTCCGAGGTCGACGTCCTCTCGCTCATCGCGCCGGAGGCGACGATCAACATCGTCCGCGACTACGAGGTGGTCGAGAAGAACCGGGTCGAGCGACCGACGGAGGTCGTCGGCGTGCTCTCGTGTCCCAACCGGAACTGCATCTCGAACGACGACGAGCCGGTCGAGACGCGCTTTGCGGTGATGGACGACGGCGTGCGGTGTGATTACTGTTCGGAGATCCTGCGTGACCGGATCGCCGAACACATCGACGTGTGAGGCAGTGATCCACGGGAAGTACGCTGCGGAGGTTCATGGAACGGTCGCCCATCGACGCCACACGAGAAACCGACGTCGGGCACGCGAACCGTCCTCGGATGCGAACCGTCCCGGTAGTTTTTAGCCATACGATACGTACCGTTACATATGGGCACGAAAGCGAAACTCCTGGTCGCATTGGCCCTCGTAGCCACCGTCTACTTCATCGTCTCCGGCGATAAGGAGCCGGTGGAAGTCGAATAACGAGTCGATCGAACAGCTGACAGTCCCACGAGCCGGTCGGGTCATACCGTCCTCCGAACCGATCCCGTCCGGCCCTCGAACATCCCTTTTAACCACGGCCATCGAGTAGCGTCGTGTATGTACGGGGTGGTCACGCGCAACGCCGACGACGTATCGATCGGCGAGTTCGATCGCGGGTTCTACGAGGTGAAAGACGTCACCGGGCGAGCGGCCGAGCCGATCGCGAACGCGGTCAATATGGTGTCGTGTTTCGGTGATACCGCGGCAGCCGACGATGACTCGGGGCTCGTTCCGGTCGACGACCGCGGGTTGCCGGCAAGTCGCGACCGGACGGAGTTCGAGTGGACCCATATCTGTCCGACACATCCCGAGTATCGGCGCGGACTGCTCGAGATGGTCGAGGACTGTGCCGCGGTCGCCCCCGACGTCAGGCTCGACGACGTTGGATTCCCACGGGAAGGATACTGTCGGTGTGAACGCTGTGAGCGGCTGTTCGACGAGAGCGACCACGACGAGTGGGCGGGCTGGCGGGCGGCCACGATCACCGACTTCGTCGCCGCAGCCGCCGATCGGGTGTCCGGGCGGACCTATCTCTCGGTCCATCCGGACCCGTACCCGGGACACCTTCGCACGCGATCGGGGATCGCCGTCGACGCGGTGGCCGATCACGTCGACGAGTTCGTGGTGCCGATATACGACACCGAGTACGCGACGACCTACTGGCTCGAGACGATCGTTCGGGGGTTTCGATCTCGGCTCGGCGGCGACTACGACGTCCACGGCGCGCCGCCGGAGACGCCCGTCTCGGTCGAGTTGTACGCCGCGGACGTCGACGTCGATGCGTTGATCGAGGCGACCGAAGCGGTCGAACCCTACGCGAAGGACGTCCTGTTCGGCTACGAGGCGGCCAACGCCGCCGCGGCGCTCCGGCGGCGAGATGCGGACGCACGAGGCGGCGAAGTGCACCGGCCGGAGTGATAGGATTCAGGGTGGAGAGCAGCGCTCGATCCGGTCGAGAGCCGATCACAGCCAGTCGAGCGCGGCCTCGATATCGGTCTTCGGCGGCGAACATGCGAACCCACGGCACGCGTAGACGGTCGGCTCTCCGTCGATCGCATCCCGGCCGTCCCAGATGGGGGGAACCCCTTCCACACCGATCTCCCGACACCAGTCGGCGGTTGCCGCCGACGTTGCGGGGCGCGGGGCGATGACTGCTCCAGGGAGGAACCGCTTCGAGAGCGTTTCCCGCCACGATTCGGCGCGGTCATCGGCGGCGAACACGAGCTCGATCCCACCGTTCGCGACGCGATCGGCAGCCAGAACGAGCGACGCGTGTTCGAGCGGTCCGGCTCGGATCCGGTCGGCGTGTGTCCCCAGAACGGTCTCCGCGACGGAGCGGTACGAACGGTCACGAACGAATCCGTCGAGCTCGGCAAGCAATTCGACCGCGACGCCGACGCTCGAGGGCAGCGATCGGTCGGTCAACGACTGGGTACGGACCGAGAGGTCGCTCGGACGAGCAGCCTCATCAGCGGACTCGTCGGCGGGCTTGCTCGGAACCGAGTAGATCGTGCCTGCCTCCTCGTCGTAGAAATCCGCAACGATCCGATCGGCGAGTTCGATGGCGAACCCGAGCTGATCGGGACGGCCGGTCACCTGATACGTGTCGAAAGCGCCGCGCGCGAGGAACGCGTAGTCATCGAGATAGCCCGGGCCCGTACGGTCGCCGTCGATCCACCGTCGGTCGAGTCGACGGTCCGCCGCGTCCCACAGCCGATCGCGAACGAACTCGAGGGCCGCGGTCGCCCGCTCCGAAAGCCCCGGGTCCAACGCACGTGCGCCCGCCGCGAACGCGGAGATCGCTCGCCCGTTCCAGCCCGCGATCACTTTCTCGTCCCGTGCCGGACGCGGCCGACGATCGCGGGCCTCGTACAGATCGAGGCGGGCCGCACGCAGCCGGTCGCGGACCGTCGATCGGTCGAGTCCGTGGTCGGTCGCGAGTTCCTCGATCGACGTCGATTCGGTGAGCACCGTTGTCCCGCGTTCGAAGTTTCCGGCAGGGGTCACGCCGAACCGGTCGCGAACGAGTGATGCATCCGGTTCCTCGAGGACGGCGTCGATCTCCGCGGGCGTCCAGGTGTAGAATGCACCTTCAACCGGATCGGGCGCTGCCTCCGACGCATCCGTCGTCGACCCGCGACGGGAGTCGGGCGGAACGCTCCGGGCATCGAGGGTGCTGAAGAAGCCGCCGTCCGGGTGGGAGAGTTCACGATCGAGGAAGGCGAACGTCTCCTGTGCGAGGAGCCCGTATCGCGGGGTCCCCGTCGCCTGAAACGCGTCGAGAAGCACGCGAGGGAGCTCCGCGTTGTCGTACAGCATCTTCTCGAAGTGTGGCACCGTCCAGGAGCGGTTGGTCGCGTAGCGATGGAATCCGCCGCCGACGTGGTCGTATATTCCTCCCTCACCCATCGCATCGAGAGTCCCCGTCGCGGCCTGTAGGGCCGCGTTCCGGTCCGTAGCCGCCTCACGACCGATGTCGGTCCGGTCAGTCGTTCCATCGGCGGTCCGGTCAGTCGTTCCATCGGCGGTTCGGTTGGCGGAACCACCGGCTCGAAGCAGCAGATCGAGCCGACGCGGCTGGGGGAACTTCGGGCCGCTCGTTCCGAACCCCCCGTGTTCCTCGTCGTACCCGCGAACGGCGGCCGCAGCTGCCTCCTCGAGGACCGCCGATCCCGGGGGGTCACCGGGATGCTCCGGAACCGACTCGACCTCATCGCGGGCTGCGGCCATCCACTGATCAGCTCGGGATTCCATTTCGGCCCGCTGTTCCGGATCGCTCCAGGAGTCAGCGATCCGGTTGCAGAGCTCGAGGAATCCGGGACGCCCCCGCGTCGGCTCCCGCGGGAAGTACGTCCCGATGTAGAAAGGTTTCCCGTCGGGCGTACACCACGCCGACAGGGGCCATCCGCCGCCGCCGGAGACGAGCTGACAGACGGTCATCAACACGTCGTCGACGTCGGGCCGTTCCTCGCGGTCAACCTTTATCGGGACGAAGGACTCGTTGAGGGTCTCGGCGACCGTGGGATCCGAGAAGCTCTCCTCCTCCATCACGTGACACCAGTGGCAGGCGGCGTAGCCGACCGAGACGAAGAGGGGGACGTCGTGTTCGGCGGCGGTCTCGAAGGCACGATCGTCCCACGGCTGCCAGTTGACCGGATTGTCGGCGTGTTGACGGAGGTACGGACTTCCCTCCGCGGACAGCCGATTCCGGTCGGTCGGTGTGGACATAGCTGCCGGTACGGCGGCCACGGTGAAAAGCCGTCGACACTCGAAGCTCCGAGCGCGCCGTCGACCGGGGTTCTCGAGTCTTGGCTCGACGGCGGTTGAGGTCGGCGACGACCGGAATCGACGACCCCCGTGTTCGACGATGGTGATCCCCGGCTCTGATCCACGATCGTGGTTGTATCCGTCGGATGTAACGACAAGATTTACACTACCGTGCGGAAACCCCTCGCGTATGACCGAGACCGTGTTGCTGATCGGTGGCGGCGGCCGCGAACACGCGATCGCCCGCGCACTCGCTCCGGATTGTGAACTTCACGCCTGTGCGAGCAACCGGAACCCCGGGATCGCCCGGCTCGCGGAGGGGTTCGAGACCACCTCGGAGACGGATGCGGCGGCAATCGTCGACTACGCCGAGTCGATCGACGCGAGTGTGGCCGTGATCGGCCCCGAATCGGCGCTTGCCGCCGGCGTCGCCGACGCCCTCGATGAGGTCGGCGTATACACGTTCGGCCCGCACCAGGAGGCGGCACGGATCGAGACGGACAAGGCCTACCAACGGCGGTTTATGCGGAACAACGACATCCCGGGCTGTCCGGATTTCGAGACGTTCACCGATATGGAGGCCGCCTGCGAGTACATCGATGAGTACGACGGCGACCTCGCCGTCAAACCCGTCGGACTCACCGGCGGGAAGGGCGTCAAGGTGATCGGCGACCAGGTCACCGCCGCCGAAGCGAAGGAATATCTCCGGGAGTCCGAGTACGACCGCGTCGTGTTGGAGGAACGGCTCGTCGGTGAGGAGTTCACGATCCAGGCGTTCGTCGCCAACGGCGACGTGCGGACAACGCCGGCGGTCCAGGACCACAAACGCGCCTACGAGGGCGACGAAGGACCGAACACGGGTGGGATGGGTTCCTACTCCGACGCCGAGTTCTCGCTGCCGTTTATGGACGACGGAGACTACGACGACGCCGTCGCGGTCATCGAGGCGGTCGTCGAGGCGCTGCCGGAATATACGGGCGTCCTCTACGGACAGTTTATGCTCACCGCCGAGGGACCGAAGGTCGTCGAGTTCAACGCCCGGTTCGGCGACCCGGAGGCGATGAACACGCTCCCGGTACTCGAAACGCCGTTCATCGACGTGATCACCGCCGCTCGCGACGGAGAGAGCCTTCCGGAGCTGTCCTTCGCCGAGCGAGCCACCGTCTGTAAGTACGCCGTACCCGATGGCTACCCGACGGGCCCGGACGCGGGCGCCCGCATCGATGTCGACGAGGAAAGCGTCGGGGACGCGCTGCTGTTCTACGCCAGCGTCGACGAGCGGGAGGACGGGCTCTACACGACGACCTCACGCGCCTTCGCCGTCGTCGGGTTGGGGGCGTCGATCGAGGCGGCGGAATCGGTGGCCTCGGAGGCGCTCTCCGCCGCCGGCGATCGGGTGCGGATCCGACACGACATCGGAACCGCGTCCCTCATCGACCGACGGCTCGAGCATATGGACGCCATTCGGGAGTGACTGCCCGAGTGCTTGCGAGCAGGTGACGCATTCCGTCGGTCCGGGGCGGTGGGGTCCGGGAAGATCCCACGACGGCGCGTCACGCACCCGCCTGGACCGTCGTGGGTCGGTGGGATCACGGCACGCGGACGGATGCGTCGGCATTCGGTTTGAAGGGTCGGAACACGGGACCCGTGACCGGAGGCGGCGCCGTGACTGGGGGCGGCGGTGGGCAGAGAGACAACCGCGCGCGGAGGTAGTCGTGAGCGCGAGGTCTTTAACCACGGGGAGCGGATCGAACGGCGTGAACGACGAGCACCACGGGGCGTCGGAGCGCCCCTCGGATCCCTCAAGCCCCGGGGACGAGGACGTCGACGGCTCGGGCGAAACCGGGCCACGGCGTCGTGACCAGTTGGACCGGGTCGCGACCCCGGGACCGCGCAACTCGCTGTGGTCCTGGCCGGACGCGAAGTCGCCGCTCGTCGTCGTCAGGAACTATCTCGTGATACTGGCGTGCCGGATCTCGCCAAGCCTCCGGCTCAAGAACTGGTTGTTGCGGCGGATCGGGGTCTCGGTCGGCGCGGGCGTCTCCTGGGGGCTGGAGTCGACGCCGGACGTGTTCTGGCCCGAGCGGATCTCGATCGAATCGGACGCGATCGTCGGATACGACGCCACCCTGCTGTGTCACGAGTTCCTCCAGGACGAATATCGGCTCGGCGACGTGGTGGTGCGGCAACGCGCGATGATCGGCGCCGGCGCGATCGTGTTGCCCGGGGTGACGATCGGGGAGGACGCTCGTGTCGCCGCCAACTCGCTCGTGACCAAGGACGTTCCGGCCGGGACGACCGTCGCCGGCGTGCCGGCCGAGGTGGTCTCCGAACGCGAAGCCGAGACGTCCGGTGAGCGGAGCTAGTCCCGTATTCTGACGATCCCCTCACGGAACACGATGTGGTTCGGCAGGACGTGTTCCTCGCCGTCGGTCTCGATGTGCGTGACGAACAGGTCGACCTCCTGAACGATCCCGCGTCGGTCCGCGACTTTCACCTCGTCGCCGATCCCGTACGGGTGTCGCAGGAGGAGAAACACTCCGGCGGCGGCGGCAGCGAGCAGGTCCTTGGTGGCCAAGGCGGTGAGCACCACGAGCGCGAACGCATAGGCCGCAAGTAGGACTATCAACGCCAGGGTCGCGACGCCGATCTGATCGAGGGCGATCAGGGCCGCGACGTAGACGACGCTGTATTTCGCGACGGTGGATATCACGCCCGTTTCCGGGAGTTTGACCCCGCGGAGCCGTTCGGCGACGTATAACTCGATCTTGTCGCCGACCACGATCCCGACGATCAGGACGACGATCGCGATGAACAGCCGCGGCACGAACGTCGCGACGTCGCCCCAGAAGAGCTCGGTGTATTGGACGTCGGCGACCGACAGGGCCGTGAGGACGGCGATCCCGACGATGAAGTAGTTCGAGAGTTTCGCAATGATGGTCACCGTCGAGAGCCCGAACCCGCGTACGGTTCGCTCGAAGGCGGTTCCTTCGGTAGACGCCGGAACGCCGGCTCGTTCAAGCAGTCGTCGGTTGACCACTTCGACGAGGTAGCCGGCGATGACTCCGAAGATGACGATGAATAACGCGAGCCAGATGCGCGGCGGAACCAGCGCGATCACCTCCGAAACCGTTTCCTGTACCGTGATCGGGACGGACATCCCCGTCATCAGTACGCCTCCGGATCGACCTCGAGGATGAGCCGTCCCCCCTTGAACGCCCGCACGAGCCCGTCGGACTCGGAGAGCACGATCGCGGTCGCGTTCGTGTCACGCGTGATCGCGCCGGCGGCCATGTGCCGTGCGCCGAGTCCCTTGGGAATGTCGACACCCTCGGCGGCCGGCTCGAGGTAGCGGTACGCGGAGACGATCTTCCCCGAGTCGGAGATCACGAACGCGCCGTCGAGCCGGGAGAACTCCTTCAACATCACGTTCACGATCGGGTCGCCGACGTGAACGTGGCTCTTCTCGAAGGGGTTGTAGCTGAGCGGTCGCGATTTGTTCATCACCTTTCCGGCGTCCCCGACGACGAACAGCGCGCCGACCGGCTTGCCTTTCTGGCCCTTCTTGCCGAGTTCGATCGCCACCTGGAAGACGTCACGGATGACGTCCGGGTCGGCTCGTGAGTCGACGAACAGGTCGTAGATCCCGGACCCCATGTCCTCGGTCGCCCGGACGCGGATCACCGAATCCGCGTCGTCGGCGAACACCGCCACCGAACAGGCGATCGCGTCGCCCTCCTCGACGATCCCGTTCTCGACCGCGCCCTCGATGCCGAACCGGATCCGGTCGCGGACGTTATCGAACTCCAGCGGGAGTTCGACGAACGTCTCGGCGTCGACGTCGTTTTCGGTATCGACGACGACGACGTCGACGTCGGCCTCGCGGAACCGGTCGTGAAACGATCCGCTCGGGGAAAACAGGAAGACGTCGTCGACGTCGGCCACGACGTCGCCGAGAAGGTCGGTGAGGGTGGACATCGTTACTTAAACGTCCGACCCCGTATATAAAGCAGTTGTGCCGTCGTCACGCGCGCGTCTGACGGATGGCGGAACGGCTGTTCCCTCGGCAGTGGGGAGAGGGGGCGATCACACCCCGAGCGCGTCCGTCACGCGCTCGCGAGTCTCGATCAGCCGCTCGTCCGTTCGATCGCGGGGTCGATCGAGAGGCACCTCGACGTCCGCGACGACGGTGCCGGGCTGGCCGCCCAGCACGACGACACGGTCGGCGAGGTAGACGGCCTCCTCGACGTCGTGGGTCACAAGGACGACCGTCGCGTCGATGTCGTCCCGCACGTCGAGCAGGAACTCCTGTTGCTCGACCTTCGTCAGCGCGTCGAGCGCGCTGAACGGCTCGTCGAGCAGGAGGGCCTGCGGGCCGTACGCCAGCCCACGAGCGAGCGCGACCCGCTGGGCCATCCCGCCGGAGAGTTCCTCGGGAAGTGCCATCTCGAAGCCGTCGAGTCCGACGCGGTCGATCAGGTCGTCGATGCGGTCGTCGGTCACCGACTCGTCAAAGCCGATCCGAACGTTCTCCCGGACGGTCGCCCACGGGAGCAGGCGCGGGTCCTGAAAGACGACCCCGACGTCGTCGCTGCCGCCGGCGTTCACCGGTGTCCCGTCAATCGAGGCCGTCCCGTCGAAGCCCGACTCGAGGCCGGCGAGCACGCGCAGCAGGGTACTCTTCCCGCAGCCGGACGGACCGACGACTGAGACGAACTCCCCGTCGTCGGCCGCGAAGTCGACCTCGCGGAGCGCGACCGTGTCGTCGTAGGTCTTGGTGAGCGAGCGCGTCTCGATCATCCTAGGCGCTCCAGTAGACGAGTCGTCGCTGTAACGCCTTCACACCGATGTCCGAGAGGTTTCCGAGTGACGCGAACAGCAGGATCGAGCCGACGATGATGTCGGGACGTGCGAGCACCCGGCCGTCGCTCAACAGGAAGCCGAGGCCCTGGCTGGCGGCGATCAGCTCGGCCGCGACCACGAACATCCACGCCAACCCGACGCCGCCGCGGATGCCGACCAGCAGGTTCGGGAGGGCGGCGGGGAAGACGACGCGCCGAAGCGTCTCGAGGCGGCCGACGTCGTAGACCTCGACGACCTCGAGGAGGTCCTCGTCGATCCCCTGGATCCCCGTGGAGAGGTTGAGGTACACCGGGAAGAACGCACCCAGCGCGATGAGCGTCACCTTCGCGCTCTCGCCGATGCCGAACCACAACAGGAACAGCGGGACCCACGCCAGCGAGGGAATGTTCTTCATGCTCTGAAGGAGGGGATCCAGCAGGTCGTTCGCGAGCCCGAACAGCCCGGTGATCGTCCCGAAGACGATCCCGGCGCTCACGCCGAAGAGCACGCCGAACGCGACGCGCTGGATCGTGACGCTGAGGTGGCCCCACAGCTCGCCGGAGGCACCCATCGCCACGAACGTCGAGAGGACGGTCATCGGCGCCGGTAGCTGGTGGGGCTGGAAGACGCCCTGGGTGATGAGCAGGTGCCAGCCAACGACGAGCAGGCCGGGTACGACGAGGCCGAGGGCACGGCGCGGGAAGCCAATCGCGGACGGAGAACGGTCGCGAACCCACGCGGTCAGACGCTCCCCGATCGCCGTCACGCCGTCGTGGTCCTCGACCGTCGCCATCAGTTCACCACCTCGCGTGCGGTCTCGGAGTCGATCAGCTCGTCGATCCGCGCCTGGAGGTCGGCGTCGGGCTGGACCATCCCCTCGTCCTTCAGGATGGGCGCCAGCGTGGAGAGGAGGTCACGATGCTGCTCGCCGGGGAGCGCGGTCGAGAGGTCGTTTCGCTCGACGAACACGCGCTCGGCGACCGCCTGGGACATGTCCGATTCGGCGGCGAGGATCGACGCCGTCTCCTGGGGATTCTCGAGTGCCCACTGGCGCCCGCGCTCGTAGGTCTCGAGGACCCGACGTGCGTCCTCGGGATGGTCCTCGAGGAATCCATCGAGCACGTTGAGGAAGCCGTAGGTGTTGAAGTCGGGCTCCCGGAAGAACAGATCGACGTCGTGTTCCAGCTCCAGCTCGGCCATATGGGGGTCCAGACCGGCCCACGCGTCGACGTCGTCCTGCACGAGCGCCGACTGCCCGTCGGGATGCTGGAGGTGGACGACCTCGACGTCGGACTCGGAGAGTCCGGCGGTCTCGAGGGCCTGGAGCAGGAAGAAGTACGGGTCGGTTCCTCGCGTCGCGGCGACGCGTTTGCCCTCCAGGTCCGCGACCTCCTCGATCCCCGAGTCGGATTTGGCCACGAGCGCGGTCCACTCCGGCTTCGAGTAGATGTACGGCGTCCGGATCGGGACGCCGTTCGTGCGTGCGAGCAGCGCCGCGATCCCCGCCGTCGAGGCGAACTCGGCGGACCCGCTCTGGGAGTACTCGTTGGCCTGGTTGCTTCCGAGGCTGAGCACCCACTCGATCGAGACGTCGTCGTCGGCGAACTCCTCCTCGAGCCAGCCGTGGTCCCGGAGCACGAGGCTGATCGGGTTGTAGTAGGCCCAATCGACCGTGATCGTTCTACCGTCGCCGCCGCTCGATCCGTTCCCGGAATTCGTTCCGGACCCGTCGTTCGAGCCGCCGGCGTTGCCGTTTCCGCCACCGCTTCCGCCGGTCGCGATGCAGCCAGCCACGAGCGGCGTGGCGATCGTCGTTCCGGCCGTCGTCAGGAATCCTCGTCGGTCCATCTTGCCTCCACGTACCGGCCGTATCCCCTATAAAGTATGCATAAATGGAATATTTATTCACATCTATGATGCTTGTTAGTTATTTCTGAGTCGTGGCTGTCGGGCGGAATGACCCGAACGTCTCCTTCAAAATCTGAACGGACTGTATTCGTGGCTGCGTGGGAATATCACCCATTCTCTAGCATCCGACCGGTCGCGTGCCAAAAACAGGATATGGTTTCCGCTATCTCCGTCGGGAGGGTCGGATCACGGCCCGGCCGTCGAGACGACCTTGATCACGTCGCCCTCCGTGAGCTCGTGGTCCTCCCCGATCCGGCGGTTCGACCGCGCGTCGATCGCGTGGAGGTAGCCCTCGCCGATGTCCGTGTGGACGGCGTACGCGAGATCCCTCGGGGTCGCGCCCGCCCGGAGCAGAAACGCGTCGGGAAGGACGTTGCCGCGGGCGTCGGTCCACTTCGAGGCGTCCTGGACCGGATACGCGGTGAACCGGTCGAGCCGATCGTACACGGCCGTGTTCAGGGCCGTCTGCACGCCGGTGTCGCCGATGTCGTCGATCACGTCACGAATCTGCTCGAGACCCTCGCGCTGCTCGTCCGAGACCGCGTCGTCGTCGACGATATCGAACCCCGGATCGCCGGGGTCATACTCGACGACGCCGGCGTCGGCGGCCCGCCTGAGTCCGAGCTCGCCGTCGGCGGTGGCGAACACGACCGGCTGGTCGGTTTGCTCCCGAAGCCGATCGATGTTCGCCTGGGGCGCGGCGTCCGCCTTGTTGGCGACGACGACGATCGGTTTGCTTCGGCGGCGAAGGTCCCGGGCGAGCCGTTCGCGATCCTCGTCCGTCCACTTAAATGGGTCATTGGGATAGTCGATCGACCGGAGGACCGCCGTCACGTCCGCCGTCGTCGCGCCGAACCCCGTAAGTAGGTCGGTGAGTGCCTCCTCGAGGTCGAAATCGGGCGATCGTGACTTCCGTTCGACGCCCTCCCAGTTGCGGTCGATGATCCCGGCGAGCCAGAGGTTCATCTCGCGTTCGATGAAGTCGACGTCCTCGAGCGGATCGTGGCTCCCGACCGGAACCGGTTCCCCCTCCGCGTCGGTTCCGCCGGAGGCGTCGACGACGTTGAGGATGACGTCCGCGTTGGTCAGCTCGTCGAGGAACTGGTTGCCCAGCCCCTTGCCCTCGTGTGCGCCGGGGACGAGCCCGGCCACGTCGAGGAGTTCGACCGGAACGTATCGCGTCCCGCCGCGGCAGTTCTCCGCCCCACATCGCTCGTTTCGAGCGAGGCACGGACACTCGGTACGGACGTGTGTGACTCCTCGGTTCGCGTCGATCGTCGTGAACGGGTAGTTCGCGACATCGACATCGGCCATCGTTGCAGCGGTATACAGGGTCGATTTTCCCGCGTTCGGTTTGCCAGCCAGCGCGACCGTCACCATCGGTCAGGCTCCCGCGACCACGTCCCCGACGCGGCGCGGTTCCCCTGTGAGGTCGGGATCGGATTCGACGATCTGGAGGATCTCGTGGTCGGTGACGTTCGGGTAGTCCTTCTCGGTGGCCTCCTCGATCAGATCGCGGTCGAGTCGGAACTCGGTCCCCTGGTAGACGACGTCGACGCCGTCGTCCTCGATGGAGAGGATGGTGCTCATGGCCGATCCGAGGCGTGTCCTCCCTATAAGGGTGCGGCTCTGCATCCACGCGGCGATGGCGTCACAGATGAAGCGAGACGACCGTGGTCGCCCCGTCCGGGATCGAGGCCGACTCCGCATCAGTTGTAGTCGACTCCGCATCAGTCGCAGTCGACCCCGTATCCGTCGCGTCACCCCCATCAGCAACCGATCCGGCAGTCGAGACGGAGCCCTTCGTCTCGATCGAGAGGCGTGCGCCGACCGAGTCGGCGGCCCACTTGACCAGCCAGAGGCCGACGCCGCTCCCGTGGGACAACGGCGTCTCCTCGTTCGTGTCGAGAACGGTGAGTTCGTTGTCGGGGATTCCCGGCCCGTTGTCCGCCACGGAGACGATCGTCTCCGAGTCCGTCCCGTCGATCGACACCCGGACGGCGGGGTTGGCGGCGTCGTTGTGGTCGGCGGCGTTTTCGACGAGACACCGAAGCGCGGTCTCGAGCCCCGGTCCACCGGTCACCGTTTCGGGACCGTCCCGCTCGACGGACACGGCGACGTCGGGATGGTCCCGGCGGACCGACTCGACGACCCGATGCACGACCCCCTCGAGATCGTATCGGACGACACGGCCACGTTGGTCGATGATGCGTTCGATCTCGCGTGCGTTCTCGCTGTTGCCGAGCAGCTCCTCGGTCGCCTCGCGGATCGCCTCGATCCGCTCGAGCATCGCTTCCTCGGATCGGTCGCCGTCTTCGGCGTCCGCGATCGCCGCGTCGTCAGCGGTCACCGCCTCGTCCGCAGTCACTGCGTCGTCCGCGATCGCCGCCTCGTCCGCGGTCGCCATCCCGTCCACGATGTCCTCGGCGAGGAGGTCGGCGTTCCCTCGGATCGTCGTGAGCTTGTTCCGGATGTTGTGTCGGAGCACGCGGGAGAGGATCTGTCGAAGCAGCTCGAGTTCCTCTTCACGGTCCTCCAACTCCCGTTCGCGCCGTTTGATCGGGGTGATATCCCGCAGGACGATCACCCACGCCGTCGAGTCGATCGACCGTTGGACCGTCGACGCCGAGACCGAGAAGTGTCGATCCGCATCGCCCATCTCGACGGTGATCTCCATATCATCGTGATCGTGATCGGGATCGGGATCGGGTCCCACCTCGGTCCGTGCGTCAGCGTCGGCGCTCGACGCCGTCGCTTCACCGGGAGTCGACCCGGAACCGCAAGCGGCCACTTCTGGCGCCGATTCGGTGCCGCCATCCGTCTCCTCGGGGATCGATTCGGCCTCGCTCCCGTCTCCGGTATGCGTTGCCGCCTCGAGAATGCGGTCGTACACGGTCGACGGCAGCGTCTCGAAGAACGCCGAGGCCGGCATCCCGACGTGAACGTCGTCGCCGGCGAAGAGCCGATCGGCGGTGGCGTTGTAATCGAGCACGCGTTCCTCGTCGTCGATCGTGACGACGGCATCATCCATCTCCGCCATCGCGACCTCCCGAGCGACCGGCACGACGGTGAGGAGATCCATCCGATAGAGCGCCTGCAACAGGAACACGCCGCTGCCCGCGAGCCCGATCGGGGTGAGATCGTACCGGATCGGGACGGTCCCGAACAGCGTCAGCAGATTCGCAATGACGGGGGGAACGACCGCCAGCGTCAGGATCGCGGCCTGTCGCCGCCGCAGTCCACGCGACCGCAACCACTCGCCGGCAAGCAGCACCGTCCCGGTCAGAACCAGGAAATAGTTCACGCCGGACTGGACCCAGAACCATGGCCCGTAGACGGCCATAAGGACGGTTCCCTGGACCGTCGTCTCCGGCGTCAACACCAGGTGATGATACGGGTTCGACCACGCGATCGCCTGGCCGAGGCCGACGTAGGCGACGAACGGAACGAGCGCGCGTTTCGAGGGCCACCAGCCCGTCGTCGATTCGACCGACAACAGCAGCCACCCGATCGCGAGCAGGGAGGCCGCGAGGAACCGAACGTTCCAGGCGGCCACCGAGAGGTCCGGGTTCGCGACGAGGTACTCGTTCCCGAGGCCGATCGGCCACAACGAGATCCCGAGTACCGCGAGCGCGAACCCACGGCTGCCGGGTGTGTCAGGGTGTCGAAGGGGCTCCCGCAGCAGGAACAGCAGCGCGGACCCCAACGCGAGGTACCCGACGCCCACCGTTCCGGCCGAGAGTGCCATCGTCGGAACGACTTCGTCGACCACTATAAACCCTCCTGCCGATGTCCGTCGTTCGGGGCCGGGATCATCCCACGAACGATCGCCGCGTCGCCGTCGATACCGGGGCGTGGCGCGTCGACTCGAGGCGTAGCGTCCGACGAGAGGCCCGGACAGGGACGCGATTCCCGATCAGTACTTCGCTTCGGCGCCGGTCGTCTCGTAGATCCGGTCGAGGATCTCGTCGCGGGAGTCGGTCCAGGCGGTCATTCGGTCGGGGGATGACGGATAGGCCCCGTAGTGGTCGAGCAGCTCGTCGGCGAGCTGTTTGGTCTCGTAGAAGTTCCAGATCGTTCCCCAGTAGCCGAAGCTCTTGATCGCGCACTTGAGCTTGAGCCCGAAGGACATCGACGTCGAGCCCTCATACAGCGCTTCCGCGAGGTTCTCGCCCGGGAGGGCCGCCAGCAGCCCCATCAGGTCGTCGATGTCGACGGCGGTCGAGAGGATGTTGTAGACGTCGAGGCCGGCGTACCGGCCGCCGAAGTGGTCCATCACGCGCTCGTTGTACCGCCAGAGAGCGTCCTCGCTCACGTCGCCGTCACCGATCGCCTCGACGGCCTGTTCGCCGGCGTACTTGCCCGCGTAGGCCGCGCCGGCGATCCCGCCCCCGGTCGTCGGGTTGACGTGGCCGGCCGCGTCGCCGACCGCCATATACCCCGGTGCGATCGCGGAGTCGTAGGGGCGGCGGGTCGGGAGGGCGGCGCCGAGCTTGTCGGTGACGGTCGCGCCGGCGAACTCGGGGCGGTCCCGGAGGTCCCGTTTGAGGGACTCGATGAGCTGCATCGGCTCCTCGTTCATCTGGAAGCCGAGCCCCGCGTTGATCTCGGTGTCCGTCCGCGGGAAGTACCAGAGGTACCCCGCCGCGCGCTCGGTCGGTTTGAACACGAGCGCGTCGTCCCACTCGACCGGCTCGGGAACCTCCACGATCTCGCGGTAGGCCGAGCAGAACTGCGAGTATCGGACGTTCGTGTCGAAGGTCGTACCTGAGAAGTCGACCTTGTCCTGCAGCAGCGAGAGCGAGCCCGCCCCGTCGATCACCACGTCCGCCGCGAAGTCGATCGCGTCCCCGCGGTGTTTCCCGCGAAGCCCGGTCACGCGGCCGGTTTCGTCCTGGAGTACGTCCCCGATCACGGTCTCGTAGTGGAACTCGACGCCGGCGTCCGCGGCGGCCTCGATGAGCCGGCGGCCGTAGTCCCAGCGGTCGATGACCGCGAGCTCGCCGGGAACGGGGATCTCGAGAACCGTGTCCTCCTGGGGGATCTCAAAGCGGCCGTGGTCGACGCCCGTGTTCGTGAACGCGGGCTCGATCCGGGATTTGGGGATCGCCTCGGGGAACGCGTCGGCCCCCTTCAACGCGTCGCCGCAGGCGATGTGGCCGGCCTCGGTCTCGTCCTTTCGCTCGACGATGGCGACGTCGAGGCCCGCATCGGCGATCGTCGTCGCGGCGTAACAGCCGGCCGTGCCGGCCCCCGCAACGACGACGTCGTACTCGTGGGTGGTCATACCTCATTCGTGGCCGCCGGGCGGGCAAAACTCTTTATGCCGATTTCCGTCCTTCAGCCGGCGTCAGAACACCGGGATCGGCAGGGAGTGCCGTCCCGGGTCGCCCCGGGAATTCACGCCGACGCCGTCGCGTACCGGTTCGCGTCCGCGATCGTCTTGAACAGCGCCCCGATCAGGCCGCCGACGAGCAGGGCGCCGGCGCCCATGATGATGACCAAGCCGATGATCATCCCGACGGCCTCCCGGACGATGCCGCTGTAGCCGACGACCAGTTCCGGGGTGAAAAAGACCAACAGCCCGACCGGTAACAGCAGCCAGCCTGCCAGAAAGACGATGATCAACCGGACCATCGCCGGGCTGAGCGCGTACGCGAAGGCTGAGTCGAAATCGACGCCACGGTCGGCCAGAACGTCCTCGACGTCGGTCATCGGATCACTGGCTGAACGAGCGGCGGCCGGACGCATAACCGTACCGGCCGGATCATCGAGTCCGAGCCCGCCCGACACGCGAGGTCGGGACCGATCCGACCGGCGGCCCGCACACCGCGCCGCTTTTCAGGGACTCCCGCGTACGAACGGTCGTGCTTTCGGTCGAGCTGCATACCCACTCGGAACGCTCCCACGACGGCCGCGACCCGGTCGACCTGCTGTTGGAGCAGGCGGCCGCGGTCGGGCTCGACGCCATCGCGGTCACCGACCACGACGCGATCGACGCGTCGATCGAGGCCGCCGATCGCGCCGCCGAGTACGGCCTCGTGGGGATCGTCGGGATGGAGGTGACGTGTGCGGCCGGCCACGTGCTCGCGTTCGGCATCGAGGAGTTGGTTCCCTCCGGGCTCCCCTACGAGGAAACCCTCGATCGGATCCACGACCAGGGCGGGATCGCGGTCGTTCCACACCCGTTCCAGAAGACCCGCCACGGCGTCGCGGCCCACATCGACGACGACCAGCTCGCCAGTGCCGACGCGATCGAGGTGTACAACTCCCGGCTGCTGACCGGACGGGCGAACCGCAAGGCCGAGCGGTTCGCGTTGGAACGCGACCTGCCGATGACCGCCGGCAGCGACGCCCACGTCTCGGAGATGGTCGGACAGGCGGTCACCGAGGTCGACGCCGACGAGCGGTCCGCCGCCGGGATCCTCAAGGCGATCGCCGCCGGACGAACGAGCGTCATCGGTCGCCGAACCCCCTGGCACGTCTCCTTCCGTCAGGCGGCCGGCGGCGCGAAGCGGCGGGTCCTCAGACGGCTGGACGACCTCCGGTGAGACTCGATGACGTCCGATGGAGACTTCCGTGGCGTCGGCGGCGTGACTCCCGACCGCGTTCGTCGAGCGCTCCGCGAGTCCGATCCGTTTCCCGGCGGCGCGGGGTTCGGCGGCCGGATCGAGCGTGAGGACGGGACGCCGATCCTCGCTCGTGACGTTCTCGGCCGCGTTCCGGTCTTCGTGGAGGCGGACGCTGCCGACCCGACGGCGGCGGGATCGTGGGCGTTCGACCGGCGCTCCCTCACGGATCCGCGCCCGGTTCCGGCCGGTGCGATACTGACGCCCGAGGGAGAACGGACCGTCTGGACGCTCCCGGACTCGCGAGCGGATCCGGCGGCTGCTGCACAAACGGCGGTTGAGACGGCGACCCGGGACGTGATCCGTCTCGACGCCGGCGACGACGTCGATGACGTCGAATCCGACGCCGCCGTCGCGTTCTCGGGCGGCGTCGATTCAGCGGTCATCGCGGCGGGCGCTCCCGAGGCACCCTGTTACGTCGCCGGCTTCGAGGACTGCCACGACGTCGCGGCAGCACGGGCGGCCGCGGACGCGATGGATCGTGAGCTGCACGAGGTCCGGATCGACCACGACGACCTCCGGGCTGCCGTTCCGGAGATCGCCGCGGCGACCGGGCGAACGAACCCGATGGATCTCGCGATCGCGATCCCGCTATACTGCACCGCGCGCGCTGCTGCAGCGGACGGGCACGATCGGATCCTGCTCGGGCAGGGGGCCGACGAGCTGTTCGGCGGGTACAGCAAGGTCGTCGAGCCCGGGGACGACCACCGGGTCGACGCGAATACGGTGCAAGGCGCGCGCGACGAGACGATGCGGACGCTGCCGGCACAGATCGAACGCGACGTCGGTGCGATCCGGGCGACCGGGATCGAGCCCGTCACGCCACTTCTGGATGACCGTGTGGTGGCGGCTGCGCGACGGCTGCCCGGCGAACTGCTCGCGACGCCCGACGAACGGAAGATCGCGCTCCGGAGCGCCGCCGAGGGACTGGTCCCGGAGTCCGTCCGGACTGCCGAGAAGAAGGCGGTGCAGTACGGCACCTACGTCTCCCGCGAGCTCGACCGGCTCGCCCGGCAGGCCGGGTTTAAACGGCGGATGGAGAACCACGTCGAGCGGTACGTCGAGGCGGAGCTGATCGAGTCGGATCCCGCGGGCGAAACCGTCGGATAGACCGCGATCGGAACCGAACGGAGGATCGACCCGGATCGCCGTGCCCGTCACCGAATCGGGACCATATTCATATATATATATAAACGAACGATCGTGTTGGAGTTTTCGGAGGTTTCGGGGCGTCTACCGTCGGTTGTGATCGGATAACACAATACATTTATTACTACCCAGTTCCTAACTCTGAGTGAAGAACACGAGCGAGGTCGATTTTATATTCCTTTCGTCCTCCTCAGCCGCGCACCACGCGACCGCGGCCCGCAGTCATCACGAGCACACCCAATGAGTCAGACACGCTTCAGCGCCACCCGGCGCACGACCGACACGAACCGAGAGACGACCGACGACCGACGGACCGGGACGCGCTCCGGCGACGCCGAATCGACGACCGAGGACGAGCAGGCACACGAACACGACCACGAGTCGACGACGACCTGTCCGGAGTGTGGCAGCACCCTTCGAAACGAGGGCGCCGAGACCGTCTGTTCGAGCTGTGGCCTCGTCGTCGACGCCGACGAGATCGACCGCGGGCCCGAATGGCGCGCGTTCGACGCCAGCGAGAAGGACTCGAAGTCCCGCGTGGGCGCCCCGACGACGAAGATGATGCACGACGACGGGCTCTCGACGAACATCGGCTGGCAGGACAAGGACGCCTACGGCAACTCGCTCTCCTCGAACCAGCGACAGAAGATGCAGCGGCTCCGGACCTGGAACGAGCGCTTCCGGACCCGCGATTCGAAGGAGCGTAACCTCAAACAGGCGCTCGGCGAGATCGACCGGATGGCCTCCGCGCTCGGCCTCCCCGAGAACGTCCGCGAGACCGCCTCCGTCATCTACCGGCAGGCGCTCGACAACGACATGCTCCCCGGCCGGTCGATCGAGGGGATCGCGACGGCGAGCCTCCAGGCGGCCGCCCGGATGGAGCAGGTACCGCGATCGATCGACGAGATCGCGGCCGTCAGCCGGGTCGACGCCGAGGAGTTCAAGCGCGCCTACCGGTACATCAACCGGGAGCTGAAGCTGGAGATCCAGCCGGCCGACCCCGTCGAGTACCTCCCGCGGTTCGCAAGCGACCTGGCAGTCCCCGACGAGACCGAGCAGTTCGCCCGCCAGCTGCTCGAGCAGGGGAAACGGCAGAACGTCCACAGCGGCAAGTCGCCGGTCGGCCTCGCGGCCGCCGCGATCTACGCCGCCGGAAAACTCACCAACGTCGATCTCACCCAGAGCGAGGTCAGCGACGCCACCGGAATGAGCGAGGTCACGATCCGGAACCGCTACCAGGAGCTGCTCGAGGCCGAGGAGGCGCGGTTCCCCGGCGTCGGAGAAGGCGACGCGGACGCCGCCGCCTGATCGCGGGGCATCTCGACACCGGAATCGGTTTCGGAAGCACGTTTTTGAGCGTATTCCGGGAGCATACCGGAGAGCGTTGCGAGAGAACGCGTTCAGAGAACCGGCCAGAGGTCGATAACCGGCCAGAGATCGATCGGCCCCGCCTTGCGGCGAGGCGATCGGGACGAACCGGTGACTGACCAAGCCACTGGGAGCACTCGTCCGCGTCGGCGTCCGGGATGCCGCCTCGCGGCACGGACGCCGTCAGTCGATCGGTCCGGTGGTACCTAAACCGCATCTGCTCCGTCAAAACTGGCCACACCATCTCGATGATCCTCAGTATCGTTTCTTTTATGGCCCTGATACTGGCCTCAGATATACGACACGCCACGTATTCACGTCACTTTTGATCGATCCGATAGTTCCGCATCAACCGATCCCGCCTCCGCCAACCACTCTATCGACGCGGTCCATACCCCGGCGGTCGATCAGTCGGACCGACCATCCCGATCCGTCCGTCGGAATATTCCTCAGAGGAATGAATAGCACCGAAACACTTTCCGCAAGTTATACCGTATCGCGTCCGATACGCGTAGCTAATGAGTCGGAACATCCAGGTCAGTCGCCTCGACCGGACGGCGGTCGAGGATCAGGACGTCGAGATCGTCGAGCGAAAGGGGATCGGGCATCCAGATTCGATAAGCGACGGCATCGCGGAGTCGGTCTCCCGGGCACTCTCACAGCTATACCTCGATCGGGTCGGCACGGTCCTCCACTACAACACTGACGAGACGCAACTGGTCGCCGGCAACGCCGCCCCCGCGTTCGGCGGCGGCGAGGTGGTCGAGCCGATCTACATCCTCATCGTGGGTCGCGCAACCAAGAAATACGACGGTCAACAGCTGCCGGTCGACTCGACGGCACTGGCGGCGGCCCGCGAGTACCTCGCCGAGGCGATCCCGGAACTGGAGTACGGGACCGACGTCATCGTCGACGTCAAGCTCGGCGAGGGGTCGGGCGACCTGCAGGACGTCTTCGGCGAGGAGGAAGCACAGGTTCCGATGGCCAACGACACCTCCTTCGGCGTCGGCCACGCGCCGCTCACCGAAACCGAGCGGATCGTGCACGACGCCGAGCGCGAGCTCAACACGACCTACCACGCCGACCATCCCGAACTCGGCCCGGACGTGAAGATCATGGGCAAACGCGAGGGCGACCGGATCGACATCACGGTGGCCGCCGCGATGGTCGACCGCTACATCGACGACTTCGAGGCGTACGACGACGCCGTTGAATCGGTCCGGGAGTTCGTGTCCGATCTCGCCCGCGACCGGACCGACCGCGAGGTCCACGTCGACGTCAACACCGCCGACGACTACGAGGAGAACTCCATCTACCTCACCGTGACGGGGACGTCCGCCGAGCAGGGTGACGACGGCTCGGTCGGTCGCGGCAACCGCGCGAACGGGCTGATCACGCCGAACCGGCCGATGTCGATGGAGGCGACCTCCGGCAAGAATCCGGTCAACCACATCGGCAAGATCTACAACCTGCTCTCGACGGAGATCGCCGAGTCCGTCGCCGCCGAGGTCGACGGGATCCGCGACCTGCAGGTCCGCCTGCTCTCGCAGATCGGCCGCCCGATCGACGAGCCGCACGTCGCCGACGCGCAGGTGGTCACCGAGGACGAGGTCGACCTGGCGGACGTCGAGGACGAGATCGTCGCGATCGTCGACGCGGAGCTCGACGACGTTACGGGCGTGACCCGGCGCGTCATCGAGGGCGACGTCTCGACGTTCTGACCACGGGTCGCGACCGCCCGACCACGGACGAGGGGCGACGACCACGGATCGACCGACCACAACCGATTTGCGGTCGGGGAACCGACTCCGGATATGACGCAGGTGTGTCTCGTGGGCGATCCGGCGGTGAGCCTCGCGTACGAACTCCTCTCGCGCGAGACCGCCCGGGAGGCGCTGTCGACGTACGAGATCACGGAGCCGTTCGCCAACAGCATCGCGGTCGAGACGGTGAGCCTCGGCGCGGCCGTCTCGCTGTGTAACGACCTGAACTGGTACCTCGTCCGCTTCGTCCGCGAGACGCTGATCCGCGACCCGTCGATCGACGCCGAGGAATGGCTTTCGCGGGAGCTCGCACGGCAGGTCCGCGACGGCGAGGTTCGCCCCGAGGAAACCGACCAGCGACTCGAGCTGTTCGGCGTCGTCGACGGCGAGCTCGTCGATCCGGTGTTCAAACGGCGCGAACGGGGGACGGTCCCGGAACACGACCGGGACGACCTCGACGGGACCGTCGTGGTCCGCGTGAGCGATTCGGAGTTCTCACCCTGAGTACGGTTCATTCCGGCTGTTCTGCCGGTTCCGCTGCGTCCGGCCGCTCCCGACGCGTCACTCGACGTCGTTCCCGTCGGGTTCGAACATCCCGGTCGAGAGGTAGCGCTCGCCGCTGTCCCAAAAGACCGTGACCACGAGCGGCTCGTCGCCGGCGTACGCGCCCGACTCCCGAAGATCCCCGGCGACGGCCTTCGCCGCGAGGTTCGAAGCGCCCGAGGACTGCCCGACCAGGATCCCCTCCTCGCGAGCGAGCCGTCGACACTCCGCCTCGGCGTCCGCGAGTTCGACCGTGTGAACTCCATCGAGGAGGTCCGTATCGAGGTTCGGGGCGATGAACCCCGGCCCCATTCCCTGGAAGGAATCGCCGGTCGGCTCCTCGCCGGACAACACCGCGCTGTCGGCGGGCTCGACGGCGTCGATCCTGACGTCCGGGAACGCCTCCCGGAGACGCCGGCCGGTGCCGGTGATCGTCCCCCCGGTGCCGACGCCGGCGACGAGCGCGTCGATCGGCCGGCCATCGACCTGGTCGAGGAGCTCCACGCCGGTCGTCTCGTAGTGGGCACGCGGATTCGCGGGGTTCTCGAACTGCCGCAGCTGAACCAGCCCCTCGGCCTCGAGCTCGTCGGCCCGATCCTTGGCGTCCGAAATGTCGCCCTCGACGAGCTCGACGGTGGCCCCGAAGGCCCGCATGATGCGGCGTCGTTCGGGCGATTTTGAGGTCGGCATCACGATCGTCACGTCGTAGCCCTTCGCCGCGCCGCACATCGCGATCCCGACGCCGGTGTTGCCGGAGGTCGGCTCGACGATGCCGTCGCCCGGCGAGAGCTCGCCGGACTCCTCGGCAGCCTCGATCATCGCGATCGCGGGACGATCCTTGGCCGACCCGCCCGGGTTCTTCGATTCGATCTTCGCCGCCACCGTGGTCCCCGCCGGCGAGGAGACGCGAACCAGCGGCGATCCGACGGTGTCGAGGATGCCGTCGTCCATTGGCCTCGCCTACGACGAGCGCGCCTAAACCATCTACGGACTGCGGCAAGGTGCGATCGGGTGGGTGAGCCGACCGGCACTCGCGTTGGGCTGGTGTGACGCCTGCACGGAAAACCGCCGGCGACGCGCCCCTTTTATTTGCCCCGCCCCTAGGCGGGCGTATGCCACTACGGACGCTACAGCCGAACGCGGCGTGGAGCGAAGCGGGCTATGAGGACGCGATCGAGACCGTGGGTGCTGACGACGCGTACGTGTTCAAGGTCTGGGGCGGCGACTGGTGTGGCGACTGCCGCCAGCAGCTCCCGGACTTCGCCGCGGCCCTGGAGGCCGCCGGCGTCCCCGACGACCGGATCGAACACCATCCCGTCGAGAAGGCCGATGACGGATCCAAGGTCGGACCGGGCGTCGAGGAGTACGACATCGAGCTGATCCCGACGGTCGTCGTCGAGCGCGACGGCGAGGAACTCGCACGGTTCGTCGAGGAGGCGGACGTGCCGATCGCCGTCTTCCTCGCCGCACGGCTCGACGAGATCGACGCGACGGCCTAACAGACATCTCGACCCGTTGAAAACGGTTCCCCACCCAGTTTTGCGCCGTTCAGCCGTTTAGGGCCAGTTTCCGGCCTGGTCGTAGGCATCGGCCACGCGCTGGAGCGCGACGACGTAGGCCGCGGTGCGGAGGTTCGGCAGGTCGTGGGCCTCGTAGGCATCGACGAGGCCGTCGAAGGCCTCGATGGTGACCCGTTCGAGCTCCTCGTTCACGCGCTCTTCGGTCCAGCTGAACCGCTGTCGGTTCTGGACCCACTCGAAGTAGGAGACGGTGACGCCGCCGGCGTTCGCGAGGATGTCCGGCACGACCCAAACGTTGCTGTCGGCGAGGACGTCGTCGGCACCCGGCGTCAGCGGACCGTTGGCCGCCTCGACGACGACATCGGCCTGCACGTCCTCGGCGAGGTCGGCGTCGATCGCGTTCTCGAGGGCCGCGGGAACGAGGAGGTCGACGTCAAGCGTAAGCAGCTCCTCGTTGGATACCTCCTCGGCGTCGCCGTAGCCGACGACGCTGCCGGTCTCGTTCTTGTGGTCCTTCACGTCGACCGGATCCAGTCCACGTGGGTCGTGGATGCCGCCGGCGGAGTCAGAGACGGCGACGACCGTCGCGCCGATATCGTCAAGGAGGTCAGCCGCGATCCAGCCGGCGTTGCCGTACCCCTGTACGGCGACCGAGGCGCCCTCGATCTGCTCGCCGATCCAGTCAAAAACCTCGCGGGCCGCGAACATCGTTGAGCGGCCGGTTGCCTCGACGCGCCCCGCCGACCCGCCCGAGTCGATCGCCTTTCCCGTGATGACGCCGGGAGCAGTCGTGTTTTCGAGGGTCTCGTAGGTGTCTTTGATCCAGTTCATCTCCCGCTGTCCCGTGTTGACGTCGGGTGCGGGGATGTCGCGGTCCTCGCCGATGATCGGCCGGAGCTCGGTCGCGAACGCCCGAGTGATCCGCTCCAGCTCGGCCTCGGAGTACTGGGTGGGATCGATGCTGATGCCGCCCTTCCCGCCGCCGTAGGGGATGTCGACGGTCGCACACTTGTACACCATCCAGCCCGACAGCGCCTTCACCTCGTCGCGGGTGACGCCCGGGTGGTAGCGGATCCCGCCTTTATACGGGCCGCGGTCGCCGTTGAACTGCGAGCGGTACGCCCGGACCGTTTCGAGGGAGCCGTCGTCGAGTTCGACGGTGAGGTTGGTCTCGAGCACCCGTTCGGGGTTCTTCAGCCGCTCGATGACTCCGTCGTCGACGTCGAGGTGTGCCGCGGCGTCGTCGATCTGCTCCTGGAGACTCTCGAACGGATTGGTCTCGTCCGACATACCTACACGAGCCACATCCGCGTGGTTAACTGTACCGTCTCATACTCCCGTGGCGAATTTTGCCACGCCCACCCACTGCGTTCAACCGCCACAGTGGGGATCGAACGGTGGCGACCGTTCCCGCGCTACTGTGCGGCTCCCGGACTCTCCGTCTGGGACTCCGTGCCGGGATCGGTCGTTCCCGACTCCGCCTCGGTTCCGGGCGGCGTCGCGGTGTCAGTCGTTTCGGTCGTTTCGGCTCCCGATTCGTCCCCGTATCGGACGGTCGTCCCACTGGCGACGGGGCGGATGATGTAGCGTGTTCCCTGTCCGGTCCGGTTCGGGGCGAAGTCGGCAATGAACGTCGTCGTGGCCGATTCCCGGACCTCGAAGGACTGCTTGAACTGAAGCGGCGCGTTTCCGGGCGTCCGGACGTCCGCCTCCTCGCCGGTGGTCAAGACGCCGGTCGTCTTGGTGACGTCGAGCTGGAGGAATTGATAACTGCCGACTTCGACCTCAGTCTCGTCGATGAGCTTGGTGCTGCCGTCCTGCAGTTGGACGAGATCAGCCTCCTGCGGCTCCGCGAACTCGACGTAGTACCGACCGGTTTCGCCGTCGGCGTCCTCGGCGTTCTCGGCGTCGGTACCATCGTCACCGTCCGCCTCCTCATCGTCACTCTCCTCGCCGTCAGGAGTTGCCGTTGCGGCCTCAGTTCCCGCCGGCGTCGCCGTGTCGGTCGTAGTCGCCGTATCGGTCTCAGTCGTCTCGGCGGTTCCGTCCTCCGTCGCTTCTTGATCGGGCGTCTGGGCGTCCTCGTCGTCCGAATCGTCCCCGGACTCGGCAGGCTTGATCCAGATCCCGTCGATCGTCACGACGAGTGACTCGAAGTCGCCGATGTCGTTCGGCTGATCGGTGACGCTCGTCGAGAGGGTTCCATAGCGCGTGGCGTCGGTCGATCCGTCGTCCGTATCGCTGGAACCGGCACCACCTTCGGATCCATCCGACCCATCGGTGCCGTCAGACCCGCCGTTTCCGCCGGTACAACCGGCGAACGCGCCGGTGGTTGCTGCAGCTGTGATCCCCCGTATGTATGTGCGCCTCTGCATCGTCTCGGACGAGACGAGTGAACGGGAAAGGCGTGCCGGAGTCAAATGCTGAACGCGTGAAACTACCACGCGCACAACCCACGGACGACGCTCCGCGACGACCCGTGGATTTATCGATCGAGGTCGTCCACCGATTGGCAATGGACGCCGATCAGCTCATCGAGGCGGCTCGAAACGCGCTAGAGAACGCCCACGTTCCGTATTCAGGATACACCGTCGGTGCGGCGCTTGTCACCGCCGACGGGACGGTCTACACCGGGTGTAACATCGAGAACGCGAACTACTCGAACAGCCTCCACGCCGAGGAGGTCGCGATCGCGGAGGCCGTCAAGAACGGCCACGAGGCGTTCGACCGGATCGCGGTCACATCCGGCGCGAAGGACGGCGTCACGCCCTGCGGGATGTGCCGGCAGACGCTGGCGGAGTTCTGCGACGACGACCTCACGATCGTCTGTGACGAGGGCGCGGACGGGACGACGACCTACACGCTCGGGGAGCTGCTTCCGAACACGATCTCGGCGGACACGCTCTCGGCGGCCGAACATCGCTAGTCGTCGGTGGCGCATCGCTAGTCGTCGGTGGCGCATCGCTAGTCGTCGGACGGGTGTTGCTCGACGCCGCCAGTCACCGGTTCCGGCTTACAGGGAAGGCGATCCGGTCGGGATGCTCGTTGAACCGGTCCAGGATCCGTTCGTACAGCTCGTTTTTTACCCGCTGGCCGCGGCGGGGATGTGCCAGGTATCGGAGCCGCAGCTCGACCCAGCTCTCGCGCTGGGTGACGTTCACCGACGGGCCGTCGGCGACCTCCAGCTCCACCGGCGTCTCCGCGAGCGCCTCACGGTAGGTGGCGACGTGGCGGGCCATCTCCTCGCCAAGGTAGTCGGCGGCCTCCTCGCGCATCAGATCGCGGGCGAACGCGAGGTCGGTCTCGAAGGCCACCTGGATCGGGATCTCGTTCCAGACCGACGGGGACCCGCCCCCGCCGAAGTTGACGACCTCCGAGGAGAGTACGAGGCTGTTCGGGACGGTGATCACGCGTCCCGACGGTTGGTTGGTCGTGACGAGTTCGCCGTTGATCTCCCAGATCGTCGTGACCAGGAAGTCGACGGCGATGACGTCGCCCTTCGCGTCGCCGATCCGGACCCGATCGCCGACGCCGTAGGGTCGTTTGAGGAGGATATAGCCCCACGCGATCAACGACAACAGCGGCTGCTGGAGCGCGAACGTGATCGCGAACCCGACGACGCCGAGCGAGAGAAGCAGGCCGAGCCACTGCTGGGTCAGGGCCGCGAGGGCGGTGACGGTGGCGGCGAGCCCGAACGCGAGCCGCAGAACGTTCCGCGCGTCGTGGGCGCGCCGCTTGCTCGCGTGACGCGTGAGCGCAGCGAGCGTGAAGGCGTAGAGTCCGTACGCGACGAGCAGGATCGCCGCGAGGAGCAGCCCCTTGCTCGCTATCGGGAACAAAGCGATCCCGAGGGGCGTCGGGAACGTCGCGATCGGGCCCGTCGGGGGCGGATCCGCGGCGGACAGCAGGCCGGCGCCGACCCCGGAAGCGATCCCGGCGAGCACGGATCCGATGGCGACGCGTCGGTCCACTTCCGGATCGAACGCGGCGCATCAAGTAAACGGTTGTGCCGGCCGGGGCTCCCTGCAGCCCCAAGCGACGGCGTCACTCGGTGACGGCGTCGTGGGCGTCGGCCATCACGTCGAGCGCGTCGCGGATGGTCGCCTCGTCGGTCGCGTAGGAGAGTCGGGCGTGGCCGGCGCCGCCGTCGCCGAAGGCGTCTCCGGGGACGATGATGAGACCACGTTCGATGCATTCGTCGACGAAGCCGTCGGGCACCTTCGGCATCGCGTAGAAGGCCCCGCGCGGCGTCGGACAGTCGATGCCGATCTCCGCGAGTCCATCGAGCAGGACGTCGCGCCGTCGTTTGAACGTGGCCGTCATCTCGTCGACCACCGACTGGTCGCCGGTGAGGGCGGCCTCCGCGGCGAACTGCGAGGGCGCCGACGCGCACGCCTGTGCGTACTGGTGGATACGGAGCATCCGGTCGATCCGATCGCTCGTCGCGGTGACCCAGCCGAGCCGCCAGCCCGTCATCGAGTAGAGCTTCGAGACCGAGTGGACGACCACCAGGTTCCCGCCCGTGTCGAACTCCATCGGCGAGTGGTGATCGCCGTCGAAGACGGTGTACTCGTAGACCTCGTCGGAGATGCACAGCACGTCGTGCTCCCGTGCGATGCGGGCGAACTCCGCGACGTCCTCGCGGGGTGCAACGGCGCCGGTCGGGTTCGCCGGCGAGTTGATGACGAAGGCGGCGGTGTCCTCGGTGATCGCGTCCTCGACGGCCGCCGGATCGAGCGTGAGGTCGTCCCGCAGTTCGACGGGAACCGGGTCCGCGCCCGCGAGCTTCGTCAGCGCCGCGTAGGAGACGAACCCGGGGTCGGGAACGATGACCTCGTCGCCCGCATCCACGTGGGCCTCCATCGCGAGGTGGAGTCCCTCGCTGCCGCCGGCGGTCGCGATCACGTCGTCGACGTCGACCGAGACGCCCTGATCGCGTTCGTGTTTGGCGACGATCGCCTCCCGGAGCGACTCCAGGCCGCGGTTCGGCGTGTAACTATCCGCACGTCCGGCCCGGATCGCCTCGACGGCGGCCTCGCGTGCGTGATTCGGGGTCGGGAAATCGGGCTGACCGATCCCCATATCGATCGCGTCGTCGCCGGCCGCCTCGAAGACGTCGCGGATGCCGCTGGGCGGGATCCGTTCGATCCGGTCGGAGAACGTCGGTGATGCCATACCTAACGCAGCGATCCGGCCGCGAATAATTCTTGTCACATCCCGCGAGTCACGTGCGTCGGGCGGCGACACGTGTCGCACGTCGCACACGTCGGCGGCCCCATACGGTGCCGGTCACACGTTCCGAATCGTGATCCACGAATGTGGGTATGGAAAGACATTAGAACGGCCGATATCACCATACAACTGAATGAGCCTGTCCGACGCGGACGCCGAGCTCGTGCGCGAGGAGCTCGGACGCGATCCCACCCCAGCCGAGGCCGAGCTGTTCGAGAACCTCTGGAGCGAACACTGTGCGTATCGCTCCTCGCGACCGCTTTTGGGCGCCTTCGAGAGCGAGGGCGACGCGGTCGTGATCGGCCCGGGCGACGACGCCGCCGTACTCGCGCTGCCAACGCCCGACGCCGCGGAGACGCCCGCAGGCGAGCGCGACGGCGACGACTACGGCGACACCTATGTCACCTTCGGCGTCGAGAGCCACAACCACCCCTCCTACGTCGACCCCTTCGACGGGGCGGCCACCGGCGTCGGCGGCATCGTTCGGGACACGATGAGTATGGGCGCGTACCCGATCGCCCTGCTCGACTCGCTGTACTTCGGGTCCTTCGACCGGGACCACGCGAAATACCTCTTCGAGGGCGTCGTCGAGGGGATCTCCCACTACGGGAACTGCATCGGCGTCCCGACGGTCGGGGGCAGCGTCGCCTTCCACGAGGGCTACGAGGGCAACCCCCTCGTCAACGTCGCCTGCGTCGGCCTGACGAACGAGGAGCGGCTCGTGACCGCAACGGCCCAGGAACCCGGCAACGCACTCGTCCTCGTCGGCAACGCGACCGGGCGTGACGGTCTCGGCGGCGCCTCCTTCGCCTCCGAGGACCTCGCGGAGGACGCCGAGACCGAGGACCGGCCGGCCGTGCAGGTCGGCGACCCCTACGCGGAGAAGCTGCTGATCGAGTGCAACGAGGCACTGCTCGATGGGGATCTCGTCGTCTCCGCCCGCGACCTCGGCGCGGCCGGCCTCGGCGGCGCCTCCTCCGAGCTGGTCGCGAAGGGCGGACTCGGCGCGCGTCTCGCACTCGATCAGGTCCACCAGCGCGAACCGAATATGGCGCCGCTGGAGATCCTCCTCGCGGAGTCCCAGGAGCGGATGTGCTACGAGGTCGCCCCCGAGAACGTCGAGCGCGTTCGGGAGCTGGCGGAGCGGTTCGACCTCGGGTGCTCGGTCATCGGCAAGGTGACTGAGGGGACCTACACCTGCACCTTCGAAGGCGAGACGGTCGTCGACGTCGACGCCGCATTCCTCGCTGACGGCGCGCCGATGAACGATCTGGACGCGACCGAGCCCGAACGTGCACCCCGAGATCTTCCCGAGGTCGACCTCGATACGGCCTTCGAGGCGGTCCTCTCCGCGCCCTCGACGGCGAGCAAGCAGTGGGTCTACCGCCAGTACGACCACGAGGTCGGCACACGAACCGCGCTCACGCCCGGCGACGACGCAGCGATTATGGCGATCGATGAAGCGGCCGAGGCGGACGCCCTCGACGGGACCGACGGGACTGACGCAACTGATGCGACCGGGGTCGGGCTCGCGCTCTCGTCCGGCGCGAACCCGAACTGGACTGAAGCCGCCCCCTACGACGGTGCCCGTGCGGTCGCGCTCGAGAACGCGACCAACCTGGCGGCGAAGGGTGCGGTTCCGCTCGCGGCGGTCGACTGCCTCAACGGCGGCAATCCCGAGAAGTCGGACGTCTACGGCGGCTTCACCGCGATCGTCGACGGACTCGCCGAGATGTGTGCCGCCCTCGAGACGCCGGTCGTCGGCGGCAACGTATCGCTGTATAACGACAGCGTCGAGGGACCGATCCCGCCGACCCCGACGCTCGCGGTGCTCGGAACGAAGCGCGGGTACGACGCACCGCCCGCCGCGCTCGATGCGACCGTCGCCGACGACTCCGAGCTCCTCCTCGTGGGCGCCGGGGGCGATGCGCTCGGCGGCTCGGAGTATCTGGCGCAGGTCGGCGGCACCGACCGATTCCCGACGCTTCCCGAAGCGGACCCCGTGGACCTGATCGACACGCTCGCGCGGGTCGCGCGACACGAGTCGACGGTCGCTGCGCACGACGTGAGCGATGGCGGGCTGGCGGTCGCGCTCGCCGAGCTCGTCACGGATGAAGCCGGGGCCGACGTCGAACTGCCCGACCACGTCGCCGCCTTCGAGGAGACGCCCGGTCGGCTCGTGGTCCAGACGACCGACTCGGAGGCGGTGGCCGAGCTGGCCGGCGACGTCCCGGTCCACACGCTCGGATCGGTAACGGACGGCGGACGACTTCGGCTGGCGGTCGGCGAGGACCGCGTCGAGACGACGGCCGCCGAAGTCCGCGATCTGCGGGACGTGCTCGAACGCGAGATCGCCTGAGTCGGGTCCTTTCCCGCCGATCGATTCGAACGTTCCCGCCGATCGATGTGGGCCAACGATGTGCAAGCGACTGACCGACGGGGCAGTATATGATGTGTGTCAACACGGGACGAGCGAAACGGTTTTAGGGGTTCCTAAAGTATGAATCAGCAACGAACCCATTCGCGGCGTTTCACCCTCTCTGACCATGTCACACCAACGCAGCTCCGTTCGCGGGACGGCCGAACCGACCGATACGGACGGTGATGGGGCCTCAACATCGACTGCGAGGCCATCGTCCGGGTCGCGTGCCGCGCTCGATCCCGAGACCGCGGCCGACACCCGTTCGCGGACGACGTCGCGGTCCGATCCGATCGGCAGTGCCGACCCCGACGAGGTCGTCACCGCAAGCGAGACCGTGCTGGCGCTGGACGGCGTCCACAAGCGGTTCGGCTCCGAATCGGCGGTCTCGGGCGTTGACCTGGCGGTTCGAGACGGGGAGCTGTTGACCCTGCTCGGTCCCTCCGGCTGCGGGAAGACGACCACACTCCGGATGATCGCCGGCCTGGAGACGCCCAGCGAGGGGCGGATCGCGATCGGCGACGAGTGCGTCGCGGAACCGGACCAAAGCACTGCGCCGGAGGACCGCGACGTCGGGATCGTCTTCCAGAACTTCGCCTTATTCCCCCATTTGACCGTTCGGGAGAACATCGCGTTCGGCCTTTCGGACCGGTCGGACGCCGAGATCGAGGCGCGCGTCGACGAGCTGCTCGATCTGGTGAATATGCCGGATCACGGGAAGAAGACGCCGGACCAGCTGTCGGGTGGCCAGAAACAGCGCGTCGCGCTGGCCCGGTCGCTGGCTCCGAAGCCGGACGTGCTTCTCCTCGATGAGCCGTTCTCGAACCTCGACGTTCGGCTCCGCGTGGAGATGCGCGAGGAAGTCCGACGGATCCTCAAGGCGGCGGGCGTCACCGCCGTCTCGGTGACCCACGACCAGGAGGAGGCGCTCTCGATCTCCGACCGGATCGCCGTGATGCACGACGGCCAGCTCGAGCAGATCGGCTCCCCCGAGTCGGTGTTCGAACAGCCCGAGTCGAAGTTCGTCGCCTCCTTCCTCGGGCGCGCGGCGTTCCTCAAGGGACACCTCCGTGAAGGCTCCGTTGAGACCGGTATCGGGAGGTTCAACGCCGCAACGCTCGAGGGGTACGACACGGTCTACGACAGCGCGCCGGTCGACGTCCTCGTCCGCCCCGATGACCTCCGAGCGTCCCCCGCGGCGGACGGCGTCGCCGACGGTACCGTCGTCTCCCGGCAGTACGTCGGTCCCTCGTTCATCTATCGCGTCGAGCTCGACTCCGGGGAGTCGGTCCACTGCCTGCACAACCACTCCGAGGAGTTCGACCTCGACGAGCAGGTGTCGGTCGACCTCGTCGCCGATCACCCGTTGGCCTGGTACCCGCGGTAGCCGCCGCTCGTCGACTGGTTCTCGCGGACGTCACCGACGGTGGTCGAACGCGGCCGTGATCGTCGTCCCATCCGACCGGTTCCGGGGACGCCATCCCGGCCGTCGCCGATCGCGACGTGACACGATGGGCCGAGACTACAGCAACAGCGCCGGGACGAGGTACGCGATCGCGAGACCGATCAGGAGAACGACGCCGCCGGTGAGCGCCTGGCTTCCGGTGAAATCCTGCATCGGGGACGTGACGCGTGCGTTCGGGTCGGGTTCCGCGGAATGGTCTGCCATACTCGACGATCGGAGCGGACCCACAAAAACGGATCCGATCCGAACGCCATTTGGGCGGCACCGTCGTAGCCGTCGTCGTGCGAAACGTCACCGATCGGCTCCGGAACCCGTTCGGAATGCGGCCCGGCTGCGCCGAGTACGTCCCCGGATACGGCGACGCAAACGCCGATTTTCACGTGATCGGTGACCACCCGGGCGTTCACGGCGGGCGGACGTCGGGGGTCCCGTTCACGGGCGAGACGTGGTCCGAACGGTTCTTCGGTGCGCTCGCTGACGGTGGGCTCGTCAGCACCGATGCATCCGGTGATGGCGACGCCGAGACGACGCCGTGGATCGACATCGGGAGCACGTTCCTGTCGTACCTCCACTCGTGTGTTCCGGACACGAGCGTCGCCGACCCGTCCGAGGACTCCTATGCGGAACTCGAACCGGTCTTCGACGCCGAACTGCGGGCGATCGCCGCCCACGTACTGCTGCCGGTCGGAGATCGGGCGACCCGCCACGTCATCGAGTCCTACACCGCCAAAACGTGGGCCGAGATCGACGCGGCCGGCGGCCTCGAGGCGGTCCACGGAACCGAACTACTCGGCTCCGGCTGGCTGGTCGTTCCGATCCGCGATCCGCGGGACTGGGGATCCGACCACGCGGACCGGCTGTCGGCGGGGCTGCGTGAACTCCGCCGAACCGACTACCGGCGCGAGAGCGATCTCGGTCGGTTCATCGCGGGCGAGGACCCCTACTACGTGCGGTGACCGGTGGTTCACTGTCCGATCCGGAACACGCCCTCACCGCCGGTCAGGCGTCACCGTCGAGCAACAACCCGAGGTAGGACGTTCGGATCTGGTCGTCCGGGTCGAGGCCGAGCTCTCGGAGCAGGTCGCCGGCGTGATCGCGAGCGGCGTCGATCCCGTCCGCGGTCTCGATCTCCCGTTCGATCTCGACGAACTCGCCGACGTCGTCGACGCGGTCCAGCGTCAGGGTGTACCCGTCGAGCCGGTAGAACTCGCGGCGTTTCTCGACGGTCGCGGTCGGCGTGTATCCGAGCCCGTTGAGGATCGCCGCCAGCTCCTCGCCGTCGGCGACGGTCGTCTCGTGCTCCTCGCGCGTTTTCGACGCCTCGTCGACGAGGGGCCCCTTATACGTCACCTTCGTTCGCGGCGTCGTGCCGTCATCATCCGTGCGTGACCCAGCGGCTTCCGACCCGGCAAGCGGTCGTTCAACCCGGATCCGAAGCGCCTCGTCGGTCGCGGCGAAGTCGCGGTCGGGTGCGTCGTAGTACGTGTCGACCTGCCGGATCGCCTCCAACCGATCAGCGTCGGTCGACGAGAGCCGATCGCGAACGGCGGCGACATCGGCGGCCACCTTGAGCTCGACCTCGTACATACACCCCTCGACGACCGTGCCGATGAAAAGGCCGCCGTTCGCGGCGTCGACGACCGGAACACGGTCACCCGACAGGCAACGACCGCTGTCACCCGACAGGCAACGACCGCTGTCCGGAAGCAGTAGCTGGATACCCGGGAAATGGGCGCGTGTCGTCTGTACTCCCCGAATTCCCGCGTTATACCCGAACTGATCGGAGCGGACTCGTGGGGGAGAACCGTGCTTCTTAAGGGTGCAACGGGGGATCGTTGGGGTATGAGTGACCAAGAGCAGGCCGACGCGGCCGCGGACGCCAGCGAGGCCGATAGCGAGGAGACCGAGGACGCAGCAACCGGCCTGCAGGACGGCGATTTCGTCCGTATCGCCTACACGATCCGAACCGCCGACGACGACCAGGTCATCGACACGACCGACGAGGCGGTCGCCGAAGAGGCCGAGATCGACACCGAGGAGTACGAGTTCGAGCCGCGCATCATCGCGATCGGCGCCGGTCACGTCTTCGCCAGCGTCGAGGACGCGCTCATCGGCGCCGAGGCCGGCGACGAGGGGACCGTCGACGTGCCTGCGGCGGAGGCGTTCGGCGAGTACGACCCCGAGGAGGTCGAGACGGTGAAAGCCGACAAGATCGGTGAGGACGAGCGGTACCCGGGCGCGCAGATCCAGATCGACGGCCAGCAGGGCCGCCTGGAGACGATCATCGGCGGCCGCGCGCGCGTCGACTTCAACCATCCGCTGGCCGGCGAGGACCTCGAGTACGAGTACGAGGTTCTCGAGGTCATCGAGGACCGCGCGGAGAAGGCCACCGGAATGCTCGGAATGTACCTCCAGGAGGAACCCGAGGTCCGGATCGAGACGGTCACCGAGACCGAAGAGGTTCCGGCAGAGGACGACGACGAGGAGCCCGAGACCGAGGAGGTCGAAACGGACGTCCTCTACATCGAGGCCTCCCCCGGGATGCAGATGAACCAGCAGTGGATGTTCCAGAAACAGCAGGTCGCCCAGGACCTGATGGACCGGCTGGACCTCGACCGCGTCGTCATCGAGGAGGTCATCGAGGGCGGCGGGATGGGTGGTCTCGGTGGAATGATGGGCGGTATGGGTGGCGGCGGCGCCGGCGACATCGAGGACGCTCTCGAGGACGTCGACGTCGACGCCGACGACCTGGCCGAGGAACTCGAAGACCTCGACGAGGAGTAACGCTACACGCCACCCACGCCATCCGGCCCGCCGACCGGCCCGCCGGCCGGAAACGGGCGACCGTGGGCGTTCACACGGCGAACCGATGTCTTTTGAACGGTCGCACACACAGCCACGCGTATGGACCTCGAAGACGCCCGCGAGGACGTGATCGTGGCGGCCGTCGCCGCAGTCTCGACGATCGCGGTCGCGGTTGTCGGCCGCCTGGTTCCGGTCACCGACCCCGGAACCGTGCCCACCCTCGCGCCGATCGGGGTGTATCTGCTGTACCTGTTCACCCGCAAGGGCGGCCCCTATACCGCCCTCGATACGGTTCGCAACTGGGGCCTGCTCGCGGTGGCAAGCGCGTTCGCGGCGATCGGGTACGGGATTCTCGGATGACGGGTGGACGAGCGTCGCGGATGTGGGGGCCGGTGCCGATGACGGGAGACCGATGCCGATGACGGACGGCGTGCCGCTGGCACTCGGCGGTCTCCTCCCGTCGACGCCGGCCGCCGACGTCGTGGTCATCGCGATCGCCACCGCGGTCGTCTGGGTCGCAAGCGGCTGGCTCGAGGAGGCGGCCGAGGCGCTGTCGGCACAATACGGCCTGCCGGCGGTCGTCCAGGGCTCGATCGTCGTGGCGGTGGGGTCGAGCTTCCCGGAGTTCGCAAGCGTCGTGGTGACGGCCCTGGCCGGCGTCTTCGAGATGGGGGTGGGAGCGATCGTCGGGTCGGCCATCTTCAACGTGCTCGTGATCCCGGCGCTGTCGGCGCTCGCGACCGATGCGGACCTCGATACGAACCGGGCGATCGTCTACAAGGAGGCGCAGTTCTACATGATCGCCATCTCCGCACTCGTCGTGACCTTCGCGCTCGCGGTGATCTACGTTCCGGTGCCGGAGCCGCCGGCGCTGGTCGGGGAGCTCACCCGACCGTTGGCCGTGATCCCGCTTGGACTCTACGGGCTGTATCTCTTCATCCAGTGGCAGGACGTGGGCGACCACGTCGCGGGCGAGCCCCCGACCGACATCTCGGTCGGTCGCGAGTGGGCACGGCTCGTCGGCGGCCTCCTGGGGATTCTGATCGCCGTCCAGACGCTCGTCGGGGGCGTCGAGTCGCTCTCGACGACGTTCGGCATCCCCGAGTTCCTCGCAGGAGTGACGATCGTCGCCGCCGCCACGAGCCTCCCCGACGCGCTCGTGAGCATCCGGTCGGCGACCGACGAGAAGGGAATCACGAGCCTCGGGAACGTGCTCGGATCCAACACCTTCGACCTCCTCGTCGCGATCCCGATCGGCGTCCTGCTCGTCGGGAGCGTCCCGGTGAACTTCGCGGTCGCCGCCCCGCTGTTCGGCGTGTTGACGCTCGCGACGGTGGTCCTGTTCGCGTTCCTTCGAACCGGGCTCCGGCTCACCGCGATCGAGTCCTATGCGCTGCTCGCGGTCTACACGCTGTTCATCGCGTGGATGGTGGCCGAGACGATCGGCCTCACCGGGCTCATACACGTCGGGTGAAGCGACGCCGGACGACGCAGCAGGCATGGGTCCACCGGCCCGATCGGTCGGACGGAATCCACGTCCTCAGGCGATGTCGCGGCTCGTGTCGATGGTGACCGACTCCGCGAGCTTGAGCTTCACCGGTTCATCGAGGGCGGCGCCGCCGCGGAACTTCGGCACGGCGAGGCGATTGATGACCTCGTTGGCGGTGACCTCGGTGTGGAGATCGAACACGACGTCCGCGACGTGTTCCGTGAGATCGCGGTTCGACGGGACGTCCCGGCCCTTCATCGCGTGGATGACGGCGACGCTGCCCGTGTTTGTCATATGCGTCTGTAAGGTGTTGAGGAATCGCCGATATCGGGCAGTGTCGTGGCGTTCGAGGGGATCGACGGCGTCGATGATGAGGTTTGCCTCCTCCGGAAGCGTCGCGATCAGGTCGTTGGCGTGGTCGAGATCGAGAGCGGTATCCCCGCCGATGTCCCGGATCGTCGGGTCGCCGACGCGCGTCGTGGACCGTTCGATCCCGTCACGAACGGCCTCCTCGGACCGGATCGTCGTGAGGTAGAGCGTGCCGCGGGCGGCCGTGAGTTCGTAGAGGAACAACTCGACCTGGCTCGCCGGCGACGCCGTCAGCGCGACGATGCTCCCGCTCGGGATGCCGCCGCCGAGTTGGCGGTCGAGAACGGAGATTCCGGTCGGGAGCCGCGCCATAGGTCGACTACGCGTTCCAGGGTTAAACCGTTTATCGCGGATATGCCCAGTTCGACGGGTCGACGTCGGTCGTCCGTCTGCCGGACGTCGTCCGGTCGTCCCGTGGACCGGGCGCCGCTCGATCACCCCGTGGACCGGGCGTCATCCGATCATCCCGTGGATCGGTTGAGGGCGTGCGCTCGGTCGGCGGGACCACGTCCTCACTCCGGTTACCGATCGATCGTGGGGACGTATCGTCACCGATCGACTGTCGAAGTTCGTCCGCGATCTCCCGGTAGGCGGCGCGCACGCGGGCGTCAGACACCACCGGCGGGCGAACGGCCGGAACGGCGCCGAGGACGGGTGTCGACAGGAACGTCGAGACGTCTTCCGGTACGGCTTCAGCCCGCATCACGACGGCCCCGATCGGGTCGGCGTCGAGTTCTCGAGCCATCGCCGCGGTCTTGGCCGTGTCGCGAAGCGCCGGCGGGGAGAGCGTGGTCACGAGCAGCGTCCGATCGGCGACCGACAGCGGTACGGCCGCGTCCGGGCCGGCTCCGGAGGGACAGTCGACGAGCGTCGCGACGACCGACTCGCTACTCGACTCACGACATCGGTCGAGATGATAGGCTACGTCCGCGTCGCCGAGATCGATCGGCGGCGGGATGACTCGAACTGTGCCGTCGGATCGATGGCCGATCGTCGCGTCGCGGGTCGACGGCTCTCCCGGGGCCGGTTGGGACTCACGGGGAGTGCGCCGTGTCTCACCGGGAGTGTGTTGAGGGTCACGAGGGATCCCGGCAAGCGCGTGGAGATTCGGCATATCCCAGTCTCCCTCGACGGCACGGATCGTTCCAGGGAGCGTCCGCGCGAGCCCGAGGGTGGTCGTCGTTTTCCCACACCCGCCCTTTCCGCCGGCGACGGCGATCATAGGGCAGGCTGGGTCGGTATTGGATATAAACGTCGGGTCAACCCCCGGACCGAGACGAGACTGCGGATCGCTTGCGAGCTAGTCGTGACAGCAGCCGCCGGCTTCGCCGCCGAAGTCGATCGAGAGCGGCTCCGAGATCGCCTCGTTGACGGCCGCAAGTCGGTCGGTCAGTTCCTCCTGCGCGTCGAGGTACTCCGCCATCTTCGGCATCGAGTGGAGCTCCTCCTGGACGCGCTGGACCTCGTTGAGCCCGGACTGGGTCGCCTGTCCAGTCTGCTGGGCCGCCATAAACTCCTGGCGGAGTCCCTCGAACTCGTCGATCTTCTCCTGGACAGCGTCGTCGTTCTCGACCGCCGTCCTGGCCGCCTCGAACCGTTCGTACTCGGGGAGCTGGGTGATCCGGTCGCCGATCTGTCGGCCGAGGTCCTCGACGGTGATCGCTTCGGCACTCATAGGATATGGTTGGTGATGCGACGGTTTCAACCTGCCGGATGCGACGGATCCGAGCCATCCGGCACCGGACACCGATACAGGGTGTCCAATGGCGTGCGTCCGGTGTCGCGTCATCGGCGCTGCGTCAGCGATGGGCGTCGACGAACGCGACGACGTCGGCGAGTTCGTCGGGGCCGACCCCGTGACCGACCGGGTACGTCTCGGAGGTGACGTCGGCGCCGAGTTCCTCGAACCGCTCGGCCGCACCCTGTACGCGTTCGATCGGGATGACACGATCACCGGTTCCGCCGCCGATGAAGACGGGTTTGTCCACGATCCCGTCCGGATCCAGATCGGTGTGGGAGTCGGGGAGATAGCCGTGCAGCCCGACGACCCACGCGAACGTCTCTGGCGACTCGAGAACCAGACTCAGACTCGTGATCGCGCCCTGACTGAACCCCAGCAGTCCGAGGGCATCCGGATCGAGGTCGTAGGCGTCGACCGCCGCAGACACGCTCTCGGCGACCGCATCGAGGCTCCGTCTGAAGTCCTCCGGATCCGGCTGGCTCTGATGGAGGCCGCCGTTGGAGAGGTCGAGTTCGTACCACGTGTATCCGCCCTGGAGCGGGTCGGGTGCCCGGAAGCTAACCACGTGGACGTCGTCGCCGAGCTCACCGGCGATCGGCAGGAGGTCCTGTTCGTCGGCTCCGCGTCCGTGAAGGACGAAAACTGCCGGCTTCCCGGCCGGATCGTCATCGGGCGCGACGTGGACGTGCTCGAGCGGGATCTCGCTCATACCCCCTCATTCGCCCGCCGTCGGGATGTGCGTGTCGGCTCGGACAGCGATGTGGTCGGTGGAGGCGAGGTGGATGCGGTGGGGTCGGCGGCGCCGAGGCAGGTGGGAGCGAGGCCGGTGACGGCGCCGGCGTGCGAGAGAACGGCACGGGATAGCGGGCCCGAACGGGCGATTTAACCGTCGTGGACGGTATCGATCGGGTATGAGCGGCGGGTCAACGGAAGGCGATCTCACGCGGACGGGGATGGCCCTCAAACACGACCGAGAGTGGGACTACGAGCTGGAGCGCGTCATCGACGCGATCGAGGAGCGGGACGCCTCGACCGTCGGACTGCAGTTCCCCGAAGGACTCAAGCGGCGCGGCCCGAAGGTCGCCGACGACCTGCGCGAGCGCGCGCCCGACGACGTCACGTTTATGCTCTCCGGGCAGCCCTGCTACGGCGCCTGCGATCTCGATACCTACCTGATGCGGCGAACCGATGTCTTCGTCCACTTCGGTCACACGCCGATGAAGGAGTCGGACAAGATCATCTACGTCCCCCTCTTCTCGAACGTCGACCCGTTCCCGATTATGGAGGAGTCACTCGGGGAACTTGCCGACACCGACGTGGACCCGAACGTCGGTCTCGTCACGACCGCCCAGCACATGAACCGGTTCGACGAGATGACCGAATGGCTCGAGGAGCGCGGCTACGAGGTCCACACGCGCCGCGGCGACGACCGGCTCACCAAGGAGGGACAGGTGCTCGGCTGCAACTACGCGTCGGCCGACATCGACGCCGACCAGGTGCTGTACGTCGGCGGCGGGAAGTTCCACCCCGTGGGGCTCGCGATGGAACATCCCGACAAGAACGTCGTGATCGCCGACCCGGTCAACAACGTCGTGACGATCGCCGACCACGAGAAGTTCCTCAAACAGCGCTACGGCGCCGTTCACCGGGCGATGGACGCCAAGACGTGGGGCGTCATCTTCTGTACGAAGATCGGACAGGGCCGCTGGGAACAGGCCGAGGAGATCCTTGAGAACAACGACGACGCCTATCTCATCACGATGGACGAGGTCACCCCGGATCGACTCCGGAACTTCGATATGGACGCGTTCGTGAACACGGGCTGTCCCCGGATCACGACCGACGACGGCCCGCAGTTCCACAAGCCGATGTTGACGCCCGGCGAGTACGAGGCCGCCGTCGGCCAGCGTCCCCTCGAGGACATCGAGTTCGACACGTTCCACGGAACCTGGTAACGATTCTCGCGACGTTTCCGATCAGTCGGAGTCTCGGACGTGACCGTCGTCGACGGCCGCCTCGACGACTGCGACCGCTTCAGCCGGCGTTTCGACCGCTTCGAACCGATCGAGCGCCTTGATCCCCTCACAGTCGTGCGTTCCGAGCCCGACGATGGGGCGGTCGTAGACGGCGGCCATCCCGATCTCCGAAAGGGTTCCGGCGCCTCCAGCCAGTGCGATCACGGCGTCGCCGTTCTGGACCACGAGCGCGTTCCGCGCGTGGCCGATCCCGGTCGCGATCGGAATCGTGACGAACCGGTTCGCCGTCGACCGGCGGTCTCCGGGGAGGATCCCGATCGTTTCGGCCGGATCGTCGGCGGCCCGAGCGCCGCGACAGACGGCCGCCATCGTCCCGCCGAGGCCGCCACAAACGACGGTGTGACCACGGTCGGCCAGTTCGCGGCCGACCGCCTCGGCGATCCGTGCCTCCGAGTCGTCGATCGAACTCCCGCCGATGACGCTGACGCGCATATCCGAACCTGGCCGAAGAACGAGTTAGGCGGATCGGTTCGCCGGTTCGGCTCCCGATGGCGGCGCCGTGCCGAGGCCGTTCAAGCGTCGTTCGGGCGTCGTTTCAACGCCGGTCAGGAGTCGTCGTCGACCGCCTCATCATCACCGTCCGTGTCGGCGCTGCCGTCATCGCCAGCGTCGTCGGCCTCGTCATCCGATTCGGCCTCGGTGATGTGTGCGTCGGTGCTGACCGCCTCGAGGTCGACGCCGACCTCCTCGGCGACCGCGTCCAGGACCGCGCGCTGTTCGGCCATCTCGGTCTCGAGCTGGCGGACCCGATCGCCGGTCTCGGTGACCGTCTCCTGGGTCTTTTCGACCTCCTCGCGCAGATCGTTGAGTCGTTGATAGGTCTGTTCCGCCTTCTCCGCGAGCGTCTGGATCTTCTTGGCCGTGCCGCCGAGTCCCATACGCTCCGATACGGCCGGAGGTATGTGTGCGTTTCCGTTCGCGGACCGATCGTGATCCTGATCCGCCTCCGTTCTCCCGACCCGGTCACGCGCCCTCCTCGATCCGGTCGTATCGGTCCCGAAATCGTGAAAGACAGGACCCGCAACAGAAGTGGTACAGCGTGCCGTCGATGCGTGCGGATTCGCCCTCCTCGGTGACGGAATTGCCGCACTCCACACAGTCGATCGCGAGGTCGACGTCCGGACCGATCGTGGAGTCCCACGCGTGGGACTCGAGCAGCCGGACCGAGACGTCCCGGGCCACGTCGGGGTCGTCGAGGACGTCCGCGATCAGGTCACCGACGGCTGCCGGATCGAGAGTGGCGGTACACACCACCTCGCCGTCGGCCGTCTTGAAGGCGTGGTCAACGCAATCGTGCCCGCGAAGGGTGCCGTAGGCGTCGTCGACGGCCGAAAGCGGCAGGTCGAGACGGACGAGGACGGCGACGCCGCTCGAGAGCGTCCCGGGGTCGACCCGGAGTGTGAACCCCTCGATCACGCCGATCTCCTCGAGTCGGTCGACCCGATCCGAGACCGCCGGCGCCGAGAGGTCGACTCGGTCGGCGATGTCGCTGAACGGGCGTCTGGCGTCCTCGCTCAACAGCGCGAGGATCTCGCGGTCGGTGTCGTCGAGGGTTCGCATAGGGTACTTTGGCTATCCAAGTTTAAACCTCGATCGGCTATGCGTTTCTGGTTCGAATTGGGGTGATCGAATTCGGATCGAAAGGGAAATCGACATCAATCATCGGGCCCAAGGTATCGGTATGACGGAATACACGGTGTCAGGAATGGCCTGTGACGGATGCGAAACCGCAGTCGTCGAGGCGCTCTCGGAGGTCCCCGGCGTCGAGGACGCAACCGCGGACCACGAGGCCGGGATCGTCACGGTCTCCGGCAATGCCGAGGCCGAGGCGGTCGTGGCCGCGATCGACGACGCGGGCTACGAGGTCGTCGACGCCTGACGCTCACCACGGGATTCACCTGCGAGGACGGGATCGGTGACGGGAACCGGAACGGGAAGGGGAAGGTATACGACCGGGGCGTCGCATCGACCGGTATGGACCGTGTCGCGATCATCGGTGCGTCGATGACGCAGTTCGGCGAGCGTGACGGGTGGGTGCTCGATCTCCTCTCGGAGGCGGGGACGGCCTGTCTCGCCGACGCCGGCGTCGACGCGAGCGAGCTCGACCACCTGTACGTATCGAATATGGCCAGCGGCGAGTTCGAGGGCCAAACCGGCATCCCGAACGCGCTGGCCCACGACCTGGCGGCGACGCCCGCCTACACCGCTCGGATCGACCAAACCTCCTCCTCGGGCGGCGCGGGCGTGTACGCCGCCTGGCAGTCGGTCGCCTCCGGCGCCTCCGAGCTGACGATGCTCGTCGGCGGCGAGAAGATGACCCATCGGAGCACCGCCGAGTCCACCGACGTGATCGCCTCGCTCACGCATCCGGTCGAGTACAAACACGGCGTGACGCTCCCCTCGTTCGCGGGGCTGACCGCCCGCCTCTACCTCGAGACCTACGACGCACCCCGCGAGTCGCTTGGCAAGGTCGCGGTGAAGAACCACCGCAACGGCGTCGACAACCCCCACGCCCAGTTCCGCAAGGCGGTCGATCTGGAGACCGTCCTCGAGTCGCCGATCGTCGCCGACCCGCTGCGCCTGTACGACTTCTGTCCGATCACGGACGGGTCGGCCGCGCTCCTCTTCTGCCCGGAATCGGTCGCCGAGGAGTACGTCCCGGCCGACGACTACGTCACGATCGCGGGGATCGGCGGCGCCACCGACACCCACGTCGTCCACGAGCGCGCGGATCCGACCACGATGGGCGGCGTCGTCGACTCGAGCGAGATCGCCTACGAAATGGCCGGGATGGAGCCCGACGACGTCGACGTCGCGGAGCTACACGACATGTTCACCATCCTGGAGTTCCTCCAATCCGAGGACCTCGGCTTCTTCGAGAAGGGCGAGGGGTGGCGCGCCGTCGAGGAGGGCGTCACTGACCGAGACGGCAAGCTGCCGATCAACACCTCCGGCGGGTTGAAGTCCAAGGGGCACCCGCTCGGCGCCTCCGGCGTCGCCCAAGTCTACGAGATATTCTCCCAACTGACCGGGCAGGCCGGCGCGCGGCAGGTCGGGGCCGACGTGGGATTGGCGTGTAACGTCGGCGGGTTCGGCAACTGCGTGACGACGACCGTGATGGAGGCGGGACGATGAGCGGGCCGAACGCTGCTGCCGGCGACGAGGAGACCGACGACCCGGTCTTCGAGGCGGCGGAGTACGCGGACGGCACAGTGAGTTACCCGCCGCACCCGGTCGGCCCGAACGGAGCGGAGCGCGTCGGGACGGTCGACCTCCGGGAGTACGAGGCGACGGTGGTCACCTGGACGGAGTCGACCGCGACGCCGCCGGGCGTGCGCGCGCCGAACACCCTCGCGATCGTGGAGTTCGATCTCGGCACGGAATACGACGGCCCGCCGGTCCGGGCGATCGGCCAGGTCGTCGAGGACATTGACGTCGCGGTCGGCGATCCGGTGACGCCGGTCTACGTCGAGGAGCTCCGCGACCCCGACGCCGGGATCCGCGAGCCCGACAGCCAGGACTGGGACGGGTTCCGGTTCGAGCCGATCGAGTAGTCGGACCGGACGAGCGATCCGAGCGCCGGTCGTCGTCGGGGTTTCGAGTTCGAGGGCGGGGAGGAACGATTCCGCCTCCGCTCGGCGCGTTCACTCGTCCTCGTCGGTTTGCCTCTCGTCGTCGGCTTGCTCGTCCTCGTCGGTGTTCGCTTTCGTTCCGTCGTCGGTTGCTTCCGATTCCTCGTTGGTCGCTTCCGATCCAGCATCGCTCTCGATGTTCCGCTTTATCGACTCGAGTTCGGCGTCAACGTCGACGTCGGGCGTGTCCGAGCCTTCGTCCTGCCCGTCGCCCGGTCCTCCGTTCTGCTCGTCGTCCGAATCGGCGTCCTGTGTGGGCTCCGTGACGTCGATCGAGACCGGTTCCGCCGCGGAATCGCGTCCGGCTCGATCGGCGTTTCCGGCTCGGTCACGAGTCTCCGCGTCCGCCAGTCGCGTCTCGATCTCGGCGGTGAGTTCGCGTGCATCCTCGAGTATCTCCCGGGAAGTCGCCTCTCGCGGGAGATCCGACTCCGAGAGGGCACGGTGAAGCTCGGAGAGCGATCGCGTGAGCCCGGCGGCCGCGCCGTCGCGAACGTCCGCGAGCCGATCGTCCCCGGTTCGGGCTCGATCGCTGCCGCGACGCCCGGGCATCGAGCGATCGTCCGTCGGACGGAGCTTGCCGTCAGGATCCGCGAGGCGAAGCGACGCCTGGAGCAGCTCGAGCGACCGGATCGTCGTCTCAAGGAGCGCGATCAGCGTCGGGATCGTGTAGCGTTCGGTGAGCCGCAACAGCTCGACCGGGTTCGGCGGACGGAACGGCGGGCGTCGGTCCGACCCCGAGATCGAGCTGTCGGAACCGAACCATCGCCCTGACCCCCGACGATCGGCCTCGAGGTCCGACCGGAGCTCGGCGAGCACGTCGGTCAGCTCGGCGAGTCGGTCCTCAAGGGGTTCAGCATCGGTCGGTCCGGTCTCGTCGGAGCGATCACGGTCGGAGGGAGCCATTATCCGGGATACGTCGTCCCACACCAAAAGTGGGTGGGGAGATGACGAGGCTACTCGAAGCGGGCGCGACTATACTGGACCGGCCATTCGATCTCGGCGCCGAGTTCGTGGGCCGCCTCGAGCGCCCACTGCGGATGGCGGAGGTGTTCCCGGCCGAGCGCGACCACGTCCGCACGTCCGTTCCGCACGAGCGCGTCGGCGTGGGTCGGCTCGGTCACCTTGCCGACCGCCGCGACCGGCACGTCGGTGTCCTCACGGATCGACTCGGCGTACGGAACCTGGTAGCCCGGTCCGGACTCGGGGACCTGCTGATCCGGATGGGTTCCGCCGCTGCTGACGTCGATCAGGTCCGCACCCGCCTCGGCCAGCGCCGGCGCCAGCCGGATCGAGTCCGCGAGGTCCCACGCCGCACGGTCGGGGAGCCAGTCGGTCGCGGAGACCCGGACGAAGACCGGCTTGTCGTCGGGCCAGACGTCCCGGACCGCCGCGGTCACCTCCCGCGTCAACCGCGTTCGGTTCCGGAAGCTTCCGCCGTACTCGTCGTCCCGATCGTTTGCGACGGGGGAGAGGAACTCGTGAAGCAGGTAACCGTGGGCGGCGTGGACCTCCGCGATCTCGAAACCGGCGTCGCGAGCCCGTTCGGCCGTGGCGACGAACGCGTCGATCACGTCCGTGATGTCGTCGTGATCCATCGTCCGCGTGCGCGGCGGCTCGGCGTCCGGATAGGGATACGGCCCGCTCGGGGCGATCGTCTCCCAGCCGCCCTCCTCGGGCCCGAGCGGGGCGTGTCCCTCCCAGGGTCGCGTGGTCGAGGCCTTCCGGCCGGCGTGTGCGAGCTGGATCCCGGGCGTCGCCCCTTGCGACCGGATGAACGAGGTTATTGGCTCGAGTGCCTCTGCGTGGTCGTCCGACCAGATTCCGAGGTCCTGCGGGGAGATCCGCCCCCGTGGTTCGATGGCGGTCGCCTCAGTCATCACGATCCCGGCACCGCCGACCGCGCGGGATCCCAAGTGGACCCGATGCCACTCCGTCGGAAACCCGTTTTTGGCGGAGTACTGGCACATCGGTGATACCATCACGCGGTTCCGTATCTCGGTATCCCGGAGCGTGACCGGGGAGAACAACGACGGCATATCGGACCAACGGTTCCGGAACGGTAAGTCGCACCGATCGCTGCCGAGAGACGCACCGAACCACCGGGTTGTCCCTGGCCCCCCGATCATTTAGGCCGACCAAAACCATTATGTGTTCGAGCGAAATACGGACCGATAATGCCCCCTGGGAACGGGACCGACACCGATCGACCGACGCCGGTCGACGGGACCGTCGTCGGTGACGGCGATCGACGAAACGACCACGATCCGGCTGAAACGTGCTCACGCCCGGCAGTCACGGTCTCTCGCACCTCTCCAGGGAAACGTGTCTTCTCCGAAGCCAATAACCCCGACGGCTGGATCGCGACCGATCTCGCCGTCGAACCCGAACGATAGCGATCCACGGGACGACAGTCGACCGCGACCACACGTGGCACTCGTCGGTTCGTGGTGGCCACCCACAACGACGGGCGAAGGGAAACGACTTAATGGACTACGCGCGCAGTTTCGGTATATGAGCAACGGCGAGGACGACGCGGACGACGCCCCCGAGGAGGCGTCAACGGAACAGGACGCGGCGGCACCCGAACTCCCCGAGGACGCCACCGAGGAGAGCCTGAACGAGTATCTCGACGAGATCGAGACGCTATTGGCGGACGCCGAGACGGAGGCGGATCTCGACGACGTCGAGGCGCTTCTCGATGACGCCGAATCGTCGCTCACCGACGCCGACCTGGGAGACGCGGAGACCGAGGACGAGAACGATGAGGACGAAGAGGCCGCGGATCCCCAGGAAGCGCTCGAGTCCCGGATCGATGACCTCCGAGCCGACCTCGAGGACGCTCGTGGTCCCTACGCCGGAGACGTCGTCGCGTCCATCGAAACGGCGATCGAGACGATCGAGAACACGGAATGGACCGACGCCGGCACCGTCGATATCGAGGCCGCGATCGAGTCGTTCGCTGCCGACGTCGCGGACGAGATCGACGTCGACGTCGAGCCCGAGACCGACGACGTCGAGGCGCTCGTGTTGACCCTCGAGTCCATCGCCGAGGCGGTCGCGGACGCCGACCTCGATGCGGACGCGGACGCCGACACGATCGACGCGCTCGTGGCGAGCGTCGAGACGCTATCGGACGACCTGGAGGCCGCCGAGGAGTGGGACGACCTGAAGACGAACGAACAGCTGCAAGCGCAGGGATTCTACGACGTGCTCGGCCACTACAAGGACTATCCGGTTGAGTGGTCCGCGCTGAAGGTCCACGAACAGGAGGGCAACGTCGAGATGATCCTCCTCGCGCTCGACGCCTTCCAGTCGGAGTTCATGGAACGACACTGCCTCGAGGCCCTCGAACGGATGGGCAAACGCGCGGCGACCGACGACGCAGTCGACCGGATGCTCCAGCGGGCCGGCAAACGCGAGAAGCCGGCGATCCGGATCCTCGGCAAGATGGCGGCCACGGAAGCCACCGAGACGTTGGTCGAGTACGTCGACGAGGACTCGGACCCGCAGCTCCAGAAGGTGACGTTCAAGGCGCTCGGCGAGATCGGCGCGACCGAGGCCGTCCAGCCGCTCGCGAACAAACTCGAGATGGAGAACGATCAGGTTCGCCCGTACGCGGCCCGTGCGCTCGGACTCCTCGGCGACGCACGCGCGATCGAACCCCTGGCGGAGGCTCTCGAGTCCGACGACTCAGACGACGTCCGCGCCGCGGCCGCGTGGGCGCTACGCCAGATCGGGACGACGGACGCCCTCGAGGCGGTCGCCGAGTACACCGGCGAACGCGTCTTCATCGTTCAAACCGAGGCCGAGAAGGCCGAAACGGCCCTCGAGACCGCTGCAACGCCCGCGTAAGCCGTTCGGTTTTTTGCCCTCGTTTCTTCTCCGGATGTTTATAAGCGAAACCGCGCCAGACGTCCCGTGCGTTCGATCGATGCCACATCGACTGGCCCGCGGTGGTGCCGTCTCCTCCTCGTCGTCGCGCTCCTGCTTGGAGCGGCGATCGGCGGCGTGAGCGTCCCGACGGCCGCCGCCGGCGCGTCAGAATCGACGACGCTGGCGCCGAGCAAGACCGTGGACGGGGAAACGGCGACCACCGGTGGTGGAGCGACGGGGACCGTCACGGATCGGAAGAACACCTCGGTCGCCTCCGGTGGAGTCATCGTCGAACTGTATCCGAACCCGATCGCGGCGGGTAACGAGGGTGAATACCTGATCGTCGACCTGCCGGTCGCCGGGAACTGGACCCTCTCGGACGGCTACTACGACACGCGGCTCCCGTCGAACGTCTCCGGTCGGATCGCCCTGAGTACGGCGCCGAATGCCGCAAGCATCCACGTCGACGTTCTCGTTCACCGGTTGCCCGGGTATTTTCCGTTGTCGGCATCCGGCGACCGGATCGTCCTCGCCTATGACGGCGAGCCGGTCGACGTCGTCGCCTACGAACGGGCTCGGGAGGCCGAGGTCTGGAACCGGTCGTGGGAGGGACTCCGCGGCAACGGGTGGCGTCCGTACGGGTACCGACCGCACGGCTCCGACAGCATCGATCCGTCCGCCGACCCGGCGAACCGCTCCGCGACGGTGGAGGCGTTCGTCCTCCCGGACGCGAGCGACGCGCCGCTATCGGCGATCGAGGGGGCCGAAGACCGGCTGTTTCTCGCCGGCTACACGTTCTCGTCGACGCGGATCGCCGACGAGCTGATCGAGGCGCACCGGCGCGGCGTGACGGTTCGGGTTCTCGTCGAGGGCGATCCGGTCGGCGGGTTCTCCGCGGAGACCGCGCGAACGCTGGATCGCCTCGCCGCGGCCGGGATCGAACCACGCGTCCTGGCTGGACCGCGATCCCGGTTCGCCTACCACCACCCGAAGTACGCGGTCGTCGACGGTCGAGCGGTCGTTCTCACCGAGAACTGGAAGCCCTCCGGAACCGGTGGCGCGGGGAACCGCGGCTGGGGCGTCACCGTGTTCGACCGCGGGTTTGCCGACGAGCTTGCGTCGGTGTTCGACCGGGATGCGACCGCGATCGACGCGGTGCCGTGGCGACGGGCCCGCGAAACCGTGACCACCCACGAAGGGGGACGCGCCAACGGGACCTATCCGACGCGGTTTGAACCCCACCGGACGACCGCCTCGAACGTCGAGCTGCTGCTCGCCCCTGAGAACGCGGCCGACGAGATCGTCGAGCGGATCGACGCCGCCGACGAGCGCGTGCTCGTGACCGTCCCCCGAAGCGACGGCCCCGAGTGGCGGCTGTTGAACGCGGTCATTCGAGCGGCCGAGCGAGGCGTCGACAGTCGTCTCCTCCTCTCGAACGCGTGGTACGACGCGGAGCAGAACGAGGCGCTCGCCGCGCGGCTGAACGCCCGAGCCGCCGCCGACTCGATCCCGCTGTCGGTTGCGGTGACCGAACCCCGGAGCCGATACGCGAAGATCCACGCTAAAGGTCTCGTCGCCGACGACACCGTCGTCGTCGGGAGTCTCAACTGGAACCCGTCAGCCGCGACCCGGAACCGCGAGGTACTGGTCGCGTTCGAGAGCGCCACGGCCGCGGACTACTTCCACAGGGTGTTCGTCGCCGACTGGCGCGGCGGCAGCGTCCGGTTCCCGATCGGAATCACGGGGGGACTCGTGACCGTCGGCGGCGCGGCGCTGGTGCTGGTCCGTCGACGGGTGGCGTTCGCGTGAGACTCACGACGGATCCGGTACGGATCAAGTGAAAACAGATGTCTGCGGAACCCGAACAGCAACCCGTCACGCGTCGTCGACGGCGGGGTACCGACCTACTCCTCGAGGACTGTCGCCGAGGAGAGCGCCTCGTCGATCTCGGCGTCGGCCATCTTCTCGACGAGCGACTCGATGACCTCCTCTCGCCGACCCTTCACGAACTTGATGGAGCCGACGACGAGGTGACCGCCGCCCGAGACGCCTGCCTCCGGAAGCTCATCGTTCAGTTCGGTGACCATCCGCGGGATGTCGAGTCTGACGCCGTCCGAGCGCAGGACGGCGAAGTCCGGGCCGTAGCCGATCGTTATCACCGGATCGCCGGTCTCCTGGACCCGGGTGTCGTGAAGCTCGCCGGTGGTCTTCCCCGGCGCGGGGTAGGTGAACCGGTGGGCGTACTCGTCGAGGTCGATGCGGTAGAGATGTGCTTCGGAGGCGAGACGCTCGTGTTCGACGTGGCCATCGAGCGCCGAGAGCTGCCGGTCGACGTCGCGTTCGGCGCGTTCCGAGAGGAACTCCACGAGACGCTCGTGTCGATCGGCGTCCTCACAGCCGACGTTCAGGACGTCGTTGACGAGCGTTTTGCCCTCCGAATAGCGGAGCCAGTGGGCGGCGTAATCGAGCGCCTCGCCGATGTCGAGGACGTCGTCGCGGTCGTAGCCGGCCGCGTCGGCCAGCTCGAGGTAGTCGCTCATCGTCTCTGCCTTCGACCGGTCGGAGAGGCCGGCGACCGCCGGAACGTGGTTCAACTCGCCGTCGATCGTGGGATCGATCAGTCGGGCGAGCTCGACACACATCATCCCGGTGGTGATCCGGTAATCCTCGTCGTAGAGGTACGGGTTGACGTGGGCGTCCAACAGCGGCTCGACCGCCTCCGGGTCCGGATGGTGGTGGTCGACGGCCGCGATCGGGATGTCGTAGTGGGCGAGATTCTCGTAGGCTGGGACGTCCTCCTCGGTCGACCCATTGTCGAGCATCAGCAGGAACGGAAGCTTCTGGCCGTGGCGCGCCTGGCCGTCCAGCGCGAAGTTGAGGTCGCGGGTGACGTCCTCCATCTCGTAGTAGGGCGCCTTGCTGGGCAGCCGCTTGAACAGGTGTCGCGGCGCGTCCAGGTCCTCGTGGACCGTCTGCACGAAGTTTTCGAGCGCGTGTTGGACCGGGATCGCTGCACACATTCCGTCGCCGTCGGCGTGGTGACGGACCCGGATCGGTCGCCCCTCAAGAACGGTCCGCCGCAACAGCCTGGCGAGGTCGCGGAGGTCCTCCCGGATCGGGGCGAACGCGTCCCACTCCACGAGCGGATCGACATCGCGGGGCTCGGCCCGCTCCTCGATCGCCGACTCCAGCCGCGCTCGAGCCTCGCCGTTTCGATCGCCGGAGATCGGCGTCATCGACTCGACCTCGATCTGGATGGCATCCTCCCGGATCTCGACGTCACCGCCGACCCGGACGAGGTCGCCGACGGAGATCTCGGGGTACGCCCGAACGCCCGCCTCCTCGAAGGCGGCACAGGAGACGATCCCGGAGGCGTCGGAGACGGCGAAGATCGTCGGCCCACCGGTCTGTTTGGCCTGCACGACCTCACCCTCGATCGTGACGTTCGTCGCCGGTTCGAGGCCGCGAACACGCGTGATGGCAGGTTCGTGCTCGATTATCTCGGTTCGGTAGTCGGTCAGCGACACGTCGTCGAAGGCGATGTCGCCGTTCTCCCGTATCTCCTCGAGGTCGACGACGAGCCGATCGCCGACGTCATAGTCGCCCGCGAGATTCGATTCGTGAACGAGTCCGGAGACCGCATCCGAAACGTCGACGAAGACGCCGTACTCCACGACGCCGTTGACTTCGGCGTGATAGTAGGCGCCCGTCTCGACGTCGACGCGTGTGCAGTCCGGTGCGAGGTCGTAGACGACCGGCCGGTCGTCCTCTGGGCTCGCGTCGGGGTCGGCGGGAACGTCGTCCTCGAGGGTCGCGTCGGAAGCGGTTCCCACATCGGCATCGTCGACGTACTCGAACGCGTCGGTCCCCTCGGCGTGTTCGGCCTCGGGTTCGGGACTCGAATCGTCCCGCGTGCCGGAATCCCCGGCGGTCTGGTCGGTCATACCGATCGGTTGCGGACGAGCCGGTGTTAAGCTTGTTATCTTCGGTTTCGCGCGTGCGTGTCGGTGTGCCGGCGGGCGATGACTCCGGAATCCCTTTGAATCGACGGCTCGGAGGGCGACGTATGCGCCTGTTCCGGTCGGACGAACTTCTCGGGATCGCCCGGGAGACGATGGAGTTCATCCTCGAGGCGTGCGAGGACACGCACCCGAACGAGTATATGGGATTCCTCCGCGCGGAGGACGCACGCAAGCTCGACCTGGATACGGACCGATCCGGACAGGTTATCACGGACGTCCTCGTGATTCCGGGGACGGAGTCGAACCCGGTCAGCGCGACCGTGCGAACGAACATGAAGCCGAACGACGTCCAATCGGTCGGATCGGTTCACTCCCACCCGAACGGAGCGCTCCGTCCGAGCGCGGCCGATCTGGCGACGTTCGGACAGGGACAGATCCACATCATCGTCGGCGCACCCTACAAGTGGGGCGACTGGCGGGTCTTCGACAACGAGGGCGATCCGACGACGATCGACGTACTCGACGTCGATCTACCGGAGTCACACTTCTTCGACTTCACGCAGGCGGACATCGATCGGGAACTGGAGGCGGAAGGCGTCGACGTCGACACGGCGACGGACGCCGAGAACGGGGAGACGCGCCGCTCCGACCGCGATGACGACGCAAACGACGGGGACGACGCCGGCGGGTGGTTTCGGTGACCCGCGTCCTCGCACAGGGCACCTTCGATCTCCTGCATCCCGGACACGTTCACTACCTCGAGGACGCCGCGACCTACGGCGAGGAACTGCACGTCATCGTGGCTCGGGCGGCGAACGTGACCCACAAGCGTCCGCCGATCCTTTCGGACGAACAGCGACGGGAGATGGTCGACGCCCTTGCCGCGGTCGACACGACCCATCTCGGCCACGAATCCGACATCTTCGTCCCCGTCGAACGGCTCGATCCGGACGTCATCGTCCTCGGATACGACCAGCACCACGACCGGGAGGCGATCGCCGAGCAGCTCGCGGGCCGGGGGATCGACTGCCGCGTCGAGCGAGCCAGTCCTCGGGAGCAGCAATACGCGGACGAGGTCCTCTCCACGGGCGCCATCATCGACCGGATCCTCGCCGAGCGCGGCGGCGACGTTGACCGGTAGGGCGTCCTGAGGATCGCTCGCTCGGACCGATCGACCCGGCGGATCGACTCGGGAGACGTTCGCCAAAGCGCGGGAGATATATGTGGCCGACTCGAAGCCGGGATCAGTGACCGTATCCGACCGCGTCCCGACGCTGCTCTCGGCCGCGACGATCGGGATCTATCTCCTGTTGGTCGTCGGCGCGACGACGGCTCTCTCGGACGCGACCACCGCCTGTGCCGCCTGGCCGGCGTGTGGAACCGGATACACGACGCCGACGGACCCGATCGGGTGGATCGCGATCGGGCACCGCGTGGCCGCGATCGTCGTCGGCCTTCTCGTGGTCGCTGCGGCGGTGGCGGTCTTTCGCGACCGCGCCGCGACCCGGGTCAAAGCCGCGACGGCGCTCGTCCTTCTCGCGTACCCGATACAGGCGGGGTTCGGTGCCTACATCGCGACCACGGACATCACGCGATCCGTCTCGGTGCTACATCTGGTGACGGGGATCGCCATCTTTGTCACGTCGCTGGCGGCACTGACGTGGTGGCTCGAGGCCGAAACCGGGGATCCCGACGAGGACCCGACGCCGGCCGGATCCGTCCACGACGATCCCGTCGTTGAGCCCGGTTCGACCGGCGACGCCAACCCGACCGTATCCCTCGACCCCGACACCGACGACGCCTCCGCCTCCGCCTCCGAATCCCCGTCCATCCCGGCCGGTGGCTGGCCGCGACGGGTGGCGACCGCACGGGCGTATTTCCGGCTGATGAAACCCCGGTTGATGTGGCTGCTGTGTCTCGTCGCCGCGGCAGCGATGGCGCTTGCGGACGGAATGGTCGACGGAGCGGCGTTCACGCCGCGAACCATCGCCTTCACCCTGGTCGGCGGATCGCTGGCGATCGGCGCCTCGGGGACGTTCAATCACGTGTTCGAGCGCGACGTCGACAAGCGGATGCAACGAACCGCCGATCGACCGCTCGCGCTCGATCTGATCCCGGTCAGCCACGCGATCGCCTTCGGCCTGTCGCTGACGGTGATCTCGGTGGGGGTGTTCTGGCTGGTGAACCCGCTTGCGGCGGCGCTCGGGGTCACCGCGATCGCGTTCTACAGCGTCGTTTACACGTTGGTATTGAAGCCGAACACCGTCCAGAACACCGTCATCGGCGGGGCCGCGGGATCGCTGCCAGCGTTGATCGGCTGGGCGGCCGTCACCGGCGAGATCGGCGGCGGCGGGTTGTTGTTGGCCGCGCTCATCTTCCTGTGGACGCCGGCGCACTTCTACAACCTCGCGTTGGCGTACCGCGACGACTACGAGCGCGGCGGCTTCCCGATGATGCCGGTCGTCCGCGGCGGGACGACGACGCGTCGACACATCCTGTGGTACCTGGGTGCGACGCTCGTGGCCGCGGCGGTCCTCGCCGCGACCGCCGACGCGCTGGGGGTCGTCTACCTCGTGGTCGGCGTCGCGCTCGGCGCGGTCTTTCTGTGGGCCGTCGTCAGGCTTCATTACGAACAGACGGAAACGGCGGCGTTCCGCGCGTTCCACGCGTCGAACGCGTATCTCGGGCTCGTGTTGCTGGCCGTCGTCTTCGACTCGCTCGTCGTGTAGCCTCGGCGTATTCGCCCCGCATCGGAGCCGCGTCCTCCATCGTGACGTCCATCTCGATTCGGGAAAGCGAATCCCTTAGGCGGACTCGACTCCGACCGACGGGTATGAGAACCGATTCCGACGCCGACGGGAGCGGTGGCGGGACGACTGCCGATACGGGCGGCGGAACCAACGACGGCGGACGGGCCGACGACGGCGAGCCGGTCCTGCACGCCGCCGACGTGCACAAGTCCTACGGCGACGTGACGGCACTTTCGGGGGCCGACCTCGCGGTCGGTCGCGGCGAGGTGTTCGGGCTCATCGGTCCGAACGGCGCCGGCAAGACCACGCTGGTCAGAGCGCTCACCGGGACGACGTCGGTCGACGGAACCGTGCGCGTCCTGGGGACCCAGCCGGCGGCGGTCGATCCGGAACGGATCGGCCTGCTTCCGCAGTCGTTCGATCCACCCGGGCGGCTCACGGCCCGTGAACTGGTGTCGTACTATGCCGGGCTGTACACGGATGCCCGCGACGTCGATGCCGTCCTGGCCGACGTGGGGCTGGAGTCGGACGCGGACGCCTGGTATGAAACGCTCTCGGGGGGACAGCGACGGCGCGCGTGTGTGGCGACCGCGCTGGTCAACGACCCGGACGTGCTCTTTCTGGACGAGCCCACGACCGGCATCGATCCCGCCGGTCGCCGGGACATCCACCGCGTGATCCGGGCGGCCGCCGCGGCCGGAACGACGGTCTTCCTGACGAGCCACGCGATGAGTGAGGTCGAGCAACTCGCCGATCGCGTCGGGTTGATGCGTGAGGGGACGATCGTCGCCGTCGGTTCGCCGACGTCCCTGATCGCGGAGTACGGCGGGCACCCCACGCTCTCGGTCACGCTTGAGATTCCGGAGACGGACGGCCCCACCGACGCTGCAACCGCTCGCGAAGCCGGCGTCGCCGCGATCCGATCGAACACCCACTTCGAGATCCGGGAGCGGGGGGCACACGCCGACTCGGTTGCCGACCCGACTGCCGGTCAGACAGCCGATGGGACCCACGGACCTCACGGGACGGCGATCGAGGTGGACGACGTTCCGCTCGAGGGGATCAACGACGTGCTCGACGCGCTGACCGCGGCGGGGATCGACGTCGAGTCGGTGTCCTGGAGCGAGCCGTCGCTCGAGGACGTCTACCTCGAACTCACGGGTGAAGCGTACCGTCCCACCGGAACCGAGGAGTCGATCGACACCGCCGACTCGACCGCCGGATCCGGGCCGTCCTCGTCGCGTGCCGCGACCGATGGAGGGAGCCGATGAGCCGCCTGCGTCGGATTCGGTCGGAGACGATCGCGGCGGCCCGATCGTTCCTGCGGCGGCGAACGGCGGTCTTCTTCACGTTCTTCTTCCCGGTGATCCTCGTGGTGATCTTCGGGGCGCTGGTCCGGACACAGCCGACCGGCGGCGGCCTGTTCGCCGAGCCGGCCGGCTACTACCTCCCCGGCTACATCGGCGTCGTCGTCCTCTTCACCCCCCTCTCGCGGGTCGGCTCCGAGATCGCCCGCCATCGTGACGGGAACCGGTTCGAAAAACTGGCGACCACGCCGCTGACCCGAGTCGAGTGGTTGCTCGCACACACGCTCGTGAACGTCGCGATCATCGGCGTTGCAAGTCTGCTCGTCTTCGGACTCGTGTTGCTCGTTACCGACGCCGCCGTTCGCATCACTCCCGCGTTGGCGGCCGTTGCCGCGTTCGTCGCCGTCGGCGTGGCGGCGTTCTGTGGCGTGGGCGCGGTCCTCGGATCGGTGGCCGACACGCAGGACGGGGTGATCGCCGCCAGCAACACGATCGCCCTCCCGCTTCTCTTCCTGTCCGAGACCTTCGTCCCGCCGTCGCTGCTCCCGGGGTGGTTTCTGCCGGCCGTCGCGGTCTCACCGTTGACCTACTTCGCGCGCGGCGTGCGAGCGATCACCTACGACGGCGGGCCGTGGGCCGGGGATCTGGCCGTGCTCGCGGCGATCGCCGTTCTCACGCTCGCCGTCGGGGCGCGGTTGCTCCCGCGAACCGAGTGAGGGGTACGGTCACCGTTCGTCGTCGGAATTCCCATCAGCGTCGGGATCCGCGTCGGAGTGCCGATCCGCGTCGGCGTCTGGATCCACGTCAGCGTTGGAACCCGTCTCCGATGAGTATGCGTCGGCCGCTGACTGAGTCTCGTCCGTGACCCACCGAAACTCGCCATCGCCCGCTGACCGATCAACGTCCGGTGTCCCCGTTTCGTTTTCGACCGGCGGACGCTCCGGATCGGCCGTCACATCGGTGGGTGTAGCGTTCGAGCTCCCGCGACCACGCCGTTCAGCCAGCGCCGTTCGCAGCCGGTCGGAGAGGTCCGCGCGGAGTCGATCGGCGTCGGCGGCGTCGACGTCCAACGCGGCGGCATCGCGCCCGATGAACCCGCTGGAGCCGGCGGTATCGGCGACGACCGTCGCGATCCGCCATCGACGCTGGAACACGGTTCGTGCGTCGATCAGCGTCTGGATCCGGTAGTAGGGAACCACACGCGTCTTCCGCTTCCAGAACCCGACACGCGTGAGAAGGTGGTTCTCGCCGAGCCAGTAGCCGCGGTGAACCCACTTGTAGTGGGCCGCGATCACGGCAACGGGAACGAGCGCCGCCGTGACGTACCACGGTATCGTGGCGGCAACGAACCGATCGGCGCCGAACGCGATCGCGGTGAGGGCCACGACGATCGCGACGTATCGGATCGCGTATCGAACGCGAACACGCGCAGGCGGTCGCCGGAAGTCGGGGTCGTCGAACGCCTCGATCTCACGCGCCAGCTCGCGAACCCGATCGCGGCGAGCAAGCGGTACGGCCGCTTGGCTACCGTACGTGCCGCCCTGTCCGGGGGCATAGCCCGCCGTTTCGATCGTCAGCGTCGCGTATCCAGCCAGCCGTTTCGCCGGGTTGTCGGTGATCGTCAGGCTCTGCACCTTGTCGGTCGGGATCGACCCGGAGTACCGTTTGAACAGCCCTCGCTCGTACCGAAGGTCGTCACCCGTCCGGGTCAACCGGAACCCGTAGTAGTTGGTGATGGCGACCGCCGCGCCGACCATCCAGGAGGCCACGAGCAACAGCCCGAGGGCGATGACCCCGGTGATCGTGACGACGAAAGCGGTCGTCGACGGCAGAAACCCCGAGAGAACGGGGACCGACCCGGAGCCGACGAACGCCAGGAGGCCGATCAGCCGTGGATCGAACGAGAGCGCACCGACGAGAGCCAGTTCCGCAGGCGAGAGGGTGAACAGCTCCGTTTCCGGGTCCTCGGTCGGCACGGGAGGCTTCGAGCCATCGGCGGAATCCAGATCGCTGGCCCGCCGGTCGGCTTCCTGCGCCGCCGACCGTTCGTCAGCTCGTGTCGCCTTTCGTCGCCGGATCTCCCGCTGGAGATCGGTCGCCCGCGAGGCGGCCACGTACCGGATCGCGCCCTCGGTGGAGGACCCACCGGCGGTTTCGAGATCGACGGCGGCGATGCCGAGAAGCCGCTGGAGGACGTTCCGGGAGACGTCGACGTTCTGGATCCGTCCGTACGGGATCTCCCGATCACGCCGGGAGATCACGCCGGACGCGATGTCGAACGTGTCGAGAGTACACTCGTACTCGAACCGCCGATAATAGGCGGTCTCGTAGGCGAGCGCGGCTGCCGCGACCAGCACGCCGATGCCGATCGTGACGACACCATCGACCGTCCCGGACGTGCCGAGGAAAAACAGCGCGACGAGGACCGTCGACGCCTTCTGAAGGGCGCGGTACGGGATCGAGAGCGGGGACAGTTTCACACCGCGTCCTCCCCGTCGGCACGGATCGCGAGCCGTTTGAGCGTCTCGCGGACGTCGTCGGCGTCCTCGGGGGTCAACCCCGGGATCCGGACGTCGGCGCCGCGCGATCCGGCCGTATACACCACGCAGGACGCCAAGCCGGTGGCTCGTTCGACCGGGCCGCGGCGGGAGTCGACGTGTTGGATCCGGACGAGCGGCACCACCGTTCGAACGCGGGTGATGACCCCACGATCGAGGTACAGCGCGTCCTCGCGGATGGCGTACGACCAGCGCCGGTATCGGACGATCGCGTACGGAACCGCCAGCGCCAGCGTGAGGCCGCCGACCAGGGCAGGCAGCCACCGCGGCGTTTCGACGAACCGGCCGATGGCGACCGTGAGGCCGGCGAGGAGAGCGGCGATCAGGACCGAACGGAGGATCCACACGACGCGGATCCGGCCGTCGAGTCGACGGGTGACGGTCGCCGGATCCGGGGGTGGCGACTCGGCCGCGGAGTCGGAGGTGGGGTCGGCAGCCATACCCCCGGCTTGTTCGGCGTCGGATATAAGTCTCGGGAGGCGGCGACCGCCCCGTTCGCACCGAACCGGCGACGACGCTCGACCGAGATGACTGCTGAACCGTGGACTGGCAATAATTGTCACAACCGAAGATACCCGAAACTGATTTCGGGGGGGATGCTGCACTCGGGATATGGGCAACGACGATCCGTTCGAGAACATGCTCGCCCAGATGGACCGCGCCGAGGCGTACGCCGACGTCGACCACGGCGTGTTCGAGCGGCTCAAATACCCCGAGCGGACGCTCAAGGTGACGCTCCCGGTCGAGCTCGAATCGGGAGGCGTGGAAGTGTTCGAGGGGTATCGGTGCCAGTTCGACAGCGCCCGCGGTCCGTTCAAAGGCGGGGTCCGCTACCACCCAAGCGTCACCCAGCGGGAGGTCGAGGCCCTCGCGGGCTGGATGACCTGGAAGTGCGCCCTAGTGGACCTTCCGTACGGAGGCGCCAAGGGCGGCGTCATCTGTGAGCCCAAGGATCTCACCGACAACGACCTCGAACGGCTCACCCGGCGGTACACCGAGGGGATTCGTCGGCTGATCGGCCCCGAGACCGACGTGCCGGCGCCGGATATGAACACGAACCCGCAGACGATGGCCTGGATGATGGACACCTACTCGATGTACGAGGGATACACGGTCCCGAAGGTCGTCACGGGCAAGCCCCTCGAGATCGGCGGGACGCCCGGACGCGTGGCCGCGACCGGCCGGGGAGTCTCCATCGTCACCGAGCGTCTCTTCGAGTATCTGGAGGACGACCTCGGCGACGCGACGGTCGCCGTCCAGGGGTTCGGCAACGTGGGGTCACACGCCGCGCGGCTGCTCGATGACGCCGGCGCGCGGATCGTGGCAACCTCGGACGTGACCGGTGCGGCCTACGATCCCGACGGGCTCGACGTCCCGACGCTCGGCGCGCACGTCGACGCCGGCGGGCTGATCGAGGAGTACACCGCCGGCGATCTCAAGGGCGCGGAGCGCACACAGTGGGACGAGCCCGAGCAGATATCCAACGCCGACCTGCTCGAACTCGACGTCGACGTGCTCATCCCCGCGGCCGTCGAGGGCGTCATCACCGCCGAGAACGCCGACCGGGTCCGAGCGAACGCGATCGTCGAGGCCGCCAACGGGCCGACCACGGTCGCGGCCGACGAGGTGCTCTCCCAGCGCGACGTGCAGATCGTGCCGGACATCCTCGCGAACGCCGGCGGCGTCATCGTTTCCTACCTCGAGTGGGTCCAGAACTCCCAGGAGTTCTCCTGGCCCCTCGAGACGGTCAATGCCGAACTCGAGCGGCGGATCGGCTCGGCCTTCGACGAGACCATCGAGCGGTACGACCAGGGCGACGTTCCGGATCTCCGGACCGCAGCGTACACGATCGCGCTTGAGCGGATCGCGCGTGCCCACGAGTACCGTGGTCTGTTCCCGTAGGCCACGCCGACGCCGGACTATCGCACCTGACGCCCGCATACTCATCGCCCGCATACTCATTGCTCTCACACTCATTGCCCGCATACTCATTGCTCTCACACTCATTGCCCGCATACTCATTGCTCTCACACTCGGCGGATCCGGTCGGCAGTGACCGAAAGCGATCGACAGTAATGAACCAGGGGATCGCCATCCGGACGGTCGTACCCGTTCGCCGCGAACAGCGCGTTGGCCCGGATCTCCGCACTCGCCTCCCGCAGGGGCCAGGGCTCGTGGTCGATCTCCCCGCAGTAGAGTCCGCTCGGAAGTAGCGCTGCGTCCCCCGCTGTGGCGTAAAACCGGTAGTTCTCGGTGAGAAACGCCGCCCGCGTTTCAGGCTCGGGCGTGGTCGGGCCGCCGGTTTCGGGGCTGGTCGGATGAACGGTCGCGTCGAAGTCGGCAGGGTCCGCGCCGCCGTGCGTGCGCCGACTCCGAACGTGAACCGCCGTGATCGATGGCTCGACGACTCCGGACACGTTCTCGTTCGGCGTGGCTGCTTCCGGCGTTGTCTCGGCGGCTGGCTCCGTCCCCATATTCGGCCTCGCGCCCGACCGGGCCCCGGTGGCGATCTCGTGCCTAACCGACGTGTCGGCGCGGTAGTACGGCAGCGCAAATAGCGTCCGTGCGATCGCGACACCGATCGGATCGTCGGCGTCCAGCGAGTGGAAGTAGACACCCGGTCCGGCCGGGCCGTCGACGTAGGTTCGAAGGTTGAGTTCGACGAACGAGAGTCCGATCGGGAGTCCCCGTATCCGGATGTCGCGCATCACGAAGGGAACGACGCCGAGGTAGGCGTCCCCGTCGACGGTCGCGACTTCGAGCCGGTCCGGTAGTCGATCCGCCACGGTGGCGGGATCGACGGGCCAATGGAGAAACCCGACGTCTTCCCAGGTCATCTCGATCGGATCGCGGCCGAACATACTGGGAGATGGGGGCGGCCGACTCAAAGGTTTGACTCCAGCGCAAGCGTGACCCCAGCGGACTGTCGATCGCAATATCGCGGCTCCGAGTACGACGTCGACGCCTCAGGCCGTCGAGACGAGGTAGACGCCCCCGATGGCGAAGGCGATCCCGACGGCTTTCTGTAGCGTCAGCGACTCGCCGAGCACGGCGATTCCGATGACGGAGCTGAACACGAGGAAGGTCGCGAAGATGGGCGTGACGACGCTCACGGGACCGAGCGCGAGGGCACGGTAGTACGAGAGGATCCCCACCGCGAGGAAACAGCCCGCGCCGAGGACGTAGACGACCTTCGGGCTCCCGAGATGACCCGCGAGGTCCTGTCCGCTGAACAGGACGACGGCGACCGCGGCGACGACGAGGATGAGGTTCGAGATCGCCGCGGCGACGTCGCTCGGGATCGCGTTCGACCCGGACGTCGCGATCCGCATCAGGGGGGCGACGAGCGCGTAGGCCGCGACGGCCAACAGCGAGTAGGGGACGTACGGTTGCATCATTCGGACCCTGTGCCGGTGTCGGCTTGTCGGTTCCGATCGGTGAACGTCTTTCCGGAACCGGACGAACCGATAGCGGGCGTGCATCGGAGAGAGACACCCGATCCGAATCGGCGATCCGGGGCGCCTACGCCGGGAAAGCGGGTGTTTTTTTAGGTCGGTTTGGTAAGCCTTAGCCGACTATGAGTACGAACCATATATCCGCCCCAGAGGACGGAACACGGATCACGCTCGTCGACGAGGAGACCGGCGAGCTGAACGTTCCCGACACGCCGATCATTCCGATCATCTACGGCGACGGGATCGGTACCGACGTCGGTCCGGCCGCCCAAACGGTGCTCGACGCCGCCGCTGAGGCGACCGACCGATCGATCGCCTGGATGCGCGTGTATGCGGGAGAGTCCGCCCGCGAAAAGTACGATGAAAACCTCCCACAGGAGACCGTCGACGCGATCCGCGAACACCGCGTCGCCATCAAGGGCCCGCTCACGACGCCGGTCGGCGCCGGGTTCCGGAGTCTCAACGTCGCGCTGCGCAAGAAGCTCGACCTCTTCGCCAACGTCCGTCCGACCTATCACCTCGAGGGCGTCCCATCGCCGGTCAAAGATCCCGGGCAGATGGACATGGTTACCTTCCGGGAAAACACGGAGGACGTCTACGCGGGCATCGAGTGGGAGGCCGGCACCGACGAGTCCGAGCAGGTCCGGACGTACCTCGAGGACGAGATGGACGTCCCGGACGTCATCCACGACGGTCCCGTCGGCATCGGCGTCAAACCCATCTCCGAGTTCGGTTCCAAACGGCTCATTCGCGAGGCGATCGACTACGCGGTCGCCAACGAACGCGATTCGGTCACCCTCGTCCACAAGGGCAACATTATGAAGTTCACCGAGGGGGCCTTCCGGGACTGGGGCTACGAGGTCGCCGAGGAGGAGTACGGCGAGAACGTCATCACCGAGGACCAGCTGTGGGACGAATACGACGGCGAGCAGCCGGCGGGAACGGTCGTCGTCAATGACCGCATCGCCGACAATATGCTCCAGCAGATCCTCACTCGGACGGACGAATACTCGGTCATCGCGACGATGAACCTCAACGGTGACTATATGTCCGATGCCGCCGGCGCCCAGATCGGCGGACTCGGCATCGCGCCGGGGATCAACCGTGGCCACGGCCGCTGTCTGGCCGAGCCGGTCCACGGGTCGGCGCCGAAATACGCCGGCGAGGACAAGGTCAATCCGACCGCGATGATCCTCTCGGGCCGTGAGATGCTCGAGTACCTCGGCTGGAACGACGCGGCCGACCTCGTCCGCGACGCCGTCGAGGAGACCATCTCCGCCGGTACGGTTACTTACGACCTGCATCGACAGATCGAGGGCGGGGAGAAGCTCTCCACCAGCGAGTTCGCCGACACGGTCGTCGAGAACATCCACGATCTGGCCTAACCGGCCACCACCGACGGCGGAACTACAGACGACACCGTATTTTTCGAAACGGGCGCCTCCAAAGCGACGTACAGAGCGAGGAGCGGCGGAGACACCGCGTCGGCTGTGCGTCGATGCCGTCGCTCGCTACAGGTTCGATTTGCCGGCACCGCCGTCGATCGGGATCGCCTGGCCGTTGATGTAGCCGGCCTTCGGCGAGGAGAGGAACGCGACGGTGTTGCCGAGCTCCATCGGGTCACCGATGCGACCGAGCGGGTTCGAGGAGCCGCGCTCCGCGAGCCCCTGCTCGTAGCTCTCGTACTCGCCGCGCTCGACGCCCTGTTCGATCAGATCCTCGATCCGGGACGTCTCGTGGGCGCTTGGGAGGACCGCGTTGGCACGGACTTCGGGTGCGAGCTCCTTCGAGACCGTCTTTTCGAGCCCGATGACGCCCATCCGGACCGAGTTCGAAAGGACCAGCGAGTCGATCGCCTCCTTGACGCTGCGGGAGGTGATGTTGACGATCGTGCCGCCGCCGTCGGCCTGGAGCGGATCGGCGGCCTCGCGAACGAGGCGGACGACGCTCATCACGAGCAGGTCGTAGGCCTCGTACCAGTCCTCGTCGTCGGTCTCCAGGAAGGGACCGCTCGGCGGACCGCCCGCGGAGGTCACGAGGTGGTCGAGACCGCCGAACTCGTCGACGGTGGTCTCGACGAGGGTTTCGATGTCGTTCTCGTCGGTCAGATCACCCTGGATCGGGAGCACACGGGCGTCGCCGGCGGCTTCCTCGCGAAGCTCCGCAGCAGCTTCCTCCAGTGCGTCCACATCCCGACCGTTGATCGCGACGTTGACACCCTCGCGGACGAGTGCGGTCGCCGAGGCGTTCCCCAATCCACGGCTCGATGCCGTGACCAGTGCCGAATTATCGGCGATTTCGAGGTCCATACGGAACGATATCGGGTCGAATACGGAAACGTTTCTCGCATCCCGCAGGACGCGCCGGGATCACATAATGCGGAACCGTTTTGCGACGATGTCCCAACATCGGGTATGGACCACGTCGCATTCGACGACGCGGAGACGTACGAACCGGACGACGGCTGGATGCGGGCGGCCCTGGCAGGAAGCGACCAGTTCTCCGTCGAGTGGTTCGAGAAGCCACCGGGACACAGCTCGCCGATGCACGACCACGAGAACGAGCAGGTGTGCCTCTGTCTGGAGGGCGAGCTGACCGTGGAGTCGGACTCGGGCGAGACGGTCACGCTCGAGCGGTACGACTCGGTGAAACTCGACGGGTGGGAGGCGCATCGCGTCGAGAACACCGGCGACGAGCGCGCGGTGGGGCTCGACGTCTTCGCGCCCGGCCGCTCGTTCGACTTCTGGACCGACCGCGAGGAGTGAGTGTCGCCGGTATCGGTGTCCCGTGGGGTCCCACCTGCGCTCCCGAGCACGGGTGTATATATGCCGTCCCCGTCTCACGGGGCGTATGGTCGACGTCGGAGACGAAGCACCCGATTTCGCGGTCCCGCTCGCCGGCGGCGCGGCGTACAACGATCTGGACGACTTTCGGCTCTCGGACCGGATCGGCGATGGCCCCGTCGTGTTGGCGTTCTACCCCGCGGCGTTCACGGGCGGATGTACCGAGGAGATGTGTACCTTCAGCGATAGGCTGTCGGACTTCGAAGCGCTCGACGCCGACGTCTACGGCATCAGCGTCGATCTCCCGTTCGCGCAGAACGTTTGGATGGAGACCGAGGACATCGACGTTCCGATGCTCTCCGACTGGGATCACGAGGTGATCCGGAAATACGACGTCGTCTACGGAGACATGTACGACCGGATCGAGGTCGCCCAGCGGAGCGTGTTCGTGATCGACGACGACGGGATCGTCACCTATCGGTGGATCCGCGAGGGCGAGAATCCCGACTTTGAAACGTTCGTTCCCGAGGTCCGCGAGGCCGTCGCGGCCGCCGCCGAGTGAGACGCCTGCAGGTCGGCTGCCGAGTGGGGTCTCTCGGCCGCTCGCGTCGATCGTCCCTTTTTAAGCTGCCCCGCACGAAGCCGGCGGTATGAACGTCCGTCACCTCGCGCCCCGGGTCGGCGCGCTGGTCTGTTTTCTCACGGTGATCGTCGCCGCGGCACCGTTTCTCCTGATCGACGGGTACGCCGATCTGATCGGCGCCTACTACGGCGCCGGCCCGATCGGACTCACGGCGATCGTCCTCTTTACCGCCGTCGGCGGCGTCGCGTTCGCCTCGGCCGAGCGCGGGAACGTCGATCCGGTCACGATGGCCGGCGGGCTCGTCGCGCTGGGCGTCGTCGTCCTCGTCGGTGCGGTGCTCTGGTGGTTCGCGCTCGACGACACCGTGTTGTACAGCTTTCCACGGGAGTATCGCTGGATCGAGTGGCATCCGTCGGCGGTCGTCGTCGCCGCGATCGGGGTCGCCGCCAGCGCCGGCGTGTACGCCCGATCGGTGCTTGAGTGATCGACGGTTGTCGGACTGGTGGTCAAGGGTGGCCCGCGGCGTCAGGGATCATCGGCCTCGGAGATCGTCGGCGTCGTCGGCGTCGACGGTGACGACCGACCCCGTGGAACGAAAGGCCCTTAAGGCGGACCGGTGTACGACCGAGCGGACTAGGTCGGGCGGTTAGGCCCCGCCCGTTACCCGTGAGGTAGTCTTCAGCGGGGACCGAACGCCGGGGGAGTCCGGTCGGACCGACTCGGGCCCCGGGAGCCAACGTGGAAACCTCGTCCGACGGGGACAGCGGTTCGCGGCGTCCGCTCGCAGGAGCGGTCCGTCGTGGTTCGTCGGTGGTACCGGGTCAGGCGCGGAAGCGAGCAGCCCACCGCCGGACGTGCGTCGCTCGTCGGATCGCGGGGTGGAGGAGGCAACCGGGATTCCCCGTGTCGGAACGCCGGGCGAATCCGGTCGTCCACCATTCATACGCCGTTCATCCCGTCCCGTCGTTCGTCCGTGAGCCGTGCGTTCCTTACTCCGACCGATCTTCCTGCTTGGCGACGACGTCGGTCAGGATGTCCGCGAGTTGCCCCGCCTCCGCGGCGGTGAGTTCCGCGCTCGCGATCCCGGTTCCGTGGTCGCCCGCGGTCGTCTCGATGCTCACGATGATCCGGTCCTCGTCGTCGGTCGTCTCGACGTCGATCGACGCGTAATCGGGAGATTCGCCGGGTGCCCCGACCGAGAGGTCGCTTTCCCCCACGCTCACGTCGATCGAGGTTCGGTCCGGGCGGGCCAGGTCGATCGTCGTCCACGGATCGGGCTCGCTCATACGGGCACCAACGGCGGCGATCCCCTTCAGTCGTCCGGCACCCGGAGCCGTGCCTTTATAAGATATCCCGGTCGAACGTGGTGACGTGGCCGATCGACGGACGGTCCGCTGTCTCGGCTGTGAGGAGGTGATCGACGCGGATGCCCGCGTGTGTCCCCACTGCGGCGAGCTCCAGCCGACGCCGATTCTCGCCGCCGGGGCGGTCGTGATCGGGGTGTTCGCGTTCCTGTTCGGGTTCCTGCTCGGGGCGTTTACCGTCGGACTCACCCGCTGGATCGGCTTCACGCTCGCGGTCGTCGGGTTCGGCCTCGCCGTCGGCGGCTACACGAGCTATCTCGACTCGAAGGCCCAACGTGGCGGGCGAGCGAGGTAGACGTCGGCACCGACGCCCGACGAGCGGCTCCCGTCCTCGCGTCGATCGATGGGTTCGAAGGCCCCCGGCCCGAACGCGAGGTATGGCTGATCCGACCCGAACCGACGCGAGCGATGGCTCGTCCACGGTTACCGTCGACGCCGGCGACGTCACCGCGACATACATCGAAACCGACGGCGAGCGCGTGCTCGCGTTCGACCGCGAGGGACGGACCGCGGCGATCGCACAGAACGTCGACGGCTACGCGATGCTGAAGGTTCGAACCGCGGCGGACGGGGACGAGCTGGAGCGCTACTACGGGTTCGATATGGCGCTCGACCACGTCGCCGAGCGGTTGGATGTGGCCGTCGCCGACCTCCCGATTCCGGAGGCGGCCGCGGATATGGGGATGTGACCGCTGGCGGACGTGACGGACCGTTTTGCTCCGGTCACTCCCCGAGATGTAACTCGTCGCGCCAGTAGAACCAGGGGCCGAAGACGAGGTAGCTGCCGGCCAGAAACAGCAGCGCGAACGCGAAGACGCGCCCCCAGTAGCCGGTGAGGACGATCGTGATCGCCTGCACGACGCCCATAACGATCGCGTCCTGTGCGTGGAGGTCCGGGTAGGTCACCCGCGAGACCATCAGGACCGCAAGCAGTGCAGTCCCGGGGACCAGCACGACCGGATCGGTGTAGCCCGCCAGGACGGTCGCCGCGATCAGGGTCGCGGCGAGGGTCGTCTGCACGCCCTTCGTCTCGTCGCTCTCGAGGTCGTAGGCGGCGTAGAGCCCGAGACGGGTGACCGCCATCGCGACGTACGCCGCGCCGACGGCGATTCCGGCGAGGAAGGCGGGGTTCGACGTCGCCATCCCGGTCGACTCCAGCGTGATCGCGGCGATCGTCGCGGGAGCGACGCCGAAGGTCGCGACGTCGGCCAGCGAGTCGAGGTGGTCTCCGGCCGGCGTGGAGCCGTGCGTCCGGGCGATGATCCCGTCGAGCGCGTCGGCGATGGCGCCGAACAGCACGAGCCGGGCAGCGAGCTCGACGTCGATCGTTGCCGCCACGACCGCCAGAAAGCCGATCGCCGCGTTCGCGACGGTGACGGCGTCCGCGAGCCCGAGTCGGCCGGCGAACCGCGGCTTCATACCCATCGGGTCGTGGACGGGCTTTTTACCTGTTGTTATTCTCAGAACCCGGGAGCGGACCGCCGTACATAAGCCCGCGGGTCGCTGACGAGGAGATATGCAGCGGAGACGGTTCCTTTCGCGCCTGGCCGGGTCGGCGACGGTGGCCGCCACGCTCCCGATCGCCGGCTGTCTGGGCGGTGCTGCGGGTGGGTCCGGTGACGAGTCCGACTACGACGTCGGAATGACCGCGACGACGTTTCGCCCCCAGGAGGTCACGATCGCCGTCGGCGAAGCCGTGACCTGGCGGAACACGAGCGCGCGGACCCACACCGTCACCGCCTACGAGGGTGCCATTCCCGAGGACGCGGAGTTCTTCGCGACCGGCGGATACGACGACGAGGCGACCGCCCGCGACGCGTGGTGGAGCGATCGCGGCGGCGCCCTGGAGAACGGCGATGAGTTCACCCGAACCTTCGAGGTTCCGGGTCGGTACGACTACGTCTGTATCCCCCACGAGCAGGCCGGAATGATCGGCGCCGTCATCGTCGAGGAGTGACCGATGGTGCCGACCGCCGCGGAGCTGTTCGGCGTCGACGTCGCGCTGTTCCTGCTCGTCGGGCTGCTCGGCGGCGCCCACTGTATCGGAATGTGTGGGCCCCTCGTTACGGTCTACGCCGACCGGATGGGGCCCGGATCGGATGCAGCCAGCGACGGCGCAGCTGGGGGGAGTCGGGACTCACACCTCACCACCTACGAGGTCCGCCAGCACGCGCTGTTCAACGTCGGGCGAGCGACGAGCTACACCCTGATTGGGGCGCTTGTGGGCGCGCTCGGCGGCGCCGTCTTTCTCACTGCGGAGACGCTCACGTCGACGGCGGGACTGGTTCGGGGCGTCGTCGGCGTCCTCGTCGGACTGTTCGTGGTCGCGATCGGCGTCAAATACCTACTCGGAAGCGCGGCTGCCGGGATCCACCTGCCAGGGCTTGACCGCGTCACGGGACGACTGATGACCCACGTCGACCGGCTCGCAAACGGCCCCGGGATCATCGTCCTTGGCGGCCTCCACGGACTGTTGCCGTGTCCGATCCTCTACCCGGCGTACCTCTACGCGTTTGCGAGTGGCTCCGCGGGATCGGGCGCGCTCGCGCTTGCGGCGCTCGGCGTCGGAACGATCCCGGCCGTCTTCGCCTATGGAACCGTCATCGAGGCGGTCGACGCGGTCCACCGCCGACGACTGCACCGCCTGCTCGGCGTCGTGTTCCTGGCGCTGGGATACGTGCTGTTCGCCCACGGGCTGATGAGCCTGGGCATTCACGTTCCCCACCCGATGTTCCCGTTCTACGACCCCCTGAGCGGGGCCGCCGGCCATTGACCGGGGTCACGACTCCCTGATCGAGGCCGTTCCCAGACGCAACAGTCATTCACCTCCGGATCGAACCCAACACAACGCGAACGGTCGGCTCGTCACGACCGAGCACGTCGCGGCGAATCGGCCGACCCACGCCCGCATCCCATGACCGAGGACCAGACCTGCACGCTCTGTGACCTTCCCGCCGCCGACATCGTCGACGCCGCCGGCAACCCGTTTTGCTGTCCCGGCTGCCGGGACGTCCACGAGACGCTCGGGTCGGTCGACGACGTCGATGCCGCCGACGTCCGGGAGCGTGTACACGACTCCGAGGGAGCCGAGGGGGAACCGACCGTGCCCGACGACCACGAGCCCACGTTCCTCGAGGTCGACGGGATGCACTGTGCGACCTGCGAGGCGTTCATCGAGTCGGCCGCCGCAGCGACCGACGGCGTCAGCGACGCGAGCGCGAGCTACGTGACCGAGACGGTGCGGATCGACCACGACCCCGAGGCGGTCTCGGCGGCCGACCTACGGGAGGCCGTCTCCGGGCTCGGCTACAGCGCGTACGACCGGGACGACGCCTTCCGCCGCCGGCGCGCCGACGCCATCGCGACGGTCCGGCTCGCGGTCGGCGTGCTCGTCGGGATGATGGTGATGTTGCAGTACGTCGCGATCATCTATCCGACCTACTTCGACGGCCTGTTCTACACCGACGCGATGGCCCGGTTCCTCTCGGATGCACTCCGGCACTCCTCGAGCACGTACTTCTACGGCTTCATCGGCATCCTCACGACGATCGTCGTGGTCGTGACCGGCAAGCCGATCCTCCGTGGCGCGTACGTGAGTCTCCGGACCCGGTCGCCGAATATGGACCTGCTCGTCGCGCTGGCGGCAATGAGCGCGTACGCCTACTCGGTGCTCTCGATCGCGACCGGGAAGGAACACGTCTACTTCGACGTGACCGTCGCGATCATCGTGATCGTCACGATCGGCACCCACTACGAGACGTCGATCAAACGCCGCGCGACCGAGCGACTCTCGGATCTGACCGCCGTTCGCGTCGACGAGGCGCGCCGGCTGGTCGACACGGACAGAACCGGAGACGACGGCACGGTCGGAGGTGGCGAACCCACGGCGGACGCAGACGCGTCGGATCCACCAGGTGTCGACGCCGACGCCGAGACCGTCGCGATCGAGGACCTCGGCTCGGGCGATCGCCTGCTCGTTCGGGCCGGCGAGCGCGTCCCGGTCGACGGCGAGGTCGTGGATGGTGAGGGCGCGGTCGACGAGTCGGTCGTGACCGGCGAGTCGCTGCCCGTGGACAAGCGGCCGGGCGACACGGTCGTCGGCGGGTCGGTCCTCGCCGACGGAGCGCTCGTCGTGCAGGTCGGCGAGGGCGCGACGAGCAGCCTCGACCGGATCGCCGAGCTCGTCTGGGACCTCCAGAGTTCCAACCACGGGATCCAGGCGCTCGCCGACCGGCTCGCGACGGTCTTCGTGCCCGTCGTGCTCGCCATCGCCGCGGTGGCGACCGTCGGAACCCTCCTGGTCGGGGCGCCGCCCGCGGAGGCGCTGTTGGTCGGACTCACCGTTCTCATCGTCTCGTGTCCATGCGCGCTCGGACTAGCGACGCCGCTTGCGGTCGCCGCCGGGATCCGCGACGCGCTCGCGCGGTCGATCGTCGTCTTCGACGACACCGTCTTCGAGCGCGTCCGCGAGGCCGATACGGTGGTCCTCGACAAGACCGGCACGCTGACGACCGGCGAGACGCGGGTGGTCGACCACGACCTTGACCCCGACCTCCTCGAATGCGCCGCCGCCCTCGAGGGTCGGTCCGCCCACCCCGTCGGCACCGCGATCGCGAACGCGGTCGTGGATGAGACCGCTGGCGACGCCGACGAGGGACGGGGCGTGACCGCAACGGACGGCGGGTCGTCGGTCACGTCCACGCGATCGGCCGCCGAGGAGGCACCGGACGACGATGGGATGGCGGCCGCGACCGCAACGAGCGACGGGACGGGTTCGATCGAGGAGCCCGCCGAGCCATATCGCGTCGAGTCCTTCCGAAGCCACCGAACCGGCGTGTCGGGCGTGGTCGACGGCGAGGAAGTGCTCGTGGGCCATCCCGACCTCTTCGCGGAGCGTGGCTGGGCGGTTCCGGACGCGATCGCCGACCGGATCGCGGACGCACGCGCGGTAGGTCGCGTCCCGGTCGCGGTCGGCCGCGACGGCGAGGCGGAGGGAACGATCGTGGTCGGTGATGACCTCCGGGATGGCTGGCGGGAGACGGTTGCGGAACTCGACGACCGCGGGGTTGACGTCGTCGTCCTCACCGGGGACGACGAGCGGGCGGCGACGGTCTTTGCCGACCACGACGCGGTTTCGCGGGTGTTCGCCGGCGTGCCGCCGGAGGGGAAAGCCGAGACGGTCGGGCGGCTCGCGGCGACCGGGACGACGGTGATGGTCGGCGACGGGACCAACGACGCGCCGGCGCTGGCGCGTGCGGACCTGGGGATCGCGCTCGGCGGCGGGACCGCGATGGCGGCCGACGCCGCCGACGTCGCGATCGTGGACGACGACCTCCGGTCGGTGACGACGACCTTCGACCTCGCGAGCGCCGCGGGCCGGCGCGTCAAGGGGAACATCGCCTGGGCGTTCTGTTACAACGCGATCGCGATCCCGCTTGCGGCGTTCGGTGTCCTAAACCCGCTGTTCGCCGCGATCGCGATGGGAACGAGCAGCCTGCTCGTGGTGGCGAACTCCTCGCGACCGCTCGTGGGCGACGACGGGGAGTGAGAGCCCGACCGTCCCGGCTCGTTCACGTTCCAGTCGGTGGTTGCTTTAGTCAACGTTCCAGTCGGTCTCGATCTCCGGCGGGTCGATGAGCGTCTGGTAGACGACGCAGTACTTCTCGGTCGCCCGCTCGAAGGTGACCGCCGTCTCGGGATCGATCGACTCCCCGTCGGCCGGATCGACGTCGATCGAGAGGCGGATGTCCTCGAAGCCGACCGGCGCGTCCTCGGCGACGCCCATCGTGCCCCGGAGGTCGAGGTCGCCCTCGACGTCGACGCTCACGTCCGCGTCGATGCCGAAGTTCTCCGCGACCGCCTGCGCGGTGAGCTGTGAACAGGCCGCCAGCGCGCCGAGCAGCAGGTCGCCCGAGCAGGCCCCCGAGCCCGGGCCGCCGGCGCCCTCGTGGAGCTCGGCCTCGTAGATCGCCCGGCCGATGTCGACGTTGCAGGCGCGTCCCTCCTCGGCCTGCTCGGCACCGGTGGCCGACAGCGTCACCTTCGCCGCGTCCGGGTTCTCCTCGTACTCCGCCTTCAGCGGCTTCTGGATCTCCGGCAAGTCCCGATCGGTGGATTCCGACATACCCATCGGTGGGTGGTGAGGACAGGAACGGATTTGGAGGGCGACAAATACCGCCGTCGTCTGGGACGTAGTTCGTCCTGGCGCGCCGACCGTCTACTCCTCGACGGCGCTTGCGGCCCGGACGATCGTCTCTTCGCCGAATTGGGGGCCGATCAGCTGGAGGCCGACCGGAAGTCCCTCGGCGGTGCCGGCGGGGATGGAGATCGCGGGGAGGTTCGCCAGGTTGACCGGGGTCGTGTTCGCGTCGGCGAGGTACATCGTCATCGGATCGTCGATCCCCTCGCCCAGCTCGAAGGGGAGCACGGGCATCGTCGGGGAGGCGATCACGTCGACGTCCGCGAAGGCGTCGTCGAAGTCCGATCGGACCCACGCGCGGGCGTCCTGTGCCTTCTTGTAGTACTTGTCGTGGTAGCCGGCCGAGAGCGCGTAGGTACCCAGCAGAATCCGGCGTTTGACCTCCTCGCCGAAGCCCTCCGAGCGCGTCTCGGCGAACGTCTCGTTCCAGTTGCCGTCGTGGCCGGCCGAGTGGCCGTATCGGACGCCGTCGAAGCGCGCGAGGTTCGAGGAGGCCTCCGAGGTCGCGATGACGTAGTAGGCCTGAACGGCGTGTTCGACCGACGGGAGCGAGACCTCGACCGTCTCGGCACCCTGCGCCTCGAGGTCGTCGATCGCGGCACGGACGGTTTCGACGACGCCCTCGTGGGCGCCCTCGAAGAGTTCGGGGACGACGCCGATCGTCATCCCGTCGACGTCGCCGTCAGCGGCGGCCGCGTAGTTCGCGTCCGCGCCGGCCTCTCGGGTCGTGGCGTCGTGCGGGTCGGGGCTGGCGATGACGTCAAGCAGCGCCGCCGCGTCCTCGACGGTCCCGGCGATCGGGCCGATCTGCTCGAGGGAGTTCGCGTACGCGATCAGCCCGTATCGCGAGACGAGCCCGTAGGTCGGTTTGATCCCGACGACGCCGCAGAAGGCCGCCGGACAGCGGACCGACCCGCCCGTGTCGGTTCCGAGTGCGAGGTCGGCCTCGCCGGCGGCGACCGCGGCCGCCGAGCCGCCCGATGAGCCGCCGGGGACGCGGTCCGGATCGACCGGATTGCGCGTCGGGCCGAACTGTGACGTCTCCGTGGTCGTCCCCATCCCGAACTCGTCCATGTTCGCCTTGCCGACGATCGTCGCGCCGGCGTCCGTGAGTCGCTCGACGACGGTGGCGTCGTAGGGCGGGACGTAGCCCTCGAGCATCCGGGACCCGCAGGTCGTTTCGACGCCGGCCGTCGAGATGTTGTCCTTGACCGCGACGGTGGCGTCCGCGAGGGGCCCCGCGTCGGCACCCTCGATCGATTCCTCAGTGATGAACGCGTTGAGGTCGGCCGCCATCTACGACACCCGCGGGCCGCGGAAGTAGCCGTCCTCGGTCTCCGAGGCGTTCCGGAGCGCCTCCGACTGGGTGAGCCCCTCACGGACCTCGTCGGGACGCATCACGTTCACGAGCTCCGGTTCGCGGTCGTGTTCGGGGACCTCATCCAGCGTCTCGAAGTACTCGAGGATCTCCGCGAACTGTTCGGGGAACTGCTCCCGCTCCGCCTCCTCGAGGTCGACGCGCGCGAGGCTCGCGACGTGGTCGACGTCCTCGACGTCGACGGCGGTCGCGTCGGTCGCGTCGACAGCCTCCGTCGTGTCCGTGGTTGCGGTGTCTGCGGCGTCCGCCGCGTCCGCAGCCGCCTCGGACCGTTCGTCGGGCGAATCGCTCATACCGATGAGTGTGACGGCCCGGGAGTAAGGGTTTCGAATCCGACGACCACCGCATCCACGATTCGGCCCGGTGGATCCGAATCATCCCCCTCACTTCGGCGTCACCTCGAAATCGGGGGTCGCACCGCGCAGGGTTCCCCAAACCGCGCTCGCGATCGGGACTGCCCACAGCGCCGCGTAGATCGCCTGCGTGATCGGGTTCGAGATCAGGTAGAATCGAGCCTTCTGACGGCGGGTCTCGAGGCGAACCGCGCGCCGCGTCGCCGCGTACGTCCGGCGCGTGAACTCGATCCAACAGAGGAGGTTGAACGCGACGAGGACGGTCACCGGGGTCGGGAGCGTGATCCCCGGTCCGACGAGCACGGACCACGCGACGACCGCGCCAACCGGGATCCCGAGGAAGTTCGCCACCGAGATGGCCTGATTGGCCACGGTGAACGTCCAGAACCGGACCCGTTCCCGCAGCGTGAACTCCGTGCGGAACAGGTGGCCGTAGGGGCCCCCGACCCAACGACGCTTCTGCCGGACCCAGTCCCGGAAGTCGGGCGGACAGAGGTCCTGTACATATCGGTCGATGACCCCGAGTCGGTAGCCGCACAGGTAGGCCGCGACGCCGAGGGTCATGTCCTCGGTGATGGCGTCCGGATCCCAGGCGTCAAGCGCGTACAGGTCGGCGACGCCGATGAAGTAGCCCTTTCCGAGTAGCTGATAGGGTCCCGTGCTGGTTCGGGTGTAGATCGCGTCCGACCAGGCAACGATTCCCATCGCCTCAAGGGTCGGCAACCAGCCGTCCGCGACGTTTCGAACCGTCTGTTTGGCCTGAACGATGTCGTATTCCTCGAGTCCGCCGACCGCGAGCCGAAACGTGTCCGCGGGAAGCGTCGTGTCGGCGTCGGAGACGGTGACCACGTCGTCCGGCTCGAACGATAGCGAGGCGAACGCGTACGTCAGCGCCGCGGCCTTGGTTCGGGGGACGAAGTCGCCGGCGATCAATCGCGCGTTCGCCTGCAGGTAATACGACAGCCCCTCCCGGTCGACCACGTGCGGGACGACGTCCCACCCACGTTCGGCCGCCGCCGCGGCGAGGTCTTCGACGTACCCGCCGACGACGTCGTCGTCCGCCTCGTAAACCACGTAGACGTGGATCGCATCGGTCGGGTACTCCTGGGCGAACACGTCGGCGATCGTCTCCTCGATGACCGCCCGTCGTTCGCTGCGGATCGCCAGGAGAACGTGGATCGGTCGAAACCGATCGGCCCGAGTCGTCCCCGCATCCGCCGTCGCCGAGCCGCCGACATCGCTCCCCCAAACGGGAACGTCGGCGTCGTCACCGCCGAACGGGATCGCGAGGGCCTCGTCGACCCGGTTGACCGGCTGGGTATATAACAGCAAGGCCACCGAGAGGTTGACCAGCCCGTAGATGATCTGGGTGGCCACGAACACGTTCAACAGCGCGGCAACCGACGGTTCAAGCACGCCAGAGACTGTTCGCCCACAGTATATGAAGCTTGGCTCGGTCACGGCAACTGCCGAGTACCGTGACGGTCGATGGCGTTCATCACGGACGATCGCGGACGATCGGGGATCATACCGTCGGGACCGACCGTCGGAGGATCGTGTGACTCTGACGCGGGAGACTTTTTACCACGGGGGAGGAACCGGCGAGTATGATCTCACTCGAGGACGCCGTCACGGCTCGGCTCGAATCACACGGGGAGCGATTCGAGGTGCTGATCGACCCCGACGCGGCGCTGGCGATGAAACGCGGCGACTTCGAGGGCGACCTCGAGGACGTGATCGCCGCCGAGGACGTCTTCGAGAACGCCTCACGCGGCGATCGCCCGGGCGAGTCCGCCCTCGAGGAGGTGTTCGGAACGACCGACCCGATGGCGATCATCCCCGAGGTGGTCGAGCGCGGCGAGATCCAGATCACCGCCGATCAACGCCGCGAGATGCAGGAGCGCAAGCGCAAACAGCTCATCAACACGATCGCGCGCAACGCGATCAATCCCCAGATGGACGACTCGCCGCACCCGCCCGAGCGCATCGACCGCGCCCTCGAGGAGGCCGGGTTCACCATCGATCCGATGGAGCCCGTCGAGAACCAGGTCGACGACGCCCTGGAAGCGCTGCGACCCGTGATCCCGATCCGGTTCGAGGAGATCACGGTCGCCGTGCAGCTGCCGCCGGACTACGCCGGATCCGGCCAGGCGCAGATACGCGAATTCGGCGACCTCGAGCGCGAGGAGTGGCAAAACGACGGATCCTGGGTCGGCGTCGTGACCTTCCCGGCCGGCCTGCAAAACGACTTCTACGACCTGGCCAACGAGGTCTCCTCGGGGAACGCCGAGACGCAGGTCGTCAAGGACAAAGACGACCTCCGAACGCGATAGCGGTCACTCAGCGACGATCGCGATCCGGTGTCCGTCCGGATCGCGAACGCGGACGCCGCCGTCGATCGGTTCCACGATCTCGGTCGCTGCTTCCCCAGTCGCATCGGTTCCACCCACCGAATCCGCCGAACCCGCCGTCGCGATCGCGTCCGCGAGCCGATCGGCATCGGCGTCGGGGTCGTCGCTCGCCAGTCCGAGATCGACGTGACACCCACCACGCGCGTCGGCGATCCCGATGTGTGGTTCCCACAGTTCGAGATCGAACGGCCCCTGGAGGCGGACACGCGGTCGGTCGTCGCCGCGATCGACGACCTCGAAGCCGAGCGAACGGTAGATCGCCTCGCTCCGATCCAGGGACGTGACCTCGAGAACGACCTCGAAGATCCCTGTGAGTGCCGGCGTGTCTCCACGAGTGCCGGCGTCGTCAGTCCCCTCGAGCGTCCCGATCTCGACGCAATGCCCGTCGTGGTCATCGACGTACAGGGACCGATACGCCCCAAACGTCCGTTCGACGGGATTGAGATCCGCACAGCGATCGATCCAGGCGTCGTAGGCGTCAGCGGTCGTCGAGAGGGCGAAATGGGTGTGGACGCCGCCACGCGGGATCGACCGTGGGCGGCGGAGCACGAGGCGTGACCCGGTATCACCGACCGCATAGGCGACTTCCCGATCGGTCCGGTGAATGCGCTCGTGGCCGAGCCCGAGTCGATCCTCGTAGAACTCGCGTGCGCGATCGAGCGACTGGACCTCGAGCGCGAGGTGTGTGAGTCGGGTGATGGTCATCGGTGGGGATGGCGACAGGGGACCGCGGGGGAATCACCGAGCGTCCGGTTCCGGCAACGCGTGTCGGCGTCGAGTGGCGTGCCGGCTACTCGCCCGCGCTCATCGCGCGGTGGAACGGCTTGTTCGCGATCGTTTCCCGCAGGTCGGCAAGCGAGTCGCGACCGGCGTCGCTGGCGGCTGACATCACCGCAAACACCTCCTTGCGGGAGACCTTCACGCCGGTCTCGGTGAGCGCGTCCTCCGGGCGCGACTGGATCTCCCGAAGCGTTCCGACCGCAAGCAGGTAGGGGACGCTCCAGGCGGCCATCGTGTTGCCGTGTTTCAGCGGCATCGTCTCCAAGTACGCCTGGGCGTCGTCGAGGAACGAGTGGGCGTACTCGGCGGTCCGGTCGACGACGCGGGCAGAGGAGTCGTGGTTCTCGGGGTCGACGATCGACTCCTGGTCGACGCCCTCGGCGGCGAGCCATTCGGCCGGGATGTAGACGTTGTTCTCGGCGGTGTAATCGTCGTAGACGTCCTTCGAGACGTTGACGAGCTGGAGGAGCAGGCCGAACTCCTCGGCGGTGTCGTAGAGCCGTTGCACGCGATCGTCGTCGACGTCAGCCCGGGTCAGGAGGTTGGTGATCAGCGTGCCGACGGTGCCGGCGGCATAATAACAGTACTGCTCGAGCTCGTCACGGTCGTCGATCCGGAGCCCGCCCGCCTCCGCGTGCCGGTCGAGGAACATCGCCATCCCGTCAACCATCTCGCGGACCGGGGGCACGATGGCCGCCCGAACGTCCTCGGGGAACTCCTGGAAGGTCGCCACGATCGTCGGCGACCGGGCGACGACCGCCCAGTCCGCGTTCCGCTCCGCCTCGGGCGGGACCCACTCGTCGACGGCCGCGCGGAACTCGTCGATGTCGGTGTCGTCGTCGGGATCGAGAACGGCGTCGTAGGTCTCGAGCAGCTCGGTCTGGGCCGCCGGCGGGATGTGGCCGGCGTCCTCGACGGTATCGGCGACTCGGCAAAGGAGATAGCCGAGACAGATGTGGCTCGCCATCGGCTCCTCGAGCACGTCGACGGTCAGCGCGAAGGTGCGCGACACGCCTTGCACCGCCTCGTGACACCAGTCGAGGTCCGCCCGGGCGGCCTCGTGGTCGCCACCGGCGGCCGACTCGACGTCGGACTCGCCGGCGGATATGTTACGTCCGCTCATTCAGATACCGACCATAGAACGTGCGGGGTAAAAAGTCTCGTGGGGATGGGGTGGACCAGGAAGTCCGTACCGGTGGCCATCGGTCACCCCCTTCCACGGTCACACACAGAACACAGTGCAGGACACCACAAACACAGTGCAGGACACCACAAACACAGTGCAGGGCACCACAGCCAGCCTGATCCTCTCGGCCGGCCACTACGGACAAGCGTGACCATCCTGTGTAGGGAAGCGATCTTCACCAGACACAAAAGGCCTGAACCAAGGTTTCGACGGTTGTCGGATCAGCATACCTAAAATATTGATGAAAATAATATATTCTATTGTATATCTATAAATATATATGTAATGATGTGCCGATTTCCGTGACGAATTGTCCGGAATCGAAGCCTAGACCGACGGAGCGAAGTTGCGAGATATTCTCCATAATCGACGAGAAACCGGCGTTTTCACCGTCGTGTTTCTCACGAAGCCCGTGAAGAAATTGCTGCATTACTACTGTTCTTGTCGTCTTATACGGCCTTACATACCGGACTCTGTTGGTTTTTTGGATCGGAGACAGTAGACGGCCAGAACCGCTGTCCAGTAATTCGGACCACCGTTTCCTCAACTGCGATCTGATTCGGACTCGCGTCGCTGGCGGGCTATCGATCGGCTTTTTGTATCCAGTCGTGAACGCCATTTTATGATCAATAGACACGAAACGTTTCAAATTTAAATATAGTATTTTACAATGATAATTATCACATACAGCCGAATACCGAGCTTCATCAGCTCAGTCGGCGGCCGCTGTCGCTCCACAAAATCCACGTGAGCCAGTCGCGACAACCGCGAGGTGAGCGATTGCAGCCATTGACCAGCCGAAATTCGGCTCGTCTCACGTTTCAGATATCTTATGTTTGAGCCTTCTCACGTTGCAGCCCTAACGAAGACCACGAGAATCACGAACGGGAGCGTGATGCTGACGTGACCCAAGACGATCGACGCGAGTGAGTGAGTGAGGAGCGACCGGTAAGCTGAACGACGGCCGAAACGACGAGCTGAGGACTATCCGGATGGCGGACGCGGTGACGGTTCCCCGGGAGGTGGAATCGCTGGCCAGACCGCCTACTCCTCCAGGATCGCCTCGACGAGCGTTTCGTGCTCGAAGTCGTTGATCGGGTGGCTCTCGTTTTTGACCGTGGTGATCACGAACTTCGAGCTGGTGCGGCGGATCTCGTCGATCGACTCGTAGGACTCCACGAGGTCCTCGACCATCCGCCGGTCGGTGACGTGGGCGATGACGATGAAGTCGGTATCGCCCATCGTGAAGTACACTTGGTTGACCCCTTCGATCTCGCCGATCCGCTCGCCGACGGACTCGTGGTAATCCTCCTCGTACTCGGCGTACACTTCGCTTATCAACACGATGGAGAGTCCCACCTTCGAGAGGTCCATCTCGTAAAGATCGTTCAGAATGACGCCCTTTTCTCGAAGCTGTTCGATCCGGTAGTGAACGGTTGATTTGGGGATCCCCGTGTGTTCGTGGATCCGTTCCGGGCTGTTGATCCGTTCCGATGCGATCGTCTTGAGGATACGCAGGTCTTTTTCGTCCATAGGTGTCGCGGGCTCGAACGTGGCTCGACGCCGACGAACCGACCGCCGTTCCGTGTGTGTTTGAACCACGTTCAGTTATGGAAGCATAGTTCGACTTACGTATTAATTCTTTCCCATCGGAACGGGTTTCGCACGCGCGTTCGAGCATCGATCGCCCTTCTGCCGGGTGTCCGTCGTGACACCATGTGACTGTTTGATCACTCTGGAACGTTATTACACGCTTAGCGTTGTAAGTTTGTTTCCCCTGCCAGGAATTATGAATAAAAGTTCAAAATACCACGATACTCGGAACAATATCCTGATTTATTACTCACTCTTGGATGGGAATTCAGCTCATTCGAGCGTCGACCAGTACTCCGCGTGGTGGTCGCGGCATCCGCGACGGTATCGGCGTCGACGTTCGCGTCGATCCCGGCGAGCGGATCGACCGCCCCCGGATCCTGGCCGGCGCTGACGAGTTGCAGATCGGGTTCTACCCACTCGATCCGGTCGGAGATCTCCATCCGGAGGATCCGGTTGATGGTGCGGACCCACTCGGGGTCGATCCGGATGGTGCTCGCGGTAGGCGAGCCGCCCGGTCCACTCGGCCCCGTTCTCGCCGGCGGGATCGTCGTGTACCAGAAGCTGCCGTGCCGGAACACGGTCGCCGTGCGTGTCATATCGGCCGCACGGGTGGTGGTCATCTCACTCTTTCGGCCGGTGGGCCGTCTCGCGTCGGTGACCGCCTTGATCACGACATACTGTCGGACAAACGTACGTGACCGACGACGATACCCAACCCGTCCGTCGACGAGGACGGAGAATTGCGAGGAATCAGACGATAGCCCGGGCGAGAGCGGCTCGAGCACACTCCAACTCGGTGACTACTGGCGGGCGAAACTCCTCGCGGAGTTTCGTCCGACTGTATCAGGACGTATCGATCAGGTCGAAGGTCGTCCCAGCGTCCGCGTCGTTGGCCGCTTCGTAGGTGACGCGCGCGGCGGCGACGTCCTGGATCGCCAGGCCGGTGGAGTCGAACACGGTGATCCCGTCGTCGTCGGTTCGGCCGGGCTTGGCCCCGGCGACGATCTCACCGATCTCGGCGTAGATGTGGGGATCCTCGATCTCTCCCCGTCCGTAGGGGACGTTGATCTCCCCGGAGTGGGTGGTCTGCGCGTGGTCGTCGATCGTCAACTTGGCAGCCTCCAACACCGCGGTCTCGAGCTCCTGTTTGCCCGCCGCATCGGCGCCCATCGCGTTGATGTGGGTGTGTTCACCCACGTCATCGAGGCTCACGATCGGTTCGCGCACGGGCGTGACCGTGGAGAGGACGTCACAGGAGGCGGCCTCGGCGATCGAGCCCGCGCGAACGTCGAAGTCGTCCTCGAAGTGGTCGATGAACCGAGCGATCCGATCCTCATCGAGATCGCTCACGACGATCTCGGTAATCGGTCGCACCTCGGCGATCGCCTCGACCTGGGTGTACGACTGGATGCCGGCGCCGACGATCCCGAGCGTCGAGGCGTCCTCGATCGCCAGATGGTCGGTCGCAACCGCCGCCGCGGCACCGGTGCGCTGCATCGTCAGCGCCGTACCGTCCATGATCGACAGCGGCAGCGCGGTCTCGGGGTCCGAGTAGATCATCGTCCCCATCACCGTGGGCAGATCGTGTTTCTCGGGGTTGTCTGGGTGGACGTTGACCCACTTGATCCCGGCGGCGTCCCAGTCGCCGGCATCCATATACGCCGGCATCGACCGGAAGTCGCCGTTGTACCGCTCCAGTTCGATGTATGATTTTGCGGGCATCTGAACGCTGCCGCGCTCGTAGGCCGCGAAGGCCTCCTCGACGGCCGGGATGACGTCGGTCATACGGGCGTGCGTTTCGACGTCCTCGCTGGACAGCAACAGGACAGACATACCAGACTCTCTCGAGTCTAGGATAATAAAACCAATTATTCCGGAAACCTTGTCTTCCCTTTCACCGATGAACGTCTCGTTAGATCCTATCCAACTCCGCGGGACGGGCCGCCACAGCCCTGCGGCACCGATCGGTGACGGGACCGAACGACGGCCTCACGGCCGTCTTCCGCCGGTACATCGCCGTTCCGCCGGTGACGCACAACTAATATATAGTATGACCGTGAAGGATTTACTCGGATGAGCTCCGATCAAAGTGCACAACAGTTGGCTGACGATCCAGATTGGATCCCCCACTGGTACGATCCGGACGGCGACAGCGCGCCGATAACCCACGGCGAGGGTGCGCGGGTGATCGACGACCAGGGTGAGTCGTATCTCGATTTCATCGCGTCGCTCTACTGCGTCAACGCCGGCCACGACAACCAGGCGATCATCGACGCGGTCAAGACGCAACTCGACCGGATTCCGTACGTCTCCTCGGGCAAGGAGAACGACACGCGGACGAAGCTGGCCCGCCGACTCGCCGAGGTCTCGCCGGAGCCGCTCACCGACGTCGTCTTCTCGGTGTCGGGTAGCGAGGCGAACGAGCTGGCCGTCCAGTACGCCCGCGAGTACCGCGACGCCTCGAAGGTCCTGACCCGGTGGCAGTCCTATCACGGCAGCACTTACGGAACCGCGGCGCTCACCGCCGACCCCAGCACGCGGAACAACGTCAACTCCCACGCCGCGGTGACCGGATCGGGCAAGTTCCTGCCGCCCCTCCCGTCGGTCTTCGACGCCGAGGGCGAGGAGCTCGCCGAACAGGCCGCCAACCACGTCGAATACGTGATCCGCAACGAGGGCCCCGACTCCGTGGCCGCGATCCTGATGGAGCCGGTGGCGGGTTCGAGCGGTGCCTATCCCGCACCCGAGGGTTACTTCGAGCGCCTGCGGGAGATCTGTGACGAGTACGGGGTCCTGCTCATCGCCGATGAGGTGATCGCGGGATTCGGCCGCTGTGGCGAGATGTTCGCGATGCAGGACGAGGGCGTCGATCCGGACATGATCTCCTTCGCGAAGGGCGTGACGAGCGCGTACGTTCCCCTTGCGGGCGTCCTGATGCGCAAGGAGATCGCCGACGACATCCGCGAGGACGGCACCGATGTCGGACAGACCTTCGCGGGCCACCCGCTGGGCTGTGCCGCCGGACTCGCGGCGATCGACGAGTACGAGGACCACCTCATCGAGAACGGCCGGGAGATGGGTGCGCTGTTGGAGGAGGGCCTTCACGATCTCGCGGACTCGTACGACGAGATTTCCCACGTTCACGGGAAGGGGCTCCTGTGGGGTATCGTGGTGGAGAACCCCGAGACGGGCGAGCCGTTCGCGAACTCCTGGGTCGACGACGACGTCGACAACCCCGTCAGCGAGGTCCTTGGCGAGGCCAAGGATCGCGGCGTCCTCGTGGGGCTCGGCCGGCCCGACTACCAGATCACCCTCTCGCCGCCGCTATGCATCGATGAGGACGACGTCGAGGAGGCCCTCGACGCGCTCGACGAATCGTTCGCCGCCGTCTTCGAGTGAGGTAGCCGTCGGCCGTTCCCGTGCTATCGGCTTTTTCGCGCGCTATCGGTCCCGACAGTACGCGGCGAAGTTCTCCAACACCGCCGTCGCGTTACACTCGCCGAAGGAGTGATCGCCGTCGGACCAGTCGCTCGGCCGGTCGCGGACGCGCTCGGTGAACTCGGGATGGAACTGCACGGTCCAGATCGGCGCGTCGACGTGGCGGGTGCAGAAGTGGTTGTTGTAGTCGGTCTCGGCGATCGGCTCCATTCCCTCGCCGGGTTCGACGACGAGGTCCGAGTGAAGCACCGGAACGACCGGGTTCACGCCCGCCAGGATCGGGTCGTCCGCGTCGAGCGTGGTCATCTCGACGAACGTCGCCCGGCGGCGATCCTCGATCACCTCGCCGCCGAAGGCGTCGTTGATCAGTTGGTGGCCGAAACAGACGCCTAAAAGCGGGATCGATTCTTCCCGACACGTCTCAACGAGCGAGCGCTGGTCGTCGAACCAGTCATAGCCGTCCTCGTAGACGCTCGCGGTGGAGCCGCTCACGATCACGCCGTCGAACCGCGAGAGCGGAGGCGTCTCCGGGTCCTCCGCGTAGACGTGATACTCGCTATCGGGCGTGAACGCGGCGATCTCCGTGCCGAGGTATCGGTACTCAGGCTGTACTTCGTCGTCGAGGACGAGGATCATCGATCGTCCCTCGTATCCCAAGAAGGATAAATTATTGTACCTTGACTGTAACCCACATCCAGACGGTGGCACATAACCAATGAGACTAGATACCACACAGCGATCGACCAGCTGGGGATCAGCCCGCTGGGGATCGGCCCGCAGGGAGGCGATGCTCGAATGAGCCAGGCGGCAGACCGGATGGTCGAGACGATCGAGGATCCCGCGATCGACCACGTGTTCATCGAGTTCGCCGACGTCAACGGGATCTCCCGGTCGAAACAGCTCACCGCGGACGCGTTCCTCGAGAAGTGGGCGGACGGGTTCGCGATGAACCTCGTGCTGTTGGCCCAGACGCCGCGCAACCACGTCCCCGAGGGATCCGGGCTTGGCGCGGAGATCGGTCACGCCGACGGAACCGTGCATCCGATTCCGGAGACGACGATGCGGCTCCCCTGGCGCGAGAACGCCGTGCGAGTCCTGTGTCGGTTCTTCCACGAGGACGAGCGGTTGGCGTGTTCGCCGCGGGCGGTGCTCGAATCGGTGCTGTCGGCCAACGACTTCGGATTCGACTTCTACGCCGGCAGCGAGCTGGAGTTCTACCTCCTGGAGGAGACCCCCGACGGCGAGTTCACCCCGGCCACCGACGACAACCACGAGTGCGTCTCCTGGGCGACCGAGGAGGTCGCGGGATTCTACGACCGGATCGTCGACTGGGCCGGCGACTACGGCATCGATCTCACCGCACTCCACCACGAGCACGGGCCCGGACAACTGGAAGTGCTGTTCGATTACGGCCGCCCGCTCGAACAGGCGGACACGACGTTCGACTTCAAGCGGCTCGTCAAGCAGGCCGGCCGCAGCTTTGACCAGTGGCCGACGTTTATGGCGAAGCCGTTCGACGACCGGTCGGGTAGCGGCTACCACCTCCACGTGAGCGCGTTCGACGACGAGAAGAACGTCTTCGAGACGGCCGACGCGGGTGACGCGGACGGAACCCTCTCCGAGCGAGGCCGGCACTTCGTCGGCGGCCTGATGGACCACGCCGACGCGCTGGCCGCGCTGGGGACGCCAAGCATCAACGGCTTCAAACGGTTCGAGCCGAACTCGTTCGCGCCCTACACCGCCTCGTGGGGGTACGACAACCGGATGACCGCGGTCCGCGTGCCGCCGGGGGTCGTCCGGACGGAGACGCGGATCGCCAGTGCCGACGCCAATCCCTACCTCGTCATCGCCGGGACGATCGCCGCCGGTCTCGACGGGCTCCGGCGCGAGCTGGAGCCGCCCACCCCGACGACCGGCGACCCGACCGACGATCGGCCGGTGCTCCCGCGCTCGCCGGAGGTCGCGTTGCGGGCGCTGGAAACCGACGACGCGATGGTCGATCTCCTCGGCGAGGACGTCGTGCGCGTATACGCGGCCTCCAAGCGGCGCGAGCTGGAGGCGTTCCGGAACCACGTCACCGACTGGGAACGCGACCAGTACGTGAAGACGGTCTAGGGGTCCCTCTGGTGGGACGGGGAAACACTCAGTATGGTTCCTTTCGTTGGAGCGCGTAGAGAAGACCTATGACGGATGCAGCCACCTTGATAGAGCCATTTGTCGTACAACCCCCGACCATAGATGAACGGCGGGCGGCGCGGATCGCCGAGCGGGAGTTCGGCACCCAGGGGACGGCCACCGAACTCGGCGGGGAACGGGACCAGAACTTTCGGATCGACGTCGACGACGGCGAGGCGTACGTCCTGAAGGTCTCCAGCCCGGCTGATGACGAGGCATCGCTCGATCTGCAGACGGAGGCGCTGCGTCATATCCAACGGACCGATCCCGACCTCCCGGTGATGGAGCCGGTGCCGACGACCGATGGATCGCTATGGACGACCATCGAGGATGACGAGACGTATCACGTGCGGCTGTTCACCCACGTTCCGGGACGCCCCGTTCCGGGCCAGGACCTCGACGCGGAGGCGCTCTTCAAATACGGGGCGGTCGTGGCACGGCTCGGGAAAGCATTGCGCGGCTTCTTCCATCCCGACGCCGACTACGATATCCTGTGGGATCTGCGGCACGTCCCCGAACTTCGGTCGCTGCTCGACAGCGTGACCAACGCCGAGCGACGCGAGCTCGCGGAACGGATCCTCGATCGGTACGAGGACCGGGTCGAGCCCGAGTTCGATTCGTTCCGTGCGCAGGTGATCCACAACGACCTCACGCTGGATAACGTCCTCCTGAACGGTGCCGATCGCGTCGGCGGCATCGTCGATTTCGGCGATCTCACCCACACCGCGCTCGTGAGTGACCTGGTGATGGCGGTGGCGAGCGTGATGTACCGTCGCGAGGACCCGATCGAGGCGGCCCAGGACGTGATCCGAGGGTACGTCAGCGTCACACCCCTCGAGGACGAGGAGGCGGAATTGCTGGCGGATCTCGTCGCGGCACGACACCTCACCTGGGGCGTCACCGTCGCGTGGCGGCTCGCGGAGCATCCCGAAAAGACGGACGCCCACAGCGTGGACGGCGTCGATGACGGGTGGGACCTCCTGCGATCGCTCGATGAACGGGGGCTGGACGCCGTCGGTCGCCGCCTCCAAGCCGCCGCGAAATCCGGAGCCGTCCCGTATTCTCGGACGGACACGTCTGAATTACTGTCTCGACGACGGGACGTGCTCGGATCGTCGCCGCTCTCGTATGACGACCCCGTTCATTTCGTCGACGGCGATGGAGTGTGGCTGTTCGACCCGGACGGTCGCCAGTATCTCGATGCGTACAACAACGTCCCCGTCGTGGGGCACGCGAACCCAGCGGTCGCGGACGCCATCGCGGGACAGGCCCGTACGTTGGCCACCAACACGCGGTACCTTCACGAAGCGCCGGTGGAGCTGGCCGACCGGATCCTGGCGACGATGCCCGAGGAGCTGGATCGCGTCCTGTTCGTCAACTCCGGCAGCGAAGCGACCGACACCGCGTGGCGACTGGCCAGGGCTGCCACCGGCAACGGCGGCGCGATCGTCTCGAGGAACGCGTATCACGGGATCACGGAGGCGACGACCGCACAGTCCCCGACGATCTGGCCCGAGGGGATGGATCCGGACCACGTCGAGACCGTCGCTCCCCCGATCGACGATGCTCATCACGGGGACCGAGCAGGGACGGATCCGGTCCAGAAGATGACCGAGTCGCTGGCAACCCTCGAGAAACGGGGGACGGAAACCGCGGCGTGGATGTTCGATCCGCTGTTCACGAGCGATGGGATCCATCCGCCCGACGAGAAACGATTGACGTCGATGGCCGATCGCGTTCGCGAGGCGGGAGGACTCGTCATCGCGGACGAGGTACAGTCCGGGTTCGGCCGACCGGGAGAGGCCCTCTGGGGCTTCCGGAACGCGGACGTCGTTCCCGACGTCGTCACGCTCGGCAAGCCGATGGGCAACGGACACCCGGTCGCTGCCGTCGTGACGCGGTCGGACGTCGCGTCGGCCCTGTACGACCGAACCGGCTTTTTCAGCACCTTCGGCGGGAACCCCGTCTCCTGTGTGGCCGCGTTGGCGGTGTTTGACGAGATCGATGACCGGGACCTGTTGGACCACGTCGTCGACGTCGGCGCCTGCCTGGGAGACGGACTGCGGGAACTCGGCGCCGACCACGAACTCGTCGGCGAGGTTCGGCAGAGCGGACTGATGATCGGCGTCGAGCTCGTTCGCGATCGCGAGACGTGGGAGCCGGCACCCGACGAGACGACTGCGGTGGTCAACGGACTCCGTGAGCGCCGGGTACTCATTGGGTCAACCGGCGCGGACGGAAACGTCCTGAAGATCCGACCGCCGCTGGTGTTCGAACGGAAACACGCGGACCGACTCCTTGCGGCGCTGGACGACGTCCTCTCGGAGCTCCCACGTCACGGCTGAAAGCGATCGGTTCGGGCGATCCATTCAAGCGATCGGTTCGACCGCGCCAACCGGCGTGTACGTGTGAGCAGACCGTCAGGCGCCGTGTGGGAAAAACGTCGACCACGTCGCGGAAGCGAACGGCGTTCGAAACGGGAGCGACCCTACCGCTGTCGAAGCAGTTCACTGACGACGATGAGCGAGATGCTGAACAGCAGCACCATCGCGCTGATCGCGTTGATGACCGGGTCAGTCCCGTGTTGGACCTTCGACCAGATGTAGATCGGGAGCGTGTTCTCCACGCCGCTGGTGAAGAAGGCGATCAGGAAGTCGTCGAACGAGAGCGTGAACGCGAACAGCGCGCCGCTGATGATCCCGGGCATCAGGATCGGCAGGGTCACCCGGCGGTAGGTCTGCCACTTGCTGGCACCCAGATCGCGGGCGGCCTCCTCGAGCTCGGGGTCGAACCCGCGCAGGCGCGCACTCACGGTGATGAGCACGAACGGGGTCACGAAGACGAGCTGTCCGAGCATCACGGTGCGCAGCGACGTGTTGAACCCGATCATGTTGAACCAGAGCAGCAACGCGATCCCGAGAATGAGTCCGGGAATCGTCATCGGTGCGATGACGAGCGCGCGGAACAGTCCCTTCCGGCGGAAGCTGCCGCGAACCAAGGCGATCGCCCCGAGCGTGCCGAGGATCGTCGCGCCAGTGGTGACGAACGCGCCCACGTAGAGGCTGTTGAGCGTGGATTGGATGAGTCGGTCGTCGTTGACCATCTGGACGTACCACTGCATCGTGAACCCGTCCCAGGGGAACCCGGAGAAGGTTCCCTGCTCGAAGGAGAAGAGGATCAGGACGGCGATCGGCGCGTACAGGAACCCGAAGACGAGGATCGCCCAGACCGGCATCCAGTATCCACTGACGGCGTTCAACACCGTATTCATCGGCGACTGGCCTGCGGACTCCTCGGCGGCGGTCCCGTCGGAGGGTGTGGCGTCGACGCTCATCGTCAGAACATCTCCTCCATATTGGTGTAGCCCATCAGACTCCACAGCACGCCGCCGACGATCAACATCAGGACGCTGCCGAGGGCAGCCCCGAGCGGCCAGTCGCTACCGATGCCGAAGGCGTACGCGATCCGGGTTCCGACGAACAGTTCGCCGCCGCCGATCATCGCGGGCACGATGTACGCGCCCATACTGAAGATGAACACGAAGATGATCCCCCCGACCAGCCCGGGGATCGAAAGCGGGAGAACGATCCGCTTGAACACCTCACGTCGGCTCGCTCCCAGATCGTAGGCGGCCTCGATCAGCGATTCGTCGAGCTTCTCGAGGCTCGTGTACAGCGGGAGAATCATGAAGGGCAACCAGAGATAGGTCAAGCCGAGCCAGATCGAGAACTTGGTGTTCAGGAGCCAGCCGATCGGCTCGTTGATGATCCCAAGAGAGACCAACAGCCCGTTGAGCACGCCCTGCGTGCCGAGAATGATCTGCCAGCCGTACACGCGGACGATGTAATTCGTCCAGAAGGGGATCATCACGAGCACGAGCAGGATGTTCTTGTATTTCCCGCCGAACCGGGCGATGTAGTAGGCGAACGGATAGGCGACGACGACCGCCGTCGCGGTCGTCACCAGCGCGATCAGCGTCGTGTTGATGAACGCCACCCGGTTGGCCGCCCTCGTGTACACCGCGGTGTAGTTACTGAGGCCGAAATCCACCGTTAACGCGAGGCTTTCCATCCCGGTCGTGGCGATGTAGAACATGATCGCCACGGGAGCCAGAAAGAACAGCACCTCGAGAAGGAGGATGGGCCCGCCGGTCACGAGGAAGCTGTTCGACTCGCGGACGCGATCGAGTATGGTTCGAACTATGGTATCTGTTCTACTGTGAGTCTCCACCATACTCCCCTTTGATCGAACTCTATCCAATATATCTTCCGATCGCGACACCCACAGTTCGGAGACGTATCCGGTTCACGGCCGACGGCGCCACGAAAGCGGCAAGACGGGGGGAGGGGGCGGCGACGCAACGATGGGCCGCGTGGCGCGATCCCGCTTGAATCGAACTAAAATTCAAGAAAGGGCAAGGTAGTTGAACTCGGTCGTACGATACGCCCAAAATGATGGATAAATAAGAAAGATTTATATACGATAGCGAGGCATGCTACTGTAGACCCAAGATGACTTCCCCCACACCTGACTCGAGTGACACGACCGGATCCGGGCACTCCGCGGCGTCACGCCGTCGGTTCGTTCAGGCTGCCGGCGCGGTCGGAACCGCGGCGGTGGCCGGCTGTCTCGGCGGCGGCGGTACGACCGAACTGAACGTCCTCACCTGGGAGGGGTACGGCACGGACACGATCGTTGATGCGTTCGAATCGGAACACGACGCGACGGTCAACATCAGCCTCCTCTCAAGCGATCCCGAGGGGCTGAACATCCTCGAGAGCGGCGGGACGGAGGATTACGACCTGCTCACGCTTAACAACACCTGGGCGGCCCGCCACGCGGAGGCGGGGACGATCGAGCCACTGAATCCGGACGACTTCCCGGCGATGGACAACTTCCTGAGCGAGTTCCAGTGGCCGTTCAGTTCCTTCGAGTACGACGACGAGATGTACGCGCTCCCGACCCGATGGGGATGGGACACGCTGACAGTCAACACGAACCAGGTCGAGGAGGGCCATTACGACTCCTACGAGGTCCTCTGGACGGGCGGGCCGGACGGGCAGTATACCGATCGAATGGGGATCATGGACTGGCCGACCTGGAACATCCCGAAGATCGCACAGACGCTCGGATACCCGCCGTTCGAACAGACCGACGAGCAGCTGGACGACGTCTTCGACCACCTGGTGCAGATGTTCGACCAGTTCACCGCGATCTACAGCGGGACCAGCGCCATCCGTCAGGCGTTCCTCCAGGAGGACATCGTCATCTCGCCGGTCGGGAACTTCACGATGTCGGAGCTGCGCGCGGAGGGCAACGACTGGGTCAACGTCGTCCTGCCCGAGCAGGGCGGGATGCAGTGGACGGAGGGGCTGTGTCTTGTGAAGGACCCCTCGAACCGCGAGCTCGCGATCGAGTTCATGAACACCGTCATCTCCCCCGAGGGCCAGCGCAGCATCGCCTGGGAGCCCGCCGCGAAGAGCCCGCCGGTCAACACGGAGTCGTTCGACCTCTTCAGCGCCGACGAACAGGAGGCGCTTATGTTCACCGACGAAGGCTTCGACGCGGCCGAGGACATCGCCAACCGAACCACGCCCTACGAGTTCTCCCCCATGACCGACCAGTGGACGGATATGTGGGAGGAAGCGAAGGCCGAAAGCAGCATCTAAGCGCCCGCAGCAGCGGTCAACACCCGGGCGTTCATTACCCGGGAGTTCATTATGAGTACCAAAATGGATACACACGACCCCGAGGAATCGGCCGAGACGGACCACGACGAGGCGGCGGACCGGAACGGAGGAACGACCCCGTCAATGGACGGCGCCGCGGCGGCGTCGACGCGCGGTACCGTCCAACTCGACGCGCTCAGAAAGGAGTTCGACGACGTCGTCGCGGTCGACGGCGTGAACCTCGAGATCGAGGCCGGCGAGTTCCTCACGCTGTTGGGCCCGTCCGGCTGCGGGAAATCGACCACCCTGCGGATGATAAGCGGCCTCGAGACCCCCACCGACGGAACGGTATCGATCAGCGGCGAGGACGTGACGAACGTACCCGCCAACGCGCGCAACACCAGTATGGTGTTCCAGGAGTGGGCGCTGTTCCCGCACATGACCGTCGAGGAGAACATCGCCTTCGGCCTCGAAATGGACGGCGTTCCCGAGGACGAGCGCGAGGAACGCGTCACGGAGGCGCTGGAGATGGTCGAGCTGCCCGGCTATCACGAGCGCCAGGCGACCGAGCTGTCGGGCGGCCAGAAACAGCGCGTCGCGATGGCACGTGCGATCGTCCGCGAGCCGGACGTCCTCCTGCTGGACGAGCCGCTGGCGAGCCTCGATCGGAAGCTCCGCCAGCATATGCAGGTCGAGCTCAAGGATATCCAGGAGAAGTTGGGGATCACGTTCATCTACGTGACTCACGATCAGGAGGAAGCGCTGACGATGTCCGACCGGATCGCGGTGATGAACGACGGCCGGATCGAGCAGGTCGGGCCGACCGACTCGCTGTACAAGTCGCCGGAGACGGAGTTCGTCGCCACGTTCATCGGCGAAACGAACCTGTTCGAGGGGACGATCGACGACGACGGCACCGTCCTCGAGAGTGACGAGGGGCCGGACGTCGCCATCGGCGAGTATCCTGACCACGCGGGTCGATCCGTCGGGGTCTCGGTCCGACCTGAGGAGGTCGTCCTCACGCCACCCGGCGAGAGCCGCGGCTACGCCAACGAGTGGACCGGGACCGTCACCGACGCCATTTATAAGGGATCGCTGAAGGTGTACCAGGTCGACGTCGACGGCCACACCTTCCAGGTCGAACGGCAGGTCAACGAGGAAGTCGACGAGTTCGAGGCCGGCGACGACGTCACGGTGAGCTTCCCGGTCGGCGCCTGCGAAGTGATCCTCGAGTAGGATCGATCCGCGTCGGTGTGTCGGATCGATCAGTGCCGGTGTGTCGGATCGATCAGTGCCGGTGTGTCGGATCGATCAGTGCCGGTGTTTTTGAATAGCGCGTCGTCTCGTGGCGTCCGGATGCGCCGTCTCGTAGCGTCCGGATGCGCCGTCGTATTCGGCCACCTCGGCGACCAGTACCATCCGCCTGCTCAAGCCGGTGGTGAATCCCGGTATCGGCTCATTCGATGTGTTGTCTGTCGTTGATATACTCCGAAATCTCGATCCGACGGCGAGTATATACATTCACCCATCCATTGGAAGCGAAACGGATAGACAAGCAAGAGTAATATTGAGACCAAATATTCGAACTGGATTCAAACGACACCCAGGTGTATCCGGCCGTGATATCCCCAAAATAACGATAAACATCTGACACCATTGGGGACGGAGCGGCGTTCGATGACGACCGTCGATGAAGGTTTATTACCGTCCACTGCAGATCGTCACGTATGCTCCACAACCGCGGTCCGCTGTTGACGATCGACGTCGGCAGCCGGGAGACGGCACGTGAGGACATCGCCGAGATCAACGAGCAGTACATCGGGGGCCGGGGCGTCGGCACCCGACTCACCCACGAGCGTATCCCGTTCGACGCCGACCCGCTCGGGCCGGCGAACCGGCTCGTGTTCTCGACGGGGCCGATGCAGTCGTCGACGATGAGCTTCACGGGGCGGATGAGTTGTACCGGCGTCTCGCCGCTGACCGACGGCTTGCTCTCGAGCAACGCCGGCGGCTTTATGTCCCGGAACTTCGCCGACACGGGCTACAGCGCGGTCGAGATCACCGGCGCAAGCGACGAGCTGATCGCGATCCACATCCGCGATGACGGCGTCGAGTTCGAGCCGGTTCCGGAACTGGCCGGCGAGACGGTTGGCGAGACGGTGGCGTACCTGGAGGCAGAACACGACATCACCGCCGACCAGACTGCCGTCATTGGCCCGGCCGGCGAGAACCAGGTCCGGTTCGCCTCGATCATGACCTCCGAGGAGCGTGCGTTCGGCCGCGGCGGGCTCGGCGCCGTCCTGGGGTCCAAAAACGTCAAGGCGATCACCGTCGGCGGCGACTCGGCACCCGAGATCGAGATCCCGTCGACCCAGATGGAGATCCATCGGGAGGCCGCCACCGACGACAACATCATGAAGCGACAGGGGACGGTCGCGGTGATGGATCTCGCCAACGCGATGGAGGGGCTGCCCTCCTACTACTTCTCCGAGCGCGAGTTCGCGGGCGTCGAGGGGATCAACGGCTCGGCCGTCGAGGAGAAAAAGTACAAGAAGGGAACCTGCTCGGCCTGCGCGTTCGCGTGCAAGCTCCCGACGAGGGACGAGGAGCGCGGCGTCGAGACCGAGGGCCCCGAGTTCGAGGTCGCGATGGCGTTCGGTTCGAACTCCGGCGTCGACGACATCGTCGACGTGATGCAGTCCAACGAGCTGTGTGACCAGTACGGCCTCGACGCGATCTCGGCGGGCAACACCGTGGCCGCCTACCTCGCCAGCGAGGATGCGTTCGGCGACGTCGATCTGATCCACGAGACCGTCGAGAAGATCGCCCGCCGCGAGGGGATCGGGGACACGCTTGCGGAGGGGATCGACCGATGCTACGAGGAGCTCGGCGTCGAGAACTGGACGGTCAAGGGGATGGACTTCGCGGCCCACGAGGGGCGCGTCCTTCACGGACAGGGGCTTTCCTACGCCGTCTCCAACCGCGGCGCGGACCACATGTACTCGGTCTTCTACTCCGTCGAGTATCCCCTGGTTCCCGAGGAGGACGCCCTCGATCCCGAGGGCACCCTCGGGAAGGCCGACCGGCTCGTCGAGCGCGAGAACCTGATGGCGGTCAACGACGCCGGCGTCGTCTGCAAGTTCTCCCGGGACTACATGAACCCGGACCGCTACGAGGCGCTGTTCGGCGCCGACTTCGAGGACCTCCTCGCCGTCGGTGACCGCATCGTCACGCTCGAGCGCCACTTCAACAACCAGCGCGGTCTCGACCGCGAGGACGACACGCTCCCGTACGACCTGCCGGACCTCGAGGAGGCCCTCGGGGAGTACTACGACGCCCGCGGCTGGGAGGACGGCGTCGTCCCCGACGCGGCCGTTCCGGCCTGATCGCGTCGACGACGGAGAATCCAGGCGATCGAAGCATCTCCCGCCGATCCCCATCTCGCGTACGGTTTCGCCGTCGCCATCACGACACTCGGAGCGATGAGTCCGCCGAGTGTGATGAGTCCGCCGAACGAGGTGACACGGCACAAATATAGGTTATCAACAATATACATCAATCAGATAGATCTCCGGGGATTGGACGAGGCTGCCGAGCGGGACGAGAGGCCCGAGAGGCCCGAGAGGAACGAGAGAATACGAGAGAATACGAGAGACGACACGCTACAGCGCTCCCGTACATCGAATCTGCTGAATAGGGCAACGATCATCGGACTGCGATGGACGATCGACGTTCGTCGATCGAATCACCAACGCAGATGCTGTATCAACCGCATACTAAAGAGAGAGACGGCATACAGGTTCGAACACCCGTTTTGTAAGTACCGTGCAGGACGCGAACGGATCGAACGTGTATGATATCGTAGAGTATTGATAGGAAGTCACATATTCGATCGGTAGTGTCGTGGTGTCACCATCCCGTCGATGACGGGAGCGCCACGGCGTCAGGGACGCTCGTCCATCTCGGCGACCGTGCAGGAGCCCCTTGGGGCGGCAGGTTTCGGCAGCATTTATACTCCGCTGTGGAGAGGAACCGGTATGGACGACATCACCTTTGGCACGGGCGGCTGGCGAGCACGGGGCGACCGCTTCAGCGACGAGCGCGTGCGCATCGTCGGACAGGGGATCGCGACCTATCTCCGCGATACGGCGGTCGAAACCGGCGGCGCCGTCGCGGTGGGATACGACGCGCGGGCGACCTCCGAAGACGCCGCCGAAAGCCTTGCGGACGTGCTCTCGGCCAACGGGTTCGACGTCTCGGTCACCGATCGGGATCGCCCGACGCCGGTCCTCGCGTACGCGGTCGCCCGGGGCGACTACTGCGGCGGGGTGATGGTGACGGCCTCCCACAACCCGCCCGAGTACAACGGCATCAAGTTCATCCCGGGGGACGCGGTCTCCGCGATGCCGTCGGTGACGGACGCCATCGAGGCGCGGCTCGGGGCGCCGACAGCGCTCCCCGAGACGGACCACGGGACGGTCGAACGGTTCGACCCGGTGGCGCTGCACGCCGAGCACTCCCGACAGCTCGTCGGTGACTTCCTCGACGTCGACCTCTCCGACCTCACGGTCGTCTACGACGCGATCTACGGGAGCGGCCGCGGGGTGACGGACACGCTGCTCGAGGAGGCCGGTGCGACCGTGATCCGGCGCCGCTGTGAGCGGGACCCGACCTTCGGCGGTCAGGCTCCGGAGCCGAGCCCCGAGACGCTCGCGGGGCTCCCGGAGGCGGTGGCCGAACACGATGCCGACCTCGGGATCGCCAACGACGGGGACGCCGACCGGATCACGGTCTGCTCTCCGGATCGAGGGGTGTTGAGCGGGCACCTCCTGTTCGCGGTGCTCTTCGAGGCGCTGCTGACGGACGCGGACGCGACGGGACCGGCCATCCGAACGGTTTCGACCACGTTCCTGATCGATCGGATCGCGGAAGCACACGGCGTCGACGTCCACGAAGTCCCGGTCGGGTTCAAGTGGATCGCGGACGGGATGGCGACCCACGACGGCCTCTTCGGCGGCGAGGAGTCCGGCGGGTACACGATCCGCGGCCACATCGGCACCAAGGACGGCGTCCTGATCGCGCTACTTGCGGCGGCGGTGGCCGCCGTCGAACCGTTCGATGACCGGTTGGACCGACTCTTCGAGGAGCATAGGCGGATCTATGCGGACAAACGGAGCGTGGCGTGTGACGAGGCGGCGAAACCCCGGCTCGTCGAGGCGCTCGAGGCCGACGTCCCCGACCGGATCGCGGGCGATCCGGTTGCCGAAACCGTCACCGTCGACGGGTTCAAGTTCCTGCTCGATGACGGCTCGTGGGTTCTGCTCCGCCCGAGCGGAACCGAGCCGAAGATCCGGGTGTACGCCGAGACCACCGATCCGGACCGACTCGAGCCGCTCCTCGATGCCGGCAGCGACCTGGTCGCCGCCAGGCTCGGCGGGACGGGCGAGGACTGACCGAACGCGACGTCCCGCAGGATTGACCGACCGCGACGAGACCCTTTCGCCGGTCGGCTCCCGAAACATCCTTATAGGCAGTGTTAGTATCACGTTCCATGGCTGCGGCTCTCACGGTAGACGGTGTCATCAAGCGATTCGGGGACGTGGTCGCCTGCGACGACGTGTCCTTCGAGTTGGAACAGGGGGAGTTCTTCTCCCTACTCGGACCGAGCGGCAGCGGCAAGACCACGACGCTCCGGATCGTTTCGGGGTTCGAGACGCAAAGCGACGGAACCGTCCACATCGACGGCGAGGTCGTCAACGACGTGCCGCCGAACGAGCGGGACGTCAATTTGGTCTTTCAGGAGCTGGCGCTGTTCTCACACCTGACGGTCCGTGAGAACCTCGCGTACGGACTGAAACGTGACGGCGTCGACGCGGAGACGATCGACGCCCGCGTGGCCGAGTACCTCGAACTCGTCGACCTCGCGGGGTACGAGGACCGGGACGTTCGAGATATGTCCGGCGGCCAACAGCAGCGCGTCGCGCTCGCACGCGCGCTCATCAAGGAGCCGCCGATCGTCCTGCTCGATGAGCCGCTGGCGAGTCTCGACCGAAAGCTTCGCAAGGAGCTTCGAGTCGAATTAGCCCGGATCCAGTCGGAGACCGGGGTCACGTTCTTTTACGTCACCCACGATCAGGAGAGCGCGATGAGTATGTCGGATCGGCTTGCGATCATGCGCGACGGGAAGATCCAGCAGATAGGGACCCCTGAGGAGGTATACGACGAGCCGGCCAACCCCTTCGTCGCCGACTTCATCGGCGACGCGAACGCCTTCTCGGGCCGGATCGGCGTCGAGGATGGGGTCACAACCCTCACCGACGGCGACCTCTCGCTCCCGATCCCGGACGTCGATGCGGTCGGTGAGGCGACGGTCGTCGTCCGCCCGGAACACGTCCGTCTGCACGGAGCGGAGACGGACGGACTCGCAGTACGGATCACGAACAAGGAGTACCACGGTTCATCGACGCGGTATATCGCGACGGCCGGACGGGACCGACAGATCCAGATCGAATCCGACGAGACCGGCTTCGAGATCGGCGACGAGGCGTCGGTGACGATCGACGACGTGCGGATCTTCGAGTGACCGTCGATGCCACACTACGTGGGCGTCGATCTCGGCGCGAGCAACGTCCGGGCGGCCGTCGGGGACGAGACGGCGACGATCTCGGCGAGCGCACGCGAACCGACGCCGGACGGACCGACCGGAGAGGCCGTCACCGAAGCCGTTCGCGAAGTCGTCCGGGCGGCGTGTGCGGAGGCGGCCGTCGATCCGGCTGCGGTCGCGGGTGCCGGGCTCGCCTCGATGGGGCGGCTCGACGTCGACGCAGGGACGGTGACGGTCCCGTCGAACCTCGGAGACGATATCGACGGTATCCGCCTGGTCGAGCCCGTCGCGACCCTGTTGGATCTCGACCCCGAGTCGGTGACCCTTCGCGGGGACACGCAGGCGGGCGCGATCGGCGACCGGTTCCACGCGCATCCGGCAGTCGACGACCTCGTGTATCTCACCATCTCCTCGGGGATCGGCGCGGGCGTCATCGCGGACGGTGACCTCCTGCGGGGCCGGAACTCGAACGCGGGCGAGGTGGGCCATCAGACGATCGACGCGGACGGAACGATGACCTGTGGCTGCGGGCAGCCGGGTCACTGGGAGGCGTACTGTTCGGGGAACAACATTCCGCGGTTCGCGAGACGTCTCTTCGAGGAGGGGACGTCCGACACGGCGCTGCCGATCGACGACGAGTCGTTCACCGCCGCGGACGTCTTCGCGTACGCGGGCCGGGACGCGTTCGCGGACCACGTGATCGACCGCGTGACGGCGCTGAACGTGCTCGGCGTCGCGAACGTGGTGCACGCGTACGCGCCAGACGTCGTGACGCTGAGCGGCGCGGTCGTGACCAACAACCCGGACACGATCGTCGATCCGATCCGGGACCGACTCCCGCCGAAACTCGTCGTCGACACGCCCGAGGTCACCGTCAGCGACCGGGGCGACGCGGCGGTGCTCGAGGGGGCGCTCGTGCTCGCGTTGCCCGACGACGTGCGGGCGTAAGCGTGAGCCGGTCCGGAGGCATCGATCCCCGTTCGGACCCTCGCCTCGGGAGACGTCACCCCGACGCGCGTTCACGCTTAAAAGCGCTCGGCGCCGTGACTGTAGAACCAGTCGTCGGGGTAGGGGTACCACCACTCCTGGACGGTCGGGTTCCAGTCGATGACCCCCATCTTCGTCCGCCGGAAGGCGTTCAGGCCCTCGCGGCCCAGCTCCCGGCCGATCCCGGAGTGTTTCCAGCCGCCGAAGGGGATCGCGTCGTTGTCGATCATCGGGTTGTTGACCCAGACCATCCCCGCCTCGAGTTCCTCGTAGGAGCGCATCGCCTCCTCGAGGTCGGTCGTGAACACCGAGGCGCCGAGGCCGTATTCGGTGTCGTTGGCGCGTTCGATCGCCTCCTCGAAGGACGAGACCGAACAGATCGGCGCCACGGGGCCGAAGGTCTCCTCACGCATCACCGCCATCTCCGGCGTCACGTCGGTCAGCACGGTCGGCTCGTAGAACCAACCGACCTCCTGGTCCGGCGGGACGCGACCGCCGTGTTCGATCGTGGCGCCGGCGTCGACCGCCTCCTGGACCTGCCGGTCGACCTCGTCACGGGCGTGCTCGCTGACGAGCGGGCCGATCTCGGCGTCCTCCAGGCCGTTGCCGATCCGGAGATCGCGCGCCATCTCGACGAGGCCGTCGACGAACTCGTCGTGAACGTCTTCGTGGACGAAGAAGCGCTCGGAGGAGGTGCAGACCTGTCCCGAGAGGTGGAACGCCGCCGTGGCGGATCCGGCGATCGCGACCGCCATCGGGGCGTGTTTCGAGACGAGCATCGGGTCGTTCCCGCCGGCCTCGATGACGCTCGGCTTGAGTCCCTCGGCGGCCGCGGTGTTCACCGCACGGCCGGTCTCGACGCCGCCGGTGAAGGCGATCGCGTCGGTGTCGTCGGAGCGTATCAGCGCCTGGGCGGTCTCGCCGTCGCCGGTGACACACGAGACCAGTCCCTCGGGGAGGCTCCGGAAGTGACGTATGAACCGTAGCGTCGACAGCGGCGTTTGCTCGGACGGTTTGACCACGACGGCGTTGCCGGCGGCCAGCGACGCGGCGACGGTCCAGGCGGTCAGGAGGACCGGGAAGTTCGACGGGACGATGTGGACGGTCACGCCGTAGGGGAAATACCGGTGGAACTGGAACGACTCCGGCTGATTGGGTCCGGGGATCGATCCCGCCTCGTCGCGGGCCAACTCGGCGTAATACCGGAAGACGTGCGCGACGTTGTCGATCTCGCCCTCCGACTCCGGATACGGCTTCCCGTGTTCCCGCGTCATCAGCGTCGCGTCGGCCTCGACGTCCGCCGACTCGATCGCGTCGGCGACCTCGTGGAGCGCGGCTGCCCGGGTCGCGGCGTCCGTCCGTCCCCACTCGGCCTGCGCACGGACGGCGTCATCGACCACCGACTCGGCTTCCGCCGGGTCACAGACTGCGATCTCCCCGACCGGTTCCTCGGTGGCGGGGTCGATCACCGCCATCGTTTCCTCGGACCGGCTTTCCCGATACTCGTTCCCGCGGAAGACCTGTCGTCCGAAGGGGTCGAACCCGGTCATCGGATCATGTACACCTTCCGAACGGTCTCCTCGACGCGACACGTCCCCGTCCAGCCGGCCGGAAACAGAACCGTAGTCCCGGGTTCGATCCCGATCACGGTGCCGTCCTCGTGGGTGTAGGTCGCACGGCCCTCGAGGAAGTAACAGAACTCGTCGCGGTCGACCGCACACTTCCACGTGCCCGGAGTACACGTCCACACGCCGCACTCGGAGCGACCGTCGGGGCCCTTGTGGATGACCGTTCCGGCGGTGCGCGACTCGCCCTCGATCGGCTCGTCGACGACGCCCCAGTCATCGAGGTCCGCGTCCGCGAGGGCGGCCGGGTCCTGGAGAACGCTCGCCGAGGGCGCCTCGCCGTCAGCCGCCGACACTCCGTCGTCAGCCATGGGTCTCCAGAACGTCCTCGAGCAGCGTTGCCGCCTTCTTCCGGCCGTCGCTGGACTGCATGTCCTCGGCGGTGCGGTCGACGTTCTCCCGGATCGTCTCGTCGGTGAGACACGTCTCGATCGCTCCGGCGAGCTCGTCGTCGGTCCAGTTCGACCGGTGCAGCTTGATCCCGTGGTCGGTCTCGTCGACGCGCGTCGCGTTGTCGTGGCCGTCCCAGACGTACGGCATCACGATCGCCGGCGTTCCGTAGTAGAGACACTCGTTGAACGTGTTGTTGCCGCCGTGGTGGATGACGACGTCCGCACGATCGATGACGGTCTGTTGGGGGAACCAGCTCTCGATCGCCACGTTGCCGGGGACCTCGAAGTCGTTGTAGGCGTCCTCGTAGTCGCCGACGTTGACGAGACAGCGGTACTCCTGCGTCCCGAGGAACTCGATCAGCCGCTTCATCAGGTCCGTGTCGCCGGCGCCGAGGCTCCCGAAGCTCAGGTACAGCAGGGGCGCGTCGTCCGCGGCGTCCAGATCGGGGACCTCGTAGGACTCGTTCTCCTCGCGGATACAGCCGTTGAGGTACTGGAACCGGTCCGGGTCGAGCTCGTTCCACCGGTCCCATCGGAGCCGCTCGGGGTACTTGAGGAGGTTCAGGTACGGCGACGTCTCGTAGAACAGGCCCCGCGGGTAGGGGTCCTCGCCGTGCTCCTCGAGGAAGTCGTTGAACCGCTCGTGGACGTCCTCGATGACGTCCTCGTAGCGCCCTTGGAACTCGTGGTAGTGCTCGACGTCATCCGCGCGGGCGCCGGACAGGTGCGGCGGGATGTTCGGATCCGGGATCTCGTTTTCCGAACACGAGGTGATCCGGACCCACGGGACGCCGTACTGTTTGGTCGACGGGTACAGGATCACGTTATCGACGACGATCAGGTCGGGATCGATCTCGTCGAGGACCTCGGGGAGCTCCGTCTCGGCCCACTCCGCGGAGGCCACGATCGCATCGTAGGTCTCCTCGACGTAGTTGTCGAGCTGATCGATCGGATCCTTGTCGAAGTTCGGGATGTGGGTGTTGATGAACTCCTCCCACCCCGCGTCGGCGTCGGGATCCGACATCGGCACGTAGTGCTCCTCGAAGCCGTAGTCCTCGAAGACGCCCTCCATACTCGGGTCACAGATGAACACCGGCTCGTGGCCGCGATCGCGGCACACCTGTGCGATCCCGACCGAATTGAGCGCCGGGCCATACGCCGCCTCCGGGAAGAAGGCGATCGTGGCGCCGTCGCTCATCGGTCACCTCCGGCGGTCGATTCGGGATTGGCCACGCGTCTCGCGACTCTATCTCGGTGCGTGTTGCTAACGCCCATGGTTCGAGAGAACAGACCGACAGGATATAAAACTCACGTTACCACACGGCGCGCGTTGTCGATCCGGAATCAGACACCGCGGTCGGATTCGAACGTCGCGGTCGGATTCGGACGTTGCGGTCAGATTCGGACACGGCGACCGAGTTCACGTCTCGCGGCGGTCGCGGCCGGTTCGATCAGTCGATACGGGGATCGAACCGGGCCGCGAACACTGCCACGAGGATTCCGGACAGCAACAGCATCGCGCCGATGGCGTTCATCTCCGGCGTCAGGTGGCGACGGAGGCGATCGAAGATCAAAAGCGGCATCGTGAACGTGTCCGGACCGCTCACCATGAACGTGATGATGAACTCGTTGAGCGACAGCAGCATCGCGAAGACGAACCCGGAGATCACGGACGGGAAGATCTGCGGGAGCACGACCAGCGCGAACGTCTCGCCCCGGCTCGCGCCGAGGTCACGGCTCGCCTCCGTGATCGCCGGCGGGAACGAGCGGACGGCGGCGTAGATGATCAGGAACGTGTAGGGGAACACGTAGATCACGTGGCCCAGCAGCACGGAGAGGAACCCGAAGTCGAGCCCGATCGCCGAGAGGTACAACAGCAACGCGATCCCGATGAAGATGACCGGGATGAACATCGGCAGGAGGATCGATCCGAGGAGTCCCTTGATCCACTCCCCGGCGCCGTCAGCCTCCAGTCGCGCGAACCCGTACGCCGCTGGCAGGGCCAACAGCGTCGCGACGACCGCGCTGGCGACCATCAGTCGGACCGATAACCACAGCGCGGTCCAGAACTCGGCGTCGGCCGCCAACTGCCGATACCATTCGAGAGTGAAGCCGGTCAACGGGAAGAATCCGAGATCGTTTGCGTTGAACGACATCACGATCACGAGCGCCAACGGGAAATAGAGGAAGACGATCGTGAACCCGGCGAGCCAGCGCGTGGCGTCGAGATCGGACGGCAGCCGGGCGTCGACGCGGTCGCCGAGCGTTCCGAGTGCCGACTTGCCCGCCATCAGGTCATCACCTTCCGGAGAGTGAGCCATCGCGAGAGCCCCGCCAGCACCACGAGGACGAACCCGAACAGGACGACGCTATATGCCGCCCCGAGCGGCCAGTTGAAGCTGTCCTTGAACTGGTTGACGAGGACGTTCCCGTACCACAACGTCCGGGGGGATCCGACGAGTTCGGGAGTCACGTACGCGCCGATCGCGCGCCCGAAGATGAAGACGAACGACAGGACGATCCCCGGCATCGCGAGCGGCAGGATCACGTATCGAAGGACCTCGAACCGGTTCGACCCGAGGTCGTAGGCCGCCTCGATCTGGGATCCCGGGATCGCGTCCACCGACCCGTACATCGCGAACAGCGAGTACGGGAGATAGATGTACACCATCGTGGCGATCACCGCGAACTCGGTGTACAGCAGGCTGATCGGCTCCGCGACCGCGCCGATCCCGGTCAACACCTCGTTGATGAACCCCCGATCGCCCAACATCAGCATCCACGCCCAGGTCCGGACGATGTAGTTCGTCCAGAACGGGGCGATGGCGACGAGAATGAACAGCGTCCCCGCCCGCCCGTCGAGCGTCTGGCCGCCGTACCACGCCACGGGGAACGCCATCGCCGTCGTGACGACCGCGATGGTGAGGACCTTCGCGAGCGTCTCGGCGAAGATGACGATCGTCCGCGTCGAATCGAACAGAACCCGGTAGTGCTCGAGCGAGAAGCCGGGACTCCAGAGGTTCCCCTGCATCGGCCAGAAGCTGAAGTAGATGGCCCACACGAGCGAGAACAGGCCGATACCGACCATGACGGCGATCGCCGGCGCCGTCAACAGCAGATCGACGGCGGTGCGTCCCCGGCCGCGTGAGAGGGTGCGCGTGAGTTTCATAGGGGCTGTCGAATATCGGTGCCGAGCACGCGAGCTACCCCTTCAGCTCCTGCCACATCTGCTGGGCAGTCTCGAGTTCCTCGTCGCCGAAGTATCGGCGCATCCGGAGCCGGTCCTCGTTCTCGAGGACGACCGACCGATGGTCGCGCTCGGTCTCGGTCATTCGATCGCGGGCGTCGAGATTTATCGGGAGGTTCCCCGCGTTCCGCATCTGTTGGATCGACGCGTCCGGCGAGGAGTAGTGGTCCATGAACTCGACCGCGAGGTCCGGATTGGGCGCGTCCGTGGCGAGCTGGTGGGCGTCCGCGTAGCCGTCGGTTCCGCCGGGCGGAACCGCCATCTCGACGGGATGGCCCTGATCCATCGCCAGGAATCCGGTGAGGTCCCATCCGTGCTGGACGACGACCTCCTCGTTGGCGATCAGCTTCAGATGCTGGTCCTGGGTCGACCAGAGCGTTCGATAGGCGGGGAAGGCCGCCTCCAGGGCGTCCCGACAGGCCTCGAGGTCGCTCGGCGGATGCGGATGATCGTCTCCGAGGTAGTATCCCGCATCGGCGAAGGCTGCGATCGGCCAATCGCGCATCGCGGTCCGGCCGTCGAGGTCGTTCGACTCGATCGTCTCCGGGTTGAACAGGTAGTCCCAGGTGAGCTCGTCCGGCTCCTCGTCGATGACGTCGGTGCGGTACATCGGCCCGGTCATTCCGTACGCGTACGGGATCGCGGTCTGCGTCCCGTCGATGACACAGCCCGGAGCGGTCCGGGCGCGTTCGACCAGGTTCCCGAAGTGGCTCATGTCGTCGGTCGGGATCGGTTGGACGAGGTCGGCGTTCCACAGCGGTTCGACCCAGTTGTTAGTCACGCCGATCACGTCGACTTCGCCCTGATACTGCGTTCGCATCAGCCCGACCGCCTCGGAGTTCGTCGTCAGACTGATCACCTCGACGTCGACGCCGTGCTCCTCCTCGAACGGTTCGACGATCGAGTCGGGGTAATAGAAGTTGTACCCGAGGATCGTGAGCGTTCGGTCGCCGGAACCCGTGCTGCCCTGCGTGCCGCCGTTGCCACCGCCGGTTCCGGATCCGCCCTCGTTCCCGTTACCGCTGTTTCCACCGTCGCCGCCGTTTCCCAGACACCCGGCAAGCCCCGTTCCGAGACCCCCGACGACGCCGAGTTTGGTGAGGAATCCACGCCTGTCGTTCGACGGAGTCGGATCTGCGCGACTCGATGACTGCTTTCTTGTCATGGTTCGTCACGACAAGCGCAACCATACTATATAACAGTTGTGAACGAGTGGCAGTATCCATAGATGGACTCCCACGATCGAGCGGTGCGAGAGTTCGTATATCTCAAAATTTATGAGGAGGGGGACCGAGATGACGGTATATGACAAGCGAGGCGAACGACGGCCGGCACCTTCGGACGGTGCGGAACGCCGTCGAGATCGTCGAATCGCTCAAGCGCCACAACGGCGCCAGAGTGACCGACCTGGCGGCCGAGTTCGACGTCTCCGACGGGACGATGCACACCTATCTGAACACGCTCCGGGCCGACGGGTTGGTGTACAAGGAGGACGGGGAGTACCGACTCACCTTGGAGTGGTTCACCCTGGGCACCGAACTCCGGGAACGGATACCCGTCTACCGTCACGGTACGGGGCCGGCGGATGACCTGGCACGGCGGACGGGTGACCTCGTCTACCTCGCGGTCGAACAGCGCGGGCGCGTGTACTACCTGTATCCGACACGCGGCGCCGATGCTCCGGAACCCGCGACGTCGGTCGGGACGGTCCGACCGCTCCATGCCGTCTCCGCGGGGAAGGTGCTGCTTGCGGCGATGCCCGACGAGAAGCGGGAGCACGTCCTTGAGGAGCTCACCTTCGAACCGGTCACCGAAAAGACGATCGTCGATCGCGACGAGTTCCGCGAGGAACTCGAACGCATCACCGAACAGGGGTACGCCCTCAACGACGAGGAGGAGTTCCTCGGCTCCCGCACCGTCGCGACGAGCATCGCTCACCCCGATCGGGGCGTGGCGGGGGCTATCTGTGCAAGCGGGCCGAAAACCCGATTCGACGACGACTACATCACCGATCTGCTCCCGTCGCTCAAGGAGACCGCAAACCGGATCGAGATCAACATCCAACGGTCCGATCCGGTTCACTCGGAGTAACATACCTTCGTCATATACAAACGAAAGGGATGGGAACGGTTTCGTCCACGAATGTGGCACGGATCGGCGGGTGGTGTGGTATTTTCCCACACAAAGAATCACATACATAGTTTTGTAATTGTTTATCTAGAACGGGATATACTTCGTCATATACAAACTGATTGGATATCCGGGAACGCAACTATTAATATCAGATGTCATCATACGTGTGGCAATGACACGTCACTGTGGAGGGTACTGACCGATGCACGTACTCATCGTCGGAGCGGGCGTCGCCGGGTGCCACGCCGCCGCCGATCTCGCCGTCGATCACGAGGTCACCGTCATCGACCGATCGGGCGTCGCCGCGGAGGCAACCGGCGTTTCCGCCGGCCTCGTGGCACCGACGAACTACTACGACGACGAGCCCGCGATCGCCCGGCACGCGAACCGGTTCTTCCGCGACTTCGACGGCACTCACGAGTTCACGTTCACGCCGCGTGACCGCCTTGACGTCCTCACCGATGCGGAAGTCGCGGACGGACGGGCGACCGCGGACGCTCTCGCGGCGGCGGATTTCGACGTGGAGTTCCTCGAGGCGTCCACACTCCGGGATCGGTTCCCCGGGATCCGTGCCGACGGCTTCGCCGGCGCCGTTCGCTACGGCGACACCGGCTGGGTCGATCCCTACACGTACGCGAACGCGCTCCGGCAGACCGCACAGGAACGCGGCGCCGCCTTCGAGCTCGATCGTGAGGTCACCGGGATCCGCACGGACGGGACCGTTCGCGGCGTCGACACCGCCACGGGACCGATCGACGCGGACGCGGTCGTCGTCGCGGCCGGCTGGCGAACCGGCGACCTCCTTCCCACCGGTCTCTCGGTCCCGATCCGCCCGTATCGGACCCAATGCGTGGTCGTCGAACCCGACGCGCCGCTCGACGACACCTTCCCGACCGGCCGGATCGGCAGCGAACACCTCTACTTCCGGCCCGAGCACAACGGTGACCTCCTGATCGGCGGCGCACACGACACGATCGCGGATCCGCGGGCGGCCTCGGCCGACGCCGACGAGTCGTTCATGCTCGAGGTTGCGGAGTTCCTCCCGACGTTCTTCGCGGGTGCCGAGAAGGCGGGCTTCGTCAACGGGTGGGCGGGCGTCGATACCGCCTCGCCGGACACCCGTCCCATCATCGACTCGCCGGTCGGCGCGCCCGACTCGCTGATCGTGGCGACCGGCTTCAACGGACTCGGCGTGATGACCTCGCCGGTCGTCGGGCCGACGGTCCGCCACCGGCTGACCGGCGCCGAGGCCCCCTTCCCGACGGACCCGTTCGACGCCGACCGGTTCGAGGACGTCGGGGCGGATTTCGAGTATATCTCGACGTCGGAGGTGTGACACCTGCCAAATACTACTGAGTAGGTGTAACTATACGATTACTATACCCGGTGTGGATCCCAGTCCATCACCAGCGCATTCCGTGCGGCTACTCGATCACCATCGGTTCATCACATACCGGGCAGACGACCCCGCCCTCCGTTCCTTCGAGATCGGACTGTTCGCCCGTCCAGCCACAGATCGGACACTGTATGGGTTCGGATCCGGACACGGAACGCCGTATCTACTCGTCGAGTAGGGAAAAACGTGGTGGCACCACGTGGTCGCCCTGTGAGTACGTAGCGACTGTACTGACCGATTCGCCCGTGTTGGTCGGGCTCCGTTCGAGCGGGACCGACCCGGATCGACTCCGTGGACTGGATACCCAGCTCGAACATGGTATGTGGTGAATTAATATCAGTTTAAATCTAATATATACATATTTGATGAGTACGGCGTTGAGACAGCGCTCGATCGATGTCGACGGAACGGGACATCGATTCCCACCCTGATCGTCGATGCACCGGTCACGTCCACCCCGTCCCATCGGTCACGTCCACCCCGCCCCATCGGTCACGTCCACCCGATCCCGTCGTCACGTCCGTTCCCGTCCCGCCATCCAACAACACTTATCCCGATCCTCCGGCTTCGCGGAAGTATGAGCGAGACCGACGCGCAGGCCGACGTCACGGTCGTCCTCCCGGACGGATCATCCCTTACCGTACCGGCCGGGTCGACAGTCGAGGACGTCGCCTACGAGATCGGCCCGGGGCTCGGTCGCGACACCGTTGCCGGGAAGATCGACGGTGAACTCGTGAGCAAACACGACGCCGTCCACGACGGGGCCGAGATCGAGATCGTGACCGAGGACTCCGACGCGTACCTCACGGTCCTCCGTCACTCCGCGGCCCACGTGTTTGCCCAGGCGCTGCAGCGACTCCACCCGGAGGCGACGTTGACGATCGGTCCGCCGACCGACGACGGGTTCTACTACGACGTCACCGGCGTCGACCTCGACGAGGACGATCTCGCCGAGATCGAGACGGAGATGGAGGCGATCCTCGAGGCCGATTACGACATCGAGCGCGTCGAGCGATCCCGCGAGGAGGCGCTCGACGCCTACGCGGACAACGAGTTCAAACGCGACATCCTCGAGACCGAGGCGGCCGGCGAGGACCCGGTCAGCTTCTACGTCCAGGACGACTGGCAGGACCTCTGTCAGGGGCCACACGTCGACTCGACCGGCGAGATCGGCGCCGTCACGCTGCTCAACATCTCCTCGGCCTACTGGCGCGGCGAGGAGGACAACGAGAGCCTCACCCGCGTGTACGGGACGGCCTTCGGGTCCGAAGCCGACCTCGAGGAGTTCCTCGAGATGCGCGAGGAGGCCGCCGAACGCGACCACCGGAAGATCGGCCGCGAGATGGACCTCTTCTCGATCCCGGACCACTCGCCCGGCTGTGCCCACTACCACCCGAACGGGATGCGGATCCGCCGCGAGCTCGAGGAGTACATCCGCGAGAAGAACGACGAACTCGGCTACGAGGAGGTCTGGACACCCGAGTTGAACAAGGCCGAGCTCTGGAAGCCCACCGGCCACTACGACGCGTTCAAGGAGGCCGGCGAGATGTTCGCCTGGGAGCAGGACGACACCGAGTACGGTCTCAAGCCGATGAACTGCGCGAACCACGCGCACATCTTCGACGACGACCAGCACTCCTACCGGGACCTCCCGCTGCGCTACTCCGAGTTCGGCACCGTCTACCGCAACGAGCAGTCCGGCGAGCTGTCCGGGCTCCTGCGCGTCCGCGGTCTGACCCAGGACGACGGTCACGCCTTCGTCCGCCCGGACCAGATCGAGGACGAGATCCGCCGAACGATCGGCGTCATCGAGGACATCTACGACCAGTTCGGTCTGGAGATCATCTACAAGATCGAGACGCAGGGCGACAACTCCGTCGGGAGCGACGACATCTGGGAGACCGCCACCGACGCCCTGCGGAACGCCCTGGAGTCAAAGGGGCTCGAGTACGACGTCGAGGCCGGCGAGGCCGCCTTCTACGGCCCGAAGATCGGCCTGGACGCACGGGACGCGATCGGCCGTGAGTGGACGATCGGCACCGTGCAGGTCGACTTCAACATCCCCGAGCGGCTCGAGTTGACCTACACCGGCGAGGACAACGACGAGCACCATCCCGTGATGATCCACCGCGCCCTGCTCGGCAGCATCGAGCGGTTCATGGGCGTGACGATCGAGCACTTCAAGGGGAACTTCCCGCTGTGGCTGGCTCCCGAACAGGTCCGCGTCCTGCCCGTCTCCGACGACACGCTGGGCTACGCCCACCGCGTGAAGAACGCGCTCGACGACGCCGGACTCCGGGTCGAGGTGGAGGACCGCGACTGGACCGTCGGCCGCAAGATCCGCCAGGCGCACGACGACCGCCTGCCGTATATGGTGATCGTCGGTGGCGACGAGGAGGAATCGGACACGATCTCGGTCCGGGACCGCTTCGAGAACGAGGCCGACGACGTCGACGTCGAGACGTTCGTCGACCATCTCGTCGCCGAACGCGACGAGAAACGGGCCGAGCCGGACTTCATCGACGTCTAGGGAGCGTCCACCGGCACCGTCGACGTCCGGAGTGAAGGCGCCTTGAAGACCCACCATCCGAACCGGAACACCCCGAAGCCACCGAACTGGGGGTACCTGAAGCCGCTGAACCGGAGGTAGCCTGAAGGCGCTGGGGATCGAACCCCGACACATGGGCGATCGACCGTGTGACCGCGTGTTCTGTCCGACCTGTGACGCTCCGGCGACGACGAGCGATGAGACGTGTCCCGATTGCGGGACCCCGCTGCCTGACGCGGCTGCGGGACCGTGAGGCCAACCCGATCATCGCGGCACCGACGACGCGACCCGGGGCCAGCATATATATCGGCCGTCCGCCTATGGGATCGTACCCAACCGATGGACGACGCCACTGCCCAGCTGATCCACGAGCTTCGCCAGGACGACGCACGCACACGCGTCGTGGAACTCCTCGAGGAGGAGCCCCGAACGCCGGCGGAGTTGCGGTCAGAGACCGGCCTGGGCCGCGAGGAACTGTCCGGGATCCTCGAGACGGCGATCGAACAGGAGCTCCTCGAACGAACGGACGACGGCCGGGTGGTGCTCACCGACTGGGGCGAACGGGGGGCCGAGTTCGTCCTCATCGAGGACTGGAACCCCTCCTCGATGACCACCAAGAAGGGCCGGACCTTCGACGTGCTCGCCGACGGCGAGTGGCATTGTTCGGAGTGTGAGCTCTCGGGGTCACAGCCCGCTGCCTACATCCGCGATTTCCGCGACGAGGGGTTCGAGTTCGTGAGCACGACCGACGGCCGCGGCGAGTACGACCGCCGCTACTGCCGGACCTGTGACGACGAGACGACTCACCGGCGGATGAAGTACGCCTTCCCGAGCGCGAAGCCGATCACCCGCCAGGAGATGCCCGAACCGTTCAAAAAGCGGGTCCGAGAGCTCTACGACGGCCGCGACGCGTTCGATCTCTCGACGCCGGGCGGCACGCCGGAGGTCGACCACCGAAAGCCACGGATCCGGTGGGACGAGCCCGAGGACTTCGACTACGAGTCGATGAGCGACGCGGCGGTCCGCGAACACTTCCAGATCCTCTCGGGAAAGCACAACCTCCTCAAGAGCCGGAAGTGCGAGCGGTGCGTCGAGACCGGTGAGCGGCCGCCCTTCCTCGGGATCGAGTTCTACTACGAGGGCGGCCGGGAGTACGAGGACGACGTCGGATGTTCGGGTTGCGGCTGGTACAATCCCCACCGATGGCGAGAGGCCGTCACCGACCGGCTCGAGCGGGCTGCAGCGTGTGACGGTTCCGAGTGACAGATCCGAGTGACCGCCCCCCGTGTGACCACCTCCCGCGGAGTCGATGACGGTATGTACGAGGCTCCCGATCGGCGGGTATGGCCACGGACTTTCCGCTGCCGGACAACCTGCCGGTACCGGGGGACGACGGCGCCGTCGACCACCTCGAGGGAACCACGATTCCGGACGTCCCGTTGGCGGCGACCGACGGATCGACGATCGACCTTCGCGCGTGTCCGCCGCGGACGGTCGTGTACGTATATCCGCTCACTGGACGGCCGGGCACCGACAACATCCCAGAGGGATGGGAAGAGATCCCCGGAGCCCGGGGTTGCACGCCGGAATCCTGCGGGTTCCGCGACCACTACGCCGAGCTTCGGGACGCGGGCGCTGGAGAGGTGTACGGCCTGTCCACGCAGTCGACCGCTTACCAGCGGGAGGCGCGCGATCGCCTCGATCTCCCGTTCGAACTGCTCAGCGACGCCGACTGGGACCTCGCCGACGCGCTCGACCTCCCGCGGTTCCACATCGAAGGCGACGACTACCTGCATCGGCTCACGATGGTGGTCACGGACGGACGTATCGACGACGTCTTCTACCCGATCTTCCCACCCGACGAACACGCCGGCGAGGTGCTCGAGTGGCTTCGGGAGACCCGGAACGAGGATCGGTGAGATGAAATAATTTGGAAACAAAGAGGTGCGGTTTATACGTTATCGATGACACGTTCAACGCTGTTGCGGTTTCCGTGACGTTCGTAGTGGATATCGAGGCCGTGGCGTTGGAGAGCCGTGTGAAGTCACTCAGCATCATCGACGAGAAACGGTGCATCAGCCACATCGTCTTTCTCAGGAGATTATCGAAGCAGTATTTCAGATATTATGGTTATATCCGTCAAAAATGACTGACTATGGTGGCCGTGCTCCGTTGCTGGATCGGCTCCCACGTAGAGCCAGAACTGCTGATCGGTGATTCAAACCGTGCTCTCATCGACGACGACCCGATCTGAACTGGCAGCTCAGACGGTATCGATCGACGTTCCGTACCCACTAATGAACGACCGCTTGACTGCGTTATATCCATACGTATCAGAAGTGTATGTACTATTTTAAATTGATACTTCTGCAACGGAGAGCTGCAACCCGAAACCCATCGTCGACCGGAATGCCGCCGACGCCGAGAACGTCCAGATCCACCATCAGTGGATGTCCGGGTCGGACGGGGATCAACGTCCCGAGCGGAGGGATCGATCACCCGCTCGTCCGATTAAACTTACAAATATATAGTTGTGATTTAACGCGAGAGACGTAGCTGCCGGTCGCTCCCTCTCAAGCTTCGGGCACACGCGTCAGTGTCAATCGCGTTCGGCGGGCGACTCTGGGGAAAACATTTTTAATAGAAATCTGAGACAAGACGGTATGGAGACCGTGGTAATCGTCGGCGGTGGCATCATCGGCACCAGCATCGCGTACCAGCTCCGAACGACCGACTTGGACGTCCGCCTGTTCGAGAAGGACATGATCGGAGCCGGAACGACGGCGAAATCCGCGTCGATGTTCACCCACCACCAGGACGACCCCGAACGTGAGACGTACGATCTTCGGGAGCGGGCCCGGCAGTGGTACGACGAGAAGAGGGACGACGGCGAGATCGAGTTCGAGCGAATCGGGACGCTCCACCTGGCGAAAAGCGACGCCGAGGACGAGGCAATCCGGGAGATGCAAGCGTCGTTCGCCGATTTCGGCCTGGACCTGGACGTCCTCTCGCCCGACGAGATCGCCGCACACGGCCTCGCGAGCGACGACCTCCGCGGTGGCCTGTGGTTTCCCGACGACGGCGTCCTCGACTCGGGTGAGATCGTCGGCTTCTTCGCCGAGGAGACGCGCGAGGCGGGCGTCGACGTCGAGACCGGTGTCGAAGTGACCGACGTCGCCACCGACGACGGCGCGGTGACCGGCGTCGAGACGAGCGACGGCTTCCAGGCAGCCGACACCGTCATCAACGCGGCCGGTCCCTGGGCACCGCGGGTGAACCGGTTGGTCGACGTCAGCGTCCCACTCCGACACACGCAGGGACCGATCGTCGTGCTGGAGGCCGGCCAGCCGTTCTCGCTCCCGTTCGTCTTTTTCGAGGAGGGCGTGTATCTCCGCGAGGAGGGACCCTCGCAGGCGTTCGCCGGGAGTCTCGCGACCGACTACGAGAACGCGCGGGCCGAGAACCCGGACCACACACGGGGAATCGACGAGTCGATGTACCTCCACGTGGCCGACGTCGTCGAGACGTACCTGACGGACGTGCCGGGTTTCGACGTCATCAACGAGTGGAACGGGCTTCGTACGGTCACGCCCGACGGGCGGGCTATCGTCGACGAGACCGACGTCGAGGGGTACGTCCTCGCCTGCGGGATGAGCGGATACGGCGTCACCATCGCTCCCGCCATCGGCGAACTCGTCGCCGAGTGGCTCACCACCGACCGCAAACCCGACCTCCTGGAGTCGCTCGCGCTCGACCGGTTCCCGAACCAGTAACACGCACACCACCAAACCACTTATTAGCTCGCGGAAACGGATCGAGGTACGTATGAGTGACATTACCGAGGGTGTGTTTCCACCCATCGTGACGCCGTTCGACGACGACGGCGAGGTCGACTACGAATCGCTCGCGGACAACGTCGACCGGCTGGAACGAAACGGCGTCTCCGGGATCACCTCCTGTGGGTCGACGGGCGAGCGGTCCACGCTCCGCCCACAGGAACACCGCGACGTCATCGAGTTCACGGTCGAACACGCCTCGACACCGGTCATCGCGGGGACCGGGTCGTCCTCGACGTGGGAGGCCATCGAGCTGACACAGCACGCCGCCAACGTCGGTGCGGACGCGGCGATGGTCCACGCGCCCTACTACAGCGCCCCGAGCGACGACGACGTCGTCCGCCACTACAGGGAGGTCGCCAACGCGGCCGAGATCCCGATCCTGTTGTACAACTATCCCGCTGCGTTCGGGTTCAACCTGGCTCCCGACGTCGTGGTCGAGCTGGCCGCCCATCCCAACGTGGTCGGCATCAAGGACTCGCTTGGAGACCTGCGACAGATTCACGAACTGATTCGCCGCACCGAGGAGACGGACTTCGACGTCATCTCCGGGTGGGACTCGTTAGCCTGGCCCGCGATAAACGCCGGGGCGACCGGTCTCATCGGCATCTCCGGGAACGTCTTCCCGGGCGCGCTGGCGGAGCTGGTCGCGGCGGCCAGAGACGGCGACCGCGAGACCGCATCGGAGATCCACCGCGAAGTCATCGCGCTTGAGGACGCCCTCGTCGTCAAGAACCCCCAGATAACCGTCAAGGCCGCTCTGGCGTACATGGGCCACGCGCCCGCGAACGTCCGTGCGCCGCAGTATGAACTCGATCCCGACCAACGGGAGCAGGTCGTGGCCGCCGTCGACGCGTTCCGGAGCGGATAAGCCACAGTGGCCTGCCCTGACGTACCAAACATTCATACTGCTACTCCCCGGACACAGAACGATGCAAACGGAACTCCTCATCGAGGCTGTGGACACGCACACGGGCGGGGAGCCGACGCGGATCGTGACCGGGGGATTGAACACGGACCGGTTCGCCGGCGGCAGCGTCGAGGAACAGCGTGACCGCTTCCGCGAGGAAGCCGACGACGTGCGAACGTTCCTCATGAAGGAGCCACGTGGCCACGACGATATGTACGGCGCGATACCCGTCCCGCCGGCGGCCGAGAAAGCCGACCTCGGGGTCTTCTTCGTGGACAACGGCGGGTACAAGGACATGTGCGGACACGGGACGATGGGTGTGGTGACCGCGCTCATCGAGACCGGCTACCTGGATCCCGACGGTCCGGTCACGCTCGAAACGCCGGCGGGATTGGTGACCGCCGACCCCGAACTGTCGACCGACGGCGGGGTGGAGCACGTGACCGTCGAGAACGTCTCCTCGTACGTCCTCGACTCGATGACGCTCTCGATGGACGTCGACGGCGAACCCGTGGACGTCCCGGTCGACGTCGTCTACGCCGGGAACGTCTTCGCGATGGTGCCGGCCTCGGCGTTCGGTATGGACGTTACCCCCGACAACACGGCGACGTTCGTCGACTACGGCGTCGAGGTTCGCGACCGTGTGAACGAAGCCGCGGACTTCGAGGACCCGTTCTCGGGCGATCGGCTGGTCGTCGACCACACGGAGTTCTACGAACCGTGCGCGGAGGTCGATCGAAACGTCGTCGTCTTCTCCGCGGGGTCCGTCGACCGGTCGCCGTGTGGCACCGGTACCTGCGGCAAGATGGCGCTGTTGCACTCAACGGGCGAACTGGACGTGGGCGAGCCGTACCGCCACGAGAGCGTCATCGGCACGCGCTTCGAGGGGCGACTTCGCGACGTACGACGGCGGGACGGCTACGCCGTGGTCGATCCCGAGATAACCGGGTCGGCCTACGTCGTCGCAAAACACACGTTCCTGCTGGACCCCGACGACCCCGTCCACAGTTTCGACGTCTCAACCTGACCGCGTGGTCCCTACGTCCCCGACATCTGGAACGGTTGCCAGCAGTTGTCGTCGGTCTCTGGATGTGTGGTGACGATGAACCGTCCGGTGATCGGCTCGCCGGGATCGTACGTCGTCGTGCTCCGGCCCTAGGCGATCGATTCGTGGGGAAGAACGGTCGGCTCCCACCAGCCGCCGTCAGTTCGTTCGAGGAAGGGTCGGCGTCGTTCCGAGGAGCGTTGACGCCGCCGAGACAGCCGGTCAACGGTCCGACGACCCAGCAGTTTCCCCGGCGAGAAGATCCCTGCGACGCATACGTTGAACCAATCCGTGTGAGAGGTCGAAACTCCGAAGATATGCGATGAGCTGTACCCCGACGTTCGTCCCGCCGAACAGCAGCCCCGAGATGCTGCCGACACCGAGCATCCCGACTCGCGTTTGACCGAACGTCCCCGATCCCACCTGACGACCATTCAGGAAGGGGAATCCGTCGCTGAGCCGTCGCGACGCAGCCGAGAGTCACGACGAGGGCGAACCCGAAGCCAGCCAGTCCGTTCGTCATTCCGGCGATCAGAATAACGAGCGTCATCAGCGCGACTATCATCCCGCCGACACCCGAGACCATTTGTCAACGTCCGTGAGTTGTTCGTACAGGACGGGAAGTGTGCCGTAGCTGATGGCGTTTCGAACCAGGATCTCGATCGTCGTGTCTTCGTCAGTTCCGTGCACCGTCTGGGTGCCGAAGCCGAACTCGATGGACGGGAACCCCTCTCCGTCTTTGGTGAGACAGGTCAGATCGTCAGTGAGCCCCGATTCTCTGGAAAAGCGATTGGGAAACCTGTCCGTCGTTCTGAAGACACTCTTCGACAGCGAGTCTCTCGATCGGCATTGCCTCTCGATTCGGCATCGAACCCGGTCGATGAGGCCGCGATACGATCAACAGAGCCGTCATCAGTGTGAGTGGCTGTGACTGTGCTCTCTATCACCCCGAGAAAACTGTCCGGAGAACGCACGCTGGACGACTTCGGAGAGCGCCGGATGGATGTGGACCGACTCCCGAACGCCTTGTACCGTCCCCGAGCCTGCCTTCATCGCCACGACGACCTCCTGAATGAGGTCGGGCGCTTCGGGGCCGATGATGTGACAGCCGAGGATCTCGCCGTCGAGGTCGATGAGGACCTTCACGAACCCGTTTGCCTTCATTGCATCACCGCGTGCGGTGTCTTCGTAACGATACGTGTTGACTGCGTACTCTCGACCCTCCTCTTGGAGCTCTTCCTCGCGGACGCCGACGCCGGCGACTTCCGGGGAGGCGAAGACGGCGGACGGCATCGCCGTGTAGTCGACGGGCCGTAATTCGTCTCCAAACATGTTGCGTGCGACTGCCTGCGCCTCGTGGTTCGCGCTGTGTTTCAGGAGGTACTCGCCGACGATGTCGCCGAGCGCCCACACGCCGTCGGCAGTGGTTCGGAGGTAGTCGTCCGTTTCGACGAACCCCCGGTCGTCCGTTTCGACTCCCGTCGCATCGAGAGTGAGCAGATCCGTGTTCGGCCTGCGACCTGCGGCAACGAGCAGTTCATCCCCGGTTACGGTCACGGACTCTTCGTCAGTGACGCCGCCGTCGGGACCGTATTCGTACGGATGCGCCTCGACGGTGACTGTTCCACCGGTCTCCGAAACTGCGGTGGCTGTGTGACCGGTGTGGACGGTGAATCTCTCGGCGTAGCGCTCGGTGAACGCTTTTGCGACCTCCTCATCGGCTTCCGGCAGTAGATTTGGACGGCGTCCGATGATCGTCACGTCGCTCCCGAACGTCCCGAAGAAGTGCCCGAGTTCGGCAGCGATATACCCCCCGCCAACGATGACCAGATGATCAGGGAGCGTCTCAATCTGGAGAGCCTCAGTGCTCGTGAGGTAGTTCACGTCCTCGATCCCGTCGATATTCGGGATCGACGGCCGGGTACCAGCCGCGATGAGGATCGTCTCTGCTCGAAGCTGTACTCCTTCGTCGTCGCCGTCGACGAGTTCGACCGTCCGTTCGTCCACGAACCGCCCTGTGCCCTCGAACAGCGTATGCTGGGAGGACGACCGCAGACCGCGACGAATCGACTCCGCATCTGCGGTCACCTCTTCGGTCACCTCCCTGATGATGTCGTCGAACGCAACGTCGGATACGGTTGCGTCGATGTGGAACTCGTCGGCGCGTTCGATCGTTTCGAGGACGTCGGCGTGATACAGCAGCATCTTTGAGGGAATGCAACCCCGGTTGAGACACGTCCCACCGAGTGGGCCCTTTTCGACGATGGCGACGGACTGCCCCTGATTCGTCGCGACGTTCGCGACATCGAGCCCGGATCCCGACCCGATAATCAAACCCGTCCATACAGGTACTATTCGGCCCCGCCTTATGAAATCCCAGTTACGGGAGAGAGATTCATCCCCGCCCTACTCGCGTCCGGTGATCGTTCGTTGAGTGCGGGGTATTCTCGCCTCAATTCTGATCAACTTCAGCGAACCGTGTCCTCACTGGGGAATCCGAGGTGCTCGAAGAGATCTCGCGACACCACCGAAAAACACGACAGCGACGGTGAATACAAGAGAGACGATGAGCGACCGGGAATCCGAGGGATCACACGATCGACGAGTTCCTGTCGTCCGATTCCGTAATGTGTTCTAACCCCCAATCTCGCATAGCGTAGATGACTGGTTTGAGTGATTCACCGTGATCGGTGAGCGAATACCGGACGCGGACTGGCTTCTCGCTGATGATCTCGCGGTCAACGAGCTGTTTCTCGCCGAGATCGTCCAAACTGTCGGAGAGCACTTTACTCGAGATTCCATCCACGTTCTCTTTAAGTTCGTTGAAGCCGCTCGGACCATGTTCGAGGAGTCGATGAACGATAACGGGATGCCACTTCTTGCCGATGAGTGTTGCGGTAGTCGTAACCGGACACCACTCTTCGCCAGCACACCACACCTCGAGTTTGTCGATCGCGTCGGTTTGCTCGGTTCTGTCGGACATGATCGACTATTGAGTATCTAACACTATAACAGTTACTGAGAGATACTAGATTATAGATGGTAACCGTATTATGAAACGTGCTGTGATGGAACTTGATACACCGCGGAGATGGATCCCACGTGATAATTCCCCCGTCGTCCTGGGCTGCTCCGATCCCCCTACCGTGAACGTGGCCCTCCTCCGCCGTCGCCAGACGCTTCACGACGTCGTCGGTCGGTGAGTACTTCGAAGCCGTTCTCAACGGCGTCGCGGAGCCGGCAGAGCGTGTCGATGACGGCGTTCTCTTCAACGGTCTCTCTCACCGAGTCCCACACAACGCTCTCAGGGTTCAGGAAGTCGATCTGTGGGTCGGTGATCAGTCCTCGGCCGGCGCCGCGTCGCCGACGGCGGTCGCCCCGTCGGCCCAGACGCCGGTCGTGAAGTCGATCGCGTCGTTCCACTTGCCGACGACCGTCGACACCGCCAGATCGCCCGTGACGTTGTTCATCGTGGCGATTCGGCCGAGGATCGGGTCGACGCCGGCCACGAACCCGACCACGGTGAGCGGGAGGCCGACCTGGGTCAACACGACCGTGAGCATCACGATCCCGGCACCCGGAACGCCGGCGGTGCCGATGCTGATGAGCACGGCGACGATCAACACGAGGACCTGTTCGGTCAGCGCGAGCGGCTGGCCGACCACGTTGGCGGCAAAGACGACCGTGATCGCCTGGCGGATCGCCGCGCCGTCCATATTCGCGGTCGCGCCCACCGGCAGCGCGAACGAGTAGACGCGCTCGTCGATCCGGAGGTCCTCCTCGGCGTTCGTCATCGTCACCGGGAGCGTCCCGCTTGAGGACCGGGTTGCGAAGGCGGTCACCATCGCGTCCTTGGCGCCCCGCAGGAAGGCGACCGGCGAGACGTCCGAGACGACCGTCATCAACAATCCGAGGTAGGTGACCACGATGTGGATGAGGACCGCGATCGCGACCGCGAGCACGAGTTCGCCCAGCGAGGAGAAGACGCCGACGCCCTCGGTGCCGATCCCGGCCGCCATCAGCGCGAAGACGCCGATGACGCCGTATTCGAGCACGCTGCGAACGACGACGAACATCGCCTCCGCGCCGACCTCGAAGGCCTCGAACAGCGAATCGACGCTCTCGGCGTATTCGGGTTTGTTCGCCCGGACGTAGGTCAACGCGATCCCGAAGACGATGGCGAAAAAGACCGTGCCGAGCAGGTTCCCCTCGGCCATCGCCGTCACGGGGTTGTTCGGCACGATTCCGAGGACGACCTCGGTCAGCGACGGCGGCGCCTGTGACTCGGCCTCACCGGCGACGAACTCCACCCCGCGACCGGGCTGGAGGACGTTCGCGACCGCGAGCCCGATCACGCCGGCGACCGTCGTCGTGACCGCGTACAGCGCGACCGTCGCGCCGCCGATCCGGCCCAGCCGTGCCGGCGAAAGCTGCCGGATCCCCGTCAGCAGGGTGAAGACGATGATCGGGACCACGAGCATGTTGAGCAGCCGGAGGAACAGGTCGCCGAGCGGCTGGACGACGGCCATCCGTTCGCCGAAGGCGATCCCCGCGGCTGACCCGATCACGAACGCGACCGCGATCCGATAGATCAATCCAACCGATCGATACCGCTTCCACAGTGATGCGAGCGACCCGGCCATATCCGATCGGTGCGGACTCCGGCTTAAAGGGACACGCATCTCGTTAGATCGTGCGGCTATCGCCGACGCCGACCCCGCTGTGGACCGTGTCTCAGGCGGTTTTCCGCCGGTCAGGGTTCTCCCCGGTCGATCAGGGTGCCACCAGATCGACCACGGTCCCGTCGTCGACGACGAGGTTGTACGCCTCCTCGTCGCCGTTCCAGAGCACGAGCACGTTTTCGACCGACAGGACGGCGCCGTAGCCGGCCGTACACAGCGTGTCGTTCAGCGAGGTTTCGCGCGTACACACCGCGTAGTGGTCGACGGTTTCGGAACCGTCGCTCACCTTGAACAGGGGGTTGCCGCCGTCGGCGAGGTCGTGGCTCAGCTTGACACACAGCAGGTCGACCCGGTCGGTGACGTGTGTCTCGCTGTCGGCCATCCGGAGGTGTCGCTCGGGATCCGCGCGGACGTCGACGCGGCGCGTGCCGTCGGTGCGGAGGATCGCGTCGGCGAACTGGACGTCGACGTTGACGAACTCACCCGGCTCGTCCGTGGGGCCGCGGTCGGCTGCCTCGTCGAGGCGGGCCTGGAACGGCGGAACCGCCAGGTCGGGCCGAACGTCGAAGGACCAGCCGCGGTCGTCCGGCTCCGCGTCCGGCCAGAGGCGGAGCGTCGGGCTGTAGACAGTCACGTCCCGGTTCGGGGACGCGTCGGCGCCGTCCTCATCGCCCGCCGACTCGCCGACGACGGCGCGTTCGATCTCCCGAAGCCCGGTGGCGGTGTTCCGGTCGGCTGGCGCGAGTGCGACGATCGACCCGTCGTCCGCCAGGACGTCGAGGGCGGCCGTCACGACGGCAACCGGGTCCGCAAGCTCCGAGAGGACGTTCCCGAACAGGACGAGGTCATAGGTGTCCCCGTTCGCGTGCTGGTCCGTGTCCGCTCGGTCCGCCTCGTCTCCGTTCCTGTCCCTCGCGTTCTTCTTCTTCTCACTCTCGAGTCCGAGGAATGACTCGGCGGTCTCACGCCGGATCGTCGACCGGAAGCTCGGACGCGTTTCGTCGAGCATCGTCTCCAGAACGTCGGCGGCCGGGCTCGGCTCGATCGCGGTGTACTCCACGACGGCGTCCGCCGGAAGGACGTCGTGGAGTCCCAGCGCCGGACCGCCCACGCCCGCGCCGACGTCGAGGACGCGCAGACGCCGGTCGAGTAGGCCGTTCTCGATCAGGTCCGCCAGGACGTACCCGATCACGGCGTAGTAATCCGGGAGGTGATAGATCGCGTACCCGAGCGCCGCGGTCCGGTCGTACTCGACCGGGTTCTCGTGGTAGTAGTCGCGTTTGAGCCGCCGGATCGCCGCCCGGAGCTCGTCGCCGGCGTCCCCGACGTGCCAGTTCGCGCCGTACTCCCCGACCAGCTCGTCCTCGAGGGCGCGGGCGTACGGCTCCGGAAACGCCTCGGGACCCCATTCCGGATCCGGAACCGGATCCGAATCGACCGGGACGAACGTCCCGTCCTCGCGCTCGCGGAGCCCGAGGTCGTAGGACGCCTCCCGCAGCGTTTGCCGAACCACCGCCGGATGTGCGCCGCCCGAGACGTAGTCGGCGACCTCCCCGGGATCGATCGGGCGCACGTTCCGGAGGTACTTCGCACTATCCCTGACGGCCTGCTCGTCGATCATCGGTATCGGTTTCTCCTCATCACTCGTGTCGCTCCCGTTCGGTTCCCTCACCGCGGGCGTGCTCGTACAGCTCGGCGAACGCCGACGCGTCAGCCTCGGCGATCTCCCGCGCCGCATCGGCGACGTCGTCGGCGCCGTCAAAGGCGCGCTGGATCTCGGCGTAGACCTCGGGCGCGCCCTCGGTGACGGTGTCGGCGAGGTCCTCGAGGCCGGCCGAGACCGGGGTGTGGAACTCCTCGCGGACGTCCGCGCCCGCCAGCCGCCACGCCAGGATGGCGGCGTGGGCGCCCGCCTGCACGGTCTCCATCGCCTCGTCGTGTTCCGCGGGTGTGGTCTCGAAGACGTCGTTTCCGCCCGCCTCGATCGCCTCGAGCACCGCCGTCACGCGCGGTCCGTCCCGGTCGACGACGGCCGCCACGTTCCCCGGCACGCGGGGCGGCGCGAAGAGCGGGTGCAGGCTGGCGCGTTCGACGTCCGGATCGAGGTGGTCACGCATCGCCGCGATCGGTTCCGCCATCGCGCCGGAGACGTCGATCATCGCGCCCTCGGCCACGTCGGCGTAGGCCGCCACGGCGTCCGGGACCGCGGAGATCGGTACGGCCAGACAGACCACCTCGAAGCCGTCCGCCGTCGCCGTCACCGCGGACGCCTCGAGGGCTCGTGCGTCGCGGTCCGCCGCGGCATCACGCGCGCGTTCGACGTCGAGGTCGGTGAACGAGACGGCGGGCTCCGTGATCGCCTCGGCGGACGCCACCGTATCGGCGATCCACCGCCCCATTTCCCCGGCGCCGACGACGAGCAGTTCCATCGGTTATCACCGGTTTCGGCGGCAACGGTTAAAGGAATTCGCTCGACCGGCGGGTCGGTGGTGAGAGGGTGTCCACGTGTCAGTGCCGGGAAACATATTCCAACTTGACCTGCAAAGACAAGTGTATGGTTCCCACTCGTCGGCAGTTCCTCCTTGCAGGTACAGGCGGACTCACCGCGCTTGCCGGGTGTTCAGCTCTTTCCGACCCGGAGCAGCCCCTTCTGCTCGCGGTCAACAACTATTCTGACTCACATCATCAGGGCTATGTTCGCATTGAAGCCGACGGCACGGAGATAGTTCACCAGTATGTGGAGGTTGCTGCTGCGACTGATCCCGACGCAGGGGTGACAGTCGAGACGAAGATCGCGCTCGGTGAGATGCCCACTAATACGTCTCTCGACGTGACAGCGTCGTTCGGTGACGGCTTGAAAGCAACCGGCCAGCACACGCTGGATTGTTCCGGCGAGTACACCGGTGACGCCATCTACGTACAAATCGAGAACGAGACGCCTGTTAACGTCCGATTGAACCTTGCTTGTTATGACGAGTTTCCATCAAGCGAAGCAGTGCAGAGTGGACTCGATCAATCATAGCCAGGTGCTATACACACCAACTTAGCGATCAGTATCGGTGGGACAGGTATCGACGCCACGCATCCACGACCGGAGTGAGTGGTTCACCGACGTCTCGGCCTTTGACCTCGACGTCGGACTTTTTGGTCCAGATTTTTCGAGGAGCGGTGTGCGAGCGAAGCGAGCACACCCGACGAAGAAAAAGGTGGATGTGCAGGGCGTTCAAACGGATGATCCGGCTGGAAAAGGAGGAAAATAAACGTCGTGGAGCGTTCCACGTTCATAAGTAATACAAATATAATACTAAGTATCTAAAATTTAATATATAAATGCCCAGGATTCACGAGTGCGCCAGGTTCAACTCGAACTCGTTGACGACGCTCCGGAGGAGGTCCGGGATGTCGGTCTCGAACCGGTCGCCGCTGATCCGGTGGGTCGGTCCCGCGACCGCGAAGGCGCCGAGGACGTCGCCGTCGGGATCGGTCACCGGAACCGCGACCGCGCGGAGGCCCTCGGTGCTCTCCTCGCTGTTGAGCGCGACGCCGCGCTCGCGTGTCGCGCGGATCTCCTCGAACAGCTCCTCGCGGTCGGTGATCGTGTGGGGCGTCGCCGCCGGCAGCCCGCGGCGATCGATCAGCTCCGCGATCCACTGGTCGGACCGGCGCGCGAGGATCGCCTTCCCGGCGGCGGTCTGGTGGGGATGGAACCGGCGCCCGACCCGGCCCCGCGAGTAGACGCCGCCGTGGCTCACCTCGCGGTACACGACCACCGCGTGGCCCCGCTCCTCGACCGCGAACTGTGCGCTCTCGCCGGTCTCGTCCGCCAGCTCGCGGAGTTTGTGTTTGATCTGCGCCGACCCGGGTATTCGTGATCGAACGTGTGCGCCGAGATCGAGGTAGCGAAGCCCGAGCGCGTACTCGTCGCCGTCCTTGGTCACGAAGTCGTGTTTGGCCAACGATCGGAGATGCTTGTGGACCGAGCTCTTCGAAAGCCCGGTCGCGTCGGCCAGCTCCGTGACGCCGGCGCCGTCGAGGTCCTGCAGGGCTGTCACGATGGCGAACGAGGTGTCGATGCTCCCGATCGTTGATCCATCGCTTTCGGGCCCTACTCCGCCTGGTTTCCACTCGTTCATCGATATTAGGTATGTCGTCCGGGATCAGTAAAGATTTCGGATCGAGAAACGAAAATCAAGTCTGTTTCTCAAGAGGACACACGATCGAGGGCGGCCGGAATGGATTCTCGCCGAACGGGACGGAATCCCGTTCGCGATTTTCGCCCGGTCATCGGGTCCGTTCGTGGGGTTGAGTATTCGATCAGCTCCCGATTTCGGCTGTTTCACAGCCTCGATCGGCGTTTCTCGATCCCTAATCCGATCCGGGTATAAATACGTCCCCGACGACGGATCGATCGATGGCTTCGGCAACACCCGATCAGGTCCGGTCGCTCGACGATCTCGGGACGATCGTCGACACGGACTTTCACCTGACTGAACGGCAGGAGGACATCTTCCCGTACCTCGAGAGCCCGTTCGACGAGATGCTCACGTCCGCTAGCGGCGACGATTACGGCTACCTCGGCCGGGTCTACCCGGCCACCGGAATGGTCTACTCGGTGACGATGGGGAAGGCCGACTCCGAGACGGTTCGGACGCGCGAGGACGTCCTCGCCGGCAAGGAGTTCATCGGCTGGGATGCGGCGATCGCGACGCCGACCCAGAACCTCTATCTGGGGGCGGTCCACCACGACGACCTCGCCGCCGGGCTCGCGACCGCCTACAACAACTGGCTGCTCGACGAGATCGTGGACACGGACGAGGGCATCTATGGGGCGGCAGTCGTCGCGCCCCAAAAGCCCGTCAAGGCCGCCGAGGAGGTCGATCGCCGCGCCGACGAGGACGGGATCGCCGCCGTGATGATCCCGAGCGGCTCGGTCGATCCCACGCTCGGGAACGAGCGGTATTACCCCCTCTACGAGGCCTGCGAACGCGCCGGGCTCCCGATCAAGATGCACAACGCCGGCGGGACGATGATGACCCGGTTCCCGTCGACGTGGAAGTCGATGTCACGGGCACTCCCGGTGCACGTGACCTCGCACAACATGATGCACCAGACGAATCTCGCGGACATGTTGACCCAGGGCGTCCCCGTGCGCTTCCCCGACCTCGAGTTCGTGGTGCAGGAGTCCGGACTCGGGTGGTATCCCTACTTCATGCGCCGGATGGACCACGACTATATGGGCGCGAAGTGGGATGCCCCGATGCTCGAGAAGCTCCCCAGCGAGTACCTCGACGACCAGTTCTACCTCACGAGTCAGCCGGTCGAGGGCGCCGACGACCCGCAGTACCTCAACGCGGTGATGCGGCTCTTCGACGGGGACGAGAACCTCATGTTCTCCTCGGATTACCCCCACTTCGACTTCGACGACACCGACGCGCTGTTGCGCATCCTCCGGTCGGAGTTCGACGGGCAGGCGCTCCGGAACGTCTACGGCGAGACCGCGACCGAGGTCTACGACTTGTAAACCGATGACGGACCACACACCCACTTCGACCGGCACGGACGAACCGATCGAGGCGGATGAGCATACCGACCGCCATCGCGTGGCGGCCGCGGTGGACCTCCCGCCGGGTGACCGCGTCGTCGTCGACGTCGAGGGACGCGAAGTCGCCGTGTTCAACGTCGACGGCGAGTACCATGCCCTCTCGAACTACTGTCCCCACCAGGGCGGCCCCGCCTGTGAGGGGCTGGTGAGCGGAACGCTCGAGGTCGACGGGGACGACGAGCTGGTCTGGGATCGCGCCGGCGAGATCGTCGCGTGTCCCTGGCACGGCTGGGAGTTCGACGTGACTGACGGCCACCACACCGCAAGCGATCGCTACCGGCTCCCGGTCTACGAGGCCTACGCCGAGGACGGCGACGTCTATATCGAACTGTGATGGCGGGTGGTCATTCATATTTGATATACATCATATAGTATGATCGAGAATCGATATATCGGGGCGTACGATCCGACCGACGAGGACCCGTATGCGGACGTCGACGTCGAGGAGCTGCCGTCCTGGTGGCGGAGCGCGATCACGGATCACGATCCGGATCACGGCCCGGTCGACGGCCCGACCTACCTGCCGGCACGCTTCATAGACGGAACGATCGTACAGCCGGTGATCGATCGTCTCGAGACGGCGTACGACGTCGACGTCACGCTCGTCGGGGTCGGCGTTCGCCACGGCGATCCGTGGACGGTTCGGGTCGGCGGTCGGGACGTCGCGACGGTGGGTCGGGAGCGAACGCGCGCGGGCGAGACGCGCTACGGTATCACGGCCGATCGGTTCGAGGCGATCGTCGCGGACGCGATCGAGACGGGGTAGCTGCGGCGGTCGGCTGGGCGGGACGATCTCGACGGCCGACCGGGCGAGACGACCGCGGCGGTCTGCAAGGCGAGACGATCGCGGCGATCGATGAAGGGGAACGGGTGTAGCGGTCAGTCCGATCGACTAGGCGGTCGCGTCTGCTGCGACGTCCTCGATTGCGTCGTCGAGCAGGTCGACCGCGATGTCGAGTTCGCGCTCGCGGACGTCGAGCGGCGGGAGAAGCCGGAGGGTCGTGTGGCCACAGCCCAGCGTGAGCAGCCCGCGCTGGAGCGCCGCGTCGATCACGGCCTCGCGTCGTTGCTTGGTGTCGAACTCGATCGCGGTCATCAGCCCGAGCCCGCGCGCGTCGACGACGGTTTCGGGATGTGCCGCCCGGAGCTCGGTGAGTTGATCGAGGAACCGGTCGCCCATCCGTTCCGCGTGTGAGAGCAGGTCGTGCTCGCGGATCACGCCGAGGGTCACCGCGCCCTGGATCGAGGCGATGACGTCGCCGGCGCCCCACGTCGAGGAGAGCCGGCTCGTCTCGTCGGGGAAGATCTCCGACCGGGAGACCGTGGCGCCGACGCGCAATCCCTTCGCGCTCGTAATGACGTCCGGCTCGAACGCGTAGTGGTCGGACGCCCACAGTTTCCCCGTCCGGCCGAGCCCCGACTGGATCTCGTCGGCGATGATCGGGATGTCGTGGTCGGCACACAGATCGTTCACCTCGCGCATAAACGCCGCGCTCGGGATCCGGTATCCCCCCTCACCCTGCACCGGCTCCAGGATCAGGAACGCGACCTGGTCGGCCGGGATGTGCCCGGTTTCGGGATCGAGCGTCTCGCGCAGGTGCCGCACGCCCGCAAGGCTATGCGGGACGTCGTGGACCCCGGCAATCTCCGGGAACTTCCGTCGGTGGACGGACTTCGATCGGTTCAGCGACAGGGCGCCAAGGGTTCGCCCGTGGAAGGCGCCCTCGAAGGTGATCCCGTATTTCGGGGTTGCGCAGTGGTCGTAGCAGATCTTCATCGCGTTCTCGACCGCCTCGGCGCCGGAGTTCGAGAGGAAGACCGTGTCCATCCCGTAGTGGTCGGTGACGTCGACGAGCCGGTCCATCAGGTGTGCGGGACCCGGAAGGTCGGGGTCGGCGGGCGACCCGCCGGTACTCACGTAGAAGTCCTGGCCCGCGATCTTCAACGGGTCCACGAGGTCGAACTCGCGGAGCTCGTCCATGATCAGCGGGTTGTTGTATCCGAGCGGGGCGGCGGCGACGTGGCTGGTGAAATCCAGGAGGACGTTCCCGTCCGGGTCGGTACAGAAGGGTCCGACCGCGTCCTCGGTGACGTCCCACACGAAGTCGTACACGTACGTGCTCGGCGCCGCGGACTCCCGATGGAACTCGGCCCACTCGCTCGCCTTCGGGCCCGGGAACTGCCCCACGCTCGGTTCGGCCGTCTCTCGTTGCATACGTCGATCTACTCGGTCACGATATTTAAGAGGGGACTCCGTCACCGTCCGACCGTTCCATCCCTGCCATAGTCTCTGCCACGGTCACCACAGTCCCCGTCGAAACGGTTATGCTGCGAGCTTTGAAACCGCTACCCGATGCGGAACCGCCACGATGACCTGCGCGAGACGATCGAGACGCTCGTGTCGTACCCGAGCGTCCCCGGTGAGGAGGAAGGGGTACAGCGGTGGCTGGCCGGCACGCTGGAGTCGCTCGGGTTCGAGACCTATGAGTGGGAGCCCGACCCCGAGGTCCTGGCGGCCCACGAGTCGTTCCCCGCGATCGAGACGCTGGATCTCGCGGACCGTCCGAGCGTCGCTGGCGTCCTCGAGCTCGGCGATCCGGACGCCGGCCCGACGGTCGTCCTGAACGGCCACGCGGACGTGGTCCCGGTCACCGAGTCCGACTGGACGAGCGACCCGTTCACGGTTCGGGCCGACGGGGACACGCTCTACGGCCGCGGGGTGCTCGACATGAAGAGCGGCCTCGCGCTGAACGTCTTCGCGGCGCGGGCGGTCGCGGACCGTGCCGTCGAGTCCGAGGACCTGGACGGCCGGATCGTGGTCGAGAGCGTGGCCGGCGAGGAGGAGGGCGGCATCGGCGCGGCCGTCGCCGCCCGGCGAAACCCCTACCCCTTCGAGCGTGACGCCGCGATCGTCACCGAGCCGAGCAGCTTCGACGCGGTCGTCGCCGCGGAGGGGTCCCTGATGATGCAGCTGCACATCTTCGGCAAGTCCGCACACGCCGCCCAGACCTGGGAGGGAGAGTCGGTGTTGCCCCACTTCGAGCGCATCCGGCGGGCGTTTCTGGACCTCGAGGCTGAGCGCTGTGACCGGGTCACCCATCCCCTGTATGCGGACTACGAGACGCCGTGGCCGGTCAACTTTGGGACGGTGGAAGCCGGCAACTGGGCCTCGAGCGTACCGGCCGAACTCACGGCGGAGATCCGGATCGGCGTCGCGCCTCACGAGACGGTGGCGGCGGTCGAAGCCGAGTTCCGCGACCGGCTGCAGGCGGTCGTCGACGACGACGCGTGGCTGCGCGAGCACCCGCCCGAGTTCGAGCGGTTCTCGGTACAGTTTGAGGGGTCGGAAATCGATCCCGAGGAGCCGATCGTCGACGCCGTCCGGTCGGCCGCAGCCGACCACGGGGTCGAGGCACCGGTCGCGGGATTCACCGGCGGAACGGACGCGCGACACTTCATCGACGCGGGGATACCGGCGGTCGTCTTCGGTCCCGGCGATCTCGCGACCGCCCATCAGCCCGACGAGCGGATCGCCTGGAGCGACGTGCAAACCGGACGGTCGATCGTCGCCGACGCCGTGGAACGGTTCTTGCGGGGTCACTGAACGAGCGGCGGTCGGGTCCTCGGGGGAAGACGTCACGTCGGGGACGGTGCCCCCGACCGAACATCCACAGACCCTTACGTGCTGCCGGCCAGATGCACGTATGGCAGCCACCGAGACGTACACGGTAACCGGACCGGATGGCGACGAGGACACCGTCGAGCTCCCCGCGGGGCTCGTCGACCTGATGGCCGACCAGGGTGAACAGCCGACGCGCGTCGTGACCGACGTGCTGGTGCAGGTGATGGCCCAGCAGGCCCACGCGTTCGCACACCACGCCGAGGGCGAGGTTCCCGAGGACATCCGCGAGATCAACGAGACCGCCGAGGAACTGTTCGAGGAGCGGTTCGGGCAGTCGCTCGAGGACGCGCTCGGCCACTCGCATTAATTCCGGACGCCGGGGATCGACGCGTTCGAGATCGTTCGGATCGGGACCGTTTTTCTATATCGTCCGCCCACCGATTCGGTGCCGAGGGAGCAACGATGGCTGACGCGGACCCCACGAGTGAGACGAATCATCGGTCGAACTGGCGGCTGTGCCGAGTTCGACTGCCACTCACAAGCGCTCGACCGCCATTCACGGGGACGCCGCCTGCTCGCAGAGGGCGGTCGGTCCCGCTCGCGTGAGGGTTCGGAGATGGTCGGCTCCCTCCAGTACCCGGATCTCGGCGGTCGCAAGCGCCTGCGAGAACCGGCGAACGTCGGCGATCGATGCGTTCGTGTCCGTGTCCCCGTGTCGGAACCACACGTCGATCCCCTCCTCGGCGAGCCGCTCGAGGGGGAGATCCCACTCGGCCGCGGTGGTTCGGAACTCGGTCACGGCCCCGGATCGGGAGCGATCGACCGCCTCGAGCAGGTCCGCCTTCACGATCGTCGCGACGTCGTCGGGAACCGGCTCGTCGACGGCGTCGGATGTGTATCGCGATGTCGCGGCGGCCGGCGATCGTCGCTCGACGACCCACGCGTCCGCTTGGAGGACTGAGCCGAGCACCGACGATGCCCGCCGCGCCAGTCCCGCGAGCAGCCGGGGTGCGCGCGACCGCGAATCGGAGAACCGAGGGGGTGCGATCCCGGCGATCACGTCCACCCGATCGACCCGATCGGGGTGGGTGGCCGCGGTCGCGAGCGCGTGGGCGCTCCCGCCGGAAAACCCGACGAGTCCCGCGGTCTCGATCCCGACCGCGTCGAGCACCGCGATCGCGTTCGCCCCGGCGTCGCGAACCGTCCGGTCGGGCTGCGGGTCGGACCGACCGTACCCGGGTCTGTCGAACGCGATGAGCCGAATCCCGTGTTCCGTGGCTGCCGGCTCGAGGAGCGTGGCGAGCAGGCGTGACCCCGGCGTCCCGTGGAAGAATAGCACCGGCGTTCCGCCCGGATCGCCGTATTCGGCGTGTGCGATCCGCCGGTTGCCGTCCACGAGAACGGTCCCGGCGTCCGCTTTCGTCGCTGTTCCGGTCGATGGCGTTGACGACGCCGCTGGTACCGTCGCCGATCGCGGTGGGGAGGGCTGCGTCGGCATCGATCCGGAGGCTACGGTCTGCCAGGTTGAAATCGGTGCCGGAACGGCTCGGGTCCGCCGGCCATACTGCAGGGGCGGAAGCACAACCCCTTTGCCGCTCTCCCGTCGAACTCCGCCGGTATGTCCCCGTCGCGACGCCGCCTCCTCCGGCACGCGCTCTCCGGCATCGCACTCGGGGTCGGAACCGCGGGTTGTCTCGACGCCTCCGACCCCGGATCGACGCCGGATCCTCCAAGCGGCCCGGATCCGAGCACCGGAACCGAAACCGACCCGCCCGTTCGAACGCCCCGAAACCCCGGCGGCCAGTCCGTCCTTCGGGAGGCTTCCGCCACCGAAACCGCGTCGACCGGCAGTCCAGCCGAAACCGGAACCGGAAGCACCTCACGGCCCGCCGCCGGCCCACCCGCCGGCGCGGTCCCTGGAGCCATCCGACAGGAACTCATCGTCGACGCCGACCGCGTCGCCGAGCTCGCGTTCGCGGATGGCGTACCCGCCGAGGCCGCCGCGTCGGCGCGGTCGTTCCTCACGGCGACCGACTTCGAGACGCAGTCGGTGTTCTTCAGGACGCTCGGGATCGAGTCCTGCAAGCGGTATCGGATCCACTCGGTCTCCTGGGAGGGGGACCACGTCGAGTTCGAGTACTGCCGTGAGCTCCGACCTCCCGACCGGTCGTGTACGGCTGACACGTGGGATGCGGTCGGGCTGTTCATCCGGCTCCCGGTCACCTTTCGCTCGCCCACGGCACTGTCCGGTTCCGGCGCCAGCGGCCGGTCCCCGTGTCGTGACGTCGACACGACGTACGATCGCCTCGACGCGAACGCCACCGTCGAGGGATCCCCGGTCGTCGTCGACTCCGATGCCGACTCCACCGACCGCAGTCCGACTGGCTCCGACCCGACCGACTCCGCGACCGTGACCGTGGGAACGTCCACCACTACGGGGACGCCCGACGCGTCCAATTCGCTTGACGCGTCCGAGACGTCCGGCGCGTCCGATGCGCCCAACCTATCCAGCGTATCCGACGGAGGTGACGGCTCGTGACCGCTCCGGATCGATCGCGCCGCTCCGTGCTTTCCGGGATCGGGTCCGCAGCGATCGGGGCGCTCTGTGCCGCCGGATCAACCTCGATCGCCGGCTGTACCGAGCGATCGAACCGGTCCGTCTGGGACGACCCGCCGGAGTTCGATCCGGCGGGGCTGGGATCGGTTCGGGAGGCGTCGGCCCCCGATCGTCCCGCGCTCGTGCCGGTCCCCTTCGATCCCGACGTCGCCGACCGGTTTCGAGACCGGACGCGATCGCTGCTGGCCCCGATCCCCGATCCACTGTCCGCCGACACGCTGCCGAACGGCGCGGTTAGGGGCCGGATCCGTGAGAAACGGGCCGCGGCTCGCTCGGCGCTGGCCGACCACGAGCGACTGCGCGAGCGTCGCTCGCCGCCGCCAGCGCTCTCGGTCACGGACCGACTTGTGGCTGCTCGCGGACACGCTGCGGAGGCGGTCGGCACGTGGGCGGCGGTCACCGATCGCGGGGCGCCAGGGGATGTGACGCGGTCCGTGGACGCGACCCTCGCGACGATCGAGACGTTTGGCGGGACGCTGCCGGGGCCGGCACGGACCGTTCACGAGGGGGTCGCCGTCTATGGGGCGATCGAACGCTGGCTCGACGTGGCGCGGCGATCGACGCTCGTTCCCGGCACCGATGCGGTCGCGGGGGCCGCGAACCCGCTCCGAACCGGGTCGATCGTCGGCGACATCGAGACCGTCCAAGCGCGGATCGACGCCGGTCGTCACCTTCGGGATCGGTACGCCGCGCTCCCCGCCGTGGCCGAGGACGGTTCGTCCGACGGCGTGTCTGCGGACGCGGTCGAAACGGCCATCGTGGACGCCCTCGAGACGCTCGCGCCTCGGGTCGAGGACCGACTTCTCGAACTCCACGGGGCCGACGCGCCCGAGGAGCTCGAGCATCCGATCCGCTATCCGGATTCGGACGTCTACCGTGAGCAGTCATCGCTCCCCCGGGATGCGCCGAGCGTTCGGCTCCTCTCGCGGCGGATGGGCGAGTTCTTCGACGACGCACGGTTCGACCCGATCGCGTTGCCGGGCTTCTCGACGACCCATCCCGCGACCCGGCTGCGACGGACCCACCGGACCCTCGCCCATCTCGAGGCGTTCGACGTGCTGGGCGAGCATCTGGCGGCCGGCGAACCGTTCCTGCCGGCGGACGGCGCCGAAATACGCTCGGCACGTGAAGACGCGATCAACGCGATCGAGTCGAGCGCGTCGTCCGAAGCACCGCTGGATCGGTGGCTGGCTCGCCGCCTGGTTGGAAGCCTCGATCGGGCGGATGAGCGCCTGGCCGACGCGACCGAGACGCGCGTCGACGCCGATCCCTCCACGGACGGTCTCCGGCCGATCACCGACGTCTACGCGGAGTACCGGTGGATCGGGACCCTCGCAGGAACCGTTCCGGGTGCGACCGCGACCGTCGCGGACGCGCTCACGTGATCGCCATCCCCGTTGCTTCGTCGATGCTGACCTCGCGCGTGTGCTTCGTCGACGCCGACGATGGCAACCGGCCGAAGACGAACGCGTCGACCGACGCGATCGGTTATTATTAACTCTAACCTAGAAAATAATAACTCTCTTAAGCGAAGACGCCGTACCGGGAGGTATGACACACACACGACGCGACCTCCTGACGGGGGCTGCGGGCGTGCTTGCGGCGTCCGCCACCGCCGGATGTACCGGTCAGCTCCGTCAGATCGCCGGCGAGCGCGAGCTTGAGGAGGGTGGATACGCCGCCTTCTTCACCCTGTCCGACTTCGCGAGTCACGTCGGTGGTGAGACGTTTCCCATCGAGAACCCGATCCCGGCGGGGACGATGGGCCACGCCTACGAGGCCGGCCCGGAGCTGGCCACCGAGGTGGCCTCCCACGAACTGTTCGTCTACCTCGACATCGAGGGGTTCCAGAACTGGGCACTGGATGCCGCCGCCACGATCGAACGGGACTATCCCGAGGTCGAACTGGTCGACGCCCTCGACGGGATCGACCTGCTCGCGGCCGACGAGGATCACGCCCATAGTGACGGCGAGGATCACGATGTCGACGGTACCCACGATGAATCCGGGACCGACCACGACGAAACCACCGATCACGACCACGACGAAACCACCGATCACGACCACGACGAAACCACCGATCACGGCGCCGCTGAGCGGGAGGGCGTGGATCCACATTACTGGACCGACCCGATCCGTGCATCACGGAGCGTCGAGAACGTCCGGGCGGGACTCGAGGCTGCGGATCCGGACACCGCCGACGCCTACGCCGAGAACGCCGAGGCGTACCGGAGCCGGCTCGAGGACGTCGATCGAACGTTCGAGGAGGGGCTCGCCGATCGCACCCACGAGACGGTCGTCCTCGCGGGCCACAACTCCTACCGGTATCTCGCGGACCGGTACGGCTTCACCGTGCATTCCCCGCAGGGAGTCTCCCCGCACGCGGAACCGAGCCAGGATGAGATCTCGGCGACGATCGACCTCGTCGACCGCGAGGGGATCGACGTGATCCTCGCCGACCACTTCGGATCGAACGACCTGGCGAACACGATCGTCCGCGAATCGACCGCCTCGGAGGTGCGAGAGGTCTCGCCGGCGGAGGGAACGACCGCCGAATGGAACGACCGCGGCTGGGGCTACATCGAACAGCTGACCGAGATCACCCTGCCGGCCCTGCAAGCCGGGTTGGGAGTCGACGGATGAGCGCGGTCGCCGCCGCCCGAAACGTCACCTTCCGCTACGGCGACACCGTCGCGATCGAGGACGTCTCCCTCGAGGTCGAGGCGGGCGAGTTCCTCGGGCTCATCGGGCCGAACGGCTCCGGAAAGACGACGCTGTTGCATCTGTTGCTCGGACTCAAGGAGCCCGACTCGGGGTCGATCGAGCTGTTCGGCGAGCCGGTCGCGGACTTCGAGGACGGCGGCCGGATCGGCTACGTCGCCCAGCAGGCGACCCAGCAGGGGTCGACGATGCCAGTCACCGTCGAGGAGGTCGTCGAGATGGGCCGCTATCCGCACCGCGGTGCCAGTCGGCTCACCGACGAGGACCGGGAGATCGTCCGTGACGCGATGGCCCGAGTCGACGTCGACGACCTCCGGAACCGACGGATCAACGCGCTCTCGGGGGGCCAGCGCCAGCGTGCCTACATCGCCCGCGCGCTCGCCTCGAAGGCGGACCTGCTCGCCCTTGACGAGCCGACCGTCGGCGTCGACGCCGAGTCGCGGGACCGGTTTTACGGGCTCCTCGACGAGCTCAACGACGACGGGATCGCGATCATCCTGATCGAACACGACATCGGCGTCGTCACCGACCGTGCCGAGCGGATCGCCTGCGTCAACCGGGAGCTGTACCACCACGGTGATACCGAATCGTTCGTCGAAAGCGACGCGCTCGAGCGCGCCTACGGAGCGACCGGAACGGTCGTCCATCACCACCACTGACGATGCCATCATCACTACTGACGACGACCAGATCCATCACGCGGCGTCGGCTGTTGCAGGCGGCGATCGTCGGCGTCGCCGGCACGACCGTCCTCCTCCTGGCGTTTATGGTCAGCGACGGGCTCGCGTCGCTCGGCCTCCCCGGCGGCGGCCTCGCGGCGTACCTCGTCCTGGTCGGGCGGGCGCTCGGAGCGATCACGGGCCTCGAGCTGTTCAGCTTTCGGTTCGTCTGGTACTCGCTCGCCACCGGCGCGCTGATCGGGATCGTCGGCCCGGTCGTGGGGATCTTCATCGTCCACCGGGAGATGGCGCTGATCGGCGAGACGCTTGCACACACCGCCTTCGCGGGCGTCGCCGGCGGGTTGCTGATCGGGAGCGCGACCGGCTGGTCGGCGCCGCTGCTCGCCTCGGCGCTCGTCGCCGCCGTGATCGGTGCCCTCGCGGTCGAGTGGCTCGCCGAGCACGCCGCCGCCTACGGCGACGTCCCGATCGCGATCATGTTGACGGGGTCGTTCGCGCTCGGGACCATCATCATCTCCTGGGGCGGCGGGTTCTCCGGGCTCAACATCGAGGCGTTCCTCTTCGGCAACATCTCGTTCGTCCCGGTCGACGGCGCCTGGCTGATGGTCGTCGTCTCCGCGGTCGTCCTCGCGGCGGTCGGGTCGCGGTACAAACAGCTGCTGTACGTCACCTTCGACGAGCAGGCCGCCCGGGTCGCGAGGCTGAACGTCTCCGGATACAACCGGCTGCTCATCGTGCTCACGGCGATGGTCGTCGTGGGATCGATGCAGGTGCTCGGCGTCATCCTCGTCGCGGCGATGCTCGTCGTCCCCACCGCGGCGGCCTCCCAAGTCGCCACGAGCTTCCGGGAGGCGATGGCTCTCGCCGTGCTCGTCGGCGAAACCTCGGTGATTTCCGGGCTCCTGATCGGCTACGCCTACGGGATTCCCGCCGGCGGCACCATCGTCCTGATCGCGATCGCCTGGTACGTCCTCGCGGTGGTGCTTGCGGACCACGAGATCTCGCTGTCGGCACGGTCGGCGTCGTAGCGGGAGGTCGATTCCGCCGGCCGCGGTCGCAGCCACACGCCGAGAACGTTCGTTCTTCACGAGCGAACACAACGCTTTTTGGCGCTGCCCGCGGGGATTCGGCTATGACGGACGGCAACACAGGAACCGTGAAGTCGGTCGAGACGATGTTCGAGGTGATCGAGGTGCTCCGCAAGCGCGACGGCGCACGGGTGACGACGATCGCCGAGGAGCTCGGCCTCTCGAAGAGCGCGGTGCACAAACACCTGAGCACGCTCCGAAACCACCGGTTCGCGGTCCAGGAGGGCGACGAGTATCGGCTCGGGCTGGGGTTTTTCGGGTACGGCTCCTACGTCCGCACGCGGTACGACGTGTTCCGGAAGGCGAAGCCGCTGGTCCGCGAGTTGGCCGACGAGACCGGGGAGATGGTCTGGCTCATCACCGAGGAGAACGGCATGGGGATGTACCTCTTCGGCGACGGCGGCTCGCTCGACGTCAACGTCGACTCACTGGTCGGATCCTGGCGACACCTCCACCTCAACTCGGGCGGGAAGGCGATCCTCTCGCGGCTTCCCGAGGACCGCGTCGCCGACATCGTCGATCGACACGGACTCCCGCGACGCACCGAGGCCACGATCACCGATCCCGATGCCCTCTTCGACGAGCTCGAAACCGTCCGGGAACGCGGCTATGCGCTCAATCTCGCCGAGGACATGACCGGCATCCACGCCGTCGGCGTCCCGATCATCCACCGTGACCGCGTTCGCGGCGCGCTGTCGATCGCCGGAGCCGCGAACCGACTGACCGAGGAGCGACTCCACGAGGAGTACGCCGACCGCCTGCTCACCGCCGTCAACGACCTCGAGTTGAACCTCACCTATCGGTGAATCGATCGGCAGCCATATCGTTCGCTATTAAATAACTCCAAAAATAAAATAGAAAGTATATATTCTCATTAAAAAACGATGAGCAACATCAATTCCAATATTATTCAAATAAACGTGGGAATTTTTCGCTAATATCTGGGTAGAGATATATTCTATGTATTTCCTATAAGAGAACAAAATTCACCGATCGAATCGTCCCGCCCGCCATATTTATTACAAATATACTACTGTAATTACAATGGAATAACACGATCGGCGGGACCCGGATGGACGCGTCTCCGGGGTGAGCGGATGATGGACGACGCGTGATATGACACGAACCCATCGGAAGATCTGTTCTCCTTCAGAGAACTTTATAAGTATTGCGAGCGTCTCGCGGGCCATCGATCGTCGATCCGGACGCTTACCGGCCATCACGGCGTCGACAGCACCGCGAGATCTCGTTCCGGCGCTCCCCGTCGAACCACGGGCCGCGTTCGCGTCCACCGTAGGGATTTAGGTACCCGGGGATCGATCGATGGATATGGTCACCGGAGCCGACCTCGAGGACGCCGCCGAATCACGTACAGACCTGCCGGACGCCGACGAGGTGTACGACCGCGAGGAATCGATCCCGCTGTCGGCGCTGTTCGACGACGCGTTCGTCACGGAACACACCGACTTCGAGACGTTCGACGACCTGGTCGCGGCCAGCCCCTCGGAGGCGACGAGCGGCGCCGACCTCGGCGAGGTTTCAAGCGGCACCTGGGACGCGTTCGTCGCGGAACATACGGACTTCGCCGACGAGGAGACGTTCGTGATGGCCGCCCGCGATAACTGGGTCGCAAAGAAACTCGATCTCGAGTAGCTGACCGCGACCGGTCCATCCGTCGGGTGCCGTGATCAGTAGTTGCCCGTCGAGACGATCGGCGGGGTGCCGTGGGGGCCGTAGGGCGCGTCATCGAGCCACTCGCCGGCCGACTCGAAGTGGTCCGCCAGCGACGCGGCGGCCTCCTTGCGGAGGACGGTGACCGGATCGTCACCCTGGAGGTACTCGAGCGCCTGCCCGGCCGCGTTCAGGTTGAACTCGGCCGCCTTCTCACGGCGGGCGGCGTAGAGTTCGACCTCGTCGCGGGCGACGGCATCGGTCCGAGCGTCTACCGCGACCGCGATCGCGGAGGCTGCCTCGTCGGCGTCGGCGATCCCGGAGTTCATTCCGCGGGCGCCGAAGGGGGCAAGCAGGTGGGCCGCCTCCCCGGCCAGCAGCACGCGCCGGTGCTCGTCCACGAAGGAGTCCGCCATCACCTGCAGGAACTTGTAGGTCGACACCCAGGTGATGTGGTCGACGTACGCCTCGCCCATCACGTCGCGGACGAACTCGCGCATCCGTCCGTCCTCGGTGAGGGCTTCGGGATCGTCGTCCTCGAAACACTGGATGTCGAGCCGCCAACCGCCCTCGAACGGGACCAGCAGGACGTTTCGGCCGTCAGTCTCGGGGGCGTCGTAGTGGAACAATCGCTCCAGCGGCAGGGGGTCCTCGTCGGGGTCCTCGATGTCGGCGATGATGAAGGAGTTCTCGGACTGGTCGCCCTCGAAGTTCGCGCCGATCTCGTTGCGGACCTGTGAGCCGCCGCCGTCGGCGCCCACCAGGTACTCCCCGTTCCACTCGCGGCCGTCGGTCGTCTCGACGGTGACGCCGTCGCTCGAGGAGTCGACCGTGTCGACCTCGGCCTCCCAGTGAATGTCGATCCCGGCCTCCGCCACCGCCTCGTGCATGTACTCCTCGGTCACGACCTGCGGGAGGCTGGTGAAATGCGGAATGTCGCCGGACCCGCCCGGGGAGTCGTAGGTCCGCCGGAACACCTGCTTGCCGCGCCAGCGCGTGTGGCGGGTCGGCCAGACGAGCCCCTCATCGACGAGGTCGGTTCCGAGACCGGGGTGGATCCGTTCGAGCGTTCGCAGCGTCGATCCGTGCACGTAGATCGCCCGGCTTCCGGACCGATCGCGGTCTTCGGGGTCGCGTTCGAGGATCGTCGACTCGACGCCGCGGGCGTGCAGCGCCAGCGCCGTCGTCATCCCGACCGGCCCGGCGCCGGCGATCAACACCGGCGCGTCCGTGGTAGGTTCGCTCATATGGGACGTGTTCGCGTTACGCGACGAGCATCAAAGCGTTTGCGGTCCCGTCGTGAGTGCGGCCGGTCCCGTTCTCCGTGGACGTGGTCGTTCCGTCCCCCGTCGCGGACACGATCGGCCCCTCAGTACAGCACCCCGAACCACAGCAGTTGAAGCGGGAAGAGGACGACCATCGTCACGAGCGAGCAGGCGGCGGTGGTCCGGATCAGTTCGCCCGTCTCGACGTCGCCCTCCGCGAGCATCGCGATCAACACCGCCGACTGGTACGGGAAGAAGTAGGTGCTGAGCGCGAGCGTCTCCGAGAGCAGTACGGGCGTCAGCGGGAGCCCGGACGCCTCGGCGAACTGGATGAGCACCGGGGTGAGCACGCTCGCCACGGCCAGTCCCTCCATCAACAGCGCCAGGACGGCGGTGCTCAGGTAGACGAGCGTGAGGCTCACCGCGAGCGGGACGTCCGCCGGGATCGACCCCAAAAGCGCCGTCGCCGCAGTCTCGGAGACGCCGGTCGACGCGAGGCCGTCGCCGATCGAGAGGACGACCGCGACGAAAAAGAGGATCGTGAAGTCCGCCTCAGCGTCGACGATCTCGAAGGAGACGACGCCGATCCCCGGCAGGAACGCGAGCACGACGACCGCGAGCGCGCCGACGACCGGATCGAGTCCGTGGATGAAGTCGGTCATCCAGATCGCCGTCCCGACGAGCAGGAACGCCAACATCCGGCCGGGTCGGGAGGGTCCATCCGCGTCGTCGGTCCCCTCCGGATCGACGGCCGTACCCGCACCAACGTCCTCCGCGTCAACGTCCTCCACGTCGACGTCCTCCACGTCGACGTCCTCCGAACCAACGTTTTCCACGTCGGCGTCCGCTCCGGCGAACGTGACCGTCGAGTCGGCGTCGGGTCGGAACAGGACGTAGACGACCGCGATCACGGCAATCACGCGCGTGATCCCCATCACGGGATACAGGTGGACCGCCCACTCGCTCCAGGCGATCGTGTGATCGGCCAGCGACGCCGCCAATCCGGAGATGATGATGTTCGGCAGGTCGGCCGTCAGGAACCCCGGCGACCCGTAGAAGGTGGCAAACAGGGGGCCCAGATAGAGCCCGACCCGGGCCGTCCGGTCGTCGAATCGCGAACCGATCGCCGAGAGGATCGGCGCGAGCAACAGCACTCGAACGAGTGCGGAGGGGACGAGCAACGCGAGCGCGTGCGCGGACAGCCCGAGTCCGATGAGGAGACGTCGATAGATCCGCGTCGGTGCCATCGTCCCGTCGCCGGACCGGACCGACGCCGGCACACAGCGGGCGATCACGCGGTCGCTGGCGAGTCCTGCCAGCCCGCTCCGGCGGGTCGCAACGCCCATCAACAGGCCGAAGCCGACCAGCCACGTCGCCGACGAGCTGAATCCCGACAGCGCCATCTCCGGCGAGAAGACGGCCGCGAGCAGCCCGATCCCGATCACGCTCGTGTATCCCGGCCGGATCGGCGCGAGCACCCAGAGGCCGATGCAGAACACCGTGATCGAGAGCATCCACCCCGGATCGCCGCCGACGGCCACGAGGGGGACCGCGCCAGCGATCGCCGCGATCGGGAACGCGACCGCGGGGCGATCGAGACGTTCGCGGAGCCGTCCGGTCACGGCTCCACCTCCGGATCGCGTCGACGGCGATCCCGACCCGGATTCCGATGCAGCCCCCGGTTTCGGTGCCGGTTCCAATTCCGGTGCCGACGTCCCGGTCCGCTTCGGGACGACGTCTCACCCCGCATTCGCGTCACCCCTCGAGGACGACGAGTGCGTCCAGCGCGACCGCGCCGTCCGGCGAGACGAGCACGGGATTGACGTCGATCTCGTCGATCGCGGGCGTCTCGACGAGGAGGTCGCCGACGGCCCGGATCGTCTCGACGAGCGCGTCGACGTCGCCCGGCGGGCGGCCGCGGTAGCCCGACAGCAGTGGCGCGGCAGTCAGCGACTCGACGGCGGCACGTGCCTCCGGCTCCGAGACCGGCGCGATCCGGTGGGCGGTGTCCTCGTAGACCTCCGCGAAGACGCCCCCGAGCCCAACGAGCGTCACAGGGCCGAACGAGGGGGTGTTCATCCCGCCGACGATGGTTTCGGTTCCTCCCTCGAGGTCGGCGGCATCCTCGATCAGCACCTCGGCGTCGATCCCCTCGGCGGCCGCAGCCTCGCGGATCGCGGCAGTCGCGTCGGCGACCGCGTCCGCGTCCGCCAGGTCGAGCGCGACCCCGGCGCCGTCCGCCCACTCGCTTTTGTGGGTGACCGCCGCCGAGGAGACCTTCGCGACGACCGGATACCCGATCGCCTCCGCGGCCGTGATCGCCTCCTCCGGGTCGCCAACGACGGCGCGGTCGGGCGTCTCGATCCCGGCCGCATCGAGCAGCGACTTCGACTCCGCCTCGGTCAGCGTGGTGCGGTCCGCGGCACGAGCACGCTCGATGATCGACGCGATGGCGTCCCCGTCGATCCGGGTTGCGGTGTCGAGATCGGTCGATCCGTCGACGGCGCCGCTCCGATCAGACATCGGTGCTCACCCCCGTCGACTCGGCGGTTTCGTCGTTCGTCTCCGTCCCCCTTCTCCCTCCGCCGGAACCGCCCGCGAGCGCGCCGTACCGCGCGAGCAGGCTCACGACGTCGGCCGCACGCTCGGGCGAATGGAACACGGGGATCCCGAGATCGCGGAGCGCGGCGACGTCGGCCTCGAAGTCCGCCGGCGGGCCGTCCGTGGCAAAGACGATCGGCTTCTCGACCGTCTCGACGAGCGACCGCATCCGGTCGACGGGCAGCCCGAGGGCCTCCTCGTAGAGTTCGTTCACGAGGACGACGTCGACCGCGTCGTCCTCCGCAACCGCGGCGACGACGTCGCCGAACTCGGGCATCGGCCGGCCGGTGTCGACCGGGTTCTCGGCGTAAGTGATCCCCGGCAGGATCGCAGCGATCTCCTCGCTCGTCGCGTCGGCGAGTTCGGGAAGCCGTCCGCCGGAGCGCTGGATCCGGTCGGCGATGATGATCCCCGGACCGGCCTGGGCGGTGATGACGCCGACGTTGGGTCCGGACGGACGGGGTCCGTCACCCAGTACGGCGGCGCCGTCGAGCAGTTCCTGCGTCGACTCGACCGTTGGGATCCCGTACTGCTGGAAGCCGGCGAGATAGAGCTCGTGGTCGCCGGTCAACGCGCCGGTGTGTGACTCCGCGAACGCGCCCACGTCCGACTCGCCGACCTTGTAGGCGATCACCGGCGTGTCCGCCGTTCGCGACGCCTCGAGCAGTTCGCGACCCCGGTCGGTCCCCTCGACGTGGAGCACGATCGCGTCGGTGCCCTCGTGGTCGTCGAAGTGGGCGATTGCCTCCGGAAACCCGACCGTCGCGCGGTTGCCAAGTCCGACCATCGCCGAGAGCCCGCGTCCCTCCCGGAGCGTCTGGAAGGCCAGCGAGTGGGCGACGCCGCCGCTTTGGGCGATCACGCAGGTACCGCCCGCGGGAACCTCCTCGACGCCGCTCGCGAAGGATCCACACAACCCGTCGCCGGGAATCACGAACCCGCTCGTGTTCGGCCCGAGCACCGCCATCTCGTGGTCGGTCGCCGTCTCGACGATCTGGTTCTGACGGTCCTCGCCCTCCGGACCCGCCTCGGCGAAGCCGCCGGCGTAGATCACCGCGGCGTCGATCCCGGCCGCTGCACACTCCTCGATCACGTCCGGCACGACCGGTGCCGGCACCGCCACGAGCGCGAGATCGACGTCGTCGTCGATCTCCGCCGTCGATCCCACGAATTCCCGGCCCAGGATCTCCCCCTCTGCGGAGGGATTGACCGGGTACACCGTGCCGTCGAACGCCCCGAGGTTGACGAGCACCTGATGACCGATCTTCTCCGGGGACCGGGAAGCCCCCACCACGGCGATCGACGTCGGTTGGAACAGGCTACCAACGTTCATACGCCGTGTACAGAGACCGCCGGCATATCCCTTTCGACACCTCCTCGGTCGAGCCGTGGCGGCGCCGCCGCGTCAGGCCTTCCCGGCAAAGTTCACGAACCGGTCGATCGTCTCGCTCGCGTCCTCGAGCACGCTCGAGCCGTGGTAGACGAGCCCGACGTCGAACTCGAACGCGAGGAGTTTCTCCAGGCTCTCATCGGCCGTGTTCAGGTCCGCCGAGTAGTGGGCGGTCGGGAGGACGACGGAGCCCTCCGGGAGCCCGCGCGCGTCGGCGCCGAAGACGGCGTCCCCGAGGACCGCGATCCCGGCGTCCTCGTCCACCAACGAGTGATGGGTCGGCGTGTGACCCGGCGTCGCGACGGCCTCGAAGGCGCCGATCGTGTCGCCGTCGCCGTACCGCCGGATCGATCGCACGTTCCCGCCTGCGCCGGAGCCGTCGTCAGTCCGTCGATCGGATGTCGCCTCGAGGTCGGCATCGATCGCCTCCTCGAGCACGAGCCCCTCGGGGGCCCACACCTCCGGATCGAACGCGTCGATGACGCCCGGGAGCCCACCCACGTGGTCGCCGTCGCCGTGGGTGATCACGACTCGTTCCGGCTCGATCCCGAGTTCGTCGGTTGCCGCCGTGACCCGATCGACCGTGTCCGCGAAGCCGACGTCGACGAGCGTCGGGGTCGCGCCGTCGAACAGGAAGACGCGGTAGCGGCCGCCGGCATGCTCGCGAACGGTCACGTCGTAGACGTCAGGGGCGATCTCGTCGATCATCGATCCGAACCTCGACCGCCCGTCGATTCAATCTTTCTCCGGATCGGTTCTCGGCGATATCCTTTTGAGCGGTCCACCCGTGTCGTCGCGTATGGCCGAGTTCGAGAACCCCTACGCCGAGGAGAGCCCGTTCGTGCAGGCACACTTCGACTGTCTCGACTGCGGGGGGAAGCTCTGGGAGTACGCAGTCCAACGGCGGATGGTCTGTGAGGATTGTCGGGCGGTCTTCGCGACCGGCGACGTCTTCGAGGCGCAAACATAGGGCACGTCATCCGAGGCGTCCCGGAGTCAGTCCGACCGGCATCGACCTCCAATACACTTATGTCGATCCTGTGCGAACGGGACACTATGGCACAGACAGAGTCCGATCCCGAGGAGCTCCTGGAACTGAGTTCCGAAACCCGGGCGATCCTCGAGGAGCACAGTCTCCGTCCGCTGTGGGAGGTCGAGGACGAGATGGGAACCGCCCTGGACGACCCCGAGCCGGGCGTCTGGAAGTGGGACGACATCCGGGAGGCGATCGACCACATCGAGGAGGACGTGCCGATCGCCGACCTGCCGCCGGGGTTCCAGCGCCGCGTCGCCGTCCCGATCAACACCGCTCACGCGATCTCCAACAGCATCTACGTCGGGATCCAGACGGTCTCGCCGGGCGAAACCGCTCCGTCACACCGCCACGGAGCGAACGCGCTCCGGTTCTCGATCGACGGCCACGAGGACATGAAGACGGTCGTCGCCGGTGAGGAGTTCCCGATGCAGGACAACGACCTGATCACCACCCCGCAGTGGGAGTGGCACGACCACGTCAACGACTCCGACGAGACCGCCGCCTGGCTCGACGTCCTCGACCTGCCGCTCGTGCTCGACTCGATGAACGCCCGCAACGTCTTCGAGAACCACGAACTCGAGCGCCAGCCCGTGACGAAGACGCCGGGGTACTGGGACTCCCAGTACGGCAACGGCCGCCCGGAAGGTGGCGCCGGCGACGGCTCGATCCCGGGTCCCTTCGAGGGGATCCGCGAGCCGACGCCGCCGTACCGGTTCGGCTGGGACGAGATGCTCGAGGCGCTCCGCCAGCGCGCCGACAACGACGAGCCCGATCCCCACGACGGCTACAGCCTCTCGTACGTCAACCCCGCGACCGGGAGCCCGCCGTTGTTCCCGACGATGACGTTCCGCGCCCAGCTGCTGCAGGAGGGGCCGACCGACCCGCACTTCCACAACGCCACCGAGGTGTACTTCGTCATCGAGGGCGAGGGCGCGACCCACGTCGGCGACGAGGCCCTGGAGTGGAGCCAGTGGGACGTCTTCATCGTCCCGCCCGACGAGATCCATCACCACGAGCCCGATGACGAGGCGATCCTGCTCGGAATGAGCGACCGTCCCGTCCTCGAGGCGTTCAACTTCTACGCCGAGGCCGAGCCGTCCTCGTAGCCGGCGTCGATCGCTCGTCTCGAAAACACGTCTCCTCCGCCCGTCTCGTCCGTTCGTCCGTTCCGTCCGTTCGTTCGTCTCGACCACTCGTCCCGCCGTTGCGGCGGCCGCGCTACTCCTCGAAGAACCTCGTTCGCACGTCGCCGCGTCGGAGCTTTCCGGTCTCGGTCCGCGGGAACGACTCCCGGGTGATCACGTACTCGCGGGGGCGCTTGAAGTCGGCGAGCCCGTCGTGGGTCCGGCAGTGCTCGTCGAGGTCCGTCTCGGTCACGTCCCCGGTGACGGCGACGACGGCGGCGATGCGTTGGCCCCATCGGTCGTCCTCGCGACCGACGACCGCGGCGGCGTCGACGTTCTCGTGGGCGGTCAGGGCGTTCTCGACCTCCTGGGGATAGACGTTCTCGCCGCCGCTGACGATCATGTTGTCCACCCGATCGACGATGTAGAGGAGTCCGTCCGAATCGATCCGAGCGACGTCGCCGGTTCGGAGCCAGCCGTCGACGGTCAGTCGCTCGCTCTCGTGTGGCCGGCCGACGTACTCGGTGGCCATCCCGGGGCTTTTCCCGATCACCTCGCCGGTCTCCCCGGGATCGACCGTGGCGGTCGGGTCCGGTTCGACCTCCGGGCCGGTGGACTCGACGACGCGCAGCTCCCAGGTGAACGATTCAGTGCCGATCGTGCCGGGGTTCGCCCGCTGCGTCTCGGGGTCGGCGAACGCCAGGTTCGGCCCGCCCTCGGTGAGGCCGTAGGTGTTGTAGAGTCCCTCGCTGAGGTGCTCGGCGACCGCCTCGGAGAGCTCCTCGGTCACGACCGACCCGCCGGTGCGGATGTACGACAGCGACTCGAGGTCGAACCCGCCCTCGCGCTGCTCATCGACGAGCGTATGGAGCTGGGTCGGAACCGCGATCAGCCCGGTCGCCTCGTTCGCCTCGATCAGCTCGAGCGTCTCGGGCGGATCGAAGGTGGTCTGGATCACGAGCGTGGCCCCGGCCTGGAGGTGCGGCATGATCCACGCGTTCGTGGTGACCATATGGTACCACGGCGTCGCGATCACGCCGACGTCGCGGTGGTCCAGCTGCATCTCCATGACGTCCTGGGTGCTGCCGTACCACAGCTGCTCCTGATCGAACGGGACCGCCTTGGCGACGCCGGTGGTCCCGCTCGTGAACAACATTCCGTGTTCGTTTCCGTATGACTGCGGCCGGCCGCCGTCGGGGTCGACGTCGGCGACGATCGACTCGTACTCGTGAACGTCCTCGCGGTCGGTCCCGTCACCGTCGATGCTGACCCCGGTTTCGATCGCGGTCCGGTCGAGGACGTCGAAAGCGCGCTCGGCGGTTCGGCCGTCGAAGACGAGCACCGCCGGGTTCGTCGGCGCGAGCATCTCCGCCAGGGCGCCGGCGCTCTCGCGGAAGGGGAGCTGGACGTTGCCGAGCCCGCGCTTGTGGCTCGCGAGGAGGACCTCGACCACCTCGCTGCCATTGTACGCGAGCGTGGCGACGCGCTCGCCCGGCGCGAGCGTCTCGAGGGCGGTCGCCAGGCGGTCGGTTCGATCGTCCAGGTCGGCGTACGTCAGTGATCGACCGTCGTCGGTCCGGACCGCGTCCCGCTCGGGATGACACCGGACCGACCGGTCGAATGCGTCGAGGTAGTTCATATGGGACGTGAGTACGTATCGAACGGTGACCGGTCCCAATAATTGTTGTCCTCCGCGGTCGATTCCGGGTTCCGTCCACGGTCGGTTCCGGGCTCGTTCACCGTCGGTTCCGGGCTCGTTCACGGTCGATTTCGCATCCTGTCGCTCACGCGACCGCCACGAGCACCCGCGTCCAGAACCGCTCCTCGCGGTCGTCGCCGGCACCGTACCGCCGTCCGGGTCAGCCATCGTCGACGGATCGAGCATCGATCGGCCCGTTTCCGGCCATCGATCGCCTCCTTCGTGGACGCCATTCCCGATTCGCGGGATCCGACTTCGTCATGATTATGTATGCGCCCACGAGTCACACGGGTATGCAATTCGTCCAGTACGACGAGGGTCGCCTCGGATTGCTCACCGACGACGGAACCGGCATCATCGACCTCACGGACCGACTCGGGCTCGAGTCCGACGATCCGCTCGCGGAGTACATCGAGGGAGACCACGACGCGAGCGAGTACGCCGACGCCGAGGCGGACGTCGCGGTCGAGGACGCCCACCTCGGTTCGCCGATCCGCCGGCCCGGCAAGGTGATCGCCGCGCCGCTGAACTACGAGAACCACATCGAGGAGGCGATCGCCGACCGCGACATCACCACCGACGAGTGGTTCTCGATCGAGGACAAGGGCTACTTCCTGAAGGCCCCCTCGAGCGTCGTGGGCCCCGACGACGGGATCGAGCTCCCCTTCTCGGACCGGCGGTGTGACCACGAGGTCGAGCTCGCGTTCGTGATGGGCGAGGACGTCAAGGACGTCTCCACCGAGGAGGCCTGGGACAGCATCTTCGGCTACACCATCCTGCTCGACATCTCCGTCCGCGGCGACCAGGACCGATCGAACCGCAAGTCCTACGACACCTTCACCGTGATCGGCCCGGCGGTCGTCACCGCCGACGAGATCGACGACCCCCAGAACCTCGACCTCGAGCTCGAACTCAACGGCGAGGTTCGGCAGTCGGACAACACCTCGGACATGGTCTACACCTGCGGCAACGTCGTCCAGTACGCCTCCATCGGCGCCACCGTCGAGGCCGGCGACGTGATCACCACGGGCACGCCCGAGGGCGTCGGCGCGCTCGCCGACGGCGACACGATCGAGGCCACCATCGAGGAGATCGGCTCGATGACCGTCGACGTCACCGAACGCGACGTGACCTTCGACGACGTCAACGTGAACAAGGACGGGTAGGGGCGGTTCCTCCGAACGAAAAGTGCGCTTTGTTAAGGACGTCCGAATTTATATTTATATTTGATATATCTCCCAAATCATACGATATTAAACACGTGTTTCGGGGAGGGGTTCAAACCGACCTCCTGGCGGCGCAGGCCGAAGTGGTTCGGCGGTGAGGTGGTCCCGATCCGGTCGGCTACGTGACGGCTGCTTGCCGGCAGTACGGCGGTCTCGTTCCGTCACTGATCGTCGCTAACGGCGTCCAGATCGTATGTATCCGATCGGTCGGCGTCCGCCCAGCCGGATTTGCCGCTCCAGGTTTCGACGTCGAGTCGGTAGACGGCGGTTCGATCGATCGACTCCGCGGCGATCGGGTCGTACTCCTCGCCGCTTGTCAGATGCGGAGCGAATTTTTCCATAAACAGTTCGAGAACGCGTCGTTTTTCCTCTCGATCCGAAAGCACGTCGATGGACCCGTTGGCGACGACGCTCGAGTATTCGACCGTGAAATTTACCGGCTGATCGGCCGGAACGTACCGTCCCTGCTCGCTCGTCGTGAAACTCGCCCGCGGTTGCGTGCTGGTCGTCACGAGATCGTGCGCGCGTCCAGCTTGTGCGCCGTGAAGAAAGATCGCGCCCGCCGCTGCATCATAAACGAACAGCTGCGTCACGAGGTGCGGATCGTCATCAGCAACGAGTCCGAGCACGCCCGTTTCCTGGTCAGCGAGGAACCGTGGGATCCACTCCGAATCGTCGATCGCTTTGCCCTGATAGCGGATCGAATCCGAGACGTCCTCCGGCGTCCGTTCCGACATACTGGATGGTTCACGTGAGCTGTGATAAATCCACACACAGTTCGGCACGGTGTCTCCTGCCTCCACGGTCGCGGATCAAACACTGTGAGGTCGAATCGATCGGACACGCCGTAATCGCAAGGACGTGTCCCAGCAACCGATTCACCAACATCGACCCACACGCCATTTATATAGGATACATATACTATATTTATTTCTGACATTTCCGCGGAGCCAGTGGATCGTCGCTATCGAAGATGCTCAGTCCGATCCGATCCCCTCGGCGATCAATCGGTGTGACTCCAACGCGTCCGCGTGGTCGGCCTGGACGTGTTGGATCATCACCTCGTCGACGCCGACTCGGTCCGCGAGCTGTTCGAGCAGGCCGGCGATCGTGTCGGGATCGCCGGAGATCGCTCTCGGCCACTCGTCGGGGGCGAGCGTCGACGGCGTCGGATCGGGCACGCCGCCGAGCTCGTCGATCGCCTCCTCGATCGACGGGCGGGTACCCACGACCCCTCGGCGCATCCGGGCAAAGGACGCCTCCGCGACGGCTCGGCGGCGAGCCGCCTCCGCATCCGTCGGCGCGCAGACGGCGTTGACCGCCACGATCGCGTGCGGGGAGTCGGGTGCACCGGGCCTCTCGGTGGGATCGAACCGGTCCCGATACGTCTCGACGGCGCGCTCCGCGAACCCGGGACGGATGAAGGCGGCGAAACAGTACCGCAGCCCCAGCTCGCCCGCGATCGCGGCGCTCGAGGGGCTGGACCCGAGCACCCAGGGCACGGGCGGCTCGGCCCCCGACCGCGCGACGTCGAGGTCGCTGTAGGCGTGGTCGTCCGGAAACTCGTCCGCCAGATGGGCCACGACCGCCTCGATCTTCTCGCGGTGGTCGCCGTCAGGGTCCGTCGCGTGGCGGTCGGTCCCGAGTGCGCGGTCGGCCGCCGGCGATCCGTTCGCGCGCCCGAGCCCCGCATCGATCCGGCCGGGTGCGAGCCCGTCAAGCGCGCCGAAGACCTCGGCGACCTTGAACGGGCTGTAGTGGTTGAGCAACACGGCCCCGGAGCCGAGCCGGATCGTCTCCGTCTCCGCGGCCAGGTGCCCGAGCAGGACCTCGGGCGTCGTGCCCGCGAGCGTGTCGGTCATCGCGTGATGTTCGGCGACCCAGAACCGCTCGAACCCCAGCCGTTCCGCCTGCTGGGCGGCCTCGACGGTGTTCTCGTACGCGTCGGCGGCGGTTCCGGAATCGGGGACTGGCGAGAGATCGACGGCGGAGAGCTGCATATCGATCCTCCGCCGGCCAGGTGGAAGAACCGATCGACTCGACGCCTCGGATGCGGCGAGACAGTCACGTGGTGCGGCGAGACGGCCACTCCGACGCCCCGGTCACGGCTGTACGCTCAGGTCGAACGCGTAGGCCGTCCCGTCGACGGTGGCGAAGAGGTGGTCGAACTCGACCCCGAGTTCGAACGCGTCGTCCGCCGGAAGGTGCTCGCCCGCCCCGAGCCGCTCCATCACGGACCGGAGGGATGCCGACATCGGCAGGTCCTCCTCGTAGAACGGCGTTCGGACCGCGGTCCGGACCACGTCCCGCTCCCCGTCGGAAAGCGACTCCGGCGACAGGTCCGTCCGAACCAGCGTCGACCGGACGTGGTCCTCGAAGCCCGCGCGCGTGTTCGCGACCGGCTCGACCGAGTAGGTCGTCTCCGTCGGCGTCGCCGTCCCCTGCTCGGCACGCGCGGCGAACCACCGGTCGTTCGAGCGGACGTGTTCGAACGGCGGGTCGGGCACGAGGGTGCTGTCGTCCGCATCAAGGAACTCGTGATACAGCGGACCGCGCGTGCCGAACGCGTCCCCGCCGACGTCGATCGGCGGGTTTCGGTCCGCGTAGACGGCCCCGAGCGCGGCGTCGACGATCCGCCGATCGGGTTCCGAGAGCGATTCGATCGGCGGCGTTACGCCCTCGGCGTCCGCGGGCGGATCGTCCACGAGGTCGAGATAGAACTCCCACCACTCGCGCTCGACGGTTCGTTGGTCGTCGATGTGGACGCGGTAGTAGGTGGCGTCGGACTCCGCGGCGTTTTCGACGTCTTCACCCGATCCCTCGACGTCGACGACGAACCGCGCCGCCTCGCGGGTTTCGGACCCGAACTCGTAGGTATACGTCAACTGGTAATTCAGCACCGTCATCGACCCGGTCCGGATCAGCGTCCGGTAGCGGTCGCGTTTGTACCGGTCGGGATAGTCGATCGCGAACCGTGCAGTCGGCGCCGTCGGGTCCGCCAACAGCACCGAATCAGGGAGCGATTCACGTTCGTAGGCACTCAAACGAAGGATCTCCGCCGATCGACCCAGACAGCCGGCGACGGCCGGGAGTGCCGTTGCGGCGGCTGCGGCGGCTCCCGACGCCAGGAACGCACGGCGTGATGAAGTCGAACGTCCCCGCATCAGTATCCCCCGGGCAGCGCCAGCAGGAAGCTCACCACGACGAACGGGATGGCGAACAACAGCGCGTAACTCGCGCCGCCGGCGGCCAACAGCACCCACGTCGATCGGCCGTATCCGGTGGGGTCCCAGTCCACGTCAAGCCGGGGCAGAACCACGTTCGTGATGACCGGCACGCCGGCCGCGTAGCCGACGAACAGCAGCACGGCGACGGTGATGAACGCATTGCTCCAGGCGACGCCGGCCGTGTCAACCGTCGTGACGACGAGGGTCGCGCCGACGATGTACGGGATCGAGCCGCCGACGCCGGCGAGCAGGTACGTCGGAATGACCGACCCGGTCGGCGGGAGCGCCGCAAGCAGCGATCGGATCCGGTCGACGGTGAGGAACGGCGACCAGAGGAGGGTCGCGATGAGTCCGGGAACGAGCAGGAAGCCGGCGAAGGTTGCCCACTCGACCGCCGGGCCGAACGTTGCTTGAGGCGTGACGGGATCGCGAACGGGAGGGAGCAAAGCGGGGAGCACGTTCATAGTGTCGGTGTCGGGATCAGTCCCGCCCTCGCGCAATCGGATCGTCGGTTGGGGTCGGATCGACGAGGACGTAGTCACCCCGCGATCGGAACGTTCGAGCCGGGATCTCCACGTGCCCCTCGTTGTTCCTCTCGAAGTCCGGCGTTCGGTCCGCCGGATCGATGACGAACTGTCGGAGATCACCGGTGGTCGAGTCCATCGTGACGTTCACCAACGTGCCGATTTCCTCGCCGTCGACGGTCATCACGCTGTACCCGGCGATGCTCGATCCGAGTATCTCGCCCATAGCGGAGCAACGGCATCGGGTATAAAAGATATGCCGTAGGCACAAACTGCGGTCGAAGTCATCGATCGTCCCGCCGGGGCGAAGCCTGAACGCTTACAACCCCCGCGGGTCAACTGCGGGTATGATACCGCTCGCCACCGAATCCGCATCGCTTCCGATCCCCGAAACATCGATCGTCGTGCTGGTCGTGAGTCTCCTGCTCACCGTCGTCTGGCTGGCCTCCCTCTACCGGTAGCCCGTCGAGTCCGGGCCACCGATGTGCAACGACCGCTCCAGCGTCACGCCAAGCGGCTGCGCTCCCGTGAGCGAACTGGATGAGCGAGCCACGGGATCAAGTGACGGAAGGCGGAGTCGGTGACGACGGATTCGCCGTGAACGTCTCGACACTCCATCAAGCCCGTTCTGCAGTGATCGCAGTCCTTTATTACTCGAGTATAATACCCACTCATATGTCGCTCACCGACCGGCGGTCGATGCGGAACCAGGGAGGCGGGGACGTCGTGGTCAAGGGGTGCGTCTGAGATGGCTCCGGGAGCCGTTCGACACCGACTGTCGGAGATGGGGCCGGCGTGGCTCGCGGGCGCGATCGCCGCGGGTCCGGCGACGATCAGCGCGCTCGTGGCCGCGGGCGTCGGCTACGGGTACGACCTCCTGTGGGTGGTCGTTCTGTCGGCGCCGGCCGGGTTCGTCTCGGTGCTGTTGGCCGCGCGGCTCGGGACGCTGACCGAACAGGGCATCGTCCGCACCGTCGAGGAACGACTGGGACGGTGGTGGACGTGGCTGCTCGTCCTCGACGCGGTCGTCGTCGCCGGCATCGCGCAGTTGCTCATCATGAAGGGTCTCGCCGACGTCTCGGCGTCGTTGTTCGGCTTCGACGCGCGTCTCTGGGGCGTTCTCTGGGCCGTCGTCCTGGCGATCGGCCTCGCGGGCGGCGGCTACCGGGTCGCGGAACTCGGCGCGAAAGCGGTCGTCTCGGGGGTCGTGCTCGTGTTCGTCGCCACGCTTGTCGTCGTCCCCCCCGACGTCGGCGGCGCGGCGGCGGGACTGGTCCCCACGACGCCGCCCGGCGCGGCCGTCACCGTCGCGGGAGTCCTCGGCGGGGCCGTCCACATCACGCTGATCACGATGCACACCTACACGACCCGCGCACGGGGCTGGAGTGCCGACGACTACGACCTCGCACGGTTTGACGCCGGGGCGTCGATGCTCGTCGCGTTCGGCCTGTACAGCCTCGCGATCTTTCTGGTCGTCGCGGGGGCGCTCGGCGGGCAGAACGTGCCGCCGGAGGCCGCCGCCGCGGCGAAGGCGCTCGCGCCGGTCGCGGGGCCCGCCGCGGAGACGCTGTTCCTCGTCGGGATCCTCGGCGCCGCCGTGTCGACGCTCGGGGGCAACACCATCGTCCCGCCGTTCCTGGTGGCCGATACGCTCGGGTGGGAGCTGTCCGTGTCGGACGACCGATACCGAGCGCTGCTTGCCGGGACCGCGTTGGTGTCGGCGGCGGGCGCCTTCGTCGGCGGGAACTTCATCCCGCTGCTCGTGCAGGCGCTGGCGCTCGGACTCGCGGGCACGCCGTTCGCGCTTGCGCTGGTGCTGTTCCTCCTGTACGAGACGCCCGGGCCACTCCCCTCGCGGCTCCTGACGGCGGCCGGCGTGATCCTGCTCGGGGTCACGAGCGTAACGGCGGCCAACTCGGTCCGGAGCACCGCGATGGGACTGCGCGAGGGGTTCGCGCTCGTTCCCGCGTTCGTAGTCGCCTTCGCGACCGTCCTCGGGATCGCCACGGTCGCGCTTCTCGGGCTGTTCGTTCGCGAACTGGTGACCGGCGACCGCACGGCTCGGCAGCCGGCCGACTGACTGATGGCGTCGTCAGTTCCGCTGTGCGGGTCGACGCTGATCGTCGGGCCCACAAACGTCGGGAAGACACGGCACACCGCGGCGGCGCTGGATCGCTGGGTTGCCGACCACGGGTCCGCCGACGTGGCCGTGCTGGAGTTCGCACCCGAACTCGAGCGGGACGGCCGGGTTCTCGGCGGCCGCTTGACGCGGTTCACGACCATCCCGGACGAGATCTACTACGGTCGTATCGACGCCCGGGCGCCCCGCGCTGAAAGCGACACCCAGGAGGAGGCGATCGCCCTGGCGCGCACGAACGCAGCGCGTGCCGCGCGAGTTATCTCGGCGGCGCCCGACGATCCGGATGCGGTGTTCGTCAACGACGCCACGATCCCGCTCCAAGCGGACACGAACCGCACCACGGAGTTGCTCGACTACTGTTCGTCGGCGTCGGTCGTCGTGTGTAACGCCTTCGAGAGCAACGAACTCGGGGTCGACGATCGCATCTCACGCACCGAGCGCGCCGCGCTGTCCCGGCTCCGCGAATGGGCGGATCGGGTGGTGGAGCCGTCGTAGTCGTGCCGTGACCGGCTGACGGGACGGGCGTGGTTCGACGGGAGAGTCCACTCGACGACGAGCGACCGCAAGCGCCCACGCTCAGTCGCTCGCCTCGGCGCCGTCAGCATCGATGCGGCGGATGTCGTCCCCGAGGCGATCGAAGTCGAACGTGGCCTCGGAGACCCGCGCCGCGATCACCGTCAGTGCCGCCGAGACGCAGAAGGCCCCGGCGAAGGAGGTCAGGTACAGCGGATCCGCCGCGGGCAAGGCCTCGCCAACCACCGGAATTGCCGTGATGTATCCCCGCAGGTCGGGGAAGTACGCCAGCCCGACCGCCAAGCCGACGACGCTGCTCACGAGCGCCCCGGGCCCCGTTATCGACTCCGAGTAGAGCCCGTAGACGAGCGGGACCGCCACGGCCGCACCCAGCAGGTCCGCGAGGAAGAACAGCCGGAGCACGCTCCGAGCCCGGAGGCTGACGTAAATGGCTGCGACGGCCACGAGAACGGTGAACGCGCGGGCGCCGAGGCGAAGCCGGCGGTCGTCGGCGCCGACCGCTCGTGACAGGTCGACTGTGACGAGACTCGAGAGCGCGTTGAACAGGGTGTCGACCGAGCTGACCACCAGGAGCAGCGCCAGCAGCGTTACGCCGGCGACGACCCACGCGGGGAACGCACCCTCCAGAAGGACGAACAGCGCAACGTCGGCGTTATAAGCCGCGCTCGTGACGTCGGTGACGACGTCGGCACGTCCGACCGCGACGATCCCGAACAGTGCGGTCACGAACACCATCGCACCGTTGGCGAGGCTCGCGTTCCGGAAGCTCCGCCGAACGACGTCGTCGCTTGCGCCCGCGTAGATGCGTTGCCACCACGTCTGGTTGATCAGTTCCGCCCCGAGGATGGCGAACGAGAGGGCCAGACCGAAGCGGATGCCGGCGGCGAAGCCGGGATCGAGCAGCGTTGGGTTGGCCGCGACAACACCTTGGTGGATCGGATCCACGCCGCCCAACGACGCCACGATGCCGCCGAAACATACCACCAAGAGCGGAACGACCACGACTGCCTGAAGGGTGTCGGTTCCGATGCTGGCGGTCACCCCGCCATACCCCGTGTACACGAGGACGCCGCCGCCGACGAGCACGGCGGTCTGCCACTGCGGCACGCCGGCGACGAGCGACAGCGCGCCGGCGATGCCGGTGAGTTCCGCTGCCAAAAAGACGAACATATACAGCGCGCTCACGAGGAGAACGAACACGTACATCGCGCCGCCGTAGCGGGCGTAGACGTACTCCGTCAGCGAGTGTCCGTCGGGGATGAGCTCGCGCACGCGCGGACCGATCCGTGCGTACACGAGCATCGGCAGCGCCTCGCCGATGGCGTAGCCGACGACCGCAGCGATCCCGAAGCTGGCGCCGGCCTCGGGAGCCGAAAAGAGGATCCACACGCCCATCACGGATGCGACGAGCGTCGCGGTCAATCGCCGCTCGCCGGCCGATCCGCGAGCCGTGATGAGATCCTCGACGGAGCGGACCCGGCCGCGGGCGTACCACAGACCGACGGCGGCACTGATCGCCAGCGTCGCCACCGTCAGCCCGAGCCCCAGGACCGTCGATACCATCACACGGCACCCCCGTCGACGGCGTATTCGGCGACGGTTGCGTCGGCCGTCACGTCGGTCGGTGCGACGTCGTCGGTCATAGCGGCCACGTCTCCCGTTTCCAGGCGGCGTCCCAGAACAGGTACTCGTACTGTGCGGACGTCGCGAAGCGCTTCCGATACCGCTCCCGGTCGGACGCTGACGCGTCGGCGGCCACGTCGTCCAGGAGCGTCTTGCACCACTCGGTCAGCTCGGTGAACTCCTCGCCGGCGTACATCTCGATCCAGGCGGCGTACTGATCGTGTTCGGGCGTGCCGTCGGCGGCGAGCCGCTTTGCCGTCTCGTTGAATCCCCACATACACGGAAGCAGCGCTGCCACGAGATCGCCGACGGTTCCGTGTGAGGCGGTGCGGACCAGGAAGTCCGTGTACGCCCGCGTCGTCGGCGACGGATCGGTCTCTTCGAGGTCGGCCTCGTCGATCGAAAGGTCCGCGGCGTACGACCGGTGGAGGTCCATCTCGGTGGTGACCGTCGACTCGAGGAGCTCCGCGAACGTTCCCATCCGATCGAGGTCCGGTGCCTTCGCCGCACCGAGTGCGAACACTCGGGCGTACTCCTGGAGATAGACGTAGTCCTGCCGTACCCAGTAGCGGAAGGGCGCCTCGTCGAGGGTACCCTCCCCGAGCTGGCGAACCATCGGATGATCGAGAATCGATGACCAGTAGGCGTCCGCCTGTGGTGCACATTCGTCCGTGAACGACATTGGCAGAGCATCAACGGAGAACCGGAAAAGAGTTATGATTGGATAATATAACCGGGTTATACAATGCGAGATCCAGCACCAGAGACGCGGCCGGTCGTCCTGACCGTGGCGGGAAGCGATTCGGGCGGCGGCGCCGGCGTCCAGGCCGACCTCAAGACCATCGAAGCCTGTGGCGGCTTCGGGACGAGCGCCGTGACCGCGATCACCGCCCAGCACACCCGAGGCGTGGAGTCGACGCACGTGGTGCCCGTCACGGAGGTCACCGCACAGATCGATGCCGTGTGTGAGGACATCGATGTCGACGTCCTCAAGACCGGAATGCTCGCGACCGAACCGATCGTCGATCGCGTCGCCGAGCACGCTGCGGACCTCGACGTCCCCGCAGTCGTCGACCCGGTACTGGTCGCCGCGAGCGGCGATCGACTCCTCGATCCCGGGGCCGAAACCGCCTACGAGGACCTGCTCGCGGCGGCGACGCTCGCGACGCCCAACGCCGCCGAGGCGGAAGTGCTGACCGGCGTCGAGGTGACCGACGTCGAACGGGCGGTCACCGCCGGGCAGGCGCTCCTCGACACCGGCGTGGACGCCGTGCTCGTCACGGGGGGACACGTTCCGGGGGACGTGGTCCGTGACGTCCTTGTGACGCCCGATGGGACGGAGACGTTCACTCACCCCCGCGTCGACACGGACGCCACCCACGGCTCGGGGTGCACGCTCGCGAGCGCGATCGCGACGCAACTCGCTCGCGGCGATCCGCTCACGGAGGCCGTCTCGGCCGGGACGGACCTGCTCGAACGGGCGGTACGCTACCACCACGACGTCGGCGGGGGTCCGGGCACGGTCCACCACCTCGCCGCCCTCCGAGAGCGTGCAGCACGTACCCCTACCCGCGAGGCCGTCGAGGAGGTCGTACACGAGTTCGTCTCGGCGGACGTCGGGCGAGTCGTCCCCGAAGTCGGGATGAACGTCGTCGGCGCGACGCCGTACGCCGAGACGCCCGGAGAGACGGCCGCCGTCGAGGGACGGATCAGTCGCACGCCGTCGGGGATCGCGCCGAACCGCGGGGTTCGATTCGGCGCCTCGAGCCACGTCGCCCGCCTCCTGCTCACGGCGCGCGAACACGACCCCACGCTCCGGTTCGCGGTCAACTGTCGGTTCGACGAGGGCATCGAGGCCGCCTTCACCGCGATCGACGCGCCGGTCGTCGAGGTCGACCGCCGCGAGGAGCCGGCCCCGGACGAGGAGGGCTCGACGATGGGGTGGGTGGCCCGCCGGGCGTTCGATCGCGTCTCGGGGACGCCCGCCGTCGTGTACGACCGCGGCGACGTCGGCAAAGAGGCCATCACCCGAGTCCTGGCCCCGGACGCCGAGACCGCGGTCTCGCGCGTGCACACGCTCGCGAATCGGGCGGAGTGAACGGATGTCGCTCCGACTCCCCGGCGAGATCGTCGTCGACCACGTCCTCCCGACGCTCCGCGTCGAACTCGCGACCGAACTCGCCGACTACGGGCTCACACAGCGGGAGATCGCCGACGAACTGGGCGTCACGCAGGCGGCGGTCTCGACGTACCTGAGCGGAGACGCATCGACGACGGAGTCGATCGCCGCTCATCCCCGGACGAGGTCGACCGTCGAACGGGTGGCCGAGGGGCTCGCGACGGGGGAGATGAACGGATACGATGCGCTCGCCGCCGTGCTCGATCTGGTTCAGACGCTCGAGGATCGCGGGCCGGTCTGTGAGATCCACGAAACGGAGATGCCGGCGTTACAGGGGTTGAGCTGTGATCTCTGTATCCGGGGGCGAGACGAGGCGGTCAGCACGGAGCAGGCGGCTTTGGCGAGCGTCCGGAAGGCCGCTCGCGTCCTCTCGACGACCATCGGCGTGGCACAGTTCGTTCCGAACGTCGGGTCAAACGTCGGAACGGCCCTGCCGGACGCCGCGGAGCCGACCGACGTGGCGGCGATCCCGGGGCGTATCTATACCGTCGACGATCGCGTCGAGGTGCCGGCCAACCCCGAGTTCGGAGCCTCGAACCACGTCGCGACGATCGTCCTCGCGGCCGCCGACGTCGACCCCGGCGTTCGCGGCGCGGTCAACCTCACGACCGACGAGGCGCTCCTCGCAGCGGCCCGGGACCGTGGCGTCGACCCGCTGGCGTTCGACGCCGAGTACGACGACCGCGGACGGCGACTCCGTGACCGATTCGCCGATCGAGGGGCGGTCCCACGGGTGGTGTTCCATCGTGGCGCGTTCGGCATCGAACCGATCACGTACGTGCTGGGTGCCGACGCGGCGGATGCCGCGCGGTTTGCCGCGGGTCTCGTGACCGACGTCGTGGGGAGTGACCCGTGAGTCACTCCGGCGACTGAACCCGATCGCGGAGCCAGGTGGCCGCCTCCTCGGCGGTCGAGTCGGCGTCGGCGGTGATCTTGATCCGAACCGTCTCGCCGGGGTAGGATCCGACCGTGACGTCGAACCGATCGCGGAGCTCGCCGAGTCGGTCGATGAGGGCGCTTTCGGGCTCGTCGGCCTCGACCGTGGCGGCGTATCGGGTCGATCCGGTGAACTCCTCGGCGACCCGGTCGAACATCGCGTGCATCTCCGACGGAACGCCGGGGAACACGTAGACGGTCTCGACGACCGCACCAGGGGCGACTCCGGAATGGTTCTCGAGGAGCCGTGCTCCCTGCGGCAGGTGGGTTGTCCCGTCCGTGAGGTCCGAGGCACTGTAGCCGTCCCGCTTTTCGAACCACGCGACCGCATCCGGGTGGTCGATCAGGTCCCGGCCGAACGCGGCCGCGACGCCCTCCATCGTGACGTCGTCGTGGGTCGGCCCGAGCCCGCCGGTGACGATCACCGCGTCGTACTCGGCGTAGTATTCGTTGACCGTTCGTGCGATCTCGGCGACGTCGTCCGGGATCGTCGTGATGCGACGCACCTCGACGCCCCGGTCGTCGAGCCGGTCACACAGCCACGTGGCGTTCGTGTTCTCGGTGTCTCCGGACAACAGCTCGTCGCCGATGGTGACGATCCCGACTCGCATACGACCGGATAGGACCCGTTCCTCAAAAACACCGTCGGCTGGGGGTCGTCGACCGGAGCAGGTGGTCATCAACCGGAGCAGGTGGTCATCGACCGGAGCAGGTGGTCATCGACCGGAGCAGGTGGTCATCAACCGGAGCAGGTGGTCGTCGACCGGAGCGAGTGGTCATCAACCGGAGCAGGTGGTCGTCGACCGGAGCGGGTGGTCACCGACCGGAAGACGCCCCTCGATCGGCGACAGTCCCGTCGCCGGGATCACCGTTCGATCCTACCGCATTCCGGGCGGCGGCCCGTCGTCGTCATCGAGGTCCTCGAGATCGGACTCGACGTCCTCGAGACCCATCTCCCGGCGACGGTCACGGAGCGCCGTGAGTTGGCGCCGGAAGTAGAGATAGCCGGCGGTTCCGATCACGATCGCGACCACCGCGATCGCGCCGAAGACCGGGAGGTCGCCGCGCCGGTACGCCTGGACCACGACCACCGACGTCGTGACCTCCTCCCAGACGAGTCGCTCCCGGCCGTCGACGGAGGTGGCCTCGTACCCGCTCGGGGAGGCGTGGCCGAACGGCCGGATCCCGGTCGTGAACCCCTCCGGTAGCTGTACCGTGTAGGATCCGGTGATGTACGTCCGCGTGATGAAGCGGCGGGGGGACCCGTCGCCGGCGTAGGCGATGGACCCGTTCGTCATCCCGTCGTCGAAGCGGACCCACACCTCGTCAGTGGTCTGTTCGATCTCGCCGCCGCGAGCCCGGAACTGGGAGCCGTTGATCACGGTCCCGTTCGCGTAGCGATATCGGAACGCGCGCGGCTGGAGCGGGTCCTCGGTCCCGTACCCGGTCTCCTCGAACAGACGGACCTCCTCGTGTCCGGTGGTGTTGTAGACCGCCAGATACGTCCCGTCGTTCCGGACGTCGATCCGGACGTCGGTCGATGCGCTCCAGGGGTACTCCCCCGGCGGCTCGGCGTCGAGCGTCTCGTTCGCGATCTCGCCGCCGCCGGTCACGTAGCCGAGACAGCCGGCGCTGGCGGCAAGCAGCGCGACCGTCGCGAGCGCCAGGATGAATCGTCGATTCACGGATGTGGATGGAGACGGCGATCGGTCAGACGACACACCGGAGTTCCGCCGGGAGGTACGAGCCGATCGCGGCAAGCAGCCCCGGCGGGTCGGTTCCCTCCCCGCAGACGATGCTCTGTTCGAGCAGACCCAGCCGCTCAACGGTGACGATGTCTCGGGCGTGGCCGGCGCGGTTGACCGTCGCTCGGGCCTCCCCGCGGGTCACGGAGTTGACGGTCACGCGGCCGGAACCGCGCTGCCACTCGTAGAGCCGGTCGCGTTCGGCGTCAGCGATCCGGGAGGTTGCCGTCGTGGAGTCATCGGTTACGTCGTCCGCGCCGTCCACTCCGGGATCGCCGTCGCCGTTCGAACCGGCGTCCGAGTCGGCATCCGAACCGTCCTCCGCGTCCGCGTAGACGAATCGCATCGGGAGGTGCTGGACGAGGCCGAACCGCTCGACGACCTGCGCGGGCGACCCGCGACCGAGGCCGATCCGGTCGGCGGGGATCCGGACGTCGACGTCCGAGCCGGCGTCGAGGACGAATCCGTCGTCGTCCCAGGACTCGAGGGTGCCGACGTACTCCTCGCCGGGTTGGAGCCCCTCGTCGTGGGTCACGATCTCGCCCCACTCCTCGGCGAGCGCGTTCCGGGCGACCGTGGCGTCCTCGCCGGTCACGTCAACCTGGACGAAGTCGTCGCCGCGGACGCCGACCTGCCACTCGACGCGAAGGTCGCCGATCGTGTTGTCGACGAGCGCGTCCATTCCGTCGAGCGCACGGTCACGGGCGTCACCGGAGACGTAGCACTTGGTTGCGAGGACGACCATCAGTTGCCCACGTCCGCGTTGAGCTCCGTCTTCAGCTGGTCGAGCCGCCACTCCATCGCCTCGACGAGCCGGTCGTTCTCCATCGCCTCGATCGGCGATCCGCACTCGGGACACTCGAAGCCAAAGTCCATCGCCTCGCCGAACTCGAAGCGGATCGAACACACGTCACAGAGGTAGAACTCGTGGGTGCGTTCGTACTCCTCGCGGTTCTCGAGCGCCTCGAGGAGGCGTTCCATCTCCTCTTTGAGGTTCTCCGGGATGTTGTCGTAATGGAAGGTCCACAGGTACGTGAGCCACCCGGAGTCCTCATCGCGCACGCGACGGTAGGTCGCCAGGTCGTTCTCGTACAGGATGAACAGCGCGCGACGGACGTCGTTGAGTTCCAGGCCCAACTCCTCGGCCAACTCCTCGTCCGTCACCTCCCCTTCGGGGGGTGCAGCCGCCACCGGCATTCCCGTCGGTCCCACCAGCTCGTGGAGGTACTTCTGGATGACGGGGTCGTTCAACAGATCCTCAAAAGCCATTGCGGTGTATTCCGCCCGGCAGTCGTTTAAAAGGATCGAAGCGATCGAGCGGGGCTGCCGGCGCGGGCGGAAGCGTCCCACGCTACCCCCAAGCGACGTCGGCAGACTCTTGTGGCGACGGCTCGACCCGGTGGATATGTCCGACGTCGATGCGGCCGGCGGTCGGTCCGGGGTCGATCAGTCCCGAGCGGATCGGGCCGGAGAGGATCGATCCGGAGGGGATCGATCCGGGGCGGCCGCGATCGCCACGGAGTCGCCCTCGCGAGCCGAACTGTTGGGTGCGGCGCTGCTCGCGCTCGTGCCGGTCGCCCTCCTCGGTGGCCCGGCAGTCCTCGTCGCGACGATCGTGACGGACGGTCCGATCGGACGGGGCCTGGCCGTCGCGATCGCGGCGGCCGTGGGTCTGGGTGGATCCTACGCGCTCGGCCCGATCATCGTCGATCGTGCGATCGACGCGCGGTCGGCATCCCGTGGCGACGCGCCGTCATCCGGCAGCTCCGCATCCGCCAGCGATTCCACCTCCACCGGGGATCCCACGGTCGACGCGCTGGTCGAACGCGTCGCGGACGTGGCCGACGCCGCCCGGATCGACCGGCCGAACGTCCGCGTCGTGGACCGGCGCGCGATGAACGTCGGCGTCGTCGCGACCCACACCGGGACGACGCTCGTCGTTCCAACGCGACTGGCCGAGCTCGATGACCCCGATTTCGACGCATTGGTCACGCACGCGCTGCTCCGCGGGAGCTCCCGCCGTGCGCGGCTCGTGACCGCGCTGTTGGCGCCCGCGCTGGTCGTCGAGGTGCTGACGCTGCTGGGGGCTGAGCTCCTCTCGCGGCGTGACGTCTCGGGCGGCGTCGACCGGAGCGCTGAGTCCGAGCGGCCACGAATGCTGGGGGCCGGCGACCGCAGCGACCGGTCGGTTCCCTGGGTCGCGTACGCGCTCGCCGGCGGGCTCCTGCTCGTGGCGATCGCTCCGCTGTGGGTGCCCTTCGCGCTCGGCGACCGGCTCCTGATCGGTCGGGGGCGCTCCGGCACCGACGCCGCCACGGCCCGGGTCGGTGCCTCGGGGATCCACGGAACCGGATCGATCGACGCGGCGTCGATCGCGGACGCGCTCCAGGACGCCCGCGACGCCAGCGGCAACCGGGACTGGCCGCCCTCGCTCGACCGACTCTCGGTCGTCCCGATGGGCGATCTCGTCACGCGCCGCGTCCGCGGGACGAGCCGGCAGGAGATCCGTCTCCGGATCGCACGCCTTCGCTCGAAGCGGTCGCGGTAGTCGTTGGATCGGGTGTTCTCACTCGTCCGTTTGAGGGTCTTTGACAGTCCCCGCCCCGGGAGCATCCGTCGGATCGACGACCTGCTTTCCCTCGGCCTGCGGCACGACGACCTGCTTGGCGTCAGCCCACTCGCGGTCGAGCTCGGCGCCCGCGAACAGTCGGTCGAGGAAGACCGCCAGCCCGGCGACCTCGGAGTGGGGCTGGTTCGTCACGCCGACGTTGAAGGTGGCGTGTTCGTACAGCTCCCAGGGCACCTTCTCGCCGCCGACGACCACGAGCAGCGGGCCGTCGGCGTGGGCCCCCCGGACGTCCTCCTCGACGGACTGGACCGGTTCGCCGTACATCGTCAGGTGGGCGATCGGTCCGTCCCAGCTCCGGACGACCGACCGCTGGTCCTCGCGGAGTTCGACGCCGAACGGGCCCCCGAACCGATCGGTGATGTCCCGGACCGTCTCGGCCGACTGGCCGGCGTTGTCCGGGAAGATCACCCGGTCGGCACCCAGCGCCCGGGCGGTGAGCCCGACGTGGGTCGTCATCCGGTCGTCGCGTCCCGGTCGGTGACCGTACCGGAGGACGACGACCTCGTGTGCGTCCTGCATGGCCACGTTTCGACGGGCTGCGGGTAGTGGCTTTCGCCATTCGATCGTGGCCGACGCGAACGCCGCGGTTCATCCCCGCGGCCGGGGCGGAACGCAACGCACTTGCGGCGCGCCCGCCGACGAGGCGTATGAACCTTACAGGCGCACGCGTGCTGATCACGGGCGGCGCGGGGCTCGTGGGGAGCCATCTCGCGAGCGACCTCGTCGACGACGCCGAGCTCGTCCGGGTGATCGACGACCTCTCGAAGGGCGACCGCGACCGCGTCCCCGACGGTGCCGAGTTCGTTCGGGGGGACCTCACCGACCCCGACGACGTCGCCGAGGCGTTGACGCCGGATCTGGACGCCGTCTTTCACTTTGCGGCCTACACTGACACCAACTACGACGACGACCGTGAGCTCTTCGAGGAGAACACCGAAATGACCTACAACGTCGCCGAGCGGATGATCGAGGCGGGCGTCGAGACGCTCGTGTTTACCTCCTCCTCGACGGTCTACGGCGAGGCGCCCCGCCCGACGCCGGAGGACTACGCGCCGCTTGAGCCGATCTCGATCTACGGGTCCGCGAAGCTTGCCGACGAGGCCCTGCTGTCGACGTACGCTCACTCCTACGGGCTGACCGTCCGGAACGTGCGGTTCGCCAACATCGTCGGGCCCCATCAGCGCGGCAACGTGATCCCGGACTTCATCCAGAAGCTGCAGGCGGACCCCGAAACCCTGACCATCCTCGGCGACGGCCGCCAGGAGAAGTCCTACCTTCACGTGACCGACTGCGTCGACGCGATCCGGCACGTGCTCGAGCACGCCGACGGGGACTTCGCCACCTACAACCTCGGCACGCGGACGACGACCTCGGTGACCGAGATCGCCGACATCGTGAGCGAGGAACTCGGGCTGGGTCCCGACTACGAGTACACCGGCGGCGACCGTGGCTGGACCGGCGACGTCCCGAAGATGCGCCTCTCCATCGAGAAGCTCTCGGCGCTCGGCTGGGAGCCCGACCGGTCGAGCCACGAGGCGGTCCGCCGGGCGACCCGCCAGCTGATCGCGGAGATCGCACCGGAGCACGCCAAGTGACCGGCTCGTGGTGGTCGGGAACCGGTCCCACCACTCCACGAACCGAACCCTTCTAAGCACTCTTTCGCCTATTTCGGCGTATGCAGATCGTCGGCTACGAGACGGGCGTCGGAACGGACGGCGATCCGGAACCGGCGGAACTGCTCGTGGCCGACCGTGACGGCGGGATCGAACGGATCGACCTGTCCCCGGGCCGCACACTGACCTACGACCTCGATGAGCGGCACTGTGCTGGAACGATACACGACGGCGCCCACATCGCCTGTTCGGAGTCGGCGGCGCCGTACTGTGCGGCCCACCGCGACGTCTGGGTCTGTGCACGTTGTACCGGCACGTGTTTGAAGGACGAGATGGACTGTCACGACCCGCACGCGATCTACCTCGCCGCCTTCGCCCCGTCCCGGTTCAAGGTCGGTGTGACCCGCCTGTGGCGCCTCGAGACCCGCCTCCGGGAGCAGGGCGCCGACCGGGCTGCCCACGTTCGGACGGTCGAGAACGGCCGGATAGCCAGGGAGATCGAGGCCGGGCTGGCCGCCGACGTCGACGGCCTCGTCGACCGCGTTCGGGTGGAGACCAAGCGTGCCGGCCTGGCGGCGACCGTCGATGCGGCCGCCTGGGAGCGCCTGCTCGACCGGTTCGACGTGCTCGACCGGTTCACCTTCGAGTACGGGCTCGACCTCACGGACCGGCCGATGGCGGAAACGATGCTCACCGGCCGCGTCGTCGGGACGAAGGGGCGGCTGCTCGTCCTCGAGCGTGCCGGATCGACCTATGCGGTCGATCTTCGGGACCTGGTCGGTCACGAGGTCGTTGATCGGCGGTCCGAACGCGACCTGCAGGCGAGTCTCGGCGCGTTCGGCGGATGAGGTAGGTCCCTCGCGGCGACCGCCGCGTCGGTCAGGACGGTCGCTCGATCACGGTGGTCGCTCGATCACGGTGGTCGCTCGATCACGGTGGTCGCTCGATCTCGAACCGGTCGCCGGTCTCGGCGTACCAGTTTCCGGCGAGCCGGCCGACGACGTCGAGCTTTCGGACGTCGAGTTTCCCGTCGGTCGTGACCGCCTCGTCGACGTGGGCGTAGACGACCTCGCCGAGGACGAGCGTGGAGCCGCCGACGTCGACGGTGTCGTACAGCGTGCACTCGAAGCTCACGGCCACCTCCGCGACCCGCGGCGCGTCGATCCGGTCGCACTCGACGGGGGTGACGCCGGCGCGGTCGAACTCGCTCTCCCCGCGGGGGAGCGTCGCGGCGGTCTCGTTCATCGCCGTCACGAGATCGTGGGTGACGACGTTGATCGCGAACGCCTCGGTCTCGAGCGCGTTCGCGAGCGAGTCCTTCGGCGCCGCCCGGGTGGCGACCGGCGCGAACAGCAGCACCGGCGGATCGACCGCCGCAACCGTGAAGAAGCTGTACGGCGCGAGGTTCTCGCCGGCCGACCCGCGCGAGGAGACCCACGCGATCGGCCGCGGACCGACCGATCCGGAGAGGAGCCGGTACGGCGAGCCGAACGCGTCGGGGTCCCCGCCGCGGACGCGACGAGTCGTGTCGGCGTCCGTTTCGGCGTCATCCGTCCCATCCGTGCCGTCGGTTTCGTCCGTACCGTCCGTGTCGGCGTCGATCCTGCCGGATGCGTCGCCGTCCGCCATCAGTCCTCGTACCCTTCCTCGAACGGATCGATCTCGGTCTCGCCGGGGGTGTCCTCGTCGACCGTGAAGCCCGGTTCCGCGGTCGCGAACTCGAAGACGAGCCCGTCGGGGTCGCTGAAGTAGATGCTCTTGAAGTACGTTCGGTCCTTGACCGCCGAGACGCGAACCCCCTGATCGCGGAGGTGTTCCTGCCACTCCCGGAGGGTCGCCTCGTCGTCGACGCCGAACGCGAAGTGGTGGCTCGCGCCCGGGCCGGGCGCGCCACGCGAGTTCGGATACTCGAAGTAGGTGACGACCGCGCCGGGCTCCCCGGCTGGCGTCGGGGAGAAGTAGTAGTGTTTGGTCCCGGGATCGTCGTAGTTCTGGGTCCGTTTGACGGTATGCCACCCGAGGACGTCCTCGTAGAACGCGACGGTTTCGTCAATGTCCGTACAGATGTTCGTCACGTGATGGAGGCCGGTGGTCGGCGGTGTGTCGGTCATTGGATGGTGGTGGTCGGGGAACGGTAATAAGTGATCGTGGTGCGGTCCGAGTGCGGTCCGGGTGCGGTCCGAGTGCGGTCCGGCCGGGACTAGAAGAGGCCGACGCCGATCGCGTAGGGCCACTCGATCGAGGCCAGCGCGAGGAAGCCGAGCGCGGCCGCGAACAGGCCGGCGTTCTTGAGGAAGCTCGTCATTTCGGACTCCTGCTGGTCCTCCGGGACCGCCCAGAAGTCGTGCATCATCGGCGTCGCCACGAGTAGGAAGACGGCGAGCGCGCCCGCGGCGAGTGCGGGCAGGGCGCCGGCGGCGATCCCGAGACCGCCGAATACGAGCAGCACGCCGGAGGCGATCACGGAGAACGTCGGCAGCGGAACGCCCTTCACCTCGGCGTAGCCGGCCATCCCCTCGACGTCGAGGAAGTGGTTGATCCCCGTGAACGCCAACACGCCGCCGAAGACGAGGCGGGCGATCAGGAACAGTTCACCCGCGAACGGGGCGTCGAACGGTGCGGCGGACTGTACCGGTAGCGTCGCGATTTCTGGTAACATCGTGTAACCTGCTGTACGAACCGAACCCTTATATCCGTTCCCGGACAAAATGGTTATCAGGTAACACCGATGTCATCCCCGGAACTTCTCGAGACCGACGACGCCGGAACCGACGCGACGACCGATGCCGCAACCGACGCCGCGGAGGCCACTGACGCCACAACCGACGCCGCGGAGGCCACTGACGCCACAACCGATAGGGGCGGCGGTACCGATGCCGCCGCGGCGAACCCGGGCGCGTGCCCGGTCGTCGACTCGATCGAGCAGATCGGCTCGCGCTGGCGGCTCGTGGTTCTGCACGAGCTCCAGAACGGCGAGGTACGGTTCAACGAGTTGAAACGATCGACGGATGCGAACGCCCGAACCCTCTCACGGGTGCTCGACGACCTCCAGGAGACCGGCTTCGTCGAGCGCCGGCTCGAGGAGGAGTCGCCGGTCGCGACCTACTACAGCCTGACGCCGAAGGGGGAGTCGCTGTGTCCCGTCTTCGACGCGATCGAGGGCTGGGCCGACGAGTGGCTCGCCGCGTGTCAGGAGTAGGTATCGTCCGCGGTCCGTGGTCCACGCAGCTCCCGGGTCATCCGGCTTCTCACTCCCGCCTCGACCATAGTCGGGGGTAACCTTTGAACCGTCGCGCCCGTAATGGCCCCTATGGCGGAACCGTACCAGCACTACATCGACGGCGAATGGGTGTCCGGCGACGCCGAGGAAACGTTCACGAGCGAGAATCCGGCGACGGGTGAGACGCTCGGCGAGTTCGAGCGGGCGACGCCCGCCGACGCCGACCGGGCGGTCGACGCGGCCGACGAGGCGTTCGAGGAGTGGCGCGAGCTCTCGCGGATCGACCGCGCGGAATACCTCTGGGACGTCTACCACGAGCTGCGTGAACGCACCGACGAACTCGGCGAGATCGTCACCAAGGAGTGCGGCAAGGAGATCAGCGAGGGGAAAGCCGACGTGGTCGAGGCCGCCCATATGGTCGAGTGGGCGGCGGGCGACGCGCGCCATCCGAAAGGCGACGTCGTTCCCTCGGAGATCCCCGCAAAGGACGCGTATATGCGCCGCAAACCCCGCGGCGTCACCGGCTGTATCACGCCGTGGAACTTCCCGGTCGCGATCCCCTACTGGCACATGGCGATCGCGCTGGTCGAGGGGAACACGGTCGTGTTCAAGCCGGCCGAGCAGACGCCGTGGTGTGCACAGATCATCGCCGAAATGTTCGACGACGCCGGCATCCCCGACGGCGTGTTCAACATAGTGCAGGGCTTCGGCGACGCCGGCAACGCGATCGTCGAGAACGACGACGTCGAGACGGTCCTCTTCACCGGATCGGCCGAGGTCGGCCATATGATCCAGGACAAGCTGGGCGGCGTTCCCGGCAAGCGCGTCGCGTGTGAGATGGGCGGCAAGAACGCCATCGTGATCACCGAGGAGGCCGACCTCGACGTCGCCGTCCACTCCGCGGTGATGTCCTCCTTCAAGACGACCGGCCAGCGCTGCGTCTCCTCAGAACGACTGATCGTCCACACGGACGTCTACGAGGAGTTCAGGGAGCGATTCGTCGAAGTGGCCGAGGCGGTCGCCGTCGACGACCCCCTCGACGAGAACACGTTTATGGGGCCGCTCATCGAGGCGGAACACGTCGAGAAGGTGACGAAGTACAACGAGCTGGCCAGAGAGGAGGGCGTGAACGTCCTCGTCGACCGGACGGAGCTCGACGACGCGGAGATCCCCGACGGCCACGAGGACGGCCACTGGGTCGGCCCGTTCGTCTACGAGGCGGACCCCGACGACGACCTCCGGTGTACCCACGAGGAGGTCTTCGGTCCACACGTCGCGCTCCTCGAGTATGACGGCGACGTCGAGCGCGCCGTCGAGATCCAGAACGACACCGACTACGGGCTCGCCGGCGCCATCGTCTCCGAGGACTACCGCCAGATCAACTACTACCGAGACCGTGCCGACGTCGGGCTCGCGTACGGCAACCTCCCGTGTATCGGTGCGGAGGTCCAGCTCCCGTTCGGCGGCGTCAAGAAGTCCGGCAACGGCTACCCGAGCGCCCGTGAGGCGATCGAGGCGGTCACCGACCGCGTCGCCTGGACGCTCAACAACTCGAAGGACATCCAGATGGCCCAAGGCCTCTCGGCCGACATCAAGACGAAGGACGACTAGCGGACGACCGCGACGATCCGCCGTCGGTCAACCGGTTCGACGGCTATCCGTCCGCCTCCTCGAGGCCGCCCAACGCGTCGTCGACGACGCCGTGTTCGCGCCGGCCCTCGTTCAGCGCGACCGTATCGGCGTAGGTCTCCCTCGCGTATCCAACGTGGACGTACACGAGCGTTGCCACGAGCGCGAGCGTGTACAGCAGGGGACCGATCCCCGGGAGGATCACGCCCGAGATCAGGACGCCGATGACGTACACGACCGCCAGCACCACATACGCGATGACGATCCTGATCAGGGCCGCGACGGCGACCCAGAGCTCGCGCGTGTAGACGTACCCCAGCGGCGGGAAGAGCGCGGACAGTCCCGCGGCGACGAGCGGCGACCACGTGCGATCGGGAGCCCGCGAGCCCGCCGGATCGACGGCCGGCGCACGCTCCCGGACGTAGTCCGCCGCCGCGGGCACCGCGGACGCGTCCGGGTTCGTTCGGAACCGATACGTCGTTCCAGTCCCGTCGGTGATCGACAGGGTCGCCGTCGTCAGCGACTCCTCCCAGTCGACGCCGACGACGTCGTCGTAGTCGAACTCCCGGACGCTGTCGCCGTCCTCGTGGCCGGCCACGTAGTGGATCCCCCGGTCGGTGATCAGGAGGAACTGCCGGCGGGTGCTACCGCCGTCGTCCACGTCATCGGGACGTTCCTCGGTCCCGTCCCGGCGGCGGATCTCGATCCCCGTCCCGATGCTCCGGAGGAGGTACTCGGGCCGTTCGTCCGGCTGGAGATACGCCATTAACGGCCGATCGTGGAGACATGTCCCCCGCCAGCCGTCGAGTTCCGACAGGTGTGCCGGCTCCATCTCGCCGGCGGCGGCGTCAGTAAGCGCGGCCGGGTCCCGCTCGTCCACCACCATATATGTGGCATTGTGTCTCATTCCACATATAGTTTGATGGACTGACACATCCGTGGCCGTGGACGTCTCCAAACGGCGACGAACGACGGCGGAAGGATGGCGGGAGGCGGTGGATGGGTGATGTGCGCGGCCGGGGAGCGGGCCGTGGCGGATCCCGGACCACGGTCCGTCCTCACATCACCCGGGTGGTCGGGACGGGAGCGGATAGTACCGACGTTCCGACGAGAAAAGCGTCGAAACCTCGGCAGCCATCGGTACGTCGTCATCCCGAATAAATGTATGGAACTCGGGAGCGGTCCGTCCCCGATCACCGCCGGTTCGGATCCGATCGATCCGTCTGCCGGCACCCACGTTCACTCGATCCGACGGTCGCCGAGCGCGGGGAACTCCTCGCGGACGGCGGCGACGCGGTCGGGATCGAGATCGGCCGTCACGGTCTCGGGGGCGTCGTCACAGGTGGCGATCGGGGTTCCCCAGGGATCGTACACCGTGGTTCGCCCGACCAGCGTGTCGCCGCTCTCGAAGGTTCCGCTCCCGTTGATCGCCGCGACGTACGAGAGGTTCTCGATCGCGCGACTCCGCGGGAGCGTCTGCCAGTGTTCAACGCGGGGGTAGGGCCACGCGCTCGGCACGAGGACGAGGTCCGCGCCCGCATCCAGGAGCCGGCGATAGAGTTCCGGGAACCGGAGGTCATAACACGTGGTCACGCCGACGGTGAACCCGGCCACGTCGGCGACGTCGACGCGTTCGCCGGGTTCGAGGCGTTCCGACTCGGCGGAGCCGTAGCCGAACAGGTGGTGTTTGCGGTAGACGAGCCGCCGCGTTCCGGTCGCGTCGAACAGGACCGCCGTGTTCGCGAGCCCCGATTCGGCGGGGACGTCGAGCCCGTCGGCCGCCGACGCGGCGAGGTCCTCAATGACCGTGCCGGCCAGGATGGCAACCCCGTGCTGGCGGGCCCGATCGGCGAACCGCTCGAGGCGCTCGGACGCGAGGCTCACCGCCGCACGCTCGTAGGTCTCGAAGGCGAAATATCCCACGTCGAACAGTTCGGGGAGGGCGATCAGGTCGGCGCCATCGGCGGCCGCCTCGTCGATCGCCTCGAGGGCGCGTGTGAGGTTCGCCTCGACAGTGCCGCCGTCGATCTCGAGCTGGACGCACGCGAGTCGAGTGGTCGATGTGTCGGTCGTGGCTGTGTCGGTCATCAGTCGGTCGTCTCCGTCGCGACGTCCTCCGTGAGGGCGCGCTCGAGGTTCTCGATCTCCGACTCGAAGTTGCGCTCGAAGAACCGCTCAACGCCGGGGAGACGTCCCTCGACGACGAACTCGTTCTCGAGTCGACTCGTCCCGTCCTCCTCGACGATCGTGTGTTCGCCCGTGACGCGGAACGCCCGCGACCGGCCAACGAACCGCACCCGGTTTGGCGGGTCGCGGTCGGTTTCGGTCGTCTCGACGTCGATAGTCGACCGGATCACCGGGATCGGCAGGCGGAGGTGCCACGTCGCGTGCCGGTCGTCGTGAACGTCGTAGGACTCGACGACGCTGATGACGCTGGCCCGTTTTCCCGGATCGGCGATGAACGACCAGACGTCCTCGGGATCGGCCTCGAACGTGAACGTCCGCGAGACACGGACCGTCATACCACCGGCTACGTGTGGCAGCGAATAAAAAGGGGTGGATCCGGACCGTCGAACACGTCCCGCCGGTCAGGCCGTCGAGCGCGACACGCGCCAGGTGGTCGATCGGGCGCGGCCCCACTTTTCGATGTCGACCTCGTCGGATTTCTCCGCCAGGTTCGGGAGCCGGCTGCCGACCTGCTTGGCGGTGAGTCCGATAGCGTCGGCGATCGTCTTCGAGCGAACGTACTGTTCACCCCGAGACGCGCTATCGTGGAGGTACGCGAGGATCCGGCGTTCTTCCTCCGTATATTCGGTCATCGTCGATCGTAGGCCGCGGCGACGTAAAACGGTTTCTCGTCGGGCTACCTGATTCGGCAGCTACTGTTCACCGCGGGGAGGATGTCATTCGAAGAGATGGAACGCCGAGACCGACAGGATGGCCGCGATCATTGCCACGCCGAAACCGCCCGCGGTGACGATCTGTGAGGGGCCCGCGAACATCACGACCGCGCCGATGGCGACGATCGCGGCGGCGGCCAGCCCGACTCCCAATCCCACGTCCGATCCGGTGGCTCCTTCGCTCATACTCGAACCTTCCGCGGCGCTCACTTATGATTTCGGATCGTCCGGCGACGGAGATGCTCCGGTCGGAGATCGCCACGAGCACGCCACAGCACCACCACGCCGAGTGACGCCTGGCTACGACCGGTGACACCCACGACCGGCGCCTTTTAAGACGTTCAAGCCGCCACGGTGGAGTAGCTATGGGTTTGGATCGAATCCGATCGATCGGGGGGATCAAGCTCGCGCTCGTCGCCGTCGTCGGGCTCGGCGTCGTGGTCGGCGGTGGCCTCGCTGCCGGCGTGATCGGCGCGCCGAGCGTGACGGGTGTGGACAACGGGTTCGGCACCGTCACCGAGAACACCACGGAGATCACCACGGACATTCACGTCCGCAACCCGAACCCGATCGGCGTGACCGCTGGCGGGGTTACCGCCGACTACGAGATACGGCTGAACGACATCCCGATGGCGAACGGGACCAAGGAGGGTGTCGCCCTCGATCGCGGGAACGACACGATCGCGACGACGACCGCGATGAACAACTCCCGGATCCCCGACTGGTGGGTAAGTCACCTGCGAAACGGCGAGCAGACGACGTTGACGGTCCACGCCGACGTTCACTCCTCGCTTCTGGGACGGTCGTTCGAGGCCCCGAACGTCGAGCGCGGGATCGACACCTCGCTCATCGAGGCGTTCAATTCGACCGAGGACAAGCCGGTGAACGCGTCCAGTCCGGTCGTCCCCGACCCGGTGGTTGTGATCCGCGAAACCCGCGGCGAGTGGGGATCGATCTCCGAGTCGGAGACGGAGATCCGGATGGCCTTCGACGTGTACAACCCCCGATCGGTCCCGATCGCCGTCTCCTCGATCGGCTACGACATCGGGATGAACGGGATCGAGATGGGATCCGGCAACACCGAGACGTCGACGGTCATCCCGCCACGGAGCGAGGAGACGATCAACGCCACGTTCCGTCTCGACAACGAGCACCTCGACGAGTGGTGGGTGAGCCACCTGCAAAACGACCAGGTGACGACGCTCACTGCCGACTTCTTCCTCCGGATCGACCTCTCTGAGGGCGGCGGAGAGACCGTGGAGGTCCCGCTCGACACGATGACCCGAACGATCGAGACGGACATCTTCGGTGAGGGTGGATCCGACGGTGAGGGTGGCTCGGGAGGCGACGGCGGGTCCGACGGCGCGAGCAGCGACGGCGGATCGACGGAGACCGACGACAACGGAACCGAGACCGAGACGACGACTGACACGCCGGGTGGACCCGACACGCCGGCCGAAACGGAAACCGAGTCCGACGACGGCCTTCTCGGGTCGGGGACAGAGACGACCACGGAAACGGATACGCCGACCGAGACTGAGACCGCAACCAACACGCCGACCGAGACGGACACACCCACCGAGACGACCGACGACGGCGGTCTTCTCTGAGACCGTCCCCTCGATCCGTCGGCCCGGCTCCCCGTCGAACGGCGATGGAAACCGTCGTCGTTTTGGTGGCGCCGCCCCGATTCACTCGTCGTGAAGCGTTTCCTGACCTCGGACCTGGGTGTGTATCTCCTGGCAGGCGCGTTCAGCGCGCTCGTGTTCGGCGTCGCGCTCGCGGCCCTGTCTGTGTTCGTCCCGGGCGGGCTCGGGGACGTCCAGCTCGCCGGGCTCGTCGTCGGGTTCCTGCTGTTCCTTGGCGCCCACGTGGCCGCGATCTGGATCTATCGCGAGATCGGCGCGCGAGAAGGGGTCCCGTAGCGGGCACGCTTGCGCTGCTCACGACTCGTCGTCCCCTCGATCGACCGGTCGGTGCGGCGTGATGGTGGGTCCCTCAGGCGTGTCGCCGTCGACGGTGGCGGCGACGCCGAAGACGTCCTCCAGAAGGGCCTCCGTGACGACCTTCCGAGGCGGGCCCCAGTCGTAGATGGCCCCGTCCTTCATCGCGATGAGGTTGTCGGCGAAACGGGCTGCCTGTGAGAGGTCGTGGAGGACGACCGCGACGGTTACGCCGCGTTCGGCGTTCAGCTCACGGATCACCTCCATCACCTGCAGTTGGTGGCGCAGATCGAGGTAGGTCGTCGGCTCGTCAAGCAGCAGGACGTCCGTCTCCTGGGCGAGCGTCATCGCGATCCAGACGAGCTGCTTCTGGCCGCCCGAGAGGTCGCTCACGGGCGACTCCCGGAGGTGGTCGACGCCGGCGAGGTCGATCGCCCGGTCGACCGCCTCGTCGTCCGCCGTCGAGACGGCCTCGAAGAACCCGCGATGCGGGTACCGACCGTGATAGACGAGCTCCTCGACGGTCGTGCTGCCCGGCGCCTCGTTCTCCTGGGCGAGGAGGCCGACCTCCCGTGCGAACTCCTTGGGCCCGTACTCGGCGACGTCGCGGCCGTCGAGAAGCACCGACCCGCCCTCCGGCTCGAGCTGCTTGGCCAGCGCCTTCAACAGCGTCGACTTGCCGGAGCCGTTCGGCCCCACGAGCGCCGTCACCTCGCCGGCCGGAACGTCGACGCGGTCGGTCGTTACGACCGGTTCCTCGGTCGAGGGATAGCCGATCCGGAGCGCCTCGCCGTGGATCGCGGACGGTTTCGCGGTGGGATCGGACGCGGCCGTGTCGGTCGGACGTGTTCGATCGCCTGCCGGACTGGCCGTGTTCGATCGTGTGTCTCCGTTCGTGCGCTCGTCCGCCGGCCGTGACGTGGAGCGGTCGTTCCCCGTCATTTATAACTCACCCAGGTGTCGCGTCCGGCGCATCAGGTAGAGGAAGTACGGGCCGCCGACGACCCCGGTCACGATCCCGACGGGGATCTGGATCGGATCGAACGCCAGGCGGGCACCGACGTCGGCGCCGACGACGAGCGCGGGACCGACGAACAGACAGCCGACGATCAGCCGGCGGTAGTCCGACCCGACGACGGTGCGAACCATATGCGGGACGATCAGGCCGACGAACCCGACGATTCCGGCCACCGAGATGGCGCCCGCGGCCGCGAGGATCGCCACCGCGGACAACAGGAACCGGACGCGCTCGACGGACATCCCGAGCGAGCGTGCGGTTCGCTCGCCGAGCAACAGGACGTTCAGCTGTCTGGCGCCCGCGAGCGCGAGCACGCTCACGAACAGCGTGACCGGGAGCACGATCCGCACCTGCTCCCAGTCGGTCCCCGTCAGCGAGCCCGTCGTCCAGGCGATCGCGGACTGGACGACGCCGACGTCGTCGGCGAAGAAGAAGATCCCCGTCTGGAGCGACTGGAAGACGGTCCCGACGATCACGCCCGCCAGCACGAGCCGGACCGGCGAGGTGCCGCCCTGCCAGGCGATCGCGTAAACGAGCAGGAACGCGGCCGTCCCCCCGAGGGCCGCGAAGGCCGGCAGGAACGTCGCCATTCCCGAGAAGACCACGAGCGTCAACAGGATGGCGAGCCCGGCTCCCGAGGAGACGCCGAGGATGTACGGGCTGGCGAGTTCGTTCCGCGTGACCGCCTGGAAGATGGCGCCCGAGACGGCCAGGCACATCCCGACGAAGGCCCCGACGAGCACGCGCGGGAGGCGGACGTTCCAGACGATGATCGTTTCGTGTGCCAACTCGACGTCGAGGTGCCACCCGAAGTGGCCGGCCAGCCAGCCCGCGATCGTCTCGCCGAGGAACAAGCGCGCGAGCAGCCCCGGGCTCGACCACACCGCCGGGTCGAACACCGCGTTCCAGGCCTGCCCGACCGTCATCGTGTAGGTTCCGAAGCTCACCTGTACGAGCCCGCCCACGAGGACGATCGCGGTGCTCACGAGCGCGACGCTCGACAGCGACCCGTCGACGAGCGCGACCACGTCTCGCAGCCGGTCGCGGAGGGTCGGTCTCGTCGTCTCGGTCGTCCCCGCGTCCCCGGAGGCCTCAGCCATCGGTTCGAACCACCTCCGCGACGCGATCGCGGTCGAAGAGCCATTCCCCCTCGGGGATCTCCGGATACGGACCCCCGTCGTAGTCGGGCCAGGTGCCGAACCGGTCGGGGAACAGCTGCTTCGCGGTCATCTCGGTCTGGAACAGGGTCACGATCGGCCCCTGCATCGGGACGCCCGAGGGGTAGACGCGTCCCTCGTCGACGGCCGTGATCTCGCGGCCGACCGGGTGAGCAGCGAGCGTCTCGCGGATCTCCGGGACCGAGTAGTAGGAGGCCAGGCCGTACGGGACGAGGAGCACGTCGGGATCGAACTCGAGCATCGCCTCGTAGCCGTATCCCGACCCGATGTCACCCGCATCGTCCGCAAGCGCGTCCGTGACGCCGAACGGCCGGACGTGGGCACTCGCGTACCCCGGCGCGTCGATCGCGGTCGGGTAGAACGTCCCGTCCATAAGAAAGGCCATCGCGACCGTCGGTCGCTCCGCCGGGGGCGGAAGCTCGGCCTCGATCGTGGACACCAATTCGTGCCTGACGGACGCGAGCGCCCCGAAGCGGTCCTCGGCGTCGAAGACCGGTGCGACGCGCTCGGCGACCTCCCAGAGGGTGTAGTACTCGTAGTCGTCCGCCCACGATCCTGGCGGGTCGCCACGCGTGCGACCGTAGTAATTGCCGATCCACGGCGCGACGTCCGTTTCGATCGTCTCGACGTCCGTCCGTTCCCAACCCTCGAAGGAGGTGACGAGCGCGGGGTCGATCAGGTGGAGGTCCGAGTCGAGCTCGTAGAGCAGTTCCGCGTCGACCTGCACCCCGTCGGTTCCGTCGTTCAACTGCGTGAGGCCGTCCCAGTCGACGTCGACGCCATCGAGACGCTCGTAGTAGGCCGCAAGCGTGGCGCCGTCGACGGCGGCGTCGAATCCGAGCGAGTTCACCGCGTCCGCCGCACCGTATGCGACCGCCATATCGGCGTGCAGCAGGTCGTAGACCGCGATCGATCGGGGGACCGACTCGCCACGCACCTCGCCGGCGGGCGCGAGCGAGGCGGTCCAGCCGCCGGTGGAGGTCGGCTCGGCCCCGTCGCTCGACAATCCTTCGGAGTCGGCGTCCTCCCCGGTCGCGGCACAGCCCGCGAGCAGGCTCACGCCTGCGACCGCCGCGGCGCCGCGTCGGAGCCACTCTCGACGGGTATTCCCAGCAGGGGCTCGACCGTCGACGGTCACGACTGCCCCGCGACGATCGCGCTCACGCGGTCGCGGTCGAACAGCTTCTCCTCGACGCCGTACACCTGTCGGGCGGCTCGCTCGGTGAGTACGAGGTTCGTGATGGGTCCCTGATACAGCGGGCCGCCGCGGTAGACGTCGCCGTTCTCGACGGCCGTCAGCTCGCTCGCGACGTCGTGATCTCGCATATGCGCCAGGACGGTGTCCTCGAACTCGCTCGCGGTCTTGGCCTCCTCGCCGCGAAGGAGGATCACGTCCGGATCGACCTGCAGGAGGGTCTCGTAGTCGATCGCGCCGCGGTTACTGTGGAAGTCCGTCACGTCGGTCTCCGCGAGCGCATCGACGACGCCGAGGTCGCGCCACTGTTTGAAGCTCGTCCCCTCGTCGATCAGGTACGGGGAGAAGGACTCCGGCGCGTCGACCGGGTCGGGCCAGAGGATGGCTACCTTCGGGCGCTCGTCCGCCGGCGGAACGACGTCGGCAACGCGCGCCTGGAAGTCCTCGTGCAGCGACGTGAACGCCTCGTACCGGTCCCGCCGGTCAAACACCGCGGCGAGCTTCTCGAAGGCCTCATAGAGGGTGTAATAGCGGTAGTTCTCGTGCCAGCCGTAGCCGCGCGAGAAGATCGAGTTGCCGACGAACGGGCCGACGCCGGTCGCGACGTCGGCGACGTCGTCCTCCTCCCAGCCGTCGAAGCGGTTCAGCAGGAAGTTGGGGTCGATGACGTGGACGTCGGCGTCGAGCTCGTAGAACAGCTCCGTGTCGACGCCGCCCTGGTAGAGGTCGACCATCCCGCTCGTGTCGGCCGATACGCCGTCGATCCCGTCGTAGTAGCGCGTATGGTACCGGCTCGTGAGCCAGACGCCCTCCGGAGGCTCGAGGCCGAGCGCGACGCCCATATCCGCCCAGCTGCCGTTGTTCGCGACCCAGGTTTCGGGGACGGACTCGAAGGAGACCTCACCGACCGGGGCCATCGTGACCGTGTAGGAGCCGTCGCCGTCGGCCTCCTCCTTGGTGTCGGTCGCCCCGGAGTCGGTCTCGGTTGCGTCGGTGTCGGTTTCGTCCGAGTCGATCGCGCCCGGCGAGCCCGCACCGGGGTCGCTCGTCGACGTCGAATCGGCGTCGCCGCCGGTACAGCCGGCAAGGCCCGCAAGCAGCGCGCCGGCGCCGGTTCGGAGGACGGTCCGTCTGGTGGAACGATCCCTCGACATACTCTTTAGGCTACCCTAAACGAATAAAGGGGCTTCGGTTTTTAGGCACGCCGAAAGACCTGTGAGCCGCGTTCCGACTGGTCTGTGTGCCACGAACCCCGGCGAGGGTTTATGTCGGCGCCGTCCCCACCGACCGGCGTGGACGAACTCGTCGTTCGGACGACGGTGTACGCCGATCCCGCGGACGTTTACGCGTTCCTGCTGGAGTTTCCGCGGTACGCGCAGTACACCGACTACCTCGATCGCGTCGACCGGCTGGCGGGCGACGGCGGCGTCGGGAGCGAATACGCCCTGCGGTTCTCGTGGTGGAAACTCGGGTACACCGCCCGGTCAGCGGTGATCGACGTCGATCCCCCGACCCGGATCGACTGGCGGCTCACGAAGGACATCGACGCACACGGCTGCTGGCGGATCGAGCCCACGACGGTCACCCCCGAAACTGCGGACGCCAGGATCAAGCGCCCCGGGGGCGCCGGCGGTGCGGTCACGGATCGGGAGTCCGGGTCACAGCCGGCGGAGCAGTCGAGGACTGAGGCGGAGACCGAGACCGTGGAGGGGCCACACACCGAGTCGGAGCCGGACGTCTCCGAGGAGCCGGTCACGATCAACGCCTGCGAGGTGGCCCTGGAGATCCGGTTCGATCCGGACACCGCGAGCGCGGACGCCGTGGACCTCCCGCGCCTCGTCTCCTTCGGGTGGGTTCTCGAGCGCGCGATCCCGCTCATCAAGGAGGAGGCCGTCAGCGTCGTCGAGCGCGCCGTCGCCGATCTCGAGGGGCTGCAGCGACCCGTCGATCTGGAGGTCACCGTGGACTCCGAGCGGTTGTGAGCGACGTCGGTCGGGTTGCGTGGACCGATACGCGCGAGTCGATCGTCAAAGCGACGCGTCGTGTGTGAGTCCCTGCCGAGTGGGCGTCGTTTCGAAGCCCTTATGGTTGAAACGGGGATACCGTAAGTCGCAGCGCGGGCTCGTAGATCAGTGGTAGATCATCCCCCTGGCACGGGGAAGGCCCGGGGTTCAAATCCCCGCGAGTCCACTCGGCTCCTTGCAGTCGCCTCGTTCCCTCGCGTGGTCCCGTTCGCTCCCGACGGTCGCTCACGGGACCCCCGCGAGTCCATTTCTGAACGAAGTGAAGAAATGGCGAGCGGAGCGTTCGCTACGCGAACGCGTGGTGTGAACCCTATCAGTCGCGCGCAGCGAGCGATGCGAGCACGTTTGGTTTCAGAGTTGACAACTACTCTCTGGAAAAAGGGGTCTATCAGGATTCCTCAGTAGTCGGTATGCTATCTCCCTCCGGTCAGTACGGGGAGCGGAGCCAACACTTTCGCGCTGATTTCGTAACGGAGAACCCCGGGTTCAGGGTACGGTACGAATCCTGAAGCTTCTTGATGATACCAACGAACCGATGCGTATGCGCCGCCGCGCCCTCCTCGCATCCGCCTTAACTGCCGTCTCCCCCGTCGCTGCGGGGTGTAGTGCCATCGAATCGCGAACCGAACACACGAATCCAACTGTACACACCAGCGACGATCCTCGGGATGACGAAAAGTATCTCGAATTCCAGCACGACGGTACTGAGATTGCCACTGTAGGCGTGGACCCGACGTTTTCTCCCTTACCGGACAATCTTCACACGTGGATCTCACACACTGAGGATACTGAACTACAGTCACTCACACAGCGGTTCGTGGCACTTGACGGTGACGGTACTCCGCCACAAATCTCGCTCCAAGGCCCGTTTATGGGGGACGACAAACCGCATCCATCCGTGTCACTGTTCCGGGACGGAAGGGCTGCGGTCATCGACGTCCACCGGTTCGGCGAACTCGCCAACGAAACCGTCTTTATGCAGCTGCCGGTCACTCAATGGCCGGAGTCGGCCCGCCGACTCGTCGTCGAGAGCACTGTGGAACTCGTCAAGCCGGGGCTGACCGACCAGACGCACGTTCTCGATGGCCAACTCGAATTCGAGTTCTCGATCGAGAGCGAAGCCGAGGAATGAACTGCCTTTGATCGATGCAGATTACGTCGACATAGCCTCGATCGCAAACACACCGGTCATTTTCAGTATACTGGGTGTATCCTTCATACAGGGATGTGAGCGGAGACAGTTAGGACGGTTCCTCGTCGGTTGCTTGTTGCTCTTGGATGTCGTCGATCCGTTCCTGTAACTCTTCGAGTGCTGGTTCGTCAACCCGTCCCCAGTAAGCGACAGTGATGATCGCGAGGATGAATATGATCCCCCATCCAACTGTTTCGTACGCGTCGGGGACGTACAGGCTGAAGATCCCGTCGATCACGCCCTCCAATGAAAAGACGATGATAACCGGGCCGACGACATCACGTGGCAGGAAGTGGTCCAGATACGCTTTCAGGATGCGTGGGTTGACGTCCATATCGACCGTATGCTCGCGAAATGGTAAATCGCTACCGTCGTGAGGGGGGCGCAGCCGGTGAACGATTTGCGTGTTCCTCTTTGCACGATACTCCGGACATTGTTTGAATATTGGCGTCCCATACGCAGATCTAGAAAGCGGTGATTCGTGTCTTTCCCATCGAAACGAAACCGTGAGACGAGCGCTATGAGACCGTCTTTACTACCGGCGCGTTTCCGTCGATCCAGTCGCAGAAGGCGTCGAACTCTCGTGCACCGGCTTCATCCGCAATCTCGCGAAGCGTTCCGATCCGCACTCGTCGTGGAATGGCACCGCTTCGTCGAGGGTCGCCAACGCGGCATCGCGTGAGTTCCCCTGGGTCGTCACGCTCGTTTCAACGTACGCGGTTGCTTGAATCCACGACGGATCGGAAATTGACACATATATCCGACACTCGTGTCTTCCGACGTCATATGCAGTTCTGTGACGAGTGTGGTACGATGATGCACACGGAGGGCGACACGTGGGTGTGTCGATCCTGTGAGAACGAGGAGCCGCGGGACCCGCAAGCGGAGGCGGCGATGGCGACCCAGGATGGACAGCGGGACGACGGGGCACCCGACATCGCCGACGCGACCCAGGGCACCACCGAGACGATGCAGGAGCCCTGTCCGGCGGACGACTGCGACAGCGACCGGGCCTACTCCGAGATGATGCCGAAACCGGGCGGGTCCTACGAGGTTCGGCTGTTCACCTGTGTCGCATGCGGCCACAAGTGGCGCGAGTCCTGACGGCACACCTCGCGGATCACGCCGGTTACGCGAACGCTACTCTCGAGACGGACGTCACCGATCGTGCGGAGGCGATCGACGGTACGACTGACGACGACGGCTGGAGCGTCGACGTCGAAGATGGCCGATCAAGGCGGATCGTCGCGACTCGTCGGAATGAATAGTGAAAAACGCATCAGCGCCGCTGACGCGGCTGCGCGGAGTTACTCGGTTCGGACGAGGTTCGTCGCGCGGGGTCCCTTGGGGGATGATTCGATGTCGAACTCGACTTCCTGACCCTCTTCGAGGTCGGGACCGCCGACGTCCTCCATGTGGAAGAAGACGTCCTCGTCGTCGTCCACGTCGTCCGCGTCAGTCGAAATGAAACCGTAGCCGCCAGTGTCGTTGAAGAAGTCAACCTTACCGTTTGCCATTGCAACCAAACATACACCCCGTTGCCGGATAAGGGTTGCGAGGGTCGCGGTACCACGACCCGACGTGCACGGTGTTGAATCCCGACAGACGAACAACACAACGCTTTACTTGAATGGTATGCACACCCATCGTATGACTGGCGAGGTGTGTGTCCTGTACGTCGACCCCGATCCGGACGTCGCCGAGGGCGTCGCGACGTCGCTCGAACGGGGGTCGGACCGGCTTACGGTTCGGACCGCGGGTTCCGCTGCGACCGGGATCGACGTCCTCTCGGAGGCCACGATCGACTGTCTTGTGACCGCTCTCGAGCTGCCGGACCGTAACGGACTGGCCTTCCTCGAGCAGGTGCACCGCACCTGGCACACCCTTCCGATCATCGTCTACCCGGAGACGGGGACGGACGCGCTCGTCGATGCCGCCCTCGCTGCTGGCGCGACCGACTACCTCACGCGGGAGAGCGATACCGACGATCACCGGCTGCTTGCCCACCGGATCACGAACGCCGTCGACGGCGACGGATCAGCCGTCGAGACCGGGCTCCCGCAGTCGTCCCGGAGCCAGGAGCACCCGCCACACCAACTCTTTCGCCGCGCGGTCGAGGCGTCCGGCCATTCGATCTACTTCACCGACAGCAACGGCGTCATCGAGTACGTCAACCCAGCCTTCGAGGACATAAGCGGCTATACGGCCGCCGATGCGGTCGGAATGACTCCGCGGATCCTCAAGTCGGGCGAACACACGACCGCGTTCTACGCGGAGTTGTGGGACACCATTCTGGCGGGGGAGACGTGGCGAAGCGAGATCGTCAACGAAACGAAGGACGGCGAGCGGTACATCGCGGACCAGACCATCGCGCCGGTCGAGAACGCGGACGGGAAGATCACCCACTTCGTCGCGATCAACGCCGACATCACGGAGACCTACGAGTACGAACGCGAGATCGAGCGACAGAACGAGCGACTCGACCGCTTCGCGAGCGTCGTCTCACACGACCTCCGCAACCCCCTGAACGTGGCCGCCGGGCGGCTGGATCTCGCGCACGAGGAATACGACGACGGAGACGGTACCGTCGACCCCGACCACTACGAGACGATCGGCGATGCCCTCGGACGGATGGAGCGCATCATCGACGATATGCTCTGGCTCGCTCGGGAGGGACGACGGATCGGCGCGCTCGAGCCGGTCCCGCTCGCGGCGGTCGCACGTCGAGCGTGGTCGCTGGTCGCCGACGGCACCGAAAGCGCGACGCTTTCGGTCCGTGTCGACGAGGGTCGAACCGTCGAGGCCGACCCGGACCGGCTCCGTCAGCTGCTCGAGAACCTCTACCACAATTCGGTCGAGCACGCGGGTCCAGACGTGACCGTCACCGTCGACGTCCTCGCGGACGGCTTCGTCGTCGCCGACGACGGCCCCGGAATCCCGCCCGAGGAACGTGACGCGGTGTTCGACGCCGGGTACTCGACGGCCGATGACGGAACGGGTTTCGGGTTGAGCATCGTCAAGCAGGTCGTCGACGCTCACGACTGGGACGTTCGAGTCACGGAGAGCCCCGACGGCGGCGCGCGTTTTGAGATCACCGGCGCCGGGACGTCGTCGATGTCGGTTCCGGAGGCCAACCGCTGCTAACCGCGAGCTGCGTGCGGGCGAGACACCCAACACGCTACCCACGCAGGTCGAATGCGACGGCGATCGGGTCGGTCGGGACGCCCCAGTAGACGAATCGGTAGCGGCCGGGCTGGAGATCTGGACAGACCGTGAGCCGATCCGCGAGCGGGTGCCCCTCGAGGAGCCCCTCCTCGGTCAGATCGAACGACCACTCGAACCCTTCGCCGGGTGGGTGCCCGATCGCCTCGTCGGTGTACTCGAACCGCGCCGGGTCGCCGCGCGCGCCGCGGACGTCGGTCCAGCCGTCGGTCGTTCGGACCTCGAGCGCGTATTTGTGCCGGTTCCCGGTCGAGAGGGTTCGACCCGCGACGTTCACTAGATCGATCGCGACGGTCTCGCCCCGTTCGAACCGGAGCGAATCGTCCGACCCCTCGGGACCACGTGCGCGAAGGGCGACGGCCGGGTCCGGACCCGAGGCGTCGCCGTGGGTCTCGTCGGCGTCGCCGGCGCCGATCGATCCGTACGTGACGTCGGCCTCGTCGAACCACGCGGGATGTCGCTCGAAGTCGTCGGCCGGGCAGTCCAGCGCGTCCGGTTCCGCCGGCGGGTCGGTCGCCGGGCGAACCCGCCCCGAAAGCGTTGCCGGATCGATGAGCGGCGCCGTCGCATCGAGAGTCGCGGCGTCGCCCCAGCCGTTCGTGACGGTGAACGCGGTGCCGGCCGGGAGATCGTCCCCCGTGACCCGGACGAGCGCGGCGGGATAGGTGATGGCCTCCCCGCAGCCGACGTCGCCCCGGCTCGTGTCGGCCGCCGTCGCGGTGCCGGCGATCGCCTCCGCCTCGGTCCGGACGTCCTGGACCTCGAGTCTGGCGTAGCACGTGTTCGGCCCCACGCTGCCGACGTACAGCAACGTCGCCTCACCGAAGTCGGTGTTCTCGACGAACGCCCGGACCGCCGCGCTCCGCTCGGGTCCCTCGGGAAGGTCCTCAAGCACCCACTGGGCCCCGGCGGGCGAGTCGAACCGAGTCACGTATCCCACCGGCTGTCCCGATCCCGAGGTCGAACCCCTCGCCCAGCGTGGGGCGGCGCTCTCCGCCGGCAACCCGATCGCGACCGCGTTCGCGCTGACGCGTTCGACCGGGCCGTCACTCGGCGGATCCGGCTGGTCGGTCGGCGTTTCCCCACCGGGCGTCTCGCCGGGATCGGTCCTCGGAGGCTCGTCCGTCCCGTTGCCGGTTCCGTCGGCCGGCGCGTCGAGACAGCCGGTGACCCCGATTCCGGCGGCGATCGTTCCGATCCCGAGAAGGGCGTTGCGTCGCGTCGGATCGGTCATCGACCGAGGGTTCTCACCCCGCCGCTAAGTACCTTCCAAAGACACAAACGACCGCTTGAGTCACGGGACCGTCGGCGACGGGTCACGAGCGGCGGGCGTTGCATCATTCTGCCGCCGGCGTTGAGCCCCGGTACCGCCGGTGACCGGTGACCGTGCGTCCGTTCTCAGAGGTCGAATCGTTCGGCGGCGGTTTCCATGTCCTTGTCGCCGCGCCCAGAGAGGTTCACGAGGATCGTCTCGTGGTCGCCGGCTTCCGCGAGCTCGATCGCGCGGGCGATCGCGTGGCTCGACTCCAGCGCCGGGATGATCCCCTCCGTCTCGCTCAGTTCGCGGAAGGCGGCGAGCGCGGCGTCGTCGTCGACGCCGACGTACTCGGCCCGGCCCAGCTCCCGGAACATCGCGTGTTCGGGGCCGACGCCGGGGTAATCGAGCCCGGCGGAGACCGAATGCACCTCGACGTCCTCGTCGATGACGCGCGTTTTCATCCCGTGAATGACGTCGTCGTGGCCGCTGGCCAGCGGCGCCGCGTGTCGCGTCGAATCGGTGCCCTCGCCGCCACCCTCGGCACCGTAAAAGGCGACGTCGTCGTCGCCGAACGCGTGGAACAGGCCGATCGCGTTCGAGCCGCCGCCGACGCAGGCGACCGCCGCGTCCGGCAGTTCGCCGGTTCGGTCCAGGAACTGCTCGCGGGCCTCCCGGCCGATGACCGACTGGAAGTCGCGGACCATCCGCGGGAACGGGTTGGGACCGACGACGCTGCCGACGAGGTAGTGGGTGTCGGCGACGGTGCCCGCGAAGTCCTCGAGAGCGGCGTCCACGGCGTCCGCGAGTCCGGCCCCGCCGCGGGTCACCTCGTTCACCTCGGCGCCCATCAGGCGCATCCGGAAGACGTTCATCCGCTGGCGCTCGACGTCCTTCGCGCCCATGTAGATCTCCGTGTCCAGGTCCAACAGCGCGCCGACCATCGCGGTCGCGGTGCCGTGTTGGCCCGCGCCCGTCTCGGCGATCAGCCGGTCCTTGCCCGCCTGCTTGGCGAGCAGGGCCTGCCCGAGCGCGTTGTTGATCTTGTGGGCGCCGCCGTGGAGCAGGTCCTCCCGTTTGAGGTAGATGTCCGCGCCGTAGCGCTCCGAGAGGCGTGCCGCGTGATGGAGGGGCGTCGATCGTCCCGCGTACTCCTCCAACAGGCGACGGAGCTCGGCCTGGAACGACTCCGTGTCGGCGATCTCGTCGTAGGCGGTCGCGAGCCGGTCGAGCGGTTCTTCAAGGGGGTCGGGGACGTGGCGTCCGCCGTATCCAGCGAAATCTCCGGTCGTCATCATCGGTCCCTTCGGGAAGGCTGCTTAAAAGTGTCACCGCCATCCGGCATCCCCCCGTCTGGCGTCCCTCTTGGGCTGCTGGCCAGTCGGGTAGTCGCAGCGGTGAGGTGATCCGATCTACAGGCTGAGCAGGCCGAGTGCCTCGGGGTCGTCCGGAAATCTCCGATTTTCGGACGACGACGGCAGGCATCGGGGGCCGTGGACGCCCCGACCGTGACCCACGACGCCGTTCGAGGTTATCAGGCCGATGGTATCGTGGGAGTGTCCGACTAACCCACGGGAAGCCTCGGGGTCGTACGGAAGACGTTGTCTTCCGTGATGACGAGACGCTCGGCGTCTCGACCCACTTGACCCCGAGGCGGTTCACCGGCCCTTTCGTCGCTGCCGCGTCGCGATCCGCAGCGCCTCCACGGGCCGATCCGCCGCGAGCAGCCGGCGGAGCTCCGACCGTGTGTCACCGTCCACGAGGTCACGATCGAGGAACGCCTCGACGACCGCCTCCGCTTCCGCCGCGCGGTCGGTCTCGGTCCGTGCGCCGCCGTCAGTCCACATTGAGTCGTGCACCGTGGTGCCTCCTGTCACGGAATAGGTTACGGGGTGGTTATATATCTGTGGTAGTCAGTAACATCATCCGATCGACGCGAGGAAGGGACGAATGGTGGAAGGGACGACTGATGAGTGTAGCGACGCGACGGCCGAGAGCGCTGATCGACGTCGCCGAACGTCACCGTTCGAGATCCGATCGCTCGACGACGTCGCTCGATCCAGTCGCAACTGGAAGACGGCTTCCGGTCACCGATATTCCATCCATACACCGCTATCTCACCTATATCGTGGTATACAGCCCATCATTCGCTCAGTACAGGGTGAACTATCCCTGCTTCAAGAAGCCGACGACGACGGCGAGTAGAACATCGGTCACTCCGTGGCAGAACGTCAGAGCCGATCGTCCTCGATGCTGCCGGGATCCTCGGCGGTGTCGAACATGTTGTTCTCGGCGCTCTCCATCATCTCGTCACGGGGCTCCTCGTCGACGATCGTGACGTTGTACGCCTCGATCCCCGAGGCGATGAGCTCCTCGGCGGCCTGCTCCTCGCTGACGAACTCCTGGTCGGCCAGCTGCTGGAACTCGGAGTACACGTCGTCGGACAGCGACAGTTCGAAGGTCGGCATATCGCCACGTATTTCGCCGAGGCTTTTAAGGACCAGGGTTGGGGTGACGCGCCTCCATCCGGCTACAGATCGGCCCAGGCACCCATAAACCGCTGGAGTGCGGTGAGATGGCCAACGACGGCGAACAGCGCCAGGAGGATCGCCACGATCCCGATCCCGGTCGGGCCGATCGCGGGGCCGACGAGGTCGAGGATCGCGTCCGGAAGCACGGTCGTCGACACGACCGGGCCGGGAGCGATCGCCGCGAGGACACCCGTCACGCCCACGAGCGCGAGCCGGTCGGCGCGCCCGAGCAGTCCGCCGTACTCCCGACCCAGCCCGACCGCCTGTATCTGCGTGCCGAGGTAGGAGGTCATCAACACGCCCGTCACTGCCGCGAGCCCGAGTCCGTACCGGCCGATCCCGGCCGCCAGTCCGGCAAGGATCGCGATGTCGGCGTATCGGTCGAGGACGTGGTCGAGGAGATCGCCGCCCGAGGATTCGACGCCCTGCTCGCGAGCCAGCGCGCCATCGACGAGATCGAGCCAGCCGTTCCCGAACACGAGGACGGCGCCGGCGAGGTAGCCGGCCGGCGTCGCGAGGGCGAACGCCACCCCGGCGGCGATCGCCGCAAGAAACGCCGCGACGCTCACCCCGTCCGGGCTCATCCCCAGCCGGTCGGCCGCCGCCACCCACGGACTGAGCAGCCGGTCCGCGAGCGGTCGCAGGCGGTCGAGCGTCATCGGTTTATAAGTACCCCGTGAAGTCGACCGTTCCGGCGCTGGGCTCGCGGTCGCCGTCGATGACCGCCCGGATCGCGTCGGCGACCGCGTCGGGTTCCGCGTCGGTCGTATCGATCTCGTAGATGTTCTCGCGCCCGAACCGCTCGACGGCCTCCGAGAGGATCACGTCCAGCGCCTCGCTCTCTGCGTTCTCACGCGCCGTCGCCGGGGGCTCGCCCCGCTCGATCAGCCGGTCCTCGAGGAGCTCGGGGGCACACCGGAGCACGACGACCCGATCGGCCTCGAAGTGGTGCGCGAGGTGTGACTCGAGGATCCCGTCCCAGTCGCCGATCCGGTCGGCGATCGCCTCGAGGTCGGCGACGAGCGAGCCCCGGTCGTCGTCGCGCTCGGTCCAGAGGCCCTCGTCCGACTCGATCAGCTCGTTGAGGTGGATGACCGAGTGGGTGCCCCCGTCTTCGTCCACGTCTTCACCCTCGAGCAGCCGCGTCGCGGACGTCTTTCCAGTTCCGGGCGTTCCGGTGACGGCGACGCGCATCACGCCGACACACCCGGTTCGAGCCGCGCGAGTACGTCGTTGATGGCCTCGACCGCCGCCCGCGTCTCCTCGCGCGTGCCGGTCGTGACCCGGACGTGTTCGGGCAGACCGAAGGACGTGCAGTCACGGACGATGATCCCCTCGTGTTGGAGCGCCTCGGTCACCGCCTCGGCGTCGCCGACCTCGATCAGCACGAAGTTGCCGGCCGACTCGACGGTCGGCGCGTCGACGTGCTCGCGGACGTACTCGCGGCCCCATCGCGCCGACTCGATCGAGCGCTCGACATGCTCGTCGTCCACCAGGGCGGCCAGCGCCGCGCGGCAGGCCAGCTCGCTGGCGGCGAACGGCGTGTTCACGCGGGCGTAGGCGTCCGCCCAGTCCTCGGGAACGAGGGCGTATCCCACGCGCAGCCCCGCGAGCCCGTAGGCCTTCGAGAACGTTCGGAGGACGGCGACGTCGTCGCGTTCCTCGAAGAGCTCGACCGCCGATGGCGTCTCGGCGAACTCGCCGTAGGCCTCGTCGACCACGACGAGCGTCTCCTCGGCGGTCGCATCCGCGAGCAGCCGGACCTCGGAGAGATCCATCACGGAGCCGGAGGGGTTGTGCGGCGAGGTGACGTAGATCATCCGCTCGCCGGCGTAGGCGTCGAGAATCGACTCGGCCGTTTGCTCGAAGTCGTCCGCAGGGTCGAGGTCGTAGGTCGCGACCTCGCCGTGATGGTACCGCGCCGACATTCCGTAGTAGGCGAATCCCGGGTCGGGGATCAGGATCCGGTCGTCCGGCTCGAGCATCGCCCGAGAGAGGTAGTCGATCGATCCGTCGGCCCCGGCCGAGAGCCACACCTGTTCCTCCGCGAGGTCCCACTCCTCGGCGAGTCCCGCGATGAGGTCGGCGTGTGAGGACTTGGGATAGACGCTGATCGACTCGGCGCTCTCCCGGATCGCCTCGACGGCGTCGGGGCTCGCGCCGTGGGGGTTCTCGTTCGAGGAGAGGGTGATGAGTTCCGCCGGATCGATCCCGAGCTCGCGGGCGACCTCCTCGTCGCCGCGACCGGGAACGTACGGGGAGTGGTCGGAGAGGTCCCGTGTGTGCATACGACCCCGTCCGTGGGCGGCAGCCTTAAGACTACAGCTTCCGGCTCCCGCGATCCCGACGGTCGGAGAGACGCCACTACGTGATCGTGCCGCTTTTCGGTTACGCTCATGGCCCGGGCGGCGACCTTTATTAGTCATCCGACCGATGACACGAACGCATATGGAACTCACCTGGCACGGCCACTCCACGTGGCACGTTTCGGTCGGCGAGACGGACCTGCTCATCGACCCCTTCTTCGACAACCCGAAGACGGACGTCTCGCCGGAGGAACTGGATCCGGATTATCTGCTCTTGACCCACGGTCACGCCGACCACATCGGCGACGTCGACCGCTACGAGGACGCCACCCTCGTCGCCACGCCCGAGCTGGTCGGCTACGTCCAGGACACCTTCGGCCACGACAGCGCCGTCGGCGGGATGGGGATGAACCTCGGCGGTACCGTCGAGTGCGGCGACGCCTTCGTGACGATGGTGCGGGCGGACCACTCGAACGGGATCGACACGGGCTACGGCACCTCCGCCGGGATGCCGGCCGGCTTCGTGGTCTCGGACTCGAAGCCGACCCAGGAGTCCGACGCCGAATCGTCGACGTTCTATCACGCCGGCGACACGAGTCTGATGGTCGAGATGCGTGAGGTCATCGGTCCGTTCCTCGAACCGGACGTCGCCGCCCTGCCCGCCGGCGACCACTTCACGATGGGGCCGGCCCAGGCCGCGATCGCCGCCGACTGGGTCGGCGCGGACGTCGCCATCCCGATGCACTACGACAGCTTCCCGCCGATCGAGATCGACACCGACGACTTCGTCCGTGAGGTCGAGGCGACCGCCGGTCCGAGCGAGCCGGTCGTCCTCGAGGGCGACGAGAGCTACGAGATCTAGGTCTACGGGATCTAGATCCACGGGGTTGCGGTCCCGACTCGACCCGGGCCGGTCGGCGACAGAGGCCGATACCCTTTAGGCCGTCTCGCGAGGATGTCGAGGTGATATGTCCGACATCGAAACCACGACGGTCAGCGACGAGGGGTACGCGTCCACCAGCCAGGTCGGCGATTTCGACCTCCAGATCGACGCCACCGGCGAGACCGGCCCGGACCCGAACACCGCGCTCGTGGCGACGTACGCCTCCTGTTACATCCCAGCGTTCCGCGTTGGCGCCCAGCAGCGCGGGATCGAGGACCTCGGGACGGTCCAGATCGATGCCTCCGCGGAGCTCGACGATGACGACGACCTGTCGTCCATCGTCTTCGACCTGTACGTCGAGGCCGACGTCGACGAGGACGATCTGGCCGAGATCGTCGAGCGCGGCGAGGACATCTGTCACGTCCACTCGGCGCTGCGTGAGGAACTGCAGGCCGACATCTCGGCGTACGGCGACGCGTTCTGAGCCGTCAGTCGTCCATCGTTATCGCGTTTTCGCGCCGTCCGCGAGCACCCGGTCGATCTCCGCAAGCGAGTCGAGGACGTAATCCGGCTCGTAGGAAGTCGCAGCCAGCCGCGCGTCGTCGGTGATTCCGGTCCGTACGAGGACGGTGGTCATCCCGGCGCGCTCGCCGAAGGCGATGTCGGTGTCGAGCCGGTCGCCCACGACGAGACAGCGCTCGGGATCGACGCCGAGACGCTCCCGGACGAGATCGACCGCCGGCTGTGAGGGCTTGCCCAGCGTGATGTCGGGGTCCCGCTCGGCAACGCCCGCGATCGCGTTGATCACGGCTCCCGATCCGGGGACGTTCCGTTCGGCAGCCGGGATGACGACGTCCGGATCGGTCCCGATGAACGGGATGTCGCGCTCGAGCGCCCACAGCGCGTCCCGGAGGTCCCCATAATCGAACTCGCGGTCGATCGACGCGACGAGCACGTCCGCCGTCTCCACGTCGTCGGTTGTCCCGAGGTCGGCCCCGGCCAGCTGTTCGAAGAGTCCGGACTCACCGATCACGAAGTGGTCCGCGTCGGGGTGTCGCTCCCGGAGGTAGCCGACCGTAACCGTGCCCGCGGTGACGATCCGGTTCGGATCGACCGTGAAACCGGCCGCAGCGAGCCGATCAGCGTATGCTGGTGGAGCCTTCGTCGGGTTGTTCGAGACGAACAGCGGATCGATCCCGGCCGCCCGGATCCGGCGGTATCCCTCGGCGGCGCCGGGAATCGGGTCGTCCCCGCGAACCACCGTCCCGTCGACGTCGAGGACCGCTCCGTCGTAGTCCATATCGGTCACAGGAACGCCGACGTAGTAGGGGTTGTGCCCGGGCGGACCTCTTGCTCGGCGTCATGGGGTCGGTATCTCTCGTTCGGCGTCGTGGTGGCGGTCTCTCGCTCGGCGTCGGGGGGTGCTTCCCGGCGCGGTCGTGAGGGCCCGAATCGTCACGATTTCGTGATGTGGCCCATTCTGTGGATAACGGAACCCTCAAACGACCCCGGCACGCATACACGGACATCGTGACGACCACCCAGGTAACGCTCGTTCAGATCGATAACTACGGCCCGTGGACGGTCACACCCGAGCCGCGGCGCGAGATGGACCTCCAGACGATGCAGTCGCGGCTGTTCGCCGACATCGCCCAGTTCGTCGGATCCCGGGACGGCTACGCCTTCTTCACCCGGTTCGACAACATGGTCGCGGTGACGAACGGCCTCGACGACCGCGACCACGAACGGCTGCAGGCGACGATCCGGAACCGGTACCCCGTTACCGTCAGCCTCGGCGTCTCCGTCGCAGAACGTCCGATCGACGCGCTCGAGGACGCGACCGGGCGGATCCAGGCGGCCGGCAGCGCACAGGACCACAGCCGGACCGAGGTGCTGGCCGGCGAGTACGTCGACGCGCCCGGCGACGACGACCTCTCGATCGCGCACTTCGATGTCAACGACGCGACCGGCAAGTACACCGACCAGCTCAACGAGTTCGACTCGTTCATCCGGATCGAGCAGGGGTATGCGGCCCTGATGAAGCGTCTGCGTGAGGAACACGGAGCGCTCTCGTTTTTCGTCGGCGGCGACAACATCATCTCCATCTGCCCCGACATGACCGAGGCCGACTACCGGGCGACGATCGACCACGTCAGCGAGGCGGCCGACGTCGACTTCAAGGTCGGCGTCGGTCGCGGCCGGTCGGCCCACGAGGCCGGCTTCGCGGCCAAACACGCCCTCGAGGACTGCCGGTACGAGGGGACGACCGTCGAGTTCGCCGCGCCGACAGCGGTCACGCGGTGACCCTGAGGGACGGTTGCATACCTCACCCAAGTGTATTTCTCACCCGAGTGTATTCCTCACCCAGGTGCATCCCTCACTCACCGATCGGCGTGTGGTAGCGTGAGGGTGACGGTCGAGACGTCGGGTCCGTCGTCGGGAAACGACAACTCGCCGTATGAGGCGTCGACGATCCACTTGACGAGCCAGAGCCCGATCCCACCGCCGTGTTCGAGCGGCGTCTCGGTTCCCGACAGCAGCGCGCGCCGGTCGTCGTTCGGGATCGGCGGTCCGGGGTTGGAGACGGACAGATCGAGGTAGCCGCCCCCGGTGGTCGAGAGATCGATGGCTACGACCGGTTGCTTCGTGGCGTCGTCCTGATGGGTGATGGCGTTCACAAGCAGTTCGACGATCGCAATGTCGAGGCGCTCGTGGGCGATGACCCGGCCGAGAGAGTCGGTACTCGGAGCGTCGTCGATCAGGCCGTCCGAGTCACCCGCGGCGTCGCTGCCGCCGTCGGGTTCGGGTCGTGGATGGCCCGCCGCGGTCTGATCAATCGGTAGTGACTGCCCCTCGACGGTCAGCGAGATCGCCGCCTCCGGGTAGCGGTCGCGAACGCGCCCGATCGCGGCACCCACCTCGGCAAGGGGGTCCACCGGAACGACCGATTCGTCCTCGAGGGTGCCCTGAATGTGGCGGGCCTTCTCCGAGCGGTCGACGACGCGCTCGGTGTACTCGAGACAGGTGTCGACGTACTCACGCGTCCGCCGATCGAGGTTGGATTCCGTCCGCAACAACTCGAGGTAGCCGAGAACGACGTTCAACTCGTTTCGGATGTTGTGTCTGAGGGCGCGATCGACCACCGACAGACGCTGTTCGCGCCGGGCGATCTGTCGGCGGGCGTGCGTGAGTTCCAAGGTCTGTTCGAGCATCAACCGGACGTCCATCCCGGGATCGCCGGCCGCATCCGTGTCCGTCGTCCCCGCCGAACGCCCCGTCCCGTCCGGATCCGTTCCTCCGTCCTCCGTGGCCGGGGCGTCGACGTGGTCGTGCCGGTCAGCCGGGGGCACGTAGAATGGGTTCTCACAGAGCGTGTCCCGGTACACGATCCGCTTGTGCGTCCAGACGGCGGCGGCGATCGCGTCGTTCGTGAAGCGGTCGAGGTCGTACTGACACATCGCGGTCAGCGGGAGGTCGGGGCACCGGTCGTCGAAGCCGACCTCGAACTCAAGGACCTCCCCGAACTCCGATCCGGTCCGGAAGCTCCAGGTGTTCTCGCCGGCGACGGCCAGTCCCGCGTAGCGATCGGTTTCGGCGGTCGCCTGTGCTCGATCCGCCAACAGATCGATGCTTCGCTCCGGGTCGAACGCGTCGGTCGCATAGAGGTCGCTCGCCGGATAGATCTCCAGATCGCCGTCGGCCAGACGTCGGTCGACGTCGATGCCGACCGAGGCCAGGGCGTCCTCGATCGTCGACGGGTCGTTCGCGTCCGCGAGGTAGAGACACCGCTGGTCGTTCGCGAGCGCCGCGTCGATGAAGGCCGCGCTCGCCCGTAGCTGGGCGTCGGTCGTCTCGTAAAACAGCGCGAGATGCCGGCCGAGTTCCTCGCGGTCGAACGCGGCCCGCAACGATTCATACCGGAGCGCGTCCGTCTCGACTGCGGACGAACGAGCATCGGCCTCCGGCGTTGACATACGCCGTCGTCGGTGATACAGACAATTATCCCTTGGGATGCGGCGAGACGAGAAGTGGGTGGTGGGAGACGTCAGCGGTCGCGGTTAGACGGTCCGGAGGTCGTCGGTCGCCCGCCACCGAACGGCTGCGGCCGCGGCCTCGTCGGCCCGCCGAACGATCGTCGCCTCGATCGTCGCGGGCTCGACCGCCGTGCGGTTGGTGTGGGACAGCACGATGTGCGCGAGTTCGACGGGAAGCCCCGCTCGCGCGATCGCGTGGACGCCGTAGTACGGATGACCCAACAGTCTGTAGACGTCCGTCTCAGCCATCCCGTCGAACTCGGCAAGCTTGCTCACGTCGTGGACGAGCGCGCCGGCGAGGACGGTGTCCATATCGACCGCCAGGGTATCGGGCCGTCGCTCCGTGAGGGTCTCGGCGAGCCCGACGCTACAGGCGGTCACGTCGCGAACGTGATCGACGAGCGTCTCGTCGGGAAGCCCGAGATCCCGCTGTGTCGGCGGCAGCCACGGCACCGCGGCGAGGTCGTCGACGCCGTGATCCGCCATCGCGGTCCGCCACGCCTCGATCACGCCGTCACGAAGCGTCTCGTCGTCGATCGCGTCGAGTTCCGGGAACGTCGTTCGGATCTGGTCCGTGATCATACGCTCCATTCGCGCCGCAGTACAAAAAGCTCAGACGTGATCCTTCGGTAGGAGGTCCGCGAAGGGCTGGTCGTCGAGCCAGTTGCACAGCTGGACGAGCTGTGCGGTGGCTTCCTCGAACATCCGTTCGCCTTTCTCGGCGGTCGCGTCGGTTTGATCGCCGAAGACGCCGTTATCCGTGTTGTCGATGGCGTCGTAGAAGGTCCGAGCACCGTGGTGGGTCGGATCCGAGGCCTCGAACTCCGGAAAGCCGCCGTCGCGTGCGTCCGCGAGCCGGTCGTCGTGGACGAGCTCCGACTGGAGGTGTTGGATCAGCGCCGTCTCCTTGGGGCCGCCGTGGGGGCCGTTGTGCTCGAAGAGCTCGTCGACCAGATCGGGGATGGAGTCGTTCCACATCCACTCGATGGCGTAGACGTCCTCGTCGTCGTGGAGACGGCGACCGACCTCCCGGAGGTGTTCGACGTTCCCGCCGTGGGCGTTCACGTAGATCACGCGGTCGATCCCGTGATACGCCAGGTTCCGGGTGAACGACTCGACGTAGTCCCGGAAGACGGGCGCGTCGACCCACATCGTGCCCGAAAACTGCCGGTGGTGTGGGCTTACGCCGATATCGATCGTCGGTGTCCTAAGGAAGCCGGTTCGGTCGGCGGCCGCCGTCGCGAACCCCTCCGCTATCAGGTGATCGGTTGCCAGCGGGAGGTGTGGCCCGTGCTGTTCGGTCGACCCGAGCGGCACGAGTGCCAGGGACTCGTTCTCGAAGTACGTCTCGAGGTCCGGCCACGCTTCCTCGGCGAGGTACATACAGCGAGTCGGTGTGGCGCGGCTTTCAATCTGTCTGCTCGGGGCGCGCCTGTGGCGAGCGTCCGTCGATCAGTTCCCCGTCTCGGCGTGACACACCGGCGACGAATCGCGGACGTTACCAATCTGGGGAGGAAACTGCAGATAATGGCTTCATCATCAGCTGACTCGACAGCCGACGACACGCCGTCGCTTGTCGGGCGACTGCTGTTTGCGGGCGGACTGGTCGCCTTGGCGGTGCGAAACCTCACGAACCTCGACGGTCGGATCGCGTATGCAGACGCGAAAGGAGTTCCACAGGCAGAGACACTCGTTCCAGCCGCAAGCGGGCTCCTGCTCGGCGGCGGTCTGGGAATCGGCAGTTGGAAGGCGCCACGACTGGCCGCAACCAGCGTCGCGGCGTTCTTCGTCGGCGTGACGCCGACGATCCACGACTTCTGGGCGGTCGATGAGGATGCTCGTGGGGAGGAACTCACCTCGTTCCTCCAGAACCTCGCGCTACTGGGCGCCGCGATCGCGTTCTTCGACCGTGCACGCCGACACGGCGACGACTGAGATCGGGGCACCGAGCGAGAAACCCCGGGATTACGGCCGTCATAACTGGCGACCGTCTCCCCGATCGTCGCCGTGGCTTCCAAAGGCTTTTGACTAATTAATCAGTAAGCCCGACAGCGACTGCGATGGACGACACCGCCACGGAGATCCTCGAGGCGACGTATCGCGCCCTCAGTAGACACGGCTACGCCGACCTCACGATCGAGGACATCGCCGCCGAGGCGGACCGCAGCACGGCGTCCATCCATTACTACTTCGACGACAAGGAGACTCTCTTCATCGAGTTTCTGGAGTACCTCTCCGACCGCTACACCGATCGACTCGCGTCGATCGACGACGACGACACCGACGGTGCGCGCCAGCGGCTCCTCGCGCTGTTGGCGGTCGTGTTGGATGACGACGCGGAGGCCACGGGACGGGAGTTCCGAACCGCGATGCTCGAGGTGATCGCCCAGGCGCCGTACAACGAGGCGATCCGGGATCGGATGGTGACCTTCGACGAGGTGCTCTTCGAGCGCGTCCACGCGATCGTCTCGACCGGCGTTGAGACGGGGGAGTTCGACGACGCCGTCGACCCCGATCTCGCGGCCGAGTTCCTCGTGTCGGCCACGACGGGCGCCTTCACGCGTCAAGTGACGATCGACGAGCCCCCCCAGCAGTCGATGGAAACGGTGACCGGATACGTCGACGCACGCCTCCTCCCGGACGAATCGGAGAATCTGTAGCGATTGCTCGGTCAGGACCGATCTCGCAGGCTGTGTGTGAGCGATGGGAGCGCCGTATGTCGATACTCCACAGCCGAACCGTCCCGTTGTCCGAAATCGGTTCGTTCAGTGGGTAGCTCCGGTAAAATATACAATATATTTTATGTATATGCATAATACTACTTTATTTAATATATTGCGTATATTATGATTATTCTCCAAATATTCTATAGAATATAGAAATATAGTATATAAGTGGATGTATGGTATATGAAGTGATTATTCATTGAAATCCTATCACGTATATAATGATGAATTTAATGATATATAAAATTTATAAATAATATAGAATAGAAGATAAAAATATGTTTATTGTGATGATAGTTCTATCACGTAACGAATATCGTGCCGTCACTGCCCGAATCATCAATGTTGAATCTTTGAGAGACGGCTCATTCGCCAGCTCGTTCGTTTCTCTCAAACACCTGTCTCATCGTCGCTGTGGAACACAGGATAACAACAATACTAGTGTAATTATCATCCGGAAACGTCCCGATCGACGTCGTTACGATCGCCAAGTACCGAATAGTTACCCGTCGCCCTCATCAGCAACGACCGCCGTTTTTCTGAGTCGTCGGCTCACGGTCACTGTTTGGACCTCGTTACTCGTGTGTTTGAGTGTTACGAACGAACCGCCACACGGTTTCTGCGACGATCGCGGGGCTGTCGATGGCGGGACGGATCGACGGTGCCGCATCAGCGGGGCTGGGATGGTTGGTTCCAGCACGGGGCAGACGCTCCCCGTCGACGTGTTCCATCACCCGTGTCCGATGCCTATCCCAGCGTTTCGTTCCGATCAGTCGTGCGTTTTCAGGCGACTGGTGTCGCATCGGCTGACCTGGCGCGATATCCTCGGTTGCCGCTCCCGCCACCGCGTCTGAGTGACCTGCCATTCGATCTCGTGAGGTCGATGACGGTGCTGATCATCGACTTTTGTTTGTGAGTGTCAAACGCTGGTCGGTGAATCGACAGCCCTACCCGCAACGTGAACACGCCGGAATATGCCGCGACACAGCGGCTGAATACGGCACGAGACAGCAAAACCGACCGACGGGATCCGGAGAGGAACCTTTTAGTCGTCACTTGTCGAACCCAGCGATATGCGATTCGGAATCATTGGCTGCGGAACCATTGCACAGATTATGCATATCCCGAACGTCGTCGAGATCCCCGACGCGGAACTCGCGGCGATCTGTGACCCCGCCGAGAACGTGACGGCGACGCTCGGCGATCGGTACAACGTGCCAGACGACCGGCGGTACGCCGAGCCGGAGGGGTTGATCGACGACGTCGGAGACGAGCTCGATGCGGTCATCGTCACGACGCCGATGCAGACCCACGCCGACATCGTGGAACGGGCGCTAACGGCCGGGGTGAACACTCTCGTGGAGAAGCCGCTAGCGGTCACGCCGTCGGATGCCGACCGGCTGGCCACGGTGGCGGCCGACAGCGACGCCACGGCGATGGTCGCGTACAACCGCCGGTTCGAGCTGGCCTACGAACGGCTTGCACGCGAGTTGGCCGACGTCGATCAGGTCGACAGCATCACCGCGTACGCGGTCGATGCGGACTTCTCCCGATCGCTGCCGGACGTGTACGACCTCGTTCAGCCGGAGCTCTCGGAGGCGTTCATCGAACGAAGCACGGAACGCCGACGCGAGCAATGCAAGCAAGCCATCGGGACTGACGACGAGAACCTCGCCGCGGCCTACGACTTCCAGCTCGAACACGTCTGCCACGACGTGAACGCGCTTCGGGGGTTGTTCGGCGACGTCACGTCCATCGACCACGTCGACTTCGTCCGTGACGGCTACTTCGGGACCGCTCACCTCACGTTCGAGGGCGGAGAGCGATGCGTCCTGCAGACGGGCGATTCAGATCGCCACTGGCACGAGCAGTTCTTCCGGGTGGATGCACCCGACCGGATGCTCCGACTCGAGTTCGACCATCCGTTCATCAAGTACAACGCGGCAACCCTGTCGATCCGTGACGGAACGACCGAAACCGTCGATCGGACATACACACCGACGCGTGAGGAGAGCTTCAAGCGGGAACTCCGACAGTTTATGCAGTGCGTGCGTGGTGAGGCGCCGGTCCCGACCCCGATCGCTGATGCGGCAACCGATGTCGCGGTGATCGCGTCGCTGTTCGATCACGCCGACGCGTAAGTACACGGAAGCCGAGGCACCGAAACCCGGGAGAGACACTCAGTCTTCGTGTGACGTGGGGGCCGTGTGGCGGGTGACCGCATCCTCATAGCGGGACCGGATGCGATCGTTGGCTGCCGATAGGTGGCTCGTGTCCTTACCGACGATGAGGAAGTCGAAGTCCTGCTGGACGCGCATCTCGATATCGTCCGGATTCACGACGAGTGTGCCGACCGGGATATCCGCAGCCGCCCCAGCGGTGACGACCTGATCGATCGCGGCGTCGAGGCGATCGTTTTCCCACTCCGCGAAGATCCCGAGGTTCGCCGAGAGATCGGCGGGGCCGACGAAGACGGCGTCGATCCCCTCGACGGCCGCGATCTCACGGACGTTCTCGAGGCCAGTTGGCGTCTCGATCTGGACGACGGTCGTAATCTCCTCATCAGCCGTCTCGACGTACTGCTGAAAATCATCGCCGTACGTCGCCGCGCGGCCGGATGCGACACCACGCATACCCTCCGGTGGGTACCGGACCGCGTCGATCACGTCGCGGGCCGCCGCCGCGGTTTCCACGCGTGGAACCATAATACCGGCGACGCCGATATCCAGGACGCGTTTGATCCGGACGGGGTCATCGGACGGGACACGGACGAGCGTTTCCGTGTCGCCGTCCGCGGCGTCGACAGCACGGGACATGTTCTCGACCGTCTCCAAGGTTAACGGCGTGTGTTCGGTATCGATGAGCACGAAATCGAAACCGTGCGTTGCTGTCACTTCCGCGACGGTGGGATGGCCGATCGACAGCCACGCACCGGCGAGGTTCGGTTCGGTTTGGAAACGTTGTTTGAGGCCAGTCATTGTTGGTAGGGCATCATCCCCTGACGCAGTCGATCGAGTCGATCGCCGTCAATGCAGTCCGGGGTGCGTAATCGTCTCGTGTGAGTCCGATTGGGAGAATAGATATAAATACTTGTCCCTAATTCGGGGCACTATCGAAGCCATATTGGTGGGTATCGCTCGAAACGTGATGTCCCTGTCGCGATCCGAACGTTCCCAGTATGTGGTGTCCCAACCTGGGAGAAACTGATTTAATGTCCCGGTGTATTGACTCAAATGATTCGCGGTCGGCGAATCCGGAGACTACACGACTCATGAAAGCAGCACGTTTCCACGGTACCGAAGAGGTTCACGTTGAGGACGTTGACCAAAGCCCACTGGGTGACTCGGATGTCCGCATCGATATCGAGGTTTGTGGCATCTGTGGATCAGACCTTCACGAGTATCGAGCAGGGCCGCACTTCACTCCAGAGGAACCGCATCCCCGAACGGGCGCACAGCTTCCAATGACGATGGGCCACGAGTTGAGTGGCGTCGTCAGCGAGGTGGGATCGGCGGTGTCAGGGGTCGCTGTTGGTGACCGCGTCACGGTCGAGCCGAACATCCCCTGCGGTGAGTGTCGGTACTGTGAGGATGGTGACTACAACCTGTGTCCCGACTCCGTCGCGATCGGTTTCCACACCGGATCCGGTGGGTTCGCGGAGAACGTTGTGGCTCCCGTAGACCACGTTCATACACTTCCGGATTCGGTCTCGCTCGAAGACGGCTCACTCGTCGAACCACTTGCCGTCGGTCTACATGCGGTCCGACAGTCGGGGTTGCAGGTCGGCGACACCGCCTGCGTCGTCGGCTGCGGACCGATCGGACTCACCGTCGTTCGGGCCGCGGTCGACGCTGGCGCCAAGCGCATCTTCGTGTCGGAACCAAACGACGCTCGACGAGCGGTTGCACGCGAGCTCGGTGCCGATGTCGCGATCGATCCGATCGATGAGGATGCTGTCGACGTAATCACATCGGCGACGTCAGGTGGCGTGGATGTTGCCTTCGAGTTTGCCGGGATCGGTCCCGCATTCAACACGGCCGTTCAAAGCACCAAACGCGGTGGAACGATCACCGTCGGCAGTGTCAGTGATGATCCGATCACCACCGATCTCAACGACGTCGTTACAACCGAGCGGACCGTCATCGGGACGAACTGCTATGGGTTCCCGCCACAGTCATTCCGCACTGAATTTGATGCGATCATTCAATCGTTGGCAGCTGGTGATATCGACACCGACCCATTCGTTACTGGTCAGATCGAACTCGACGATATCGTCGAGGACGGATTTGAGGCGCTACTCGATCCCGAAACGTCCCACGTGAAAATCCTCGTGAAACCATAATACTCCCGAGAGCACCGCAGATGATACTGAATTCCCAACCCATTCCCGATATGCAGGGTACACCTCTCCAACCCATACAGCGAACATCCCGATCGATCATCAAATCCGAAGTGCAGGTGAGCTACTGATGGTTCGGCCGTCCATCTGCGTCGAGATGATCTACGACGATCGGCCGTTCGTCGATCGTCTCGACCGTGTGGCTGCACACGGGTTCGAAACGATCGAGTTCTGGACGTGGCCGGACAAAGATCTCGACGCGATCGCCGATCGCTTGGAGACACACGACCTCTCCGTCGCAGGGATGGCCGCAAACACTGAGCCCCGACGCCCCGAAGCGCTCGAACGCCCCCTGACCGATCCAGCGAAGCGTCGGGACGTTGTCGACGATATCACTGAGTCGATCGCCGTCGCAGACCGATTCGACTGTCCAAACCTCATCGTCCTCGTCGGTCCCAAACCGAACGAGTACACGCGTGCGGAGGCGCGTGAAAGCGTGATCGCGTGCTTGCGTGAAGTCGCACCGGTGGCAGCCGAAGCAGGGGTGACGCTGATCGTCGAGCCACTGAATCGTGCTGTCGATCACAGTGGGTACTACCTTGAACGATCAGCACCCGCCTTCGACATCGTCGCCGAGGTCGACAGCCCTGCCGTACGAATCAACTTCGATATCTACCATCAGCAGATCTCCGAAGGAAATATCATCGACACGATCACGAACAACGTTGATGCGATCGGTCACATCCATATTGCGGATGTACCGGGACGTCACGAACCTGGAACTGGAGAGCTTCACTATCCAAACATTCTGACGGCGATCGATGAGTCGGGGTATGAGGAGTACGTCGGATTCGAGTACATCGCTGCCGACGATGACGATGTGGCTCTGGAGACGATCCAAGACCTCGTCACTGCGTAACGACGCGATCGGTCACCGAACGGGACGATCAGCCACACGATAGGGTGCGTCGCTCGTCAACAAACCTCTTGGTAATGGAAAAATTTATATATTGTAGGAATGAGTGTCACAATTATGAGTGTGGAAACGAGGTCCACAGGACTCGATAGAGTAACCGGTCCGATACTTAACGCCATCATCAAACATCCGGTTCTGGTAGCAGTTCTGACGTGGCTCGGCGTCACCGCACTGTTCTTCGTGTTGAACCCTGGTGTGATGTCTCGACCGAACATTTGGGGGAACATCTTCCGGGAAACGGCGCTTATGGGCCCGGTAGCCATCATGGTTGCAGTGTTGATGATCGGCGGCGACTTCGATATGACCGTCGGTGCCAACTACGCGATGTCGGCGATGTTCTTCATCACCATCGTCAACCAGGGGATCCCGCCGATCGTCGCCATCCTTGCAACCCTCGCGTTGGGCGGCGCAGTCGGATTGATGAACGGCGCACTCGTGACCTTTACCGGCATTCACTCGTTCATCATCACGCTCGGCGGCTGGTTCTCCATCCGGGGTGCCCTGTTGTTGATATTCAGCGGGAGTGCGAGTTTGAACACTGACGTCTCGTTGTTGCAGATCTTCAGCTACGAGTTCGGCGCCAACTTCGAGGCGTTGGTGCTCTGGATGTTCCTCATCCTCTTTGGCGCGTTGTACCTGGTGCATCGGACGGCCTACGGAAACCATCTGTACGCAGTCGGTAGCGATCGGGACGCAGCACGGGCCCGCGGTATTCGGGTCACCAGGACGCGACTCGTCGCGTTCACGCTGACCGGGATGTCGGCCGCCTTCGCCTCCCTGATGCACGTCGCCCGGTTCGGCACCGCACGACCGATCCTCCAGACGGAACTGCCCTTGATGGCGATCGCCGCCGCCGTCCTCGGCGGCTGTGCGCTGTTCGGCGGCCGAGGAAGCCCGAACGCCGGGTTCTTCGGCGCGTTGACCTTCGGAACGTTCGGTGCGGGCCTGATCGCGGCCGGCGCGAACTCGGCGTGGTACCAGTTCTTCGTCGGCGTCGTCCTCGTGGCTGCAGTGGTCTTCAACCGCCACATCAACACGCTTCGACAGGAGAAGCGGTGATTCACTATGAGTGATACCAACAACCTATTGCGACTGAAAGGAATCGAAAAGAGCTTCGGGTCGATCCAGGCGCTCAAGGGCGTCTCCCTGGACGTGAACGAGGGTGAGGTACTCGCGCTCGTCGGCGACAACGGCGCCGGCAAGAGTACCCTGATCAAGAACATCGTCGGCTACCACCAACCAGATGCGGGCGAGATTCACTGGAAGGGCGAACAGGTCACGTTTAAGAATCCGGACGAGGCCCTCGAACAGGGGATCAGCGTGGTCTATCAGGATATGGAGTTGATCCCGTCCCTGACGGTCGCGCGGAACCTGTTCCTCGGCAAGGAGCCGACCGATCGGTTCGGGAACCTCGATTCCGATCTGATGTACGAGGAAACCAAGGAGGTGCTTGACGACATCGGATTGGGATCGCTGAACGATCCGAACCTTCCGGCGGAGAACCTTTCCGGCGGTGAGTCACAGAGTATCAAGATCGGCCGGGCACTCCACTTCGATGCGGATCTGTTGATCCTCGATGAACCGCTTCGAAACCTCTCGGTAAAGGAGTCCGAAAAGGTGCTCGAGACGGTCGAGCGGACGAAAGAGCAGGGAATCGGGACGATATACATCTCCCACAACATCTTCAACGCCTACGAGGTCGCTGATCGGTTCCATCTCCTGGATTCCGGTGCGACGATCGACGAATTCACCAAGGATGACATCGAGGGACCCAAGGAGCTGATCGACCGAATGAAGCTGGTCGCCGGGCAAGAGGCCGAGTAGTCGCGTCGGCGTCGTCGTAATTCTGACGCCCTTCGAATCCTCGTGTTTCGTGTTTGATCTCGGCTTGCGACGATCAATAACACATCGCTATCCATCCAGTGAGGCTACAGTTCACGAGGTATCCGTTTTCATACCGTGTGAATTTATATACGACTACGACCGTCGGTGCGTATGGACGTTCCGGACGTCGGGATCGACGTTCCCGAGATCAGCCAGGTCGCGCTCGTCGTCGAGGACCTCGAGGACGCGATGGAACGGTATCGCCGGATCCTCGGCATCGAACCGTGGGACGTCTACTACGTCGGCCCGCCCGAACAGGAGGAGGCCACCTACTACGGCGAGCCGACGGAGGCGGCCTTCGAGATCGGGTACGCATACCTCGGCGATCTCGAGATCGAGATCATCGAACCGATCGAGGGGAACAGCGTGCACCGAGATTTCCTCGACGAACGGGGCGAAGGGATTCATCATCTCGCGTGTTTCGCCTTCGATGACGTTTATGACGTCGTCGAGTCGTTCGAGAACGCCGGGATCCCCGTCGTTCAGAGCGGCACGTGGCACGACACACACTACCTCTACTTCGATACGAGGGACCGGATGAACGGCGTCTACTTCGAGACGCTGGCCGGCGGGGAATACGATCCGGGTCCGGACTACGTGTATCCATCCGAGACCGCGGCGGGCCCGACGGATTCGGAGTAGAATCAACCGTTTCGATGCGGCCGTATCCACTCGCCACGCTCGGCAAGATGGGACCGACACACGGAGCGTTCGTTTCGAGCGACGCCGCTAACGTGACATCTGGTACCAATAACCGTTATATTTATGTAATAGTATCAATATGGCACATACGCGAATGACCCGAAAGTCAACCGACAACACTGTCGAGTTCGAAACGGTGAGCCGACGCCATATGCTGGCAGCGACCGGAACGATCGGCGCGGCCGGTATCGCCGGCTGTAGCGGTAACGGTAACGGCGGTGGCAACGGTAACGGCGGTGGCAACGGTAACGGCGGCGGTACAGGCACGACCAACCAAGTGGAAAATCAGGACATCTCGATCCGGTATATCCCACACGGGGCGCCGGGTCAGGACCCGTTCTGGTCGGCACAGAGTGAGGGCTGGGAGATGGCCGTCGATCAACTCGGCGTCGACGCGGCCTACCAGGGTCCCGACTCATCGTCGAACTTCACCCAGCAGGTCAGTAACGTCGAGACGGCGATCGACTCCGGTGCCGACGCGATCGCAGTGACCCTCCCCGATCCGGATCTGTTCCAGGAGGCACTCCAGCGCGCCGCCGAGGAGGGCGTGTACGTCATCGTCACGAACGTCACCGAGCAGAGCTTCCTCGAAAGCGGGGAGCAGAGCATGCCCTACCACGGCTACGTGGGCCAGAACGAGGCGGCAGTGGGATCGACGCTGGCCAGCAACACGCTGCCGCTGATCGAGGAGGAGCTCGGCTCCCAGCCGAGCCGTGCCGTCATCCTCAACCACGATCCCGGTCACTCGGCGCTGTCTATGCGACAGGACGGTATCGAGCAAGTGCTGAACGACCAAGGCGTCCCCCACGACTGGATCGAGGTCCCTGGTGGCGATCCGTCCGGCGTGATCAGCAGGCTTGCCAGCTTCCGGTCCAGCAACCCCGACACGAGTCTGGTCTTCACCCTCGGCCCGACCGCCGGCAACCCGGCGATCGACTACATCACCAACGAGGGGCTTGAGGGCGAGGTGTTCCACGCGGGCTGTGACATCTCCCAGAGCCAGGCTGAGGCCATCAACGAGGGGTACAACCTGGCAGCAGTTATCCAGCAGCCGGCGCTGCAGGCGTACCTAGCAGCTCACTACCTCACTACGCAGGTTGGATCCGGAATCCTCACGCCGACGCATACACCGACTGGCCCAACGTTCGTCGATGCAAGCAACGTCGGCGCGGTCGAAAAGCAGATCGAAACGTTCGGCGTCGCCTGATATCGACGACGTCGTCGCTCATTTTCGCTCGGATACGTGCGGAGAACATCGCCATTGCAGTTATCAGGGTTCGGTCGACGCTCATCGTTGAGCCTCGAAATCTATCTTCGGCTCTCGTGCCTCACTCCCGCTGAACGTACGTTACCGGACAGGACGCGTTAAGCAGGACCTGTTGTGCGTGATCGCCGAAGACCGCCTTCCCCGTCGGCGACCGGCTTGATCCGCCGATGAAGATCCGGTCAACGTCGAGGTCATCCGCCATTCGGACGATTTCGACGTCCGGATCGCCGATCACGCCCCGGATATCGTAGTCGATTCCCGCATCCTCAAGGCGTGCGACCGGCGTGTTGATGCCCTCGTGTCGTGCCGCGAGTTCGTCGGGATCGAGGGTCCCGGTTCCGGACTCGATCTTCTCGAGCAGGGATTCGTACTCGCTGCGGGGGAACACGTGGAGCAGGGTAACCGATGCCCCCGTCGGAACCACGACGCCGAGCGCCGCATCGAGGATCGTCGTGACGTGGTCACGGTCGTTCGGCCCTACGGCGAGTAGCACATCGTCGATCTCGTTCGTCATACCGGATCCATCTGTTCGCACCTATATATCGTTTTGGTCGTCGGTGCCTCCGATCGGCGGCCGCGCAGTTCCGAGCCCGTTGGCGTTACCACCGATGGTGAACGTGGTCACGAATGACTGATTCGTAGACGGCATCGACGAGCGCGTGGTCCTCACCGGATGGTGCCGGCAGATCGGCGGCAGCAACGTTGTCACGGATGTGCTCGGGGGATGTCGATCCAGGTATGACCGTCGTGACGGCATCAAACGACAGGATCCATCGTAACGCGAACTGTGCGAGCGTGGCGTCCTCCGGCACCGCCGGCCGAAGTCGTTCGGCCGCCTCCACGCCGACCGAGAGGGGAACGCCCGCGAACGTCTCGCCGACGTCGAAGGCGTCACCCTCGCGGTTGAAGTTGCGGTGGTCGTTTTCCGGGAAGGACGCGTCGGCGGACATCGTCCCAGTCAGTAGTCCCGACGCCAGTGGGACGCGGACGATGACGCCGACGTTTCGACGGGCCGCCTCGCGAAAGAACAGCTCCGCGGGACGCTGGCGGAACGGGTTGAAGACGACCTGGACGGTCTCCACGCCGCCGTATTCGATCGCCTTGAGCCCCTCCTCGACGCGCTCGACGCTGACGCCGTAGGCATCGATCAGCCCGTCCTCCCGCAGCGACTCCAGGACCGCGAACGTCTCGGGCCGGTAGTACACCGACGTGGGCGGACAGTGGAGCTGGACCAGATCGAGTGACTCGACGCCCAGGTTCGTTCGCGATCGCTCGACGAACCGTTCGAGATTCTCGTGCGTGTACCCGTCCGCGGTGTGCGGATCGAGACGGCGACCGACCTTTGTGGCCACGGTCACCTCCTCGCCGGCGGGGTGATCCGAAAGGGTCTCGCCGATGATCCGTTCGGACCGGCCGTCCCCGTAGACGTCCGCCGTATCCAGGAAGTCGACGCCCCCCTTGAGCGCGGTTCGGATGGCGGTCCGTCCCGTCTCCTCACTCACGTCGCCCCAGTCGCCGCCGATCTCCCACGTACCGAGCCCGATCTCGGTCACCCGATGATCGGTCGTTCCGAGTCGGTGTCGCTCCATAGCGATCCATCGTGGACCGGGCATAAAGGTGGTCGGGTCGTAACGGTGCGACGCCACGCGGTTTACCCGCTCTCAGTCGCGTCGGCCCCGTCGGCAGCGGCGTCAAGCGTCGTCAGCGTCGTCAGCGGTATCAGCGTCGTCAGCGGCGTCAACAGCGGAGGTTCCGTTCGCTCCCTCGGGATCGTTCACGGCGTTCGTCGGCGGTCTCCCCTCGAGGACGCGTCGAACGTCCCGTGCCGCGGTTCGTCGTCGCTCGTCGTTCGCTTCCCGTGAGAACCACGCGACGTGGGGCGTGAGAACGACGGTGTCGAACTCGCGGAGCGGGCTCTCGAAGGGCGGGTCGGCCCCTCCCTGTCCCGACGGCTCGACGTCGAACACGTCCAGGCCCGCGCCGGCTATCTGACCGGTTCGAAGCGCATCCACGAGGTCCTCGGTGACGACGAGTCCTCCGCGGGCGACGTTGATCAGGACCGCTGATTCCTTCATTCGGGCGAACGCGTCGGCGTCCATCATCCCCCGTGTGTCCTCGATGAGGGGTGCGTGCAGCGAGACGGCGTCGGCGGTTTCCAGAACCGTCTCGAAGGGGACCTTCTCCACGTCCGCCTCGGCCATCGTCTCCGCATCAACGTACGGATCGGCGGCCATCACGTCCAGTCCGAACGCGCGTGCTTTCTCGGCTACGAGCCGCGCGATCGTTCCGAACCCGATGAGGCCGAGCGTACGCCCCCGCAACCGATGGACTTCGGCGGCCGTCACGTCTCTGGCCCAGACACCGTCCTTCAGGGCGGCGTCGTAGTCCGTGAGGTTTCGTTCCAGCGCAAGCAACAGCAGCATCGTGTGTTCGGACACCTCGTCTTGACAGTACGAGGGGACGTTGACGACGTAGGTTCCGGCCGCCGCGGCCCGGTCGATATCGATGGCGTCGACGCCGATCCCACACCGGGCGATGATCCGGCAGTTCTCCAGGGCATCGATCACCGCCGCGGTGTAGGGGGCGGACAGCAGCCGGTCGATCACGGCGTCGGCGTCCGCAAGCTCCGCGATCAGATCGTCGGTCGTCTCGACGTCGACCGGATGAAACCGGACGTCCATATCGTCGAACACCTCCCGCTCGATGTCGAGATCGAACGCGCTCCCGGCCGTCACGCCGACTATCGGTGTGGATGAAGCTCCCGTCATTCTCCTCGGTCGTCGTTCACGACGCGTCTCAAAGAGTGTTCCCCCGATCGAGCCCGGCACCGACACCACTATGTCACCCGACGCCACAGGAAGAATTATGTTGACATCGGAACCCTGCCCCCGTCAGTCGGTTCGATTCCGCCGTCCGTGGACGCCCGTACCCCGACGACCGGCCACGACGTCGTCCCACGGATGTTCATCGAGCTGAGCGCGGCCCTGGCGTTGCTGGCGTCGGTGTGTTCGGCCCTTCAGACCCTGTCGGTCGAGTACGGACTGGAGAACGGGGAGTACACCGGCCGTGAATCGCCGGCGCTGGCCGCGACCGTGGTCACGATTGTCGTTAGCGTCGTCGTGTTCTGGATCCTCCTGGCCGTTCGCGGCGTCGAGCTTGCGGGCGTCTCCATCCGGGGGATGGCGCCGTTCGTGGTCGCGGGACTGTTGAACCCGGCGGCGTTCCGCGTGCTCTACTTCCGCGGGATCGGCCGCGTCGGTGCCCGCGTCGCCGCCGCGGTCGTGGGGGCGAACCCCGCTGTTGCCGCGCTGCTTGCGGTTCCGCTACTCGGCGAATCGTTCACACCGGCCACCGGGATCGGGCTGAGCTGTATCGTCATCGGCGGCATCGTGCTACAGGGGGCCCGAACGGACGAGGCTGCCTCGGAGGACCTCCTCATCGAGGAGTTCTCGCGAGTGAACGTGCGTGACCTCCTGTTCCCGGTCGTCGCGATGGTGCTTCTCGGCGTCTCGTTCGTGCTGGTCGCGATCGGGCTGAACCGGATCGACGATCCGCTGTTCGGCACCGCCGTGGGACAGACCGCCGCGTTGGTGGCGTTTCTGGCGCTCTTCGGCGTTTCGGGAGCGGCGCGATCCGGGGTTCAGGTCCGCGATCCGCTCGCGCTCGCCGCGTTCACGCTTGCGGGCGTCTTCGTCGCGGGAAATTGGCTCGCGTGGTTTTCGGCGCTTCAGCTCGGGACGGTGATCACGGTCATCCCGCTCTCGAACGTCGCACCGCTCGTCGTCGTCGTGATCTCGTACGTGCTCGTGAGACAGGTGCCACGGTCGCCGCGCATTCTGAGCGGGATCGTCAGCGTCGTCCTCGGCGCGTCGTTGATGCAGATAGGGTGACCCCCTGAGGGAGGACGGCAGGAAGGCCGGCGATCGGCGGTCTATGCGTCAGTCACCGACGACCAGTAGTCGTAGTTCTCCTTGGCGTGCAGGAGCGGCCGATCTGTTTGGTTCTCGATCTCGATCGTGAAGTGGCCCTCGTACCCGACCTTCTGGAACGCCCCGTAGGCGCCCTCGAGATCGAGAATGCCGTCGCCGAGATCGGTAAACGATCGGAAGTAGTTGATGACGTTGTCGAGGTGGAAGTCGCCCGCGGTGAGCGCGTCCCGGTTTGCCGCGAAATCCTTGACCGGTTCGACGTCCTTGAGGTGGACGTAGGCGATGTCGTCGGCGAACCGTTCGATCCCGTCGGTGACGTCGCCGTCGGGGAAGTTCTCACCGTACGGGTAGTAGTGGGCCGTATCGAAGACGAGTTCGAGCCCGTCGACCGCGTCGAGATAGTGGCGAATCTCCTCGGGCTGCTCGACGGCCGTCGCGCCGTGGTGGTGAACGAGGGGTTGGACGCCGGCATCGAGGGCCGCGTCGGCGAGCCGCCCCAGCCAGTTCTCGACGGTCTCGGTCTCGTACCGTCCCCGCTGTGGCGGCAGTAGTCCGACGAATTCGGCGTCGAGACCGGCGATAGCGGGCATCTCCTCAACCATCCGATCGACCGCGTCCTCGCTTTCGATCCACTCGCTCATCGCCAGGTAGAGATCGAGGTCGTACTTCGTGAGCCACGCGGAAAGCGTGTCGAACCCGATCGAACGGATCTTCTCGACCCCGATCTCGACGCCGTCGTATCGACAGGCCAGGATGTCGGTGAGCGCGGTCTCGACGTCCTCGGCGTCATACATAACGGTGGTGTACCCAGTTCCCATGGTACGGCGAAGTACGGTCCGTGAGAAATAGCTTTTGGTCAGCCGGCTCGTCCCGTCCGACTGCCTGGCTGCGCCGTGGGATCGGCTGTGCGGCGGATGGCGACTTCACAGCGCGCATCGGCCGGGGCCGTGCGCCCACTCCGTCACCGTATGTCGTCGTCACCGTCGTCTGTCGTGATTTCACGCATCATACGAACGTTTGGGAGATGCAAACTGATGGTGGCGGGAGACGGGACGGATCTCCACCAGCGTACGGCTCTGGCCCAATAGCACTAACAAACATACTACTGTAAGTCCAATGGTGGGTTCGATATGATCCCGACCGCCGTTTCACCTTCGGTGGGTGGGGAGCGACGTCGTCTCGACCGACCGATACGATCAAACCGCGGTTATAATCCCTTCAACGGCCAGTTTTGGTCGCGTTACCGATTACGGATGGAACGGCCGCCCAAACAACAGATCGACGTTTGCATACGACGAACAGTAGGGGAACTGCAACCGGAGCAGCCTCACCGATCAGGAGAACTTGGCGTTGATCTCGATCACGTTCGCGGATCGGGAGACCATGTCCGGTAACTCCTCTCGGTATCGATCACCCGTCATCCGGCTCGAGGGGCCCGAAATGCTGACGGCACCCAGAACTTCGTCCTCGCCGGCCTTCACGGGCGCAGCGACACACCGTAACCCCTCTATCTTCTCCTCGTCGTCGAAGGCGTACCCGCGATCCCGGATCGTCTCGAGCTCCTCGAAGAGTTCCGTGCTGCTCGTGGTCGTGTTCGGCGTGTATCCGGGCAGGCCGTGTCGATCGATGATCGCTTCGACACGCTCGCGCGGGTAGTGGGCCAGGATCGACTTCCCCAGCGAGGTGCAGTGGAGGTATTCACGTTTGCCGATCGAGGAGGCCGTCTGAACGGCTCGCTCGCCGCCCTTCTTGTACAGATAGACCCCCTTACCGTGTTCCTCGGTTGCAAACTGGACCAACTCGTTGGACTGTTCGGCGAGGTCCGACAGCTCGTCGGTCACCACGTCGTAGATCCCCAACCGGTCCTTCACCCGTTCACCGAGTTCGAGATACCGGAGACTGAGCTGGTAGTCGTCGCCGTCCTTCACGACGTGTTCCTTCTCGAGCAACGTCGCGAGATGGCAGTGTATCGTTCCCTTCGATCGGTCGAGCGCGTCCGCGATCTCGGTAACACGTGCCCGATCGTGTTCGTGAAGATAGTCGATGACTTCGAGGGTGATCCCGACTGCCTGGATCGTTCTGGGGTTCGTTTTCGGCGTCATACCTGCAGCACGTACCCGCACATACTAAATTGTTTGTGTGCTCCAAACGGAGACGCAGACGGGATCCGGATCGTCTCGATCCGGGCTTGTCACCGGAAGTTATAACAGCCATCTCCGCAATCGACCTGATAATGCGACCCGCCTCGAACGCGCCCGTGTCCGCCGTCGACGCGACGCGTGATCCGATGCGATCGATGGCTGGTCGCACGGCCGCCCATCACGGAATCGACCCTCCGGACGTGGGAGGAATCGTCCGGATCGACCGACGTGGGAGTCGACGACAGCGACATCAGATTCACACACCATGTACGAGGACTTTGCATCCACACTTGCAGCGACGATGTGGACCGACTTCGATGAGACGCCGGATCGAGACGGGCCCACGCCCGAGATAACCGACATCGACACGATCGTCATCGACGGGAACTTCCCGTGGACGATCGTCACGCTCGAAACCGACCAGGGCGTGACCGGGATCGGGGAAGCGTATCCGTCGCCAGGCGTCCACGAGATCGTGACGGACTACCTGCGGCCCGTACTCGTTGGGGAGAATCCGCTCGACGTCGAGCGGCTCTACAACCTGATGCGTGGGAGCCTCTCCGGCCGGGGTTCACAATGGGGGGTTGGGACGATCGCGATAAGCGGCGTCGAGATCGCCCTGTGGGACGCGGCCGGAAAGATCCTCGATCAGCCGGTCTACCAGCTCCTCGGTGGGAAAACCCGCGAGGAGGTCCGCGTCTATGCGGACTGTCACGCTGGGGAGGCGATGGTCGCCTCCGCCGAGGAGGGACAGGAGGAAGCGACCTACGAGCCCGAGGCGTACGCCCAGGCCGCCCGGATGGCGGTCGATGACGGGTTCGACGCAGTCAAATTCGATCTGGATGTCCCGTCCGGCCGGGACATCGACACGCTCTCCCGCCACTTCGACCCACCGGAGATCGAGCACAAACGATCGATCGTCGAGGCCGTCACCGAGGAAGTCGGCGACGACGCCGAGGTTGCAGTCGACCTTCACTGGAACTTCAGTCCCGAAACCGCCAAACGGCTCTGTCAGGCGATCGAGCCATACGACCTCGCGTGGGTCGAAGACCCACTCCCGCCGGAGAACACCGACGCGATGCGGGAGCTGCAGCGGTCGACGGACCAGACCCTGCTGACCGGGGAAAACCGATACGGCCGACACGGCTTCCGGGATCTGATCGAGGACCAGGCCGTGGACTTCCTCGCGCCGGACGTGCCCAAAACCGGCGGCATCGCGGAGACGAAAAAGATCGCCGAGATGGCCGAAGCCTACTACCAGGCGCTCGTCCCCCACAACATCGGCAGCCCGGTTGCCACGGTCGCGACTGCACACGTGGGCGCGACGGTTCCGAACTTCGTCGCCCTTGAGTACCACGCCCGGGAGGTCTCCTGGTGGGACGACCTCCTCGCGCGGGACGAGCAGCTGATCCAGAACGGCCGGATCACGGTTCCGGATGGCCCGGGACTCGGGATCGAACTGGACTGGGACGTCGTCGAGGAGCATCGAAAGACACGATCGTGACCGCCACGATAGCAGGCGGTTCGACGCTGATTCGCTCCCGTATTGGGCAGTGACGATCGGCCGACTCGGCGGCCGATCGAGCACAACACCTAATGCAGGGCCGTTCCTACCGGCGGACGACGATGGTTCGCATCGACTATATGGCACATCAGGAGCAGTACGACCCGACGACGCTGTTGGACTACGGCGAGCACGCCATCGACAGCGGCTATGAGACCGTCTGGACGTCGGACCACTTCCACCCGTGGTTCCATACGGATGCGGAGTCCGGATTCGCGTGGTCCTGGCTCGGCGCCGCCACGGAACGGCTCGACGGCCCGATCGGCACGTGCGTCACGCCGGCGACGGGCCATTATCACCCGGGAATGATCGCCCAGGCGTTCGCGACGCTGCAGCAGCTTCACGACGATCCGGTGCTCCTTGGCCTCTCGACCGGGGAGGCGATGAACGAGACGCCGCTTGGGTTCGACTGGCCCGAGTATCCGGAACGCCGTGACCGCCTCGAGGAGGCGATCCAGATCATTCGCGCGCTGTGGGGCGACGAGGAGTGGGTCAGCGACGCGGTCCGCGACCGGATCGACGAGGAGGGATTCGTCAGCTACGACGGCGATCGGTTCGACCTCGACGAGGCGAAGCTGTACACGACCGCTGACAGGTCGCCGGAGCTGCACATCGCGGCGAACGGCCCGAGCACCGCCCGACTGGCGGCACGATACGCCGACGGTTTCATTACGGTCAAGAAGGGCGAGGAGTACACCGACCGGCTCTACCCGGCGATCCGACGATACGCCGAGGAGGAGGGGAACGACCCGGACGCGATCGAGACGACGCTGCTCGTGACCGCCTCGTACCATCCCGAGTACGAACGCGCCCTCGAGGCGACGCGACCGTGGTGGGCGACCACGCAGAACGTCTTCGACCGGGCGATGGCGAACCCGAAGGAGATCGAGGCGGAAGGCGAGCAGGCGACCCGCGAGGAGATCGAGGAGAAGTTCCTGATCGCCGATGATCCGTCGGCGATCGCGGCGCAACTCGAGGAGTACGCCGAGATGGGATTCGACCGGATCGCCGTCGGCAACACCAGCCCGGAGCCCGAACGGCTGTTCGACGTGATGCACGACGAGGTCATTCCGTCGCTGTGATCGACCGCGACGCGAACCGTCGGATCACGATTTGACGGCGGATCGTTTATAAACGGATACGGTCGCCGATCTCGACGATCTCGAGGCGACGTGGGTACTCGAAGCCGCGTGCGTGCTGGTGCAGGGAAGCCGGATCCGCGGTCAGCCGCTTCCACATGTCCCAGTGGCTCGGTAACAGTCGATCGAGCTGTAGGTCTCGTGCAGCCTCCAGACATTGGTTCTCGTCGTTGTACCATTTCGTGACGGACGGAACTCGAGTCTCACGATCCGGAATCATCCCGACGGTTCCGACGGCCAACACCCCGAGATCGATGTCGTACCGTGATCCGATGTCGGCGAATTCGGGATCCGGTTTCGAATCGCCGCCGTGGAACATCGTTCCGGCCGGGTGGTCGATGACGTAGGTGACCGGGTGGCTGGCGTCGGGGTCGGTCGCGGGCTCGACGTGGACGGTGAACGCGTCGATCTCGATGGCGTCGCCCTCCACAACGGACACCAACTGCTCCGCCGCGACGTCGTACGTCTCCGGCCACGCCTCCTCCTCACGAGCCACGGCGACGGCGTCGTCGGGGCCGTAGAACGTGGCGTCGGTCCTCTCCAGGATCGGTGCTTGCGAGGGACCGTGAACGTGGTCGACGTGTTCGTGGGTCGCGAGGATCGCGTCCGCGTGCTCGACGTCGGTCGGATCGAACGGAACCGGGATCATCCGGATCGTTCGCGGCGGATCGCCGGTTCCGAGATACGGATCGATGAAGATCGTCGTTCCCTCCCCATCCCGGAGGACGAACCCGTTACAGCCGAGGTACCAGACGGCGACGCCCTCGGGGTCGCTGTCCGCGATCGCCTGCGGCAGCCAGTCCCCCCAGTCGCTATGAACGGCCATATCCGAACGTGTGATCGGTTATAAGCAAGAGTGTATCGGTTCCGTGGGTCGGGGTTCAAGCCGAGAACCCATCACGATGCTGCATCGGTGCCGAACCGGCGAGGGCGAATGTTTATAATACACCGTCCTGATCGATCAGGTATGCCTATGCGTACTGGTGGCGAGATCATCGCCGAGTATCTCGAAAAAGAGGGCGTCGAATATCTCGTCGGCATTCCGGGCCACGGCAGCACGAACCTACTCGATGCGTTCAACGAGTCCGACGTCGAGGTGATACAGCCGCGACACGAACAGGGTGCGACCCACCTCGCGGACGGGTACGCTCGCGCGTCCGGCGAGCCCCTCGCCGTGTTCACCTCGATCGGTCCCGGCGCGACCAACACGGTGACCGGCGCGGCGACGGCCTACGTCGACTCGATCCCGATGGTGATCTTCACCGGTGCGCCACAGACCCACGAGTACGGCGAGGGTATCCTCCAGGAGCTGGACCGACAGAAACCGGGGGACTTCCCGAGCGTGATGGAGCCCGTCACCAAGCGGAGCTTCGTCGCGGACGACGTCGAACGGTTGCCCCGAATCCTGCGGCGCGCGTTCCAGATCGCGGTGACGGGACGGCCCGGTCCGGTCCACGTCGACGTGCCGATGGACGTCCAGGGTGCCGCGGCCGACGTCGAGATTCCCGATCCGGCGGAGACACGCACGCACAGTCGGCCGGGCGGCGATCCCGGATCGATCGCGGAGGCGGCGGACCTACTCGCCGAGGCGGATCGACCGGTGATCGTCCCCGGCGGCGGCTGTATGCTCGGCGAGGCCTGGGACGAGGTCCAGGCGCTGGCCGAACACCTGCAGGCGCCCGTCATCCCGACCTTTCAGGCGAAGGGGATCATCCCGGAGGACCACGACCTCTTCGTCGGCTATGCAGGATGGATCGGCTCCACCGCCGGCAACGAACTCGCGAGCAACGCCGACGTGGTCCTCGCGATCGGCTGCCGATTCTCGGACCTCCACACGTCCTCCTTCGAGCAGGGGGTCAGCTTCGAGATCCCGCCGAGCAAGCTGATCCACGTCGACATCGACAACACGGAGATCGGCAAGAACTATCCCGTGGATGTCGGGATACTCGGCGACGCCAAGGTCGTCACCGATCAGCTGTACGAGGCCGTCTCCGAGCGGCTCGAGCCGGTGACGACCGAGGACAACGAGTACTACGAGGAGATCCAGCGCCTGTGGAACGACTGGCAGGACCGGGTTGAGGAGCGCCACACCGACGAGGTCCCGATGAGCATCTCCCGCGTGCTCGCGGGGCTCCGCGACGTGCTACCGCGTGAGGGACTGATCGTCTCGAGCGCGGGGCAGCCACAGGAGGTCACGAACCCCGAGTTCCCGGTGTACGATCCCCGGACGAACATCTCCTGTGGCGGGTTCTCGACGATGGGATTCGGCGTCTCCGCCGCCATCGGCGCGAAGCTCGCCGAGCCCGACCGCCCGGTCGTGAACATCGAGGGCGACGGGAGCTTCCTGATGTGCAACCAGGAGGTCGCCTGTGCGGTCGAACACGACATCGACGTCACCTGGTTGGTCGTCAACAACAACGGCTGGAAGTCGATCCGGAATCTCCAGGTCGACAAGTACGGCTGGGACCGCGTCCTCAACACGGAGTTCGATACGGAGGACGACGTCGACTTCGTGGCGATGGCCGAGGCGTTCAGCGTCGGGTTCGTCGAGCGAGTCGTCAAACCCGAGAACCTCGCCGAGACGCTCGAGGCCGCGATCGATCACGACGGTCCCGCGTTCGTCGAGGCCGTCGTCGAACCGGACAACCCCGACTCCGGCGCGATCATCACCGGCGAGTGGGACCTGGCGGACCTCGAGGCGGACGACTGAGAGCGACGAGCCGGTCGCCGATCGACCGTCGTGGGCGACGCGCTCGCCGGAGCCCGGCCGTCCCGGGATCGACCGCGATCCGGATTCGGTATTCTTATGATTGGTTGTGATGAACCCCGTGGTATGCGATCCCTTATAGTGGACGCCGAGTGGGACCCACGGCCGGACTACGACGTGTCGGACGACGAGCGCGAGTCACGGACCGCGATGAACGCCTCACAGGTGTGGCGTGACCCCGAATTGCGGGTGGTCGACCGGGAGCGACCGACGCCCGACGACGACGAGGTGCTCGTTCGAGTTCGGTATGCCGGGGTCTGCGGCAGCGACGTCTCGATGATCGAGACGGACGAGGACGGCTACGTTCATTACTCGGCGTATCTCGGGCTTCCGAACGTGACCGGTCACGAGTTCGCCGGCGAGATCGTCGAGACGGGCGACGACGCGCGGCTGTTCGAGCCGGGGGATCTGGTCACCGCCGAGGTCACCGACTACTGCGGCCGGTGTAACACCTGCCGGCAGGGCTTTCACGGCCACTGTGTGAACTTCGAACAGATCGGGTTCACGATACCCGGCGCGTTCGCCGAGTACGTCGCCGTCCCCGAGAAGCTCTGTTGGGACGTCTCGGCGTTACGGGAGACCTACGAGACGGAGGACGAGGCGTTGCGAGCCGCGGCGACGATCGAACCGAGCACGATCACCTATCACGGCCTGTTCGTCCGGGCGGACGGGATCATACCCGGGGACCACCACGTCTACCACGGGGCGGGACCGATCGGACTCACCGGAATGAACGTCTCCCGGGCCGCCGGCGCCGGCGCGGTGATCGCCTTCGAACCCTCGCCCGAGCGCCGAGAGATCGCCCGGGATCTCGGCTACGAACACGTCTATAACCCGATCGAGTGCGACCCGGTCGAGACGGTCACCTCGATCACCGACGGCGAGGGCGCGGACGTCCACGTTGAGACCGCCGGCGCCGTGACCCAGACCTACCCGGTCATCGAGGACACGCTGGCGGAGGACGCCGCCGTCGTCCACATCAGCAACGCCGGCGCCGACCCCGATCTCGCCCTGCGGAAGTACCAGGGGAACGGCGCACAGCTCTACGGCTCGGAGGGACATACCGGCCACCAGGTCTACCCGCGGGTGATCCGGCTGATGGCTGCCGGACGGCTGGATAACCGATCGATCATCACCTCGACGTTCGACCTCGCGGACGCCGACGACGCGGTTCGGCAAGCGGCCGACCGCGTCGACGGGAAAGTGCTGATCGAGGTCTGATCGTCGGTCATCGGGGGCGGAGTCGGTCGTCGAGGACGAGTCGATCGTCAGCTCACGACTGCAGACGCCGAGACGCTCTCACCCGCCGAGACGTCATCAATCGTCGACGTGGAGTGAGCGGCGTTCGCCGTGCGCGTCGCTCTCCACGAGCGCATCGACGATCCGCAGGACCTCGAACGCCTCCGAAAAGGGAACCACGTCGCCACCATCGCCGGCGATCGCCCGGCAGAACTCGTAGTTCTCGTGAACCACCGTGTGTTCCCAGCCGATCGTATGGCCGGCCGGCCACCACCGGTCACCGTAGGGATCGTCCTCGTCGGTGACGAGGATCCGCTCGTAGCCGCGGCCGTCGGCATCGTGGACCTCGAGCTCGTTGAGTCGCTCGAGGTCGAACCGGATCGCGCCGTCGGACCCGATGACCTCAATGGTGTTCGACGCCTTGTGCCCCGTGGCGACGCTTGACCCCTCCAGGACGCCGATCGCGCCAGATTCGAACGAAACGGTCGCGACGTAGGCGTCGTCGGTCGTTACCGGCCGGGATCCGTCACCGTCCGGTGCGGGTCGTTCCGCAACCTGTGTGGCGAGACGACCGCTGACGTCGTCGATCCCGCCAACGAGCCACCGGACCAGGTCGATCGTGTGCGATCCGACGTCGGCGACCTGTCCGTACCCAGCCAGGTCGGCGTCGTTTCGCCACGTCCAGGGGTGGTCGGCGTCGGCCTGCCAGTCGCCGAGGTAGCTCCCGCGGACGTGTCGGACGTCGCCGAGCGCGCCCCGATCGATGAGATCCTTCGCGAGACGGAGCGCCGGCACGTACCGATAGTTGAACGCGCAGGCGGCGACCGCGTCGCTGTCGCGTGCGGCCTCGACCATTCGCTCCGCGTTCTCGAGGGTCGACGCCAGCGGCTTCTCACACAGAACGTGGACGTCCCGCTCAAGGGCGGCGATCGACGGGTCGGCGTGGAGGCCGTTCGGTCCGAGGTTGTACAACACGTCCACCGACTCGACCAGCGTTTCCCAGTCGTCGGTGGTGTGTGTGAACCCGAATCGGTCCGCGGCCGCCTTGACGCGTTCCTCGTTGCGCCCACAGAGCATGTGCCGTTCGACCGCGGGCACGTCGGGGAAGAACATCGGCAGGCGTGCGAGCGCGTTCGCGTGGGCCTTCCCCATGAAACCGTATCCGATGAAACCGGCCTGCAGCGTCATCGTGACCGCCTCCGTGGCGGACCCTGGGTCGTGGTCGCTGCCCCCGTCAGCTCGTTCACGGCGCCGTTACCGAGCAGTCCCTCGGATGGGCGTGGAAGCCACATATGGACCCGATCCGCCCCGATGTGCAAATAGGTACCGGGACCCGATCCGACGCGTCGGGACGGCCGTTCCGGCCACGTTCGTTACGACCACTCCATCCAGTCGGGGTCCTCACAGCGGAGTCGTCGATCGATGGCGTCGATCCGCTCGACGTCTTCCGCGTCGAGTTCGAGCGTGAGTGCGTCGCGGTTGCTCCGGATGTGGGCGGGCGTCTTCGAACGTGGAATCGGGACGACGTCCTTCGAGCGATGCCAGGCCAGCGTCACGATCGCCTCGTTCACGCCGTGCTTCTCCGCGATCTCGGCGATCACGGGCGAGTCGAACACCTCGCCCTGGGCGATCGGCGAGTAGGCCACGAAGTACGCGTCGCGGTCCCGAACGGCACCACGAAGCTCCTCCTGTGGCAAGAACGGGTGCATCTCGGCTTGAACCGCGTACGGCGGGGCGTCGAGAAGGTCGTCGGCGAGCTCCAGGTCGGCGGGCGTGTAGTTGCTGACGCCGAGGCGCTCGACGGGCCCCGACGCCCGGAGATCGTCGAGGACCGGCAGGACGGCCTCGATGTCCTCCGAGCCGCCGGGCCAGTGGTGATACAGGAGGTCGATCGTATCGATCCCCAACCGGTCACAGCTCTCGGCAACCCCCTCACGAACGTACGTCGGCGTCGGCTCCGGCTCCTCGAAGTGGGCGATCTTGGTGGCGACGAACAGTTCGTCCCGATCGACGTCGGCCCGATCGATGGCTTCGCCGACCTCCTCCTCGTTCCCGTAGAGGCGGGCCGTATCGAGGTGCCGATAGCCCGCCTCGATCGCCGTCACGAGCGCGTCGATCCCGTCCTCGTCCGTGAGGCTGTACGTCCCGAATCCGAGTCCGTATGCGTCTTCATCCAGCATACGTGACGGGACGGTCGAGTCATCCTTATACCTTCCCGTCTCTCGCCCCGCCGGCCAGCGGGAGGGACGACGATCGCTGCCGTGTTCGGCTGCCGTGGTTCGATCGACGCGTTCCGGGGCACGAGACCACCGCTGCCAACAGTTTGGGAGATACAAACACAATTCATCGCCGAACGTCGGTGGCGTGGGCCGATCGGCGGACGGTTCTCCGTCGAACGGGACGTCACGCTCGTCCACGTCTCGTTACACACATAATCTTGTAAGCTATGTCGTGTCTCGACCGCGTGAGCCGCCCGATCGTGACCGAGGTCGGCCCATCGTTCGTGAGAAACAAACTGAATTGGGCAGTCGGCGGATCCACGACGTCCCGATGGACAAAGGATTTATAACGTATACTCGGGATCATCTATGATATGGGACTCCATAACAGGAGCGTTAGCCGAGACGTTCGTGAACTCGGCACGCTGTTGGGGGACATCCTCGAGGATCAGACGTCCGCCGAGACGTTCGACACGGTCGAGTCGTGTCGCCGCGCGGCGATCGACTACCGCAACGGCGATCTGGAGTCGCGTACCCCGCTCGTCGACGACCTCACCGGGCTCTCGACGGACGATCAGCGCGTCGTCGCACGCGCGTTCACGACGTACTTCGAGCTGATCAACCTCGCGGAGGAGCGCGAACGGATCCGAACCGTCCGAACGGCCGCACAGGAGGGTCCCGTCGAGGACGGCATCGAAGCCGCGGTCGCCGAACTGGCAGCGGCCGACGAGGAGCTCGGCCGCGATATCCTCGACGACGTCCTCATCGAGCCGACCTTCACGGCCCACCCGACGGAGGCACGTCGCAAGACCGTGAAGTCGAAGCTTCGAACGATCGCGACCGCCCTGGAAACCCTCGACGAACGAACCCTCACCGACGACGAGCGGGACCGGGTCTGGCGGGAGATCGAGGCCGAGGTGACGAGCCTCTGGCAGACGCCGCAGGTCCGCAACCGACAGCCGGAGCCCGAAGACGAGGCGCGCAACGTCCAGTGGTACCTCGAGAACACGCTCTTCGACGTCGTCGGCGACGTCTACGACGCGCTTGACGACGCCATCGAGGCCGAGTTCCCCGAGGAGATCGACGTGCCGAAACTCTTCGAGTTCCGATCGTGGGCGGGAAGCGACCGCGATGGGAACCCGTACGTGACCCCATCCGTGACCGACGCCACCTTACGGCGACAGCGGTCGGTGGTCCTCGACCGGTACCGGGAGCAGCTCGAACGTCTCGCGGGCGTGTTGAGCCAGGACGGGAGCCGGATAGACGTGGGTGAGACGTTCCGTTCGTCGCTCGAGGCGGATCGCGACCGGCTCCCGGACAGCGCCCGGACCGCCGCCGAGCGCTACCCCAATGAACCCTACCGGCAGAAGCTGAAGCTGATGCACGAGCGGCTCCGCCGCGTCGACGACGTTCGACCGGGGGGCTACGCGGACGCCGAGGAGTTCCTGGCCGACGTGGAGACCATCGCGGAGAGTCTCCGAACCGCCGGTGCCGACAGCATCGTGGAGACGCACATCGAGCCGCTTCGTCGGCGGATCGAGACGTTCGGGTTCTCGCTGGCGAGTCTGGATCTGCGGGATCATCGACGGAAACACACCGACGCGATCGCGGAAGCGCTGGAGTCAAACGGGATCGACTATCGCGATCGCTCGGAGACGGAACGCGTCGAGTTCCTGACGGACGCCATCCTCCAGGACGATCCCGTTCTCGATCTCGGCCGGACCGAGTCCCTCTCGGCGGCGGCAGCCCGGGTGTTCACGCGCTTCGACAGGCTCGCCGACTGGCAGGACGAGTACGGCACCCAGGCGATCGACACGTACTGCATCTCGATGACCGAGGAACCGAGCCACGTGCTCGAGGTGCTCTTCCTGGCCGACCAAGCCGGCGTCATCTCGCTGCCGGACCACTCGGGCCTCGACGTCGTGCCGCTGCTTGAGACCGAATCCGCCCTCTCTGGTGCCCGTCGCATTATGGGCACGCTGTTCGAGAACGAGGCCTACGCGCAGGCGCTCGACGCCCGCGGGCGGACCCAGGAGATTATGTTGGGGTACTCGGATTCGAACAAGGAGAACGGGTTTTTGGCCGCGAACTGGTCGCTGTACCGCAATCAGCGCCGACTCGGAGACATCTGTGCCGACCACGACGTGACGATGCGGCTCTTTCACGGCCGGGGCGGGTCGATCTCCCGCGGCGGCGGACCGATGAACGAGGCGCTTTTGGCCCTGCCGAACGCGACCGTGACGGGACAGGTCAAGTTCACCGAGCAGGGGGAGGCGATCGCCGAAAAGTACGCCAACCCCCGGATCGCCGAGCGCAACATCGAACAGATGCTGAACGCACAGCTTCGGGCACGCAAACAGGCGATCGAACGGCCCACCGAGCCGGTTCGCGAGGAGTGGATCGACGCGATGGAGACGATGGCCGACGCCGCCAGAGCGGAGTACCGCGACCTGCTCGAGAGTGAGGGATTCGTCCGCTACTTCGAGCAGGCGACGCCGATCACGGTGATCGAGGACCTCGATCTGGGGTCACGGCCGGCCTCCAGAAGCGGCGAGCGCACCGTCGAGGACCTCCGGGCGATCCCGTGGGTGTTTTCGTGGACCCAATCGCGGTGTATCCTGCCGGGGTGGTACGCGCTCGCGACCGGGATCGATGCGTACCTCGAGGACGGCGGGTCCGTCGAGACGCTCCAGGAGATGTACGACGAGTGGCCGTTCTTCCGGACGACGCTCGATAACGCCGCCCTCGCGCTGGCCCGGACCGATCCCGAGATCGCCACCCGATACGCGGAGATGGCCGACGCGGATCTCCGCGATCGGTTCCTCCCGCGTCTCACCACCGAGTACGATCGAGCGACCGAACTGATCACCGAGATCGGCCGGCGTGAGACCCTCTACACCCGTGAGTGGCTCGGCGAAAGCCTCGAGCTCCGAAACCCCTACGTCGATCCGCTGCACGTCCTGCAGGTCCATCTCCTTGACCAGGACGATCGGACCGACATCGAGGAGCGCACGCTCCGGTTGACCGTTAAGGGAATCGCCGCCGGGATGAAGAACACGGGGTGAGGCCGTACTCGGGAGTTCGGCATCATTGGTCGCGACGTTCAGTATCGTTGGTCGTGGTGACGAGACGAGCGCGAGCGCCCCGGATCGTGGCCGTGATGGAGGCAGCGCTCGGCCCATCTCGTGGTCGTCGACGCCGACGGGGACGACCCGCAGGAGTATGTCAGTAAATATTTATGTATTTGGTTGTATACTATCATTTATACTATATTTACTGTATGCCCCACACTCTATTGCGTGAATTATTGATTAAATGACCCCTATATTCCAAATATTTTGGATAAATTGACATTCTAGTATATAAAATACTAAAGTAATACTAATAACCATCGAGCGGAAGATGGAAAATATAATAATAACTTATATTTAATAATATGAATAAACATTGCAGACCGCTACCGTAGTGGAGAGACTCACCGCCGAAGCGACCGGACTTCCCGGCAAAAGACCGGTGACGATGACTCGGCTACGGATGGGGCCTCTTTGACCGGGCCACAAGACAGCCAAGCCGTTAACGAATCGCTTCGAGATTCGTTCGCACACCAGAAATCAAAGATTTCTGGGGACGATGCTGAAAACCAGCAAGTGACGCATGGAACGTATGCGTCTTGAAACCAACAGGCCGCTTCGCTCGGCCTGAAATCCCGTGGTGGGATTCCTCCGCGTTTACGCGGAGGAGGAGGTCAATGGGCCACACAACTTTCATACGAGTTGACTGAGGACGTTCCGATATGGAGTCCGTTGCGTATCGAGACCAAATCTACGAGATATTTGCCGATCCGAACACCGAATTTGAGACTCAAATTACGCAGGCACTCTCTACGGGTACTGAATTTCTCGACCTCTCTGTGGGCTTTTTTACGCGTATTATTGACGGTACGCAGAAAATCCTTCACGCGACTGGAGATCACCCGTTGATCCAGCCCGGCGAGAGCTGTCCGCTCAACGAAGCGTACTGTCGTCGAACCATTGAAATCGATAGCCAACTCGCCATCGAAGACGCTTATGCGTCCCCAGAGATCTCCGACACCGCTATTGAGACGTTTGATTTAGGCGCGTACATCGGCGCAAAAGTCATCGTCGATGGTGAGGTGTATGGGACGGCGTGCTTTGCCGATACGGAGCCACGCGACGATCCCTTCGTTGACGCAGAACGGTTCTTCGTCGAACTGGTCGCGCGACTCGGTGGGCAAGCCATCGAACGACGACGATACGAACGAGAACTCACACAGCGCGAAGAACGGTTGAACGAACAGCGAGAGATATACCGAGCCGTCATCGACGCCAATTTTGATTCCGTCTTTCGCTTCGATACCGACGGAATGTTCACGTATGCCTCTGAAAGCGTCCGGGACCTGTTGGGCTATTCGCCGGCGGAACTGATCGGTCAACCGATAACGATCACCCATCCGGACGCACAGACCAGCGAGCGGGCGTTGAAAAGTCGCTCACAGATACTGAGCGGGGAGCCGGCCGAAGCTCGAGATCTGCCACTACAAACGAAATCGGGTGACATCGTCTACACGGATATTCGCGGTGTCCCAGTCTACGACGGGGGCGTACCCGAGTCGGAACGCTCAGAGGACGACATCGTCGGGATACAGCTACTGATCCGTGATGCAACGGAACGTCGTCAGCGCGAAGGACTCATCAGCGTGATCAACCGAGTGCTCCGGCACAACGTACGAAACGAGATGACTGTGATCCGAGGTTGGGCCGATATGCTTGCCGAAGACATGGACGGAGAGCAGGCTACCAAAGCGACAGTTATCAGGGCAGCTGCGACGCGGTTGCTTGACCTGACAGAATCCGCACAGCAAATAGAAGAAAACCGCGATATTTCGCCCGAGTTGGAACCGACGGACATCATACCGCTGGTCGATCGTATCGTCACTGAGTGTGAAACACGGTATTCGGATGTCTCAATAACTGTTGACGCGCCGGACAAAGCGATCGCGGAGACGCTTCCACGCGTCGAAGTGGCGTTATTTGAACTTGTGGACAACGCCGCGAAGCATGGGGGGAGTCCTGCATTTATCGAAATTGATGTATATGTGTCCGATCTACAGGTGATCTGTCAAATACGCGATGACGGACCGGGACTTCCGAATGCAGAACGGGGTGTCTTAGAGACAGGCGAAGAGACACCACTCGTCCACGGACAGGGGCTTGGACTGTGGCTGTGTTATTGGATCATCACGACGTTAGATGGGACAATCGAAGTCACAGAATTCGATCGAGGGACAACAATCGAGGTTCATCTGCCGACACCATCAGGGAGTAGATGACAGCCAGATGTGATACAGCGTTCGCCTGTACTGGGCGATTCTCGGGGGAGCAACACACGTATGCTAATCGTTCTATGACACGCAGATGTTCTAAAGGAAACACACATTCGTCCGTCTTCGATAATCGTTCGTATGGACCCTCTACGAGGTCTGTACGAGCAGCTTGATGATCGAGTTCGTGACCTCTCTCGTGTTTCCTACGCTCTTCTCGTTGGATTCGTCTCTGCCGTGGGCGTATTTGTTGTGGGGCTCCTACTGTCTGATGATGGCAGTTTTGGACCGGTAGTAATGGGAATAACAATGGCTGTCGTCTACTACGCTTTTGACCCGAATAACACGGACTGATGCGACCACCTCCTGTACTGAACGATTGGTGGTGTGGAACTATCAATTGCTGTGGGTTTCAACAAGGCCAAACGATCGGGTTCGACATTGACGGACCGAACGGCGACGATCGGGTTCGAAACCGGCGGCCGAGCGGCGACGGCTGACGATCCCGATCCCGCATCCTCATCACGGATCAACGATCCGCTCGGTTCTCGGCCGTTCCGTCCGCCTCCGGGCACAGGTCGAGACAGGGCGAATCCGTCACCTCCCGGATCGTGGAGATTCCGTCGGCCGGAAGCGTGAACGCGATGTCGATCGCGGCCCGGTGGTCCAGCTCCGCCGCGAACTCCGACTCGAAGTAGGTCGATACGACGCAGACCCGGGCGGCGAGGTCCGACGCGATCGCGTCCCCGTGGCGGGTGAGGGTCACCCCGTGGTACTTCTCGTGGTCAACCAGTCCCCGATCGTCGAGTTTCGAGACCATTTCGGTCACGGTCGCGGGGGCCACGTCCAGGACGGACCGGATCTCGCCGGTCGGCACCCGTTCCTCGTCGTCGGCGTCCGAGAGAACGGCGACGGCGAGGAGATAGTGTACACCCCGCCGCTCCATCTCCGGGAGCGTCGACATCGACGACGGCACAGATCGCGTCCCAGTGTCGAACGACATACGTGACGATACGGGGGCACCGCTGGTGGGTCTCTCCCCGAACTCGTTCGTTCGACCGATACGAGGCGTCACACGATCGAAACGGAGCCTCCGGTTCGTCCGTGGAGGTTTCGGCGGCGAAAACCGAATGCCATCGCGACGAACTCCTCGCGAAACGCTTCGAGATGGCCTCGTGGCCTCGACGCCCTCGCAGTTACCGGATCCGCGGATCGTCACCACGGTCGTCGTCCGTTTCGCCGACGTCGACGAGTCCTTCGAGGTCCGCGATCGACAGCGGGTCGATCGCGACGCGGTCGCCGTCGGCGGTGTAGTAGATGGTCGTCGTGACTCCGCGGTCGGGGTACGCGTGCTGGACGACGTGATAGTAGACGCTCACCTGCTTCCGGTACTCGGCCTCCGCGTGGCGGCCACGGTCGGTTTTGTAGTCCACGATCGCGACGCGGTCGTCGGTCACGTGAAGCAGATCGACGATCCCGGCGATCGTTACCTGCTGCCCATCAACCGACACCGGGAGGGAGACGTGCTCCTCGACGCGGAACTCGCCGGGCAGCGAATCGAGGAACGTCTGTACGTTCCGCTCGTCGGGAGTGGTTGGCTCGACGGCCTCTCCCATCGCGTATCGTTCGGCGAAATCGTGGACGCGTGTGCCGAACTCCATCCCCTTCCCGTCCTCCACGTCGCTGAATACGCGATCGTCCATCAGCGAGTGGGGGGACTGGCCGGACGGCATCTCCGGAACCGGTACCGAAATCCGGAATTGGGTCCGCTCCGTTCCGCCCACAGCGACGTCCTTGACGTCCGGCTCGACCACCGACGGCTCGAGCGGGAGGTTCTCGAAGAGCGGGCTCGGCGACTCTCCAGCGGAGAACAGCACGTGGCTCTCCGCACGCGTGATGGCGACGTACAGCAGTCTGCGTTCCTCGTCGTACTCTCGGCCCAGACATCTCGAGAGGATCCGATACCGCCAGCTATCGTAGAGATGGGGCCGACCGTGCGCATCGGTGTAGCGCTTGCTCTGTCGGAGACCGACCGGCTCCTCGTAGCGAATCCGATCCGCGCCACCACCGGCCGGCGGGAACCGGTGCTGGTTCATGTTCGCCATGATGACGATGGGGTGTTCGAGGCCCTTGGCGGCGTGAATGGTCTGCACCGTCACCGAGTCGCCGCCGGGGTTGTCCGCCACCTCGTGGGTAGCGTCGGCGTCGAGACTCCGTTCGAGGAATCGCACGATATCGCCGCGGTTGTGGTGGGTGCTGTCGAAGGTGCCCTGTACCAGCGAGACGAGCCCGTCCGCGTACGCATCGTCGAATCCGTATCGATCGAACACCCGACGCGCGATTCCGCCGATGGTCTCCGCCGCCGCGAGTCGGTCGCGGAACGCGACCATACTCGTGGGATACGCGCCGGTATCGAGGACGTGCTTCACCTCGTCGAGCGTGTAGCCAGCCTCCTCGAGGACGACTGCCCAGCCGCGCTTGGAGTCCTCGTGTTCGAGGATGCGCAGCCACGCGAGCAGGAGAATCGACTGCTCGGTTCCGAACAGCTCGACGCCGCCTTCGTACGCCACGGGAATCCCGTAGTCCGCGGCACAGGCCTGTAACTCGCGCCCGAAGTCACGCGTCCGCGTCAACACCGCAACGTCGTCGTATGTCGGCGCTCGCAGGTCGCCGTCGTCCGCCTCGTCTCCATCATCCTCGACGGCGTACTCGCGATTGCCGACGATCTCCTGTATCCGCGTCAGGATCGCCGCCTGCTCGTCCTCGCCCGTGAACGCCTCAATGGTGCTGTGGTCGTGCTCCGTTGTCGCTGCGAGCGACGTGATGTCGTCCCGTATCTCCGGGTCGACCCCCTCGCTTCCCGTCGCCGGGAGCGTGAGGCTGTGTTCGGAGAAGTCGAGGATCGATTGCGTCGATCGGTAGTTCTCGACCAGCGCGATCTCGTTCACATCGTCGACGGGGAACTCGACCCGCGTGTGGTCGCCGTTGAGCTCCCGCTTGTAGGTCCGGAGGCGTTCCTCGAAGCGACGGATGTTGTCGACCGAGGCGTACTGGAACCCGTAGATGCTCTGCTTCCAGTCGCCGACGACACAGAGGTTGTCCGTGCCGGCGAGCAACAGCGCGAGCTTGAACTGGATCTCGCTCGTGTCCTGAAACTCGTCGACGAGCACGTGGTCGAACTGAACCGACTCTCGAAGCGAGTGATCCTCGCAGAGCATCGCGAAGGTGAACATCAGCAGGAAACTGAAGTTCAGGTAGTTTCGCTGGAGCGCGAACGCGATGTACTCGAGGTAGATGTCGTGGACGAACGCCTTCAGGTCGTCACGGTCTTCGTCAAACGCTCGGCTGGCCCACGCGTCGTCGATTTGCGGATAGCCGTCCCGAAGTTTGCCCTCACTGGGTGCGTCTGGCTCGTAGCAACGATCGCGCTCGAATCCGCTCAGACCGTCGCGCAAGTCCGACTGAGTCGCGCCGTTCGCGCCCTCGTTCGGCTCGTTGGCCTCATCGAAGAGCGTCTTGAACTCCTCGTAGTCGCCATCAAGGAAGGACTCCCCATCTCGAAACCAGCCCTCGTTGGTCGGGAAGACGCCCTTGGCGGCGAGCTCCTTGATCAGATCGAGGAGCGATGTCGCGTCGTTGAGCGTCCTGAAGGAGTCGTGATACTCGGGGTGTGCCTCGATGAACTGGTCGAGGAACTCGCGGAAGCGGTCTTCCTCGATGACTTCGTTCTCGAGGAGCTGCGTCGACGACGTGATCCGGTCGTCGATGCCGAGACGCGTCGGCGCGTCGAACCCATGGCGGATGAGCAGGTCGTGGCAGTACCCATGGAACGTGTTGATGGGTGCATCCCGTAGCGCAGACATCGAGTAGTCGCAATTGGCCACGACGCGTTCCTTCATCTCGCCCGCCGCGTTGTTTGTGAACGTGATCAGGAGGATGTCCTCTGGTTCGACGTCTCCCCGTTCGAGGAGGTTCGCGTAGCGGCGAGTGATGGTGAAGGTCTTGCCGGTTCCGGCACCGGCGTCGACGACGTGGATACCGCTCGTCGCGTCGATCAGCTCCTGCTGTCGGTCGTTCGGCTCGTACTCAGTCATCGTTGTGGAGTCGTCCTCGGTCATCGGTTCGGATCAGGTCGCGGTGGGTGACTCGATCGACATTCGGTTCCTCGACGGGGAACTGCGACGCACGATACTGGTTGATTCGATCGATCTGTGCGTCGAGGAACGCCTCGAACGCGTCGACCTCGTCCTCGAAGTAGTTGCGACCGCGAATCCGCACGAGCTTCTTGAGCGCGGTCTCAGTGCCGTCTTCGACGTAGACGTAATCACCGACCTCCGCTTTCGCGTACTCGGTGAAGCGGGCCGCGAACTCGGTGGCGAGCAACTCGTCGGTATCGTCGGTCTCCGGGAAGTCGTGTCGCTTGAAGAAGGATTTGTATGCGTCGTACCCCAACCGTTCCAGCGTCTTTCGCCGGTCGTTGCTCTCGGCAACGCCGTCACAGAGCGCATCGAACGCCTCACGACTGCCGACATACGTCCCGAACGACATCGGGTGGTAGGTGACCCGGACGAGGGCGTCCTCGAGATCAGGCTCCCCGGCGACGACGTCGTCGACCAGCTCCAGAACGTGGAAGAAGACGAACTCGAGGCGCTCATCCGGGTGCTCCTGCCGATGGTGGGCGAGATAGAGCAGCGCTTGGAAGTCGGGCTCGTCGCTGATCGCCTCGATGTCCGACCCTGAGACGACCGTGGACGCCGACGTGCGGCCGCCGCTCTTGTAGTCGAGAAGCGTGTCCGGCGCGTGTATCAGGTCGACTTTCCCCTTGCCGCCGAGGTCTGGATTCTCGAACCAGCGCTCGGTGATGGGCGAATCGATCGACTTCCCGAAGTGGTCGGCGAAGAAGTTGTCCCCCTCCTGTCGTTCGTAGTGGCTGTACTCCCGGTCAGTAGGTGGATCAGCGGCGACGAACTGCTCGATCGTGTCGAGGCCGATTTCGAACTCGGTCTCCAGCGGTTCCAGTTCGACATCGGGGACATATGGTCGCATCTCCGCCAGCATCAGGTCGACCAGCGCCGAGCGGTCGGCACCCTCGATCACGTCGGGGTGATTGACGTAGAATTCGGCGTAGTCGTGGAAGAGATTCCCCTTCTGGAAGTACTCACGGTCGGGGTTGTCGACGATCCTGTCGAAGTAGTAGTCCCGCGGGCAGTTGATGAACGTGTTCAGGCTTGACTGGCTGACCACATCGATCTCGCTTGGCGCGACATCGATGTCCTCCTTCTCGAAGCCGGCGTCGCCGTCACCACTGAGACGAGTGTGGGAGATGTGTGGCAGGTCTGCGATCGTCTCGAAGTCGTCGTCGAGGAGGTCGTGGAAGTAGAGACACGGGGTGACGGGCTGGCCGGCACTCGTCTCCTGTACCAGATAGTACTGATCGCGACCGTTCTGGAGGAGAATTTGGAACTGTCGAAGGTACTGCTCGTCCGTCGCGTCGGCGTCGATCCACGGGCGGTCGAGAATCCGATGCGTCCAGTCCACGTCCATCCCGAGGGAGAACACGACCGGGCGGTCGACGTAGGCCGCGGCGGTGGCATCGGCCAGCAGTACGCCCGAGTCGTCGTGGTCGACGGGCACGTCGAACGACTGAAGGTAGAACTCGAGGTCATCAATCGAGTCGCTCGTCACCCGATCATCGTGGAGTCCGAGTGCCCGCAGTTCCTCGTGGAACGCGTCCAGCGACTTCCCGCTCCAGTCTTCGAACGTGGCCACCGTCTCGCCAAACGTGTAGTCGCCGATGGTTCGGCAGAACTCTTGCAGTGGACGGAGATCCTCATGGTCGAGTTCGTGGAGGAACGTCTCGTCGTCAACGACGGATGGCGGACGACCGAGATGGGTGAGGATCGGTCGAACGTCGCTGACGCGTGCCCGCGAATCGCTGTGCGCCGTGCGCAGTAACCTGAGGTACGTGCGGATGGTCTCGTCGTCGGTGAATCCCGGCCCGCCGTAGAAGGGGATGCCAGCCGCCTCGAACGCGGATTCGACGAGGGCGGGGTACTCCCCGCCGCCGTCCATGATGATCGCGACGTCGTCGGCGGTCTCGGGCGAGACGTTTTCGACGACGGCGTCGACGATCGCGGTCGGGCCGTCGAAGACGTGGAACTCAGGCAAGTCGAATTCGTCGTCAGCAAACGGATCGATCGCGTCGTAGTCGTCCGGGAGCACCGACTTGTCGAGCGCCGTGAACTGCTTCTCGCCGATGACCGCGACCGACGTTCCATCCTCGATGCGATACTCGGCGAGGTCTCGATGGGAACTCTCGGCGGACTCGACCACCGAAATAGCTTGGCGCGTCTCTTCGGCATCGAACCGATCGTAGTCGAGAATCGCGCGCAGGTCTCCGGTTTCTTCCCAACAACCGAGGACGTTCTCGAGGAGATGGGCGGCGTGTTTGTAGCGTATATCCGTCTCGTTGACCAGTCGCAAGAACAACGAGCGGTCGTCCTGCGGGTTGAGTTCCCCCGAGGCCAGCATCCGCGGCGTCGCCGCAAAGCGGCCGAGACGTGGCCGATCGAGGCGGCGGTTCAACGCAAGGCTGAGCGGGGAATCGGTCGTCAACACGAGATCGTAGTCGGCGACCGCGTCGTAGAGTGCGTCGATGGATCGGGACCGTGTGACTGCCACGGTGGTACTGCTCGCGTGGCTCCCAAAAAGGTTGAGTGGTACTCCGGGATGGAGGGTTCCTCACGACGCGTTTCGATCCATCGATGCGCATCTCGACCTCGGTTCCCGTGCTTGCCGTCGCGGAACCGGCCGAAATCACCCTCGACGCCGTCGGGATCCGTGGTATGTGACACGTCCAAGCTCTGTTGGCCGTCGACTGGATCGGCACGGCGTTCCAGTGGCGTCTCCGCGGGGATTTTAACGTTTATCGAAGCAGGGAGGCTATCGTGCCGAGTGTCTTGGGATTCGTCGGCTATTCGATCGTGATCGTCGTCGTTGCCCTTCCAACCGTGATCGCCCATTCAGGCATCGGTAGCCATACGATATCCTCGTTCACCGGCGTCGACCAGTTCCTGATCGGCTTCTTGGAACGGTCATCTCGGTCGTGTTCGCGTGTCTCGTCGGTCTCGGATCGATGTCCATCGCACGGGACCGCGTTAGCGGCTACCGGATCGAATAGACGAGTGTTTGGACTGTCGGGAACTGATTGGTTGTGTATTTGCTATATGAGTACCCGCTGGCGGCGTCCCCTTCGTACTCGTACTGCGAGAGCCCGTCGGCGATCGTAGCATCGAACCCACCGACCTCCGTGTGCTCCGTGGAGCCGTCGAAGACGCTTGCCGGGGCGGCCGTCGAGGCCGCCCGAACCGACGACAGCGAATCGCCCGGAAACGCCTCGACGAGGTTTGGGCGCGGCGCTGGCTCAGTTTGGTAACTTCCTCGACGACGACCATACTAGGCTGACGGACAAGGGCTCAAAAAACTGTTGCGACCGCCGGGACGCTCCGACCGGCCGCTAGGGTACATTCACCTACGAATCATTCGATACAAAGAGGTCAAGTAGATCGTCAATCGTGTACAGGTCCCCGTCGGTCATCGTCATTTGTACGTTCATCGCCGTACTGATATCCTCCAACGGATCGCCGTCAACAAAGACCATATCGGCTAGTTTTCCTGCCTCAATGGTACCAAGATCATCATCAACGCCTTGATGCTCGGCTGCGAACCGGGTAGCCGTCAATAGCGCCTCGTGCTCGGAGAGCCCATACTCTACCATCGGTCGGAGGTTCGCGTGTAATTCCACACCATTGTAGGTCAGCGGCACGTCAGTTCCTGCGACGACTAACCCTCCATTATCGATGATCCGCTTGGCTCCACCCACGTTCCGGCAGAGACCTGAAGTGCAATCGGGATCGTCTGGATATTCTTCATTGTTCGCGGTGGCTGCTAGCAGTCCTTGACGGCGCCAAGGTGGGAACAATTCAAGCCGCGGATCATCCTCGAGATCCTCGCTGAGGATGAAACTGTTATCGAAGAACGTGGTGATGGTCCAGCGTCGATCTCCTGTGGTGTGGAACTGAACATAATCTTCATACGACTGGTTCGTCGCGGACTCCGCACGTGAGAACCCAAACCGACTGAACTCATCCATATGTGTCGTCCCGTTCTGCCCAAGTTGAAGTCCCGGGACAACGTAATGCGATCCGGCCGGGACACCGAGTTCGTCGTGGGCAAACTCTACCACATCGTCCGTCAGCGTGGCGTTCAGTCTTTCGTAGGTCTTTAACGAATCGTACTCGAGCTCTCTGGCTCGCGACAGTTCCAGCTCAAGCTGATCGGAACTTCGTACCATTCGGTTGGTCGGGAACATCGTCCGCGATCCGTCGAGCAATTCACCGGTCATGAAGTACCGCGGCGCGATTCGTTCGTTGGCGGCGTTCGCTTCGCGATCGTGGACCGCGTGGTAGGCGAATGCTGCCCGGTCAACGGTTGTCGTCACACCATATGCAAGATTAACGAGCCCCTGACGGGCGCCGAACAGTTCCTCGCTGTAGGTTTGGTGGTTGTGACCGTCCCATAATCCGGGAATAACGGTGAGTTCGGATGCGTCGACGTACTGACCGTTCGGTGGTTCGGTATCCGTTTCAACACGTTCGATCCGGTTACCGGCGATCTCGATGGTAACGTCTTCTTTCAACTCCGCATCCTTTCCATCCCACATTCCCCCGACATAGACGACCGTTCGACCATCTGGGTGCTGGCGCTGATACGTAAGTTGGAGAGGTATATCCTGTGTTTCAGTGCCGTCATAACGGACTTTCTTTAACTGTCCGTTGTTCAAGTACAGTAACCACTCCGAGTCACCGCTCCAAGATGGACCATCTGTCACCTCGTTCGTGATCTCCCTCGTTTGACCAGTTGGATCGCCGTTTTCGTCCACTGGCATCACCCGAAGCGTACTCTCAACGACGAACGCCATATACTGTCCATCCGGCGACCACACCGGCCCATCGTTATTTCTCGTCGCAACTGACGCGAACTCTTCACCTGGTGGATGAATGTCGGTCTCACCAGAGTCAACGTCGACAGTCAGGATTTGGTTTGTTCCGAAGAGTCGACCGCTTGGTGTGAAACGTTCGGTGAATGGAACGTTTACCGTCATCGCGAGCGTTTGCCCGTTTGCCGACCAAGTGGGTGCACCCGGAGCGAACTGGGCTCCCAAGACAGTACGTGGCTCTCCGTCGGCTTCAACGGTATCGTTGTCAACATTCACACCGATCGTGAACGTGGCACCGTTCTGATTCTGAAACGCGAGTTCTGAACCGTCCGGCGCCCACGTTGCCTTGATAGCTGCTTCATCTTTCAGCGAGGTTATCCTGTGATGAGAGTCCGTTTCCGTGTCATATGCGTAAACATCCTCCGTCCCTGCTTTGTCGGATGAATACGCAAGGAATCGTCCATCAGGATGCCAAGCCGGAGCTGTCTGATAATATTGGTCTTCGGTAACACGAGTCGGTTGCTCTCCGATCTCCATCGTCCAGAGATCGTTCAACGCAATGAACGCGACTCGGTCTCCGTCGGGGCTTAAAGCAGGTGTCTGGATACCCGTGACCGCTTGCTCGTTCCGTTGATCGAACTCGTAGGACTTACGCTCGTAATCGAGTGTCGGTAGATCGAACGTTGTTGTGAAGGGGATGTCCGTGGCGTCGCCGGACTCTGCGGTGACGTCTCTGGTCTTAATCTTCCCATCCGCCGTATACAGTAATTCGTTTGCTGACTGCCAGTGGGGGGGTAACGGAAACACGTCTTCATTGGCAGTAACCTGTTCCCCGTCCACCAGTAGGTCCGCCTCACTCCCGGCGACTTGGACGTAGGCCAGATCGCCATTCGGCCCCCACGATAGCGCGCGGAATCTCTCTCCCTCCCCGGCAGTGTAGAGCGTTCTTGACGTGTTCTCCTCGATCGAGACCGCTTTGATCGTGTTACCGGTCTCCGTAATGTATGCGATCTCCGAACCATCAGGTGACCACGTCGGCAGATAATTTTCAGCGTCCGTGTCGGTCAGTTGACTAACCTCACCAGTGGCAACGTCAAGTAACCAAATATCATAACCCATTCCTTGATCCGACGCAAATGCGATGGTACTCCCGTCTGCTGACCACGCAGGTTCCCGTGCGTCCCAATGTGGGTTATCGGTTAGTTGTTCTATATTGGATCCGTCCGGTGCCATCGTATAGATGTCGTAGACACCGTCTGCATACCCTTGGAACGCAACTCTCTCGCCGTCTGGACCGTAGGCAGGATACGCTGGCTCCAGTTCAAGATCGGTGATCCGTTCGGCTTCCCCACCATCGCCCGGAAGTCGAAATAGGATTCCGGCGTGGTCGAGGATGAGCGTCTCGCCGTCAGGCGAACCAGTGACCGCAATGTTTGTCCCACTTGTTACTGTGACTTGGTTTCCGTGTTCGTTTGTATTGGGCGTTTCAGATGGATTCTCGGTGTCAGTCGGACTATTCCGTGTCGGCTGTTCCGCCGGTGTACTTGTTGATCCGCAACCGGCAACTGATGCCCCGAGTGCGGTTCCGAGTAGTCCTAACTGTCGCCGCCGAGTCAACCGATACTGCCTATGGGATGCCTTCTTGTCAGGCATAGGTACACGAATTGGGAGAACATAGAAGAGTGACCTCGTTTACAGGCTCAATATTTTAAATGGTCGATCGGTTGAAAAGCACAGATCCATCAGGGATATTGATCGCAAAGTTGGTATCAGACACGGTTGGCAGACGTATCCCGTTCAAACGACGCACGGATGAGTCGTTGCTGTGCTCGTCTGAGGCGTGTGGATACCGCCTGTGTTGAGATACCGAGTTGATCTGCAAGGCCCTTCAGAGTCGTATCCCTAGGCACGTCAAAATATCCTTGTTCGAGGGCTATAAGCAGAGTTTCCCGTTGTTTGCCTGTCAGCGGTTGTGAATTCTTCTTATTTTTATCAGAGAATTTATCTTCTTGATAGAGTGCGCACAGCCGGAATGGTATATCTCGTGCGAGACAGTCTTTCCTAAAATCCGACAGCGAATCCTTGTTTGGGAACAGCGCCCGCATTTCGAAGCCCTTCTTGGTGCCAGTCATATGAAAGGTGAGAATGTCGTTATCCCATACCACCTGATACGCAAGATGATCTTCCGCCCCGTTTCCTAGTGTCACTAAATAGAGACGCCGCTTGCCGACCTGGGTGAGCGTAGAATACTCACAGATGAATTGGTTTTCGTCCATAACCTCTTCAAAACACTGAAAATCATCCCCCCATGCCCAGATCATTGATTTATATTCGCCGTTCGTTTCTGGATAGATGACTGGATTCTGAATTTTCATATCAGGAACTTCAGCCATCACTTGACGCAATATTGGTGTGTCGACGATGAATTCAGCGATCAATCCCATAGAGATATATTATCACAGTTAATAAAAAGAGTTGTCTCTATCGGGCACAAATCCCGATCGTGAGTGGGATTTTATATACTCCCCACCACCTGTATCCGATAATGAGTGACTCGTCGGACGATGGCTACACGGTAGCGAACGCGAAAGGTGAAGTCGGGATTCTCCGCCGTGTACCCGACGACGTCGTCGAAGCGATCCGAAGCGCAGAGAACGAAGACGTACTGGAGTTTCTGATCGAAGACGAGAAACTCGATGTGATTCACGACGGCGAGCGTGGTCTGGGACGGGTTCGACGTGCGGTACTCGAATCCCCACTGGCGTCAGACGGCCTCAAGCGTATCGTAAGTCTCCGCGGCGACGAAACCCCCGAAGAGATACTCGTCCCGAACGACGTCGAGCGGAACGCGAAAGTCGCGCTCGAAGCCGGGAAGCCGGTCGTCCTGTACGGACCGACCGGAACCGGGAAGACGACCTTCGCCAAGCAGCTCGCACGTGAGACCGGAATCGGATACACGCTCAATACCGCGACACCTTCGTGGACGCCATCGGACATCATCGGCGGGATCAGTCCGGACTACACCGGTGACTCGCTGAGCTACCGGACGAAACTCGGCTGCGTGTCCGAAGCCGTTCAGCGTGCTCGTCGGTTCGATGTCGAGTACGGCGTCATCCTCGACGAGATCACGCGGGCGGACATCTCGAAGATCTTCGGCCCACTCTACACCGCCATCGAGAACCCACACCAAACCATCTTCGAGACCGACGAGGGGGAGACGATCGAACTCGACGAACGGGTGAACATCATCTGTACGATGAACATGTCCGATCGGACGGTGAACGAACTCGACAACGCGATCACCCGTCGCTTCGCGATGATCGAGCTCGACGAGTACGAGGAGGACAAGCGCCGACGGCTGTTCAAAGACTGGATCACCACACACGTCACCGACCACACGGACCTCAGCGAAAGCGAGATCCTCCGCCTGTTCGAGCGGGACTACCAGGGGATTAACCACGGCCACGAATCGACGTCGCAGGGGTCGATCATGCGCTTCGGTCCGATGCATTACCGCGACGTCGCCGTCTTCCTCGGGGTCGGCTGTCGGGAGGGTGGCGAGTACGAGTACGACCAGGCGGACGCGGTCGGACAAGCCTTCCGGACGTACATCGTCCCGCGACTCCTGAACGCCGCCGCATTCCCACAGATCGAGCGCATCGCACAACACTACCGCGCAATGAACGGGGAGTGCGAGGCGTTCGATCTCGCCCCAGCAGCTGAGCTCGCCGAACGGGAACTCGAACAGGAACGTCGCCAGATGGGCTCCTACGAGTAATGAGCACCGTTGACGAAGTTTACGAGTACGGGCAAGACACCTTCAACGTCCCTGAGCGCGGAGAGATCCGGATAGAGGGCTGTCCGTCGTCCATCGGGGACCAGCTTCGTCGCGCGTCGTTCACACAGCAGAGTCCCGGCGTCTTCACAAAGAGTCAGGCGGCACTCGACGGCGATCAGGAGTACGAAGTCGTCACGGTCACCGTAGACGGCGACGAAAACGAAATACTCCACGTCGAGGCGACGGACATCATCGGCGTCGTGAGCCTTACGCCGTCGTCGAAGGTCCAGGTCGATCCGAAGATCGACTGGGAGCACATCTTCGATATGTTGCTGGCGGTCTACGACCAGAACCGTTCAATCGAATACCACGGGATCCCGCTGCAGGACTTCCTCTCCGACGACATTCACCTTGACGACGTCTTCGTGGTGCTGGCGATCAACTACCTCGATGGGTTAGAGACGATCCACCGGCAGGGGTACATCCGCGACTTGGTCATCCGTCGGCTCGACAGTCTGGATGGACGGGGCGAGATCGACGTCGAACAGACACTTTTGAACCACGCTCGCGGGACACTGGAGCCACACTGGATCCGCAACGAGACCGAGTACGACAACGCCGCGAACTCGCTGCTCCACTACGCGGGGAAGACGCTGCTTCGGCTCTTCCGACAGAACTCTCACGAGAATGACCACCCTGCATACGACCGAATCTTCTCAGAGGTTCACCGAGAGGTGGAGCGCCTGGAGAGTATGGGTGTTAGCAGCGGGTTAGACCGGATGGACGCGTATCGACGCCTCTCGCTTAGCGACCTCCCGAAGCAGCGCCGGTACTACCAGAAGGCGTTCGATGTCGCCAAGGCGGTGATGTCGTCGTCACTCGGACAGCAACTCAGAGACGGCCCGCGGGAACTGGTCGTAGACTACGTCTTGAATATGGAGTCGCTGTTCGAGCAGTACTCACAGGTCGTCATCGAGCGCGAACTCTCGTATATCAAGTCTTACGACCACCTCGGCGGCCTCGACGACGTGACGCCCGTCCGGTCACCCTCCGTGAATCCGTTCGAGGGTGAAGGCCAGATCTACCACGAACCGGATCACGCGCTACAGGAGGGCGACGAGACTCTAGCTGTACTGGACTCGAAATACTACGCAGAAGGCCACGACCCGGTGAAGGAGTCTCCGTCCCGATCTCGGTTGTTCAGCTACGCCTACCTTCTCCACGCTGACCGGCTCGCATTCCTGTGCCCGCTACTCGAACCGAAGCGTCGTCGAGTCGCCCAGACCGGAGCCGAACTGCAGATCGTCTCACCCGAGCAGTCGTTCACTCTGGATGGATACGGCGACGTCGTCCACAACTACCTACACGACGTCTTCGTCGAGAAATCTGCTGAACTCGAAGCCTTCAGGGCTGTCGCAGAGAATCGCCTGTGTCTCGACGGTGTCGAAGAGACTGCCCTGAGCGAAGCGACATCGATGAGCGGTCCGTTTACGTTCAAAGATACTCGAGATTTCTCGCTTCGTGTTCTCAAGGCCGCTGCCGACGAACACTCGTGGGAAGTTCGCAATCGGTACGACCTAGAGCAGGACGGTGACTGGACGCGAGAACAGATCGAGACGCGCTGTGAACAGCGCTACGAGCATACGACGACGTGCGTACCGGTGTTCTGTCGCGAGCACGGGCAGGAGTGGATCGACCTCTACTTCCTCCAGAACGGATCCGATGAAGTGGAGAAAGAAGGCCCGCTGAAACTGCTCTAGCTCGTTAGAACGGAGCGACGAGCCAGTCTCCCTCTTCTTTTCGTTCGAGTTGTGGGCCGAATACCTGCTGCAGAGAGTGCAGCGCATCGTTATAGCGGAGGTCGTAGGTCTTCCCGCTTCGGTGGAACGACCCTTCGACGACGAACTGAACGGTCGGGCTTTGATACTCCAGGTCATTCGCTCGTCGATCCATTGCACGAGCGAGTTCGTCTGCTACGTCACCGTCCTCGAACGCGTCACCCAGTCCGACGACGCTCACCTTGTCTGGTACGTCATCGTCCTTGAGACGCTTGATGAACTCCTCGACCGGCATCTGGTGGTCGAACACGTTATACTCCCCTTCGACGATGATGTTGTATCGTCCGGGAATTTGGCCTGGTCCTGCCATTCGTTGAAGTACGTTTCTCCTCGGCTCATTAAGTAACTGTGCTGTCAGACGCACGAACTGGGGGAGAAAGTATTCAACGTGAACTGACGTTTGTAATCGTATGTCGGCAGAGCCCGAGGAACTGATTGCACTCCCGTTCATCATCGTGGTCGGCCTTGCAATCGTCGCTGCCGTCTGGATCGGCGGTAACGGCGGCGACATCAGCTGGATTTCGGACGTGGTTCAGACCCTCGCCCTACCCGCAATCGTCGTCGGTCTGCTTATCACGGCCGGTGCTGCGATCATAAACGTACTCTGACTTTCCGTAGGCACACCTGTCGGTTCACGGGAGGGAATTGGTAAAAACGGAATTTGTCGAACGTGACGTCGGCGGTACCGTCTATCTGAATCACTCGTGGGCGAGTTCCTCGTAGATCTCCTCGTGGTCTCTGAGGTCCTGCCGCCTGAGGAATCGGATGAGATACCGCCGGGCCTCCTCAGCGGACATTTCGGGAGGAGACGATCTTCGGCAGTTCATTGAGTTCTTCAGTCAATAACTGAGGGTCGCTACTCGGGAATCTGTTTTACTGCTACAGTATCAAGTCCGACTGAATCTGGATCGACACCAATGAAATTGGTTTCGTTGGTCAAGATACGTGCGGTGATAGTATCGACACCAACTTCGTTGAGAAGTCGCTTCAGTCGGAACTCCTCGGGATCGTTCGGGATCGCCTCCTGCGAGTGGTTCGGTGGATCATATGCCTCAATGAATTCTGTGAGGCGGTACGCTGTGGCGAGAATCGGCGCGTCTTTCGGTTCCATATCACAGACAGCTGCGAGTGTCCTCGTCGTCGCGTGGTTCCGAATTGCGTGTACGTCCACCCGGAACCGATTCGGATGGGGAACAACCGCAGCAGGAGTCTCGCTTAACGTGGTCAGATGCTCCCAAGCGATGTCAGCGCCCTCCTCCCCTCGGTTTCGTTCCATCACTTGATAGAATTCAGTTGCGACGTACCGAGGGAGAAACACGATACGTTCACCCTGAAGAATTTCTTCGTGAAGATCAACGGCCCACGGCTCGGCCTCGTTGGCCATATAGACCAGTAGTTGTGTATCCAGAACGTCCAGCGTAGCCTCCATCGAAAAGCGAGCTATCGAGGTGTGGCCGATTCGTACCGCTCGTCATCGTCCGACGAAGCGTCACCGAAGTCTCGACCAGTTACGACTGGATCCGGAAAATCGATTTCCCTATCGGGAAAGCGGATGAACTTCTTGGGATCCAGGTTCGCTTGAGCATAGTAGACCTCGAACGCTCGCTCCCAGTCTACGTCGAGAGCTGCACCGCGGCTGCGTGCCCGACGTGCACGCTCCGCTGTCTCATCGGATGCGGACAGATCGCGTTCGAATCGGTCGGCTAGTTCCTTACTCATACTCAAGCTCTCTACAGTACCGTGTACTTCGTCCCGGCTCAAAAACCTTCGGTCGTACCCGAATCGGAGATACTGAGCTACAACCGTTGTCAGTAGCTCGTGATATCCCGGTCTCCGAGCACCCGCGTGTACGTGTCGTCGCCGGTCACGTCGGCGAGCCGACCGGCGAGTTCGCGCAGGTCGTCATCGACGTCCCACTTCTCAACGTAGTTCTGGACCGCCTGCCCCTTCTCGTAGCGGTAGCGGAGGAACTGGAGCTTGTCGAGGTTCGAGAGGTGGTCGCCGCCGTCGCCGTTGACGCGCTCCTGGATGTACGCCTGGCGCTTCTCGTTGTCCCAGGTGCCGAGTTCGAAGCCGTCGTCCTGGTTGTACAGGCGCGTGCCCTTGAGGTCCTCCGGTGTGGCGTTCGTCCCGCGGCAGAGCTTGTTGACGTCGTCGTAGGAGACGTTCGACGTGTCGAGGAGATCGATGAACACGTCCTCGACGCCGATGTCGCTGGCCTCTTGGATGATGCCGTAAATCTCCTGGACGACATCCTTCGCGCTCATGATCTCGCCGTCGCGTTGCACCTTCCCGTGATGCTTGGAGTACTCGCGGAAACACGCGCCCATCTCCATCACGCCGATGTCGCCGCGGGAGAGGTCGCGGTTTTCTTCGAGTTGCTGGCGAGTGCGCCGGGCCGTGCGGTAGATGTCGCGGCGGAGTGACTTCCACGAAGCGGGTTCGGTGTCATCGATGGGGCGGGCGACGACGACGATGTCGAAAGAGACTGCTTCACCGGAGATGAACTTGTGGAGGTCAGCGGTAATTGGATAGGTGGCTGTGACTTCGAATCCAACGTCACAGAGCGATTCGAGAAGTTCACCCCAGGATTCGGAGTCGCTGTGGTGATAAGTAAAAGCGAGTGTGCCCTCATTTTTGAGAGCACGATGGATAACTGAAAATGATTGCTGCAATTCAGATTCGAAATCCTCAGCAGTCTTTTCTAGATAGGGATTTGTAACGATTGACTCCGCGCGAGGGGTCTTCTCTTCACTAAATCCATCGTAACTCCCCTCAAGTAGAATTTTCTGCCATACATAGTAGAAATCAGCCACCTCGGAATACATGATATTATCGTAGTATGGTGGATCTGTGATCACTGCATCATACTCATCAGTGGCCTTGATCTGCCGCATATCTCCCTGATTGACAGTAAAGTCGCCACCTATCGGCTGTGAGAATGGCTCGGTTTCTTTACTTTCTCCATTATCAACGTACCGTTCCGTAGGTGCATGGGCATAATTGACCCCCCTTTTGACAAGTTCAAATGTCTTAGTGAAACTCCCCATCCCATATTTTGTTCCCCAGAGATTACTTTCACAGGGGGTTTGTGGGGGGTCGAAGGAATTGGTTTTAAACAGGTGCTGGATTTTGTTCATCGCCGCTTGATACCCTGTATGTGAATTATTGAAATTTAGAGAGTCACTGAACGCAAGTAGTAGATACTCACGGACGTTGCGGTCCTCTACCTGAGATATACTTCGCAATAGTTTCGACAAGACTAGAAGTTGCCTATCATTGAAGAAGTCAACCCATTTTTCAAACCCATGGTCGAAAACGGGATTTCGTTCAGAAGTCATATGACCGGGTGGGATTTCCTCATCGGGCACAAAGTCTCGAAGTTCGGGGCTATCTTTCCACTCCTGTTGAGCATCTTCGAATAGTCCTATATCGACGGCTTCCGCCTTTTTATACCCCTTCTGGATGCTCCTGTCTTCGTTTGCCTCATCGCAAACCTCACAATAGTACTCAAGAGCGTAGAGACGGAGATCGTATCCGTCCTGTTCCTGAATCGCATCTGTAATCGCGTACTTTTGGCCACAATCTGGACAATTATACTTACCACCGCGTGAGACGTTCCCTTCCTTAGGAATGAACCCATGTCCACAGTCGTTACAGACACTTTCCGACTGCCAGTCGTCCACCAGTGTCACTGACCCACAGCCCGGACAGAGGACATTGTACTTGTCGTCGTTCTCGTAGCGCCCAGCAGCGACACGGTAGTCCTTGAACAGCGGAACCGTGTGCCCACAGGAGACGCAGTCCAACTCCTTCACCCAGAAGTTGTACATCACGTCCGCTTCGTGATCACCATTCGGACAAGGCGTCTTGTAGTACTGCGTGATCTCGTCGGCGACGTCCTCCTTCACCTGCTCAAAGGCTTCCTCAAGCTCTTCGACGTCCGTCTGTCCTGCTTCGAGTTCTTTCTTCGTGACGAACCACGCGACCGGGTTCAGGTCGTTGCCGACGACCTCAGCACCGAAGCGCGACGCCTCGACGAGCGACGTGCCGCCGCCCATGAACGGATCGAGGATCTTCTTGTCCTCGACACGAACGTCCTTGGGGTAGAGTTCCCAGAGGCTCTCCGGGTCGGACATATCCACGCGTTCGAGCAGCGAGGCGACGTCGAGGTCGGACTCGCCGTCGGCGTCGTCGCCATAGGACGCGAGCGTGCTCCCCTCGTGACCCGGTTCGTAGACGGAGACCGCCTCCGGATCGTCGAGCAGCGTGTACAGCGAGACCGCCCGGAAGACACAGCCCAGGCGTCGCGCCCACCACTTGTGCATCGTGTAGATGGGTCGGTAGTACATCTTTGCCCGCCCCTCCTTCTCGGCGATCTCGTTCACGCGCTCGATCGGAAATCCGCGTTCGATCGGGAGTTCGGTCCGATCGTGGCGCGACGTCGAGGACCCGGATTGTTCAGCCATAGTTCGGTATGTGCAAGGGATAACACAGGAGCTTCATAAGTGTGCGTTCTCGTCGGCTCGCCGGACAAAGAAACGAGCGTCGGGGAGTAACCGTTTAGTAACGACACGAGACGGGTCTCGATATGGATGGCGACTGGACGGATAAGCGCCGAGAAATAGCCTACACCGAGGCACGGGCAGTGATGGACGCGCAGAACGCCACCATGACCGACATCGATGACAAGGCGATGCGGACTGTCCGGCTGAACGCTGTTCTTCTGGGACTGTTGATTACTGGCCTCCAGTTCGCACCGGATCTGTTCAACACTGCTACCCTTCAAGTCGCATTTCTGTTCCTATTGGTGTCCACGATTTGTGGAATCATCACGTACAACGAATCGAATCTCTACGTTGGACCGGGAGGAGAATACATCGAAGAACTGGCTAGGGACGATTTTTCAGATCCACCGTGGGAAGTGGATCTTCTGAAGACGATGGCGGGAATGATCGCCGAGAACTACGACGACGTGCGGCGTAACTCGAAGTGGTTGACCGCCACGCAAGTCTCCCTCGTCCTCGGTATCATTGCGGCCGTCTGTGCCGCAGCTATTTAAGTGAGAACTGTGTACACGATCGTATGAGCGCTGAGAGTCGAGAAAAGGCGAAAGAGAAGGGCCAAAAAAGCGGGAAGGGGTCCGAGATCATCTCCAAAGCGGTTGCGAAGGTGACTGGCGACGACGAGAACGAAGACGACGAGTAAGTACACGTGATCCGGGCGATTCACGAGCCAGATCGCCGCCCCGGTAGGAACGTCGGCTCACGGTTCATAGTTTGACCTCATACTCGGCAGCCAGGGGCTCGAACTCCTCCCACTTCGTGTAGCGTTCCGCGATCCACTTCACTATACTTTCTGTGAGACGGTCTTATTGTAGCGGTGATTAGAGCACGTTTCTCCACAGAACCTGGCGCAGAGACTCGGTGAATGGTGTTTCGGATCCGATTTCACAGATGGTTGGATATACTATGCACCGTCTTGGCGAGCCCATATTGAACCGATATCCGGATTGGGTTCATTATGCACCCCAGATATGGGTGAAATATAGGTATTTAACGATTCGAGACAGGGGAGATGGCTGGAAACTCGGTGAACTCTATCGGAGATCTCATCGAAATATCATACAGAACCGCAAACGTTGCTGTGAGACGACTCGAAGATGATGGGGTCCTCCAAGAGGTCACCGGACAGAGCCGGAACCGCGTCTTCCGTGCAAGGGAGGTGTTCGAGATGATTCAGAAACCGGTCGACGATCTCCGGTATTGGTGACCGTTACTTCTGGAAGCTGATCTCGATCTTCAGACTCGACGCCTCGTCCGGCATTCGCTCGAAGAGGTCCTGCACCTTCGTGTAGTCCTGTTCGGACCGCAGCGTCACGCTGACCTGGGTGCGCTCGACGTCGACGGTTCCCTGCAGCGCGCTGGGAACGCCCTCCCTGTCGGGCAGCATAAACGTGACGTCGCCGTACTCGACGCTCCCCGTCTGGTGGTTGTTCCGCCACTTGCTCCGCATCGCGGCGACGTCGTCGCCGTTGTACTCGAAGCGCCACGTGTCTGCCTCCGTGTCGGCCTTCCGGAACGGGTAGCCGGGCACCCAGTCGGTGGCCTTGTCCGACCCGGTCGTGTTGACCACGTACTCCGGTTCCTCGTCCTTCCCGATGTTCTCCAGCAGGAACGTCCGCACCATGTACTCGGTGACGCTGTCGTCGAAGCGGTCGGTGACCTTGTTGACCGTGAACTGGTCACCCGGCTCCAAGTCCTCGATGTACGCCAGAATCTGGTCACCGATTCGGTCGGATACCGTCGGGACGATCTTGACGGTGGTCGGCTCGCGATCGCCGAGCGATCCGAGATACCGACCGCCGGCCTCCAGCACGTAGTCGTCGACGAGGAACTCGTTGACCGCCTCACGAGCAACCGATTCGGTCTCGTCCGGCGGCAGGAACACCGCTTCGTCCGACCGGACCGCCCCGATGATCGTCTCGAGGGTCGCGTACCCGTCGTCGTCGATGTGCGCCTCGATGCGGTCCACGAGCGCGGACGCGCCGACGACCGCCGCCCCGCCGACGTCACGGAGCGTCGCATCGGGCTGCGGCTTGTCGAGGATCTCATTCCCCTTCACGATGACGTACTGGTCCTCGCGGTTGAGACGGCCGATGGCTCGCATCACGACGTCGTGGGTGTCGCCGTCGACCCAGATCTCGCCGTCCGCGACGAGCTCCAGCTCGAAGTTGCCGATGTCGAGTGCGGTCGTCCCGCTCCCGAACCGCTGGCGCAGCTCCCGTTCGACGTCGTCGACGCCCCACACGTCGACGTCGTCCCGCCGAACGAGCACGGTGTCGAGTGAACTCCCGGAGAGGTCCTCACTGAACCCGTCCGAATCACGCGCCAGCACCGGCTTCCCGTCGAGCGCCTCCACGGTCGCGTTCAACACGTCGTTCGCGCTGCCGGGAATCGGGAGCTCCGGGTCACGGAGGAACTGTTCGTAGACGTCCTCGACCGAGATCTCCCCGCGTCGATCCAGCAGGTCCGCGGCGATCTCCCAGACGTGCGACCGGAGGTCAAACGGGTCCGCCGCCGCGGAGTCCGCAATGTTCGAGGCGTCGAGTTCCGCCTCGTCGTGGACGAAGACGTCGAGATCCATCGGCGCCGCGAGATCGAACTCGTTGAGGAGGTCGTCACCGTCGAGCACTTCCCCGTACAGGAGCTGCAGCTCCTCGCGGAGTTCGGTCTCCTCCTGCTCCTTCATACGCTGAATCGACGTGCGGATCTCGTCATCGAGTGACTCGTCCGCGAGTACCTGCCGCGCACCCTCGATGTATCGTGCCTTGTCGATGTACCGTGTGCCGGACTCGATGGCCTTGTCGCCCGAAGGTTGGACGAACACGAGCGTGTTGCGCCACTCGCGTCCGCGGCCATCGTTGGTGATGACTTTCTTCACTTCCTCCTGGCTCCACTGGCTGTCCTTTACGACGACTTTGACGTCGCGATCGTCCGGGATGTCTCGCATGTCGTTCGTCCGGAACCCGACCGGGTACGCGTTCGAGCCGAAGATATCCGTAATGAAGTCCGCGATCTCGGCCTTCGCCGACGTCTCCGACACGTCCACGGCTGCGTTCCGGATGAGCGCGTTGGGGTTCTGTCGGTCCCGGATGGCGTACTTTCCGTTCAGTTTGTGGAGGTGCCACGCGACGCCGTGCAACCGTTCGAGGTTGAGGACGACGTCGGAGACGAGATCACCCGTCTGGTAGGCACCCATCACGATCTCCGAGACCTCCGCACCCTCGCCCTCGCTCGGCTTCAGCGAGTACAGGAGAATCGTGTTCAGGATGCGACGACCGTGAGGCACGTCGTCGACGTCGATACGGCTTGTGATGTCTCCGGTGGCGGCGTTCAGTCGTTCGTAGTTGATCTTCGCCAGTTCGTCCTCGAACTCGATGGCGTCGATGTCGCCGTGTGTGATCAGGTCCGTCTGATCCTGCATCTGCAGGAGAACCTTCGAGAAGAGGTAGATCATCCCGCGGGTGTTCTGGTTGCCCTCGTCGGCGTAGTAGCGCGTCTCAAGCGCATCCAGAAGCACAGGATGGAACGGATAGAGGTCGTGCATCTCCGACAGCAAGTCGTCGGGGAGATCGACGTGCCCATCGGCTTGGTCGTATGCGTCGAAGTACCCGTTGACGATCTCGCGGGCCGCGCCCTCGTCGACGGAGTCGATCAGGCGGTGGCGCAGGACCTCGCGCTTGTCCACCTGGTTGTTCATGTTGACCTCGACCGCCTGTTCCCGATTCAGAATGTCGTGAACCTCGGACCCTTCACGGAGTACCGAGACGATAGTGTAGAGTTCGAGATCAGAGAGCGCCGTCGATTCGAGCAGCGACTGGAGGAACGCCTTGTTCGCGCTCTTGCGGTCGCCCTGTAGCGTGTCGAACCAGTCCTCCAGCTCGTCTACGAAAAATGCGACCGTGTCTTCGCCGACGGCCTCCTGAATCGTCTGCATATCGGGATAGCCACCCGACTCGAACGTTCCTGGATCGTGATCGAGCGCCTCGAAGAACGGCTCCCAGAGGTACTCGTACTGTTCGTTCTGCATCGCAACCGTGATCGGCGTCGCCGACTCCGGAAGTGCGGCGTCAAACCCTTCGACCGAATCACTCGCCCACGTCCCTGCCGCCGCAGGATCGTCGAAACAGTGGTACAGCGCCACCATCTGGTGGGACTTCCCGCTGCCGTACGGCCCGTAGAGGATGTGCGTCCCGCGTGGATCGTCGCCAGTTAACGAATCACGGAGGATCGAGAGGGCCTCTCGAAGGCCCTGCGTCATCAGCGTCCGCTCGAAGAAGAGTTCCGCGTCAGATTCGAATTCGTCGTCGTCGTCGACGTTGTAGAGTTTTACCTGCCCGTCGATCTGCCCCTCCTCCCGAAGCTCGCGGCTGAGGGTCACCGTGTCTTCGAGGGTGTTCGATAAGGATCCTGACTGTGCCATCTTGATACTTAAACACACCTCAGTGGCACCCAATAAACACTATGGTCCCGTTGAACTCAGCCCGAGGCGCAACAACAGTACTGCGTACCGATCCACGATTGTCGGTCACAAAACGTATTTCACGCACACCTGTTTCTACGAACGTATGAGCGGATACGACCTCGTGGATGTCGAGGTCACACACGAATCTGCTGACGATCTTCTCGATTCGCTGTCTGAGAACGACACCGAGGGAGACCATTTACAGAGTATCCAGGCTGTCCGTCTCCAGGCTGGCCAACCGGATTCCGAGCTTCGGTCACTGAAAGAACTGGACGAAAACGCCGTCAAGTTACTTGAACATCAGGTGGATGCAGCCTATCGCGCCCTCTTCGAGATGGACGGGAAGGCCCTCCTCGCAGACGAGGTCGGGCTCGGGAAGACCATAGAGGTCGGAATGATCCTCAAGGAGATGCACTTCCGTGAAACGGACGAATCCGTCCTCATCCTCACTCCCGCACAGTTGGCCAAACAGTGGCAGGCTGAACTCCGAGAGAAGTTCGGACTCGAGTTCGTCTGCAACTACGACGACGGATTCGAGGACTTCGACGCCCACGACTACATCATTGCGAGCATCGACACTGCAAAGAGCGAGCGACACCGCCGGACGGTTCTCGACCGCGATTGGGACGTTCTGGTACTCGACGAGGCACACTACGTCAAGAACGAAGCGACGGACCGCTATGACCTGATCGACCGGCTCTCCTACAACTACGCGTTCTTCCTGACGGCGACGCCGATACAGAACGAGCTGACGGACCTGTACAACGTCGTCTCGCTGCTCCGGCCCGGACTGTTCGGTACACGCGACGTCTTCCACCAGTACTTCGTGAACGGCGACCAGGAGACGCTCGTCAACCGAGACGAGCTCCAGGATCGGTTGAACGAGGTGATGATCCGGAACCGACGGGAAGACACGGACATCGACTTCACGGAGCGGACGATCGACACACGGACGTTCGATCCGACACCGAAGGAACGCGAACTCTACCAAGCGGTTTCGGACTACGTCAAGGGAGCCTACAGCCAGGACCAGGGTCAGAAGCTCGTGTTGATGCTCCTCCAGAAGGAGGTCGTCAGTAGCCCGGTCGCACTCAAGGAGACGATCGAGAAACGACTCGACGAACGGTCGGCGCTCACCCACGCGGACGACCTGGAGACCATCCTGGATCTGATCGACGAGATCGAGACGGTGACCAAACAGGAGCGACTCTTGGACATCGTCGAAGAGGCCCGCGACACCGTCGAGATGGGGAGGGTCATCGTCTTCACGCAGTTCCGAGCAACTCAACGGCAGATTCTCGATAGACTCGCTGCGGAGGGCTACACGGTACACGCGTTCCACGGCGGGCACTCGAGCAGCGAGAAGGAGCAGATCGTCGAAGACTTCGAAGCCGAGGGGGGAATCCTCGTTTCAACCGACGCGATGAGCGAAGGCCGGAATTTGCAGTTTTGTAATATGTTGGTCAATCTGGACTTGCCCTGGAACCCGATGCGCGTCGAACAGCGCATCGGTCGGATACATCGAATCGGGCAGAAACGAGACGTCTTCGTCTTCAACATGGCGTTGAAGGACACGATCGAAGAGTACGTACTGGAACGGTTGTACCACAAGATCGATCTGTTCCAGCAGAGCGTTGGAGAACTGAGCTCGATCCTGAGTCGCTTGGAGGAATCGGGAACGAGCTTCGAAGACCACATCTTCGAGCGGCTCGTGAACGCTGATTCCGACGTCGATCTCGAGAACGACTTCGACGCGATGGCCGTCGATCTACAGGAGCAACGCGAACTCGCTGACAAGCTGGAGGAGTTCAACAGCGGCGTTTTCGAAGGCTTCGATCTGGGAGCAAGCGATGACTGATGCGGCACTCGCGGTGACACAGTCCGCAGTCGAGGCAGTTACTGAACGCTACATCGAGTCGCTCGGTGGTGCCGTCGAGAAACGGGAGACGCGGTGGGAGGTCACGATCCCCGACGACGCGGACACGGAATTGCCAGCCGGGAGCCTCTCCGTGCGCTGTGGGAACGACCTCGAAGCCGATGCCGCTGGAGCGTCCCTTCATCCGGAGAGTGAGTTCTTTCAACGGCTACTCGGAGATGCGAGTGAACGTTGTCCCACCGGAAAACTGTCGATGGCAACCGATCAAGCCGAAGTGGCGGTTCCACAGTGGCTGCACGGAAACGACGTCGAAGTGAGACGCGCCCGATTCACGCCGTATTACGATCGATCGGCGGTCGTCGTGCTCTTCACGGTGAGTGTCGAGACCGTTAGCGAGTATCAACGTGAGTTCCTTCGAGCCTGTGCCATCGATCGCCGCTCGGAGAACCGTCTCCCGGCGCTGGAAGCGGCATTCCTCCGAACCACGTCGGTGACGACGGAGACGACGGAGAGGACGTCTCGATCGTCACTAACGGAATCCGAGGCACGCTCACTGCTTGATACGGCCCGGGATCAGCTACTGGAGACGGTTCAGACCGAGATCGACGACGTCCACAGGAAGGCATCCAGCGCTGCGGACGCAGAACTCGAAGAGTACCGCCGATTGCAACAACAGCGTATCCGGGAGCTGGAAACGGAACGCTCGAAGCTGTCGTCGAAGGTCGATGAACTGAGTGAGACGATCAACGACGGTGATCAAAAGAGCCACGTAGAGGCGCTACAGGAGCGAAAGGAGGTCAACACGGAAACCGAGAGGGTCACTTCCGAATTACGTGATCTACGCGAACGGCGAGACCACGGATTCCCACACAAACAGGGGGAGATTCGTGATCGACATGCACTGGATGTCCGGGTGAACCCGCTCACGATAACGGAGGTGGAATACGAACGGGGGGAGCTCGACGTCGAATTGACCCACGACGGAGTGACCCGGACGGTCACCGTCGGATACGGAAGCGGTATCGGAATCACCGACGACAGACGGTGCTCGTCGTGTGACCGGGTATTCTCCGCGGAGAACCCGGTAACGACCATCAAAAACTCGCTTCGGTGTCGAAGGTGTACCTCCTCCACCGGGTAAGCGGAACGGCCGATGGGTGGATCCGGTCAGCCCACCCCGGTGATCGGGGTGGATCGTGACCCTGACGAGACGATCGTCCCGGGAATCGACGGCGGTTCTCGAACGTTGAAGGGGAATCCATATGGATCCGTCGAATCCGTCTCGCCACTCGCCGTTCAGCTCGTGGCAGAACCATGGGCGCTGGAGGATTTGAACCCCCGACAACTTGGTCCGAAGCCAAGCACTCTGTCCAAACTGAGCTAAGCGCCCTCGCTTCTCGATTACGGGTTGCCCGGTTTAAGTCTCGCGATTCGGGACGGGATTGTCACGGCGTGCCGTCCGGGCGAACCGCCACGCTTTTTGAGCACTCGCGGGAGAGGCGGAGTATGTCGATGCGTCGGCAGGCTCGGGGAGCGATCGAACTCACGCGGCCGCTGAACGCGATCGCCGCCGGCGTGTTGACCGGGACCGGCGCGTACGTTGCCGGCGGCGCGATCCTGGGCGCCGACCGGGTCGTCGTGCTTGCGGCCGTCGTCGCGACGGTGTGTGCGACCGGAGCCGGCAACGCGGTGAACGACTACTTCGACCGCGAGATCGACCGGGTGAATCGTCCCGATCGACCGATTCCCCGGGGGGCGATCACCGCACGGGGGGCGCTGCTGGTCAGCCTCGGGCTGTTCGCGGGCGCCGTGGTGACGGCGCTCCTGCTCCCGCCGGCGGCGATTGCGTTGGCCGTCTTCAACCTGGTGCTGCTCGTCGCCTACACCGAGCTGTTCAAGGGACTGCCCGGCGTCGGCAACGTCGTCGTCGGATTCCTGACGGGATCCACGTTCCTCTTCGGCGGCGCCGCGGTCGGGTCTCCCCTCGAGGCGGGCGCCCTGTTCGTGCTCGCGGCCATCGCGACGGTTACACGGGAGATAATCAAGGACGTCGAGGACGTCGCCGGCGACCGGGAGGAGGGACTCACCACTCTCCCGATCGCGATCGGCGAACGACGGTCGCTGTGGATCGGACTCGCGTTGCTCGTCGTCGCGATCGTCGCGAGCGCCGGCCCGTTCCTCTGGGGGACCTTCGGACGCGCCTATCTCGTCCTCATCGTTCCGGCGGACGCGGTGATGCTCGTCGCTGCCGTGCAGTCGTTCAGCGATCCCGCAAGCGCACAGCGACGAGTGAAAGCCGGGATGTTTCTGGCCGTGATCGCCTTCATCGCCGGGCGGGCGGTTCCCCTCGGGTGATCGGGGTCTTTCCCCACCTCGTGCGGTAATCAAAAAGAATAATATCCGCACCGTATATCGTTGTGACACCCAATGATTCCCGGCAGGACGGTCGCGGAACCGATCGGCCGTCGCTGGTCGGCGCGGGACCGATGAGGACCACAGATGTATGACCTCCGCCCCCATCTCGAGACGGCGGTCGAGCCGGGCACGAACCTTCTGCTCAGCGGACCGGCCCTGACCGGCAAGCGAAGCCTCGCGCTCGACATTCTGGCCGATGGAACTGAGAGCGGGGAGTCCGCCATCATCGTCACGACGAAGGACAACGGTGACCGCGTGCTCGAGGAGTTCGGCACCCGGATCGACTATGCGGACAAGCCGGTGGCGGTCGTCGACTGTGTCACCCGCCAGCAGGGCGTCGGTGACGCCCGCGACGACGACCGGATCAAGTACACCTCCTCGCCGGTCGACATGACCGGGATCGGGATCAAGCTCTCGGAGTTCCTCGAGGAGTTCTACACCGACCGCGGGATCGAGCGCAACCGCATCATGGTCCACTCGCTGTCGACGCTGTTGATGTATGCGGAGCTACAGACCGTCTTCCGGTTCCTCCACGTCTTCACCGGCCGCGTCCAGAGCGTCGGCGGGTTCGGGCTCTTCTGTATCGACTCGAGCGCCCACGACGACCAGACGATGAACACCCTCAAACAGCTCTTCGACGGCATCATCACCACGAGCGAGGACGCGGAACCGACGATCCGGCTCGGCAAGTAGGATCCGGCGCCGAACGGCGGCCATCCCGCACGGCCACCGCGGCGATCGCTACGCGGTCTGTTCCTCGCGGAACCGTTCTCGGACTGTCTCCACCTTCGGCTGGGCGTGCATCCGGCAGTAGGCGTCCTCGGGGTTCTTCTCGAAGTAGTTCTGATGTTTCTCCTCGGCCCGCCAGAACGTCTCCAGCGGTTCGATCTCGGTGACGATCGGGTCGTCATACCCGCCCTCGACGGCAAGCGCCTCGACGTACGCCTCGGCCTGCTGCCGCTGGTCCGCGTCGTGTGTCAGGATGATCGATCGGTACTGTGAGCCCACGTCGGGACCCTGCCGGTTCAGCTGTGTTGGATCGTGAACGGTGAAGAACACCTCGAGCAGGTCGGCGTACTCGAGGACGTCCGGGTCGTACTCCACCTGAACCACCTCCGCGTGGCCCGTCTCGCCCGTGCAAACCTCCCGGTAGGTCGGGTCCGCGGTCTCGCCGCCCGCATAGCCCGACGTCACCGATTCGACGCCGGATACCTCCAGAAACGCCGCCTCGGTACACCAAAAGCAGCCGCCTCCGACCGTCGCCGTCGCCGTGGTCTCGCTCATACGTCCGATACGCTCGCCGTCGCCTTAATCCCGACGGGTGACTGGATCGCCGTTGGCCGGATCGCCGTCGACCGGATCGTCGTCAGCCGATCCCGGAGCGTCCGACGGTTCCCCGACGCGGTCTCGATCGGGGTCCTCCGACCCCTGAATGTGAATCGGTGACAATGGCCTCGGCCAAAAGCACTACCTGGGACGACTCCCAACTCCCGATCGATGCCGGAATGTCGGAACTGCGGCTCGTTCGTGACGGAACGCTACGTCCGGGTGTTCGCCCCGCCGGAACTCGACGCCGTCCGCGTCTGTCCCGACTGTGAGGATATGGTCCGCGACGGGGCCGGCGTCAGGGAAGCCCGATCGAAACGTGTGTGAGACGGAGCCGAGTGCGGCACGTCGACCGGGCCGAACCACTGGAACGGGTGGTGTCGCTGCGCCCGGTCGTGGACCCCACACCGACGGTTCCCGGATCCTCCGGTACGGCTTTGTACCGTCTGTCGAAACCACTGCCCGATGACCGCGATCTCCGCGAAAAACCTCCGGAAGACCTACGGCGAGGTCCGGGCACTCGACGGGCTCTCCGTCGCCGTCGACCGCGGCGAGCTGTACGGCTTTCTCGGCCCGAACGGCGCGGGCAAGACGACCACGATGGAGATACTCACGGGGCAGCTTCGTCCCGATGCGGGGCACCTCGAGGTGCTCGGAACCGATCCGTCCATGGAGCCGGTCGCGACCCGAGAGCGCGTCGGGATCCTCCCGGAACAGCTTTCGCCCCCGAGCTTTCTCACCCCGCGGGAGTACTTCGACTTCGTCGGCCGCGTTCGCGATCTCGACGAGATGACGGTTCGCGATCGTGTCGCGACGTGGGCCGATCGCCTCGGCTACGCCGGAACGCTCGACACGCTCTGTGCGGATCTTTCACGCGGCCAGCAACAGAAGGTGATGGTGACCCAGGCGTTCCTGCACGAGCCCGCGGCGGTCTTCATCGACGAGCCGCTGGCGAATCTCGACCCGATCGTTCAAGAGCGGGTCAAGCGTGCCCTCCGCGAGTACGCCGCGGCCGACAACGCCGTGTTCGTGTCGACGCACAACGTCGAGGTCGCCCAGGACATCTGCACGCGGGTGGGAATCGTGTCCGACGGCCGGATCGTCGCCGAGCGTGCCGCCGAGGCCTTCGCCGAGGACTCCCTCCTCGACGTCTTTCTCGAGACGGTCGAGACGGCCGATCCGGCGGATTCGGCCGGCCAGACGGCGACGTCCGATTCCGATTCGGCCTCGTCGCCGCCGGGAGGGGCGTGAGGGGACGATGACCCGCGCCACGCGCACCGTGTTCCGCGAGCTGTTGCGGCAGGAATGGCGGCTCCACGCGCGGCTGTTCGGCGGCACGCGCTTCGCGCCGTTTCCCCTCCTCGTCGCGGTGCTCTCGGCCGGCGGCATCGCCGGCGCGTACTACGGACGAACCGACGTCTCGACGCTGTATACCGCCGTTCACGTCCTCGTCTTCGGGTTCGGCCTGTACACGGGCACCGCCGTCCTCGTCGGGGCCGAGATGGTAGAGCGCGTCCTCGGCGACGTGACGCTGTTGTCGTCCGTCTTTCGGACGCTTCCCGTCTCACGTCGGACGCTGATCGGTCTGTTCGTCCTGTCCGACGTGTGTTACTACCTGGTCCTGTTCGTGTTGCCGATCGCGCTCGGCTTCTCGCCACTCGTTGCCATCAGCGTGATCCCGCTGACCGCCGTCCCGTGGGTGTGGGTCTCGCTGTCGCTGGTCTTTGCCGCGGGGCTGACCCTGTCGGTCGCGGCCATTGCGGCTCGAACGCGCGGCGCCCCTCGATGGGCGGTCGCCGGTCTGCTGGGGGCCAGCATCGTCGGTCTCGCCTCGTTGGGATCGCTCACACCGGCCTGGGACGCGCTCGTCGTCGTCGATGACGGCCCGCTCGCGGCGATCAGCGTCGCCGCCACCGTCCTGGTCGGCGGTGCGGCCGCGTTCCGTGTGTACGACCCGGCTATGCGACGCCCCGCCCGCACGCGCTCGAACCGCTTCCGCGCCCTGGAGCGTCGCCTCCCCGCGGAGACGGCGGGGCTGCTCACCAAGACACTGCTCGATCTCGGCCGGTCAACCGGCGGCTTCGCCAAGCCGTTCGTCTCCGTCGGGCTCCTGTTCGCACTCGTGGCGGCCCTTGTCGACCTCGTGGAGTCGATCGTCGGTCTTCGGCCCGCGACCGGCGTCTTCTTCGGCGCCGTCCTCGCGTTGAGCGCGTTCACCACGTACAACTGGCTCACGCAGTTCGACGGCGTCGACGAGTATCTCCTGTTACCCATCTCGGTCGCCGACGTCTTCCGCGCGAAGCGCCTCGCCTTCCTCCTCATCGGCGTGCCCGCCGCCGGCGTCACCTACCTCGCCGCGCTCGTGGTCTTTCCCACGACCCCCGTCGACGCGCTGCTCGGGGCGGCCGTGCTCGCGGGCTGTGCACTCTACTTCTACGGGCTCACCGTCTCCATCGCCGGGTTCTCGCCCAACGAGTTCCTCTTCGATACGGCCCGCTTTCTCGCCTTCTTCCTCGGCGTCGCCCTGCCGTTGATCCCGCTCCTGCTCGTCGGGTTCGTCGTCGCACCGCGAACGCTTTCGGCACCGGTGATCGGTGGAACGCTTTTCGCCGCCGTCGGCCTCGGCGGGCTGGGACTGTGGCTCTCCGATCGCGCTGCTGATCGGTGGGCCGAAACCTACCGCGCCGGCTAGCCGCAGGACGCGTTCGGACGGTCGCTGACGACCCGGTGCCCGTGCCGGGTGGAGGAACTTCGCTGGAACGCGTGGACGGTGACCCCCGGTAGGCAGTGAGTATATTTATGTCCACCCGACGAACCGCCGGTGTCGGAGCGATCCGACCGGTGGCGCCGATCCGAACGTCGATCCCCCACACCACCACCCGATTCGTCCCACGATCGGCGTCGCCGATTCTTCGCGGAATCACGCCACCCCGTCGGTGCCACCCCCGTCGGTCCGCGACCGAACGGGCCGTTCCGATCGGTTGCAGCCCCCGGGAACGCGCGTAGCGAACGCATAACTACCCGGTACGGGCGGTTCTCCCCGTGTATGCCCGCCACCGAATCGGACGACGTCGAGGTGGTCGTCGGGCTCGTTCTGGATCATCCCGGCTGTACGGCCGCCGAGCTCGCCGAGCTCGTGGCCGCCAAGGGGCTCGATCCCCGCCGGACGAACCGCCTCCTCCAGGCCGCGGTTCGACGCGGCGACGTCATCGTCTCCCAGTCGACGTTCTGGGCGATCCGGGACACCTTCGACGGCTTCGAGGAGATCTAGGCGTCGATGGGCGGGCCGGCTCGCGAGACGGAACGGGACCGCTCGACGCCCTCGGCGACGTCGTCCTCATAGACGCCGTACGGGTGTTCCACGCGCTCGAAACCGACTGTACAGAACGATCGACTGAATGAAGGCGGCAGACCAGTCCATCCTCCAGTCGTTGGGGCCACCCAAATCCCTCGAGTTAACCGCAGGGAGCATCGCTCGAAAGACCGGGGTAAGAAGCGGGTACACGAGCGAGAGGCTCGGAGTTCTCGTCGATCACGGTTCCTGAACGTCGATCGAAGTGAGAGTTCGTACCTTCCTACGATATCTCCGATCGCGGGCGAGCGCACCTCGAGGGCGAGCTGGATGCTGAGGACTGCTATCGCGACGAGTGACTCTCAGATCACGAAGACGGGCCAGTACTCGCCAGAACACTTTTTATCCGTTCTGCGCCTCCATACAGGTAATGGCGACCACGTCGAAGAACGACCGTGCCGACGGGGTGGAGTTCACCTACGAGGACGACCTCGTGACGGCACGCGACGCCGAATCAGGGGTCGCTGCGTCCGGCGAGTCGAAGCCGGTCGCGCTGTCGCGACTCGCTGACGCGCTGACCCTCCATACCGGCGGCGGGGAACCGATCGACGACGAGGAGGCATTCTTCGAGGAGATCGGCGTGGACCCCGACGAGATCGAAGACGCCGGGGAGCCGCCGTGGGAGTAGTCTCGCCGGAATGGTCTACAGGCGGAACAGGCCGAGTGCCTCGGGGGCTTGATCCCGAGCCGGTTCACGCGAGTTTTGGCGGTCGAGAGATCATAAGTGAAACCCGAGGGTTCCGATCGGGTCTTGCCGCTCGACAGAACGCTTATTCGTTCGGTTCTCGAAGGGAAAATATGGCGAGCGCGACACGCGACGCTCCCGATGGTGAGGGCGTCGAATTCATTCACGAGGACGACGGCTCGATCACCGCAAGGGACCTGGAGACGGGACTGGCCCGCGGAGGTGACACCCGCGGCGAGGCGCTCCGCTACCTGTCGGAGGTTTTGGAACTTCACGAGGGGGGCGGCGAGCCGATCGACGATCCCGATGCGTTTCTCGAAGAGGAGTTGGGAATCGATCCCGACGAGGTCCCCGACGAGCCGAAGGAACTCCCCGACTTTATGCGGTGATGGATGGTCCGGACGACATTTTCCGGACATGAGATCGTCGGCGTGCTAATCGACTTCGGATACATACCGGTCTCCCGGGAAGGGAGCCACATCCGACTGCGGTACGAAAATCCGGATACTGGCGAGATACGACTCATCGACGTTCCGCAGCACGACGAAGTCAGGATCGGTACGCTCCACTCGATCGCCGACCAGTGTGGCGCCGAAAACTTTCACGCGTGGTGCCGATGGATCGACGAGCACCGGTGACCGATATGCACAAATTCACCGAGTCACAGGTCCCCCGTCTCACCGAAGGCGACGAGTGGTTTGACTACATCTCGACTCGGGCCGACCGACTCAACTGTTACGGGGAGGACTTCGAGGAGATGCGCGATCGGCTTGGCGGTATCGAGCCGGCGACGGAGATGGACGAGCGGCGGGAGGTGCAGGCCGAACTCGACGCGGCCGCGTTCCACGCGTACGGTCTCGATCGGGAACAGACCGCGTTCGTGTTAGAGGACTTCCACCGCGTCCAGAACCCCCGGTTGATGGACGAGGATTACTGATTTAAGGCGATAAGGCCCCTTCCTCAACGAACGATCGAAGCGAGTGAGTTGGGAGGGGATACAGCGCCGCACAGTTCTCAAACACGTCCAACGCTCGGCCCACAGGCCCACGCAATCGCAACCCTTATTTGTGTAGTTTGTGTATTGTGTCATATGGCAACGCGCAAGAACATCTCTATCCGCGACGACCAAGCCGAGTGGGTCGAGGACAACCACCTCAACCTCTCGTCGTTCGTCCAAGAGAAACTTGACGAACTCATCGAAGAACGCTCGTAGATGAACTACAACTACAGGTATCGACTCCGACCGTCCGACGCGCTCGAAGAGCGATTAGCGTGGACTGTCGATACCTGTAGACAAGTCTACAACCACTTCCTCCACCGTCTCAACCGAACCGACCAGACCTCGGCATACAGCGAACAGAAACTCTTGCCGAGCCTCAAGAAGTGGTGGGACGACCTGAAGAGCGTTCACTCGAAGGTGCTTCAGAAAGTCGTTCAGCGGTTGTACGACAGCCTCTCCACACTTCGCGGTCACAAAGAAAACGGCTACCGCGTCGGCACCCTCAAGTGGAAGGCACCGGGCGAGTACCGAAGTTTCACCTACAGTCAATCCGGCTTCGAGCTCAAGAACACGAGTGGTCGGACACGATTGTGTCTCTCGAAACTCGGGGAAATCCCGCTCACTTTCCACCGTGACCTTCCCGATGACGCCGAAATCAAGACCGTCACGGTCAAGCAGGAACCCACCGGGAAGTGGTACGCCATCCTCGGGGTCGAGACTCCCGACGACCCGCCGGAGAAACCCGAGAATCCCGAGAAGTGCGTCGGTATCGACGTAGGGATTCTCAAGTACGCCCACGACACCGACGGAACCGCCGTCGAATCCCTCGACCTGTCCGACGAACGCGAGCGGTTGGAACGCGCCCAACGCGACCTCTCGCGGAAGGAACACGGTTCCTCGAATTGGAAGAAACAGCGCCGCGTCGTGGCCGAACGTCACGCCGACCTGAAGCGCAAGCGGCGAGACTTCTTGCACAAACTCTCGAACTACTACGCCCGCGAATACGACCTCGTGGCCGTCGAGGACTTGGACGCGAAGGGACTTGTCGAACTCCCGGGCAACTCGCGGAACCGGGCGGGTGCGGCGTGGGGGAGGTTCCTGCGGATGCTTGAGTACAAGTGCGAACGCGAAGGAACGCACTTTGTCGCCGTGAATCCGCGTGGCACGACGAAAGAGTGTGCGGCATGCGGCGTCTCGACGGATAAGCCGCTGTGGGTACGCGAACACTCGTGCCCGGCGTGCGGTTTCGAGACGGATAGAGACGCGAATGCGGCGCGGAACATTCTTTCTCGCGGCATCAAGAAGCGGTTAGGAGGGGGACGCTCCGAATCAACGTCCTCAGAATCGCGTTGCGATTCTGATGTGCGGACGAGAGCTGCGCTCTCGTCAACGCCTGTGGAGACTACGCTCCCTGCGGATACACCCGTATCTGCAAAGCGCGTCGTTGAAACAGGAAGCCCCACCCTCAAGCGCGAGGGCGTCAGCCCGAGCGGTAGGGTGGGGTAGTTCACGCAGTGACCGGTGATTCGGCGTCCTCGTGGGGCTCCGACGTCGATGCATCGCCGCGGTCCGATTCGATCGCGCCGGCCAGCGCGTCGGCCAGTTCGATGACGGCCGCCTCGTGGTCGGCTCGTGATCCCCGGATCGACATCGGCGACGTCCCGAGATCACGGTACGCAGATAGGTCGTCAGTCGCCAGCGTCCCCTCCTCGTACAGGTCCGTCGAGACCGTCCCGAGCAGGTCGTGGAGGTGGATGAGTTCCGTCTTTTGCATACCTATTAAAAGGTCATCCAGACGGGTAAATCCGTCGCCGGTTCGAGGACATATCGATCGGGTGATCCACAAGCGGTGTCCGTCGCGACTGGGGCGGTCCACAAGCGGTGTCCGTCGGCGCCGGTGATCGACCACGATATCTCGATTCCGCCCGGCTATCGATCATCATCATTACTTATAAACTAAGGATCTGCAAGGATCGTTCATTGTGAATCCATAGCAAGCCATAATAGGTGCCCCTCACAACGTTCGACCACGCGCCCACAGCGGGCCGACAAACTATGACTGACAACGAACTCATCTGGCGCATCTCCGGGGGATCCGGCGACGGGATCGCCTCGACGAGCCAGAACTTCGCAAAGGCCCTGATGCGATCGGGGCTACACGTGTTCACGCATCGACATTACCCGTCCCGGATCCGCGGCGGCCACACCTACACCGAGATCCGCGCGTCGGCGGAGCCCGTCCGCTCGCGCGGCGACGGCTACAACTTCCTGTTGGCGCTTGGCGATTCCTTCGCCCGGAACCCTCAGGAGAACGCCGTCTACGGCAACGAGGAGGTCAAGCCGCTCTCCGAGAACCTGGACGAACTTCGGGAGGGCGGCGTCATCGTCTACGACGAGGGGTTGCTCGACCCGAGTGACATCCCGGACTTCGACGAGCGCGTCGAGGAGAACGACTGGCACGTCTATCCGCTCGACCTTCGCGGGCTCGCCCGCGAGCAGGGCCGCGAGGTCATGCGCAACACCGCCGGCGTCGGCGCGACGTGCGCGCTCATCGGGATGAACCGCGAGCACGTCGAGGACCTGATGCGCGATGCGATGCCGGAGAAGATCTTCGAACCGAACCTCGAGATCCTCGAAACCGCCTACGAGTCGGTTCTCGAGAACTACGACGCCGACGCCCACGACGTCACCGTGCCCTCCGGAGAGCACGATGAACAGCAGGTGTTGCTGTCCGGGTCGGACGCCATCTCCTACGGGGCGATCGACGAGGGCTGCCGGTTCATCGCCGGCTACCCGATGACGCCGTGGACCGAGGTGTTCACGATCATGACCAAGAACCTGCCCGAGCTGGGGGGGATCTCCGAGCAGGTCGAAGACGAGATCGCCGCTGCCGCGATGGCGGTCGGTGCCTCACACGCCGGCGTGAAGGCGATGTCCGGATCCTCCGGCGGCGGCTTCGCGTTGATGTCCGAGCCGCTCGGACTGGCCGAAATGACCGAAACCCCGGTCGTGCTCATCGAGGCGATGCGCGCCGGACCCTCGACCGGGATGCCGACGAAACCCGAACAGTCCGACCTCGAACACGTCCTGTACACCTCCCAGGGCGACTCCCAGCGCGTCGTGTTGGCGCCGGGCACCGTCGAGGAGGCCTACGAGCAGAGCCGGCTCGCGTTCGAGATTGCCTACGAGTACCAGATCCCGGCGATCCTGCTGTACGACCAGAAGCTCGGCGGCGAGATGCTGAACGTCCCGAAGAGCCACTTCGACCGCGAGCCCAACGCGGACCTCGGGAAGACGCTCTCGGAGGCCCAGCTGACCGAACAGCCGCACACCCCTGACGGGAAGTTCCACCGGTTCCAGCACGAGGCCGACGACGGCGTCTCGCCGCGGTCGATCCCCGGCCAGAAGGGCGGCCGGTACCTCGCGACGGGCAACGAGCACGGCCCGAGCGGCCACATCAATGAGGACCCCGACAACCGGACCGCACAGATCGACCGGCGCCTCGAGAAGCTCGAGGTGATCCGGGAGCACCTCGACACCGCCGACACCCAGACGTATATGGGTCCCGAGGAGGCCGAGTACGGTATTCTCACCTTCGGGAGCCAGCAGGGAACCGTCGCGGAGGCGGTCGACGTGTTGAACGCGAACGGCCACTCCGTGAAGGCGCTCGGCGTCTCGGACATGCTGCCGTTCCCGACCGCGGAGGTCGAGGCGTTCATCGAGAGCGTCGACGCGGCGCTCGTCGTCGAGATGACCGCCTCCGGACAGTTCCGCGGGCTCATCCAGAAGAACCTCGGTCGCCACGGCGAGAAGCTCTCGAGCCTGTTGAAGTACAACGGCAACCCCTTCGAGCCCGCCGAGATCGTCGACGGGTTCGAGTCGGTCGTCGTCGAGGGGGACGACCTGGACAGTTCCACGACCACCTTCGTACCTGCGGCGGGTGATTAGATATGAGCGCATTCTCAGCCATCGGCGAGGAACGGGAGATCGACCGCGACGAGTACACGCCGGGCGTCGAGCCCCAACCGACGTGGTGTCCGGGCTGTGGCGACTTCGGCGTCCTGAAGGCGCTCAAACAGGCGTTGCCGGAGGTCGGCCGCACCCCCGAGGAGACGCTTTTGTGCACCGGGATCGGCTGTTCGGGCAAGCTGAACAGCTACCTCGACTCCTACGGGTTCCACACGCTCCACGGGCGATCGCTGCCGGTCGCGCGGGCGGCGAAACTCGCGAATCCCGGCCTCGAGGTCATCGCCGCCGGCGGCGACGGCGACGGCTACGGGATCGGCGGGAACCACTTCACTCACACAGCCCGTGAGAACCACGACATGACCTACATCGTGTTCAACAACGAGATCTTCGGGCTGACGAAGGGCCAGACCTCCCCGACGAGCCCGAAGGGCCACAAATCGAAGACGCAGCCCCACGGCAGCGCCAAGGAGCCGGTGAAGCCGCTCTCGCTGTCGCTCAACGCGGGCGCCTCCTACGTGGCGCGGACGGCCGCCGTGAACCCCAACCAGGCCAAGGAGATCCTGATCGAGGCGATGGAACACGACGGCTTCGCGCACGTGGACTTCCTGACCCAGTGTCCCACGTGGAACAAGGACGCACGCCAGTACGTGCCCTACATCGACGTCAACGACTCCGACGACTACGAGTTCGACGTCACCGACCGCGTCGAGGCAGCCGAGATGATGCGAACGACCGAGGAGGCGCTCTACAAGGGCGAGGTCCTCACCGGCCGGTTCTACGTCGACGAGGAGCGACCCTCCTACCAGCAGGAGAAGCAGGCGATCGGCGAGATGCCCGATGAGCCGCTCGCGGAACGGTACTGGGACGACGACTACGAGTGGGAACGGTCCTACGACCACTTCCTCGACAAACACGCCTAGTCGAGCAGCACGAGCCCCGCCGGCCACGTTTCGAGACACGACTCGGACCGATCGACGGCACCGGAATCGACACCGGGGGCGAAAAGACTCTTTGTTGGTTCGCAAGGTATTTTTCCAGTGACGCGAAAGAAACGCGTATGAGTACCGTGTCGACGGAGGAACGCATCCTCTCCGTGTTGGAGGAGGACGCGCAGGCCTCCTACGCGGAGATCGCGGACCGCGCCGACGTGTCGAAGCCGACGGTTCGCAAGTACATTCGACAACTGGAGGAGGAGGGCGTCATCGTGGGCTACTCGGCCGACGTCGATCCCAAGAAGCTCTCGGGACAGAGCATCGCCCTGGTCGGAATGGACGTCGATAGCGGCCGATACGTGGAGGCAACCCGAGCGATCAAGGACCTTCCGGAGGTCGAGGCGCTGTACACCTCCTCGGGTGACCACATGCTGATGGCCGAGGTTCGCGCCGGCGACGGCGACGAGCTCGGCGACGTCATCTCCGAGAAGCTGCTGGCGATCGACGGCGTCACGGCGGCGCATCCCTCGTTCCTCCAGGAGCGGCTGAAGTAACGCCGGTAGAGTGACAATATATCTATACATACCGAATCGTGATGTAGTTCTGTCAAATTGTCCGTTCCGAATCACGGACCCAGCCACCGCTCCCACCAGAACGTCCGACGATCGATCGGTATGCCGTGTTTCGGGATCAATGACCGTTTCTCCGCCGTTTGTGGCCATCGGGTCGAGCGGGCCATCTCCCGACGACGGACGAGCAGCGACGAACGAACACTCGAGCAGAAATTTCAAAACGCGGAATACGTATTTTCCCAGGTATTGTCACCCCGTCCGTCCACGAGGACGGATATCCACGAGGATTTTCGCCCGCCAGTATCAGATCCGGACGAGGACGTCCTCGCCGTCGACGACGCAGTCGAAGCTGCCGATTCGCTTGCCGGAGGCCTCGTGGACGCCCGTTTCGAGGTCCCACTCCCAGAGGTGCCAGGGGCACGAGACCGTACAGTCCTCGACGTTGACGCCGCCGCGCTTTTCGGTCCAAGTATCCTCGGCATTGATCTTTCGATCGCCGGCTTTGTGCAGCGGTGCGCGCTGATGAGCACACCGGTTGCTGATCGCGTAGAAGTCGCCGTCGAGGTTGAACACCGCGATCTCGATGCCCTTCACGGTGTACCCCTCGCCCTCGCCGGCGGGGATCTCGTCGACGGTCGCGACCTTGGTGAACGCCTCGCGGTCGAATGCTTCGTCGTCGGGATCGGTGATGGTCGTCCCGCCGTCGGCGGCCGTTTCAGTCTCAGTCTCGACGTCGCTTGCAGCCTCGACGTCGCTTGCAGCCCCGGTACAGGGACCGTGATCGCACGTGATGTCGGACGGTGAATCGGAATTCATTCGTCTCAGTACCCCCGCAGGATCTCCTCGGCGTTTTCGTGCAGCACGGCCTCTCGCGTGTCGTCGTCGAAGGCGTTCGACGTGTAGAACCACGTCGGCGGGTCCAGCGTCTGGTGGGGCCAGTCGCTCGAGTAGATGAACATGTCCTCCGCCATCGACAGCTTCAGCAGGTCGCTGGCGTGGCCCGCGTTGCGCGGGAGCGCGAACGGCTGCGTGCAGACGTAGATGTTGTCACGCAGGTACTCGCTGGGCGCGCGCTGGAGGTACTCCTCGCCGGAGTCCATCTTCCGGGGCGTGATCTTGACGTCGTCGGGGTGCATCTCGTAGAACTCGTCCATCCGGTAGCGAAGGAACGGAACCCACCAGTGGCCGCCCTCCTGGAAGACGACGTCGAGTTCGGGATACTTGTCGAAGACGCCCCGCATAATCATGTTCACGATGTTGACCATGGTGTGGAGCGGCCAGTCGAACCCGAGCACCTCCGTCCAGGTCAACATGTCGTCGCCGATGTAGGAGTGCTGTGGCCAATAGGCCAGCGACCCGTGCAGCAACAGCGGCAGGTCGTGTTCGACCAGCGCCTCGAAGACGGGGTCGAACTGCTCGTTGCCCCACGGGACCTTCGGGTCGAACCAGGAGTAGGCCGCGACGATCCCGTCCTCGGCGGCGACGCGCTCGATCTCCTCGACGGCGTAGTCGGGATCCCACTTTGGAACCATCATCGAGGTGGAGACGCCCTCGTCGACGAAGTTGTCGAGCATGTAGTCGTTGGCCGCCTGGGCGACGGCGTTCTTCAACACCGGGTGGTGCTGGAGGTTGAGGTTGTTGATGCCCGGATTGACGATCGGGTCGTCGACCGCGATGTTCTTGCACGCTTCCCGCACGTCGGCGGCGTACTTCGCGCGCCCCTGGGTGAACAGCCCCTCCTGTCCCTCCTTGATGCCGTAGGCGGCGTCCCACTTGCCGACGACCGGCGTCGCGCCGAACTCGGTCGTCAGCTTGTCGAGGGCGCGGTCGTCCTCCACGTAGGCCAACAGCTCGTCCTCGACCGGATTGACGTGGAAGTCCATATCAATGATATGGTCCTCGAACGCCTGATCCGGTACCTCCGCGTCGGCGTCCAGCCGTTTGACTGATGATGCCATACGTCACCATCTTTGAGTCATACAATATATAGTTTGTGTTCTCGACGCCGGGATGATAGCACTATAGATTCTCTATTAGAGAACTACCTGATCGGTCATAGCGGAGTCAGACGGGATCGAGACTGCCTGAATCAGCCGACTTGACGGGACCCAGTCGAGATCCCCGGGAATTGATGGGAATTATCGGGTGAGTCAGTGACTTCTATTACACGCATATATCTGTCACGATATTCGATATCGACTTCGTTCTCTAATAGCTATCACATCTGCCACCACCGCCGTTCGACCCCCGGCATATTTATATTTAATATACAACATATATTTATATTATTATAAAAATACACAGATATACTGTTCTTTGATATCGGACTATTATCCCTACAGATCGCGTTTACTGTGTTTTCATACTCCGAACCCGATGGATCTTGAATCCATATTTCCCATTTAAATAAAATATTCTATATTTACTATATGAAATCAAAATGTGCGCTCGTATCGAATCCGGCTCGATCGACAAAACCGATCCTCACAGCGCCATCAGTTCGCTTTACAGGCGGTCGAGGCGAATGCCCCGGGGTCGGACGGAAATCTCAGATTTCCGTGATGACGAGACGCTTCGCGTCTCGAACCACGTGACCCCGAGGCGGTTCACGGCCGGCGTTTAAGTCGCTCGCCGACTAAGCGGTCGATCGATGGATGGGGACACGCTTCCGGGTACACAGCAGCCCACGACGGGAGCCGATCGGGTGCTCCTCCACGTGGATATGGACTGCTTTTATGCGTCCTGTGAACGCCTGCGTGACCCGTCGCTCCGCGGAGAGCCCGTCGTCGTCGGAATGGGGTACGAGCCCGGCGAGACGATCGGCGCGGTGGCCACCGCGAGCTACGAGGCGCGCGCGTTCGGCGTGAACAGCGCAGACCCGATCTCCCGAGCCCTCGATCGCCTTCCGCGCCGCGCCGAGGCCGACCCCGACGATCCGAACGCGCCGGATCCCGATCGGACCGCCCACTACCGCCCCGTCGATCTGGAGTTCTACACGTCGGTCGCGGCGGACGTGAAGGCGATCCTGCACGACTGTGCGGACGTCGTCCGCGAGGTGAGCATCGACGAGGCGTACCTGGACGTGACCGACCGCACGTCCTGGGGACTCGCGGGTCAGTCCGGCGTCGACGAGGGTGACCCAAACACCGGCGACGACGCGAACGGCGGCGACGATGGTGACGGCGACGTCCCCGAAAGCGCCGCCGCGGGCCCCGCGGAGCGTCGAACGCTCGCGGAGGGCTACGCCAGGTACGTCCGCGACCGGATCGAGCGCGAGGCGGGCGTCACCGCCAGCGTCGGCGTCGCGCCGAACATGTCCACCGCGAAGATCGCCAGCGACCACGACAAGCCGGAGGGGCTGGTGGTCGTCCCGCCCGGCCGCGTCCGGGAGTTCCTCGCGCCGCTCCCGACCGAGACGGTTCACGGCGTCGGCCCGGTCACGGCGCGCACGCTCGCCGAGATGGGGATCGAGACCGCGGGCGACCTGGCGAGCGCCGATCCTGCGGCCCTCGAGGCCGAACTGGGCGAGCGCGGCCGGGAACTCCACGAGCGTGCCGGCGGTGAGGACGACCGAGAGGTAACCCCGACCGGGCTCCCGAAGAGCCTCTCGCGGGAGTCCTCGCTCCCGCCGACCGACGACGAGGAGACGAAACGCGAGCGCGTGAAAGCGCTCGCGGCCGACGTGGCCCGGCGCGCCCGCGAGCGCGAGTGTCTCTACCGAACCATCGGCGTGAAGGTCGTGACGCCGCCCTACGAGGTGCATACCCGCGCACGGAGCCTCCCGGGTCCCGTCGACGACCCGGACCTGGTCGAGGCGGTGGCACTCGACCTCCTCGCGGAGTTCGCCGACGACCGGGCCCGCAAGCTCGGCGTCCGCGTCGCCAAGCTCGACTTCGCCGACAGCGACCAGGCGACCCTGTCGGGGTTCGAGAACACGCAGGCGGAGAACGGAACCAGCGGCGATCGCGGCGGTGAGAGATCCGACGATCATGGCCGTGATGACGGCCGAAACCGCGGTGACGGCGATCGGACCGGTGGACGCCGGCAGCGGACGGGACAGGCATCGCTCCCCGAGTTCGAGTGATCCCGCCGCCGGAAACGACGTGAGCCGATCGACGCCGATCGTCGTCAGACGTCCGTCGGACGCGGGCGAAGGTCTTTGAGGACCGGCCGGCGTCGTTACGGGTATGAGCGAGGACAACGCCGAGACGATCCACGTCGCGGACGTGAGCGATGGGGTCGGGGGGGATGCGGAGTCGGAGCCGGGCGACCCGGTCGAACTGCCCGTCGTCGACGTGCTGACCGGGCGGTCGTTCATCACGGGCAAAAGCGGGTCCGGCAAGTCGAACACCGCCTCGGTGTTGATCGAGAACCTGCTTGCGGACAACTATCCGGTACTGATCATCGACAGCGACGGGGAGTACTACGGGCTCAAGGAGGAGTACGAGATCCTCCACGTCGGAGCCGACGACGAGTGCGACATCGTTGTCTCGCCGGAGCACGCGGAGAAGATCGCCACGCTCGCGCTCGACCAGAACGTGCCGATCATCCTCGACGTCTCGGGGTATCTCGAGGAGTCGGTCGCCTCCGAACTCATCCTCAACGTGGTCAAACACCTCTTCGCGAAGGAGAAGAAGCTCAAACGACCCTTCCTGCTCGTGATCGAGGAGTGTCACGAGTATATCCCGGAGGGCGGCGGAATGGACGAGACCGGCAAGATGCTGATCAAGGTCGGCAAGCGCGGCCGCAAGCACGGGCTGGGGATCGTCGGCATCAGCCAGCGGCCGGCCGACGTCAAGAAGGACTTCATCACCCAGTGTGACTGGCTCGTCTGGCACCGCCTGACGTGGGACAACGACACCAACGTCGTGAGCCGGATCCTCGGGTCCGAGTACGCCGACGCGATCGAGGACATGGGTGACGGCGAGGCGTTCCTGATGACCGACTGGGACGAGTCGATCCGCCGCATCCAGTTCCACCGCAAGCAAACCTTCGACGCCGGCGCGACCCCCGGCCTCGAGGACTTCGAACGGCCGGAGTTGAAGTCCGTCTCCGGGGACCTCGTCTCCGAGCTCGAAACCATCTCCGACGAACAGGAACGGCGGGAGTCCGAGCTGGCCGACCTCCGCCAGGAACTCGAGAAGAAGCGCGCGCGGATCACCCAGCTCGAACAGGAACTCGAGGAGGCGAAGGACCTCTCCCGGATGGCCGACCGGTTCTCGCAGGCGCTGCTCGGACGAGCCGAGGCCCCCCACCGCAGCGGCTCGGGTGAGAGCCAGTCGACCCTCGAAGACCACGAGCGCGGCGCGGCTGACGAATCCAAGGGAGACGACGAGCGCGAGGCGAACGACGAACGTGGGTCGGACACCGATGAGGTGGACGACGAACGCGGGACGAACGACGAACGCGGGGCGGACGACGAACGCAGGGCGGGGAACGAATACGACGGCGAGGATACCGAAACCACGGAGGACTCGATCGAGTGGATCGAGGACCCGGAGGCGGTCGCGGACGCCGGTGACCTCGCCGACGCGCTCGACGCCGCCGACGCGACCGGTGACGCCGCCGGTGTGGCAACTGACGGCGTCGCCGATGACGGTGCGTTCGGGATCGACGCGGTCGACCCGATCTCCGCTGCGGACGTCGCTGAGAGCGCGCTCCGGTTCGACGAGGCGATCGATCTGGGAACCCGTGAGGCCGTGGTCGAGAACCTTCGAGACCGGGTCGAGGCGCTCACGGAGATGTCGACGGAGATGCTGCGACACTACCGCCGTGAGGGGACCAGCGATCCCGTCACCGCCCACATCGCCGCCGGCGGCGGCGGCGACACCGAACACGCCTACGCCCGACATCGGCCGCTTCGGCGGTCGGGGCTCGTCCGTCACGTGGCAGGGAGCAGATATGAGTACGGGATCCCCTGGCTCGTCCGTGACGCGTACGCCGACCGTCTCGATGGGGACGCCGTCGACGAGATGGTTGCCGCCGTCGAGGACGCCTTCCTCGGGTCCCAAGAACACGATTTCGCGGACGAGGACGGAGACACCGGTGGAGCACCCGCCACCGATCCCGAAACGGGGATCGACGCCTCTCGGATCGACGCGGCACTCGAGGACGCGGCACCTCCGATGGACGTCGACGCGTCGGCCGAAAACGAGCCGGCTTCAGGGACCCCGGTCGACTCTCCGGTTGCCACACCTGGGTTAACCGACACCGCCAGATCGATCGCTGCCGAGGCGGGAGAGGCCGGTGTGGGAGAGACCGAGGCGGGAGGAACCGGTGTGGGAGGGACCAGGGCAGAAGCGACTGCGGAGACGGACGGAGATGCGGACGGAGACGCGGATGGAGACGTAGACGACGCTGCCGGCTCGGATCGCGACGAGGACGCAGAGGTGCTCTCCACACCCGACGAAGCGGGGAAGGCGAGCGGGGACGGCACGGCGGAAAACGACGGCACCGAGTTCGATCCCGCAGCGGACGACGCCGAGATCGTGGACCCGAAGGAGTAGTCGAGCGCGGTCGAGTCTCAGGACCGGGGTCGTTCCTCGTCGATCGAGGCGGGGCCCCCGCTCTCGGTCTCCCCGCCAACAGCGTTCCCCCTTTCGGCCTCCCGCGACCGGGTGGCACGCTTCTCGAGTTCCCCCTTCAGCCCGGTTGCGTCGAAGTCGTGATCGGGGCGCAATGCGACGAAATCCAGGAATCGACGGGCATCAAGCAGCTCCGTAGTCGTGTAGGCGGTGAGCGCGGCCGCGATCGTCTCCCGCGGACCGATGAGCGGCTCCAGCGAGGCGATCGCGCTCGCGAGATCGTACGCGCGGGCGTCGTCCCTGGCGTCGTCGGCGACGTTCGTCGCGTCGATGACGTAGATCTCGCCGTCGAGGATCAACACGTTCTCCGCCCGGAGGTCGCCGTGGGCGAGTCCCGCGTCGTGGACCGTTCGCAGCGTCTCGAAGAGGGCGGGAGCGAGTTCGCGCTCGCGATCGGTGTCGAGCTCGTCGAGGGATCGAAACTCCGGAAGATACTCCAGGACGAGCACACCGAGCCCGTCGATCTCGAGCGCCTCGATGGGGTCGGGGGCGTTGATCCCGAGCTCGCGCAGCTTCCGGGTCGCCTCGAGCTCGTGGCGGGCCATCTCGTAGGGCGTCTCGAACCGCTCGAAGAACCCCTCCGTCCCCGAGGAGAACGCCCCGAGGTTGCGTCCGGTCGTGAACAGGGCGTGGACCAGCGTGTTCTGTTTCGTGATCACCTTCACGAAGCGGTCGTCGTCGAGGACCATCGGGGTCGACAGCCAGTTGTCCGCGTCGAGGAACCGGACGTGCACCGTCTCGCGGCCGTATCGCTCGGCGAGGTCGACCGCGACTCGTTCGATCTGGGGCCAGTCGATCCGTCCCCGAACGAGTCGCTGCAGTTCCATACGGGACCACACGGCGGGGATGCGGTTAAACGGCACGACCGTGCGCGTCGCGGCGTGTGTTCCGCTCGCGTCCCACGGCGCGTCAGCTCGACGCTCTCGACCCCCCTCCGTCAAACCCGACCGACCACACGAACAGGCCGAGTGCCGCCAACACGACGCCCCCGGCCCCGACGAACGTCGCGGGATACCCGGCCACCTCGGCGACGCCGCCGCCCACGATGCTCCCGAGGCCGGTTCCGATACCCGCAATCGCCGTGTAGGCGCCGAGCGCATAGCCGCGGACCGGCTCGGCGGCCAGTCGTGTGACGATCCCGGTCGCCGTCACCGCGATCAACGCCCACGTCACGCCGATCAGGGTGAATCCGACCGCGTTCGCGGACGTCGCGACCGTGGGCGCGGCGATCCCGACGACTGCAATCCCGGGAAACAGCAGCGCGCGACCGCCGAGTGCCACGGCCTGTAGCGTATATGGCCCGCGTTTGCCCACCAGCCGCCCAACGGGCGAATAGCAGACGGCGCTGCCGGCGTTCGCGAGCAGGAACAACACGAAGACCGCCCCGGTCGAGGAACCCGTTTCGGTCAGATAGACGGGCATCGGCCCCCAGAAGACGGCGAATCCGACCGAGAACAGCCCGACGGCGACCAGATATTTCCGAAGCGTCCGGTCAAATGACCCCCCGGGGCGACGGCCGCGACGTCTGGCGGCGATCCACTCGCGAATGCCCCAGTAGAGCCGGGCGGTTCCGTACGGCGTCGCACGGAGGTACCGTCCAGCACCCCAATCGGGGCGGTTCAGCCGGTGGTAGATCCGATCGAACCGTTCGGGACTCGTCGTGGGACGCTCCGGGTACCACCGGATCGCGGCGAGCGTGGCCATCGCGCCCGCGGCGGCGAGCACGACGAACAGGAGTTCCTGTGCCGCTACCGTGGGGAGCAGCCGGCTGACGGTCGCGGTCCAGACGGTCCCGAGGACGAGTCCGGCTACCCACCCGTATCCCTGAACGGCGTTGAGTCGACCGATCCGCACGTCCCACTCGGCCGCGTCGGCGCCCTCGACGACGATCAGGTTGAGCACGGGCGCAGCCGCCGAGACGACGAACCAGAGGGCCGCGTTCGCAACGAGCAGCGACCACGGCGATCCCAAAAGCGGGACGATACCCAGCACTCCCGCGACCGACGCGAGCGCGACGAGCACGAAGGGTCGTCGCCGCCGCGTTCGTGCCGCCAGCTGGCCCCACAGGATCGCCCCCGGGACGCCGGCGAAGGCGGCGGTCGAGGCCATCGCTCCCACGAGGAACGCGCCCGCACCGAGTTCGATCGCGTAGAGGGGGAGCAACAGCGACGCCGCACCCACCGCGGCGTAGCCCGTCCCCCACGCGAGGAGCCACCGTTCGCTCACTGCCGGGGAGTCTCCCGTCATCGACTAAGTCGTTTCGCCCGGCTGGTTGTCGCCCACCGGTCGTCGCCCGACCCGGCTGTCCCCCGTTTCCGGCGGACGTCGATCGGACCGAACCTCACGCCCGACAGTCGTGCGTCACGAGCCGGTTGGTTCCGACCTCCTCGCTCGGCTCCGGCCACGCCATCCGTTGGTAATAGGTTATCTCCACGGACTCGACGGACTCGCCGGTCCGATCGGCGACGGTCCGGCAGACGTACGCCGCGGTCGAGCGCGAGACCGTCGGATCGTCGGCGACGGTGATCGATATCAGGTACTTGCGCCAGCGTGCGGAGGGGTAGGTCGCGTCCACGTCGGGGGGCGGCTCGCTCGTGACCGACCCGCGACCGAGGCCGTCGACGTGCTCGCCGCTCGCCAGCTCGGCGTTGATCACGAACCAGTGGTCGGTCCCGGAGGGGTCCGGAGCGAACATCTCCCAGCCGTACTCGGTCGGGTCGATCCCGGCGTCGTCCGCTCCCACCTCCACGTAGCCGAGCGCGGCCGCGTTCCAGACGAGCGTACCGACGAGCAACGCGACTGCGATCGTCCGGACGGCGGCGTGGAGCCACGGTCCGATCCCGGGATCAACGGTCGCCATACTGTCACCGTTACTGTCACCGTCGACGACAGCTATGAGGCGATACCGAATGCCCGCCGTCGCCGCCTCGATCCGGTCCCAGACGCCGGACCCGAGAAACGGCAGCAGTGAGACGATGGACACCAGCGGAAAGACCGAAATCGCCATCGTGAGCACCATCCCCGCGTGGCCGCCGGCGATCCCGGCCGCGATCGCGGTTCGGATCCGACCCCGTGCGACCACGAGCAGCGGCGATGCGACGAGCAGTCCGAGCCACGCGTAGTTCAGGATCCACAGCAGCGTCGGCGACCCCGCGACCCACGGCCCCAACAGGACCGTGAACTGGTCCATACTGAACGCGATCGCGGCGCCGTCGCCCGCGATCCAGCGGTCGCCCCGGAGCTTGAACACCGCGTTCGTGACGTAGACGAGGGCGACGTGGACGAGGAGGGCCGCGGTCGCGACCGACGCGACCTGCACGTCGGCCCGCCCTGGGTGCGCTCTGTCACCCGATACCGGAGGCCCACGCACCGCGTCGATCGACCACCGCGAGCCGACCGGGAGCAGCGTGGCGAACAGACACAGCTGCCACAACAGCAGATCGCCGGAGTTGAGCACGAAGGGGTTGCGCGCCTGCAACGAGAGCACGAACGCGAGCGAGACGGCCGCGGCGATCCGGCTGTGGTACCCGACGGCGAGCGCGACCGCGACGATGCCGGCGATCACGAACAGGGCGGCAACGCCCGCGGGCCCTGCAACCGACTCCGCGACGGCGTGCATCGAGACGCCGGCAAGCGACGGGTACGCGCTCGCAAGCGCGTCGGTCGTCAACACGCCGGAGTCAGTGTAGAGAGCTCGCAGATGACGGCTACGGAGGAGGAGGTCGATCAGGATCACGAGCCCGAGCCCGATCCGAACGGCGGCAAGCGCGCGCCGATCGACGGCGGCCCGAGCACGGACGAACCGCCCCACGGCGTTCGCGATCCGGCGACGTGATGGGCGGTCGAACATCTCTCGGTCCAGTCTACCGCAGTCGTACGAATAGGTTTTGTGGAGCACCGACTGCTACCGGTCCGAAACCCAACGGTTCATACGTCCCGAACGCGGACGCCGGACCGTGTATCGAACCGGTCATCTCGGGGCGTCGATCGCGGTCTATGCGCCCTTCGGCGTGGGACTGTTCGCGGCCGGTGCGGACTCCCTCGCTGTCCTCGCGGGCGCCGTGATGCTGTGGTTCACGATGCTGCCCGACATCGACCATCGACTGCCGATCGTTCCCCACCGCGGGCCGACACACAGCCTGCTGTTCGCGCTGGCCGTGGGCGGCGTCTTCGGCGGTGCGGGATCGCTGGCGGCGAGCGAACTCGGCGTGACCGCGGCCGTCGGGCTGGGTGCCTTCGGCCTCGTGCTCGGCATCGCAACGGTCGGCGCACATCTGCTCGCCGACGCGTTGACGCCGGCCGGCGTCCCGCTCCTGTGGCCGCTTTCGGGACGGACCTACTCGCTGTCACTCTGGCGGGCGGACAACACCGTCGCGAACTACGGGCTGCTCGTCGTCGGCGTCGCGATGGCGGTCGGTACCTTCGCGTTGGCCGGTCGGCTCGTCGGCTGGTGATGCTGCGGACTGGATCCCAGCCGTCGTTTCGCTCCCGATAACTTATGAATCGGGCCGGCAAACCGGGAAGTATGCCACAGATCCATATTGACGAGGAGACGATCGAACGGCTCGACGGACTCCGCATCGAGGATGAAGAGTACGACGACCTCATCAACGAACTCATCAACATCTACGAGGCCGAAGAGCTGACGCTGTTCCACAGCGGCGACGCCGAGTGAAAGCGTCACCGATCGACGCCGGTGACGGTGTCACTGAGGCGGCGTCCCTACCGATTGCGGGGGAGACGCTCGTCGGCGAGCGACGACGGAAACCGAAATCCGTCGGCTCCCCGATCGCGGTCTCGAACCGTTTTTCGGTCAGCGTCTCGAACCGTTTTTCGGTCAGCGTCTCGAACCGTCATCTCGAGGTCGTACGCCCGGTCAACCGCCCGGATCGCCGTGATCAGTTCGTCGGCGAGCCGTGCGTCCTCCTCGAGATCCAGCGACTGCAGGACACCCCCGAGTCGATCGGCGGCACGCCGGATCTGTTCGGTCCGTGGGAGCTCCGCGTCGACGACGGCCGTACCGTGTGAGGAACGGGACATAATCGACGAAACGGGCTCGAAATCCCATAGTAATGGTTCCCCTACCGGTTCATAACCGGACGTTCGACACCGACTCCGTCTGGAACGGGTCCGGCGACCTACTCAAGGTAGGCGGTGCGGGCGCGTTCGAACTTCCCGTTGTCCTCGAGGCGTTGCTGGAGTCGCTCCGCGTACTCCTGAGTCATCGTTTCGGCCGCTTCAAGGCGTTCCGCGTCGGCCTCGCCGTCGTCGCCGTCGAGACCGAGTGCACTGCGAACCGACCCGAGGAAGCCGCCGCTGCCGCCACCGCCGCTTCCGCCGCCACCACCGGCCGCGCCCGGCATCTGCTCGCGCAGCGAGTCGAGCTCCGGCATCATCTCCGGGAGCTTGGAGGTGTCGGCGACGATCCGCGCCCGGTCGGGATCCTCTGGGTTCTCGATCTCGAGTTCGGTTGCGGTCATGATCAGTCCCCACTCCTGGTTGCTGAACTGGGAGTTCATAACGCGGTCGTTGAACTCCTGATCGACGGCCATTCTGTCGCCGACGATCGCGTCCGTCCAATCGCTCATAGCGGTGGCTACGCGGACCGCTCCAAAGAGCGTTGTGCTCGGTGCTGTTCCGCCGTCCCCCCGGATCGATACCGGTTCGGATCGATCCCGTTTTGGATCGATCTCCCCGAGAGCGAGTATGGCGCGACACCACAACCGACCCTCTCGGCGTGCCGTACTCGCAGCGGTGGGATCGACCGCGCTCGTGTTCGGATCCGGCTGTGTGGGTGGCGGTACGGATGAAGCCGGTGGCCAGAGCGGGACCGGTGGCGAGGACGGGACTGGTGGCGACGATGGGTCCGCCTCCGGCACCGACGACTGGATCGCGAGCGCGAACAACTACGACGGCGTCGTCGATCGCACCGGCGAGTCGACCGTGACGGTCGGCGTCGGCGCCGCCGGGGGGCTCGCGTTCGGACCCGCGGCGGTCCGGGTGAGCGCCGGCACCGAGGTCGTCTGGGACTGGACCGGCGAGGGAGGCCAACACAACGTCGTGGAGGAGAATGGCCGGTTCGAGAGCGATCTGTATCGGGAAGCGGGATCGACGTTCACCCACGTCTTCGAGACGGCGGGAACGTATCGGTACATCTGTACCCCCCATCAGGCAAGCGGAATGCGCGGCGCAGTCGAGGTCGTCGAATAGGCCGAGATCGCCGACGAGACCGGAAGCACGAATGATCGAGGTCGTGGAGATCTCCGACCCGCGGGTTCTTTACCGATCACGATCGAATCCGGGGTATGCTTCCGGAGTGGGTCCCGTTCCACCGCCTGAGTATCCCGGTCGCGTTCCTCCTCTCGTTCGTGATCGTGTGGGCGATCGACCGCCCGCGTGGCCGGTGGGGGCGACGGGTCCGATCCCGGCTGCTCCGTGGTGTTCCCTGGGGGACGCTCGTCGCCGTCGGCGTCGTCCTCCTCGTCTACCTCTTCGTCCAGCGGGGGATCGACGACCCGAGTTCGCCGGTCGTGATCCCGTTTCGTGCCTGGTCGTACTTCTCGCTCGACGGACTGCTCCTCTCGGGGCTGTCACACGCGAGCCTCGGCCACCTCACGGGGAACCTCCTGGCGACGCTCGTCGCGGGGACGCTCGCGGAGTACGCCTACGGCCACTATCCGCGCGCTCGCGGCGCCAGTTCCTTCGCCTCGTGGCGATCGAACCCCTACGTGCGAGCGTTCCTCGTCGTTCCGGCCGCGATCGTCGGCGGCGCGGTCCTCTCGAGCGTGATCGCGGTCGGTCCCGTCATCGGGTTCTCCGGCGTCGTCTTCGCGCTCTGGGGGGTCGCGATCGTCCACTACCCGCTCGGGTCTATCGTCGCGCTCGCCGGGACGTCGCTCGTGAACCTGCTGTACTCGGCGTTCACGAGCCCCGTCACGCGGGCCGCCGCCAGCCCCTCCTACGGCGGTCCCTGGTGGGCAAACATCTCGATCCAGGGGCACGCGGTTGGGTTCCTGCTCGGCGTCCTGGTCGGGATCGTGCTGCTGCGCCGCTGTGAGACGGACGTACCCTCCGCCGCCGTCGTCTTCGCCGGCGTCCTCCTGTTCGCGTCCTCGCGGTCGCTGTGGGCCGTCTACTGGTACCTCGGGAACGAGCGGTACGTCCTCTATCGGGCGGTCGGCGTCGCGCTCGTCGCGCTGCTCGCGGCGATCGTGACGCTCGCGGTGGCCGGAAGCGATCGGCCCCTCCGCCCGGAGTACGCCGTTCCGAACCCGGAGACGATGCGTGAGGCCCTCCGGTCCGCCACGCCGCGGATCGTCGGGGTCGTGTTGGTGGTGGCGGCGTTCGGGATCCTCGTCGGACCCTCGGTCGTTCCGAACCTCGTGACCGTTCCCGCGGAGGAATCCCTTCCCGGCGACCCGGTCGAGGTCGAGGGCTACGAGGTGACCTACGCCGAGGACGTACCGAACCAGCTCGTGAACGTGATCGACGTCGAGGCGTTCGAGGGCGCGACGAACGTCACGACCTCCGGAGTGATCGTCAAAAACGCGGAGCGCGACGTCTGGATCACGGCGGTCTCCCGTGGGAATCTCGCCTACTGGGGCTCCCGCGAGGTCACCCTCGGCGGGATCGGCTGGCGTGAAACCGTCACCGCCCACCGAACCGGCTGGCGGGCGGTCGGCGCGGGGGTGAGCTACCGGGTTGACCTCGAACACGACGGCGACCGGCGGACCGTCCACGTCTCGGACTCGGCGACGGCCGAGCCGACGATCGACGGACGGAACGTCACCGTGTCCGCCCGACAGGGCGTCTTCGAGGTGACGGTCGCGAACGGCACCGGCGCCGCGACCGCGCCGCTCCCGGCCGCGAACGAGTCGGTACGGCTTTCGGGGATCCGGCTCGTTCGCGAGGATCGGCGGATATACGCCGAGACGAACGGGACACGGGTGCGGGTCCTCGAGGCCGAGCGGTACGAGGGCCGGGAACGAGCACGGGAGGTCGATCTCGGTGCGGTCGACGCCAGTTCCTAGCCGTCACCCGACCACTCGATCCGATACACCTCGGTATCGATCGCCGTCGAGTCGTCGGTGTGGTGGTCGAACCGGTTCTCCAGATCGAACTCGGCCGCGAACGCGTGGGTCACCGTGCCGCCGTTGTCGGCGGCGAACGAGCGGACGAACGCCTCGCTGCCGTCGTTGTGGACCGAGTAGGAGACGTCGGCGAGGGTTCCGGCGGCCGCGAGGAACCCGCGGTCGGCGTGGCGGTTTCCGTCCTGTGCGCCGAACGGGGGATTCATCAGGACGGTCGTGGGCTCGGCGGTTCGGATCGGCGGGCGGGTCGCGTCGGCACGCAGCCAATGAACCGGCGCGTTCGTGCCGACGCGACGTTCGTTCTCGCGGGCGGTCCCGAGCGGGCCGGGGTCGACCTCGAGACCGACCACGCGGGCGGGGCCGCGGAGCGCGGCCGCAAGCGCGAGCATACCGGTTCCGGTCCCGAGATCGAGTATCGTTCGTCCCTCAACGTCGCCCTGCAAGTCGGCGAAGTGGACGACGTGGGCGGCCAGTCCCGGAGGCGTCGGGTACTGTTCGAGGGACGCGGTCGGCTGCTCGAACCCGGCGACGACGCCGAGCTTCGTCGCCAGGGAACGCCGCGACGCCATCGATCACCCGGCGATCTCGGCGTCGCCGGTGATCCGGAGGGTCACGCCCTCACGAGCGGCTCGTTCCGACAGGGCCGACAGCGCGGGATCAACCTTCGCCGGTTCGGCGACGTCGTCGACCGCGATCTCGATCCGGCCGGCACCGAGGAACGCGGCGGCGCGGACGAACCCGCGAAGCCGATCGGCCTCCTCCTGGGTGGCAAGCGAGCAGTCCTCGGCGAAACACGCCGTCACCGCCAGCGCCGCGGGCTGGTAGCCCCGCTGCGACAGTTCGGCTTTGAGGTCACGCAGGTATTCGGGAGCGGTGCTTTCGAGGTCGGCACCGTCGACGACGACGGGATCGATGTCGGCGGGTCGACACCCCGAAATCGGGCCGTCGACGTTCGTGGACTCGGTGGTGCTCATACAACCACATATTCTCTGGTTATACAAATATCTTTGTAAATGCTTAGTAGTAATTTTGTGAGGGGCGGGTACATCCACCGTGAGAATCGTTAAGTACCAACCCATACAACCGGGATCCAATACGCAACACCCAATGAACCGACACTCCTTCGACATCGTCGTCATCGGCTGTGGCATCGCCGGTCTCGCCGCGGGACTTCGCGCGGCCGAACTCGATCAATCCGTCTGCCTCCTGGAGAAGAGTCCGAAGGAACACCGCGGCGGCCACACCCGCTTTACCGAGTCGTTCCGGATCCCGACCGCGGACATCGACAGCGACGCGACGTTCAACGTGGAGGACTACTCGACGGCCGACTTCTACTCGGACATCATGCAGGTGACGAACTATCGGGCCGACGAGGACCTCGTCGATCGGCTGGTCTCCGAATCGCCGGACACGTTCGAGTGGTTGACCGACCACGGGGTCAGCTGGGAGTACCAGGCGCCACATCCGGGGTACACCGCGGGTCGGGTCTGGCTCCACGGCGAGGATATGGTGGACGAGCTGGTCGAGATCGTCGAGGACCGCGGCGTCGAGATCTTCTACGAGGCCGAGGCTCGATCCCTTCGGCGCGACGACGACGGGGACGTCTCGGGCGTCGAAGCCCGCCACGAGGGACGCCGGACGCTCTTTACGGGCGACGCCGTGATCCTCGCGGCCGGCGACTACGGCTCGAGCAAGGAGCGCCGAACCCGGTATTACGGACCCGGCTACGGGAATATGAAGGTTCGCGGCAGCCGATACAACACCGGCGAGGCGCTGGATGCCGCGATGGACGTCGGCGCCAAATCCGAGGGGGAGTGGGGTGATGCCCATATGGCGATCATCGACGTGCAATCCCCGGACATCGAGGGCGGGATCACCCGCATCGACGGCTATCAGTACGGCCTCATCCTCAACCACGATGGCGAACGGTTCGTCGACGAGGGCGAGGACGCTCGCGCACACACCTACGCGAAGTTCGGCCGGGAGATCTTCGAACAGCCCTATCACGAGGCGTTCATCATCGTCGACTCCAAGACCGTCGACGACGTCGCGCACATGGGCCCCGGACGGGCGGTCACGGCCGACTCGATCGAGTCGCTCGTCCGGCGCCTCGACATCGAGGACCCGGAGACGGCCGTCGAGACTGTCGACCGGTTCAACGAGGCCTGTACAGTCGAGGGCGACGGGATCGAGGCGTACGACCCGAACGTCCTCGACGGCAACGATGCGCCCGGCATCGACCCTCCGAAATCCAACTGGGCGCTCCCGCTCGATGAGCCGCCGTTCACCGGCTATCCCGTCACCGGCGGGATGACGTTCGGGTTCGGCGGCGTCGCCATCACGCCGGACGCCGAGGTGCTCGACACGCGGGACGATCCGATCCCCGGCCTCTACGCCGCCGGCAACGCGACCGGCGGACTGTTCTACAACAACTATCCCGGCGGTACTGGCCTGACGAACGCCGCCGTCTACGGACGGATCGCCGCCGAGACCGCCGTCGAGGATCTCGAGTAAAATCGCGGTCGGGCTGTACGATCCTCGACGCTACTCGACGTATATATCTAATTTTTGACACCAAATTTTAAATAGGCCACTAGCCACAAACCTTATATGGAACGTCCGAGCCGGCAGCGGGAGCAGGAACGGGAGGCCGACCAGGAGGCGGGCGAAACGGTCTCCTGTCCGGAGTGTGGTTCCGCGGACGTCGTGGCGGACGGGGACCACGAGTTGGTGTGTGACGACTGCGGGCTGGTGCTCGACGAACAGCAGCTCGATCGCGGGCCGGAGTGGCGGGCGTTTAACCACTCCGAACGGCAGTCGAAGTCCCGGGTCGGTGCGCCGATCACCGAGACGATGCACGACAAGGGGCTGACGACGACGATCGACTGGAAGGACAAGGACGCATACGGACGATCGCTCTCCTCGGAGAAGCGCTCCCAGATGCACCGGCTGCGCAAGTGGCAGGAGCGCATTCGGACGAAGGACGCGGGCGAGCGCAACCTCCAGTTCGCGCTCTCGGAGATCGACCGGATGGCCTCCGCGCTGGGCGTCCCTCGATCGGTTCGGGAGGTCGCCTCGGTCATCTATCGGCGCGCGCTCGCCGAGGACCTCATTCGGGGCCGGTCGATCGAGGGTGTGGCCACCTCGGCGCTGTACGCCGCCTGTCGGCAGGAGGGGATCCCCCGGTCGCTCGACGAGGTCGCCGAGGTCTCCAGGGTCCCGCAAAAGGAGATCGGCCGAACCTATCGGTACATCTCACAGGAGCTCGGGCTGGAGCTCAAGCCCGTCGATCCAAAGCAGTTCGTTCCCCGGTTCGCCTCCGCGCTCGACCTCAGCGAGGAGGTTCAGACGAAGGCAACGGAGATCATCGACGTCTCGGCCGAACAGGGGCTGCTCTCCGGGAAGTCCCCAACCGGCTTCGCGGCGGCGGCGATCTACGCGGCCTCGCTTTTGTGCAACGAGAAGAAGACCCAACGCGAGGTCGCCCAGGTGGCACAGGTGACCGAGGTCACCATCCGCAACCGCTACCAGGAGCAGATCGAGGCGATGGGCTTTCGCTGACCGATCGAGTCCCGACCCGCCACGCGTTCTGACCGGCGTCCCGATCCCGCCAGTCACGACCCCGTCCACCCCGAATCGATCCGCCCACCACGGCCCAGCTACGCCGCGATGAACACCACGACCTCCCGGTTCCAGAGTCCGAGCCGCAGGGTTCGCGACTCGTGTGCGGGGAGCAGCGCGTCGAGCGACCCCTCGTGATCCGGATCGGCGATCACGACCGCCGGTTCACCCTCCAGGGCGCTGGGTGTGGTCACGCTCTCGACGTCGGCGCCGGTCCGCTCGAGGTACCACGGGAGCGGCAGCCGCTCGCCCCACGCCTCGCGGTCGGATTCCGCGGCGATCGGGGGACGGTCAGCGACCGTCTCCGCCGAGAGGTGGAACCGGTCGCCGACCCAGACGACGCGCGCGTTCCCGCCATCGGCGGCCGAAAGCGCCGCCTCCATCTCCCCGACGAGCGGCTCGAGGTCATCGGCTGGTTGGCCGTACTGTGCCAACTCCGACTCGGGAGACGGGTCGGTGGCGACGCCATCGAGAACGACGATCCCCCCGTGGACGACGATCGCGAACAGGACCAGCCCCGCCGCCGCCACCCGCGCCGCGTCGCCGACGCGCTCGCGAGCACCGTCCGACGCTGCCTCCAACCCGGCGATCGTCCCGGCAGCTCGCCGTCCGTATCGGTACACGGCCGCGATCCCGACCCCGGCCGGAACGGCCAGCGGAACCAGAGCGTGCACGAGCGTCCAGGGCGCGACGACCTCGGCGACGACGGGGTACCCGACCAGGCCGACCCCGGCCCACACGGACGCGAACAGGACGAACGGCCGTCCGCCCACGGAGGAATCCCCCGACCGAGTCCGGAGCAGCCCGTACCGGTCGGCGAGGAACCCGGCAACGGCGATGGCGAGGATCGGCGCCGCGGTCGCGACGACGGTCGACGCCGCGTCGGTCACGAACGGGAGCAGCTGCGTGCCGGCACGCCCCTCGACCCGAACGCCGGTGAAGGCCGTGACCGGATCCACGTACGTCCGCACAGCCATCCCGACCGGATCCGCACCGAGCCCCCCCACCCCGCCGGCGGCGCCCGGTCCCCGCGGCGCGAACAGCACGCCCCAGGTCCCGAGGAAGACGAACGCTGCGCGCGCGATCGGGGTTGCCTGCCCGATCGCCCGGAGACAGCCCCGCCGAACCGACTTGCCGAGGCGGGTGGGAGTCCCTGCAACGCGCGGGTGGTCGAGCGTGACGAGGGCGGCGACGATCGCGATGACGAGCGTCGCGACGGCGAACCCGGACGCGCCGAGCGCCACCGCCCAGGCGACGACGCCCCCGTACAGGTCCCGATCACGCGGGTCGGACTCGGGCCCGGTCGCGGCATCCAGCCACCGGAGACACAGGCCGACCGCCAGGAACGCCGCTCCCGCGGCGATCACGTCGCCGCGGAGGAACCGTCCGTAGTAGACGAGCGGGGGCGCAAACGCGAGCACGACTGCGGCGGCGACCGTCTCGTCGTCACGCAGCCGGCCGCGAAAGAGGAGCGCCGTCGCGGGAAGGAGTCCGCCGGCGATCGCGAACGGGAGCCGGGCGAGAGCGTCGCTCGGCGGCGCGACCGAGAGCGCGAGGCGAGCCAGGTGGAACACGACCGGTCCGCCGGCGACAGGCCGATACTCGTACTGCCCGGTCTCGAGCGACCGAAGCGTCCAGTACCCGACCCGGGCCTCGTCCCAGTGGAAGGGGCGGTCGCCCAGCGCGACGATCCGAACGAGCAACGAACAGCAGACGACGATCGCGACGACGGCTCGCACACGCCGGTCCGACCGCGTCCAGGTCCGCGGATCGAAGCCACGACTCCGGGACCGGCGTTCGGGACGACGAGCGTCCGCACGAGACGACATATCGATGGCGTCTCGGCGGCGGCGTAGGAACGTTTCGGTTCGGTCGAGGTGGTTGGACGTCGGTGCGAGTCGGATCGGCAAGCGCGGTCGAAGTGGCCGGTATGACCGGATCAGCGATCCACGCCCGTCGATCCGGCGACGTCGCCGAAGACGTCGCGGTGGAGGGAGTCACAGACGACGTCGGCCAGCGTCTCGAGGTTCCGCGCGTCCTCCCGGTTGTACGAGACGAGCGTCTCAAGGGCGTCCTCGTCGCCGCGTTCGTACTCCCGCCAGAGCCGGACCGCATCGTGTCCGCTGATGTCCGGGCGGTCACGCTCGATGTCGATCTCGGACTCGATCGCCTTGAGCCCGCCCGAGAGTCCCAGCCGTCGACAGGGATACAGCAGATCGAGGTGAGGGGTACCGATCTCGATCCCGAGGGCGGTCTCGAGGAACGGCACGTCGAAGCGCGCGCCGTTGAACGAGGCGATCACGGCGGCGTCGGTCAGCCGGTCACGGACCGCCTCCGCGGTGAGGTCCTCGCCGGCGACGAGCGTCGACGTCTCGCCGTCGCGGTGGAAGCTCACCGTCGTCACACGGTCCGAGTGCTCGTCGAGGCCGGTCGTCTCGATGTCGAAAAAGCACGTCTCCGCCCGGAAATCCTCGTACAGGCGCCAGCGCTGATCGCTCGGGAAGGCGTCGTCGAAGAACGCGGCGTCACCGGCCCGGAGCCGGTCACGGGCTCTGTCGATGAACGCGTCGATCCGATCGGCGGTCGTCGATCCGACCCCCGGCACGTCGACGGACCGGTCGAAGTCGTCCCACTGAGTGATCCCGTGTTCCCAGAGGCGCCGCTCCGTCCGTTCGCCGACGCCCCGAACCGGGATGAAGCTGTTCTCGATGCGCACGTCCCCACCGGGGCGCTCCGCCCCCTTGAACCTCTCGCGATGCGTCGGTGTCCGACCGCTGACCGCGAGCGTTTTTGCGGGGGCCGCTCTATCGGGACATATGTGTGGCCGGTACTCGTTGTCGACCCCGCGCGAGGACCTCGAGGCGCGTTTCGACACCGCGTTCCCCGACTTCACGCCACGGTACAACTGCGCACCCGGCCAGGATCTCCCAGTGATCTCTGCCGGCTCCCCGGACGAGGCGAGGCCGTCAAAATGGGGATTGACGCCCGCCTGGGCGGACGACCGGATGGACCTGATCAACGCGCGTGCGGAGACCGTTCGGGAGAAACCCGCCTTTCGGGAGGCGTTCGAGCGACGCCGATGTCTGGTCCCGGCGGACGGCTTCTACGAGTGGGTCGAGACGGAGTCCGGAACGCGTCCGTATCGCGTCGCGTTCGACGACGATCGTCCGTTCGCGATGGCCGGCGTCTACGAACGCTGGGCGCCACCCGAGCCCGACGGGCCGACCCAGACGGGGCTCGATCGGTTCGCGGGTGGTGCCGGGGACGGGGGCGGAAGCGACGTTTCCCCCGACGTACCGGGTCCGGAACCGGTGGAGACGTTCTCGATCGTCACGACCGAGCCGAACGACCTCATCGTCGACCTTCATCACCGGATGGCCGTGATCCTCGAACCGGACGAGGAGGAGCGGTATCTCCACGGAGACGCCGAAACGGCGGCGTCGCTGCTTGACCCGATCGATCCCGACGGACTGCACGCGTATCCGGTTTCCGAGCGCGTGAACGACCCGTCGAACGACGACGACTCAGTAACCGACCCCACCCTACTTCGCTCGGCCTTGCGGCCTCGCTCGTTGAGGGTGGGGCTTTGATGTGGTTTTCGCCCTCGGTTGGCGCGACGGGGCGTCTTGTGCGCCCCGCCTACCGGACGCCCTTCGGGGTCGACAAACCCACCATTCAGGGCCGGGCTACTGCGGCCCGTACTGCGCGCCGCTTGTGGACGCACAGCACTAACTGGCAGTAAGATATGGTGTAAGATAGTAGTTGCGAAAGCTCGTGTCGGCTTTCTCTCCGGCCTACTCGCGTCGCGCTTCCAACTGAGCGTCGGAACCCCTCGCTCCTTGAGGCCGGAGGCTCCGCCTCGAAAACTGCAGATCGAGCCGGTGTGAGTCGGTCACAGCCGTCGACTCACTCGAGGGCGTCCTTCCACTCGCCCACGCCCGAGGGATCCAGGTGAACGTGGGCGTCGCCGACCGCGGGAAGTCCACGGAGCCGGTCCATGAGTTCGGTCTCGAGGTCGTGAGCCTGCCGGAGCGTCATCTCACCGTCGACCTCGACGTGGACCTCGACCTCGATGTCGGTGCCGTCGTAGAAGACCCGCAGGTCGTGGATCCCCTCGACGTCGGGGTGGTCACGCAGAGTGGTCCGGACGCGGTCGTACTTCTCGGCGGGGGGCGCGGCGCCGACGAGGTAGGTCACGTTCTCGCGGGCGATCTCGACGCCCTGGTAGACGACGAGCAGGCTGACCAACCCGCCGGCGACGGCATCAAGAATGGGATAGCCCAACAACACCCCAAGGACGCCGACGGCGGCAGCGATCGTCGTGTAGATGTCGTTGAGGCAGTCGACCGCGAGCGCGTCGAGGGCAGTCGAACCCAGATCGGCGTTCACCCGCATCGTGTACCAGTACAGCAGATACATATCCGCCATCGCGAACCCGAGCGCGCCGAGCAACAGCGGATCGAAGACGACCTCCGGCCCCTCGATCAGCGCGAGCGCGGACTCCCGGAGCAGGTTCGCGCCGAGCAGGACGATGACGGCGCCGACGAAGAGGGCCGTCAGCGGCTCGATGCGCTGGTGCCCGTGTGGATGCGTCTCGTCCGGGTCGGTGTAGGCGGCGCCGCCCCAGACAAAGACCACGAGGCTGGCGACGAGATCGGCGACCGAGTGGGCGGCGTCGGCCACGAGTGCGACGCTCCCGAACGCGATCCCGGCGGCACCCTCGACCAGGATCTTGATCGCGTTCCCGAGGACGTTCACCCCGGCCGCGCGCTTGAACCGCCGTCCCTCGTCGGTCATACGGGCACTCGGTCGGCATCACTCATAAAGCGCCGGACTCGGCCGTCGGCGTCAGCCTCGGCAGTGGCGGTGGCGACGGTGGCAGTGGCGATGGTGGCGGCAGTGGCGGCGGTAGTGTCGGCCCCGATCGACGCCCGCGCTACTCCTCACCGTCCAGCCGTCCGACGTCGGTCCGGCTCCCCTTCGGGACCCGCGATCGGAGTTCGCCGTGGAGATAGAGCCCGACGCCGATCGGCTCCCGATCGCCGGACAGTTCGTGGGCGGCGATCAGGTACCCCCAGTCGCCGTCCCAGCGGTCGATCGGCTGGTCCTCGCCGGCGACGAACCGGGCCGCCTCGGCGGGGTCGAGCTCGACCACGTTACGGGTCGCGTGCCGGCCGAATCGGGAGACGGCCCGCGTCGTCGGCTTCCAGTGCTCCTGGCGCGTCCGCAGGAACGCCATTCCAAGCGCCTCGATCCGGCACGGGTCGGTCGCCTCCCCGCGATAGATCCAGACCTTTCCGGCGCCCTTCTCGAGGAAGGTGTACGGCTCCAGGACCGACCGGTCGATGCCGAAGCGGTCCTCCCACCACGCGAGGACCTCCTCACGAGTCGGCCGACCCGGGACGGCCCGGTCCGCGGCGGTCTCGGGGAGTCGATCGAAGCGCTGGCCGTCGTTGCTTGGGGAGTCCGATCCGTCGTCGTTCGATGGGTCCGATCCGTCGTCGCTCATCGTGCGGTCACCCCGTCGGTTCCGGACCCGTCCTGCTGTGCCGCCGTCACGCGAAGCTTCGCGCAGAAGAACCCGCCCGTGTCGTTGTGGTGGGGATAGATCCGGTGTGCCCGCTTCATCGCGTCGTTGAACGTCTCCCCGTCCCACTCGGTGATCCCGGGCTCGGTCCGGAGCGGGAGGTCGAAGGTCGTCAGCTCGCACGGCTCCGACTCGAGGACGTGCTGGAGGACGGCCTCGTTCTCCTCGGGTGCAAAGGTGCACGTCGAGAAGACGACGACGCCGCCCGGTCGAGTCGTCTGGATGGCGCGGGTCAGGATCCCCTTGCTCACGCCGGCGATCGCGTGGACGTGGTCGAGCGTCCACTCGTCGAGAACGTCCGGGTTCTTCCGGCAGGTCCCCTCACACGAGCAGGGAACGTCGACGAGCGCCCGGTCGAACGCGTCGAACGGGAACGGCCGCAGCGAGAGGTTCCGTGCGTCCTGGTTCGTGACGGCCACGTTCGTCACCCCGAGCCGTTCGGCGTTGTGGCGCAGCGCCGAGAGCCGGCCGAGGTTGTTGTCGTTCGCGACGAGGGTGCCGCGGTCGTCCATATCGGCCGCGATCTGGGTCGTCTTGCTGCCCGGCGCCGCACACGTATCGAGCACGCGTTCGCCCGGCTGCGCGTCGAGGGCGAGTCCGGGCAGCGTCGAGACCTCCTCCTGGCCGTGGATCCAGCCGTGGACGTACGGCCAGTTCGTGCCGGGGCTTCCCGCCGGCAGCCGGAAGAGGCCGTCGTGCCAGTCGACCGGTTCGTAGTCGATCCCCTCCTCGTCGAAGGCCCGACGCACACGCTCGGGCGCCGCCGCGATCGGATTCGTGCGAACGACCGACGGCAGCGGCCGGTCGCAGGCCGCAAGGAACGCGTCCTCGTCGTCGACGAGCGGGAGGTACCGCTCGAGTGGATTCATACGCCGGGTTCGCGGCGGGTCGGTTTGTCGATTTCGACTCCATCCCGACGGCCCATCCGGCGTCCGGAATCGATGACCGCCGGTCAGGAACCGACGACGGTCACGGATCGGCGACGGCACCCATCGCCTCCGGGCCGCGCGGCGTTATAAGTGGCTGGCCGCCGAACCGTCGCGTATGGCTCGGATAAACGTACTCGCCGAGGACGTCGAACTCGACGCGCCGTTCCTGATCGAGGGGCTCCCGGGCGTCGGGCTCGTGGGGAAGATCGCCGCCGACCACATCGTGGAGGCGTTCGATATGATTCACTACGCGAACGTCCACTGTGAGGGGATCCCGCCGGTCGTGACCTATCCCGAGGACGACTCGCGGCTGTCGACGCCGGTGCGGATCTACGCCGACGCCGAACGCGATCTGCTGGTTCTGCAAAGCGACGTGCCGGTCTCGCCGGCCGCGGCGACCGAGTTCGCCGACTGCGTCGCCGGCTGGTTCGAGGAGGAGGCCGTCACCCCGCTATACCTCTCCGGTCGCCCGGCGGAGAAGGAGGCGGCCCCGCCGGCGCTGTACGGGATCGCGACCGGCGAGGGCGGTACGCATCTCGATCGAGCCGGCATCGACGCGCCCTCGGAGATGGGGCTCGTCACCGGGCCGACGGGCGCCCTCCTGTCCCACGCGTTGGAGAACGATCGAACGGCCGTCGGACTGGTCGTCGAGTCCGACCCGCAGTTCCCGGATCCCGAGGCATCGCGGGCCCTTATCACACACGGGATCGAACCGATCACGGACGTCGACATCCCGACGGACACGCTCGTCGATCGGGCCGACGAGATCCAGCGCGCGAAGGAGCAGCTCGCGATGCGGATGCAGGACATCGAGGAGGAGAGCACCGAGGCGCGTCCGCTCCGTATGTATCAGTGATCGAACGGCGTCCGGATTCGGTCCGCTCCGTCAGTCCTCGAGTTCGTTCAGGATCGGCCGGTACTTGAGCTGTATCTCGTCCCACTCCTCGTCGGCGTCCGAATCGGCAACGATCCCGACGCCGGCGAACAGCGTCGCCTGGCGCCGCTCAAAGACGGCGGACCGGATGCCGACGGTAAAGGTTCCGTTGCCCGCCGCGTCGATCCAGCCGACCGGGGCGGCGTACCAGCCGCGGTCGAACGGCTCCGTCTCGCGGATCGTCTCGAGCGCGGCCGCGGGCGGGAGCCCGCCGACCGCCGGCGTCGGATGGAGGGCCTCCACGAGCTCCAACACGTGGGTGGTCGCCGCGAGATCCGCCGTGATCGGGGTGTGGAGGTGTTGGACCTCCGCCAGCCGCTTGATGCGCCGATCGCCGGTCGAGATCGAGGCGGTAAACGGCTCGAGTTGGTCGCGGATCGCCTCAACGACGAGGTCGTGTTCGTGTCCGTTCTTCCGGTCGGCGGCCAGCTCCGAGGCGAGCCACTCGTCCTCCTCGGGCGTCTCACCTCGTCCCGTGGTGCCCGCGAGCGCGTCGGTCTCGACCGTACGTCCGCGCATCGAGACGAGCCGTTCCGGGGTCGCGCCGACGAAGGCCGCGCCAGCCGCATCCGGTGTGCCGGTCTCATCCGGCGTTCCGGCCGCATCCGGTGTTCCGGCCGCATCGGTCTCGATGAGGAACGGGTAACAGTTCGGATACCGGTGCCGCAGTCGATCGATCATCGCGCATCGTGGCGCATCATCCCGGAGTTCAGCCGCAAGCGCCTGTGCCAGAACGACCTTCTCGAGATCGCCCTGCCGAATGCGATCGACGGCGGCTTCGACGCCGGTCCGCCACTCCGCACGTGTCGTCGTTCGGTGGCGGGAGACGATCCCGGGACGGTCCGGATTCCGATCCGGATCGGCAGTTCCGTCCGACGCGTCGGTGCCGTGATCGTCGGCTTCCCGGTCGGCTGCGCCGAGCGCGTCAAACGTCGTCACCGCCTCGTCGAGGCGGCGTTCGACGTCGGTCGCCGTGACGTCGGGACCCACCGCGTTGACCGTTACCCACGTCCCGTTGTCGGCCGCGGTGACCTGGACGCGGGGGAAGACGAACCACGCCTCGGGAAACGACGTCCAGGGTTCCCCGTCCGTCGCCGCCTCGTGGAACGCGAACCCGCCGAACAGCCGCGGACGGGCGGCCTCGGTCCCGGCGTGAACGTCGCCGGACGCGAACAGCCGGTCGGCACCATCACGGATCGTGGCGAACCGATCGGGGCCGCTGGCCGTCAGGGTCGCGGCCGCGCCGCCGCCGATCACCGTCGACTCCTCGGGCGCGCCCCACACGACGCGTGGCGTCTCGATCGCCTCGAAGGCCGCGCGGAACGACGGATCGTCGATCCGCCGGGCACGGCTGACGAGCCGCGACGAATCGGTCAGCGCGAACGGGTCCATTGACACGGGATCGGTGAGCGACACCCTTTACGCTAACTATACCGCTCCTCGTTCCAGGGGTTCGCCGTCTCCGAATACCCGCGCTTCTCCCAGTAGCCGCGCTGCGGTTCGGTACGGAACTCGACGCCCGTCACCCACTTCGCACCTTTATACGCGTACTTGTGTGGCGTGACGACCCGGACCGGTCCACCGTGATCCGCGGGAAGGTCCTCACCGTCGAGTCCGTCGGCGAACAGCACCTCCTCGCGACGACACGCCGACAGCGGCAGGTCGGTCGTGTACCCGTCGAGCGCGTGAAACAGGACGTGTTCGGCATCGGCGTCGACGCCAGCCCGGTCGGCGATCTCGACGAACGGGACGCCGGCGAACTCGCAGTCCAACCGGCTCCAGCCGGTCACACAGTGGAAGTCCTGGCGCTGGCGGACGTGCGGCAGCGCCGCGAAGGACTCGAGATCGTAGGTGAGCTGCTCGTCGACGGCACCGTACACCTCGAACCGCCAATCGGCAGGGTTATAATCGGGAGTCCCGCTCTTGGAAAGCACCGGAAACCGGTCGGTTTGCCGTTGGCCAGGCGGGAGCCGGTTCTCCCCGAACTCGCGGTACAGATCCGTAACGTCCTCGACCATACCGTCGATCGGAGCCGGATCCACCTATGGGTGTCGGGTCGAAAACATTGTGGTTTTTAAACTATTCTTTCAGAATACTCAATTAAACGTTCTCTCGAACGGAATCGTCTTTTCGTATCCCCGAGAGTTTGGCAGTAGGTTTATATATCCCCTCGAATTACGACGGGGTAGAGAATGCCGAAAGTCGAGATCACGGTCCCGGAACATCAGGAGATGCAGATCGCTCAAATGGTCGAGCAGGGCGAGTTCCTCAACCGGGAGGAGGCGATCGAGGAACTCCTGTCGACGGGGATCAAGGCGTACAAGACCAGCGGACCGATGGACGAGGAAGAGGGACCGGGCTTCGAAGAAGAGGGAATGATGGGCCACGAGGACGAATACGTCTTTTAAGTTTGGCTCACCGCGACGTCATCGACGTCGGCATCCGAACCCGATCGTGTGGCGGCAGATGCGACCACGATCGTTTGTGAACGGGCGGTGAAAGCGAGGCCATCGATCGACGGTGTCGGACGAGTGCCGCGACGTTCGACGATCGCACCAGAATCGGCTTGTAGCGACGGTGTGTAGGATGATTCGATGGAACGACGGCAGTTTCTCACGGCGGCCACGACGATCGGTGGAATCGGATCGACGGCCGGGTGTCTCGATCGGCTCGCTCCCGGGTCGGGCGGTCCGGATCCGGAACCGGTCGATCTCTCCGGAGGGACGTTCGACGACGATCACGGGATGGAGATCGGTCCCCACGGCGGCGCGAACGGGCAGATCTACTACGCGGAGCACACGCCGCCGGACCGGGAGGAGGGCCCGTTCTGGTTTCACACGCTCGTGTTCAGCCTGTTTCCGTTCCACTTCGACCGACTCGACCGGGGCTGGGAGGCCGACGTCATCTACGTGACCGATTTCTCGGCCGTCGACTGGACGATCGAGGACCGAGATGCCGGCCCGACGATGCCCTCCCCGACCGCACCGGAGACGTTCGCCGATGCGACGGCGCTCACCTACGTCGTCGAAAGCGACGTTCGGGGCGGGATGGGTCCCGGCCTCCACCCCTTCTCCGAGGCGGACGAGGCCGCAGCGTTCGTCGACGACCACGGCGGGCGACCGATCGGGTTTGACGACATCGATCGGGCGCTCGTCCAGGGGCTCCGCGAGGGCGAATAGCACGATGGCGCTCCCGGCAGTCATCGGCGTCGACGTCGCGCTGTTTCTCACGATCGGACTCCTCGGTGGCGCCCACTGCATCGGAATGTGCGGGCCGCTGGTTACAATCTACGGCACCCGAATGACGGCGACGCCGGAACCCGACGGCGGCGAACCGGTCACGGGAACCGGTCCACAAGCCGAGCGTGGATCACGGACCGATCCGGCATCCCGCCGCGACCACCTCTCGGTGTACGAAGTTCGACAGCACGCGCTGTTCAACCTCGGGCGAACCGTGAGTTACACGCTCATCGGCGCCGCGATGGGCGCACTCGGCGGGACGGTGTTTCTCGGCCTCGACGCGATCACCGCCGCGGCACAGCTCCTTCGGGCGATCGTCGGCATCCTCATCGGCGCCCTCGTCATCGCGATCGGCGTGTCATACGTGCTGGGCCGCGTCTCCGCGGGGATCCACCTTCCCGGCGTGCACCGTGTCACGAGCGTCCTGACGAGCCGGATCGATGGCCTCGCGGGAGGCCCGGGGATCGTCCTCCTCGGCGGCCTCCACGGGCTGTTGCCGTGTCCGATCCTCTATCCGGCGTACCTCTACGCGTTCGCGAGTGGGTCACCGACTGCAGGCGGGATCGCGCTCGCCGCGCTGGGCGTCGGAACGATTCCGGCCGTGTTCGCGTACGGAACGGTGATTCAGGGACTGGGCGTTCGACGACGTCGGCAGCTCCACCGCATACTCGGCGTCGTGTTCGTCGTGCTCGGATACGTGCTTCTCGCGCACGGACTGATGGCCGTCGGCATCCACGTTCCGCATCCGATGTTCCCGTTCTGGAACCCCCTCTCGGGAACCGGGATGGCCCACTAGCTCCGTTCGGTGCCGACCACGACCGCCTCGACGTCGTCGGCGACGCGATCGCGATCGATCGCCTCGCCGCGATAGGCCCGTTCAACGATCCCGTCCGGGTTCACGAGCAGCGTCACGACGGCGTGTGTGAAGTCGTATCCCGAGACGCGATCGCTCGTCGTGTCCCGCTCGAACCCGATCCCGAGCCGGTCCTCGACGACGCGCTCGGCGGCAGCGGGCGACTCGGGACGGAGATAGTGCCAGTTGCCGGCGTCCAGATCCGCATCGACCATTCGGGCGTGGTCCCGAAGCGCGTCGGCATCGTCACGCTCCGGGTCGAAGGTGATCGGCAGGAACACGACCGAAGGCGTCAGTCCACGGTCGTCGACCATCGTCTGCACGTCGGCCAGTCGACGGAGCAGGACCCCACACTCGGCGGGACAGGTCGCGAAGAACGCCGTGACGACCGCGGTTCGATCGAGATCGCCGGTATCGATCCGGGTGTCGGTCAGTGGGTCGGGGAGTTCGACGGCCGGAAGCGGTTCGCCGTAGGCAGGATACGCCAGGTCCGCGCTGTCGGCTCGCTGGTCCGACTGTGGATCGAGGACCACGTTCGCGGGCGTCTCGTCGCGAACGGCCGAGAGACACCCGGCCATCGCGATGGCCGTTCCGCCCCCGATCCCACACAGCAGCGCTCGTCGTCGCATAGTGATCCCCACGCCCACACCGGCCATAGTCGGTCTGGCACGTTCGACGAACGCACCAGACTGGATGGGGACGCGGTCGGGACGACACGCCGCTGGGATCGACACGCCGCAGGGACCGCTCGTCGATCCCGACCACCGAAGCGAGGTCGTCACCGATCGTCGGGCGCAGCGACCGATCCCGGTGCGTACATGTAGACCGCATAGAGCACGGTGCCGGCGGTCAGCAGATCGAGGGAGTGGCTGATGAAGTGGTGTGCGGGCATCGGCACGACGCCGAGAACGGTTCCGGCGCCGACCACCGACCGAAGCCACAGTGCCCCGATCGCGACCGCGATCAGCCCGTACTGTGGCCGTCGACGGCGGCGGTACGCGACCACGCTCACCACGAAGAGCAGGCCGGTTCCCACCGACGCCAACAGGATAACCACGAGGATCGGGACCGCGGCGTCAACGCCCCAGGTCACCTGCCCCAGCACTGTCCGAATCACGACGGATGTACGGACGCCGGGATAAGAAGGACACCGGTCGACGAGCGATCGCCCGGATCGAACGGCCGAACGGTGTTCGCCCGGATCGAACGGCCGGTCAGTGACGCGGAGCCACGTCCCGATCGCCGTTCCCACGCGCTGAAAACCGGCACACGATTAACCACGATCGGGACGCGACCAGTATGCAATGTCCGACACCAGGGATCGGATCCGTCGGCACGTCCACGCCACGCCCGGGCTCCACTTCCGGCGGATCGGTCGCGACCTCGATCTCGCGACCGGGCAGGTCCAGTACCATCTCCGTCGCCTCACCCGTGAGGGAACGGTCGTCAAGGAGCCGGTCGGCGGAAAGACCCACTACTTCGCGCCGTCGTTCGATCCGTGGGATCGACGGACGATCGCGTTCCTCCGTCGGGAGACCGCACGCGGCATCGTCGTTCGCCTCGCGGCGGACGGGGACCGACGGCCGGGCACGCTCGCGACCGACCTGGATCTCGCCGAGAGCACCGTCTCGTGGCACCTCTCGACGCTTGCGGAACACGACGTCGTCGAGAAATCGCCGTCGTCACCGATGACCGTTTCGCTCACGCGCCCGGCACGAACCGCGCAGCTCGTCGATACTGTGTCACCCTCGCTGTCCGACCGGCTCGTCGACCGCTTCCTCCGAAGCGTGGACGAACTCCTGTGACTCACGGACCCCATCGCCCGCCCTGACTCACCGATCACGGACGGACTCGATCCGCACTCGAAGCCGCTCGAGGCGATCGCCGACTGCGCCGCCGACCGTCAGGGTGCAGACCGCGCTCCCGACGCCCACCACCGTCCAGCCGATGAGGATCCCGATCGCCGCCCGGGACGACACGAATCCGGAATCGGGGGGCAGTGCGACCCCGACGACGTGTTCGAAGACGAGCCCCCGGAAGGCGCCGTTGGGCGGGATCGCGACGCGGGCCGGAAGCGATCCGCTGCCGGCGCCACCGCCCAGCGATCCGACCACGGCGAGGTCGCCGCCCAGCACGCCGCCGACGAGAAGGAGCGCGGCGAGCGCGATCGCTCCTCGCCGGCTGCTCGCGACCACGCCGGCAACCATCGACATCGACAGGTACGGGATCCCGAGCAGGACGACGAGGACGAGAAACCGGACGAAAAGCAACGGCGAATCGACGCCGGTGTGGGTGGCGTAGATGGTCGTGTCCGGACTCGCGGTAAGCCAGACGACCCCGCCGATCAGCGCGAACGGGACCATCGATCCCACGAGTGCGGCAACGCGAGCGACGAAGACGCCACAGACGTACGTAGCCATCGAGACCGGATACGTCCGGATCATCGCCAGCTCCTCGACGTCGGCGAGCAAGGCGCGGTACCCGAGCACGACCGCAACTACCGGAACGACTACCTCGGTCGGCATCAGCAGGTCGACGATCGTGGGTATGAATCCCGTTTCGCCGCCGCCACCGACGGCGAGAACCCCGCCAAGCACGACGAGGAGTCCAAAAACCGTGAGCCAGTAACCGGGGGTTCGAACGACCGTCGCGAGCTCGCGACGGAGGACGGCGCCGAAGACGCGCGACCGTGACGCGGTCATCGGTCCGACACCCCCGTAACGTGGACCGACCCGGTGGGCTCTTCGGATGGGTCCGTCTCGATGCTCGAGTCGTGAACGATCGATCGGTAGAGGTCGGTTGCGGTCTCCACGCCGTGAGCGGCGTAGAGATCCGAGAGCGACCCCGACGCCGCAACCGACCCGTGTCGCAGACAGAGCACGCGGTCCGCATAGCGGTCGACCAGATCGAGGTCGTGGGTGCTCACGACGACCGCGGTGCCGGCGGTCGCGTACTCCTCCGCCAACCGGAATATCCGATCACGCATTGTGGGGTCCAGACCGCTCGTCGGTTCATCCAGGACGAGAACGGGCGGATCGCCGATCGTCGCCTGCGCGATGCCCAACAATCGACGCATTCCGCCCGAAAGATCCCCGATAGATCGATCGGCTGCATCGGACAAGCCGACACGCTCGAGATGCCCGTCCGGGCGCTTGCCGAGCAGTCGCGCGTAGAACGCGAGCGTTTCCCGAGCGGTGAACGACTCCCGGAAGGACGCCCGCTGCGGGAGATAGCCGATCCGTTTTGGAGCGTTCGGTCCCTCGTACTGAACCGTTCCATCGATGGGTGAGGTCTCGCCGACGAGGAGGCGCAACAGAGTCGATTTTCCGGACCCGTTCGGGCCCACCACGGCCGTCACGCCGGGATGGATGTCAGCGGAAATGCCGGCAAGTACCGGGACGCCGCCGTACGTTCGCGTGATACCGTCGACCCGAATGAGTGGCCGTGTCTCGGTCATTGCGTCGCACCCGCGCCGGTTCCGTCCTCGATGTCGTCCGTGTCGGCGGTGCTGTTCGTGTCGTGGCTGTTCGTGTCGGCGGAGCTGTCCGTGCCGCCGTTGTCGGCCGTGTCGTTGGTCATTTCGGTCTCCAGGAGTGTGCTGTCGGCCGAATCGGGGGAACCGCGCGTGCCGTTGAGCAGGTCCTGCCACCAGTCCGCGTGGACAGGATCGCCGGACGTCGTCGCCCGATCGACCCGTGCCGGCGAATACGGTGCCCGCGCCGGTTCGGGGTCGATCACGCTTCCGGTGCGAGCACCGGGGACCGATCCCCGGAACGCGGTGAGCGCGCGGAGCGCCGGTGATTCCGCGAGCGTCGTAGCGGCCGGGTCCCGGTGGAGCGCGGCGTCGACCGGTGAACTCGGCCGATAGGGTCGATCGAACGTCGCCGATCGCGTGAGCGGCGAGCCGTCCGGGCCGTCTGTAGCGTTCGGACCGTCCGCGACGTCCGAATCCGCCGACGTCGTGCCCACGGCGAACGGCGATTCGTACGCGCCTTGCCAATAGTTCCCGTGGTCGTCATCCGCCCAGATCCGCAACGGCCCGGATCCCGCGGAGGCGTGTCGGTCGTTCCCGACGAAGTCGTTTCGCGCGATCTCGCTCGAGGGGATGACAGTCGTCGATCGCGCACCCATCCCGTTGTCGGCGATCACGTTGTACTCGTAGACGGATTCGCGGGCAGTCGTCGACAGCCCGAGTTCATTGTCGACGAGCGTGTTGTAGCCGATATAGCTCCGGATTCCGGAGGGCTGGATCGCGGTCGGCGTCCGACGGATGTCGTTGCCGACGATCGCGTTCCCTTCGGGACGCGTCATCACCGTGATTCCGCCGAACTCCTGGTCGCGAATCACGTTGTCGGCGAGCAGCGTATCGCTCGTGTACATCAGGTGGATCCCGTATCGATTGTTCCGGAACGTGCTGTTTCGGACCACTGATCCGTCGCCTCGGTGAATATAGATCCCGTCCCGTCCCCCCGAGAACGTGCTCCCGGTGACCGTGATCCGGGAGTTCAACGCGGTGACTCCCATAAATCCGTCCTGCCAGCCGTCCGTTCCGATCACCCGGACGTTCCGGATGACCGCGTCGGATCCCTCCCGAAGCAGGATGCCGCTGGCGTTCGTTTCGATCGTCGTGTGTGCGACCACGAGACCCGGCGAGTCGGCCGCCAGAATGGCGGCGTCACCGTACCCGTAGCCGGTTCGGATGTGTTCGTCCCAGTCCGTGTTCGCGTCATCGGGCTCCTCCCCGTCGTCTCCCGGCGGCTGGCTGATCGCCTCGTCGTTCCGCGTTCGGTTCCCGGTGCCCGCGATCCGAACCCCCGTGATCGAAACGTTCGCCGACTCGACCGTGATCACCGATCCGGTTCCGTTCCCCCGAAGACGGGCATCCTGGCCCGCAATGGTGATCGACTTCGAGACGGTGATCTGCTCCGCATAGGTTCCCTCAGGGACCCGAACCGTCGTGTTCGGTGGCGCGGCGTCGATCGCCGCCTGGATCGAGCCCGCTCGTCGAACCGGATCCGACTGTCGGGCCGAATCCTCCTGCCGGGCCGAATCCTCCTGCCGGGCCGAATCCTCCTGCCGGGCCGAATCCTCCTGCCGGGCTGTATCCGGCTGCCGAGCCGAATCCATATCCGGTTCAACGACGACGGACACCGGTCGGTCCGTTCGGTCGGTGGCCCGATCGATCCGCTCGTTCGCACGGGCCCATCGGTCGGGAACGAACCCCCGAACCGTGTCCGCCGTCGCGACGTCGAACGAGCGCTCACGAAGCGACGACCACGCGATGACGGTGCCGCTCTCCTCCGACGCGAACGACTCGGCCGCATCCGTGGTCCCGAACGGGACGACCGTCTTCCCGGCGGTGGTCCGGGCGTCGCTCCCGACGACGTAGACCGCCTCCGCCGCCGGGGTCCAGGCCGGCGATCCAGCCGTCGTCAGGCGGCCACGACCGTCGACGGTTGGTTCCACGTCGTCGTACGTCCGGACGTACGCGGCAATCGGGGAGCCGAGCTGTCGCTCCGTCCGGGGGTCGTCGATATCGGCGACCATCGTCTCGATCCCTGCATAGCCGACGACGTACTGGAACTGCGAGTAGAACACCTGTGCGGTGGGTATCTCGACCGCACCGGCCATAACGGCGTCCGTTTCGGCCGAGACGCCGAGTTCTGCGGTTCGATCGTATGCGACCGGGTCGGGCGCTGCCGTCCCGACGTCGACGACGAACGCAGCCGTGGCGACGACGACGAGCGCCGCGACCGTGAGCCAGGCCAGGCGGACCACGGTACGCGAGCCATCGCCGTACGGATCGATCCGCGACACGGATGACACAACGCCACCCGGCGATATAGGCCGTCTGGTACATCGGTCGAACGGGACCACGACGACGGGAACCGGAGCGCGTCGGGCCTGTATCGTCGTCGCCATCGGACGGGCGAGACTGCATCGGCAGATCTCGATGTCGAACGCCGTCTCGGTCAATAAACACCAAATACAATTAATACATTGATTATATTTATATATTATTTTATATTTATGGAGTAGTGATTTCACAACGGCCCGATCGAGTCGACCCATACGACCGATCGTGCCGTTTCAGCTCAAACACGGTCGGGGACGCTCCGAGCATCAAGGGGCAGCGGTAAACGTCTCTCCGAGATCATCGGTTCGTCCCACAAAACGGGCGTCTTCGGACACGACGTCGGCGACGCCGATCGACGGTGGTGGATCGGAGAGACGTCGAACCAAACTATTCAGATATACAAATAAACACCAGTAACATAGTTTATATTATCTTTCGATATGCCGAAATGACTGCCGATCGGCGGTGACGGTGTCGGTTCGGATTCCGTGAAACGATCCACGGTCGATCAGTCCGCGATCGATCGGTCCCCGGTCGCGGAAGTCGGCGCTCCGTGACGGGCAGCGACGATCCGCGAGGAAAGTTGACGATCCATTACACACATATATTTGTCAGTTGTATCTCGGATCGGCCGCGATCGGGTCACGGCGAACGCACCACCCCCGTCCGTCGCGACCGGCGACGACCGAGTTTCCCAGACTGGAAAACTGAAGTCGATCGACCGTCACGACCGCGTGTACTCCTCGAGTGCGGCCTCGATCTCCGTCACTGCCGATCGGAGTCGTTCGGCGACGACGTCTGCCTCCGGAAGGCGATACGGCGGCCCGGAGATGTCGAGCGTTCCGAAGACGCCGCCGTCCGGTTCCTCGATCGCGAGGGCCACAGCCCGCAATCCCTCCAGTTCCTCCTGCTCATTCACCGCATAGCCACGGTTCCGGATCGTCTCGAGCTCGTCGTGGAGGGCCTCGCGATCGGTGATCGTCGTGTCGGTGTACGCCGGCAGCCCGTGTCGATCGACGTAGTCGTCGACCCAGGACTCGGACAGCTTCGCCAGCGTCGCTTTTCCACATGCCGAACTGTGGAGGTCGAAGTACCGACCGACCTGGAAGCCGTCCTCCGAGGGGACGGTGGTTTCGTCCAGCAGGATGACCATTCGGTCGTTCTCCCGGATCGCGAAGCTCACCTCCTCGCCGACCCGATTCGAGAGGTTCCACGCGTGTTCCTTCACGATATGATAGCGTTCATCGCGCCATCTCGCGCGCTCGCCCAGGTGAAAGAGCTTCATCCCGAGCCGATAGGTGCCGTCGTCGCGGATCACGTACTCCATCTCACGGAGGGTCTGCAGATGCGTGTGCAGCGTGCTCACCGGCACGTCCGTGTGGTCGGCGATCTCCGACAGCGTCGCGCCCTCGAGGTCCCGGATCGCCTCGATGGCCTCCAGAGACGTCTTCGACGTCTTTCGCGATTGGTTTCCCATATTGGGAAAAGCTGTTGGAGAGTGATAAAGGTACTCGGTCGACGATGACGGCCCACCGATGACGACCTCAGCGGCGGGATGACCACTGACGGCATCACTCCTGACGGCATCCCTTCGACGGCGTCGAGCGTCCTCGTCGCAAGCACAGAAAGGTTTTTGTCGCTCTACTGGCCAGATATACGTGTGTCGCTACGTACGCCACCATTGTATCAGGTACACCGCGACTCCGGGGCGGAGTTCACCGACTTCGGAGGGTGGGAGATGCCCGTTTCATACGCGGGGATCAGCACGGAACACTCCGCGGTTCGGGAGTCCGTCGGGATCTTCGACGTCAGCCACATGAGCGAGCTCGAGGTTCGCGGTCCTGACGCGACGGCGCTCATGAATCGCCTCACGACCAACGACGTGCGGGACCTCGATCCCGGGGACGCACAGTACTCGTGCATCCTGAACGAGGACGGCCACATCATCGACGACACGGTCGTCTATCGGGACCCGGACGAGGACGCGTACCTGTTCGTCCCCAACGCCGGCCACGGAGCGCAGATGACCGATCGCTGGAGGACGCACGCCGCGTCGATCGACGCGGACGCCACGGTCACGGACGTAACCGACGATCTGGGCTTGTTCGCGATCCAGGGCCCCGACGCGATCGAGACCGTCGACGCGAACGCGGCCGGCTCGATCGCGGACGTCGGCCGATTCTCCGCGGTCCGAACCACGATCAACGGCGTCGAGTGTCTCGTCGCACGGACGGGATACACCGGCGAGGACGGCGTCGAGGTGTTCGTCGACGTCGACCGATCGCGGGAACTCTGGGGAACGTTTGAGGACGTCCAGCCCTGCGGCCTCGGCGCCCGGGACACGCTGCGGCTGGAAGCCGGCCTCCTGCTGTCCGGACAGGATTTCGACCCGGAAACAGAACCCAGAACGCCGCTCGAAGCGAAACTCGGGTTCGTCGTCGACGACTCGAAGAACGACTTCGTCGGCAAGGAGGCGCTCTCGATCCAGGCGGAAACGGGCCCCGAGGAACTGCTCGTGGGCATCCACCTGAACGGACGCGGAGTGCCACGAAGCGGGTACGGGATCCACCACGACGACGAACGGATCGGCCACGTCACGAGCGGGACGATGAGTCCCACGCTCTCGGAGCCGATCGGGCTCGGATACGTCGACGCCGACTACGCCTCGACCGGGACATCGATCGCGGTCGACGTACGCGGGCGGCAGGTGCCGGCGACGATCGTCGGCCAGCGGTTCCTCGACTCCCTTGTCGACACCGACGAAACCGACGACGCCGACGAAACCGACGACGCCGACGAATCCGACGACGCAACCCACGAAACCGACGAATAACGCCATGGACCACGAGATACCAACCGACCGGCGATACGCAGAATCGCACGAATGGGTACACGAGACCGACGCGGAGGGCGTCCTCCGGATCGGCATCAGCGACTTCGCGCAGGACGAACTCGGCGATATCGTCTTCGCGGAGCTGCCGCGGGAGGGTGAGACGTTCGACCGGGGCGACCAGTTCGCCGTCGTCGAGAGCATCAAGGCCGTCTCGGACATCTACCTCCCGGTCTCGGGAACGATCGAGGCGGTCAACGAAGCGATCACGGACCAGCCGGAGCTCATCAACGAGGACCCACACGGCGACGGCTGGCTCGTCGAGATACGCACCGATGACGACGTCGACCACCTCCTCACGGCCGAGGAGTACGAGGAGCAGATATGACGATGGAACGAGCCCACCCCACGCGTGAACCGATTCCCCAGATAGACGACCTGGCGCAGGCCGAATCGGGGAGCCCGTTCACGCCGCACGACGCGGACGACGTGGCGGAGATGCTGGCCGCCATCGACGTGGACGACGTCGAGGAGCTGTTCGACATCCCGGACCCAGTCCGCTACGACGGGTCATTCGGGATCGAGGGGGAGTCCGAGCAGGGCGTCCGACGACGCCTCGAACGAACGTTGGACGCGAACGCCGACGTCACCGAGTTCCTCGGTCGCGGCCACTACGCCCATTACGTGCCGTCGGTCGTCGACTCCCTCTCGCTGCGCTCGGAGTTCATCACGTCCTACACGCAGTATCAGCCGGAGATCTCACAGGGATTCCTCCAGGTGCTGTTCGAGTTCCAGTCACTCGTGACCGAGCTGACGGGGATGGACGTCGCGAACTGCTCGATGTACGACGCCGCGACCGCCCTCGGCGAGGCCGCCACCCTGGCGGACCGGGTGCGAGCCGCGGACGGATCGACGATCCTCGTGCCGGACTACCTGCGGGCGGAGCGACGGGCGGTCCTCGAGAACTACACCGACGGCGCCGGGCTGTCGATCTGCGAGTTCCCGACCGAGAACGGGATGGTCGATCCCGACGCGCTGGAGACGGCTCTGGACGAGGACGTCCTCCTGGTGTACGTCGAGACCCCGACCACCGACGGCGTCATCGAGGAGCACCTCGGGGCGGTCGGGTCGATCCTCGAGGACCGGGAGACGCTGTTCTGTCTCGGCTCGGACCTCCTGGCGCTGTCGCTGCTCGAAAACCCGGCCACGGTCGGCGCCGACGTCGTGGTCGGAAACGCCGGCGTGCTGGGACTGCCGAACGCCTTCGGGATGGGCATCGGGCTGTTCGCCTGCCGCGAGGAGTTCCTCCGACAGGTGCCCGGGCGGCTCGTGGGCGCAAGCGAGGACGCCGACGGAGACCGGACGTACACGCTCACGCTCCAGACGCGCGAACAGCACATCCGCCGCGAACGGGCGACGAGTAACATCTGCAGCAACCAGGCGTGGGTCGCGCTTCGGACGGCGATCCACGCGACGTACCTCGGTCCCGAGGGGCTCACCGACCTCGCGGACCGCTGTACGCGCCTGCCCGCGCGGCTCGCCGCCGAACTCGACGAGGTTCCGGGTGTGTCGGCGCCGGCAAACGACGCCTACCACTTCCGGGAGTTCACCGCCGAGATCGACGGCGACGCCGAGGCAGTCGTCTCGGAGCTGGCCGACCGAGGGTTCGCGGTCCATCAGCGTGGCGAGGACGCGATCCAGGTCTGTGTCACGGAGGCGAACGAGGCGCACGTCGACGACTTCCTGGAGCAGGTTCGGGAGGTGATGGCCTGATGCAACGACACCGACAGACGAAATGGGACGAGACGACCTCCGAGGGTCACGAACCGCTGCTGTCCGAGAAGGACAGCACCCGTCACGAGCCGGAGGACACGTATCTGCCGGACGATCTGACGCGTGACGGCATCGAACTGCCCTCGCTGTCGGAGCCGGAACTGGTGCGTCACTACACCCGGCTCTCGCAGATGAATTACGGGATCGACGACGGACCGTATCCGCTCGGGTCGTGTACGATGAAGTACAACCCGAAGTTCACCGAGGACATCGCGGGATCGACGGCGGCGGCGATCCACCCCGATCGCGACCCGGAGCTGTCACAGGGTGCGCTGCAGGTCTACCACGAGCTACAGGACTACCTGTCCCGGATCGGCGGGATGGACGCCGTCACCCTGCAACCGCCCGCGGGAGCGGCCGGCGAGCTGACCGGGATCCTGATCGCGAAGGCCTACCACGAGCACAACGGCGAGGGCGACGAGCGCGAGGAGATCCTCGTGCCCGCAAGCGCCCACGGAACCAACTTCGCCAGCGCCGCGATGGCGGGCTACGACATCGTCGAGCTGCCGGCCGACGACGACGGTCGGGTCGATCTCGACGCCCTCACGGAGGCGGTCGGCGAGACGACCGCCGCGTTGATGTTGACCAACCCGAACACGCTCGGCCTGTTCGAGCGTGACATCGAAGAGATCGCCGACATCGTTCACGACGCCGGCGGCCTGCTGTACTACGACGGCGCCAACCTGAACGCCCTCCTCGGACGGGCCCGCCCCGGCGACATGGGCTTCGACGTGATGCACTTCAACGTCCACAAGACGTTCGCGACGCCCCACGGCGGCGGGGGTCCCGGTGCCGGACCGATCGGCGTCCGGGAGGGGCTCGAGCAGTTCCTGCCCACACCCCAGGTTCGGACGGACGGCGACGAGTACACGCTCGTCGAGCCCGACGAATCGATCGGGAAGGTGCACGGGTCGATGGGGAACTGGCTCGTCCTGCTCAAGGCGCACGCCTACATCTCCCGGCTCGGGGACGACGGCCTGACCGACACCAGCGCGAAGGCGGTGTTGAACGCGAACTACCTGGCCGAGCGGATCGACCTGGAGGTGCCCTTCGAGCCATTCCACCACGAGTTCGTGGCCAGCGCCGGCGAGACGGACGCCGCGGACTTCGCCAAGGCGATGCTCGACAACGGGGTCCACCCCCCGACGACGAAGTGGCCCGAGATCGTCGACGAGGCGCTGATGACCGAGCCGACCGAGGCCGAGAGCAAACGCTCCCTGGAACAGCTGGCTGCAGCGTTCAACGCGGTCAGCGACGAGGACGCGGACACGATCGCGGACGCCCCGCAAACGACGGCCGCAAAGCGGATCGACCAGACGACGGCCGCGAGGGATCCGACGCTGAGCTGGCAGCAGCTGTCGGAGTAACCGACGTCCCCCCGCCATCGGCCACACCGGTCACGACGGCATCGGCTACACCGGTCACGACGGCATCGGCTACACCGGTCACATCGGCAACCAGTCACAGCGGCCACACCGACGGCATCCGCGAAATCACGGACACCGACCACATCGACCGACGGACCTCCCAACGTCACACAGCCATTCATATGACCATCACCATCGAGGACATCACGGCGGCCGAAGAGCGGATCGACCAGGCAGCGGGCATCAGACGGACCCCGGTGCAAACGAGCACGACGCTCGGCGACCGGCTCGGCGCGGACGTCCGGCTCAAGGCCGAGCACCTCCAGAAGACGGGATCGTTCAAACCACGCGGCGCGTTCAACGCCATCCACCGGATCGCCGGGGGCGACGCCGATCGAGTCGTCGCGGCGAGCGCGGGCAACCACGCCCAAGGCGTTGCGTACGCGGCGACCGAGCTCGGTCTCGAGTCGCTCATCGTGATGCCCGAGACGGCACCGCAGGCGAAAGTCGACGCGACCGAGGGATACGGCGCGACGGTCCGGCTCGAGGGCGACACCTTCGCCGAGGCGATGGCGGCGGCGCGCTCGGCGGCCACGGAGTCGGACACCGAGTTCGTGCACGCCTACGACGATCCCGACGTCGTCGCCGGGCAGGGAACGATCGGCCTGGAGCTGCTCGAGCAGGTGCCCGAGATGAGCCTCCTCACCGTCCCGATCGGCGGCGGGGGGTTGATCGGCGGGATCGCGACCGCGGTGACGGCCATCGACGACTCCGTTCGGATCGTCGGCGTCCAGGCCGAGTCGGCCGCGACGGTGCCTCAAAGCCTCGATAAGGGGTATCCGGTCGCGAACGAGACGCCAGACACGATCGCCGACGGGATCGCGACCGGGAGCGTCTCGGATCTCACCTTCGACATCATCTCCGAGCGCGTCGACGAGGTCGTGACGGTCACCGACACCGAGATCGCACAGGCGACGCTGTTCCTGCTCGAGCGGACGAAACAGCTCGTCGAGGGGGCCGCCGCGGCGGCCGTGGCGCCGCTTCTCAGCGGGACGATCGACTGCCGCGGCGAGACCGTCGTCCCCGTGTTGGGCGGCGGGAACATCGACGTCGCGACCCTCCAGGACATCCTCACGCGGGCGCTCGTCGATCGACGACTGTTCGTCACGCTCACCGTCAGGATCGACGACCGACCGGGGGTACTCGGGGAGGTTGCCGAGATCATCGGCGATCACGACACCAACGTGCGAAGCGTTCGCCACGACCGGTCCGAGGAGGGGCTCCCCGTCGGCAAGGCCGACCTCGTCATCAGGATGACGACGCCCGGCACCGCGGCGATCGACCGGATCATCGGGGACATCGAGGCGGCGGGATACACGATCAAGCGCGTCGTTCCGACCGGGGCACCCGACGAGTAGCCAACCGACCTACCGGTTGAGCGTGTGAATCGCCTGCCCCATCGCGTTCTCGGCGGCCTCCATCACGGCCTCCGCCAGCGTGGGGTGGGTGTGAACGGTCGTCGCGACGTCCTCGAGCGTCGCACCCGTCTCGACCGCGAGGCCGATCTCCGCGATCAGTTCGGAGGCGTCGGGCCCCACGATCTGTCCGCCGAGCACGGCGTGGCCGTCGGCGTCGGCGACGATGCGGACGAAGCCGTCCGTCGCGTCGGCGGTCATCGCGCGCCCGGACGCCCGGAACGGCATCTCGCCGACGACGGGGTCGAATCCCTCCTCGGCGGCCTCGGCCTCCGTGCGTCCGACCGTGGCGATCTCGGGGTCGGTGAACACCGCGTTCGGGACGACCTGCCCGTCGGCGTTGCCAGCGGGTTCGCCGGCGATGGTTTCGGCGGCGACGATGCCCTCGTGGCTGGCGGCGTGGGCGAGCATCGGATCGCCGGCGACATCGCCGACCGCGAAGACGTGGTCGAGGTCGGTCCGGCCCTCCGCGTCCGTCTCGAGGACGCCGTTCTCGTCGGGCTCGAGGCCGATAGCCTCGAGCTCCAGCGTGTTCGTGACCGGCTCGCGACCGACCGCGACCAGCACGCGGTCGGCCCCATAGACCGACTCCTCGCCGTCCTCGGTCTCGGTGACGATCTCGATCCCGTCCCCGTCTCCGTCCCCGTCCCCGTCGTCGGTCTCGCGCAGAGCGCGTGCGCCCTCGCCGAACGAAAACTCGATCCCCAGCTCCTCGGCCCGCGATCGGACGACGCGTTTCACGTCGTCGTCGTAGATCGGGAGTATGTCGTCGAGCATCTCGACCACGGTGACGTCGGCGCCGAGCTTGGCGAAGGTCGTCGAGAGCTCCATCCCGATGTAGCCGGCGCCGACGACGACGAGTCGGTCGGGAACCGTCTCCGCACCCAGCGCGTCGCGTGAAGACCACACCGCATCGTCGGCGAACGGGAAGTTCGGAACCTCGATCGGCCGGCTCCCCGTCGCCACGATCGCGTGCTCGAAGGCGATCGTCTCGGGCGCCGCGTCCGCGCCGTCGACGTCCAGTTCGGATTCGGAGGCGAACGTCGCCGTGCCCTCGACGAGGGTCACGCCGTTCGCCTTACAGAGCTTCTCCACGGAGCGGCTCATCCGGGAGACGACGCCGGCCGTCCACTCCTGCAGCGTCGGCATATCGACCTCGACGTCGCCCCGAAGACCCAGATCGGTCGCGTGGGTCGCCTCGTGGGCGAGGTTGGCCGCGTGGATGTACGCCTTCGAGGGGATACAGCCCGCGTTGAGACACACCCCGCCGTAGGCGTCCTTCTCGATCAGCGTCACGTCGAGACCGTGCTGTGCGGCGCGGATCGCGGCGACGTATCCGCCGGGTCCGGCGCCGATGACCGCTACGTCCGTGTCGATGTGTGCGTCAGTGGTTCTCATTGTGGTGGTGAATCACGCGGCATCGCGGCGACGACCCACCCGTCTCCGGGAGGGACGGTGCGACCACGTGAGGTGAACGCGCGAGTCCCGTCCGTTCGGTGGGGGCTCACGCTCATCGTCCGTATCGTCCGATCGTCAATGGTTCGCGAGGTGGTTTATACGTTCCCAATCGGGCCAGCGTGGGTCACTCCGAGCCCTTGCGAAACCGATCGTCGACCGCCGTATTGACCGACTGAGCGGTCGGGAGATGCCACCCGAACCGGACGGCATACAGTCGGGTTCCGACGGTGACCACTGCACACAGCGCGGCAGCGACGTTGCCGGCGCCGAGCGCGACGGCGAGGAGCCAGTAGGTCGTCCCACCGAGGACGGCACAGCTGGCGTAGAAGTCGGTCACCAGGATGAACGGCGATCGGTCGAGCAGGATGTCGGCGAACGCGCCGCCGCCGACCGCGTTGATCGTGGCGATGGCGACGACGCCGAAGCTCGACACTCCGGTTTCGGTCGCCACGATGGCGCCGGTGGTCGTGAACGCCGCCAACCCGACCGCGTCCGAGACGACGGTGATCGGGTGGTCGTCCGGGGAGTCCAACACGAGGTGTAACCCCACCGCGAGGCTCACCCCGACCATCCCGAGCGAGATCTCACCCATCGAACTGAGCGCAAGCGGGATCCGGCCGACGATCACGTCCCTTGTCGCGCCGCCGACGAACGCCGTGGTGAGGCCGACGACGGTGATCCCGAACAGGTCGAACTCCTCGCGGATCGCCTTCGCGGCCCCGACGAGGGCGAACGCGATCAGGCCGATCGAGTTCATGATCGCGAACGGATCACCCAGGACGGCTCGAAGCGACTCGTACACCTGTGAATACGGTTTGGCGGGTAACGTCCTTGAACGCTGTGGTTTCGGGGGTTCGAGCGGATCGGACGTTGACTGAGCGCCGATCCGGCCATTCCGGCGATCCGGTCATCCAGTCGACGCCGCCCGCCACGGCCTCGCGTGGAGTCACGTCTCGAACGATCGTCGATTGATCCTCGATCATCCACCGATGGGGTCTCAATCATCCACCGATGGATTTATATATTGAAATGAGAGAGGCAGTACCAGCCATGGTATGGTATGAAATCTTAACAGTCGTTCCAGCATATATGGATATCGCTAACAGTCGATGGTTGTGGCTCTCCACGCTGCCCGTCGTTTCGGTCGTGTTGCTGCAGGCGGCGATCTTCCTCCGGCGGGCCTGGAACGACGGGAAGGAGATGGGACTCTCCGATGACCAACTTCGTTCCGGCTTCAAGACCGGATTCATCTCAGCGATCGGCCCCGCCGTCGCCGTCCTGGTCGGGATGTTGGCGCTGATCGCGACCGTCGGCGGTCCCGTCGCCTGGATGCGCCTGTCGGTCATCGGGTCGGTCGCGTTCGAGCTTCCGGCGGCCGAGCTGGGCGTCAGCCAGTTCGGCTACGGGCTGGGTGACGAGGGGATCACCGAGACCGCGTACGCCACGGCGGTCTGGTCGATGACGCTGGGCGGCACCGGCTGGCTGCTCGTTTCGGCGCTCGGAACGCCGCATATGGAGAAGGCGCGACAGAAGTTGGGGAACGGCAAGGAGAAGCTCATCCCGATCATCAGCTCCGCCGCGATGCTCGGGGCCTTCGCCTACTTCCTGACCGGCGAGGTCACGACGGGCACCCCGGAGGCCGGGTCCGTCGCCGTGGGGGGGCTCGTGATGTTGGTGTTGTTGCGGATCGCCGACGAGCGTGACCTCCAGTGGATACGCGAGTGGGCACTCGGCGTGGCGATGATCGTCGGCCTCTTCGTCGGCGTCGCGCTGCAGGTCACCGTGGGAGGAGGGTGGTAAGATGTCCGAGCAATCAGCTGCAGCCGACGGATCGGACGCCGGTTCGGACGTCTACCAGGACAGCTTCATTCCGTACATCAACACGTGGGGGCGCCGGACGAATCTCCTCGCAGTGCTGCTGTCGCTGGGGCCCGCAGTCGTCCTCCTTACGGTCTTCGACATCGTGCCGCCGTCACAGGCGGTCATCGGCGCGTTCGTCTCGGTGGCGGCGACGTTCGGCATCTTCTGGGTGGTCGAGCCGATCTCGTATTACCCCGTGCTGGGGATCCCGGGCACCTATATGGCGTTCCTCTCCGGGAACATCTCGAACCTCCGGCTACCCTGTGCCGCCGCGGCCCAGGAGAGCGCCGACGTCCAAACCGGCACGCCGCAGGGGAGCATCATCTCCACGATCGCGATCGGGGCGTCGATCGTCGTGAACACGACGTTGCTTGGCGTCGGCGCCTTCGCGCTCGTGTCGGCGTTCCAGGCGATGCCCGAGCTGTGGCAGAACGCGCTCGAATCCTACCTCGTTCCCGCGGTGTTCGGGGCGATCTTCGCGCAGTTCGGACGCGATTACCCGAAGGTCGCCGCCGTCGGGTTCGTGCTCGCGCTGGCGATGACGCTGCTGTTGGAGCAGGGCCTGCTCAACTTCCTCCCGGGCTACCCGCTGTACGTGGTGATCATCGTTTCCGTCTTCGGAACGATCCTGATCGCCCGATGGATGTGGGAACAGGGGATGATCGAGGCCCCGGACGACTCCTGAAGCAGCAAGAATCAAGAGGTTGCGAGCGAATCTATAGACAACGACCGATACCCCATGACGACACAAACGACGAGCCCATCGGACGCGGAGTTGACGGAATTGCGACGCGAGTTCCACCGCCACCCCGAACCCGGGTGGTGTGAGTTCCGAACGACGGTGCGGATCGTCGAGGAACTGGAACGGATGGGCGTCGACGAGATCCACGTCGGCCCTGACGCCCTCGATTCCGAGGAGCGGCTGGGCGTGCCCGACGACGACGTCCTCGCGGAGTGGTTCGAGCAGGCGGCCGCAGAGACCGACCGGACGGACGTTCTCGAACGGCTCGAGGGCGGTCACACCGGCGCGGTCGCCGTCGTCGAGAACGGCGAGGGCCCGACCGTCGGCCTGCGTGTGGACATCGACGCGCTGCCGATCACCGAGTCGACCGACGACGACCATCGACCCGTCGCGGAGGGTTTCCGGTCGGCGAACGAGGGGTATATGCACGCCTGCGGCCACGACGCCCACATCACGTTCGGGCTGGGGGTCCTCCGAACGGTGCTTGACAGCGAGTTCTCGGGGACGTTCAAGGTCTTCTTCCAGCCCTCCGAGGAGCTGTTGGGCGGCGGCAAGGCGATGGCTGCCGGTCCGCACGTCGACGACGTCGACCACCTGTTCGGCGCCCACGTCGGCCTGGACACGCCGGTCGGAACGGTCGTGGCCGGGCTCGACGAGGCGCTGGCCCTCTCCCGGATGGACGTCACCTTCGAGGGCGAGTCCGCCCACGCCGGGCTGGCGCCGAACGAAGGCCGGAACGCGGTGCAGGCGTTCATCGCCGCCGCGGACAACATCTACGCGATCCCGCGCCATCGGGAGGGGAACACGCGCGTGAACGTCGGCGGGATTCACGCCGACAACGCCGCCAACGTCATCGCCGATCGCGTCACCGCGTCGGTCGAGGTCCGCGGCGAATCCACCGAGCTGATGGAGTATATGCGCGATGCCGTCGATCGGTACGTCGAGACCGCGGCGGAGATGCACGAGTGTGAGGCCACGGTCGAGCTCACCGGCGAGTCGATCCGGCAGGACAGTGACGAGGAGCTCGTGGAGCTGGTGAGCGGGATAGTGACCGACCACCCCGACTCGCTCTCGCTGGTCCGCCGCGACGCGCTGGCGGCGAGCGAGGACGCCACGTACCTGATGCAGGCCGTCTCGGAGAACGGCGGCACGGCGACGTATCTGGGCATCGGTGCCAGCAACCCGAGCGGTCACCACACCCCCGCCTTCGATATCGACGAGCGGAGTCTCTCGATCGGCGTGTCGGTGCTATCCGACTCCGCGTTGAGGCTCCTCGCCTAGCGCCGATCGAACGGCCGTCGCCTGACGCCGCGCGCCGCGGCTGGCGGCCGGTTCGATCGCGGCAGCCGAATCGGATGGGGTTCTAATATGTTTGACACGATCCGGATCCTCTCTCGGATCAATTATATAACCACACCAGGAACCTCTCGGCTGACTCCCGATCGTGGATCTGCGTTCGATACGTTCACACGGTCGTTCCGATCCAGAGGGCGATAGCTCGTTGCAAACCCAGTCGCGTTCCGTTCGCCATCCCACCGCCACTCAGTCCCCGATTCCGTTCCCGATTCCGTTCCCGATTCCGTCCCGGTTCCGCCCTCGATTCCGTCCCCGATGCCGAGCCGGACGTCGACGAACCTCTGTCCGATGATCGACCAGATCTGCGGGTCGTCCGGATGCAAATCCAGACGGATAGTCATATACATTTACATATCATATAATGTATTAAAACACGATTTCGGAAGACCACGTGGGGTGACGGATCGACGTGGGGGACGCCTCGTACCAAGTGAAGATCGCGTCGATCGACCCCACGACTGCGGCGACCGGATATGTTGGAGACCGGATCGCAAAAACCCTTAAAAGCGTCTCGAACGTACCCATATCTATGCATAAAGACGAACTCCTCGAACTCCACGAACAGATGGTAACGATCATGGAGCACTTTCGCGAGCGCGAGGACGTCCGATCGGAGCTGTTCGATCCCTACGAGGAACTCGACATCGATCCGTCCCACGTTCATAAGTCGAAGAGTGAACACAAACATGCGGTGTTCGTTCTCGGCAACGCGCTGGCGACGGCGATGAGCGAGGACGAGTTCTCGGCGGCGGGCCGCGTCGGCAAGCGGATGGAGGAGCTCGCCGACGACGCCGAGAGCAAGATCTGACGACGAGGATTCTGCTGTGCACCGGTCGCCACGAGCGTGAGCTGCAGCACCGGAACGCCGCCATCTCCGTTCGTCCGTTCGATCCGGCCCTCCGGCAGGATGGCCCGCAAGCAACCCTCAAGGCGTCCCGGACGAAACGGGGGGTATGAACGACACCGCGGACGTCGACCTGACGGTCCGCGCCGCCGAGAAGCGCGATGCCGGCCGCGGGATCGCACGTCTCTCGGAGTCGACTCGTACACGCCTCGGCGTCCTCAGCGGCGATACCGTTCGGATCGAGGGTGACCGAGCGACGGTCGCGAAGGTGTGGCCCGGCGGCCACGACGTCCCCGACGGCGCGGTCCGGATCGATGCGGACACCCGTGCCAACGCCGGCGTCAAGGTGGGCGAAACGGTCCGCGTCTCGCCGGTCGCGGTCGCGGACGCCACCGCCGTGACCTTCGAAGCCCCGGGGAGCCTGGAGACCGTCGACGTGGACCGTGAGACGATCGAGCGGTCGATCGCCCGCGACCTCCGGGACCGCCCGCTCACCGCCGGGGAGTCGGTCCACGTCGAGCGCCTGGGCGGGCTCCGGTTCACCGTCACGTCGACCGATCCCGATGGAACCATCCGCCTCACCGATCGGACCGACGTCTCGGTCGTCCCCGCCGAGGGATCGGGCGGATCGACCACCGAGGGATCGGGCGGATCGACCGCCGAGACGGACGCCGACACCACGCCCGATTCCGGGGAGGGCAGCTCCGGGACGTCGGAGCCCAGGACACTCGACACCGGAGCGTCCGATCTCGGAGCACCCGACACCGGAGCGTCGGGTCCCGAGCCCGTCCGCACCGAGGAGCCCCCTCGAGCCGGCGCAACCTACGAGGACATCGGCGGCCTCGACGAGGAACTCGATCTGGTTCGAGAGCTGGTCGAGTTGCCGCTCTCCTCGCCGGAGCTTTTCACCCGGCTCGGCGTCGACCCGCCCAAGGGCGTGCTGCTGTACGGCCCTCCGGGGACCGGGAAGACGCTCATCGCACGCGCGGTCGCCAACGAGGTCGACGCTACCTTCATCACGGTTGATGGCCCCGAGATCACCTCGAAGTACAAGGGCGAAAGCGAAAAGCGGCTCCGCGAGGTGTTCGAGCGTGCGCGGGAGGACGCCCCGGCGATCGTCTTCTTCGACGAGATCGACTCGATCGCCGGCGAGCGAGACGACGGCGGCGACCTCGAGAACCGGGTCGTCGGCCAACTCCTCTCGCTGATGGACGGGCTCGATGCCCGCGGGGACGTGATCGTGATCGGCGCGACGAACCGCGTCGACGCGCTCGATCCGGCGCTTCGCCGGGGCGGTCGGTTCGATCGCGAGATCGAGATCGGCGTCCCCGGGGAGGCCGGTCGGCGACAGATCCTCGACGTTCACACCCGACGCACCCCGCTCGCCGAGGACGTCGACCTCGGCGCGATCGCCGCCCGCACGCACGGGTTCGTCGGCGCCGACCTCGAGAGCCTCACCCAGGAGGCGGCAATGACGGCGCTGCGGCGCGCGCGGGAGGCTGGCGCGGACCTCACCGAGGTAACGGTGACGCGGGGTGACTTCGAGGACGCCCTCACCGCCGTGGAGCCGAGCGCGATGCGCGAGTACGTCGCGGAGACGCCCGAAACCACCTTCGCGGACGTCGGCGGGCTCGAACCGGCCAAACGAGCCCTCGAAAAGGCCGTCACCTGGCCGCTCTCGTACGGGCCCCTCTTCGAGGCCGCAGCGGCCGATCCGCCGACCGGGGTCCTCCTGCACGGGCCACCAGGAACCGGCAAGACGCTGCTTGCGCGGGCGATCGCGGGCGAAAGCGGGGTCAACTTCATCCAGGTCGCGGGTCCCGAGTTGCTCGACCGCTACGTCGGCGAGTCCGAGAAGTCCGTCCGCGAGGTGTTCGAGCGCGCCCGCCAGACCGCCCCGACGATCGTCTTCTTCGACGAGATCGACGCGATCGCGACGGCGCGTGGTGGCGGCGGAGGTGGCAGCGGAGGTGGCGCAGCCGGGGGCTCCGGTGGCGGATCCGCGGTCGGCGAGCGTGTCGTCTCCCAGCTGCTCACCGAACTCGACCGCGCCGCCGAGAACCCCTCGCTCGTGGTGATCGCGGCCACCAACCGGCGGGAGGCCCTCGACCCCGCCCTGTTGCGTCCGGGACGGCTGGAGACTCACGTCGAGGTCCCGAACCCGGATCGGGAGGCCCGCGTCGCGATCCTGGAGGTCCACACGACCGACCAGCCCCTCGCCGAGGACGTCGACCTCGACGCGATCGCCGCGGAGACCGCGGGGTTATCGGGCGCAGAACTCGCCGCGATCTGTCGGGAGGCCGCCCTCGCCGCGATCGAGGACGTGACCGAAACCTACGGCGAGTCCGCGGTCGACCACTCCGATGCGGTTCGGATCACCGCCGACCACTACCGGATGGCGGTGGCGTCGGTCGTCGACTCCCGATCCTGAGCGGTCCGCTCCCGGGAACCGATCCCCTGCTCCGCTCCCCCCGAGATGCTCCCGTGCACTCCGCTTCCGGGGAACGATCGTTTTTGTCGATCGCGTGCCTGTAGACGGTATGGATCGGCCCGGGGCCCGGGAGGTCGCCCGTCGGATCGGGGCCGCGGCGATGGACGGCGCGCGCACCGTCGGCGGCGTCGAACTCGCCGCGGTCTTTCTCGCCGTCCCGAGCGTGCTCGTCGTCGCACACCTCCTGCCCGGCAGCGAGGCGTGGGCGTTCTCGCTCGCGAACGACGGCGTCCTCACGAGCCGATGGACGCTCTGGACGGCGTTCGCCTCGAGTTACGTCCACGCGGACGTGAACCACCTGCTTCACAACGTGGCCGTCTACTGGATGATCGTCGGCGTGGCGTACCCGTTGTCGGCGGTGGCGGGATGGCGATCCCGGTTCGTCGGCGTCACGATCGCGTGCCTACTCGTGGTTCCGGTCGTCTCGGCGTGGGCGACGCTGACCGCACTCGGCCCGATCACTGACGCGCCGTCGATCGGGTTTTCCGACGTCAATACCGCCCTCCTGGGGTACCTCCTCGTCGTGTGGTTCGTCGCCGCCGATCGGTCGACCCACGGCCGGATCCCGCGGGAGTGGGTATCGGTTGCGGCGCCGACATCGGTCGCCGTCATCCTTGCGACACCCTCGTCGGTGTGGTACTTCCCCCAATATCCGGCCGCGGCGGCGGTCGCGGCCGGGGTGAGCGCGCTCGCGTTCGCCCGGATCCGGCTGCGACGGCCGGCGGGATCCGGCCGTCGGGACTCGGTCGCGTCCCCGACGTCTTCCGCCCCGATCGACCCGGTTCGGGAGTTCCTCCTCGTCCTCGGCGCGAGCGTCGTCGTCTCCGGGATCGTCGGATCGATGCTCCTCGTCCCGCCGGGATCGAACGTCTGGGCCCACCTGGCCGGCTATCTCGTCGGGCTGGCGGCGGCGCTCCCGCTCGTCGGTGTCGAACGGTAGCCAGCCACCCGCCGTGCGCCGCGGTCGTGCCTCAGATCTTCGAAACGAGGTCCGTGAGGGCCGCGCTCGGGTCGTCGGCCTTCGCGACGCCGGAGGCGAGCAGGACGCCCGAGGCGCCGAGGTCGGCGGCCGCCGCGACGTCCGACCCGGTCGAGACGCCGGCTCCACAGAACACGTCGACGGAGTCGTCGACCTGGGTCACCGCCGTGACGGCGTCCGTGACGATGTCCGGGTCGGCGCTCGCGACCGAGACGTCGCCGCCGATGAGTGTCGGCGGCTCGACCGCGACCGCGTCCGGTCCGAGCGCCGCCGCGGCGCCGGCCTGGGCGGGGTTGTTGGCACAGACGATCGTCTCGAGACCGTTGTCGGCGGCCACCTCGCGAGCGCGGTCGATGTCCGCGAGCGTGAGCCGGCGCTCGGAGTGGTTGATCAGGGTGCCGACCGCGCCGGCGTCGGCGACCGTCGCCGGGCGTGTCGATCCGGTGTGGGACCCGTGGTCGATCGGCGAGACGTGTTGGGCCCACGTCTCGACGCCGGTGTCGGCGACGCGCGCGAGGTCGGCCGCCTGCGGGGCGACGGCGATCCGGACACCGGCGTCGTCGGCGACGTCTCGTGCGGCCGTCGCGACCGCGATCGAGTCACAGGGATACGCCTTCAGGTTGACGAGAACGAACATACCCGCAGTCGACGGTGCCCGCGCAAATAGTTTGATACTCGGCATCGACGGTCGCCGAAACCGCATCGCCGAAAACTACAAGCGTTCGACCGCCCTGTCGGCGTATACGTACCGTCCGTATGTCACTCATCGAACTCATTGCCCGGGTGGAGGCGACCGCAGCAACCCTGCTGGTCGTCAATGCGAACGCCACGGCACGCGAGGAGCTGGCGGAGACGTTCGCCGACCGCAACCTCGTGGTGACCGAGGCCACGCTCCCCGGAGCACCCGACCGGTTCGCCGTGCTCGCTCGTGACGGGGAGTTCGTCACCGCTGTGGCGATCGACGACCTCCTGTCCCCATCCCGGACCTCGCAGAACGACTCGTCACCCGGGACCTCGCAGAACGACTCGTCATCGGGCGGCCCGTCATCGGACGAAACGGCCCCGGAGTTCGATCGGCGATCGTACGCCTCGGTCCTCGACGCGCTCGATGAGACGACGTTCACCTCCTACTCGAAGCGGAAGATGGTGGCGGCCTCCCGGGAGATCGAGGACCGCGCGTGGCGGGTCGGCTCCGGGGAGCTTCACGCGGGCTTTCAAACGCTTGCGACGCTCGGGGGGGCCGTCGAGACGTACAACCGACTGGCGGAGCGCGAGGGGCTGGCCGTCCACGCCTACGCCGCGCCGGAGGGGCCGGTTCCGGATGCCGACTTCGAGGTCCACGTCGAACGCGCACCCGAGATTCGGGAGGCGTGGTTCGTGGCCTACGACGGCGGCGGTCTCGAGGAGAACGCGTGTCTACTGCTTGCCGAGGAGCGTGAACCGAACCGATTCTTCGGGTTCTGGACCTACGACCACGAAACCGTCGACGGGGCGATCGCGCACGTCTCAGAAACGTACGGCGTCACCGCACCCGGCGGCGCCGACGAGTGACCCGGTCCCGTCCTCGATCAATCCTTCCGCTTGACGACGTCGCCGAGCGTCATCGACGAGGAGTCCCCGGAGTCCCATTCCTCGTCGACATCGGTCCCCTCGACGAGCGAGATCTCGAGCGTCCGTTCGAGCTTCCGCTGGACGTCGTCCGGCGGAAGGATGTCGCCGCGCTCGAGCTTGCGGATGAGGCTCGCCTTCTCGTTGAGCTGGTCGGCGAGCTCCTCCTGGCTGAGTCCGCGTTCCTCCCGAGCCTTCCGGATCCGATCGTCGTAATCGGCCGCGACCTCGTCCATCTCGTCGAACATGTCCCGACGGCGGCCGCCGCCAGAGGAGCCGGCGGAGCCGGATCCCGAACCGGAGCCGGAGCTGGATCCGGAGGATCCGGACGACTTGCCCGAGCTGGAGGACGTCGAATACTTGCTCGTGGTCGTGGAGTCGGGCTCCTGGCGAACCTCCGTCCCGAAGTCCGTACAGGAGTCACAGAGCTCCAGTTCGGCGCCTTCGACCTTCGTCGTCGTCAGCGAGGCCTGCTCGGCGCCGCACATCTCACACTGTGGCATACCTCCGGCTAACGCGTCCGGTGTTATAAACCGTACGCTGCGATCGAAACCGTACGCTGATACGGCCGGGGGCGAACGGACGGATATGGACGCACACATCACGCCCGGCGACGTCGGCGGGACCGTCCGGGCACCCCCCTCGAAGAGCTACACCCACCGGGCGATCCTCGCGGCGGGCTACAGCGACGGTGCGGTCGTTCGGTCGCCACTCGACAGCGCCGACACGCGTGCGACCGCCCGCGCGGTCGAGGCGTTCGGCGGCACGGTCGATCGCGACCCGGACGCCGAGGCATCCGGTGGGACCGACGAGGTGGCGTTCGCCATCGACGGGTTCGCCGGCGACCCGGCCGTCCCCGCCGACGTCATCGACTGTGCCAACTCCGGAACGACGACGCGACTCGTCGCCGGCGCCGCGGGGCTCGCAAACGGTGGGACCGTCCTCACCGGCGACGCGTCGCTCCGGTCGCGCCCGCAGGGACCGCTCCTCGACGCGCTCGAGCAGCTCGGTGCGCGAGCAGACTCGACCCGCGGGAACGGGCAGGCGCCACTCGTGGTGTTCGGCCCCATATCGGGCGGGGACGTCGCCATCCCGGGAGACGTCTCCTCGCAGTACATCACCGCGCTGCTGCTTGCCGGGGCGGCAAGCGACGAGGGGATCACGATCGACCTCACGACCGACCTCAAGTCGGCACCCTACGTCGACATCACCCTGGAGGTGCTCGCGGACTTCGGCGTCGACGCCGGGCCGATCGGCAGCGACACGGCCGCGGGCGCTGACGGGTTCCGGGTCGCCGGCGGCCAGCGATACGCCCCGGACGACGGGACGTATACGGTTCCGGGGGACTTCTCGTCGATCTCCTACCTCGCCGCGGCAGGCGCCGTCGCGGCAGCCCCCGACGACGCCGTCACGGTCCGGGGCGCGGTCGAGAGCGCGCAGGGCGACACGGCGATCGTCGACGTCCTCGAGCGAATGGGCGCCGACGTCGAGTGGGATCGCGCGGACGCGACCATCCACGCTCGCCGCAGCGACCTCTCCGGGGTCGAGGTCGACGTCGGCGACACGCCCGATCTGCTCCCCACGATCGCGGCGCTCGGCGCGGTCGCCGACGGCGAGACCCGGATCGTGAACTGCGAACACGTCCGGTACAAGGAGACCGACCGCGTGTCGGCGATGGTCGAGGAGCTCTCGGCGATGGGTGCAAGCGTCACCGAGGACCCGGACACGCTGACGATCCACGGCGGCGAGAGCGACCTCCACGGCGCGACCGTGGACGGCCGCGGGGACCACCGGCTGGTGATGGCCCTCTCGGTCGCGGCGCTGGTCGCGGACGGGGAGACGACCGTTCAGGGCGCCGAACACGTCGACGTCTCGTTCCCGGACTTCTTCCGGACGCTCGCGGATCTGGGCGTCGACGTCGATCTGGGATAGCCGCCGATCCGAGGTCATCGTCGATCCGGGGTCGTCGTCGGTCCGGACGCCGCCGAAACGCCCTTCGGCGTCCGACGAGTACGATGGGTATGAGCGATTCCGCTGCCGACCCCGATCGGACCGATCCCGAGCCGACCGAGTCCGATCCGACGGAGACCGTTGACCCGAGCGAACTGACCGACGAGGAGTGGCGCGACCGGCTCTCCGAGGAGGAGTACCGGATCCTCCGGGAAGCCGGCACCGAGGCGCGCTTTTCCGGCGAGTACGTCGACCACGACGCCGACGGCGTTTACCGGTGTGGCGCCTGCGGGACGGTCCTGTTCGATGCCGACACGAAATACGACTCCGGCTGCGGCTGGCCGGCCTTCTACGCCGCCGAGGACGACGCGGTCACGACCCACCGCGACACGAGCCACGGGATGCGCCGCACCGAGGTCCGGTGTGCGAACTGCGACTCCCATCTCGGCCACGTCTTCGAGGACGGGCCGAAGCCGACCGGGAAGCGGTTCTGTATCAACTCGGTCGCGATGGCGTTCGACGACGAGTGAGTGGACGAGGTCTCACAGGACCGGCGGCGAATCCGCCCGCTACTGGGTCGCCGAGCGCTCGTCGAGCGCCACGGGGATCGACCGCGAGGCGACGTCGGCGGCGAAGGCGCCGCCGTCCGCAGCGAGCGTCTCGATCGTGTCGTAATGGATCGGCACGACCAGTTCGGGATCGAGTCGCTCCGCGAGGTCGGCCGCCTCGTGGCGGTCCGCGACCACCCCGCCGCCGATGTTCGCGAGGAATACCGTGACATCGAGCTCGGCGAATCCATCGAGTGCGTCGGAATCACCCGGCCAGAAGACGGTCGTCCCCGCAAGCGACAGCAGGTAGCCGCAGCCGAACCCCTCCGGGTGCGTCCCGTCCGACCGGGCACGGGGACCGTCCGGTTCGTTGTAGGCGGGCACCGACCAGACCGTCGCGTCCCCGGCGGTCACCCGGTCGGTCTCGTCGACGCGGACGACCTCGTAGTCGGCCGCGAGATCGGCCACCGACTCGACGTTGCGGTCGATCCGGTCCGCGTCGACGCCGTCGTAGACCACGATCGTCGCGTCCGCGGCCGCGACCGACCGGATCCCGTCCGGGTCGTAGTGGTGGTCGTGGGTGACCACGACGAGGTCACCGTCCCGCGCCCAGTAGTCGTCGAGCACCCCGTACCGGCCGGGGTCGGTGTAGGCCACGAGCCCGTCGGCCGTCTCCAGCCGCGCGGTCGCGTAGCCGAGCCACTCCACCGTCAGGTCGCCGTACCGAACCGTCATTGGATCGCGATCGGGAGGCCGCAGCCTTGAGGCTACCGTCACGGGCTGCACGGAGCGGCAGGACGGATCGCCGTCGACCGACGCACTCGACATCGATCGCGGATCACTGCGCGTCGGCGAACCGCTCGAGGCGCGCAAGCGTATCCGCATCCCCGACGTCCTTGTCCTCGCGGACGCCGACGAATCGTGGGAACCGGAGCGCGTAGCCGGATCCGTAGGTGGGCGACCGCTGGATCTCCTCGTAGCCCACCTCGAAGACGACCTGTGGATCGAACGCCACCGTCGTCCCCTCCTCGGACCGGACGAGCGGATCGAACCGGTCCGTGAGCGACGCGAGCCGCTCGTCGGTGATCCCCGTGGCGACCTTGCCGACCGGCTCGAGCCGCGGGTCCGTGTGTGTGGTTCCGTTCCCGTCGTCGTCGTCACGGTCGACGCGGACCGAGACCTCAAACGTGCCGAACAGCGATGCCCGCCGCCCCTCACCCCACTCGCCGCCGGTCACGACGAGATCGAGCGTCTCCACGTCCGGCTTCCGCTTGAGCCAGTTTCGTCCCCGATCCCCCGGCGTGTACGGCGATTCGGGGTCTTTGAGCATGATTCCCTCGTGGCCCGCCTCCAACGCCCGGCGTTCGATCGCCTCGATCGTCTCCACGTCGTCGGCGAGGGTAAGCGTTGCCGCGAGGTCCGGAACCGCCTCGCGAAGCCGGTCGTGACGCGTCGCAAGCGACGTGTCGAGGAGGTCCGTGCCGTCGTGGTGGAGGCAGTCGAAGGCGTGAAACCGGAGGTCGACCTCCTCGCGCATCCGGTCGACGTCGTGCTTCCGGCGAAACCGCCGGAGCACCTCCTGAAACGGGAGCGGATCGCCGTCCGCGTCGACCGCGACGACCTCGCCGTCGAGGATGACCGGGACGTCGACGCGGTCCTCGATCAGCTCGACGACCTCGGGCAGCGGTTCGGTGACGTCGTCCATATTCCGCGAGTAGAGTTTCGGGCCGACGTCGCCGTTTGACGGCGTGTTCTCGTCCGTCGGCGGATCGCCGTTCGCCGGCGGCGCATAGTGGACCTGCACGCGCGCACCGTCGAACTTGGTCTCCACCGCCGCCCGGTCCCACTCCTCGAGCGCGTCAGCGGCCGTCCCAGCCTGCGCGAGCATCGCCTGCACCGGCCGACCCACGACCAATCGTTGCTCCGCGAGTCCGGACCGGCCGCGATCGCGAGCGATCGTCGCGACGCGTCCGTAGTCGTTGGTGACCTGAAGGGCACGTTCGACCGCCGCGACGTCCGCATCGGTCGCGGCGAGCACGTCGTCCGACTCGCGTACTACAACCTTGCCGTCCTCCGTCGCCTCCGCCTCGCCATCACCGGACGCTGCTCCGTCGACATCGTCGGGCGCCTCACCAGCCGATCCCGATTCCGACTCCGTCGCCAGGAACGCCTCCGCGATCGCATCCCGAATCGTCCCCTCGCCGACGCCGAGCCGCATTTCGCCAAGCACGAGTCGGGCGAGGATCGTGGCCTCCGGCGGGTCGAGTCGGTTGAACAAGCCGAACAGCGTGTCGAGTTTCGTTCCCTCGCTGCCGTCACCCTCGACGGCAGCGATCTCCCGAAGCGTGTCGTCGACGTCGGCAACGGCCACGGTCGCGTCGGCCCCATCCGTCGAGAACGCCGCGAGCCCACGCTGGCCGCCCAAGTCGTAGGAGGCAGCGACCGCACCGATCTCGCCGCGGTCGGCGAGCCGATCCTCGACGTCTGCCGTGTCCACGTTCGGGCCGGCCGCCTTGGCGATCGCCTCCCGACAGAGAGCCGGACCGACGTCGATCGTGCAGGTTTCGTGAGCCGGGAAGACACGACCGAGCAGAAACCGGACGACGGTCTCGAGGTCCTCGTCGGCGTCCGCGAGCAGATCCGCCACGATCCAGGTCGTCGCGTGGTCGGCCTCGGTCCTCTCGATCGCCTCGGCACGGGTGGCGAACGTGGCGAACTCCATACGCCGGATCCGCCGGTCCCGGTGAAAAACGCGCCGATGGGCGGCGGGTCGGTGACGGGTCGGTGGCGGGTCGGTGACGGGTCGGTGGCGGGTCGGTAGTGGATCGACTCGAGCGTCGACCGGGATGAGCGCCGCAGGTCGTGGACATTTATACCGTCGTGGGTGTGTGGACCCTGTATGGACACCGACCACGAGCTCTCCGCACGCGTCCGTGAGGCCCTCGACATCGACATCGAGGCGTTTCACGCACGGGCGGAGGCCGACGCCGAGGTCGTCAAGCAGCGGCTCCGCGACGGCGCCTTCGACAATCATCAGTCGATCGTCGGCTTCGAGTACGAGTTCTACGCAGTCGGCGACGGCCGATGGAACGCGGAATCCCACGACGGCGAGTTCTCCCTGATGCGCGTGCCGCGACGCCTGCTCGAGCTGATGGGATTCGAAAAGGAGCTCGGCCTCCACAACGCCGAGATGTCCACGAGCCCGCAGCCGCTTTCGAACCACGGGCTCGAGGCGCAGCTCTCGGAGGTGCGCGCCCGTCTGCAGGCCGCACTCGAGTGCGCCTCCGCCGAGGGGATGCGGCTGGTCTCGGACGGCCTGTGGACGATTCCGCCGACCGGCGAAACCGCCACCGAGTATCTTACCGACAGCGTGGAGATCGACGGCGTCCACATCGCGACGAACATGAGCAACGCGGTCCGGTATCACGCGATGGCGAACGCGACCGCCGACGGATCCAGCGGCCGGCAGACCGAACTCGAGGCGCCGGGCGTCTCGCTGACCACGAAAACGGTGATGCCGGAGAGTCTGATCACCTCGATCCAGCCCCACTACCAGGTCTCGCAGGCGGCGATGTTGCCGGTTCACTTCAGGTATGCGCTGCGGATCGCGGGACCGCTGCTGGCGCTCGGGGTCAACTCGCCGTTCTTCCCGCCGTCGCTGTACGACGAGGACTGGGACGGCGAGCGAGTGCTCGCCGAGGGCGCACACGAAAACCGGATCCACGTCTTCGAGTCGGTGTTGAACAGCCGTACGGCCGAGCCCAAGGTCCGATTCCCGCGCGATTTCGACACGGTCGAAGAAGCCGTCGACCGGATCGCCGCCGACGAGTCGTTCGTTCCGGTCGATCCGGAGACGGGAACCAGATTCGACGACGACTTTGCGACTTTCCGGAGCAAACACGGCACCTACTGGCGGTGGGTTCGGCCGGTCTTCGACGGCGCAACGCGATCGGCGGCGAACGCGCGGATCGAATTCCGTCCGATCCCCGCACAGCCGACCGTCGGCGATTCGATCGCGTTTCAGGCCGCCTTTGCCGGCTTGCTCGAGGAACTGCCCCGCCGGGAACACCCCGTCATCGATCTCCCGTGGGAACGGGCCCGCGAGAACTTCGACGCCGCCGTCGCCGACGGAATCGACGCGGAGTTGACGTGGATCGGCAACCACGGGGAGCTCACCTACGACCACGAGGAGCTCTTCACCGACCTCCTCGACCACGCGGTCGCGGGCCTGGAGTCGGCCGGCTGTTCGCCCTCGACTGCCGAACGATGGATCGCACCGCTCCGGTGGCGGGCAACCGAACGGATGACGCCGGCTCGCTGGAAGCGCGAGCGCGTTCGCAACCGACTCGACGACGGCGCGTCCTTTGTGGACGCCGTCGTGGAGACGCAACGGGAGTACATTCAAAAGCAGGCGGAGACGCTCGTTGACGGGAGCTTCACGGAGTGGTAACGCCGTCGCTCACGGGTGGTGCCCGTCGATCAGTTAAGTCATAACCCGGCTGTACAGCAAACTCGTCGCCGACGCAACTGTCGACCTACAGCAGGCCGTCGATGTCCTTGTGGCGCGTGATCTCCACGCCCTCGTCGGTGACGACTGCGACGTTGATCCCGTTACCGGAGGCCAGGTCGCGTTCGACCGCGGACTTGATGGCCTTCGTGGCGACGGTCTTTGCGCCGTCGATCGAGAGGCCCGATTCGAACTCCTGTTCGAGGACACCGAGCGCGTACTGCGATCCCGAACCGGTGACCGTGTACTCCTCCTCGGTGGTTCCGCCGAGGGCGTCGATGGAGTAGATGTGGGCACCCTCCTCGTCGACGCCGCCGAGGATCGGCTGGACGATGAAGAACGCGCCCGAGCGGAGCAGGTTCCCGGTAAGCGTCGAGAGCGCCTGCATCGACATCTCCTTGCCGCGACGCGCCTCATAGAGGTTCGTCTCGGCACGCAGCGTCGAGATGAGCGACTGGGCGGCCGAGACCGACCCGGCGATCGTCAACGCGCCGGTCGGGTGGATCTGTTCGACCTTCTGGACGTCCTTCGAGGAGACCATGTGCCCCATCGAGGCGCGCATATCCGTCGCCAGCACGACGCCCTCGTCGGTCGTGAGCCCGACCGTGGTCGTTCCGGTCTTCATCCCTTCGCCGTCGTTCGCCTCGGCGGCTCGCTGCTCACGATCGGTAAACTCGCCGAGCTCAGGACCGAAGACCGGCTGGTCGCTCGACGGTTCCATCGAGAGGTCGCCTGTCGGTGTTCGCATTAGGTACCGGTTCGCCACGGGCGCTGATAAAGGCAACCCTTCGGTCCCCTGCGACCACGACGAGCGAGACCACGGTCCGACACAGCTGGAGAACGATGCGACGCCGATGGCGGAGCACAGCCGGCGCTAGATGGAGCAGAATCCATACGGGTGAATCGAGCGGGGAGCGCCGATCGTCGATCGCGGAAGCGGTCCGGCAGACCGATCGGTGGCGTCACTTCGCCGCGTCCGATGCCGCACCCGTTGCGCGGACGAGCCGGCTGATCGCGATGGGGATCGGGATCCCGGCTTGGCGGGCCGCGAGGATGATCGGGAACAGGGCGATACCGAGAGTGATGGTGAGCTGATGGAGTCCGAATCGGATGGCGTGTCGGGTGCGACTGAGCATCGATCTTCGCTCCGGACCAGACGGAGGGCATATATAAACCTTCCCACCGGCGGGTCGACCGGACCACGCCGCAGTCTGCCGATTATCGGATTGACCGCGACGGTGATCGCGCGACCACTCCGTGGGCGGATCCACGCCGATAGAACGGTTGGGCGCCTCGTATTATTCTCATAACGTATGAAAAAGCACGTCGAGTCGTGCGCGTATCAACGGATCCGATCGTGAGTGTGTCTGATATGTTCACTTTCATCGTGGGTGTCTCTGACACGTTCCGATCGCCGTGAAGACCACTCCGCGGTCGGTCTCGCTCGTTACTGTACCGACGATCGATCCCCGCCGGAACGGCGAGCCCAAACCGCAAAGCACGTGTGTTCCCGCATCCAGTTACGGGTATGAGCAACTACCTGGTCGCGATGGAGGCCGCCTGGTTGGTTCGTGACGTCGAGGACATCGATGACGCCATCGGCGTCGCGGTCAGTGAGGCCGGCAAGCGACTCAACGAGACCGACAAACAGTACGTGGAGGTCGAGGTCGGCGCGACCCCCTGTCCCGCCTGCGGCGAGCCCTTTGACTCCGCGTTCATCGCCGCCAGCACCGCGCTCGTCGGCCTCCTTCTGGAGATCGAGATCTTCAACGCGGACAGCGAGGAGCACGCGTCCCGGATCGCGAAAAGCGAGGTCGGCGGCGCGCTCCGTGACGTTCCCCTCGAGGTCATCGAGATCGTCGAGACTGAGGCCGACGAGGACGAGTAGCTGGGAACGCCGATCGCGGACCGATCCCCGATCGCCGACGGAGTCCCGATCGCCGGCCCATCTCCGACCCATCTCGCGGGCGAGATCGACCGGCGCCGAAACCTTTTCGTATAACCCATAGTTATCCCTCCCCATGGACCTACCCACGCCACAGGACCTTCGGGAACGCCGCACCTCCCTGGGACTGACCCAAAGCGCCCTCGCGGAGTCGGCCGGCGTCTCACAGCCCCTCATCGCCCGGATCGAGGGCGGCGACGTCGACCCGCGACTCTCGACGCTTCGTCGGATCGTCAACGCGCTCGAGGAGGCCGAAGGCGAAGTCGTCCGTGCCGAGGACCTGATGCACGAAACCGTGGTCAGCGTCGCGCCCGACGACGCCGTCAGCGACGCCTTCGATCTGATGGACGAGGAGGCGTACTCGCAGGTCCCGGTGCTCCAAAACGGGATCCCGGTCGGATCCCTCAGCCTCTCGGACATCAACGAGGCCGGCGAGGACGTCGGGAACTATCCGGTGAGCGAGGTGATGAGCGAGTCGTTCCCCACGGTCGCCCGCGACGTCACCGTCGACGAACTGCGCAACCTCCTCGACCACTACAAGGCCGTGATGGTCACCGACGGCGGCGAGACCGTCGGCATCATCACCGAAGCCGACATCGCGGCGCATCTCTCGTAGCGATCCGGGATCGCCCCGTCATTTAAAAGCCATTACGAACCAGCGCACCTGTGCGGTGAGAATCGTTCACTCCCGGTCCGGACGGGTGCGGTACGCGCCGGAGTGGATCCACGCGACGCGTACCCTGTTCGCCATCAAGACCCGTCGACGGTCCATCAGCGATCCCGACTTACCGCTTCCGATCGCCTACAGCTCCAGCCCGCGGATCGCGACGCCGTCGCCGTCCTCGACGTGCCCGATCACGCGACCACCGCTTGCGTCGGCGAGCGATGACGCCCGATCCGGATCGACGGCGGCGACGAATCCGGTCCCCATATTGAACGTCCGGTGCATCTCCTCGTCCGAGACGTTCCCCTCCTCCTGAACGAACCGGAAGACCGACTGCGCCTCATAAGGATCGTCGATCACGTACCGGTGTTCGCCGAGCCGCTTGAGATTGGTCCAGCCGCCGCCGGTCACGTGGGCCGCCCCGTGGACACCGTGGGCGCGCAGGGGGTCAAGCAGGTCCGTGTAGATCCGGGTCGGCTCCAGGAGCGCGTCACCGATCGTTTCGTAGTCGTCGTACGGATACGGGTCGGTGTACTCGTGGGTCCGCGTCGCCGCCGTCCGGGCGAGAGTCAACCCGTTCGAGTGGATCCCCGAGGATCGCCACCCGACGATGGCGTCTCCCGGTTGAGCGACCCCCTCGAAGACGTCGTCCTTCCCCGCGAGCCCGGCGGCCGTTCCGGCGAGGTCGAGTCCCTGGATCACCTCGGGCATCACCGCCGTTTCGCCGCCGACCAGCTCGATGTCGGCACGGTCGGCACCGCGATCGAGTCCGCGTCCGACCTGCTCGGAGACGTCCTCGTCGGGATCCTCGACCGCGAGATAGTCGACGAACGCGACCGGTCTGACCCCGGCCGCCACGAGATCGTTGACGTTCATCGCGATACAGTCGATCCCGATCGTCGAGTAGTCGCCAAGCGCCTCGGCGACGAGCAGCTTCGTCCCGACCCCGTCGGTCGCGAGCGCGAGATAGCGGTCGCCGATGTCGAGCAGGCCGGCGTAGTCGCCCTCGGAGTCGCCGACGGCTCCGATGAGGGCCGCCGTCGCGGCCTCGCTCGCGTCGATGTCGACGCCCGAGTCCGCGTAGGTGAGTTCCGCGTCGTCGCCGTCGCCATCCGCCACATCGTCCGCCGCGGCGTCCGGTCCGGAATCCTCGTCGGTCATACTCGTGCAGGCGGCTCGCCGGTCCAAAAGGACACCGCTTGCCGGCCGCAGCGGTTCCGGGTCGTCGGCGTCGAGGTCCGGTGGCGCCCCATCCCCGACGACGGTCAGTTGGTCAGAACGCGTACGCGCCGGCACCGCCGAGCAGGAACCCGACCGTCGCGAGCGCTGAGACGACGAAACAGACCGCCCAAACCGGCTTGTTCCAGCCGATCACGGTCTTCCCGTCGAGGGGACCGTACGGGATCAGGTTGAACGCCGCGAGAAAGAGGTTGATCGCGACGCCGCGCGCGCCAAGCACCGAGACGATCGTCGACTGGGTGGCGAGGCCGATCCCCAGAATCGGCGCGAAGAGCACGCCGAGCGCAAGGTTCACCGCAGGGCCGGCCAGAGCGATGTGGCCGTGTTCCCGCGGGGTCAACCGACCGCGGTGGTGGACCGCGCCGGGTGCCGCGAAGATGAACCCGAGGAACGCCGACATCACCGCGAGGAACAACATCCCGTGGTCTGCCCGGAACTCGGCGATCTGGTCGTAGTGGACCGCGACGACCTTGTGTGCGACCTCGTGGAGGAGGAACGCGACGCCGGCCGTCGCCAGGCTGATGCCGACCAACACGATCCCGGCGGGGGACACGAGCGCGCCGATCGCCCCCGCTCCACCCTCGAAGAACACGGCGAACGCCACGCCGAGTGCGACCCAGGCGACGAGGAGATCGCGCAGCTCCGTCCGACTAAACTGGAGCCCGGCGATCCGGAGCCCACGATCGACGGAGCGGCGGGTCATCGGGTCACAAACACCTCCCAGATCGTCCGTGCGCTCCGGCGAGCGCCATCGACCATCAACTGCGAGACGTCGGCGACGCCGCCGAGTTCGGCGCTGAAAAGCGGAACCAGATAGGTCGCGAACAGGAAGCTCGCGACGATGCTGCCGATGTTCGTCATCGCGACGACCATGATGAGTCGAAACAGGGGGACATCGAACATTTCCGAGAGGATCTGCGATACGGGTTTCGTCTCGTCGGAGAGGAGTTCGTTCAGCGTGGCGATGTCGCTCACGTTGACCGAGAGCGTCCGCAGTTCAACCCAGCCGACGAACCAGCCGGGCGCGAGCATCGGATTGATCGACGTCATCCACGCGACGGCGCCGCCGACGCCGGCGGACGTCCATCTGGCGCCGGCAAGCTTCGCGAACGCGAACGCAAAGACGGCGTTGATCGCAAACCACGCGGCGAACACCCGGAAGAGGAATCCGTTGCTTACGCCCGCCATCGCCAGCAGGACGAAGAAGGCGACGAACGCGATCGTGATCCCGTACCCGAGGATCGTTCCCCACGGGATGCGGCGGGCACTCGTGCGTTCGGTCCCGACCAGCGTCTCCGCCGGCGGCAGCGTCGCGGGATTCGCGAGGTACGACTCGATCCCCTGCCGGTGGCCCGCGCCGACGACCGCGACGACGTCGAACCCACGGTCACGAAGCACCACGAGCCGGTGTGCGATGTAGGCGTCCCGCTCGTCGATGAGTGCCTCCGCACCGCCAGGGGAGAACTGGCGGAACTCCTCCATCATCATCGTGACGGCGTCGGCGTCGGTGAGTTCGGAAAGCTCCAACTCCTCGATCCCGCCCTCCTCGGTCGGTTCGAGGCCACCGAACAGGCTGAGCACGCCGGCGACGAACAGACCGAGCGTCAGGCCACCGAACAGACCCAGGCCAAGGCTCCCGAGCGCGCGGATCGCAAACGGGCTGAGCCACGCGGTCAGAACGCCGTCGAGGACGCCGGTGAGCGCGGCGATCCCTGCGACCGAGAGTCCGGTCGCGAGCGCGGTAATCATCCATGTCTCCGGGTCGAGGGATCGGGACCCGATCGTTGTGACGAGGTATGCAGCGATCCCGCCGACGATCACCCCGCCGGCCGTCCGAAGCAGCATCGCGTCCGTCACGCCGATCGCACCGCCGAACAGTCCGATCGCCGGACCGACGAGCAGCCCCGCGATGAGGCCGACGAGCAGCCCCACGATCCGGGAGTCCGTCACGCCGAACGCGAGCCCGCCGACCATCCGGAGCTTCTCAGTGATCGTCATCCGGGCCCAGAAGCGTTGCATCGTCGTCTGGATGTCGCGGTCGACGAGCGCGACGTCGATCCCCAACGACTGGGCGGTCTCGACGGCCGCCATCATATCGGCGCCGGGTTCGATGTCGAACCGCTCGCCGAGTTGTGTCTGGACGTACGACAGCATCCAGTAGGCGAGGAACTGGAAGACGGTGTTCCCCTTGAGGAGGTCGCTCGCGTCCAGATCGTCGGGGGTTTCACCCTGCAGCTGTCGGTAGCGTCCTTCGTCGAGTTCGACCGCGACGACGTCCGGCCGCTCGCGCTCGATGGTCTCCTCGACCTCAGTCACGCTCTCGCTCGAGACGTGGGCCGTACCGACCACGGTCACCGATCCGGATCCGGCTATGGACCCGGAGTCGCCGTCGATATCGCCGTCGCCGTCGGCGTTCGACGTGGATGCGTGTGGATGGTCCGCATCAGCGTCGTCCCCGACGTCCGGCTCACGGACGGACGAGGTCGAGGACGGTGACGGGGTGCCGGACGATCCGCCGGATCGATCGTCCGGTTCCTCGGGCGTATCGGGCATTGGGAGCCGCTAGTCGATCCCCGCGTATAGTGGTTGTGTGTCGGGGGCGCGGACGTTCGAACGGTGATCGGAGCCCGTCGATCGGTGTGGAGGCGGCGATCGAGCGGTGAAACCCCCATACTTAACCACACTGGTCAACCACCACTCGATGATGACCGGGTCGCCCGAGGTATGTGTCCTCCTGCCGACGATGAACGAAGCCGCCACGATCGCGGACGTCGTCGCCGACTACCGTGAGGCGGGGTTCGAGAACGTCCTCGTCGTCGACGGCGGGTCAACCGACGAGACCCGGCAGCTCGCGGCCGAGGCGGGCGCACGGGTGGTCGAACAGTCGGGCGAGGGAAAGGGACAGGCGGTCCGTGAGGCGGTCGCCGAGCACGTCGACGCCGAGTTCGTACTGCTCGCGGACGCGGATGCGACCTACGACGCCGCGGATGCGACGGCGATGCTCGAACCCCTCCGGGACGGGCGGACCAAACACGTCATCGGCGACCGATTCGCGGATATGCGCCCCGGCGCGATGACGCGGCTCAACCGCATCGGCAACCGACTGATCAACCGGGCGTTCGCCCGGATCCACGGCCGAGACTACCGGGACATCCTGTCGGGGTATCGCGCGTTCACGCGGGAGTCGTTCGAGGAGCTCTCGCTGGCCGCGGAGGGGTTCGGCATCGAGACCGAGATGGCGGTTGAGTGTGTCAAGCGCGGCGTTCCGGTCGAGGTCGTCCCCATCACGTACCGACCGCGTCCGGAGGGTTCCGACACGAATCTCCATCCGATCCGGGACGGCGGGATCATCTTTCTGGAGCTGTACCGGAAGGCGAAGACGAACAATCCCCTGTTCTATTTCGGCAGCGTCGGGGCGACCGCGACCGCCGGTGGCGTCCTTATGGCGATCTACGTTCTCTACGACTGGATCGCGAACGGGGTCGGCCACGAGATTCTGGCGATCGTCTCCGCAGCCGGGATCCTGCTCGGCTTCCAGCTGTTGATGTTCGGGTTCCTGGCGGACATGATCCTCACCCTGCATCGGGAAGGGATCGACGGACACGAGCGGGAGTGAACTACCCCGTCGAAAGGCCGTGGGTGGTCGAGACGGTCGCTCGGAACGGAACTGTCGCTCGGAACGGAACTGTCGCTCGGAACGGAACTGTCGATCAAAACGGAACTGTCGATCAAAACGGAAGCGCCTCGCGGATCCGGTCGAGAACCGATCCGCCTTGGCGCCGACGCTCCTCGAAGACCGGATGCACCGCGTTCATCAGTTCCCCACGCGTCTCGAATCGCTCCGCGTCGACGCGCTCGAGTGCGTCCGCGAGTTCCAGCGACCGTCCCGAGGCGTCGTAGGGGATCGCCGTCGAGGAAAGCCCCGCGAGCACCTCCTGCCGGGTCGCGGGGAACTCGACGTCGGACTCGTCGAGACGGGCATCGAGTGCGGCGATCCCGAACTCGATCACGTCCGGTTCGTCGGCGTCGTTGCTCGGGGGGCGTACTGCCATCGTGACATCGTTCGGGTTCGTCCCTCAAAAACCCAGGCGACTCGGATTCGGGGAGTTCACGGCGATCCGAACGGACGGATGGATGGACAGACGGACGACCCTCGGATCAAATGAGACCCATCGCGACCGCGGACACGTACGTCACTCCCAGGAGGATGACGGCGTGTTTGACGCCGTCCCGGAGATCACCCTCGCCGAGCTGTCCGGCGATCATCCCGGAACAGATCCCCTGTATCACCGCGGCGTGGTAGAATATCAACTCATATCCCTCGATGTTCGCGTCGCCGAGTCCGCCCGCGATTCCGCCGACACCGCCGCCGACGCCGCCAACGCCACCGGCACCTCCACCGCCGATCCCGGCTGCGCCACCCGCCTGTCCGGCCTGTTCGATCGCCGGGATGAACGCGAGCGTGAGCGAGGCGATGATCCCGAGAAAGACCAGGAACGAGATGTAGATCACGATCAGGTACGTGAGCATCACCTGCTTGCGCTCGCGGCGGAGCTGGCGGGTTGCTCGTGCCTCGTCGGCGGCGATGTTGAGCACGGGGGCGATGTCGCCGCTTGCCTGCATCGCGTTCACGATCAACGCGACCGACCGGGAGATGAGCGGCGACTTGATCCGGCGTTCCATCCGATAGAGCGCCGACTCCGCGTCCGATCCCCATTCGATGTCCCGCCACGTTCGTTCGAGTTCGGGGGTGAGGTCGTCGAGATCCGACTGCTGGACGCGCTCGAGGCTCTCCACGACGGTCATCCCAGCCTCGTTGATCGACGCGAGTCGGTCGAGAAAGTCCGGCACTGCGGCCTCGATCCGTGACGTTCGTCGGCTCTGGATCTCATAGAGGACGGCATAGACGGCAAGCACGAACGTCGTCGACTGAACGACGGCGTCATCGACGCCGCGAACCGCTGCGTCGATCGACGACGTCGGGATCGGGGCCGACGCCGACCAGATCCACACGAGCGCCAGCGGTACCGTTACGGCAAGCGACGTGAGCGGGTTCCACAGCAACAGCTGCTTCGGCTCCCTGATCCATCCGAGAAACCGCTGGAACCTGTCGTATCGCTCGAGGCGTTCCCGGTTGGCCTGCCATCGGTCGGCCTCCGTCTCCCCGGAAATTCCGATGCCGCCGCCGTCCGAGCGTGTCCCGGTAGTCGTCGCCGAGGTGCCGGAAACCACCTGGGCGTCGGCATCGTCGGCGTCGTCGCCGACTGCCGAACCGGTGGCGTCGTCGACGGGCTGTGTGACGCTGTCGACGTACACGATGAAGCCGATGCTCGCGAGCGGAATCCCGGCATACACGACGATCTGGAGGATCGGAACGGTATCCTGAATGACCAAGCCGACCACGACGAGAATGGTGATGAAAAACAGCGGTCCAGCCACCAACACGGTCACGTACGCCTCCGCGAACGTCGACAGCAGCTCGAGGTACTGTTCCTGCTGGGCCTCCGACTCCTCCTGATAGCGCTCGTACTGGTCGTTGAGGAACGCCGAGATCGAACGCCCCGACCCGAGGACCGACGCCAGATTCTCAGCGAACTCCTCGAGGTTTTCACTCGGTGTGTGGTGTGAGACGCGACGCAACGCGGTCAGCACGTCGGTCCCGAAGGTGTTCATGTCCCTGACCGCGACGCCGAGTTCGGTCGCCGCCTCGCCGTAGACGTCCTCGTTCTCCGCGAGGGTATCCATCACGGTCGGAAACGTCATTCCGGACCGGGATAGCGCATAGACGAACGCGACGGTTCGCGGCAGCGTCGCGTCGATCCGTGCGCCGCGAGTGTGGGCGCGTTGGTCCAACAGGAACCACCGGACGTAGTACACGCTTATCGAAAGCGCTGCGCCGATCGTTCCCGAGAAGAACAGCAGAAGAACGAACAGCTCGCCGGCACCGATCGTCGACAGCCGCGCGAGGTCCGCAAGGAACGCGAGGCTGGTCGGGAGTGCCGCCTCGATCCGGTCGGCGCCGACTTCGAGCGCATACAGGACGCCAGCGGCCAGATAGGTTCCGATGATCGCCCCCGCGATCCCGGCCGTCCCGGCGTACAACAGCGTCTTCGAGGCATACACTCGGTGTGTCGTTGCGGCATGGGCGGCCCGCAACAGCTCTCTCTGGTCCTGTTTCCGCGGGCTCTCGTCGGCGACGTACTCGCCGAACAGCGACAGCGCAAGTCGCGTGACGATCAGATTCGACCGCCGGTTTACCGCCGGTGCCAGGAGAATGCCGACCGCGAGAACCAGCGCGACCAGCGGGAGCACCTGGATCATCGATCGTCGGCCTCGCCGGAGGAGTCGTCGGGACGACGGATCACGCGTCCGGCACCTCCGTCCCGGATTCGGTCGCGTCCGTACCCATCGAGTTCGTGTCGGCCGTGTCGGCTGTGTCGGCCGTCTCCGACTCGCCCTCGAGACGCTCCATCACGCGTTCGGGATCGGCGTAATACTCGTTAACGAGGGCCGTAAATCGCTTGTATCCAGTGATACCCAGTTCGCGGAGGAGTTCGAGGAACCGTTCCCGACGATCTATCTCCGTGAGCAATTCGGCACGGTCCCAACCGCGTTCCTCCTGGATCTCGCTGAGCAGCTCCGAATCGTTCATTGTGAACGTATCGGATTCCGGAACCCACTCGAAGGCCGACGAGTAGTCGAGCTCGCCGGTTCGTTGGTCAATCTGGCCGATCTCACCGATCACCTTCGCGCGCCGGACGCGCTCGTTGCCGAACCTGGCGAGCGTCTGGATCGACAGCATATCGAGCGACTGGACCATCGCCCGGGGAACGTTGATCGGCTCGTTCTCGAGCCGGTTGATGACGGTCTCGATCGAGTCGGCGTGCATCGTCGAGAACGTGGTGTGGCCGGTGTTCATCGCCTGAAAGAGGGTGACGGCCTCCTCGCCACGGACCTCGCCGACGAGGATGTACTCCGGGCGGTGCCGGAGCGCGGAGCGAAGCAGGTCGTACATGTCGATGTCGCTACCCTCGTGGAGACGCTCGCGAGTGACCGAGGAGAGCCAGTTGTCGTGGTACAACGAGAGTTCGCGCGTGTCCTCGATCGTGAGTACCTTCGCGCGCGGTGGGATGAACATCGAGACGGCGTTCATCGACGTCGTCTTTCCCGAGGCGGTCCCGCCGGCAAAGATGAGCGACTTGTTGTGCTCGATACACAGCCAGAAGTACGCCATCTGGTCGATCGAGAACGTCCCGTAATTGATCAGGTCGATCGGCGTGAACGGCTCGTCGGCGTACTGGCGGATCGTGAACGCGGACCCACGCGGGGTCACCTCCTCACCGAGCGCCAGCTCCGCACGGGAGCCGTCCGGAAGGGTCGTCTCGACGATCGGTTCCCCGACGGAGATGTGACGTCCCGACTGTTGTGCCAGCCGGATCACGTAGTTGTCGAGCTCCTCTTTCCCGTAGGAGACGTTCGTCTCGATGTCGGTGTAGGTGTCGTGGTAGACGAAGATCGGAAGGTCATAGCCGTCACAGGAGACGTCCTCGATGTGGGAGTCGTTCAACAGCGGGTCGACCTTTCCGAACCCGCGGAAATCACGGTAGAGATAGTACGCCAGGGCGTGAAAGGTCGCCATATCGGCGTCAACCCCGTACTGTTCGAGCAGCGTCTCGAGTTCCGCTTTGAGCGTTTTTTCCGCGGTCGTTCCCGCTCCGTCCTGAAACAGCAGCGGATCCCTGATGTCGTCGATGACGCGACGCAACAGCGACGTGGTGAACCGGTCGAGATCGGGCTCGACGGCGTGATAGCGGTGTTGGCTCTCCTCGTCGTCGTAGGTGACGACGACGTACGCGAACGGCGCGTTCACCCAGTATCGGTCGATCTCCTCGTGGCCGTCCGGGACGGTGAAGGTACCGAGCGGGCCGTCCTCGCCGGGACGAAACGGGCGAACGGCGATGTCCGAGCCGCGAAGCATCTCCCAGGTTCGGACGGTGCGGCGGCGAAGCGTCTCGAGCCGCCCGTCGGGTTCTCGATCGGCATCCGAAGGTCCGGACATCGGTTCCTATCCGGTCGTCGACCCGCGTCGACTTAAATGCTGTACCGTCGCCGGATCACGCCGGAGCCCGTTTCGCCACCACCGGTCATTCGGCGTCATCCACCACCGGTCATTCCGCGTCGTCCACCACCGGTCATTCGGCGTGGTCGGCTCGGTATTCCGTCTCATCCACCGCGTCCTCGCGTCGATCGGCCAGAAGCAGAATCGCGCCGAGAGCGCCGAGGAGGAGGGTTCCGACCGGGAGCGGGATCCCCGGCACGCCGAGGGTGACGAGGAGATACGTTGCGGCGAGAAGGACGATCCCCGCGGCCAGCAGGAGCCCGCCGATGAGTCTGACGGGGTCAACTGGCCCGTTCTCGACGCGTTCCTCGGCGAGGTAGTAGGCGATCGCGGTGAGCACGGCGACGGCGATCAGCGTCGACCCCGCCGCCCACGCGAGATACGCGTCGGCGACGACCTGCCCTGCCTGGTTGCGGAGCGCGGCGGGGATCGAATGCAGGAAAAAGGACCGATCGTCGATCGTCCAGCCGACGAGGTACTGCACCTCGAGGAACGGGTAGCGGAGGTACAGTATCGTCCCGTATCCCGGGATAGAGGCGTACGTCAGGTTCCAGGGAATGAGTGCGGCGAGCCACGCCGAGACGACGGCCAGTTCCCCGGCATACTCCGATCGGACCCAGACCATACGTGTAGGCACCCTCGCGATCACTTAAAAACGTCCGTCGATGGCGAGACGGCCGCCGGCTCCGAATCGATCGGCGCCGACCGGATGATCCGGGGGCGTTACGTTCATACGGGCTGACCGATAAGGATCAGACAGTTGATGCGGCGGGAGTATTTCGAACTGACGGTTGAGAACGTCGAGCCGGACGCCGAGGGCGACGACCACAAGCCGCTGGTCCGGATCGCGTTTCACGGCCCCGACGGCTTGCTGACCGAACGACTGACCGGGCCCGACGGCGAACTGCTGGCGGCCGACGAGACGGACGTCGCCTTCCGACTCCGTGACTCGCTCGAGGACGGCCCCGACGCCGAGGGCGTGGTGGCGGTCACGAACCGCGTGACCGGCGACTTCGTCCTCGAGTTGAACGAGGAGGCCGACGACGTCCGTCGGTTCATCCGCGCCGCTCGCGAGTACGGCCGCTCGTCGGCCGACGACGAGGAGGGACGCTACCGGGTCGAGATCACCGTCGACGACGAGGATCTGGTCACCTACGAGAAGCGGACCTTCCTCGTGTACGACCCCGACGGCAACCTGCTTCGCGGTGAGAGCCTGATCCCGTCCGGCGTCGAGCTGTAGCCGGCGCGACCCGATCGCCAGCCCGGACGTGGCGGCCGGCAGCCGGTTGCCGATCGCCGCCCCGGGTGGTTTTAGTACCGTCCGCGGCCAAGGACTCGACAGCGAATGGGACTCACCAAACGCATCATCCCGTGTATCGACGTCGACCTCGACGAGGACGGCACCGCGGCCGTCTACACCGGGGTCAACTTCGAGAACCTGGAGTACACCGGCGACCCCGTGGAGCTGGCGCGCAAGTACAACGAGTCGGGCGCCGACGAGTTCGTCTTCCTCGACATCACGGCCTCGGCCGACGGCCGCGAGACGATGCTCGACGTCGTCCGCGGCGTCGCCGACGAGTGCTTCATCCCGCTGACGGTCGGCGGCGGGATCCGCACGACCAACGACATCAAGGAGACGCTGCGAGCTGGAGCCGACAAGGTATCGATCACGACCGGCGCGCTCGACCGTCCCGCCCTGATCGACGAGGGGGCGGCCGCGTTCGGTTCGCAGTGTATCGTCATCTCGATCGACGCTCGGCGGCGGTATGACGAGGCCGGCGAACACTACGTTGAGGCCGACGGGGAGTCGGTCTGGTTCGAGTGCACGAAGAAGGGCGGCCGCGAGGGGACCGACATCGACGCCGTCGAGTGGGCGATGGAGGCCGAACGGCGCGGCGCCGGCGAGCTGTTCATCAACTCCATCGACCGCGATGGCACCAAGGACGGCTACGACGTCCCGCTGATGACCGCCGTCTGTGAGGCCGTCTCGACGCCCGTGATCGCCTCCTCGGGCTGTGGCGGGCCGGAGGACGCCTACGAGGTCTTCACCGAGGCCGACGCGGACGCGGCGCTGGCGGCGTCGATCTTCCACTTCGGCGAGTACACGATCACCGAACTCAAGGAGTACCTGGACGACCGCGGCGTGCCGGTTCGGCTGTAACGACGGGTGCCAGCACGTCGAGACGTCCCCACCGCACGATCACGCCGCACCAGGTCTCAGACCGTGCCACGCTCACGTCGCGTCTCCGTTCAGGCCGTGCGAACCGCCTCAGGCCGCGCGAACCACGTCAGAGAGGGCCGCCGTCTTGTCCGTGATCGCGGCGGCGGCGTCCTCGACCGCGTCCAGGGGATCTCCGGATTCGGTCTTGACGGTCAAGACGGGGTCCGTCTGGCCGCCCGACTGTTCGGGGTTGACGTCGTAGGTCGCGGCGGCGACGTCCTCGTGCTCCAACAGCGCGCCCTTCAGGACGTTCATAAAGGTATGGTCCTCGCCCGCGATCTCGATGCGGAGTTCCGCCTCGCTCTTGTCGATGACCCGCAGTTCCATAGCCAGCGGTTCGTGCGAGCCGCGTTTCAACGTTTCGTCTCGGGGGGACGGGTCGGATGCCATCCGCCGCGGACGGCTCGAAAAAGCGTCGGTCGGTCGAACGGCGCGCCGGCCTACTCGTCGACGGTGACGTCCTCGGTGTCGACGTCCACGGACGCTTCCTCCTCGGCCGCGACCTCCTCGGGTCGGGCCTCGAGGGTGAGCTTCTGGACCTCGACGCGGCGGAGCGGGTAGATCGTCTTCGCGTCGCCGTAGATCGCCGAGGAGAGTCGCCCCTCGACGACCGAGTCGACGAGTTCCTCGAAGGTCCGGTCGGCGGCAGCCTCGTGGACCTGGTCGATCATCACGCGACGGATGGCCTGCTCCTGGGAGCGGTCGGCCTTCTTCGTCGTGAGCGACACGGGCTGGAGCCGGACGCGGTAGTCGTCGGTCGTCAGGACCGTGATCGACGCCTCGACCTTCGAGGAGCCGCGCCGCACGAGCGAGCGCAGGTAATCCCGCGTCAGCTCGTACTTCACGAACTCGGAGTAGGCCGTGTCGCTGCCGACGTCGGTGATCTTGAACGTCAGCTTGGTGTTGTTGCCGCTGCTGTCCTGGTTCAGATCGCCGAGCGTTGTCGTGATCGTCCGGCCGACGACCTGCTCGGGTTCCTCCGCGAGGGTCTCGCCGATCTCGTCCCGGTCGAACTGCTCGGGGGCGAGCACCGAGTACCATCGCTTCTCTTGCGTCTGTTTTGATACGGATCGTTCGCTCATGTCTGGTGTGTCGTGTCTGTGTCGGTCGTCTGTCTGTTCGTCGGGTCCACGTCTCGATCCCGATCCCGAGATCGACTCCGCCCCTCATCCCGCGTCTCCCCGGCCATATGCCGGTGTTCCGCGCCGCGATCGACGAGGCGATCGGCCACCTGCAGGTTGACGAGATAGTCGTCGACCGTCGACTGCAGGCCGCCGGTCGTTTCCCGCTCGATCGAACAGACGACCGCGTCGTCGTCGACGCGGGCGTCCATCGAGTCGGTGTTGTCGGGCGCCAGGGCGTCCCGAACGAGTTCGGGATCGTCGTGGCGCGTCCGGACGGTCGCCGTCCGAGCGGGGCGACCCCCGGCGCCGTCGCCAGGGTGGGCATCGGTGTCACCGGCGTGGTCGCCGCCGGCACCGTCGTCGATCCCGTTCATAACGCCTCCCTCGTGGCCGCGATCACGGCCGAACCGTCGTCGTCCATCGGTACTCGTGCGCCGCCACGGGTCGGTCCGCCCCAGCCGGTGCCGTCACGTTCGGTCGCAACGCGCCGAAGCGCGGTCCCGATACCGGTCGGGTCCGTCGCCGCCGCGGCGACGCGCCCCGCATCCGGTTCGAGGACGAGGGTGACGGGCTCCGGCGATCGATACTCCCGAAGCAGCCGAGCGACGGTGGGCAGCGTGGCCGCCGGTGCGGACACGCGAGCGACGGACACGCCGTCGTATCGCGCCATCGTCGTCTCGGCGATCGCCGCGTGGGCGGCGGTCCCGTGGATCCGCCACGTCTCGATCGCGGCCGATCGCAGGTCATCGTTCACGTCGGTGCCGGCGAGCGCGAGCGCGATCCCGGTTCCGGGCGACTCGCGTGCAAGCACGTCGAGAACGTCGGCGTAGCCGCCGACGGTTCCGACGGGACCGGTCGTCGCGTACGGTCGCAGCGCGCGTTCGACGGCCGACGACGCACGTGGCGTCGCTGCCGCGGGCGCGACCACGTCGACGGCGACCGTCGACGCGACCCGGCGGCGGTCGGCGTCCGCGAGGACGTCCGCCCCGATCGTGGCCCGAACGTCGTCGGGAGCGCCCGAGTAGGGCGCGTGGAACAGCGTCGAGGCGGCGATCCCGGTCGCGAGCCCGTCATCCGTCTCCGGGGACGGGACCGCAAGACCTGGCTGCCGTTCGACGAGTCCACGCTGGGTCGCAACGTCGAGTGCGGTTCCGGATCCGTCCGTTCCCGGAACGGATCCGGCGGCGACCACGCCGGCAAGCGCGAGCACCGGATCGGGGTCGACCCCGAGCTCGGTTCCGACCGCGAAGGCCGCGGTGCTTGCCGGACGACCGTCGCTCCGGAGGACGTATGACTCGGTTGCCGTCGACCTATCGTCCGCCGCTCCGTCGTCTGCCGATCCGCCGTCCGCGGACGCGGTCGTCGTTTCGATCCCCTCGACGCCGACGAGCACGTGAACCTCGTCATCGGTTCCTGCGGACGGGCCCGACCCGGAGTCGCCGGTCGTACCGTCGATCGTCCCGGCGGGATCCGGATGGATCCGGATCTGGAACGGCGTGTCGACGCCGCGTGCGGCCCCTGCAAGCAGCGACGCCGCTGCGAGGGAATCGCCGTCGTCGCGAGCGACGAGCCGAACGAACGGCGCGTCACGGACGACGCCGGCGATCGTGTCGGGCGTCGCGTCGGGTGCGATCACGGAATCGGTCATCGGGACGTGTGTGGGGTCGGGATGTGTCGGATCGGGGGACGTGGGTTATCTATCGGGACGTGTGTTGGATCGATGGGCGTCGGTTATCGGGGTCCGTCGGATCGGGATCGTGAGTCGATCACTCCTCGAGGAGCTCGACGCCGTTCTCGTAGGTGTACGTGAAGTCCTCGTCGAGCTGGTCGCCGCGGTAGTAGTCGGCGAGCCGGCGGATCTTCGACTCCGTGTTCTGAAGCGCCCGTTTGTTCTGGTGGTCCTGCGGGTTCTCCGCCATGTGTTCGCGCAGCCGGACCGCGCGTTCGACGAGGTTCCGGAAGTCCTCGGGGACCGACGCGGCGGCGTCGTGCTCCTCGAGGATCTCGGTGATCTTCTTCCCGGTCGCCAGCTTGACGTCCGGGATCGGCGTGCCGGTCACGCCCTCATCGCGCAGTTTCATTCCGATCTGGCTGGGGTCGTAGTCCTGTTCTGCCAGTTCGACGACGCGAGCCTCGATGTCCTCGGCGTCGACGTCGCTCCACTCCGGCGGGTCGTCTGCCACGGGCTTGTCCGAACCGGACGAGCCACGGCGGCGTGTATGCATTCGTGCCATTGTCTGTCGTTGGAACGGCACAACCGCAAAAGCGTGACCGCGAGCCCCCATCGGGGACTCACGGTGCACTGCCGCAATCCCGAGCCGTGGGCGATCGCCCCGGCGAGTCAGACTTACGGCTGTGCTGTTCCCACGAGTGAGTTCCCGCCGAGCCTCTTAAGGGTGTTCTCTTCACCCGCCGGATCGACGATCGCAGCGGTGGTTGCGACGGTGTCCGGGACACAACCCATTTATCGTTCCTCCGAGAACGCCGGCGTATGAGACACGAGGAGATCGCCCCGTGCACGTAGTCATCATCGGGGCGGGCCAGGTCGGCGAGAGCATCGCCGCCGATCTCCAACACGACCACGACGTCGTGGTCGTCGAGAGTCGCGCCGACCGAGCAGACGAACTGACCTACGCGCTGGACGTCCTGACGATAACCGGCGACGGAACGGATCTGAACACGCTTCTGGAGGCCGGCATCGAGGAGGCCGACATGGTTTTGGCCACCACCGACGACGATGAGACGAACATCGTCGCCTGCTCGACCGCGAAGGCGATCACTCCCGCGGCGTTCACCATCGCTCGCATCAAGAACACGAAATACCTCCGGACGTGGGAACACGACGAGGGCGCGTTTGGCATCGACCTGATGGTCTGTACCAACCTCCTCACCGCCGAGTCGATCGTGCGCGTCGTCGGGTTGCCGGCGGCTCGCGACGCCGACGTCTTCGCCGGCGGCCGGGTGCAGATGGCCGAGTTCGAGATCGGCGAGGGGTCGCCGATCGTCGACCAGACCGTTGAGGAGGCCGACCGGTTCGACTCGCTCACCTTCGCCGCGATCCTCCGGGACGGCGACGTCGAGGTGCCACGCGGAGACTCCTGTCTGTTGGCGGGCGACCGCGTGGTCGTCATCGGGTCGCCACACAGCGTCCAGACGTTCGCCCGCACGATCGCTCCCAAGGAGTCTCCGGAAGAATCGGCCGAGGTCGTGGTCATCGGCGGCTCCGAGATCGGCTATCACGTCTGCCGCCTGCTCGAGGAACGCGGCCTCTCGCCGCGTCTCGTCGAGCAGGACCACGAGCGCGCTCGAACCCTCGCCGAGAACCTCCCCGAGACGCTCGTGATGGAGTCGGATGCGACCGATATGGGCTTTCTCGAGCGGGAGCACGTCGGCGACGCGGACATCCTCGTCTCGACGCTCGACTCCGACGAGAAGAACCTCCTCGAGTGCCTGCTCGCGCGGCGGCTCGGCGTCGAGCGAACGGTCGCGGTCATCGACCGGACCTCCTACGTCGACCTCTTCGAGACGGTCGGCGTCGACGTCGGCGTCTCACCTCGGGAAGTCGTCGCCGAGGAAATCACGCGGTTCACCCAGTCAGGTGCCGCGGAGAACGTCGCGTTCATCGAGTCGGATAAGGCCGAGGTACTGGAGGTGGAGATCGGCGCTGACAGCGCGCTCGCTGGCAAAACGATTCGGGACGCGATGGCGGATCTCCCCGAGTGCGTCGTCATTGGCGCCATCACCCGCGACCGGGAGTTCATCGTCCCGCGCGGCGACACCGAGCTCCGCGCCGGCGACCACGTCGTCGTCTTCGTCGAGACGCCCGTCGTCGACGAGGTCACGGCGCTGCTGTAACCCCCGACTCAGCAATGCTCTCGCTCCCGGACCCCACGGGGATCGCCGACCGGATCGACCGGTGGCGACGCCGTCCCGTCCGGGTTCGCTGGCGGGCCAGCCTCGGGTTAGTCGGCAGCATTCTCGTCTGGCTCGCCGTCCCGCTGTCGTTTCCGCTCGTGCTCGCCGGGTACTACGACGAACCGCTCCTCCCGTTCCTCGTCACGATCGCGGTTACCCTCGGGATCGGACGATGGCTCGAGCGGCTGTCCGGCGACGCAGACCTCGGCGGCCGTGAGGCGTTCCTGATGGTCGCGCTCGCGTGGCTGTTCGTCGGCGTGATCGGCGCGATCCCCTTCCTCGTCGCCGGCGAGGGGGTCGTTTCCCATCCGATCGACGCGCTCTTCGAGTCGATGTCGGGGATCACGACGACGGGCGCGACCGTGCTCGTCGACTTCTCCGTTCACGGACGGTCGATCCTGATGTGGCGACAGGTGATCCAGTGGCTCGGCGGGCTTGGGGTGCTCGTGTTGGCGATCTCGGTGCTCTCACAGCTGTCGATCGGCGGGACACAGCTGATGGAGACCGAGACACAGACCCGGGACGTCCACAAGCTCTCGCCACACATCGAGGAGACCGCCCGGATGCTCTGGTCGTTGTACGCGGGGATCACGTTGACGTGTGCGGGAGCGCTCTACGTGCTCCACCTGATCGGCGTCGCACCGGGAATGACGCCGTTCAACGCGATCGCCCACGCACTCACGGCGGTTGCGACCGCGGGATTCTCGCCGGACCCCGGCAGCGTCGGGGCGTTCTCGCGGGCGGCGCAGTGGACGATCGTGCCCTTCATGTTCATCGGGGCGACCAACTTCATCCTCATTTATTATTTCGTGCGCGGCGATTGGCTCCGGCCGGTTCGAAACGAGGAGTTCCGGTACTACGTCGGCGTCGTGGTCGGTGCGGTCATCCTGGTCGCGCTGCTGTTGCTCACCGATCCCGGCGTCTCGTTCCCCCTCGAGGCGAAGCTCCGACACGCCACCTTCCAGGTCGTGTCGATCCTCACGACGACCGGCTTCGCGACCGTCGACTTCAACGGCTGGTCCCCGGCCGCGAAACACGTGCTGTTCCTGTTGATGTTCCTTGGCGGGATGGCCGGCTCGACGACCTGTTCGATCAAGCTCCTGCGGTGGATCATCGTGCTGAAGGGGTTCCGGCGGGACCTGTTCACCGCCGTCCACCCGGACGCGATCCGCCCGATCCGGCTCTCGGGGACCGTCGTCGAGGAGGAGACAGTCCGTGACGTCTACGCGTACACGCTCGTGTCGGTCGTGATCTTCTTCGCGCTCACCGCGTTCATCGCGGTCGATGCAGCCCGGACCGGACTCGTCCTCTCGGAGTTCGAGGCGATGAGTGCCGCCGCGGCGACCTTCTTCAACATCGGGCCGGCGTTCGGAATCGCGGGACCGTTCGGCAGCTATCACCCGTTCTCGAACGCCACGAAGCTCGCGATGATCGTGTTGATGTGGGTCGGCCGGATCGAGATCATCCCCGTATTCGTACTGTTGACGCCCGGGTACTGGCGGTCGTGAGGCGCCGAGAGCGACGATCGGGTTCGCCGAATACGGCGACCGGACGCGCGATGAACCCGGTGGATTCTTGCCGGATCCCCGTCTCGGCTGGGATATGTCTCGAATGCGGACCGGGACGGTCACGCGTCGTCGGGGACGCCGATCGGGAGGTGACGCCGCGTGTCCACGTCGGTGAGAGTCGACTGGCGGACGAGCGTCGCCGTCACCGGCACGGTCGTCAAATACACCGCCGTCGCGATGGCGATCCCGCTCGTCGTCGCGCTCGTGTACGGCGAGGACCTGCTCGTCTTCGGCGCGTCGATCTTCTGCGTACTCGGGGCCGGCATCCTGCTCGAGCGGGCCGACCCCGACCCGGATCTGGGGCCGCGGGAGGCCCTCCTCCTCGTCGCGCTCGCCTGGTTGTCCGTCGGCGTCGTCGGGACGATCCCGTATCTGTTGGCGGGCTACGGAACCGCCTCGACGCTCGCCCACCCAGTCAACGCCTTTTTCGAGTCGATGTCGGGATTCACCACCACCGGCGCGACCGTGATGGGCGAGATCTCGACGGACCAACACTCCCACGCGCTGTTGCTGTGGCGCCAGCTCACCCAGTGGCTCGGCGGAATGGGGATCATCGTCCTGATGGTGGCCATCCTTCCCGAGCTGGCCGTCAACGGCGCCGACCTCATCCAGGCGGAGGCCCCCGGCCCGCAGCTCCAGAAGCTCACCCCTCACATCCAGGAGACCGCCAGGGTTCTCTGGAAGGTCTACTTCGCGTTCACGTTGCTGCTCGCGATCGTCCTCTATAGCCTCCATCTTGTCGGCGTCGCGCCGAAGATGGATCTGTTCAACGCGATCGCACACGCTTTCTCGACGATGCCGACCGGCGGGTTCTCCACGAAGGCCGACAGCATTGCGGCGTTCTCGGCCGCCGTCCAGTGGGCGATCATCCCGTTCATGGTCGTCGCCGGGGTCAACTTCGCGCTGTTCTGGCACGTCCTCGCGGGCGACACCCGCGACCTGTTCGACGACACGGAGCTGCGGACCTACGCCGGCGCAGTCGCCGCCTTCGTCGCGCTCGTCTTCGGCCTGCTGTATGCCGGCGTCGCGCCGCCGCTCGAGATCGGCGGCACCACCGAGGGAACCGCCGAACCCGCGCTCCGGCACGCCGCCTTCCAGATCGGTTCGCTGTTGAACTCGACCGGGTTCGCCACGAGCGACTTCGCGCAGTGGGGCACCTACGGACAGCTCACGCTGCTGTTCGCGATGTTCGTCGGCGGCTCGGCCGGATCGACCGGCGGCGGGATCAAGGTGGTTCGCTGGCTGATCGTCTGTAAGGCGCTCCATCGCGAGCTGTTCCGGACCGCCCACCCCGACGCGGTCCAGCCGATCCGGCTCGCGGGGACCGTCGTCGACGAGAACGCCATCCGGGGTGTCGTCGTGTTCACGCTGTTGTACCTCGGGCTGTTCGGCGCCGGCGTGCTCGTTATCGCGCTCGACGCTGCCCGGATCGGGCTCGAGTTGACCGCGCTCGAGGCGATCGGCGCGAGCCTTGCGGCGATCGGCAACATCGGCCCGGCGTTCGGTCGGCTCGGCCCCTTCGGGTCCTACCTCGATCTCCCCGCCACCTCGAAGCTCGTGATGGTCCTGTTGATGTGGTTCGGCCGGCTCGAGATCCTGCCCGTCCTCGTCGTGTTCACGGGCAGCTTCTGGCGTCGGTGAGCGCGGCCGGTCGGGCCGTCGAACGGTCACCATTGGGACCAAACGGTCACTTCTTGAAGACGATCGTCACCGCTGACCCGTCGCCCCGACCGCGTCACTGACCCTCGGTTTCAGCCTCGACCCGGCCGCAAAACCGCGTCTCGGGGAACAGCGACCTGACGTCGGGATCCGCGTCGACCAGGGCGTACTCCGTCCCGTCGCGATCGACGATGCCGGCGTCCGCGAGGTGCTCGAGGTGTGCGTGCGCCTCGCCGGGGCCGTGAAGGATGTGGACTGCCGAGAGGTCGCCAAAGAGGTGTGCGGAGACGCTCCAGGTGTCGAGCGGGCCGTGTTCGCGGAGAACGTCGATGACGCGATCGGTGCGCTCGCGGTGGTGTTCGAGGATCACTGCGGCCCGTCGGCTCGGCGCCGTGATCGTGTCCCGGTGGCCGGGATACGCGACCGACCAGTCCCGATCGATGACCCGAACGAGGCTGTGAACGTACTGATCGAGCGCGCCGGTCATCCGCAGGTCCGCGCCGCCCACGTTCGGCGTGTACCGCGGGAGGATCGCGTCGCCGACGAAGGCGGCGGTGTCGCCGCGATCGCCACGCCCGCTGCCCGTTTCGTGATCATCGAGCGCCGCGGTGTCGGCGGCCGTCAGGTCGAACGCGAACGCCGCGAGCCCCGCCGCGTGGCCGGGGAGATGCACCGCCTCGAACTCGATCCCGTTCACGGCGAACCGGTCGCCGTCGGCGAACGGCGTGACGTCGGCGCCGACCTCGCGGTAGGACTCGTTGGCGTCGAGCACCTCCTCGAGCTCCTCGCGCGCCGCATCGGGCATTCCCCAGCGGTCGAAGACCGCTCGTCGTCCCGCCGAGTCGCTTGACGGGGGCAGTTCGGCGCCCGAAACGAGCGGCGCGTCGGCCTCGTGGGCGCGGACGATGCAGTCGCTTTCCCGCTGGATCACGCCGGCGAGCCCGGCGTGGTCCTGGTGCCAATGGGTGAGAAGGATCTCGTCGACGTCGGCGAACTCGAGCCCGAATTCCGCGAGCCCGTCCGCCAGTTCCGATTCGACCGCCGGCGTTGAGATCCCCGTGTCCACGAGGGCCGTCGTCTCGCCGTCGAGGACGTAGACGTTGTTGAGTCCTTCGAAGACCGCATTCCCGAGCCTGATTCGCTTCACGTTGGATCCCTGTGTGACGGGTCGATTTCAACGTTCCTCCTGCGGCCGCGGCTGCCGGCTCGTGTACCGGCATCGATTCGCGTACCGGCGATCGGTTCGTGTTTCGGATACTGGCGGCCGACTCGATCGTCGACATCGTCACCCTCAAGCGATGCCCCGCCCGAGCGTCATCGTATATGCACTACCACGAGGCGGCGAACTTCCTGTTCGACCTCCGCCGCTTCTCGGTTCGCCCCGGTACCGACGCCGTCGAGGCGCTGCTCGATCACCTCGGGAACCCCGAGACGGAGCTCGAGTTCGTCCAGATCGCCGGATCGAACGGGAAGGGCAGCACCGCCCGGATCACCGAGTCGATCCTTCGGCAGACCGACCGAACGGTGGGGTTGTACACCTCGCCCCACCTCGATGACCTCTCCGAGCGCATCCGGGTCGACGGGCACCCAATGAGCGATGACGCCATCGCGACCTTCATCGAGCGGGCACGCCCCTGGCTCGTCGACCGCGCCGCCGCCGGCGAGCCGCTCACCTTCTTCGAGGTCGTCACCGCGATGGGGATCTGGGAGTTCGCCCGCCGCGACGTCGACGTCGCGGTGCTCGAGGTCGGAATGGGCGGCGAGTACGACGCGACGAGCGCGGTCGATCCCGTGACGGCCGCGATCACGAACGTCTCGCTCGAACACACCGCGGTACTGGGCGAGTCGGTCGAGGAGATCGCTCGAACGAAGGCGCGGATCGCCGACGAGGGGACGCCCGTCATCACGGCCTGCGGAGGCAGCGCGTTGTCGGTCATCCGGGAAGTCGTCACGGACGCAGGCGAGGACGTCCGGACGGTCGACGGACCGACCGTATCCGACCCGGATCCGAACCCGGACGTGACGGCCACGTACCACGGCCGCATCGAAACGCGTTCGGGGCGACGCAGTCCGACGGACTCGCGGATCGAGGTCACCGGCTCGGGATGGAGCTACGACGCGCGACTCCCGCTCGTGGGTGAGTATCAGGCGACCAACGCGGCGATCGCGGTCGCGATCGCACACGAAGCCGTCGCCCGGAGCGACGGAGGAAACGCATCATCGGCGAGCGCGCCGATTCCCGCCGAGTCGGTTCGCGACGGGCTTGCAACCGCGAGTTGGCCCGGGCGTTTCGAGGTCCTCGGAACCGATCCCCTCGTCGTCCTCGACGGGGCACACAATCCCGCCGCTTGTCGAACGTTGGCGGGAACGCTGTCGGAGTACGAGTACGATGACCTTCATCTCGCGTTCGCCGCGATGCACGACAAGGACCACGAGGGAACGATCGATGCGTTGCCGACGCCCGAGTCGGTCCACACCTGCCAACCCGACCACCCACGGGCGGCGGACCCCGACGTGCTGGCGGCCGCGTTTCGGAACGCGGGGATCGAGGGGACGACGGTCGTGCCCGCGGTCGCCGACGCGCTCGAGGCGGCGATCGACCGGGCGGACGCCGACGATTGTGTGCTCCTGACCGGGTCGCTGTTCGCGGTCGCGGAGGGACGCGCGAGATACACACGACGCGTCGTTCCCACACAGGTTGACACGCCGGCGGACGCCGAGACCCTGCTCACGGATGCCGACGTCGGCGACCCCGAACGCGACCGCGTTCGCGACGGACTGGTCCATCGCGTCCTTCGCACGCGACTCGATCCGAGCCAGGCCGAGGCGTTGCGGCGGGCGGCACTCCACTGCGGGCTCGAGTGTGCGGTCTCGGACGTCGGGACGGGCGGCGAATCGATCGCGGTCGTGATCGGCGGGACCGTCGACCGACTCCACGAGCTGGCCGACGTGATCGACGATGCGGACACCCACACCGCCGACCCGAGGATTCACACCGCCGACCCGAGGATTCACACCGACGACCAGGGTGCCCACACCGACGACCAACTGACCCATCGCGGAATCGGTCTTCCCGGGCTGGCCGAGACCATCCGCGATCGTGCGGAAAGCGGTGACGTCGTCGATCCGGCGACCACACCTGGTTCGTCGACCACAGCCGATCCGTCTACGACAGCCGGCGAATCGGCCCACCCCTCGACGTCCTGGCCCTGGACCGACGGCCCGACGGTGATGGGGATCCTCAACGTCACGCCGGACTCCTTCCACGACGGCGGCCGGCACGGGACGCTCGCGGACGCGGTGTCGGGCGCACGGCGGATGATCGACGCCGGTGTCGGGATCATCGACATCGGCGGCGAGTCGACGCGACCGGGCGCCGACCCGGTTCCCGTCGACGACGAAATCGACCGCGTGGTACCGGTCGTGGAGGCGCTCCAGGATCTCCCGGCGATCGCCGACGGCGACGTCGCGATCTCGATCGACACGCGCAAACCCGACGTCGCGGACGCCGCGATCGCGGCGGGTGCGGACGTCATCAACGACGTGACCGGGCTCGAGGACCCACGGATGCGCGAGGTCGTCGCAGAGGCCGGCTGCCCGGTGGTCGTGATGCACAGCGTCGAGGCTCCGGTCGATCCCGACACGGAGATCGAGTACGAGGACGTCGTCGAGGACGTTCTCGACGCCCTCCAGGAACGGATCCTGCGCGCGGAGGCCGCGGGGATCGACCGCCGGAACGTGATCGTCGATCCGGGACTCGGGTTCGCAAAGTCACCGTCAGAGGAGTTCGCGGTGTTGTCCCGCATCGAGGAGTTCGCCGCGCTCGGCTGTCCGGTCCTCGTCGGCCACTCCCACAAGTCGATGTTCGGCGCACTCGGGTACGATGCCGACGAGCGAGGTGCCGCGACCGTCGCCGGGACGGCGGTCGCCGTCGACCGCGGGGCGGACATTATCCGCGTGCACGATGTGGCGACGAACCGGGCCGCCGTCGACGTCGTCACGGCGGTTCACGATCCCGATAGCGTCGGGGAGTGAACAGGACGTGTTTCTGGCGGGAGCGGCCGGCAATCACGGTGGCGCAGTCGGTTCAGCACGGACATACCCCACACACGCAGTGGTCCACCAAGCGCAATCTCCAAAACCCCGGCCGGCGAATCCCGGCGTATGTATGAGGCGGTCCAGGCGTATCCGGCCGGCGACAGCACCGTCGCCAGGCTCGCCAGCACGGCAGCCCGGCTCGGCTATTCGGGACTGGTGATCCGGACCCGGTCCGCCTCGCGCGCGATGGAGCCGACGGCGATCGGCGACGAATACGGGATCGACGTCGTCACCGGCGTCGAGATCGACGCGGACGACCCGTCAGCCGCGAGCGGGTCGGTCGGGAACTTCCGCCCCGACTTCACGGTGCTCACGCTCCGGGGCGGATCGAACGCGCTCAACCGGTTCGCCGTCGAGTCCGACCGCATCGACGTGCTCTCGAAGCCGATGGCCGGTCGTGGGGACGTCAACCACGTGCTCGTGAAGGCCGCGGCCGACCACGGCGTCGCCCTCGAGTTCGACCTCGGACCGGTCCTCCGGGCGACCGGCGGCCGCCGGGTGCAGGCGCTGTCGGACCTTCGAAAGCTCCGGGAGATCGTCGACCACTACGACGCGCCCTACGTGGTGAGCGCGACCGCGGCGTCACACCTCGAGCTTCGCGCGCCGCGGGAGCTGCGGGCCGTCGGCGAGGCGATCGGGTTCGACGCGGACGCGATCGATGACGGGCTCCGTGCGTGGAAGCGGATCGCCGAGCGGAACCGACACCGACTCTCGGAGTCGTTCGTCGAACCGGGCGTCCGACGCGGCCGGTACGGCGACGACGCCGGACGTGAGGGTGACGGACGTGAGGGTGACGGACGTGAGGGTGACACCGGATCGGGGGTGGACCGGTGAAGCACCTCCCGAAACACCTCCGGCCGCGGTGGCGGTACCTCGGCGTGGGGCTCGAGACGTGGCCGACCACATCCATCGGTCGGCGCGACTTCCAGCGGGCGCTGTGGTACGCCGCGGGGAACCTCCTCGGCGATCCGGGCAGCGCGGACGCGAAGCTGTCAGTGCTGTCGTTCACCTTCGACGACGCCGTCGGCGAGGGGGAGGCGGTGGTTCAGGTGCGACGAGCCCACGTCGAGCCGGCGCGTGCCGCGGTCGCCTGCGTCTCCGCGATCGATGACGACCCGGTCGGCATACGGGTTCGCGGCGTTTCGGGGACGGTCCGGGCGTGTGAAGAAAGATATATGGGTCGCGCGGGCGGACCGTCACGGCAGAGAGACGTCGCGCTCGACGGGGCGGACCGACCGGCCGTCATCCGCGGTGACGCGGTCGACGTGTCGGCGGAGTCCGGCCACGTCGGCGCGACGCGACTCGATCTCGAGTGATACCATATGCAGGGACAAGCCCAACAGCAGGCGTACGACCGCGGCATCACGATCTTCTCGCCGGACGGTCGGCTCTACCAGGTCGAATACGCTCGTGAAGCCGTCAAACGCGGCACCGCAAGCATCGGCGTCCGCGCCGAGGACGGCGTCGTCCTCGTGGCGGACAAGCGCGCCCGATCGCCGTTGATGGAGCCGAAAAGCGTCGAGAAGATACACAAGGCCGACGACCACGTCGGCGTCGCGTCGGCCGGCCACGTCGCCGACGCACGCAAACTCATCGACTTCGCCCGCCGCCAGGCGCAGGTGAACCGGCTGCGGTACGGCGAGGCGATCGGCATCGAGACGCTGACCAAGAACATCACCGACCACATCCAACAGTACACCCAGGTCGGCGGCGCGCGCCCGTTCGGCGTCGCGTTGGTGGTCGGCGGGATCGAGAACGGCGAGCCGCGCCTGTTCGAGACGGACCCCTCGGGGACGCCCTACGAGTGGCAGGCGCTGTCGATCGGGTCGAACCGAACCGACATCCGGGAATACCTCGAGGAGCGTTACGAGGAGGACCTCTCGATCGATGCGGCGGTCGGCCTCGCGCTCGAGGCGCTCGCCGAGGTGAACGAGGACGACGGACTGACGCCGGACGGCGTCGGCGTCGCCACCGTGACCGTCGACGACCCGACGTTCCACGAGCGTTCCGCCGCCGAGAAGGAAGCGATCCTCGAGGAACACGACCTCCTCGCGACGGACGAAGACGAGGAGGCCGCGGATGGGGAGGATGCCGATGACGAGGCAGACGCCGCGGACGACACCGGCGCCGACGATACCGACGACACCGACGACACCGACGACGCAGACGCCGAGGAGTAACGAGGAACAACCGGTCCCGTGTCGAACGCACCGGGACCGACGTTCGACGTGGATCCGGGACTATTTGGTGCAACTCCTCCAGCGAGTCGTATGGGCACGACGACGGACCCCACGAACACGGACGAGTCGGCCATCGACACCTATGAGGTACTGATCGTCGGCGGCGGCGTCGCCGGGCTATCGGCGGCGACCTTCACCGCGCGGGCGAGTCTCGACACCGCCGTGATAACCGCCGGCGAGTCGATACTCAAACGGAACGCACACGTCGAGAACTACCCCGGCTTCCCGGCGGGCGTGAATCCGCGACTCCTGATCGATATGCAGCGGTCCCAGGCGACCCGCAACGGGGCCGATATGGTGCACGGCCGCGTCACGCGATTGAAACACGTCGGGACCGCCGACGGGGATCTCGACGTGAGCGATGACGCTCGCTTCCTCGCGACGATCGCCGGGGACGCGGACACCGACGCCGACGCGGCCGGGAACGATGCGGCCGGAGACGCTGGGTCGGGAGCCACCGCCGCGACCGATCGGACGATCGCCGCAGAGCGCGTGATCGCGGCCTCCTGGGCGGACGCGAGCTATCTGGATCCGGTCGATCCCGACCGCCGGGAGGCGGGTTCGAAGACGTACCTCGAGGACGACGGCGACGGGCGAACGACCGTCGAGGGGCTGTACGCCGCGGGTCGACTCGCCGAGCGCTACCACCAAGCGGTGGTTGCAGCCGGTGACGGCGCCAGAACGGCGATCACGCTGATCCACGACGCGGAGATCCCCTTCTACCACGACTGGGTGGCTCCCGAGGGCTACTTCACCGACCGCGGCCGCGAGGTTCCACCGGGGTGTGAGGAGGTCTCGGAGACCGAGCGGCGCGCCCGTGAACGCGAGTCGATCGCCGCGATGCAGGAGTACTTCGCGACGCCACACGAGGACCGCCAGCGAACGCATCCCAGCCTCGTCGACGACGACCTCGGACGCGTTCCTGGGACGGACCGTTGACAGCCCGTGACTGCTAGGGAAATCCGTGGGTAATAGTGGGCAACACATATCAGCCGCGGGTCCGTACTGTTCCTCGATGAAAGTCGACGCGACAGACCTCAAAACGAACGAGACGGACGACCGGGGTCGAGTCTACCTCGGCACCGAGTACGCGAACAAGCGCGTAACCGTCGCCGTCGTTGAGGTAGAGTCCGACCGGCCGGACGACGACGAGCTAGCGACCGCGTATCGGAAGGCCTCCGAGAGCGCGGAGGAACTCGCCGAGGAGTGGAGCGAAGCGTCCGGCGAAGCGTGGGAGCACCTCGATGAGTGACGGCACGGATGTGCGACGGGGCGATGTGGTTATCGTTCGGCTTGACCCCGCCGAAGGACACGAGATGAAGAAGACGCGGCCGGCCGTGGTTATTCAAAACGATATCGGAAACCGAAACTCCAGTACGACCATCGTCGCGCCCGTCACGGGGACCTACCGAGAGTATCCGTTCGAGGTGTTCGTCGAGGCGGACGGGTCACCGCTCGAAAAGGACTCGTCAATCCGGCTCGACCAGATTCGAACCGTCTCGGTTCCGGAACGGATTCACTCGGTCGTCGGTTCACTCGACGGACCCACGATGGCTGCAGTCGACGAGGCGTTAACACTGAGTCTCGGCCTCAACTGAGCTACCGGCTCTCCCGTTGCTCCACCTTGTTCAACTCGATCAGCAGTCGGAAGATCGCCTTCACCAGATTCGCGTCGACGTCGAACTGTTCGGCGTTCTCGCCGGCGCGCTCCATCACGCGGGCCTCCTGTGACTCGTCGGTCGTGGGCAGATCCCGATCGTCTTTGACGGCCGCGACGGTGTCGGCGACGTACGTCCGCCGGGCGATCAGCTCGACGATCTCGCGGTCAATGTCCTCGATCTCCGCGCGCAGTTCCGCAAGGTCCATCTCTTCGGGATTCATGTCGTCAGTGCTCATTGTGTGGTGGATCGGGGTCGGGGAGTTTGAAGTGATTGGTTCCGGACGGTCACGATCGGCGATCGCGTGGGTGAAATGGCGTGACACATCGGTCTTCAGGGGGAATGTATCGTCGCGCCGTCGGAGCGCGTCCTCGTGGTTCGAACGGTCCCGTCGCGGGCGGCCCACAGATCGTGAACGCGGTCGAGGTCGGTCTCGGGGTCCGCCGGGTCGGCGACGGCCACGACGCTGGGGCCGGTGCCGGACAGGGAGACGCCGGTGACGTGGGGCATCGCCTCGACGGCCGGCTCCGGGGAAAACCCGAGCGCGGCCGAGAACGCGAGGCCGTTGACCGACATCGCATCGGCGTAGCGGCCATCGAGCGCGAGTTCCGCGACGAGGTCCGCCATCGGCGCAACGGCGCCGCATCGCTCGACGTCGGCGTCGGCGCTGTAGGCTCGCTCGGGCGGGGTCCAGACGAGGACGTCCCACTCGAGGGTATCGCGGTCGAAGAGCTCATCGGCCGTGTTGTCGGTGACGGTCACGCCGCCGAGCATCGACGCCGAGGCGTCGTCGAACGCGCCGGTGGCGGTGACGCCGGCGTCTCGGGCGGCGGTGACGCCGAGCCGACACGCCTCCAGACGGGTGACGTCCGTCGTGGGATCGTCCGCGTCGCCCACCGAGAGCCCGAGCGCCGCGCAGGTGGCCAACACGGTCGCGTTGGCGGCGGCGCTGGAGCTTTTCAGTCCTGCCGCAAGCGGGACGTCGCTGTCGGTCCGCACCGTGCCACCCTCGCGGGCGCCCCAGCGTTCGGTCGCGAGGTCGACGCAGCGTTCGATGAGTCGCGTGTCCGCATCCGGCGCCTCGGCGATGGTGCCCGTCACGCCGTCAGCGTCCGGATCAAGCGTAACGGTCGCACGCGTCTCGACGTCAATGCCGAACGCGGACCCGGTGCCGGTCGCCAGCGCGTTGAGAATCGTTCCGGCGCCCAGCGCGGCTGCCCGTCCCTCCATATCGAGGGACTCCCGAGCGGGGCCATAGGTGTGGCGGTCTCGGTCGACGGTCTCGATCGGCGGTCCCGGTCGGTGGTTTCGGGCGGGGGTCCCGGTCAGCGGCCGCGATCGGCGGTCCCGGTCGGCGACCAGGCCGGGAGTCACGGCCGGAACGCGTCCCTTTTTGCCGCCGCGACCACACCTACCGGTATGTCCTCGTCAGCGCGGTCCGACATCCCGCCCACCACCCTCGGCATCGAGCTTCGGGAGGAGGGCGTCGTCGTGGAGTACCTCGACGGCCGAACCACGCTCTATCGCGGCGTTCCCACGACCGTCGAGGGGACGCTGACGGCCGGTCCCGGCAAGGAGACGCACGTGCTCGTCACCGACCCGACCGAGACCGAGGGCGTGATGACCTACGTGAACGACCTGAAGACGCACGACGAGATCCTTGAGGACACCGGCGTCGGGCGCGTGATCTTCGAACCCGGCGAGGGCGAGGAACTGTTCCCGGGCGTGGCGGCCAGACGCGCCGGCGAACGCACGCAGATCGAGGCCGATCCCGAGACCGCCGGCGGCCGCGTTTTCGTGTTCGTCGAGGACGATTGGAGCGAGCGGAGCTTCGAGATCGTTTCGCCGCCCGCGGCCGGGATCGGCAGCTTCGAGCCGGACGACTGACGCCGATCGGCGGTCGACGGTCGATCCACCTTTCGCACGTTCGTCACCCTTTTGCTGCCACGAGCGCGAGACGAAGGTATGCTTGGAGGCGGCGGTATGAACCCACGGAAGATGAAACAGATGATGAAACAGATGGGGATCGACGTCACCGAACTCGACGTCGAGGAGGTCGTCATCCGAACCGACGACGAGGACCTCGTCTTCGACGGTCCTCAGGTCACGCGAATGGACGCCCAGGGCCAGGAGACCTACCAGGTCGTCGGCGAGCCCGAGTCCGTCGATCCGGGAACCGGCGGCAGCGGCGCGGGACCGGCTGCCGAGCTGGACGCCGGTGACGGCGACGGCGATGCGGAGGCGGCCGGTCTGGCGATCCCCGAGGACGACGTGATGATCGTCGCCGAGCGTGCCGGCGTCAGCGAGGAGGACGCCATCGAGGCGCTCGAGGCCGAGGAGGGTGACCTCGCGGCCGCCATCGCCCGCCTGGAGTGACCGACCCCGCCTACCTCCTGATCGGGGACGGTCGGGAGTACCTGCTCGAACCGGGCGCGGAGTTCGGCACCGACCTCGGCGTGCTCGAAGTCCCCGCGGACGCCGAACACGGCGACGTGATCGAGACGCACCTCGGCGAGGCGTTCGAGGTTCGTGAGCTGCGCCTGCCGGACCTCTTCGACCACCTCGACCGAACCGGCGCCCCGATGATGCCCCGAGACGTCGGACTGATTATGGGTCACGTCGGCGTCGCCGCTGGTGATCGTGTCCTCGATGCCGGGACCGGAACGGGCATTCTCGCGGCAGCGCTCGGACGCACGGGTGCACGTGTGCGAACCTACGAGCGGGACCCGGAGTTCGCCGACGTGGCGCGTGAGAACATGCGGATCGCGGGAGTGACCGACCAGGTCGACGTCCGGACCGGCGATCTCGCCACGATCCTGTCGGAGGAGCCGACCGGGGAGGAAGGGACGGTCGACGAGGACGGTATGCACGACGAAAACGACGTGGAAGCCCCCGACGCCGACGCCGACCCCGACGCTGACCCCAACGCCGATCCCATCGACGACCGGTTCGACGTGCTCACCCTCGACACCGGTGATGCGCCCGAAATCGTCGCCCACGCGCCGGACGTGCTCGTTCCCGGCGGATTTCTGGCCGCGTACTCGCCGTTCGTTGAGGGAACGAGCGAGATCGTCAACGCCGCCCGTGCGGCCGGTCTCGATGACGTCGAGACGCTGGAGACGATCCAACGGGAGATGGACTTCTCCGAGCGCGGCTCACGCCCCTCGACCGCGGGGGTCGGCCACACCGGCTATTTGACGTTCGCGCGGCGACCCTAGACGGGACAGGTGTACAGGTGTGGGGGTATGCGAGTGTGCAGGTGTGGGTCGTCGATCGGCGCGACGGCGCAGCGATTAGTGGTCGTCCTCGCGCCACTTGTGCTCGCACTCGGTGCAGACGAAAAAGCGCGTCTCCGACTCGTCAGCCGACCGAATCTGTTGCATGTACCAGTAGGCGCTGTCGTTGCCACACTCCGGACAGTGGACCGTCGTGGTCGGGAGACCCTTGTCCTCGGCGTCGCTGACGTCGATGATCTCCGAGGCCTCCTGGCCCTGCGTGGTCACCATCGCCGCCTCCTCCTGTTCGTTGCGGCCCTTCTCGAAGCCACAGGCGGTACATACCCAGTGGTCTTCGCCCTCGCCGGCTTTCATCATCGAACCGCACTCGTCGCAAAACTCCATACCCGGTGAATGCCACGTCACGATATATAAACGACGGGATCGGACAGCTTCGTCGTTCAGAAGACCCTTCAACTCAACCGTCGAACGCCTCGACGGATGGGACTGCTCGGACGGCTGGTCGCACCGATCGTCGGTGGCGACAGACGAGTGATCGTGTTGGGATCGGCCCGGATGGTCGGAGCGATCGGTAACTCGTTTCTGATCGTCGTCCTCCCGCTGTACATCGCCAGTGGCATCGTCAACCTTGAGGGGCTGCTCGGCGGGCAGATCGGCGTCGGCGCGGCGACGGTTCCGGTCACCGAGCCCCTGCTCATTGGGTTCGTGCTCTCGCTGTTCGGGTTCCTCAACAGCCTGTCCCAGCCGTGGACGGGACGGCTGTCCGACCGCGCCGGAGCGCGTCGCCCGTTCATCCTGGCGGGGATCGCGCTGTTGGGGACCGCAAGCGGACTGTACGTCTTCGCCACGGACTACTGGACGCTCGTCGTGCTCCGGGCGGCACAGGGCCTGGGTGCGGCGCTGACGATTCCGGCGGTCGTCGCGCTCGTGAACGAGTACGCGGCCGGCGCGGAGGAGCGCGGAGAGAACTTCGGCGTGTTCAACACGTTTCGGCTGTTCGGGTACGGATTCGGCCCGATCCTCGCCGGCGTCGTGGTCGAGGGCGGCCCCTACGACCTGTCGGGACTCGGGATCGAGACCGTCCTGGGACGACCGGCGGTGATCGACGGCTTCGACGCCGCGTTCCTCGCGGCCTGTGCGGGCGCGTACCTCTCGTTCGCGCTCGTGTACTGGCTGGTTCACGACACCGAGGAGTCGGCGGCGTCGAGCGACACGGACGTTTCGATCCGCGTGTTCGGGGACGATCGACTCCTCGACCCGGTGTTCGCGCTCGGACTCGCGACCGTCGCGATGGGCATCTGCGTCGCGCTCTTCGCCACATTACAGAACCAGATCAACCTTCGGCTCGACCAGGCGCCGATCTGGTTCGGGATCCAGTTCGCGGCGGTGACGATCGCGAACGTCGTCTTTCAGGTCCCGGTCGGGCGTGCGGCCGACCGGTTCGGCCGGCGGCCGTTCCTGCTCGCGGGATTCGTGCTGCTCGTGCCGTCGACGCTGCTGCAAGGGGTCGTCACGACGCCTGTGACGATGCTTGCCGTTCGGCTCCTGCAGGGGATCGCGGTCGCGTTCGCGTTCCCGCCGTCGCTGGCGATCGCCGGCGACATCGCCTCGGAGGGGGAGTCCGGGTCGACGCTGTCGGTACTCACGATGGGGTTCGGACTGGGGGTTGCGATCGGTCCCTTGACCTCCGGATTCCTCGTCGAATACGGCTTCATCGTTCCGTTCGCGGTCGGAGCGGCGCTGGCAGTGGGGGCCCTCCTCGCCGTGGTGACGCAAGTCGAGGAGACGCTCGGGGTGAGCGCGTGAGTGCGGGCGGATCGGCGCGAAACGGGACCCGGTAGCCCCGTCGATGTCCGCACACCCTCGTGCGGTCCCGTCCAGTCAGGCCGTTCGACGCGGTTTCAATCCCGAGATGTACTCGGTCAGATCGGTCGTGGAGACGACGCCGATCACGTTGCCCTCGTCGTCGATGACCGGGAGGTGATGGATCCCTTCGGCGATCATCACGTCGGCAACGTCGGTGATCGCGTCCTGTGCGCTGGCGGTCGTGACGTCGGTGCTCATGTATCGCTCCACGGTCGTCTTGGCTTTCGGCTTGCTGGCGGCGACGATGTGGACGAAGTCCGTCGTCGTCAGGATGCCCTCGAGCCGGCCGTCGTCGTCGACGACGATGAGCGATCCGATGTCGTTCTCGAGCAGCAGCGAGGCGGCCTCCTCGACGAAGGTGTCCGGATGTACGGTGATCGCCTCGCTCGTCATAACGCGTCCAACGAGAATGTCGTCCATACACCGTCGTGTGGTAGCACACCGAATAAGGCTGTCGACACCGGCCGTCTCCGGTCGGGATTCGGAACGTCCTTACTCGCGGACGGGATAGCCGGCGGTATGAGTCTCACCGACGAGGAGCGGGACCGACTCGCCGACGTGGTCCGGCTGCAGCCGACTAAGAACGCCGAGCTGCAGTCGGCGTGGGAGCTGGACTCCGGCAGCGAGGTCCACGGCTACCTCGAGTCCCACCTGAAGGAGTACTACTTCCGGGACGACAACAGCCTCATCCGTGCGACCGAGGAGGCGGCCGACCTGGTCGACGTCGAACCCGGGATCGAGGCCGGCGGTGCGGACGGGAACGGCGACGGTATCCCGAGCGTGATCCGGGTTCCGAAGCTGCAGGCGCGCGTGTTCGCGGTCGTCCCGGGGCCGGACGAGCGGTCCGAATCGGTCGTGAGCGTCCTCAACGGGCTTCGATCGGAGTTCGACGTCGATCCCGACGTGGACGACGTCCGGGCGGCGCTACAGAGCCTTCGTCGAAAGAACGTCGTCGACGTGGTCTATCGAACGGTCCCTACGTTTCGGCGTGCCGTCGAGCGCGACGCGGTCGACGTCGAGATCGCCGAGTAACGGTCGAGCGATCGGTCAGCACGTAGCGATCGACGAGAGACGGATCAGATATCGACCTCGGTCCCAACGCCCAGTCGCCGTGCCTCCTCGTAGACGTGCGTCGCAGCGGCGGCGTCGAGCACCGCGCTGCCGACCGATTCGACGACGATGACGTCCGTCGGGGACTCCCGACCGACCGCCCCCGCGAGCGCGGCCGAAAGCGGGATCAGGTCCTCGGCAGTCACGTCGTCCGGGATGTCGCCCGTCTCCACGGCCTCCTCGGGAACGTCGCCGAACAGCAGCTCGGCGCGACGGATCGTGTCGGCGTCGAGCTCGCGCATCGACTCATCGTAGGCCCCGATCGCGACCACGAGCGTGCCGGGATCGAGGTCGGTCCCGTCGAAGACCGGCTCCCGTGCGGGCGTGGCGGTGACCACGATCGTCGCGCCCGAGACCGCCTCGCGGGGCGCGTCGACGGCCGTCGCGTCGATCCCCTCCGCACGAAGCGCGTCCGCACACTCGAGCCGGGAGTCGCTCGGCGAGTAGATGCGGACGCGGTCGAGATCGATCGCGGCGTCGATGGCCCGGACCTGCCAGTGCGCCTGCTGGCCGGCGCCGATCACGCCGAGCGTTGCCGGACCGTCGGTCGCGAGCGCACGGGCGGCGACGCCGCCGATACATCCCGTTCGGGCGTTCGTGATTCGGGACCCGGCGAGGGTGGCGGCCGGCACCCCGGTCGCCGCGTCGGTGAGCGCGATCGTGGCGTTGAGCGTGTCGAGCCCGCGTTCGGGGTTCCCCTCGTGGACCGCCGCGAGCTTCGTGGCGTAGGTCTCCGCTCCGTGGACGTACGCGGGCATCACGAGGGCCGTGCCGAACGGTCCCTCGACGGAATCGGGGCGGTCCGCGTCGTCGGATCCTGGGCCGGTTGGTGCCGGTAGCGTCAATCCCTCCCCGACTGGGAAGTGCGGCCGGTCGGGTCGTTCGACCTCGCCGCGACCCTGTTTCCGGAACGCCTCATCGACCACCGCAAGCAGCGTCTCGATGTCGAGGACGCTCGCGACGTCGTCGTCGGAGAGGATGCGCATCTCGTCCCACGAGACGCGTTCTCGTTCCTAAACCGTTTCGACGACCTGGACGGACCGTCCCGTGTCGAAACACGGCTCCAGCCGATCCGGACCGACCGAGCCGGAACAGCCGACGGTCACAGGCCGAGCCGGAACAGCCGGTTGGCCGTCAATGCGGTCGTCCCGATCGCCATCACGAGTGCCAGCAGCCCGAACGCGACGGTCCAATCCGCAACGTCGGCGACGGTCCCGACGAGGACGCTTCCGGAGGCACCAAGCACCATATAGACGGTGCGAACGAGCCCGAAGCCGGCACCGCGCTCGGCGTCGCCGAGGAGGTCCATGAACCGGGATTGGACCGGCGCCCCCCACGACATCGCGACGCCGACGCCGGCCGTTGCCGACGCGAGGGCGATCGGTCCCAAGTCCGCGATCGCGGCGTAGACGAGGCCGCCATAGCTAAAAATGCCGATTCCCATCGTCAGCGTTGCGACGGCGTCCCGGCCGACGCGGTCGGATATCGAACCGAGAACCGGTTGGATGCCGCCGTGCACCAGAAAGTACAGCGAGAACAGGAGGCTCGCGGTCGCCGTCGACAGCCCCGCCGCATCCGTGAGAAACGTCGGGAGGAACGACGCGGTCGACTGCCACGCGAACGCCCCGAGCATCGCGAGGCCGGTCGTGTAGGCCATCGGCGGACGCGAGACGAGCTCCACCAGCGGTCCGAGCGCGAACCGCTCCGCGATCGCCTGATCCGGCCGGAGCGGCTCGGTCGGGCGAACCCGCCACGCGAACAGGACGAACACCGGAACCGCCACCAGAACACCCAGCAGAACTGCCGCTCGCCAGCCGTACCGAGCCCCGACGAGTGCGGCTGCCGGCGGCGCGAGCAGACCCGCGGCCGGTCCGCCGGAGACGTGGATCCCGATCGCGCGCCCGATACTGTCGAACTCGCGGGCGAGCAACGTCGTCGCGACCGAGTAGTGGAGTCCGGCACCGGCGCCGAGCAGGACCGTGAACGCGAGGAACGCCCACACCGAAGGCGACAGCGCCACGAGCAGCGCCGCGACCGCCGTGGCGCCGATCGCGACGAGGATGATCCGGCGCTCGCCGTACCGTTCGCCGAGCACGCCGGAGGGGAACTGGGTGAGCGCGTAGGCCGCCCACATTCCCGAGAGCGCGAGCCCGACGGTCCCGTAGGAGACTCCGAAATCGTCGGCCACGAGCGGAACGACCGGGCTGATCGCCAGCCGGGCGACCATCGTCGCGCTGAACGCAAGGGTACACAGTCCCAGAACGGTGTACGCGTATCGCCGCGTCATCGGTTCGACACCCTCTCGATCGCCGGCATCACTCGATCACGAACCGCTTCGGATAGTCGGTGATGACCTCACATCCGTCCGTCGTCACGACCACGAGGTCCTCGACCCGGATGCCCCCGACGTCGGGGTCGTACAGTCCGGGTTCGATCGTGACGACGTTCCCCGGCTCGAGCTCGCCGGCCCCCATCGAGAGCCGCGGCGGCTCGTGGACCGCCAGGCCGACGCCGTGGCCGGTCGAGTGGATGTATCCGGTGTCGGTGTCCGGATCGCTTCGCAGCGTCGGGTAGCCGGCGTCTTCATACACCTCACAGGCCGCGACGTGGACGTCCTCGCCGGTCGCGCCGGGTTCGACGGCATCGATGGCCGCTTCCAGCGCCGATACGGTAAGGTCGTATCGTTCGCGGAGGGCGTCCCCGGGCTCGCCGACGACGAACGTTCGAGTCATGTCGGCGAAGTACTTCGTGTCGGTGTCCCGCGGAAAGACGTCGATGACGATGGCGTCGCCGGCGCTTAGAGGACCGGACCCGCGGTCGTGCGGGTCAGCCGCGTGTGCACCGCCGGCGACGATCGTTTCCTCGGAGGCGCAGCCGTGTCGCAGCAGGGTCACCTCGATCTCCTCACGAACCCGTTCGCTCGTCAGGACGTCGCCCCCGTGAACCAGCGTTCCGTCCTCGACCGTGGCCTCGCTGAGCAGGGACTCCGCAGCCGCCATCGCGGACTCGGTCGCCCGCTGGGCGGTCCGGATCCGGTTCACCTCATCGTCGGACTTGACGGCTCGAAGTGACGCAACGGCGTCCTCGTGGTCGACCGCGACCGTGATCCCACGATCGCGGAGACCGTCCGCGGTTCCGACGGGAGCACGATCCGGCATCAACACCGACTCGACGCCGACGTCGGCCAGAAAGTCGGCGTACATATCGAGCCGCCGTTCACGACCGCCGTACTGGAAATCGTACTCGGCGTGTCGGCGAACGGTGTCAGCACGCGACTCGCGTTTGGCGCGTGCGTACTCGAGCCCGGACACGAGCAGGTGGACGCCGCCGTCGGCGTACAGCGTGAGAAACGGGTCCGGTCCGGTAAAGCCCGAGAGATACAGCTGGGTGGGGTCCTCCCAGTCGGCGTCGATCAGATATCCATCCACGTCACGTCCAGCGATCGTCTCCGCAAGCGCCGGCAGATCCCGAGTCATACGGATCGCTGCGGCGGCGTCGCCTATAGTGGTTGGCTTCCGGACAGCGTTAGCCTGTGGACATCCCCGATCGTCATCGGTCACGCGGCACCAGATCGCGGCCCCACCGGTGGCGTCCGATAGTCGCCTTTACAGCGAAACCATTATATGTTACCATCCGTCGGATCGTCTCGTTCAGTGAGATCCACACCGATATGGATCGAATAACAGATAGGGACCGTCTACTATCAATTTTCTATTTGGATATATATGGAATATATAAATACATTTATACGTGCTTGAGCCCTATACTATAGTGAGGACGACGAAGTCGAGACGCATCTCTCGGATCCGACATCAGGCGGATCCGTTCGATCCGAGCGGCCACCGCCCCTGATCCCAGCAAATGAGCAATCACCCCATCACACACCCCGACGAACACGTTGATGAGCACGAGACAGCGGAGAAGACACACAAGAGCGACGAGGAAACACACGACGAGGAAACACACGACGAGGAAACACACGACGAGGAAACACACGACGAGGAAACACACGA
>NZ_FNWU01000001.1:0-698714 GCF_900108505.1 Halopenitus malekzadehii | reverse complement strand
CGACGAGGAAACACACGACGAGGAAACACACGACGAGGAAACACACGACGAGGAAACACACGACGAGGAAACACACGAGGTCGACGAGGAGCTCCGGTGCCCCGAATGCGGTGGTCAGCTGACGACCGACACCGAACACGGCGAGACGGTCTGTGCCGATTGCGGGCTCGTCGTCGAGGAGGACGAGATCGATCGCGGGCCCGAATGGCGCGCCTTCGACGCCAGCGAGAAGGACTCGAAGTCCCGCGTTGGCGCCCCCACGACCGAGATGATGCACGACAAGGGGCTCTCGACGAACATCGGCTGGCAGGACAAGGACGCCTACGGGCGGTCGCTGTCGAGCCGGCAGCGCGAGAAGATGCAGCGGCTCCGGACCTGGAACGAGCGCTTCCGCACCCGCGACTCCAAGGAGCGTAACCTCAAGCAGGCGCTCGGCGAGATTGACCGGATGGCCTCCGCGCTCGGCCTCCCCGAGAACGTCCGTGAGACCGCCTCCGTCATCTACCGGCGCGCGCTCGACGAGGACCTCCTTCCGGGTCGCTCGATCGAGGGCGTCGCGACCGCTGCCCTCTATGCGGCCGCTCGGCAGGCGGGAACGCCGCGATCGCTGGACGAGATCACCGGCGTATCACGCGTTGAGAAGGACGAGATCGCCCGGACGTATCGCTACGTGGTCCGCGAGCTCAAACTCGAGATCCAACCGGCCGATCCGGAGAGCTACGTCCCCCGGTTCGCCTCCGATCTCGGCCTCTCCGATGAGGCGGAAATGCGGGCCCGGCAGCTGTTGGAGACCGCCAAGGACCAGGGCGTTCACTCCGGAAAATCCCCGGTCGGCCTCGCCGCGGCCGCCGTCTATGCCGCCTCCCTGCTCACCAACGAGAAGGTCACCCAAAGCGAGGTGAGCGAGGTCGCGAACATCTCCGAGGTGACGATCCGCAACCGCTATCACGAGCTGCTCGACGCCGAGGAAGGGATCGCGACGCCGTGAACCGCCTTGTTCAGCCGTAGATCGCGGCTCCACCGTCGGTGTCGATCGGCGTTCTTCTTACTCCGTGTCCCGAGACGGGTGGTATGGAGACCACTCGCCACTTCACCGCGACCGCGTACATCGTCAATGACGGCGCCACCGCCCTCCACGACCACGAGCGACTCGGCATCCGCGTGCCGCCGGGAGGACACATCGACCGCGACGAGCTCCCGCACGAGGCCGCGATCCGGGAGGTGTACGAGGAGACCGGCCTCGAGGCGGAGCTCGTCGCCGATCGGGCCGGGATCGAGGGCCCGAACGGCCGGAGTCTGCCCCAGCCGGCACACCTCCTGCTGTACGACATCAACGTCGACGACGCGGGGCGGGTGGGCCATCAACACGTCGACCATCTCTACTTCGCACGTGTGCCTTCGCGGGTGATCGACCCGGCAGGATCGGACGAGGTCGACTCCAACGACTGGCACTGGTACACCCCCGCCGATCTGCGGACGAGCGACCTCGATGCGGACGTGATCGACCTCGGCCGTGAGGCGATCGATCGAGTCTCCGAGTCGCCGGGCGAGTCCGGCGGACGCTGAAGTCGGGATGGAGCGTCTGACGGCCGGCATTCGCTCCGGAAAGTATTTGCGTCGCCTCCGGCGAGTTACCCCCAAATGGATGCCGATCGCACCGACCTCGTGACCGAGTGGGAGGCGGAATCCGTCTCCGACGGGTTCGCCGGGCTGGCCCGGCTCGCCGATCGCGGCTTCTCGGGCGTGGTGACCGATGCGGCCGTTCGGATCTACCTGTTGAACGGCCGCATCGTCGGCGTCACCGGCGGATCCCTGTCAGCGTTCGAGGACGCCTCGGGAACCGCCTATACCGCTCCCGACGAGTCGCTACCGCTGCTGTTCGCGATGCAGACCCGCGGCGGCGAGCAGAAGGCACAGTATTACACCAACGACACCCCGATCTCCGAGGCCGACCGAACGCTCTCGGAGTCCAACTTCACCGGCTACATCGAACTCTCCGAGAACGTGCTCTCCGGCGATTACTACGTCGCGTACTACGGCGGCGAGTCGTTCCCGGTCGCGTTCATCGGCAACGCCGAACAGCTGAAGACCGGGACGGAGGCTTTTGAGCTGGCCGACGACGAGGTGGGTATCTACAGGGTTCACGAAGTCGATCTCGAGGTCCAGGACGTCCCGGAGCCTGCAGCGGCCGCGGGGTCGGCGGTGTCGGGGCGGGGATCGTTCGCGGATACGACCTCCGAGAGCGAGACGTTCCCCACGGAAGAGGACTCCCTGGAGGGCGGGGCATCCTCCGAAAGCGGAAGGACCGACGCAGCGGGGTCGAGCGAGACGGCGGACCCCGTGGACGCCACCGAACCCGCGGACGCCACGGAACCGACCGAGACCGACGATGCGGCCGAGGTGACGGACACGTCCGATGGTGCGGTGACGATGGGTAAACACGGGGAGCCGGGGAGCGGGTCGAACGGAAGCCACCCCGATGAGAGCCACTCCGACGAGAGCCACTCCGACGGGAGACCACCCACCGAAACTTCGGGAGCCGGGGACGCCGCCGCGACCGGCGCCACGGCCGACGACGCCGAGACGGGAACTGGAGCCGACGAAGCCTCGGCCGGTTCGCGATCGGAGCCCGACCCACGGCCACGTCGTGATCGAGGGTCGACGGAGACACGCAACGCAACCCAACGCAGTGAGACGGCACCGTCCGCCGACGCAACGCCTGCCGGTGAGACGACGGCCGCGGACGCCGACGCGCGGCAGCGCGAGAACGAGAGCCGGCAGGGAGAGAACCCCCAGCGCCAGGGTGAGAATCCCCAGCGCCAGGATGACGACCCGACCGCGTCCGAGAACGTCTTCTCCCAGGAGGCCGAGTGGCGGGAGGCGAAGTCGATCCCGTCGATCGACCCCTCGGAAACGCGGGCGAACCGACAGCCGACGGAGGCCGACGACGCGGCGCCGAACGAGGCGGCCGCGTCGGGGAGTGCCCGCTCCGGAACGGACCGGCGGGAGCCACGATCGACGGACGACGCAGCCGGCACACAGCGATCGGCAACCACCCGGCGATCCGCTGCGGACACCGACTCGAAGGCGGCGGCAGCACGAGACCAACGCAGGTCGGCTTCCGGGACAGGTTCCGGAACGGAGGGTCGTGGGGCGGCTGCGGGCGACCTCCGGAACCGGATCGAGCGACTCGAGAACGAACTCGCGAAGGCGACCGATCGGCGGGACCAACTCGAGGCGGACCGCGATCGGCTCGAGAACGAACGGGACGAACTCGCCGCCGAACGCGACGACATCGCTGCAGAGCGGGACGAGATCGCCACCGAGGCGGAGCGACTCCAGGAACGGGTCGAGGAACTCGAGTCGACGCTGGATCGCGTTCGCGGGGAGCTCGAGGAGGCCCGTGCACAGCTGCCGGAGGGTGATCGCGTGCTGTCGCCCGCGGACGCGCTGGCCGGTACCAACCTGTTCGTCCGGTACGACTCCAAGGGCGGGGCCACGCTCGAGAAGGCCCACAACGGCTCGGTCGAGCGCGAGGAGCTCGTCGACAACCTGCGGATCGAACACCACACGAGCTTCGAGGACGAACGCGTCGTGGTGAACGGCCAGCCGTATCGGGAGTTCCTCGTCGAGACGATGGAGTTCGGCTTCACGAACTGGGTCGTCACCGAGTTGCTGTTCGAGATCCGAGACACGGGGAACGTCAGCGGGCTGCAGGACCTCTATGATGCGATCCCGCGAATCGACCGCGCCGAGATCGGCGGGTCGGTGTCACTCACCTACGAATCCGAGGGCGAGGAACACCGCGAACAGCAGACGTTCGATCTGGTGTTGCGCGACCGGATGGGGAATCCACTCATCGTCGCCGACCTCAACGACGGCCGGGACCCGACTCCCGAGGGAACCCTCGAGGGACTCGTGGAGACGGGCTCACAGCTTGCCGAGGGCACCGACGAGTTCACCGCGGGCGTCGCGGTCACCTCGAGCTTCTTCGATCCCGGCGCCCTGGAGGCGGCCGAGGATGCGACCGGCGGAGGCCTGTTGAGCCGGTCGAAAAAGCGGAACTTCGTGAAGGTCGCGCGAAAGCGGGGGTTCCATCTCTGTCTGGCGGAGTCCCGCGAGCACGGGTTCCACCTCACCGTCCCGGAGCTGTGAGGACGGCCCCGTTGTAGCGGATCGGATTCCCGACGCTGATGCGGACAAAACGGTGGTCGTGACGGTCTTGCGGCGCTTACGGAACGATCGAAGAAGCAAGCAGCGGTCGGGTCTCCCGAGTGTCGATCAGTTTTCGAGTTCGGCGGCGGAGTCGATGCGCATCTCGGCGAGCTTGTCGCCGATCTCGTCGAGTTTGTCGTCGAGTTCGTCGACGAACTCCTGCGTGCGTTCGGTGGTGATCGCGCCCTGGCTGGACGGCTCGATGAGGTTCTCCTCCTCGAGGACGCGAAGCGAGTACCGAACCTTGTGGTGGGGGTATCCGGTCTCGTTCGACATCTTGACGATGCCGATGGGTTCGTTCTCGATCACCATCTTCAGCACCTGTAGGTGCCGTTCCAACATATCGACTTCCTTCTCCAGTCGGTCTATCATGGCATATGTTAACTTGTCATCCCGGGGTTTAAAAGTTGCTGTCCGCGACGCAAGAACTGCCAACGGATGTGAACGTACCTCACTCAGTGGCTTAACCGTTCGGATCGGGCACGAGTACGGTGATCGATCGAGTGAGACCATACGATATTCCTACTCGACCACGGAGCCGGCTCCACACCCGGGAACGGTGGTCAACGCGTCCTCCAGAACGCGGAGCGCGTCCACGCCCGCGGACCGATCGACGACGAGGAGGACGGCCTCGCCGCCGGCCGCACACACACGAACCTCGATCCCGGCGATCCGCAGCCGGTCGGTGGCGTGGCCGAGCACGCCGGGAGCCACCGATCCGGTCACACGCAGCGCCGTCCGGTTGCCGCCGGGGACGACCGCGACGTCGCCGACGATCGCAAGCGGGTGCGTGTCCCCATCCTGGCCGTTCTCCCCGTCTTCATTCCTGCGTCCGTTTCCGTCCACGATGGCGGCGCGATCGACGACGTCCACGCCGCTCCGCATCGACACGCTGGCGCCGACGTCGGCGTGGTCGACGTCCTCGAGATTCCCCCCGAATCGCCGGATTGCGGTGGCAACTGCATCGGGATCCCCCTCGAGATCTGGGTCGTGGTCGAGGAGCCACTCGGCGGCCGCGGCGTGGTTGAGCACCCCCGCCCGCAGCGAGTCGTGCAGGAACGGGTGGGCACGAACCGCTGCCCGGGTATCGGCTGCAAGCGACATATACGGTGGTTCCGTGGCGGTTCCCTTGAAGCCGCCGAACCGGATACCGGATCTCGGATCGGGACCCAACCGTCTACCCGAGGCCCAGCCGCCTGCCCGGGACCCAGCCACCGTCGCGGCGACGGCTCCGAAGTCCCTAAGGCCGGCGCGTCCCTGGATCACGTATGCAGTCGCTGGTCATCGTGGCTCACGGGTCACACCTCAATCCGGACTCGAGTACGCCGACGTACGACCACGCGGACACGATCCGCGAGGCGGATGCCTTCGGCGAGGTCCGCACGGGCTTCTGGAAGGAGGAACCACACCTCCGGGAGGTCCTTCGGACCGTCGAGGGCGAGGAGGTGTACGTCGTTCCGCTGTTCATCTCCGAGGGCTATTTCACCGAGCAGGTGATCCCGCGTGAACTCCGCCTGGAGGGATGGGACGTGGACCGATGGGATTCGGACGGCCTCTCGGCCGACCAGGCCACGCTGACGGCGACGGACACGGGACAGACCGTCCACTACTGCGGGCCGGTCGGCACGCACGAGGCGATGACCGACGTGTTGATCCGGCGGGCGGAGACCGTGACCGACGATCCCGACGTCGGCGACGGGTTCGGCCTCGCAGTCGTGGGCCACGGCACCGAGCGCAACGAGAACTCGGCGAAGGCGATCGAGTACCACGCGGATCGGATCCGCGAGACCGACCGCTTCGACGAGGTCACGGCGTTGTATATGGATGAGGACCCCGAGGTCGACGACGTGACCGACCACTTTACCGCGACGGACGTGGTCGTGGTGCCGCTTTTCATCGCCGACGGCTTCCACACCCAGGAGGACATCCCGGAGGATATGGACCTCACCGACGACTACCGAACCGGCTACGACGTGCCCGCGACCGTCGACGGCCACCGGATCTGGTACGCCGGCGCGGTCGGGACCGAACCGCTGTTGGCCGACGTGGTGCTCGAGCGCGCGGCCGACGCGGGCGCCGACGTCGGGGCGGCGATCGAGCGCGTTCGTCGAACCACCGCCGTCGCAGCGGGGAACCGATGACGGGACACGCCGAGACCGACGGGACGACCCTGGATCAGAATGTCGTGCCATCGATCGACCTCCCGACGGCCGCGGTCGACGCGCTGGCGCGGTCGCCGGACGACGACCACCGTGCACCGACGATCGCCGTCGACGGGTTCCGGGTCACGGCCACGACCGCCGACGCGTACACCTTCGAGACGGCGACCGAGCGACACGCCGACCTGTCCCGTGCCGAACTCGCGGACGCCGCCCACGACCACGATGTTCTCGTCGCCGATTGGTACGTCTTCGAACACGTCGTCGACGACGAGGGGTCCCGTGGAGCCTTTCTCCGGTGGCTGGAGGGAGCGACGGAGCGTCTCGAACGCCTCGGACGTCTCGATGACGGGCGAACCGACGCGGCGGATGCGAGCACGTCCGATGCGGCCGAGCGATCGGAACCGACGACCGCAACCGCGATCCGCGACCGGTTCAGATCGCTGGCGTCGGGCATCGAGCACGACTGGGGCCAGCTCCGGATCACGGCCACGATCGCGGACGACGGAACGCGCCGCTACGCGATCCGCCACGTCGACGCCGCGGGGATCGACCGGGACCACCTCGAAGCGCACGATGACCCACGGGACGCGCGATCGATCGCCAAACACGATCCGGACGGCCGATATCGACCGCTCAAGACCGCGCCGACGCTGCCGACCGGGTGGGTCTTTCCCGACCTCGACGCCCGGGAGTGTTACGAGACCGTCGAGACGTTCTACCCTGCGACCGTCGCCAACTGGGACCGGGAGCGGCGCGGCGACCTCGACGTCTCCCACTGGCACGAGACGATGGCGCGACAGACCGGCATCTACGGCCTGATCGAGACGTGGGACCGCGGCGAGGGGCACGAACACGTCGAGTGGGTGGCCGAGACGTGCTGTGCGGATTCACAGTGTCTCAAGCGTCGCGAGTGGGAGTACGACGCCGAAACCGCCCTGTCCGTCGACGGCGGCGACGGCGCCTTCCCGTGCCGTGAGCCCTGCTCGCTCGTCGTCTCGGCCGCCCGCCGGTGGACGAAACTCGAGTCGGAGGCCGAACGTACCTACGAGTTCGACCTCACGCCGAGCGAGAAGGAGCAGCTGGAGGCGCTCATCGACGCGGTCGCCGACGGACGCGTCGAGGAGATCCGCGAGGCGGACCTCTCGGAGGGGGCGAACCGATACCGAACCAGGTTCCTGCGGGCCAAGCGGTTCGACGACGACGGGGCCCTCCGTGGCGTCCCGACCGACCCCGAAGAGGGGACGACCGACGAATAAGCGGCGGCCGGATCACCGAAGGGCTAGCGCGAGCGCGACGACGACTGCGGCGACGACGATGCCGGCCGCCAGAAAGACGGTGGGCGTGTTCAGGGCGGTGCCGACAGCGAGCGCGAGCCCGACGGCGATCGCCGCGACGACGATCGCCGGACCGAGGCCGTCGCCGAAAACCGCATCGAGCGCCGCGACGAACCGCTCGGCGGGCGTCGGTTCGGGGTCCCGCTCGGGAGGATCCGACAGTGACTCGTCGACGGTCACCGACTCCGACTCCGGATCCGGCGCCGGCTCGACGATGACGGTGAGGTAGGCGGTTCCGGAGCCGTGGCCGACAACCGCCTTGAGCTTCCCGCGGACGGTCCCGTCGGGGCGGTTCGGGTTCACGTCCACGTGAACGACCCGGCGGGCGTCGGCCTCGAGGTAGTGGTTCGTCTCCACGAGGCTGGCGATCCGTCCGAGGTCGTCGTCGACGTTGAGGTGAACGTGGGCGGCCTGGCCCTGGTTGTCGATCGCGATCTCGAAGGACCCCTCGACCGTGATCCGGTCGGGGACCGCGATCGAGTGCACGCCGTCGCCGTTCACCTCGATCGGGATCGTCTGCACGTCCGTACCCTCGCGTGCACGGTAGAAAAAGGTTCACGACGATCGACGAAGGGCGACCGAGCTTACGCCGGCGCGTCCTCGCGCATATCCGGCGGGAGGAGGTTCGGGATGCCGTCCTCGATCGGGTACGTCTCCCCGCAATCGGTGCAGGTGAGCGTGCCCGCGAGGATCTCACCGTCCTCGCGGTCCTCGACGGCCAGGTCGAGATCGTGTTTATCGAGCGGACAGCAGATGATATCCAGCAGCGACTCCTTCATGGCCGGCGGTAGGCGAGGCGCCATCAAAAGTCTGCGGGTTGTGCCCGCCCCGGACGACGGTGGTGGGTAGCAGCGCCGACGGAGAAGCGGGCGGCGACGTCGCCGAGACGCTCCGGATCACCCGCGGCCGTACCGGAACAGCGTCGCGGACGCGACGGCGGCCGCCGCGGGAACGATCGCGAGCAGGAGAAACAGGGCGCGCTGTGTCGTGTACGCCAGGATGGCCCCGCTGACGGCGGCTCCAAGCGACCCGATCCCGAAGTTCGCAAGATACATGTAGCCATAGGCGATCCCGCGATCGCCGGATCCGGTGTACTCGGCGACCACGGCCTGCATCAGCGGCTGCTCCCCGAACAGAACGAACCCGAGCAGGAGACTCACGCCGACCACGGCCACGACGCCGACGGCCGCGGCCGGGACGAACGCGAGGCTGAGCGCGGCGAGCAGCAGAAACGCGCCGATCGCCACCTGCTCGGGCGGGTACCGGTCGCTGAGCCTGCCGCCGACGTATTGGCCACCCATCCCCACACACAGCAGCGCGACGTAGACGTACCGGGAGGGGGCGACCTCGCGATCGAGGAGGACGACCGGGTCAAGGACCGGCGAGTCGGAGAGGATCTCGGGCAGGAAGGTGAGTATCCCGCGGTAGAAGAACCCCTGCAGAACCACGATGGCGAAGACGATCGCGAACAGCCCCGCGAACAGCGTCCGGCTATCCGTGAGGACCTCGCGGACCGAGGGTGGATCGCCGGTTCCGGAGCCGCCCGACCGGGGGTCGCCGGTTCCGGAGTCACCGGGTCTCGAGTTCACGGTCTCGGAATCATCGCCGTCCGCAACCGCGGCCGTCTCGTCGACGTCGACGAGCGCGATCGCGATCGCGGCGATGATGGCGGGGATCGCGAACGCCGCCGCGACGGTCCGCCACGGAAGGGTCATCAGGAGGAGGACGGCGATGAGCGGTCCGAGCGTGATGCCGAGGTTACCCGCCATCCCGTGGAAGGCGAACGCCGACCCACGGTCCTCGATGCCGGTGCTAATGAGCCGAAGCCCCGAGGGGTGATACAGGCTTGCGCCAGCCCCCCACACCAACAGTGCCGCCGTCAGGCCGGCGATCCCGCCGAATCCCAACAGGAGAAAGCCGAGCCCCATCCCGAGCAGGCACCCGATCACCAGCCGCTTCGAGCCGTAAACGTCGGCGGCGATGCCGGCGGGCAGGGATCCGATCCCGAACAGCGCGTAGCCGACCGCGACGACGGTTCCCATCGTGCCGGATCCGACGTCGAAGGTGACCATCCAGTAGGTGAGAAAGACCGGGATGGACATCTCGAAGGCGTGGACCATCCCGTGACCGGTCATCGCGATCGCGAGGATCGACCGGTCGTTGTCGTTCATCCCGTCTCAGGCGGTCTCGAAGGGATTCGCGAGCTCGATCGTCTCCTCGCGTCCGGGACCGACGCCGACGGCGTAGATCGGCGCGTCGACTGCATCACTCACGTACTCGAGATACGTCCGCGTCTCCTCGGGCAGGGCATCGAGGCCGGTATCGGCACCTTCGGCGGCGACGGTCGACCAGTCGACGTCCGGCCACGGATCGAACTCGCGGAAGACCGGCTCACACCGGCCCCACTCCTCGGTGGTTGCAGGCATCGACTCGAGGCGCTCGCCGTCGAGCTCATAGGCGTCACACACCGTCAGCTCATCGAGGCCCGAGAGAACGTCGACGTGGTTGACCGCGATCCCGGTGAATCCGGAGACACGCGCGGCGTGACGAAGCATCGGCAGGTCGAGCCAGCCGATGCGGCGCGGCCGACCGGTGACGGTGCCGAACTCGCCGCCCCGTTCGCGAATGTGGTCGGCCAGTTCCTCCTCCCTGTCGGTACCGTCGAGCTCGGTCGGCAGCGGACCGGTTCCGACCCGCGAGAGGTAGGCTTTGACGATGCCGACGACCTCACCCTGACCGACGACGGTCGGGCCGACTCCGGAGCCGACTGCGGCGCCGCCCGCGGTGGGGTTCGAGGAGGTGACGTAGGGGTAGATGCCGTGGTCGATGTCGATCGACGTTCCCTGGGCACCCTCGAACATGATCCGGTCGCCCGCCTGGCGAGCCTCGTGGAGGAACTGCGAGCAGTTGATCGCCATCCCGTCCGTGGCGAGGCGGTCACCGTAATCGGCGTACTCCTCGAGGAGGGCGTCGACGTCGAAGGCGTCGGCGTGGTCGCTGGCGGCCACGTCGAGGCCGTAGACCTCCTCGGCGAGCGCCCGCTTTTGCGGGACGACGTACTCGAGCCGATCCCGGAGGACCTCGGCATCGAGCAGGTCGCCGATCCGGATCCCGCGCCGGCCGGCCTTGTCCTCGTAGGTCGGGCCGATCCCCCGGCCGGTCGTCCCGGCGTCGAGGTCGGAGTCGGATTTGACCTCCTCCTCGATGCCGTCGAGCACGCGGTGATACGGCAGGATGGCGTGGGCGCGCTTGGCGACGCGCACGTCGGGGTCGAGTCCCCGGTCGCGAAGGCCGTCGATCTCCTCGAAAAGCGTTCGCGGGTTCACGACGCAACCGTTCCCGAGGACGCCGATCTTGTCGCGAACGGCACCGCTTGGGACCAACGATAGCTTGTACTCGTCGCCGCCCTCGACGACGGTGTGGCCGGCGTTGTCGCCGCCCTGATAACGGACGATGACGTCCGCGTCCCCTCCCCACCGGTCGACGAGGGCGCCCTTGCCCTCGTCTCCCAGCTGGGAGCCGACGATGGTGACTGTCATACACCCGCCCTTCTACAGGCCGTACTAAACCGATTACGGTCCGTCCGTCGCGGGGAGTACTCGACGCCACACCAACCCGACCGGAGACTGCAACTCCCCGAACGGATCACCCCAGTGCGATCATCTATACGGGTGGGTACCCAATACCGGAGACGCATGACGCAACTCGGGATCGACGCCGACTGGAGCGCGATGTACATCGACGGCGAGTGGACCGAGGCGGCCGAGGGGGAGACGATCGCCGTCGAGGATCCCTCGACGCGTGAGACGGTCGCCCACGTCCCGCGCGGGACCGAGGCGGACGTCGACACCGCCTACGAGGCCGCCGCAGCGGCCCAGGAGGAGTGGGCTGCCACGGCGCCGGCACGCCGGGAGGAGGCGCTGCAGTCCCTGCTGGGCGCGCTGGAGGAACACCACGAGGCGATCGTCGACCTGCTCGCCGCCGAGGCCGGCGGATCGCGGGCGATGGGAGAAACGTCGGTCCATCTCGCGACCGATCAGGCCGCCGAAGCCGCGACGCTGCCGCGCCGGATGAAGGGAGAACACGCCGCCTCGAACGTTCCGGGCAAGGAAAACGTGGTCGAGCGGATTCCGGCCGGAACCGTCACCGTCATCTCGCCGTGGAACTTCCCGTTGAACCTCTCGATGCGGGCGGTCGCGCCGGCGCTCGCGGCCGGGAACACGGTCGTCCTCAAGCCCTCGACGAACACGCCGATCGTGGGCGGGCTGCTGTTCGCGAAACTGCTTGAGGCAGCCGACCTCCCGGACGGCGTCCTCAACGTGGTCACCGGGCGCGGCTCGGAGATCGGTGACCGCGTGGCGAGCCACCCCGTCAGCGACGTGGTCGCGTTCACGGGATCGACGCCGGTCGGCCGGCAGGTGGCGGCCCAGGCCGCCGAGAACCTCGCGACGCCGGCGATGGAGTTAGGCGGGAACAACGCCCACATCGTCACCGACGAGGCGGACCTCGACCGGGCGATCGACGCCGCCGTCTTCGGGTCGTTCGTCCACCAGGGACAGGTGTGTATCTCCATCAACCGCCACCTCGTCCACGAGGCCGTCTACGACGAATACGTCGACCGACTCGTCGAGCGTGCCGAGTCGATCCCGGCCGGCACCGCCCACGACCCCGAAACGATCGTCGGCCCGATCATCGACGAGTCACAGCGCGAGGAGATGCTCGAGTACGTCGAGGAGACGGTTGCAGCCGGCGCGACCCTCGAGACCGGCGGCGAGACGGTTCCGCTTGACGGCGTCGACGACTCACTCGTGGTCGCCCCCACCGTGCTCTCGGACGTCACGAACGACATGTCGGCCGCCTGTTTCGAGCACTTCGGCCCGATCGCGCCCGTGATCCCGTTCTCGGACGTCGACGAGGCGGTGGCGCTCGCCAACGACACCGAGTACGGCCTGTCGGGGTCGGTTCACGCCGGCGACGTCGGGACCGGGCGCGCCATCGCCGACCGGCTCGAGACCGGGATGGTTCACGTCGGCGACCAGCCCATCAACGACGAGGCCCACGTCCCCTTCAGCGGCACCAAGGCCTCCGGAATGGGTGGCTACAACGCCGAGGAGTTCCTCCACGAGGTCACCGAGACGAAGTGGATCTCACTGCAACACGAGCCGCGGGAGTACCCCTTCTAGGAATCCGTTCTCGGAATCCATACCGGGAGCCCGTTCTCGGAATCCATACCGGGAGCCCGTTCTTGGAACCCGTTCCGGGAGCCCGTTCTAGCTCCCGGTGTCGTACTTGTACGTCGCCGTGTCGGGGTCGATGCCGAAGTCCTCGGGCGACTCCTCGTGGTCTCCATCCGTCTCCCCCTCGGCGATGGCGTTCTTGAACGCCTCGCGATCACCCGCGGGGAGGTCGAAGGCGTCGACGTCGATCCGGAGGCCGACCACCGCTTCGTCGACGACCGACCGTTTCTCCGAGAGCCGCTCGCGCAGCCGGTCGGGGAGGTCGGCGTCATCGATCGGTTCGAAGCCGAAGCGCTCGAGGTAGCCGGGCTCGTCGGTGAGCGAGTAGACGGCCTCGAACCCCTCCGCGGCGGCCGTCTCGACGAGCCGCTCGATGACGTGTGCACCGACCCCCTGGCCCCGCCAGGGCTCGAGGACGCCGATGCCGGTTAGCTCACACAACTCGGGGTCGTCCTTGTGGATCCGGAGCCGTCCGAACCCGACGCGCTCGTTCGCCTCCTCGTCGACCGCGATGACGTAATCCCGCGAGCGAAACGACATATCGTCGAGACCCATCGCCTCGATGTGGTCGAGCAACCACGCTTCGTCCCGGTTTTTGGCATCACGGACGTACATACTCGCGGCTAAGAACCCCCACGGTGAAAACCGTTCCCCGCCGATGGCACGAAACTACTTACCGGATCGATCACAAGACCCACGGAATGGATCCCCTCGATGACTGCGCGGAGATCGCCTACCGCCCGGATCCGGAAACCGCCGCGAAGACGAACGTCCGGGCGTTCATGCGCGAGTACGGGATCGACGATTACGACGAGCTGATCGACCGAACTTGTTACGGGATCGACGGCGTCGAGGAGTCCGGCGTGGAGTGGTTCTGGGACGAGATCGTCGACTATCTCGGGATCGAGTTCGACGAGCCCTACGACGCGGTTCGTGACGATACCGACGGCCCGCAGTTCTCCGACTGGTACGTCGGCGGCGAGCTGAACGTTGCACACAACGTCTGTGACCGCCACGCCACGCCCGATGCACCGAACCGAAACCGCGTCGCGGTCGTCTGGGAGGGCGAGCCCGGCGACGTCCGCGAGCTGACCTACCACGAACTCGCCCGCGAAAGCGATCGGGTGGCAGCCTACCTGGAGTCGGTCGGAACCGATCCCGGCGACACGGTCGGGCTGTATATGCCGATGGTTCCCGAGGTCGTTTCGATCCTCTACGGCTGTTTCAAGGTTGGCGCGATCGCCGTCCCGATCTTCTCCGGGTTCGGGACCGAGGCCACCGCGACGCGGATCGCCGACGCGGAACCGGCGGTCCTGTTCACCGCCGATGGCTTCCACCGCCGCGGCTCGTCGGTGACGCTCAAGGACACCGCGGACGCGGCGATCGAGGCGGCCGGACACGTCGAACACGTCGTGGTGTACGACCGGCTCGGGCGGACGCCGGATACAGAGACGCCGAATGAGGGGGCTCCGGACGCGGGGGCGCTGGACACGGTCCCCTGGACGGACGGACGCGACGAGACCTGGGCGGCGGCGATCGACTCACAGCCGGTCGGCCACGGGGCCGAACCGCTCCCCGCCGATCACGAGTCGCTGCTGTTGTACTCCTCGGGAACCACCGGCGAGCCGAAGGGGATCGTTCACACCCACGCCGGCGTCCTTCTCCAGTGCAGCAAGGAGATCCACTTCGGGTTCGACCATCGACCGAGCGACCGGTTCTTCTGGGTCTCGGACATCGGCTGGATGATGGGACCGTGGATGCTGATCGGCAACCACGCCTTCGGCGGCACGGTCGTCCTCTATGAGGGCGCCCCTGACTACCCGGACCCCGACCGATTCTGGGAGCTGATCGAGACGCACGGCGTGACGACCTTCGGAGTCTCCCCGACGGCGATCCGGGCGTTGCGAGAACACGGCGACGACTGGGTCAACCGACACGACCTCTCGAGCCTGCGGCTGCTCGGAGCAACCGGAGAGCCGTGGGATCCGGAGTCCTGGCGCTGGTTCCACGAGACGGTGGGGAACGGCGAGTGTCCGATCATTAATATCTCCGGCGGGACCGAGATCTGCGGCTGTTTCCTGATGCCGATGCCCGACCAGCCGCTGAAACCGTGCACGCTTGGTGGACCCGGTCTCGGGATGTGCGTGGACGTCGTCGACGAGACCGGCGAGTCCGTTCGGGAGGCCGGCGAGCGGGGCTACCTGGTCGCGCGCGACTCCTGTCCCTCGATGACCAAGAGCCTCTGGTCGGGCGACGATCGATACCTCGCGGAGTATTGGTCACGGTGGGAGGACCTGTGGAACCACGGCGATTTCGCACAGGTCGACGCGGACGGGTTCTGGTTCCTCCACGGTCGCGCCGACGACACGTTGAACGTCGCGGGCCGGACGGTCGGCCCCGCCGAGATCGAAGGCGTCCTGGTCGAGCATCCCGCGGTGACACAGGCGGCCGCGATCGGCGTTCCCGACGAGACGACGGGGACCGCGGTCGTCTGCTACGTCATCCTCGATCCCGACGCGGAACCGACCGACGCGCTCCGCTCCGAGCTGCGGGCGCTGGTCGGCGAGCAGCACGGCAAGCCCTTCCGACCGCGTGCGATCCGATTCGTGCCCGAATTCCCCGAGACGCAGTCGGGGAAGGTCGTTCGCCGCGCCATCGCGGCAGCCCACCGCGGGGAGGACCCGGGCGATCGCTCGTCGATCGAGAATCCCGAGGCGATCGTGCGGATCCGCGAGCTGCAGTGAGTCACCGCTTGCCACGGTGGGCGATGGACGATGGGCAGCGGGAGCCGGGAGGCGGAACCGAAAGGCGGGGTCGAGAGACTGAACCAAGAGACGGAACCGGGAGAGGGAACCAGGCGACGGAGCCGGGAGACGAGCACGTCCCCGGACGGTCAGATCCGAACGTCGTCAGGGCGGATCGCGTTCGGGTCGTCGCCGTCGGCGGTTACGACCAGGTCCTCCGGGGCGACCGCGGACTCGGCATCCGGACGCGACAACACCGTCACTCCGCCGCCACACAGCGGCGCGAGCACGCCGGCCACGACCGCACCCGGGTGCGCGAGCGAAGCTTGGAGGACGACCCGACGGCCGGGGGCGAGATCGTATCGGTCAGCGACGCCGACCGCGGCGTCGATCGCGTCGCCGTGAGTGATGGGATAGCCGCCGGGCGAGCACAGCAGCGGATCCGCCGGCTCGATCGTCGGCGACGGGAACGCCGGATTCTCGCTCCAGACGGTTTCCTCCCAGTGGGTGACGGTGGGGTCTGCCGGATCCTCCCCGACGGCGACCACGCGCGTTCCCGGCCCCGCGTCCGCCGTGACGTCCGGAACGTCGGCGGCTGGAACGACGATCGCTTGCGCGCCGGACGCGAGGCTCGCGTCCACGTCGAACCTGACGCGAGCGCCCAGGAGGCCGGCGCCGAGGAACGCGAGAACGAACGGCAGGTCCGGAACCGGCGCGGTTCCGACCGCGGCACCCCGCCGGACGCCCTCGTGACGGAGCGCGTTACCGGCCTTGTACGCGTTCGTGATCAGGTCGTGGCGGCTGCGCTCCCGACCGTCGGGCGTCACGAGTGCGGGGTCGTCGCTTCGTCGATCACGGGCGAGCGGGTCCGCGAGAGTCTCCATACGTCGACTCCGGCCGAGAGGCTCAAAAACGTCCCTCTCGAGCGGTGCGAACGGGGGGTTGGGACGGGCGGTTGAGACGAGCGACACGAACGAGCGGTGCGGACAAGCGGGGAGCGCGGTGCGGACAAGCGGGGAGCGCGGTGCGGACGATCGGCGTCAGGGTGCGGACGTTCGGTATCGGGGTGGTGTCAGAAGGATCGCTTCAGCTTCTCGAAGAAGCCCTGCTCGACGTCGATCTCCTCGCCGCCGGCCTCGGCGAACGCCTCGAGCGCCTCACGCTGCTCGTCGTTGAGCGAGTCGGGGACGACGACCTGCGCCTGGACGTAGAGGTCGCCGCGACCTCGACCGCGCAGTCGGGGCATTCCCTTGCCGGAGAGCCGGAACGTCTCGCCGCTTTGGGTTCCGGCCGGCACGTCCATCTCGACGGTGCCGTCGACGGCCTCGATCTGCACCGTGTCGCCGAAAACGGCCTGCGGGAACGAGACCGCCTCGTGGACGTGGAGGTCGGCGCCGTCGCGTTCGAACCGGTCGCCGACGTCGACGTCGACCTCGATGAGGAGATCGCCGTTCGGCCCGCCGTTCTCGCCGGGCGCGCCCTCGCCCTCCATCCGGAGGCTCTGTCCCGACCGGATCCCCGCGGGGATCTCGACCGACAGCGTCGCCTCGTTGCGGACAACCCCGTCGCCGCCGCAGTCCGAACATCGCTCGCTGTAGGTCTCGCCGGTTCCCTCACACCGGGGACAGGTGGTCGTCTGCTGGACGCGCCCGAGCGGCGTCTGTTGTACCTGGGTCACCTGTCCCTGGCCGCTGCACTGTCGACACGTCGAGACGTCCGCGTCCGGGGGATGGCCGGCGCCGTCACAGGTGTCACACGTCTCGGGGCGGGTGACGGTGAACTGCTTGGTGACGCCCTCGAAGGCCTCCTCCAGATCGATCGTCACGCCCGTCCGGAGGTCCTGGCCCTGCCGCGGGCGATTCGGATCGCCGCCGCGACCGCGGCCGCCACCGCCGAAGAACTGGTTGAAGATGTCCTCGAAGCCGCCCGCGCCGCCGGCACCGCCGCCGAAGGGGCCGCCCGCACCCCCGCCCGCGCCACCGGCACCGGATCCGGTCGCACCGCGCTTTTCGGCCTCGACGAACCGATCGTGACCGAGCTGGTCGTACTGGCGGCGCGTCTCCTCGTCGGTGAGGACCTCCTTGGCCTTCTTGATCGTCTTGAACTTCTCCTCGGCGTCGTCGTGGTCGCTGACGTCGGGATGGTATTCGGCCGCCTTCTTTCGATACGCCTGTTTGATGTCGTCGGCGTCGGCGTCCCGTGAGACCCCGAGTACGTCGTAGAAGTCCTCGCTCATACGTGGTGTGGTAGTCTTGTGGCGTCGTAATTCGTCGGGCTACTTGAAAAGCGTGACCCAGGACGCGGCACAACGATACCGAAAGCATCGATCCGCCCTGTGTCGTCGGTTCAGCCGGCAGCGCCGGCGTGTGCCGGTCGCCGAGGACGACTACTCGTCGTCCTCGCTCTCATCCCCGTCCACGTCCTCGAAGTCGGCGTCGACGTACTCGTCGTCGCCGGGCTCGGCAGCACCGTTGCCGGCCGCGCCGCCGGGACCGGCCGCACCGCCCATCCCGCCGGGGCCAGCGCCGCCCATTCCGCCGGGACCGGCTCCCGCGGCGCCGGCGCCGCCGGCAGCTCCGGCCTGAGCCGCCTGCTCCTGGTACATCTGCTTGCCGATCTCCTGGAGCTGCTCGGCGAGGTCCTCGGTGACCGACTCGATCGCGTCGATATCGGCGTCCTCGTCCTCGAGGACCTCCTCGACGTCCGCCATCGCGTCCTCGATGTCGGCGATCACGTCGTCGTCGACCTCCTCCTCGTTCTCGTCGATGAGGGTCTCCGCGCGCTGAACCGTCGACTCGGCCTCGTTGCGGGCCTCGATCAGCTCGCGGCGCTGCTCGTCCTCCTCGGCGTGCTGTTCGGCCTCCTCCTGCATCTGCTCGATCTCCTCGTCCGAGAGGCCGGCGCCGCCCTCGATGGTGATCGACTCGGCGTTGCCCGAGCCCTGGTCCTCGGCCTCGACGTTGACGATCCCGTTCTCGTCGATGTTGAACGAGACCTCGATCTGCGGCGTTCCGGCCGGCGCCGGCGGGATGCCGGTGAGCTGGAAGGCGCCCAGCAGCTCGTTCTCCTCGGCGATCTCTCGTTCGCCCTGGAAGACGCGGACGTTGACGGAGGTCTGGTTGTCCGCGGCGGTCGTGAAGACCTTCGAGGCCTCCGTCGGGATCGTCGTGTTCTTCTCGATGAGCCGCTCGAAGAGGCCGCCCTTCACCTCGATGCCCAGCGAAAGGGGCGTCACGTCGAGCAGGACGATGTCGTCGACGTCACCCGAGAGCACGCCGCCCTGAACGGCCGCGCCCAGCGCGACGGCCTCGTCGGGGTTGACGTTCTTCTTCGGCTCCTGACCGACGAGCTCCTCGACCTTCTCCTGGACCTGCGGCATCCGGGTGGATCCGCCGACGAGGATGACCTCGTCGATGTCGTCCTTCGCGTAGCCCGCGTCCTCAAGCGCCTGCTCGGTCGGTCCGACGGTTCGCCCGAGGAGGTCACCGGTCAGCGACTCGAAGGTGGCCCGCGTGATCGACTGCTCGAGGTGGACCGGGCCGGAGTCAGTCGCCGTGATGAACGGCAGATTGACCGTCGTCTCCTTCTTGTTCGACAGCTCGATCTTCGCCTCCTCGGCGGCTTCGGTGAGCCGCTGGAGGGCCTGCCGGTCCTCGCGGAGGTCGATGCCGTGGTCGTTCTGGAACTCCTCGGCGAGGTGGTCGATGATCGCCTCGTCCCAGTCGTCGCCGCCGAGGTCGTTGTCTCCGTTGGTCGCGACGACCTCGTAGACGCCGCCGCCCAGGTCGAGGATGGAGACGTCGAAGGTGCCGCCGCCCAGGTCGTAGACGAGGACGGTCTGGTCGGACTCGTCGTCGAGGCCGTAGGCCATCGCGGCCGCCGTGGGCTCGTTGACGATCCGGTCGACCTCGAAGCCGGCGATCTCGCCGGCGTCCTTGGTCGCCTGTCGCTGCTTGTCGTTGAAGTAGGCCGGGACGGTGATGACCGCCTTTTCGACGTCGTCGCCGAGGTACTCCTCGGCGTCGCGCTTGATCTTCTGGAGGATCATCGCCGAGACCTGCTCGGGCGTGTATTCCTCGCCCTCTATCTCGACGGTGTAGTCCTCCTCGCCCATGTGCCGCTTGATGGACTGGATCGTTCGGTCGGGGTTCTGAATCGCCTGGTTCTTGGCGGGTTTGCCGACCAGCCGCTCGCCGTCGTCGGAAAACGCGACGATCGACGGCGTCGTCCGGTCGCCTTCGGCGTTCGCGATGATCTCCGGGTCGCCACCCTCCATCACCGCGAACGCTGAGTTCGTGGTACCGAGGTCGATACCGAGGATCTTGTTGCTCGCCATCTTGGGAGGAAATACCGGCTTGCGTCGGTTAAAGGTTACTAGACGGGACCGATCGGCGGTTCAAACGAACCCGTCGCAGTCGTGCGGTTTCGTCGATCGGCGTGTTCCCGTGTTCGGTGTATTTATACAGATCCACATTTCAACCGACGCTCACGCTCGTGGGCAGGCGTCGCGCGCTTCGTGTCACTCCCGACCGTGGCCGAGCGGCTTCTTCCGGTCGACCTCGACCTCGACGTGGACGGAGTCGGGGAACTCGCGACCGACCATCTCGCGGGCGATGTCGTCGGCGCCGTGGATCTCCAGTTTGCGCGCGTACACCGTGTACTCCCACGGTGAGAACTGGTCGCCCGGACGGAGCTGTTTATAGAGCTGGACGCGGGTTCGTTCGGGCGAAAAGGCGTGGGGACCCTTACACTCTACGCCCTTGCGTTCGATCGTCCGGTGGAGATCGTCGACGGTCTCCTCGAGGACGCGCCGATCACCGGATTCGAACGAGAGTTTGGTGACGAAGGTCATCGCTGGGGGATACCGATCGTGGGGCGCCGACGGGTAAAAACGCACCTACATCCGGTTTCCGGAGGGAACGGGAACACGTCACAAACGGATCGCCCGGCGGAAACGAGACGAAAACTCAACACGGAACGTGGACGACGAATCACACAAGTGGATGACGAACCACACAATGTGGACGACGAACCACACGGAACGGAACGACGTGATGCGGGTGTCGCGTCCGACACCCTCTTTAGCGGCGACCAAGTAGAACGCCGCAATGACGGTCGAAGCGACGAGTGCTGGAGCCATCCTCTTCCGCGATACCCGCGGCCACCGGGAGTATTTACTCCTGAAGAGCCGTCCGGGGGACTGGGAGTTCCCCAAAGGCGGGGTCGAGGGGGACGAGGAGCTCCAGCAAACGGCGATCAGGGAGGTCGAGGAGGAGGCGGGGATCGCGGATTTCCGCCTCATCGACGGCTTCCGCAGGGAGTACGACTACGTCTTCGAGGCGAACGGCGAGACCATCCACAAGACGGTCCACCTGTTCATCGCGCGCTCGTTCGAGGCGAGCGCCGAGCTCTCGAAGGAACACCGCGACCTGCAGTGGCGCGATTACGACCAGGCGATCAACACGATCACCCAGGACGGCCCCCGCGAGATCTTCGAGGAGGCCCACGAGTACCTCGACGAGATCAAAGCCGAGGACGACGACCGGTATCACTAACCACCGGCGGGCCCACACCTTATAGACCGGTACCGCTACCACGGTACTGCGGTACCACGGTACCGCTACCTCGGACCGCACCGTTACTCCGGTCCGAGCGACGTCGTCGACGGCGATCGACCCGGCACGGCGAGGCCGTCCGGAACGTTCGGCGTCCCGCCCGCGTAAGCCCTACACTGGACGAGACCGCCGATCAACACGACGAATACGCCGATGATTCAACACACACCGACCCCGCCCTGGCCGATCAGACATCGGTGGGGAGACAATGACTGACGAGAACCGTTCCCAGACCACCGGGGAGACTCACGACTCCAACGAGGAGGAACGGCAGGACTCGACCGATGACCGACGACGGCCGGACCGGACCGACGGGACACGGAGGCAGGGCCCCACCGACGAGACACGAGACCTCCTCGCCTCGTTGTTTCGCGATACGCGACGCAACGCGACGATCGGCTGGGTGCTCGTCCTCCTCGTCGGACTCGTCTTCATCGAGAGCCTCGTCGGGCTCGATCTCCAATGGCTCATCGTCTCGGCGGTCACCGCAGTCGTGATGGCGATCCCGGCGGTGGCTCGACGTGACTGGCGCGTGATGTTGCCTTGGGAGCTGCTCGTGGTCGCTGCGCTCCCGCTCGTGGGACGAGCGCTCGCACCGAGCCTCGAGATCGGGACCTTCGCCACCTATCTCGCGATCGCGGCGCTCGCGTTGCTCGTCGTCGTCGAGCTCGACATGTTCACGCCGATGCGGGTGACCCACTGGTTCGCGGTCGCGCTGGTCGTCGTCGCGACGCTTGCGGCGGCGGCGCTGTGGACGATCGCCCGCTGGGGGATGGACCGAACGATGGGGACGGCCTACCTCGCCGACAACGAGGCGTTGATGATCGAGTTCCTCTGGGTAACGATCGCCGGCGTCGCCGCAGGCCTCCTGTTCGACCTGTACTTCCGCCGGCGCGACCGCGCGCTCACGCGACGGCTCGAACGGGAACTCGGGGATGCATCGACCTCCGGAACCAGTGACGACGAGGGAGGGGCGTCCCGATGATCCGCCGGCTTCGGGCGGCGCTCCCGAGCGCGACCAAACACGGTCTCGCGCGGACGATGCAGGGCCTGCTCGTGGTCCTCATCGGCTACGGCCTGTGGATCGGCCAGCCGAAGGCCGTGACGAACGGCAGCGCTGCGCTGGCGATCACGTTCGCGCCCGCGATCATCCAACGGAACTACCGCGTGGCGATCGACCCGTTCCTCGCGCTCTGGTTGACGACGGGCGTGTTCCTCCACACGCTCGGGTCGGCCGGCCTCTACGCCTCCCTCGGGTGGTGGGACCACATCACCCACGCCACGTCGGCGTCCGTCGTCGCCGCGATCGGCTACGTCGCCGTCCGGGCGGTCGACACCCACCACGAGGAGATCCACCTCCCGCGGCGGTTCTTCGTCGTCTTCCTCGTGGCGTTCGTGCTCGCGTTCGGCGTCGTCTGGGAGCTGTTCGAGTTCGGCCTCGACGTCTTTTCGGCCCGAACCGGCATCTCGATGCCGCTCGCCCAACACGGCCTCGAGGACACCGTCAAGGACCTGGTGTTCAACTCGATCGGCGCGTTGATCGTCGGTATCTGGGGACAGGCGTACCTCTCGGGTGTCGGCGAGCGCGTGGTCGAGCGCCTCCCGGCCGATGACTGAGGGATCGGCGAACGGGGCGGTCGCGAGCCTGCACACGACCCTCCGCACACCACTCTCCGCACACGGGTGGGAGACCGGCGCACGCACGCCGATAACCGCCAGGCTTTATCCGACCGGGTCTGTACCGGCGGCATGGACCTGCTGGAGCAGTCACTCCTCGACGCCCCGATCATCGAGAAAGGTGACTACGAGTACTTCGTCCACCCGATAAGCGACGGGGTTCCGATGTTGAAACCCGAGCTGCTTCGGGAGATCGTCATCCGGATCATCCGGAAGGCCGAACTCGAGAACGTCGACAAGATCGTCACCCCGGCCGCGATGGGGATCCACATCTCGACGGCGCTGTCGCTGATGACCGACATCCCGCTCGTCGTCATCCGGAAGCGGAAGTACGGCCTGGAGGGCGAGGTCCCGCTGTTTCAGGAGACCGGCTACTCCGAGTCCGAGATGTTCATCAACGACGTCGAGCCCGGCGACCGCGTGCTCGTGATCGACGACGTCCTCTCGACGGGCGGCACGATGAAGGCGATCCTCGACGCGCTCACCAACGACATCGGGGCGGACGTCGTCGACGTCGTCGCGGTCATCAAGAAGGCCGGCGAGACCGAACTCGAGGACACGGACTACACCGTCCGGACACTCATCAACGTCACCGTCGAGGACGGCGAGGTCGTCATCGTCGACGCCCACGGCGACGGGTGAGGTGACTCCGGGGACGCCGAGCCTGGACCAATCGCCCACCCGAGGATCCAGGCGACGGTCCGCCTGTGGATGTTGACTCCGCGCTCACTCCACACGCCGAACGCCGGTGATCTCGAACCGGGCGCCGCCGGAATCCGACTCGACCGCGCGAACGGTCCAGCCGTGTGCCTCCGCGATCTCCGAGACGATGGCGAGGCCGAAGCCGGTTCCCTCAGGATCGCTCGTGTAGCCGTACTCGAAGACCTCCTCGCGTTTCTCGGGCGGGATCCCCGGCCCGTCGTCGGCGACGTAAAATCCCGCCCCGTCCGCAAGCAAGCCGACGGTGATGGTCACGTCCTCCCCGCCGTGTTCGATCGAATTTCGGAAGAGGTTCTCGAGCAGCTGTTGGAGCCGGTCGGCGTCGGCGTCGATCGTGGCGTCGGCATCCACCTCGAGCGTCGCCGGTTCCGCATCGATCACGCTCCAGGCCTCCTCACACACCGTCCCGAGCCGGACGGACTCGGTTTCGCCGATCGGCTGTCCCTGCCGGGCGAGCGTGAGGACGTCGGCGATCAGTTCCTCCATCCGGTCGAGCGCGTTCGTGGCAGCCTCGAGATGCTCGTCATCGCCGGTCTCCACGGCGAGATCGACGCGTCCCTGGGCGACGTTGAGCGGGTTGCGAAGGTCGTGGGAGACGACGCTTGCGAACCGGTCGAGACGCTCGTTCTGCCGCTCGAGCTCCATCCGGTAGCGTTCGCGGTCGGTGACGTCGGCTATCGTGAGCAGCCGGCCGAGGTGACGCGACCCGGCGGTAAAGGGCCCCACGGAGATCCGGTAATACAGGGTTTCGCCGTCCCGGTCGATCCGACAGATGTCGTCGTCGGAGTCGATCGCGGCGGCGAGTTCGGGAAGCGCCTCGGCGAGCGGCTCGCCGATAACGGCGCGGTCGGCGATCTCCGGGAGGTATCGCCGCGCGCTGACGTTGTAATCGCGGACCCGATCCTCGTCATCGAGGACGATCACGGGGTCGTCGGTCTCGTGGGCGATACGCGTCGCCTGGAACTGGTCGAAGAAGATGAACAGCACGCCGACCGCGAAGACGGCGACGCCGAGGGGCTCGTAGGTCATATCGATCAGCCCGGGGTTCAGGTAGCCGACGATGTCGAGCACCAGCGGAAGCCCGGTGATGCCGACGAGCACCGCAAGCGGGGTGGTGTCGGCGCCGACCTGCGTGAACTGTTCGACGAGCATAAAGATCCCCACGGTCGCGAGCGCGTAGGCGAGCCCCATCGCGATCCAGTGGCCGATGAGGTGTTGGACGCCGAGGTGGGGGAACGGCGTCGCGCTCGCCTCGGCGACGAAATACATCTCGTGTATCGGATTGGTGAACTTCACCGCGAGGACGACCACGAAGATGCCGATCGCGGTGCGGCGGTAGATCGGCTGTCGGTGGATCGTTCGTCCGGTGTAGGCCGAACAGAAGTAGAGCCACGCGCCGATCGTCGAAAAGCCGGCCACCAGACCGGCGACGTAGAGGACGAGCGCGATCGTTCCGGGCGGGGCAAGCAGGAACCCGACGTGAGCGGTCGCCCAGAGGCCGCTCAGGACCAGCAGCGAGACCAAGCCGGCGCGAACGTCGGGGTCGTCGAACGTCCGTGCCCGGGGCACGCTCACGAAACACGCGACCGCAGCCGCGGCGAACGCGAGCACGTAGACCGCCAGCAGCGTCGACCCCGACCCGAACGACTGAACGAGTACGACCGATCCGGACGATCGAGCGAACAGAACCGATCCGGGCGACTGAGCGAGCACGATCCGACCTAACGGCGGGGATCGCTAAAGGTGTTTATCCGTTTCCGCCGTCGATCCGGTAGGCGGGCTCCTCGAGACGCTCACAGCGACACTCCGGACACCGGGAGGGTCGCGACAGCAGCGTCTCGAACCGATCGAACCCGCACTCCGGACAGGTCGGCGGTGCCGCGAGGAACTGCTCGTCGGACTCGACCGACTCCGCGACGTGTTCGAGATGCTCGTAGACGACGGGCACCGGCACGGCGAACTCCTCGGCAAGCCCGCTTGCGGTGGCCGCGCCGTCGCGAAGTCGATCGGCGATCCGCTGGCGCGTGGTGCGGTCGTCGTCGTCGGGGACGGACATACGCGGGGGTACGTCGCTTCCGGGATAAATACGTCCCGGCGCACCGAGTTGTGGCGGTTTCCCCGGCGCGGCCGAGGGGTCGCCACGAGACGAAAAGAATGATACGACCCCCTCGCGTCTGGGCGAGTATATGAAGGCGGTTGTCCTCGCCGGCGGGTACGCGACGCGGCTGTGGCCGATCACGAAGGATCGTCCGAAGATGTTCCTCCCGATCGGCGACCACACGGTCATCGACGAGATCTTCGCGGATCTCGAGGCCGACGACCGGATCGACGAGGTGTTCGTCTCCACGAACGAGCGCTTCGCCGGGGAGTTCGAGACGTACCTGGCGGAGGCCGACTTCGACAAGCCCACGCTGTCCATCGAGGACACGACCGACGAGTCCGAGAAGTTCGGCGTCGTCGGCGCGCTCGCCCAGCTCGTCGACCGGGAGGGCGTCGACGACGACCTGATCGTCGTCGCCGGCGACAACCTCATCAGCTTCGACATCGCCGACTTCGTCGACTTCTTCGCGGAGACCGGCGAGCCGGCACTTGCCGCCTACGACGTCGGCTCCCGCGAGAAGGCGAAGTCCTACGGCCTCGTCGATCTCGACGGGGATCGCGTCGTCGACTTCCAGGAGAAGCCCGACGACCCCAAGAGCACGCTCGTCTCCATCGCCTGTTACGCGTTCCCCGCCGACCGGCTCGGGGACCTGTCGACCTATCTCGAGGCGGGCGAGAACCCCGACGAGCCCGGCTGGTTCATCCAGTGGCTCCAACAGCGCCGGACGGTGCGGGCGTTCACCTTCGACGGCGCCTGGTTCGACATCGGGACGCCCGAGAGCTACCTCGACGCCATCGAGTGGTCACTCGACGGCGGCACGATCGTCCACGAGGACGCGACGGTGACCGACTCGCGGCTCGGTGAGACCGTCCACGTGATGGCGGACGCGACCGTCGAGGACGCGACGCTCGACCGGGCCGTCGTCTTTCCGAACGCGAGCGTCCGCAACGCGGAGATCCGCGGGTCGATCATCGACCGCGGCACGACGATCGAGAACTTCGACCTCTCGGGCGCGCTCATCGGCGCCCACACCTCGATCACCGATGGCGGACAGTTCTAGACGGCGGTCGGCGCCAGATCTCGGTCGACGGGCAGTTCTCAGTCGGCGCCAGTTCTAGCGACGACCGGCGGCTCGGTCCCGCTGACGGGTCCGACGATCACTCAAGCCACGCGTCCGACGATCACTCAAGCCACGTTTTTTTTCCGATGCGCAGGTGGCCGCGTGACCCCTCCCAGACCGGTTCGGCGTCGAACCGGATCGGGCGGTCCATCTCCGGGCCGTCGGTGACGATCGTCTCGAACTCGCCGCCCTCGCCGAGGACGTGGACGCCGTACTTCTGAGTGAGCGCCTGCAGCTCCGCGAGGGCGTCGTGATCCAGCGTTCGGCCGAGCCAGGATTCATCGAGGCCGTAAGCAGCCACCTGAACGATCCGGATCTCGAAGCCGGCGTCGATCATCGCCTCGGCGAGCGCGACCGGGTCGCGCTGCCACAACGGCGCGAACAAGCCGATCCCCAGCCGGTCACACATCGCCTCGATCCGGCTCGTCTGGAACTCGCTTTCGACGGCACCGGCGGTGACGCCGGCCAGGTCGATCGGGCCGTGCCGGCGAGCCAGGGCGTCGGTGGGGTCGACGGTCGTCTCGGTGTCCGGTCCGCGCTGGAGACTCGCGAGGGCGGCCTCGAGCGGTTCGAGTTCGGCGTCGCCCTGTGCGCCGGACTCCTCGGCTCCGGCGGCGTCGAAGTCGTCCGGTTCGATCTCGAGGAGGTCGATGCCGATGCTCTCGGCGGCGAGGCTGGCGAGCCCCGTCGCCGGCGTGTGGTACATATACGAATCCCCCGTCGGATGGACGGTCAGGAGGGCGGCAACGTCGAGGTCCGCCTCGAGGGCGCGATGGAGGGCCCACGCGGAGTCCTTGCCGCCCGAAAAGAGGCTCACCCACTCGTCGGTCATACTTGAGACGGCGAGCCCCGCGGATAAAGCGGCAGCGGTCCGGGTGTGAGGACTGCAGGGTGGAGGCGGATGACTGCAGGGTGGAGGCGGATGGCTACAGGGTGGAGGCGGATGACTGCAGGGTGGTGGACGGGGGAAACGGCGATCCGGGTGTGGGTCGGATGTGGTCGGGGACCGGTCGGGACGTTGATGAGTGCGGGCGTGCAACTCGGTATCGAGATGTACGATCGCGTACTCGTTCCCACGGACGGCACCGAGACGGTCGAGCAGACGCTCCCGCACGCGCTGTCGATCGCGGCCGATAACGACGCCACGGTACACGCCCTCTACGTCGTCGACAATCGCCTCGTGACGGCGGCCGAGGGCGACGCCACGGACGACCTCCGGGACTCGCTGGAGGCGGACGGCGAGGCCGCCGTCGCGGACGTCGCCGACCGGGCCGCCGCCGAGGGGCTCGAGACGGTCGAGGCGGTCCGAACGGGGACGCCCTGGAAGGAGGTCCTCGCGTACGCCGACGAGGCGGACTGCGACCTGATCGTCATCGGCGCCCACGGGAAGACGCCCAAGGAGAAGATCGTCTCGCTCGGCAGCGTCTCCGAGCGCGTGGTCGACAACGCCTCGATCCCCGTCTTCGTCGTGCGACGCGGCCGATCCGAGTAGCTCCACATCGGGGCGGCTCGCGTCGAGTGGTTCTGGGTCAGAGGAGGGTCGCTCATCCGAGAGGACGAACGCGGCACCGGCCGCGACGGCTGCGAAGACGAACAGGACCGCGCTCGTGGGGAATACCTCGTACCGAGCGAGATCACTCCTCGTCGACGTCGGCCGCGGCTCGTTGCGCGCTCAGTTTTTCCCAGATCTCCGTACAGCCGGCTCCGTCCTCGACGTCGGCAAGGTGCTCGTCGTCGGCGACGACTTTGTTACTCATATTTCGAGTAACTATCCGTCGTGGTATCAATCTTCGGGTCGGTGACATCGGTTCCGGTATCTCGGATCCGTTCGGGATGAGCGAAATCGGTGCAGGACGAAGGCACGGTACTCGTCGGCGACGTCGACGCAGGAAACTGTGGATTAAAGACGCTTGCGGCGCAGGTCGGCATATGGCCACCGAGCGCGATCCCAGCGATCTGTTGGCGACGCTCGACCGCACCGAGTACGAGGAGCGGGCGCTGGAGCGGTTGCTGGAACTCGGGCGCACGACCGCCCCGGACCTCTCGGAAGCGACGGGGATCCCGAAAGCCCGTATTTACGGCGTGCTCGACGAGCTGGCCGACGCGGGCTACATCAAGGTCATTCCGGGACGACCCAAGCAGTACCAGCCGAAGCCGCCAGCGACGATCCTCGATCGCGCCGTCGAAAACCGCCGGCAGTCGTACGAATCCTACCGTGCTGAGATCGAGTCGGTTCGCGAGGAATTCCTGGAGACGCTCGGGCCCCTCTACGAGCGCGCGAGCGAGGACATCTCCCCGACCGAGGAGCTGTTCCACGTCGTCGACGTCGGCGACCCCAGCGAGGCCGAGACGCGGTCGCTGTATCGGGGCGCGGCCGAGCGCGTCGACGTGCTCACGAAGAGTTTCGAGTATTTGGAGTCGGTCGAGCCGACCGTCGCGGACGCGATCGATCGCGGCCGGGACCTCCGCGTGCTCTTTCTGGACCCATCGCTGTTAAGCGCGGAGAACGCCGCGGTGCAGGAGCGAACGGTGGCGCGCCTCCGCGAGGAGTACCCCGACGTCGCGGTCCGGTTCAGCGCGACGCGGTTGCCCTGGCGCGGAACGATCGCGGACCCGAGTATGGCGTACGACTCCGGTCGCGCCGTGTTGCTCGTCGAGGAGGAGGAGATCCCCCTTCATAAACGGCAGGCCGCGGTCACGGAGAACCCGTCGTTCGTGGCCGGGCTCGAACGGTACTTCCAGCTCACCTGGGAGTACGACACCCTCGCGGCCGACCCGTATTCGTGAATCATCTCGGCGTGTCCCGACTCGTCGTACCTCACCGATACCGCCGGACGTCGAGGTCGCGAACCGCATCGAAGTGGCCGTCTGCCGTGACAAGCGTCGCTCCCGCATCGCGGACCGTTCCTGCGATGATCGTGTCCATCGCCCCTATCGGCGTTCCCGCGTCCCGGAGTTCCGCGTCGATCACGGCGGCCTCGGCCGCGCCGCCGGGCGAGAGTTCCAGCGGTTCGACCCAGTCGAGGTCCGAACGGGCGTCCGCCACCCCCGATCGCCCGCGCAGCCGCGCGGCGCCGACGAACACCTCGTGCAGCGCGATCGTGGATGCGAACAGAGGACGGCGATCGGTCTCCTCGAGAAACGTGGCGATCTTCGGCTCCCCCTCGAGATAGTCGATCAACGCGTTAGCGCCTAAACAGTGCATTCTGTCGGTCCTTGAAGTCCTCGTCCAACTCGTCACTCGCGTCGTCGACCGCGTCCCGGAGTCCCGCCCCCTTCCAGGCCCCGAACCCCTTCATCACGTCACGTTCATCTCCCGTCACCCGCAGGAGGACGTCGGTGAAGCTCTCGTCATCCCGCTTCATCTCCCGCAACCGCTCGTAGGCCTCCTCGGTCACGGTGATCGTTTTCGTCGCCATACCCGATATCGTGTACACGTACACGTAAATGTATATGGTGAAACGACGGACCGGGACGTCGTTCGTAACTCGTCTCAGACGTCGAGCTCGTCCGCGCGTTCGCGGAGCAGTCGACGGATCGAGTCCTCGACGGTGTGTTCGGGTGCCCACCCGAGATCGGTCCGGGCGGCGTCGATGTTGACGTCGAAGGCGTCGACGAGCGTCTCCTCGCGGGGGTTCTCAAGCAGCGTCACCTCGGGGTCGACGCCGAGCTCCTCGCGGGCGATCGACGCGGTCAGCTTCGCGACCGACATCACGCTCGGGTCCTCCTCGGAGGCGATCTCGTACTTCCGCACGCCGGTCTCGCCGGCATCGAGCGCCTCGAGGAGTCGCTCCGTGCTCCGGACGTACGCCCGCGCGACGTCGGTGACGTGGACGTAGTTTCGCGCCTGCGTCCCGGGTTCATAGACGGTGAGGGGCTCGCCGGCAAGCACGCGACCGACGAAGAAGTTGATGACCGTCCCCTTCGAGACGCGCCGGCCGTCGATCTCGTGTTCGCCGTAGAGGTTCGACTTGAGGTAGAGGTGGGCCGGGAACGCGCCGTCCGCGAGGTCCTCGATCGCGTGCTCGCCGAGCACCTTCGTGCGCCCGTACCAGTTCATCGGGTCGCGGGCGTCGTCGACGGTGATCGGGAACGACTCGGGGTCGCCGAGCACCGCCATGCTGAACGGAAACACGAGTGCGGCCCCGGTCTTCCGGCAGCACCACGCGACGTTGGTCGTCCCCTGGACGTTCACCTCATAGGCGAGATCGGCGTGGTCCTCGCAGTCGTCGACGCCGCTTATCGCCGCCAGGTGGCAGACGACGTCGGCGCCCGCGAGCGCGTCCTCCAGCCGATCACGGTTCCGGACGTCGACGTGTTCGACCTCGACGTCGCCGATCCGGCGGACGTCGCCGAGGTAGAAGTTGTCGACGGCGACGATCTCCCAGTCGGGGTGTGCCTCCCGAAGCAGGCGCACCACCTTGCTGCCGATGAACCCGGCCGCGCCGGTCACGGCGACGGTCGTCTGACTCGTCATACTCTGGGTCGCGGGACGTGGCGGCAAATAGGCCACGTTTCGGCTACGGGGGTCGTCGAGGGTCGGTCCGGAGAGCGGCGTGAGTCGTCGACGACGTGAGGTGGGTGATACGGCGCCACTCCGTGGCACGATGCCGGATCGATCGGTGTGAACGGCAACGCTGTCCCACCCGATATGCTGGATGCGATCGCGGGGGAGCGACACTACGCCGTCGCGATCGGGGCGTCCTCGCCGAAGCGGTCGGCCAGATCGCGGATGCCCTCCCGGAGGGAGCGCTCCGTCTCGAAGCCGGTCTCCGCGAGGCGGTCGAAGTTCACGTTGTAGGAGGGGCCGGGATGTTCCTCCTCGAGGTAGGTGACGTCGAGATCTCGGTCGAGTTCCTCGCGGACGGCCTCGGCGATCTCCGCGATGCGGTAGTTGGCGGCGTCGTCGCCGACGTTGTAGACGAGGCGGTCCCAGCTCTCGGGGTCGAGGGCGGCGTGTGCGTACGCGCGGGCGGCGTCGGTCACGTGGATGAACGGGCGCCAGTTGCTCCCGTCGCCGTAGACCGTGAGGGGACGGTCGGTGAGCGCGCGGAAGACGAAGTGGTTGACGACGAGGTTGAACCGGACGCCGGGGGCGTAGCCGTAGTTCGTGCTCATCCGGAGGGCCGTGCCCGTCAGGTCGTACTCGTCGATCGCCTCCTCGAGGAGGCCCTCGGCGCGGAGCTTCGTCTCGGCGTAGGGGTTGATCGGGTCGGGATCGACGGTCTCGTTGATGTCCTCGGCGGCCGCCCGCCCGTAGACGTTACACGAGGAGGCGAAGACGACGTTGGAGACGCCCAGCTTGCCGGCGGCCCGGAGGACGTGCTCGGTCGCGTCGTAGTTCACGCGGGCGGTCTCCGCGGGGCGGTCGTGGGTCGAGGCCGCACCCGTGATGGCTGCGAGGTGGATCACGGTGTCGGCCGGGCGCATCGCCGACTCGACGTCGCCGTACTCCGTGACGTCGCCGCGGCGGAACCGGATCGTGTCGTCGGTCGCGAGCCCGCTTGCGAGCAGGTTTCGCGGGGAGGACCCGGAGAGGTCATCGAGGACCGTGACGGTCGCAACGCGGTCGTCCGCGCGCAGACGTGGCACGAGCGCGCTCCCGATGTAGCCGCAGCCGCCGGTGACGAGGACGTGTCGGGGGGCGGTCGTGGTCGTGGTCGTGGTGGTCACCGAGCCTCCACCTCGGGCTCCTGGTCGTCGCCTGTTGTGTCAGTGGCGTCGGCGGCGTCAGTTGCGTCGGCGGCGTCGGCGTCAGCGTCCGTTTCCGCCTCCGCCGCGAGGCGGTCCTCGAGCACGCCGGGGAGGAAGCGGTCCTCGTGGGCGGCGATCGTGTCGGCGTTCTCGAGGAGGGCCTCGATCACGTCGCGAATGCCCGCCTCGAAGGTGACCGACTGGCCGTCGATGAGGTCGAGGTAGCGGTCGTTTTCGATCGCCATCTTGTGCGTCTCGTCCTCGTCGCGGGGGTTCTCGAAGTGTTCGACCTCGGTGCCGAGATCGAACTCGGCGGCGACGTCGGCGATCGTGGTGCCCATTTCGACGATGGAGATCGGGCGGGTGACCTGGTTGTAGACGGCGTGATCGGCGGGCCGATCGTCGGGGTCGCCGAGCGCGAGGCGGGCGAGGCCCTCGACGGCGTCCTCGAGCGCGACGAAGGGCTTGCGCTGTTCGCCCTTTCCGTAGACCGTGATGGGGTAGCCCGCGACCGCCTGGGCGGCAAAGCGGTGGGCGACGACGCCGAAGTAGTAGTCGAAGTCGAACCGGGTGGCGAGCCGGTCGTCCGCCGCGGTCTCGGCGGTTCCGGTCCCGTAGGTGATCGCGGTCCGAACGTCCGAAACAGGGATGTCGAACTGCTCGTGAGCCAGCCGGAGGTTGGCGGCGTCGTGACTCTTAGTGAGGTGGTACCAGCTGCCAGCCATCGCGGGGAAGGGGACGTCGTCGCGCTCGCCGTCGTGTTCCATCGTCGCGCCGCCCTCGGGGATGGGGAACTCGGGGGCGCCGTAGACGCCGGTCGTCGTCGTCTCGATCAGGTGGGTGTCCGAGAGGTCGTTCTCGTGGAGCCCCCACGCGAGGTTGCGCGTGGCCTGCATGTTGTTGTGCTGGGTGAAGTTCGCGCGCTCGCCGTTGATCTGCGAGTAGGGCGCGGAGGGCTGGGCGGCCGTGTGGACGACCGTCTCCGGCTCGTGGACCTGCAGCAGCTCGTCGACGAACGACCGATCGGTCAGGTCGCCCTCGACGAACGAGAGGTTTGCACAGCCGTGAACCTCCTCGGCGGCGTCGAGGCGCTCCGCCATCGACGCGATCGGGATCGCCGACGTCGAGCCGACCTCCGAAACCCACTCCCGGCGCCCGAAGGTGTCGGTCAGCAGGACGCGATCATCGGTCCGTGTCGCGATGCGCAGCGCGGTGGGCCAGCCGATGTAGCCGTCGGCGCCCGTGACGAGGATCGTCATTGGTTACTCAGGAGTTGAGTAACTAGTGGGTAAAAGGTTGTGGAGTCGCCTCCGAGGGAAGACGGCGCGCGATCATCGTCGAGTGCAAGCACACGGAGACGGTCGGACGGCCGATCGTCCAGAAGCCCCGTTCGACGATCGCGACGTTCGACTTCGACGGCGAGGACCTCCGGGAGACCACGCCTCCCGATCTCACGTCGCAAAGCGCCGTGACGTTCCCGGGCCCGCAAGCACCCCAGGTCTGAGGCGCGCAGCGGATTCTCGTGACCTGTGCGGGATCGGTCCCGATGGAAGCCGGCGCTGTGCGCCGGCGACGAAGCGAACGAGGGCCAACGAGATGCAGTCTCGTGCGGTCGCGGGACGTCGAGCAGCCGAGGGCTTTCGGGATCGTCGTTTCGAACCTGTCCCTCACTCCCGGTCGACGTCGACGGCCCCGTTCGGACCGATCCGGACGACGACGTCGAAGATGGGGCGAACGGTCCCGACGACCATCTCGTGGTGGGCGTCGGGGTCCATATGGAAATGCGCCCGACACCCGCTTGCGGCCAGCCGCCGGGTCAACACGTGGAGAAACCGGAACAGCTTCTCGTCGGAGACGGCCTGCTGCAGCGCCGTCAACGAATGCAGACAGAAGACGATCGGCCGCCCGTCGGATTCCCACTCGGAGAGCTGTTTGGTGATCAGGATGCCGAGCTTCGAGAGGTTCCCGGGCCGGGAGACGCGCGTGACCGAGACCGACTGTCCGCCCCCGGTCGTCTCCGAGGCGACCGACCGCGACCCGCCGTGGCTGCCGACCTCGATCGCTGCGATCTCGCCGGCGTCGATGCCCGCCCGGTGACACACGTCGATCCGCTCGGCGGCCGACGCTTCGACCGCGACCAGGAGCACGTTTCGCTCGCGAGGTCCCGCCGGCGCATCCTCGTCGGCCGGCCCGGACCCGACCGCGTCGGCCGCCGCCCCCTCGCCGGCATCGAGCAGTCGACCGCAGGCCGCCGTCGAAAGGGGCCCCGACAACGGGCTGAGCACGAGCGCGCTCGATCCCGGCTCGATCGCGTCGAACGTCGGAAGCTCGGGGACCGACTCCGATCGTGGCTCGTTCGTGGGTCCCGTCGGCACTGATGCATCGGTTGCGTCAGCCAGTGATTCGCCGAGGTGATCGATGTCGGAATCCCGGTCACCCACCGGTGACGTCGGCGTCGGCGACTCCCTGCCGGCCGTCCCCGAGTCGGCCGAACCCGATTCGGCCGCATCCGAGTCGGTGGACGTCGCCTCGATGGCGGATGCCGCCGTCGCCTCCTGCGAGTCTGATGACCCAGTCTTGGCCGACTCAGCCAGCTCAGCGGGCTCATCCGCTTCAACCGACTCAGCCGGTTCATCCGTTTCGACTGAGCGAGTGTCCCTCGGCGATGAGTCCGTGTCCGTCGTCGCCGAATCCGTGTCCGTCGTCGCCGAATCCGTGTCCGTCGTCGCCGACATCGACGACGTCGGGTCGTCCCATATCCGCCCCGTTGACGTGCGATCCGCCGACTCCCCGGCGTCTGCGGGGACATCCCCTTGAGTCTCGACGGCGTCCGTCTCCGTCGCGTCCGTCCCCGTCTCCCCCGCGGACCAGACGCGATCGTCGGCATCTCCCGGCTCCCCAGCAGTGTCGGTTTCCGTTGCCGGCTCCGTATCCGACTCCGGGTCGGGCGCTCCGTCGCCGGTCTCCCCCGCCTCCGGTGGTCCCTCGTCGTGCACCCATTCCCAGGAATCCGCATCGTCCTCCGAATCGGCGCCAGTCGTCATCTTCGCTCCGTCGATCGTCTCGGCGCGATCAGTCCCCCCGGGATCGCTCTCGGTCTGCTCGGTCTGCTCAGTCTGCTCGGCCGTTTCAGGATCGCTCTCTGTCGTCGATCCCGTCCCCGTGGTGGATGGTGAGGCGGGCGTCGTGGATTCGGTCGGAATCGGGTCCACCTCGGCTGGCCACCGGTCATCCACGTCGTCGGGTGCGGTATCGCCCGCATCCTCGCTCGCATTCTCGTCCTCACGGCTCGCATCGCCCGCCACCTCGTCCGGCGTCTCCGTGGCCGTCTCGTCCCCGGTTTCGCCGCGCAAGCGGGCTCGGAGCTGCTCGAACCGCCCGCGCCGTCGCAAGTCGGCGGAGTCGCCGTCCGGATCGTCGGCATCAGCGGCGTCGCCGGTCATCCCCGAACCTCCAACCGAATCATGACCCACACGGCCCGCACCCGCCCGTGTCGGCACGCCCCCGACGCGACCGGCTCACGCGTCACCGTCGAGGGGATCGTCGTCGGCCCCGTCGGACGCGTCGACCGGGGGATCCGTCGGTCCGGTTCGCAGCGTCGCCGACGCGAAGGGGTTCCAGCCCGCCGGCTCGACCGCCCGGAACGTCGCGGTACAGTCGGGACAGCGGGGCGCCTCGAGCAGCGCGAGATCGACCGTTTCGCCGCAGTCGGCACACGCCGCCGTCCGGATCCCGGTCGTCATCGCCTCTCGTCTGAGCGCCGCAAGCCGGTCGCGGTCGTCGAGCCGCGATCGGATCGACGCGAGCTCCGACTCGAACGCCGACCGAATCGCCGCCTCGCGGTCGTCGAGCCGGCTCTCGAGGTCGTCGACCATCGAGAGCACGTGTTCGAACAGCGCCTCGATGTCGTCGAACTCCGAATCGATCCAGTCCTCGAGATCGCCGATCTCCCGGTCGACCGCCGTCTCGGTGGCGTAGGGATCGAGGTCGTCCGCGGTCAGGAACCGCTCGGTGGACTCCTCGAGCGACCGGACCCGGCCGTTGATCCGCGTGATCTCGTCGGAGATCCGGTCGGTATATCGATCGTGGCGTTTGCGCTGGTCCTCGACGTCGAGCGAGAGGTCGTGGAGATGGCGTTCCAGGCGATGCGTGTCAGGGGTCGACCCCGATCCCGACGCCACGTCGGCCGACTCCAGGAGCGCCTCGAGGACGTCCTGGCGGTCACCGGCCATCCCGGCAGCGGTGTCGTCCTCGGTGGAATCAGTGTCGGCGTCGTCCTCGGCAGCATCGCTGACAGCATCGTCCGCGACGGAAGCGGTGGTATGGTCACGATCGTCGTCCCCAACGCCCGTTTCCGCCGTCTCGGCAGCCGACTTCTCGGCGTCGGCGTCCTCGGTGCCGACGTCCGACGAATCGAATCCCGGGACGGCGACCGAGTCCTCAGCAGTCGACGAACCGGATCGATCCTCGCCGTCGCCGTCGGACCCGTCCCCGGATCCACGACGGAGGTTGTCGAGCTCGTCGAGCACCCAGAGGGCGGACACCAGCTGGTTCAACAGCTCCTGTTCGGAGACGCCGCGGGCTGCCGCCGTCTCGGCGACCCAGTCGGCGAACGGCTCGGCGTCGGCAGGTAGATCGGTCATCTGATCGGGGGTGGGGACCATCGTCTCACGGTACGTGTCGTTCGTCTGAATGTTATTCTGCGACTGAATAAAGGTATCGGGGAATCCCGCCGGGATCGGCGCCGCGCCCCGGACGACGTCTTGCGTTCGTCGGACGCCGTCGTCGTTCGCATCCCAAGGGTAAACTACCCTCCCCTACTCCCTCGGTGCTTCGCGCCTCGGTCCTTGAGGGGAGGGCTTTGATGTGGACTCCCGGCAATCAGTCGCCAGCAATCGACTGGTGACTCTTGCCGTTCACTATCCCACCATTCACACGCACGTCTACTAGTGCGTCTCCGCCCCCCGACGTGGGCGAGGAACGGAGTTTGTGTGTCCGTTTTCGGGCGTACCGCACGCCAATGTTCTTTCCGGCGTTGTAATCCGCGTTCACCTCATACCCGCACTTCTGGCACTCGAACTGTTCCCCCTGGCGGTTGTCCTCGTGCGTGAACCCACAGTCCGTCCGTGAACACCGTTGGGACGTGTGGTTCGGCTCAACTTTCTCCACGGAGATGTCCTGTTCAGGGGCTTTGTAGGAAACGTATTCAAACAGGCGTCGGAACGCCCAAACGTGGTGCCACTTCGCGTGTGGAAGCCGCTCTCGAATGTCGCTTAACTCCTCGAACGCGATCACATCGCAATCGTGTTCGACGGCTTCCGAGACGAGTTCGTTGGCGATCGTGTGGATGTACTGTGTGCGCCAGGCTTCTTCGCGTTTCCCGAGTCGAAGTAAGGCGTTGTGCGCGGCCTGCGTGCCGCGCTGCTGCATCTCACCGCGCCGTTTCTCGAACTCACGACACCAGTGGTCGTAGTCGTCCCCCTGCCAGAACGTGCCAGTTGAGGACACAGCGAGATTGTTGACGCCGAGGTCGATTCCGAGGACCGTTTGATCGGGGTGCTCGGTATCTGCAGGACCCTCTGCGTCGTCACCGTCTGTCCGCCGGGTCGAAATATTGAGGTAAAACTCGTCAGTCGCCTCATCGTACCGTAGGGTACTCTCGCGGAACTCGTAGTCTTCGGAGAGTACGTACCGCTCGTAGGGTGTCGGACTCTCTGCTGGGAGAACGAACGACGGTTCGACTCGGCCCTCAACAGTTGCCAGCGATACCCTGTTTCGGGAGATGGTTGCGCTCCGCGCGTCGTAGTCCATTGTTTCGGCGGTGAACGTGGGACAAGAGACGCGCTGTCCCTTTTTCCATCGCTCGACAACGCCCTTGATGGCTTCGACGGCGCGACGAATCGCGGCTTGGACGAGTTGTGCCTGTAACTCCGTTTCCTCCCGGAGTTCGGAGTAGAGTGTGTCGCGGACCTCTCGCTTGTTGGTCTTGCACTCCGTGTATGTTGCTTCGGACCAACAGTAGTCAGCGGTTCGGTTGGCGCAGTACAGGTATTGGTCGGCGGTTCGGTGGAGTGCATCGCGTTGCTCGTCGGAAACGGCGAGTTTCACGACGGAAGTTCGACGCACGTCCATACTTCAGAGTGTATTTTACGGTATTTATACGTTTGGGAGTCGAGTGGTCGCAGTCTGTCGGTTGTGTCGTCCCATATCGGGTTCCTCCCCGACCTACTCGCTCACTGGTTCGCTCTGTGAGGTCGGGGGCTCCACCTCGAATTTGCTGATCTCCTGGTGGATCTCCAGGTCGGCGTTTATAAGCGTCCGCGCCGTCGAGGGTCGGTATGCTCACGTTCATCGGGCTCGGGCTCTACGACGAGCGGTCGATCACCGTCGAGGGGCGGGACGCGCTGCGGGCGGCCGACCGCGCGTTCGCGGAGTTCTACACGAGCCGGCTCGTCGGCGCGGACGTCGACGACCTCGAAGCGGCACACGGAACGACGATCGAGGTGCGCGACCGCGCCGGGGTCGAGCAGGACCCCGACCCGATCCTGGAGGCGGCCGCGGCCGGCGACGCGGTCTTTCTGACCGCCGGGGACACGATGGTCTCGACGACCCACACCGACCTCCGGCTTCGCGCCGAGGAACGCGGGATCGACACGCGCGTGATCCACGGGGTGACCGCCCAGTCGGCCGCCTCCTCGCTGACCGGCCTGCAGAACTACCGGTTCGGCAAGGCGGTCACGCTCCCGTTCCCGTACGCCCACGGCGGCGACGGCGTTCCCGACAGCGTGATCGAGACGATCGAGGCCAACCGCGAGCGCGGGCTCCACACGGTCGTCTACCTCGACATCAAGGTCGGAATCGGCCCCCGGGGCCCCGACCCGGACCACGAGGAGTATATGACCGCAGACCACGCCGCCGCCATGCTCGCGGACGACTGGGCGGACGTCCTCGGCGTCGTCGTCGCCCGCGCCGGCAGCCCCGACGCGGTCGTGGCCGCCGACCGCCTCTCCGCGCTGGCCGACCGGGACTTCGGTGACCCGCTCCACCTGCTCGTGATCCCCGGCGACCTCCACCACGTCGAGGTCGACGCGTTGGCCGGCCTTGCCGATGCACCGGCCGATCTGCTGCCGGATCGGTAGGGGACGGCGTATCGGTAACCCTGCGCCGGATCGATCGGGTCGCTCCCCACGAGCGGCGCGGACGGGAAGCGATTAGTCGCCCCACCAGCAAGGGCGCCTATGGAGACGACTGACGCCTATACGGGACTCGCCTGTCACGACTGCGGGGCCGACCACGACCTCGTGGCCGCGGCCCGCTGTCCCGACTGCGGCGGACCGCTCGATCCGACCTACGACTACGACGCCGTCGATCCGGCCGCGGTCGAGGCGGCCATCGATCCGACCGCGATCGGGGACGCCGCCGCGGATGCGGGGACCGCCGCGGATGCGGGGACGACCGCGGACGGGATGTGGCGGTTCGACGCGCTTCTCCCGTTCCCGGCGACATCGGCCCTGTCGGCGCGGGAGGGCGGTACGCCGCTCGTCGCGGCCGATCGGTTGGCGGACGAACTCGACGTCGCGGACGTGTTCATCAAGGACGAGGCGCGCAACCCGACCGGGACCGCCCTCGACCGTGGCCTGTCGGTGACGATGACTGCCGTCTCGGAGTTGGACGCGGACGGCGGCGATGTCGCGACGGACGCGGGTGACGCCGGCGTCATCGAGCCGCTCGTCTGTGCCTCCCCGGGGAACGCGGGCCAGTCGATGGCGGCCTACGCGGGACAGACCGGGCTGCGGTCGTACGCGTTCGTCCCCTCGCGATGTGCCTTCTCGAACAAGGCGATGACGAACGTCCACGGCGGCGAGATGCGCGTCGTCGGGGGGCGCCATCCCGACGCGGTCGCGGCGGTCGACGAGCAGCTCGCGACAGACTACACCGACCTGACCGAGTTCGCGACGCCGTTCCGCCACGAGGGCGCGAAGACGACCGCCTACGAGCTGGCCGCCGATCTCGGCTGGACCGCTCCGGACGTGGTCGTCATCCCGACCGGCAGCGGCGAGTTCGTCGTGGGGATCGCCAAGGGCTTCCGGGAGCTCGAAACGCTCGGCCTGATCGAGGACCGACCGCGGCTCGTCGCGGCACAGGCCGAGGGATGTGCGCCGATCGCCGCCGCGCTCGAACGCGGGATCGACGAGCCGGAGCCGTGGGACACGCCCGACACGATCTGCGGCGAGCTGGAGATAGCCGACCCCGCGGGCGGCGCGTGGGCGGTCGAGGCCATCCGCGAGAGCGACGGGCGCGGCGTCACCGCCGGCGACGACGACGTCCTCGAAAGCGCCGTGGCGGTCGCCCAACACGAGATCCTCGAGATGGGTGCCGCCGGCGGCGCGGCCCCGGCTGGTGCCTGGGAGTTGGCCGAGGACGGGTTCTTCGCGGGCGATGAGACTGTGGTCCTGCTCAACACCGAAGCCGGACTCAAGACGCCGGACGTGTTGCGTAGCCACCTGATGGGTCAGGGGATCTGAGGGGACCCCGTCCGCGGATCGACCGCCACAACCGGCACGTCACCGGACCACCATCAGCATCATCGGACCACCATCAGCATCATCGGACCACCATCAGCATCATCGGACCACCATCAGCATCATCGGACCACCATCAGCATCATCGGACCCCATCGGCACCATCGGCACCATCGGGCCACCACCGACACCACCGGCACGAAAGGTTTACGCGAGACAGTTGCCTACCTGCCGGCAATGAGTCGCGGCCCCGAACTGATCATCACGGAGAAGGACAACGCCGCCCGGCGGATCGCGGACGTCCTCAGCGGGGAGTCCGCCGAATCCGACCGGGTGAACGGCGTGAACGTCTACAAGTGGGGCGGCAAGCGCTGTATCGGCCTGTCTGGCCACGTCGTCGGGGTCGACTTCCCCCCGGAGTACGGCAACTGGCGCGACGTCGAGCCCGTCGAGCTAATCGACGCCCCGGTCAGCACGGAGCCGACCCAGGAGGGCATCGTCGCCGCCCTGCGGCGGCTCGCGCGAAACGCCTCCCGGGTGGTCATCGCGACCGACTACGACCGCGAGGGCGAGCTGATCGGCAAGGAGGCCTACGAGCTCGTCCGCGAGGTGAACGAGGACGCCCCGATCGACCGCGTTCGGTTCTCCTCGATCACCGAGAACGAGGTGAAAGACGCCTTTGCGAACCCCGACGAGCTCGATTTCGACCTGGCGGCCGCCGGCGAGGCCCGGCAGGTGATCGACCTGATGTGGGGTGCCGCGCTGACCCGGTTCCTCTCGCTGTCGGCGGGCCAACTCGGCGACGACTTCATCTCCGTCGGCCGGGTGCAGGGCCCGACGCTCAAGCTGATCGTCGACCGGGAACGCGAGATCCAGGCGTTCGACCCCGAAGCCTACTGGGAGCTGTCGGGGAACCTCACCAAATCCGGCGGCGACCCCTTCGAGGCGAGCTACTTCCTGCTGGACGCCGACAGCAACGAGGCGGACCGGATCTGGGACGAGGACGTCGCCGAAACTCTCTCGCAGGCGCTCGATGCGGCCGACGGTGCGGTCGTCGACGACATCCGACGACGAACCCGCACCGACGACCCGCCGGTGCCGTTCAACACGACGCAGTTTATCCGCGCCGCCGGGTCCCTGGGGTACGGCGCCCAGCGCGCGATGTCGATCGCCGAGGACCTGTACACCGCGGGGTACGTCACCTACCCGCGGACCGACAACACCGTCTACCCCGACGACCTGGACCCCCGCGAACTGCTCGAAGCCTTCCTCGACACCGGGTTCGGCGACGACGCCGACGCGCTGCTCGACCGGGAGGCGATCGAGCCGACCGAGGGCGACGAGGAGACGACCGACCACCCGCCGATCCATCCGACCGGCGAGATCCCCGCGGCGTCGGACCTCTCCGACGACGAGTGGGAGGTCTACGAGCTGGTCGTGCGCCGCTTCTTTGCCACCTGCGCGCCGGCGGCCACCTGGGAGCACCTCCGCGTGGTCGCGCTCGCGAACGGCGAGGCGACCACGATCGCCGCCGAGGCCGATTCCCGATCCGCCCTTCGGGACCCCGAGGCGGCGGAGTCGGGGCGGGAACCCTCCCTGGCGGCCGACGGCGGGCTTCGGTTGAAGGCGAACGGTAAGCGCCTGCTCGAGCCGGGGTACCACGACGTCTACCCCTATCGGTCCTCGAGCGAGACGATCGTTCCCGACGTGGAATCCGGCGAGGAGCTCGCGTTAACCGACCGGGAGCTCGAGGGCAAGGAAACACAGCCCCCGCGGCGGTACGGCCAGTCCCGGCTCATCGAGGAGATGGAGTCTCGGGACGTCGGGACCAAGGCGACCCGACATAACACGATCGAGAAGCTCTACGACCGCGGCTACATCGAGAACGATCCGCCACGTCCCACCAAGCTCGCGGAGGCGGTCGTCGAGGCCGCCGAGGAGTTCGCCGACCGGATCGTCTCCGAGGAGATGACCGCCCAGCTCGAGGCGGACATGCAGGCGATCGCCGCCGGCGAGGCCGAATACGAGGACGTGACCGCCGAATCACGCGAGGTGCTGTCGGCCGTCTTCGAGGAGCTCGGCGACTCCCGCGAGGAGGTCGGCGACCACCTCCGGACGTCGCTCAAGGCGGACAAGCGGCTGGGTCCGTGTCCCGAGTGCGGCGCCGACCTGCTCGTCAGGAAGTCCCGGTACGGCTCCCACTTCGTGGGGTGTGACGGCTACCCCGACTGCGAGTACACGCTCCCGTTGCCCTCGACCGGCAAACCGCTCATTCTCGATGAAACCTGCGAGGATCACGACCTCCACCATGTGAAGATGCTCGCCGGGCGGAAGACGTTCGTCCACGGCTGCCCGCAGTGTCAGGCTGACGAGGCGGACGCGACCGAGGACACGGTCATCGGTGATTGTCCGGAGTGTGGGGACACCGAGGGTGGGGAACTCGCGATCAAGCAGCTCCGATCGGGCTCCCGACTCGTCGGCTGTACGCGCTACCCCGACTGTGAGTACTCGCTGCCGTTACCCCGCCGCGGTGAGATCGAGATCACCGACGAGACCTGCGAGGAACACGACCTGCCTCACCTTCGCGTTCACGCCGACGACGAACCCTGGGAACTCGGCTGTCCGATCTGCAACTACCGGGAGTTCCAGGCCCGCGAACACGGCTCCGAACTGCAGGCGATCGATGGGATCGGCGAGAAGACCGCGGAGAAGCTGTCCGACGCCGGTATCGACGGCGTCGAGGCGCTCGCAACCGCCGACGCGGACGACCTCGCCGAGCGCGTCGACGGCGTCGGCGCCGACACGGTTCGCGAGTGGCAGGCGGACCCCGACGTCGGGACGGCAGCCGATGGTTCCGACGCCGACGCCGGTGAGGACGAAGCGGAGGCGGCGGAAGCGGCCCCGGACGAGGGGGAGGAGATCCTCGAGGACATCGTCTCGGACGTGACCGGGCAGTAGCTGACGACGAGATCGACCATCTGCGGTGGCGTCCATCCGACGGCGACGGTATCCGGGCCGGGTTCGTGACTGGCAGGCAAAAGCGCAGTAACGCGGAGCGAACCGGAGCCGATCCGTTCACGACGGCCGCGAACCGGATGGCAACACGACGGCCGCGAACCGGATGACAACGTTGATTACCGCGATGGCGGTTCTGGTCGTATGGCCGATTCGAACCGCGCTCGGTACCACCCCTCACGGGAGACGATTCCGGAGGAGCATCGCCACCACTACGACGCCATCGCGGAGAGTCGCGGCGGCGTGCGGGGACCCTTCTCGATCCTTTTGAACAGCCCCGAGCTCGCCGGCCGGGTGGGGCACCTCGGCGCGTTCGTTCGGTTCGAAAGCGATCTCCCGGACGCCGACCGGGAGTTGACGATCCTCGCGACCGCCCGGGCGTTCGACTGTGTCTTCGAGTGGGCGGTCCACGAACCGATCGCCCGCGAGGCGGGCGTGAGCGGGTCGACGATCGACGTCGTCCCCGATTCGGCTCGGGGACGGTCGACGAGCTCCCGGCTCGCGAGGCGTGCCTCGTCTCGTACGTCCGCGAACTCATCGAGGAGCACGCCGTCTCGGACTCGACCTTCGAGGCGGCACGCGACCGGTACGGCGAAACGGGCATCACGGAGCTCACCGGGACGATCGGCTACTACGCGATGCTCGCCTGCGTGCTGAACGCCGTCGAGGTGGTTCCGGACGCGGACCGACCGCAGCTGCCGTGAGTCGCGGTCCCTCGCCCGTTATCCGTCGTCCATCCGCGCCGATCCATACCGGCTATCGCACCCTTTTTAGCCCCCCACGGCACAGTCCCGTGTAATGACGAACCCGTGGGCGGAGTGGGATCACGTCCTGAAGGTTGACCCCGACAAGGAGCTGTACGGGGACGAGACGTTCGAGGACGTCGCCGTAACCGGAACGGACGCGATCGAGATCGGGGGAACCCTCGGGATGACCGAGGAGAAGATGCAACGCGTGATCGACGCCTGCGCGGACCAGGACGTCGCCCTGTATCAGGAGCCGTCGAACCCGGCCGTCGTCGTCGACTCGCCGGCGCTGGACGGCTACCTCATCCCCACCGTGTTCAACGCCGCCGACCCCTTCTGGATCGTCGGCGCCCACGCCGAGTGGGTGCGCATCGAGGACGGCCTCGACTGGGACCGTACCACCACCGAGGCGTACATCGTGTTGAACCCGGAGGCGTCCGTCGCCGAGTACACCGACGCGGACTGTGATCTCACGGCGGATGACGTGACCGCCTACGCCCGCATCGCCGAGAAGATGTTCGGCCAGGAGATCGTCTACCTCGAGTACTCCGGCACCTTCGGCGACCCCGAAACCGTCGCCGCCGCGGCCGACGCGCTCGATTCGGCCACCCTCTTTTACGGCGGCGGTGTCCACGACTACGAGACCGCCAACGAGATGGGGAGCCACGCCGACGTCGTCGTCGTCGGCGACCTCCTCCACGAGGAGGGCTGTGACGCGGTTCGGGAGACCGTCGAGGGCGCTCGGGATGCGAACGCGGAGTGAGTGAGTGAGTGAGTGAGTGAGTGAGTGAGTGAGTGAGTGAGGGTGATTGCGGTCGTCGCCGAGTGAGGGAAATCGCGGCGGGCTCCGACCGGACCGATTCCGACCGGACCGATTCCGAACGGACCGATTCCGAACGGACGGATCCGTAGCTATTTCCCCACCGATCCGCAACACCGGATCGATGCTCAGCGACGTGATGGAGGATTATCTGAAGGCGATCTACGTCCTCCAGACCGAGGACGGTCCGCCGGTGTCCACCTCGGCGATCGCCGCGGAGGTCGACAAAACGGCGCCGACGGTCACCGATATGCTCGGCAAGCTCGCCGAGCGCGGGCTCCTGGAGCGGGAACCGTACACCGGCGTCGAACTCACACCGGAGGGGGAGGCGGTCGCGCTCGAGGTGATCCGTCATCACCGCCTGATCGAGGCGTTCCTCGCCGAGCAGCTCGATTACGACTGGAGCGAGGTCCACGAGGAGGCCGACCGGCTCGAACACCACATCTCCGAGGCGTTCGAGCGGCGGGTGGCCGCGGCCCTCGACGATCCGACGGTCGACCCCCACGGCGACCCCATCCCCGGCGCCGACCTCGAGCCGGTCACCGACGACTCGGTCCGTCTCGCCGACTGCGAGGCCGGCGAGACCGTCGTCGTCGCCCGCGTGTCCGACCGAGACGATGACGAACTCGAGTACCTCGCCGACGCCGGGATCACGCCCGACACCGAGCTCGAGGTGATCGACGTCGCCCCCTTCGGGATGGTCACCGTGCGGACGCCGGACGGCGAGCAGAGCCTCCCGGAGTCGGTCGCGACGTCGATCCGCGTTCGGCGACGGTGAGCGTGGTCGGTCGCGCCGAGGAACGGAGCAACCCGTGTTCCGACCCTGAATCTCGTATATTCGAGATCGCTCCAAAGATATAATAGATGCCGGTGACTACCAGCACGTATGCCCGAGTCCGGCCTCACCTCGTGGAGCCACGATCTCTCAGCCCGCGAGCGTGTCAGGAAGATCGCGACGACGCTTACACAACCGCGGTCCGTGGAGTGGATTCGCGATCAGGCCCAGGTCTCCTCGTGGCAAACGGCGAAGGACGAACTGGAGATGCTCGTCGAGTTCGGGCAAATCCACGCCTTCGAGGGAGACGACGGACATACGAAGTACGCGCCGAACTACCAACGACGGTATCTCACGGCGGTGACGGAGTTGATAAACGACCATACCCGCGAGGAACTCCGTGAGGAGGTCGCGGCTATCCAGACGGCGATCGACGAGTGGAAGGCCGAATACGGCGTCGGCTCCCGGTCGGAGTTGGAAGCGACGATCGCCGATGCTGACGCCGACCTCGACGGCGAATCGATCCGTGAACGCAACCGCGTGCTTCGCGAGTGGGAGCGGTATGCGGACAACAAGCGCTTGGTTGCTCACGCACTCGAACTCTACGACGATGCGCGCTCGCTTTCACCCGAATGGGACGGTCCCTCGAACACCTCAGTTTCGCTCTCACAGTAGGGAGATCGATGGTCTTTCTCGCGAATCGGGCGAACCTCGACAAACGGACGCTTCTGGGCCGGTTGCACAACCAACTCCGGACGCAGGTTCCCGCAGCGGACTCCCCGATCGAGCGGGTGTGGTATCACACCTCCTCCGGAAACAAGGTCGGCGTCCGAGCCGCCCTCTCCCCGTCGGGGTTCCTCGGCCAGTCGTATCCCATCGACACGGTGGAACTGCAGGTGTCTTTCGATTTCCCGGCGACTGCCGAACACGACTACTACGCGATCCAGTGGATCGAGTCGGAGCGAGACCTGCTGATCGGCTGGCACCAGGACGAGACCCATCCCGATCTGGGTCCGTGCCACTTTCAGATCGACCATCGTGATGAGACGATCCAACGAGCGACGGCGACGTTCCGGGATGAACACCCGCTGAACGTCTTCGATCAGCGACTCGATGACCTCGTCGTCCTGCTCAATGCGCTCGAGTGGACTGACGGTCAACCGTCAGTTCCCGACGAAGCGATCCGGTGACGGGTCATCGATCGTTCGTTCGGTTCGCCTGATCCGCCTTTCCCTCCTCCATCCCGTCCGTCCTCTCAACCCCATCCGCCTCATCCGCGTCACCTGCACCGCTTTTCTTCCCTGCTCCGATCAGCTCGATGGCGTCGCCGAGTCCCTCGAGGGTCGCCTCCCGTCCCTCGATCCCGGAAGCGTCGATCACGACGCGCCGCGATCCCGGGAGCGCAGTCGCGACCCGGCGGTTGTCGGTGAACGGAGATCCGACCACGACCGTCACGTCGGCCGCCGCGGCGCGGTCGGTGGCGGCCGCAGCGGCGTCGTCCGACACCCCGGCGAAGGGTGGAACGGTGACCGGGTCGGCGCCGATCTCGCGGGCGCGTTCGGCGGCCGCATCGCCCGCCGGGACGACGCCGACGCTTACCTCGTGGCCGGCCGCGACGAGGACGCCGACCGCGGTCGCCGCCCGCTGTCCGGTTCCGACGACGTGAACGCGGCGGCTTGCGGCGTCCGGGTCGTGATCGGGAAGCGCGGTGACGAGCGGCGCGGTCGATCCCGGCTGTTCGGTGACGACGGTCCGGGCGTCGAAGGCGTCCCGCAGGGCGGGCTCGGAGAGGACGGTTTCGGGGGTACCGACCGACCGAACGCGTCCGTCCGCAAGCAGCAGAAGCTCGTCGCAGTACCGTGCCGCGACGTTGAGGTCGTGGATCGCGGCGACGACCGTCTTCCCCGCTTCGACGAGATCGCGGACGAGCTCGAGGGTCTCGACGGTGTGGTTGACGTCGAGGCTACCGGTGGGCTCGTCAAGGAGGAGCACGGGGGTCTCCTGGGCGAGCGCGCGGGCCACCAGCACACGCTGGCGCTCCCCGCCCGAGAGCGTCCCGACGGAGCGGTCCGCAAAGCGCGCGGTGTCGGTCGTCGCCATCGCGTCGGTGACGGCCTCGCGGTCGTCGGCGTCCGCGGTCGAGAACCGCGATCGGTGGGGGGTTCGGCCCATCCCGACGACCTGTTCGACCGAAAAGTCGAACGAGAGGGTCGTGTCCTGTGGCACCGATGCCACGCGCCTGGCGACCGCTCGGGCGGAGCGGGTCGTGAGGTCCTCGTCGTCGACGCGGACGCGACCGCGGTCCGGCGCCAGGCTGCCCCGAAGCGTGCGCAGAAGCGTGGTCTTGCCGGCGCCGTTGGGCCCGACCACGCCGAGGAACGAGCCCGTCTCGACCGCCAGATCGACCCCCTCGAGCACGGTCGTGCCGCCGATGGAGACGGTCACGTCGGTCGCCTCGAGGTACGGTCGCGCATCGTCGGCATCGACCGTGGAGCCGGTCGCCGACGTGTCGGTCCCGGCCTCCGCCTCGTCGTCCGCCATCAGCCGAGCGTCGCGAGGCGGGCTCACAGCTCGTGCACCTCCCGCTTCCGGAGCAGGAACAGGAAGAAGGGCGCGCCCACCGCAGCGGTCACCACGCCGACCGGGATCTCGGCGCTGCCGAGTCGGGCGACCGTGTCCGCGATCACGAGGAAGGAGCCCCCCGCCAGGGCGGCTGTCGGAAGGAGGATCCGGTGGTCGGGTCCGACGACGAGCCGAAGCATATGGGGAACGATCAGGCCGACGAAGCCGATCACGCCGGTGACGGCCACGCCGGCCGCCGTGATCAGCGCGGAGACGCCCAGCAGGATCCGCTTCGTGCGCTCGACGGCGATCCCGAGTCCGCGTGCCTCCTCCTCGCCAAGCAGGAGGACGTTGAGGTCGCGCGCGTACACGAGCAGGACCGCGAACAGGACCGGCACGACCACGAGCGTGACGCGTACCTCCGCCCAACTCGCGCCCGCGAGGTGGCCCATCAGCCACCCGACGACCTGCCGGAGGCTCTCCTCGGCCTGCAGCTGGAGGTACGAGACCACCGCGCCGAGGAACGTCTGGACGGCCACCCCCGCAAGCAGGAGGGTCGCGACCGGGGTGCGGCCGTTCCGCGTCGCGATCGCGTAGACGCCGAAGGCGGCCGCGAGCGCGCCGAGAAACGCCATCCCCTGTAGTCCCAGCCAGTGGAGCCACCCGGGGAGCATCGCCGGCGCGACGATGAAGGCGACGGCGCCGACCGCGGCCCCCGATGAGACGCCGATGATCGACGGGTCGGCCATCGGGTTCCGGAAGAACCCCTGCATCACCGTTCCCGCCGCCGCAAGCGCAAAGCCGACGACCGCCGCAAGCAGGATCCGGGGCAGGCGGATCGCAACGACGATCTGCCGGTGGAGGTCCGCGACAGGATACGCGAACGGCGAGACGTAGCGCAACTCGATCGCGGGCACGAACAGCGGGCCGGGCATCGAACGCGTCTCGACCTCCGCGCCGACCGGCACGGCGAGCGCGTTCAACAGCACCTTCGTGACCTCGACGGGCGGAACCCGAACCGGGCCGAGCGCGGCGCTGACGGTGACGGCGGCGGCGAGCAGCCCCGCCAGTCCCAGACACCAGCTCGCCGTCCGCGCCACGATCCTCATTCGTTCTCAAACCGGCTTGCAGTAGGTAAATATTTATTGGGCTACGGCCGAGGACCGCCATGCGACCACGATCGATACTCGTCGCGAGCCTCGTCGCCGTTCTCCTGTGTGCCGGGGTCGCGGCGCCCGTCGCGGCACAGGGTTCGCCGACCGTTGACGGGACGACACAGCAGCAGACGGCCACCGCGGACGCCTGTTCGTTCCCCGTCGAGCTGACCGACGCCTCCGGGGAGACGCTCCGGCTCGAGGAGCGTCCCGAGCGCGTGACGACGACGAACCCCTCGGCCGCCCAGACGATGTGGGAGATCGGCGGCCGGGAGCAGGTCGTCGGGGTGACGCGGTACGCCTCGTACCTCAAGGGCGCCGATTCGCGAACCGACGTCTCCTCGGAGTTCGGCGTCAGCATCGAAAAGGTCAGGGGTACACAGCCAGACCTCGTCTTGGTTCCGAACTCAACTAACGCGGAGCAACTGGAAGATCTTCGTGACAAAAATCTCCCGGTCTTTCACCTCCCACGCGCGCACTCGATCGAGGACATTGCGGCGAAGACGACCACGATCGGGCGGCTCACGGGGAACTGTGAGGGTGCCGCCGCGACCAACGTCTGGATGAACGAGCGCGTCGAGGAGGCGCAGCTGTCGGTCGATGACGGCGATCGGCCGACGATCCTCTATCCGCTCGGCAGCGGGTACGTCGCTGCCGGCGACACCTTCATCGACGAGATGCTCTCGGTGGCGGGCGCGGAGAACGTCGCGGCGCGGAACCACACGGGATACCCGCAGCTGTCTCCGGAGGTCGTTCTGCAGTTCGATCCCGAGTACATCCTCATCACTGACCGCGATACCGACATCGTCGACGAGGAGCCGTACGCGAGCACGACCGCCGGCCAAGAGGGGAACACGATCCACGTCGACGTTCAGTGGGTCAACCAGCCGGCGCCGCGGAGCGTCGTCTACACGGTCGAGAACGTTTCGGCGCAGCTGGAGGCAGCCGAGGCGACGTCGGAACCGGTCGAGACGGAGGGATCGGCGGTGTCCACCGAGGCTACGGCAGTGCCGACCGACGCCACGACGACCACCGCCGGGGACGATGGCGAGGGTGACGACGAGGGGGGCAGCTCGGGGGTCGGTGCACCCGGCTTCGGGCCGGCCGTCGCCGCGATCGCGCTGCTCGTGACGGCGCTCGTCGCGCGCCTGCAGAGCGGCCGACGACGGTCGTAGCGCCGCGCGGGTCGCACCTTTCGTTCCACGACCGCCTCCTCGTCCCGTTCCATCTCGGCAGTCGAAACGACCTTACGGGCCGGGCCCGGCGGATCGATATGGTCGAGAACGTCATCTATCCCGCCTATCTCGACGCGGAGCTGTCCCGCTCGGAGGGCCGCCGCGTCGCCGCCGAGGAGGCGCTGTCGAACCCGACCGTCGACGAAATCGCTCAGGCGGTCCAGCAGATCGGCTACGACGCCGTGATCGAACGCGACGTCACCTACTCCCGCGAGTACGAACCGCGCGGGCGGGTCCTCGCGCAGGGCACCGAGGACACGACGAAGAACGACCTCGTGCAGGCCGTCGCCGCCTACGCCGGCCTCCTGCGGGACGACTCGTGAAACGCGTCGGCAGCGTCGTGCGAACGGCGCAGGGGCTGGCGATCGCCCGCGGCGGGGACGGCGAGGCCCCGCCGTCGATCGGCGAGGTCGTGATCGACGATTCGCTGTCGACCGTCGGGCGCGTGGTGGACGTGTTCGGCCCGGTCGACCGCCCCTACGTGGCGGTGACGCCGAACGACGGGATCACGCTCGCCGCGCTCGTCGGGGGGACGCTGTACGCCCGATGACGCCACGCGAGCTCCGCGGGATGGCGGTGGCCGGCCTCCTGTTCCTCCTCGTGCAGCTCGGGGCGCTCGTGCTCGTCCCCGAGTTCGTCGAACAGGGCTACCAACCCGTCGAGAACCCCCAGGATCCGACGAACTCCCTCGCGTACATCGCCGCGATCCTGGTCGCGACCGGACTGATGCTTGCGGCGTTCCGTTTCGATCTCGACCAGCTGGTCCGATACGTGATCGTCGGCAGCGCCGGCCTGTTGGCGTGGTACGTCTTCGCCGCGCTCGTGTCCCCGCTGCTTGCGATCGGCCTGTCGGCGGCGGTGTCGATCGCGCTGCTCGTCCACCCCGAGTGGTACGTGATCGATACCGCCGGCGTGTTGATGGGCGCCGGCGCGGCGGGGCTGTTCGGCATCTCCTTCGGCATCCTGCCGGCCCTGTTGCTGTTGAGCGTGCTGGCCGTCTACGACGCGATCTCGGTCTACGGGACCGAGCACATGCTCTCGCTGGCGGAAGGGGTGATGGACCTTCGGATCCCCGTCATCCTCGTGATCCCGCTGTCGCTGTCCTACTCGTTGCTCGCGGACGATTTCTCCGGCGCGGCGGACGTTCACGACGACGGGGACACGGTCGACGAGACCGACGCCGACGCCGAAGTCGATGCCGACATCGATCGCGACGCCGACGCCACCGATGCCGGCGATACCGCCACCGACGACGACGGCCGCGACGCCTTCTTCATCGGCTTGGGCGATGCGGTCATTCCGGCGGTGTTGGTTGCCAGCGCGGCGACGTTCTCGCCGGCGCCGAGCCTGAACGTGCCGGTTCTCGGCCTCAACCTTCCAGCCCTCTTCGCGATGGGCGGGGTCTTCCTCGGGCTGTTCGTGTTGCTCCGGTGGGTGCTGCGCGGCCGGGCGCACGCCGGCCTCCCGCTGTTGAACGGCGGCGCCATCGGCGGCTACGTGCTCGGGTCGATCGCCGCCGGCGTGCCGCTCCTCGAGGCGCTCGGGATCGCTGGACTCGTGTGAGGCGTTTCGGGGAGGCGACCGTTCCGGAGACGCGACTCCCTCGGTGACGAAAGAGTCCAGAGACTGACGACGATCGGAGTACCGTGGCCGTACTCGGTGGACGGAGACCGGGGCTGTGAGTCGGTGGACGGAGCGGACGAACCGACGGCGACACCGCGGTTTCGGGATCGCTACTCGGAGATGAACTCGTTGTCGCGCCAGTTGACGCCGCCGCTGCCCTCGCCGTTGCCCTGCGGGTTCTCGACGACCTCGACGGTGGCGGGGCGTTCCTCGCCCTCGACGATCCGCGTCGCGTGGAGTTCGTCATCGGTGTTGGTGATCGCCGTGAGCGTGCCCTTTTCGGCCTTCAGCGCGATGTCACGCAACACGAGGAACATCGGATACTGCAGCGCCGTGTTCTGTAACACCGTCTCGCGGTCGCCTTTGAAACAGGCGAACTCGACGAGTTCGGAGGGGATCTCCTCCTCCTCATCGTCCATCCACTGGGGACCGCCGGCCCGCGGCGGTTCCTCCTCGTAGACCCGTGTCTCGGTGACCGACGCCTTGAGCTGGGCGGTCGGCGTGTACTTGCTGATGCTCTCGTCGTCGGAGACCGCCTTGAGTATCAGCGTGTTGTTGCGGCGAGTGATCTCGACATCGTCGATCTCCGGGGGCAGCTCCGGATCGCTGTCGAAGTGATCCTCTACGTCCTCGAGTGGCAGTTCGAGCGTCGAATGGAGTCGGAACACGCAGCCTGACATGATTGAAATGGGGGAATGGATGATGGTTCGTCACAGCGCCGACACTGCGACTGTACCTGCTGATCGGTAGGGGACCGAGCCTTATAGGGTCTACCCTTTGCTGGATCCGGGGACTGCAGCGGGATGGAGAGGTACCACGGTGACTACTCACCACGATCGAATCTCGGCGGGCGTCGAACTACGTCGTCGTCAGCGCATCGGCGAGTTCACCGCGCTCCTCGAGCTCGGCGAGCACGTCGCTGCCGCCGACGAACTCGCCGTCGACGAACGTCTGGGGGATCGTCTCCCACTCGCTGTGCTCCGACAGCGCCGCCCGGTATTCCGGCAGCGCCGGCAGGACGTCGACCGTCTCGAACTCGTCGACGTGGTCGGCGATCAGCGCGACGGCGCGCTTGGAGTACCCACACTGGGGCATCAATCGGTTTCCCTTCATGAAGAGCACGACGTCGTTGTCCGCGATCGCCTCGGCGACGCGGGATTCGACCTCCTCGCTCGTGGCCTCGCTGTCGGGTGTGAACGTCATACTGCCGAGTACGTCGCCGTGAGCCAAAGGGGTTGCGCTGTCGACTACCGGTACACAACCCGTCCGTCGCCGTTGAGAACTCCGGTAGCATCCCGATCGACGGACCGTCCGTATGGCGGTCGACGAAACTACACAACGACACCCAACGACACGTGATGTCGCGCGATGCCACGCCGCGCCCCGGGAACCGGACGAATCGACCGGGACCACCGGACGGTTTTTGCCGGTTGCCCGTCGAGGACACGACGTGTGTACGCTCGCACTCGCCTGGCACGTCTTCCCGGGAACGCCGATCGCTGTCGGGGCGAACAGGGACGAGCAGCTGGACCGTCCCGCCGAGCCGCCACAGCTCCGCCCCGACCGGTCGCCGGCGGTCATCGCGCCGCGGGATCGGGAGGCTGGCGGCACGTGGATGGGGCTGACTGAGACGGGCCTGTACGTCCTGCTCACCAACCGCTGGCTCGCGACACCGATCGACGGGGACCGGTCCAGAGGGCTGTTGGTCGACGACTGCCTCGACCGTGCCACGGCCCGGGAGGCGGTTTCCCACGTTCGTGCCGAGATCGAGGATCACGGCCGGTCATACGCCGGCTTCTCGCTGGTTCTTGCCGACTCGACCGCCGCGTTCCTCCTCGTCAACGACGGCCGGCTGCGCGTGAGGCGGCTCGATCCCGGGGTGCACGTCCTCCGCAACGTCGGCGGCGTGATCAACGGGCGCCCACGGTTCGCGATCCCAGACCGACGATCGGACGCCGGAACCCGACAGCGGACGTCGGCGCGTGCGATGGCCGAGCGGGCCCGCCCCGAGCCCGGCGAGTCGGCGGCCGTATGGCTCGATCGGCTCGGCGAGACGCTCGGCGACCACGACGTCGACGTCTGCATACACGGCGAGACGTTCGGTACTCGATCGAGTACCCTCGTCCGAACTGGGGACGATCCGGCGTTCCGGTATGCGGACGGCCCGCCGTGTACGGCCGCCTACGATCCGATCGCCGTTCCGCCGGGGTTCGCCGCGGCGACCGCGAACGCCGGCGGCGAAAGCCACCTTTAAGCGAGTCGCGGGCCCACGGACGGGTATGAGCGTGTCCGAACTCGAGGCCGATCTCTCGGCGGATGAACGCGCCGGACTCGAGCTCATCCGCGAGACCGGCGGCATCCATCAGAGCGACTTCTGGAAGGAACTCGACGTCTCCTCGCGAAAGGGCAGCCGCATCGCCGAAGCGCTGGCGGAAGCAGACCTCATCGAGCGTGAGGAGACGGTCTATGATGGACACAACACCTACTTCCTCGAGCCGAGCGCGCGCGATCTCGATTTCTCGTTGTTGATGGCGGGCGATATACTCTCCCCGTTCATCGGTGAGGAGGAGATCGACCCCCAGTCCGACGCGTTCTCCCAGTGGATGATGAACCTCGCCTACGAGGAGTACTGACGACCACCGCGGAACCGAATCACTCGGGGCGGATCACTCCGAGTCGGCGTCCGAATTCTCGCCGTCCACGTCCGAATTCCCGCCATCGACGTTCGCATCCTCGTCGGCACCGTCCTCACTTCCATCCCCGACGACGGCGGTCTCCGCATCAGAATCTCCGTGCTCCCCGCCTTCATCGGCGGGTGCCGGCACCCTGGCGAGGTCGACGTCCGCCGTCGGCGGGGTCGGAGCGTCGGCGATCGTCTCGAAGAATCGACCGGAGATGCTCTCGCGAACGACGTCGACGAGCGAGTCGGTCGAGTCGCCCTCCACCGCCCCGAGGATGCCAAGCGGGATCTGTGCGCCGGCCATATCCGCGTGGCCGCCGGCCGACCCGATCTGGCCGAGTGCGTCCCGAAGGGTCTCACCCAGATCGACGTCGGCCCCGCGGGCTCGCGCGGAGGCGTAGATCGTGTCGTCGAGGAAGCCGTAGACGAAGGTGACGGTGACGCCCTCCATATCGAGGAGCCGTTCGGCGGCCTGCGCGAGCGTGTCCCGGTCGGCGATCTCGCCGACACAGGAGGCGACGACCGACCCCTCGAGTTCGCGTTCGCGGATCGCCCGCGCGAGCGTCTCGAACGTCTCGGGGCTCACCGTCGGCGTCTCGACGCGTTCGAGCGTCTCGACGTTGGCCGCCCCGAGGATCGCCGCGGCGGCCTCGATGTCCGCGATCGCCACCTCCCGCGTGAAGTCCCGCGTATCGATCCGGATCCCGTACAGCAGCGCGGTCGCGATCCGTTCATCGGGCTCGATCCCGAGCCGGTCGAGATACTGGGCGATCTGCGTGCTCGTCGCGCCGAGGTCCGGCCGGACATCGATGTACCGCGCCTCGACTGGCCCCCGGGGGGGATGGTGGTCGATCACGATGTCGACATCGGTGTCCGTCGGAAGGCTATCGTTGATCCCCGGACGCGAATGGTCGACGAGTGCGACCCCACCGTAATCGGCGAGGGCCACCGATTCAAGGTGCCGCAACCGGATGTCGAGCAAGTTGACGAGCGCGCGGTTCTCCTGGTGGGATATCTCACCGCCGTAGCAGGCGTCGGCGTCCACGCCCACGGCGTCGGCGACGCGTGTGAGGCCGATCGCCGCCGCGATGGCGTCGGGATCGGGGTTGTCGTGTGTGACCACCGCGAGCGGCCCCGACAGCGACCGGACGGTCTCGACGAGCGAGACGATGCGTTCGTCGGCGTCCGCATCGACAGCCTCCAACACGCGCTGGGTGAGCGACGACACGGGATCGATGCAGCGATCGACGGTCGCCGCGATCGACTCACGGGTTGCGGCGTCGGCCTCGCCACCCACGTACGCGATCAGGGTTGCCGCCGGATATGCTCGGCGTGCGGTGCGGGCGGCCGCCAGGTTCCGATCGACGTCGTCAGCCGCACACACCACGACGTCGGCTCGCTCGGGATAGGCCGTCGCGTCGGCGGGATCGGCTTCCGTCGCCGGCACGTTCGACTCCCGAAGCGTCGTCACCCAGCCGGTGTCGTCGGTGATGACGTAGACGTCGCCGCGGCGTTGCCGGGCATGTTCGATGAGCGTGTGCCCGACGCCGCTACAACCCAACACGAGGCGCCGAACCATTACACCGGTTCTGTGGGGCCCGCAGATAAAACGGTGCCGTCCGAGAAACGTGCCGTCCGGGAGATGGAGGACGGCTGTCAGCTCAGCCGAACAGCGCCGTTGCGGCGGCCTCAGCGGTCTCGATGACCGGCCCGAAGCCGGGCAGCACGACCACGGTCGCGACCGCGGCGACGATCACGGCGCCGTAAAGCGCGGTCGGTCGCGAGTCCACCGCCGACAGTGCGTCCGTCGGCTCCTCGATCCAGAGCGCCTTCACGACGCGGCTGTAGTAGTACAGCGAGAGTACGCTGTTGAGCGCGCCGATCGCGGCGAGCCACCAGAAGCCGTTGAAGACGGCGCCGGCGAACAGGAAGTACTTCGAGAAGAACCCGCCGAACGGGGGCAGCCCCGCAAGCGAGAACATGAACACCGTCATCGCCACGGAGGCCATCGGGGCCACCGAACCGAGGCCAGCGTAGTCCTCGAAGGTCCGACCAACGCCCCAGCTTTCGACCATCGCGATGAACAGGAACGCACCGGTGTTCATGAAGCCGTAGACGAACAGGTGCGCCATCGAGGCACCCATCACGGCGCCGTTGTGGCTGCCGCCGGCCGACAGCGCGGCGAGGCCGATAAGCGCGTAGCCGGCGTGGCCGATCGAGGAGTACGCCAGCATCCGCTTGACCTCGGTCTGAACGGCCGCCGCGAAGTTGCCGAGCGTCATCGTGAGGACCGCGAGCACGGCGAAGACGAGCGGCCAGTCGATGCCGACCGCCACGGCGTCCGCGATCGGGAACGCCTCGGTGAACACCCGGAAGGCGACCGCGAAGCCGGCCGCCTTCGAGGCCGACGAGAGGAACGCGCTCACGGGTGCGGGCGCGCCCTCGTAGACCTCCGGCGCCCAGAAGTGGACGGGGACGGAGGCGGTCTTGAACGCGAACCCGCCGATCATCATCACCACGCCGACGCCGGCAACGCCGGCGAGATCGTCGAGGTCGCCGAACGCGGCGGCGACGTCGCTCAGGACCAGCGAGCCGGTCGCGGCGTAGACGAGCGAGATGCCGAAGACGAAGATCGCCGAGGAGACGGCTCCGACGAGGAAGTACTTCATCCCGGCCTCGACGCTGCCTCGGTCCTCCTTGAGGTACGCGACGAGCGCGTAGGAGGGCAGCGAGACCATCTCGAGCGCGACGAAGATCGTCGCCAGCGAGCTCGCGGACGCCAACAGCGCCATCCCTGCCGCCGCGAGGACGACGAGCGAGTAGAACTCGCCCGGCGTCTCGTGGTCGTCCAGGTAATCGCGGCTGGCGACGGCGACGAGCGCCGTCACGACGGCCACGATCGCGGTGAAGAACAGCGCGAGCCCGTCGATCGTGATCGCCTCCGCGAACAGCGTGATCGCACCACCGGTTGCGGGACGGCCGGTTCCGGCCGCGAGATACCAGCCGGATAGCGCCAGCGTGACCAGCGCGCCGACCGCCGCGATGACCGAGAGCTCGGTGTTCGTCCGCCGGTTCGGGAAGACGGTGTCCCAGCCCAGCAGGAGCAGCCCCGTCGCGACGAGGGCAAGGATCGGGCCGAGTGCCGTCCACTCGGGAAGCGGCGCCCCGCCTGTCTGTGCGGGCAGGGCCGCGAGCGGTTCGAGCGTCGACGACTGTATGATGCTCATCAGTTGACACCTCCTTCGACCACGGGAACGACCGCCTCACGGATCATCTCGAAGAACAGATCCGGGGCGATGCCGAGGACGATGATGGCGACGAGCAGCGCCGCGAGCGGGAGCGTCTCCCGACGCGGGGCCCGGCCCAGTTCGTAGTCGGTGTCGAGCCGGAAGGGGCCGAACAGCGTCCGCTGCATCGCGAACAGCAGGTAGCCGGCGACGATCACGATGCCGAACATCGCAAGCGCCGTGAAGACCGGCATCAGCCCGTTCGCGACCGGCGAGCCGAACGAGCCCACGAAGACGTAGAACTCGCCGGCGAAGCCGGCCATCAGCGGCAGCCCCATGTACGCGAACGCGCCGGCGACGAGGATCCACACCGCGACCGGCATCCGGTCGGCGAGTCCGGACATGTCCGTCACCATCCGGGTGTGGGTCGCGTTGTAGATGACGCCGACCGCCATAAACATCAACCCGGAGATGAGCCCGTGAGCGACCATCTGGAAGGTCGCGCCGCCGACGCCGTAGACGGTGAAGGCGATCAATCCGAGGATGACGTACCCCATCGAGGAGACGGAGGAGTACGCGACGATCCGCTTGAGGTCCTGTTGGGCCAACGCGAGCATCGCGCCGTAGATCACCGAGATCACCGCGAGCGCGGCGATCGGGACCGCGAGCGCGCTCGCCTGTTCGGGCAACATCGTGAAGTTGAACCGGAGCAGCGCATAGGTCCCCATCTTCAGGAGGACGCCAGCCAAAAGCACCGACGCGGGCGTCGGCGCCTCGACGTGGGCGTCCGGCAGCCAGGTGTGAACCGGCACCATCGGGACCTTCACCGCGAAGCCGGCGAACATCGCGACGAACGAGACGAGCCCGATCGTCTCCGCCGGAATCCCGTAGAAGGATCCGAGCTCGCCGGCCGCGATCGACTGCGTGACCTCGGGAAGGCCGAACGTCTCGACCGGCAGGCTGAACACGAGCGCCATGAACCCGAGGAACATCACGAGCGACGCCGCGTTCGTGTACACGAAGAACTTGATCGCGGCGTACTTGCGGCGCGGACCGCCCCAGACCCCGATGAGGAAGTACATCGGAAGCAGGACGGCCTCCCAGAAGACGAACCACGCGAAGAAGTCCAGCGCGGCGAACACGCCGATCAGGTTCGCCTCCATAAAGAGGATAAGCCCGTAGAACTGGCTCTGACGCTCGTCGATCGGCGTCCACGCCGAGACGATCGCCAGCGGCACCAGGAACGCCGTCAGGACGACGAGCGGGAGGCTGATCCCGTCGAGGCCGACGAACCACTGGATCGTGTAGCCGCCGACGTCGATCCAGTCGATCTGTGTCTCAAACGCGAGCTCGCCGCCGGTGAGGGCGTTGCCGCTCCCGTCGAACCGTGCCCACAGGAAGAGGCTCCCGAGGAAGGGAACCAGACTGAGCGCGAACGCGAGGCGGCCGGCCCACTCGTCGGGAGCGAGCAGCACCGCCATCGCGCTCACGAACGTGAATGCGATGAGTGCTTCGATGATCACAGGAACCACCCTCCGAGAACGCCGAGGACGAGAATCAGCCCGGTCACACCGAGCGTGAGCAGCGCGGCGTAGTGGGTGACGACGCCGGTCTGCACGCGGCGGATCCGGTCACCGGAGACCAGACTCACCGAGGAGACGCCGTTGACGACGCCGTCGATGACACCCTGGTCGAACGTGTCCGCGACGCTTGCGACGCCGGCGGTCACCTGGGCGATCCGGACCTGCAGCTCGTCCTGGTAGTAGTTGTTGTACAGTACGGTCTTGATGCCGCCGAGGGCGGCTGTGTGCTCGGCCGGCTCCGGAACGTTGTAAAGCTTCCAGGCGAGTCCGAGCCCGCCCAGCGCCAGCGCGAGCGAGACGCCCGCGCCGATCAGCACGGTCGGGATCTCTCCCCCGGCGATGTATCCGGAGCTGTAGGGCCCCAGATCCGCGTAGTGGTGGGAGGTGAGCTCCGAGAAGCCGCCGTAGTGGCCGTCGAGCCACAAGTGGAGGAAGTCGATCCCCTCGAGACCAAGCACCTTCTGGACCGGCACCATGTTGACCGCGCCCGAGACGACCGCGAGCACGCCGAGGACCGTGAGCGGTCCCTTGACGTTCCATCGAATCGGGTGCGGGTCACGCGCGGTGTCCGTCCGCGGTTCGCCGTGGAAGGTGAGGAAGACCATCCGGAACGTGTAGAAGGCGGTGACGGGGACCGCGAGCAGTCCCATCGCCCACGCGCCCAGAAGCAGCGGCTCGTTCAGGCCGTGAACCAGCGCCTCATAGAGGATCTCGTCCTTCGACCAGAAACCGGCGAACGGGAAGATCCCCGCGAGCGCGAGCGAGCCGGCGACGAACGTCCAGTAGGTGACGGGAAGCTTCTCCTTGAGGCCGCCCATCTCCCACATGTTCTCCTCGTGGTGCATCGCGATGATGACCGCGCCGGCGCCCAGGAACAGCAGGGCCTTGAAGAAGGCGTGGGTCATCAGGTGGAAGACCGCGGCCACGTACCCGCCAGCGCCCAGCGCGAGCATCATATACCCGTACTGGGAGATGGTGGAGTACGCGAGCACCTGCTTGAGCTCCTCCTTGACGAGCCCCATCGTCGCGGCGAACAGCGCGGTGAAGCCGCCGACGAACGCGATGATCGCCATCGTCGTCGGCGTCAGCACGTAGAAGCCGTACATCCGAGCGACGAGGTAGACGCCGGCAGCGACCATCGTCGCGGCGTGGATGAGCGCGGAGACCGGCGTCGGACCCTCCATCGCGTCGGGCAGCCACGTGTGCAGCGGGAACTGCGCGGACTTGCCGATCGCGCCGCCCAGCACGAGCAGACCGACGGCGGTGAACCACGTCCCGACGTCGAGCCCGAACGGCGTCCACGCATCGAACTCCCCGTTGAGCGCGTGCTCGGCGAGAACGGGGAACGACTCCGATCCGACGAATGAGGCGGTTCCGAACGTCGCGAACACGGCAACGACGCCGATCAGGAAGAAGTAGTCACCGAACCTGGTGACCAGGAACGCCTTCTTCGCCGCCGACGGCGGTCCCGGCTCCCGGAAGTGGAAGCCGATGAGCAGGTACGAACAGAGGCCGACCAGCTCGAAGAACATGAACGCCATCAGCAGGTTGTCCGCGACGACGAACCCGAGCATCGACGCCGTGAACAGCCCGAGTCCGGCGTAGTAGCGCGGGAGATCCCGCTCGCCCTCGTCGTTCATATACCCGAGCGAGAACACGTGGACGAGGGTGGCGATGAGCGTCACGATGACGAGCATCAGCGCCGACAGCGGGTCGATCAGGACGCCGAAGGTGAGTTCGATCTCCTGGGGCCCGATCCCGGCGGCGATCCCGTCGGTCGAGACCCAGGTGTACAGCGTCTCGGTGTGCTGGCCGCCGCCGGCGACGGTGGCGAGCACCCACAGCGACAGCAGGAACGACCCCGCCGTCGCCGCGATCCCGCCGAATGCGCCGCCTTTGGGGAGATACTTCCCGAACGCGAGCGCGACCAGGAACGAGACGAACGGCAATACGACGATCGCTGGAACGTAGGCGAAGGCATCTACCATCTTACCACCTCATCTCCCGCGGAACAGTGACGTCGGTCACGCCGAAGTTGCGGTACAACACCAGGATGATGCCGATCCCGATCGCGACCTCCGCGGCCGCGAGCGCGATCACGAACAGCGCGAACACCTGTCCCGTGAGGTCGCCGTAGTACGAGGAGAACGCGACGAAGTTGATGTTTGCCGCGTTCAGCATTAACTCGACGCTCATCAGGAAGTACAGGGCGTTCCGGCGGGTAAGGACGCCGAACAGGCCGATACAGAACACGGCAGCGGCCAACAGCAGGTAGTATTCGGGGGCGACCACGGTCAGTCACCTCCCTCCCCGGCCTTGCGGCCGCGGGAGAACGCGCCGCCGACGGCCGAGACGATCGAGCCGTCGGACTCGCGCTTCGCGAGGTACAACGCGCCGTCGATCGCGACATCGAGGGTGATCGCGACGATGAAGAAGGCCGCGAGGAATCCCTCGGTCGACCCCGCAAACGCCCCGAGGTCGATGTTGAAGAGTGCGAATCCGATGCCGTGGGTGATCCCGTAGTCGCCGGCCTCCAGACCGGCGGGTGTGCCGAAGTCGGCGTTCAGGATCGTCACGGCGAGGACGCCGAACAACAGCAGCGACGCCAGGCCGGGGACGAGCCCCCGGTCTGCAACGTCGTACTCGTCGGGCCCGCCACGTTCGCGTGTGTCCGGGTTATCACTCATACGCTACTCACCTCCGGGTCGTCGGTACGCGTGAGCATCACGGCGAACGTGATGAGGATGAGGACCCCGCCGACGTAGACGAGGACCTGCATCGCAGCGATGAACTCCGCCTGCAACATCACGTAATGCACCGCGACGCTCAACAGGGCGGCGCCCAAAAGCAGGGACGCGTGAAAGACGTCCCGTGCGAGGACGACGCCCAGGCTGCACGCCAACGTAACCAGGGCGAACAGCGCGAACGCGATGGTGTCAAGGACCATTGTGTGTGACTCCTATGAGATACCTTTTGTAGATTTCGAGAGCGACTCCGCCGTCGCTCCGCGGCTACTGGTAATCGACCTCCCCGTCTCCCTCTCCGACCCATGCACCACGGTCGGGATTCCGGGAGTTGAGCGGGTCGATCCCCTTGTACCACGGGACGTTCTTGAGCTGTTCTTTGTTGTACACGAAGTCGTCCTTCGTGTCCGCGGTGAACTCGAAGTTCTGGGTCAACAGGATCGCGTCGACGGGACAGACCTCCTCACACAGTCGGCAGTAGATGCACTGGCCGATGTGGAGGTTGTACTCTTCGCCGTTGCGCTGGTCGTCCTGGACGATCTGGATCGTGTCGTTCGGACAGACGTTTTCGCACTGTCGACACCAGATACACCGCTCCTGACTGAACTTGTGGACGCCACGGAACCGCGGGCTCACGTCGGGGGCGACGTCCGGATACTCCACCGTGAACGTCGTCCCGTCGAGCGCGTGTTTCATCGTGGTCGCCATCGATTTTAACAATCCGATCATGAGGCGATCACCCCCACGAGCACCGCCGTGAGGATCAGGTTCGCGAACGACAACACCAGCATTCCCTTCCAGCCGATCTCGATCAGCTGGTCGATACGGACCCGCGGCAGCGCCGAGCGGCACCACTGGGTGAACAGGAAGAACGCCCAGACCTTCACCACGAACCAGACGAACCCGATGCTTGCGGGTCCGGGGCCCGAGGCGCCGCCGAGGAAGGCGAGAGTCAGGATCGCGCCGCCGAGGAAGATGTGGAGGAACTCTCCGAGGTAGAACAACACGAAGTACGACGAGGAGTACTCGGTCTGGTACCCGGCGACGATCTCGGTCGGGGCCTCCGGAATGTCGAAGGGATTGCGACCGATCTCCGCCAGGTTGGCCACGACGAACAGCCCGAATGCGAAGGGGTTCACGATGGCGAACCACGACGGAACCGTAACGCCGGCCACCGTGAACAGTGCCTGCTGCTGGGCGGCGACGATCTCGCTCGTCCGGAGGCTACCGGTGAAGATCACGACCGACATCGCAGTCACGATGAGCGGAATCTCGTACGCGAGGTTCTGGGCGACGGCGCGAAGGCCGCCGAGCAGCGAGTACTTGTTGTTCGACGCGTAGCCGGCCATCACCAGCGAGATGGAGGCGATCGACGCGAACGCGAACGTCAACGCGAAGCCGACTTCGGGGTCCGCAAGCTGCAGGTTGAGGGGCCCGAGCTGTCCCATCGGGATCACGGAAAACCCGAGCATCGCTGATGCCGGGAGAACGAGCGGCGCGAGGTCGTAGGACGGTCGGTCCGCGCCCTCAGGGATGATGAGCTCCTTGGCAAGCAGCTGTACCGCCGCCGCCGGGATGATGAGCAGCCCGAACGGGCCGATGCGGTCGACCGCGATCCGGTCGGTGAACGCGGCGGTGATCTTCCGTTTCGCCCACGGACCGGCGACGCCGGTGAACGCGAGCATAATGTTCCCGACAAGGAAGGCCGCGATGAGCGCGCCGACGGCCTCGCCGATGACGCCGGGGAGGCCGAGCGCGTTCGTCACCTGTTCGGGGAACAGTTGTGCAGGGGCCACGTCGAGGAGGGAACCGGCCGCCATCAGCGGTCCACCTCCCCGAGCACGATGTCGAGGCTGCCGAGCGCGGCGACCATGTCGGGGACGTACTCCCCGTTGGCCATCTCGGGCAGCGTCTGGAGGTTCGAGAAGCACGGCGACCGGATCTTGAACCGGGCGGGCTTGTCGGTTCCATCGGCCCGGATGTAGACCCCGAGTTCGCCTTTCGCCCCTTCGACGGCGCGGTAGATCTCCGTGTCGTCCTCGGGTTTGAGCGTGCGCGGCACGTTCGACTGGATGGTGCGGTCCTCCTCGGGCCAGTCCTCGAGCAGGTCGATGCACTGTTCGATGATCTTCGCGGACTCCTCGACCTCCTGGAGCCGCACGAGCAGCCGGCTGTAGTTGTCACAGCCGTCCTCGGTGATGACGTCCCAGTCGAGCTCGTCGTAGTAGCCATAGGGATCGTCGCGGCGCAGGTCGTAATCGACGCCGGAGCCACGCACGACCGGACCGGTCGCGCCGTAGTCCTTCGCGACCTCCGGCGGGAGGATCCCCGTGTCGATCGTTCGCATCTGGAGGATCTCGTTGGCGGTCAACAGGTCGTGGTACTCCTCGACGGACCCGGGAAGCTGATCGAGGAAGGCGCGCGTCTTCTCGAAGAACTCCTCGCGGGGCTCGGGGAGATCCCAGACGACGCCGCCGAGCCGGAAGTAGTTGAACATCATCCGCTGACCGGTCAGGTCCTCGAGGATGCTTTGCGCCTGCTCGCGATCGTTGATCGCGTACATAAACGTCGCGGTGAAGTCGCCGTTGATGTCCAACGCGAACGTGGCGACCGCGAGCATATGCGCGGCGATCCGGCACAGCTCGGCACCCATCGTCCGGATGACCTGCGCGTACTCCGGCACGTCGATGTCCGCGAGGTCCTCGGCGGCTCGGGCGTAGGCCCACTCGTTCAACAGCCCAGCCGAGATGTAGTCCCAGCGGTCCGGGTACGGCATAATCTGGTGCCGGTAGGTGCCACTTTGGGCCATCTGCTCCTCCGAGCGGTGGAGGTAGCCGATGTCGGATTCGACATCGGCGACCTGCTCGCCGTCGAGGGTCGTCTTGAGGTGCAACACGCCGTGGGTCGCCGGGTGGTGAGGACCGATGTTGATGAACATCGTGTCCGACTCGTCCTCCCGGTGGTCCGCCTGCAGCGGGTTGGCGTGTTCACGCAGCGAAACGACCTGCGGCTGGTCCTTGTCGTAGTCCATCGACATCGGATGCCCCTGCCAGGTCTCCGGCAGGAGGATGCGTCGCAGGTCCGGGTGGTCGTCGTACTCGATCCCGACGAGGTCATACGCCTCTCGCTCGTGCCAGTCGGCGGTCCGGAAGACCGGTTCGGCGGACTGTGAAACCGGGTCCTCCTTGTCCGCGGGCACGACGACGCTGACCTCCTGGGTCGGGTCGGCGAACTTCTTCAGGTGGTAGATCGACTCATAGCGGTTCTCGTACTCCTGGGCGGTGACGACCGAGAGGTGGTCGTAGCCGGCCGCCTCCTTGAGCGTCGAGAGGACGTCCTGGACCGCATCGGGGCGGATCACGAAGCCGGGTGCGTTGAGGTGCTCCTCGCGGCCGATGACCGCATCGCCCAGGAGTTCGGCGAGTTCGTCGGGGTCTCGTTGGGCGACGACCGACGCCTCGTCGGCCGGATCGAGGTCCCCGTCGGGGTTCTGTAAGCTCATGGCGAATCAGCGAAGTTGTATCGCATCACGAGGTCGTCCTCGTCGATCTGGTCGGTCAGATGCTCGACGAGCTCGTCCTGTTCGAGGTCGGAGAACTGCTCGAGCTCGTAGGGTTTGACCGTGACCGGGCTTGCCTCGCCGTTGGCGATACGCTCCTGGAGCTTGGCGACGCCGTAGACGAGCGCCTCCGGACGCGGGGGACAACCCGGGACGTGGATGTCGACCGGGATGACCTCCTCGGCACCCTTGATCACGTTGTAGCCCTCCTGGAACGGGCCGCCGGAGATGGTACACGAGCCCATCCCAACGACGAACTTCGGCTCGGGCATCTGGTCGTAGACGCGCTTCATTCGCGGGGCGAACTTGGAGACGATCGTCCCAGGGACGATCATCACGTCCGCCTGCCGCGGCGACGCGCGGGGGACGCCGGACCCGAACCGGTCCAGGTCGTGTTTGACCGCGTAGGTGTGCATCATCTCGATGCTGCAGCAGGCGATCCCGAACTGCAGCATGAACATCGATGACCCACGGGCCCAGTTGAGGAACTTGTCGAACTTCGTGAGGATGAACGGCGAGGAGCCGAACGCCTCCCGAAGCCGCGAGTTGAATCGGTCGCCGCGGCCCTCGCCCATCCGAGCGTCGCGGGTCTCTGTCACCACCGCGGAATCGTCCGTGATAAATGGTTGATCGCTGCTCATGGTTGGTTACGTTTCGTCTTTCGGCGCGTTGCACGGGGACTGCGCATCCATTCGACCGCGCCGTTGCGCCACGCCCACACGAGTCCGACGGTAAGGATGCCGACGAATGCCAACATCGGTGCCAGCAGCCGTGCCATCGGGATCCCCGCCTCGAGCGCGGGACGATAGATGACGACCCACGGGAACAGCAGGACCGTCTCGATGTCGAACACGAGGAACAACAGCGCGACCATATAGTACTGGATGTTGAACCGGATGTGCGCGCTGCCGGTCGGTACCTCCCCGGACTCGTAGATGGTTCGTTTGCCTTGTTCCGGCACGCTTGGACGGAGCAACGCCGAGACCCCCATCATCCCCAGCGGGATGCCGATCCCGACAACCGCCAATGCGCCGATAGCTATCCAATCACTCATACAGGTCTCCGTAACGTGCGTGGGTTTGGTTGGACCCTACATAAGCGTTGATTCTCGTACGCGCGGGTGTGAGACGCAGGTTCACGGGCTGGCGTGTTCGATCGTCGCCCGTTCGATCGTCGTCCACCCCTTGATCGATCCGCACTCGATCGCCGGAACGGTCGGACGTCCTGATCTCCGGAGCGGTCAGGCGTCCCGATCGCGGAAGCCGTCGATCCCGAGGTCGTGGAGAGCCATCGAGACGTCCGCGACGTCGGTAGTGAGATCCTCGTGGTACTCGATGAGCCGATCCTCGATGGCGTCGTGCTCACGTGCGAGCACCTGTGCGGCCGAGAGAGCCGCGTTGAACGATTTGCCGGCGTCGACGGCGACGATCGGCGCGCCGGTCGGCATCCCGATGACCGAGTCGACAGACTTCTCCTGGATGGGCACGCCGATCACGGGGATCGGGTAGGCTATCGAGGCGGTCATGTTCGGCAGGTCGGCGGACTTGCCGCCGGCACCCGCGATGATGACGTCGAGGTCCCGATCACGGGCGGTCTCCCCGTACGCATACATTAGCTCCGGCGTCCGGTGGGCCGAAACGACGTACGATTCGTAGGTGAAGCGGCTCGACGGCGGGTCCGAGAAGTCGGTCTGTTCGGCGAACCCGAGGGTGTTGAGAGCCTCGTAGGCCCCCTCCATCGTGGGCAGATCCGAATCCGATCCCATGATAATGCCGACGTCCGGGGTCGTCTCCGGGTCGGCGTCCTGTGCAGCCTCCGTCTCGAGTCGGTCGATGAGGTCCTGTGGGGTCGTCATTGTGTCGGGTCGGCGTCGATCGGTTTCGCGGTCGGTTGGTGTTCGCGGTCGGTCACTCGGTATCGGGTGTCGTCGATCACTCGGTATCAGGTGTGTCGACGGATGCGAACGTCACAGCGTTACGGAGGTCGCGTGCGCGATCCAGTCGCTCCGAGCGAGCTGAGATCGCGTCGGCGTCGACGCGTGATCCCGGAACGCCCGTCACGGTCAGATGACCCATCTTCCGGAGCGGGCGGACGTCGTCCTTGCCGTACCAGTGAAGGTCGACGTCCGGCGCCTCGAGGACCGTGTCGACGCCGCGAAGCCGTGCCGGCCCCGTTCCGTCGACGTCACCGAGGACGTTCGCGGTGACCGTCGGCTCGCGTAGGTCCGTCGGTCCGAGCGGCCAGCCGAGAACCGCGCGGGCGTGGTTCTCGAACTGGGACGTTCGCGCGCCCTCGATCGTCCAGTGGCCGGAGTTGTGCGGCCGCGGCGCGATCTCGTTGACGAGGATCTCCCCGTCCGGCGTCTCGAAGAGTTCGATGCCGTAGACGCCGCGCCCGTCCAGGAACTCGAGCACGTCGTGAGCGACCGTCTCCGCCCGATCGATGACGCCGTCGTCGGTCCGTGCCGGCGTCACGCTCTCCCGAAGGATCTCCTCGCGGTGGATCGTCTCCGTCACCGGGTAGGTCCGAACGTCGTCGGCGCCCACGACGCCGATGACCGAGAGTTCGCGTTCGAAGGGAACGAACGCCTCCGCCATCGCGTTCGTGCCGAGTTCCTCGAGCGCCGCATCGATCGCTCCGACCTCCGTCACGGGGCGGTTCCCGCGCCCGTCGTACCCGCCCGTGCGGGCCTTGAGCATCACCTCACCGAACCGGTCGAGCGCGGACTCCAGGTCGGCCGCCGAGGAGACCGCCTCGAACGGCGGGACCGGGATCCCGGCGTCCGCCAGCGCCGACTTCTGGACGAGTTTGTCCTGGATCGTCCGAAGGGTGTCGGGATCGGGATGGACCGGCAGGTCGTGCTCCGCCGCAACCGTCTCGAGCACGTCCGGGTCGGCCAGCTCGATCTCGTAGGTGAGCACGTCCGCCCGATCGGCGAGCTCCCGGATCGCCGCCTCGTCGTCGAAGGCACCGACGATCTGCTCGGAGACCACCGGCGCCGCGGGACACTCCGGCGTCGGGTCGAGTACGACGACCTCGATCCCGCGGCGGGCGACGGCCTCGCCGATCATCCGCCCGAGCTGTCCGCCGCCGACGATCCCGATCGTCGGTCCTGGTAGCGTGACTGTCACGCGCGGGGCTTTCGAACGGGACCGCATAAGGATTACCACATACGCCGAATAGCTGGATCGATCGTCCCGAATTCGGGGAAAAAATGATCACTCCTGTGGATCGATCACACGCGGTACGCCGACCGGTCAGACAAGTCGGTACGCCGACCGGTCAGCGTATTCGAGACACGTCGATATGCGGACCGATCACTCGAGCCGACCGGCCTCACGGAGTGCCGCCTCCTCGATGAAGAAGACGAGCCGAAAGTTCCACAGCCGGAACTCGTGGGCGGTGACGCGATAGCCCTCGAGATGGGGGGCCACGGCGGCCCGGCCCGATTCGTGAACGATCACGACCGGCGGCGGATCCGCCAACGCCGTAGCCCGGTCGGCGTCGGCGCTCACGCTGTCGACGGTCGCGCCCGCGCGCTCGTAGTACCACGGCAACGGAAGCCGGTCGTACCACCCGCCGGGCGCACCGTCCCGATCGGCTGCCGACTCGTTGCCGACGTACATCACGTTCTCCCGGTCCGAGGTGTGCGTCCCGACGAACAGAATATCGACCCCGTCGTCGTGAGCCGCCGCGACCGCCTCGACGTCCGCGATCGTCGATCGCGCATCGTTGTGCGGTTGGGCCCACTGGACCGCCGCGGTGTGGTCGGGGTTCGTGGAGTTCCAGTAGGTCGCCGTCGGCGCGATCACGCCGGCGGTCGCGGCCAGCAGGACGAACACCGCGAGGATCGCCGTCTCCCGATCGATGACCCGCGGAGCGGACCACGGCGTCGACGGTCGCTCGACCGCCGCCCACCCCTCCCGGGCGACGTACGCGAGGCCCACGCCCGCGGGAATCGTCAACGGGAGCACGATGTGGACGGCCGACCAGGGTGCGTTGATGTCGGTCGCGGCCGGATAGCCGACCAGGCTCGCGAGTCCCCAGTAGGTCGCGAAGGCGACGAGCGCGCGACGGCGACCGGCGGGGACCCTCCCGCGACCACGAACGTGGCCGTCGACGAGGAATCCGACGACCGCGAAGGCGAGCGTGACCGGTGCCGTGTACGTGAGCGTCTCGAGCTCGTGGTGGAGGAACTGCAGGTAGGGATTATCCTGCATCTCGCCGGTGAGCCAGAGGTCGGCCAGTTTCTCGGCTGACCCCACCGTGGCCTCGTGGAGAACGGTCGGCCAGAGACCCGGCGATCCGACCGCTTCGTGAAGGAGCGGCCGCGGCGCGTAGAAGAACACCGTGACGGCGAGAAAGGCGACGACGACGCCGACGGCGTGACCCAGCAGATAGCCGACCGGATGCCACCGTCCGGAAACGGTCGCAACGCCACGCCACCGCGCACGGATCCAGGCCGCCACGTCACGTCGAATCGCCCGGCCGCGATCGGTCCCAGCGGCCGGTCCGTTCCCGGACACCGATCCGTTCCCAGCGGTCGGGCCGTTCCCGGACGCCGAGCCCACCTCGCCGTCGGCGCCGACGTTCTCTATGACGCGGCGGACGATCCGATGATCCGCGATCAGCGCGCCCGCTCCCAGAAAACAGAGGACGTAGAGGATCGTGTTCGCCTTGGTCGCGAGCGACAGCGACAGCGCAACCGCACCGGGGTACAGGTACCGGGCACGGCGGGTGTCGATCGCCCGAACCGTGAACCCGAGCGCGACGAACGCGAATCCGCCCACGAGGACGTCGTTGCGCATAAACCGCGAGTAGTAGACCAACAGGGGAGAACACGCCAGCAGCCCGGCGACCGAAACGAGCTCCCACCGATCGAGGTGCGCCCGGAACAGCCAGACCGAAAGCGGGAGGAGGCCGCCGACGAGGGCCACGACCAGCCGTGCTGACGCATCAGTCGGCGGCAGGACGCCGAAGACGGCCGCGTTGACGATCCGGAGGAACGGGCCGTGGATGATCGGCTCGTACTCCAGATGGCCGCTTTCGACGTACCGGAGCGTCCAGTACCCAACGCGCCCCTCGTCCCAGTGGAAGACCCGCCCGCCGAGATCGTACAGCCGGAGCACGAGCGAGAGGATCGTGACGGCCGCGAGTGCCCCGAGCGTACGTCGCCCCGCGGCGTCGGCACGACCAGTCCGATCGGTCCGATCGGTCTGATCGACTCCGTCCCGGTGCTCCGGTGGCGACATACCCGAGGGTCCGTGTGCGAGGTTACAATTCTTGTGTTCCGGTTCGAATCGGCACCACCGTGTTCCCGCTCCGCCACGACTGCAGCCCGAACACCGACGTCAGTCCGGTCAGTCGTGCCGGAAGCTCCGGGATCCGGTGAACGCCATCGCCATCCCGTGGTCGTTGGCCGCCTCGATGACGTCCTCGTCGTTGACCGACCCGCCGGGCTGGATCACGGCCTCGATCCCGGCATCGGCCGCCTCGTCGATCCCGTCCGGGAACGGGAAGAACGCGTCCGAGGCCATCACGGCTCCGTCGGCGGACTTCCCGTCCGCGTCCTTTTCGGCCTTCATCGCGGCGAGCGTGACGGCGTCGACGCGGGAGACCTGCCCCATCCCGACCCCGACCGTCTCGGTGCCGGTCGCAAAGAGAATCCCGTTCGATTTGACGTGTTTGAGCGTCTTCCAGGCAAACAGCATCGTCTCGATCTCCGCGTCGGTGGGCTCACGTTCAGTAACGATCTCCAGATCGTCGGCGGTCGGCGATTGATGGTCACGTTCCTGCACGAGTCGACCGCCAACGAGCGGCTTTTCGGTCAACGGTTCGCTGAACCGGTCCTCTCCCTCCCCGAGTGGTCCGACGTCGAGCACGCGCAGGTTCTCCGACTCCCGGAGCACGTCGAGCGCGGCGTCGGTGTAGCCGGGCGCGACGACGACCTCCTTGAAGGAATCGGTGATCGCGGTGGCCGTCTCGGCGTCACACTCGCGATTGAGCGCGACGATCCCGCCGAACGCCGACTTCGCGTCCGTTCGCAGCGCCCGGTCGTAGGCGTCCGCGAGCGTGTCGCTCGTGGCACAGCCCGCCGGATTCGTGTGTTTGATCACCGCCGCCGCCGGCTCGTCGAACTCCTTGACGAGCGAAAGCGCGGCGTCGGCGTCGTTGTAGTTGTTATACCCCATTCCCTTCGCGCCCTCGTTCAGCTGGGGGGCGCCGACGACCGATGCCTCCTCGCAGGCGTCGTCGACGTACAGCGCGGCGTCCTGATGGGGGTTCTCGCCGTACCGGAGCTGCTCGCCCCGATCCTCGGAGACGAGCCGGCGCGTCGGGAAGTCACCGCCGGTGTCGCCCTCGATCGAGACGGTCTCGGCCTCGTGGTCGATGTCGACGCGTCCCTCCGCGAACCACCGAACGACCCGCGGGTAGGCCGTAAACTCGGATTCATATAGCACTCTTTGCTTTAAGCTCGCCGCGTCGTCGTCCTCGTAGACGGGAACCGGTTCCTGGGTGAGGATCGGACCGGCGTCGACGTCCTCGGTCGCCACGTGGACGGTGCACCCGGTCGTCCGAACGCCCGCCTCGAGGACCTGCTCGTGCGCGTCCGATCCGGGGAAGGCCGGCAGCAGGGACGGGTGCACGTTGATCGTCGTCGGCGCGTTCTCGAGGAACGTCTCGGTCAGCACTCGCATATAGCCGTCCAGACAGACGAGGTCGACGTCGTAGTTCCCGAGCCGATCAAGGATGCGCCGTTCGTGGTCGGCCCGCGACTCGTCGTCCGCCCGGACGACGACCTCGGTCGGGCTCCCCCGCTCGGCGGCCGCTTCGACGATCGGCGCGCCCTCCTGGTTGGTCAACGCGACGGACAGCTCGGCGCCACCCGGCGCCACGTCGTCGATGTGCAGCAAGTTCCGTCCGCGATTGCTCGCTAACCCGGCGATCTTCATACGCGAGGGTCCGCGCGATGGAGTATATGAATTGCGGTCCGCTGTCGGTATGTATCCACGAACACGGATATATTTGGGCATCGACAGCGCTGTGGTGGCCGGATATATCCACACCCGTGCACGACCATCGACACGCTTTTGCGCCGTCCCCGGACAGCAACGGGTATGACCGACGAGTCTCGGTCGGCGACGGACGACGATCGAGGGATCGCGGGACTGTCCCGCGAGGACCCCCTCGCCGCCGTCTCGCCGCTCGACGGACGATACGCGCGCCGAACCGAACCGCTCTCGCCGTACGCGAGCGAGGCGGCGCTGATGCGGGCTCGAACGCGGGTCGAGGCGGAGTACCTGATCGCGCTGGCCGACCTCGAGGCGACGCCGATCGATCTCGACGCCGACGCCCGTGCCGCGATCCGGGCGACGTACCGGACGTTCGACGCCGACGACGCTCGACTCATCAAGAACCTCGAGGTCCGGGGTGCGAGGGGATACGACGCCACGAACCACGACGTGAAGGCGGTCGAGTACTTCCTCCGGATCCGACTGACCGAGGCGACGGATGCGGTGGGTGCGGTGGATGCGGCATCGACTGACGGTGAAGCCGGAGATCCCCCGATCGACGACGCCGAGACGCTCTTCCCGTGGATCCACTTCGGGCTGACCAGCGAGGACGTCAACAACCTCGCACATCGGCTGCTCGTGAAACCCGCCGTCGAGAACGTGCTCGTGCCGGCGATCCGCGAGGTTCGCGACGAGCTCGTCGATCTGGCCCACGAGTACCGGGACGTTCCGATGCTCGCGCGCACCCACGGCCAGCCGGCTACGCCCACGACCTTCGGCAAGGAGATGGCGGTCTACGCGGCGCGGCTCGGGCGGGCGCTCGGTCGGCTCCGGCGCGAGACGGACGCGATCGCCGGCAAGCTGGCCGGTGCCTCGGGAACCTACGCCGCCCACGAGGCGGCCTACCCGGACGTCGACTGGCGAGCGTTCTCCCGGACGTTCGTGGCGGATCTCGGGCTCGAACACGTCCCGCTCGCGACCCAGGTCAACCCCTGTGACGACATCGCGGCCGTCTTCGACGCGATCCGCGGAGTGAACAACGTCCTTCGGGACCTCGATCTGGATGCCTGGCTCTACGTCTCCGACCGCTATCTCGGCCAGGAGACCGTCGCGGGCGAGACCGGGTCCTCGACGATGCCCCACAAGGTGAACCCGATCGACTTCGAGAACAGCGAGGGGAACCTCTCGAAGGCCAACGCCGACCTCACGTTCCTCGCCGACTACGTCACCACGTCCCGGCTCCAGCGTGACCTCTCGGACTCCACGGTCAAACGCAACGTCGGCGCGGCCCTCGCCCACAGCCTGATCGGCTACTCGAAGGCCGCCGACGGACTGGGAAAGGTGGTTCCGAACGAGCAGGTGATGCGCGAGGAGCTCGAGGCGACGCCGGCGATCATCGGCGAGGCGGTCCAGACGATCCTCCGGCGGGAAGGGGACACGGACGCGTACGAGCGCGTCAAGGAACTCACCCGCGGGAAGACGGTCACGCTCGCGGACTTCCGGGACCTGTTCGCGGACCTCGACGTCGACGAGTCCGTCCGCGAGGAGCTGAACGCCCTGACACCGGCCGGGTACGTCGGCCTCGGCGCGGACCTCGTGGACGAGGTCGACGCGGACGTCCGCGAGTGACGCTCCGGAGATAAACCGTACACGACGATAGCGAATCACGGATCGTTCGGAAGACCGAAAACTCCGGGACAATTCGGGTGTCCGATCGGCGTGACGCTTTTACCCCCCATCCGCGAACTGACCGTATAGTGGGAGGAACACGGTGACACGCGACGGGGGTTCCCCTGACGACGAGACCACTCGGGACGAGGGGTGGTCCGATGCGTTCGGACCGTTCCGTCGATTTCTCGCCCTCGAGCGGGACGTGCTCGTGTTGTCGCTGGCGATGTTCGCCTTCAGTCTCGGGTTCCAGATGACGAACCGGTACCTCCCGGAGTACATGGTCGCGCTGGGCGCGAGCGGCTTCGTCGTGGGACTGTTCGGAACCTTCGGGAACGTGATCTCGGCCGTGTACCCCTATCCCGGCGGGGCGATCTCCGACCGGATCGGGTCACGGTACGCGTTGACCCTGTTCGGGTTGCTGTCGACGCTCGGCTTTCTCGTCTGGCTCGTGGCGCCCGGTCTCGGCCCGATCGGCGTCGGCGGCGTCACGATCGAGCCGTGGATCTGGATCTTCGTCGGGCTGGTCCTCGCACAGGCCTGGAAGTCATTCGGCCTCGGTGCGACGTTCGCGGTCGTCAAGCAGGCCACCGATCCGTCGCGGCTGGCTGCCGGGTTCGCGAGCACCGAGACGTTCCGTCGGACGGCGTTCCTCGTCGGACCGGTACTCGCGGCCGTGCTGATCGGTTTCCATCCGGCGTTCACGGTGAGCTTTCAGTACGTCCTCGCCGTGGCGGTCGTCTTCGGGGTCGTCGGCACGGTCGCCCAGCACGTTCTCTATGCGGCCGATGCGGATTCCATCGGCGGTTCGTTCGAGGGGATCGGGCGGATCCAGCGAGATCTGCGCGAAATGCCCGGTCCGCTGCGTCCGCTGCTCGTGGGCGACACGCTCGTCCGGTTCGCGAACGGGATGGTGTACGTCTTCTTCGTGCTGGTGATAACGCGGTTCTACGCGGTCGGGTTCGAGACGACGGTCTCGCTGGCCGGCTTTTCGTACGCGATCGATCTCTCGCCGGCCGCCTTCTTCGGCTATCTGCTCGGCGTCGAGATGTTGATCGCGCTCGGCTCGATGATCCCGGCGGCCAAGGCGGCCGAGCGCGTCGGGCTCAAGCCGGTCGTCGCGCTGGGATTTGCGGTCTACGTGCTCTTTCCGGTCATTCTCATCGGCGCGCCCGGGGTGCTCGCACCCCTCGTCCCGCTCCAGTGGGCAATGGTGCTTGTCTTCGCGTTCTCCGGGCTTCGGTTCGCGGGCTTGCCCTCGCACAAGGCGCTGATCGTCGGTCCCGCCGAGCAGGGCTCCGGCGGGCGCGTCACCGGGACGTACTACCTCCTGCGGAACACGATCGTGATCCCGAGCGCCGCGCTCGGGGGCACTCTCTGGGAGTTCGTCAGCCCGGAGGTCGCGTTCACGATCGCGGCCGCGATCGGAGTGGTCGGCACCGGTTACTTCCTCGTCTTCGGCGAGGAGTTCGAGGCGTATGCCTGAGGGGACATCCGACGAAGAGATCGTCTTGCCCGTGGAGAACCCGGGACTCGATCCTCGTTATGGACGGTCCGTCGATCACGACCGCGACGACCGCAACGACCGCGACGACCACAACGACCGCGACGACCACACGGACCGCTATCGTCGATCGACCGGTCCGAAACGCGATGGGTCCTCGGAGTCGGGGGGCGTTCGGGAGTCCCGCGTGCCCTCACCGTCGGTGACGATCGGCGGTTTCGTCGTCGAGGATCTGAGCATCGACGATCGGTTGGGCTCGTCGGTGGGTTGATCGGTGGGTTGATCGGTGGGTTGATCGGTGGGTTGATCGGTGGATGCATCCTCCGAATCCTGTGCCGTGAGCGCGCGCTGTCTCTCGACCTCGGCGTAGATCGCGTCGGTGAATCGGGAATGGTCGCCGAAGGGGTCTCCGTAGGCGATCCCGCCGCGATCGAGTTCGAGCTCGGCCGGGATCCGGTCCTCCGTCGCCGCCGACCGGCTCACGAACAGCGGAACGGCGACGATGTGATCGCCGGTCACGGCGTACCGCACGCACTCGACGGCGGGATTCTGCAGGAGGTAACAGGGGACGACCTCGGCGTACGCCGATCGGGAGCGAAGTCGGTTCGCGTGATACTCCGCCATCCGGCGTCCGTGTGGCTTCGAGCTGCTGCCGAACGCCACGAGCACCAGCGAGACGTCCGGGTCCGCAGCCGCGTCCGAATGCGCGTCCGTGGAACCGCGACCTGCAGCGGTCGATGCCCCCGCCCGCGATCGTGCCGCGTCGGCGCGCGCCGCGATCACGTCCGTCGTTGCCGGGCTCGTTCCGACGGGGTCACAGTACCTGACGTCGCCGGGGATCGCGGACAGCGCCGCCGGGATGGCGTCGACGGTGTCGTAGCCATGAGCGGCACACATCGGGACCGCGTACGTCACGTCGGCGTCGATGTTACGGAACCGATCGCGGAGTTCCCGCCCGGGTTCCTCGGCGTAACGGGCGATCTCGACGTCGATACCGGTGCGATCGGCGAGCCGATCGGCGTGTACGCGGAAGGTTTCGCGGGCACCGCGCGTGTCACGACCGATGAGCAGAAGTGTTTCAGATCTCATTGGTTTCTACAAATTAACTTTATCTACACCAATTCAACTTGCTAAAGGCGAGGGTCACGGACCCCAAATAGGTTGTGGTCGCGCCGGGCAGGTTGACCGGACCGGTCAGCCGGACGGGTCGACCGGACGGATCAACCGGACGGATCAACCGGACGACGGTCCACGCTCGAAGGAGGCCCTCACCCGATCGGCGCCCGGACCACGAGGACGGAGAGATCGGAGAACGTAGAGGTGGCACTTCCCTCCTCCCCGGTTTCACTCGCTGCGCTTCCATCGGTTCGGGCGGCGGCGAGTTCGCCGAGCGTCGTTCGGGTGATCTGCTCGTCCGGATGAGTGAGCCGCTCGAGAACGAGGGCCTCGAGCGACGGATCGGCGTCGGCCGTCTCAAGGAGGTCCGCCGCGACGTCTTCGGGCATCAGATCGAACGGGCGGGGAAGCACCAGCAGATGTCGGTCACCGACGTCATCCCGCAACCGCGCGAGGTCCTCGTCGACGTCGCCGCTCTTGTGCAGCGTTACGAACGTCGTCGCCTCCATCGGCGTCCGTGCCCGGCTCGCCGCGATCTGTAACGAGGAGATTCCGGGTATCACTCGCACCGGTCGATCGACGGCCGACTGGACCTTCCCGACGAACTGGTAGCCGGAGTGGTTCGGATCACCCATCAGGACGGCGGTTCCGGCCGCGCCGTCGGCGACGCGGTCGGCGAACGCGGCCAGCGTGTCGGCTTCGTCGCGGTAGCCGCAGGACAGGACCTCGGCGTCGACCGACATCGCGTCGGTCAGGAACGAACGGACGGTTTCGAAGCCGACCACGACGTCCGCCTCCCGGACCGCTCGGCGCGCACGGGGGGTCAGGTATTCCGGGTTTCCCGGACCGATCCCGACCGCGTAGACCGGAGGAACGCCGGGGTCCGTCGGGCCGGTCGCCGATTCGTCCGAGACGGCTCCGTCGGCTTCGGGAGTGCCGTCGGGTTCCGGTTCGGCGGCCGCCAGCGTCGCCGGGTCCGGACCGGTCTCGAGGTCGTACGGATCGCTCACGATGTCTCCGGCGACTCCGGCACCCACGCGGCGTCGATCGCCCCCTGTCGGACGTCGCTGGCGACGTGGATCAGCTCGTTCGTGAGGCCGGCAGCGAGCCCGCTGCCGCCGCGGCGCCCGACGTTCGTGATGGTCGGGACGCCGTGTGCGGCCGCGACCTCCCGCAGGCGGGCCCGACTCTCGGCGGCCTTGACGAACCCGACCGGCGTGGCGACGACGACCGCAGGGCGAGTCCCGTCTTCAATGCAGTCGGCGAGCGCGAGCGCGGCGGTCGGCGCGTTCCCCACGACCGCGATCGCGTCGTCGTAGACGCCATCCCGGTCGAGCTCGAGGACCGAGGCCGCGGTGCGGGTCATCCCGGTTCGCTCGGCCAGTTCGGTCCCGTTCCCGATCGCCTTCCGGACCGGACAGTCGTGGCCGCGGCCGGTGATCCCGGCCTTCACCATCGTGATGTCGGTCACGATCGGTCGCGAGTCGAGGACCGCCCGCGCGCCGGCGCGGACCGGCTGGTCGTCCGCGTCGGCCGGCCCGCCGTCGGCGATCGCCGCATCGGCGGCCAGCTCGTCGTCATCAGTTGCGCCCGTAAACCGGATCAGGTGTTGAAACTCCGGATCGCCGGTGGCGTGAACCGACTTCCCCCGGATCCGGTCGGCGAGCGTCTCGTGGGGGACGATCTCCCGGACCCGGTCCATACTCGTCTCGGCGATCGCCATCGCGTTCTCGGTGGTCGCGCCGAGGTCGGCGTATTCCCGGTCCGGACCGCCAGTACCGGCTGCGTTCTCAGTCGTCATCGCTCGACACCTCCGGAACCGGCTCGTCGCCGGCACGTGTCTCCGAGTCGCCGGCCCGGGCCTCCAGGTCGCCGTCGGCCTGCAGGAGAACGTCGCGAAGTCGGTCCTCGACGGCGGCGTCGGCGTCCCACAGGCCGCGGTCGATCGCCTCGAGCAGGGTGTCGGCGATGCTTTCGAGCGCCCAGGGGTTCACCTCGCGAAGCCACTCACGACGGTCCGCATCGAGGGCGTACTTCCCGGCGACCTCGCTCCAGAGGGCGTCGCTCACGACGCCGGTCGTCGCGTCCCACCCGAGAACGACGTCGACCGTGGTGGAGAGGTCGCCGGCACCCTTGTAGCCGTGCTCGGTCATGCTGTCGATCCATTCGGGGTTGAGAACGCGGGCGCGCATCGCCTTCCGGACCTTCTGCTCGTTCGTGTACACCGAGACCGCGTCCGGATCGCTCGAGTCGCCGACGTAGGACGCCGGCTCCTCGCCCGCGATCTCCGTGACGGCGGTGATGAACCCGCCGTGGAAGGCGTACCAGTCGGAGCTGTCGAACTCGTCCTGCTCGGCGGTGTCCTCGATCTTCACGGTCGCCTCGACGTTCCCGAGCCGGCGCTCGAAGGCCTCGCGGGCCTCGGTCACCCGGCCCCGCGACCCCAGCGCGTAGCCGCCCCACTGGGTGTAGACGTCGGCGAGATCCGAACGGTCCTCCCAGTTCCCCTCGTCGACGGCCTTGTTCGTTCCCGCACCGTAGCCGCCGGGTTTCGTCGTGAACACGCGATGGGTCGCGGCCGCCTCGGGATCCTCGATGCCGGCCTCGCGGAGGCGGTCGGTCTCCGCCTCGACGTGTTTCTTCACGTAGTTCCGGTCGTGCGGCTCGTCGAGCGCGACGACCGCCTCGACCGCGTCGTGGATCACGCCGGCCGCCTGCGGGAACGCGTCGCGGAAGAGTCCCGAGACGCGCGTCGTCACGTCGATCCGGGGCCGACCGAGCTCCTCGAGCGGGACCGGCTCCACGCCGTCGACCCGGCCGGCGTCGGTCCACTCCGGCTCGACGCCCATCAGCGCGAGTACCTGCGCGATGGTCTCCCCGCGGGTGCGGACCGTCGGGGTCCCCCAGGCAACGACGCCGATCTCCTCGGGATACTCGCCGTGCTCGTCACGGTGGCGTTCGGCGACGCCCGCCGCGACCTCCCGACCGACCGACCAGGCGCTCCTGGCCGGCACCTTCCGGGGATCGAGCGTGTAGAAGTTGCGCCCGGTCGGCAGCAGGTCGACGCCGCCGCGCGTGGGCGCGCCGCTGCCGCCCGGCGGGACGTACTCGCCCGCCAGCGCGTCCGCGGTCCGCGGGATCTCCTCGCTGGCGCCCCGGACGCGGGGCGCAGCCTCCTCGCAGACGAACGCGAGCGCCTCCCGCAGGTCCTCGTGAGCGCCCGGTTGCACGCGTGCGTCGCCGATCGGGTCGAGGTCGACCACGAGGAGGTTCATGTTCACCTCGCTGTCGGGGTCGGCGAGTTCTGACGCCGGCACGTCGAAGTCGTGCTCGGCGAGGGCGGTGACGAGCTCCAGGCTCGTCTCGTGGACGACGTCGGCCGCCGCCGACAGCGTCATCCCGAGGTTCTCGTCGTAGACGCCGGGCTCGTTCACCATCCGGTCGTGGTCGACGCCGAGCACGCCGGCGACGCTCTCCCTGAGGCTCGGTCCGCCGGGATTCTCGAGGCGCGTGAGCGCAACGAGGTACTGCACGAGCCGGTCGTCGGCCGGCGGCTCGCCCATCGTGTGCAGCCCGTACCGGATCTGCGTCGTCTTCACGTCGGTGAGGTACTCGTGAACGCGCTCGACCAGCTCGTCGACGTCGACGGCGTCGCCCTCGACGTCGCCCTCGGCCAGCGTGGACCCCGCCGCCTCGGGGCCGCGAACGTCGGCGCGCTCGTCGATCGTGCCCTCGATCCCGAGTTCGACCGCCAGATCGAGGTCGTCGACCGTCTCGCGCAGGAGGCGCTCGAGGCGCTCGCCGTCGTCGGTCCGGGCGTCCGCCACTCCGGCCTCGCGGTAGCGGTCGGCGATCTCCTCCAGCTCGGCGAGCTCGTCGTAGGTGCCGGCGGTTCCCATCACGGGCGTGAGGTGGTCGACGATCGCCGCGTACGAGCGACGCTTCGCCTGCGTCCCCTCGCCGGGATTGTTGATGACGTATGGATAGACGTTCGGGAGGTCATCCACCAGCCCGTCCGGCGCGCTCGACCCGTCGAGTCCGACCGTCTTCCCGGGGAGCCACTCGAGGCTCCCGTGGGTGCCGAGGTGAACGACTGCATCCGCCTCGAAGGCGTTTCGCAGCCAGGCGTAGAAGGCCACGTAGTCGTGTGGTGGCTGGAGATCGGAGTCGTGATACACCTTCGAGGGATCCATCCCGAACCCGCGGGGCGGCTGGACGGTGACGAGGACGTTCCCGAACTCAACGCCGGGGATCGCAAACGGGCGGTCCGGTGGGTCGCCCCACTCCTCACGCACGGCCTCGCCGAGGTCGTCGTCGAGCGCATCGAACCACTCGCGATACCGGCCGGGGCCGATGACGTCGACGCTCGCCTCGCGGACGTCCTCGGGTGCGACCCACCGGTCGTCGAGCGTCAGCTGGCTCGTCAGCCGGTCGATGAGGTCGGCGCCGTCGACGGGCGGGCCGACACTGGCCGATTCGTTCTCGACCCCCACGTCGGTACCGAGGTCGTAGCCGCGCTCGGCCAGCTCCTCCAGGAGGTTGACGGTGCTCGCGGGCGTGTCGAGTCCGAAGGCGGTCCCGATCCCGTCGTCGCTCGGCGGGTAGTTGTGCAGGACGACCGCGACGCGCGTGTCGGGATTAGGGGTGTGTCGGAGCCGGGCCCAGTTGACCGCGAGCCGGGCGGCGTGGTCGATGCGGTCGTCGATCGGGAAGTGCTGCTTGGGCGCGGTGCCGATGTCGGCGTCGTCGTCCGTCCGCTCCTTGCCGCTTATCGGGTGGGAGATCACGTTGCCGTCGAACTCCGGGAGCGCGACCGAGAGGGCGAGTTCGAAGCCCATCACGCCCGTGTCGCTGGCGGCGTACCGCGACCGCGAGCGCATCGTGGTGACGGTCTGGATGACGGGGACGCCGAGGCGGTCGAGGAAGACGTCCTCGACTGAATCGCCCTCGTCGCTGGCCTCGCGGCCCCGCTCGTCCATCGAGAGGGAGAACATGAACGACGAGCAGACGGCGTCGACGATCGGCTCCCCCGACACGTCGGTGAGCCACTCGTCGGTGACGCGCTCGGCGTCCCAGCCCCCGTCCTCTTCGGAGGCCGGGTTGCAGAAGACGGGCAGCGCGTTCGCCCCCTGGGCCTCGATCGCCCGAACCTGCGCGTCGACGTACCGGAGGTTCTCGTGGGTCCAGTGGGATTCGTAGAACCAGACGGCGACCGTCGGCGCGTCGGCATCGAGTGTCGCAAGCAGTTCCTCGTAACTCGCGCCCGGATGGTCCGGGTGGTAGACGCCCTCGGTCGGCAAGTCGACGGGGTCGTCGTAGGGTAAGCCCTCGTCCGGCGACTCTTCCCCTCCATTCGTGCCGCCGTATTCGTGCGCGAGGAAGCGGAGGCAGTTGGCCACGTTGACGGTGCCGCCCCGATCGAGGTACTCGTAGACGCGATCGCGGACGGCGGCGTCGACGGTCGTGTCCTCGATCGCGTAGGCGTCGCCGGTCGATTTGACCACCAGCGGAACGCCCGCCTCGGTCAGCCGGTCGATCGACCGTTCGTAGCCCGGCATACTCGCCTCGGAACCGTGCAGCCAGCAGATCACGGCGGTCACGTCGGTCAGCTCGTCGACGAACGCGGCGGCGTCGGCCTCGTCGTCGAGGTCGCTCGCGGACCGGACGACTAGCTCGGCGTCGACGTCGGCCGCCGCGCGTTGGATCGCCCCCAGTTCGTTCTCGGTCGCGGTGTAGATCCCGATGGTTGGCATAAGGTTGTTAAATCTCCTTGTGTCTAAGACAAGTATGGTTGAATTAGGATCGGACAAAAAGGCTTCGCACGATCGAGGGGCGGAGCGATCTCGGAGAGCGGAGCAGGAACGCGACCGGGGGGACGCTCGGGAACGCGACCGGGAGGTAGCTCGTGGACGCGAGCGGGACGGATCGCTCCCGTTCGGGGCGATCGTCGGCCAGGATGACCTCAAACGGGGGCTCCTCGCCGTCGCGGCCAACGACGACCTCGACGGGCTCCTGATACGCGGTGCGAAGGGGACGGCGAAGTCCACGGCGGTGCGTGGCCTCGCCGGCCTGCTGCCGACCCAGACCGTGGTCGAGGGGTGTCCGTACGGCTGTCCGCCGGACGACCCCGGTCGACAGTGTGCGGACTGTCGGTCGCGTTCGTCGGCGGAGATTGAGACGACCGAACGGTCGGTGCCGGTGGTCACGCTCCCGCTGAGCGCGACCCGCGAGCGCGTGGTCGGAACGCTCTCGGTGGCCGACGCGCTGGCTGGCGAGTTCGAGTTCGATCCCGGCGTGCTTGCGCGGGCCAACCGGGGGATCCTCTACGTCGACGAGGTGAACCTCCTCGGGGACCACCTGGTCGACACGCTGTTGGACGCCGCCGCAAGCGGCGTCAACCGGGTCGAGCGCGACGGCGTCAGCGTCACTCACCCGGCGTCGTTCACCCTCGTCGGGACGATGAACCCGGAGGAGGGCGACCTTCGACCACAGCTGCGCGACCGGTTCGCCCTCCAAACGACCGTGACGGGCTGTGACTCGATCGACGACCGCGTGGCGATCATCGATCGCGCGCTCGGTGATGACGGGGAGGAGCGGGGGCGGGAGGACGGACAGGGGGAAGCGAACGCGAACGACCCCGACACGGACGCGGACGCACTCGACACGGATGCGTACCGCGAGCGCCTTCGGCGGGCCCGCCGTCGACTCCCGGACGTCACGCTGCCGCGGTCGTTCCGCGAGGAGATCGCGGAACTGTGCCGCGACGCCGGCGTGGAGGGCCACCGCGGTGACATCGCGACCGCCCGCGCCGCGCGTACCTTCGCCGCGCTCGCGGACCGCGGGCGCGTGCTCGAGTCCGACGTCCGCGAGGCGGCGACGTTCGCACTTCCTCACCGGCTGCGGTCCGACCCGTTCGACTCGGACCCCGATCCGGAGGAGCGCATCGACGACCATTTCGAGTCCAACGGCGATGAGGGCGCTCCGGAGGACACGGAAGACGCGACAGCGGATGAGGACGGTCGGCGCAACGGGGGCGCGACGCCGAACGCCACGGCCGGCGATCCGGAGGGCGCCGACGGCGCGGACGCGGAGCCCGCGGACGACGCCGAACGCGACGCAAACACCGAAACCGGGTCCGAGATCGATCCCGATACACCCGATCGCGGCGGCGATCCGGAACCGGCTGGCGAGCACGCGGACGCCGAGGGTGACACGGACGAGGACGACGCGAACGAGGGAGCGATGAACGAAGGTGGGGCGAACGAGGGGGATGCGAACGGAGACGACGCGACCGACGAGGACGCGATCGATGGGGACACGATCGATGGAGACACAAATGGCGGCGATCGGGAGGATCGAACACCCATCGTGCCCGGCCAGTCACGCGCGTCCGTCGGCCAGGGACGTGCGCCCGAGATCTCGGACCCGGACGCTGGGGACGCCGGTCCGGACGCACACGACGCAGCCGACCTCCGGTCCGGATCCGGGACGCGGCCGTCCGCGGAGGGCGACGTCGCCGGGCCCCGCGTCCGATCGGAGCGAGCCGACGCGACCGCGGCGAGCGCGGACGTCGACGTCGGCGCGTCCCTCCGCGCGGCGACACGTCGGGGGGCATCGTCGATCGAATCCCGGGACCTCAGGCAGTCAGTGCGGCGCGGGGACGCCGACACGCTCGTGACCTTCGTCGTCGACGCCAGCGCCTCGATGCGGCCGGCGATGCGGACGGCCAAGGGGGTCGTGCTGGAGCTGCTGCGGGACGCCTACGAGGGACGGGAGGAGGTGGCGTTCGTCGCCTTCGCCGGCACGGACGCCGACGTGCTGCTCCCGCCGACGGACAGCGTCGGGATGGCGGCCCGACACTTGAAGGACCTCCCGACGGGCGACCGGACGCCGCTGCCCGCCGGCCTGCGGACGGCGGCGACGGTCGTTCGGCGAGCCGACCCCGCGGCCGGCGTCGTCGTGGTCGTCACCGACGGGCGCGCGAACGTCGCCGACGGGAGTCCGAGCGCGGAGACGCGCGCCGCGGCCCGGGAACTCGCCGGGACGGGCGCACACGTGGTAGTGGTGGATGCCGGCAGCGAGCACAGAGACGCCGGCGGGGACCGCCGATCGAACCGGGACCGCCGATCGAACCGGGACCGGTCGAGCCTCATCGGTCCCCTTCTCGAGGCGACCGGCGGCGAGCGGGTCCCGCTGTCGGCGCTGTCGGCGGAGCGGATCGACGGGCAGGTCGCACGGGTCGATCGGGACTGACAGTCGTCACCGGCGTCACGTCGTATTATAAGGAGTCACGATGGCTCTGCCCTATAGTTTATAAGCTCTAGCGGCCGGTGTCCGTCGGGATTTATATATCGCAACCGATCCGACTTGATCGGGTCGATCGGGTCGACTGAACCGACTGGTTCGATCCCACCCGTAAGCTTTACAACTAAACTTGATTTTATACAACTTGTATTTACAATGGCGCCGACCACCGACGTCACGGCCGATGGTGCACCGACGATCCCGACCGGGAACGCGGGGGACACCGTACAGGGACGACTCGAGATCGCACGACGGGAGGCGACTCCGACGCAGATCGCGACCGCGTTCGCGCTCGTCGCCGCGCTCGGGTTCGCGCTGCTGTTCGTGCAGGAACCGATGGTCCATGACTCGCTACACCACTTCCGACACGCCGCCGGCGTCACCTGCCACTGAGGATGCTTGCCGAGTATCTCACTCGCGGCGTGAAGGCCGGCGCCGTCGCGGGCCTCGTGTTCGGCCTGTTCGTCGCGCTCGTCGCGGCGCCGACCGTGGCGTTCGCCGACGAACTCGGCCACGACGACGCCGCGATCGAGGCAGGTGGCACGGACGCAACGACGGCCGATCACACTCACGAGGAGGGTGGCCACGCCCACGGGGATGATGGTGGCCACGATCACGCTGAGGAGGGCGGCCACGCTCACGACGCCGCCGTCTCCGGACCGGTCACGACCGTGGTGAGCATCGCTTCGAGCGCGCTCTGGGGGGTGCTTCTCGGCGCCGTCGTCTTCGGGGCCGGGTTCTACCTGCTCGAGCCGCTGCTCCCCGGCGCGCCAGGGTCGGGCGTCAAACAGGCGGTCCTGGCCGGGATCGGGTTCATCACCGTCTCGGGTGCGCCCTGGCTCGTGCTGCCGCCACGGTCGCCGGGCGTCGAAGCGTCGCTGACCATCTCGACGCGTCTGTGGCTGTACGGCGGGATGATGGTCCTGGGTGCGATCAGTGGACTGCTCGCGCTGTGGACGTTCGACCGGCTTCGTCCCGCCGAGCGTGCCGACGTCGCCGCACGCGCCGATGTCGACGGGCGTGTCGATGCCGACGGACGTGACGGACACGGTCGCTCGCCGGCGCTGGCCGCGGCCGGCGCGCTGGCGCCGTTCGGGCTCCTCGTCATCGCGGCGTTCCTCGCCCCGACCACCACGGTCGAGAGCACACTCCCCGCGAGCCTCTCGGCCGGGCTGGTCGGGATGACCGTCTTCGGGCAGCTCCTGCTGTGGGCGACCCTGGCCGGTGCACACGCGTGGCTGGTGCGTCGGCGACGCGGAACCGGTCGGCCCATCGACGCGGTCAACAGCGAGTCTGACGCCGGACGCACCCCCGATGACGATCCGGGGACAGGATCGAGTCGCCCGCGGAGCGCGGACTGATGCGCGACCGAACCGAGGCGGTCCGCGATCGCGGCGTCACGGACCACGTGCTCGTCTGTACACACGATCGCGATTCGGAATACGCCTGTTGCGCCGGTGCGGGCGGCGAGGCGGTTCTGGACGCGGTCCGGACGTGGCTCCGGGATCGTGACCTGTTCTGGTCCGGCGTCGCCGTCGCCGAGACGAGCTGTCTCGGGCTCTGCAGCACGGACGGGGCGGCAGTCGCGATCCATCCACGCGGGCACTGGTACGCGGACGTGACGTCCGAGGACGTTCCCGAACTGCTGACTCGGGAGTTCGGTACACGAACGATCGACGAGGAGTGAGCCGCCAGCTGGAGGGCAATCTCACTCGCACGGTTCGAGGCACCGAGCAGGAACGCGTTCCCGATCGCGCCGAGGGTCAACCACCCGAACTACGGCCAGAGCCCGCGGGCGTCGTGGGCCTCGGCGACCCGGGAGAGGGCGACGACGTAGGCGGCATCCCGCCAGGTCACTCCGCGCGACTCGTGTTCGCCTCGGACGGCGTTCCAGGCTTCGAGCATCTCATCCTCGAGTTCCCCGCGAACCCGTTCGAGCGACCACGCCCGGCGGTTGATGTCCTGGAGCCACTCGAAGTAGGAGACGGTGACGCCGCCGGCGTTCGCGAGGATGTCGGGGATGACGGGAACGTCCCGGTCCGCGAGGATCCGGTCGGCGGCGCTCGTCGTCGGGCCGTTTGCGCCCTCGACGACCATATCCGCCGAGACGCGCCCGGCGTTCTCAGCGGTGAGCACGTTCCCGAGCGCGGCGGGGATCAAGACGTCGACGTCGAGCTCGAGCAGCTCGTCGTTCGTGAGCGTCTCGGGGGCGGCGTGGTCCATCACGGCCTCGGGCTCCTCCTCGTGGGCGGGGATCGCGTGCGTGTCGAGGCCGTTCACGTCGTAGACGGCGCCGTTGACGTCGCTGACCGCGACCACGTTGGCGCCCCAGTCGTCGAGCAGTCGGGCGGCGTTCGCGCCGACGCTGCCGTACCCCTGGATCGCGATCGACGTCTCGTCGATCGGCTTCCCGTAGTAGTCGATCGCCTCCCTGGCGATGATCGCGACGCTGCGACCGGGAGCCTCGGCACGGCCCTTGCTCCCACCGATCACGGGCGGCTTGCCGGTGACCACGCCGGGGACCGTCTCGCCCTCCTGCATCGAGTAGGCGTCCATCAGCCACGCCATCGTCTGCGGGTCGGTCCCCATATCGGGGGCCGGAATGTCGATCGTCGGGCCGATCTCGTCGCGGATCTCCCCGGCGAACCGGCGGGTCAGCCGCTCCGTCTCGGTCTCGCTCAGGTCCTTGGGGTTCACCGCGACGCCGCCCTTGGCCCCGCCGAAGGGCAGGTCCATCACGGCGCACTTCCAGGTCATCCACATCCCGAGCCCGACGCACTCGTCGCGGGTGACCTCAGGATGGTACCGCAGACCGCCCTTGTACGGTCCGCGGACGCTGTCGTGCTGGGCGCGGTAGCCGGTGAACACCTCGACGCTCCCGTCGTCACGCTCGACCGGAACCGTCACCTCGTGGACCGCCTTGGGATGGGCGAGTCGCTCGACGATGTTCGGGTCGATGTCGAGCCGATCGGCGGCGTGCTGCAGCTGGCGACGCGCCGTCTCCAGGGCGGATTCGGGTTCCGCGTCGGCATCGCCGTCAGCAGTGGCGGCGTCAGCGGCATCGGCGGCGTCGTCGGCGTCGTCGGTATCGGCGGCGTCGACGACGTGGTCCGCTCTCGATCCCGCCGCCATTATTCGATCGGCGTCCCGCGGTTCCGGAGCTCGCCGCCACACTCGGAACATTCTCCCGGCGGATCGGCGGCCAACACGGTCATTCCGCACTCGAAACACTCGTACTGCGTTCGGTCCTCGGTGGATAGGGGTGCGTCCTTCATGGGTTCGTGAGCGTCGTCCGCAGCACGCTCTATCAGGAGATAATAGGCGTATAAGGGAATGGGTGATCGTTAAGTAGTGAACACGGATTCAGAAGAGGTGTTCGTTATATAACCACCACCGGGGCGGACGGCTGCTACCCGGCGTCGTCGAGCACGAACCCCTACTCGCGAGCCGCGAGCGGGACGGTTCCCTCCTCGAAGAGCGCCGTGAACACCTTCCGTTGAACCGTCCGGACGTGTCGGTAGAACGCCGGCGGGGAGATATCGAGCGTGTCCGCGACCTCCTCCCCGGTGTGTTCCCGGGGCGACTCGAAGAAGCCGCTGTAGTAGGCCGTCTGCACGACCTCCAGCTGGCGGTCTGTCACGTCCGCAAGCACGCGCGCGGACCGATCGTGGTCGAGCGATCGATCCAGGGTCCGTTTGGACCGGAGTTCGACGTCCGAAAAGGTCTCCCGCACGAGTTCCGTGACCCGCCGGAGGCCGATCCCGTCGGGAACCGCCACCACGAGCGTCGCCGAGTCGGGATCGGCGGTCGCCTCTCGAACGACGGCGCCGTGATCGGCGAGGTCCAGCGCGAGGAAGGGACTGGTGAGACGGAGCCGCAACACGCCGCCCGTCCCGCCAGCATCGTCGGCATCACCGGAAGCTCCGGCGTCGTTCGCGCGTCCCCCGTTGATCCGGCGGACGTCGTCGATCGCGACGAGGTCGGCGGCCGCGTCCGCCACCGCATCGAGCGGCGCGTCCTGAACGGTGACGAACACGTATCGTCCCTCATCGGTCTGTCGAACGCCGCCGTGGTAGGCGATCGTACAATCCGCCCGGCGGGCGAGCCGCGACAGGACGAACGTGGGGTCGTCGACCGCGAACTCGACGCGGGTCAGCGAGGTCGTGAGCAACGCCTTCTTGCGCTCGTTCGCGCTGAACCCGGCGGCGATCGTCTCCCCCAGTTCGCCGAGAACCGCCCGCGTCGTGTCGTCGACAGCGTTCCGGGTGGTCGCATACACCGTGAGGATCCCGTGAGAGAGGTCGTTGTACACGAGCGGGATGCTCACCACCGATCGGTACTCCCGTGAGAGGGCGTCCCGGCGCCAGGACTCCTCGCGGACCCTCTCGGCGACGTTCTCGACGACGGTGGTCTCGCCGGTCGCCGCGGCTCGGCCGGCCGGATCGCCCTCGTCGGCGCCGATCGTGAACGGTCGTGCGTCCAGGTAGCCGTCCGCCTCACCCGCCCACGCCCGCGGTTCGACCGTGCCGGATCGTTCGTCGACCGTTCCGATCCACGCGAACCGGAACCGGTCGTCATCGGTGAGATGCTCACAGACGGAGTGGTCGATCTCCGCGCCCGTCTCGGCGCGGACGACGGCCCGGTCGATCGCCCGAATGGTCTCGTTGACCCGGTTCAGTCCGGTCAACTCCTCGTTGCGACGCTGGAGCGTCCGCTCCTGTTCACGAAGCCGGGACTCACGGGTGACGCGGTCGAGCGCCGCCTCGGCGGTCGCCGCGAGCAGGTCGGCGAGCTCACGCGTGACGTCGTCGAAGGCGCCGACCGACGTGGACCCGATGAGGAAGACGCCGTGTGATCCGAGCGGAATGGCCGCCACGCTTCGGAGGTCGCTCGCCCGGTTTCCGAGCCGGTCGTCGTCGTGGGCGTCGTCGAGGAACAGCGCGTCGTCCGCGACGAAGCTGTGACCCACGAGCGTCGTGTCGTCGGCGCCGACGGACGGCAGCGGTCCGTGTCGATCCCGCATCCCCCGTGAACGCGCAGCGGGGCGCAGCTCGGTGGCGTCGTCGTCGAACAGGTAGACCGCGCTCGCGTCCAGATCGAGCACGCTCGGCGTGTCGTCGACGACGTGGCTCGCGATCTCCTCGTGGGTCTCCGCGTAGAGGAAATCACGCGCGGTCTCCTGCAGGGTCGCCAGCGCCTCCTCGCGCTGTTTCCGCTTCGTGACGTCCCGGCAACTGTACAGCAGCGTTCCGTCCTGGATCGCGACCTCGCGGACGTTGACGAGCAGGGTGTGTTCCCGCCCCGCCTTGTCGGTCGCGGTGCACTCGAGGTTCTTGAGGACGCCGTTCTCGGCCAGCTCCTCGCGGTCGAAGAGGTCGGCGCCGAGGAGGTCGTCGATCGTCCCCAGGTCCTCGATCTCCGCGGCGGTGTACCCGAAGATGAAGTGGACGTTCGGGCAGACGTAGGTGTACTCGCCCGCCTCGTTCGTGATGAGGACGGTGTCGGTCATGTTGTTGAGCGTGACCCGATGCAGCTCCTCGGACCGACGGAGGTCGCGCTCAAGTGAGACACGGTCGGTGATGTCGACCCCCTCGACGACGATCGAGGTGACCGTCCCGCCGTCGTCCCGGACGGGTCGGACCGACAGGTCGATGACGTCGGGATTCGCCAGCGACGCCGATCGCGAGACGACCGCGTTGCCGAACGACCCCGACTGCGCCATCTCCACGAGTCGGCGTACGTCGGCCATCGTCCCCTCGGCGGCCGACCACCAGGGGAGCGTCCAGAAGGGATCGCCGACGAGCGCGTCGACGTCGGCGTCGACCAGGTCCCGTGCCGTCCGGTTGGCGCGCTCGAGGGTGCCGTCGGCGTCGAGCACCCACGTTGCCGTTCGCGTGTCCTCGAGGACGGCGTCGAACCGCCGGGCTCGTTCGCGACGCGTCTCGGCTCGCTGCGCCGTCCTGATGGCGCGCTCGGTTCGGGTGAGTAGCTCCTCGCCGGACCGTTCGACCGGGTGTGCCGACTCCGCGTCAGGGGCTTCCGGCTCCGAATCCGGATCACGAAGCGCCAGGTAGTCCGTGACCCCGGCACCGATCAACTCGCTCGCGACCGTCTCGTCGCCATCGGCGGTGGCGGCGATCACGGGCAGCGTCGACGACTCCTCCCGAGTCGCCTCAAGGATCTCGACGGCGGTCGCGTCCGGGAGAGCGGCCTCGGTCACGAGACAGTCGATCGGATCCGTTCGGACCGTTTCGAGGGCCGCGGCCGCGGTCTCGGGACGCCGCACGTCGGCGCCCGCGGCGGCCAGCGCGTCGGCGTAGTCGTCGATCGCCGCGGTGTCGCCGGCGACCACGACGTGAGACGAATCGAGGGATGCTGTAGTGGGTGTCATAGGTGGCAACGGCGTGATCGTCCCGCCACGACGGGGATCGGACCGAATAGCGGGGGTTAGTAGTATACACCCTAGACGCTGCCGGTTTAATAGTGAACCACATATGGCGGCGTCGCCGGCGGGAGTCGACCGTCGCTCCAACCGTATCGGACTCCGGGCCGACGCCGTCAGGCGGGATACGCGTCGTGCCACGGTCGCTCCCGTTCGACCGCGGCGCTGGCGGCCAGCACGACGTCGTCGGCGTGGCGCCGTCCGACCACCTGCATCCCGACCGGAAGCCCCTCATCGGTGAGGCCGGCAGGGACCGCCCCGACGGGATGGCCCGAGAAGTTGAACGGCTGCGTGAGCAGCCAGCCGCGCAGCCGGTCGACCGGCGTTCCGTCGACCGATTCGGGATGCTCACCGTGTTCGAACGGGGTGACGCCCAGCGTCGGGGTCACGAGAACGTCGTACTCCGCCAGGAGGTCGACGATCCCGTCGTAGACGTCGCTCCGGACCATCTGTGCCCGCGTGTACTCCCGCGTTGACACGTCGGCGGCCTCGAGGATCGTCTCAACCGTGACGGGCCGGAGTCGGTCGCGGTCTGCCCCGCGCGGGTCGAGCCCGTGATCGCGCTCGAGACCGTCGAAGAGGGACTCCCAGAGGATCTTGGCCATCGTGTAGTACGCATCCAGGATCTCACCCTGGTCGTGACCGAGATCGGGATCGGCACGCTCGACCGTCGCGCCGGCGTCCTCGAAGGCGCCGACCGCGTCGTCGACGACCGCCCGGACGGTCGGCTCGACGGGATAGGTGTCCAGGTCGGGACTATAGGCGACCCGGAGGTCGTCCACGGGCCGGTCGGTCGCCGCCAGGTAGTCCGTGTCGTCGGCCGGGAGGCTGAAGGGATCGCCCGGGTCCGGTCCCGCCATCACCTCGAACATCAACGCCGCGTCCGCGACGGTGCGGGCCATCGGGCCGGTGTGGGAGAACGGCGTCTGGTCCGAGAAGGCGTTCGGGCGATCAACGCGCGGAACGCGTCCGAATGAGGGCTTGAGCCCGAACACGTGACAACACGAGGAGGGGGTCCGGATCGATCCGCCCGTATCCGAGCCCTGCGCGATCGGCACGAGCCGGTCCCCAAGCGCGGCGCCGGCGCCGCCCGAGGAGCCGCCGGAGATCCGGTCCGGATCGAACGGCGTCCCGGTCGGACCGACGACGCGGTTGTCCGTGGTACACCCGAGGCCGAACTCCGGCGTGTTCGTCTTGCCGACCACGATGGCGCCGGCGGCTTTGAGCCGGCGGACGAACTCGTCGTCGGCGTCGGCGACGTTGTCCGCGAACAGCTTCGACCCAAAGGTCGTTTTGACGCCCGCGACGTCGTCGAGGTCCTTGATCGCGACGGGGACGCCGTGCAGCGGACCGAGGTCGTCGCCCCGTTTGACGGCGCGCTCGGCCTCGCGGGCGGCCTCGCGGGCGGCATCGCCGGTGACGGTCACGAAGGCGTTCGTGCGGTCGTTTCGCTCCTCGATGCGGTCGAGCGTCGCGTCGACGACATCGACCGGCGACCGGTCACCGGCGCGGATCTCCCGCGCGATCCGGGTCGCCGAGTGCGTGTGGATATCTGTCACGTTCGTACAGACGGGATGCGGGACAAAAGTCTACCTATCCCGTGGTGTGGTACCACGAGGCTTTCCAGCGATCACTCCTCGACCGGGAACGTCTCGTGGAGCACGTCGTGGGCGTCCGCGAGCCCGTCGAGGACGCTCTCGCCCTGCGCGGTCAGGCGATGCACCGCGCGTTCGGCGTCGCGGACGGCGACCAGACGACCGCGGAGGTAGTCGTATTCGGGGTCGTCCGGATCGGTCGCGGCGACCTCGGCCTCCAGGTCGACGAGCGCGGCGTCGAGGTGACGCTCGATCGCGTCGAGCGTCTCGGCGTTCGCGAGCGCCTCGATCGGCCCCTCGAGGTGACCCTCGAGTTCGGCCTCGGCGTGTTCGCGGGCGGTTCGATCCCCGGTTCCGAGGACGTTCAACAGCGCGAGTCGGAGCGCTTCGAGTTCGTGGCAGCTCATCGTGGATCGTGTGTTTTGGGTATCGTTCGGGTGTGTCTGGTTCGGTTCGATTCGAGTCGGTTCGGGTCGAGCGGTTCGAGTCGGGTCGACCGATGATCGGCCAGTCACCAGTGGGATCACAGCGTGACGTCGACGAGGTCGGAGACGATCCGGCCGCGGTCGAGATGGGACGAGACGATGCGTTCGGCGTCGGCCTCGTCGACGTCGCCGTACCAGACGCCGTCGGGGGAGACGGCCACCATCGGCCCGTCGCCACAGCGACCGAGACACGACGATCGCGTGATGCGCGCGTCGCAGGCCTCGGAGTCCCGGGCGGCCTGCCGCAGCCGCTCGAGAACTGTCGCGGAACCGTCCGCCGCGCAGGTCCGATTCGTGCAGACGGCCACGTGGTGGGCCGGCGCGTCGTGAGTATGGGGCTCGTCGTCGACGTCGTCGCGGTCGGCGTGCGACTCGCGGTGGGTGAGCGCGCGCAACATCGCCCTGGCTCCGCCGACGTCCTCCTCGTAGCCGTCCAGTTCGACCTTGTACGTGCAGGTGTCACAGGACATCTCGACGCTGTCGGTCCGGGCCTCCTGCCAGCGATCACCGAGGACGTCGAGCAGTCGGTCGTCGGTTCCGAGCGGATCCCCCGCCGCGGCGTCGACGTAGGGGTACTCCGCATCGAAGGTCGCGGCTCCCTCGCGGATCCGTTCCGTCAGGACGCCGTCGCCGAGCATATACGGGAGCACGACCACGGCGTCCGGCCGGTCGGTGGCGATCCGGTGGAGCGTCTCCGCGAGCCGCGGCTCCGTAACGCCGATGAACGACGCCGCGACGCGGTCGAACGCGCGCCCCTCGTGGAGCAGCCGGGCGAGCTTGTGGACGTCGCCGTTGGCGTCCGGGTCGCTCGACCCCCGGGCACAGAGCACGACGGCGACGTCGCCCGCCTCCCGGTCAACGTCCAACTCGGCCTCGACGGCCGCCGCCCGGTCCTCGAGCAGGTCGATGATGGCCGGATGGATCCCCAGATGCGAGCCGTTGTGGATCGTGAGCTCGGGGTGTACCGACCGAGCCTCTTGAACCGCGAGCGGGACGTCCGCCTTCACGTGGCTGGCGGCAAACAGCGAGAGCTGGACGACGGTGACCCGCGAGACCGACGTCGCGAGCCCGGCGATCGCCTCGTCGATCGAGGGTGACGCCAGCTCGATGAACCCGGCGTCGACCGGGATCCCGAGGCGGTCCTCGAGCCCGGCCGCCAGCTCGCGAACCTGCTCGTTCGACCGCTCACGGCGGGAGCCGTGGCCGACCAACAGCACCGCCTCGTCGTCAAGCGTGGTCGGAACCGCGTCCGCCCTCGCCGGCGATTCCGCGTCCGCCGTCACCGGCGGTTCCGCTCCCGCCATCACTCGCCCTCCAGCGTGCCCACGTCGGCGCCGGTCGCTCGCTCGACGCTCCGCCGGAGCTTCGCCCGGCGGTCGTCCGCGTAGAGGCCGGACGCCGCGCTGCCGGCGTAGACCCACTCGGCGAACGTGGCAACGTCGGCGTCGTCCGCGAGCCCGAACCAGTAGCCGCCCGACGACGTCTCGGCGAGGTCGTCGGTCGGAACGTGGGGCGTGGCCGCAGACAGCTGCGAGCGGATCGTGTCGAGCAGCGCACGGTCCTCGTGGACGAACGAGACGCCGACGGAGCCGGCCGACTCCCGGAAGCAGACCGTCCCGCAGGCCTCGAGCAGCCCCCGGATCAGTCGTGCGCGGTGGTCCGAAAACGCGTCGAACCGGTAGCCCCCCGGCTGGCCGTCGATCGGGAGGCCGAAGGCCGCGCTCGCGCGCTCGGCCGGCGCGCCGATCACCTGGATCTCGTACTCGTCCTCGAACCGGACGATCGAGGCGTCGTGTGCCGACTCGCGGGCTTCGACCCGGTGGTCGGTCCCGGTCCGGCTCGTGCCCGCGATCGCCGCGAGCGCCTCGGCGGCCGTCTCGTCGCCGGCACGGGTCGTGACGCCGTCCGCCGTCACCTCGCCGTCGCCCGCCACGCGGCCCCAGAAGTACGCCGTTTCCGGGGTCGCATCGAGCAGGTCGGCCGCGGGCTCGATCCCGGTCTCGTGGTTCGGGGCCGCATCACTCATCGGGAGCCACCTCCAGATCGATCGCGATCGCGTCCACCGGACAGGCCGCGGCCGCCTGCTGCGCCTCCGCGATCCGGTCGTCGTCGAACCGGGCGACGAGGGTGTCTGAATCACCGGATCCTCCCGCCGATGGCGCGCCAGCGTGGTCAGCCCCTCCATCGTCGATCGTCGCCAGTCCATCCGCGGCCTCCCGAAACCGCTCGTCGCGAACGAGGCAGGCGAAGACGCCCTCACAGGCGTCCCGGTCGAGGGTCACCCGGTAGGCCCCGTCACCGTGGGCGGAGTCAGTAGTCATACTTGGACTCGTACCCCCGCGGCGTCACCATCCGGTCGTCCCAGACGTATGTCTCCTCGTTGCCGACCAGGATCGTGGTCGTCATGTCTATCAGGTCGGTCTCGCCGAGGTCCGCAAGCTCGCCGAGATCGACGATCTCGACGCGTTCGTCCTCCCGACCCGCCGCGTGGACGATCCCGACCGGCGTCTCGGGAGCGCGGTGCTCGAGCAGGATCTCACAACACGTTTCGAAGTTCTCGCGGCGCTTGCGGCTCCAGGGGTTGTAGATCGCGATCGTGAACCCCTCGGGTGCGACCGCGTGGAGTCGGGACTCGATCTCGTCCATCGGTGTGAGGTGGTCCGAGAGGGAGACGCTGACGGTGTCGTTGACGAGCGGCGCGCCCAGACGGGCGCCACAGGACTGGGCGGCGGGCACTCCGGGAACGACCTCGAAATCGACGGCCTCGGCGGTCGCATCCTTCGACTCGAGGATCTCCAGCGCCAGCCCCGAGAGCGCGTAGACGTTCGGATCGCCGCTGCCGATGATCGCGACGTCGTTGCCCGCCAGCGCCCGGTCGATCGCCTCCTCGGTGCGGGAGACCTCCCCGCACATCGGCGTGTCGTAGATTTCCTCGGTCGAGTCGGTGATCTCCTCGGGCAGCAGCTCGACGTAGGTCGTGTACCCCACGATGTGATCGACGTCGGCGAGGGCCGCGCGAGCGCGCGCGGTCATCCCGTCCGGTTGACCCGGCCCGAGCCCGACCGCGACGAGGCGGCCGGGGTCGGCCGCGAAGTCGGCGGCGGTCGATCCGACCTGCTCGTCGGTCGCGGCCTTCTTGGCCGCCGCGGCGTCCGTTTCGGAGCCGCCACAGCTGCGAGCCGAACTCCCATCTGTCGCCGAGTCGTCCGTCGACCCTCCGGCGCCGCAGGCGGAACTCGACGCGGACGCCGTCGTGTCGGTGGTGATGGTGTTTTCGTCGGTCGCCTCAGCAGCGTCCGATTCGGCCGAGTCGGTGGTGACGGCGTTCGCGTCGGCCGCGTCGGTCGTTTCGGCGGCAGCGTTCGTCTCGGTGGTCGTCGCGTTCGATTCCGTCGTCTCGGTGGTGTCGTTCGTGCTCATTGGTGTGGTTAGAAGTCGTCGACGTCACGCCCGCCGCGCGGGGTGACGAGGTGGGCGCCCTGGTCGTTCTCCCAGACGGTCGTCTCGTGTGTGCCGACGAGGATGGAGGTCCCCATCCCGCCGACCTCCTCGTCGTGGTCGGTCGCCTCGCCGAGGGTGGTGATCGTGTGCGTCTCGTCCTCGAGATTGCGCCCCGCGTCGCCGCGGCCGGCGTCGTTGACGATGCCGACCGGGACGTCGTCGGACCGCTCCTTGCGGATCACCTCGATCGCGCGCTCGTAATCCCGCCAACAGTTGTATAAGACGATCACGAAGCCGCTGATCGCGGCCGCCCGGAGCTTCTCCGCGATCTCGTCCCACCCGCGCCACTTGTCGGACAGAGAGATCGTACAGAAGTCGTTCGAGAGGGGCGCTCCGAGGTTGGCCGCACAGCCGAGCGCCGCGGTCACGCCGGGGACGATCTCGATCGGCACGTCGCGGGCGTCGTCAGCGTCGGCCATCGTGTACAGGAGGTCGCTTTTCCCGTAGACGTTGGGGTCGCCGCCGGAGACGTGCGCGACGTCCTGGCCGGCGCGGACGCGCTCGAAGGCCTCACGAGCCAGCTCGACCTGTCGGCCCATCGAGGACCGGACGAGCGTCTGTCGGCTCCCGTTCGGGCGCTCCAGAAGGGTTCCGGTGTCCTCGGTCGCGGCGCCGCCGTCGGTGACCGTTGAGTCCGCCGCCTCCGTCCCGGTCCCCGTTCCCGTCTCCGTCTCGGTCCCCGTTCCCGTCTCCGTCTCGGCCTCCGCTCCCCTCTCCGTCCCGGTCTCCGCTCCCCTCTCCGTCCCGGCCTCCGTATCCTCGACCGCCGCACTCTCGGGCGGCAGAGTACCGTCGCGCCGCAGGAACTCCTGATACAGGTTCGAGGCGATCACACAGTCGGCGGTGGCGATCACGTCCCGGGCCCGCTGGGTCATCGCGTGTGGAAGCCCGGGACCGATCCCGACGACGTAGAGGGTTCCGTACTCCGCCGTCTCGGTGCCGGCCGTCTCGGTGTCGGACGTCTTGGTGTCGGACATCTCGGAGTCGGACGTCTCGGATCCCGAATTCGACGCAGATCCGGAGTGAGCACCCGCCATCCTACCGCCCCACCGCCACGGTCACGGCGTCGTCGAACCGTTCCTTCTCGCGGGCGAGCTCGTGCTCGCGGCCGCCGGCGATCGCGGACGCCTCCGCGATCCCTGGCCAGCCGATCAGCTCCTTCGAGCGGGACGGCGAGGGGCCCTCGAACTCCAGGAGCGTCTCCTTCTCGAAGAGGACGACGCCGGCGTCGATCGCCTTCGCGGCCTCGTAGAGGCCCTCCTCGCCCTCCTTCCGGGTGCCGGTCGCGACGAAGTCGACGTCGTCGACCGTCAGATCGAGGTCGTCGAGGGCGGTCTCCCAGGCCTCGAGGACCTGCTCCGACCGGACGCCCGAGACGGTTCCGGTGCCGAGGACGACGCGATCGGTCGACTCGTTCGCGTCGGAGTCGTCACCGCCGTTCCGCTTGAGGACGGTCACGTCATCGTCGACGAGAACCGCTCGGGGACCGTCGAGTCGGGCGACCGGTCCCAGCTCGTCGTTCAGGACGGCCAGGTTGGTCGCCACCGTCGAGTCTCCGTTGACGACGTGGCTGTCGAGCGCCTTCGCCTTGCTCTCGACGCCCTGCTTGCCGGCGGCCTCGCTGGCGGTGGTCATCGCCGGGACCGCGCCCAGCCGCGAGAGGTCGTGGGCGACCTGGTTCGCGCCGTGGTGGCCCCCCGTGATCGGGATCGCCCAGGTGAGCGCCTCGTCGACGACGACGATCGCGGGGTCGTCCCACTTGTCGTCGAGCAGGGGGGCGGTCTTGCGCATCGCAATCCCCGAGGCCATCAGCCCCAGGAAGCAGTCGTACTCACCCCAGTGCTCGGCGAAGACGTCGCCGTGGTACTCGAGGACATCGATGCACTCGTAGTCGGCCGCGAGCTCCGCGACGATCTCCTCGGCGGTATCGAGCTTCCGCTCGAAGCTCACGATCGCGATCTCCTCGGCGACCTCGCCGTCCGAATCGGGGGTCGAGCAGTGGCCGCCGGAATCGGTCGCTGCGTCGGTGTTCGTGTCGGTGTTTGCGTCAGTCGATGCGTCGGTGTTCGTGCCGGTCGATGCGTCGTCCGGTGTGGCGTCGGTGTCGGTGCTCATCAGTGGGTCAGTCGAATCAGTCGAACTAGTCGTCCGCCTCGCCGGCGTCGGTTCCGTCGGTCGCAGCCGAGCCGCGGTTCGCCCAGTCGCCGTAGAGGTAGGACCGCTCGTATCCGGTCTTTCTGGCCGCGTCGCCGATGACCACGAGCGCCGAGGCCCGGTAGCCCGCGTCCGTGACCGCCTCGCCGATCGTCGCGATCGTGGCCTCGATCACGTCCTCGTCGGGCCAGGAGGCGTGGTAGACGACCGTCACGGGCGTTTCGGGGTCGTGTCCGTCCTCGAGCAGTCGGTCCATCGTCTCGGGGATCGCGTGCGTCCCGAGGTAGATGCAGGTCGTCACGTCGCCCATTCCGACGAACTCGCCGATGTGGTCGTCCTCGGGATCGAGGGTCGTTCCCTGCGGGCGTGTGAACGCCACGTGATTGGCCACGCCGTTGAGTGTCAGCTGTGTCCGAAGAGTCGCGCTGGCGGCGAACGCCGACGTGACGCCCGGCACGATGGTGGTGGGAACGCCCTCGTGTTCGAGCGCGTCCATCTGTTCGAGCGCCGCGCCGTAGATCGCCGGATCGCCGCTGTGGAGCCGGACCACGTTCCGGCCCGCCTCGTGGGCGTCCCGCATCAGCGGGATCAGCTCCTCGAGGTCCTTGCCCACGCTCGAGACCCGTTCGGCGTCGGCGCAGTACGCCTCGAGCAGCTCGCTGTTGACGAGCGACCCCGCGTGGACGACGAGGTCGGCGGCCTCGACGAGCTCGCGACCGGTTACCGTGAGCAGTCCCGGATCACCCGGACCGGCTCCGATGAAGGGGATGGCGTCGCCGGGATCGGGGACCTCACCGGCTGTCCGCTCGTGAATGCGGAGGTCACGATCGGTCCCCGCCGCGTCCGCCGCCGCGTCGATCGCGTCCTGGGGGTCAGTCTCGCTCCGTGGGCCAGTCTCCGCCTGCGGGTCGGTCATCGACGGCTCCCTCCAGTTTCTCCAGTCCGCCCGGCCTCTCCGGTCCGCCCGGTTCCCCCGGGGACGTCGACCGAACCGCCCTCTCGGCCGGACCCGGACGCATCCACCGGGCGGTCGCCGCACGCTTCACCCTCCGCCAGTTCGGTGTGTGCGAGGGCCTCGACGCCACCGTCGGTCGCCGTCCCGTCCACGTGGAGGGAGTCGGGCGTCGACTCGAAAGCCGCGGTCGCCGGCCGGTCGAAGTCGGCGTCGCGTCGTTCCGCGTACGCGAGCGTGTAGTAGTCCCGGTCGGCGAGTTCCGCAGGGTCGTCGGTGACGACGGTCTCGCCCTGTTCCATAAAGAGGCGCCGACCGTAGACGACGTCGTAGCCCGCATCGACCAGTTTATTGTGGGTCGCCTCGACGTCGGTGACCTTGAACAGCACCATCCGGCCGGGGCCGGTCGGGGCTGCGCCGCGGGCGGCTTCCCGAAGCGCCAGGCTCGATCCCGCGGCCACCTCGACCCCGAGCGCGGTCGTGAAGGCGGTGACGGCGCTCACGCCGGGTACCACCTCGAGGTCGACGTCGGGATGGAACGCCGCGAATGTCCGCCGGAGGTGTCCGAACGTCGAGTAGACGTTGGGATCGCCAAGCGTGACGAACGCGGCCGTTCCATCGCGAGCTCGTGGGGCGATCTCGGCGGCCGCGTCCCGCCAGGCGTCCCGGAGTTCGTCCTCGTCTCGGGTCATCGGGAAGTCGAGGTCGCCGATCCGCGAGTCCGGGACGTGCTCGGTCGCGACCGACCGCGAGAGCCGGCCCGGCGAGTAGACCACGTCCGCGGTCTCGAGGACCTTCCGCCCGCGGACGGTCACGAGGTCGGCCTCGCCCGGACCGAGTCCGACGCCGTAGAGGGTCATCGGGCAGCCTCCGCGCGGTCAGCATCCTCGACGGACGCCGTATCGTCGTCCTCCTCGTCGACGCCGCCGACGAGCATATACACCGGATTGTCCGAGTCGAAGCTCGTCGCGCCGGCCAGCTCGTAGCCGTGGCTGACCTGGAACTGCACGACGTCCTCGAGGAGATCGCGATCGCGGAACGCCTCGGTCGCGGCGCCGGCGACCTCCAGTCGGGAGACGTTCATCACCACGCGATCGACGCCGGTCGCGGCGGCGTGGTCGAGCACCGCCTCGTAGTTGCGGCTCCCGCCGAGGAACAGCGCGTCGGCATCGTCGGGGAGCCCCGCGGGCGCTTCAGCCTCCCGGAGGGTGACCGTGGCCGAGCCACGACCGCCGTCCGTGGAACTCCCCGGATCCGCCGGGGCCACCGGAGACGCCGGATCCACTGAATCCGTCGGATCCGCCGCTGCGAGCCCGGAACCGTCGTCGACGCCGATCCCGTTGGCCGCGAGGTTGCGCTCGGTCACGGTCAGTCGATCGGGTTTCCGTTCGATCGCGGTCACGCGACCGGCCCGGCAGGCCGCCTCGATCGTGACCGCGCCGGTACAAGATCCGACCTCCACGAAGTGATCGGACCGGTCGAGGTCGAGTTTCGACAACAGGACGGCCCGAACCTCGGGTTTCGTCGGCCCGGCCTTCGCGTCGTGGGGAAGCGAGACGTTCGCCATCGAGGTGAACAACTCGCGTAGGACCTAAAACAATTTTGGTTGAATTAGTGCTAATTGAATTGTCTAAATGTCGCGTTTCCGCCGAGATAGCACAACTCACGGCGGAGTAAGCCAAAGGTATTTGAGTTGCACGGTCACAGGTTCGGTAATGGCGGGAAACGCGGACGAGTCCGAGGCGTTCGGCGTCCTCCGGAGCAAGCGCGACGCCACCCGGTATCAGATCCTGGTGGAGATCGCCGAGCGCCAGCCGGCGGTCAACCAGCGGGAGATCGCGGACGCGATCGGCGTCACCGCGCAGGCGGTCAGCGACTACCTCCGGGACCTGATCGAGCAGGGCTACGTCGAGAAGCACGGTCGGGGACGCTATGAGGTCACCAAGGAGGGCGTCGACTGGTTGATCTCGCGAACCGAGGAACTCCGTGGGATCATCACGCACGTCTCCGAGGACGTGATCGGACAGGTCGAGGTGGAGACGGCCCTCGCGACCACCGCCATCGCGGAGGGCGAGACGGTTTCGTTGACGATGCGGGAGGGCGTGCTCCGGGCGATGGCCGGCGACACCGGCGGCGCGACGGCGGTCGCGGTGACCGACGCCGAGGCCGGCAGCGACGTCGGGATCACGAACTTCCAGGGGGTCGTGGAGTACGATCTGGGCACCGTCACCGCCGTCTCGGTCCCGCACGTCCGCGACGGCGGGAGTCGGGCGGTCGACTCCGACCGGCTTCGGCGGATCGCCGCCGACCACGACCTGCTCGCCGTCGCCGGCGTGGAGGCGTTCGTCGCCGCGACCGACGCGAATCTCGATCCCGACGTCAAGTTCGGGAGCACGGCGGCGGTCCGGGAGGCCGCCACCAAGGGCCTCGACGTACTGCTCGTGGCCACGGCCCCGCGTCTGTCGGCACACACGGACGAGCTCCGCAAGAGCAACGTGAGCTACGAGGTCGTCGACGCCGCCGAGGAATGGGCTGGCCAGGAGTGATCCCGCGACGAGAAGCGATCCCACGGCGAGGATCGACCTGCCGCTGAAAGTGGCCAGCTATTTGACCGCCGGCGCGAATGGCTCGGGTATGAGCCAGGAGACCGACCCCCTGACGTGGGCACGCGATTACTGTCCGATCCTTCGATCGTTTCAGGCCGAGTACGGCGACGACGAGCCCCTCGCGGGCCACACCGTGGCCGTCGCGACGCACCTCGAGGCGAAAAGCGGGATCCTGATCGAGACGCTGCACGAAGCGGGCGCGGACGTGCTCTTTGCACCCAGCGAGCCCCAGTCGACCCACGGCGACGTCGTGGATGCACTCGACGCGATCGACGGCGTCACCGCCTTCGCCTGGGAGGGAATGAGCGACGAGGAGTTCGACGCCCAACAACACGAGCTGCTCGAGAACGAGCCCGACTTCATCCTCGACGACGGCTGTGAGCTCATCTCGAAGGCCCACGCCGACCATTCCGACGTCGCGGTGGACGTGATCGGCGGCGGCGAGCAGACGACCGCCGGCATCACCCGCGTCGAAGCGATGGAAGAGGAGGGCGTGTTACAGTTCCCGGTCTATACCGTGAACGACACGCCGATGAAGCACTTCTTCGACAACGTCCACGGGACCGGCGAGTCCGCGCTCACAAACATCGCCATCACCTCGAACACGATCATCTCGGGCAAGGACGTCGTCGTCGCCGGCTACGGCTACTGCGGCCGCGGGATCGCGCGCAAGGCGCGCGGGATGGGCGCACAGACGATCGTCACCGAGGTCGACCCCCGGAAGGCCCTCGAGGCGCACATGGACGGCCACCGCGTGATGTCGATGACCGAGGCCGCCGCGGTGGGGGACCTGTTCATCACCACGACCGGCAACCGCGACGTCATCCGGAAGGAGCACTTCGAGGCGATGACCAACGGCGTCCAGCTCGCCAACGCCGGCCACTTCGACGTCGAGATCGACGTCGACGCGCTCGAAAGTCTCGCGAGCGATACCTCGACCCCGAAGGAAGGCGTCACCCGGTACCACATGCCCGACGGCCGCGACATCAACCTGCTCGCCGACGGCCGGCTCGTGAACCTCACCGGCCCCTACAGCCAGGGCCACCCCGCCGAGGTGATCGACACGACCCACTCGATGATGTTCGTCGCCGCCTACGACCTGATCGTCGAGAACCGCGACCTCACGCCCGGCGCCTACGCGATCCCGGACCGCCTCGATCGGGAGGTCGCCGAGCGTAAACTCGAGACCCTCGACGTCACGATCGACGAGATGATCGAGTCCCAGCGCGAATACGCCACCGATTGGCGCCACGAGGGCAGCAGCTTTTAAATACCGGCGTTCGGATAGACGGCATTCCTTATAAATCCGGGGAGCCACCGTTTTTGCGCCGGGAGCCGTCATCCGACGTGAAATGCCCGAACTCGTGGTCCTCGTCCTCCTCGCCCTCCTAGTCGTGCAGATCCCGATCGCCGCGATCGTCTACCTCGATGCCCGTCGACTCGGACTGGAGAACCCGGAGATCTACTGGCTGGGTATCCTGATCCCGACCGGCGGCCTGATCGTGATCCCCGTGTACCTCTCGCGACGGCGTGAGCTCCCCAGAGAATCGTCGACTGAGGGGGAAGACGAAGAAGCCGAAGGAGAAGAGGAAGCCGGAGAAGCTGAGGATGGAGAAGCTGAGGATGACGGATTTACGTGATTTATAAGGTACCGTAGCCGGCGAGCCGTAGCCCGACGACGCCGACGATCACGACCAGGGAGGCAACCGTGACGACCCAGTCGACGCCGCCCATCGAGCTGGCGCCGTAGAAGGTCCGGTCGCGGCGGGTGTCGAAGCCACGGGCCTCGAGCGCCATCGACTGGGTGTTGACGTTTCGGAAGGCGGTCATAAAGACCGGCACGAGCAGGGGGACGAAGCTGCGAAGCCGTTCGATCAGGTTGCCGTCCGAGAGGTCCAGGCCGCGCGCCTCCTGAGCCTGTTTGACCGTCCCGGCGGCGTCGATGAACGTCGGGAACAGCCGGAGTGCGGTCCCGACCGCGAAACAGAACGCAAACGGGATCCCGATCTGGCGCATCCCGCTGACGATCTCCTCGTTCGACGTCGTCGTCACGAACAGCAGCCCGCCGACGATGAAGACGGCGATGCGCTCGGAACGCCCGAGCGCGAACAGCAGCTCGCGCTCGGAGAGCACGAGCGGACCGACGTCGATCACGGTCGGACCGCCCGGCCCGGTGAACAGCGGCCAGACGATCAGTCCGACGACGAACAGCGCGGCGACGATCGGCGAGAGCCGCTTGAAGTTGGGCCACCCGCCGACGGCGAGCAGGGAGACGAAGGCGACGACGAGCGGAACCGCGGCAAATCGCGGGTCGTCGAAGATGTACCCCGAAACGAAGATCGCCAGCACGAACGCGAGGGTGCTGCGCGCGTCAAGGCGGTGGATCCACGTCCCGCGGTCGACGTACAGCGAGGTCGCGCTCATCGGTCCACCTCCGCGTCGTCGACATCCATATCCGCATCTGCCCCCGGATCCGCATCCGCCCCCAAGTCCGTATCCCTCTCCGAGTCCGCATCCGCTCCCGAACCCACATCCGCCTCCGGTCCCATATCCGCCTCCGGTCCCATATCCGCCTCGGCGCCCAACCCGGCCACGAGCTCGTCGATCGACAGGGCGGGCAGCGCGTCGTCCATCCCGGCCGCGGCCGCCAGTTCGTGGGACGCTTCAACGACGTGGGGCGGCTGGAGGTCGTTGTCGGCCAGCAGGTCGGCGTCGGCGAACAGCTCGCGCGTGCTCCCGTCGAAGACGACCTGCCCGTTCTTGAGGACCGCGGTGCGCGGCGCGTACCGCGCGACCGTGTCCATCGAGTGGGTGACCATCACGACGGTGACCGACTCCTCGCGGTTGAGTGTCGCGACGAGCTGCATAAATCGCTCCTGCTGGGTCGCGTCGAGGCCGGTCGTCGGCTCGTCGAAGACGATCACCTCGGGGTCGGTCGCGAGGATTCCCGCGAGCGCGACCCGCTGGCGCTGGCCCTTCGAGAACGCGAACGGGTCGGCGTCCTCGAGCCCGTCGAGCTCGACGGTCTCGAGCGCCTCGCGAACGCGCCGGTCGAGCTCCTCGCCCTCGAGCCCGAAGTTCTCCGGGCCGAAGGCGACCTCCTCGCGCACCGTGTCCGCGAAGATCTGGTGGTCGGGGTTCTGGAAGACGTAGCCGACGTCGCGGCCGATCCCGGACATCGAGTAGTCCGCGACCTCCCGGCCGTCGTACCGGACGCTGCCGGCATCGGGCTCGTGGAGCCCGTTGAGGTGTTTCGCCAGCGTCGTCTTCCCCGAGCCGTTGTGGCCCACGAGCGCGAGCACCTCACCCTCCCGGACCGTCAGCGAGATCCCGTCGACGGCGCGGACCGGCCCCCGGTCGGTGTCGTACTCGTACACCACGTCCTCGAGCTCGAAGACGGGGTCGCCGAGGTCGGTTCCCGTGTCGGCCGGGGCTCCCGGACTACCGGATTCGGATTGCTCCGTATCGACCCGCCCCGGCGGCGTCCACCGCAAGCCGTGCTCGTCGGCGGCCGCGGGGACCTCCTCGGGGACCAGCGGGAGGCCCTCGTTCGGCACGCCGAGGCGGTCGAACGCCTCCACGAGTGGGGGGATCGCCACCCGTGAGGCACGCAGCGACTCGACGTCGGTGAACACCTCGCGCGCCGGCCCTTCCCGATAGACGGTGCCGCCCTGGAGGAGGACCGCGTGGTCGGCAAGCAGCGCCTCCTCGATCTTGTGGGTCACCATCACGATCGTCTCGGGACCGTCCCAGTCCGCCTCGGCGGCGACGGCCGTCTCGGAGGCACCGGGGCTCCGGTCGAGGTTTGCGCCGGCCAGCGATCCGATCGCCGAGAGCAGCTCGCGGGTGCCGGAGGGGTCGAGGTCGCTCGTCGGCTCGTCGAGAACGAGCAGTCGGGGGTGCATCGCCGCCACGCCCGCGAAGACGAGCCGCTGTTTCTGGCCGCCTGAGAGGCCGGATGGCTCCCGTCGGCGGTCGAGCGACTCGAGGCCGGCAAGCCGGAGCGTGTCGTCGATCCGGTCGCCGATCGCCGTGGGGGGGACCGCGAGGTTCTCGGGACCGAAGGCCACCTCGGCGGCGACGCTGGTGCCGAACAGCTGGGACTCGTAGTCCTGGAGGAGCATCCCGACATCGGTCGCCATCTCGCTCACGCGCGTGGCGGTGACGTCGCGCTCGAGCACGTCGACGTCGCCGTCGAAGGAGCCGGTGATGAAGTCCGGAATGATCGCGTTGAGCGTCCGGAGCAGCGTCGACTTACCACCGCCGGAGGCGCCCATCACGACGGTGAAGGAGCCGGCTGGGACATCGAGATCGACACCCCGGAGGACGGGACCCTCGCGATCGTCGGGATCCACGTCGGTGGTCCCGAGAGTCTCGGGGTCGGGCAGCGTCTCGTCCCGGTCGTAGGAGAAGACGACGTTTCGGAGTCGGGCCGCGATACCGTCTTCCTCGTCCGTCATTGGATATCTGTCCAAAACGAGGCCGCCCGGGTAGCTGTTTCGACTCGTGGCGATCGGCTGGTCGATGGCGTCGGAGTCAGGCTCGGCCGACGATCGTCGAGAGCCGCTCGCCCACGATGACCGTACAGGCTGCAAGAACCACGATGCCGACCGCGCCGAGCGCGGTGACGCTCGTGAGGCCGGCGCCGGCGCCCGTGCTGAGGAAGAACCCGACACCGAGCCAGACCAACGGAACGACGACCAGCCCCCATGCAGCGATGGGGTTCAGGTTCGAACCGGCGCTCGAGAGGTCCTCAGCGCGGAGCAGATCGGGGTAGAGCAGTCCCATCTCCTTGAGCCGCGGGTACGTCAGGTACAGCAGCGGCGGGCCGAGCACGACCGCCGCGATCGAGTTGTTGATCAGGATGGTCGGACCCAGGACGGCGAAGGGAACCAGCCCCAGGAGGTCGACGACCCACGCGATGATGACCGCACACGCCGCGGAGGCGGCCACCGCGATGATGGCGTACTCGCCCAGCTGGACGCCGGCGTTCTCGCGGAAGTCGGGTTCGACTCGCGAGGACAGCGGGGTGAGGTTCCCCCACAGCTTGTAGCCCACCAGGCCGAACGTGAAGTTTCCGACGAACCCGCCGACGCTCCCGGGTCCGAAGGTGCCGCCAAAGATGTCGCCGATCAGGTTGCCGATCGCCGATCCCCACGCCGCCGCGGGGCCGAACATGATCCCGAAGATGACCGGGAAGACGTTCGCCGGCCGAATGCTGGTGATGCCGGGAATGATCTGAAAAGTTTGGAACGGGATGAGCACCGCCGCGTACACCGCCGCGACCACGGCGACGAGCATAATCATCCGCGTGTCACGCCACATCGTGAGTATTTCGCGCATCGGCCGAGAGGTTACGAGGCAGAACCATAAGCTGATCGGTGGGCGAAACGCCTCGCCGGGATGGAACGGCCGATATCGGTCGACGACGGTGTTGCTTTCGGTCACCGGATCGGGACGAGCCGGCACCACAAACTGTTAAGAGACTCGCGAGCCACCGCCTGAACAGTGATGCGGATGGCCATCGGTCGTTCGAATCGAACCGCTGATCGACGCCTCGTGGGATCACCCACGGCGATCGAGGGACGGTTCGGGGTACCCGACACGTCGACCGCCACCGGCCGACCGCTCACCCGCGACGGCACCTAACGATGTCCACGACCGCCCGGATCAAACGTGAGCTCGCGATATACGGCGGGATACTCGGTATCGCGCTCGTCCTTGCCGGACTGCTCGCCGTCGGCGGCGCGGGATACGCCTACACCAACCCGCCGGTCGAGGACCTTCCGCCCGAGGAGTACGACGTACAGGAGTTCGGCGTGACGGTTACCCACGCCGCGACGGTCACCGGAGAGACGCCGCTGTACGCGGAGGGTGAGACGATCGAGAACAAGCCGGTGTACTTCACCAACTCGACGCCGGAACTCGACCTCACAGTCGAGACGGACGTACCGGACGATCGCACCGTCGGCCTCACCCACCGGCTCGTCCTCGTTCATCGAGGAACGTTCAACGACGACGTGGTGTGGGAACGCGAGGAGACGGTGATCGCCGAGGAGGCGTCGATATCCGACGGCACACACGAGACGACGGCATCGGTCGACGTTCCCGACGTCGTCGAGCGGGTGAACGCCTACGAGAGCGCGATGGCCGGCGTGGGCAGCGTCTCGACGGAGCTTCGGCTGGAGACGACCTACGCCGCCCCGGCCCAGGGCGGGGAAACCTACGAGGGATCGCTCTCCGGGACGGTTCCCTTCGAGGTCGGCAACGACGCCTACTGGCTCGACGGCGACCTCTCGGCGACGACGACCGAGAGTCGAACGAGACAGCGAGGAACGCGCCAGCTATCACCCGATATGACGACGGTCTACGGCGGTCTCGGGATCGGGGTCGTCCTCATCCTGGTGGGGACGGGACTCATCGTCTGGAACGTCCGGGGACAGGACGTGCACGAGCTGGAGATGGAGATCGTCCGATCGAAGTACGACGAGTGGATCTCGACCGGGGAGTTCCCGGCGGACTCCGACAAGCAGTACATCTACATCACGACCCTCGAGGATCTCGTCGACGTCGCGATCGACACGAACAAACGCGTCATCTACGATCCCGACCTGGAGACCTACAGCGTCGTCGACGACGACCTGATTTACTATCACGCCGCCGATCCCACACAGATCGACTCCTGGGTCGGGCTCTCGGGGAGTCAGTGATGGCGACGGCGGTCGGACCACCGGTGGGACTCCGACCGACGGGACTCCGGTCGGTACTCCCGTCGGTGGGACTCCGGTCGATAGTCTCCGGTCGATAGTCTCCCGTCGGTAGGACTCCCGTCGGTGATGCCCCCGCTCACTTGAACCAGCGGCGGATCCGGACACGGAGCGGGGCTCGCCGTCGTCGGTCGAGTCGGATCGGGTCGATCCCGATCAGCGCGACCGCGACCACGATGAATCCGACCCCGAGGAGGACGTCGGTGACCACGATCGGGAGCCAGGGGTGAACGGCGTACAGCGTCAGAATGACGCCGGTCGGGAGCAGCGCGAGGTATCGGTGTTCACGAATGGATTCGGTGTACACGCCGGTTTCGGGCGGCGCCTGGATCGTGACGGTGACGTTCGCCGTCTCGCCGCCGGGAACGGTGACGGTTTGCGGGGACACCGACACTCCGCTACTTGCCGGCTCGATCACCCCCACGACCGGGATCGGTCCGTTTGATGGCACGACGTAGGTGACGTTCGACGTCGTTCCCTGCTGGATGACGCTCGGATTTTCGGATTCGACCTCGGAGCTCACGAACTGGAAGGTGTGGACGCCGGCGGGAACGACCATACTGGCGGTCACCGCGAGAATCAACACGATCGCCATCGTCCCGATGACGGCCTGTGGAGTGACGTACCCGGACCACCGTGAGGTCCGTCGATCGCGGCGCCGTGACCCGGCCGTCTCCGCCAGCGAGGCGAGCACGTAGGTGACCACGCCGAAGCCGAACACGAGATAGGCCGCGCCCTGGGTACCCAGGAGCGCTCGCGTTCCCAGCGTGGACGCCAGGAACTGCTGCAGGGACTCGATCAGTCCGCTTGCCCCCGTCACCACGGTGCCGAAGCCCGGGATCACGACGACGTCGCCGCCGACCTGAAGTGCCGTCGCTTCGACCCGTCCCGGGTCGACCGGCGGTTCCTCTCCGTCCTGGTCGGTGACCGGGTTCGCGTCGCCGCGGGTGATGTATCCCGACTCGGTCTCGCCGACCACCCGGTGTGTCACGAGCCCCCCGTCGTGGATGTTGACCGCGTCGAAGACGATCACGTCGCCGGGTTCGATCGGCCCCGCCACCGCCGTCGGAACGGCGATGAACCCGTCCCCGGGATCCAGCGTCGGCGACATACTGCCGGTTTCCACGTAACTGATGCCGATCGGCTGCCCGAGGACCGCACCCGCCAGTATCGAGACGGCGATGAGCACGGCAATGATCGTGAGGAGACCGGTCAGGAGGCGTGTCGGGTTCATCTATCTCACGGGCGGCGTTTCGGTGTTCGATACGCGTTCGTCGCGGATGAAGGTGTTCCCCCGAACTGCTGGCGTGTCCCGTCGCACCGTTTACCTGTAACCCCTCCGAATACTTCAATTAATTAATTATAGCTACAATATATATGTTCGCGTATGACGGGGGATGCTTCGGGTCCCCGAACACGGACCGACGATCGGCTGTCGGAAGCGACGCCGACGCCCCGAACGACCGCGTCGCCGAGATCGATCGACGTTCTCACCGGGATGACGCCGTGGTGGTGGGGCGGCGCGCTCGCCTTCTTCGGGGCCGGGGACGTCCTCACGACGTTGATCGGGTTGTATCTCCCCACCGTGGTCGAGGCGAGCCCCGTCGGGGTTCGAATCGTTCGGTCCCTCGGGTTGTGGTCGATCGCCCCGATCAAGGTGCTTCTGATCGCGTACTTTTTCGCCCTGTGGGTCTGCGTCCCGCGACCCCACAACACCGGGATTCCCCTCGGGCTCTGCACACTGGGTGTTCTCGTGACGATCTGGAACCTCTGGATCATCGCGATCGGGGTCCTCTGAGCGTCCGTCCCTCCACGTCGATCCTCGTGCGTCGTGTCTTGACCGTTTCGTCCCGATCGTCGGGCGCTACAGCCACGTGTCGTTCCGACCGATACGCTCAAGCCGATCGGGGCCGTTTGTATGATCGTGTAGTGTAAACGGGGTTACATAATTTCGGGCGATCCCCGAAAAAGTTCAACCAATGCCAACACTGGTCAAATGGCTGAGTCTCCTGGTGATCGTCACCAGCCTCTCGGCCATCGTGTTCGGAACCGGCGCCTTCTCCGCCGTGACCGCCGACCGGATCGGCGAGATCGACGCGGCGAGCGACGAGTCCGCCCTGCTCGGCATCGATATCGAACAACCCGTGGAGGCACGTGGCGGGAGCACGCTTGTTACAGTCACGAACAACGCTGAAGAGCCTCTCGTGGTCGGACTCTCGCTCACCTCGAACACCGATCCGGGCGTCAGTATCCCAGCCGGTATGCAGGAAGCGACGATCGTCCCCGGTGAGAGCACGACGTTCTCGGTCAACGTCAACCCCGCACGGCAGCCGGAAACGATCGAATTTGATCTCAACGCCGTCAGCCAAGGGGGAGATGGCATCAGCGTGTCCCTGACGCGTTCGACGACCGTCGAGGAGATCGACGTCGGCGTCTGTACCGGCCCGCGGCACGTGTTCGATCGGAACGTCAACGGTGACGTCGACGTCGATAACGGGTCCGTCGTGCTCTCGTCGAACGTGAGAGTAAACGGGGACGTGGACGCCGCCGAGTGCGTGATCGTCAAGGACAAGGGACAGATCGGCGGCGACGTATCGGCTGGCGCGAAGGTCCAACTCGGCTCGAACGCTCAAATCAAAGGTGCCATCGATGCGGGCAGCGACGTCACCCTCGGTGACAAGGCCCAAGCCAAGGGTGACGTCGATACGGAGGGTGGCGTTTCCGTCGGCGTGAAGTCACAGATCGGGGGTGACACGACCGCCGGTGGCGACGTCTCCGTCGGCGAGAAGGCCCAGATCAAGGGAGACACCGATGCCGGCGGTACCGTGAACCTCGACTCGAACGCCCAGATCAAAGGGTCCGCGGACGCCGGTGGCGACGTCTCCGCCAGCGAGAAGGTCCAGATCGAGGGCGATACGACCGCCAGCGGCGACATCACGGCCGGCGATGACGCTCAACTCAAGGGCGATGCCGATGCCGGCGGGAGTATCTCACTCGGTACCGGAGCGCAGATCAAGGGGTCCGCGGACGCCGCCGGCGACGTCTCCGTCGACGAGAAGGCCCAGATCAAAGGGGATGCGACCGCGGACGGCGGCAGCGTCTCCCTGGGTCGGACGGCCGACATCGACGGCGATGTCAGCGCGGCTGATGACGTCTCTCTGGGCGACGACGCCCAGATCAAGGGAGCCGTGGACGCGGGCGGGGACGTTTCGCTCGGCGAGAACGCCCAGATCAAAGACGATCTCACTGCCGGCGGCGACCTCGATCTCGGCGAGAACGCACGGGTTGACGGCGACGTCTCGATCGGCTCGAACGCCACGCTGACCATGGGTCCGAACTCGGCCATCACCGGCGAGCTCGAGGCCGACGACCCCTCGACGGTGACGATCGAGTGCGCCCCCGGCGCGACGATCGACGGCACGTCGTGTGACTCCTACACGTTTGGGTGACGGTTTCCTACAACGCAGCAAACAACATCGGCTTACAGTATCTCCGCCGTCCCCAGAAATCGATGATTTCTGGTTCGCAGTCAGAACGCGATGCGTTCTGACGACATCCTCAACGAGCGATCGGGGCCATTGCCCCCCGTGGAGTAGGTGGGTAGTTCACTCGTTCCAGACCTTTTCGGGCATCGGCAGGCCCTCCCACACGGCGGAGTCGATCGGATCGATGTCCTCGCCGAGTTCGTGTTCGAGGATCCACTCGAGCTGTCGCGTGTGCTGGCCGGCGTGCCAGACCGTTCGCTCGAAGAACTCGTGTCTCGTGGGCTGTCCCCAGAAGACGGAGACCGTCGCCGACCAGTCCGTCGTGTCCGCAGCCGCCGCGAACCAATCGTCGAATCGCCCCTGCACGGAGGCGCCGTACGTCGCGAGCGCGACCGTCGAGTTCGGGTCCCAGTCGTGTTCCATCCGCGGCACGCTATCCATCGGCGTCCCGGCTTCACGCATCAAAAAGACGTCCGGCAGCGCGAAGACGTGTCGAACGAGTTCCGCGTAACTCCGCGGCCGGTTCGGGATGTCGGTGTCGAGTTCCGACTCCGGGATCAGCTGTAGGTACTCCTGAGTCGCCTCGAGAATGGTCCCCAGCCGGTCGTACAGCTCCTCGACCGGAAGCGGGTCGGCCGCGTGGTCGATTCCCACGAGGTCCGCGACCGCCTGCAGGTCCTTCGCGTCGGCGTGGTCGTCGTCGACCCGCACGATGGGCACGTGATCCGGAAGTCCCAACTCGGCCATCTCGTCGATCATCGCCGGATCCGCACCCTGCACCCCGATCCGACCTGGATCGGCGGGGTCCGCGTTCGACTCGTCGCTTTGCACCACGTTGTGGGAGACGAACGGGACGTCGTTTCGCTCCAGAAACTCCTTGGCCCGCAGACAGCTGGTACAGCCGGTCGCCCAGTACAGGTGGACATCGGTCGTCGACATATGTGTACTGGTACCACGTTACGGTGTATAAACCTACCGTGCTGCGTCCGGACGGCGTCGCCGACGGCCACCTCGGCGACGATGCCCGTGGAGGTGCAGTCACGCTCCCGGAACGTCGTCGCGACCGCGGAACTCGTGGGTTCACCCACGCCCATCGTCGGGCCCGGGAGACCAGCCTCACTCACGAGACAGCGAGCCCCCGTCACTCGAACGATCCGGAACCACACATGAACCACGGTCGGTCCGCTCGCGAGGCTCGCTACACTCCCTGATTCAAATTCTTCCCGCGGCTTTCAGCCTCACTTCGATCGGCAGAAGAGCCGGAGGAGGGGATTGTTCACCCTCGACGCGACGAGGCACGCTGTCCCTCGCCGCTACCGCTGGTCCATACGCGGACGATTCTCTGCGGGAACGTGTCCAGAGCAATGGAACTCAAAGCCACACCCTCGCACGACGCCACGCACCGATACCTCAAAAAGAAACAAGCACACGTCACCGACAAAACATACTACAACTACAACACGACCCTCAAACGGCTCTTAGAATTCCTTGACGAACGGAACATAGACGATATGAGGGACGTCGACAGCGACGAAATAGTCCGGTTCGAATCCTGGCGACTCGACAGCGTGAAACCGATCACCTGCCGGAACGATATGCGGACCATCAAAAACTTCATCCACTTCTGCGAAACCATACAGGCCGTTCCCGCCGGACTCCACGAACTCGTCATCCCCACCAAAGTCAGTGAAGACGAAGAAATCTGCGACGACATACTCACACGGCAAGAAGCCGTCGTGTTTAGTTAAGGGTGAAAAGTGAGGCGTGATGATTTCTGAGTGCTCTATGCCCGAAATCACACGCCTCAGCGGTGGTTGCGACTGGATCGATTTGGATTTTGTGGAGCGCGAGCGGACACCCCGATCGGCGATGAAGCTCGGTATTCAACTCCACGTTGCTGGTCTCTCACTTTCGAATACCATCTCTATTCTTGATACGTTGGGTGTTGAACGGAGTCGAAAAGCCGTTCACGATTGGGTACAGAAAGCCGATCTCCAACTTGACGGAGGTGCCACTCCGGAGCACGTTGCGGTTGATGAGAGCGTGATCCGGATCAATGACCAGCAGTATTGGCTGTACGCGGCCGTCGATCCAGCTACAAATCACTTCCTTCATATTCGGCTCTTTTCCTCGTATACGACTGCACTCACTGAGATCTTTCTCCGAGAGCTTCGTGAGAAACACGATGTCGACGACGCGCTGTTTCTCGTTGATGATGCGGATTGGCTCCAAACTGCGCTGCAACGACACGGCCTCGATTTTAGATACGAACGCCACGGAAATCGGAACAGCGTCGAACGTATCTTTCGTGAGATAAAACGACGTACCTCTTCATTCTCAAACTGTTTTAGCCACGTTGATCCAAGCACAGCTGAAACGTGGTTACACACCTTCGCCGTCTGGCACAATGCTACAAACTAAACACGACCCACCATCTCCACCGGAAGGCTAATACATTTTGAATACATTTCTCGTAATATGCCGGTAGACTTTGAGACGCATACGCCTGGCGGGTCACGGTTAGACCTCTCGGAAGGGTCGAACGCCGGAGAGATACTCAAATACTTACTTGAAAACCGTGGTGTTGGGTTCACACCCGCGGAGTTAGCCGAAGCGACGGAGATCCCGAGGGGAAGCGTCGGTCCAACGCTCCAGCGTCTCGAAGACGCCGGCCTCGTCCGACACAAAGAGCCATACTGGGCGGCGGCTGAAGATGATCGCCTCGCTGCCGCGGCGGCAGCAATCATCGGTATAGAGACCACTGCGTCCCGGTTCAGCGATGATTGGTACGCGACCAACGAAGGCTGGGAAGACGATCTCCCGGACCTGAGTAACGAGGCGTGATCGGATGGCGTACTCACAGGGAGCGATCGTCTTAGCGACCGACCCGTTCGGGAGCGCCCCGAAACGCCCGTATCTGATTGTGTCGAACAGTTCCCATCCATTCCACGGACAGGAGTACGTCGCCGCGGTGATCACGACGACCCCGAGGAATAAAGCGATCGAGCTGACGCCAGCACGAATTGATCGTGGGAGCCTTCCGCGGCAATCCTTCGTCTCGCCGTGGTCCGTCACGACACTCAAAGATCAGATGATTAGCAAGCAACCAGCACAGGCGACCGACAAGACCGTCGATGACACACGGCGTGAATTAAATACGTACTTGACGACGTAACGCTGAATCGAAATGCTTCAACAGAGATTTGAACGATGGCACGGAAACAGGAACCGATGAACAACAACGACTTGGAACGTGCAAAGGAAGAGATCGCCGCCGTGGTCATAGTTCACGTCCTTTGGACTCACAATCTCCGCGGAAGTAGATTCACGACCTTGAACTGATGCTCTCCATGTTGAATCTTCATCGTTGTGGTAGTGCATCGAACCCGCAGTGTAGATCCGATTCACACCATTCAGAATGTCGTTGTCTCCTTCATCTTCTTCTTCGTCCAATGAATCCCGAATATTCTGAATCTCCTCGATGCTCGGTTTCTTCCCCTCTCTGAGGTTATGACACGGACGGCAGAGAGCAATATGGTTCTCTGGCCGGTTGTCCATTGGCTGCCCGTCCTTGTGATGAACCTCGAACGTATTCAGAAGCTGCTCCTCTTGTCGCCCACAGTCTGGGCATTCGTACGCCCCTCGTTCGTGCTTCTCCCAATACATTTCACGGGCAATCTTCCGGGAACGCCGCTTCCACTTGGAATCCATATCTGCCCCAAGTGGTGCAGTAAACTTAATACTTTGCACCGGGTGGTGCAGTACATTCTGCACCGTGTGGGGGAAAATAAAGTATGTTGCCCCATATGGGGCATCTATAAGGATGGCCGGATCTGAACCAGAAAGTGTGCCGCGACAGCCGGAAGAACCGACGCCGGAGCAGGTGCTCGCAGAGATGTCTGTCTGCGAGCCCTACACAGTCGGTGAGCTAGTCGATATTTTTGACGATGCATCGAGGTGGACTATTCAACGCCGCCTCGAAACCCTCGAAGACAACGGCGAGATCTCGAAGAAGAAGCACGCTGAGAATCGTGTCACCTTTTGGATCCCCGCGTAGCCCATTCTGCACCGCACGGGTCTGAATAGCCAGTTTCTGGGGAGAATATGAACAAGCTTCCGGATGAGATCACGGGCGGATAAACAGTGTCAGAGTTGAGTTAAGTCCAACAGAAAGCAACGGAAATCCTGTAAAGTCAGTAAAATATGACAGGACTATGTTTCAGAGAAAATGCGTGTGCAACGATTCAGGGATTAGCGCGTACTGGTATTAACTGTATCTGCGCGCCGTCTGTGGATTGGCTACTCAGAAGGCCCCTTACAGACAGGTCTGCTTAGACCGGGATAGAAATCATAGAACCATCCTTTGAGTCTCCTCGGAGTGGAAGGTGGTCGCTGCGTTTAGAGGACTGCGAGCAGAGCGAGTCCGATCCCAACGGTGTTAACGAGCCCGTGGATGATACTCACCGTCAGCAGGCTGTTCGTTCGTTCGTAGAGGTAGCCGAGGATGAAGCCGGTCGCTGCGATGCTCACCACGGCCCCCCAGACGCCAACGGAGAGGAGGTCAGACCCACCGAACCAGTAACTCGGGATGTGTGTGAGGCCGAACCCAACTGAAGTAATAGTGATCGCGGTGATTGTCCCAAACGATTCACGGAGGCGGCCCTGGATGACACCGCGGAAGAGGAACTCTTCGATCGGGGCGATGAACAGGAGATTCCCGACAAGGAACACGGAATAGATGAACACGGGATTCTCAATCGCCGCCGCGGTCGAAATATTCGTCGCCGATCCGGATCCGAACAGGTTCACTACGACTTCTGCCAGGAGTGAAACAACGATAATTCCGGCCAGTCCGCCAAGGATCCAGCCGCCATCCCGAAGCGTCGGCCACCGGAGGTCGTAGTGAATCGTCACCGGTCGGAACCGCAGGTAGGCGACGCCGACGGCGGCGAACCAGAGCGTCGCAAGTCCCCCTCCGACGAGGAAGGTCAACGCGAAACTGTCGCCGAGTCCCACCAGTGGCTGAAGTCTACTGAACCCGTCAATAATTAGCAATCCACCGAAGGACGAAATCGCGAGCAGCGCGACAGCCGTGAGAAAGGTTCGTACAGACTCATATCCGGTCGGCGTCTCGGTCGTCGGTTGGGGATGTTTCATAATTGGAGCCATTCCGGATCCGGCATAAAGTGCCGAATGTGTAGACGACGTGTAAGGAGATAAATACATAGTGACACGTTCTATCCAACGCCTCTGTGGATCGAAGACGGAGAGAATATCAGTAAGACGCCTTTTGAGGTCTATCATTCTAATAGATCTTCTACATCAGCCTATTTGAACGGGCGAAATGACAATAAAAGTATAATTGAGGTTCAGTCAGCAGTACCCACCAGTTGATTGCTACCGTTACGATCGGTTGGGAACGGGTGATCTGAACGGTACTATCATCACCTTCGCGGGCGCGAGAATCACCCAAAAATTTGCGAGCCGGGTAACGCTGTATGGCGAGCCGCCGATCGAGTGGTGTCAAAACCCGCCCCGAACCGGGAGCCACGAGGGACAAGCCGACGCGCGCCTTCTCGCCGCAACCGGACTCCTTTTTCGTAATCGCAAGACGGGTCGGCCCGACATAGGTCACCTATGCAAATGAAGCCGGCAAGAGCGGGTAGGTGAACCTAAACAAATGTGTCTCGGAGAAGGTGTCACAAAGCGAATATTGAAGTGTTAGCCTCTCTAAGGACTGTTATCGTTCCCAAGGGAGGCGTAGCCGACCTTAAGCCGGAGGAGGGATTTGAACCCTCGACCTATTCCTTACGAAGGAATCGCTCTGCCAGCTGAGCTACTCCGGCGCGTGTACTCCCCTCTACCCGGATGAAGAAAATAAGACTTCCGAAACCGCACCACGACGGCGCGAGAGAGCACGTCCCACACGCCGTGGCTGCAACGATGCTCCGGCTCACCGGCTCGTGAGCCGGACGTCGAGACAGACGTTCAGTTCGTGGGGCGCGTACGATCGAACGACTCGCTCCGTCTCGACGGTCGCGTCGTAGGCGTCGCCGGCCGCACGCTCGATCGCGGTCCGACCGGGGCCGAAGGGGTCGTCCTCGTGTTGAATGTCGTAGTAGTGGATCACGCAGTCGTCGCCGGCGATCGCCACCGCCGTCTCGAGGAACTCGTCGGCCGAGTGCGGGAGGTTCATCACGATCCGATCGGCCCAACCGGCCCAGTCGTCCCCGACCTCGCGGACGTCGCCGTGGATGGCGGTGATCCGGTCGTCGACGCCGTTTCGTCGCGCATTTTCCCGGAGATACTCGATCGCGCGTTCGTTCAGGTCGCAGGCGACGACCCCGGCGCCGGCATCGGCCATCGGGACCGCGTAGGGCCCGACGCCGGCGAACATATCGAACGCGTGTTCATCCGGCTCCACCTGCTCGACGACGCGGTGCCGTTCGGTCGCCAGCCGCGGGGAGAAGTAGACCTCGGCGATATCCAACAGGAACTCGTGGCCGTACTCCCGGTGGACCGTCTCGGTCCCGTCCCCGGTGAGGACGTCCCACCGGCGGATCCGGAGTTCGCCCTCGATCGGCGAGGCACGGTTCACGACGGTTGCACAGGGAACGTCCGAGTTCATCACCGCCTCGGCGATCTCGGCGGCGCGGTCGGCGTCCGCCTCGTCGACGATGACCACGTCGCCGAGCCGCTCGATCGAGGGGTCATACCCGAGCAGGTCCGCCGGCGTCGTCGGCGTCTCCCGCGGCTCCGGGTCCCGATCCACGACCGACTCACGCAGCGACTCCGGAACGGCGTCTCGGTCGGTCACCGGCAGGTAGATCGTGCCGTCCTCGACGTCGATGTCGTACTCGCCCGCGAGCGCGTCCGCCTCCGCCAATCGGCGGCGAACGGCCTCGCCGCGCTCGCGATCCACGCCGACGCAGGGAACGGTCATTGCCGGATCGACGAGACGGGCCCAATAAGACGTGACGGTTCATCGCTCGACAGCGGTCACCGTCGGCGGCTGGCGCGCGGCTGACCGGCCGCCATCGTCGAACTTTTCACGGCAGCCGGCGTCCCATTCGCCGTGAACGGTCTCGTGAGTCTCCTGGCGGGCGTGGTGTTCGGGCTGGCGCTTGCGGCGCCGCCCGGCCCGATGAACGCGATCATCGCCGAGGAGGCCGCCTGGCGCGGCTGGCTCGCGGGGCTCGTCGCGGGACTGGGTGCGGCGAGCGCCGACGCCGTCTTCTTCGTCCTCGCGTACCTCGGCGCCGTCTCGATGGTCGAGTCGCGACCCGCGCTGCGGGCCACGATGGTGGGACTCGGCGGCGTCCTGATGCTCTACTTCGCCTACGGCGCGGCGAACGGCGTTCGAGCGTCCTTCCGGCCGGGCGGCGGATCGCGTGCCGTCGCCGAGAAAAGCAAGGGATTCCGCAAGGCGTTCGTGCTCGCGTTGACGAACCCCTATCAGGTCCTCTTCTGGCTCACCGTCGGCGTCGGGCTGCTGCGTCCGGGCACCCTCGATGTCCTCTCGTGGCTCCCGCTCGTCGGCGCCGACCTGGCGGGCACGTTCGTCGTGGCCACCGGCTCGCCGGCGCTCATCGTCGGCTTCTTTGCCGGGATCGGCGTCTGGATCGCCGGTTTTCCCGCGTCGATCGTCCTCGCGGAGCGCCGGATCGAGAGGTTCGCTCCGGTCATCGCCGCCCTTTCGGCGGTCGTGCTGGCCGGCTTCGGGGTCTATTTCCTGTACGACGCCGGATCGTTCGTGTACGCGGCGATCGCGTGAGCCTCGCGTAGGGCCGTTCCGTCGACCGCCTTCCGTCGTCGCCGACCCACACCGAAGCGGCAACGCCTTTGGACTCGGCCGTGAGACGTCCGATATGTTCGAGAAGTCGACGTGGATCACGCTTCCGCGGAACGTGTTGCTCGGTCACGGCGTCCTCGCGGACCTCGGCGCGGCCCTCGACGACCTGTATCTCACCGGTCGGCCGCTCGTCGTCACGAGTCCGACGCCGAACGAGTTGGCCGGCGACCGCGTCCGAGCGCAGCTGACCGATCCCGAGACCGCAGTCGTTGACGACGCCTCCTTCTCGGCCGTCGAGGAGGTCGTCGACGTCGCCGAGGCGGTTGATCCGGGCTATCTCGTCGCGCTCGGCGGCGGCAAGCCGATCGACACCGCGAAGATGGCTGCCCATCGGCTCGGCGTCGGATTCGTCTCGGTGCCGACCGCCGCCTCCCACGACGGGATCGTTTCCGGTCGGTCGTCGATCCCGGAGGGCGACACGCGCCACTCGGTGGCGGCCGACCCGCCGCTCGCGGTCGTGGCCGACACCGAGCTCCTCGCCGACGCGCCGTGGGAGTTGACCACCGCCGGCTGTGCGGACATCATCTCCAACTACACCGCGGTCAAGGACTGGCGGCTCGCGCGCCGGCTGCGGAACGTCGAATACTCCGAATACGCGGGCGCGCTCTCGGAGATGACCGCCGAGCTGCTCGTCGCGAGCGCCGACTCTATCAAACCCGGTCTCGAGGAGTCCTCCTGGCTCGTCGCGAAGGCGCTCGTCTCCTCGGGCGTCGCGATGTCGATCGCCGGGTCCTCCCGGCCGGCCTCGGGCGCCGAACACCTCATCTCCCACCAGCTCGACCGGATCGCCCCCGACAAGGCGCTCCACGGCCACCAGGTCGGCGTCGGCTCGATCCTGACTGAGTATCTCCACAGCGGCGAGGACGGGGAATGGCGGTCCATCCGCGACGCGCTCGCGAGCATCGACGCGCCGACGACGGCGGCCGGGCTCGGCATCGACGACGGGGAGCTGATCCGGGCGCTCACCACCGCCCACGAGATCCGCGACCGCTACACGATCCTCGCCGGGGGAATTACCGAGGCGGCGGCGATCGAGGTCGCGACCGCGACCGACGTGATCTAGTCCGGACGCGAACGGCGGACACAACTCACGCGCGCGAATCCTCGACGTCGACGACCCCTCCCACCGGCCGGGAACCAAATCCCCCGCGAGCTGGGAACCAAAGGACGCATTACGCGCGTGTCCCAACCACCACGTATGGTAGCCGACGGTCTCCGTCAGTGGGCGAAGCGCCACCCGGCAGCCCTCACCGGGATCCTCTCCGTCGTCGGGTACGGCGTCGTCCTCGGAGTCTTTCTCGTCCCGTCGTTTCAGGCACTGTTCCCGGACCTCTCACGGTCGACGATCGACCTCCTCACCCACGCGATCGCCGTGGTGAACTCGGTCACGATCGTGACGCTGGCGCTCGGGTGGTACTTCATCCGAACCGGCGACGTCGAGAAACACCGAGCGGCGATGGGGACCTCCTTCGTCCTGATCGTGACGTTCCTCGGGATCTACGTCCCCCGGGTCGCCGGCGGCGGCACGAAGCATTTCGAGGGCCCCGAGCTCGTTACCTATGCCTACTTCGTGATGCTTGCGGTCCATATCCTGCTATCGATACTCGCGGTTCCGATCGTCCTCTACGCCATCGTGTTGGGGCTCACACACTCCGAGCGTGAGCTCCGCAGCGAGACCCCACACGCCCGCGTCGGTCGGATCGCCGCCGGATCGTGGCTCCTCTCGCTGGTGCTTGGAGTCATCACGTACCTCCTGTTGAACCACGTCTATTCGTATACGTACTGACGGACACGGGTCGACCGCCGTCGGTCGGATCGCCGCTAGTCGTCCGACGGTTTCCGCGCGAAGATGTTCGTTGCCTGCCAGAAGACGATCTCCTCGCCGTCGTCGTTTTCCGCCCGGACCTCGTTCTCGATGTAGCCGCGATCGTCCCGCGAGCTCGAGGGGGTCTTCTCGACGATCCGGTGGTACGCGTGGATCGTGTCGCCGGCGCGGACGGGCGTTCGCCAGCGGAGCTCCTCGAGTCCGAACGACCCGATGCTCGCGGTCTCGTTCAGGAACCCGTCGACGAGCAGTCGCATACAGACGCCGGCAGTGTACCAGCCGCTGGCGATCAGCCCGTCGTAGATCGTCTCCTCGGCGACGGCCTCGTCGACGTGAATCGGCTGTGGGTCGTACTGCCGTGCGAACTCGACCATCTCCGATCGGGGGACCGTGTACGTTCCCAGATCGCGTTCGGCCCCGTTCTCGAGGTCCTCGAAATACAGCGTCGACATTCGAACACACGGTTTGCCGCGACCGGGAAAAGCGATCGTATCCCGGACGGGGCTGCCGGCGCTCCCTCCCCGCAAGCACGTCGAGCCGCCCGACCGTGTCGGGGGGTTTTTGCCGCCGCCTCTCCCAACCGGTGGTATGAGCCGAACGGGTCGAGAGGTGGCGATCGTCGGGGCGGATCGGGGGTTGCCTGAAACCGTCCGCCGGCTCGGCGGATCGGTCGTCGAACCCGCCGCGGCCGACCTCGTCGTCGCCGTCGGCGAGGACGCCTTTCGGGACGCCGCCCGGGGGGACTCGACGGTCCCCATACTCGTCGTCGGTGTCCCCGACGCGTACTATGCCGTCGCGTTCGAGGACGCCGAGGTGGCGATTCAGGCCCTTCTCTCCGCACCCGAAACCGATCGACCGTCGCCCGTCGATACCTCGTCCGACGCCGACCACCCTGCCCACATCGACCGCTCGCGCGTCATCGATCATCCGATCGTCGCGGTGACGGTGGACGGCGACCGGCGCGACCTGGCCCTGCTGGACGTCACCCTCCTCACGAGTGAACCGGCACGGATCTCCGAGTACGGGGTCACACACGGCGGCGAAACGCTGCAAACGTTTCGTGCGGACGCCGTCACGGTCGCGACGCCGGCTGGGAGTACCGGATACGCTCGCGCTGCCGGCGGCCCGGTCGTGCGCCCGGGCACCGGTCTGGTCGTCGTTCCGATCGCGCCGTTTACCACCCACACAGACACCGTGGTCCTTCCCGGCTCGGTGACGCTCTCCGTTGAACGCGACGATGAACCTGTCTCGATCGTCGTCGACGGGATCGACCGGGGGCCCGTTCCGGCACACGCGCCGATCGAGATCTCGGTCGTCGACCACGCGTCGGTCGTGTCACCACTTCACCGTCGATCGTCGGCCCCGAAGTGACGCCGACCCCGACGTGACGTCGAACCCACCGGCTCCTCGGCCTCGAAACGACGTCGAAACCGCGCCCGATTGGAAAAACTCTAATGAGTCGTGTTCCCAGGTACGTGTATGGACCCACTGCAGTTCCTCGTTCCCCTGGACTGGCTCGCCGTCGTGGGACCGGCGCTTCCGTTCGCCATCCTCGTGTTGTCACTGGCCAACGTCGCGACGCGCCGTCGAGCGCACACCAAACACGTCGAACAGGCGGCCGACGGCGACAGCGTCGACCGGTATTTCCCACACGTCTTCACGACGATCGGCCTCGTGTTGGTGAGCTTCCTGTTTACCCTCGTCCAGCCGACCGGCGGCGCGATCATCTCGATGGTTGCTGCGACGGTGCTTCTCACCGACGCCTTCGAGTTCGAGGCACGTAACGTCGAGGCGCGTAACGAACTCGAGATCGAACGGCCGAAGAGTTCGATCGCGATCGTTCCGATCGTCATCGTCTTTGCGCTGTATTACTCGCTGGTCGCGCTCAATGCGACGTTCTGGTCCGGGCTCCTCGCCTGAGCCGTATCGGTCGCTCGTTTAACCCATCTCGGTCGCTCGTTTAACCGAGTTACCCGGCCGCCGTGCCGTCCCGATCGATCGCTCACGGCCGTCCCTCCCTCCCACCGCCGGGAGAACGTGTCGTCTCCAGTCGCTTTCTGCGTCCCCGTCCCGGTTCGGGAACGATCGAACCACAACGCCGACATTCCCGGTCCCTCGATCGGACCCGCTCTCGGTTCGTGAGTCCCGGAACCAGAAGGGTGCACACGATCGTCACGCGTCCAGCCCTGGCTGGCGGTCCGACGTCTCCGGTCTGCACCCGACGGCATCATCGCTCTCGGTACGGACGAGCGGATCGACGTATCGATCCAGCGAAAACGAGGGCGCAGATGCGTCAGTTGGCTGATGCGGTGGCGCTTCGACCGAGCTCCCGCAATGCGGGGATCACGACCCAGTACACGAAGGGGCCAAGCAGCATCAACCAGTAGGAGACGTCGCCGGCAAAGATGCCGACCGCGTGATAGACGTTGCTCGGTTCGGGTGCTGCCGCGGTCAACTGTTCGATGACGTAGTAGCCGGGGGTTCGATACCAGCCGCCGAAAATGAACCACCCGAGGGCGCCGACCATCGACAGAGCCAGTCCTTTGATGAACTCGTCGGCCATTGGTTCATCCTTCGTCGGAGTCCTCTTGAGACTTTCCCATTCCCTGCGCCCGGAACCGGGTTCCATAGACGTAGACGGTCGAGCCGAACACGATCGACGCCAACCCGGCAAGCGCCAAGACCACGGTGAGTACGTCTGCATTCGGCGTGATCCCGAGACCTTCGAGGACGCCCGCGACCGTCGATCGGAGCAGACTCACCTGTAAGGTCGCGGCGTCGATGAGGACGAACCCGCCGACGAACGTAACGATCGCGATCAGCGTCGAGAACACGATGACCGTTTTGTATAGTCGTAACGGGACGACGACCTCGCGGCCGCCGGGACCCTCCGTCGGTCCGGTCGGTTCGGCGCCCGCGTTCGCCTCTCGATCGGCTTTCGGGACGGCGTCGCCCGTGGAATCCACGTTCCGGCCGCTATCGGGCCGTTCGTCGTCGATACCACCGCCATCCGTCCGGTATCGATCGCCGTGTGGACCGGCGTCGGACGCGTCGGCGGGTTCGTGAGTCATAGCAATCATCGATGATGGGTGCGGATACGGCGGGTCTCCGCCACCGTTGGTGGTTCGGATCCGGTGGGACCGGTTCGGAAACTGTCACCACGCGCCGGCGCGTTCGCCGAGTTACTTCGGCGGCCGAAGTCGGTAGTACCGCTTGTTCAGGTCGTACATATAGCCCTCGCGCATCGTCTTTAGGACGGCGTAGGTGATCGCGCCCCCGAGCACCGGCAGGATGAACGACATACTGAACAGCAGCTCGAGCTCGAACGGGAAGAAGTTCTGAATGGCCAGCGCGGCCAGCGTGATGGACAACAGGACACCCATCACGCCGACGGCGGACCAGAACGGCTGCTCGACCGGGCGACGTGCGTTCCCCTTGTTGAGGAACGGCACGAGCGCGACGACCCCGATGATGAGGCCGTGTGCGAGCACGCCGTAGAACTCGTGGGAGACCACGAGGTTGCCGCCCAGAACCGACAGTTCCGGATTGATCGGGTTGAGCTTCAGCAGGCCGAACGACCAGTAGAGGTACCAGTCCGGGAGGATGATCGACGGCGTCGAACTGGGGTTGGCCGGGTTCTCGAAGTACATCGGGATCGTCGCCGAGATGAGGATGATGATCCCGACGAAGAAGCTGGTGATGGCCAGGTTGCGGATCGTTTCGTGGGGCCAGGCCGGGAACCCGAGCACGTCGCGTTCGACGTACGTCGACTCCTGTCGGAGATCCTGATCCTCACGGCGGGCCCGCTCGAAGTACTCGTAGGTCAGCCGTGAGAGGCCCTGACTCCGTTCCTTCCGCTCGCTCCACGTCGGCGTCTCGTCGTCCGGCGGAATCGTCGCCGGCGGGCCGCCGTCGGTTCGTGCCGCATCGTCGGTGCCGCCGTCGGTCATCGGTTCGCGATCGGTGTTGTCGGTTCGGTCTGTGGATGTGTGCTGGGTGGTCATTGGTCTGGACTAGTGTGGTTCCGCGATGCCTTGTACCCACACGATGCCGATGTGCAAGGCGATGAGCGCCGTTACCACGAAGGGCAACAGGAACACGTGCAGTATGTACATCCGAACGAGCGTCGCCTGTCCGAGGGTGAACCCGCCGAACATAAGCTGTGCCGCCCACTCTCCGACGATCGGGGTCGCAAGCGCCATCTCGACGCCGATCTGTGCCGCCCAGAAGGACAGCTGCTTCCAGGGGAGGACGTATCCGGAGTATCCGAACAGCAGCGTCAACAGGATGAGGATGACGCCGAGGATCCAGTTGCCCTCGCGCGGTTCCTTATACGCCCCGGTGAAGTAGACCCGGAGCATGTGGAGGAAGACGGCCGCCATCATGAACTGCGCCGCCCAGCGGTGGATCGACCGCAGCATAAACCCGAACTGGAGGTCCTTGATGATCATCTCGATGGATAGCCACGCGGCCGTCGGATCGCCGGTCGCTGCGGCGCCGGCGGTCGATGGGGAGTAATAAAAGCCCAACAGCGCGCCCGAGACTGCGGCCACGAGGTACGCGATGACGGACAATGACCCCAGCGAGTAGAGGGGGTACCAGTACCAGAACTTGTTGTCGAGGTCGTACTGCTCGGTGTGGCTCTTCGGCATCTGGAGGTTGATCCGGTAATACAGCGTCTCCAGCAGCTCCAGATAATCCACGATCCGGAGCCGTTTGTCGATCCAGATCAACGTGGTCAGAAAGACCGTCTCAACCGCAGTCAGGTCCTTCCGTTTGAGCCAGGCGTCGTGGTCGAATTCGTCTTTCTTTTCGAGGCTCATTGTTCGTATTTACCGCTTGTAGTAGGGGTAGACGGCGCGTTTTACCGTTTCCCAGGCGTCCTCCGGGTCCGCGAAGGATTCGCCCTCCATATCCTCCTCACGCACGTACAGGTCCTCCCACTTCCGCCGGCGCTTCTTGACGACCATCACGTCCGGGAGGAACTCCTTTCGATACAGCGCGAGGATGAACGCGAGGTCGATGAACACCAGCGCAAGCAGGGCACCGAGGAACATGTTCCCAGTTTCGGTCGTCGCCCAGCCGAACATCAACCCGTAGACGAACAGGAACACGAACACGACCTCGATGATCGTCAAGAGGACGATCGCGATCGCGGCCGCGGTGCTCTCGCGTGCCGGTTCGTATCGGTGAATGTCGCCGTAGGAGGATTCACTCGAGCTCATTATCGGTCACCGTGTCCCGTGTGTGCAGACTCACCGTACTTGAGCACGTAGAACGTGAAGATACACGTCAACGTGATGCCGACAGCGGTGATCAGCCCGACCCAGTGTGCGTGCAGCGGCACGCCGATATCGTGGACGTTCTCCGGCCAGCCCGTGTTCGCTCCACCGACTTCCTCGGTTTCGATGTCCTCGCCGACCGCGAGGCCACCGTGCATACCGACCTGGGCGTGTGGGTCACACTGGTAGTGGGTGATGCCGGCGTCCTCCTCGGAGGTTTCGTACTCGAAGGTGAACCCTTCCTCGCCGGTAATCTCGGTTTCGAAGGAGGCGGGACCGTTGACCGCGTGGACGTTGTGGTCGCCACCGTTACCCGTCCACTCCCAGACGATCGTGGTTCCGGGGTCGACCCAGACCTTCGTGGGGTCGAACGCGAGGCCGTCGCCCGCGCCGACCGAGATCGTTACCTCGTCCTGTCCGCGGGCGTCCGTGTAGCTGTTCACGTTCCCCTCGACCTCGGAGGGCCACACGGGTCGCACCTCCTGGGCCGCGGCCGTGCCGGCCGCCGCGCTCGTGGCGGCGACCGCGGCCGCTGACCCGCCGGCCGTACGCATAAACTCCCGCCGTTTCATACGGATCCGAGTCGGATCGGCGCGCGCTTAAACCCACCGACTATCGTCGATCGGCTGGAGCGCGTGTCCGGCGGTTCATCGGGCGTTCTCGCCCGGATCGGCGGCGTCGCTCCCGTTCGTATCGGCGGCGGTTCCACTCGTGGTCATCGAGTCGCCGGCCGACGCGTCGCCGGCCGACGCGTCGTCGACCACGGCCTCGTCGGTCCCGGGGTCGCCGGCCGCCACCTCGTCGGCGTCCGGCGGCACGTCGGGTCGGGTTCGCGCCGCTTGAAGCGCGCGGAGTCGATCACGGTACTCCGCCGACCGGAACCGGTCCGAGAGTCGGGCGTTCGCGACCGTCGAGAAGAAGAACAGCGATCCGAGCAGAAAGAGAACTCCCAGTGCGGGCGCCACGAGCGTTTCGACGCCGGCGAATATCCACGCGCCGAACAGGGCGAATCCGGCGACTAACTGGACACCCGCAACGACCTGCATCATCAGGTTCCCGAGCTCGTTCGAACCCTCCGAGACGTCCTCGGGGTCCGGAAGCGCCCAGTTCGCCGGCGGCTCAGGAACGTCATAGTCGTCCATCGAGCAGAGCGCGACGATCGGCTCGAGGTCGCGAAGGACCGTCCCCCGCCCCCGCACGTCGCCGGATTCGGAGACGACCGCGTAGCCCTCATCGGAGTAGACGACGAGGCGTTCGGATCCGTCCGCGACGTCCCGTTCGAAGGTCGCGAAGACGTCGCGGCTCGCGATCCGGTTCTTGAGTTCGGCCTCGACGCGGTCGAGCAGTTCGCTACCGGTGATCCACGTCTCGGGGTCGAAGGCCGCCTCCCACTCCTCGACGGTCATCTTCGCCATATCCGCCGGCCCGAAGTTGTCGAAGTCGTACTTCCGTTCGACCTCCTCACGGAGGGTCGTCCCGTCCGCGTGGGTCTCCGGGTCCGCGGACGAGTTCTCGTCAGCTCCCTCGTCGATCGGACCGGCAGGCTCCGTCATCGTCGATCGGTACGGTCGCCGGGGATGTTACCGCTTTCGTCCCGGCCGTCGATCATCCCCTCGAAACGGACGGGACCCACGTCGTCAATTCCGATCGCGGCAACGATGGGGATCGATCGCGACGCGGTCGCCGTCGGCGGATCGGGAACCTTTACGCGCCGTACGTCGAACGACCGGTATGGTCGAGGAGTCACTCGTGGCGATCGCGGTCGCCGTCACGGTCACGGCGAGTCTCCCGTGTTTCCTGTACGGCGCGTGGGTGATGATCGACGCCGAGATCGTCACGTGGGACCTCCTCGTCTACCACCTGAAGTTCGTCGGCGTGGGGCTCGTGTTGACCACGGTTCCGATGGTCGGGTGGATGATCCCCCGCCTGTTCGACCAATTGTCGGGTACCGCGGTCATGCACGCCTTCTTCGGCGTGCAGGCGTACGCGCTGTTGACCTTCGCGCTCACCGGCATCGTCCACATCCTTCGGGCGAAGCGGAACGCCGACCTCTATCAGGACCCCGAACAGGACATCGATATCGACGATCTCCACGAGGACATGGGCCACTGGCGAACGCGACTTCGCGTCGGCGTGTTCGGCTACACGATCCTGTGGATCCTCGCGTGGCTCACCGGGCTCTACCGGTTGCTGAACCTGCACCTCCTGTGAGCGGCGGACGTCCCCGTCCGATCCGCTACGTCCAGGGCTCGCCGCTGGCCAGATCGACGTCGTGATCCGCCTTCGAGGACGGGCAGACGTCCTCGAGCACGCAGTCCCCACAGTCCGGGTTCCGCGCGGTGCAGGTCGCTCGTCCGTGGTCGATGAACAAGTGTGTAAACTCCTGCCACTTCGCTTGCGGAACGATCCCCGTCAGGTCCGCCTCGATCCGCTTCGGGGACGTCTCCTCGGTCAGCCCGAGCCGTCGGGAGAGGCGCTGAACGTGGGTGTCGACGACGATACCCTCGACGACGTCGTGACCGTGTTGGAGGACGACGTTGGCCGTCTTGCGTCCGACGCCCGCCAGCTCCGTCAGCTCGTCCATCGTGTCGGGGACCTCGCCGTCGTGCTCCTCGATGATGTCCCGTGCGGCCGACCGGATGTATTTCGCCTTGTTGTTGTAGTAGGTGATCGAGGAGATGTCCTCGGCCAGTTTCTCCTGGTCGGCGGCCGCGTAGTCCTCGGCCGTCTCGTACTTCTCGAAGAGGTCCGCACAGACCGTGTTGACGCGCTCGTCGGTACACTGTGCCGACAACACGACCGCGATCAACAGCTCGAGCCGGTTCGAATACCGGAGCGAGATCGTCGAGTCGGGGTACTCCTCCTCGAGCCGGTCGATCACCTCGCGGGCCTGCGCCTCGCGCGTCTCCCGTCTGGTTCCCATACCGATCCCGATCCGCCGCGACGGGTTGAACGGTTCGAAGTCGATCCACGCCGGCGCGGTGCGGTGGAAACACGTCACTCCCGCGGACTCGGCTTGCTGGGTCACCCCGGTAACGCGTCCTGATCGACCCGGTAGACCGTCACGCGATCGGTCTCGGTGGCGACCGACACGCCCTCGAGGTGGTCGAACGCGACGTCCTCCCCGTACCGCTCGCGCTCCGTCGGCCCGACCCACACGTAGGTCACGTCGTAGGCGTCGAGCGTTCGGACGCGCTCGACCGTCGTCCCGGCATACGCCCGGTCGACGGCCGTAACGCGGCGCTCGTAGGGCTCGACGCCGCGGTAGCCGACCTCGTGGTCCCACCCCGCGACGGTCGGAATCCCGGTCAGCGAGGAGGCCGGATTCGCCCGCCAGGTGTACATCCCGGGCTCGGCCGCCCGCGCGAGCCCCTCGGGCGACCGGGTCGTTCCGGGTGCCTCCAACAGCACGTCCTCGCGTGTCGCGTGCTCATCGATCCACGCGATCGCCGGTGCTTCCTCTGGGTGTTCGATAGCGACGAAGGCGGTCGCGTCGAGGGTCCCGACGTCGTGCCGGTCGAAGTGTGCGTCGAGCGCGAGCGCGGCGTACGGAAGCGTCGAGACGACGAGCAGGGCGACGAGAGCGCGCGCGAGGGTTCTCCCCTTCGGCAAGACCGTTGCCGCAGATCGCCGAACGCGGGCCGTCCGACCGGCGGTAACGCCCCTGAACCCTCTCGACCAGAGCTCCGCGAGGACGACGCCGACGGCGATCCCCCACAACGTCCAGACCTGAAAGTACGTCTTGAAGACGGTGTTGAGCCGGCCCGGTCCGGCCTGTTCGGCCAGGTGGACGATCTCCACGAGCCCGACCAGTCCGGCGCCGCCGACGATCAGGACCGTTTCGAAGTTCGCCCCGCGGTCTGCCCGCAGCGCGACCCAGCCAAGAACGAGCGGCGGGACAACGACTGCGATCGCGGGGACGCCGGCGAGGAGGCCGCTCGCCACGACCGCGGCGACCCCGACGAGGAGCGAGCCGCACCCGGCCGACGGCGAGCGGTCACCGCCGGTCGTTCGCGGTCCGGTCCCGACGAGCCGGCCGGCGAGGAACGCGAGAAACGCCGCGAGGAACGCGCCGTGGACCGTGAGTAGCCCCCCGAGTCCCGATCGCTGATCCGGGGGAACGAGCGCCGGCTCCTGGCCGCTGCTCGCGCCGAGCAGGAACGGTGCCGCGAGGACTCCGGCGATCCCGGCTGCGACTACGGTCACCGCGATCGCGCCGCCGGTTCGTTCGACCTCGGTCCGGAGAACCGATCGAGGGGGTCCAACACCGACGCCGGATTCGCCGTCATCCGGGGGGACGTCGCCGATCGAGGGACCGTCGCCGGTCGGCAGGACGTCGCCGACCGGAAACAGCGTGAGCGGGCGGGCGGGCGCGAACGCTACGGCCAGCCAGAGGATCCCGAAAAGCGTCGCCAGGTCCCAGGTGTGAACCACCGCGATGGTCCCGCCGAGGACGGGGATCGCGCCGAAGACGAGCAGTCGGCGACGGCGCAGCGCCGATTCGGAGGTCCGCCAATAGGCGTAGGCGAGCGCCGCCCCGAGCACGAGGAACGGTGCGCCCATCATATGTGCGTGAAGGTCGCCGTTGAGGAACGCGAAGAACGGGAACTCGTTTATCGTTCCCTCGATGACCCGGCTCGCGTCCCAGTAGTGGAACGGCTCCGCCTCGGCGGTCGCTCCCGAGCCGACGCGTGCGAGCAGCGACCGCACCGTGGCGAGATTGCTCGCCAGCCCGACGGCCACGGCCGTGGCGACACCGGCACCGGTGGCGATCCGGTCGGTTGCCTCCGGGTCGTCGGCGTTCCGATCGGCTGTCTCCGGGTCGGCGTCGATCCGGTCCGCGGCGATCCCGCGGGCGAGTTCGAAGACGGCGGCGATCAGACAGGCGTAGACGGTCGCCAGCGCGAGGTTGTACGCGTACGCGGGTGGGACTCCCGACAGGATCGTCATCAGCGCGGCCGCGAGGTGGCCGCCGTAGTAGTAGTTCACCGTCTCGCCGGCGAACCAGGGGTCGAGCGGCGGCAGCGTTTCGGCCCTGAGCAGACTCCGCAGCAGGCTGTAGTCAAGGAACTTCTCCCCACCGACGGCGGCGATCGCCGGGTCCGCAGCACGGATAGCCAGGACGAGCGCGAACGCACAGAGAAACACGACGGCCGCGGACCCGGCTGTCCGCCGGTCGGCCGGGAACGCATCGTCCGCGATCGCGAGCGATCCCCGCCGAGCCGCCTCGAGGTCGATCGACGCAGCCAGCGAGCCGACGCCGAGGACGAGGAGTCCGGCGGCAAGGGCATCGACGCCGAAGCTGACGCGACCGACCCAATAGCCAACGGTCGTGAGGATGGCGACCGCGAGGATCGGCGCGAGCCCGATGCCGCGCCCGGGCGTCCACCGAAACAGCCGCGCCGCGATCGGGATCGCAAGCGCCGCAAGGACTGCGACCGTGAGAAGCCACCGTCCGACCAGCAGGACCTCCATATCCCCGGAAGACCCGGCCACGGTGTAATCCCTTCGGGTCGGGCCGGTGTGGAACCGGCGGTCCCACGACGGTTCACCGCCGCCGGCGTGGTCGCGTGTCCGCGTGGCGAGTCACGGCGTTTTTTAGCGGTGGCCGGGTATCGACCGGTATGTCCGCGACGCTCGGGATCGTCGTCCCCGCGTTTCGCCCCGACGTCGACCGACTGATGGCGTACGTCCGGTCGCTCGACGATGGGCTCGACCCGGAGACGATCCGGATCGAACTCGACGATCCCGAGCCGGCCGTTCGCGACGCGCTTCAGGACGCATCCGACCTTCCCGCCCACGTCAACGCGGTCGATCGTCGCCGGGGAAAGGGCACCGCGATAACGGCGGGGTTCGAGGCGCTCGAGACCGACGTCCTCGCCTTTTTCGACGCCGACGGGGCGACCGACGCCGACGCGGCCGCAGCCGTCATCGATCCCGTTCTCGACGGCACGGCCGACCTCGCGGTCGGCTCCAGGCGACACCCGGAGGCGGTCGTTCAGTCCCACCAGACCGTGCTCCGGCGCGCGCTCGGCGACGGGTTCGCGTGGCTTGCCCGCCGCGTTCTCGGTCCGTCGCTGTACGACTACCAGTGTGGCGCGAAGGCGATGACCGCCGAGACGTGGCGTCGGGTGCGGGACGACGTCTACGAACCGGGATTCGCCTGGGACATCGAACTCGTCGCGCTTGCGGGCGCGTACGGCGCCCGTATCCGTGAGGTCCCGATCAGCTGGGAGGACCAGCCCGGATCGACGGTCGATCCGGTCCGTGACACCGTCCGGATGTTCCGCGGGCTCGCGGTGGCCCACCACCGGTCCGCGGTCGTCTCCGGGAGCCGGCTCCACCGACTGCTCCCGATCGACCCCGGACCGTCACTGTTGGATCGGCTGCACGGGACGGCCGGACGCGATGGACGGAGGGAGCCGACGTGAGTATCCTCGAGGACACCCTCGACGAGCTCGCGACCGGCGCTCGGTTTGGGAGGTTCCTCTCGGTGGGCGCGCTCGGCGCGATGATCGACCTGCCGATCAGCTCGGCGCTCACCCTCACGGCCCTGCTGGAGCCGCAGTGGGCGAAGGTGGTCGGGACCGAGTGCGCGATCATCGTGATGTTCCTGATAAACGACGCCTGGACCTTCGACGGCCAGGGCGCGCCCGGCCGCGCCGCGAAGATCCGCCGGCTGATCCGGTCGAACGTCGTCCGATCCGGGGGACTCGCCGTGCAGTTCCTCGTCGTGTGGTCGCTGACCGGCCTCGACGTCGAAGTGCTCGTGGCCGGCACCGACGTCTGGGCGGTGGTGACGATGCCCATCGCCATCGGCGTCTCCTTCGTCGTCAACTACGTCACCGAGAGCCTGTTCACCTGGCGCGTGGCCGCTACCCGGTGAGACGACCGTTTCAGCCGCACGAACCATTTATAAGTGATGGAACGTTTCGCACGCGGTTAACTCGCATACGGCAGTCGAATCACAACCCTTAACCGTTGGACTCGTTTTCGTTCCAGTAGCGGGATGGGATAGCCAGGAGATTCCGCCGGGCTCATAACCCGGAGATCGGTGGTTCAAATCCACTTCCCGCTACTCCCAATCGTTTTTCGAGATCGCGTTTTTACGCCGGAATAGCCGATCGTGTCACCGTCGTGTCGGTTCTCGCGGTCGCCGTGTTCGGCCCGAATATCCACCCGACGAAGCACGTGGCAGTCGGTCTCACGATCCAACCCCTTATACGTGACCGGAGCGTATCAAGTGTGTGAGCGAACAAAGCGGGCGTCGGGACCTCCGAATGCCCAACGACGATCAGGTATTCGCCGTTGTGACCGAGATGCTCGGCCACAGCCGCGTGCGGCTGCGATGCGCCGACGGCGTCGAGCGGATGGGACGGATTCCGGGTCGAATGAAGTACCGAAACTGGATCAACCGGGACGACGTCGTCCTCGCCGAGCCCTGGAGCTTCCAGGACGAGAAGGCGAACATCGAGTGGCGCTACGACGACTCGGCGGCCGACCAGCTCCGCCGCGAAGGCCACATCGAGTAGTTCAGCGACCCGGCGGTCGCACGTTCCGGCGGTCCCGTGTTTTCGAGCCGTCTTTTTCCCTTCGATCAGCCGCCATCCCGCTAGTCGTCACGCCGGCCGTCCCACCCGTATTCCGTATGGACGGTGCGGCCGGCCGCGTTCGACACCGGTCCGACGACCTCGGTGACGCCTGCGAGCACGTCCCGTGACCGAACTGGCGGCATCGGTTCACCCTGAAACTCGGCGATCTCATCGCTCCCGACGGCGTAGACGACGCGACCGAGCCCCGCCGACCGGATCCCGCCCGAGCACATCGGACAGGGTTCGGTACTCGTGTACATCACGGTCCGTGCGCGTTCGGCCGGCGTGGCGTCGCGGACGGCGCGCGCGGCGAGATCGAGTTCGGGATGGCGTCGGACGTCGTCGGCAGTGTGGACCCGGTTCGACGCCTCGGCGACGATCCGGTCGTCGCGGACGAGCACCGATCCGAACGGCTCGTCGCCGCGGTCGGCGGCCACCCGGGCCAGCTCGATCGCCCGACGGAGATGCGTCTCGTGATCGACCGTGTCGAGTTTGGGTGCGTCGGTCATCGGCCGTCGTTTGCGGTCCCGCCCGAAAAGCGATCGGGGAGTGGGATCCTCCATCGACGACTGCCACGACTCGTCGGATACGCTTATGAGGACCGGCCCGCCAGTTCCGCACACGAATGAGCGACCTCCCGGACGATTTCGACTGCACGATCACCAACTGGGAGTACATCTACGGGCTCTGTCGGACCGTCTCGAACCAGGTCAAACGCGCGTCCTTCGAGCCGGACGTCGTCGTCGCGCTCGCCCGCGGCGGCTGGTTCGCCGGCCGGTGTACCTGCGATTTCCTCGGGCTCGACGACCTCACCAGCCTGAAGATGGAACATTACGTCGGCACCGGCGAGAAGGCCGACGAACCCCAGGTGCGCTACCCGATGCCGGAGGGTAGCGTCGCGAACAAGGACGTGCTGATCATCGACGACATCGCCGACACCGGCGGATCCATCCGGCGTGCCGAGGAATACGTCACCGACCGCGACGCCGGAACCGTCCGAACGGCGACCCTCCAGCTGCTCGGCACCTCGGAGTTCGATCCCGACTTCGTCGGCGAGCGCCTCGCGGAGTGGACGTGGGTCGTCTACCCGTGGAACTTCATCGAGGACATAATCGACCTGATCGCCGGCGCGATGGAGCGTGCCCCGGAGACGACGTTCTCCGAGGCCGACGTCCGCGCCGTGCTCGCCGAGTACCACGGGATCGACCGCATCGAGATGGAGATCGCCCAACCCGACCGTCTCGCGGAGGTGCTCACCGAGATGGAGCGTCGGGACGTGATCGAGATGGCAGGCGACGGCGAGTGGCGGCTGGTCCAGTGATCCGATGACGGATGACCCCGCGGCCGATGGCGACCTCGACACCGATACCGACTTCGACGACGACGCCGATGACTCTCGGGCGACGACGGTCAGCGAATCGGCGATCGAGGCGCTGTGTGACGCGCTCGCGCTGAAGGACGAGACGCGAACGGGCTGGGCGCTTCGGGGCGTCCACGATCCGGAGTCGGTCGCTGCCCACTCGTGGGGGGTCGCCTATCTCGTCGTCGCGATCGGCGAGACGTTCACCGACGAGTTCCCCGACCTGGACCTCGATGCCGCCCTCCGGATGGCGGTGGTCCACGACCTCGGCGAGGCCGAAACCGGCGACGTCCCCACCCGCGCCGATCCCGAAGCCGCCGAATCGCTTCCCGACGCGGACGAGCAGGCGGCCGCCGAACGCGGTGCGGTTGCCGACCTGACTGCGCCCTTCGACGCCGCCGAGCGACTCCGTGCGGACTGGGAGACTTACGAACGCCGGGACCGTCCCGAGGCGCGGGTCGTCAAGGATCTCGACGTGGTGGACATGTGCCTCCAAGCGCTCGTCTACGAGCGTGCGGATCGATACGACCAGGCCGACTCATCGGCCGACGATCCGACGACGGACGATCCGGCGTCGGGCGCTCCGACGGCGGACGCGTTCGCCGAGTACGACGCGCTCGACGAGTTCTTCGTGACGGCTCGTCGAAGCGTGTCGACGGAGACGGGGCGTTCCCATCTCGACCGCATCCACGATCGATACGTTGCCGCCCGTGATCACGACGATCCGGCGTGACGTCGCCGACGTGCTGCCGATGACGACGGGGAGCGATGGCCGCGGTCAGTCTGCGATCGCTTCCGCCTCGACGGTGGCTGCGGTCGGGTCCCGGATCCACAGGTCGCCGAAGAGGTCGTCCTGCTGGAGTCGGACGCCGCCGCGGTGTGCGAGGAACAACAGCGCGAGGTAGGTCATAAAGGGTCGCCCGCCGATCGTCTCGATCTCCGCGAACAGCACCTCCGTGCGGCCCTGGTCGTACTGGGTCCGTACTGCGGTCCGGACGTCGTCGATGACCTCCTCGATGTCCTCGTCGTGGGTCCCGCCGGTGACGTCGCCCTCGGTCGGCTCGCCCTCCCGGCGGACGTCGCCGGCGGCGCGGTAGTCGAGCGTTTGCGTCCCGCGGTCGTGTCCCCGTGGCGATTCCGAGGTGTCGTACTCCCGCGATCGCTTCCACCACGAGCCGCGCTCGGCCTCCCGGAGCTCGCGGACCAGTTCGTCGAGCGTCTCGGGCGACCCCCGGGTGTTCTTGCGATCCAGCCGGCGGTCCATCTCCGCCTCGAGGCGGTCGACCGGATCGAACCCGTCGCCGTCGGTCGGATCCCCGTCCCCGTCGCCGGCGCCGACGCCCGGGCGTCCCTCGCCGCGCATCGCGGCCTCCCAGGGCTCCAACTCCGGCTCGTCGGCGTCGTCCTCCTCGTCGTCCGAGAGCATCGCGTCGCTTTTCATCCGCAACAGGACGCTCGCGTAGAACAGCGCCCGTCCGGTCGTCCGCAGGTCCCGGGCGTCGAGTTCGGCCAGGAACGCGTCCGTCACCTGCACGATGTCGATGTCCCACGGCTCGATCTCGCCCTCCTCGGCCAGTTGGACGAGCAGCTCCACCGGTTCGACCTCGTCGTCCGTGGCGTCGTCGGTCGTGGCACCGTCGGCCGTGGCGTCGCCGTCGGCCGTGGCGTCGCCGTCGGCCGTGGCGTCGCCGGCCGATGACGTCCCGTCGCCGACCGTGGGCGTTCCAGCCACGGACGTGTCAACATCGGCTTCGCCGGCGAGGTCGATCTCGGGGACGTATCCGCCGTCGGTTTCCTCCTCGCCGTCAGTCATCGGCCGGCACCTCCCCGTCCCCGTCGGCCTCCTCGCCGTCCGCGCCGAACTGCATCCCCGTCACCGCGGAGACGTTGTCCTCCTGCATCGTCACGCCGATCGCCCGCTCGGAGCGCTCGAGGAGCGCCGAGCGGTGTGAGACCACGACGAACTGCGCCTCGCCGGCCAGGTCGTGGACCATCTCGCCGACCCGTTCGGCGTTGACCGCGTCGAGGAAGGCGTCGACCTCGTCGAGCGCGTAGAAGGGTGCCGGGTTGTGCCGCTGGATGGCAAAGATGAACGCCAGCGCGGTCAGCGACTTCTCGCCACCGGACATCGCGTCGAGCCGCTGGACCGGCTTGTCGGCCGGCTGGGCCTTCATCGTGAGTCCCTCCTCGAAGGGGTCCTCGGGGTTCTCTAAGACGAGTTCGCCGGTCCCGGCGGAGAGGCGCTCGAAGATGTCCTCGAAGTGGTCGTTGATCGACTCGAAGGCGTCCATAAACGTCCGTTTCTTCTGTGACTCGTACTCCGCGATTCGCTCCTCGATCCCGTCGCGTTCGGTCACGAGGACGTCGCGCCGTTCCTGAAGCTGGTCGAGTGCCGCTTCGACCTCGTCGTACTCGTCGATCGCGCGCATATTGACCGGCTCCAACGCCTCCATCTCGGCGTCGAGCTCCTCGATGCGACGCTCCACCTCGTCGTGGTCGGGGATCGACTCGGGGTCGTAGTCGCCGACCTGCGACTCGAGTTCGTCGATCTCCCACTCCAAGCGGTCCGCGCGGTCGCACAGGTCCGAGAGCGTCGATTCCACCGTGGAGACGCGCTGTCGCTGCTCGTCGCGCTCCTCGGTCGCGGCCGACAGCGTCTCCCGGAGGTCCGACCGCTCGGCCTTGAGCTCGGCCAGTTCTTCCTCCAGGTCCTCGATCTCATCGCGCTTCTCGGCGAGCAGTTCCCGCTTCTCCTCGATGGCGGCCTCGTGGTCGGCGATCGTCTCCTCAGCCTCGGCCTTCTTGTTCTGGGCCGCCTCGATGCGGTCGTGGAGCTCCTCGACGGCGTCCTCCGCGTACTCCTTCTCGAGTTGCACCTCGTTGAGCCGGCCGTCGAGGTCGTCCATCCGCGACTCGAGGTCCTCGATCTCATCGCGCACGTCGTCGGCCCGACTCGTCAGCTCCGGGATCCGTGAGTCCGCGAGCTCGGCCTCGATCTCTGCGATCCGGTCCTCGACCGCCGCCTGCTCGCTCGCCAACTCCTCGATCTCCGCGTCGAGCTCGGTCATCCGCTCGTCGACCTCCTCGCGCTCGGTGTGGAGCGTCTCCAGCGTCGACTCCAGCTCCTCGATCCGGTCGTGTCCATCCTCCAGGTCCGTTTCGGCCCGGTCGATGTCGGCTTCGACCGACCGGACGCGTTCCTCCGCGTCCGCCTTCCGTTCGCGTGCGTCGTCGATCTCCGCGTCGAGGTCGTCGATCTCGGACTCGAGGGACTGCCGTTCGTCCTCGAGCTCCTCGATCTCCTCGGCCAGCCGCTGGAGCTTGCCGCCGCCAGCGGTGCTGAAGGAGTATCTGGATCCGCCGCCCGAGCCGCCGGTCATCGCGCCCGATGTCTCGACGAGGTCGCCCTCCAGGGTCACCATCCGGTAGTCGCCCATCAGATCGCGAGCGGTCGCCATGTCCTCGACGACGAGTGTCGACCCGAGAACGTACGAGAAGACCGGATCGTAGCGGGCGTCGTACTCGACGAGGTTTCGGGCGAAGTCGACCACGCCCGGCATCGTCGGCGCGTTCGGGAGGCCGCGGTCGTCGAGCTCCGTGATCGGCAGGAACGTCGCACGGCCCGCGTTGCGGCTCTTGAGGTGGTCGATACAGGTCTCGCCCACCCCGTCGTCATCGACGACGACGTTCGCGAGTCGGCCGCCGGCCGCGGTCTCACACGCTTCCGCGTACGTCGGGTCCACCGACGCCAGTTCACCGACCGGGCCGTGAACCCCGTCGATTCCGGCGTTTCGGATCGTCGTCACCGCTCGCGGCCAGGAGGTGTCGCCGCGGTTCTTCGCGTCCGCCTCGAGGGTGGCGTACTCGCTTTGCTTCTCCCGGAGGTCGTCCTCGAGGGCGTCGAGCCGCTCCTGTCGCTCCGTCTTCTCGGCGAACAGGTCCGCGATCGTCTCCTCGATCGCGTCGCGGTTCGTCTCCGCCGTGTCGAGTTCGCCGTGCAGCTCCGAGATCCGGGCTTTCAGATCCGGGATCCGCTCGTGGGCCTCCTCCAGATCGGACTGCGCCTCGCTGATCTCGTTCGATCGTCGCCGCGCCTCATCGAGCAGCCGGTCCTTCTCACGCTGGACGTCGTTTTTGTCGGCCTTGAGCTCCTCGAGCCGCTCTTTGTTCTCGGCGAGATCGGCCTTGAGTTCGTCGTACTGGGTGTCGATCCCGTCGATCTCCGCTTCGATCTCCGCGAGTTCCGACCGCTTGTCGGCGACGTCGGCTTTGACCGATGCCTTCTCGACTTTGATCTCCTTGGCGTCCGCCTCGAGGTCGTCGATCGTCTCCTGTTTGCGGTCGATCTGGACGAACGCGTCGCGGCGGTCGGTCTCGGCCTCCTCCAGGCGACTCTCGGCGTTCTCGATCTGTCCCTCGAGACGCGAGATGTCGCCTTTGATCTCCTCGATCTCGGCTTTGATCGCGAGCTGTTCGTCCTCGCCCGTCCGTTCGATCTCGTCGTTGAGCTCCGAGAGCTCCGATTCGAGACGCGTGACGCGTCCCTGGCGCGTGTCGAGTTCCGCCCGCCGGTCGGCCAGTTCGGCCTCGGTCTCCTCGATCTCCGCGAACACCTCCTCGCGGGTCTCGCGCTTCTCCTCGAGTTCGGCGGCCTTGCGGTAGCCGCGGTACTCCTCCTGCTCCTCGCGGTAGGACTGGTACTCCAGGGCAGTCTCGCGCTCGTCGGCGAGCCGGTCAAGGCGGTCCTCCTTCTCCCCGATCCGGAGGTCGGCCTCCCCGATCCGGTCCTCGACGGCCTCCAGTTCCTCGAAGGCGGCCTCCTTCTTCTCATCGAACTCGGCGACGCCGGCGATCTCGTCGATGATCCCACGGCGCTGGTAGGCCGTCATGTTGATGATCTCCGTGACGTCGCCCTGCATCACGACGTTGTATCCCTCCGGCGTGACCCCGGCCTGCGCGAGCAGGTCCTGGATGTCCGAGAGGTTGACGGAGCGACCGTTGAGGTAGTAGTAGGAGTAGTAGTTGTCGTCAGTTCGCTTGACGCGCCGCTTGACCGTGATCTCCTCGACGTCGCCGACGTTCTCGGAGCCGGCAGCCGAGACGACCTGTCCGCGATCGAGGGTCCCGTCGGAGTTATCGAGTACGACCGTGACGGCGGCCTCGTCGGGACCGTCGCCGGACTCCGCGCCGTCATGGCCGGGGTTGTAGATCAGGTCGGTCAGCTTCTCCGCGCGGATCCCGCGGGTCCGTGCGAGCCCGAGCGCGAAGAGGATCCCGTCGATGATGTTCGACTTTCCGGACCCGTTCGGGCCCGTGATGACCGTGAAGTCCTCGTAGAAGGGGATCCTCGTCGTCCGCCCGAAGCTCTTGAAATCGTCCAGAACGACTTCTGTGATGTGCATTGATGGGCTCGCGAGGGGGCCGCGAGCTTACGCGACGATGATGTCGCTTTCCTCGAGGCCGCCCGTCGTGTCTTCGTCCGTGTCCGCGTCGACGTCGTCCGCCGCCGCATCGGCTGCGGCTTCGGCCGCTTCCGCGGCTGCAGCGGTCGCGTCGGCGTCGCCGTCGGATTCGGTCTGTTCGACCACGTTCACGTGATCGTCGCTCTTCGTCGTCCGTTCCGTCGGTTCGGGAGCCTCCGGCGTCGGTCCGGCACCCGGCTGGTCGCTCCCGCTGCGGTTCGCGGCCGGTTCTGACGTCTCGTCGGCCGTCGCCCCGGTCGACCCGGACGCGTCACCCGCCTCCAGCTGTCGAACGCGTTCTTTGGTCTCGACGAGCTCCTCAGTGAGTCCGTTGACCGCCGCCTGAAGCTCCGAGACCTGGCGTTCGAGTTCCGTCACCCGATTACTCATACGTGTGTTCGGTCGGCCGAGACGTATAAATGTGTGTCAGACGTGTGTGTGACTGACCCTCATTCGAGGCGCGGAGGCGTCGTCGACGATGGGCCGACCGGTGTGTCACTTAAACCGGAACGTTTCGAGGTTCTTCGGCGCGAACGTCCGCATATTGTAATCGTGATACAGCGCCGAGGAGAGGTCCTGGACCGAGCTCTCGTCGCCGTGGACACAGAGCACCTTCTCTGGACGGGGGTTCATCGTCTTCACGAAGTTCTCGAGCCCCTGTCTGTCGGCGTGCCCGGAGAACCCGTCGACGGTTTCGGTCTGCATGTTCAGCGTGAGCGTGTCGCCGCGCCCGCCGCCGCCCCAGCCGTCGACCGGGATCTCGTCCCAGCCGTTCTGGATCCGTCGACCGAGCGTTCCCTGCGCCTGGTAGCCGACGAAGGTCAGCGTCGAGTCCGACTCGGGACCGATGTGGCGAAGCCACGACATAATGGGTCCGCCCTCGATCATCCCGGAGGTCGACAGGATGATGCACTGGTCGCCGTCGGCGACCTCCTGTCGTTCGTCCTCGCCGCCGTCGATGTGGTTGAACTGGTCCGCGAGGAACGGGTTCTCGTCCTCGTGAAAGATCCGGTCACGGAGGTCGTCGCGCAGATACTCGGGGTAGGTCGTGTGGATCGCCGTCGCCTCCCAGATCATCCCGTCGAGGTGGACCGGCATCTCCGGAATGTCGCCGTTCCGCATCGCCTCCTCCAGGACGAGCATCAGCTCCTGGGAGCGACCCACGGCGAAGGCCGGGATCACGACCTTGCCGCCGCGGTCGTAGGTCTCGTTGATGACCTCCTTGAGCTTTCGTTCGGAGTCCTCCTGGTCCGTCTGGTAGTCGTTGCGACCGCCGTAGGTGGACTCCAACACCAGCGTCTCCACGCGCGGGAAGTCGTTGACCGCCCCGTTGAACAGCCGGGTGTCGTCGTAGTGGATGTCGCCGGAGAAGGCGACGTTGTAGAGGCCGTCGCCGATGTGGAAGTGCGTGACCGCCGACCCCAGGATGTGGCCCGCGTTGTGGAAGGTGATCTTCACGTCGGGCGCGATGTCGGTGACGTCGCCGTACTCCAGCGGGATCGTGTGTTTGATCGCCTCCCGGACCTGTGCCGACTCGTAGGGTGGCGTGCGACCCTCCTTGGCGGCGACGTCGAGGTAGTCGAGCTGGAGCAGCCCCATCAGATCCCGCGAGGGCTCGGTCGTGTAGATGGGCCCGTCGTAGCCGTACTTGAACAGCAACGGGATGAGCGCCGAGTGGTCCAGGTGTGCGTGGGTGAGGACCACGGCGTCGATGTTCTGTGCGCCCGCGCCGAGCGCCTCCGGCACCTGTAGATACGGAACCTCGCCCTCGGCGCCGGGCTTGTCGCCACAGTCGATCAGGATCCGCGTTTCGGGCGTGTTGAGGATGAAGGCGGCACGGCCGACCTCGCGACAGCAGCCGAGCGTGGTGATCCGGACCCACTCGTCGTCGGAGAGCTCCTCGCGGTGGATCTGTCTCCCCACACGTTCGAGGATGTCGCGACGTTCCTCGCGCTCCTGTTTCAGGAAGTTGCGAACGTTCGAGACCGTCGAGGACTCGATCGGCGGGGTCCGGACGACCTCCGGGGTCCAGCCGACCTCCTGGGTTATCTCACGCAGCGTCGAGCCGCGACGGCCGATCACCATCCCCGGCTTCTGGGCCTCGATGACGACCTCGCCGGTGTCGGCGTGGAAGTCGAGGTCGCTGACCCCCGCCTCCTCGGGGACGACGTCGAGGACCTGCTGGCGGGCCTCGCTGGGCGGCGACAGCGTGCTCGGGTCCGGCCGCACCGTGATCCGCTTGCGCAGCTGGGAGGCGAGCCGGCGGATCAGGTCGCCGTCGCCCGCGAACCGCTTGGGGTCGCGAGTGTAGACGACCAGCTCCGGGCCTTCGTATTTTACGTCCGTGATCGTGACGTCGTTGGGGATCTCCTGTTCGATCTGGGATCTGATGTCTTCGAGTTGGGTATCGACTTGGCTCATAGGTACAAATCCCCCGCGGTAACCGACGCCGAGGACGTCCGTCTCCGGCTGCTCGGATGGGGACGTTCGGGTTCGAGGTCCGACGACTGCTGTGTCGTCAGTGGTGACGAGGGAGGCATAATGGCGAGTACTGTCCGTAGCTTCGTCTGCGGGAAGAGACGGTGAAAACCCGCTTATTCGGACATAGACGCCACCCGTTATAAAAGCCTTCGCAAACCACCCCTCGATCGTCGTACCGCCGATGGCGGCCCTCCATAACGATCACGACCGGTGACCGGGGAAATGTACCGGCGATCGGGGAACCAAGCCGGCAACCGGGAAAATGTGCCGGCGATCGGGGGAACGTACTTGACCCGCCGCCGCCGTAGTGAGCTACGATGCGACTCACGCCCGACCGCGTCGCGGCCGAGTACGAGTGGGTTCGCGAGCGCGAGCCGACCGTCGTGGCGCTCATCAACGAGACCCGCGAGGCTCTTGGCGACCGGTTCGACACGGACGTGGCATCCGTCTCGCCGGCCGCCTACGGGGAGGCCGTCGACGCCGTCTTCGCCGACGGCGAGGTGGCGGTCAACGTCGCCGGCTACGTCGCGATCCTCCGGGATCTGGACGTCGCGAACGACTATCCCGGGTTCGTCGTCGACGAGGTGTTGGGTCGCGCGCTCGCGGAGACGATCGCCGGCGGGCAGCCGCTCTCGCTGCTTGCCGCGGCGACGTTCCACTTCGCGGATATTCACACGGACGATGGAGCAGCCGAGGCCGATCCCGCCGGACTCGACGATCTCGATGCCGCCCTCGCGGCCGGGTTCCAGACGCGACTGCCGGGCTGGACGTGGCGCGAGGAGCCGAGCCCCTTCGGCGTCGACGTGGATGGCTGAGGCGCGGGCCCGGACGTCGATCGAACGGTCACCGCTTCAACCGGCCATCGCAGCCGGTCAGTCGTCGCTCGAGACCGCGTTCGCGTCCGCCTCCGGGAGCGCCTCCGCCGTCGCGGCCGGGGGCCGCGCGTCGCGAACGTCCTCGCCGATCCCCTCCGCAATGACGTCGGCGTAGGCGTCGGGGAACACGCAGACGAACGATTCGCAGGTCGCCTCCCAGTCGTCGAGCAGTTCGCGGGCACGGTCGCTTTCGGTGTAGGCCGCGTGGTTCTCGATGAGCCGGCGCAACATTGCCTCGTCGCGCTCGGAGAGGTCCCGTGAGAGCGACACCATCCCCGTATTGGCCCGCTCGGCGAGGCGGCCATCGGGGTCGTGGACGTAGGCGACACCGCCCGACATCCCGGCCGCGAAGTTCCGGCCGGTCTCGCCGAGGACGGCTACGACGCCGCCGGTCATGTACTCACAGCCGTGGTCGCCGACGCCCTCCACGACCGCCCTGGCCCCGGAGTTGCGGACGCCGAAGCGCTCGCCGGCGACGCCGTTGACGTAGACCTCGCCCGCGGTCGCGCCGTACAGACAAACGTTGCCGACGACGACGTTCTCGCTCGCCTCGTAGCCCGCGTCCGCGGGCGTGTTCACGATCAGCTTCCCGCCGGAGAGCCCCTTGCCGACGTAGTCGTTGGCCGCGCCGGTCAGCGAGAAGGTGACGCCCTCCGCGAGGAACGCGCCGAAGCTCTGGCCGGCGTAGCCGTCGAAGTCGACGGCGATCGTGTCGTCGGCCAGCCCCTCACCGCCGTGTGCGCTCACGACGCGGTTCGAGAGGGTCGCGCCGACCGCGCGGTCGACGTTGGTGACGTCCTCGTGGATCGAGACCGGCGCGCCGTCGGCGATGGCGTCGGCAGCGTCGTCGATGAGGTCCCAGTCGAGCCGGTCGTCGATCCCGTGGTCCTGTGCGCGGACCTTCGTCCGGATCGACCCGGTCGGCTCCGCGATGACGCTCGAGAGGTCGAGGTGTTTCGCCTTCTCGTGGTCCGTTTCGCGCTGTGCGAGCAGCTCCGGGCGGCCGATCAGCTCCTCGACCGTCCGGAACCCGAGTTCGGCCATGATCTCACGGAGTTCCTCGGCGATGAAGGTCATGTAGTTGATGACGTGATCGGGCTCGCCGGGGAACCGCTGTCGCAGGTCCTCACGCTGGGTCGCGACGCCGACCGGGCAAGTGTTCTCGTGGCACTGCCGGGCCATCACGCAGCCGGAGGTGACGAGCGAGGCCGTCCCGAAGACGTACTCCTCGGCGCCCAACAGCGCGGCGACGGCGACGTCGCGGCCCGTCCGCATCCCGCCGTCGGCCGACACCCGGATGCGGTCGCGCAGCCCGGTCGCCCGCAACATCTGGTTCGTCTCCGCGAGGCCGAGCTCCCACGGGAGCCCCGCGTTCTTGATCGACGTCTTCGGGGACGCGCCCGTCCCGCCGGAGTGGCCCGAGACGTGAACGACGTCGGCGTTCGCCTTCGCGACGCCGGCAGCGATCGTTCCGATGCCCGCCTCCGAGACGAGCTTGACGTTGACGTCGGCGTCCGGGTTGGCCGACTTCAGGTCGTAGATGAGCTGTTTGAGGTCCTCGATCGAGTAGATGTCGTGTTGGGGCGGCGGCGAGATGAGCCCGACCCCCGGCGTCGAGCACCGAACGTGGGCGATCATCTCGTTGACCTTCTTGCCGGGAAGGTGGCCGCCCTCGCCCGGCTTCGACCCCTGTGCCATCTTGATCTGGAGCTCGTCGGCCGAGGCGAGGTACTCCGCGGTGACCCCGAACCGCCCCGAGGCCACCTGCTTGACGGTGCATTCGCGCTCGGTGCCGAACCGCTCGGGCGGCTCGCCGCCCTCGCCGGTGTTGGATTTCGCGCCGATCCGGTTCATCGCGATCGAGTTGTTCTCGTGGGCCTCCGGCGAGATGCTGCCCAGCGACATCGCCGCGGTCGAGAACCGCGTCACGATCTCCTCGACCGGCTCCACCTCGTCGATCGGCACCGGATCGCGGTCGGCGTCAAATTCGAGGAGCCCCCGCAGCGTGTGCGGCGAGTCCTCCTGGTCGTTGACCGCCTCGGCGAACTCCAGGTACTGGTCGTACTCGCCCGCCCGAACCGCCTGCTGGAGCGTCCCGACCGTCTGCGGGTTCCAGCCGTGTTTGATCCCTGACGAGCGGTGTTCGTACTCGCCGACGGTCTCCAGTTGCGGGTCGGCGCCGAACGCCATCGCGTGTCGCGTCCGGACATCTCCCTCGATCTCGTTGATTCCGATCCCCTCGGTACGGATCTCCGTGCCCGAGAAGTACTCGGCGACGAACCCGGAGTCGAGGCCGACCGCCTCGAAGATCTGTGCGCCCTGGTAGCTCTCCATCGTCGAGATGCCCATCTTCGCCATCGTCTTGAGCAGGCCGTCCTCGAGCGCGCCGCGGTAGGCGGCGATCGCCTCCGCCTCGTCGGCCCCGTCGGGGCCGGCGACGACGTCGGCGATGGAGGCGTACGCGAGGTAGGGATTCACCGCGCCCGCGCCGTAGCCGACGAGGGTCGCGACGTGGTGGACCTCGTGCGGCTCGCCGGATTCGACCACGAGCCCGGCGTGGTTCCGGAGCCCGTTGCGAACCAGATGGTGGTGGACCGCCCCGGTCGCGAGCAGGCTCGGGATCGCGATCCGGTCGGGGCCGATCGCGCGGTCCGACAGAACGATCACGTCCGCGCCGTCCTCGATCGCCGCGGCGGCGGCGTCGCGGAGTTGCGACACCGCGTCCTCGAGGTCCGTCCCTGCCTCGAAGGTCGTATCGAGGACCCGCGAGTCGAGGGCGGCGTCCGTGGCGTTCGTGGCGTTCGTGGCGTCCGTGCTCGTCGCGTCGGCGGCCGCCTCCTCGCCGAGCGCCTTGATCGACTCGGTCTCGGCGTCCGTGAGGATCGGCGTCTCGGACACGAGCTGGCGCGCGTGCTCGGGCGACTCGTCGAGCAGGTTCCGCTGGAAACCGAGCCGCGTTTCGAGGGAAGTCACGAGTTCCTCACGGATGTAGTCGATCGGCGGGTTCGACACCTGCGCGAACAGCTGCTTGAAGTAGGTAAAAAGCGGCCGGTCAATATCCGAGAGCACCGACAGCGGGGTGTCATCGCCCATGGATCCGACCGGGTCGGACCCGGTCTCGGCCATCGGCTCAACGAGGTGGTTCATCGAGTCGGTCGTGTAGCCGAAGGCCGCCTGGCGGGCGCGCAGCGGCGAGGCCCCTTCGACGTCGCCTGTGTCTCCCTCCGCGTCGACGTCCTCGTCGCCGGCGTCAGGACCGATCCCGGCGCTCGTCGGATCATCCGTCTCGCGAATCTCCGCGAGGTCGACTTGTTCCTCGGCGACCCACTCGCCGTAGCGGTCGTCGGTCAGCTCCGCGAAGACCTCCTCGTCGGGAACGACCCGACCCGACTCCAGGTCGGCGACGAAGATCTCGCCGGGCTGGAGCCGACCACGCCGCTCGACGTCGGCGGGATCGGTCGGCAGCGCGCCGACCTCGCTGCCGACGATCAGGCGATCGTCGGTCGTGACCTCGTAGCGACACGGGCGGAGGCCGTTGCGGTCCAGGACGCCGGCGACGTGGTCGCCGTCGAACCCGAGCACGAGCGCGGGGCCGTCCCATGGTTCGACCAGCGAGGCGTGATAGTCGTACCAGTCGGCCCGATCCTCGTCCATCAGGTGATCGTCGCGGAACGCCTCGGGGATCAGCATTCGGAGGGCGTGTGGGAGTTCCCGACCGCTCTGGATGAGCAGCTCGAGCGCGTTGTCGACGGAGGCGGTGTCCGATTGGTTGGGATCGTCGATAACCGGTTTGACCGTCTCGAGGTCGGCGCCGAACCCGGGATGGGAGACGTCGGTCTCCCGTGCCCGCATCCAGTTGATGTTCCCCTGGATCGTGTTGAACTCGCCGTTGTGGACGATGTTGCGGTACGGGTGTGCAAGGTGCCACGCGCCGAGGGTGTTCGTCGAGAACCGGGCGTGAACGAGCGCGGCCCGGGAGGCGAACCGATCGTCATTGAGATCCGGGAAGTAGTCGGCGAGCTGCTCGCCCTTCAGGAGCCCCTTATAAACGACGCGGCGGCGATCGAGCGAGGCGACGTAGAATCGGCCGCTCCCATCGACGTCCGCGGCGGCGGTCTCGATCGCCTTTCGGGCGACGTAGAGCGCGCGGTCGAACCCGATCAGTGCCGGGTCCCGGTCGGCGTCGGCATCGGCGTCGGCGTCCACGAACCGGTCGGCGAGGGCGGCCTCGTCGGTCGGCGCCACGAAGACCTGCCAGTGGTCCGGCTCCGACTCGAGCGCCGTCGCGCCGAGGTCGTCGTTCTCGGTCGGAACCGACCGCCAGGTGAGAACCTCGAGGTCGTACTCCGCGAGCCGTTCGGCGACGACGTCGAACAGCTCCTCACGGGCACGGTCGTTCCGGGGGAGGAACAGCGAGCCGACCGCGTACTCCGCGGGGAGATCGACGTCGACGACCGATCGGAAGAACGGGTCCGGCCGCTGGACCATGATGCCGGCGCCGTCGCCGGTGTTCGTCTCGGCACCCGTCGTTCCACGGTGTTCGAGGTTCTCGAGCAGACGGACGGCATCGGCGACGGTCTCGTGGCTGGGTTCGCCGGCGAGATCGACGACGGCGCCGACGCCGCAGTTCGATCGCTCGTCGGTCGGGTCCGCGAGACCATCGCGGGCGTTCTCCTCGTCTCCGTCTCGCCCGGAGCCCGCCGCGCCGTCGCTCGGCTCGGGGGTGATACTGTGTGGCTTGGTCATACCGTACCGAACCCGTCTCCATCTTAAAGGGCTAACCCTGATACACGTAGGGTGCCTTACCCACCCATTAGGGAATATAAGGTCATTATTCTACAGGGCCTGTGACTCAATACCACAGATTTGTAATCATAATATATACCTGCATTTTCTCAAAATAGGAAAACATATATCGGGTTTTCAAACCAAATATGGCCCATAACCAACCGCTCTAGAACACGTCTTTTCAATTTTCGTTTGGCGTCGATCGCCTCGATGGCGACCGGACGGACGGGTCCGCGAACTGGTGCGTCCGACGGGTGGAGCGATCAGTACGACTTCGCGAAGTAGGCGGTCCGCTCGGCGGGATCGCCGCAGACGCCGCAGGTCTCCTCGTGGTCGGTCCCGAGGAGCTCGTCGTCGTCCTCGAACGGCACCATCACGATCTCGGCGGCGATCTGCTCTTTGATCTCCGCCTCGCAGTCCTCGTCGCCACACCACGGCGTCTCGACGTAGCCACCGTGGCGGCCGAGCGTCCCCAGGATCTCCGCGCGGTCGTCGGCCTCTCGGACCGCACCGTCGAGGGTCTCCTCGGCGGCGGCGTACAGCTTGGCGTAGACCTCGTCGAAGTGGCTCTCGACGGTGTCCGACACGTCCTCGCGGTCCTCGACGATGCTCTCGCCGTCCGGCCGATGAACGAGCGTCAGTTCCCCGTCCTCGACCTCGTTCGGACCGATCTCGATCCGGAGCGGGACGCCGTTGAGCTCGTGTTCGTTGAACTTGAAGCCGGGATTGCGCTCGTCCCGGTCGTCGAGTTCGACCCTGACGCCGGCGTCCTCCAGGTCGTCGGCGACGCCCTCGGCGTACTCGAGGACCTCCTCGTGCGTGTCCGACTGCCAGATCGGGACGATCACGACCTGCGTGGGCGCCACGGTCGGCGGCAACACGAGCCCCTGCTCGTCCGAGTGGGTCATGATCAGCGCCCCGAGACACCGCCAGGAGACGCCCCAGGAGGTGGTGTGTGCGACCCGCTCCTCCTCGTCGGCGTCCGAAAACGTGATGTCGAACGCCTCCGCGAACGACTGCCCGAGGTGGTGGGAGGTCGCGCCCTGGACGGACTTTCCGTCCGGCATCAGCGCCTCGACGGTCGTCGTCGTCTTGGCGCCGGGGAAGGTGTCGTGTGGCGGCTTCTGGCCGCGCAACACGGGGATCGCGAGGACGTCCTCGTAGAGCGACTCGTACTGGTCGAGCCGCAGCATCGTCTCCTCCCACGCCCCCTCGCTCGTCTCGTGGGCCGTGTGTCCCTCCTGCCAGAGGAACTCCTTGGTGCGGAAGAACGGCTTCGTCTCGGTGGCCTCCCACCGAACGACCGAGCACCACTGGTTGACGCGCATCGGCAGGTCGCGGTGGCTCCGGACCCACTGGGAGATGTAGGGTGCGATGATCGACTCGGAGGTCGGCCGCACCGCGAGCCGTTCCTCGAGCTGCTCGTGACCGCCCTGGGTGACCCAGGCGACCTCGGGGTCGAACCCCTCGACGACCTCCTTCTCGCGCTCGAGGTACGACTCGGGGATAAACATCGGGAAGTAGGCGTTCTGCACGCCCGTGTCCTTGAACTCCGCGTCGAGCGCGTTCTGGACCGCCTCCCAGAGCGCGTATCCACGCGGTCGCGTCACGATGAATCCGCTCATTCCTTCCGGCCCGTAGCTCGCGAGCCCAGCCTTCCGGACGACCTCGGCGTACCAGTCGCCGGTGTCGTGTGATTTGGACTCGGTGATCCCGAGTTCCTGCTCGTCGTCGGTCATTACATCGTGGATCCGCCGTGCGGGACTTAAACCGACCGAAGCCCCGTCGCGCCGGTCCGCCCCGATCGAGGCGCTCGACACGATCGACGTGATCGACGCGTCACCGGTCGGTGACGCCCTCGGGGTCCATCTCCGTCACCTCGGCTTCGAGCCACTCGCGGAACCACTTCACGCGTTTGAGACGCTGGTGGGCGATGCTCTCGGCGGTGTCCGACCGCACGCGCTCGGCGTGGTCGCGGCCGCGCTCGAGCACGCGGTCGACCATCTTTGCTGCGTCCATATGGGTGCGAGCCTCATAGCCCATCCGCAACAGCATCAGCGCGGCCCCGTTCGCGCCGACCTTGTCGAGCAGGTCCGCCTCCATCAGACATCGCGACTCCAACGAGACGTTCGAGAGGTCCCCCTGGTAGGAGTGGTCGACGATCGACTGGGCGACTTCGTCGATGAACGACTCGGGGTACTCGCCCCGGTTCCGGAGGTATTCGCGGGCGATCCGGGCACCCTCCTCGGCGTGGACGTCCTGATCGACCTCGAGTTTGGCCACGTCGTGAAACAGCGCCGCCACGCGAACGACGTCGAGGTCGGCGCCCTCCGCTCGGGCGATCTGCGTCGCGAGGTCGACGACGTTGAGAATGTGGTTGAACCGGTACTCCGCGGAGTGCCAGGGATACCACCGCATCCGGCCGCCGTCGTCCTCGCTTTCGACGCTGGCGGCGAGGTAGTCGTGGACGAACGCCGCCATCTCCTCGAACTCGTCGTCCGGAACCCGGGATTCCTTTATTTCAACGCCCACGGTCGGGCCCCCGGCGTCGGTTCGGAGATCGATCGCGAAATTCGGTATTCATTGTCCGAGACCATGGCCGTTTCGTTCTTAGGCGTTACGACAGCCCCGGATCTCGCGGCGATCGGCAGCGTCCGCCCCGAAGGGTCGCCGAAATCTTGCCCCGAAGCGCGTCACAGGTAGGCGGCGTCCCAGCGCGTGGGTTTGCGCCGGTTGCCGCAGTCGGCGCACTCGAGCCGGTCCATCGTGTCGACCGTGACGTCGAGTCCCTCACAGTTCCCACAGAGGTACCCGTACCGGTCCTCGTGGTCCGGATCGCGGTACGCCGCGAAGAACGGGCCCGTCGATCCACGCTCGCTGTCCTCGAAGTCGACGTACACCGTCTCGCCGTCAGCGTCGGTGTACGGTTCCGACTCGAGGGTCGGGTGGGTCTCGTCGAGTCGTTTCGTGTAGATCAGCTCGCGGAACGTCTCCCGGTCGATCGTGATCTCCTCGGTTCCGGTGTGGTCGTACCCCTCCTCCTCGTAAAACCGCGTCCCGGACTCGTTCGCCGCGAGCACCCGCCCCTCGATCCGGTCGACGTCCCGGTCCCGGAGCGTCTCCTCGACGCGGGCGAGCAGCCGGTGGCCGATCCCGGCACCGCGGTGATCGGGGTGCACGTGGAGCCAGTCGATCTCCCCGACACGCTCCCGGCGGTCGACCACGTAGCTCTCCGCGAACCCCACGACCTCGCCGTCGTCCACCGCGACCGGGAACACCGTTCGTCGTGAGTCGACGTCCGCGGCCAGCTCCGAGGGATCGTACCACTCGTCGATCGACCCCGAGAGGACCGACTCCGAGACCGCGTGGCCGTAGGAGTCGTCCATCGATGTGCGTGCGACCGACCGGATCGCCTCGACGTCGTTCGGCGTGGCCGCTCGAAGGTCCATACCGGTACGGTCCACGGCCAGTCACAAAAAGCCTCGCGCGCGAATCGCGTCCGGACGATCCGGACATATTCATCCGCTGCCGCACGAACCACGGGTATGACGCGTGAACCGGAGGTACTCGTGATCGGGGGTGGCGCGACCGGCGTGGGCGTCGCACGCGACCTCGCGCTGCGTGACGTGGACGTGGCCCTCATCGACCGGGACGGCCTCTGTGGCGGGACCACGGGACGATCCCACGGCCTGTTACACAGCGGCGCGCGCTACGCCGACACCGATCCCGAGGGGGCGGCGGAGTGTCTCGCGGAGAACCGGATCCTTCGCCGGATCGCCGGCGTCTGTGTCCGCGAGACCGGTGGCCTGTTCCTCGCCCTCGATGGCGACGACGACGCCTATTTCGACGCGAAACGGGACGCCTGTGACTCGGTCGGGATCCCGGTCGAAACCGTCGATCCCGCGACTGCACGTGATCGCGCACCCGGCTTGTCGGCAGACGTCGAACGCGCGATGTCGGTTCCGGACGCGGTCGTCTCCCCGTCTCGTCTGGTCGCGGCGACCGCCCTCGACGCGGACCGACACGGTGCCACGATCCACCCACACGCACCGCTCGAGTCGTTGACCGTCCGCGGCGAGCGAGTGACGGCCGCCCGTGTCGGCGGACGGCTCGACGACGTGTTTCGTCCCGACGTCGTCGTGAACGCGGCGGGTGCGTGGGCCGGCGAGGTCGCCGCGATGGCCGGCGTGACCGTCGCGATGCAGCCCACGCGCGGCGTGATGGTGTCCGTCGACAGCGAGGGGATCGGCCCCGTCTTGAACCGTTGTCGAAGCCCCGCTGATGGCGATATCGTGGTCCCACACCGGACCGAGGCGGTCCTCGGAACCACGAGCGTTCCCGTTCGTGACCCCGATGACTACGACACGCCCCGCGGGGAGATCGAGACGGTGATCGACGAGTGCGCCGCGATGGTGCCCGAACTCGCCGATCGCCCGATCGTCCGACACTGGTGGGGCGTTCGCCCGTTATACGCTCCCGACGAGGCTGACCGCGGCGGTCGCGGGATCTCGCGCGGGTTCACGCTCCTGGATCACGCCGACGACGGGGTGGACGGTTTCGTCACCGTCGTCGGGGGGAAGCTGACGACGTACCGACTGATGGCCGAATCGACTGCCGATCTCGTCAGTGACTGGCTCGGCGTGGATGCCTCCTGCCGTACCGCCGACCGGGAACTGCCCGCCGTCGACGATCCGAACCGCCTCGATCGTGCGGTCGCCACCTTCGACGGCGCGGGACCGGCCGACGTGGACCTCCTGGACGTGCCGGAGTAGGATCGGGGAATCGACGGCGATGGTGCTTACAGGAGCGGCGCCGACGATGGTGATGGGCGTGACGAGGACGTCCCGTCAGAACATCCAGACGATCAGGACGAAGTAGAACAGGAACAACGAGATGATCGTCAGTCGGATGAGGATGTTGACGCTGAAGACCAGCCCGTTGTAGTGGTTCTTGAGGAGATCGAGCGGCCGCGTGGTGCGGCTCGTCAGGCCGATCGTCGCCGGCGCAACGCTGGCGGCCGCGTTCTCGACGGCGCGCCGCATCGCCGTGACGTTCGAGCGCTTCATGTTCGCCAGGTCGTGAATGGAGGCATGCGTGTCCGTCGAGAACAGCAGGACGTGATCGAACTCCTCGCGGTACTCCTCCTCGAGGTCCCGCATATCCGCCGTGACGCCGTTGGTGTCGGTACCCAGCAGGAGCGTGCGCTCGCCGTCGACGACCTCGACCATCGCGAACAGGTCCTGATCGTCGAGATGCACGTCGAACCCTGCCTCGTACTCGTGTAACGGGGCCGCCTCCAGCGTCTCGAGGAAGTCGTCGAAGTGGCCTTTCAGCCGGTTCGCCTCGGCGGTTCCGTACTGGACCTCCTTCTCGGGGCCCTCCTGGATGTCGTGTTTGTGAAGGTCGACGAGGAGCACCGACGACTCCTCGACGTCCCGCATGAACACGCCGGTGTCGTAGTCGTCGATGTGCTCGGCGTGGAGGAACACGATCCGCTTCCCGTCGAACCGGCGGCCGAAGAACTCGATCTCCCCGTAATCCTCACTCACGAGCCGTGAGGCGCGGCTGACCTGCTCGGGATCGGCGACGGCATCGAGAACCTTCTCCGCGTCGTCGGGGTTCGCGAGGTCCTCCTTGTGCGTGCAGGGAACGTGCAGGAAGAAGCCCGTTCCCTCCGCATTCAGCTCGGAGATGACGGTGCCGCTGAGCTGTCCGCCTCCGAACCCGCCGAGCGGACCCGGATGGATCCACGGTGCCGCAAGCGTCAGCCGATCGCCGTTGTCGATCGACAGGGTCTGGACGTGGGGCTCGGACTCAAAGCCCAGATCGAGCGACTCGCGGTCGTTCCTGAGCAGCCCGGCCGTGAGCGTGAACGCCGAGACGTCGGTGTTGCTCTTGATCAGGTACTCCACCGCTAACAGGATGAGCACGACGAAGACGGCGGCGATGGCGACAGAGGCGAGGCTGAAGACGTGTCTGTACGTCTCGATCCCCAGCGCGCCGCCGACGAACAGGTAGAAGACGGCGATGAGTATGCCCGTCTGTGCGGAGGAGACCACGAGGATGCGCTTGTAGTACTCGATGCCCGTCGAGATCAACAGGACGAGGACGTTGTTGACGTGGAGCGTGATGAACGCCAGCCAGACGATGCTCCAGGCGTTTCCGGTGGTGTCAGCCCCCGAGAGGATGAGCCCGTAGACGAACAGGACAAACTGGTTGACCAACGCGAGGAAGTAGCTCCACGAGCGCGGATAGCGGGGCAACACCTGGTGAAACAGCTCCCCCGCGAACAGGAACGGGAGGAGGAACACGAGCGATCCCGCAACGAGCACGAGCGGGATGGTCAGACGGATCGGCGTGAAGACCGTGAAGGCCAGATGCATCCCGAAACTGTACACCAGGCTCAACACGACGAGCGCCGGGATCTGTGCCTTCAACGGCGGCAGACTGAACACCAACCGCTGGAAGACGTCGACGTTGTCCGCGCCCATCAGTCGATCCCCGCGTCGGTCATCCGCTCTCCGTCGGTCATCCGCTCTCCGTCGGTCATTGCTCGGTCCCCGCGTCGATCATCGGTCGGTCACTCCGTAGATCCGTTCGAGTTCGTCGATCATCGGTCGGTCACTCCGTAGATCCGTTCGAGTTCGTCGATCGTCTCGGTCACCGAGAACCGCTCGACCGCGCTTCGGGTGTCTCGATCGTGGCGCAGGCAGTCCTCGACGGCGCGTTTCATTTCCTCGAGATCACCGTACGCGAACCGCGCCCCGTTCGCCTTTCCGATCGTCTCATCGAACGGCGGGACGTCGGCCGCCGCAACCGGCGTGCCGCAGGCGTTCGCCTCGAGTGTCGACAGCCCGAGGGTGTCACACGTCGACGCCGTGAGGAAGACGTCGATCGACGAGTAGAACGTGGGAAGATCCTCGCGCGGGAGGAAGTCCTTGAAGGTCACGTTTTCGGGTGCGCGTCGCTCGAGCGACTCCCGCTCCGGTCCCTCACCGACGAGCACGAATCGATGCTCCGGCATCTCGGCCGCCAGCCGGAGTATCTCGTCGACGTTCTTCTTGACAGTTAGCCGCCCGCTGTAGCCGATGACCGGTTCCGGGTACGAGAACAGCCGGTCCGACTGTGGCCGGAAGGTGTCCATCTCGATGCCGACGGGGAGCCGTCGCGGCTCCACGTCCCGTCGGATCCGCGAGGTCGAGGCAGTCACACAGTCGAACGACCGGAGAAACCGGTTCTCGTAGGCCACGTAGAGTCTCGACGCGGCCGCGGCGATCGACTCGAACTTGAGGCCGCGTTCGAGGTAGTCCTCGACCGGCGTGTGGTGTGTATAGACCGATTTCACGCCCGTCTGCGTCGCGTATCGTCGGCCCATGATCCCCGTCGACGCCGGCCCGTGACAGTGGACGACGTCCAACTCCGGCAGCGTCGAGAGTCGGCGATAGGTCGGAAACCGATATTGCTTATAAAATGGATTCGGGAACGACCGGACCGGAAGCTCGTGGTCATCCGGCTCGTGGCTGCTTGCCGGATACACGACGTACACCTCGTGACCCCGATCCTCGAGACGCTCGCGCCAGGCCTGGATCGTGTACGTGACGCCGTCGATCCCGGGGAAGTAGCTGTCCGTGAAGAATCCGATTCTCATACCGTCCTCCGTTCGTTCCGATCGACGCGTGCGCCCGAGGCGAGCCTCACGAACCGGCCCTGCGGTGGGACGATCCGGCCCTGCAGGGTCACGATCCGGTCCTTCGGTATCACCGGCCGACGTCGGCGGTCGGGACGGCTACGCATCCAGGACCGCATCCACGAACTCGGGGGCACCGTTCTCGTAGTCGGGACTTTCATCGGATTCACAGAAGCGTTTCGCTTTCAGGACGGCGTCGGGCACCGAGGCGGCCCTGGCGATCCCCTCGTTGCCCTCGCGTTCGGCGCGCTCCGCGATCGCCTTCTGAAACGGGAGGAACGGGTAGATCACGCAGGGCGTTCCCGCGACGACCGTGTCCGCGATCGACGAGAAGCCGGTGCAGATCACGACGTCGGCTGCCTCCGTATACGGAGTCATCGTCGGCTTCGTCTCCCAGTCGTCATCCCCGACCGTTCTAACCGTGTAGCCGTCCGCCTCCAGTCGGGACCGTATCTCGTCGAAGCCCTCGCCGTGTGTTCCCGGATTGATGAGCACATCGTACTCGTCGATCTCGCCGGCGGATCCGAAATCGGAACCATCGTCGACGTCGTCTCCATCGCCACGGTCGCCCTCCTGGGCGAGCGGTCCGACCCGCGTGATTCCCGTCGGGTCCGGCTCGTCGGGCCACAGGGACGTCACGAGGATCCCCTCGCCGAACAGCAACGACGCCGCGTTGTAGATCCGCAGCGGGGTCCCCCAGACCGGGCCGAACAGATCCGGCGTGAGGTGGTCGATCCGGTAGAAATCGATCCCCTGGGCCGCCGCCGACAGGCCCGCGAAGACGTCGTCGGTCACCAGCACGTCCGGATCCTCCCGTTTGAGCCACTGGTGGATCTCCCGCGTCCGTTTCACTGCGGAGGGTGCGAGATCGAAGAGGGTGTGTTCAAGGAACGCCCGCGGCGTGCTCCCCTCGACCGAGACGGTCGTGAGGTCCGGCTGGTCGAAGCCGTTCATCTCCACGAACCGCGCGCCCTGTCCGCCGCCGGCGATCGACACGTCGATGCCGCGTGACTCGAACTCCTTGGCGACCGGGATGCTCCTGGCCGCGTGTCCGGCCCCGTCACACCAGTAGACGATCGCCACGCTCTCGACCATACCCCCCGTTGTTGCGTCCCCTATAAATCGGTCGTGGGTCCGCTCCGACGATCCGGGGTTCATTCGTCGGCTCCGGTCGAACCGGTCCACCGGCACCGGTTCGAACCGACGTACCTAACTGCCGGGCGGTCCGGGTAGCGGGTATGGAGGACACCGTTTCGGGGACGAAGAACGTCGTCTTTCTGGTTCTGGATTCCCTCCGGACGGACCGGGTGTCCGCGTACAACGCCGACGTCGAGTTCACCGACCACATCCAGCAGCTCGCCGACTCGTCGATCGTCTTCGAGAACGCGGTCACGCAAGCACCCTGGACGCTGCCATCGCACGCCTCAATGTTCACCGGGGAGTATCCCTGGGAGCACGGCACCACCCATGCGAAGAGCTACTTCGACGAGGACCGGGAGACGTTCGTCTCCGCCTTTCGGGATGCGGGGTACGACACAGCCGCGATAACGCCGAACGTCTGGATCACCCCCCACAAGGGGATGACGGAGGACTTTGACCACGTCGAGAACTTCCTGGGGACGGCTGACAACCGGTTGAGCGTTCGCCTCTCGAAGGCGTTTGCGAAGTTCTATCACGCCCTCGGTGAGACGCCGCGTCGGATCCTCGGGCGACAGATCGACCGCGTCTTCCGACTGTTCGACGTCGACGACTCCACGCAGTCGGAGGAGACCGTCGACGCCGTGACCGAGTATCTCGCGTCCCGCGAGGACGATGACCGGCCGTTCTTCCTGTACACCAACCTGATGGAGCCCCACGAGCCGTACCGGCCTCCGGATCGATACGCCGATCGGCACGGTGTGGCCCCGGACGCGACGATCCCCCACCGGCAAAAGGACGTCTTCACGATGGACGACATCGATTTCGACCAGCTCGAGCGCGTCTACGACGCCTCCGTCGACTACACCGACGACCTCGTGGGACGGATCGTCGCCGCGCTCGAGGACAACGGCCTCCGCGAGGACACCGTGGTGGTGCTGCTCTCGGACCACGGCCAGGCGCTCGGCGAGAACGGCGGCGAGTTCGGCCACCAGTTCACCGTCGCGGAACCGGTGATCAACACCGTCCTGTTCGTCTCCCATCCGGATCTGGCGGTGGACAGGGTCACGGACCCGATCGAGCTCCGGTCGCTCAGCCGACTCGTCCCGTATTACGCCGGTATCGCGCCCGAACCCACCCACGAGGACGTCTTCCCGAAAACGGTCCTTGGCGGGTGTGAGTATCCGCAGAACTTCACGGGCTACATTCCGACCGATCGGTGGGACGAGTATTACCGGAAACACCGCTACGCGAAACGTGACGGAGTGACGGTGGTCAAGTCGGTCACCGAGGACGGCGACGCCACCTACGAGGCGTACGACCACGAGGCGGACGAGTCGATCGCGGTCCCACCGGATCTCAAGGCCGCCGTCAACCGAACCGGCGACGTCGATGCGGACGCCGACGATGCCGACGGCGACCGTCCGGACGAGGGTAACCGACCGGTCGACGGCGCCGTCGAGGACCGGCTCGAACAGCTGGGCTATCGATGAACGTCCCGATCGCGGCCGGGCGGCGCGAGTGGATCTGGTTCATCGTGACCGGCGTGCTGTTGGCCGCCCTTCTCGCGCTCGCGGACGTCGGGGAGGTACTGTCGGCGCTCGTGCGGGCGAATCCGTCCCACTTCGCGGTCGCGCTCGCCATCGGGTTCTCGTCGCTGCTGTTGTGGGCGTGGGTCTGGCACCGCTTTTTCGGACACATGGGGATGGATCCGACGCCGACGGACACGGTCTCCCTGTTTCTCACCGGCCACTTCCTGAACTCGATCACTCCGCTCGGCCAGTTCGGAGGGGAACCGATTATGGCCTACGTCGTCTCGGACGCCCTCGAGACGGACTACGAGAAGGCGCTTGCGGCCGTGGTTTCCGCGGACATCCTGAACGCCGCGCCCTTCTTCACGTTCACGCTCGGCGGGCTGTGGTATCTCCTCGTCGTAGGATCGCTGACCGGGTTTCTCCGATCCGTCGGGGCGGTTGCCGTCGCGCTCCTGGTGATCGGCGGCGCTGTGACGTACCTGCTGTGGTCCGACGACGGACGCCTCGGCGACCTCGCGGTGGGGACGGTGAACGCGATCGAGCGGCGAACCGACCGGGCGGAGGGCGTGTTTCAGTCCCTCCGTGACCGCATCAAGCGGATCGAGGGGCATTTCCAAACCGCGGGCAGTGGTCGGTCCTTTCTGCTCACCACCGCCGTCGGCTCACACCTCGCGATCCTGGCGCAGATCGTCTCGTTGTACTTCGTGTTCCGGTCGCTCGGGATCGATCCCGACTTCGTCTCGTTGTACTTCATTGTGAACCTCTCGGTCATCGCGACGGTCTCCCCGACGCCCGGCGGGTCCGGAACCTACGAGGTGGCGTTTTCGGGGCTCGTGACGCTTTTCTACCCCGTCGGGCTGGCAACGGCCGTGACCGCCGCAGTACTCTTCCGGTTGACGACCTACTGGCCGGGATTGCTTGCGGGATACGCGTCGCTGTTCGTGGTGAAGGGCCGAACCGACGATGGGGACGTCGGCCCGCAGGAGTGATCGGCGATCGCCCGGCAGCTCCGGAGCCAACGGCTTGCCCCGACTACTCGGCGGTCGTCTGCGTCTTCCCGGCAACCGTCACCGGCAGCTCCGCGCCGAGGATCACCGACTGCGTGACGCTGCCGAACAGCGCCTTTCCGGCCGGTGAGCGCTTCCGGCCGCCCAGATAAATGGCGTCGGCCTGCTCCTCCGCAGCGGCCTCGAGGATCGTGTCGGCGGGGTCACCGCTTGCCTCGAGCACTTGGTTGTCGATCCCAGCCTCCTCGAGGATCCCCTGGACCGCCCGGACGCTGCCGACCTGCGTCGCCGAGGCGCCGGCGGGGTTGTCGACGAAACAGTGGAAGACGGACACGAACACGTCCGTGCTCGCGCTCGGGAGCGACGTGATCGTCTCGGCGATCCGGGTGCTTCGCCCCTCGTCCTCGTCCACGGCAAGTAGTACGTGGTACATACCCGCCGATACGGTCGGAGGGGTTTTGGTGTTTCCCCTCCGGCCGGACGCACCCCGTCCGTACGAGATGGCGTCGACGACGTCGATGGTCGAAGCGACACGAAGTCGAGAGAAACGGGCTGCGCGAGCGTCTGAAACCTCGCTGCGTCGATATGCGTTACGTGATGGAGTAGGTCGCCGCGGCCATCAGCAGGAGGGCGAACGCCAGCGCGACGGCCATCAGGTAAGTCAGCGATCGGTTCTCCCACTTGAGGTGTTGGTAGTAGCCGACGATGAGCGCCCCCTTCAGCGCGGCGGCCCCCATCGTGCCGGCGAACGCCTGCTCGTAGGTAAAGAACTGGTCGAACTCGAAGAAGACGAACTTCGAGGTCGCCAACCCCACGAGCGCGACGTACACCAGCGCGTAGAGCTTGATCGAATCCGACGCCATTGTTCACGCGAAAGCTGGGAGTGCGGCCTCTTAGGTCTATCCATCCGCGTCGTCGGGACCTCGCCATCGTTTCCACAGATAGTACCCGACGAACGGACCGACGACCCAGAACGAGACGCCGACGAGCGTCCAGAAGATCCCGCTGAGAAACCGTGGGTCAGTAAGCACGTCCGTGACCATACGGGTACTCGCCCGTCGAGACATAAATATTCGCGCAAACGACTCATCATCGACGGCGTATTCCGGTTTTCCGAGACGACGTGTTCGAATTTCCGAACCGCAAAAACGAGGCGTGAACCTCAGAAGAGGTAGAACAGCGGGAAGAGGATGACCCAGACGATGTCGACGAAGTGCCAGTAGAGGCCGAAGTACTCGACCGGTCGGGAGTCCTCCTGGTAGGCGCCGTTCCACGCCCGCACGAGCAGGAAGCCGGCGATCAGCAGGCCGATCACGACGTGGATCCCGTGGAGCCCCGTCGTGACGTAGTAGATCGTCGCCTGTACCGGGTCACCGTGGGAGTTCTGGGTGAGCGTAACGCCGACGTCGTAGATCTCGTGATGCCATTCCCAGAGCTTGATCGACAGGAAGGTGAACCCGAGCAGCATCGTCGCGACCAGGTTGGCGATCAGACCGGCCCGGCTCTTGCGCCGGGCGTACACGAGCGCGAGGATGACCGTGAACGAGGACGTCAACAGTACGAAGGTGTTGATGAGCCCCGGCAGGGAGTCCGTCAGCGGCTCCCAGGTGTACCAGCCCGCAGCCACGCGAATGAAGACCGCGGCGGAGATGAACGCCCCGAAGACGATCACGTCGGAGGCCAGGAAGAACCACATCCCGAGTTTTACCTTTTCGACGCCTTCGAAGGGCCACCGCTCGGCGATCTCCATCGGCGGTGCATAGAAGTCCTCGAGGCCCCACTTCACGGCCGTCCAGATCAGGCCGACGAGACCGATGGCGGTGAAGATCGGGTACACCGGATTGCTCACCGTGATTCCGGTCCCCGCCAGCGTCTCCGCGGTCGTGATGTCGAACGACGAGGCGACTCCGGACAGCCCGAAGAAGAAGATCCCCGTGGCCAACGAGAGCGCAAACGGCCAGATGCTGGCGTGACTCGCGTGTTTATCCCAGTAGGGGTAGCTCTCGATGTGGTCCTCACCGTGGCCGCCGTCGGTCGCCGCGGCCGGTCCGTCGTGATCGTCATCGGGCGTGGTGAGCGCCTCGGAGACGAACTCGAGCTTTCCGGAGGCGTAGGAGGGGCGTCCGCCCCAATTCTCGAGCGGCGGCGGCGAGGGAACCGCCCATTCGGCGGTCCGGGTGTACTCCCACGGGTTGTCGGGAGCGTCGGGCCCGGACACGTAGGACTTCGCGAAGTTGTAGAACATGATGAAGAACGACAGCCCGAGGACGAACGCACCGATCGTCCCGAACCGGTGCATGCTCTGGAAGGCCGGGTCGTAATCGAAGACGCGCCGCGGCGTCTCCCAGGCGAGGAACATGGAGAAATACACCGCGTTGAACCCGATGAAGAAGACGACGAAGTGAACCTTCCCGAGGAACTCGTCGTACATCTTCCCACTCATCTTCGGGAACCAGTAGTAGGCGCCGCCGAACAGCGCCGTCGCGCCGCCGAACATCACGTAGTGGAAGTGGGCGACGACCCAGTAGGTGCCGCGGAACTCGTAGTCGAGGACGATCGCACCCAGGAAGACGCCGGTGATGCCGCCGAGGATGAACAACAACAGCGCGCCGAAGGCGAACAGGAACGGCGTCGTGAACCTGATCCGTCCCTTGATGAGCGTGTAGATGAGCGAGAAGACGACGAGGTCGAACGGGAGCGATATCCCGATCGACGTCGCCATCATCAGCGTCTTGACCTCCAGATTGATCGTGGTGAGGAACATGTGGTGGGTCCACACCAGGAACGACTGGATCGAGATGAGACAGATCGCGATGATGACCCACTTCCGCCCGACGAGCCGGTTGCCGGAGAACGACTGGAACAGCTCGAGCATTACACCCAGCGCCGGGAAGAAGACGATGTACACCTCCGGATGGCCGAAGAACCAGAAGAGGTGTCCCCACAATAGCGCGCCACCCTCGGTCGCGGAGAAGTAGATGCTTCCGAGGATGCGGTCGGACAACAGGATGAGCGCGACCGCCAGCAGCGCCGCGAACGCGAACAGCATCATGTAGACCGTCGCGAGCATGGACCAGGTGAAAAGCGGCATATCCATCAGGCCCATCCCTTCAGCACGCGAGTGGTGGATCGTCGTCAGGAAGTTCACCGTCGACGCCGTGATCCCGATGACGAACATCGCCAACGCGAGGATCGCGCCCGTGGACCCCAGACTCGGCGTATACATCGGCACGTTCAGCGGGGCGTACATCGTCCAGCCCGTACTGAGGGTTCCGCCCTGGAAGTAGCTGATTCCCATCAGTATCCCGGAAAGGGCGAACATCCAATAGGACAGCGCGTTCAGCCGCGGGAACGCGAGATCGTCGGCGCCGATCTGTAGCGGGACGAAGTAGTTTGCGAACCCGAACCCGAACGGCGAGAGGAACCAGAAGACCATGATGAGGCCGTGCGTGGTGACCGCCTCATTGTAGGCGATCCCTGAGAGGACCTGGGCGCCGGGCTCCCACATCTGGAGTCGGATAAGCAACGCGAGCATCCCCCCCATGATCAGGAAGAACAGCGCCGTGACCGTGTACAGGATCCCGACGTCCTTGTGGTTCGTCGTCACCAGCCAGCGGCGGACTGAGGTCTTCGGCGGTAGTTCGGACATTATGCCTCACCCTCCGCGGTGGCGTTGCCGGTTGCGGTGGCGTTCCCGGATGCGGCACCGGAGTCGTTCTCCTCCTCAAGCGCCGCGGCCTGTTCGTCGTACCAATCGTTGAACTCGGTGTCGTCCATAACCACGATCTCACCGTTCATATAGGAATGACCGGACCCGCACAGCTCGAAGCATTCGATCTCGTAGGTCTGCTCCTCGCCGGCGTCGAGGCCACCCTCAGTGGTAAACCACGTTTCGGAGTATTGGCCCGGGATCGAGTCGGACTTGATCCGTAAATCGGGGACTCCGAAGGTGTGCCAAACGTCCCGTGATGTCACCCGTAATTCGATCGCCGAATCCTCCGGGACGTACAGCGTGTTCTGGGTGGTGACGCCGTTGGGGTACTGGAACTCCCAGCCGAACTGGTACCCAACGACCTCGACTTCCATATCCGCAGACTCGACGCCCGGGGCCTCCGGCCCTTCCTCGACGACCAACAGCAGGCCGTACGCGTAGACGACGAGGCTGATGACCACGATGGCACTGAGCCCGAACGACAGGAAGAGTTTCTTGGCTTTCGGACCACCCTTTCCGGTCGGCAGCTCGCCGAGAACGGGCGGATCGAAGCTCTCTTTCGGTTCACTTCCGTCGTCCCGGTATTTGTATGCGTTCCAGAGCATATACGAGACGACAATGATCCCGATGAGCGTCCCGAGCCCGAGGAAGACGGAGAAGATCTCGTTGAAGATCTCGGCCTGCGCCCGGAGACCATCGGTCTGTTGCAGTAATACTGACGCTATCATGTTCTTTTCTCGGCCCTTGCCTGTGAGTTGGTGATGCCGCACTTATCTCTTTTGTAGCGCGGTCGTCAGCGGGTTGCCGTTCGGATGACGATCAAGGGTTGCCGTTCGGATGACGATCAAGGGTTGCCGTTCGGATGACGATCAAGGGTTGCCGTTCGGATGACGATCGGGGATTCTCCGTCGTGACACGACCGGGCGGGCCCGATCATATACGAAGGCTATTTGTATACACGACCGGACCGTCAGTACAACGAGGACACACAGACAGTTATGGTCTCATTAACGCTTTTGAGCACGGTACTGATGGGGTTGCTCGTGATCGCCACCTTCATCGCTGTCGGTCGGGTCGGCCGCAAGCGGGAGTTTGCCGAAGACGACGGCGACGGCGACCGGTACGATCGAGCCGTCTCCCGGCTCCGAGCGATCGCTCACTCGCCGGCGGTCTGGACCGTGACGTTCATCGCCTTCGCGGTCGGGCTCGGGCTATTGACCGTGCTTGCGGTCGGGAGCTTCGGGCTTCCGGAGGGGCTTCCCGGGACCATTCTGAACGTCGTCTACGGTCTCGTCGGCCTCCTCATCGCCGGGTTCGTGTTCCTCGGCGCGTACGCGGCGACACGCGAGCGCGGCCTCGGCAACGCTCAAGGCGTCGCGGCCGGGTCGATCGCGCTCGGGATGGTCCTGATGCTCGTCATCGCCATCCAGCTCGTCGTCGGCTTCGCCGGCTGATCGGTCTCGATCGCCGGTTCACGTGCACCGGTCCATCCCGTCACAGCCGGTCACGCGACCGGGATGCCGGACCGGCCGAGAAACTCGCTGACCGACTTTATCTCCACCGGGCTCCCGATGATCCGGCACTGTCCATCCGATTCGACGATCGTTACGGTGAACTCCGCCTCCAGACGGTCCCGGATCCCATCGAGCAACCGACAGGGGAGGACGATCTGGGTGCTGTCTCTGAGGCGAGCCGGATCCGGCATTCGACACTCGCATCCTCTCACAGGCCCTAAATAACCGTGACGAAACTGGCGAGTACCGGCGCCGTCGGGGACGTCGGATTCGGTTCCGGCCCGTCGCCGTCACCAGTGCCGCCGAGGCGGCCGATCCGCCACTCCACGAACGCCGACGCGTCCCGCCCACCGAAGGAACAGGTTTAACGAACTGAGCGGCTGAGTTGCCCCTGATGGGACTGGAAGAGGAGATCGAGGACCTCCGCGAGGAGATCGCCGAGACGCCCTACAACAAGTCCACCGAGGCCCATATCGGTCGTCTCAAGGCGAAGCTCGCGGAGAAGAAGGAGAAGCTGGAAAACCAGTCCTCCGCCGGCGGCGGTCACGGCTATGCCGTCGAAAAGCACGGCGATGCCACCGTCGCACTCGTCGGGTTCCCCAGCGTTGGGAAGTCCACGCTGATCAACGCCCTCACCAACGCCGACAGCGAGGTCGGCTCCTACGAGTTCACCACCCTCGACGTCAACCCCGGAATGCTCCAGTACCGGGGTGCACAGATCCAGATCCTCGACGTCCCCGGACTGATCGAGGGCGCCGCGGGCGGGCGCGGCGGCGGCAAGGAGGTGCTGTCGGTCGTCCGGACCGCGGATCTGGTCGTGTTTCTGCTCTCGGTGTTCGAGATCGAACAGTACGACCGGCTCCGCGAGGAGTTGTACGACACGAACATCCGACTCGACACCGAGCCGCCCAACATCAACGTTCGCAAGACGCACAAGGACGGCATCCAGGTGACCACGAGCGACGAGGTGAGCCTCGAGGAGGAGACGATCAAGCAGGTCCTTCGCGAGTACGGGTACGTCAACGCGCAGGTGACGATCCCACACGACCTCACCATCGACGAGCTCGTCGACGGCGTGATGGACAACCGCGTGTATCTTCCCTCGATGGTCGCCGTCAACAAGGCGGACCTGATCGACGCCGACTACCTCCCGACGGTCGAGCGGGAGCTTCGGGATCGGGACCTCGATCCCGAGGAGGTCGTGTTCATCTCCGCCGAGGAGGATCGTGGCCTCGATGGCTTTACCGACCGCGTCTGGGAGGAACTCGGCCTGATCCGGATCTATATGGACAAACCGGGCCGCGGCGTCGATTACGAGGAACCGCTAGTCCTCTTCGAGGGGGATACCGTCGGCGACGCCTGCGAAAAGATCGGCGGCGAGTTCGACGACCGCTTCAAGTTCGCCCGCGTCTCCGGACCGAGCGCGAAACACGACGAACAGCAGGTCGGTCGGGACCACGAACTCGCCGACGAGGACGAACTCCGGATCGTCGCCCGGAAGTGACGCCGTGACTGACGCGTCCGCCGACCGTTCCGATCCCCGTTCCGACGCCCCCGGCCGCTCCGTCGACCGCGCCGATCGGCCGCGCCCTCGGTCCGATGGACCGAACGCCACGTCCGCCGGATCGGAGCCGAGAGCTCGCCGACGAGCGCTCCTCGTGATCGTCGGCTTACTCGTCGTTCCCGTCACCATCATCGTCGACGGCGCGACGTATACCGTCGTCTCGCTCTGGGGTCTTGTCACCATTGCTCCCGGCGCCGGCGGCGATCTCGCCGTCAGCGGCTACCCGATCTGGCGATACGTTCTCGCCCATCCGCTTCCGTTCGGGGCGCTTCCGTCGTCGATCCAAGCGTGGCCGGTCGCGCTCCTGTTCCACCTGCTTGCCGCCGGAAGCGCTGCGGCCGGCGTCGTCGTGGATCGGGAAGATCCCCGTGTTACCGGCGGCTTGCTCGTGCTTGCCGGGGTCGCCAGCCTCTCGGTGGCGATCGGGCTCGGGTCCCGATACGGCCTCGCCGGACCCACCGTCTCCACCCTGGTCGTCCCGATTGCGACCATCTGTGCGTGGGCGTGTGCGGCCGTCCTGTACGGACCGTCGCTTCGAGGACTTCTCGATCGGTGACCTCTCGACCGATGAGCCGGATGCCGCTGAGAACCATCGCCGACGAACCGCCGCCGACGAACCGCCGTCGGGAACCGATGGCCGTTCCACAAGCGTTAACGATCAATCGGTGCGTCCGCTCTCACTCCCGCCGTCGCTTCCGGCCTCGTTTCCCGGCCGATAGCCCCGGCTGATCGACTTCCAGGTTCCGGAATCGAACCGCCAGTAGTTGATCGCGGCTGGGACGCCCGTCTCCGCGAGGAACCCGAGGTAGACGCCCCACAGACCGAGCGGCGTCGTCGCCCCGACGTACGCAAGCGGGATCGAGACGCAGAACATCCCGAGAAACTGGCTGAGGAACGGCACGGTCGTGTCGCCGCTCGCGTCAAGCGGCCCTGCGGCGCCACCGGCCACGCCCTGAAACACGATCGCGACGCAGGCGGCGTACACGAGCGTGACCGCGATCGGGATCGCGGGATCGCCGGGGTCGTCGACGAACAGACCGACGATCGGCTCGGCGAAGGCCGCGACGAGGACGGCCGAGACGAGATACGTCGCCACTGCGAACCGGATGATGTCCCGTCCGTATCGTTCGGCGGCGTCCTCCGCGCCGGTTCCGAGCTCCTGGCCGACCAGACTCGAGGCAGCCAACCCGAATCCCCAGCCGGGCGTGTTCATGATCCCCCAGATCCGCCTGGCGATGACGAACGCGGCGACGACGTCGCGGCCGAAGACGTCGAGGATCCCGAGCATCGGGAACTCGGCGGCCGTCCACACGAGGTTACGCGCGCCGACCGGCGCGCCGATGGAGACGAGATCAGCGATGGTCTCCGGGTCTGCGTACGCGCCGATCGGCGAGATACGCACCGGAAATGCGCCGATCCCGGGCAATCCGCCGCGGACGAGCCCGACCGCGAAGGCCGTCGCGACCACGACGTTCGAGAGCACCGTCCCGATCGCCGCGCCGATGACGCCGAGGTCGAGACCGAAGATGAGGACGGCGTTGATGAGGACGTTCGCGATCGCGCCGCCGGCACGGAGCTGCATCGCCGTGTATGCGTCGTCGCTCCCCACGAGAACGCGACTGCCGACGAGGTTGAGCGCGGCGAAGGGGATCCCGAGCCCGACGATCCGGAGATACCGCGCACCGAGTTCGATCGCCCGGGCGTCACTCGACAGGAGTCCGATCAGGTCCGTCGGAATGAGCCAGAAGGTCGCCGCGACCGGGAGCGTGACGACGACCACGAGGAGGACGCTGCCGCGGACGGCCTGCCCGAGGTCCTCGTGGGCGTCGGCCCCGTAGCGCTGGGAGACGAGCGCGATCGTCCCGCCGGCGATCCCGCCACCGATCGCGAACGCGAGCCCCCAGAAGGGGCCGGCGAACCCGACGCCCGCGATCGCGGCGGAGCCGACCGCGATGCCGACCATCGCGACGTCGACCGCGTTCTTCGACATCCGGGCGATCCCCGTCACCACGCGTGGCCACGCGAGCTCGGTCGTCCGCGCCGCCCGATCGCGATCGATGAGGCCGAGACGGGCGAGCGCGAGCCCGATCCACAGGATCAGGAGCCGGACCGGATTCGGGGGACGGAACACGGGAGACATCACCCCTTCCCCGGTGACACCTAAGGCGTTTCGGCCGCCGGCAGGCGTCTCCGGGAGCTGCCGACATCGCCCGCGATCCGGATCGGTGGCGGGACCGACCAACGGCCGGGAGGGCCGAGGACGGTACGTTTTTCCACGTCTTCACCCAATATCGATCCGGATGAATCCCCTACTCGATCACGTGATGATCCGCGTCGAGAACCTCGAGGAGAGCCTCGAGTGGTACCAGTCCAACTTCGGCTACGAGGAGAAAGGTCGCTGGGAGGCCGACACGTTCACGAACGTCTATCTCGGTCCGGAGGACGTCCACGCGGACGGCGCGCTCCTGGAGCTCACCTACAACCACGACGACCGGTCCTACGAGATGGGCGACGCCTGGGGCCACATCGCGGTTCGTGTGCCGGAGGACGGCCTGCAGGACGCCTACGACGAGTTGCTGGCCAACGGCGTCGACGACTACCGCGATCCCGAATCCTGCAACAACCGGTACGCGTTTGTGACGGACCCCGACGGCCACGAGATCGAGATCGTGAAACGCGACCACGGCGCGAAGTGGAGCCTCGACCACACGATGATCCGCGTCGAGGACGCCGACGAGGCGATCGGCTTCTGGACCCGCAAGTTCGAGTACGAGCCCGCGGGCCGCTGGGAGGCCGACACGTTCGCGAACTACTTCATGGAGCCCGCAGACGCCGCCGAGGAGGCGATGTCCGTCGAGCTCACCTACAACTACGACGGTCGCACCTACGAGATGGGCGACGCCTGGGGCCACCTCTGTGTCCGGACCGACGACCTCGAGAGCGACTGGGAGACGCTGATGGAGCGCGGCGCCGCCGACGATCGCGATCCCGAATCCTGCAACAACCGGTACGCGTTCACCACCGATCAGGACGGCCACGAGATCGAGATCCTGAACCGAGAGTAGCGGCTCTCTCGCACCCGACATCGCCGTCCCGATCGACGCCGGATCGCGGACATTCACGCACGAATACATTTTTGAGTGACATTCGACGACGCTTCGACGGCTACCTTTTTGCAAATACAGACGTTGTGAATATATACTTTATTAAGTAACTAATAGAATTAATTGAACTCTATCGAGTGAAGTGATATACCGTTGGGGAAGCCGAAATGGTGAGCGGCCCCTCGATCGCGTATACCGTGTTCCGGTGTGGGTTCGTCCCCTATGACAAGAGAGCCGTTTCCGACACGATCGATGCTTCGTACCGTTTTCCTCGTCGCGCTCGTCGGTACTGCGGGTGTGGTTCCAGGTGGGTTAATTGGAAAAACAACTGCTATTGATAGTTCCAATAGTACCGTTGAGGCCTATTCAGATGATATAAATACCCAATCTCAGCACGAAGTCACTGTTGAATTTGACAAGTCATCTCAGACAAATAATATGAGTGATCTAGTTATAGATTACAGTCAAGAGATCGAGGACCCAGTTTTCGGGGATTCTTTTGACCATTCCGATGTTACTGTTTACTATGAAGGAACAATGTCCAAATATGATGTATATAATGAAGTTATATTCTCTAAGAAGGTTGACTTCGACACTATTGAAACGCAGGATAATCGACTTTTATTGAATTTTAGCCAACCACTTGAAATTCGAGAAGATGGGATTTTAATTGTCTATCTGAATGATGGTGGTGATTATACTAATCGTTCAACCGCTGGTAATCAGGTATTGAATCCTGCTTCGTCGGGACATTATGCTACCGACGTACTCATACAGACCGGATCTGAATCGCTTAGTAATGCGACAGCGGGTCAAGATGAAATAAGTCTAGATCTAGATATAAAGGATAGAACTGTTCACGAGACAACATCCAAAGATCTTGATTTATCGAACTCATCAGAGTCAACAGTCGTCTCTAAGACAGGAGAATCAACTACCAAAGCAACCATTGGAATCGATACTGATGGTGATGAATACTTTGATCAAACACATATAAATAACTCAGTTAAGAACAATACTGTTGAATTTTCGTACGGAATTTCGGACGAGGATATCACACTTGGAGAAAAAGTAGGCGACTATGCCATCGGTGTTTCTGGTGAATCTGGAATCTCTGTCGGGGATCCCACTACAAATGTAGATACTTCCACGTCGATCAACATTTCTGGTTCAGATATTAGTACAGATTTGCCAGAATCAATCTATGCAAATAAGGAATATACAAACTATAGCATTAACCTCACCAACACGGGCGGATCGACGTACACCGACACGATCGAACTGCTGGTCAACGGGACGGTCGTCGAGACGCAGTCGGTGACGGTCGACTCCGGATCGACGGCGATCACGACGCTCACACACGGCCTCGAGAACGCGTCGACCGGCGACGTCCGATCAGTCACGGTACGCGGTGATCACGACCGTACGACCGGGACGGTCACGATCGTCGAGCCGCCGCAGTATTCGGTTACGCTCGATCCGACCGATTACACCTATGAGCGGAGTGAGTCGGGATCGGTATCGATCGCGGGGACGGTGACGAACGTCGGGGAGACCGATGGCTCGGACCCGTTCGACGTGACCGTCGACGTCGGGTCGGGAACGGTCACTCGAACCGTCACCGGACTCGAGGGCCTCGCCGTCGGTGATTCGCGGTCCGTCTCGGTCTCGTTCGACGACGAGACGCTGGCCGCGCTTCCCGACGGAACGCATCCGATCGTCGCCACCGAATCGCTCACCGGTGATTCGGCGACCGGATCGATCACGCTGTCGACGCCGACGATCGAGACGGCGACGCCCGCGCCATCTCCGACACCAACGCCGACCCCCTCGCCGACTCCCACACCGACGCCGACACCAACACCAACGCCGACGCCAACGCCGACGCCAACGCCAACACCAACGCCGACCCCCTCGCCGACTCCCACACCGACGCCGACGCCAACGCCAACACCAACGCCGACGCCAACGCCGTCACCGATCCACGTACCGACAACTCCATCGATACCGGAGACGGAAACACCGGAATCCGTATCCACTAAAACGCCCGTCTCGTCACCGGAGACCATACCTTCTGACGGAGGGAAACCTACGAGGACCCCTCGTGGCGGATATACCGGTGGTGGCGCCGCGGGTCACGACACCCGGCCAGCTGACGGCCGTAGCGGTGAGAACGGGTCGGCTCCTATACACGATCCGGTTCGACCTAATTCGGTATCACTTGCCAACACCACCATCGATGCCACCGCCGGTAGCGTCGTCGAGCTCTCGGTCTCGGCGGGCGGCGAAACGACGGACTCGGCGTCCGGTGCCACGCTCGTGATCGGGAACGGGACGGCTGGTTACGAGGCGACGGTCCGGATCACGGACTTCGGGGCGACATCCTCGGTTACGCTGCACGTCAACACCTATACCGCGGGGACGACGGCCGGCCCCGTCGTGAAGCTGGCACCGGCGTCGATCGACGCCGGGGCGACGATCGACTTCGATCCGCGAACCGACCAATCACTCCGCTCCGGCGGCCTGGGTGCCGGCGAGTACCCGATCGCGGCCTCCGGTGCATCGGCCCCCGATCCGGCCGCAGTCACGGCCGACGCCGACGGCGTGCTCACGCTGACGCCCACGAGCGAGGGATCCGCTTCGAGTTGGACCACGACCGCCGGGACGGCCCGATCGATACTCGCGGCCGAGACGCCGGCAACGGCGCTTTCGACCGCCGTCGAACGGGGAGCAGTCACTCGAACCGACGCCGTCGCGGCCGGCGACGTGGCCGTCTTCAGGGTCGAGTCTGCCGGCGTGTCGGGTCCCCTGGCGCTGACGAACCGACGGCGTCCGGACGCCGGACCACGTGACCGGTTCGGTCTGCTCACGGGCCGTGACGGAGCGACCGACACGCCGGACGCCGAGCCGGCATTCGATACGCCCCCGATCGCGGTGACGGCGACTGAACGGTCCCAACGAGCCGAACGAAACGGCCAGATCGAACACGGCGACGCAACCGCGTCGCGGGCGATCGATGTAGGCGCGAGCACGCTCGGAATCGTGCCCGACCGGGGCGGCGATGGAGTCGCACTGTTCGTCGAGACCGACACGCTTCGGTTCACGAACGGCTCTGCGGTCGATCCGAGCCTCGCGCCGGCGCTCGAACTCGGGATCAGTACCGCCGAGTCGCCCTCGTCGGAGTCGGGTGGGGGCACCGGTGACGCCGACGACGCCGGTGACGCCGACGATCCTGGATCCGATCTGCCCGCCAGCATCGAGCCCGTCGCCACCGGACGCACGCCGGCTATCGGATCGATGCAGGGGCCGGTCGTCGCCGTGGACCGATCGCCCGTCACCGGGCCGGGATCCATCGTCACCGTGGATCGCTCCCCGATCGGCGGGTCCGTCGCGGGTGTGGGCCAGGCTGGAGCGATCGGCTGGCCGCCAACGCGATCGCGTGACCCTGGACCGTCACCCGACGCCATCGGTATGCAGTCGGTCGCGGTGGATGGGAGCGCCGATACGGAGGGTAAAGCGATGGATACCGATACCGCGGTGGAAACCCACGAGGAGGCGGACGTGACGACCGGGGTCACCGTCGTCGAGCGCGACGCGACGTTCACGGCCGATCCCTATGACGCACACGCCGCCCCGGACCAGTCGTTCACGGGCACGACGACCCTCGCGCCCGGGACCGAGTTCACGGTTCGGCTTCAGTCGACCGACGAACCAGCACCCGAGCTCCGGGCCGTGGACGAGGGCGTTCGCGTCCGTGAGGACGGTACCTGGACGTCGACGCTCGACCTCACGGCCGGCTCCGTCGGCGACCGATACCGCGTGTCGATCCACGACGCCGACCTCTCTCCTCGTCCGACCGTGGGTGGACGGATACGTGCGCTTGAGACGCCCGATCCGGCGGCGACCGTGACTCCCGATGACGCCACCGTCGACGGCGACACGACTCCCGCAGGCGGAGCCGATGGCGCGACCGATAGCCCGCCAACGGCCGGCGATCGCGGCACCGGGCCTGGCGGGGCGAGCGACGATGGTGGACCGGGCGGTGCGGTCGGTGACGTCGTCGAGACGGTCGGCGAAACGGTCATCGAGACGGTCGGCAGCTCGGTCAGTGGTGACCTGGTCGATCTGATCGGGGACATCGACGTTGGTGCATCTATCGAGTCGATCCTGGCGACGCTCCGATCCGGATCGATCGGGGTGATCCTCGGCGCACTCGGCACGGTTCGTAACCGGATCGCCATCGATGCGATCGCCTCCGCGATCAGCGTCGCGCTGTTCGCCTTCGCGACGTACCGGCGCGTTCGCTAGGCGTCGTCGATCGGTTCCCGATCGTCCCCAACGGCAAGGGCTTTACCCGGCGATCCCGTTTTCGGTGGTGTATGATCGCCGCGATCGGCCAGTCGGCGCTCTCGATGCTGCCCGATACGTTCACGTTCGCGTGGGTCGTCGCCGTCCTGTTCGCGATCGGTGCCCTCCTCGACCGCCGTGGGCACTCGCTCGGGCGACCGTTCGCGGCGGGCACGTGGGTGTTGTTCGGGATCTTCTGGCTCACGATGGTGCCCTATTTCGCCCTCGAACACCAGAGCTACGTCGAGAGTATCCTGTCGCTCGTCGCCGTTCCGGCGTGTACCTACGCCGGCTATCTGCTCCATCGTGGCCGCGGATCCCTGTTCGTGTTGACTCGCGCGGTCGCGGCGATGCTGTTCATCTATCTCCCATTCGAGACGGTCCCCGCGGTGACCGTCGGCGGGATCACCCTTCCGGAACCCAAGCGGGTGTTCATCGAGATCGTGGCGGCCCAGACGGCTGCGGCGATGGACCTCCTCGGGTACGCGCCGACGATGGTCGAGAGCTCGGAGGGCTTTCTGGCAACCTTCCGGTGGGTCTACGGCCCCGAAGAGCAGATCATTCTCGTCTCAGTCGTACTCGCGTGTACCGGAATCGGGAGCATGGCGATCTTCGGCGGGCTCATCGCGGCCGTCGACGCCCCGATCTCGCGGAAGCTCCGCGGACTCGCGGTCTCGATTCCCCTCATCTACGTGTTGAACATCGCCCGGACGACGTTCATCACGATCGTCACCGGCAACCAGTATATGCACTGGCAGCCCGAACTCGTGATGGCGATGTTCGGCGCCAGCGACCCCTACCGCGTGTCCTTTTTCGTCTCCGACCGGATCCTCAGCCAGCTGCTCGCCGTCGTCGCGCTCGTCGGGATCACCTACCTCGTCGCTCGCCAGCTACCGGAGCTCGTCGTCGTTCTCGAGGACGTCCTCTACGTGTTGACCGGCGAGGAGCACGACCTGCTTGCGGCACTCGATCTCCCGCGGGAACCGACGAACGTCGATCGGTAGCCACCACCGACCGGACCCTCTGCCGCCTCCCGCCCCTCGTGGCCCTGGGACGTTTTTGTGGGTCCGCCGCGAACGCCGGGTATGGATGACTCCGAGATGGCGGTCGCGGTCGTCGGCGCGGGGCCTGCTGGGCTCGTGGCCGCCGCGCGGCTGGCCGAGGCGGGCGCCGACGTCACCGTCCTCGAACGCGAGGGGACCGTCGGCGGGCGCGTCCGCAGCCGGACCGTCGACGGCTTCACGATCGACCGCGGGTTCCAGGTGTTCTTCGACTCCTACCCGGCCGCTCGCGCCGAACTCGACCTCGAGGCGCTCGACCTCCGGGCGTTCGCGCCCGGCGCCATAATTTGCCGGCCGGGGTCGCGATCGACGCTCGCGGATCCGTTCCGCGATCCGCGGGCAGCCCTCGAGTCGGCGTTCTCGCGGGAGATACCGTTCGCCGACAAGCTCCGAACCCTCCGACTGAAACGCGAGCTGGCCACCGGGTCCGGCTCCGAGTCCGACGTCGATCCCGACTCCGAACCCGACCCGGTCGACGGATTCGGGTTTATAAGAACCGCCGGCACCGACGAATCCATCCGGTCGTTCCTGTGGGAACGCGGCTTCTCCGAGACGTATTTGGACCGGTTCGTCGCCCCCTTTTACGGCGGCATTACCCTCGACCGGTCGCTGTCGAGCTCCGCACGCGTCTTTCGGGAGACCTTCCACGCGATGAGCGAGGGCCGAACCGTCGTCCCGGCGGACGGGATGGGCGCCATCACTCGGCAGCTCGCCGGGCGAGCCCGGGATGCCGGCTGCTCGCTCCGTCTCGAAACGACCGTCGAGGAGCTGACGGTCGAGGGATCGTCGGCCGAGGGATCGGCGGCCGGGAAGTCGCGGGGTGGAGGATCGACGGAAGGTGGCGTGAATGCGGACGACGATGGCGTCCGACTGCGTCTCGCGGACGGCTCGGAGACGGTCGCCGACGCGGCGGTCGTCGCGACGTCGCCGCCGGAAGCCCGCCGGCTAACGGATGTCGAGTCGATACCGACCACCGGTGTCGGCTGCGTCACGCAGTGGTACACGCTCCCGCCCGGACGGTCGCTCGGAACTGGCCCCCGGATCCTGTTGAACGCCGGCGGCGATCGCCCGAACACGGTCGCTCCGCTCGGCGCGGTCGCCCCGGAGTACGCCCCCGAGGACCGGACGCTGCTCGCGGCCACGTTCGTCGACGACGATGCGTTCGATCGCGACGACGCGACGCTTGCCGCCGAGACCGAGCGCGCGCTCGCGTCCTGGTTCCCCGAGCGTTCGCTCGACGGGCTGGAACCCCTCGTGACCGACCGAACCCCGTTCGCGCAGTTCACGCAACCGCCCGGATTCCGGGAGAGGCTGCCGGCTCCCGACGCACCCGAGGGACCGGTCGTGCTCGCCGGTGAGTACACCGACTGGTCGTCCATCCAGGGTGCGCTCGCGAGCGGGCGGCAGGCGAGCGAGATCGTTCTCGGAGCGGTGGACCCCTGATCGGCGTCGACCCTCGTGGGGGGCCGAGGACACGATCGGCATATTGCTGTTCGACCGGCATATTGCTGTTCGACCGGCATATCGCTGTTCGACCGGCATATCGCTGTTCGACCGGCATATCGCTGTTCGACCGGCATATCGCTGTTCGACCGGCATATCGCTGTTCGACCGGCATATCGCTGTTCGACCGGCCGAGGATCGAGTATCGTGCTACCGACGTCCTCGGGTCGTGCGTCGCCCGTTGGCAGTTGTCGTGGATCCCCGTGATCGGCGACCCGCGGCTCGAGGCTCCGTCTCGGCGGCGTCGTTCCTCCGTCGACAGTACTCGGTCGCGGTGGCGTACGCCGACCGAACCCGCCGAAACGCCGCCTCGTCGCCGCCCTGGTCCGGGTGGACGTCCTTCACTCGATCGCGATAGGCGCGTTTCACCGCGTCTTCGTCGCTCGAGCGCGGGATATCCAGCTCCGCGAAGGCGGCTGCGACCGGGTCCTCACCGTGCCTGCCGGACGTCCCGAACGCCCCGGCGATCCGGTCGCGACCAGAGTCGCCAGCGGGACCGACGTCCCGGGCGTCGCCCGACCCGAACGTCGGCGTCTCCGGCGTGTCGAAGGGCAACCGGTCGCCGAGTCCACGACCGGGAAGTTCGTGTTCACAGAGGACGGCGGCGACGCCGGCGCGCTCGAGCCGGAAGAACTGCTGGGCATCGAACGTGATGGCGACCTTCCGATCGGGGAGATAGAAGTCGACCGGGTCGTCGTGAACGGGATGGTCCTCCTGGAACCGTTCGCCGATCGCGGACAGGTACGACCGGATCTCGGTCCGACGCCTGGCGTCGCCGTCGATCGACACGCCGGACGTGGCTGCCGAGGACGCACCGCCGGCCGGTAACAGCCGATCGCCGAGATAAAAGAGGACCACGACGCCCCCCGTCGCGAGCAGTCCGACTCCGAGACCGATCAGGAGCCACGCCGGCAACGGAGGAACTGTGTCGACCACCACGGGTTGTCCCGGCGTAGTGTACGCACGGGGAAGAACCACTCGACGGAGATCTCTCGCATCCGCGCGAGAAAACGGGTTAGATCATATCGTTCTTCTTGAGTCCGGCGATGATGTCGTCGACGAACGCCTCGACGGACTCGTACGGAAACTCCTGCTCGCCGCCGAGTTTGGTGGCCAGTTCCATCGCGGTAAACCGCACGTCGCCGGCCTCGAAGGTCGTTCCCGGGCCGTTCGGCAGCGCCGGGACGAGGTCCATCTGGTTCTCGACGGGGAACTCCGCGCCTTCGAAGGCCTCGGTGAACTGTGCGCGAAGCTCGGATTCGACGTCAGTCATACGTGGGAGGTTTCCGAGCGAACGAAAAAGCGTTGTGGAACGGTGACCGCCGATCAGACCGACGGAACCGGGTTCGTGAGGGCCTCGACGACCCGTACCGAGGTCCCGTTATGCGTGCCGGTCCGGTCGCGCACGTTGCGAGCAGTCACCCGGATCCGGTAGCTCTCGTCGGAGTCGAGCGCGGTTCCCGGCGGGACGACGATCGTCTCATCCGTGGTCTCGTACTCGCGGTCGCCGACGATCTCGAGGCGCTTGCGGACGACCTCGTCACCGTCGCCGTCGACGACCGTGATGGTGACCGTATCGAGCGCGACCTGTGGATCGATGACCGACAGCGACCCGATCGCGAAGCGGTTGGTCTCAAGGCTAACGCGCGGGTCCTCAAAGGTCGTGATTCGGGGACCGCGACCCTCGGGGACGGCGCGTCCCCACGGGACGTAGCGGTAGGCGGCGACGATGAGGCCGAGGGCGGTCAGCGACAGGAGCGTCTGCCAGAGGATCGTGCTGCCGATGCCCAGCGCCGAGAGCTCGGAGACGACCGACCAGCCGGTCGCGACCGCGATCCGCTCGGTGGTCTCCGTGGCGGCCCCGTACTCGTCGGCCACGCGCACGTCCACCACGTGCTCGCCGGGTTCGAGGGGATGGGTGATCGTCTCGCCGGTTTTCGTGGTGCCGTCGGCGAACGTCCAGGTCACCGTGGCATCGCCGACCTCGTTCGTGACGTCCGCGGTGAGGGTCGCCATCTCGGCCGCCCGGTCGTACTCCGCGGAGACCTCGGCGGTCGGCACGTCGTTGGCGATGACCGTCCGGGTGGCCGTACTCTCGCGACCGAGGGCGTCGCGGACGGTGAGTCCGACATCGTACTGGCCCGGCTCCGCGAAGGTGTACTCGAGCACTCGGCCGCTCTGCGTGGTTCCGTCCGGCAGCGTCCACTGGTAGGTGACGTCCGGGTTGACGAAGACCGCGAACGGAGAGAAGCTGCGCGTGCGCGCCGACACGACCACGTAGTTCTCGTTGGTTTCCGTCACGGTGGTGTCGAGCAGCTCCCAGCCGTTCTCGGTCCGGTGGCCGAGCGTGGCGCCCGAGGGGTCGGCGTCGCCGAACCGGTCGCGGTCGACGCGCAGCCGCACCGTGGCCGGCTGATTCCGGCGGTTCTCGGGCGGTTCGATGTCCACCGCGCGCACGATCCGGTCCTGCTCCGTCACCCCGCTCGAAACGCTGATCGTCGACCGCTCGCCCGAGAGCCGGGTCGGTTCCCCGACGGTCGTCACGATGGTGCCTTCCGCGAGGTCGATCGCGTCGCCCTCGGAGCCGTCACTCTCGTCGTTGACGCCGTCGCCGTCCTCGTCCTCCGCCGTCGAGATCACTGCTCGCGGGTTGCCGTCCCTGGCGGTGGCGTCGATCGCGTCGAGGTCCTCGTTCGAGAGTTCACGGACCGTGATCCCGGCATCGGATCCCTCGCCGCCGTCCGCGTCGGCGGTTCCGTCCTCGTCCGGTTCACCCTCGAACTCGACCTCCACGCCCGTCTCGGAGTCGATCACGTCCTCGCCGGGCGCGTCGCCCTCGGGCTGTTCACCTTCCTCACCCGGTTCGCCCTGTTCGCTCTCCTCGTCGGGCGTCGTTTCGGGGGTCTCCTCGCCCGGTACGCCGACCCCGCCACCGCCTCCGCCCCCGCCGCCGGATCCGGGCGTCCCCGGTCCGCCGTCGGACGCGTTCTCGTCGGTGTCGTTGCCGTCGCCGACCTCCTCCTCGAGCTCGTAGCCGGTGTGGATCGTCACGCTCGTGAGGAGTCGGTCGCCCTCCTCGATGCCCTGGCTGTCCAGGCCGACGTTTACGACCACGCGCTCGCCCGGCGCGAGCGTGACGGCGTTCTCTTCGCCCTCGATCGGCGCTCCGCCCTCATCGCTCGTCATCGAGACCCGCTCGCCGCCGTCGTGGGTTACCCACACGAGGACCTCCTGGGTGTCCTGGTTGTGCAGGTAGAAGATCCGGTCGACGGTCGTGTACGCCTCCGCGTTCACGCCCGGATCCGTGAGGTCGATCCGGAGCTCGCCGTCGTCGTCGCTCACGACGTAGTTCCCGTTCGTGCCGTTGGTGGCGCCGAACTCGACGTCCGGCTCGCCGTTAAAAAGATTCTCCGTCGGCGAGCCCGCGGTCCCCAACACCGCTCCGGTCGCCACTATCGCGCCGAGCGCGAAGAGTACGACGACCGCGGCGGTGATGGAGCGGAGTTTCATTGTGGCGTGGTGGCTAATGGATTGCTGATTATCGGATCACTTCGGTATGAAAACCGCAGCGACCGAATTCGGCGTTATCCAAGGACTGCGTTGTGATCTATTATATATAAGTCTAGTTTGCGCTCGCGTTGATCACGATCGTGAGATCATCCAGGTCACCGTCGGATGCAGCGCCGAGGAGGTTAATCTCGATCCCGAACGTTTCAGTAGTTCCCGATGAGAGGGCTTTAGATCCAGTGGAACCGTCCGACCAGATCATATTTATTCCGTTAACGGAGTTACCCTCTGAATCTTGTACGCTAAGGGTTACATCAACCTCCTGGTTCCCCTGATTTGTAACGTTTATCGCGTTCTGGATCGTGGTATTCGCGTTGGCGTTGATACCGCTTGCACCTTGGCCAGTACTCATATTCTCACCAAGAACCATCACGATCTGACCATCGTCGGTAGTCCTCGCGTACGGCGTGTCACCATCACTGTCCTCGTACTCCGTCAGTCCAAGCAGCGCGTTCGCGTCACCGGTGACGTTCACTTCGGCGGTCCGTTCCGCCTCCACCGTGGTGAACGCGCCCGTGGCCGTGACGACCGTGATCGCTCCGAAGACCAATACCAGCGCAAGCAGCTTTCCTTTGGGTCGTGCCATAGTTGTTGTCTCCTTGTGTACGCGTCAGCGCGGCGGGCGTCGGTGCCCCCGGCCGGCGTCTCTATTGCATACATATACCCCTACCATCATTGTAAGCCCGACCTACCCAGTAGTTAGAGCATCCTAACGATCCGGTATCGGCTAGTTAGGGCGCCCTAACGTGCCGAATTCGAGGGTTTGAAGGGTTCGATGTGTTGGCGTGTAGCGTTGGAGTTGGATGGTAGCACGCACCACGATCAACGTCCACACACCTCGTCGATCGTGGCGAGAAGGTCGTCCTTGCTGAAGGGCTTCGTGAGGTAGGCGTCCGCCCCGGCGTCGGTGGCGCGGTCGCGGGTCTCATCAATCACCATCGCGGTGCTCATCACGACCGCGACGTCAGGGTTGGCCCGTTTGATCGCCCGAGTGGCCTCGATCCCGTCGGTGCCGGGCAGGTCGACGTCCATCACGACCACGTCCGGGGCGGTGCGTTCCGCCTCGCGGATCGCCTCCTCCCCGGTCGTTGCGACTCCGACGACCGTGTGTTCGGGGATGAGAAACCCATGCAGGAGGGCACGCTGCATATCAGTATCTTCCACGAGGAGGACGTCGACCATTCCGGGGAGTCACCGGATCCTGTTAGTGAATGATTAAAAATCCAACTATTCTCGGACCGTGATCCGTCTGTAGGACCGAAACGTCACTCGTCCGAACGGATGGGAACACTTACAGGAACTCGTTCGGGTTATACGACTACCGTCGCTGCTATGGACCTCCCATCGCCGTCGTCGATTCTCACCACGCTCCGGTCGTCGATCCGGTCCCGGGTCGGACCGTCGCTTCCGGGTGGCGGCCAGGGCGACGATCGACTCACCCAGGACGACGTCTACGACGTTCTCTCGAACAAGCGCCGCCGATATGCGATCCACTACCTCAAGCAGGTCGACGAGCGTGTGGACGTCCGCGATCTCGCCGAGCAGGTGGCGGCCTGGGAGAACGACAAGCCCGTCGAGGCGCTCACCGCCCAGGAGCGCAAGCGCGTCTACATCTCGCTGTACCAGGGCCACCTCTCGTCGATGGATGATCGGGGGCTGGTGGCGTACGACGAGGACCGCGGGACGGTGGCGCTGCGTGACGCGGTCCGAAACGCTGACATCCATCTCGAGGTCGTCGACCCGCGGGACATCCCCTGGGGCCAGTTCTACCTCGGGCTCAGCGTCGCGAACGCGCTCCTGATCGGGCTGGCGTGGCTCGACGTCGGCCTGTTCACCGAGGTCGGCGATCTCCAGATCGCGGCCGTCACCGTCGCGAGCGTCGCGGTTTCGGCGACTGTCCAGACGTTCCGAGACGACCGGATCCGGCTGGGCGATGCGGGCCCGCCGCCGGAACTCCGATCGACGTAGCGTATGGTCGTCAGCCAGGGACTAGCGTGCGGCTCGGTCGGCGGCTGGCGTGCGGCTCAGTCGGCCGCCACGCCGACACCGCCGCGCACCTTCACGCCCATCCCGGTGTCGAACGTCCGCAGCTCCGAGGCGGCAAGCTCAGCGCGCCCGACCGCCAACAGTTCGTCGTCGGGGTCGACGACAAGCACCTCATCGCCCGGGCGAACCGCGTCGTGGACCGACTGCACGAACTTCGCGAACGCGTTCTTCCCGTCCCGGACGAAGGGCTCGCTCTCGGCACCGACGACGACGCGGTAGGCCGGCGGATCGAGGGCCGCTCGAAGCCGCCGCCCGCCGGCGATCCCGAGGGTGAACCGTCCGTCAGTCCCGTAGGAGACGAGTCGCTCGCCCGCATCACCACCAGAGGCGTCGACGTCGCCAGCAAGCACCTGACGCGGGCGGCCGCCGCTCGACCGCCGGATCGAGTGGGGCTCCCCGGGTGGAAACAGCGCCGTGCCGGCGCCCGCGCCGAACTGGTAGTCCGCAACCACCCGCAGGTCGGACAGCGTCGTCGTGTCGCTCATACGCCAGCCTGGCTGCCCCGACATATAAAGAGCTCGTGCGCTATGTCACCGGCGATCGCGGTCGCGTTCGGACCCACAGCGTTCCGGATCCGGTGGGTTCTTTGGGGTACCGGTCCCTCTCCGTATCGATCGTTGCCGATGTATCCCTGCTCACTCCCCACACACGATCGGCGTGCCCGCGTCCGTCCCGCGGAGTGTGACCCGTGAACGCGAACGACCGTTCGATCACGGCGTTCACGATGGCCGGCCACGGGCTCGTCCACGTCTACGAGCTGTCGATCCCGATCCTGATGACGGTCTGGCTGGCCGAGTTCTCGGTCACCGCGGCCGTTCTCGGCGGGGTCGTCACGGTGGGCTACGGGCTCTTCGGCGTGGGCGCGCTTCCCGGCGGGCTGCTCGCGGACGTGTTCGGCTCAAAGCGGCTGATCATCGGCTGCCTGTTCGGGATGGGCGCGTCCTTTTTCGCCCTCGCCCTCGCGCCGGGACTCGTGGGGATCGCGCTGGCGCTTGCGGGCTGGGGGATCGCCGCCAGCGTCTATCACCCAGCCGGGCTCGCGCTCATCAGCAACGGCGTCGACCCGGATCGACGCGGCGCAGCCTTCGGCTACCACGGAATGGCGGGCAACGTCGGTATCGCCTTTGGCCCGCTGGCCGCGGCGGTGCTGCTGCTCGTCGTCGACTGGCGGGTCGTCGCCGCCGCCCTCGGCGCGATCTCGATCGTCGCCGGCGTCATCGGGCTCTCCGCCGACTTCGACGAGACCGCGGGGATCGACGCGGGGTCTGATGCGGGTGCTGGCGCGGACACGGGGGCGGACGCAGACACGAGAACCGACGCCACCGCCGCCGAGGCCGACGGCGGATCCACGGACACGAACACGAACCCGGATACGGGGACGAAGCCGGAGGCGGACACGGACACGAACCCGGATACGGACATCCGGTCGCTTCGCGACTTCCTCGCGGGAAGCCGTCGGGTGTTCACCGCCGGATTCGCGCTCGTCTTCCTCGTGGTGTTGTGCAACGGGCTCGTCTACCGCGGAATGGTGACCTTCCTTCCGGAGCTGTTGCGCGAGTTCCTCCTGGCCGCAGTGGGCGACGTCCGGCTCGGTCTCTTTGCCCCCGACAGCCCGCTCGCCGAGGAGTTCGACGTCTCGCGATACGTCTACGTGGGGCTGTTGACGATCGGGATCGCGGGACAGTACACGAGCGGGCGCCTCCTCGACCGGATCGAGCCCGAGCGCGGGCTCGCGATCGTCCTGTTCCTCCTCGCGGCGATCGCGGTCGCGTTCGTCCCGCTTGCGGCGGCCGGGGTGGGCCCTCTACTGGCGATCAGCGCCGTTCTCGGGTTCGTGCTGTTCGGCATCCAGCCGTTCAGCCAGGCGACCGTCGCGGCCTATTCCCCGCCCGAGTCACGCGGCCTCTCGTTCGGATTCACCTACCTCGGGACCTTCGGGATCGGCGCGCTCGGGGCGACGATCGTCGGCGTCGTCCTCACCTACGCGACCGCGGACGCGGCCGTCTTCCTCGTGCTGGCCGCCGTCGCGCTCGTCGGCTGTGCGATCGCGACGCTGCTTCGTCGCGGCGATCTGCGTCCGTGACGCGATCTGCGTCCGTGAGTGTGGCCGTCACCGTGCGAGCGCGATCAGTCCCCGCCGGAGTACGGCGAAGACCGCGACGAGCGCCAGCCCGAGCGGCACGCCGATGTGGAGCCCGCCGAGAAACCGGCCGATCGTCAACCCGAGTGCCATCCCGAGGATGAACGGCATCGCGAGCGCCTCGGCGATCGCCGCCGGTGGCCGATCTATGCTCATACTCCCCGTTCGTGCCCCCAGTTTAAAGGAGGAACGTGTCCTTGCGCTCGCCGAGATCCACGAACGTGTCGGCGGCGTCGACCAGCTCGTCGGCCGTCGAGGAGCCGAACCCCATCGCCTCCACGCGCACGCCCTCGTGTCGGAGGTGTGAACAGAGCCGCGCGAAGTCGCCGTCGCCGGTGCACAAGACGACGACGTCGACGTGGCTGGCAAGCGTCACCGCGTCGAGACTCATTCCGAGGTCCCAGTCGGCCTTCTTGCTCCCGTCCGGGAACGTCTTGATGTCCTTGATCTTCGTCTCGAAGCCGATGTCCCGCAGCGCCTCGAAGAAGCGCTCCTCCTCGGGCGACTCCGCCCGGATCACGTAGGCGATCGCCCGCACGAGATCGCGGTTCTGGACGGCCTTCTCCAGGAGCGCCGAATAGTCGATCTTCCGCGAGTACCGGCTCTGCGCGCTGTGGTACAGGTTCTGTGAGTCCGTCAACACCGCGACGCGCTGGTTCGCGTGGATCTCGGTCATACGCCCGCTTCCGCGCCCGCTCTTAAGGGGTTTCCCACTGCGCGACCACGCCCGCTTCAGATTGAACGGTATGCCACTTGAGGGGATATATAAATGACCCGCCGTAGGATAACGTATGCAGACCCACATCGTCCCGGTCGGGTTCGACTACGACCGGCTGATCGCCCCGCTCGTGCGGGACCAACTCGACGTCGACCACGTGGTGTTGCTCGAGGGCGCCGTGGGCAGCGAGGCCAACGTCGAGTACTCCCGCCGGCTCGCCGAGAAGCTGGAGAAGGACTTCCGCAACCTGCTCGGCGCCGACACCGAGCGGTTCGTCGTCGAGGACGTCTACGACTACGACGCCGCCTTCGAGCAGGCCTACGGGCTGATCAACGACGAGCTCGACGCCGGCAGCGAGGTGTGGGTGAACGTCTCCGCGATGCCCCGGACGGTCTCGTTCGCCTTCGCGACCGCCGCCCACTCGATCATGGTCGAGCGGGAGGGCGACCGGGACCGCATCCACACCTACTACACCGTCCCGGAGAAGTATCTCGAGACCGAGCTGGCCGAAACGCTGCGCACCCAGTGTGACCACCTCGAGGACGTCCTCGCCGGCGATCTCGCGGACGCCGACCGGGAGGACCTCGCGGACCACCTCGAAGAGGCGCGCGACCTCCTCGCGGAGTTCGACGAGCGCGGTACGACGATCGGCGCCAAACAGTTCGGCGAGGACCACATCATCGAGCTCCCGGTGGCCTCCTTCTCAAACGTCAAGCCCTTCGAGGAGCTGATCCTCTTCACCCTCGGCGAACACGGCGTCTTCGAGTCCGTCTCCGAACTCGCCGGGACGCTGGCCCGCGAGCTCGGCGAGGAGTACACCGACTCCTTCCGCTCGAAGGTCATCTACAACGTCGACCAACTCGGCCCCGGCGGCAAGGGCTACATCGAACGCGAGGAACACGGCAAGTCCTACCGAACCCGCCTCTCGCGCATCGGCGAGCTCTGGGTCCGCTCACACGCCGACGAGTCCGAGACGGACAGTCGGTCGACGACGAAGTGATCAGACGGACGCGACTGCGGTCAGTGTCCCCGTCGATCGTCGACCAGCCTCACTCCCCCGTCCGGAACGAGTAGTCCAGCGCCGACGCGCTGTGGGTCAACGACCCCATCGAGACGACGTCGACGCCGGTGGTGGCGTACGCTTCGAGATCGTCGATCGTGATCCCGCCGCTGGCCTCCGTCAGCACGCGGTCGCTCGGGACCTCGACCGACCCGTCACTCGCCAGATCACCCAGGACGGACACCGCGCGCTCGACGGTCTCGGGCGGGAGGTTGTCGAGTAGGACGACGTCGGCGCCGGCCAGCGCGGCCGCCCGAGCGGTCTCCACGTCCTCGGCCTCGACCTCGATCCGCGTCGCGAAGGAGCTCCGGTCACGAACGCGTTCGACCGCTCGCTCCAGGCCGAGTTCGGCGATGTGGTTGTCCTTCACCATCGCCATATGTGAGAGGTCGAGCCGGTGGGTGTCGCCGCCGCCGGCCGCAATCGCCCGCTTTTCGAGACCGCGTAGCCCCGGCGTCGTCTTGCGCGTGCCCGCGATCCGGACGGTCTCCGAGACTCCGCGAGCCGTCTCGACCGCCCGCCGGGTGCGCGTCGCGACCCCGGAGGCGTGCCCGACCAGGTTGGCTGCGACGCGCTCGCCGCGGAGAACGTCCTCGGTGGGACCGGCAACCGACATCGCGACGTCGCCGGGCTCGACCGGCGCCCCGGCATCGAGGCAGTCGGTGACCGTGACGCCGAGGTACTCGAAGACGGCGACCGCGGCCTCGGTTCCCGCGACCACGCCCGGCTCCGTCGCGACGAGTCGCCCCGACGTCTCGCCCGGGACGTCGTTCGTGACGTCGTGGTGGCCCACGTCCTCGCGCAGCCATCGCTCGACCGCGGAGCGCTCAATCGGCATCGACGGGGGCTCCCTCCGTGAGCTGGTGGCAGCCGCGGGACTCCTCGTTTGCGGCTGCGGCCCGTGTGATCAACAGCGCGGACACGCAGGCCCCGCGGAGTTCGTAGAGCGCCCGGCTCGTCCGGGTTCGCGTGTAGGCGTCGACCTCGCCCTTGAGCCGGCGGATCGTCGCCTGTGCCCGTTCGATCCCGGCCGGATCGCGGACGATGCCCAGCTCCGCGTCCATCACGCGGCGGAGCCGATGAAACTTCTCCGCGGCAAACCGGTCGGGAAGGGCCGGGTCACGATCGAGGAGCTCGGGCGGCTCGATCGGCTTCGGACCGGCCTCGACGCCCGTGTCCGCCGCCGTCTCGCCGGCGCGCAGTCCCCACACGAGTCCCTCGAGGAGGCTCGTCGACGCCAGCCGGTTGGCCCCGTGGACGCCGGTCCGGGCACACTCGCCGACCGCGTAGAGCCGGTCGAGCGACGTTCGCCCCTCGAGGTCGACGTCGATCCCGCCACAGAGGAAGTGCTCGGCGGGTGCGACCGGAATCCCGTCCTCGAGGGAAACCCCGCGATCGGCACATTCGGACGCGAGGGCCGGAAACTCGCCCGCGAAGTCGATCGGCGTCACGTCGAGGACGACCTCCCCCGTGCGCTCACGCTCGGTCGCGACGGCCCGCGCGACCACGTCACGGGGCGCAAGCTCGGCGTCCGGGTGGTACTCGGGCATGAACCGCTCGCCGGTCGCGTCGCGCAACACCGCTCCCTCGCCGCGGATGGCCTCACTCAGGAGGAACGTCCCGCGGTCCGGCGTCGGCCCGGATCCGGCGGTTTCGTTCCCGGTCGCACGCTCGTCCGTTCCCTGGCCCGCGAAGGCGGTCGGGTGGAACTGCACGTACTCCATATCGGCGACATCGGCGCCAGCCAGCGCGGCCATCGCGATCCCGTCGCCGGTCGCGGTCCGGGGGTTCGTCGAGCGCGGGTAGCAGGCGCCGATCCCGCCGGTCGCCAGCACCGTCGCGCCGGCGAACCACGGGGTCACCTCGCCGTCACGCTCGAGCAGGGCACCGTGGACGCGCCCCTCGTGCGTACACAGTTCGAGGGCCGCGGTGTCCTCCAGGATCTCGACGGCCGACAGTCCGCGGAGGTGTTCGAGGAACGGAACCAGTACGTGTCGCCCCGTGGCGGCGTCGACGTGGCGTATCCGCGCTTCGTCGTGAGCGGCCTCGCGACCGTATCCCTCGTCGAAGGCGACGCCGAGCGTGTCGATCAGGACGTCCTGGACGGCCGCGTCGGCCCCCGAGACGAGGACGTCCACCGCAGCCGGGTCGGCCGTGCCGTCGCTGGCGTCGATCACGTCACGCTTCAGGGCTTCCGGGTCATCCCGGGTGACCGCGATCCCGCCCTGGGCCCAGTAGCTCGTCGCGTCCGCCGGCCGGCTCGCCTCGGTGGCGAGGGTGACGTTCGCGCCCGCTCGCGCGCCGGCCAGCGCGGCCGCACAGCCCGCGATCCCGCTGCCCACCACGAGCAGGTCGGTCGTTTCCCCGTCGATGGGTGCGTCGGTTCGGTCGGCCATCGGGATCAGAGCTCCAACATCCGCTTGATCGCCAGCGACGCGAGCTTGGCCTCGCGGCCGGGGACCTCGATCACGTTCCGCGGCTCGTCCTCGAGGAGTCCCTCAAGCACCCACGTCAGGTAGTTCGGGTCGACCTGCCGCATCGCGTTGCAGTCCATACAGGCGTCCCCACACAGCGGCACCACGTTCACGTCCGGATGCCACCGGTCGAGGTGGTTCGCGAGGTGGATCTCGGTACCGATCGCCCAGGTCTCGCCGGGATCGGCATCCGCGACCGTCTCGCGGATCGTCGCGGTGGACCCGACGACATCCGCCGCCTCGACGACCTCGCGGCGACACTCGGGGTGGACGATGACGTTCGCGTCGGGGTGGCGCTCGCGGACGGACGCGACGTGGTCCGCGGTAAACCGCTCGTGGACCTGACAGTAGCCGTCCCAGAGGACGATCTCCGCGTCAGCGACCGCGTCGGCGTCGGCGCCGTCGGGATCCCAGGGGTCCCACTCGACGACCGCGTCGGCCATCCCCAGCCGGTGGGCCGTGTTCTCCCCGAGGTGCTTGTCGGGGAGAAACAGGACGGTGTCACCCCGATCGAGGGCATACTCGAAGGCCTCGTGGGCGTTCGAGGAGGTACAGACCAGCCCGCCCTGTTCGGCACAGAAGGCCTTCAGATCGGCGTAGCTGTTCATATAGGTGATCGGGACGATATCCGCGTCCGGGGCCGCCGCGGTCAACGTCTCCCAGGCGTCGTCGACCTGCAGCGCCTCGGCCATCCCAGCCATCGGACAGGACGCCTCCATGCTCGGGAGGATCACGGTTTGGTCGTCGTCGGTGATGACGTCCGCGGACTCGGCCATAAACGTGACCCCACAGAAGACGACGTACTCGGCGTCCGCGGCCGCAGCGCGCTCGCTCAGGCCGTAGGAGTCGCCGACGAAGTCGGCGTGCTCGATGATCTCCCGGCGCTGATAGTTGTGTCCCAGGATGACCACGTCATCGCCGAGCGCCGAGCGTGCCGTCTCGATCCGTTCCGTCCGCTCCGCCTCGTTCAGATCCCGGTATTGCGGCGGCAGCCGCTCGAGATCGTCGTATTTGAAGAGGCTGAGATCCGTTTCGAGGGAGGTCGATTTGAGTTCTGGCATAGATTATGGATCGTGTAGTGACTCAAACGTCGACGGCAACTATTGATAAAATTTTATCTTCAATATAGGATTTGAACCCATATCACGATTCGGTATCGGGATGAAAGATATATTGTCCACGGGTATGCCTTCATAAAGGTTTTAAAGATTCGATAGCCCCAACCGTGGAACGATCGCACCACCACGCACCCCTTATATATTCCTAATTCATAGATATCGTATGACACGATTGCTCCTGGGGCTGCTCGGCGCCCTCCTCGCGGCCCTCCCGGACCGAACGCTCACCGTCTACGAGTCGGTCGCCTTCGAGTCGGCCGGCGAGGCGACCCCGAAACCCTGGCTCGAGTCGGCGATCCGGGCCGAGGGGCTTGCATACGTCGCGATCGCCCTCATCGGCGGTCGGCCCTACCGATGGCTGGCGACGCTCATGGGCGTGATCGGAACCGTCGTCCTCGCCGCCCCGCGTCGCTACCTCGACGTCGGCGCGTCGGTCGCCTACGACCGGCCCGGGGACGTCGAGTGGTCCGACCGGTTCGTCTCGGTCGTTCGCGCGATCGGCGCGGGCTGCGTGCTGTTCGCGATCGGCGTTCGGCGGCGACGAGACGGAAACACGTGAGACGTCTTGCCGTCAGGATCGAAGGTGTCCGTTCCTCTCCTACTTAGGCCTTCTATCCGTTCGTCCTCACTCCTCACCAACTAGTGACGGAAGGTGTGTCTCGAACAGACGTTCGAGAGCCGTCCAGAGTATCTCCGTCGGGATGGCCTGCTCGAACGCGGCGGCCTCACGAGCCGGCCGATTCATTCCCTCGGTTCGATATTGGAAGTGGACGTTGCCGAGATCCGGATGATCCCGGTCGCGGTGCCAGCCACAATTAAACCCCGTGTTCGGGTCCGCATAGTGGATGCGGTAGTACGACGTCTCGGATTCGAACCGCCATTCGACGTCCAGGGTGGGAGTAGCCGGTCCCGTCGGTGGTGAGATTCTGGCGGGATCGATCCGCGCTCGAATCGATCGCTTGCGAATGCTGTCCGGTTCGTACGTGACGGTGGTGACCACCGGATATCGTTGCAGGACGTCCTTTAGTCCCTGATAGGTCGAGCTGTCGATCGTTCCTGGCAAGCCCATCTTCTCACACCGGCACGACGTCCCGATCGCTCGCCCAGTCGTACTCGTTGAGGGCAGCACGAACGATGGGGATCCGGTCGTCGAGATGCTCCCAGTCGGCGGCGACCTCACGCCGCTCCTTGACCTCGTCGGGATCGGCCACGTCCGCGATGCTTGCCCGAAGCTCGCCCGGCGACTCCACGTCGTAAGTCGTTTTCCACGCCGCGATCTCGGACTGCATCGATTCGAGGACGTCGGTCAGCTCCTCACGGTCGTGTTCACGCTGTAGCGCCGCGACCTCGCGGTAGGTCGCCATCAATCGATCGACGCAGTATAGCGATCGATCCGCCCGTTCGATCCGACGAAGAACGTCGTCCTCGACGAGCTGGTCGAGGTATTTTTGAGCGGTTTTCACGGAGACGTCGGTCTCCTCGGCGACCCACGCTGGGCTCCGTGGTGTTCGAAGCGTCCGTGCGGCGGCTCGCACCCGGTCACCCCGAGTCATTGCGTCGCGGGCGTGATCGTCGCTCGGTTCGGTGGTATCGGACATAGGATCGAATAGACCGTTACTAAATATATATCTATTGTACTGGATATTAGTAACGGGCGATCGAGGGCCCGATATCTTCACGCGCAATATGGCCTCCCCCCGAAGCCGGAACGTATAAGAAACAGAAGCCCACACTCACGCCCGTGCCGACCGCCGCGTCCATCCGGAGCACGACCTCGCCGCCAGCGACGCGGCTCTTCTCGAAAAAACGCGTGTGAGACGCCCACCGGCGGGAGTGGCGACCCCGTCCCGGGCGGCCCCCGACCTGACCACACAGCGACGCGTCCGCGAGCGCGTCGGTGGTCGTCGATCCGACGATCACCGACCGATTCCATCCGACCGACACGCAGCAGGGACGACCCGACCCGCAACACGACTGACCGACCCGAACACGACCGACCCCAACCGATCCGAACACGACTGATCGACCCACGACCCACCACACGATCCCACGATGACCACCACGACACCCTTCGAGGGCGTGATGCCCGCGATGACGACCCCCTTCGATGAACAGAACGAGATCGACCACGACCAGCTGGCCGCCAACGCGCAGTACCTCGAGACCGCCGGCGTCGACGGGCTGGTGCCCGTCGGCTCGACCGGCGAGTCGGCCACGCTCACCCACGACGAGCACGTCGAGGTGATCGAGACCGTCTCCGCGGCCGTCGACGACGTCCCCGTGATCGCGGGGACCGGCTCGAACAACACGGCGGAGGCGCTCTCGCTGTCCGAGCGCGCGGCCGCCGCCGACGCGGACGGCCTGCTGCTCATCTCGCCGTACTACAACAAGCCCGAGCCCGAGGGATTTTACCAGCACTACACCGCGATCGCCGACGCGGTCGACCTGCCGCAGATCGTCTACAACGTTCCCTCCCGAACGGGTCGGTCGATCCCGGTCGACGTCACCGCCCGCCTCGCCGAACACGAGAACATCGTCGGCTACAAGGCCGCTTCGGGCGATCTCGGCCTGATAAGCGAGGTCATCGAGCGGACCGCGGACGAGGAGTTCGCCGTCCTCTCGGGCGACGACGGGCTCACCCTCCCCATCCTGTCGGTCGGCGGCACGGGAACCATCAGCGTCGTCGCCAACGTCGAGCCCGAGCGCACCTGCGCGATGGTCGGCGCCGCGCTCGCGGGCGATTACGAGCGTGCCCGCGCCATCCACCACGAGCTCTCGCCGCTGTGCCGGGAGCTCTTCGTCGAGACGAACCCCATCCCAGTCAAGGAGGCGATGTCCATCCGCGACCGCGGTCGGCCCGACGTCCGGTCGCCGCTCACCCGTCTCTCCGTGGAGCACCGGGAATCCCTCGCCGACCTGCTCGCGGAGTACGAGACGGCCGCACCCGGTGAGATCGGTCCGTTCGCGACGGAGGAGGCGTCGCGATGAGCGAGGGCGCCGAAACGGACGAAACCGCCGACGCGGATCCGAACCTCCGCATCGCCGTGACCGGTGCCGGCGGCCGGATGGGCACCGAGGTGATCGCGGCGGCCGTCGATCGCGAGGACCTGGCGGTCGCGCTGGCGGTCAACCGCTCGGAGACGGAGCCCGTCTCGGGCGTCGCGGTCGACCCCGCAGACGAGTTCGCCGAGCGGCTCGACGCGGTCGATCCCGACGCCGTCGTCGACTTCACCGGTCCCGAGTCGGCGGTCGCGTACGCGGAGGCCTGTGCCGACGCCGGCGTCCCGCTGGTGACCGGCACTACCGGGTTTTCGGACGCGCAGTTCGCCGCCCTCGAGGACGTCGCCAAGTCGGTGCCGGTGCTCAAGGCGGCCAACTTCTCGCGGGGGATCGCCGCGTTGCGCCGCGCGGTTCGGGAGGCGGCCGCGGCGGTCCCCGACTACGACGTCGAGGTGACCGAAACGCACCACAACGGCAAGCGGGATGCGCCCTCGGGCACCGCAAACACGCTCCTCGACGATCTCGAGGACGTCCGCGAGGACCTCTCGCGGAACGGCCGCGTCCACGGGCGCGAGGGCGACGCGCCCCGCCAGCCGGGCGAGATCGGCGTGCACGCCCGGCGGGCCGGCGACGTCACCGGCGAGCACGAAGTGCTGCTCGCGGGCAACCACGAGGTCCTCGAGCTCACCCATCGGGCCGGCGATCGTGGCGTGTTCGCCGCGGGCGCGCTCGACGCGGCCGTCTGGCTGGCCGACCGACCGGCCGGCTGGTACGACTTCGGCGACGTGATCGACGATGCGTGAGATCGCGACCGCTCCCGGAACCGACGGCTAAAAACCCCCACTCACCCATTGGTTCACCATGACGCTCGAAGCAGACGTCACCGACCTCTGGCGACGCTCCGAACAGGGACTCTCGGCGGGTGGGACGACCGCGGACGACGAGGCGGTCCTCGACGACTTCCTCGACGCCCTCGAGGCCGGCGAGGTCCGTGCGGCCGAGAAGACGGGCACCGACGTGACCTCCTGGGAGGCGAACGCCTGGGTGAAGCGGGGGATCCTCCTCAACTTCGGGCTCCGCGAGACCGAGGGACGGACATACGGCGACGTCACCTACCACGACGTCCTCCCGCTGCGTGACACCGCCGATCTGGGCGAGCGCGGAACCCGGAACACGCCGGACGGCACCGCGATCCGGCGGGGAGCCTACCTCGGGAGCGACTGCATCATGATGAGTCCCTCGTTCGTCAACGTGGGCGCGTACGTCGGCGACGGGACGCTCGTCGACTCCTGTGACACGGTCGGCTCCTGTGCACAGATCGGAGCGAACGTCAAGCTCGGCGCGAACACGCTGATCGGCGGCGTGCTCGAGCCGGTCGAGGACGCACCGGTGGTCATCGAGGACGGCGTCGCGCTGGGGGCCGGCTGCCGTGTCACCTCCGGCTTCCGGATCGGCGAGAACTCGATCGTCGGCGAGAACACGCTTCTCACCCCGCGGATCCCCGTCTACGACCTCGTCGAGGAGGCGGTCGTCTTCGGCCACCTCCCCGCGAACCGCCGTGCGTTCACCCGGATGGTCGAATCCTCGGTGAGCGACCACGACCTCTTCGAGGGCGGCGCCTACAAGCCCGCCGTCGTCGCGACTGACGTCGAGGACGAGACCCTCGAGGCCACCCAGCGGGAGGAGGCGCTCCGGGAATGAGCGGTCCCACGCCCGAGGACGCATCGTCGTCGAACCCGCCGGTTCGCCGGCTCGCCGACTGGGATCCGGACCGCCTGGCGGCCCTCGCCGACCGGTACGGGACGCCCCTGTACGTGATCGACCGCGATCGGGTCCGGGAGAACTGTGCCCGGCTCCGGGACGCCTTCCCGGACGCCGACGTCCGGTACGCCGTGAAGGCCCACACCGGCCAGTCGGTCCTTCGAACGGTCGAGCGTGCAGGCCTCGCAGCGGAGTGTGCCTCCGCGGGCGAGCTCGAACGCGCACTCGCAGCCGGCTTCCCCGGCGACCGGATCCACTACACCGCCGTCAATCCGCCCGCGAGGGATCTCGACCGCGTCGTCGATCGATGGCGCGAGCACCCCGAGATCACGATCACCGCCGGCGCGGTCGACACCCTCGACCGGCTGGCCGACCGCGGCTTCGACGGCCGGGTCTGCATCCGGGTGACTCCCGGCGTCGGGGCCGGCCATCACGAGAAGGTCCGAACCGGCGCCCACGCCAAATTCGGCGTCCCCTACGACCGCGCCGCGAGCGTCGTCCGCGAGGCGACGGATCGATTCGACGTCGTCGGGATCCACGCCCACGCCGGCTCCGGGATCGACGCTGAAGGCCTCGATCGCCACCGCGAGCTCGTCTCGCGAATGGGTGCGCTGGCCGCCGCCCTCGTCGATCCGGCAGCCGGGGATCGTGAGAACGCTGACGCGGACCCCATCACCCTCGAGTACGTCGACGTCGGCGGCGGCTTCGGCGTCCCCTACCGCGATAACGAACCGCCGCTCGACCTTCCGGCGGTCGCCGACGCGACGCGGGAGGCGTTCGAGACCGCCCTGGAGGACGCCGACGTCGATGACGATGCCGGCCTCGACCTCGCCGTCGAGCCCGGTCGCTACGTGGTCGCCGACGCAGGCGTCCTCCTGACGCGAGTCAACACCGTCAAGCCGGCGCCGGAAACAACCGTCGTCGGCGTCGACGCCGGGATGACCGATCTGCTCCGCCCCGCGATGTACGACGCGTTCCATCCGATCCGGAACGTCTCGGCGTCGTCCCACAGCGGGGAGGACCGGGGCGACGTCATCGACGATCGGGGCGGCCGTGAGACCATCCCGGCCACGGTCACCGGCCCCATCTGTGAGACGGCGGACATGTTCTGTGAGGACCGGCCGCTTCCGGCTCCCGAACGCGGCGACGTCCTGGCGATCGGGATCGCGGGCGCCTACGGCTACGAGATGGCCAGCCAGTACAACTCCCGGCCGCGACCGGCTGAAGTCGCCGTCGGGGCCGGGAGGGATGCGGCCATGGGGACCGACGAGAGCCCCGATGCGACCGATCCCGGCCCGACCCTGGTCCGCGATCGCGAGACGATCGCCGACGTGACCGCCGTCGAGCGCCGAGCGGGCTACGAGGGGCTCGCAGCGCTCGAGGACCCGGTGCGTCCCGCCGGCGACATAAGTTCCACGGAGGATGCGGAATGACGGTCCCGTTCCGGAAGTACCACGGCACGGGCAACGACTTCATCGTCGTCGACGAGGCCGACGCCGACCGAGCCGGGGTGACCGCGCTCGCGGATCGTCGCCCGTTCGCGATCGCACACTGTGATCGCGACACCGGCGTCGAATTGCCGGGCGCGGGACGTCGCGGCGCCGACGGCGTGTTGTTCCTCGGGATCGAGGCGGAAGCCGACCCGACCCGCGTCACGATGTCGCTTGTCCAGCCGGACGGCTCCACCGCGGCGATGTGTGGCAACGGGGCCCGGGTCGTCGCCGCCTGGGCACACGACCGCACCGGCGAGACCGATTTCGTGATCGAGACGCCGGCCGGCGACCGGCGCGCCGCGGTCGACGCGAACGGCCGGGACGTCACGATCGAGATGGGGATCCCCCGGTTCGATCCCGCGGGCGTCCCGGTCGATCGCTCGCGCGCTGACGATCCCGAACTCCGGGACGGCGATCCCGACGCGCCCCTCATCGAGACCGATGTCGAGGGGCTCACCGTCTCCGCGGTCAACACCGGCGTCCCGCACGCGGTGGCGTTCATCGAGGAGGACGGCGATGCGGACGCTGAGGCGATCGACGACATCGATCTCGAAGCGGTCGCCGAGCCGGTTCGCCACGCCGACGTCTTTCCGGAGGGGGCGAACGTGAACCTCGCCGGGCGCGTCAGTTACACGCCCGACGACGGGTCGGCTGACGACCGCGAGTTCGACGGCCTCGTTCCCACCTACCGCCAGCGCACCTTCGAGCGCGGCGTCGAGGGCGAAACGCGGTCGTGCGGCACCGGCGCGGTCGCGATCGCTGCGGTCGCGCGCCGGACCGGCCGGGTCGACGCCGAAACCGTCCGATCGCGACCGCCGGGTGGCGAGCTCGAGATCACCGTTCCCGACGAGGGTCCCGCGACCCTTTCCGGTCCGGTCGCCGAGGAGGGCGCCGGCGAGCTCGTCGCCGATCCGGAGGTCGATGAGGCGGCCGCCGCCGACGCGACCCCCGCGGTCGATCCGGGGACCGAGTCCGGGTCCGATACTGACGGCCCAGACGCTGCTGACGACGTCGACGACGCCGCAGACGCCGCTGACCCGAACCGAAACGCGGAGGACGATCCGCGATGACTCGGTCCGACGGCGACGGCTTCGATCCGATCGCGTTTCTGGAGACCGCGGTCCGTCATCCGTCCCACGAGGACGTCGGGGAAATGCGTGAGTTCCTTCTCGAGACACTCGCCGAGCACGGGATCGAGGCCCGGGTCGACGACGCCGGCAACGTGCTCGCGAGCAAGCCGTCGATCGACCCCGACACCGGACCACACGTGGTCTGTAACACCCACATCGACACCGTGACGCCCCACATCCCGTTCGAACGCGACCCGGATGCGACTGTCGAGGGCGAATCGGGCGTCGACGTGATCCGCGGCCGTGGGTCCTGTGACGCCAAGGGTCCGCTTGCAGCGCTGCTCGTCGGCTTTCTCGCGACCGATCCCGATCGCGGTCGGCTCACGCTCGCGATCACGCCCGACGAGGAGGTACACTCCCTCGGCGCCGCGGCGCTCACCGGCGGACTCGAGGGAACCGGGGACGAGCTCGACGGGGATCTGTACATCGTCGGCGAACCGACCGGCCTCGACGTCTGTACGGCCGCGAAGGGACGCTTCGAGGGGACGATCGAGTTGTCGGGTGAAACCGCCCACGCCGCCGAGGACGAAGGAACCAACGCGGTGGCGGCCGCCGAAGGGGCGCTCGGCGCCGTCCGCGAGTTCGACGCGGACCGGCCGTCCCACGACCAACTCGGCCCGGCGCGGCTCACGCCGACCGTGATCGACGGCGGCGGCGCGACCAACCAGGTCCCCGACCGGTGTGCGATCGTCGTCGACCGGCGGTCGATCCCACCCGAGACGGCCGCGGGCTTCCGCGAGTCGCTGGCGAACGACATCCGGGCGGCCGTCCCGGATGACGTCGGCGTCGCGTTCGAACTCACCGACCGCGAGTCGCCGTTTCTGGAGGCCTTCTCGACCGACCCCGACCACGAGTTCGTTCGGCTGCTCGCGGACGCGATCGATGCGGCGCGTCCTGCGGGTGGGGACACATCTGCGGGAGAGGACACGCCCGCGGACGAGGACGAGGACGCTCACGGGGTCCAGGACGCTCCTGCCGCCGTTCGCGATCGGGGCGGAGCGGTCCGTCCGTTCTCGGCCGCGACCGAAGCGTCCTACTTCTCGCCGGCCCCGACCGTGGTCTTCGGTCCGGGCGATCTGGCGGACGCCGAGGGCGCCGTGGCCCACGCCGACCGCGAGTACGTCCGCGTTCGCGAGGTGGAGTGGGCCGGCGACGCGGTCACGCGGACGCTGTCCGGGCTGCTCGAAGCGGAGTGATCCGCGGGCAGCGGCGGCGTCAGGGTTAGACCGCGAACTTGCGCTCGAGGAACGCCACGAGCAGGTTCGCCGCCAGCCGCGAGGTGTTCCCGGCCGGGTCGTAGTCCGGAGCGACCTCCATCAGATCGACGGCGCCGACGGCGTCGTGGCCGCCCAGGACCTCCATCGCGGTCAACGCCTGCGAGGCCGAGAGCCCGGCCGGTTCGGGTGTCCCCGTTCCGGGCGCCACGCTCGGGTCGACGGAGTCGATGTCAAAGGTGACGTAGACCGCGTCGGTCCCCTCGGCGGCAGCCGCGATCGCGTCGCGGATCACCGCGTCCAGTCCGCGCTCCTCGATCTCGGGCATCGCGAAGAGGTTGAGTCCGGTCTCCTCGGCGAACTCGAAGAACGCCGGGGATTCGTAGCCACGAATGGCGACCTGGCTCACGTTCTCGAGATCGCCGTACGGCGAGTCGGCCATCAGCGCCGTGCTCGAGCCGTGGAACTCCCGGCCGAAGATCGGACTCTCGGAGACGGTGTCGGTGTGGGCATCGATCTGAACGAGTCCGACGTCGTCGTGACCGGCCCCCTCCGCGAACCCGCGGAACGCGGGGAACGTACAGTAGTGGTCGCCGCCGATGAGGACGGGGAACGCCCGCTCGGCAACGGTCGCGACGTGGGCCGTGATGCTTTCGGCGGTCGTCTTCTGGTCCATCGGGAACACCGGCACGTCGCCACAGTCGGCGACCGAGAGCGCGCCGAAGTCGACGTCCTCGCCGGTTCGCATGTTCGTCAACCCGCCCTTGTACCCCGAGAGGTAATCCCACCAGCCGCTGGCCTCCCGGACCGCCCGCGGCCCGTACCGTGCCCCGGGGCGGTTGCTGACGGCCGAGTCGTACGGGACGCCGACGACGCCGGCGTTATAGTCCGCGATGTCCTCGACGTCGCGATGATCGGCCTTCAGGAAGGTCGGGATCCCCGCGTACGCGAACTCGAGCGACGAGGCGGGGTGGTCCCCGCGGAAACGACCGGCGGGCGTCTCGCGACTCATCGGACCACCTCGAAGCGACTTCCGTCGAATCGGTGGGTGATCGTTGCCCGCCCCGTGTGTTCTGCGTCGGTCGAATCGGGTCGCATGACCGTCATTGGTGGAACCTCATTGCCACCGATTCGTCACGGAACTCGCATAAACCTTCCTCCTCGATCGGCGATCGCGTCCCCGCAAGCGTGGACAGCGTCGCGAACGGGACGCCACCGCGCCCGGGAGACCGCCGAAGTCTTGTAGGCCGTGCCCGTGGGACGGAACGATGGACCGCGACCTCGACGGTCGGACGTACGACCTGCTGTGGCTCGTCGACCGACACGAGCCGGTCGGGAGCATCCGGCTCGTCGAACTGATGCGGCGGCACGGCTACTCGATCACCGGACGGACGATCCGGCTCACGCTTGCCGACCTCGACGAGGCGGGGCTCACCGAGAAGGTCCCCGGCCAGGGACGCCGCCTCACCGCTGCCGGACGGACCGAGCTCGAACGGGGAAACGTCAGCAGCCGGCTCGACCACGTTCGCTCGCGGATCGCGACGTTGCGAAGCCGGGTGACCTACGATCCCCTCGAGGATACCGGCGTGCTGCTCGTCTCGAGCGCGCTCGTCGACACCGCCGACCTCGATCCCGCCCTGGAGGCGATCCGGTCGCTGCACACGAGTCCGCTCGGTCCCGTCCCCGCCGCGATCGAGCCGGTCGGTGACGGCGCCGACCGCCATCGCGTCCTCGTTCCCTCGAGTCTCACCCTCGACGGGGTCCTCCTCTCACACGGGATCGACACCGACCTCCGGACCGCCGGTGTGGTGGCGTACACGCCACCTACGGCCCGACCCGATCGCTCCGACGACGCCGAGGCCGGAGGCGCCGCCGACGTGGACGTGGCGAGCACGGATGCGGACGGTTCCGAGGACGGAGACGACGGCGAGGGCGATGGAACCGACGAGGAGGGTCGATTCGGCGGCCGGATCGACCGATACGTCGACGTGATCAGCGGCGAGGACGCCTCCGTCGACGTCCTCTCGCTCCTCATCGAGGCGGGCCGTACCGACACGACCCCGATCCTCGAGGAGGGTGATAGCGGCGTTCTCGCTGTCGACTACCGGGAGTTTCCGCTCACTCGATACTCCGAAGCTCGCGATCTCGTGGTCGCGACCCGCGACGCGCTCGGCGGCGTGATCGACGTTCGTCGCCCCCGGGAGGGCGGTCCCTTCCCCCTCGGGCCACCGGGCTGGGAGTTCGGGGCCGCGACGTACGGCGGATCCGGCGAACTCGCCATCGCCGTGCTCGCCGAACGCGGCCTGTCGTCGGAGTGGGACACGCTGTACGACACGATCGATCGGGATCGGCTCCGCCCGGCCGACCGACTCGAGACTGACGGACCGTTCGGGGACGACCGGTAAGCGGGACGACCGGTGAGCGGCGCTGACTGATGAGCGGCGCTGACTGATGAGCGGCGCTGACTGATGAGCGGCGCTGACTGATGAGCGATCGCTCGTGGAGCGAAACGTTTACAACCGGACTGGTGGCAAACAATTTCCATGTCACTCGTCGGCATCGACTTCGGCATCATCGTGCTCTACATGATCGGCCTGTTGGGCGTCGGTTACTGGGGGTACCGACGTTCGGATACCCTCGACGACTATCTCGTCGCCGGACGGGACATCCCGATCTGGATGTACGTGCCGGTGATGTCCGCGGTCATCCTCGGCGGCGCATCGACGATCGGCGGCGGCGGATTGGGGTACCAACACGGCGTCTCCGGCGCCTGGCTCGTCGTCTGGCTCGGGCTGGGCGTCGCGGCGATCGGCTTTCTCATCTCGACCGAACTCGCGAACCTCAAGGCGTACACGCTCGGCGAGATCCTCGAACGACGCTTCGAGAAGTACTCGGCGACCGTCGGCGCGCTCGTCGCCGGCATCTACGCGCTGACGATTGCGATCACGCAGGTGATATCGATCGGAACCGTGCTCACGGCGCTGCTCGACTACCAGCTCAACACGATGATCCTCGTGGCTGGAATCATCGTCATCGGGTACACCGCACTCGGCGGGATGTTCTCGGTCACGATCACCGACTTCGTTCAGTGGATCATCATGACGATCGGCGTCTTCGTGTTTGCCTTGCCGCTTGGTCTGCTCGAGGTCGGCGGGATCTCGGGGCTCACGGCGGAACTGGATCCCTCCTACTTCAGCCCGACCGGCATCGGGATCGACACCGTGATCAGCTACTTCCTGCTGTACTTCCTGGGGATCATGATCGGCCAGGACATCTGGCAGCGCGTCTTCACGGCCGACAGCCCGCGGACGGCTCGGGTCGGGAACATTGCCACGGGCGCGTACGCGGTCGTCTACGGGATCGCGACCGCGGTGCTCGGGATGATCGCCCTGGTGCTGTTCCCCGGGCTCGAGAACGCCGATCTCGCGCTTCCGCAGCTGGTCCTCGAGACGGTTCCCACCGGCCTCTCGGGGCTCATCCTGGCCGGGTTCATCTCGGCGATGATGTCGACCGCCGACTCGGCGCTGCTCGCCTCGAGCACGCTGTTCACCAACGACGTGTACAAGCGGTTCATCGACCCCGACGCCAGCGAGCGACGGTATACGTTGGTCTCCCGGGTCGGGATCCTCGTGCTCGGCATCGGGATGATCGGAGTGGCGATCCTCATCGGGGACGTCGTCAACGCGCTCACGCTGGCGTACAACCTGCTGACGGGCGCGATCTTCGTGCCCCTGATGGCGGCGTTCTTCTGGCGCGGCGGGACCTGGCAGGGCGCCGTCGCGTCGATCCTCGGCAGTTCCGTCGTCGTCGTGGCGTCGATGGCCGTCTACGGCTTCGGCTCGAACCGCCCGATCATCTACGGGCTCGTCGCCAGCCTCGTGCTCTTCGTGAGCGTGAGCCTGGTCACCGGCCCGCCGCCGCGTGAGAAGCTCGAGGCCTGGCTCGAGAGCATCTCCGACGGACCGTCGATCGAGTGACCGCGTAGCGCGACGGGTTGGCCACTACCGGCCCTCCGCCTCCTCCGTTGACTGACCATTCTCACGATCCGCACGTTTCTCGGGGATCCTCGTCGAAGGGCTCGGTATGCCCCACCGATCCGACGCGTATCGCGACCTCTCACAGCCGATCGAGTCCGGAATGTCCACGTTCCCCGGCGATCCGCCGGTCGAACTCACGCCGGCCGCGACGATCGCCGACGACGGCGCCGCCGTCCACGAACTGCACTGCGGCAGCCACACCGGCACGCACATCGACGCGCCGAGCCACACCGAATCCGGCGGGGCGGACCTCAATGACCGGCCGGTCGGCGAGTACGTCTTCGACGCCCGGTTCCTCGACGTCACGCCGTGTTCGGCCCGCGAGCCCATCGGTGCCGACGCCCTCCCGAACCCGGACGCGCTCGCGGCCGCCGACCTCCTCGTGGTCCGAACCGGCTGGGACGCCCACTGGAACGCCGACTGCTACCGGGATCATCCCTACCTGACGCCGGCAGCGGCACGAGCGCTCCGCGAGGCCGACTGTGGGGTCGCGATCGACGTGCTCAACCCGGATCCGACGCCCTCCGGGGACGCCACGTCCGACGGGTCGGACGACCCGGATCAGCCGGACGAACCCGACGGATTTCCGGTCCACCACGCGCTTCTCGGGGCCGGCCTCCCGATCGTCGAGAACCTCACGAACCTCGACGGGCTTCCCGACCGGTTCACGCTGTACGCGTTTCCCCTGCCGATCGCCGGCGCCGACGGCGCGCCCGTGCGCGCGGTGGCGTTCGTCGAGGAGGCGCCAAGCGCGGATCACTGACCGGTCTCGTAAACAGGTCCACGAACCGCCTACGACGGCCGGGAGCGTGGTTTGATGAACGGCTCGCCGATGCCGCATCGTGTGACCGAGGCGCTCGATCGGCGGACCGCGAACCAAAGTATTCACTACAGGGCGTCTCCAAGCCACGGGTATGAGTACGGAGGACGTCTCGCGACGGGCGCTGCTTCGCACGGCCGGCGGCACCGCTGCCGCGGCTGGGGTCGCCGCCGGTGCCGCCGGATCGGCGGCGGCACAGGAGGAGGTCCCGGTGTGGCCCTCGTCGGTCGAGGGGAACGTGGATAGCTACACGGACGCCCGCGGACAGGACGAGGTAACGATCGCGGTCGGCGCGGGCGACGGCCTCGCGTTCGACCCCACGAAGGTCTGGGTCGACCCCGGAACCACGATCGTCTGGGAGTGGACGGGCAACGGCGGCGACCACAACGTCCACGCGGTCGACGGCCCCGCCTCCTTCGAGAGCGAGATCACCGGCGAGGAAGGGTTCACCTTCGAGTACGAAACCTCCGAGGAGGACGCCGGCATCACCCACTACCAGTGTGACCCACACTCCCAGGTCGGTATGCACGGCGGCATCGCCGTCGGCGGAGACATCGAAACCGAATCGACCGGCGGCGGGGACAGCGCCTCCGGCGTCGTCTTCGTTCCCGAGGGGGCAAAGGCACTCGGCATCGCGACGTTCATCGCGATGGTCTCGACGCTCGGAATGGCGTTCTTCTTCCTCCGATACGGCGGCGACGGCGGCGACGAATAGCCACCGGCGCCGGACCGTCCTCGTGTCCCGAACACCGCCACCGAGGCGATGTCGCGATCGTCGACGATCAGCCAGTCGTCGACGTCCATCCAGTCGGGAGCGGACTACAACAGGCCGCGATCGGAGCGGACCGAGCGATAGCGTTCGAGATACCGCTCCAACACCGTGCGGCGGTCGTACGCCTCGAACCCGTCACCGGTCGTCCGGTGTGGCTGTGTAGCGGCCTCCCGGAAGGCGGTCGCGAGCTCTTGGGGGCTCGTGACGAGGCTGGAACGGGCGTCGCCCTCGACGAGCTCGTGTGCGCTGGATCCGGCCTGGTACTCGACGAGGCCGACGCAACCACACGCGAGCGCCCGGAGGAGATCGCCCGCGAACGCCTCGCTGGTCGCAGTTTGGGCGAACACGTGGGCGCCCTTGAACGTCGCGAGGCGATCGGCAAGCGGCTGCTCGCCGAGGAACTCGACCCGGTCCGCGAGCCGAAGGTCGGCGGCAGTCGCCTCGGCGGCAGCGCGCTCGGGGCCGTCGCCGATGACCGCCGCCGACCAGTCCGTATCACGCAGCTCCGCGAGACCCAGTAAGAACGAGTCGACGTTCGCGTGCCGGTCGAGCCGTCGGGAGTAGACCACGTCGAACCGGTCATCGACGGGGGTGGAGTCGACGGCGTCGAGGTCGACGCTTTCGGGGATCGTCTCGACGCCGTCATCGGGCGCGCCGTGTTCGCGGACCCGCGTCGCCACCGTCTTGGCCGGCGTCACGACCGCGTCCGCACGTCGAGCCAGGATCCGGTATCCGACCGTGCCGTCCTCGGGACGGTCGCGCCACCAGTCGACGACGACCGGCGCGCCGTGGATCGGCCGGCTCACGGTCGCCGCGATGGCGCCGCCGGGTGGGCTGTTGACGGCGTGGACGACGTCCGGGTCGAACCGCCGCAACGCCGCCGGAACCCGGGCTGTGAACGCGATCGGTTCCGGGTCGGCACCGACGCGCCGGTACTCGATCCCGTCCTCGGTGAACGCACCGTGGTCGCCACCCCACCACTGGGTACACAGCCATGCGACGTCGTGGCCGCGGTCGGCGAGTGCGTCGGCGAGTCGTCGCGTTCGACGTCGGGCAGGGGTGTCGCCGTGGTGTGGAGTGAAAAGCGAGACGAACGCGACACGCATACGTGGACGGGTCGTCGCCGGACGATAAAAATCCACGCCATCCGGTACGCCGAGCGACGCCGCCCGAACGCATCGGTCGGGTACCGGTCCGAACCTATCGGTCCGGAAGCAGTCCATCGAGGTCGACGTGTTCGACGAGCAGATCGGCGGCCGCGTCATACGGAGAGGGGTCCTCGCCAGCGGAGTCGCGGAATCGGTCGATCGATCGATCCGGATCCGAACCGCCCGCCGCTGCGAGGAACGCGGACCGAGCGTCACGGTTCTCGAAGAGCCCATGGAGATAGGTCCCGACGACCCCGGACCGGCCGCCGAGCGCGGCCCCGAGGGCGACGCCGTCCCGGTCGTCCCGATCCACGTCACCGCCGTCAGCAGCGCCACCGTCGTCGGCATCGTCACCGACGACGTCGGTGTCGGTCATCGCCGAGAACGGGGTCTGCAGCGCCGGGTCGACGCCCGCCGCAAGAGGAGCGTCGCGAGACGCCGGTCGCGTCTCGCCCATATGGATCTCATAACCCCGGACCGTCCCCGTCGCGCCGGCAAGCGGACCGACTCCGTCGATCCGACGGGTGGTCTCGACGACGTGCTTGTCGTGTGAAAAGACCGTCTCGACCGGCAACAGCCCCAGCCCCTCGACCGTCGAGACGTCGGTCGTCCCCTCGACATCGGCGTTCAGGATCCGGTCGCCGAGCAGCTGGTAGCCGCCACAGAGGCCGACGACCGGCCCCTCGAAGTCGCGGATCGCCGCGGCAAGCCCGGCATCCCGAAGGGCGATCAGGTCGTCGACGGTGTTCTTCGTTCCGGGGAGGACGACGGCGTCGGCGTCCGCGAGCGGTGCGGCGGATCCGGAGCCGACGTCTCGGCGGTCCCCAACCGGCAGGTACTGCACGTGGACGCCCGGTTCGGCCGCAAGCGGTTCGAGGTCCGTGACGTTGGAGATCCGCGGCAGCCGCGGTACCGCGATCGTGATCGCATCGGTGGGGGGAACGCCGTCATCATCCCCGCGAACCGTCGGCGTCCGGGCATCGGCCGCCGGGAGGTCGACGCTGTCCTCCGCCGGCAAGCCCGGATCGTCGAAGGGGAGCACCCCGCGAACCGGCACGCCCGTCCGGTCCTCGAACGCCTCGAGACCGGGCTTCAGGAGGGATCGATCCCCGCGGAACTTGGTTATCACGACGCCGACGACGCGGTCCCGAACGTCGTCCGGAAGCAACTCGAGAGTCCCCACGAGCGACGCGAAGACGCCGCCACGCTCGATGTCGGCCACGAGGAGCACGTCGGCGTCGGCGATCCGTGCGGTCTCGATGTTGGCGAGGTCCCGATCGTGAAGGTTGATCTCCGCGATCGATCCGGCCCCCTCGGCGACGATCATCTCCGCATCAGCGGCGAGTCTGGCATGGGCGTCGTCAACCGCGGTTCGAGCTGTCTCCCAGTGGTCGTCATAATACTCCCCGGCGGGAACGGTCGCCGCCGGCACGCCGTCGATGACGACCTGCGATTCGCCGCCACCGCTGGGCTTGAGCAACACGGGGTTGTGGTCGGTCGTCGGAGGCACGCGGGCCGCACGCGCCTGGGTGTACTGGGAGACGCCGATCTCGCCGAAGCCGGAGCCGGCATCCGACTCGGCCGCCGGGGAGTGATCCGACCCGGTCGCGCGGGGGACGGCTCGAGCGTTGTTCGACATGTTCTGTGCCTTGAACGGCGCGACGTCGACGCCCCGGTCGGCGAGGAGCCGACAGAGCCCGGCGGCGACGGTGCTTTTGCCGACGTGGCTGGCCGTGCCGGCGACGAGCAGCGTACGCGTGTCCGATCGGGTCATCGAATCACGGGTTCCGGCTCAGAACTCGGTCCCCTTTCGCGCCCGGATCCCGGCGTCGATCGGGTGTTTCTCCTTGCCGACGCGGGTCATCAGATCGACGTCGTCCTCGAGGTAGTCGGGACGCGTGTGGCTCCCGGTCACGACGAGTTCGAGATCGGCCGGCTTCGCGTCGATCAACTCGCGGACGTCGGCGGCGTCGATGAGCCCCTTATCGGCGGCATACAGGACCTCATCGAGGATCAACAGGTGAACCCCGTCCTCGGGATCGCCGGCCAGGGGGAGCGGATCGGTCAGGTCGGCGTCGGCGGCCGCGTCGATCAGCTCCCGGGCTCGCGCCAGTCCGCCGGCGGCCTTCGCGGCGTGGTCGTCGTCGGCCGAACCGTCCCGAAATCCGTGCCAGCCGTAGTGGCCGGTGTTCTCGTAGGACATCCCGGGTAGTGCGGCGATCGCGTTGTACTCGCCGCGGTCCGGCTCGACGGAGTCGGCGCCGCCCTTCATGAACTGCAGGAGGTGGACCCGATAGCCGTGTCCGGCGGCCCGCATTCCCATCCCGAGCGCCGCGGTGGTCTTCCCCTTGCCGTCGCCCCACCAGACCTGGACGAGGCCGAAATCCTCGGGGGCGGCCGGGGCGATCTCCCGCGCGGTCGGGGTGACGCCGGCGCCGGGGGTCCCGCGCTCGGCGTCGCCGGACGGTCCTCGGCCGGCAGCCTCCTCGTGCTGATCGGGTGTGCCGTCCACCGGGATCACTCCTCGTGGATGAACACGAGCCGCGTGTCGTCGGTCGAGGTGAGACAGAGGTGGACGCCCTCGCGGGTGGCGCCGAGCTCCTGCCAGCCCGTGTCGCTGACGAACAGCGTCCGGAAGATGCCGCGGTCGCAGTTCGGGTTCGGACAGCCGACACCCGCGGCGTTCTTGTACACCGTCGTCCCGCCGCCGGAGGAGTGTTTCACGAGTCCGTCGGTCAGCTCCTGGAGGTCCGCTTCGGTCAGTCCGCCCTGGGTTCCGTCGGCGTCATCGTCGTCGGTCGCGGGTGGCATACCTATCCCTTCTCGACACCGCTACCTGAATGTTACTCCGGACGTCGATCGCGTCGCTACGATCCGGTGAAATCGATCCGGGATCCGCCTGCGGCGTCCGGCCGCTCCGTGGGACCGAGCCGTTCGAAGGCGTAATCGGGATCGGCCAACACCACGTGGCCGTCTCGAACCGCCACGTCGATCGCATCCAGGACCGAACCCTCACACGGGCCGAACGAACAGACGCCGGTGTCGGACGCGAAGTACGCGCCATGTTTCTCACAGACGATCTCCCCGTTGCGAACGGTCGCGCCGTTTCCACGATCGATCCGAACGTCCGTCCAGTGTTGACAGTAGTTGCGGTAGCAGGCGATGCCGTCGGCCAGCTCGATGAGCATCGCCTCGAGCTCCTCGCCGTCGCCGCCCTGGTCTCCGGTTCCGGTTTCGACGTCCCCGACCGGCCGTAGCGTCACGAGTACCGTTCCGTCCCTCGGCACGTCCGCCGCGGGAAGCATCCGACGATCCTCGTCCATACGATCCGGTGCTCGGCGGGCGGTTTGAACGTTGCGAGACGCTCACGGTCTGCTGTGCCTCCGACGCCGCTCCGGCGACGCCACCCCGCTCCGATCCCCGACCGGGGGGACAGTCGGGATCAGGCCTCGTTCGCGCGCTCGATCCAGGTGGCTGCCCGGGACTCCCCGACGTTCGCGCCCTCGCCGACCGCAGCGGCGTCCGCGTCGGCGAGGTCCCCGACCGAGCCGATCCCGATCTCGGCGAGTCGCTCGGCGTAGGCGGGGCCGATACCCTTGATCGTGTCGACCGGCGTGCCGGAGGCACCGTCGGCGTCCTCGGGTTCGTCCACGTCGTCCTCCTCCGTGGTGGACTCGTTCCCGTCCGCCGCAGCCGACTCCGTGTCGACGGTCTCGGAGGCATCCCCGTCCTCTGCGGTCGTCTCCGCGTCAGCACCGTCGGCCGTCGCCTCGCGATCCTGCGCGTCCGGACCGGCGGCCTCGGCCGGTTCGGCCGCCTCATCGGGCTCCGTGGCGGCCGCCTCGTCGACGAGCGTCTCCGTCGAGGCGGCCGCGTCCGTCTCCGCCGCGGCACCCTGATCCGGGTCCGCGGCCGGATCGCCGGCGTCCTGCGCGACCGCCTCGTCGGGGTCGTGCTCGACGGTGACCTCGGTGTCGGTGTCGGTATGGTCGGTCGTCGACGTGCCGCCGATCCCGAGTTTCTCTTTGAGCTTCTGTAGGAGTGCCATTGTGACTCCGTATGAACGGTGGACAGTTAAAAGGCACCGACGGATCGACCGGACACTGCCGCGACTGGGGTCGACACGGCCGGGTTCGTCGTGGGCGGTTCCGTTCGAGCGCTCTCGCTTCCCTCGTCGCGTGAACGAGCGGTTGCTACCGTTCGTCGCTGTCGAGCACGCGGATCTGGTCGCCCCGAACCGTCACCGGGATGGGAACGGTCGCCTCGTAGAGCTCGACGGTGACCTGATCTTTCCCCTCGTCGATCCGCTGGACGCGCGCCTTCTCGCCCTTGAACGGGCCGGCGATGAGCTCGACGATGTCGCCCTCGGCGATCCCCTCGACGTCGGGGGTCGGCGAGAGGAAGTGTTCGACCTCCGAGAAGCCGCTCTCGGCGGGGCCGTCGGAGCCGGAGATGACGCCGCGAGCGTGCGGGATCTCGTCGAGGACGCGGGCGAAGACGCTGCCGTCGTCGGCCTCGACCATCACGTAGCTCGTGAGCTGGTCGGGTGCGAGGACCGCGTGGATCTCCGGCATCTCCTTTTCGGCGAGCATGTCCGCGACCGTCCGTTCCTGGCTCGCGGTCGTCTTGACCGCGAAGATCGACGACATCAGACGCCGACCCCCGGCAGCAGGCTCATGATCATGTAGATCAGGAAGCCGAGGAAGCCGATGAGGAGAATGCCGGCGCCGGCGATCTTCGACACCTGCAGGAACTCCTCGGAGGATGGGGTACTCGCCAGCTTCAGCACCCGAATGTAACTGTTGAGGTCGTAGGGAACGTCCATATTGGAAGACCGTACACGACGGGGCGTTTTTTACCTTGTGATGTGTCTCCCGGCCGGAAACGCGGAGAGGGGCCGTCGTGTCTGGCGATCTCGGGACGGGTTCGACGGCGTCAGAACGAGGTACGAGCGTCAGAACGAGGTGCGAGCGTCGGACTGACGACTACTCGACGTAGTCGATGTCGTCGGTCGGATCCTCGACGGCGTCGCCTTCGGCAGGCCCGTCGACGCCCTGCGGCTGTGGCGCCTCCTCGCCGTTCCGGCCGTAGATCTGGGGCGACTCGACGCCGGTGACGACGATCATCGTCCGCATCTGGCCGTCGATCTCCTCGTCGACCGAGGTCCCCCAGATGATCCGCGCGTCGGGGTCGATCCGGTCGTAGATCTCCTCGACGACGCCCTCGGCCTCCTCGATGCTCATGTCGGAGCCGCCGGTGACGTTGACGAGCGCGGAGTTGGCGCCGGAGATGTCGACGTCGAGCAGGGGCGACCGCAGGGCCGACTTCACGGAGTCCTGCGCCTTCGAGTCGGAGTCGGACTCGCCGAGGCCGATCATCGCGACGCCGCCCTTCTCCATCACGGTCCGGACGTCGGCGAAGTCGAGGTTGACGAGGCCGGGCTTGGTGATGAGCTCCGTGATCCCCTTCACCGAGCGCATCAGCACTTCGTCGGAGACCTTGAACGCCTGGCGGACGGGAAGCTTGCCGACCGCGTCGAGCAGCCGGTCGTTGGGGACGACGATGACGGTGTCGGCGACGTCGCGGAGACGCTCGAGGCCCGCCTCGGCGTTGGTCCGGCGGACCTCGCCCTCGGCGGTGAACGGCGTCGTGACGATCGCGATCGTGAGCGCGCCCGACTCGCGGGCGGCCTTCGCGACGACCGGCGCCGAGCCGGTCCCGGTCCCGCCGCCGAGGCCGGCGGTGACGAAGACCATGTCCGAGCCCTCGATGGCGTCGTAGATCTCCTCTTGGGACTCGATGGCGGCCTCCTCGCCCACCTGCGGGAGCGACCCGGCGCCGCGGCCCTGGGTCTTCTGTTGGCCCATCAGGATCTTCGTGTCCGCCTCGATGTTCACGAGGTGCTGGACATCGGTGTTGGCCGCCACAAGTTTTGCGCCGTGGATCCCCTCCTCGGTCATCCGGTTGACGGTGTTACCGCCGGCGCCGCCACAGCCGACCACGGTGATGTTCGTCTGCAGGTCCTGGAGGACGTCCTGCAGCTCGTCGTCGGTCATCATTCCGGTCTGTGGCGCTCCGCCGGCGTTCGAGCCGCCGGCGCTCGATCCCCCGTTCGCGTCCGCCTCGCCGATCTCGCCGGATCCCGCGGATCCGGACTCCTCGGCCTCGTCGATCGCGTCCTCAACGATAGAGTCCATCTTGGGGAAGGGTTGTGCAGCGAGGTTAATTACCTTTCCCCATTCGTCAGACTCCCGTCAGACGCCGAGACGGGTGTTCTCGACGTTCAACGGACCCGAAGAATGGAAACCGGAACGGCGTTTCGCGTCACCGTGGGAACCGAACGTCTCGATCGCGCGTGACGTCCTCGGGCGTCACGGTCCGCCCGTCGACCTCGACGGCGTCACCCGCAGTGAGTCGACCGAACTTCGGCCCCTCGGGGACGCCGTGCTCGGCCGCCAGCTCCGGATCGAACGCCGCCTCGCTGGCGACGACCGCGTCCGCAGTGAGCGTCACCTCGTCGAACCGCTCCCGAAGGACGTCGGCGAGTGCCCGGACGAGGACGTCGTATCCATCGGCGGCGTCGTTGTCACCGTCGTCGGCGGTATCGGCAGCGTCGGCGTCGGTGCCATCGGGCGCAAACGCCGCCTTCCCGGCAGCTCGCGTCCCCGATTCCTCCGTCTCGAAGGCGACCGTGTGTCGCTCGACGACTGCCCGAGTCGTCTCGTGGTCGATCCCCTGTGCCCGCGAGATCAGGTCCGCAGGGAGCTCCCGAACCGTGATCGAATCGGGGGACTCCGGGACGACGTCGCCGAACCGCAGCCCGTCCGAAACGGTCGCGATCGCCGCCTCGAGGCGCTCGACGAGCGCGAGCGGACGGTCGCCGACCGCCCGGACCCACGTCTCGCCGACGACGCGGTAGCCGCGGTCGTCGATCGTCTCACGGAGGGTCGGTCGGTCGCCCTCGATGACGGCGTACTCGGCGGCGCTCGCCGTGAAGGCCCGCTCGACGACGTCGGCGTGCTCGGCGGGGGACCCCAGCTCAGCGAGCTGCCAGTCCGAGCCGATGTGGCCGACGCCCCACGCCGTCTCCTCGACGATCCGAGTGAACCGCGGCGCGTAGTGACCGCCGCCGAACCCGACGACGTGTCGGGGTACCCCGTCGTCACCGAGGAGGTTCGCCGCGTCGATCGAATCCGCCGACCGACCGGTGACGAAGTCGTCGATCAGATCCGAGACGGCACGGGCGACGGCCCGGGCACCCGCGGGATCATCCCACTGATCGTCGTCCGACCCGAGCTCCGCGAACAGCGAGGGAACGGCGGTCTCGCTGGGACCGTGATGGGTACACTCGATCCCGACGTCATAGTCGGCCGGGGCGTGCTCGGTGAACCCGGCGACCAGCCGCTTCTGGGCCGCCGGGGCAGCGCGTGCGAGCGCCCCGTCGTCCCCGCCGTACTCTGCGGGCCCGAAGTTTCCGGTGAAGTGGGCGGTCAACAGGGGCCCCGTCTCGCCGGCGTGCCTGGAGACGAAGACGAGCAGCTCGGGCTCACGGTCGGCGAGGAGACCGGGCTCGCGATCCTCGGGAGTGGAGGGTGCCGAGCCGTTCGCCTCATCGACTGCCGACGTAACCGTCCCAAAGGCGGGCGTCGGGTCGTCGAGGTGGATGTGGAGGTCCTCGAACGTTCGCAGCTCCGCGCCCGGACGGCGGTAAACGGTCCCACCGCCGTCGGCGTCGGGACGTGACTCGTCCACGCAGACGTCCCAGTCGTCGAGCTCAAGGAGCCGGTCGCGGATGTGTTCGGACGCGCGGTCCGCGCGGCTGACGACGATCGCGATCACTGACGAATGGTCGACGGGGCGCGATTGAATAGGCGTCGATCGCGGACGGCGAGGCGTCAGTTCCGATCACCGATCGAGCCCAAAACCGGGTTGGATCACCCGTTGATCCGGTCGACGACCGACTGGAGGTCGGCAGTCGACTCGACCGTCTCCTTGATCTGCTCGCGCTCGCGGACGTCCTCGGAGTCGGCGTCGTACGCGCGGACGTACTCGGCGCGGGTGTGCTCGTCGAAGGCATGGCGGATCGCAAAGTAACCGTCCGGAATGACGGTGCCACACACCTTACACTCGTGACGCTGGTGCTCGGTCGTCTGGTGAACGATCGCCGACTCGACGTCCTCAAAGGCGGCGCGACATCCGCTGATCCCACACGTCCAGCCGGGCATACCCGAAGCGACGGACCGAGTCGCATTAACGGTTTTCCCCGCAGACGCTGAGCCGTCACCACGGACACCGTCGTCGGGGAACGACACGCATTTGCTGGACGACGCCGACGTCCCGAACGTGCCACACACCGGGACCCGGATCGACGCCCACGTGAAGGTACTCGACGAGACCGTCGTCGAGCGCGCGAAGGAACGCGGGCTCGACGCGATCGTCTACGCGCCACACTTCGAGCGGCTGCCGACGATCCGCGAGCGTGCCGATCGGTTCTCCGACGACGAACTGCTCGTCGTCCCCGCTCGAGAGGTCTTCACCGGCGACTGGCGGAACCGCCGGCACCTCCTCGCGCTCGGACTCTCCGAGCCGATCCCGGACTTCATCACCTTCGAGGGAGCGATGGCGGAGCTGGAGCGCCAGGACGCGGCGATTCTCGTCCCGCATCCGACGTTCGCGACCGTCTCGCTCACCCGGCCGGAGCTGGACGCACACCGCGACCGGATCGACGCGGTCGGGGGATACAACGCGAAACTGTTGCCCCACCAGAACCGGCGGGCTCGCCGGGTGGCTCGTGACCTCGATCTGCCGGCGTTCGGCAGCTCATACGCCCACCTCAGGGCCACCGTCGGCGAGGCCTGGACCGCCTTCGAGACGGACCTGGAGACGCCGGCGGCGGTCGTCGAGGCATTCAAAAGCGACGTCGACCGCCGCGTGGTTCACCGGGCCGGGATCGAACACCGCGCACGGGGCGCGATCGAGTACGCCCATCTCGCCTACGAGAACACCTGGAAGCGCCTTGACCGGCTCTTCCTGTCGGGCGACGACCCGACGAATCCACACAGCGTCTTCTACGAGGGTCGGTTCGACGACGTCGCCGTGTACTGACCCCAGCGAGACGTGTGCTGACCCGGTGGGAGGTCGGGTGCGTGATCACGACATCCCGATGGCCTGTGAAACCGTCGCGACGTCGACGTTCAGGTCGACGACGTAGGTGTGGACCGCCCAGAACGCGGCGATCTCCAGGGCCGTGATGACGACGGTGACGAGGTCGGCGTAGTCGCTCGAGGTCGTGACGCCGAACGGCAGCGAGTACTCCGAACTCGACAGCGGGTGAAACAGCGCGATCCCGCGCCGGCTCCCGATCAGGTCGAGGATGTAGTGCGTGAGAACGCCGACCCAGACGTACTGCAGGTTGTTGAAGACGATGGGGTACGCCGCCACGATCCCGAGCACGGTGAGGCTGTGCAACGTCTTTCGATGCTTCCCGAAGGCGGTGTCGACGTCCGGGAACAGCGCACCCAGGACGATCGGGACGGTGACCTGGGCGATCTTGATCGCCGTGTTGCGGTCGACGGCCGGTTCGAGGACGAATCCGACGCCGACGGCAAGCAATAACGCGTTGAGCACGTGACCGCGTTTGTTCATCACCGAATGCTCGAAGGCGGACCGACTCAAGCGTTTCCCCCCACGATCCGCGGTCCGCGCCCGGGCCTGCGCCAGAGCCCGTCGCCACCGAAGAGTGACCACGAGTTCCGGTGGCGGATGTCGACCACAACCACTAATACAACTCGTGAATATTCATTAGTTGTATGAGCGACTTCGATTCGTTCAGCGACGTCAGCGAGGCGAACGTGACCAAGGCGATCGGCAACGCCTGGAGCGAGGAGTTCCAGGAGTTCACCGAGTCCGAGGTGATCATCGTCGGGGGCGGGCCATCCGGGCTGATGGCCGCCAAGGAGCTGGCCGAGCGCGGCGTGAAGGTGATGGTCGTCGAGAAGAACAACTACCTCGGCGGCGGCTTCTGGCTCGGCGGCTTCCTGATGAACAAGGTGACCGTCCGGGACCCGGCCCAGGAGGTCCTCGACGAACTCGATGTCGACTACGAGCCGACCGAGGAGGCCGACGGGCTCTACGTCTCGAACGGGCCCGAGGCCTGTTCCGGACTGATCAAGGCGGCCTGTGACGCCGGCGCGAAGATCCAGAACATGACGGAGTTCACCGACATCGTGGTCCGCGACGACCACCGCGTCGGCGGAATCGTGATGAACTGGACGCCGGTCCACGCGCTGCCCCGCGAGATCACCTGCGTCGACCCGATCGCGGTCGAGTCCGATCTCGTCATCGACGCGACGGGCCACGAGGCAGTCGCGATCAGCAAGCTCGACGAGCGCGGCGTCTTCGAGGCGCCCGGTATCGAGCACGCCAAGGAGCACAACACGGGAATGGACGCGACCGGTGACGACCAGTACGGCGCGCCCGGTCACGACTCGCCCGGTCACGACTCGATGTGGGTCTCCGAGAGCGAGGACGCCGTCGTCGACCACACCGGCGTCGTCCACGACGGCCTGATCGCCACCGGGATGTCGGTCGCGACGGCCTACGGGCTTCCACGGATGGGGCCAACCTTCGGCGCGATGCTCGTCTCCGGCAAGCGCGCCGCCCAGGCCGCCATCGACGAGCTCGGCGTCGACGCCGCGGACGTCGGGTTCTCCTCGCCCGCGCCCGCCGACGACTGAGACGGTCCGAACGTCACCAACCCGGTCCGAACGTCACGCGACGACGTTGCTCGCGAGCACGCCGGCCGTGACGAGCAGGAGGACGGAGACCACCGCCGCACCCAGGAAGAGGGGTCGAGCGTCACGGGCGGGTTCACGGAGTTTGTCGGTTGAGACGCCCGACAGAAGTTTCTTCGAGCCGATCTCGACCAGTGCGGCGAGCACGAACCAGAGGACGAGCATCGTCAACACGAGGTGGCCGCGTCCGGTGCCGGTCAGCCGCTCGATCGTGTAGGTCGTCCCGGCCATGTGGCCGCCGGTCGCGAACAGCACGACCGCCGACAGCCGCGTCACCAACTGCAACCGGCCGACGATCGAGGCGATCGCGTCGGTCCCGATCGTCGCGCTGGTCGCCGCGGGCACCACCGTCGCCGAGACGAACAGCACGCTGCCGGTCCACAGGGCCGCGAAGGCGACGTGGAGCGTCCACACCGCCGCAGGAATGAGGTCCATAACCACGGTAGGATCGCCGGATCCTTAAATACCGTTCACCCGTCCCGACGGACCGCCCTCGGCACTCGAGTCGGCCTCATAGATCGACTGGACCGCTCTTCAAAAACTCACGCAGCAGGACGGTCGCGTAGCTCCCGCTCGGCAGCGCGAACGCGAACTCGAGGTCCTCGGAGACGGACAGGTCCGTCGTCACGAGGATCGCCCGACGAGTCCCGGTCGAGTCGAACTCGCCGGGCAGCGAGAAGTCCGCCGGCTCGATCCCGGCCTCCGCAAGCACCTCGCGCTCGATCTCGCCGGGCTCGCCGTCGCCGAGCTCCGTCTCGGTCCCGATCAGGGGCGCGGTGACGAACGCACGCTGCCGGGCACAGTGGCGTCGCAACACCGGCACGCGGTCCTCGGTGACGCGCTGGAGGCGGTCGACGTCCGGCGCGTACAGCTCCGCGGGCGCCTCATCGTCCGCGAAACAGACCACGTCGCCGGAGACCGGCTCGTGGAAGGGGATCCCGCGATCGAGGCGCTCGCTCAGGATCCGGTTGAACAGCACCGACTGGGCGGCGTTCACGAATAGCCGCTGGAGGTTCGAGGGAACCGCCTCGAGCGCGTGCCGCCAGCGGCCGCCGGCCGTTTCCGAATCGGCGTATTCCTCGGGCGTCGGCTCCGTCAGCCGGTGGAGCATCGCCCGCTCGAACCGGAGCCGGCCCGGGATCCGGTCGAGACAGGCCTCCCAGTCGGGCGACTCGCTCGCGAACTGTTCGTCGACGAACGCCCGGGCCTCGCGGGTGTCCGCCGGCTCGGCGTCGTCGGGGTTCCCGACGTAGGTTCGGACCGCCTCGCGCCACTCGCCGCGGGCGATCGCCAGCCCGACCTCGTGGGTGACCGGGCGAATGCTCCCGAACCGCTGTTGGCCGAAGTAGTTCGGCGCGGCGGCGGGATCGTCGGGGTCGACCGAATCGGGGTCGTCGGCACCGGTCGCGAACGCGCGCAGCTCGTCGGCGATCGCGGCAGCCCGATCGTCGGGGGCGGCACCGGCGTCGGTACGTCGCCCCTCGCCGCCGCCGACGTCCGGATCGCGAACCCGGATCTCGAAGGCGTTGCCGGCGAGGTCGCCGAAGGAGATCGGCCGGCCGGCTACGCCGAGGACCTCGATCGACGCGCCGTCGATCCCGCCCGCGATCTCGCGGACCGCAGCCGGGTCCGCGTCGCGGACGGTCATCAACTGGGTCGTCACGGCGCGTTTGTCCTTCGTGCCGGCCCACGAGACGCGCTCGCGGCTGATCCCGAGGGCGTCCGAGAGCCGACGTGCGAAGTCGTTCGTGTCCCAGTCGAACAGCCGGACGCGGACCACAAGCTCCGGGTACGCACCCCGGTCGGGGGCCGTGCCATCGTCGATCGGTTCGGCGTCGCTTTCGTCGCCGATCGGTTCGGCGTCGAAGGCCTCCAGCTCGCGAACGCGGAAGTCCTCGGGCGAGACGCGGAGCCGGCCGCCGATCCCGTCCGTCTCAGAGACGTAACGGTCGATCCCGACCGCCCGCTCACGGGGGTGTGCCTCGCGCATCGGTCAGTACAGGGGGAGGTCGCCGGTGACGCGGTCGACCAGTTCCTCGGAGCCCGGCCCGACCGCGAGCGCGCTGACCGTTCCTGGATCGAGTTCGGTGTGGCCGGCATCCCGGACGATCGCGTACGGGAGCCCCTTGCGCTCGGCTTTATCGGCGAGCTCGAAGAGCTGGCTCTCGGAGTCGCCCCGGAGAACGACCTTCTTCTGTCCGCTTCCCTTCCACCGCTTGCGTGCCTTGCGGCCCGCGTCCTCGTACGCGGACAGCGAGGCGTGTGCGACCTGTGCTGCCAGCTTCCCCTCGCCCATTCCGAGATCCGCCCGGGCGACGATGGCCTGTTTCATACTCCATCGTTCGTGGCCACGGTTTTATATACGCGCTTTGGAAAACGCGATCCGTGTCCCTCCAACGCGACGTGCGTGCGCTGCTCGCCAGCGCCCGCTCCGCCCTCGCAACGGGTCAAGCCGGTCTCGGAGCGGTTCGGACCGCCCTTCTCAGGCCGCGTCGGTTCTTCAGATCGTCCCCATACGGCGACTCCCTCGCGATCGGGATCGGCGTGGTCCTGCTCGTCGCAATCGCGCTCACCGTCGGAATCCTCGCGCTCGGTGTCGTCTTCGACGCGACGATCGACGCGACGGTCACGGTGGACAACCCCGACCGCCCCGACGACTGGGTCTGCAAGCAACTGGGTGGGGACGCCGACTCGCGGATGTACGAGGCCTGCCAGGAGCCGGAACAGATCGACCGCGATCTCGGGTCGATGCTTCGGGAAGCGACGTCCGGGTTCCTCCACTACGGGTTCCTCGGCGTCGGGCTCTGGTGGTTGCTGGCTGCCGGCGTCGTTCACGTTGGCGCTCGCGCCGCCGGCGGGGGAGGGACGATCCGAGACTCACTGACGGTGGCGGCGTGGGCGCTCGTCCCCGAACTGCTCAGACTGGCGGTGGGGATTTCGGCCATCTACTACGCCATCGAGAACACGACGATCGAGGCGGCTTCGCCGGAGGCGTTCCGGGACGAGCTGCTCGTCGCCTTCGCCGGGATCGAGACGCCGCTGCTCGTCGTCTCCGTCGCCACGATCGCGTGGCAGTGGTGGATCCTTCGGGGCGGGGTCACGGAACGGCACGACGTCTCGACGCTCGCGGCCGGAACCGTGGCAGGCGCCTTCGCCGTGATCACGTTACTGATCGCGGTGTGACTCCCGATGGCTGTGGGCTCCCCACCCGCCGTGTGCCCCCCGCGGGATTTCCGAGCATTAAGGTTGCGGCGATCCGTGGTACCGGTATGATACTCTCGGACGTCGACATCCTTCGCCGCCTCGAGGAGGGGGATCTCGCCATCGAGCCGATCGACGACCTCGACCAGCAGGTGCAACCCGCAAGCGTCGACCTCCGGCTCGGCGAGCGGTTTCTGGAGTTCCAGCGCGCGAACATCCCCTGCATCCACCCCGCCAGCGCGGACGAGGTGAGCGAGTACGTCACGGAAACCTTCGTCGAGGAGGGCGACGAGTTCGTCCTCCATCCGGGTGATTTCGTCCTTGGGACGACCACGGAGCGCGTGGCGATCCCCGACGACCTCGTCGCGCACGTCGAGGGGCGGTCCTCGCTCGGCCGCCTCGCGATCGTCGTGCACGCGACCGCGGGGCTGGCGGATCCGGGGTACGAGGGCCAGATCACCCTCGAGCTGTCGAATCTCGGAACCGCGCCGGTCGCGCTCTCGCCGGGAATGCGCGTCTCCCAGCTCACCTTCACGAAGCTGACCACGCCCGCCGATCGCCCCTACGGCGAGGAGCGCGGATCGAAGTATCAGAACCAGGACGGCCCTCAAGCCTCCCGGATCGGCAGCGATCCGGAGTTCGACGACAACGATCCGGAGGTCGACGAGGGGGACGTCGATGCCGACGCTGGCGCCGACGGCGTGGACCGGGAGCGATAAGCCATGCGCTTCATCGAGGAGGTCGTCGTCGAGGAGTTCCTCCCGACCGTTCGGTCGATGCTGGCCGAGGACCTCCGCGAGCGCGGGCTGACCCAACACGAGGTCGCGGAGGCGCTCGGCATCTCCCAGTCGGCAGTCTCGAAGTATGCCCACGGCGAGGTCGCCCGACACCCCCGGATCGTCGACGACGACCGCGTTCAGGAGCTCGTCGACCGGGTGGGGAAGGGGTTGGCCACCGGCGACGTGAGCCGAGTCGCGGCGCTCGTGGAGATCGAGGTCCTGATCCGCCGGCTGGAGGCGGGCGACCTGCTGGCGGAGCTCCACGAGGAGGCGATGCCCGAGCTCGCGGACGCGGACGTCGAGTTCGCGGTTCACGACCCGGACAACGCGCTCCGGGAGCGCGAGCGCGTGCTCGCGTCGGTCCGACGCGGGCTCCGCACGCTGGAGAACGCTTCCGGCTTCGCCGCGCTCATCCCGAACGTCGGTGCGAACGTCGCGGAATCCCTCCCCAACGCGGAAACGATCGACGACGTCGCGGCGATCCCGGGCCGACTCGTCGACGTCAAGGGCTCCACGATGGTCCCCGGGGACCCCGAGTTCGGCGTGAGCGAACACGTCGCCACCGTGCTGCTCGCAGCGCGGGCGGCCGGCGCCCCCGTCCGCGGCGCGGTCAACCTCCGGTACGACCCGGATCTCCTCGCGGCGCTCGGCGAGGACCATCCGACCGTGGAGTTCGACGCGGAGGCCCCCTCCGCCGAGGCCGTCCGGGACGCGCTCGACGGCTGGACCGGCGACGCGCCGGTCGTGATCTACCAGACGGGCGCGGTCGGCGTCGAGCCGATCGTCTACGTCCTCGCCGGTGACGCCGTCGAGGCCGCCCGGATCGTCCGGGAGTATTTATAAGGGCCTGAACGACTGGGAGAGGCACTTAGAAAGAACGCCCAAAGAAAAGCATTTGGGAGAGAGCATACAACTGTATGCATATGTCGAAAAGCATTCGCCTCTCGGAGGAGGCCTACGATCGCCTTGCGGCTCATAAAACAGAGGACGAGACGTTCTCCGAAGTCGTTCTTCGGCTGGCCGGTGAGCGATCGCTACTGGAAATCGCGGGGATTCTAAGCGACGAGGAAGCCGACGCACTCCGTGATGCCATCGATGACCGTCGTGAACGCCGCGCGAACGGACTTGAGGAGGTCGCGGACCGGATGCGGGGAGCGTGACGTGCTGCTCGATACGTCCTTCCTCATCGATCTGATGAATGGCGACGAGGACGCCATCACGAAGGCGGAGACGTTGGAAAACGACCTCGTTCAGCAACGTCTCTCCTCGATGACGCTGTTCGAGCTGTATTATGGCATCGCCCGGGCAGTCAATGCCGAAACCGAGCGGGAGAAGGTGGAACAAGTCCTCGCGTCAAAACCCGTTCATCCCGCAGATACCGCCGTTATGCGGAAGGCAGGGCGACTTGCAGGAGAGTTGCAGAACGACGGAGCTCCCGTGGGCGATGGTAACGTGATCATTGGCTCGACCGCCGATGTCGTGGAAGAGCCTGTTCTCACGCGAAACGTCGCGGACTTCGAACGCCTCGGCGTCGACGTCGAAACGTACTGAGCCTACTGATTCTGCACGTTTTGACGTCCCCTTCCGCTGAGGACGGAGGACTCTCGACCGCGTTCGGGATGGTATGGTTCACGATCGGTCCAACCCGGCCCGAAGCGCCTCGTTCATCACGTCGACCGGCGCGTCGCGGCCGGTCCAGATCTCGAAGGCCTCGACGCCCTGAAACAGCAGCATCCACGCGCCGTCGATCGTCGTCGCCCCGGCCGCGTTCGCCGCCCGGAGAAGCCGCGTCTCGATGGGCGAGTAGACAGCGTCGAGCACGGCGAGGTCGGCGTGCAGCAGATCCGGATCGACCGGCGTCTCGTCCGACTCCATCCCGACGCTGGTCGCGTTGACGAGTACGTCCGCCGCCGGGACCCGGTCGGCGAGCGTGTCGAGGCCGCCGCCGGTGGCGTTCGGAACCGCCTCGGCGAGCGAGTGCGCGCGCTCGGCGGTCCGGTTGGCGACGTGCACGCGCGATCCCGCGTCGGCGAGCGCGAACGCGGCGGCACGGCCCGCCCCGCCGGCACCGACCACGACGGCGTCGGTTCCCGGGAGCGCCACGTCGTGATGGGCGAAGGCGCGCTGAACGCCGGCCGCGTCGGTGTTGTAGCCTCGCGGACGAGGTGGATCGGCGTCGGTACCCGTTTCGTGGTCGTCGTCCGCCACCGGACCGAAATCGATCGTGTTCACCGCGCCGATTCGCTCGGCAAGGTCGTCGGTTCGAACGTGCTTGACGACGTCCCGTTTGAAGGGGATCGTGACGTTGAGCCCGCGAACGCCGAGCGCGGCGGCGCCGTCGATCGCCTGCCCCGCTGCGTCGCGGTCGGGCTCGAACGTGACGTATCGCGCGTCGATCCCCAGCTCCGCGTAGGCCGCCTCGTGCAACGGCGGCGACAGGGAGTGCTCGACCGGGTTCCCGATCAGACCGTAGACGTCCATACCGGAACGGGCGCCCCGGGGAGCAAAAATCCGCGGTTCGATCGGTCCGGACCACGCGCCCGACACGGGCCGGACCACGCGAACGGGACGCGCGGCACGAATCCGCGACCCGGACCGACGCCGTTTTGCCGCCGGTACCGGAAGGAACGGGCGTGCCACTCGCCGCGCCGATCGTCGACGTGTTGCTGCTGGCAGCGGGGATCGCCCTCCTGTACGCCGGCGCGGAGCTGCTCGTGAAGGGTGCCGCCGAGCTCGCGTTGGGGTTCGGCCTACGTGCCTCGACCGTCGGCGTCACGGTGGTCGCGTTCGCGACGACGACCCCGGAGCTGTTCGTCACGCTCGTGGGCGCGTTCACCGTCTCGACGGACATCGGCCTCGGCGCGATCCTCGGGTCGAACGTGGCCAACATCGGCCTCGTCCTCGGGATCTCCGCGCTCATCCGGCCGTTGGATGTCACCGAGACCGTGTTGAAGAGCCACGTTCCGTTCATGATCCTCGCCGCGCTCCTGCTCGTGGGACTCGGACTCGACGGACGGCTGGACGCGGTCGACGGAGTGATCCTGCTCGCGGCGCTCGTCGCGTTCACGTGGGTCGTCCTGCGGCGTATTCAGCGAACGCAGGCCTCCATCTCCGCGGCCGAGCGCGACCGGATGCCGGACCCGACCCTCCTCGACGTCGGCTACATCGTCGGGGGACTGGTCGCCCTGCTTGCCGGCTCGAGCTGGCTCATCGACGGCGGGCAGGGACTGCTCGTCGCCGCCGGGTTCTCCGAGCTGTTCATCGGGCTTACGGTGTTAGCCCTCGGAACCTCGCTGCCCGAACTCGCCGCCTCGGCCGTCTCCGCGATCCGGGGTGAAGCCGAGTTCAGCGTCGGCAACGTCGTCGGCTCGAACATCTACAACGTCCTCGCCGTGATCGGCGTCCTCGCCGTGATCACGCCCGTCGAGATCTCGGCCGGGGTACGGTCCTTCGAGTTCCCCGCCCTCATCGCGTTCACCCTCCTCGTCGTCGCCCTGATGCTTCGCGGTCGGTGGATCTCCCGAGTCGACGGCGCGATCCTGCTCGTCGCCTACGTGGCGTTCGTGTATCTCCTGTTCCCGTGAGACGTGGCTGCCGGCGGCGACCACGGGGAAGGACCCTCGAGTGATCGCGAAACACACACGGGGATCCGCGACGATCGGCACCCATGGACTACGAGGAGCCGCAGTTCTTTCGCGTGATGCAGTACGCGGCGACCGCGGACCGGGACGTGATCGATATGGTGAGCGGCAACCCGGACTGGGAGCCACCCGAGGCGCTCCGGGACGCGCTCCGGGAGTACGCCGGGCTCGACCCGGCGGCGTTCCAGTACCCGGCCAGCGACGGACTGCCCGAGCTGCGCGAGGCGATCGCCGACCGGCGAGGAGTCGACCCGGACCAGGTGGTCGTCACCGTCGGCACCGGCGAGGCGAACTACCTCGCGATGGCGCGCGCCTTCGAGCGCGACGCCGGCGACGAGGCGATCCTGCTCGACCCGGTCTACCCGTACTACCCCGGCAAGGTCGAGCTGCTCGGTGGGACCCAGCGACTGGTCCCGACCGCCCGCGACGGTGGCATCGACCTCGCGGCGATCCGGGAGGCGATGAGCGACCGAACCGCGCTCGTGATGGTGAACACGCCGAACAACCCGACCGGCGCGGTCTACGACCCCGACGCGGTCGCCGAGGTGGTCCGGCTGGCGGAGCGACACGACGCGCTCGTCGTCGTCGACGAAGTCTACGACCGGTTCGACCACTCCGGACGCTTCGAGAGCGCGCTCGCCATCGACTCCCCGAACCGGATCGTCACCGGTGGCTTCTCGAAGTCGCTGGCGATCACCGGATTCCGGGTCGGTTACGCCATCACGCCGCCCGAACACGCCGATTCCCTTCGCGCGCGACATATGCTCGTCAACGTCACCGGCCCCGCGCCCTCACAGTACGCGGTCCACCACGCGCTGCAGGCGACCGAGCACGAGTACTTCGCGGCGTCCCGCGAGCTGCTGTCCGACCGGATCGACGCGTTCACTGACGCCCTCGAGGCCGCGGGCGCCGAGTACACAACGCCGGATGGCGGGTTCTACGTGCTTGCGCGGTTCGATGATTTCCCCGGGACGATGGCGAACGTCGAGCGACTGATCGACGAGGCAGGGGTCGCCGGGATGCCCGGCGAGACGTTCGGAACCGCCCGCGAGGAGTGGATCCGGTTCGCGCTCGTGACGCCGCGAGCGCGAGAGGCGGCCGAGCGGCTGGCCGCGTACTTCGAGTGAGTCGGTTCGTGGGCGGCACCGAGCCCGCTGCGGTCGGCTCCGACCCCGCCGCCGACTCCGACCTCACGCCTCACGGAGCTCTGCCTCGACGAGCGCCTCGTTCAGGTCCTCCCGGACGCGCTCGCCGGTCTCCCGGTCCATCGCGGTCGTCACGACGCGGTTCTCCTGCACGCTCGAGCCGTCACGCAGGAGGAGGCGGACGTTCCCGTTCGTGTCGGCGCGGGTCGCCTTCGCGCGGAGGCCGGTCCGCGAGCCCGTCCCGCCGGCGTCGATCGGTCCGGGAACGATCTTCTTGACGTGGGGGTGTTCGGCCACGGTGCGGATCGCCGTCCGACCGGTCCGCCCGCCGATGAGCGTCGAGTGGGTGCCGCCGATCTTCTCCCTGGGGGCGGCATCGACGACCGCGAGCGAGCGCTCCCCGCGTCGATCCCGAACCCACTCGACGAGGCCGTCGCCGTCGCGCCGGTCCGCGTTCGGGACGCGGTAGAACTCGTAATGTAGTTGCGCTCGCGCCTCCCGAAGCGGATCGCGCTCGCCGGCGGCGTAGACGGTTTCGGGGCGCTTTCGGCGCACCTCGTCGGCGACGCGTCCGGCGAAGTTCCGAACCTGCACGACGCCGCGCTCGCCGAGGTCCTCGCGCTCCGGCGTCGTGGTGACGGTCGTCCGGCCGACGACGTCGTCCTCCTCGAGCATCGTCACCTCGGCGTGGTCCGGCCGGAACTCGATGACGACGCCGTCGCAGTTGGCGGTGTCACAGGTGAGACAGTAGTCCCCCGGTTTCTCGAGTGGCGTGCCACACCGCCGACAGTCCATATTCGATCGCAGGGCCGGGGCGAGTAAAAGCGCGTTGTCCGCGGTCGATCCCGAATCGGGCCACGCTATGAAGTCACAAGACCTACACGGTCGCCAGCCCATCCGATCGACGGAGCGAGACACGTGGCCAACCAGGACACGCGCGTGGATATGACGACGGGGGCGATCACGCCCAGACTGTTCACCCTGGCCTGGCCGCTCGTGCTCGGGAACCTGCTGCAGACGCTGTACAACCTCGCGGATATGTTCTGGGTCGGCCGAGTGAGCCCCGAGGCGGTCGCGGCGGTCTCGTTGATGTTCCCGCTGTCGTGGATGTTCGTCTCGACGGCGATGGGCGTCACCGCCGCCACGATCGCGCTGGTGTCCCAGCACGTCGGGGCCGGCAACGATCGACGGGCCGACCGGATCGTCGCCCAGACGTGCCTGCTCGCGACGGTCGTCTCGGTCGTCCTCGCGGTCGTCGGGTTTCTCGGCCGCCACTGGCTGCTCTACTGGATCGGTGCCCGCGGGCAGGTCTTGGCCGAGTCGCTCGCGTACATCGAGGTGATCCTCGCGGCGCTCCCGTTGACCTTCCTCTTCTTCGCGTTCCGGGCCTCCCTGCAGGGGGCCGGCGACACCAAGACCGCGATGTGGCTCGTGGCGGCCTCCGCAGGCCTCAACATCGTGATCGATCCGTTCCTCGTCCTCGGCTGGGGGCCGGTTCCCGCAATGGGGACCCGGGGTGCTGCGATCGCCACGTTCGTCTCGCGGCTCTTCGCCGCGGTGATCGGGATCTACGTCCTCGTCCGGGGCGACTGGGGCGTCCAGCTTTACCCCCGTGACCTCCGGCCGGATCCGGCGATCCTCGGCCGGCTCGTCGACGTCGGCTACCCGGCGACGCTCGACGGGTGGGCCCGGTCGTTCGCCGCGGTGGCGATGGCCGCGCTCGTCGCCCGGTTCGGCCCCGTCGCCACCGCAGCCTACGGCATCGGCGTGCGACTGATGTCCGTCTCCTGGACCGTCTCGGGCGCCGTCGGGCAGGCGACCGCGACCGGCGTCGGGCAGAACCTGGGCGCGGAGACGCCCGACCGCGCCCACCGGGTGACGATGGTCGCGACGGCGGCGACGATGGCCCTCCTGACGGCCGCCGGAGGTGCCGTGTGGCTCCGGCCGGCCGCCGCGATCGGCGTGTTCATCGACGATCCCGCCGTGATCGGGGAGGGCGTCGTGTTTCTCCGCGTCATCGCGCTCTCGTGGGGCTTCTTCGGCGGTTTGATGGTGTTACAGGGTGCGTTCCGCGGCGCCGGCGACACCCGGATCGCGATGGTGCTCTCGCTGCTCTCGCGGTGGATCCTGCGGATTCCGCTCGCCGCGATCCTGGCGTTCGGGACCGTCACGATCCCCGTGATCGGCCTCACCTACACCGGGCTCGACCGGGGCGTCGTCGGGCTCTGGTGGGCCTATGCGGCCGCGGCCGTGGCGTCGTTCGTCGTCGGGATCGCGTGGTTCCTGCGCGGAACGTGGCGGGAGGGCGTCCTCGAGGGGGACGGCGAGACGGAGACCGCCGAGCCCGACGTCGTGCCGGTCGATGACTGAGCCGGGCAACGGACGGAAACAGAAGGGGCGGAAGGCGAAAAAGCCGGATCGACTGCGACGACCACGTCGCGGTCGACTCACTCCGCGAGCCGCTCGCGCAGCAGCGCGTTGACCTCGCCGGGGTCGGCGGATCCGCCGGTCCGCTGCATCACCTGGCCGACGAGGAAGTTGATCGCGCCGTCGTCGCCGTCGTGGTAGTCGTCGACAGCCTCGGGGTTCTCGTCGATCGCGTCCGCGACGGCGGCCTCGACCTCGCCGGTGTCGGCGGTTCCGAGTCCCTCACGCTCGACGATCGTGTCGGGGTCGTCGCCGTCGTCCAACATCCCGCGGAGCACGACCTCCTCGGCGTTCTTCGTCGTGAGATCATCGGCGTCGACGAGCTCGATCAGGCGGGCGAACTCCTCGAGGCGGTCGTCGACGTCGGTGATCGCCATATCGCGATAGTTGAGCTCGCCGAGGAGGTTATCCGCGACCCAGGTGGCCGCGAGATCCGGGTCGAATCGGTCGGCGACGTCCTCATAAAAGTCCGCGACGGCCTTCCGTGAGGTGAGTTTGTCGGCCGCCTCGGCACCCAGGCCGTACTCCGCACGGAAGCGTTCGCGGCGGGCATCCGGCAGCTCGGGGATCGGGATCGACTCGCGCCAGTCACTCACCTCGAGGGGCGGCAGGTCCGCCTCGCGGAAGTACCGGTAGTCCTTTTCGGCCTCCTTCGAGCGCATCGAGACGGTGATTCCCCGCGATTCGTCCCAGTGGCGCGTCTCCTGTTCGACCGCGCGCCCGCGGCGCAGGGCGTTCCGCTGCCGGGTGACTTCGTAGGCGAGCGCCTTCTCGGCACCTTTGTGGCTCGAGATGTTCTTGACTTCGGTCCGATTGGCCGCCGCGAGCGCGTCGTCGTCGATCGACCCGTCCCCGGCGACCGACTCGCCGGGCACGAGTGAGATGTTCGCGTCCACTCGGAGACTGCCGTCGCGGGTCGCATCGAAGACGCCGAGATACTCGAGGACCTCCTCGAGCTTCGCGAGGAACGCGCGCGTCTCGGCGGGCGACCGGAAATCCGGCTCCGTGACGATCTCGACGAGCGGGGTCCCGGCGCGGTTGTAATCGACGAGCGTGTGGTCGGCGGTGTCGATCGACCCACCCGCGTGCTGGAGGCTCCCCGGGTCCTCCTCGAGGTGGGCACGGGTGATCCCGATCGTTCGTCGGGAGTCCTCCACGGCGACCTCGAGTTCGCCGTCGGCACAGATCGGTGCGTCGTACTGGGTGATCTGGAAGTTCTTCGGGAGGTCGGGGTAGTAGTAGTTCTTCCGGTGGAAGTCGGTCCGTTCGGGGATGTCGGCCTCGAGGGCCTTGCCGATCTTGACCGCCGCCTCGACGGCGCCCTCGTTGAGCACCGGGAGGGCACCCGGCAGCCCGAGACAGACCGGACAGGTCCGGGTGTTCGGCTCCTCGTCCTCGGCCGGTTCGGTCGAACAGCCGCAGAAGATCTTCGTGTCCGTCTCGAGTTGCACGTGCACCTCGAGGCCGATGACGACCGCCCGCTCGTCGGTCGCGGTCCGCGTACTCATTGCGGAGTCGTTGTGCGTGTGGGGTGTAAAGCGTGTCGAGTCGCCCGCTGGTGCTCACCCACCGGTTCGAGTTCGCCACTCGCTTGAGTCCACACCCGTTCGAGTCCACGCCCGTTCGAGCTCACCCGTGAGCGGCCGCCGCCAGGAACCACACCCGCCCACCGCGTGGGTCACCAGGGGCCGATCCCCTGCTCGCGATCAGCGATCGCCACGAGAACGGTGTGGGGGAGCGTCAGGACGGCGATCGCCACGAGGTAGACGCCGATCGACTCGGTCGGCGTTCCGGGAGACCGAGGAACGGCAACGAACACTCCCGCGATGACGAGCAGGCCGCCCGCAGTGAGTGGGAGCGCATCCCGCGTGAACCGCCACAGGGGCCGGCCGATTCGACCGTCAGCGAGGTCGGTGGTCGAACGGTCGTCGAACGTGATCAGCCGGGCAACGTGACGCAGCGAGTGCCAGAGACAGAAGTACGTCCCGACCGCCAAAACCGGCGGAACGACGAGGAAGAACGCACACAACAGCACGGTCTCACAGGCATCCAGCAGCCAGCCGCCGACTGCGGTCCGTGGCCGAACGATCGCGTCCACCTGGGAGGTGGGCTGGGCCCTGTGGATTAGCGCCGCATCCACCGCGCGAGCCCGGGCAGCACCGAGCGCCAGCGTCGCGACGACGCCACCCCCGACCGACGCGGCGATCGCGGCACGAACGTGTGGGTCGCCCAGGGCGGCGATCCACGCCGGTGGCGTTCCGAGGAACGGAGTGACGAGCAGCGAAACCACCGTCGAAAACCGGTCCGGAAAAGCGACGAGGGGCCCGAGGATGGGAAGGCAACCCCGGATCGTCGCGGTGGCGAGTCGGGATGTCGACGATCCGAGGTGGTGGACGCCCGCGATCTCGATGAGTGGATACAGTTCACCGGTTCCCCAGTGGACGATCGTCACCAGAAGGAATACGGTGACGGCTACCCGCGGCAGGAAGAACCACACAAACGCGTATCCGCCGCCAAGGACGGCGTAGGTGGCTCCGACGCGCGCCAGGGATCCACGGGGTGTGGAGTCGTCTCGCACTCGAGCAAGGAGGTGATGATCGACCGCCCCGTGTGGGAACCCGACCACGAGCACGCTCACGGCCAGCGGAACCCACCGATACCGGAGCGGGATCGATACCCCAGCGGCGACGATACTGATGAGCACGCCGACGGCGATCCAGCCGGGAACGAGGGCGAACGCGGCGAGCGTGCGATCGGCCTCGCCGGTGGCGGTCACGGTCTCATCCCTCATCCTCCGCCGTCGGGCGTTCGATCTCTCGTCGGTCCAACAGGTCGTCGTACAACAGGTAGCCCTGGACGAGGAACACGTTGGTCACGAGAAAGAAGACGGCCTCCTCCACGGGCAGTCCGCCGACCGTGAGGCCGGTCGTGTACGTCCTCGAAACGTTCCAGACGCCGGCGTCGATCGCGACCCGATCGACCAGACAGAGATAGCCGGTCGGTACGAGGACGCCGACCGTGAGGGGCCACCGACGACGGCGGAGGCTCGGCCAGTCGTAGGCCCACTGGATCGCGAGCACCGGCCCCGCCCACAGAAGGATGGCACCGAGGTACAACCACGTTCGTGGGCCAGCAAGAAGCAGCCAGCCGCCGACGCCGACGGAGACCCCCGCCAGGAAGCCGACGATCCGGTCGCTGCGGGACGGTCGCGCTGGAACGCGGAGTCGATCCCCGCGAGTGATACAGCCCACCCACAACAGCGTCACCACCGATTGTAGCAGGAAGAAGGCGTACTCGCCGAGGGGCACTCCGAGGAATCGTCGAGACACGGAGCCATCCCCGTACCACCAGACACCAACCGCGATGAGCCGTGCGTCCCACGGCGTCGTGTATCCGACCGCGAGCACGGTCAGTATCGCGACTGCGCCGAGAAACCGTCGATCGAGCACCGATCGACGCCACGCGAGGAAGCCGAGACCGGCGATCGGCGGGAACAGAAACAGCAGATGAACGTCGAAATACGTTGTTGGAGTGGTCATCGATGAGTTCGGGCCGATCCCCCGTCCCGAACCGGGGGTTCACTATCCGTATCGATAACTCGGCCCGTAGCTTCTTAATGCTGTACGAAAAAGCCAGGCGTGCGCACGACAGGTGCGCGAGAGGGAACGGAGCCCACCAAGCTTCGGCGTTCCCTCTCGAACAGCCCCCACGGTGGGAGCGGTCGAGCGTTACCGGTGCGACGGTAAAGATGTGGCGTGTTGCCACGGTATACCATCCCGCTTCAGGGCGGAACGCCGCCGGTATCGACGTGATCGTCGCCTTCCCAGGGGTGTTCACCGCGGAGAGGAGACCACCCAATGGATATCGGACTCGAATGCCCGTCGTGTGGATCGACGATCGAATACGTCACCGAAGACCCCGAACCGAACACCACGATCCCGTGTGACTGTGGCGCGCTGTATGCGGTCACGGTGTCGATAGTGCGGCGCTAGCTTCCGGTTCGGACCTCTCGCCACCGCTGGCCCTGACCACCGTCGGCGGCGCGTTTTTGACGGTCGCTCGCACGCGGTGGTATGGAGCGGACACCGAACGGGACGCCCGTCGGCGTCGACGACCCCTCCGACGTCGTGGGAGTCCGTGATCACCGGACTGATGCCGAGCGGTGGAGACGTTCACTCGTCCGGTTTCGGTCGGATGACGTCGGCGAGCGCCACGAGCAGGCCGAGCAGCCAACCGGTCGGGATCGCGAGGCCGAACCACATCAGGACGTAGCCGGTCCCTTCAAGCGTGAAGTTGGCGCGCAGCCAGTCGTTGAGTCCGCCGACGGCCAACAGCGTATCGAGGATCCAGACGGCGAGCTCGGTGCTGTTCGGGAAGATGACCTCCCCGAGCGAGGGCGTAAAGAGGGCGGCGACGACCGGCGGCAGGAACAGCGCCGTCATCGCGAACGGGTACGCAAGCAGGACGCTCGTGGCTCGGCCGCCGACCTTCGAGAACAGCGCGGCAAGCCCCGCGGACACGATCGCGACCACGCTGGCGGCCCCCACCGCGAGAAACGCCTCCGTGGTGAGCTGTAGCCGCGTGATGAGCGTCAGGGTACCCCAGACGAGCGTCGCGACGAGGAGGACGCCGAGGACGCCGATCCGTGTCACCGCGGAGTCGAGCCGTGTCGCGTAATACCGCGTCGCGAACCCGACCAGCAGCAACGGGTAGCCGAACAGGACGAGGGGAATCCCGATCGCCGCCCACAGCTTGTAGGCGATCCGCTGCGGGGTCGTCTCCGGTTGCCACTTGCCAAGCACGCTGCTGGCGTCGAGCTGGCGGGGAAAGGCGACCTCCATCCACGTATCGTGTAGCCGGGTGACGTCGATGCGTATCGCGCCGAGCAACCCCGGGGACCGTCGTTCCATCGGCGTCAACTCTCGCGTGGTGGAACGTGAACCTTGTGCCTCGTGTCGATCGCGGGGCGGATCGAACCACCGCCGTCGGCGGCGATCGGTCGGGGGCTGCCGGCGTGGGTCAGTTCCACGGCGCGAACTCCGGATTCACCTTCCGGGACCGCGTTTCGATCGCGTTGATGGCGTCCAGCTCCGCCTCCGTGAGGGTGCACGACAGCGACGCCCAGTTGTCACGGATGTGGTCCGCGCTTGCGGCCTTCGGGATCGCGGTCACGTCGTGCTGGCGGAGCCAGGCGAGCGAGACCTGCGCCGGCGAGACGTCGTGTGCGTCAGCGATCTCGACGATCGTCTCGACCTCGAAGACCTCCTGGCGCGCGATCGGGGCGTACGCCACCGGCTGGACGTCGTGTTCGGCACATGCATCACGCCACCCTTGACGGGGAAGCAGGGGATGACACTCGAACTGGTTCGCAAAGATCGGCGCCGTGGTCCGATCGCAGGCGTCCGCGAGCAGCTCGGGAGTGAAGTTCGAGACGCCGATCCGGTCCGTGACGCCCTCCTCGACGAGCCGGTCGAAGGCATCGAGCGTCTCCGCCGGGTCGTATGCCCTCGCCGGCCAGTGAACGTACAGGAGGTCCAGATGGTCGGTGTTCAGCCGGTCGAGGCTGTCGTAGGCGGCGTCGATCGCGTCGTCGTACGCGAGGTCGTCCGGCCAGATCTTGGTCGCGAGGAAGACCTCATCGCGGTCGACGCCGGCATTCGCGATCGCCTCCCCGACGTGGGTCTCGTTGTCGTACATCCGCGCCGTGTCGATGTGGCGGTAGCCAGTCTCGAGTGCGGTCGTGATCGCGTCGATACAGGTGTCCCGGTCGGCCAGCTTCCAGGTGCCGTATCCGAGCATCGCCATCCCGTCGTGGGTCGGCATCGCCTCCGGGTCGCCACCGTGCTGCGGTGTGTCCGTCATAGCCGATCCGAGGCGCGCGCGTGAGAAAGAGGTTGTGGGACGGGCGATGGTGGATGTGCGACGATCGCCGTCGATCGGCGACGGAACGCGCTGGAACCGATCAGTCGTCGCCGAGCCAGCGAGGCGATCCCTCGAGGAATCGCTCCTTGCCGAAGGTGGCAAGCAGCGAGAGGTCATCGAGATGAATGAGATTCGGGAAGGCGGCGAGGTTGCCGCCGTTTATCTCCGCCAGAGTGTCCTCCTCGGTCGCCCGAAGATCACGCATCAGGCGGTCGTACCGGTCGTTGGAGGCGAGATAGAGGAGCTCGGTCATCAACAGCCGCTGTCGGGCCTTCGGCGCGACATCGCGGTGCCAGAGGTCGTCGTAGGTCGACAGCTGTGCGGCGGAGGTGTCCGGTTCGGTGGGACTCAGACAGCGGTCGATCGCCGCCGCCGCCGCGCGGGCGGACTTCATCCCCTTGTGGATCCCCTCTCCCCAGAGGGGGTCGATCGAGGGGACCGTATCGCCGATCGCGACGAAACCGTCCGTGCTCATCTCGGCCGGCTGCTGAATGTGGGCGGATCCACGGTGGACCTTCCCCTCGATCTTCTCGGCGTCGGCGAACCGCGGGTCCGACTCGAGCCAGCGCTCGAGGTACCCGTCGATCGTGAGGTCCTCGTCGGCGTGCTCACGGTGGCGGTCGTTCTGGATGTAACAGACCCCGACCTTGGCGGTATCCCCGCCGGTGTGGAAGATCCACGAGTAGCCGCCCGGCGCGACGTCGTGGTCGAGCCGCAGCATCATCGCGTCGTGGAGATCGGCGTAGCCGGTGTGGTCCACGTCGATGCCCTCGAGTTCCCACTCGATGCCGATCGCCTGGTTCTCGCGGTGCAGGTCACAGACGTCCAGCGCCTTCGCCAGCGGCGCGGCGGGGCCGGTCGCGTCGACGACCACGTCGGCATACACCTCCTCGGACCCGTCGTACCGGATCCCGACGACCGACCCGTCCGACTCGATCGGCGCGGTCGCCCGGGAATCGAAGCGGTACTCGGCGCCCTGCTCGCGTCCGTCGGCGACGAGCCACCGTTTGAACTCCGCGAACTCGAGGACCGCTCCCGGCTGGTTCTGGACGTAGAAATCGTTAGGCGACTCGAGGACCACCGAGTCGGTGAACTGCATCACGACGTCGTCGGGGACCCCGAAGGAAGCCATCATCGACGGGAACGTGCCCGCGGTGGATTTGTTGCTCTGGCGCGGGAACTCCGCCTCAGGTTCCGTCTCGAGAACGAGAACGTCGTAGTCCCGCGCGGCGAGGTCGCGGGCACACTGGGCGCCCGCTGGGCCGGCCCCGGCGATGACCACGTCGAAACGATCGCTCATACCCGAACGTGTCGCGTGCCGCTAATGAGTGTTGTTGATACGCCCCGTCCGTCCCGGGGTTTTCGTCCCCTTGAAAGGGTCGAAAACGGCTCTGAGGACTCCGATCACGCGCCGCTTGGGAGAGGCTATCGACGGCGGCCGAACGTCGCCGTCGTTCAGTAGAACTCGCGGACGAGATCCGTCGCGTTCTCCGGTGCGCCGTCCGGGATGTCGGACATATCCGCGCTGATCCCGTGCTGTTCGGCGTAGGGAACCGAGTCCTCGTCCTGGTAGATGATGCCCTGATACTCCTTGTCGGCGTCGAGGATGACCTCCTTGGCGTCCTCGTAGTCGTGACGGTCGTGGTCGGTCTCCTGGAGGTCGACCAGCGAGTCGCGGAAGTAGTCGTAGGTGTCGACGTCGTTGAACGTGACACACGGCGAGTAGACGTTGACGAACCCGAACCCATCGTGTTCGATCGCCTCCTGGATGATCTCCTGGTGACGCAGCGCGTCCGAGGAGAACGACTGGGCGATGAAACTCGCTCCGGAGGCCAACGCGAGCGCGTGCGGGTTGACCGGCGGCTGTTTCGACCCCTCGGGCGTCGTCGACGTCTCGAAGTCGGACCGGGAGGTCGGAGAGGCCTGCCCTTTGGTCAATCCGTAGATCCGGTTGTCCATCACGACGTAGGTCATGTCCACGTTCCGGCGGACGGCGTGGACGAAGTGGCCGGCACCGATGGAGTAGCCGTCGCCGTCACCGCCGGCGACCATCACCTCGATGTCGGGCCGGGCGAGCTTGACGCCGGTCCCGACCGGGAGCGCGCGGCCGTGGACGCCGTGGAGCGCGTAGCTTCGCATGTACGTCCCGATCTTGCCCGAACAGCCGATCCCGGCGACGACGAAGGTGTTGTCGGGATCGTTGCCCGTCTCCGCGAGGGCCTTCATCATCCCGTTCATCGTCCCGAAGTCGCCACATCCTGGACACCACGTCGGCTGCTTGTCGGATTTGAAGTCGGTGAATCGAACGTCTGAACTCATTGGTTACGCCTCCAGGGTCGCCTTGATGTCGCGTGCGAGCTCGTCGGCCTTGAACCGCACGCCCGTGTACTTGTTTATCCGTTCGACGCGTTCGAGAACGTCGTGTTCGACGAGGTCGGCGAACTGCCCGGTCGCGTTACACTCGACGACGATCGTCTCCTCGGCGGCCTCGACCGCCTCGGTGAGGTCCGGTCGGGGGAAGATGTAGGGCACCGAGATCACGCGGACGTCGATGTCGTCCTCCTCGAGATACTCGAGCGCCTCGATGAGCGCGCCCTCGTTCGAACCCCACGAAACGACGAGCGTGTCGGCCTCGGCGTCGCCGAATTCGCGCGGGCTCCAGTCCTCACGTTCCTCGGCCGTCTCGACCTTCCGGTTGCGCTTGTCGACCTGCTCAACGCGCATCTCCTGCTCCTCGGTCCGTCGTCCGAGCTCGTCGTGTTCGAGCCCCGTCGACATGTGAGCGCCGCCGCTCGTGCCAGGGAACGCACGCGGGGAGATTCCGTCGTCGGTGATCTCGTGCGGCTTGAACTGCTCGGCGTCGGTCTGGTGGTCGCCGATCGTCTCCTCGTCGACCACGAATCCACGGTCGATCTCGACGGCATCCATATCGAACGCGTCGGGCTCGTAGGTCTGTTCAGTGACCGCAAGCGAGAGATCCGCGGTGAGATAGACCGGCGTCTGGTACTTCTCGGCAAGGTTGAACGCCTCGACGGTCTTCCAGAAGCATTCGTCGATCGTCGTCGGCGCGAGGACGAACCGCGGGATCTCGCCGTGACCGCCATAGAGCATCCCGTTCAAATCGCCCTGTTCCTGTTTCGTCGGCATCCCGGTGGAGGGACCCGAGCGCATCACGTTACAGATGACGAGCGGGGTCTCGGAGGTCGCCACGAGGCCGAACGTCTCCGTCATCAGGTCGATACCCGGGCCGGAGGTCGCGGTCATCGATCGGGCACCGCCGCGGGCGGCGCCGAGGGCCATATTGATCGCCGACAGCTCGTCCTCCGCCTGCACGACGTGGCCGCCATACCGTTCGATCCGTCCGGTGAGGTACTCCATCACGTCCGTCGCGGGCGTGATCGGGTAGCCGGAGTAGAACCGGCAGCCGGCCGCGATGGCGCCCATACCGATCGCCTCGTCGCCGTTCAACAGGACGTAGTCGTTGTCGGTCGTCTCGAGTTCGTAATCGAACTCGTGGTCGAACTCCTCGGCGACATAGGACTGCCCGGCGCGGGCGGCCTCCTGGTTGTTGTCAACCAGCTTCTGACCTTTGTCCTTGAACCGCTTCTCCAGGGCCGAATCGAGGTTCTCGATCGGGAAGTCGGTGACCTCACAGGCGGCGCCGAGGGCGACCACGTTGCGCATGATGGCGCCACCGGCTTCCTCCGCGAGGCGCTTGAGCGGAACGTCGAGACCCACCATCTCCTCGGGAATCTCGGCGTTCGCCATCGTGGTTCGTTCGCCGTCGTAGATGATGACCGACCCCTCGTGAAGCTCCGGAAGGTTCTCCTCGATCGTCCGTGGCGTCAACGCGATCAGGACGTCGAGTCGGTCGACGACGCTTTGTACTCTGTCGACGGACGTCCGCACCTTATAGGCGGTGTACCCGCCCCGGATCCGGGAGGCGAAATCCTTGGAGGTGAAGACGTGCCGACCCGAGCGAGACAGCGCCTGGGCGAAGATCTTGCCCGTCGAGTCGATGCCATCGCCGGCTTCCCCGCCGATGGCCCAGTTGAAGTCCGCGACCATACTATTCCGGTTCTTCTGTTGCACCAATCAAAAGACTTCTGAAAGGCGTCCTACCGCCACATTTCACGTTTGGTCAGTAACGTCGACATATGGGCACTAGTGTTGTTTTATTTCTCCATATTCGAGTCCATTATATCCAAACGTCAACGTTTCGTGGCGGATCGACGAGTTCCGGACCGCACCGTATTCGACGATCGTCGAACCAGTTTGGTCCGGCAAGCGTGCCGGTGGGTCGTGCTCGCTGACCGTCCGAATGCGTCCGCGATCGATCCGTCATCGATGTCCGCAGCCTCGGCCGGGACGGGAACTGGTTTGTGTCTCAACCCACAACCGGACGTATGGACGCACACGTAGTCATCGCGTCGATCGACGACGTCGGTACGGACACGATCGCCCTCGAACTCGAGACGCCGGACGGGTTCTCGGCGGAACCCGGGCAGTTCATCAAACTCACCGGAACCGTCGACGACGAGGAGTACTCACGGTTCTATACGCTCTCCTCGCCGAACACCGACGAAACCTTCGAGACGACGATCGAGATCGACCACGAGGAGGGGGGCCCGTTCTCGGCATACCTCGCCGCGCTCGAACCCGGCGACGAGATCGAGATGAGCGGCCCATACGGCAGCGATCACTACGAGGGCGAACCGCGAGTCGTGGTGATCGCCGGCGGACCCGGCATCGGCCCCGCCGTCGGGATCGGCGAGCGCGCGCTCGCTGACGGGAACGAGGCGGCGATCGTGTACCGGGACGAGGAGCTCGCGCATCGCGCGCGGCTCGAAACGCTTGCGGACCGCGGCGCAACGGTGCGGCTGCTCGAGGACGGGACCACCGACCTCGCCGACGCGGTTGACGACGTCGTCACCGACGATCCGGAGGAACAGGTATTCGTGTACGGCTTCGCCTCCTTCATCGAGGACGTCGAGGACGCACTCGAAGCGATCGGATCGAGTACCGACGGCGCGAAGATCGAGAACTTCGGGTAGCGAGCTTCCACGTCGATCGGTAGCGTTCGCGGACCGAATATAAACGATTTTCGTATATGTGAGTGCGCATCACGAGCGAGAGTACCACACGTTTATAGCGGACGATGCGAATCATCGACATGTATGTCAGACTCGGACGAGGGACCCGAACTGGAAGCGCGACTCGCCGAACAGGACGTCTTCGAACCGCCGGCGTCGTTCACCGACCAGGCCAACGTGACCGATCCGGCGATCTACGAGGAGTTCGAGGAGAACTGGCCCGACTGTTGGGCGGCCGCGGCCGACCTCCTCGAGTGGGAGGACTCCTACGATCGGGTACTCGACGACGACAACCCACCCTTCTACGAGTGGTTCACGGGCGGAAAACTGAACGCGTCGGCCAATTGCATCGACCGTCACCTCGCGGAGCGCGGCGACGAGGCCGCCATCGAATGGGTCGGCGAACCGGTCGACGAGGCGAACCGAACCTACACCTACGAGGAACTCCATCGCGAGGTCAACGAGGCCGCCGCAGCACTCCGGGATCTGGGCGTCGGCGAGGACGATGTCGTCACGCTGTATATGCCGATGATCCCCGAGTTGCCGATCGTGATGTTGGCCTGCGCCCGGATCGGCGCCCCACACAGCGTCGTCTTCGCGGGGTTCTCCGCGGACGCGCTCGCGACCCGGATGAACGCGGCCGACTCCGAATACCTGGTCACCTGTGACGGCTACTACCGGCGCGGTGACGCCCTCGACCACCTCGAGAAGGCCACCGAGGGACTCGACGGGGTCGAACACGACACCGAAACCGTGGTCGTCGAACGGCTCGCGGCCAACGGCGACGGCGTCGACCACGACCTCGGGCCCGACCAGCGGACCTACGACGACCTGCTTGCGGGCCACGAGGGCGCCACCGTCGAGCCCGTCAGCCGCGACGCCGAGGACATGCTGTTCCTGATGTACACCTCCGGAACGACCGGCAAGCCGAAGGGGGTCAAGCACACGACCGGCGGCTACCTCGCGTGGGCGAGCTGGACCTCCCAATCCGTCCTCGACGTCAAACCGGAGGACACCTACTTCTGTTCGGCCGACATCGGCTGGATCACGGGCCACTCCTACATCGTCTATGGACCCCTCGCGCTCGGAACGACGACGATGATGTACGAGGGTGCCCCCGACCAGCCCGACCGGGATCGACTCTGGGAGATCGTCGAGGAGTACGAGGCGACCCAGCTGTACACCGCCCCGACCGCGATCCGGGCGTTCATGAAGTGGGGCGAGGAGTACCCGGCCGAGCACGACCTCTCGAGCCTTCGGCTGCTCGGGACCGTCGGCGAGCCGATCAACCCGCGCGCGTGGAAGTGGTACTACAAACACATCGGCGGCGAGGACTGTCCGATCGTCGACACCTGGTGGCAAACCGAGACGGGCGGGATGATGATCACCACGCTGCCCGGGATCGGAGACATGAAGCCCGGGTCGGCCGGCCCGCCGCTGCCGGGACTCGACGTCCGGATCGTCGACACCGCCGGCGAGGAGATCGGCGCCGGCGAGGCTGGCTACCTCACCGTTCAAAAGCCCTGGCCGGGAATGTTGCGAACCCTCTACAACAACGACGAACGCTACATCGAGGAATACTGGGCGGAGTACTCCGACGTCGACAGCGACGACCCCGACGACTGGGTCTACTTCCCCGAGGACGGCGCGAAGATCGACGACGACGGCTACATCACCGTTCTCGGTCGCGTCGACGACGTGATCAACGTCTCCGGCCACCGCCTCGGGACGATGGAGATCGAGTCGGCGATCGTCGGCGTCGAGGGCGTCGCCGAGGCCGCCGTGGTCGGCGGCAACCACGAGATCAAGGGCGAGGCCGTCTACGCGTACGTCATCACCGAGGAGGGCTATGCGGAGACCGACGACCTTCGCCAGCGGATCATCGACGGCGTCAACGAGGCGATCGGCCCGATCGCCAAGCCCGAGCAGGTGATCTTCACGCCCGAACTCCCCAAGACGCGCTCCGGGAAGATCATGCGCCGCCTCCTCGAGAACATCGCGAACGACGAGGAGCTCGGCAACACGAGCACCCTGCGAAATCCCGAGGTCGTCGAGGACATCCAGCGGACCGTCCAGGGCGACTGAGGCGGGATCGGGGTTCGGAGGTGGGCTCGTTCGGCTCGACGTTCCGGAGTCACCGATCGCGGACCCGGCGTGGAGTGAATAGTCCCGGGCGGATTCGAACCGAGTAGGAGGTCTTTTCCCTTATAAAGCAGCGTGCGAGGCGACGTCGTCACCATCCCAGTGCTGGATCCAGTCGGTGAACCGGCTCGGGGTCAAGTGGTTCGAGAGACTCCATCTCTCGTCATTACGGAAATCTTTGATTTCCGTCCGACCCCGAGGCACTCGGCCTGTTCCGCCTGTAGAAAGAGTTACCCAACTGCACTCACATTGTACACATATGAGCTCGGAGAGCAAGAAACGCGTGCAGTTCCGCGCGCCGCGAGGTTTGATCGACCGAGCGGACGCACTCGCGACCGTCCTCGAGACGGACCGTACGGACATCCTTACCGACGCACTCCGTGAATACCTCCGAGAAGCATCTCACGATGACGATATCAAACAGGAGATCGCCGGCGCATACTACGAGGATGATATTACGTTCGAGCAATTAACGGAACTCGTCGGTCACGAGGAGGCTGCGAACTTTCGTGTTTTAAAAGGACAACTTCGTGAGGAGTTTCTCGAAGAAGCCGCGGAGGAGCTGGCAGACTCATAGATGGTGCTTCTCGTCGCGGATACGTCCGCTCTCGTGACGCTTGGCACCGTCGCCACCCACGAGCGGAACCCGCTTGATATCATTCTCGATGCACATCGAGTCATCGTCCCCGATCGAGTGCTCGCGGAGTTGGAGGAAACCGCATCATACGATGATCAGTCGGGAACCGCTGCACGGGCGGTTCTCGATCGCCGAACCACGTTCCGTGTCCGGACTGCAGCTCTCGATGCGGATTTCCCGCTCGATGACGGCGAGAACGCAGCGGTTTCTCTCGCTAACGACCTCGGCGCGACGCAGTTTCTCTGCGACGAATTCAATCGCCTCGCTCTTATACACGCGTCCCTTGCGGATACCCGCCTCGTGACGACGCCGACGCTCGTAACCATACTCGTCCGAAACGAGTTTCTCTCGTCGAATGACGCTCAAGCGCTGGTCTCGGAGATGAGTGATGCGCGGAGCTGGGACACTAACACCTACGTCGCGCAAGCGACCCGAACCCTCCGACAAGCTAGCGACGACGCCTCCGACGACGATTTGGTGTAGTCCCGAGCGGATTCGAATCCAGAGGACGAGCGAACGCGAGTCCTCGCGGTTCGAATCCGCTAATATCTGCGGCTCACGATACCGTTCGCCGCAGGATAGTCCCGGGCGGATTCGAACCGCCGTCATGGGCTGTCTCTCGCCCCTGTTGAACAGTAAGCGTCCAAAGGCCCATATGATTGGCCAGCTACACCACGGGACTTCAATTACACACAAACCATCGACGACAAATAGACTTACTGTTTCGGACTTGTGATTTCAATCGTTCCCGCTTCCGCCAGCCGATGACATAAGCGACATAGTGTTACCGCGTTCGAAAGTGTATGGGTATCCTGGGGGTCCTCAAACTCCCGGACCGGTTTGAGATGGTGAACATCAGGTTCCCGCCCGATCTCTTCCGTATTAATGACACAATTCTGCCATTTATGATCGTCCCGAGAAAGCGCTGTACGCCGGACACGCCACCAATCTCCGCGGTATTTTGTGTCTCCTTCCCGAAATTGATGATGTGATTCACCAACTACGTTTTCCTAAAACAAGAAAAATTTCCCCATCAGTCCGCGCCCTCGAAGGCCGCCTCCAGACAGGCGCAGGCGTCGGCCTCGGCGTCGAAGCAGTCGGGACACTCCGGCTCCCGATCGATGATCGTGTCGAGGCGGTCGGCGACGGTGTCGTCGATCACGGCCTCCAGCTGGCGCGCCTCGGCGCGGAACTCCTCGACGCCGAGCACGTTCGCGAGGAAGCGCTCGATGATGCAGTAGGTCTGGAGCGCGTCCCGGGCGCGGACGATCCCCTCCTCGGAGAGCGTGACGCCCTTGTACTTCTCGTGGTCGGCCAGGCCACGCCCCTCGAGCTTGCCGATCATCTCGTTGGCGCTGGCGGGACTGACGTCGAGCGCGTCGGCGATCGATCCCGTCGAGGCTGGCCCGTCCTCCTGGTTCTGGATCAGATAGATCGTCTTGAGATACTGGTCGGCGGTGTTCACGGCTGACCCTCCTGGGTCGTCCCGGTCGGTCGGTCGTCGCTGTGGGTTCTCGGCTGCCTCATCGTTTCTCCATGATCGCCGTGACCTCCTCGACGCCCTCGGCCTCCTCCTCGCGGATCGCCGACAGCGTCGCGATCAACTCCTCGCGGTTGACCGAGAATTCGGCGTCCGAGGCCTCGATCGCCTCGATGAGGTCGTCGTAGAACTTGTAGGCCGTCTCCTCGTTACACAGGGCGTCGTAGAGCACGCCGTCGAAGTCGTCGGGCTGGGTCCGCCCGTATCGGGCCTCCACGAGCCCCTCGATCTCGTCGAAGGGAACGCTCTCGACGTCGAGGTCCTCGATGAGGTCCTCGAGCCGCCGACGATGGTCGGCCGACTCCTCGGCGGCGTGTTCCAGCAGGTCCTCGACCGCCGCGTCGAGCTCGGCGTCCAGGCTGGAGTAGTGGTGGTACGCGCGCGCCTCGACGACTTCCTCAAGGACGATCCCGATCTGTAGGAGGCGCGCGAGTTGGTCGTCGGAGGTGATCCGGTTTCCGACGCTCATCGAACACCCCCGATCGGCGATACCGGTCGCATACACGGTTCTCAGGCAGTGATCGACTTAAGGAGTTCCCCTCGGGCCGGAGCTACCCGGTCCGATACCGTAACGCAGGCCGGGTCGAGCCGCGGCTACTCCAGCCGTGCCTGCACGAGCTCCTCGAGATCGTCGCGGAACTCGTCAACGCGGATCTCCTCGAGAACCGGCACGAAGAAGCCCTCGACGAGCATGTTCCGCGCGGTCTCGGGGTCGATCGAGCGGCTCTTCATATAGAACAGCTCCTCGGCGTCCACCTGTCCCACGGTCGCCGAGTGGGACGCCTCGGTGTCGTGGTTGTGGATGATGAGCTTCGGCGACGCGTCCGCCTCGGCGTCGTCGGAGAGCATCAGCGTGTTCTCCCGCTGGTAGGAGGAAGTGTTCCAGGCGTCACGACCGACGTCCTGGACGCCCTCGTAGACCGACCGGGCCTCCTCGTCGAGCACGCCGCGCGTGACGAGGTCGGCGGTCGTGTTCTCGGCGTTGTGCCAGACGCGCGCGTTGAGATCGAGGTGCTGGTCGTCGTGACCGAAGAAGGCGCCGACGATCTGGGTCTCCGAGCCGTCGCCGTCGAGTTCCGTCTCGACGTCCGACCGGGTGAGCGCGGATCCGAGGTTCCCCTCGATCCAGTTGATCGTCGCGTACGTATCCGTCGACCCACGCTTGAGCGTGTAGGTGTAGGTGTCCTCCGCGAGGTTCTGCAGCGACCCGTACTGGACGTAGGAGTTCTCCCCGGCAGCGACCTCGACGAGGTTTGAGAAGTACCGGTCGGCATTGGCCGGACTCACGTCCGCCGCCGCGTCCGCGCCGGATTCGATCCCCTCGAGGATCGTAACCGACGAGGACTCCTCGGTGACGACGAGCGTCTGGCTGAACAGCGACCGGGAGTTCATCTCCGCGCGGATCGTCACGTCCTCGGCGTCGACGCCGGCGGGGACGTAGACGAACGTTCCGGTCGTAAAGAGCGCGACCGAGAGCGCGGTGAGGTAGTTCTCCTGGGGATCCAGGACGGAGCCGAAGTTCGCCTCGATGACGTCCCCGTACTCCGCGAACGCCTCCGTGAAGGGAAGGACGACGACGTCGTCCTCGCCGTCGCGCTCGGTGACGTCGGCCTGGTTGAGCGGGTCGACGAGCGACTCGAAGTCGAGCCCCTCGAGGTTCGTCCAGCGGCGGCCGGGCGTCTGGATAACGTCCGGCAGATCGAGCTCGTCGAGCTCGTCGAACGCGTCCAGTCGCGTTTCGAGGAGCCAGTCGGGCTCGTCGCGTTCCTCGGCGATGCGTCGGACCGTGTCCTCTGAGAGGCTATCGAGTACCTGCGTGCTCATATTATCCGAGTGAACCCTCCATCTCGAGTTCGACCAGTCGGTTCAACTCGACGGCGTACTCGATGGGCAGTTCCTCCGTGATCGGCTCGATGAAGCCCGAGACGATCATCTGCTTGGCGTCGTCGTCGTCGAGACCGCGTGACTGGAGGTAGAAGATGTCCTCGTCGCCGATCTTCCCGACGGTCGCCTCGTGGGCGACGTCGACGTTCGACTCGTTGATCTCCATGTACGGCATCGTGTCGGAGGTGGACTCGTTGTCGAACATCAACGCGTCACACTCGACGGCCGTTGAGGAGCCCTCGGCCCCGTCGGCGATGTGGACGAGCCCGCGGTAGTTGGTGCGGCCGCCGTCCTTGGAGATCGACTTCGATTCGATCGTGGATTTGGTGTTCGGCGCGTTGTGGTAGACCTTCGCGCCGGTGTCGATATCCTGGCCCTCGCCGGCGAAGGCGATCGTGATGTGGTTGTCGGAGGCGCCACGGCCCTTCAGGATCGTAGAGGGGTACAGCATCGTCGCCTTCGACCCCATCGAACCGGAGATCCACTCCATCCGGCCGTTCTCCTCGACGATCGCGCGCTTCGTGTTGAGGTTGTAGGTGTTCTTCGACCAGTTCTGCACGGTCGAGTACTGGACGTGGGCGTCCTCGCCGACGAACACCTCGACGCCGCCGGAGTGGAGGTTGAACGCCGAGTATTTCGGCGCCGAACAGCCCTCGATGTAGTGCACCTCGGAGTTCTCCTCGGCGATGATGAGCGTGTGCTCGAACTGGCCCATCCCCTCCGAGTTCATTCGGAAGTACGCCTGGACGGGCATATCGACGGTCGTGTCCTCGGGAACGTACACGAACGATCCGCCGGACCAGATCGCGCCGTGGAGCGCCGCGAACTTGTTGTCCGACGGCGGCACGCACTTCGTCATGAAGTGCTCGCGAACGATCTCCTCGTGTTCCTGGACCGCCTCGTCCATATTGCAGAAGATGACGCCCTTCTCCTCCCATCGGTCGCGCATGTTCTGATAGACGACCTCGGATTCGTACTGGGCGCCGACGCCCGAGAGGGCGTTCTTCTCGGCTTCGGGGATGCCCAGCTTGTCGAAGGTGTCCTTGATGTCGTCCGGGAGCTCCGTCCAGTCGTCCACGCCGGCGCGGACGTCCACGTCGGGGCGGATGTACGGAACGATCTCGTCGACGTCGACCTCCGAAAGGTCGGGCTGGCCGGGCCAATCGGTCGGCATCGGCATCTCCTGGAACTGCTTGAGGGCACGAAGGCGCCGCTCAAGCATCCACTCCGGTTCGTCCTTGTCATCCGAGATGAGGCGGATGGTCTCCTCGGTAAGGCCCTTGTCCGCTTTTAACGCCGACTTCTGTTCCTTCTTGAACTCGAAGCGGGCCTCGGTATCGGTGTCTTGCAGGTCTTCTGAACTCATATGTAGTAGTTACGTCTCCTGTCGGATAGCTCTATGTGTAACCACGAGTGATTACGCCGCCTCGTAGGCTTCCTCGCGGACCCAGTCGTACCCCTCGTCCTCGAGTTCGGTCGCCAACTCCGCGCCGCCGCTTTTCGCGATCTTCCCGTCGAGCATCACGTGCACGTGGTCGGGCTCGACGTAGTCGAGGATGCGCTGATAGTGGGTGATCTGGAGGATTCCGGTACCCTGCTCGTCCCGAAGCGCGTTGATGCCCTCCGAGACGTCCTGGAGGCGATCGATGTCGAGCCCCGAGTCGATCTCGTCGAGGACAGCGATCGCCGGCTCGAGCAGCGCGGCCTGCAGGACCTCGTTCTGCTTCTTCTCGCCGCCGGAGAATCCGGCGTTGAGGTATCGCTGCATGAACTTCTCGTCCATGTCGAGCAGCTCCATCTTCGCCGTGAGCAGCTCCTGGAACTCGGCGACGCCGATCTCGCCGTCGTCGGCGGGCCCCTCCATCGGGGAGGTCTCATAGCCCGCGTCCTCGTCCTCGTCTGCGGCCTCGTCGAGGTCGGCCTCGTCCGCGAAGAGCTCCTGGCGCTCGTCGTGTTTCGCGTTGATCGCCTGTCGGAGGAAGTTCGTCATCGTGACGCCCTCGATCTCCGCCGGATACTGGAAGCCGAGGAAGATGCCGAGCGCTGCGCGCTCGTTCGGCTCCATATCGAGGAGGTTCCACCGGTAATCCGACTCGGAGAGCTCGACGTCGATGTCGTCGACGTCCTCCTCGTCGAGTTCGAGCACGATCTCGCCGTCGGTGACCTCGTAGGCCGGGTGGCCGGCGATGACCTTCGCGGTCGTCGACTTTCCGGAGCCGTTCGGGCCCATCAGTGCGTGGATCTCCCCGGAGGCGACCTCCAGGTCGACGCCACGGAGTATCTGTTCTCCGCCCTCTTCTGCCACTTCGGCGTGGAGGTTATTGATCTCAAGAGTTGCCATAGCTGTGATTCCTCGTATCCGAATAGTGGTCGCTACCGCGGTTAATGGTTACGGATTACCCCGTGCAAATGGGTGTCAAAAGAAAATTTTCTTTCCGAAACGAAAAACCGTGTGAATCACGGTCCCGAATCGGCCCCGTATCGGTACCGGAACTCACATGAACTGTCCGAGACCGCTTTGCTCTTGACCGGTCTTGATCTCGTCCCAACTCATTCCGAGGGCCTCGATCACCCGGGATATCGGCCCCTTCAACGTCTTCTCGAGCATCAGCTCCCAGTCGATCGTGAACTCCTCGGGGATCTCGTCGGCGTACTCATAGCAGATCACGTCTGGATCGCGTTTGAACTCGCCGTACAGGGGATCGGTGTGGGGATCGAGCCCGCGTTCGTCCTCCATCCGTCGCCAGAAGTCGGGGTGGACCGTCTCGAGATAGAGCCGTTTCGGTTTCGAACCGCGATCGAAGTTCGTGCCGAGCAGCAGGTTGGCGTATTTCGCTCCCCGAACCTGCGCGGTGTCGGTCTCGTAGGCGTCGAGTCGCTTCCCGATTCCGCCCGGAATGCCGATCTCGTCGAGGTCCACCTCCCCGGTGAGGAAGTCCTCGATGACGTCCGAGAGGTACGTCTTGATGTCGGCGATGTCCGCCTCGATGTCGTCCCCGGTGACGATCGTCTCGATGACGTGTTTTTGCACCTCCTTCGTGATCGGCGCGATGTCCGATCGCTTGTACTCGAAGCCGGTGATGTCGATGTCGTCGACGTCCTTCCCCTCCTTCCAGACGATGTGGCCGGCGTATCGCTTCTTGCGTCCCGCCTGGAAGAAGCGCCGGTAGAGCTTCTCGAACTCGATCTGGAAACGGTGCATCTCGGCGTTCAACTCCTCGCGCGCGAAGTCGTCGTAGCGGCCGTTGATGTGGTCCTCGATCGAGAAGGACGTCTCGATGGCGGACTCGACTCCGGTTTCCTGTCCGAGCTCCAACATAATGCTGTCAGTATCCCCATATGTCACCTTCATATCAAGTTCCGACGCCGCCTCCTCCGTGAAGGAAATCACCTCACGTCCCGTCGCCGTCACGGCCGCTGCGCCTTCCTTGTCGTAGAGTCGGAACCGATCCCACCCCGTCACGCCGTACAGCGATTGGCCGACGAACTGGAACGTTCCGTTTCGGCCGGCGAGGAGCGTGTGGTTGTCGGCGATCGTGACGCAGTAGACACCGTCGTCGGCCGTGCTCCGCGATCCGCTCCGGTGCATCCGAAGCGTGTTCTTCGCGCCTTCGTTCCCATAGATCCGCCAACTCCCGCTGTCGCGGGCGTACTTCGCCGTCAGCCCCAGGTGCGCACAGAGCCGAAGCACGTCGTCCCGAAGCCGGTCGCTCGAAGTCGTATAGCGCCACGAGTTAGGTTGTCGATCCCCGTCGCCGTCGATGAGCGTCTCGAGGAACCGCCGCTTCTGTTCCGTGCTTACCTCGAAGACGAACTCGGGGATCCGCTTGTCGAAGCTGTCGCTGCCACAGCGGTCCCGAAGCAGCCCACCGAGAAGTGTCGACGTGAACTGGTGGGCACGGTCGTCGACGTAGCAGTCGAACCCCATTCCGTCGAGCAGATCGCCGATCGCTGCGTGATGACCGCCGCCGTCGGGGATCGCGTTCTGGGCGATCTTCACGGTCGTCGCGGATCCGCGGTGGTGGTCCCCGAACGACCTCTCCTCGGACGTGTAGACGTTCCCCTCCGTGATATACCACGCCAACAGGTCGAGGAAGTCGTCGCCGTCGTAGGTCCGTGGGATCCACTTTCGACCGGATTCGCGGTGGATGAAGCTCGTCTCACAGACCGACTCGATGTACTCGCGGTGCTCCTCGAACTCCTCGGCAGTAAAGACGTAGCCGACCTGCCCGAGATCTGCCTTCGGGACGCGCCGGGGCGTCCAACCGAGCTCGGCGGTGAAGGTGTGTCCGTGTACTTCCGGCCGGACCCACACCTCGTACTCGCCGTCGAGCAGTTCCGTGAGGTCCACCTCCTCGATCGGTTCGTCGTCCGGGCCGTTCCAGTCGTGCGGCAGTTCGTAGTTCGTCGCGCGATCGAGATCGCCGGCCTCGACGAACCGGTAGTCCTCCTCGGTGATCCCATTCGTCTCGTTCTTGCGAACGAGCATCCGGTGGTTCGGAGTCACGCTGAGGTCGATCTTCGAGGTCTCCATGTTCACGAGGTCGCCGCGGTACTCCGGATACGCGTGCGTCTCCGTGACCGGCTTGACCTCCATCCGCATCGTGTCCGGATCAAGGGAGTAGACCTCGTCGCCGACCGCGAGATCCGTGATCGACCGCACGCCGTTTGGCGTGAGTACATCGGTGTCCGGCGTGAAACAGTTCATAATCACCTTGACAGCTGCCTGCTGACGGTCGTACTGCGCGTACGGTTGTGAGCCCGGATCGTGGTCGTTGCGGAGCTCCTTCTTCCGCTCCCGCTCGGAGAGGAGCTCGTCGACCATCTCGCGCATAATGCCGTCCGGCTCCTTGCGGAAGTGGGTCCCGTTGGGCGCCAGGTACGTCTCGCCGTCGTATTCGTCGGGATCGACCTTCGTCTCCGGGCCCGCGTTGATCGTCACCATGCACATAGGATAGAGTGACTTCAAATCTAGTACGGTCACCATCTCCTTCACCCCGGAGATCGGGTCGAAGACGGCCCCGCCCTCGAACTCCTCGGACTCCTGTTGGCCCTTCGTCGGGAGCGCGAACTTGCCGTGGGCCTTGTGCAGGACGTAGACGTCGACCGCGTCGCCAGGCGTCGGTGCGTCCTCGAGTTTGCAGCCGACGAACTTCTTCACCTCGTTCCAGAAGTCGATCAGGTTCTGTTTGCGGTCGATCTCCACGCAGAGCTCGACGTCGCGCAGGTTGTACTCGAGGAGGCGTTCCGGGTCCTGTTCCCAGAGGTCGCCGATGTCGCCGGCGTACCGTTCCTTGCCGACATCGAGTTCCGTCTCCCCGACGGCGTCGAGCCGGTAGGACTCGAGTTCGGTGAACTGCGTGCGCTTGTAGGCGTACAGCAGGTCGAAGACGACTCGACCCTTGATGTCCGGACCGCCCCACCCGGACCGCCAGACTTCGCCGATCCGCGAGAGGCGATCAACCGAGAGGTCGTGATCGGTCCGGGAGTCGAGCCGTTCGAGACGATCGAGGAGATAGGGCGCGTCGAAGTCCTCGAAGTTCCACCCGCAGAGGACGTCGGGGTCGGTCTCGTTGAGGTAGTCGATGAACGCCGCCAGCATCGCCTCCTCGGTCCCGAAGGACTCGACGCGGGCGTCGATACCGCCCTCCTCGATCCCCTCATATCCCGGTAGATCCTCTGGCGGGATCGTCTCGCCGTCGGGGGCCTCGTAGAGCCAGACGACGTACTCGTCGTCGTAGGAGTCGTGGCTGGTCAAACAGACGATCGGTTCCTCGCCGTCCTCCGGGAATCCCCGCCGGTCGTCGACCTCGATGTCGAAGGTGTTCACCCGAACGTCGGCCTCGACGTCGGCCGGCTCGAGATGCTCCTCGGCGACCTGGATCCGGCCGTCCTCGAGCCGTCGTTCCTCGACACGGAGTCCACCGGCGATCCCGTTGTCGATCAGGAAGCGGTTGGGGAACAGGATGTCGGCCTCGAAGGTCGTCTCGAAGTCGTCACGGATGTTCCCGACGTCACGCGGCGTCCGGGTCACGATCCGGGTGAGCGGCTCGCCCCGGATGCTCTCGTAGGCGACGTCGTTGGCGTCCGACTCCCGGGTCCCGATCACGACGTCGTACTCGTCGACGGGGTCGCGATCGAGGTCGGTCGTCGGCACGTAGAAGTAGGGCTCGACCCCGAGCACGCGGAGGTGTTCGCGGACGTCCTCCCCGTCGGGATTCGGCCGCCGTCCGAACACGTGGACGACGGGATACTCGTCGCTGCCGCGCCCCTCGACGGCGTAATCGACCTGTGTGACCGCCAACTCGACGGTTCCCGTCGAGTCGGGGAACTTCGCGTCGTCGACATCGATCACGTCGTTGACGTGGCCGCCGCCACCGCCGGCCACGACGCGCGCCTCCTCGCGAACGACGTCGGCCGATCGGCCGTCGCCGTCCCCGCCGGTCGCGTCGGTGGCGGCGTCCCCGTCGGGTGAGAACTCGGAGAGCCCCGTCTGCGTCATATGCCGCCTTTGTCGTACCCGGCTAAAAAGGTCGACCATTCGGGTGGGGACCTCACGCGGGCATCTGGACCGGACGGAGTCGCTCGCCGCGGCCGGGATCACCCGGTTTCGACCACCCCTCCGACGGAAAGGCATATATCCTGGTACACCATACCACGCCCTATGACGTCCACCCCCAACACGGACGAGAGGCAGCGCTCGGGCGGTCAAGCAGCCGTGGCCGACGTCGAGGCCTATGAGGACGGGGGCAACGTCGTGCTCTTCGATCCGGACAATCCACTGGCGTGGGTCGAAGCGAGCAGCACGGTTCGGCTACAGGACGTGGCCTGACCGGATCGTCACGCGCCTAACCGGATCGGCTCGCGTCGTTTCGACGCTCACTCACCCCGGTTCCGCTGCTAGTCCTCCAGCGATCCGTCCATCGATCCGACCGGAACGCCTTTGCGTGCCTCGAACGGACCGGAAGACGTGCTTTCGAGCGAGGGCGATGACGACGTCGAGTTCGCGTTCGACGAGGCGAGCCCCGCGGAGGAGGATCTCGCGCCCGACCCGCCCTCGGTCGAGAACTACGAGAACCGGTTTCCGGAGCCGGACGTCGATGACCTCGGTGCCGGGTCCGATCTCGATCCGCGGACCCATCGAACGTTCATCGTCTGCGTCCTGTTGAGCAACGTCGCGCTGTTCTGTGTCAGCCTCGGTGTGATGCTCGTCTACTTCCGGGGGCAGTGGTCGATCGGTCTCGGCGTCGTCGGCGTGGGGGTGCTCGCGGGCATCCGAACGGTCCAACACTACCGATCGTGGCAGCAGTATCGCCGGGAGCGTGATGCGAGGGATGAGGCTGGCGTCGACCGAAACGAAACCGATCCGGAACCAACCGAACCGGAGCCAACCGATCCGGGATCGACGGACTCGGAACCAACCGATCCGACATCGAACGGTTCGTAACCCTCATCCTCGCTGCGTCCCAGTCGTAACCCGTGCAACCCGTCCGTGACACGTCCGGAAACCGCTATCTCCTCGTGAAACGGTCGACGGACTCGAGCCGCGTTTGCGACCCCGAGACGGGCGAGGAACGATACGTTCCGACCGCCGACCTGGAACCGGTCGCCGACGAATCCGGCCTCGAAACCGCCGCTGCAGCGGTCGTACCGACGGCCGTTCGCCGCGTCCTCACCGCGATCCACGACGATCGGTCCCTGGGGCTGCTCGTCGTCCTGGTCGACCGTGGCCCGCTGTCCGTCCGTGAGCTGCTCGATGGGACCGACTACTGTGAATCCGACCTCCACGGGCTGCTCGCGGAGCTCCGCGCCGCGGGACTGATCGCTGAGACAGAGATCGCCGGGCACCGTGGCTACGCCGCGACCGAGGTCGCCGAGACGGCGGTTGCGGACCTCCGGTCGATCGAGAGGGAGTGAGCGGGGACGGTGACGGCCAGCTACTCGCCCGACTCGGCGACGAGCGTCGCCGCCGTGGCGCCGTCGGTCCGTGAGACCGTCGATCGGTTCGACCGCGGGTCCTTCTCGACCGTGACGAGTTCGTCGGCGGCGCCGATCAGCTCCTCGTCGTGGCTCACGATGACGATCTGCCGGACCCCGAACCCACGCATCTCCTCGACGAGGTCGACCAATCGGGCGACGTGGCCCGAGTCCAGAAAGACCGTCGGCTCGTCGAGGATGAGCGGGGGCGTCGGCGTCGAACCCTCGATCCCCTCGGCCAGCAGCCGGTAGATCGCACAGCGCAACGAGAGGTTGAACAGCGCCCGCTCCCCGCCCGAGAGCTGCTCGGGCTCGAGCGGCTCGCCGTCCTTCTGGTAGACGGTGAGCTCGTAGTCGCCGTTGAGGTCGATGTGTGAGTACGCGTCGTTCCCGTAGACCAGCTCGAAGGTCTCGTTGAGCATTCGCTCGAGGGTTCGAACGTTTCGTTGCCGGAGTTCCGCACGGAGATCCCCGTACATCGACTCGAGTTCCCGGGTCTCCTCGTGGATCGCATCAAGGGACGCGACCGTCTCCGCCAGCTCGTCCCGCTCGTCACGGAGGGACTCGAGCGTCTCGATGTCGCCGGTGACGCTGCCGATCCGGGTCTGGATCTCGTCGCGACGGTCCGCGAGTTCCACCAGCGTCTCCGCGACGTTCTCGAGGTAGTTCTCGGCCTTTCGTTTGCGGGATCTGGCGTCCTCGATCGCGTCCTCGTCGACCGCCTCTCGAAGCTTGTCACGTCGCTCGCGCTTCTCGGCGAGCCGATCGCGCCGTTCGTCCGCGAGTTCGGCGAGCGACTCACGTTTCTCCGTGAGCCGTTCGATTCGATCCTCGAGGTCGTCGATCGACGACAGCTGCGATTCGATCGTCCCGAGACGGTCCCGATTTTCGGCGATCGCATCGAGACGCTCTTCGAGCGTGTCGACCCGGTCGTCGGCCTCCTCGGCGGCCGCGCGTTTCTCGGCCGCGACCTCCCGGGTCGACGCCGCCTCCTCGCGGAGCTCGTCCGCATCCTCGCGTTTCACAGTCGCCTCCTCACGGCGGTCCGCAGCCTCCTCGCGGCGCGTTTCGAGCCGATCGGCGAGCCGGTCACGCTCGGCCTCCAGCTCGTCGATCCGGTCGTCCGCATCGGCAAGGGCCTCGAGCGTCTCGATCTCGTCATCGATCGCCGAGAGCCGGGTCCGTGCCGTCTCGAGGTCGGCTTCGAGTTCCGCGATCCGTTCGCGGTCCGCCTCGATCCGGTCCGTGTGGGGAGAATCCGCGACCGGTTGTCCACACTCCGGGCACTTGCCCGCCGCAAGCAGGTTCTCCGCCTCTGACACCCGGTTGCGTACGTTCTGCAGTTGGGTTTCCAACTCGGCGATCCGCTCGCGGCAGTCCACACGGTCGTCGGTTCGCGTCGCCAGCCGGTCGGCCGCCTCGCCGCGATCGATGCCGTCGGCGTCGTCGAACCGCGCCGTCAACTCGTCGATCTCCGCGTCGATCTCCGCGATCCGCGTCTCGTGGTCCTCGGCCGCGGACTCGGCCTCCGCGGCACGGTCCTCGAGATCCGCAGCCTCCTCCAGAGCCCCGTCGGCCCGGTCCTCGAGATCGTCGGCCTTCTCGACCAGGTTCCGCGCCTGGTTCCGATAGCCGGTCGCGTCCGTCTTTGCGTCCGTTCGATCCTCCCGGAGAACTGCCTCGCGCTCCTCCAGTTCGGCACGTCGCCGGTCGATCGCGTCCGCGTCGGCCGCCTCGAGTTCGGTCTCGGCGAGCAGGTCGTCGATCGACGACCGGTGCTCGGCGATCCGTTCGCGGGCCGCGGCGATCGACTCACGGTGCTCCTCGCGCTCGGCTTCGGCCTCACGGATCGTCTCCGCGAGCGAGTCGATGTCGTCCTCGATCGCCGCAAGCGTCTCGCGTTTCTCCTCGTACTCCTCCAGAACGGTCGTCGCCTCCTCGCGCGTCCGCTCGGCGGCATCGCGCTGGCTCTCGTAGTGGTCGATCTTCTCGGAGACGCCCTCGAGTTCGGTCTCGAGTTCCGACAGCGTCGCGTGGAGGTCCCGGTCCTCGAGCCGCTCGATCCGCGATTCGGTTTCCTCGAGGACGGCTCGCTTTGCGGTCCGAACGTCCTCGACGCCGAGGCGTGCCTCCCCGGCCCGCTCGCGGTATTCCTCGAGAACGCCGAGCTGGAGCAGGTCGTCGATCGTGTCCTGGCGCTGGCTCGGCGTCGCGTTGATCAACTTGTTGACCTCGCCCTGCCGGACGTACGCGCAGTTGACGAAGGCGTCCGCGTCCATCCGGAGCAACTCGGTGACGAACTCCCGAACCGCACGCGCGCCCTCGCGGGCCGGTCCGTCCTCCGCCTCGGCCTCGAGGGTACAGCGGTGGTCGACGCGGTCGTCGTACACGCGAAGCTCGCGGTCGATCCGATAGGTCGTTCCCTCGTGTGTGAACTCGAGCGAGATCGATGCCTCCTCAGTCCCGTTCGTGACGACGTCCTCGAGGGTTCCCTCGAGCGCGCGCGAGCCGTAGAGGGCGAAGAAACACGCCTCAAGCAGCGAGGACTTTCCGCTTCCGTTGACGCCGTGGATCACGGTGACTCCCTCCGTGAGGGACAGGTCCGCGTCGCCGTACGGCTTGAAGTTCTCGAGGCGGATCCGGTCGAACCTCATCGGAACTCCCCCATCGAGGCCTGTCCCTCTCCGGAGACGTCGCCATCTCCGGCGTCCACAGCATCGCCATCTCCGGAGTCTTCGGCGTCGGCGTCCTCGACGTCGACGCCCTCGGGATCGATTTCCTGCGACGTCGCCGCCCCCAGATCGCCGGCATCGAGCCGGGTCTCGATCCGTTCCGTCACGGCCGACCGAACCGCGCTGTCGGCGACCGTCTCGGATCGTACCGTGTCGTCGATGTCCACCGCGGCCGGCGACGGATCGAGATCGGAGAGCCGCTCGCGGACCGCTTCGTCGGGGTCCGCGAAGCTGACGTCCAGATCGGCATCCGTCTCGATCTCCCGTCGATCGGTCACGCGAGCGATGAGGGCGCCATTCTCGGTCGCCGCTTCCTCGATCGCCGCGGGCGTCACCGGCTCACCCGATCCGGTTATCTCGACGATCACGACTGCGTCGGTCAGATCGTGTTGCCCGAGCTGTTCCCGGACCCGCCGTGCCCCCTCGCCGTCGCGAAGCTCGACGTCGACGTACACGAACGGGCGGGTCTCGATGGCGCGGCGCCGAACGTCGACCTCGTCGGCGAAGGTTATCAGGTTGTAGCCCCGTCCCTCGCGTTCGCTCGCGCTTGCGCGCTCGGTCGATCCCGGATAGGTGACCCATGTGTCCCGAACCGTCGTCTGCCCCGGCTCGTGGTTGTCACCAAGCAGCATCGCGTCGAAGTCGACGTCGCTCTCGGCGAGAACGGTTTCGGTGTCCCAATCGGCGTACGCGAACGGTTCGAAGAGGCCGTGTGCGACCAGCGCTGCGTGTTCCGCCCCGTACGAGTCGAAGGCGTACTCGAGGTCGTCACGCTGTGAGGGCGGAACGTGATCGAGCCCGTAGAAGGCGACGTCGCCGACGACGGTTGGCGAATCGTCGAGTCGGGTGGCGAGGCCGAGGCGCTCGAAGAGGTCGAGCCACTGTCCGTGGCGGGTCGATTCGTGGTTCCCGACGATCGCGAGGAAGGGGATCCCCGCGTCCTCGAGGCGTCGAAGGGCGGACAGCGTCCCGAGCAGGTCCGGAAGGTCCGGTCGACGGTCGTGAAAGAGGTCGCCGGCGTGCACCACGGCCGCGACGTCCGACTCGATCGCATCCGAGACGACGGCCTCGAAGGCCGCGAGGAAGTCCTGTCGGCGGGCCGAGGAGTGGTACTGCCGGTAGCCGATGTGGGTGTCACCGGTGTGGATCACCCGCGTCATCGCCGTCTCACCCGCAAGCGCCGCGTCATTACTGCGACCCTTGAGCCGTCCGCCTTTTAGCCGTTCCGCCGGCGGAGTGAAACTGATCCGTCTCCCGGTCCGCACTCCCATCGAAACCGTCGTCGCCGAGGCCGGCGTCGTCCAGGGATTCTCCGGCGGCAGCGCGACGGAAGCGCCGATACGCCGATCGTGTGCGTCGACCACGCGCTGCCGGTTCGGGTGCGTCATCGTCGATCGCGGATTCGATCGCCGTGTCGAGCCGCTCCAGTCCGTCGGCATCGACGAAGCCGGCAGCACGCTCGATATCCGCACACGCCGCGGCCGCCTCGTCGATGATCGTGACGTACGGCGGACGATCGGTGTCGGTTCGGGCGGCAAGCTCTTCGAGGGTTCGCTTGATGCGGCGGGTTCCTGGTGAGTCCATAGCGGCCGCTGTGGCGGCTTCAAATATAAACGGACGGGTGGCCACGCGACCGAGATACCTCAGATCGACAGCGAGTAGAGCCGCTTTCGCGCGTCGGCAAAGGAGAATCGAGAGTCGACGACGTCCGCGTCCTCGAGCCGTGAGAGGGCATAGCGAACGGTTCGCGGGGGGAGCAGCGTTTCCTCGGCGAGCTCGCTCTGTGTGAGGGTCTCGTTGTAATCGAGGACCTTCGCGACGAGTTTGGCGCTCGGGGGAAGATCGCGAACGGGCTTCCATCGGTCGGCGAGATCGTCGGTCTCGGCGTTGTCGGCGTGAACGGCCTCTGGTGCACTCATGTGTGTTTCAACGTGAGTAATGCTAGTAAATAATATTTACTATCGATATATATTACCATAAGGAATTCTCCGGCAATATCGGGCAGGGTCTCGAACGAGCCACCGACATAACCGGTGCCGGGCGGCGTCGGCAAGTCACGACGGTTCACACGGCGGGTGGTGCACCCGAAGCCTCTTAGTGACGACCGACGTAACAGGGTTCGATGACCGATACTGTGGACGACGTCGAGATGCCTTATGACGAGGATTCGACGTCGCAACAGGAGAAGATCGAGGTGCTCGAGGACAGACTCGAGATCCTCGAGTCGCAAAACGAGGAGATGCGCGACCGTCTCCTCGACGCGAACGCCGAGAACAACAAGTATCAACAGAAGCTCGAACGGCTCACCCACGAGAACAAGAAGCTGAAGCAGTCGCCGCTGTTCGTCGCCACCGTCCAGGAGCTGACCGACGACGGCGTCGTGATCAAACAGCACGGCAACAACCAGGAGGCGCTCACCGAGGTCACAGAGGAGATGCGCGAGGACCTGACTCCCGACGACCGCGTCGCGGTCAACAACTCCCTGTCCGTGGTCAAACGGCTCGAGAAGGAGACCGACGTCCGCGCCCGCGTGATGCAGGTCGACCACTCGCCGGACGTCACCTACGAGGACATCGGCGGCCTGGACGACCAGCTCACCGAGGTTCGTGAAACCGTCGAGATGCCCCTCGAACGACCCGAAGCGTTCGATGACGTCGGGATTCAGCCGCCGAGCGGCGTTCTGTTGCACGGGCCGCCGGGCACCGGCAAGACGATGCTCGCGAAGGCCGTCGCCAACCAGACCGACGCCTCCTTCATCAAGATGGCCGGATCCGAGCTGGTCCACAAGTTCATCGGCGAGGGTGCCAAGCTCGTCCGCGATCTCTTCGAGGTCGCCCGCGAGAACGAGCCCGCGGTGATCTTCATCGACGAGATCGACGCCATCGCCTCCAAGCGTACCGACTCAAAGACCTCCGGCGACGCCGAGGTCCAGCGGACGATGATGCAGTTGCTCTCCGAGATGGACGGCTTCGAGGATCGCGGGGAGGTCCGCATCATCGCCGCGACCAACCGGTTCGATATGCTCGACGAGGCGATCCTCCGGCCCGGGCGCTTCGATCGACTCATCGAGGTCCCCAAACCCGACGCCGCAGGACGGGAGATCATCTTCCGTATCCACACCCGCAAGATGAACGTCGCCGACGACGTCGACTTCGACGAGCTCGCGGAGACCATCTCCGACGCGTCCGGCGCCGACATCAAGGCGATCTGTACCGAGGCCGGGATGTTCGCGATCCGCGACGACCGGACCGAGGTGACGATGGCCGACTTCGAGGACGCCCACGAGAAGCTCGAGCAGACCGACGAGGCCGACGTCGGCGACTCGGTCGCGTTCGCGTAACCGGCAACGTATCACGTCGATCGACGGAGTCGCCGTCGTCGCGCCCCGTCTAGAGGCCGACGAAGAGCGCGTACGGAACCAGAAACAGCACGAGAAGGATGATTGCGAGCAGGGCGCCGTATCCGAGTCCCACGCCGAGGAGGGCGCGGAACCCGGGATGTGACAGCGTATCGATCTCCATACCGGCGTATCGAACTCCCGTCTCTTAAACCGGTCGGCCGAATCGTCGTAGCGACGGGAACGTCGCGCCGACCACTCTCCGTGCCGATCGTCACTGCACCAGGCTCGCGCCGTCGAAGGCGGTCCGCTCGAACTGTATGTCCAACAGCTGGAGGATCGTGGGTGCGATGTCGAGGATGTCGGCGTCGTCGATCGTGACGCCGGGCTCGTCGATCAGCAGCGCGGCGTCGTCGAAGCTGTGCATCCCGGTTCGCGGGCCCGGGTCCTCGAAGACCGCCTCGTGGCCGGTGAAGTCGGCCTTGAGGTCGAACCCGTCGTGGGGGATCGCCACGAGGTCGGGGGCGATCTCGTCGTGATCGCCACGGAAGGCGGTCTCGGTCTCGACGACGCGACGAACGACGGGTTCGCCGGCCGGGGATTCGAGGGCCTCGAGGTCCCGTTTCAGTGCCGCTCGGGTCTCTTCGTACTCCTCACGCGGAACCGACCCGCGGGGTTCACGCTCCTCGAGATTCAGGTAGAATCGTCCGGGGCCGAGCGAGTAGGCCCGCGCCTCGTCGGCGATATCGCCCAGGTTCGCGTGATCGCGGTCCGTGAAGGATAGCCAGTCGGTCCGTTCGAGCCACTCGTTGCAGTTGACGACGCGGTCGATCGGCGCGAATCCGTGATCCGAGGCGACGACGAGGGTCGTATCGCGACCGAGGGCGTCGCGAATGGCGCCGATGTGCTCGTCGAGCCGTTCATAGAACGCGAGGAACGCCTCGCGGTCGGGCCCGTCGGAGACGTACTGGTCGAACAGGAAGTGGTTGATGCGGTCTGGCGTGAGGTAGACGCCGACGAACAGGTCCCAGTCGTCGCGATCGACGTACTCACGGAACGCCTGCTGCCGGCGGTCGAGCGTCCGTCGGGCGTGGTCGAGGAAGTCGGTCTTGTCCGTGTGGTGGCCGAGCTTGGCGTTGACGTCGATCAGGTAGTCGATCGAGTCCAGATACGACCGCAGCTCCTCAGGCGTCGCGGCCGCGTCGACGTCGGGCGCAAGGAAGCCGGACACCATCCGCTGGACGGTCCGCTGTGGCGGGAAGGTCACGGGAACGTTGAACACGCTCGCGTCGCGACCCGCTTCCGTGACGCGATCCCAGATCCGCTCACGCTGGACGTCACGACCCATCGGGACGTAGGTGTCGTAGGACCCAACCTCCCGGTCTTGATAGCCGTAGACGCCGGTTTCACCGGGGTTCGACCCCGTGGTGATGGCCGGCCAGCAGGCGGTCGTCTCCGGCGGGTAGATGCTCTCGATCGACCCGGAAGACCCCGACTCGATCATCGCCGTCAGGTTCGGGAACGTCTCGGGCTCGGAGGCGATGAGCCGATACGGCACGCCGTCGATCCCGAGGAACGCCACACGGGGATCGTCCGTCCCTCGTAACCGGTCGATCAACCCCATACGACACATACCACCCAGCGCGGTAAAAAGCGTGGAGGTTTTCACCGCCCCGCGAGACCGTGAGGTATGGAAACACGACGGGCCCTCCTCGTCGACGCGTTTACCGCGGAGCCGTTCACGGGGAACGCCGCCGGCGTGGTCCCGGACGCGACCGATCTGTCGGACGACCAGGCGCAGGCGATCGCCGCCGAACTCGGCGTCAGCGAGACGGCGTTCCTCTCCGAGCCGACCGACCCCGAAGCCGACCGCCGAATCAGATACTTTACGCCGACACAGGAGATCGACCTCTGTGGGCACGCGACGGTCGCCAGCCACGCACACCTGTTCGAAGCCGGAACCATCGAGGCGGGGTCCCATCACCTCGAGACGAACGTCGGCGTGTTGCCGATCGAGGTGACCAACGACGGAGTGGTCCGGATGACCCAGTCGACGCCGACCGTCGAGCCGGTCGAGGTGACCTACGATCGGGTCGGCGAGACGATCGGGATCGATCCGGCCGCGCTCACTGACGTGGGCGCCGACCTCCCCATCGCGCGTGCCTCGACGGGAGTGACGTTCCTGATGGTCCCCGTCAACTTCCTCGAGCGACTTCTGGAAGCCGATCCGTCGATGGCGGCGATCGAGACGCTGACCGACGATCTCGACGTCGCCGGCATCTTCGCGTTCACGTTCGATACGGTCGCAGCCGACGCGACGATCCACGCACGAGCGTGGGTGCCCGGCGTCGGCGTTCCCGAGGATCCAGTAACCGGCACCGCAAGCGGTGCGTGCGGGGCCTACCTCCACCGGCAGGCGGCCTTCGACGGCGACCCGCCGGCGGAGATCGTGGTCGAACAGGGCCACGTTCTCGACCGTCCCGGGCGCGTCCGCGTTCGCGTCCGTGACGCCGAAACGGACGCCGACACGAGCGTTTCGATCGCGGGTCGGGCCGCGCAGGCCCTCGACGGCGAGATCGTCGTTCCGGAGCCGGACGACGACGACATCCTTGAAGCGTGAGCGCCATCACGGCGGGAGCGCTCCAGGTGTTCCACCCTCATCCGGTCCATCCTCACCCGGTCCACGTACCGACCCACCCCACTGAGGTCATCGGGGCTGGCGGCCGCGATCGTCCTCCTCGGCGTCGATCACGTCCTCAAGCCGGTCGCCGCCCATATCCGACGCCAGGGCGACCCCGAGCAGGGAGACCACGATTCCACCGACGATGAACAGCGCCAACCGCTGAGTCGGGGAGACGACGATCCCGCCGGCTGAAAGCGGAGGCAGCAGCCGTTCCTGTTCGAGGAAGTACCCGGCGAACCCGCGGACCACGAGCCCCACCGCGACGGCGACGAACGGGAGGTTCAAAAAGTGGCTCCGGATCCCCTCATCCCGGATGAGTTCGTCGAGAAGTCGGCCGGTCGCAGCGGTCAGCGCCGCGCCGGCGAGCCACGGAACCGCGGCGTAGACGATCTGAATGGCCTCGACGACGAGCGGTTGTGAACCCGGCAGCTCCGAGATCGAGAGTACCCCGAGAAAGATCCCGACGAGCGAGAGCCCCGCCGCGACGACGTAGGTGACGATCGACACCTTGCCGGCGTACAGTGCCGCCCGGACGCGGTCCGGAACGTCGGCGAGGTATTCGTCGATCGCGAGCCCCTTATACAGCAACACGGTCCCGAGCAGCCCGGAGAGTCCGGCAATCGCGACCTCCGGGGAGAACCAGAACAGCAACGAAGGAACCACGAGCAGCCCGATCCCGACCGGAACCAGAACCGTCGATCGGAGCTCCTCGTCCGCGAGGAACTGTTTGAGGAGGTAGTACGACGACTCCAGGTCGTGTGCCTGTCGAACGACGACGCGGTCGACGGAGTCGACCGGAAGGCGCGATTCGACGATCGGGAGGACGCGCTCGTCCTCCGCGGAGTCGACGACGACGATGGCCGACGTCGGGTCGTGGCGGTCCACCAGCTCGTCGAGTTGGGCGGCGATCGACCGGTCGGCGCCGACCCGTGAGTCGGATCCGCCAGAGACCACGGCGACGACCGCCTCCTCACGGCCGTCCCGGAGATCCCGGGCCACGCGGAGCGCCTCGAGGATGCAGTTGACGCTTGCGTCCTCGGGGTCCGCAAGGCCGATCTCCGTCACGAGCGATCTGACGGCTTCCCACCCCGAGACCGGCATCGGCACGCTCGTCTTCCGGGCCACCTCTCCCGAGCGGTCGACACAACACACCAACGACGTCACGGTCGTACCCAGGCACGGGTACGGTAAAAACCCTCATCCTCGACGGAACGATCACCACACTCACCGCGTCCGGAGATCCACCTCGGCGGTGTCGTCGGCGGCCAGCACGCCGGCGATCCCGGAGCCGAAGGCGTAGGCGACGGCGCGGACGCCGACGCCGAGTCGATCCGTGAGGCCTCGCTGTGGCTCGAACTCCCGTATCTCGACCGGCTGCTCGCGGCCGAGTCGCTCGGTGAGTCGCGATTCGACGTCCTCGCTCGTCCCGAGGTCGTCGACGAGTCCCCGATCGACGGCGTCAGGTCCGAGGAAAACGCGGGCCTCGGTCTCCCGGACGTCCTTGGGATCGAGGTCACGCCCCTCGCTCACCGTCGCGACGAACTGGGCGTAGAGGTCGTCAACGATCCCCTGGAGGTACTCACGGTCGGCATCGTCGATCTCCGAAAGCGGATTGCCGGCCTCCTTGAACCGGCCAGCCGCGAACTCCTCATAGCGGATCCCGAGTTTGTCGGCCAACTCGGAGGCATTGGGGCGTGACCCGCGAACGCCGATGGATCCCACGAGACTCGCCTCGTGGGCCCACACCTCCTCACAGCCGGCGGCGATCCAGTAGCCGCCGGAGGCACAGACGTCGCTCGCGTGAGCGATGGTGACCCCGTCGAACCGATCGACGGCACGGCGGATGTCGTCGCTCGGCAGCACCTCGCCGCCCGGCGTGTTGAGCGTGACCAACAGCGCGTCGACGGACGGGTCGTCGTCGGCGCGGTCGATCGTCTCGACGATCTCGTCGGCGGTCGCCCCGGTCGAGGCAGCGATCGGCGAGGGTCGCCCGCCGTCACGGGTGATCGGCCCCTCGACGGCGACCTCGGCGACGTCGTAGTCCGCGAGGGCATTCGCGACGACCGCGGCGCCGAACCGGCCGGCCACGCCGGCGAGACCGATCGTCAAGAGCACTCCGACGAGCTCCGGTCCGGTCGTCGGAATCTCGAGAAACACGATCCACCCGACTGTGACGCCGACCGCGGCCGCAAGCACCGCGGCGAGGAGGCCGAGGCCGCCGCGAAGCGTCTCGTTGCGGATATTCATATCTATGAGGTCGATCCGCAGCGAAGTAAAGCCCCCCGACGGCATCGCTGTGTGAGTGATGGTGTCAAAACGAAAGAGCCGATCGAGAACGAGAAAACGCGCAGGTGACCGGGATCCGGCGCCGGCTTACAGCAGCCCCGTCTTCTGGAGCTTCATCAGGTCCTCGGTGTCGAGGGTCTCGCCCTCCTTGAACTTCTGATAGATCTCCTCGGCCTCCTCCTTCTCCTCCTCGCGCTTTTCGGCGCGCTCGTCCTTGCGTTCCTCCTCCTCCTGCTTGTCGAGTTCGCGAAGACGCTTCTGGACGCGGACGAAGTCCTCGTGGTGCTTGTCGGCGGCTTCCTGGGCCTCCACGAAGAGTTCGTGCACCTCGTCGGCCTCGTCACGGATGTCGTCGGCCTCACGGTAGGCCTCGATCATCTGGTTGTGATGTTCCTGGGCCTTGTCCGCGAGTTCCGTGACCTTCTGGTGGTGTTTGGACGCCTCCGAGCGGACCTCCTCGGCCTCCTCGATGAGGTCCTCGAGCTCGCCGGTGTCCTGGACCTTGTCCTTCTTCTCGGCGAGCTGTTCGCGCTTGTCCTCGATCTTCTCGATGAGTTCGCGCTCGTCCTCCGCCGAGAGCACTTCCGTCTGCTGGCGGAACTCGAGGTCCTCGATCTCCTCCTCAAGCTCCTCGATCGACTTGCCCTCGTCGAGTTCGAGGTCCTCCTTGAGCTCCTCGACCTCGTCGAACAGCTCGTTGGCCTCGGCGTTGAGCTCGTTGCGGCTCTCCTTGTGCTCTTGGACCTGCTCGTTGAGCTCGTCGCGCTTTTCGCGGTGTGTCTGGGCCTCGTCGACCTTCTCACGCGTCTTCGCGTTGAGGTCGTCGCGCTTCGAGGCACGCTCGGAGGCCATCTGGTTCAGCTCGTTTCGCCGGTCGCGCAGCTGTCCTGCGCGTTTGATGAGCTGACCCTTCGAGCCGTTCTCGAGTTCGTCCTCCGAAAGGTCGACGTTGTCTGATTCTTCAAGCGCTTCGATTTCGTACTGTTCGATGACTTCCTGTTTCGTTACCATTTTTTATCACTCCATCACCGCTCCGGATATGGCAGACGCTCGCCCCGATGCGTCCGACCGTGGATAAGAATTCCCGATCATTCGTCGTGCGGTTCCACCAGCGCCGGATGCGTTCTGGTACTTACCCATAGTCCCGTATCATATATAAATTCTTTGGTGGCTAGAAGTGTGGAAGAAGGTACCATACACCCAGAATTCGGCGGTTTCACTCGATCTCGGTCGGTCTACAGGGATATATAAATGACAACGATTCACACGGGAGAGGCTGGGAGCCGGAGCGACGGCGTCCGTGTGGCGCCGTCTCTCGCCCGCACCACACGCACCTGCTCGGACACGGGATCGCCCAACGTACAGATCGTCCACGGACAGATCGCCCACGGACACGGCGTCGATCGGCGGACGTGAGTCGATCGGCCGGGATCCGAACGACTTTCGGCGGGGACCGCCGATGACGCGATATGACCGAACGCGTGGAGGGGCCGGCACGATGACCGAACTCGTCGAGACGATCACGGCACGGGGACACGAGAACGTCCGCGCCGAACACGTGAGCACCTTCGAGGTGACCACCGACGACTGGCTCACCCCGGCCGGAGACTGCATCCTCGCCGTCGAGGCTGACGCGACCCCCCGGACGTTCGATCGGGACTTCAAGGAGGCCTGCCGGAGCCACGAGGCCACGATCACGGCGACGCTGACCGTTGAGGGCCCCAGCCGGGCCCACGAGGAGACCATCGTTGGGTCGGGCCATCCGGACCTCACCCTGATCGACGACCGATCCGCCGTCGCGCGGACGAGCACGTACGTGGACGATCGGACGGTGATGGTCGACGCCGATGGCGCAGCCACGGATCTCGATCGCGATCTCGTCGACGCACTCGCCGATGGAGCGCCGTGTACGCTGCGGCTCGCCGTCGACGCCTGACTGGCTGGCGTCTGGTGCACAGCACCGGGAGGAACATCTTAACCGGAGGGCGACGAACTCGATCGTGATGGCCGAGGAACCCGATCGAAACATCAGCGGCGGCACCTCCGGCGGCGGGACGCCGGCGCAGTTCGAACCGGGCGATGGAACGTCCCGCACGGAGGCGATCGTGGACGAGTTGGGTGAGTTGTACTGGCAGAAGGAGTACGGCGGTCGGGACGGCTTCGAGTGTCTCGTCCGGACGATCCTCTCACAGAACACCTCCGACGTCGCGAGCCAGCCGGCCCACGACGACCTCCTGAACAGATACGGTCCGCCCGCAGAACTCGCCGAGACGCTGGCCGAGGCCGACCACGACGAGCTTGCCGAAACGATCGCGGCTGCGGGCCTGTACAATCGGAAGTCGGAGGTCATCCGGAACGCGGCGCGCTGGGCACTCGAGGAGTTCGGCTCGACCGCCGCCTTCGACGCGTTCGTCGCGGAGGGAGACCCCGACGAGGTCCGGGAGACGCTGTTGGGGGTGTCCGGGGTCGGCCCGAAGACTGCCGACTGCGTCCTGCTGTTCGCCGGCGGCCGCGGCGGCGTGTTCCCCGTCGACACCCACGTCCACCGGATCGCGCGCCGAACGGGGATCGCGCCGCCCGACGCCGACCACGAGGCGGTCAGGGAGGCGATCGAGGCCGCGGTCACGGCCGAAAAGTGCGGCTTCGGCCACACCGCGATGATCCAGTTCGGCCGGGAGTACTGTACCGCACGCAAACCCGCGTGCCTCGACGGCCCGGAGGCGTGTCCCCTGTACGATCGCTGTGACCGCGTCGGGATCGACGAGATCGACGGCAACGTTCGCGACCCGGCCACGGTCGTCGACGAATGACCGTCGATCGACCGCCGCGAGGAGGTCGGTTGCCGTGGAGAGATCGATCGCCGAGAGGTAAGACTAAGGCGCATCGCACCCCTCCGGTCGATATGGACCTGTCGGGGATCGACCGACACACGCCGCGGGGCGTCACGGGCGCGCCGCGTGAGGCGGCCGTCCTCGCCCCGGTGATCCACCGGGACGAGGGCCCCCACCTCCTGTTCACCAAGCGGGCCGACCACCTCGGGGAACATCCCGGCCAAATGAGCTTCCCGGGCGGCGGTCACGAGCCCGTGGACGCGACGCTTCGGGAGACGGCGCTCCGGGAGGCCGACGAGGAGATCGGCGTCGCCGCCGAGGAGGTCGACGTCGTCGGCCGCCTCGACGACATCACGACGATCACCGACTACGCGGTCCGCCCCTTCGTCGCGACCGTGGTCGATCGGGAATACGTCCCCGACGAGCGCGAGGTGGCAGAGATCGCGGTCCTCGCGGTCGAGGATCTGATCGATCCGGCCAACTACGAGTCGGAACGCCGCGAGACCGACTACGGAAACCTCCGGATCCACTACTTCCACGTCGACGGCTACACGGTTTGGGGGGCGACCGGTCGGATCGTCGCGCAACTGCTCGAACTCACGACCGACTGGCGGATCCCGGAGGAGCCGGACCGCGTCGTCGGTCCGGATGCCGACGTTTCCGGCTAACTCTCCGGAATGACGTGTGTCCTCGGCTCAGTCCTCAGCTCAGTTCTCGGCTCAGTTCTCGACATCGCTGTCGCCGCCAGTTGTCCCCGCTGAATCGCCGTCGCCCCGGGCCTCGATCGTCTCGACGGCCTCGAGGATCCGCTCACGGAGGTCGGCGGCGTCCACCGATCCCCACGCCTCGAGGTCGTAGGTCACCTCGAGCAGCGCCGCCAGTCGCGACCGGTCCGCCGACGCGACGGCATCCGCGACGTCCGCCGCCAGGCGGTCCCGCACGGTTCGGCCCAGCGTGTCTCGGTCGAGGTGGCGATCGGGAACGTCGAGAATGTGTGGGAGATCCTCCGCGTTCGGCGGCACCGAGGGAAACGCCGCCGGTCCGACCACGAGGAGCGACTCGTCCGCCGGGCCCAGGTCGGCGTCTCCACCATCGATCGGCACCAAATAATAGTCGCGAACGGCTGCATCGATCGTCGTCTGGAGCGCCGCATCGTCGACGTCGGCACCCCGTTTGAACGCGAGCTCGGACAGTCCACGCCGCAGCTCCGACCGGGTCATCGCGCCGAACAGGTCTACGATTCCGGCGAGATCGTCGTGTGCGGCGACGCTGGCCCCGCTTCCGTCCGCTTCCCGGTCGTCCGTCATTCGTCGACCGCCTCCCGGAGGTCGGCCGCTGCGGCCTCCCGAAGGTCGGCGACCGTGATCGGGGACTCCCGCCACGGGGGCAGCCGGCCGTCGCTCGCCGGGGGGCCGATCGCCTCGGCGTAGGTCTCGACCTGGTCGAGTTCCGCCTCGCGGTCAAAGGTAAGCCCGTTGAAGGAGGCGTCGGTCGCGTACGATCCGACGAGCGTCCGCGCGGCGGTTCGATACCGATCGACGAGCGCATCGTGATCCACCGTGATCCCCCGGTCACGGAGGACGCGGAGCGTGGCGTCGACGACGGCGTCGCTCATATCGGCCAGGCCGGTCGGGCCCCGAACCGACCGGTGGTCGTGTTCGTAGCGGCCGAGATCGACCTGCGCCGACTCCTCGAACCCACCGTGTTCGAAGGCGTCGCCGAGGGTCCCGATCTCGAGGCCCCAGCCGCGTTGGACCCGCAGATCCGCGACGAGATCGCTCGTGGCTGCGAACTCGCCCGCGAGGGCGTACCGAAACGACTCGAGGTAGTCGATCACCGGATCGTCGTGAACCTCCGCGAGAGCGCGGACGAGCGGACGAAACAACAACCGGAAGAGCCGTCCGTAGAGTCGGTCATCCTCGACGCGGGCGTAGTATCCCTTCGAGAACGCGTACCCGTGTGCAAGCGGGAACAGCAATCGGGCGACGTAGGCCGGCGAGTAGCTCCGCGTGTCCGCGTCGTGAACGACGACGTACTGCTCGGACAGCGCCGGACCCAACCCGACCCAGACGTCCCGCCCCTTCCCACGTTGGCCGTCGAGCCCGTGGTCGGACAGCAGCCGCTCCAATCGTGGGCCGTCACACCACAGGATCTCGATCGGCAGGTCGAACCCCCGAAGCCACTCCCGAGCGGGACCGACGCGATCGGGCGAGGCGCGAAGCGGGACCACGACCCGGGCGGGATCGACGGCCGCGAGAGTGTCGAGCACGCGTTCGGCCGCCAGACCTCCGAGCTCCCGTTCGGTCATCGGGACGACGACGGCGGCCCGGCCCGTCGGCGCCTCGGGCGTCCGATCGCGCAGGGCGTGCAGCGTGGTCACGCGCTCCTGGACGTACTCCATCGGCGGATCGGTGGGGTGGACGGGGGAAAAACGACCCGTTTCGGGTGGCGCCGATGACGACCGGTCCCCGGCACGAGCGTGGACCGACCGTCGGCGTGAACGCGAACCGTTCGTTCACGTTCGTGTTGCTGAATCGAAACGACCTCGGGCACGGTATTTAACACGTCCGGCGACATACGGTGGCGTATGAAATCGACTCGGAAGGGCCTGCGTGACGGCGACCTGAAGAAGGACACCTACGAGCGGCTCACGTGTGCGGAGTGTGACAAGCCGCTCAAAAAGGAGAACGACCCCGACGAGGTGTTCTCCGTCAGGGCCTGTCCCGAGTGCGGCGCCACGTACAAGGAACTCCGTTAACCGCCGAGATCACCGATCGGAGACGACGCTCACTCGAAGACGGCATCGAACGCGTTCGCCCCGAGCGGGTCGAACGTGCCCGCGGCAACGTTCTCTCGCACGTGGTCCGGATCGCGCGCACCGACGAGTGCGGTCGTCACGCCGGGCGCGCTGCGTGCGAAGTTGATCGCCCGCTGCGCCGGCGTCTCGCCCGCGAGCTGGTCGGCGATCGGTTCCGGGATCGCTCCGGGCTCGGCCAACGACCCCTGACCGAGACTCGCGCTCGTCACGACGTCGACGCCGGCCTTGTGAGCGCGCTCCAGCAGCGAACACCGGTCGGCGTCGGCCGACGACGTCGGCTGCGTCGGCCGCGTGAACGCGTCGGCCATCCGGACGTTGAAGGGGAGCTGCACCGCGCGAAAGCCGTGGTCGTCGGCGCCGACCGTCGCGGCCGCCCGTTCGGCGCGTTCGATGATCGCGGGCAGCGAGAGCGCCGAGTCGTGGTCCGGCGGGACGCGAAAGGCGTCCCAGGTCGCGACGCCGTAGCCGCCGATGTCGCCCGCCAGGCGGCGTCGTTCGAGGCGCTCGAAGGCGGTCTCGAGGGCGTCATAGACCTCCTCAGGCGACCGTTCGGCCAGTTGGGTCTCCGGGTTGTGGACGTAATAGCAGTCGATCGTCTCCACGCCGATCGCGTCCAACGACCGGTCGAGCATCGTCTCGATGAATCCCGGCGCGATCGCGTGGCTGCCGTGGACGAGATCGTCCGCGGAGAGGATCCCGGTCTCGAGGAACTCCTCGCGGACGTAGGCGGCCGGATCGTCGGGGCGCTCGCCGTCGAACGGGACGAAGCCGGCCTTCGAGGCCACGACGACCGACTCCCGATCGACGGCGGCCTCGGACAGCGCCTCGCCGACGACCCGTTCCGAGCGCCCACAGCGGTAGTTGCTCGCGGTGTCGACGTGGTTCACCCCGGACTCGAGCGCGAGCCGTATCGACTCGCGGTACCGGTCGTCGACGGCATCGGTCGGGTCGCCGAGGTAGGTCCCGATCCCGACGCTGGAGGCGACGCCGGGACCGAACCGGCGGAAGTAGGTCCGCCCGAAGGCGTCGCCGAACCGCTCCCGATAGCGCCAGGTACCCTCTCGCGTTGCCATTGCCGCTCGTAGGGTCGCCCGCGGGATAACGGCCGCGGCTTGGGGGACGACGGCCGCGACTCGGCGGGACGACGCGTCCGCGACCGTCCCGACCGCCCCGCGATTTATAAGTGAACACGCGAGAAAGGTCCCGTATCGAATGAGCCGCAACGACGAGGTCGCGAGCGTTCTCGAGGAGTTCGCCGACCGCCTCGAGGCGACCGGGGTCGAGTACAAACCCACCGCCTACCGGCGCGCGGCCGAGAACGTCCGCGACCACCCGACGCCGATCGAGACCCTCGTCCAGGAGGGCGAGGAGGCGGTGCAGGGGATCGACCGCGTCGGGGACGCGATCGCGGCCAAGATCGTCGAGTACGTGCAAACCGGCTCGATCGAGGAGCTCGAGGAGCTCCGATCGGAGTTTCCCGTGGAGATCGACGCACTCACCCGGGTCGAAGGGGTCGGTCCGAAGACGGTCGGAACCCTCTACGAGGAGCTCGGCATCACCACCCTCGACGAGCTGGCGGCCGCCGCCGAGGCCGGGGAGATCCGCGAGATCACGGGCTTCGGCGAGACGACCGAGGAGAACATCCGCGAGAACGTCCCGTTCGCCCGGCAGGCACGGGAGCGCGAGCGGCTCGGGGACGCCCGCCCGATCGCGGACGCGGCAGTGACGTATCTGGCCGACGCCGACCCGGTCGCGACCATCGAGGTCTGCGGCTCGATCCGGCGGTGGCGGGACACGATCGGCGACGTCGACCTCCTCGTCGGGAGCGACGACCCCGAGGCGACCGTCGCGGGGTTCACCGACTGGCCCGAGGCGGACGCGGTCATCGAGGCCGGCACCAACAAGGCGAGCGTCCGGGCCGACGGCCTCCGCGTCGACCTCCGCGTGGTCGCCGTCGCGGAGTTCGGCGCGGCGCTCCAGTATTTCACCGGCTCGCGAGACCACAACATCGCGGTCCGGAACCGCGCGCTCGACCGCGGGCTGAAGGTGAACGAGTACGGCGTCTTCGACGTGAGCGACGTCGCTGACCCCGAGGCGGGCCAGCGCGTCGGCGACCGGATCGCCGGCGAGACCGAAGCAGGGGTCTACGAGGCGCTCGAGATGGCGTGGATCCCGCCGGAGCTGCGTGAGAACACGGGTGAGGTCGACGCGGCGGCAGCCGACGATCTACCGACGCTGATCGAGGAGGGTGACGTCCGCGGCGACCTCCACACACACACCGACTGGTCCGACGGCGACGCGTCGATCGAGGGGATGGTTGCTGCGGCCGCCGACAGGGGCTACGACTACCACGCGATCACCGACCATGCGACCGGCCCCGGCGTGTTCGGAAACACCGGCCTCGATCCGGCGAATCTGGCCGATCAGGCGGCAGCAGTCGACGCGGTCCGGAAGGAGGCATCGATCCCCGTCTTCCACGGGGTCGAGGCGAACATCACCGCCGACGGCGAGCTTGCGACCGACGACGACACGCTCGCCGATCTCGACATCGTCGTGGCCTCGCCACACGCCGCGCTCGGGACGAGCGACGACGCAACCGACCGGCTCGTCCGAGCGATCGAACACCCTGCAGTCGACGTCCTCGGACACCCCACCGGCCGAATGATCAACAGCCGCGAGGGACTGACGGTCGACTTCGAGCGCCTCGCCACCGTCGCCGCCCGCGAGGACGTGGCGATCGAGGTGAACGCGAACCCGGCACGGTTGGACGCCAACGGCGAGGCGGTCCACGCCGCGATCGACGCCGGAGCAACGATCGTGATCAACACGGACGCCCACACGCCAGGGGAGTTCGAACACGTCCGGTACGGGATCCACACGGCCCGACGCGGCTGGGCCGAGCGTGCCGACGTACTGAACACGCGATCAGCCGATGGCGTCAGGTCGTTCCTCGAGGGATGAGCCGCGAGGGCGGCGACAGCGAGACCGTCGACGGCGACGAGACGACCGATGACGGGACGACCGACGACGGGACGACCGATGACGAAACCCGACCAACGGGAACCGAACAGTTCCTCGTCGACGTGATGTGCGGAACGCTCGCCACCTACCTCCGGTTCTGTGGCTACGACGCGGCCTACGCGCTTGACCGCGGCGTCGAAGACGACGACCGGATCGCGTCGATCGCCGCGGCCGAGGATCGGACGCTTCTCACCCGGGACCGCGAGCTTGCGGAGCGCGTCGACGGCGCGCTGCTCCTCGAGAGTCGGGACCCGGCCGACCAGCTCGCGGAGCTTGCGGAGGCCGGCGTCACCATCGAGATCGCGGAGACGCCGAGACGCTGTGGTCGATGCAACGGTCGACTCGATCGCGTCTCGGACACGCCGAACCGACCGGCATACGTTCCGTCGGAGGGGCCCGTGTGGCGGTGTCGCGACTGTGGGCAGTGGTTCTGGAAGGGGAGCCATTGGCGTGACGTCCGTGCACGCATCGGGGCGGCACGATCGACGTGACGGGCATCGATCGATCGCGGATCGTGTGCTACTCGATGAACTGCTACTCGATGAACTCGACGTCCTCGTCGTCGTCGGTGGTCGGGGTCAGTTCGGAGGACCCGCTCGATCCCGAGGACCGTGTCGATCCGTTCGACGGCTGGTCCCCGGTCGCGGTCCGATTCCGCTCCCGGGGCCGATCGGGGGACCGATCTCGGCTCGAGTCACCGGATCGGTGACGGCCCGAGCCATCGGTTCGATTCCGTCCGGGGTCGGGCCACTCGGTCGAGAAGCCGGAGCCGCCGTCCGCGTCGGTGCCCGTCGACGATCGGTCCGATCCGGTCGGGGTTCGGATCGATTCGGGGTCAGAGCCGCCGTCGCTAACGCTTGCAGCCCCGGATCCGAGCGTTCCACCGGCTCCGGATGAACGGTTCGTACCGCCGGAACTACCGGAACTGCCGGATCCCCCGAAGAGACCACCACCTGCAGTCGTGGAGCTGGCCGTATCGGGGGCAGCCGAATCGGGATCGGCCGTATCGGAGTCGGTCGCGTCGGCGTGTGACACGTCGGCGTCGCCGCCGCCGAGCGTGTTCGCGTCCGGGTCGTTGGTCTGTGTCTCGACGGACCCATCGGGCGTGCCGCCGAGGAGCCCGACGCCGCCGAACTCGTCGAGCTGGCGGCGATCGACCTCGACGACCTTCGTCTCGCCCTTGTGGGTCACCTCGAGCGTGACCGATCCGCCGGGGTCGTTTCGTGTCTTGAAGTTGGCGACGCCGACGAACAGACACCAGAAGGTCGTCGCCCCACCCAGAAAGTAGATACCGGCGGTCGGCAGCGTGAGGTCGACGAGCGCCGGACGAGGGCTGTTGACCCAGTGGTAGGGGTACGCGTACGAAAACATCACGACGCCGAGCGCCATAATGGAGGCACCCACGAGGGCTGCCGCGCGTGTCCGTCGATCGGCGGGGAGGACGCTCATTACGCCCAACATCGCCAGGGGAAGCCCGACGCCGCCGACGATCCCGCCGTACCAGCGCGCGTCCGCGAGGGTGTACGCCTCCATCGACGGAATGATCTCGGTCCCGGCAGCGAGGATGCCGGCGACGATGCACAGGATCCCCACCGCGAACAGTCCGACACCGAGGTAAAGTCGTCGGAGGCTCGTGGTCGATCGACCACGCCCCCCATAGACCTCCGAAAGACTCGTCATATGCGCCCTTTATCCCGCATCCCCAAAACACTACGTCAGACGAGCGCGTGACGAAGCGGTCGGTGGGTCCGTTCGACCCGGGCGGGAAGGAAGCGGTCGGTCGAGAACGGGGACCGACCACCTTCGAAAGAATTACCGTCGTGCCCGCGGAACCAGCGCGGTATGAGCGAGGACGCAGACGAGGACGAGGCGACCGACGCGCCCGCGGTCGAGCTCGAGTCCGGCGCTTCGATCGAGGGACAGCCGGTGACGCGCGTCGCCTCACGGCTCGTGTGGCCGAAATCGAAAAGCGACGTCATCGAACAGGAGGGCGATGCGACGATCCGGACGCCCGACGGCGCGCGAGAGCTGGCCAGCGTGCTCGAGGAGACCGACGAAACGCTGTTCGACTCCCGCGGCGCGTTCGTCGAGACGGTCGCGGAGACCGTCGGACGCGGTCCGGTCGCCACCGAGTAGCGCGCACGCGATCGGAAAAACCCGGGAGTCGATTCCCGAGCAACCGTCTCCGTCCCTGATCCCCCGGCCCGATGGCGTCCCGAACCATCGATCCCTTTTACCACGCATCGCACCAACGGGGGAGTATGACGCTCCCGTTCGACCCGGCCGCGATCGACGGCGAGGACTTCGGCGAGGAGGAACAGCTGCTGGCGATGAGCCACGAGGAGGCGATCGAACACGTCCGTTCGATCTGTTCGGACGCCGGCTTCGGCATCCCCGTGGAGTTTTCACCCTCCGAGCTGCTCAACGAGAAGGTCGATGCCGACCGGGATCCCTACTACGTGCTCGGTGCGTGCAACCCGGCGGTGGCCGACCGGGCGCTCGAGGCAACCGGCGGCGATATCGGCGCGCTGTTCCCGTGTAATATGGTGATTCAGGAGATCGAACCGGGGACCCAACGCGTCTACCACGTGTCGATCATGCGGATCGCGCGGCTTCTCGGGCTGCCGGAGCCGGACGCGGCCGACGAGATGGACGCGATCATCGCGGACACCGGCGAGCTCGTCGCGGACGTGTTCGACCGGCTGGCCGAGAACGAGGCGGCGATCGACGCGTAGGTCGGAACCGGAAGCGGTGCGCGTCGGCGACGGTATACCGGCGGCGACGTTCTGTGGCGACGTTCTGTGGCGACGTTCGGCGGCGGCACGGTTCCGGTACGTCAGCGAACACAGCCCGAGGACGCTCAGGAGGGCGTATCCGAGCCACCGAGGAACGAGCTGAGGTCGGTCTGCAGCCCGGCCGCCATCGTGGACTTACGGCGAAGGTCGCCCAGCGAGATCGGGAGATGCTCGGTCACGCCGCGGACGGCGTCGCCGAAGGTCTCCGCGGTGCCGTGTTCGCCGTCGAAGGCATCACGAACCGTCTCACGAACCTGCCAGACGCCGACGGGCCCCCAGTACTCGTCGGAGACGTGCCGCAGGACGAGTACCTTCGCCTGCCGGCCGCGGTCCGAGAGGTGTTCGAGCGCGCCGAGGCGGGCCGCGTAGTACGCGCCGGCCGTCTCCTCGACGTAGCCGCTTCGACCCTCCCGGCCCTCGTGGGCCGCCGCGAGGTACGTGCCGGCCTCCGGGTCAGGATTCCAGACGCTGCCGGGGGCCTTCATCTCGACGAGTTCGTACTCCCACCGGCCGGGCGCAAGGATCACCCAGAAGGCGTTCCCGAGATACTCGTTTCGGTGAACCTCCACGCGATCGACGCTCGGGGCATCTCGGATCGTCCCGCGGAGATATTGGCCGATCGTGTCGTCGACGGCGGTGATCGACCATCGTGTCGGCACGAGTCGCCGGTTGTCCCCGCGCCCGAGCGCGCCGGCCGAGAGGATCGAGTTGATGTCGTAGACGTCGAACCCACGGCGGTACAGGTAGGTCATCGCCCCCTGTGCCTGCCAGTCGTCGTCCTCGAGGGTCTTCTTCACCGGTCGTGGAACGTGTGGGTTCTCACCGAGGGATGCCTCACGGGCACGGGCACTCGGTCCGACCGGAGCGCCGAGGTCGCCACGGTCGACGTCGAGATCGAGATCCGGCGTCGAGTCGAGGCCGATCTCCACGTCGACGGGTCTGTCCGCGATCGCGACCTCGCGTTGGGTCCCGAGCCAGCCGTCCCACGCATCGTGGACGGAGTCGGCCGTCGTCGTTCGGTTGGAGTTGAGCAGGCTCGTCCGGCGTTCGAAGACGTCGGCGATCGAAACGCCCTCCTCGTACCACGCGCCGGAGGTCCGGAAGCTGTCGGCCTGGTCCTCGCGGCCGACCGGCGAGAGGATGCCCGTGGAGACGTTCGGGTAGTCGGCTCGGCCGACGAAGATCGACGGCGAGACGGACCCGACGATCGAATCGCCTGAGAGCGACTCCTCGAACCGGTCCTGAAAGGTCTCGACGTGGTCGAGGATCGCGTAGTCCTTCCGCTCCGCGAGGCGCCGCCGCTCGGCGCGCTCGTTCCGTTCGAGTTCCACGAACTCGTCGAGCCGCATTCGATCGCGGCTTGGGGTGCGACCGGCTTGAAGGTTGCCCGCTGGGTCGCGTCGCGTCAGTTGAACGCGTCTCGTTCGATCAGTGAATCGGCGGCGACACGGAATCCGCCGTGCGGTTCGGGTCCTTCGGGATCCGCTCTGCCGCGATCAACTCGGAATCCCCATCGCCTCGATCTGCTCTTGATACCGGTTTCTGATGGTGACTTCGGTTACCTGTGCGACGCCGGCGACCTCCCGTTGGGTCTTCTTCTCGTTGCACAAAAGCGAGGCCGCATAGATCGCCGCCGCAGCATAGCCCGTCGGGGATTTACCGGACAGCAGCCCCTTTTCCGCCGTGGTTTCGATGATCTCGTTGGCCTTTGACTGGACCTCCTCGGACAGTTCCAGTTCCGAGCAGAACCGCGGGACGTACTTTTTCGGATCGACCGGCTTCATCTCGAGGCCCAGCTCCTGGGAGATGTAGCGATAGGTTCGGCCGATCTCCTTGCGCTCGACGCGGGAGACGTCCGAGATCTCCTCGAGCGATCGGGGGATCCCTTCCTTCCGACAGGCGGCATACAGCGTGGAGGTGGCGACGCCCTCGATCGACCGGCCCCGGATGAGGTCCTCCTTCAGCGCACGCCGATACATCACCGAGGCGACCTCCCGAACCGAACGGGGGACGCCCAGCGCGGAGGCCATCCGGTCGATCTCCGAGAGCGCGAACTGGAGGTTGCGCTCGCCCGCGTCCTTCGTCCGAATGCGCTCCTGCCACTTGCGCAGCCGATGCATCTGGGAGCGTTTCTTCGAGGAGATCGACCGACCATAGGCGTCCTTGTCCTTCCAGTCGATCGTGGTCGTCAACCCCTTATCGTGCATCGTCTTCGTCGTGGGGGCGCCGACGCGCGATTTTTCCTGTCGCTCGGAGTGGTTGAACGCCCGCCATTCCGGACCGGGATCGATCTGTTCCTCCTCGATGATGAGTCCGGTCTCCTCGTGAATCAGCTCGCCATCAGCAGTCCGGGTGAGATCCTCAGGATCGAGGTCGTCGACGTCGAGGTCGTCGACGTCGATATCCGTCGCGATCGATTCGTCCGCGTCCTCGCTTCGTTCCGCCTCGTCCTCGTCGGCCGTTCGTTCATCGCCATGTCGCGTGCGCTGCCGGTCGTGCTCCCGCTGGCGGGTTGGCCGTGTCATCGCATTTATATAGTATCCTTTCCGGGAGTGTTAAATGTTCGCCTGGGGCAGGGTGTGGCCGGAGCTGAACGTCGCCGCCGGCCCGATCGGGACCCCTTTATCCGGCACCGATCGACGGTCGAGTGATGCCGACCATCGACTGCGACCCGTCGGAGGCACGGACGCGACTCGCCGACGCCGGCGTCGAGATCGAGCCCGGAAACACGCCCTACGAACGCTGGCGCGCTGAACGGGACGGCGCGGTCGCCGTCGCCTACGACGACAAAGTGGTCGTGCAAGGCACCTCGACGACGTCGCTCACCGCCCTGTTACGGGACACTGGCCAGCGCGCTCACGTGTATTTCGACGGCGCGTCCCGTGGGAACCCCGGACCGGCTGCAGTCGGATGGTGTCTCGTGACGAGCGACGGGATCGTGGCCGAGGGCGGCGATCGGATCGGGCGGGCGACGAACAACCAGGCGGAATACGAAGCGCTCATCGCCGCGCTGGAGGCCGCGGCCGAGTTCGGGTTCGACGCGATCGACGTCCGAGGGGACTCGGAGCTGATCGTCAAGCAGGTCCGCGGCGAGTGGAACACCAACGACCCGACGCTTCGTGAGCATCGCGTCGACGTGCGCGAACTCCTCGAGGAGTTCGACCGATGGTCGATCGCCCACGTCCCCCGGTCGGTGAACGAACGCGCCGACACGCTCGCCAACGAGGCACTGGACGCATAGGACAGCGTCGGTAGACCATAGGGCCAGTATCTGACACGCAGCGGCGTGCTCCCCGCTCCATCACGTCGCTGCGCCCGGGGTTCCCTCACGATACCGAAACCGACGAGTAAAAACGACGTGACGCCGTTCGATCGATCCGAGATGACCGATCCCTCGCCGACCGACCGGGCGATCGACTCGACCCCCACGGACGAGCCGACCGATGACGCCGACATCCCGTCGGACGCCGTCGAGGAAGCGGAGCGACTGACCAGGCTCGCTCGAAACGCGAACGAGTCCGAGGCAGTCGACCTGTACCGACGCCGGCGTGCGGAGCTGGTTTCGGATCACGACTACACGCCACGAGTGCGCGAGGAGGACGACACCCTCGTGTTGTACCCGAGCGAGTGGATGGCCGACGGAACGGTGCAGCTGGACCGCATCGAGGACACCGACCGGGCGGTTGAGGTATCCCTGTCGGGGCCGGGCGACGCCGATCAGTTCGACGAGGTCGATGCGGCAAACGCCGCGATCGTCGATCGGATCGCGGCCGAACACGGTCCCGAGCACGCCGCCAACGTCCGTGCGTTCGCGGACTTTATGAGCAATCACTACGTCCGGCGCGTAACCGAGGCGACCGCCGCCGAACGCGAGAAGTTTCGGACCGAGTATTACCCGCGGAACGTCTGGCCCAGTGACGAACAGCGGGACCGACTCGATCGATCGCTATCGCTGCTCGATGCGTTGGACGTCGACGCCATCGATCCGAAACCGTAGCCTCGACGACCCGCAGCCGACGATCGTGGTCGGGAGTCGTGGACGGTCGGCGTCGGCAGTCGCCGTGGACGGTCGGCGTCGGCAGTCGCCGTGGACGGTCGGCGTCGGCAGTCGCCGTGGACGATCGTCACCGAGAGTCGTCGACCAACTGACGGAGTTCGCCGGCCCGTTCGGCATCGGTGACGTACTTCGAGAACACCCACTCCAAGCGGGAGAGGACGACGTCCCGTCCCGTCTCGGTCAGCTCGTACTGGTTCGTCCGCTTGTCGAGTTCGCTCTTCTCGATCAGTCCCTCGTCGACGAGCTCATCCAGGTTCGGGTAGAGCCGGCCGTGGTTGACCTCGGTGCCGTAATACTCCTCGAGTTTCCGCTTGATCGCGAGACCGTACATCGGCTCCGTGGTGAGGATGACGAGGATGTTCTGTTGAAACGCGGTCAGCTCGCTGACGATGTCCCCCTCACTTCGAACAGCTTGTGCCTCTGACATACTGCCAGCCATGGCATCCGCATATATAACGCTTCGCAACCCTTCACCGGTTTCTCCATATGTCGGCAGGAAAAACGCATATATGGCGGGGTTGGGTAGTAATATTCGTATCAAAAAACGTGGATAAATCTGTGGAGAGTTGTTTCGATCATCCGGGATCGGACTCCCGATCGGCCGATCGACGTCGGCAGTGTCAGGGATCGGCCACCGAATCCGATCCACACCGGCCGATTCCGATCCGTCACCGAGTCGGGACCGTCGATCCGCCGCAACCCCACACAACTCGCGAATCGGCCGACTCGTCTCGAACCCGAAAGGGCTTTGCCGCCGTTCCCCGGACGGGCGGATGCATGACGAACCTCTGGGAAGACCTCGAGACGGGACCGAACCCACCGGAAACGATCTACGCCGTCGTGGAGTGTCTCAAGGGAGAGCGCAACAAGTACGAGTACGACAAGGACGTTCCCGGCGTCGTTCTCGACCGTGTGCTCCACTCGAACGTACATTATCCGTCGGATTACGGGTTCATCCCGCAGACCTACTACGACGACGAGGACCCCTTCGACGTCCTCGTGCTCGTCGAGGACCAGACGTTCCCTGGCTGTGTCATCGAGGCACGCCCCGTCGCGTTGATGAAGATGGATGACGACGGCGAGCAGGACGACAAGGTCATCGCGGTCCCGAGCGAGGACCCCCGCTACGATCACCTCGAGGACCTCGAGGACGTGCCCCAGCAGACGCTCGACGAGATCGACGAGTTCTTCGCGACCTACAAGAACCTCGAGGAAGGCAAAGAGGTCGAAACCCTCGGCTGGGAGGATCGTGAGGCCGCCGTCGACGCGATCGAACACGCACAGGATCTCTACGACGAACACTTCGCGTAGCGGCGACGAGCGCGTCACGTGGTGGATAGACGAGCACGTTCGACGCAGCGGGCGGGTTTGACTGACGAGGACTTCACACGGCGGACGATACCACACGATCACGGCGGGATGTTCGGGACGACGGTATGTTCAGGACGAATACCGCGTCGATCGCAGATGCGTTATACCTATGGGTAATTACTTGTTTCGCGAGGGCCATCCATCAAGCACGATGGCTGCACGATCATCGCCCCTCGGTATGGACCATCCGACCGTCGTCCCGACGAACGCGATGGACGCCGATCCGGCCGCCGAGTGTACCGGCTCGGCAGCCGATCGCGACGGGACGGCCAACGAGTGAGAGAGCGCGACCGCCGACCGATCGGTTTCGGAAGCGTTGTCCGGTTCGGAAGTTTCTTGAGTCGGCTTGCAGACACCCGCATATAGGCAATGGCTGTACTCTGGCTGGACGACGTAAACGCTGGCGACCTCGATCTCGTCGGCGGCAAGGCGGCCTCGCTCGGTGAACTTACCGGTGCCGGATTACCAGTCCCGCCGGGGTTCACCGTCACCGCCGAGACGTATCGAACCTTCATCGAGGAGGCCGGAATCGACGAGGAACTCTTCGCGGCCGTCGACGTCGATCCGGAGGACTCGGCTGCCCTTCGTGCAGCCGAGGAACGGGCAGCCGAGCTGATCCTCGGGACCGACATTCCCGATGCGGTCCGCGAGGAGATCGTCGAGAGCTACCGACAGCTCGGCCCCGACGGCGAGGAGACTTTCGTCGCGGTCAGATCCTCGGCAACGGCCGAGGACCTCCCCGACGCGTCCTTTGCCGGCCAGCAGGAAACGTTCCTCAACGTCCGGGAGGAACACCTCCTCGAACGCGTCAAGGAGTGTTGGGCCTCGCTGTTCACCCAACGAGCGATCTACTACCGCCAGCAGCAGGGATTTCCCCACGAGGACGTCGACATCGCCGTCGTCGTACAGCGGATGGTCGACGCCGAGAAGTCCGGCGTGATGTTCACCAGCCATCCGTCGACGGGCGACCCACAGATCATCATCGAGGCCGCGTGGGGCCTCGGCGAAGCGGTGGTTTCGGGCTCCGTCTCCCCTGATAACTACGTGTATGACCGCGCCCAGGGCGCCGTCGCCGACGTCACGGTAGCCGACAAGAAGACGTTGATGGAGAAGGATCCCGAAACGGGTGAAACCGTCGAACGCGAGGTCGCCGAAGACCGCCGAAACGAGCGCGTCTTGAGCGACGCGGAGATCGAGTCGCTCGTCGAACTCGGCGAACGCGTCGAAGACCACTACGGCGAGCCGCAGGACGTCGAGTGGGCGATCGTCGGCGGGGAGGTATTTATGCTCCAGTCGCGGCCGATCACGACGATCGCGGAGTCGGCGTCCGACGCCGACACGGACACGGCGGACGGGGACGACGAATCGGATGGCGGAGCGACCAACTCCGGCGGTGGAGGAGACGACGACGAGAACGAGGACGTTCTGGTCCAGGGACTCGGGTCGAGTCCCGGGGTCGTTTCGGGGGCAGTCCGGATCGTCACCAAGCTCGATCACCTCGATCAGGTCCAGGAGGGCGACATCCTCGTGACCGAGATGACGATGCCGGATATGGTGCCGGCAATGAAGCGGGCGGCCGGAATCGTCACCGACGAGGGCGGGATGACGAGCCACGCCGCGATCGTCTCGCGGGAGCTCGGCGTTCCGGCAGTCGTCGGGACGCGGACCGGAACCAAACAGCTCGAGAATGGACGGCAGATCACGATCGACGGGGACAAGGGGACGGTCCGGGCTGGGGCGGACAGCGAGGCGGAACCAGCCGAGGAGTTCGAACCCGTCGAAGCCGCACGACCGCAGACACCGGTCAAACCGATGACCGCGACCGAGGTCAAGGTCAACGTGTCCATTCCCGAGGCGGCCGAACGCGCCGCCGCCACGGGCGCCGACGGCGTCGGACTCCTCCGGATCGAGCACATGGTGCTCACGCTTGGCAAGACGCCCGAGCGCTACATCGCCGAACACGGCGCGCGTGCCTACCAGGACGAGCTCATCGAGGGGATCCGAACCGTCGCCGACGAGTTCTACCCACGACCCGTCCGCGTTCGAACCATCGATGCCCCGACCGACGAGTTCCGCGACCTTGAGGGCGGCGACGACGAACCCGCCGAACACAACCCGATGCTCGGCTGGCGCGGGATCCGTCGAAGTCTCGACAAGCCGGACGTGTTCCAGCAGGAGCTTGCGGCCTTCGACCGGATCTACGAGATGGGCTACGACAACGTGGAGTTGATGTTGCCGCTGGTCAACGACAGCGACGACATCGAGGGGGCGAAACGCCAGATGCGTGAAGCCGGGATCGACCCCGAGGAGCACCGGTGGGGCGTGATGATCGAGACGCCGGCCGCGGCGCTACAGATCGAGGACCTCGCGTCCGCGGGGATCGACTTCGCCTCGTTCGGAACGAACGACCTCACCCAGTACACGCTCGCGGTCGATCGGAACAACGAGAACGTGGCCGATCGGTTCGACGAGACCCACCCGGCGGTACTCGAACTCATTGGGCAGACGATCGAGACGTGTCGGGAGCTGGGCGTCGACACGAGCATCTGTGGACAGGCCGGATCGAAGACGGAGATGGTGAACTTCCTCGTCGAGGAGGGCATTTCCTCCATCTCGGCAAACATCGATGCCGTCCGCGACGTCCAACACGAGGTCAAACGCAAGGAACAGCGGATCCTGCTCGATTCGGTCAGGTGATCGAAGCGGCCGATCACGTGATCGGGGATCGGAACGGACGGACGTTTGGGCGATGATCAGTCACCACCCCGATATCAGTCACGACCACGACGGATGAACGGACAGCACGCACCACAGTCGTTCGACCGCGTTCTCTCCTCGATGTGCACGGAGCCGCATCCGGCCGCTCGGACGGCCGCCGAACGGTTTCTGGCGACCAACCCCGGCGATCCAGCGACCTACGGGACGATCGCGGAGTTGGAGTCGAGAGCGGTCGAACTCCTCTGCACCGTCGTCGATCATCCCCGCAGTGGCCCCGACCTGGGCTATCTCACCTCCGGCGGGACGGAGGCGAACCTCCAGGCGGTCCGAGCGGCCCGAAACCTGGCGGCGGGTGGCGACGTCAACGTGGTCGCACCGGAGAGCGCGCACTTCTCGTTCCGAAAGGCGGCAGCAATACTCGACGTTGAACTCCGAACGGTCCCGCTCGACCGGGACCACAGAGCCGACATCGAGGCGGCGTCCGCAGCGGTGGACGAGAACACGGCGCTCGTCGTCGGAGTGGCGGGCTCGACGGAGTACGGACGGGTCGACCCGATCCCGGACCTGTGCGCGATCGCCCACGAGACGGGCGCACGAATGCACGTCGACGCGGCCTGGGGCGGGTTCGTCCTGCCGTTCCACGACGTGCCGTGGACGTTTGCGGACGCACCGATCGACACGATGACCATCGACCCCCACAAGCTCGGTCGCGCAGTGGTCCCGGCCGGCGGGCTCGTGGTCCGGGATCCCGCGACGCTCGACGCGCTGGCGATCGAGACGCCGTACCTCGAGACGCACGCGCAGGCGACGGTGACGGGCACACGAAGCGGGGCCGGGGTGGCCGGTGCGGTCGCCGCGATGGAGGAGCTGTGGCCCGATGGCTACCGGGAGACTGCACAGCGGTGCCAGCGCAACGCCGAGTGGCTCGCGGCGGCGTTCGCGGACAGAGGCTACACGGTCGTCGATCCGAGCCTCCCGATCGTTGCTGCCTCGATCCCGACGCCGATCTTCGAAGAGCTTCGGTCGGCGGGCTGGAAAATCGCGCGAACCGATCGCGGCGAGTTGCGGATCGTCTGTATGCCGCACGTGACACGGGACACGTTGCGGGCGTTCCTGTCGGACCTCGATCGGATCGCTGAATCCGACGGGTCACGGACGGCCGGAAGTCGATAGCAACCGACGCCGACCGCGTCGCAGACCAAACAGGTTTTAAGAGCCCGTATCCAACCCGCCGATAAGGTAGATACCATGGAGATGCCACGCCGCTTTAACACGTATTGTCCTCACTGCGACGCCCACCAGGAACACGAGGTGGAGAAGGTTCGATCCGGCCGACAGACCGGCCTGAAACGTGACGCGCGCCAGCAGCGCCGGGCGCTCGCGACGATCGGCAACGCCGGCGGATACTCGAAGGTGCCCGGTGGCGACAAGCCGACCAAGAAGACGCACCTGAAGTACCGCTGTTCGGACTGCGGCAAGGCCCACATGCGTGAGGGATGGCGCGCCGGCCGTCTCACGTTCCAGGAGTAACGATGGCGGGGAACTTCCTTCGCGTCGCCTGTGGGGACTGTGAGAACGAACAGACCGTCTTCGAGAAGGCGTCCGCGAGCGTCGCCTGTGCCGTCTGCGGCACGACGCTTGCCACGCCGACCGGCGGCAAGGCCACGATCGAAGGCGAGATCGTCGAGACCGTTGAGGCACGGTAACCGCCTCCAATCCCAGAATGCAGTACAGTGGCTGGCCCGAACCAGGTGAACTCGTCGTCGGCGAGATCGACGAAATCGCCGACTTCGGCGTCTTCGTCGATCTCGACGAGTACGAGAACAAACGCGGCCTCTGTCACATCAGCGAGGTCGCCTCCGGCTGGATCAAGAACGTACGCGATCACGTCCGCGAGGGACAGACGGTCGTCGCGAAGGTACTCGACGTCGACGAGTCGTCCCAACAGATCGACCTCTCGATCAAGGACGTCAACGAGCACCAGCGCAAGGAAACGATCCAGGAATGGAAGAACGCACGAAAGGCCGACAACTGGATGCTGTTGGCCCTCGGCGAGGACGTCGACGACGACCGATATACGGCCGTCGCGAACGCCCTGCTGGCCGAGTTCGACTCGCTGTATGACGCCTTCGAAACCGCCGCGATCCACGGTGAGGAGGCGCTTTCTGACGTCGAGTTGGACGACGACGTGCGTGCGACGATCGTCGAGACGGCGCGCGAAAACGTCTCCGTGCCGTACGTCAACGTGACCGGCTACGTCGACCTCGAGAGTCCGGATCCGGACGGCGTCGACCGTCTCAAGGAGGCGCTACAGGCCGCCGAGGGGAACGGGGAGGTTCCCGAGGAGGTCGAGCTGACCGTCTCATACGTCGGGTCACCCGAGTACCGCATCCAGGTCAAAGCGCCCGACTACAAGACGGCCGAGGACGCGCTCGAGGCGGCCGCCGAGCGCGCCCGCGAATCGATCGAGGCGACCGGCGGAAGCGGGCAGTTCCATCGCGATCGCAACGAGGATGACGAATAACCCGTCGATCCGTGATCGCCGTGTTCCACCGGATACCCTGTAGCGATCACGCGCGGGGAACGGAGTCCCGAACGTGAAATCACCGATCCGCTGCTGCAGCGAGTGGCGTGTGGCACACGACCGACCGGTCTATACCTTCGCGGAACGCTGTCCCGACTGCGGAGCTCACACGGAGAACAGCGCGCCGCCGCCGTTTTCGCCGGAGGACCGGTACGGCGAGTATCGACGCCGAGCACGGCGCCGATCGGGGGACGTCGACGTCGGATCCGACGGATCCGAATCGGAATAGCCACGCACTTATGCGCCGCGGCCGGGAGTGTACGCTATGGACGACATCGAGATCGACGCGGTCGCGACGCCGGAACTCGACGACCCAGTGCTCATCGAGGGACTTCCGGGCGTGGGCCACGTCGGGAAGCTGGCGGCCGAACAGCTCTTGGAGGAGTGTGATGGCACCCTCGTTCGACGGGTCTACACCACCGAGTTCCCGCCGCAGGTGACCGTCGACGACGACGGCGTCACCGAATTGACGTGTGCGGAGTTCCACGCGGTCGAAACCGAGGGAGCGGATCTGCTGGTGTTGACCGGGGACCACCAGGCGGCGACGAACGCGGGCCACTACCGGGTGACGTCGGCGTTTCTCGACGTCGCCGAGGAGTTCGGAGCGAGCCGAGCGTACGCGCTCGGCGGGGTCCCGACCGGCGAGCTCGTCGAGGAGTACACCGTCCTCGGTGCGGTCAGCGACGCCTCGCTGCGCGAGGAACTGGAAGCCGTCGACGTGCAATTCCGGTCCGACGAGCCCGCGGGCGGGATCGTCGGCGTCTCGGGGCTCATCCTCGGGCTCGGCGAGCGTCGCGGGTTCGAGGCGGCCTGTCTGATGGGCGAAACGAGCGGCTATCTCGTCGACCCGAAAAGCGCGAGAGCGGTGCTCGAGGTGCTTCAGGAGCGGCTCGGATTCGAGGTCGCGTTCGACTCGCTGGAGGAGCGCGCCGAGGAGATGGAGGAGGTCGCGGGCAAGATCCAGGAGATGCAGGACGGGCCGGCGGTCGGGGACGACGAACTGCGGTATATCGGGTGACCGCCCGACCGTCACACGAGGTGGTCGGCGACGACGTCCAGGAACGCGTCAGGGTGTTCGACGTGCGGCAGCAGCTTCGCGCGATCGAACACGACGAGCGGGCACTCCGCCGTCGTCGCGAGGTCGCGGCCCGCGGACAACGGCGTGAGTTCTGTCTCACGACCCCACACGAGCGAGACCGGAACGTCGGCTGCCGTAAGCGCGTCGGCGAGTGACACGTCGGCGTTGAGGTGTCCAGACAGGAACGAGGCGGGCGCGAACCGGGCACCCGCGACGTGAGCGGTTCGCCACTCGTAGTCGATCCACTCATCGGCCACCGCATCGGGAGAGTAGTAGCCGTGATCGGCGTTGAAGTATCGGATCGACGGTTTCGAGGCGATCAGGCGGAAGAGCGTCTCGCCGAGGATCGGGGACCGAAGGAGCTCCCGAAGCCACGGTTTCGGTGGGTCGGGACCAGCCACGGTCGTCGGGACGACGAGCAGGAGGCTCCGAAGGTCACCATCCGAATCGGCGGCGACGTCGGCGACGTAGGCGGCCGACAACGAGGAGGCGATGACCCGCGGTCGATCGAACGCCGCGAGGAACTCCCGAAGGAAGTCGGTGTACAGGGCGGCCGAATAGCGCAACGCCGGGCGGTCGGATCGGCCGAATCCGGGGAGATCCGGCGCGATAACCCGGTAATCCTCGGCGAGATCCTCGAAGATGGCCCGCCACTCGCCGGATGATCCGGCGGCGTTGGCGCCGTGAACGAGGACCACCGGCGGGGCATCCGGATCGCCGGCGACGGTATAGGCGACGTCGATCCCCCGCCAGCGATACGTTTCCTGGGTGCCGTCCAACGCCGGGGCAAGCGCGTCGGCCTCCAGTTGGGACCGCCGCGTCCACGCGGCGAGCGCGCCGGCACCGAGCGTGAGTCCGCCAAGCAACCGGGTTCGGTTCATACCGATCCTTGCGTCGGCGGCGGCTTATACCCGACGGCGGTGGGAGCTGACGTCGGCGATGGATCGAGCCGAACGATGAGAACGGACGGAAAAGCTTTGCTGGTCGAGCGTATGAGTATATATACCATGTCAATTTCGTCCCCGGCGAGTGTCTCCTTCCGGATCGGCGCACGCGACCCGACGGCGACCGAGTGTACCGACCTGGCCTGTGAGGCGTCGGATCTGCTTTCGGATCCGGCAGTCGTTTCGATGATCGTGTTCGTTTCCATCGCGGTTTTCGCCGCGTTCGCGTATATCGCGGATGCTCGTACCCATACCCGAGAGGAGCGACGCCGCGTCGTCGACGAACGCGATGCGTTCGAGGAATTCACGGATCGGCTGGGACACATCACACCACGTGAATCGGAGGTAACAGCCGAACCGGCGGGACGGAGTGGAGCTCGACTTGCCAGGTTCCCAACCGATGCCGGCGGGACAGCGGACGATGAGTTAGAACGGGCACGCGAGGCGTACCGCGAGACGGTGATGGCGGTTCCACACTACACCGAGGAGTACGATGATTCGTACCTCGAAAGCGTCACCGAGGAGCTCGGAGACGATGTCGCCACGGCGATCTGGACTGAGGACCGGCTCTCGCCGGCGCTTCGAACGACGCTTTTGAACCGGGCGCAGGGCGCCCGTGAGGCACGGGAACGACTGCTGTCGGCGGTCGACTCCGAACTGTCAGAACTCGACAGCGCGGAGGCCCGTCTGGCACGCATCGATCGGACCCGGCGGAACCTCGACGCCCACCTCTCGGAGGGACGGTCGGAACCGACCTTCGACGCGTTGGTGGACGTGTGGGGAACGCTTGAGGACCTCGAGACAACATGTGGGGAGATCGCAATGGACCGGCAAGAACGGCTCCGAGATCCACCGTTTACCCGGCGAACCGAACGCGATCCCGCCTTCTACGACTACCTCTATGCTGATCTCGAGGCGGCTCGATACCCGGTACTGGCCGCGATCGCCGAGACCGTCGATCGCGTCCGAGCGGATCGTCACGCCCTCGAGTCCCGGATCGCACAGGTCGACTGAGGCGGCCACCTCGGTCGACGGTTACCGGCCGGACTGCACCGTTTCTCACCACCGAGACCGAAACGCGAGGCGGAATTCGTCGAGGCTGGACGACGATCGGTGTGCCGGAAAACTTCGAGACGACATCAACATATACTTAGATATATTTCTGCGAAATAAACTCTTAAATATATAACCCGGGAACGGACAACGGTGTGGTAGTGACGTGAGTGCGGAGTCGACGATGGAGGCGGAACGACACGAAACTACGGATGACGACGCCGAACCCGAGGGAGCGCCGTCGTGGCCCGTTGAACCGATCCCAGCACCGTGCCCGCCCGACGACCCGGATGCGTGGTACGCGTCGACGGTCCGTGCACAGTACGAACCGGTATCGGGGATCGTTACCACGATACACGAACGCGACGATGGGTTCGTCTACGAGAGTCGCGGTCCGCCGCTTTCCCCGACTGACGAGGCCGCGTTGGCAACGGTCCGGGACCACTTCTCGGCGGCCCGTCATCGACGACCGCTCACCCGACAGGGTGTGCTCGAGCGAGCAACGCGCGGGTTCGAACCGAAATACGCGCGGGCGATCGACCGACTGCTCGAGACCACGCCCGCGGCTCGGCGGCGGATCGATCACCACGCGTTGAACGACCTTCGACTGCTTGGAGATCTCACGCCGCTCGCGGTCGATCCCCGGATCGAGGTCGCCGACGTGGGGGACACCGACGAACTCGTCGTGCATACCGACTCGTTCGCGCCGGTCACGACCGGCGTCTCCGTGGACGAACCGTACGTCGACCGCGTGGCCGGCGAACGGCTGCACCGGTATTCGGTCCCGTTCGCGGGGTTCGACGTCGACGTCGTCGTCTACCGCGAACGGCTGTTGGGGTCCGATCAGTTCGAGACGAAATACGCGGTGCTGGAACCGGATCTGCTTCCGGGCGATGATGCCCTGATAGAGGAGTGTAAATCCCGCATTTGGGAGGCCAACGTCGACCGCGTCGTGACCGACCGGGAGTCGTTCGTCGCCGATCGGGCGCGGCGATTCCTCACCCGGCGGTTACTGGCGCACAATACGCGTGCCTGGCTCGAGGCGACGCGTCATCGGGTTCGATCGACGCTCGCGTCCTACGGGCTCGCCGTGCCGCCGATCGATTCACGGTACGCGCGCGATCGGCTCGACGACCTCGTGTACTACGTGTTGCGTGATTACGTCGGCGAGGGCATCCTGACGGTGCCGATACGCGATCCGAACCTGGAGGACATCGAGGCCAACCGAGTCGACGAGCGGATCAAGGTGGTTCCGCGGACGATCGTCTTCGACGACGCGAGGGGTGCTGGCGACCGCGTCCCGACGAACCTGTCGTTTACGACGGAGCGGGAGTTCGTCAACGTGGTGACCCAGCTGGCCGCACGCGACGGGACGGAGCTCAACGCGTCGCGGCCCTCGGCAAAGGTGAACCTCGACATCGACGGCGTCGAGGAGACCATCAGGTGTGCGGTCGCGCTCCCGGTGATCTCCGAGGGTGGCCCCCACGTCTCGATCCGGAAGCAGTCGGCGGACGCGATGACGCCGGTCGACCTGCTCGAACGGGATGCGCTCTCGACGGAGTTGGTGACGGTGTTGTGGCTGCTCTATGAGTACCACGGCGTCGTGTTGTTCTCCGGGCCGACCGGGGTCGGGAAAACGACGCTTATGAACGCCCATATGCCGTTCATCCCGTTTGACGATCGGCCGATCTCGATCGACGAGGGGTCACGCGAGGTCCATCTCCCGCACGAGACAGGCGTCTCGCTGACGACTCGCGACCACGAGAACGAGTACAAGCGGGTAACGATGGCCGAGTTGATGACCGAAACGAACTATTTGAACCCCGACGTCGAGGTCATCGCGGAGATCAACACGCCGGCGTCCTTCGAAACGTTTGCAGAGACGTTGAACACCGGCCATGGGGTATTGGGGACGACACACGCGGAGGACGTCGAAACCCTGGTCAACCGCGTGATCGAGCAGGGGTTGCCGGCCTACCTGCTTCGGGAGCTCGATCTGGTCGTGTTCCCCCACAAGACGCGCGGCGAGCGGTACGTCGCCCACGTGGTCGAGATTCTCTCCGACGACGAGTTCGAGGCGCTCGACGACGCCGCGCTCCGGGGCGCGGGCGGGGTTCGACGGCGAGGTGGCGGCGGTACGATACGCAAGGACGGAACGACGGTCCACTGGAACACGGTCGTATGGCGCGACACCGACGGCACGTTCACCATCGAGTACGACCACCCGTCGCTTGCGGGGGATCGCAACGACGGCGCCGTCCCGGTCGGCGCATCCGACCGCGGGATCGCCACCGACGGATCGATCGGCTTCGGACTGTTTCACCGACTTGCCGAACGGACGGACCGTGACGTCGTTGACGTCGAGGCCGAGTTCCACAGGAAACATCGATACGTCCGCTATCTGGCCGAGGAGGGGATCGACGACTTCGAGACGCTCTTCGAGTTCCTCTCGGACCTTCGAACCGACGAGGCCGCGACGGTCGAACGGGCGCTGCGATCGACGGGCATCGTTCCCGACGAGGCGGCCGAATGAGCGACGGCGTCTCGACCGGGGCGACCATCGGGGCCGAATCGAAGCCGAACGCGGGAACACGGACCACCGATCGGCAAACCGAGGCTCACCGCCATCGATCCGGGGGCGAAACCGGGTCGCGGTCCTCGGCGATCGACCATGGGATCGACCGCGGCCTTCACGCACTGTTCGCCCGCCACGCCGACGCGGAACGACACGTCCGCGACCGGGACCGGTATCGGGCGACGGCGATACGGACCGGGTTCGACGTCCTGCTGGCCAGGATCTACGGCCTCTCGTGGGTGGCCGGCCTGATCGTGGCGCTGCCGGTCGTGGTGATCGGGCGTCAGCTCTCCCCGGCAGTATTGGAACGGGTGGACGCCGCGCTCGCCTCGGGACTCCCGATCGACGGGATCGGTCTGGCTCGACTGCCGCCGGAATGGGTGGCGCTTGTGGCAGCGATCGGCGTCGGCGCGGCGGTCAAGCGGGGCGTCGTTCGCGGTGGCGGCACGTACCTGGGGTGGGTCGCGAGCGCTCGGCGAACGGACATCGAGCGGACGCTCCCCGGCGCAGTTCGGTATCTCCACGCGCTCTCGTCGGGCAGCGACACGGCACGCGGGATGATCCGCAAGACCGCCGCCAACGAGGCGTACGGTGAGACGGCGGTCGCCTTTCGGGCCGCGCTCAACAGCGCACGGTTGACCGGAAGCCTCGATCAGGCGCTCGGCCGCGTCGCGCGGGATACGCCCTCGAGTGACCTCCTTGCACCCTTCCTGATCAAGTTTCGCGAGCACGCCAACCAGGGTGAGGATGCCCTCTCGAACTACCTCGCGATGGAGGGACGAATGCTCGGACATCGAGAAGATCGGGCCCGCAAACGGGCGGAGGGGTTCCTGGAGCTCCTCTCGGAGCTGTTCATCGTTCTGTTGGTGTTGCCGGCGCTGCTCGTCATCGTGTTGACCGTGATCGGCGTGATCGCCCCCGGGCTCTCCGACCCGATTCACACGCCGGTCGTGACGGTGACGACACGCGCGGCGATCGTCTACGGGAGCGCGGCGTTCATTCTGGTCGTGGGCGCCGTCTCGGCGACGATCGTCGAACACCTTCGACCGCCCGACCAGCGGACGGCCTACGAGCTGCCGGCCGATCCGATCACGGTCCTCCGGAGCGTGACCGTCAATCCGCGAGCGACGGCGGTCGTCGCCGCGATACCCGCCATCGGCGCAGGCACCGTCCTCGCGAACGCCGGCGCCGACCCGGTGAACGTCGCAACCCTCGGCTACGTCGCCTTCGCGGTTCCCACGGGCGTCGTATCCGTTCGGCGGGCTCGGCTCGACGACGCGAAGGATCGCGAGATCAAGGACTTCGTCCACGCTGTCTCCGGACACGTCTCGCTTGGCCGTCCGTTTCCGGAAGCGGTCGCGCTCGTCGCGCGTGACGTCGATCTCGGCGCGCTCGACGCCGACGTCGCGGACCTGGCGTTCAACCTCTCGTTGACGACCGGGAACCAACGATCCGCACGGAACGTCCTCGAAGGAACGGCGGACGGGGATGGTGGTGATGACCCCGATGAACACGAGCCCGATCGTGGGACCGTCCGGACGGCGGCGCTGAACCGGTTCGTCGAGAACGTGGGAACGCCGCTTGCAGAACAGACGGTCGGGCTCGTGACTGGGGCGCTCGATGCCGGCAGCGACACCCAGACCGTCTTCGAGACGCTTCAAACCGAAATCGGGCGCCTCTACCACCAGAAGCGGGCGCTCCGCTCGGCAATGCTCGTGTACGTCGCGGTCGGGTGGACGGCGGCGCTTCTGGTCATCGGGATCGTCGTCGCGGTCAACCTCTACGTCATCGACGGGTTCGCCCAGCTGTCGGCCGTCTCCGGGTCGTCGGCGATGCGGTTCGACCCGGGGACGATCGATCCCGAACGCGAGCGATACCGGTTTTACGTCGTGTTGCAGGCGACGATGCTCGCATCGGGCTGGTTCGCGGGAGCCGCCTCACGCGGCTGGTACGAGGCGCTGTTGCACTCCGGCGTCCTCGTGGGCGTCTGTTACGTCGTCTTCGCGGGGGTCGGATTGCTGTGAGCCGCGCTCGCGCCCAATCGACTGTCATCGGGGTGACGCTCCTCATCGCGATGACGGTCACGAGCCTCGGACTGATCACCGCGGGCACGGGCGTCGTCGTCCAGGAGCACGCGGGAACGATCGGCGTCGAGGCGGCGACCGACGACCTGACCGCGGCGATCGATGGAACCGGCCGTGACGGGCGGACGACCGCGTCGGTCCGCCTATCCGGCGGCCGACTCGACACGATCGAACGGACGGTTCGAGTACACGACGGCGACGAGTGGCGGTCCCTGGAGGCCGACGGAATACGGTACGTGGGAAGCGGCGGCGATCAGCGCGTGGTGAGCGTCGCCGGGCTCGTCATCCGTGAATACGGCGACGGCGCGATCGCGGTTCGGGATCCGGCGTTGCTCATCGGGGAGGATGCACTCGTGATCACGATCCCCGTTATCCAAGGTGGCGGAGCGGTCGGGGCGGGCGGTTCCGGTGAGTCCGGCGGCGTTGCCCGCCTCCGACTGGCGGTCGACCACGACGAACGGGACCTGGGAACGGGCCCGTTTCGGATCGCCATCGAGACGGCGAACCCGACCGCGGTCGAGCGGGCGGTTCGACGGACCGGTGACCGAGCAGCCACCACTGAGCCCGAATCGGAACCCATCCTGTCGATCGACCGGCGGCAGTTCGCCGGCGACAACCGCGAAAGCGTCGTCGTGACCGTCGGGGGCGATCGGGAGGGACACCTGCTCGTCCGCACCGTGGACCTGGAACTGGAGGTGGCGTATGGGACGTGATCCGCCGATCAGGGCCGAGATGAGGGGCGGATCGAGACCGATCCACTCCCGCGCCGTGGCGCCGGTCGCGGGCAAACTCCTCGAGGTCGGCGTCGTCGTGCTGTTCGTCGCAACGCTGTCGACGGCCCTTTACGGGGGCGTCGTCCCGGAGTACCGGTCGGCGGTCGCCGAGGAGGTCGGCGACCGAACGCTGACCGCGGCCGACCACGCGGTCACGTCGGCGGTTCCACCGGCACCACGGACGCCGACGGTCCGATCGGCGACGACGCGGACGACGGTCGACCTTCCGGAGACGATCCGGGGCGAGTCGTACCGGGTCAGGTTTGCGGACGGCGTGCTCACGCTCGAACATCCACACTCGGCCGTCGACGGACGACGACGGCTTGCGTTCCCGACGCAACCGTCAGGGACACCGAGCACCTGGCGAAGCGACGCGCGGACGATCGTCGTCGTCCAGCGGGATGAGGAGGGGTTGACCGTGGAGCTGATGAACCGATGACCCGGCGATCGACGACGCCGATAGCCGGGGCACCGAACCGGGGGACTGGACGGGGGGATCATTCTCGATCTCGAAGCCGTGCACAGGCGGCGTTGCCGGCGCTCGCCGTCGCGATCGTGATCCTGGCGTCGGCGACCGTCCTCGCCGTCACGATCGCCGACGACGCCCGAACCGCCGCGGAACGCGACGTCGCGAGCCGGGGGCTGGCGGTCACGGTCGCCGACATCCTCGTCGATCCGGAGGGGCCGACGACGCGGCGCCGGACCGTGCTCGACCGGGACGCAACGCTGGCGCTCTCGATCACGGCGATCGAGGACGCCGTTCCGGCGGTTCGTGACCGAGCGATCCGGGTCCGCCTCGCCGGCGACGCGATCGAGGACTGGACGGTCGAGGACCGGACGATCCTGGAACGGGGGTCGGTCCGTGGAGGGACGACCGCGAGCCGGATCGCGCTGCTTGCACGCTCGGAAACCCGAACCGATCGGATCACCGTCGATCCGGAGGCGGAACGAGCGCTGCCCGCGACCGCGCGACGCCTCACGGTCGAAGCCCGCTCGGGGAACGTCACCACGGTTCGGGTCGACGACCGGGTGGTGCTGTATCGCCCGAACGGGATCCGGGGATCGACGACGATCGACCTGCCGCGGCAGGGCACCGACCGGCTCGTCCTCGAGGGGACCGGCGTGGTCGGACTGCGGGTCGAACGGGAACGACGGACGCCGGTCGTCATCACGGTGACCGTCGATGCGTAGCTGCGAACGGGGCGGGAGCGATCCCACCGTGGTCCTCGATGCCGGTCGACCGGGGACGCGCGGTCAACTCTCGCTGTCGGCCATCGAGGCGGCGATCGGCGTGACGTTCGTGCTGGCGATCGCGACTTCGTTCGCGGTCGCGCCCGCGGATCCCGGCGTGGCCACCGCGGACCTCGATGCCTCGGCCACCGACGTCGCGACGGTGCTCGCGAACGAGGGGAGCGCGGGATTCGACGACGAGACCGCGGCCGGGCGACCGCTTCCCGCGGCGATCGTGACCGCGGAGACGTTCGCGGCCGAGCGCGACGCGATCGACGCTCGCGCCGAGGCGCTCGTTCCCGATCGGCTCCAGTACCACGTGGAAACGCCACACGGAGACATCGGGATCGCGCCGCCGCCTGACGCCACCGTCGGCCGGTCGGCGATGACCACCCGGAACGGCCGGATCGTCGTGGCGGTGTGGCGATGAGGCGTCACCGCGGCGAACGGCTCGCGGTGAGACGCCCAAGACGGCTCGCGGTGAGACGCCCAAGACGGCTCGCGGTGAGACGTTCGGGACGGCTCGCGGTGAGGCGAAACGAACGGCGATCGCCGGATCCGCGACACGGTGACGGGGGTGAGCGATGACCCTACCCCGAACGGGGCGATCGGGCTCGGGCGGCCACGACCGCGGCCAGCTCGTCCTGCTCGCGGCGGTGACGCTCGCGCTGGCGCTCGTGCCGCTGTCGCTCGCATATCTACAACTCGGGTATGCGGGCGACATCGACGGCGAACCGGCCGTCGAAACGACCGAGACATCGGGGGCCGCCGGCGGAGCGGGGCCCGAAAGCGGAACCGGATCGTCGGTCATCGAGACGATCGATCGGACGGTTACGGTCCGGGAGGGCGACATCGCCGGATCCTACGAGTGGAGCGCCCGCGACGAGGCGGTGTCCGCGTACCGCGACGGCCTCGACGCCGATCTTGACGTGATCGAGGGGGCATCCCTCGAGGACGGGACGGTACTCGCCGTCACGGTCGCACCCGCCGTCGCAACGTCGCGTGCCGAGTCGGCGTGCCCGGGCGGCCCGAACCGCGTCTTCGGCGCCTGCGAGGCGGATCGCGGCGTCGTCGTACAGGACCGTGCGGGAACGACGACGATCGTGGCGGTCGCGTTCGAGATCCGTATCCGCCGGGCGGGAACGAGGACCACGATGACGATCGTCGCAACGCCGTGGGCGTGACGGCGTGCGGAGGCGGGCACGGTCGACGGCGTGTGGAGGCGGGCACGGTCGACGGCGTCCCGAACCGGTCGTGAAAACCCGCCTCGAGAACGCCGGTCGAGGCGCCGATCGAGGGGACGTCTCGCCCGTGGCGACACGTATTTGAGGACCTTTGCCGAACACGCGACCGATGCCGAGCGAGGACGCACACGAGGACGTCCGCTATCTCGCGGGGTCGCCCGGACGGATCGCGATACTCCGGGCGATCCGCGAGGAGCCGCTGCGCCCGGCGGCGATCACGCGACGCGTCGAGTCGACGCGAACGACGGTCCAACGCGTGCTTGCGGGGTTTCGGGAGCGCCGATGGGTGGTCGAACGGGACGCGACCTACCGGCTGACCGCGACCGGCGAACGGGTGTGTGACGCCTACGAGAACCTGCTTGACGCGACCGCGCGGGCGCGAGAGTTCGCGCCGTTCGCCGCCAACGCCGAACCGATCGCCACGGAGCTGCCGTCGGCGGCCTTCGAACACGGATCGCTGACGGTGGCCTCGGCCCAGGACCCGTTGGCGCCGGTCGACCGGCTGATCGATCGGTTCGAGGAGACCGAAAGCGCCGCCGTCAGGAGCGTCTCGCCCATCGTCTCGCGGACGTTCAACGAGGCCGCGATGGAGCTGCTCGGGCGGGAAACGAGCATCCAGCTCGTGATAGACGAACGCGTCCTCGAGACGTCGACCGAGTCGTTTCCCGAGGCGTTCAAGCGGGCGCTCGACCGCTGTGACGTGTCGGTACGCGTCCATCCCGATCCGCTGCCGGTCGGCCTGTTCACCGACCGCGAAGGGCCACGGACGTGTCTGATGGCCTACGACGACCAGAACACGCCACGGGCCCTGTTCGAGTGTACCGACGAATCGGTCCACGAGTGGGCGCTCGGGTGGTTCGATCGCGTCCAGGATCGATCACGGCCGCTCGAGGACGTGGTCGACGACGGAAGCGATCCGACCGGACGCGACGGTATGGATGCCGATGCCGATATCGGGGATGAATCGGACGTCGCGTGAACGCGCCGCCGATCACGGGATTTCCACGTGGTAGGGCGGCAGGAGGGCCGTTTCGTCAGACGGCGGCATCGCGAGCATCGCCGGTCGCTCGCGAGTCACCGTTTGCGCGGCGACGACCTATATGTATCCGCTGTCGGCTGTCTCATCCCCCGTGGGGGTGTTACCGACCCTGTAACAACTGACGGCACGACCGCACGTTCAAGTGGACCGCCCGCCGACGAGGGATGTATGAACGAGGGCGAACCCGGAACGGGGTCCGCGAGCGGCTCCGACGCGTCGTCGATCCGACACCTCGACGAGCGGACGGTACAGCGGATCGCCGCCGGCGAGGTCGTCGAACGGCCGGCGTCGGTGGTCAAGGAACTCGTTGAGAACGCCCTGGACGCCGGTGCGGACCGGATCGCGGTGTCGGTGACCGATGGGGGTACCTCCCGAATTCGGGTGCGTGATAACGGTGTCGGCATTCCACCGGCGCAACTGCCCGACGCGGTCGCCGAACACGCGACCTCGAAGATCGCCGACATTGAGGACCTGGATGCAGGGGTGGGAACGCTCGGCTTCCGGGGCGAGGCGCTGTACACGATCGGCGCGGTCTCCCGGCTGACCGTCAGGTCGCGACCTCGACCGGACGCACACGACTCCGTGCGCGGCGACGAGGGGGACGGAGGACGGACCGACGTCGATGTCGCACCGGACGCCGGAGCGGAGCTGACCGTCGAGGGCGGCGAGGTCGGCGCGGTTCAGCCGGCCGGCTGTCCGGTCGGAACGACCGTGGAGGTCGCGGATCTGTTCTTCAACACGCCGGCCCGACGGAAGTTCCTCAAGACGAACGCCACGGAGTTCGACCACGTCAACCGGGTCGTCACGCAGTATGCGCTCGCGAACCCCGACGTCGCGGTGTCGCTCGAACACGACGGGCGGGAGACGTTCGCCACCCAGGGAAACGGCGACCTCGAGAGCGCGGTGCTCGCGGTCTACGGCCGCGACGTCGCGACGTCGATGATCCCCGTCGAGTACACGGTGGACGACGAGACGCCGGACCCCGGCGAATCAGAATCCTCATCCCCCCTGGCCGGCACGCCGATCGAGCGCGTGCACGGGCTCGTCTCGCACCCGGAGACGACGCGGGCGAACCGGGAGTATCTCTCGACGTTCGTCAACGACCGCTACGTGACCACGAGCATCCTTCGGAATGCGGTCGTCGACGCCTACGGCGGCCAGCTCGCGCCGGATCGGTACCCCTTCGCCGTCCTGTTCGTCGAGCTGCCGGCCGGAACGGTGGACGTGAACGTACATCCTCGCAAGCTCGAGATTCGGTTCGACGAGCCGGCGGCGGTGCGTGAGACCGTCTCGGCGGCGGTCGAGTCGGCACTCCTCGACCACGGCGTGATCCGGTCGACGGCACCCCGTGGTCGATCGGCGCCCGCGGAGACGAGCGTGTCACCGGGCGAGGGCGCGTCCGCCGACGAGGAGGCGGTCGGCGGCGCCGGGACCCGACACGAGCAGGTTGCGGACGCTGCGGGAGGCGCGGACGCGACGGAGGCGAACGCGACGGACGACCCTGACGGTGCGGACGGTGGTGGGGTGAGCGAGGTCTCCCCGACGGACGGAGACGCCTGGTCCGTCTCCGGACTCGGCGACTCCGACCCGACGCCCAGGCCCGAATCCGGAACGATGACGGATGACGCGTCAATCGACGCCGACGCCGACGCTGACGCCGCGACCCCGCCGTCACCGAGGCGGTGGCAATCGGACGAGGATGGAGCCGCGTCAGGGGACGTCGAGGGCGAGACGAACACGGCGAAAAGCGAGACGACCGCGGAGACGGAAACGAACGCCGGGGCGACCGAACCGGACCGAACCGATTCGGTCGGGACGCCCGACAGGACGGACCGCGATTCGGGCTCGATCCGTGCGCCGACCGACCAGGGGACGCTCCCGGGCGCCGGGGACGGCTCCGCGGGATCGACCGCTGATCCCACGGCCGCTGATCCTGCGGCCGCTGATCCTGCGGCCGCTGATCCTGCGGCCACTGATCCCGCGGCCACTAATCCCGCGACCGCTGAAGCGGGCGAGACGGGACCGATCGATGGAACGACCGCCGTCGAGCGGGCCTACGACTCGCTGCCGCGGCTGCGGATACTCGGCCAGCATCGGGAGACGTACGTGGTCGCGGAGTCCCCCGAGGGATTGGTACTCATCGATCAACACGCGGCCGACGAGCGCGTCAACTACGAGCGGCTCCAGGACGTGTTCGCCGACGGCGCCCCCGCCCAGGCGCTCGCGGAGCCGGTGTCGATCGAGGTGACCGCCCGGGAGGCGGCGCTGTTCAAGGAGTTCCTCGGCGACCTTGACGAGGTCGGGTTCCGTGCCGAGCGGGCCGGCGATCGGGAGATCGTCGTCAAGGCGGTGCCCGCAGTCTTCGACGCGACGCTCGATCCGGAACTCCTCCGGGACGTGCTCGGGTCGCTCGTCGACGAGACGAGCGCGGACGACGCGCCCGTCAGCGACGTGGTCGACGAGCTGCTCGCGGATCTCGCGTGCTACCCGTCCGTGACCGGCAACACGTCGCTGACCGAGGGGTCGATCGTCGAGCTTCTCGCGGCGCTCGACGACTGTATGAACCCCTACGCGTGCCCGCACGGCCGGCCCGTGATCATCGCGTTCGACGACGGGGAGATCGCCGACCGGTTCGAGCGGGACTATCCCGGCCACGCGGGGCGGCGGCGTGACTGACGGGGCGGCCGGGGCGATGACGGACGGTTCGTCCTGATAGTACAGCGACTCGTTCGGCCGTACCACATATATACCCGGCTTCTGAGTGACTCTGTATGGAGTGGGAGCGGTGACGGATCTGGTGACGTTCGGGGAGACGACGGTTCGACTCTCGCCGCCGCGTGGCGATCGACTCGAAACGGCCCCGTCCCTGGACGTCCGGGTGAGCGGACCGGAAAGCAACGTGGCGGTCGGGGCCGCACGGCTCGGCGTCGACGCAGCCTGGCTCTCGAAACTGCCGGACTCGGCGCTTGGACGCCGGGTCGTGGCGGCGCTTCGTGGCCACGGCGTCCGGACCGGCGTCGCCTGGGCGGACGGCGACGCCGACCGCGTCGGGACGGTGTATGATGATCGCGGCGCGAACGCACGCGTGACCGCGGCGATCGACGACCGTGATGGGTCCGCGTTCACCACGATCACCCCGGGGGAGCTGCCGGGCGGCGTGGTGGAGTCGACCGACCGGTTTCACACGAGCGGCGCGACGCTTGCCGCCTCGGACCGGGCGCGCTCGACCGCGCTCGACCTGCTCGCCACCGCCGGCGAGGCAGGCGTTCGCCGGTCGTTCGCGCTCCGCCACGGGAGCCGATCGACGGGTGAGGACCGGCGGAACCGGCAGAGGGGTCGCGACCGGAACGGCGGAGCCGAACCAGCTGCCGACATCTACCGGGACGCGTTCGACCACGTGGACACGCTGTTCGTGTCGCGACACGAGGCCCGAACGGTGTTGTCGTGTGAGGGCGATGCGGTCGAGATCGTCCACTCGCTGCGCACCGAGTTCGACCTCGAGACCGTCGTCCTCACGCGCGAGGGGGCGGGCGCGGTCGCGATCGCCGCGGGGTCGGTCCACGAGGGGCCCGCCATCGACGGCGCCCATCGCGACCCCGACGGCACCGATGACGCGTTCGTCGCGGGATTCCTGGCGGAACGGATCGCGGGCGGCGACGTCTCGGACGCGCTCGAGCGGGGCGAAGCCACCGCGGCGGTGACCGGTCGGATCGACGGCGGAACGGCCATCGTTACCGGCGAGGAGGTCGACGCCGTGATCGCGGACCACGACGCGACGGAGCGGTGAGTCGACGTCGGCGACGGTGAGGGTGACGGTGACGCGATCGCGCGATGGTGGGCGATCACGGTCACGAGGAAGGCCGACGACGCGGGCGCGGTGGACAACGCTTACTACCGCCCGAGCGCGAGGATCGGTATGCACGTAGTCGTGATCGGCGCGTACGGGAGCGCCGGCGCCGCAGTCGCGGAGGGGCTTGCCCCCGCCGTCGGAACGCGGATCGACCAGCTCACGCTCATCGACGACGGCGAGCCCGGCGGGGGACTCTGCATCCTCGAGGGATGTATGCCCTCGAAGGAGCTTCTCTCGGCGGCCGGCCACCGGTTCCAGGGTCGCGTCGACGACCGGCTGACCGGCGAGCCACACGGGCTCGATCTGGACCGGATCGTCGCGGAGAAGAATGACCGGACGCGCGGCTGGGCCGGCCACCGGCGCGACTCGATCCACGAGATCGCGGACGACGAGAACGCGGAGTTCATCCACGCACCCGCGACGTTCGTCGACGACCACACGATCGAGGTCGACGGCCGGACGATCGAGGCGGACTACGTCGTGATCGCGACGGGGTCGGTCCCGAACGTTCCCGATATTCCGGGACTCGAGGAGGCGGGGTACCACACGAGCAAGGACCTGCTGCACGCGACCGAGCTGCCGGAGTCGGCGGTTCTGCTCGGGTTCGGGTACGTCGGCCTGGAGATGGCGCCGTACCTGGCGGAGGCTGGCGTCGATCTCACCGTGATCGAACACGACGAGCGCCCGATCGACGAGGCCGACCCCGAGTTCGGCGACGCGCTCCTCGACATCTACCGCGAGGAGTTCGACATCGAGATCCGGACGGAGGTCTTCGAGGAGCGCGTCACGGAGACCGACGACGGGATCCGCCTCGATCTGGTCGACGCTGACGGGAACGCGGCCCCCGATCCGGTCGAAGCCGAGTCGATCTTCTGTTTCACCGGTCGGGTGCCGAACCTCGACCGGCTCGGGCTCGAGCACACGTCGCTGTCGCCGGCGGACGACTGGATCGACGCGACGATGCGGCCCCCGAACGACGACCGAACCTTCGTGGTCGGCGACGCCAACGGCCGCGAGCCGATCCTCCACGTCGCCAAGGAGCAGGGGTATCAAACGGCGGAGAACGTCCTCTCGCACGCACGCGGCGAGCCGATCGAACCGTACGGGAACGTCCACCACCACGTGATATTCTCGGGCGCCGCGGTCTACCCGTTCGCCCGGGTCGGCCACACTCCCCGGTCGGCCGTCGAGGCCGGTCACTCGATCGTCACGGCGACCCGGCAGGCCAACGACGACGGCGTCTTCAAGTCCAAGGACGTGCCCCACGGGCTGGGCCGGCTCGTCGTCGACGCCGACGACGGGACGGTGCTCGGCTGGCAGGGCCTCCACCATCACGCCGACGTGATGGCGAAGACGCTCCAGCTCGCCGTCGAGATGGAACTCGACGTCCGGGAGATCCCGGACCGCGCATACCACCCCACGACGCCGGAGACCCTCGACGGCCTGATCCGCGAGTGCGCCGCGGGCGTGGCCGGCAACGCGGAGTAGCGGGCGTGGCAGGCGGCGAGAATAGCGGCGGCACCGAAGACGCGGATCACTCGGAGGCGTCGCAGCCGGTCGACCTACGTCCCCGACTCGTCGTGTGTCGTCCCATCCGGGACTGCGTCGTCCCGCCGCACGCGAACCTGCTCGATACGGTTCCGATCGGTCTCCTCGACGGCGATCGACACGCCGGCCTCGGGAACCGCCACAACGTCGCCGACCTCCCCGAGCCGACCGAGGCGGGCGGTGACGAGTCCGGCGATCGTCTCGTAATCACCGGCGCGCGGGAGGTCGATTCCGAGGGCGTCGTTCACCTCGCCGACGGTCACCTCGCCGTTGACGAGCAGGCCGTCGTCGGTGTGGCGCAGGCTGCGCGGCTCGCCGACCTCCGCGATCTCGCCGACGATCTCCTCGAGGACGTCCTCGATCGTGACGATCCCCTCGGTCTCGCCGTACTCGTTGACCACGACGGCCATCGGGGAACGCCGGGTCTGGAGCTCGGCGAGCAGCGCGTCGACGCGCCGGGAATCGGGCACGATGACCGGTTCGCGGAGGACGTCCGCGAGCGACAGCCCCTCCCGGAGTGCGCGCTCGGCGTCGCGGACGTCGACGATCCCGACCACGTCATCGAGGGAATCACGGTACACGGGCACCCGCGTGACGCGTTCGTCGGCGCACAGGCCGACGATCGCCGAAAGTGACGTGGTCTCGGCCACCGCGATCACGTTCGGGCGGGGGACGAGCACCTCGCGGACGCTCGTCGTCTCCAGGTCGAAGACGCCCTGCACCATCCGGCGCTCGCGGTCGTCGATCGCGCCGACGTCCTCGCCGGTGGCGATCAGCCGCTCGAGCTCGGCCCGGGTGAGCTCGGTCGCAGCGGCGGGCTGCGATCCCGTCAGCCGGTCGAGCACTGAGACGACGCCCTCGAAGACGGTCACCACCGGGGAGATGACGCGCTCGAAGACGGCGATCGGGCGGGCGACCAGGAGGGCGATGCGCTCGGCGTTGGCGACCCCGTAGGATTTGGGAGCGATCTCGCCGACGACCAGTATCAACACCGACATCGCGGCGGTGGCGATCGTGACGCCCGCGCCGGGGCCGTAGGCGGCCGCCAGGGTGGCCGTCGCCAGGCTGGCCATCGTGATGTTGACCACGTTGTTGCCCACCAGGATCGTCACGAGCAGTCGGTGGGGGTCCTCGCGCAGCCGCGCCAAGGCGGCGCCGTCGGGATCGGGTCCCGAGGCCAACGCCGCGATCCGGTGGCGCTCCAGCGAGAAGATCGCGATCTCGCTGGCCGAGAAGAACGCGCTACAGCACAACAGAACGGCGATCACGCCCCCCGCCATCACCATCGAATCGAGGATCATACCGATCCAACGACGCCGGGGTGAAATATAAACCGGGGCTGAGCAAGCGATGGGTTCCCAACCGAAGGAGGGCCGAAACAGACCGGGAAGCGTGGATCGGAACCGATCGGGAACGACGGGGCGGAAACGGGTCCCGCATCGATCCGGCGTCATACGGCCTCAGGATCGATATCTCGCGCCACCCGAAACGAGCCCGAATGACGCCGATCCAGGGCCGGATCCGACCCAAACCGCACGACTGCAGTTTATTATCATATGTGAAAATCGGGGACGAGGGTTTATGCGGGGTGTCTCCCTCGTGGCGAGTATGTCCGTGCGGAGACCACGGGCGTAGACACAATGTTCGAACGCATAACGGAAGACGAGGAACGCGGGCAGGTGGGGATCGGGACCCTCATCGTGTTCATCGCGATGGTGCTCGTGGCCGCGATCGCCGCGGGCGTGCTCATCAACACCGCCGGCTTCCTCCAAGAGCAGTCCGAAGCAACGGGCGAGGAAAGTACCCAGCAGGTCACCGATCGAGTCCAGGTGATCGGAACGGTTGGAGAAGATACTGATACTAATGGTACCAGCGATTTAAACACCTTCAACTTCACCGTCACTAAGAGTCCCGGATCGAGTGAAATCGAACTCACCGATGCAACAGTGCAGATCATTCATCCCGGTGGTTCATCAACGACAGCACTTACACAGGATGACATACACGGTGTCGGTGATAATTCGGGAACCGCACTCACCAGCGATAACGATCGCTTGAAGATCCAACTCGGCACTGCAGTACTCGAGGAAGGAGAGGATGCGACGTTCCACTTCACGACGGCATCCGGAGCAACGACGACGGTCACCGTGCGTGCACCGGACAGCTTCGACGACGGGGATACGGTGTTCCTGTAATGTTCGAGTTCATCACCGACGCCGACGAGGAACGCGGGCAGGTGGGGATCGGGACCCTCATCGTGTTCATCGCGATGGTGCTCGTGGCCGCGATCGCCGCAGGCGTGCTCATCAACACCGCCGGCTTCCTCCAGGAACAGTCCGAGGCAACGGGCGAGGAAAGTACCCAACAGGTCACCGACCGTATCCAGGTGATCAATTCGGTCGGGCTCCACGACGGAAGCAACGTGCAGACAGCGGATATCTCGATCACGAAGAGCCCGGGAGCAAACGACATCAACCTCTCGGAGACGACGATCGATCTCGTCGGGAGCAACGGCGGAACGACGCTTGGATATAATAGCGGTGGTGCGGACGGATCGAACTTCACTACGAGCGAGCCAGCGAGTAGTAGTGGTGACAACATACTCTCTGATGAACAACAGTACCAGATCACCCTTGATCTTACAAACATCGAAGCAGTCAACGACGCCAGTACTGGACTCTCAACGGGTAACACAGTAGAACTCAGGATTACCACACCCTCGGGCGCCGTGACCACCGTCGAACTGCGTGCGCCCGAGTCACTCTCCGGCAGTGCCGTCGAACTGTAACGCGATCACCCTCTTTATTACGTTTTTACACGGAACCCACAATACGAATGACCGACGACGGCGCCGCGTTCGACCCTGACGACCTCGACTTCACGCGCGACGAGCGCGTCACGGAGATCGATGACGGTCGGTACGTGGTCTCGGCCGGCGACGGTCCGCCGCGAGTGCCGCCGGACGAGGACTCGCTCACGGACCTGCTGAACGAGGTCACCGACGCCGAGGGAGCAGTGGCGGAGGTGGCCGCGGACGCCGCAGCGGACGCGGCGACGGCGGACGCTGCAGCGGACGCGGCGACGGCGGACGCTGCAGCGGACGCGGCCGCGAGCGAGTCCTCGTCGACCGCCGCAGGGCCGGATGCGGGCGACGCCGGCGAGAGGAACTCGGGGACGCGACCGCGAGACGCGGTGACCTCCCAAGACGTGAGCCGGTGGCTGGCGACCTCCTTCGCCGAGGACGGCTTCGCGTACGGGTTCGATGCGACCCTCTCGGTGGACGACGAGGTGGTTCGCCACCGGATGGTCTCGAACGACGTCACCGCCGCCTTCGAGACGCTGCTCACGTGGTTCACCCGGCACGCCGCCAGCGAGGCGCCGCCCGATGAGGCGCTCGGCATCCTGGTTGCTGCCGCCGAGCTGCCGGTGCAGTACCCGCCGGGCACGCTCGAGCGGTACCTGGATCGTCACGACCTTTCGCCGGAGGACTCGATCGGCGAGCTGTTGCGGGTCGCGGAGGCCCACGGCGGCCTCCGGATCGACACCGGCGATGGGTCGGCGACGGCCGCGGACGTGACCGACGAGGACGTCGACGCCGACACGAACGCCGGAGCCGACGCGACCGCCGGACACGACGAGAGGGCGGCCGGTCAGGACACGGCCGGGGATGGAGACCGGAGCCGCGGAGACCGCAGTCGGAACGGACCCGCCCGCGCTGGCGATCGCGTCGACGATCGCACGCACGGTGTCGATGAAGCCTCGACCCGAAGTGCTGACGGGTCGACCGGATCCGACGACCGCGTTCCGGGATTCGACGGCACACCTGGAACGAGCAGCCGGACCGGAGAAGCCGAATCGGGCACCAGTCCGAGTGCGGACCCGGATGCCGATCCACATACGGATCCGACCGCCGACCGGCAAACCGACACGGACGCCGAGTCGAAGGTCACTCCCGACGACGGAACGGACGATAACGGAACGGAGGACGGCGGATCGTGGAACTGGGTCGGGTCGGACGTCGATACCGCCGAGTGAGGCCGATCGACGGTGGCTGGCCGGCTTGCAAGGAACATCTTATCAATTAACCAACCATATAGAATCAAATTTGATAATAACAGAGGTACATTGAAGTGGTGGACGGCCGTTTGCACGCACAATGGCGCTCGAAACATCAGTCTGGGCCCTACCGACGGTCGCGGGGGGGACCGTGCTTGGGCTCATCGGAGCCGGCTTTTTGGACCGACTCCGCGATGACGAGGCCAGCGAATCGGGGGGGACCAATCCGTTGTCCGACGACGCCGGCTACGGCGGCGGGGGCGACGGGTTGAGCGGCGACGGGTTCGGCGGGGGGACCGACCTGGAGGCGGAACTGGGCGGCGGGGGAGCCGCCGGTGACGGCGGACCGGGGGGGAACGGACTCGGGGGCGGCGGTGGCGCCGGTGGCGGTGGCGGTGGTACCGGCGGGGATCCGGGTGCAGACGCCGGCGGAGACGCCGGCGGCGGGGGCGACTGGGGGGACAGCCTCGACGGCGGTGGAGGGGTCGACACGCTCGAGCTCGAGCGCCGCGTCGAGGAGCTCGAGAACGACGTCGACGCGATCGACGCGACCGTCTCGACGGTCCGGTCGGAGAACGAATCCGTCCAGGGGACCGTCGAGGACATCGAGGAGGACATCCGGAACCTGCTCGGGATCTACGAGATGGTGACCCAGGGCGTCAACCCGTTTGCCGACGAGGTGGACGGCTTCGACGGCAATGGGTTCAATTCGGGGGGGAATGAGACCACGCTCGGACTGTTCGAACAGGGGGGAAACGACGCGACGACGGACCCGGAGCAGGATCTCGAGTTCGAGGGGAGTGGTAACGCGGACCCGATCGACGAGGACCCGCCCGAGAAGGGCTCCAACGAGCCGACGAACGACGGGATCGAACCGGAACCGGAAGCGGAGCCGAAATCCGCCGACTCGACCGAGACGGAACCGGAACCAGCACCGAAACCGGATCCGACGGCGGGGCGTACGGAACCGGACGCAACAGCTGACGGGACGAAAAGCTTCAGCGATCTCAAGGCGGAATACGACCGCGACGGTGCTGACACGACGGCGACGAGGAACCCCGGTCCGGTGCGGATGAGCACCGGATCGGTTCCGATCGCGGAACCCGAACGGGCAGACGAGCCAGAACCCGGAACCGGCGCGGAGCCGGAGCCGGAATCCACCGATTCGATCGATCCGAAACCGGAACCGGACCCGGAGGTCTCTAACTCATCCGCCGATCGCGTCGAGACGGAGCGGACGCGACGCGAGACCGAGGACACACGATCGGCGGATGAGGTCGATGACGGCTTCGAGTACGTCGATGACGAGGACCTCGAGCCCGGCCGGCAGGACCCGTACCTGCGTTCGCTGCCGAAGGGGTACGTCGGCGATCTCCTCGTGATGGAGTGGCTCGAGTACCTCGTCGAGACGGCGACGGTGACGGATGCTGCGCGCGCGATCCGGTATTACGAGCGGATCGACTGGGTGTCGCCGTCGGTCGCCGAGCGGCTACGGGACTTCCTCGCGGGGTTCGGACAGGTGGACCGGAACGTCGTGGTCCGGCCGGGAACCGACGAACTCGATCGGGACCACCACACGCGGAGCCTCCGGTACATCATCCAGCTCAACGAGGCGACCACGCGGGACGTGCTCGTCGACCGGTGGGACGACCTGACCGACCGGGCGCTGCTTCCAGGGGGGAACCCGGGCGAGAACGGGCCGACCGCAGGGGACGGCCCGGCCCCGGACGACGGACACGGAATGGGTGGGCTACCGGCAGACCTCGTCGGAGGATCCGGAGTCGAATGGCCCGAGAACGGGGGTTCCGGGGACGAACGCCTCGGAAACGGCTATCATCCGCATCCACCGAGCCCGGCGACGTCGAGCGATCACGACCGACCATCGAAGCCGCGGCGGGACGGGGACCGGGACCCGGATCGAACCCTCGGCGGCGTCGATCGCGACGCGACGCGACCGACATCGCGGAGGGGGTCGGATGGGAATTAGCGTCTCCGCGTCGGCGGCCATCATCGCCGCCGGGCTGTTCATCGCGTTCGGGGCGATGTACCCCGTTGCCGAGAACGGATTCGACCGGGTGACGAGCGCACAGGAGACGTCCCACGAGCGCGCACTCGAGCGGGAGAACGTCGACGTGACGTTCGTGAACGCCACCGACGACGGGGCGTCGCTGAACGTCACGGTCGAGAACACGGGGGCGGAGTCGATCCCGGTCCCGCGAACGACGCTCGTCGCGGACAACGAGTACGTGAGCGTGGATCCGAGCGAGACGACTGTCTACGGCGCGGACGCGGACCCCTCGACCGGCGATACGGAAACGGAGCTGTGGCTGCCGGGCGAACGGCTCCGGTTCTCGGTGCCGAGCGATGGAGAGGACGCGGTGCTCGTGGCGACCGAATCCGGGATACAAGTCCGCGGAACGGTGGTGGCCGCCTAGATGGCGAGCGTCTCCATCTCACATATGATCCTCTTCATCGCGAGCCTCGTCATCGCCGCCGGCGTCGTCGGGACGGTGACCACCGAGGTCGACCGGGTCAACGCGGCGATCGAGGCGACCAGCATGGATGTCTCCGAGGACATCCGAACCGACGTGACGATCGTCTCGGATGCGGGCAGCTCGAACGTCTACGACTCGGGGAACGAGACGGTGACCCTGCTCGTGAAGAACACGGGAACACAACGGCTCGCCCCGGACGGTTCGGAGGCGGTGATCGTCTTCGACGGCGCGTTCATCGGCTCCGGAAGTATCGAGACGACGCTGCACGGCGGTTCCGGGGACTCCTGGGGACGGGGGGACGTCCTCGAGTACACGATCGACGTCGGGTCGATCGACACGGGCGACCACCGGATCCACCTGACGGTGAACGGCGACGAGGAAGTATTCGAGTTCAGACACGAATGAGGATGCCGAGACGGAGGACACCGAGATGAAGGACATCGAAACAGGGACTACCGAAACGGAGGAAACCGATGCCCCGAGATAACCTGCTGTCGTTGGGGCTCGAGAGCCACGACCGGGTGAATATGGAGCTCGGCGGCGGGATCCCCCGCGGGAGCATCGTTCTGATGGAGGGAGATTACGGCGCCGGAAAGTCGGCGCTCTCCCAGCGGTTCGCCTACGGGCTGCTCGAGGAGGGAGCGACGGTGACGATGCTGTCGACGGAGCTGACGATCCGGGGGTTCCTCGACCAGATGCACTCGCTGTCCTACGACGTCGTTCGCCCGCTGTTGAACGAGCAGCTGTTGTTTCTCCACGCCGACTTCAACTCCGGGGGCGCGTTCTCCGAGGACGCCGGCGAACGGATGCAGCTGTTGACCCGGCTGATGAACGCGGAGGTGATGTGGAACACTGACGTGATCTTCATCGACACGTTCGATTCGATCCTTCGGAACGACCCGACCTTCGAGTCGCTGATCCGGAAGAACGAGGAGCGACAGGCCGCCCTCGAGATCATCTCCTTCTTCCGGGACGTCATCTCACAGGGGAAGGTGATCGTGTTGACGATCGACCCCTCGGCGATCGACGAGGACGCGATCGGGCCGTTCCGCGCGATCGCGGACGTCTTCCTCCAGCTCGAGATGATCGAGGTCGGCAGCGAGGTCCGCCGACAGATCAGCGTCAAGCGGTTCGCCGGGATGGGCGAGCAGGTGGGCGACACGATCGGCTACTCGGTCCGGTCCGGGACCGGCGTCGTCGTCGAGAGTCGGAGCGTCGCCTAGGGGGAACGCAGGATGACAGAACAGGGTACCGTCAGACCGTCGAAGGAACTCCGGCAGGTGGCACAGCGTCGGCCACACCTGATGCAGCACCTCCGGAAGTTCCGGCAGATCACGGGGGAGTTCCCGACGCTGATCGAGGAGGCGAAAGACGAGTACGAGACCGACCGACCGAACGTCCTCTACCCGGTCGGGGGACCGATATTCTGTCACATCTACGGCGATCTGGGCCAGGACACGAAGTACTACGCCATCGAGCCGGAACTCACCGGTGCGGAGGCACAGACCCTCACCGACGTCAAGGACCGCCTGCTGACGGTCTCCGGCGGCTACCGAGCCCCCGAAACGGAGGCCGAGTACAACGAGCTGATCGACACGCTGTTGGCGGAGGTCACCACGGTGAAGACTGGTGAAACCGGCCGACTCGGCCGGATCCGACATGCGCTCGACTGGGGCTCGCTCACCGTGACGCCGGAGACCTACGAGAGCATCCGTTACCGGCTTGCACGCGACATCGTCGGCTACGGGCCGCTCGAACCGGTGATGCGTGACTCGGCCAACGAGGACATCCACGTCATCGGTCCCCACGAGTGTCACGTCGACCACAGCGTCTTCGGGATGTTGGAGACCACTGTCGATTTCGGGAGCCGATCGAACTTCGACAACTGGCTGCGAAACATGGGCGAACGGATCGGCGATCCGGTTTCCGATGCGGACCCGATCGTCGACTCGACGCTGCCCGACGGGTCACGCATCAACATCATCTACTCGGACGACATCTCGATCAAGGGGTCCTCGCTGACGATCCGGCAGGGCAGCGAGACGCCGCTGTCGATCAACCAGATCACGGAGTGGGGGACGCTCTCGCCGGAGCTTGCGGCGTACCTCTGGTTGTGTCTGGAGAACGAACAGACGGTCTTCGTCGTCGGGGAAACCGCATCGGGGAAGACGACCACGCTCAACGCCGTCCTCTCGTACATCCCGCGGGACTCGAAGATCTACACCGCGGAGGACACGGCGGAGGTGATCCCGCCGCACAACACCTGGCAGCAGCTGTTGACCCGCGAGGGCGGCGGCGAAGGCTCCGTCGACGTCGATATGTTCGACCTGGTCGCGGCGGCGCTGCGGTCGCGTCCCGACTACATCATCGTCGGCGAGGTCCGCGGCGCCGAGGGGCGGATGGCGTTCCAGGCCGCCCAGACGGGCCACCCCGTGATGTTGACCTTCCACGCGAGCGACATCGTCTCGATGATCCAGCGGTTCACCTCCGACCCGATCAACGTCCCCGAGACGTTCATGGACAACGCCGACGTCGCACTGTTCCAGAACCGGGTCAAGCAGGGCGATGAGGTGTTACGCCGGGTGACGAGCGTTCAGGAGATCGAGGGGTACTCCAAGGAGATGGACGGCGTCATCACGCGTGAGGTGTTCAGCTGGGACCCCGTTGAAGACCAGATCGTCTTCCAGGGGATGAACAACTCCTACGTCCTCGAAGAGCAGATCGCGACGCTGCTCGGCTACGCCGACACCCGCGACATCTACGACGATCTCCAGTTCCGTGCGTCGCTCACGGAACGAATGATCCAGGAGGGGATCGTCGGCTACCACGAGGTGAACGAGGCGATCACCGTGTTCCAGCGCGACGGGATCGAGGGACTCCCGTTCGATATGAGCCGCCGCTAGGAGGATCGAGTCAGGGATGTCCGTCGATAAGGCCGGAACCGGAATCTCGAACGCCCTGGAGTTCGTCTCGGACCTGCTGGAGTCGTACGACAAACTCGACGTCGACAGGCGGGAGTACGTCGGCTACATCCTCCTCCCGGCAACGCTGTTTCTCCTCCTTTCGACCGTCGTCGCCGTCACGGTGTCGCTGCCGCTGACGGTGACGCTGCCCGTGATCGGCATCGGGCTCGTGGTCTTTTCGGCGGCGGCGGTGTACCCGAAACTCTACATCAACAGCCGAAAGGCGCACATCGAGAACCAGCTCCACCTGGTGATGACGCACATGACGGTTCTGTCGACGACGAACATCGACCGGATGGAGGTGTTTCGGACGCTCTCTCGGGAGGAGGAGTACGGCGTCGCCGCCGAGGAGATCGGTCGCGTCGTCCACCTCGTCGACACGTGGAACCAGAGTCTCGACGACGCGTGTCGCCGCCGCGCCAAGGAGGTCCCCTCGAAGACGATGGCCGACTTCTTCGAGCGACTCGGCTACACGATCGGGGCCGGCCAGCCGCTCGAGGAGTTCCTGCTGTCCGAACAGGACGTGATGCTGTCGAACTACGAGACGCTCTATGAGTCCGCGCTCGCGAACCTGGAGGTGATGAAGGACCTGTACATGTCGATGATCCTCTCCATGACCTTCGCGCTCGTGTTCGCGGTCGTGTTGCCGATCCTGACCGGGACCGATCCCACGCTCACGGTGATCGCCGTGATCGTCCTGTTCGTGCTGGTACAGTCGGGCTTTTACGTCGTGATCCGGATGATGGCGCCGTACGACCCGATCTGGTACCATCCGGAGGGCGGTGCGCCCGGCGATCGTCGGCTCTATACCGCCCTCGGCGTTGGAGCGGTCGGGTCGATCGTGCTCATCGCGATCACCGGCCTCGGGATGAACGGCATCGGCCCCGGGCTTCCAGGACTGTTGTGGTTCCTCGATTCAACGCCGCTTCCGCTGTACATCTGTGTCCCGCTGACGCCGCTGTTCTTCACCGGGGTGATCCTCCGGCGTGAGGAGTCGGCGATCACCGCCCGCGACGAGGAGTTTCCGTCGTTCATCCGGGCGCTTGGGGCGACCGAGAGCGCCAAGCAGTCGACGACGTCGAAGGTGCTCGAGTCGCTCCGTGAGAAGGATTTCGGCGCGCTCTCGCCGTCGATCGAGCGCCTCTACCGCCGATTACAGATGCGGATCGAGCCCGAGGGGGCCTGGCGGCGGTTCGCGATCGATACGCGGTCGTACCTCATTCAGAAGTTCTCGGAGATGTACCTGGTCGGGCGGCGAATGGGTGGCGACCCCAAACAGCTCGGCGAGCTCATCTCGGCGAACATGAACGTCGTCATCCAACTGCGCGAACAGCGGCGCCAGTCCACCGTGACGCTGATCGGGCTGATCTACGGGATCACGGCGGCGGCGACGTTCGCGTTCTTCATCGGGCTCGAGATCGTCGCGATCCTCACGGATCTCTCGGCCGATCTCTCCTTGGATTCGATGGAGATCGGGCAGATCATCTACGCCGGCGTCTACGACCTTCCGCTCATCGAGTTTCTCCTGTTGACCATCGTGCTGTTCAACGCCGTGCTCTCGGCGATGATGATCAGAACGATCGACGGCGGGAACCCCGCGAACGGCTACATCCACTTCGTGGTGTTGACCTGGTTGGGCTGTCTGACCGCGATCGGCACGCGTGCGTTGGTCGGCGACCTGCTGGCGGTGTGACGATTCCGCGGAACGACGCTCCTGCCGGAGGGTGGTTCACTCGTGCGGATCGACGCGAGCCGCGCCAGCGATCCTCACGGGGACGCCGACGAGAACACCCTTAAAACCATCCGCGAATAATCGAGGGTATGAGACACGTAACGGTTCCGCAAGACCGTATCGGCGTCCTCATCGGCGAGGGCGGCGAGACGCTGCGCGAGGTGGAGGATCGTGCCGACGTCCGCCTCGACGTCGATTCCGAGACGGGGTCGGTGGCGATCGACTCGACCGGCGACCCGGTCACGGCGCTGGTGGCTCCGGACATCGTCAAAGCGATCGGCCGCGGGTTCACCCCGGACGTCGCGCTCTCGCTTTTGGACCACGACTTGCGACGGTTCGAGCTGATCGACCTGGCGGACCACACGCGAAACGACAACGATCTGCAACGGAAGAAGGGCCGGATCATCGGCGAAAACGGCCGAACGCGCGAGCTGATGGAGGAACTGACCGGTGCCGAGGTCGTCGTCTACGGCTCGACCGTCGGCGTTATCGGCGACGCCGAGGAGGTTTCGGCGGTCCGGCGCGCGGTCGGGATGCTGCTCGACGGCGCCCCCCACGGCGCGGTCTATTCCTTCCTCGAGCGCAAATCGAACGAACTCGACGACGACGTCGACTTCTCGGCTCCGCAGTGACCGGGACCACCTCCCAGCCTCCACCGTGACCGGAGCCACCTCTCGGCCTCCATCGTGATCGGAACCGCATCCTCGTCCGCATCGTGACCGGAACCACGAAGCACAGCACCGGGAGCCGACCGGTCCGCCGTTGGGCCACGAGCTGCTCGGTGTCGGGTCGGTCAGATAAACGCGGGTGTGTTCGTCAGCAACTACCACTTATAAAGTGGACTGTGAGAACGCATACCACACGAATTTTTCCCTTCCCCGTTGGGCGCTTCGTCCAACCGGTAGCATAAGCCTTTTATAGAACTACAGACAATCACACTCTGTACTATGAGTCAGCGACAGCGAATGGGCAACCAGCCGATGATCGTACTTTCCGAGGAATCACAGCGCACGTCCGGCAAGGACGCGCAGACGATGAACATCACGGCCGGCAAGGCCGTCGCCGAGTCCGTCCGAACGACGCTCGGCCCGAAAGGGATGGACAAGATGCTCGTCGACTCGACGGGCGGCGTCGTCGTCACGAACGATGGCGTGACCATCCTCAAGGAGATGGACATCGACCACCCGGCGGCGAACATGATCGTCGAGGTCTCCGAGACACAGGAGGAGGAAGTCGGGGACGGAACGACCTCCGCCGTCGTCGTGGCCGGAGAACTCCTCGACCAGGCCGAGGAGCTTCTCGACCAGGACATCCACGCGACGACGCTCGCACAGGGATTCCGACAGGCCGCCGCGAAGGCCAAGGAGATCCTCGAGGGCGAGGCCATCGAGGTCACCGAGGACGACCGCGAGACGCTCACCGAGATCGCCGCGACGGCGATGACCGGCAAGGGCGCCGAGTCCGCCAAGGACGAGCTCGCTGACCTCGTCGTCGACGCGGTGCTCGCCGTGGCCGACGACGACGGCATCGACACGGAGAACGTCTCCGTCGAGAAGGTCGTCGGCGGCTCCATCGACGAGTCCGAGCTCGTCGAAGGCGTCATCGTCGACAAGGAGCGCGTCAACGAGAACATGCCCTACGCGGTCGAGGACGCGAACGTCGCGCTCTTCGACGGCGCCATCGAGGTCCAGGAGACGGAGATCGACACCGAGGTCAACGTCACCGACCCCGACCAGCTCCAGCAGTTCCTCGACCAGGAAGAAAAACAGCTGCGCGAGATGGTCGACCAGCTCGTGGACGTCGGCGCCGACGTCGTCTTTGTGGACGGCGGCATCGACGACATGGCCCAGCACTACCTCGCCAAGGAGGGCATCCTCGCGATCCGGCGCGCCAAGTCCGACGACCTCAATCGGCTTGCCCGCGCGACCGGCGGCCAGATCGTCGCCACCCTCGAGGACCTCGATGAGGACGACCTCGGCTTCGCCGGCTCCGTCGCCCAGAAGGACGTCGGCGGCGACGAGCGCATCTTCGTCGAGGACGTCGAGCAGGCCCGCTCGGTCACGCTCATCCTCCGCGGCGGCACCGAGCACGTGGTCGACGAGGTCGAGCGCGCGGTCGACGACTCGCTCGGCGTCGTCCGGACGACGCTGCTCGAGGGCGCGGTCCTGCCCGGCGGCGGCGCACCCGAAACGGAACTGGCGCTCCAGCTGCGTGACTTCGCTGACTCCGTCGGCGGCCGCGAGCAGCTGGCCGTCGAGGCGTTCGCCGACGCGCTGGAGGTCATCCCGCGCACCCTCGCCGAGAACGCCGGTCTCGACCCCATCGACTCGCTTGTCGACCTCCGTTCCCGCCACGACGGCGGCGAGCTCGGCGCCGGCCTCGACGCCTACACCGGCGACGTGATCGACATGGAGGAGGAGGGCGTCGTCGAGCCCCTCGGCGTGAAGACCCAGGCCATCGAGTCCGCCACCGAGGCGGCCGTGATGATCCTCCGCATCGACGACGTCATCGCTGCTGGCGACCTCAAGGGTGGCAGCTCCGACGACGGCGGCGACGACGCGGGCGCGCCCGGCGGTGCCGGCGGTATGGGCGGCATGGGCGGCATGGGCGGTATGGGCGGCGCAATGTAAGCGTCGGCCGATAGGTCATACCCATCCGCTCACTCGACGATCGCTGCTCCGCCGTCACCCCGATCGCGTCCGGCCCTGGAGGCCGGGTCGATCGTGAACCGTCGTTTCGTTCTCACGTTTTATCAAGACGCGCCGGTCAGCGGTAGCACCGTTCGTTCCCTCATCCGCGCCGATCGTCGCCGTGGTCTCGATCGGATCGCTCGCCTCCCAGCGACTCGGACCGATCAAAACCCCCTTATGGGACCTCTTCGTACTCGCGCGTATGGTTGATCCACTGGCGATCGGAGTCGCGACGACGATCGTGCTCGTCGTCGTGTTCTTCTCCTCCCTCGAGGGAACCGGCTGGAGCCCGGCGGAGGACATCTCCGAGGAGGTGCTCGAGCGCCGCGCGGCCACCGTGCCCGAAACCGACTTCCCCGAGCCGATGAACCGCGCGATCGGCGGCGGTGGCGGCGCCGTCGCGGTCGGCGGCGGCGCCGAGGGCGAGACCGGCGAGCTCGAGGAGGGCGGCGCCGAGGAGTCCGCCGGCCCCGGCGATATCCCTGAGGACGAGGTCGAGTACTACGAGGTCGAGTTCGTCAAGGAGGGCGAGACGGTCGAACTCGCGAACGACGAGCCGATCCTCGACCAAGGCGAGGACCAGGGCTGGGACATGCCCTACGCCTGCCGGCAGGGACAGTGTGTCTCCTGTGCGGCCCACATCACCGACGGTCCCTCCGAGGACTTCGTCGTCCACGACGACCAGCAGATGCTCGGCGAGGCCGAGATCGGGGACGGCTACACGCTCACCTGCGTCGCGTATCCGCGCGACTCCTTCAGCATCGAAACCGGCGAAGCGCCGTAACGTTCGACACGCCCGGGTTCGACGTCGCAACCGACCGATTTCCGATCGACTTTTCTCCCATCACGGGAACGTTCACCACACGAATGGGCTATCCGTTCGCCGCGCCGAATGGGTACGAGGAACGACTCAACCGGCAGTTCGCCGGCTATCTCGCGTACAGCCTTCGGATCGGGCCGGAGCTGTTGAACCGGGTACACGAGGACCAGCCGTTCTCGATCGCCGAGGGTGCCCGCGTCGTCGGGACCCAGGACGTGCCGCTTCCGCGGTACACCGACGACGGCCCGGATCGGGAGATCGACTGGGTCGTCCGCGACCCGGACCGGCTCATCGGGTACGAGTCGAAGTACGGCGACTCGCTGGGCACGACCCAGCTCCGGGACGAACTCGCGAAGCTGGAGCTGAACGCGGACGGACGCGACGTCGTACTCGTCGCCGTAACCCCACACACGACGCCGCCGAGCGCGGTCGAACGGATCGACGACGATCGGGTGTTCTGGGTCGGGTGGAACACGGTCGCGCGAACGCTCATCCGAACCGACGTCGACGATCTCACGCCCGAACAACGCCCGATCTGCGAAATGCTGCAGGACCTCTTCGAGGCGGAAGGAATGCACCCGTTTACAGGCTTCGACCACGCCGACAAGCTCCAGTATCGCTACTTCATCCGGGACCTCAGACAGGAACTGACCGACACGGACCTCGAACAGCCCGGGAAGATACACACCTCCACGACGACCGACCCGGAGCCGACCTCCTGGAAGCGACTCGTCCCCAAGCGCCTCGACGTCCCGTTCGTGCGCTCGTCTCGCGAGGACGACTGGAAGCGCCAGCGGTCGTACCTGACGGTTACGGTGGACACCGAAACCCACGACGTCCACGTCGGGGTCGTGTTCAACGTCCGGGAGGTCGAGGTGCATCGGGAGTACGTCGCCGACCGGCTCGATGACCTCCTCGCGTACGCCGCCGACCGGGATCTGGAGCTGTGGGCATCGATGAACAGCTTCAATCAGTGGACGGACGGGATCGCCCGAACCGACCGTCCCGCCGAGATGCGGCAGTGGCTCGAAACCGGCGCGAGGACCGTCGTGAGGGCTGACGAGACGGAGTACAAGAAGGCGATCGTCGTCCACGAGTGTTCCGGATCGACGCCGTCAGAGATCGTCGCCGAGGCCGCGGCGGAACTGCGCACGTTCCACGAGGACTTCCTCGTCGACGACGCGCTGTATCCCCGATCGACGCTTTCGGGACGCGACTGAGTTCGGGAAAAGGCTTACTCGGGACGCACCGAAGGGGATCGGTATGGACGACTCGACGACGTCACGAACGCGGCCGACCGGAGGCCCGGGCACACGATGACGATCGCCGACCGACCGATCGGTGCGTTCCTTTCGGACGTCGCCTCAGCCTGCGTGACGCCAAGCGGCGGCGCGGTCGCAGCGATCGGCGGCGCGATGGGGAGCGCACTCTGTGGAATGGTCTGTATCCACACGATCGAACACGGGGACGACCGCGTCGCGGGGAACGCCACGGAAACGACCACGGATCGAAAGCGGTCGAACGCCGAGACGACGCCCCCGGACTTCATCGCACTCCGAAACGCCTTCGAGAGCCGCCGCGAGCGGCTTCTCGATCTTGCGGACGCGGACGTCGCCGCCGTCGATGCCGTCGGGGAGGCCTTCGCGGCCGACGGTAGCCCGGATCGCCGGCACGAGGCCGCGAAACGAGCCACCGAGGTTCCGATCGAGACGGCGGCCACAACCCGCGACGTGCTGGTGGATGCGATCGCGGTGACCGAGCACGGTGCTCGGAACGCCGTTCCTGACGGGGTGACTGGGGCGTTCCTCGCACACGCCGCAGTGCACGCGTCGGTCGCGACCGTTCGTGCCAACCTCGACCACCTCGAGGACGAGCCGGCAGCGGCGTTCGCCGAGCGGGCGGACGCGATCAAGGCGGACGCGGACCGATCCCTCGCCGCCGTGTGTTCGGCGGACGTCACTGCGGATCGGGAGTGACGGTGGTGACGATGGTGACGATGGTGACGATGGTGACGGTAGTGGTCTCGAACGCACCCGTGCGTTCACGCCCGAACCGATCTGACGGCCGGCGTCCGCTCAGAAGCCACCGAACCGGAGAGAGACCATCACGAGGATCAACGCCAGCTGGAAGCCGCCCTGGACGCCGCCGAGTTTCGCGTTCTGTCGGCCGATCGCGGCGATGACGCCCGGATCGGGGTCCGGCGAGGTCATCTCCTGATACATCCGGACCTCGCCGGGCAACAGGAATCCGAACCCCTGGACCGAGAGCACCGTCACGATCGCCAGCGCGAGGAGGGCCGCGGGAGTCGTCGGCTGCAGCGACCCGATCGTCGTCGCGACCCACGCCAGCGCTCCGACGGCGACGACCGCGAACGGAACCTGCCAGCGGCGGTCGTCGAAGGCCTCGAACCGCCAGCCCAAACACAGCAGAACCGGCACAAGGGTGACGGCCGTGAACGCCGCAAGCCAGGGCTCGGCGTTCGGGAACAGGCTCAGTCGCTGCGCGAGGACGATCCCCGACGCGATCGTCACGAGCGCCATCGAGGGCAGCAGGAAGGCGGTTTTCGGGGTCAATCGCTCGAAGACTGCGGCGCTTTGCTCCTCGTCGAGCCCGCCGACCACCGGACCGAGGACCGCGCCGAGGAAGACGTCGATGCCGGTCCAGAGGATCCCCGCCATCACGTGGATGTAGATGTGGAGTTGCAGCGACGCGACCGTCACGGCGTAGCCGAGCGCACACACCGCAAGGAGCACGACGCCGCCGGCGAAGCCGGGTTGGCGCGTCGTCCCAGCCCGCCGACCGTCGCGCGTATCGATGTCGTCGACATACACGAGCCCTTGGCCGACGCGATCGCCGTAAGTCTACGGGTTTCGTGAGTCCGCCGCGCCGGGCGGCCCCTCTTTCGCCGAGTCACCACCCTCCACGTCGTCACGTCGGACGAGCGTCTCGACATCGCGATCGGCGCCGGCGGGTGCAGGATCGTCCGTCGGGGTCTCGGGAGCGTCCGTCTCGGTCGCGAGTCCGTCCAACCCCCACTCGGCGGCCCGGTCGGCCGCCTCCGCGCGTGCCTGATCGCGGATGGCCGCGATCCGGTCCTCGTCGGCCAGAAACGCCTCGACGGCGCTCGGCTCCTCGCGTGGCGTTTTCCCGACCGACCGGTCCGCGGGCGCGTGCTCACGCGTTCGATCGGCCAACGCCGCGTCGTCGGCCAGCTCCCGAGCGGGAGCCCCCGGTGGAACCGCAAGCGCTTCGTCGTCGTGGACCGCTTGGAGCGCGTCCGGCGGAAGCTCGTACACCTCGACCCGATAGGGACCAGTGAGCGCGACGTCGGCGAGCGCCGCGGTTCCACCCCGGTCGGTCTCCGTGTTGTAGGCGACCGTCGGCACGCCGTCCGCAAAGGTGATGACCGCCCGTGCGTCCCCGCCGAGCAACAGCGTCTCCTGGGGGACGAGCGTGAGATAGCCGTCCATTTCCGCCTCGAGGACCGAGCGCAACGCCACGCCCGGATCGGTGAGCACCCGTGATCGACGGAGATCGCCGTTAGGCACCGGGAGATGGTCGAGCGTGAGCGAACGATCCGCGTTCACGGTGTCCGACTCGGACGGCTCCGCGTCGAGAGTGCCCGAGCCGGGCGGCGGCTCGGCGCCGGTCATATCGTCTCCGGAACGACGGCACTCCGGAATCGATCGGCGAGATCCGCACCGCCACCCTCCCGAACCGAGATCGACGCCGCCGCGCGTCTGAACGCTGCCGCCGCGGGACTGTCGGGCGCGTGTGACAGCAGCGGTTCACCCGCCTGTCGCGCGCTCCGCACGACGTCGGCGGCGGGGATCCGTGCCAGGGTCGGTCCGCCGAAGTGGCGGTCGGCCTGCTCGGCGATCCGATCGATGTCCTCGCGAACCTTGTTGAACAGGACGCCGGCGGTTCCGGTGCCGTACGAGCGGGCGTACTCCTGGACCTTCAGGCCGTCCGAGAGCGCAGGGATCGTCGGCTGGACCACGATGATGACGCGATCGGCCAGGACGACCGGGAGAACCGCGGATTTCGACCCGAGCGCAGCCGGCGAGTCCAACAGGATGACGTCGGCGTCGGCCGCCAGCTCGGCGACGACGTCCCGCAGTCGCCCCGGATCGGCCCGGTCGAACCCCGCAAGCGAGGTCCCACAGGGGACGACCGACATCCCGAAGCGGTCGTAGGTCGCGTCCGCCACGCTCGTCGCGGTTTCGGCGACGAGCAGGTCGTGGAGGGTCACCTCCACGTCCGCCAGCCCCGCGTGAAACAGCAGGTTCGCCATCCCGGTGTCGGCGTCGATGACGGTCACGTCGTGTTCTGCAGCCAGCGCCATTCCGAGCGCGAGGGTGCTCGTCGTCTTACCGGTCCCGCCCTTCCCGCTGGCGACCGCGAACGCTTCGACCATTGATCGCACCTGACCGCGATGTCCTAAAAGTGACACGGGACGCAGCGCGATCGACCGAGGGGACGGAGTCGGGATCGAAACTCCTTTCATCGGACCGCGATTACGCCCGAACGAGCCGAGGTAGCCTAGCCTGGCCAAGGCGGCAGATTCGAAATCTGCTGTCCGTTCGGACTCAAGGGTTCAAATCCCTTCCTCGGCGCTTTTTCGTCTTCGTGCTCGAACGCCGAGGTCACGCTCCGTCCAGCGACCGTTGATCCGATTTCAGATCGCCGCGTGTTCGTCGACGACGCTTGTCGTAGGCCGCCTCGAGCTTCGCGTTCGTCGCCCGCGAGACGAGATAACAGTCGACCGGGCTGTCGTCCGCGGGATGAGCTGTCGCGACCCAAACGTGGCCGTCACCGGCCGACAGGTCATCAGCCCACCGCTCGGCGGCGTCACGACTCGGAAAGGTATGGCAAACGCCGTCCTCGAAGACGAGCGTCCCGGCCTTCGCGTTTCGTTTGCGTGCGGACGGCTTGATCGCGACGACGACGCTCACACGCGGTCGTGGACGGCGATCAAATAAAAACCCCGTCAGACGCACGTCCGGTGCAGGCAGCGATCGGCGGTCGCGGAAACGGAGACGCATACACCCGACGACCGACGAGCGGAACCGTGGTCAGTCGTCAGCCGGGGCGGGTTCGGTGCCCGACTCAAGCACGTCGCCACAGAGCCGGTCGAGCGCGTCAACCATCGCGATCACGCTCGCGCGGGTGATGTCGGCCTCGGCAGCCTCGACGGTGACGGTCCGATCGCCACGCGAGAGCTCGACGACGACGGTGACGACGGCGTCGGTCCCGCCGGTGATCGCGTCGACGTGGTAGGAGTCGAGCTCGAACTCGACGTTCTCGTCGGCGAGCGCCTCGCGGACCGCCGTGACGGCCGCATCGACCGGCCCGGAACCGTGACCGGAAGCCACGCGTTCCTCGCCGCCGACGCGCAGTCGGACCGAAGCGGTCGGGAGGCCGGATCCGGAGGACGCGGTGAGATCGAGCAGTTCGACCTGGCGGTCGCGATCGCGTTCCTGGACGTCGTCGGCGATCGCCAACAGATCGGCGTCGGTGACGCGCTTGCCGCGGTCGCCGAGATCCTTGACGTGCTCGACGATCGCCGAGAGCTCGTCCTCGTCGACGTCGACGTCGTGTTCCGACAGCGCGGCCGCCACGCCGGCGCGACCGGCGTGTTTGCCGAGCACGAGCCGGCGCTCACGCCCGACGACCTCGGGCGGGTACGGCTCGTACATCGCGCCGTCCTTGAGCGTGCCGTCCGTGTGAATGCCGGACTCGTGGGCGAAGGCGTTCGCCCCGCAGACCGCCTTATTCGGCGGCAGCGACACGCCCGTCGCCTCCGAAACGAGCCGGGCGAGTCGGTACAGCCGCTCGAGCTCGACGGTCTCGACGTCGTAACACCGGTCCAGCGCGATGGCGACCTCCTCGAGCGCGACGTTGCCTGCGCGCTCGCCCACGCCGTTGACCGTGGCGTGGACGAAGTCCGCACCCGCACGGAGGCCGGCGTGAACGTTCGCCATTCCGAACCCGAGGTCGTCGTGGGTGTGCACGCCGGTCGGACCGAGGTCGGCGAGGCCGGAGACGATCTCGAGGGTGCGTTCGGGACTGGCGGCGCCGACGGTGTCACAGTAACAGAACCGGTCGGCACCGGCGTCGTGGCCCGTTTCGGCCATTCGGTGGAGGTACGACCGGTCCGCCCGGGAGCCGTCCTCACCGAGCAGCTCGACCCAGAGGCCGTGGTCCTTGGCGTACGCGATGAGCTCCTCGACGTTCGTCAGTACGTCTTCGCGGGTCGATCCGACCTTCGTCTCGACGTGTCGGTCCGAAGCCGGCACCACGAGATTGACGCCGTCGACGTCACAGTCGAGGGCGTGGTCGATGTCCGCCTGCACGCCGCGGGCGAAGCTCGTCACCGTCGCGTCGAGCCCGGCGTTGGCGACCCGCCGGATCCCCTCGCGTTCACCCTCGGAGGTGCACGCCGACCCCGCCTCGATCACGTGGACGCCGGTTGCGTCGAGTTCACGCGCGATCTCGAGCTTCCGCTCGGGAGTCAACGAGACGCCCGGCATCTGCTCGCCGTCGCGTAACGTGGTGTCGAGCAGTCGAACGGAATCGCGATCGGAAAGCGGTGTGAGAACGGCATCGTCTGCTGGCCCGTCGTGAGAAGGACGAGCCGGGTAGTCGGTGTTACCGGAGAATTTCACGGCCAGCCGCCGTGTGGCGACTTCCTCTATCCTCCGAATTACCACGAGTATCTCGTGTCATTCGTGCTCGTGTGAACGGTGCCCATCCTAATAAGGTATCGGGTTTTCGAACGAACGATCACCGAGGAGGGGCCGACGCGATGCATCGGGTCCGACCGCCTGCGGTCGGCGACGTCCTCACCCGGGAACGTCGGTCGTTCCGTCCGGGTGAACGAGCTCGATCCGGTCGCCCGGCTCGACGGCGGCGGCCGCGCCAGCAGGCAGTTCGATGACGGCGTCGCCGCGGCCGCGGCCGAACCCGAAGAAGGGTCGCAGCCGGGTGACGGCGGTCACCTCCCCATCGATCACCCAGACGGCGTCGATCGCGAACGGAACGAACGCCATGTGCAGCGTCCGCGATTTCGGTTCCCCAAACGGAAACACGAGCGCGTGCTCGTCGGGGATCGATCGACGAAACATCAGTCCACGGGCCCGCGAAAGGAACGAGTCGGCACGGTCGACCCTGGTGGCGAGGGCATCAGCCTCGATCGCGGACGAACGATCCTCGTCGAACGAGGCGGGACGATGAACGAGTCGGGGGGACACCGGTGGAGTGGAAAGCCAAACGGACCGCGGTTAGGCGATCAGGCCTTCCTCGGCCTCGAGCAACTCGTGGTAGCGATTCCGGATCGTTACTTCGGAGATGTCGGCGACCTCCGAGACCGCGGCCTGCGTCGTCTTCTCATTGGTGAGCAGCGCGGCGGCGTAGACGGCGGCGGCCGCGAGACCGACCGGCGATTTCCCGGAGTGGACGCCCTTCTCCTTTGCGTTCTTCAGCAGCTGCTTGGCACGCATCTCGGCCTCATCCGAGAGCTCGAGTGCGGAGGCGAACCGTGGGACGTACTGTTCGGGGTCCGCAGGCTTGACCTCGAGCTTGAGCTCGCGGACGACGTAGCGGTACGTCCGGGCGATCTCGGACTTCTCGACGCGGGAGACGTCGGAGATCTCGTCGAGGCTGCGCGGGACGCCGGCCATCCGGGCGGCGGCGTAGACACACGACGTCGAGACGCCCTCGATCGAGCGGCCGGGAAGGAGATCCTCGTCGAGCGCGCGCCGGTAGATGACGGAGGCGGTCTCGCGGACGTTGTCCGGGAGGCCGAGCGCGGAGGCCATCCGGTCGATCTCGCCGAGCGCCTGCTTGAGGTTGCGCTCCTTGGAGTCACGGGTGCGGAAGCGCTCGTTCCACTTGCGGAGCCGCTGCATCTTCTGGCGCTGGCGACCCGACAGGGATCGGCCGTAGGCGTCCTGGTCGCGCCAGTCGATGTTCGTCGAGAGCCCCTTGTCGTGCATCGTGTTCGTGGTCGGGGCGCCCACGCGGGACTTCTCGTCCTTCTCGCGTGAGTCGAAGGCCCGCCATTCGGGTCCTCGATCGACCGAGTCGGCCTCAACGACGAGTCCACAGTCCGAACAGACCGTCTCGCCGTGCTCCTCGTCGGTGACGACGTGGCCGTTACACTCCGGGCACGTGAGCCCTTCGTCGGATTCCGTTTCGCGCTGGGAGGTTCTCTCCCGCGTATGTGTGCGTTCACTCATAGATGCCATCCCCCTGGGTGGGTCAATAAGATCCCAAGGAAGTGCTTACCCGAAAGACGGTGGAACGACACTTAAATCGACCGGAATCCGGAGCCACCGAACCGAACGAATGATCACGACATACGATGGTATCGACCCACACGGACGTGGAGAGATACCGAAGACCCATTGCGGGTGGACGTGTGATCGATCGCTATGGACGGGCCACGCGTCGTTTCCCTCGCGCCGAGCGCGACCGCGATCGTCCGCGATCTGGGAGCCGCCGACCGGCTCGTCGGGGTGAGCCATCACTGTGACCCCGGCGACGTCAACCCATCACCGGCCCGCGTCGGAGGATGGACGACCCCCGATCTCGACCGTGTCGACGAACTCGCTCCCGACCTCGTGATCACGAGCGACGCGCTGCAAGCTGAGATCGCGACGAGGCTCCGGACCCGGGGCCACCAGGTCGTCCATCACGAACCCGAACGGCTCCCCGACGTGATCGGATCCGTCGTGGCGATCGGCGAGGCGATCGGCCGACCGACCGCAGGGACCCGGTTTGCCGACGATCTCCGCGCCAGGCTCGACGCCGTCGAGGCGAGCATCGACTCGGCTCGCGCCGCCGGAACGACCGATCGACCGGTCGTCTACTGCGAGGAATGGTCAGACCCGCCGATGGCCGCCGGAAACTGGGTCCCCGACGTGGTCGAGACCGCGGGCGGCCGGTACCCGTTCGTCGATCCCGGCGAGCGCTCCCGGGAGATCACCCGTGAGGAAGTCGAACGACACGACCCAAACCACGTGATTCTACACCCCTGTGGCTACGGCGACCGTGCCGACCCGAGTACGATCCACGACCGCGACTGGGACCTCGACGCATCGGTCCACGCCATCGACGACGACCTCCTGAACCAGCCCGGTCCCACCCTGATCGACGGGGTTGAGCGAGTGGCACGGATCCTTCATCCCGACGTCGTCGACGCGACGGAGATGCCCGAGGACTGACGATCCGGATCGACTCGGGATCGACGACCCGGACAGACGGCACGGATCGGCCCGAAACGACGAACCGAACGGTCGATCGACCGACACGCGTATCCTCGGCGGCGACGGATCGTCGACTATGCAGATCGGCGTCGGAAGCGGGAATCCGGTGAAACGCGCGGCGGTCGCGTTGATTCTTGAGGGAGACATCGAAGCCGTGGCGGTCGACAGCGGCGTCTCCGAGCAGCCGTGGAGCCACGCCGAGACCGTCCGCGGGGCCGAGACACGCGCCGCGGCCGCCCGCGAGGCGGGCTACGATGTCGGCGTCGGGCTCGAAGGCGGCGTCTCACCGATCGACGGAACCGTCGGACTCTACCTGATCATGTGGGCCGCGATCGACGACGGAACGACGGTCGGGCGTGGCGCCGGTCCGAGCGTTCGTCTCCCCGATCCCGTCGCGGATCGGGTCCGAAACGACGAGGAATTAGGCCCGGTGATGGACGACGTCACCGGGAGATCCGGTCTCGCGAAGACGGACGGTGCGATCTCGGTTTTAACTAACGGGCGGATCGACCGCACCGACGCGCTCGCGAGCGCCGTCGCCGGCGCCCTCGGTCCCATCGAGACGGACCTGTACGAGTCCTCGCGGTGATCCGGCACGCGGCACTCGACTTCCCCGGACCCTTTTCACCGATCACGAGCCAGACGGCCCGTGCAGTGGTTTCCGTCCCGGGACGGCACGCGGGTGTGCGACACGGACGGTCCGGGATCGGCGTCTTCGACGTGATCGAACCGACGACCCTCGGTCGGACGGACTCAGGGACTGGCTCCGCCGTCGGGTCGATGGCCCGGTTCGAGGCCCGTGTCGCCTGTTCGCCACACACAGTCCCCGATCGGGGGCTTCCCGGGTCGAGTCATACCGCCGGATCGAGTCCCGTCGAACGTGAACTCACTCCTGGAGCGCCTCGGTCTCGTTCACGTCCGCGGTCTCCTCGACCGCCGTCGTCAGCGAGACGTTGAGCGCAAGCATCGATCCGACGCCCCCGACGAGCGTGACAACGTTCTTCAGTGCGTGATCGAGGACCGCCGCGCCGAGAGCCGTGGAGACGCCGATCGGCGTCAATCCGACCATGATCGCGGTGAAGGCTCCCTCATAGAGGCCGATCCCGCCCGGGGAGATCGGGATCACCTTCGCGAGGTTGCCGACGCTGACCGCAAAGAAACAGACGGCAAGCAGCGTTATCGTGTCCAACTCGACGGTAAAGGCGGCGAGAACGATCGCCGCGACGAGCACGTCGAGCACCCAGATGACCACGCTGGTGGCACCGACCCGGGAGAAGGCGATCGGGTCGCCGCCCACGCGTTGGACGTCACCGACGAACCGTTCGAGGACGTCCGCCACCGCCTTGCCGTAGGAGTCGGTGCTCACCCGCGCGATCGCCGACCGGATGTGGTTCGAGTCCGACCGCGCCGACAACACGATCCCGATCACGGCGCCGACCGCGACGAGACCGACGCCCATCGCGACAAGTGCGGCAGTCCAGCCGGCGTTGCCCGCCGTCTCACTGTCGGTGAGTGCAGTGACCACCTCACCGAGCCGACCGGAGGCGGCGTATCCGACGAGAACGGCCCCCGAGAGTCCAGCAAGGGTCAACAGATCGAAGACGCGCTCGGCCGCCAGCGAGGCGAACCCCGACGGATACGGGATCCCGCGGCGGACCTTCACGATGTACGCGCGGATCGCGTCGCCACCCCGGGCCGGCAACACGAGGTTGCCCGTCTGCGAGACGAAGACCGCACCGGTCAGGAACCCGGTCCGTTCGGTGAATCCGAGTTCCCGAAGGATGTCCCGGTACCGATAGCCCCGGAGCGGCCACGACAGGAGATACACGACGGTCGCGACCGCAAGAAGCGTCGTGTCAGCACGGCGCATCTCCGCGATCACGGCGCCGAAGTCGATGTACGTCGACATCAACGCGACCGCGACTGCAACGAGCAGGAGCCCGGCCGTGAAGCTCGCACGCGGGGTGATCCGTGGTTGGACCGACAGTTGCCACCAGAGCCGCAGCAGCTGTGAGCCCATCCCGAAGACGTCACGGACGAGGTCGACCTTCGTGTCGCCCTTCGGCTCCCAGTTGACGGGAAACTCCGTGACCGCGAGCCCCGACCGCTGTGCCCGAACCAGCAACTCGGTATCCCAGAACCAGTGGTCGTCCTCAACGTCGTCGATGAGCGCCCGGAACGCGTCCCGCGACATCGCCTTGAACCCACACTGGTGATCCCGAACGTCCGACCGGAGGACTCCTCGGACGAGCAGGTTGAACACGCGGGAGGGGACACCCCGTTTGGCCGGCCGGTCGGCCTCACGGCCCGGCATCCATCGCGATCCGGTGGCGACGTCGTACTCGCCGGACCGGATCGATTCGACGAGCTCCTCGAGGTGGTCGAGGTCGGTCGCTAGATCGGTGTCGAAGTAGACGAGGACGTCGCCGTCGGCCTCCCTGAAGGCGCGTTCGAGCGCCCCGCCGCGTCCGAGTCGCTCGTCGCTGTGGACGTGCCGAACCCGATCGTCGGCGGCCGCGAGCCGGTCGGCGATCTCGGGGGTCCGGTCCTCACAGCCGTCCTCGGCGACGATCACCTCGAAACCGTTTCGCGGGAGAAACCCCTCAAGTGCGGCGATCGTTCGCCCGACGGTGTCCTCGATCGTGGCCGCCTCGTTGTACGCGGGAAGGACCACGCTCACACGAACACCGTCGGAGTCCGTCATCACCGCCACTTCGCTCCGGGCGAGGTAAGTACCTTCTGAAGCATGGGACGGTTCGGAGACGTCGTGGATCGAACCGTTCAGGGATGCTGTGAGTCGATCGGCGTTCGTGGGTTCGACGATCGACACGCGTGGTCTCGACGGTGGCAGCGAGGATTTGGGGATCGTACCCACGCCGGTGCGATCGGCGTCGGATCGAGCCCTCCAAGACGGAGAAATCGACGGACTGCACCGTGTTAACCGATCCTACCAAACGGTGCTTATGGGGTCACACCGTAGGATCGTCCATGAGCGCGACGACCTCACAGTCCGGCGACGCGACGCTGACGGAGAAACAGCGGCGCATCCTCACGTACCTCCGGGCACGAGCTGACACGCAGACGTACTTCAAATCGCGGCTCATCGCCGACGAGCTGGGCCTGTCGGCGAAGGAGGTGGGTGCGAACCTCCGAACGGTCCGTCAAGCAGACACGGATCTATCGATCGAGAAATGGGGATATTCCTCGGGGACCACGTGGATGGTCGAGCGTTGATCGGGGCGAGTGTCGATCAGCGCCAACACCCCGGATCGAGCGATGGGTTTTCCACCAAAGACGGCCGAGTGGAACCCGTGACACCTGCGTTGCTGTTCGATATGGACGGCGTGATCCTGTCTGGCCGGGGGACCCATCCCGGCGTCTACCGAGCGGCCGCACACGATGCTCTCCGTGACTCGGGCGTGGACACCCGGACTCGAACGGAACTACCGGGCGATCCGACGCTGCAGAGCCGCCCGATCCCGGGGTCCTCGATGCGCTCGAGGCGGTCCGTTACTCGCCGGCCGTCGACGAAGCGTGCTCGCGATTGGGCGTGGATCGGGACGCGTGGTGGCGGGCGCGTGAACGACACGCATCGCGACGAACGAACGCCCGTGTTCGGTCCGGTGAACGGCCGACGTACCCGGACGTCGGCGCGCTCTCGACGCTCTCGGCCGATCAGCCGCTCGCGCTGGTGACGAACAACCGGACGGCGACCGCCGAGTTCGTCGCGACCTACTGCCTCCCGGGCCTGTTCGACGCCGTCGTCGGCCGAAAGCCGACGATCGAGTCGTACCGGCGACGAAAGCCGGAACCGGAGTTCCTAAAGCGTGGCCTCGCGGCGCTGGATACGGAGTCTGGATGCTACATCGGCGACCGGGAAACCGACGTGATCGCTGCCCAGCGAGCCGGGATCGAGTCGATCGTGATCGATAGACCACACGCCGACTCCGACGGATTCGCGATCGCTCCCGACCACGTCGTCGATTCCCTGTACGGGATCGAGGCCGTGATCGACGGCTGACCCTACTCCGGGTCGTACCGCACGTACGCGGCCGCGTCGTCGGCGAACGCCCGCGCATCGGGGCCGAACGAGTCCGCGTATCGAACGACGAGCGTGATGAGCCGCTCCGGGGTACGGAGCGTGTAACCGTCGGTTCGATCGAGGAGGCCGGCGTCCTCAAGCTCGCCGGCGGCCGCGCTGATCGTCGGCCGGGACACGTCGAGCGCGTCGGCGATCCGGGAGCCGGTCGCGTCCGGCTCCCTGAGGAGATGGAGGACGACGCCGCGGGGCGTCTCGCGTCGAAGCGCACCGAGGGCTCGCTTGTCGGCGGCATCGAATCGCCCGGCCGGGAAGTACCGGCGAAACTCCCCGTCCTTCGCCGTTTCGATGGTTGCGGCGTCGACGAGCTTCCGGAGGTGGTACTGCGTCTCACCGGTTCCAAGCCGGAGGTCGTCGCGAAGCTTCGAGAAGTGTGCGCCGGGCGTCGTGGCGACGTACCCGCGGATCGCCTCGCGGGTCTCGTTCGTCTCCGAGCGGTCACCGTCCGGGGACGGCGTTCCGGCGTCCGCATCCGTCTCCCCCTCCGCGTCGGTGGCCGCACGTGCGCCGCCGACGAACGAGCCGGCCGCTCCGAGGGCTGCAAAGCGTCGGAGCGTCCGCCGTTTCCGTTCGTCGACGCCGTCACTCATTGTCGAAGGGTGTCGGCCGGGGGCTAAAAACACGTCGCTCGTTTCGATCGCCCGGAAGGAACGTGATTCATACCGGCCGAGGCGGTGAACCGAACTACTCGGGTTCGGTTTCGACGTCGGTCGCGGGTGCTTCCTCGTCCATCTCCTGAATGAGCTCGTCGGCCGACTTGATGCCGCTCGTGTCACCGGATTTGATCGCTTCAGCCTCCTGCTCGAGTTCCTCGACGTCCATCTCGGCGGCCGCGTCGATCTGTCCGAGGATCTCGTCGATGTCGTCGAGGCCGAGCAGCTGTCGGGTCTCGTCGTCGAACTCCAGTCCGTCGAGGGGCTCGGTGTCGGTCGCGGCGTCGGAGCCGGTCAGGTGTTTGCCGTACCGACCGACGAGGCTCGTGAGCTCCTGTGGGAGGACGAACGTCGTCGATTCTCCCTGTCCGATCGCCTCGAGCGTCTCCATCCCGCGTTCGATGATCGCACGCTCGCCCATCGCCTCGGAGGATTTCGCGCGGAGGACCGTCGAGATCGCGTCACCCTGCGCCTCGAGGATCTGGCTTTGCTTTTCACCCTGCGCTCGGATGATGTTCGACTGCTTGTCACCCTCCGCCTGCTCGACGGCGGAGCGGCGTTCACCCTGAGCCTCGAGGATCATCGCGCGGCGACGGCGCTCGGCGGAGGTCTGCTGCTCCATCGCCTGCTGGACGTCCTTGGAGGGGTTGACCTCCCGGACCTCGACGCTCTCGACGCGGATCCCCCACTCGTCGGTCGGCTCGTCGAGCTCCTTGCGGATCTTCGCGTTGATCTCCTGCCGTTTGTTCAGGGTGTCATCGAGTTCCATATCGCCGAGGACGGCGCGAAGCGTCGTCTGGGCGAGGTTCGAGACGGCCTTCTTGTAGTTATCGACCTCGAGGAAGGCCTTCTTGGCGTCCATCACCTTGATGTAGACGACGGCGTCGGCGGTCACCGGGGAGTTATCGCGGGTGATCGCCTCCTGACGCGGAACGTCGAGGGTTTGGGTCCGCATATCGAACGGATAGGTCCGCGAGACGAACGGCGGAACGACGTTGATTCCCGGCTCCAACAGCTGTCTGTACTCCCCGAAGACGGTGAGGGCCTTCTTCTCGTAGGCGTCGACGATCTCGACGGATTGCCAGACCACCACCACCACCAACAGAAGGAACAGAAAGCCGATCGGCGCGAGGCCGAACAGCGCTTGGAGGACCAGTGTATCCATACCGATCGTTACCACAGGACAATGATAAGCGTTCGGTCCGCCGGTTCTGATCGATTACGCGCGCTCGCGTTCGGTCGCGTCGTCGTCCTGGACTCCCGTCCCGGCGTCGTCGCCGTCAGCCGTCGTCCCGGCGTCGTCGTCGGCCGTCCGCTCCCGGTCCACGGCCAGCTGGCGATCGATGTCGTCCTCGACCGCCGCAACCGACTCGACGGTGAGCACGTTTCCGCCCCCCGGGTCGACGACGAACACCTCGGTTCCCTCCGGGATCTCGCCGTCCATAGTACGGGCCGAGTAGTACGGGTTAAACCCGCCCTCGTCGAGTTTGACCTGTCCGTCGGTCTCGGTCACGCGCTCGGTCACACGACCGGTTACCCCGGTGAGCGACTCGCTGTCGCGCGTCTGCGGCTGGCCCTTCCCGCCGTAGACGTCGAGCTCGTGGTAGCCGTAGAAGGCGATCGCGCCGAAGACGAGCACGAACAGGCCGAGAGCGAACGGGCTGGCGAGCGGCGTGAACGCCAGTCCGACGATCCCCGCCCCGAGCAGGGAGACCCCGACCACGATGAAGTTCGCGCCGGGGGCGATCGCCTCGGCGAGCGACAGGAGGAGCCCCGCGACCACGAGCAGCATCGGCAGGGTTCCCGGGTCGAGAACGCCGGCCTGAAAGGGAAGCACCATACGCGACGTACGGGTTCCAGCCGATTAAGTGATCCCACGGCACAAGTGACCCCACGGCACGGACGGTCGTGGGCGGGCGAGCCGGATCCCGCCGGGTCTTACAGCGCGGTCGCGAGAAGTCCGACCGTCAGGACGACCCCGAGAGCGACGAACACGGCGTGCATCGGTTCGATCGCCTCGGGTTCGATGGGGCCCTCGCCCGGGCTCGTCTCCTCGACGATGCCGTCGGGACCGACGTCGTCGATGCCGAACCGCCACTCGGTCTCCGTCTCGGTGTCCGTTCCATCCCCGGCCGCCGTGTTCGCGCGTTCGCGCCCGTCGTCACTCCGACTCATACCCGTTGCTTCGCGGGCGACGGATAAATGGCTGGTGGGGTCGGCCGCTCGCCGTTCCACACGGCTGCGGTGGAGGGAGCTGGCGAGGGCTCACCGACGGCGGGTCTGAAGGGTGACGTCGCCCTCATAGAGGACCCCACGCTCGCCGTCGACGGTCACGGTATCGCCATCAGCGACGGTACGCGGGAGCGTCACGCCCGACACCATCGGGACGCCGAGTTCGCGGGCGATGACCGCCGGATAGCCGGTCATTCCCGGCCGCTCCCCGACGACGCCGGCGATCCGCGAGAGGTCGCCTGTGAACTCGCCGTCGAACGATGCCGGCAGGGCGACGATCGAGTCGGTCGTCAAGCCCGAGAGGTCACCATCCGGAAGGCGAACGATCGGCGCTGCGATGCGACCGCTCACGACCGCCTTGCCCGTGGCGATCGTCTCGGCGGCGACGTGGACCTTCAGGGTGTTCGTCGTGTCGGTTCCCTCGATCTCGGTCATCATCCCGGAGAGCACGACCAGCGTATCGCCCGAGCTCGCGACGCCGGCGTCGATCGCGGCGTCCACGGCGTTGTCGAGCACGTGTTCGATGTCGGCGGCGTAGTCAGCGTACTGCGGGGAAACGCCCCACGAGAGCGCCAACTGCCGGCGAACCCGATCGGTCGGGGTCGTCGCAACGACGGGGACCCCAGGACGGAACATCGCCGTCTTGCGAGCCGTATATCCCGACTCGGAGACGGCGACGATCGCGCTCGCGCCGACGTCACGCGCGAGGTATCGTGCCGATCGCGCAAGCGCCTCGGTCCGAGAATCCTCGTTCGCCGCGGGCACGCGCTGATCGCGGGTCTCGGCGTATTCGTCGCTCCGTTCGACCTGTCGAACGATCCGGTCCATCGTCTCGACCACGCGGATCGGATGATCGCCGACGGCCGTCTCTCCCGAGAGCATCACCGCGTCGGTGCCGTCGAGGACGGCGTTGGCGACGTCGGAGGCCTCCGCCCGCGTCGGTCGCCGGGAGTGCACCATCGAGTCGAGCATCTCGGTCGCGGTGATCACCGGCACGCCGGCGTCGACGCAGATTCTGATGATCCGCTTCTGGATCATCGGCACGTCCTCGAGGGGACACTCGACGCCGAGATCGCCGCGCGCGACCATCACGCCGTCGGCGGCGTCGACGATCTCGGTGAGGTTCTCGACGGCGCCGGCTCGCTCGATCTTCGCGAGGATCGGGATGTTCCCGCCGCCGAACGCGTCCAACCGATCCGCGATCGTGTAGATGTCGGCAGCGTTGCGGATGAACGAGGCGGCAACGAAGTCCGCGTTCGTCTCCGCCGCGAGTTCGAGTTCACGTTCATCGCTCGGGGTGACGAGGTCGACGTCGATCGCGACGCCCGGAAGGTTGACGCCCTTCCGGGAGCCGAGCTCGCCGCCGGAGTCGACGGTGGCGACGACGGTGCCGTCAGCCTCGACACGTGCGACGGTCGCCTCGATCCGCCCGTCATCGAGCAGGACCGTATCCCCGGCCTCGGCAGCGGCGATCGAGTGGGAGAGCCCGACCGCCGTCGGCGTCACGGTCTCGCCGACGACGAACCGGACGTCGGTTCCGGCTTCGAGGGTCACCGATTCGTCCGTCTCGGCGGTTCGAATCTCCGGTCCCTGCAAGTCGACCATCACCGCGATGGGGGAGTCGGTGGCGTCGTCGACGGACCGAACGCGGTCGATCACGTCCCGACGGTGGTCCGTGGTCCCGTGGCTCGCGTTGAGCCGGACGACCGACATTCCGGCGTCCGCGAGCGCACGGATCGTTTCGACGTCGTCCGACGCTGGTCCGAGCGTACAGACGATCTTGGCGTTTCGCATAGTTACCGTTGTCGAGGGCCCCTCAAAACCCCTCCGTGAACCGCCTCGATGTCCCCGACGAAGGCGTCCCCGAGTACGAACCGCGTGCCGACCGCGACGCTTTTCTCGACGCCGACGCGACCCGAACCATGCAGCCGCTCCCGATGCTCGCGTGTTACGCCTGCGGCGAGACGGTCGAAGCGCCCGCATCGCCCCGCTGTTCCTGCGGCGAGCCGCGGTGGTATGAGACGCCACCGACCGCCGCCGACGACGTCGCCGACATCGAGTGGCCGTCCGATCTCGACGCCGGAACGTGGGCGTTCGCGGACCTGTTGCTGGCCGACCCACCGGCGGACGGGCTCGCGACCGCCAGCGGGGGAACGCCGCTCGTCAGAACGCCGGCGCTCGACGACTACGCGGGTGCAGCGGTCTCGGTCGCGGATGAGGGCCGGAACCCGACCGGCTCGTTCAAGGACCGCGGCACCGCGGTCGGGATCGAGATCGCCCTGGCGGAGGGCGCGGACGCGGTTGGAACGGTCTCACACGGAAACATGGCGATGTCCGTCGCCGCACACGCCGCGGCCGCCGGCCTCGAGTGTACCGTCTGCATCCCAAGCGACATCTCGGACGAGCGGATCCGACACATCGGCCGATACGACCCCCGGATCCTTCGGATCGACGGCGATTACGGCCGACTCTATCACGACGCGATCGAGGCCGGTGCCGAGCGGGGAATCCGATTCATCAACTCCGACTCGCCGGGCCGCGTCGCCGGCCAAAAGACGACGGTGCTGGAGGCGCTCGCACAGCACCGCCGGCGAACCGGGATGCTCCCGGACGCGATCGTTCTTCCGACCTCCTCGGGCGGCCACGCCAGCGGCGCGTACAAGGGTCTCTCGGAGCTCCAAGCGGCCGGACTCATCGATACGGACGCGAAGCCGGGCGCGGCGGACGCGATGCCCCGGCTCCACCTCGTCCAGGCGGCAGCGTGCGCGCCGATCGCCGAAGCGGCCGCACGCGGAGCGGAGACGGTCGACCCCGTCGAACCCGGCGAGACGATCGCCTACTCCATCGCGAATCCCGACCCGCCGAGTGGAACCCGTGCCCTGTTCGGCGCTCGCGAGACCGGCGGCACGGCGATCGCCGTCGCCGACGACGCCATCCGCGAGGCGAAACGACGACTCGCGACCACGGCCGGCCTCACCGTCGAGGCCGCTTCGGCGACATCACTGGCCGGTGCTCGTCGACTCGCTCGGGACGGGGAGATCGGTCCTGACGAGGACGTCATCTGCATCGCCACCGGATCGGGGTTCAAGGAGTCCGTCGGCGACCCGACCGACGTCCGGACGGAGACGGTGGCGCTCGAGGCGCTCTCCGACGCTCTATAACCCAAAACGCAACGGTCCGTGACCGGGACAATTACTTGACCTGCGTCCCGGGCGCGGCGTCGCCGTGGGTCGTGAGGAGGTCGGCCCCCTCGCCCGCGGCGAGCACCATTCCGTTCGACTCGACGCCGAACAGTTCCGCGCGCTCCAGATTCGCGAGCACGATCACGCGCGTCCCAGGCAGCGACTCGAGGTCGTGGAGCTGTTTGATCCCGGCGACGATCTGTCGCGTCTCGATCCCCAGGTCGACCTCGAGGCGCACGAGCTTGTCGGCGCCCTCGATACCCTCCGCGGAGACGATCCGGCCGACTCGGAGATCGAGGTCCTCGAACTCCTCGAAGCCGATGCGCTCCTCGGCGAGCGGCTCGAGGTCGCTCGCCGCTGACTCGCCGGACTCGTCGGCGGTCCCGTCGTCGGCCGTGTCCGCGTCCTCGTCGGCGTCCGCCGTGTCCTCGTCGGTCGCTTCTGCGACACGCTCCTCGAGCTTCTCGTTCAGCTCCTCGACGCGCTCTTCGGGGATCTTCTCGAACAGCTCGCCAGGTTCCTCGAAGGCGCCCGCGGGCGATTCCGTCGCCGCACCCACGGTGACGTCGTGCACGGAGCCGTCCTCGCCGAGCTGGTTCCAGAGCCGTTCGCATGTGTCGGGGGCGATCGGCTCGAAGAGGACCGCGATCGCCTTCGCGATCTGGACACAGTCGTAGATGACCTGCGCGGCGGCATCCGGATCGTCGTCGACGAGCGCCCACGGCTCGTTGCGCTGGATGTACTCGTTCCCGAACCTGGCGAGGTCGGTGACGGCGTCGCCCAGATCGCGGACCGAGTAGTCGTTGACCGCGTCGGTGACGTCGGCGACGGCCTCGTCGATCGCCGTCGTGACCTCCTCGCTTGCGGTTTCGACGCCTTCGGGCGCGCCGTCGTAGTTGCGGTGGGCGAACAGCAGCGACCGGTAGAGGAAGTTGCCGATCGTCCCCACCAGCTCGGTGTTTACGCGCTCGCGGAACCGCTCCCAGGAGAAGTCGACGTCCTGCTGAAAGCCACCGTTCGTGGCGAGGTAGTACCGCAGCAGGTCGGGGTGGAAGCCCTCCTCGAGATACTCGTCGGCCCAGACGGCCCGGTCGCGGCTCGTCGAGAAGCCCTTCCCGCCAAGGGTGACGAACCCGGAGGCCATCACGGCACGGGGCTCGACGTGGTCGGTGGCGTGCAACATCGCGGGCCAGAATATCGTGTGATGCTGGATGATGTCGCGGCCGATCACGTGGACGATCTGGCCACCGTCGTGATCGGCGTCGTCCCGCCAGGCGGCCTCCCAGTCGAAGACGTCGGCGCCGGCCCGGTCGGTGTACTGCTTCGTCGAGGAGACGTACTCGATCGGGGCGTCGACCCAGACGTAGAGGACGAGGTCGGTCTCCTCGCCCTCGGCGTCGGGATAATCGATCCCCCAGTCCATATCGCGGGTGATACACCAGTCCTGCAGGCCCTGCTCGATCCACTCCCGTGGCTGGTTGCGGGCGTTCGAGGTCCCTTCGAGCCGGTCGAGAAAGTCCGAGAGGTAGTCGGCGAACTCGGAGACCGCGAAGAACTTGTGGGTCCGCTTGCGGTATTCGGCTGGGTTCCCGGTGATCGTCGAGACGGGGTCCTCGATCTCGCCGGGCTCGAGGTGGCGCTGACAGCCCTCGTCGCACTCGTCGCCGCGTGCGTGGGCGCCGCAGTAGGGGCAGGTCCCCTCGACGTACCGGTCCGGAAGGTACTGGTCGTCGACGGGATCGTACGCGACCATAATCTCCTTCTCGTAGACGTGGCCGCGCTTGTCGAGCTCCCGGACGAGATCGCGTGTGAGTTCCGTGTTCGTCTCGTCGTGGGTGTGCCCGTAGTTGTCGAAGTCGACGTTGAACTTCGGGAACGTCTCGGCGTACCGCTCGTGCCACTCGAGGGCGAAGTCCTCGGGGGAGACGCCTTCCTGTTCGGCGTTGACGGCGACGGGCGTGCCGTGCATATCCGAACCGCTGACGAAGGCGGTTTGCTGGCCGAGTCGTTCGAGTGCGCGGGCGTAGACGTCGCCGCCCACGTAGGTGCGGAGGTGACCCACGTGGAGGTCGCCGTTGGCGTAGGGCAACCCGCAGGTCACCACCGCGGGGTCGTCCGTGGGGAAGTCTTCGTGGCTCATAGGTATGTGTCGGGTGTGATCGTCGTGATCGCGCGTTGCGGATCGCGGCTCCTGGGTTGCGGCTCCTGGATCGTGTCCCGTGGATCGTGTCCCTTGGATCGTGTCCCGTGGAGCGCGGATCGATCGCTCGTGTGATCGTTGCGAGCATCCGGACCTAAAGCCCGCCGATCCACGGCGGCGTCCGCGGGACGATCACGCTCCACCTCGGTCCCGAAGCCGGTCGATCCGGTCCCCGAGCGGGGGCTGGACCTCGAACCAGGTCCGCCAGTCCCCGCGTTCGGGCACGACGCCCCTGCGGTCGGCCATTTGCTCGAAGGCGTCGGCCAGTCGGGAGGAGCCGACGCGGTCGGCCGCCCGCTCGTCGGCGGCGTACTGCACTCGTCGGCCGGCCCACAGGGAGACGACGCCGACGACCGCGATCGCGGTGAATCCCGCCTCGAAGGGGACGAGCGTCGTGACGATCGCCGCGAGGATCGTGGTTACACCGGCGATCCCGAACGCACGCACCTCGGTGTAGCGCGTCCCGAGGCGTCCCGCCTCGGCGGCCAGAAGGGCGACCGCGGTGTCCTCGTCGAGCGACGAGAGTACGGCCTCGGAGACGAACAGCACGCGTCGTCCGGGCGGTCCGCGAACCGATATCTCGACGGAAGCCGTTTCGTCGGCGGCGGAGCCGCTCGATCCATCGGATTCGAGGATCGCGGCCGGTTCGACGTCGAGGCCTGCGGCCGACCGCAACTCATCGAGCTGGGCGCGCTCGGCCCGTGTCGGGTCGCGGGTCGTTCGGTATCTGTCGGCGACGTACAGCGGCCCGACGGTGACCGCGAGGACGGCGAGGATCGGGACGAGCGCGACGACGATGAGGACCGGATCGATCGCAGCGATGAGGGGGAGAGAGGACCCGGCGAGGACGAGGACCGGATCGGTCGCAACGACGAGGGGGAAGACGGGGAGGGAGATGGCGACCGTCATCAGAACTTCTCCAACAGGTCGTCGTAGAACGTCTCGCCCCGCTCGTCGGCGAGCTTCTCGACGATGAGTTCGGGAGTGGATCTGGCGAGGTGGTCCGTCTGTGGCGAGCGGTTCACGCGGAGCTCGCCGTCGACGAGTCCGACCGCCTCGATGCCGTCGACCGCGACGTCGAAGTCGGCGGCGTCGCGGATCTCCCTGGCGAGGTGAGAGACGAACACGGCGGTCGCGTCCTGCCCCTCAAGCGCCTCCAGGATGCCGGCGATGATCTTTGCGGAGGCGCCGGGCTCGGTGATCGACTCGAGCTCGTCGACCAACACGAGCCGACCGCTGGCGCCCGCCACGAGGTCGCCGAACTCACTGAGGGTAGCCTCGAAGGCGCCCGCGTCGAGGGTCCCTTGTGACTTCGCGTAGTAGTGGATCTCCTCGAACCGCTCGAGTCGAGCCCGCTCGGCGGGGACGGGCATTCCCATCTGTGCGAGGATCGTCACGAGCGCGACCAGATCGAGCGTCGACGTCTTTCCGCCGGAGTTGACGCCCGAGAGCAGGGTCGCCCCCTCGACCGCGTAGTCGACCGGTTCGACGGCCGGGAAGTCGACGTCGAGCAGCGGCGACCGGCCGCCGACGATGGCGAACCCGTCGCCGTCGGCGAACGTCGGCAGCGTGCACTCGAAGTCACGGGCGAAGCGGGCGATCGCCAGCTCGACGTCGCGCTCGAGCGCGTCGTGGACGAGGTCGGCGGCGGGCTCGCGGAGGTCGGCGAGGTCGGCGGCGAGCGTCTCCTTGAGACTTGTCGCACGCTGGTCGCGAGCCGCCGTTAGCTCCGTTCGGAGCCTGGAGACGGCGTCCTCGTCGTGTTCGACCGGAAACGTCGGATCACCGCGGAATATCCGATCCGCGATCTCCGCCTCGCCGGGTGCAAGTCGCAGGCTGTCGACCACGTGGTCGGTGGCGGCCTCGAGGGCCGCGTCGTATTCGTCGGCGAGTTCCCGCGAGAGCAGCGAATCGACGCGGGCGCCCTGCTCGACGAGCGAGAGAAAGTCCTGTCCCTCGATCGTCACGTCCTGTTCGCGGATCGCATCCCGAAGGTGGTCGTTGGCGACCGATTCGGCGGTGCCGACCGCCGCGTCGAGGTCGTCGACCGCGACCGCCAGCCGCTCGTGCTCCTCGTCCCCGATCACAGTGCCGTCGTCGTCGAGCCGCGAGAGCGCGTCCCGGAGCGCCGCGAGGTCACAGGCCGGCTCCATCCCGGCCGTCTCGTGGACGCTCGCGGCTGCGAGCAGCCGATCGCGGTTCTCGGCGAAAAACGCGAGGAGACGTTCGGGAACCGTCTCGCCCGGCGTCTCAAGGGCGTCCGGGCGAACCCGTACGTCCCCTTCGACGTCGAGGCCGGCAAACGACTCGTCGAGCACGACGACCGTCGCGTACGAGCGCGCGAGCTCCGCGACGTCGCGGCCGTCCTCGACGATCTCCACCGAGATCTCAGGCACCGCATCCTCGGCCTCGGCGTATCGCTCCGCGTCGGCGGTCGCGAGACAGCGCTCCCGGACGCGGACCGTCGGCGGCGACACGAGCGGTTCGACGCCCGCGAGCGCCTCGAGTGTCTCGGGGTCCGGATCGCGGTCCATCGCGGTTTCGACGACCGACTGGACCGACTCGATCCGTGACGGCGACGCAGAGGGATAGAACGTCTCGATCCGCTGTGCCGCGTAGTCGGTGACCGTCCGATCCTGGAGGAGACCGACCGCGTCGCGGTAGATCTCGCGGGCACGATCGGTTGCCACCACGCGGCCGTCGTCATCGTGCCGCTTCCGGATCGCACCCCGAGCGACCTGCACGGCCCGACCGTGGGTAACGCCCGGCGCCCGTGCGATGGCGGCGACGTCGCCGTTGTGCAGCGCCGCCTCCGGATCGTCGAGTTCCCGCAGGGCGTCGGCCGTCTTCGCCCCGACGCCGGGGATCGCCTCCAGCTCCATTCACTCCGGGGTATCGCGGGAACCATCAAAAGGGTGCGGGTCCGTCACCACGACGGCGACGACGCCCTTTTTCCTGCACAGTGCCCAAGCGTCGAGTATGGATCCGGCTACGGACACGCCCGGGGCGCCGGCGGACACGATGACCGACGGCCTCGATCGCGACGCGCTCGCGACCCCGCTCGCCCGGAAGGTCGACCTCGTTCGGGAGTCGCTTGCCGACCTCGACGGCGCCGTGATCGCCTTCTCCGGCGGCGTTGACTCCTCGGTCGTCGCCGCCCTTGCCCACGACGCGCTCGGGGAGGACGCGGTGGCCTGCACCGCAAAAAGCGAAACGCTCCCGGCAGCCGAGCTGCACGATGCGACCCGGGTCGCCGAGGAGATCGGGATCTCCCACCAGATCGTCGAGTTCTCCGAGCTCGATGACCCCGCGTTCGTCGCCAACGACGGGGACCGATGTTACCACTGCCGGACGATGCGGCTGGGACGGATGTACGAGACGGCTACGGATCTGGGCATCGAGACGGTCTGCGACGGGACGAACGCCTCCGATCCCGGCGAGGGACACCGCCCCGGGCTCCGTGCCGTCGAGGAGCTGTCGGTTCGATCGCCGCTTTTGACCCACGACATCGACAAAGCGGAGGTCCGCGAGATCGCCGACGCCTACGGCCTCTCGGTCGCCGACAAACCGTCGATGGCGTGTCTCTCCTCGCGGATCCCGACCGGCCTCGAGGTGACCGAGGAACGGTTGACGCGCGTCGAGCGGGCGGAGCAGGCGCTTCGAGAGCGGGGCTTTAGCCAGTTTCGCGTCCGCGACCACGACGGGCTGGCCCGCATCGAGGTCTCCCCCGACGAACTTCCGGCTGCGCTCGATCCGGACTTCGCTGACGCGGTCGCCGACCGGCTTCGGGAGATCGGCTTCGACCACGTCACGCTCGATCTGGAGGGGTACCGAACCGGGAGCGTCAGCCCTGACGAGGACGACGAGGATGACGAGATCGACGAGGGCGACCGAGTCAACGGGGGCGACGCTCCCGAAGGAGGGACTGACTCACCGGTCGACCTCGGCCGCACGTACCCACGTGGTGGCCGGTAGCGGCCGACCGTCTCGGAGCCAAGCGGTCAGTCGCGATCGTTTCCGTCAGCCTCGTCCGGTAGCGAGGACGGGTCGGCGTCGCCGCCGTGAAGCGTGTCGTCGCGCTCGAAGGCGTAGATCGCGGGGCCCATCACCAGAACCACGAGCGTGCCGGCGATCGGGACCGTCGGGATGAGAACCGGCAGCGTCAGTCCGACCGCGACCGTGGAGAAGACGAACGCCGCCCACAGCGGAGCCCGGGCGATCCCGAGCCGGTCGGCGTCCCAGTAGACCGCGATCGCGGCCGCCGCGGCGAGCAACAGTCCGGACCCGGCGACGATCGATGCAAGCGCCATACCGTCCCTTCGTGCGCCCGGCGAAAAGCGTTCCGCGACGACGCTACGTCCGCGACGGCGCTACGAGTCGATGATCGCGTCGTCGACTCCCGAGTCGTCGTCACGACCGGCTTCGGGATCCGGCTCCGGTTCGGTCACGTAATCCCACAGATCGCCATCGTCGACGTCGATCCCCAGTCTGGAAAAGAAGGCCGCCACGTTCCGGCAGTCCCGCTCGAGGAACGTCCGGGCGTTCGGGTGGTGGATGGTGGCCGCCTGACCGAGATCGATGACGACGAGCTCCCCGTCGTGAATGATCAGGTTGTACTCCGAGAGGTCGCCGTGGATCAACCCGGCCCGATAGAGCCGGCGCATATACTCCCGAACGACCTCGTAGGCCGTTTCGGGGTTCTCGACGGTCACCTCCGAGAGCCGCCGCGCGCGGTCGTCGGCGTGGCCAACGAGCTCCATCACGAGCGCGTTCCGTTGGACGGCGATCGGCTCGGGGACGCGCACGCCGGCGTCGCGAGCACGACGGAGGTTCGCGAACTCCTTTTTCGTCCAGGCTAGCACGGTCGCCTTCTTGTCCGAGGCGATGCCCTCGAATCGCGGGTCACCCTCGAGATACTCGCGCATCTGGGTGAAGTTCGAGGAGTTGATCCGGTAGATCTTCACGGCGACCTCCTGGTCTTCGTCCTCGCCGAACGCCTCGAAGACGTTGGCCTCCTTGCCCGTCGAGACCGGCCCGCCGAAGGCGGTGATGTAGCCGTCCTGCACGAGCTTGTAGATCGCCGCCAGCGTGGCGTCGTCGAAGACGGAGCCGTCGAGTTTGAACTGGTCGGCGTCCTTCAGCCGCTTGCGGAACTCGTTGAACTCCCGGTCCTGCCGGCGGGCGATACGGTCGGCCTCCGTGTCGGAGACGTCGAGTTCCTCCCACTCGTCGCCCGGCTGGCCATCGGACTCGAGCAGGTCGAACTCCTCGGTCATTCTCGGGACGTTCGGGACGAACACCTATAGGGGTTGTCGTGCGTATCCAGACGTGACATCGGACAGCCCGATCGGCCACGGAGCGTTCCGATCAACCCGTCGTGTGCCCGGATCGACCGGGAGGACTTTATCCATCGCTGCCGGATGGGGAGACGGTATGCCACACCTCGTCTCCACCGGCGTCGACGGCCTCGACTCGATCCTGGGCGGCGGGATCACCGAACGGTCGACGGTGCTCGTCTCCGGAAACCCGGGAACCGGGAAGAGCATCTTCGGCATTCAGTACCTCTATACCGGGGTGACCGAACACGGCGACCGCGGGGTGTACGTCTCCTTCGAGGAGAACGAGGAGGATATCCGGGAGGCCGCCGAATCCGTCGGGTTCGAGGATTTCGGCGACCTCGTCGACGACGGCGAGATCGTGATCCTGGACAAACGGGAGATGCTCCGCATCGAGGATTTCACCGAGACGATCGACCGGCTCCTCGAGACGGTCGCCGAGGGCGAGTTCGACCGGCTGGTGCTCGACTCGCTGTCGATGTTTCAGCTGTTCTTCGAGGACGAACACGAGAAACGAACCTCCCTGCTGAAGTTCTCCGACATCCTCAAGGAGAGCGGGCTGACGTCGCTTTTGATCAACGAACAGGGCGCCGTCTTCCCCGACACGGAGATCGGCCTGGAGAACTTCCTCACCGACGGGAACATCTACCTCATTCAGACGCCGACGGAATCCGGCGTCAACCGATACGTCTGGGTGGCCAAGATGCGGAAACAGGACATCGATACCGACATCTTCCCGCTCGAGATCGGAACCGGGGGGCTCACCGTTCACGACCAGGCCGGCGGGTTCGCGATGATGGAGCGGTCGGAATCGCCGTTCTGAGGGCCTCGATCGTGACGAGGGGATTCAAGCGTTCGAGAGGTTCCGCCAGACCTCGTCGAGTCGGTTCGCGGCGGTCGTCCGCTCGGTGAGGTCGATCGAGACGCCGTCGTGAAACTCCACGGCGACGCTATCGACCCGTCGTCGGTAGACCTTCACTCGCCGGTGGTCGTCCGAAAGCGGTCGATCGTGGAGTTCGATCAGATCGGCCTCCTCCAGTTCGTCGATCCGACGGTAACAGGTCGCGATCGGGACGTCGAGCTCGTCGCTGAGCTCCTGGGCCGACTTCGGGTCGTCGGCCGCCGCGAGGATCTCCGTGTTGTACTTGTTTCCGAGTACCTCGATCAAGTCTTCCCCCGACATCCGATTCTTCGTGTTGATTCTGCGGGTCGATGGGTATATACTCTTCCCTCCGGTGCGACGCACCTCGACGTCGAGGATCTCCGCGCTCCTGCCGGCACGGTGTTATCAGATCTGATACCGTGATCCGTGGTTTTATTTCCCGGCCCGGTGCAGGGAGGATATGGAACTCGCAGAGGGCCTCTACCTGTTCGTGACCCTCGCACTCGTCGTCGCCGGACTCACGATGGTCACGCTCGCCCTCCAGGCGTACCGGCACACCGAACGGTACGCGATGATCCATCTGTCGATCGGCTTCTCGCTCGTCGTCGCCGCCGCGGTCGCAACCTCCATCAGCGCGTTCCTCACGCAGTTCACCGCGACGCCGTCGCTGCTGACGGTCAACAACGGACTCACCGCGCTCGGGTTCGTGTTCGTCGTTTACAGCCTCATCACGTACCGGTGAGGGCTCCGATCGCGGCTGGAACGTCGTTGCGTCACCGGCCGGTCGTCCCCGGCCGATGCGCTACTCGAAGTCGTCGATGAGCTCGGGAACGACGTCGAAGAGGTCGCCGACGATGCCGTAATCCGCGATGTCGAAGATGGGCGCGTTCGGGTCCGTGTTGATCGCGATGATCGTCTCGGCTCCCTTCATCCCGGCGACGTGTTGGACGGCGCCCGAGATCCCGATCGCGAGGTAGACGTCCGGCGTCACGACCTTCCCCGACTGGCCGACCTGCCGGTTCTTCGGCAGCCAACCGTTGTCAACGATCGGGCGCGAGGAGGAGACCGTCGCATCCATCGCCTCCGCGAGATCGAAGATCAACTCGAGGTTGTCCTCCTCCTCGATCCCGCGGCCGACCGACACGAGGACGTCCGCATCGGCGATGTCCACGTCGCCGCCGCCGACCTCCTCGTACCCTTGGACGCGTGCACCCGAGTCGGCGGGATCCACGTCGACGGTGAACGACTCGACGACCGCGTCCCCGGTGCCGTCCGCGGCCGGCCACTCGCCGCCACGAACCGTGAGCGCGTATCGGTCGCCCTCGACCGCGAGCGTGGTCTCGACCTTCGAGCCGTACTGCTCGCGGGTGACGGTCAGCTCGTCGTCGTAGGCGACATCGATGGCGTCGGTGACGAGCGGAACGCCGAGACTCTCCGCGACCGCGGGTGCGTAATCGAGCCCGTTGACCGAGTTGGGGAACAGGACGGTCGCCGGGTCGTGAGCGTCCACCAGTTCCTCGACGGCGCCCTGGTAGACGGTGTGATCGAACTCCTCGCCCACCGGGACCGTGTGGATCGCGTCGACGCCCTCACGGTTCAGCGCGTCCGCGTGTGCCTCGACGTCGCCGGATATCACCGCAACGTGTAACTCGCCACCGATGGCGTCCGCGAGTTCTCGGCCTGCGGTGAGCAGCTCGAAGGAGACGTCGCGAAGCTCCCCTCGACGGTGTTCGGCGACGGCGAGAACGGCTGGGTCGGCCATCAGGCATCGACCCCCTTCTCACGCAGGACCTCGGTAAGGCGCCCGGCGGCCTCTCCGGCGTCGCCCTCGATGATCTCCGCGTCGGATTCGCTTTCGGGCTCGTACATCTCGGTGACGGTCAACGCGCCGTCGACGTCGGCGGGGGACAGCCCGATATCGGCGAGGTCCCGTGTCGCGATCTCCTTGCGCTGTGCCTGCCGGATCCCGCGGAGGCTCGCGTACCGAGGCTCGTTGAGCCCGGTCTGGACGGTGAGAACGGCCGGCATATCGACCTCGGTCAGCTCCTCGACGCCGCCCTCGAGCTCGCGGCGGACGTTCGCGACGCCCGCATCAGCGTCGAGGTCGAGGTCGTTGACGACGGCGGCGTGTTCGAACCCGATCCGGTCGGCGAGCGCGACGCCGGTCGCACCGAAGGCGTCGTCGGCGGCCTGGACGCCCGAGAGCACGAGGTCCGGCTCCTCCTCGTCGACGATCGCCTCGAGCAGGCCGACCTTGGTCTCGACGTCGAGGAAGGCGTCCTCGATCGCGTCGTCCCAGACGCGGACGGCGCGGTCGGCACCTTTCGCGAGCGCCATCCGGATCGTTTCCTCGGACCGCTCGGGTCCGATCGTGAGCGCGACGACCTCGTCGGCGACCCCGGCCTCGGCGAGTTGGACGCCCGCCTCGATCGCGTAGTCGTCCCACTCGTTGAGGTCGTACTCGAGGTCGCCCTCGGCGATGTCGGTTCCCTCGATCGCGAAGTCGTCCCCGACTTCGGCCACCTCCTTGACGGTTACCAGCACCTTCATAGTGAATACCTACCAGCACCCCCTGTAAGGACTTTCGAAACCGTTCTCCCCGCGCCGTCGTCGGACCACACACGGAATGGGGCTCACCACGTCGTCGGAGCCCGGAGCGCGCTATTCCTCCACGTCCTCGGGCGTGTGGTCCGGAAGGGAGATGAGGTTCTCACGACCGAGGCGAAGCTTCTCGACACGCTCCTCGTCGGCCATCGCGGAGAGGAGCTGGGACACCTTCGCGTCCGACCAGCCGGTTTCGGAGACGATGTCGGCCTGCCGCATTCGGCCACCGTTGCGTTCGAGCAGCGCCTCCACGCGCTCCTCGTCGGAGAGCAGGGAGGGATCCGGCGCCGTCGCAGCCCCCTCATCGCCGGCCTTCTCATCGTCGGCCTCATCCGCTTCGTCCGCTGTTTCGGTTCCATCCGCCGTCTCCGCTGCACCGGTTTCCGTCGTCCCGTCCGTATCTTCCGGTTCGTCCGGTTCGTCAACCGACTCGTCCGGTTCGTCAACCGTCTCGTCCGATCCGGCCGCCGTCCCGTCTCCTGCCCCGGATTCGAGGGACACATCCGTCGAATCGGCTCCAGGAGCGGTATCGGGAGCTTCGGCGTCCTCGACATCAGCCGCTCCACCGGTCGGTTCGGTGGATTCGACGGCCATTCCCGACTCCGTCTCGCCGGACTCGCTGGCCGTGGACTGGTCCGTTCCGGCGGTCGATTCGGGTGCCGACACCTCGTGACGGCGATACCGAACCAAACCGATCGCGATCACCATCGCCGCGAGGACGATCGCGCCGGCCAAAAGCAGCCACGGCGGTCCGGAGATCGCACCCGGCGCAGGCGAGTAGACCACCTCGATGTGGTCGTCCGGACCGAAGGTTCGCGGCCCATCGATAACCACCGCGCGGTCCGACAGCGAAAGCCCGATCCCGGGGAAGGAATCGGCCTGATAGCCATCCGGCGGATGGATCACCATTCGCTGGGTGGCATCGAGCGACGGCAGCCACGTGCCGCCATCGGCCGTTCGAAAGGCGTCGTCGAGGACGAGCTGATCGCCGTCAGCTCTGAGGAACGCCGTCCACGTGAACGTGAGGCGGAGCTCACCGACCGCGACCGTCTCGCCGTCCTCGAGACCCTCGAGGGAGTCGATCCCGTCGACGTCATCCAGATCGACGCCGCGATCGAGGGCCGTCTCACGGTCGACGTCATCGATGGACATCTCCCGACCCGCGGCCGCGGAGGCGCCGGCGGCGAGGTTTCGATAGAGGTCAGCCGAGGGGCCGACGTCACCGGATCCGAATCGACCGGCGATGCGCTCGAAGGCCGCGGTCTCGTTGTCGTCCGTGAGGACGTATCGAACGGTGACCGTCCAGCGCGCATCACGATCCGACTGGAGGTCGATCTCGAAGACCGTCCGAGAACGGACGTCGAGATCGGCGATCTGTCGCGGTCGTGATCCGACGGCGGCGGCGCTGTCGCCCGGTTCCGTCGGGCCGCCGCCGACGGAGGCGACGTCATCGGAGTCGAGTGGTGTCGGGCCACCCGACTGGGCCCCGGCGACGGCGGCGATGGGCCCTCCGGAGAGGAGGAGCAGGAAGGCGAGAACGATAGGGAGGGCGGACGACCGCATACAGGCGTTCACTCACGTGCGGGTGGCAAAATCCTTTTCATCGGTTGATTTCCGTGCCACGACCGGTACGCGATGGCATCGATCGAGCGCCGACGGCGAAGCAGCACCGGCACGTGACGACGGGGCCAATGCCGATACGCGACGACGAAGCGATACGGGGCTTTTTATTCGATGCCGACGGATCTCCGCTCGATGAGGGCCCTCCCTGTCCTGTGTGCGGCAGCGCTGGTGGTTGCGGCCGTGATGGGACCGGCCGGTGTCGTCGGCTGGGGCGGGGGTGTCGGCACCGGGGGATCTGCCGACCCGGGCGAGTCCATAGACGAACCCACGATCGATGGCGAAGTCACGATCGGCAGCGATCGCAGTTCGGGATCGGCAGGGAACCCCGCAGCGCGAATCACCCAGACCGGGGGAATTCCACAGGCCGAATCGAACGGGACCGACGAAAACGATACCCGTATTCACGTCCTCGGTCCGCCGATCGACCGTGCGACGACGGTCTCGATCGCCCATCACGGCGCGAGCCTCGGTCCGGCAAGTCGACTCGAAACGACGGAGACGACGGCCGAGATCGGAACCGCGGAGATCATCGAACGCGTCAGCGCCGCCGAGAGCGCACGCGGACGGGAGCGGCGCCTCGTCGCCGCCAAAAACGCGATCCGGGAGGCGGAAACGACGCTCTACGAGCGACAACACCAAGCGATCGAGGCACACACGAACGGGGAGTTGACCGACCAGGAGTTCGTGATCGAGCTGGCTCGGATCTCGTCGACGGCGGAGGTCCTCCGGACGAGGCTCGAAGTCCTGAACGCGCTTGCATCGGAGACGCCGGAGACGGACCTACAAACCGAATCGCTGGCGTTCCGGCTCACCGTCTACTCCGGTCCAGTTCGAGACTACGCCGTCGAAACGCTTCGCGGCGGGGCGTCCCCCGATCGGATCGCCGTCGAGACGCACGCGGACGGGATGGTCCTCGCGGCGATCGACGGGGACCAGTACCTTCGAGAGGTGTATCGCGGCGACCGCTGGGACCGAGCCGCCGAGGGGAGCGGCCGTGACAGCCAACGGGCGCTCGACCGGACCCTCTCGGCGTATCCACGGATCGACGAGCGGAGCGGGTCGGCCGACACACTCGGGACCGGCGGCGTGACGCGGGTGACCGTCCCGTTCGACGGAGGGCGGCTCCGGACGTTCGTCAGCGCCGGGGACGGTGATATCTTCATCGAGCACCAGCAACGGGACCTCGAGACGTTCGCCGACGGCGACACGATCACGACGACACAGGACGGCATCGATCTCGTCGTCGAGCGGACGTATCCTGCCGGACCGGTTCGGGTGCAGGCGATCGACCGAACGGGCGGCGATCCGATCGCCAACGCCACCGTGACGGTCGCGATCGCTGACAACGACAGTCGCGAAGTCGGAACGACCGATCGCGACGGTGAGCTCTGGCTGCTGTCACCCGATCGACCACACCGGGTGACGGTCGTCGACGACCCACGCGTCGCGTGGATCTCCGAGATCAGGCCGACGGATCTACCCCGGGTTCCGGAACCGTCGTCCGAGAGTGAATGACCGGCCGAGGGTTTTAACCGGAAGTCGACGCAGACGGGGTATGAAACCGACCGCGGACGCCGACCCGCCAACTCGTCGGCCTAACCGATCGTCCCGTGGGTTCGCCCCGATCGGGACCGTGCTGTTGATCCTGCTCGTCACGGTCCTTGCCGGCGGATCGGCGGTGCTCGTCACGAGCGCCGTCGACCCGATGGAGCCAGCACCAACGGCGTCGGTATCGCTGTCCGTCGAGGACCGGACGGTCACCCTGAGACACCGCGGCGGTGACGCGCTCTCCATCCCGGACCTCCGGATTCGACTGCGTGTCGACGGGGAGCCGCTGGCTGACCAACCGCCCGTACCCTTCTTTTCGGCCGCCGGATTCGATCCGGGGCCGACCGGGGCATTCAACAGCGCCGGAACCACCACGCTCTCCCCCGGAGAGAGCGCGTCGTTTCGCGTCGCCGGGACCAACGATCCGGTTCCCACGCCGGGAACGACCGTTGAACTACGCATCTTCGACGGCGACCAGCCGGTGGCGAAGCTGACGACGACGGCGACGTGATCGGGGCCAGAAGGAGCGCGGTCGGGAGCCGAAGGTACGCGGTCGGGAGCGGGACGACGGTCCCGAAGACGGTGGCGACGGATCAGCTGTCGGGAGCGAGGGCTCAGCTGTCGGGGACGGTCGCAACCGTCGTAATCGCCTTCGGGCTCCCGGGTTTGGCCTGCTGAATGTGGTGCTCATAGGTCTCGTACCCGGCCCGTTCGAACATCCGGTCGGCTTCCTCGGCGTCATAAAAGAGCATGATCGCGTCGGCCAGCCGCTGTAGCAGGTGGGAGTTGGGGTAGTCCGGCCCCACGACGAGAACCGACGCGCCGGGCTTGGCGACGCGGCGGATCTCACGAAGCCCCGCCACGGGATGTGGCCAGTACTCGATGGAGCCGGAGGACCACACGGCGTCGAAGGTGTCGTCGGCGAAGGGCAGCCGTTCGGCGTCCCCGCGGTAGAAGGCGACGCGATCGCGTGTGCCGAACTTGGCGAACGCCTTCTCCATCTGGTGGACGCTCTGGTCGAGAGCGTGTACGTCGTCGGTGTGCTCGAGCAATCCCTCGGTGCCGAACCCGGTCCCGCAGCCGACGTCGAGCACGCGATCACCGGCCTCGACGTCGAGCCAGTCGAGCGCCTCCGCGCGCATTCGTTCGTCCCACACGAAGGGGTTGATCCGGTCATACACCGTCGAGAGATACTTGTAGAAGAGCCGCGCGCGGCCCTTGTCCTCCAGAAATCCCATTCGTGGCGTGGCGTTGGGGCCGCGCCCCCATAACGATGCGGATCCGGACGACGAAACGTGTTCACACCTGTAGCCCGGATCAGCCGGCTTATCCGGCAGGACCGACTGGATCGCCGTATGGAACCGACGACGTCGGGACGGTTTCGGATACAGGAGCGACGTGTCGGGGGGGATGATGACGAGTCGGCGGAGGATGACCGGTCGCCCTCGTTCACGGTCGTCGAGCTTCCGTCGGAACCGGTCGCCCCGGACGATCCGGACGCGGCCGAGGCGTACGCACCGCTGCACATCGACGGCCCGCACGCGGTCCCGACGGCTCCCCTCGAACCGGGGTACGTCGTCGACGCGACGGTCGGCTGGACGGACGGAACCGCCCGGTTCATCGAGTTTGAGATCGTCTCCCGGACGCGTCTGTACGCCGCCGACGAGGTCACCGGGATGTTCGAGGCCGCACGGGAGGCGTGGAACGGGGCCCGCGCCGCTGGGGAATCGGTGGTGTCGACGACCACCCGCGGCCAGGACGGCGATCCGAACGGGGCGTTGTACCTGTTCCCCGATGCATCCGACCGGGACACCCTGGCCGAGCTCCGGAGCGGACGGATCCCGATCGAACCGCTGATAGCGCGGGTCAACGACCGGCTCGACGACGATCGCGACAGGGCAGTGTTTCTGCTGCGGCCGACGGCCGACCCCTACGTCGCGGTGCTCGTCGCCTTTGACGACGACGGGATCCTCGCCCGGACAGTCCGGGATACCTACGATATGGGATCGGCGTTGGCCGATCGCCTCGAGCACGTCACCGACGAGACCGGCGTCTATGCGGCCGACGAAGGGACGGTCCGGACGTCCGAGAGCGACGCCGGCGACGGCCACACCGGCAGCGATGGCGGAGATGAGGACGGCGACGACCGCACCGGCGGCGACGTCGAGTCACCGCTGTAAGACACGCCGAATCGAAGGACACGCCCGGGTGTTCAGCGACGGTCGACGTCGTCGTGAGAGTCCGATCGGTCGGACTCATCGATCGTCTCCTCGATGAAGTTGGCGAGATCGGCGGCGTCACCGGTCCGATCGTGCGTGAGGTAGTACGATGCGGCCGTGTTGCCGCAGGCGAGCGCGGTCTCAGCCGGCCAGCCGGCGCCGAGGCCGACCGCGAGACCGGCGCCGAACCGGTCTCCGCCGCCGGTCCATCGGATCGGCGAGGTCGTTTCGAGGTTCCGGACCGAAACGACCGCGTCACGGTCGGCAGTCGCCATCGCGCTCCGGTCGGCCGCGTGCATCACGACGCCGGAGAGCCCGACCGCCGCACGAAGGGACCGAAGCCGTGTGTCGTCGTCGGCCGTGCTGATCTCGACCGACTCGGGATCGGCACGGGGTTCGTCTCCGGGTGGTTTCACCGGCGGGTCGAGGACCGAGGTGCACGCACGGATCTCGCGTCGGTTGGCGTTGAACACGACGTCCGCAACCGACTCGAGCGCCGACAGTGCATCAAACAGGTCCCGGATCGCGTCGGGATCGCTGTCGACGAGGTCGCCCGGATCGACGAGGACGATCCCGGGAACCGAGTCACGCCGCTCGGCGACGTGCCGAAGCATTGCGGTGGTTCCTGGAACCGACACCCAGTTGCCCCAACAGACGACGTCGGCACACAGCGGTTCATCCATCGCCTCGACGGCGGCGGATAGATCGGTCCGTCCCCACGAGCGGAGCGTCGGCGTCTCCTCGGCAAGCATCACGGTTTCGTCCGCGAACTCAAGCAGGCGGACGGTCGCGGGCTTGCCGAAGGAGTAGGTCGGGAACGGAAACGAGGACAGTTCGTCGGCGTCGAGGTGGCCGAGAAGACACACCTCCGCGCCGAGTGCGTCGGCACCGATCGCTAGGTTCACCGCCTGTCCGCCGGAATCACGGGCAGTCGGGATGAGACGAGCCGATTTGTGAGCACCCGAGGCGATCGCCTCGCCGAACCGTTTCCGGGACCGTACCACGCCCCCGGAACCGAACTCGACGCGGCAGCGGACGTCGATCGATCCGTCCGGTAGTGACGTGATCGAGACGTCGGACGGACCGTCACGGAGGCGATCCCGGAGGTCGGCGTAGACCGAAGCAGGCGATGGCCGGCGATCCATACGGCCGTCGGTTCGGGAGACGACCACTTGAGTGGATCCGATCGACGCAGTCATCGGACGGAACCGGTTGTGGGAACCGGTTATGGGAACCAGTTGCTGCTGGGAACCGACTCCGGTCAGTGGCTGTGGGGCGAGATGTCGACGGCCCTATACTCGAGCAACCGGTGGATCCGATCGTGAGCGAGGATCATCCCGATGACGCGTCGCTATCGGCCTTCTTCGTCGCCCTCGGCGTCCGCCGGAACGCCGCGATCGGCGGGATCGCCGGCCTCGTGGTTGGGGGTGGCGCATACGCGGTCCGGGTACTCGAGCTGTTCGGCCCCGTGGCGGGCACGCGCGAGTATCCGGTGTTCGGGCCGGACGGGTGGTTTCTGTTGCTCGCGTTCGTGCTGGCGGTGACGAGCGGACTGCTCGCCACGATCGGGTTGACCGTTCGGTCGGCGATCACACGGCTCCGCGAGCCAACCGAGAACCACAGCGAAGACGGGTGACGCGTCGACGAACACCGGCGTGGTGGGTGGGGTCGTCGGGGTCGGTGGGGTCGGCGGGGTCGGGATCGGAGTCGTGATGCCGAGCGGCGTCAATCCGCGTGACAGCAGGCCTCACCCTCCTCGGCGGTGGCCTCGATCCCGGGCTCGGTGAGTTCATAGAGGTTCTGTCTGGCGTCCGCAAAGTAGACGTCCTCGTCGACGACCCCGATCCGTTCGAGACGTTCGAGAGCGTATCGAACCGTCCGTGCCGAAAGCATCGATTCCTCGACGATCCCCTTCTGTGTGAGCGCTCCGTTGTACTCGAGCACCTTGAACACGAGCTTCGCGCTCGGCGGTAGGTCCTCGAGGGTTTCGGCATCGTCGAGCGCGTCCTGTTCTGTTTCAGCCATTGTTCGCCTCGAAAAAGCACATCGTGATAAAGGTTGATGCGGAACCCCGATTTCGGGGGGATGTGGGCGGATATTGGGGTGGGATTCGACGGATAAACCGGATATTGTTGCTGGTACGATGGCGTGGATCCGGACGTGAACTGACCGGGCAGTCAGCGATATGGCTCGCGCGCGCTCGAGATGTCGTCCCGAGAACCGTCGGAACCACTGGGACGTCGGCGGGCGAGTCCGGGTGACCCGCCGACACCGACCGGCGATCGGCAGTCGTACGGGAACGAACGCCTTTTCACCGCCGCCAGCGGACGCGTACGTATGAGCGACGACTCGGGGATCACGGGCCACGCTCGCAGCGTGGTCGTCACGACCATCGCCTGTCTGGCCGGAATCGGTGCCGGAATCGCGTCGGCCAGCTACGTCGGGACGGCCCCAGCCGATGCCGGATCGACGACGGCATTGTTCGTTCTGGCCGGGTTCGTGGCCGTTCAGTTCCCGATCCTGAAGGTTGTCGGCGTCGACGTCACCGACTTCGGCGTGAAGGATACGCTCTACGTGGCGTTCATGACGTTCACGCTGTGGTTCATCTCGTATGCGGTCCTCCTCAACTCGGGGGTGCAACTGTAACCGATGGCCGACGACAGCATCGCGGTCGTCGACCTCGACCGCTGCCAGCCGGACCGGTGTAACTACGAGTGTATGAACTACTGCCCGCCGAACAGAACGGGCAAGGAGTGTATCACGCTGCGTGGGGAGGACGCCGACGACGGCGATCCCGACCAGGTCCACATCTCCGAGGAGATCTGTCTCGGCGAGACGTGCGGTATCTGCGTCGAGAAGTGTCCCTTCGACGCGATCGAGATCATCAACCTCCCGTCCGAGCTCTCGGAGGACCCCGTCCACCGATACGGCGAGAACGCCTTCTCGCTGTACGGCCTGCCGGTTCCGGAGCCGGGTTCAGTGACGGGGATCCTGGGTCCGAACGGGATCGGGAAATCGACCGCCGTTCACGCGCTCGCCGGCGAATTGACCCCGAACCTGGGTCGGCACGGCGACGAACCGGACTGGGAAGCCGTCATCGACCGGTTCCGCGGCACCGAGCTCCAGACCTACCTCGAGACGCTCCGAGAGGGGTCGATCTCGGTCGCGCGAAAGCCCCAGTACGTCGACCAGATCCCGAAACAGTTCGACGGCAACACCCGCGACCTGCTCGAACACACCGACGAGCGGGGGGCACTCGATGAACTCATCGACCGGCTCAACATCCGACCGGTGATGGACCAGGACATCGACTCGATCTCCGGCGGCGAGCTCCAGCGGGTGGCGATCGCCGCCTGTCTGGCTCGGGACGCCGACTTCTACTTCCTCGATGAGATCACGCCCTATCTCGACATCGGCCAGCGGATGACCGCTGCCCGACTCATCCGGGAGCTCGCCGAGGACGACGACCGGTCGATGCTGGTCGTCGAACACGACCTCGCGATCCTCGACCTGCTTGCGGACACCCTCCACGTCGCCTACGGCGAACCCGGTGCCTACGGCGTGATCACCGATCCGAAGTCCGTCAGAAACGGGATCAACGAGTACCTGGAGGGATATCTCGACAACGAGAACATGCGAATCCGGCCCGACTCGATCACCTTCGAGGAGCACGCGCCTCGCGTCTCCTCGAAGGAAACCGCGCTCGTGGAGTACCCGGATCTCCGGAAGTCCTACGGCGAGGGCGAGTTCTCCCTCGAAGTCGAGGGCGGAACCATCTACGAGTCGGAGGTCCTCGGGATCGTCGGTCCGAACGGGATCGGCAAGTCGACGCTCGCGAAGCTGTTCGCCGGATCGCTCGAACCCGACGAGGGATCCCTGGAGTTCGCGCTCGACATCGCCTACAAGCCGCAGTACATCGAGATCGACCAGCCGATCCGGGTCGACGCGTTCCTCTCGTCGATCACCGACCGGGTCGGAACCTCCTACTGGAACACGGAGATCGCCGAGCCGCTCCAGCTCGGCCGGATCATGGAACAGAACCTCACGGACCTGTCGGGCGGCGAGCGCCAGCGCGTCGCCATCGCCGCGTGCCTCTCGGAGGACGCCGACCTGTACGTGCTCGACGAACCCTCCGCACACCTCGACGTCGAACAGCGCGTGCAGGCGACCTCGGCGATCCGTCGCTACGCCGAGAACCACGACGCGACCGTTCTCGTCATCGACCACGACATCTACGTGGTCGACCTGCTCGCGGACCGGCTGATGGTCTTCGACGGCGAGCCGGCCGATCACGGTCACGCGACGCCCCCACAGGAGATGCGCGCGGGGATGAACGATTTCCTGGCGAACCTGGACATCACGTTCCGGCGCGACGAACGAACCGGTCGGCCACGCATCAACAAACCCGAGTCGCAGAAGGACCGCGAACAGAAACGGACCGGCGAGTACTACTACACCGCGTAGTCGAGCGAGCGGCCGCCCCCGATCGACGTACGGTGCTCGGGACGGGAGTCAGCCGAACGGGCCCTTGCCGCCGCCCATCATCCCGCCGAGGCCGCCGCCACCGCCGCCCTGTTCAAGCTTCTTCATCATCCGCTGCATATCTCCGTCGCCCATCCCCTGGAACTGTGAGATGGTCTGATCCATCATCTTGTGCTGTTCGAGCAGTTCCCGGACCGTCTCCTCCTCGATGCCGGAGCCACGGACGATCCGCTCGACACGTGACTGGCCGATGACCCGCGGGTTCTCGAGTTCCTCGTCGGTCATCGAGTCCATCGCCACCTCGAAATCCCGCATCCGGTTTTGGGTGACGTCCATGGCGTCGTCGGGCAGTTGGTCCATCATCCCGCCACCCATCCCGGGGATCATGTCCATCACTTGGTCGAGGGGCCCCATCTTGTTCATCGTCTCCATCTGCTTTTGCATGTCCTTCAGGGTGAAACTCCCCTCAAGCAGGTCCTCGGGGTCCCAGTCCTCGTCATCATCGCCGGTTTCGGCCATCGCGCGTTCGACGCGCTCGGAGAGCTGCTTGAGATCGCCCATTCCGAGCAGCCGGGAGATGAACCCGGAGGGTTCGAACCGTTCGATGTCCTGAACCGTCTCGCCGGTCCCGAGGAAGGCGATGGAGGAGTCGGTTTCGTTGACCGCGGTGAGCGCCCCGCCACCCTTGGCGGTTCCGTCCAGCTTGGTGATGACGACGCCCTCGATCCCGATCGACTGCTCGAACTGGCTCGCCTGCTCCTTGGCGCCCTGGCCGATCGCCGCGTCGAGCACCAGCAGCGACCGGTCCGGGTCGACGGCGGTCTCGATCGCCTCGATTTCCGCGATGAGGTCGTCCTCGAGCGCGTGGCGGCCGGCGGTGTCGACGATGTGGACGTCGGCGTCGGCCGTCTCCTCGAGCCCGTCGCGGGCGATCTGAACGGGATCCTCCGCATCGGGATCGCCGTAGAACTCGACCTCCGCCCGCTCGCACATCTGCTTCGCCTGGTCGTAGGCGCCGGGGCGGAAGGTGTCCGTCTGGATCACCGCGGGACGGAGTCCCTTCTTCGAGAACCACCAGGCCATCTTGGCCGCGGAGGTCGTCTTCCCCGACCCCTGCAGGCCCGCAAGCAGGATCGTCTGTGACTCGAGGGGTAACTCGGTCGAATCACCCACCAGGTCCACGAGCTCCTCGTAGACGATCTTGAGGACGTGGTCGCGGGCGGTCGTTCCGCCGGGCGGCTCCTCCTCGAGCGCCCGGGATTCGATCGCGTCCGATAGCTCCATCACGAGCGAGACGTCGACGTCGGCCGACAGCAGCGACCGTTGGATCTCCTTGACGATCGCCTCGACGTCGTCCTCGCTCAGCCGGGATTTCCCTTGCAGCGTATCGAGCGTGCCGCGAAGGGAGCTCCCGAGATCGTCGAGTACCATTTGTCACCAGTAGGGGACCCGAACGCTAAAGGCTTTGTTCGTCGCGGTCGCGATGGGGACGTCCGCCGAGAACGGACCCGGCTACGACTCGTCGGCGCCGAGGAGCTGGTCGACCAGCCGCTCGGGGTCGAACCGCTCGATGTCGTCGTACCCCTGCCCGGTGCCCAGAAAGAGGATCGGCTTGCCGGTGACGTACGCGATGGAGATCGCCGCCCCTCCCGAGGAGTCGGCGTCGGCCTTGGTGAGAATGGCGCCGTCGATCGCGGCCGCCTCGTTGAACTGCTCGGCGCGCGTGACTGCGTCCTGACCCGCGACCGCCTCGTCGACGAACAGCGTGAGGTCGGGGTCGACGACGCGGTCGATCTTCTCGAGTTGGGCCATCAGGTCGTCGGAGGTGTGGAGCCGGCCGGCCGTGTCGCCGAGGACGACGTCGACGTCGTTGGCCTTCGCGTACTCGAGGCCGTCGTAGATCACGGCCGCCGGATCGCCGCCCTGCTCGTGGCTGATGATCTTGCGGTCGAGCCGGTCTGCGTGCTCGCGTATCTGTTCGTTCGCGCCGGCGCGGTAGGTGTCGCCGTTGGCCAACACCGACGAATAGCCGTGGTCGGCGAGCCACTCCGAGAGCTTCGCGATCGAGGTGGTCTTGCCGACGCCGTTGACGCCGGTGAAGACGATGGTGACGGGTTTGTCCGCGTTCGCGATCCGCTCCTCGAAGTCGAACTGCCCGACCGCGATCACGTCCAACAACGCGTCGTGGAGCGCCTCCTCGACGAGCTCGCCGGTCGTTTCGACCTGCTTGCGCGTCTCGCCGAGCATCGTCTCGCGAACGGTGTCGAGGATCGCCTCGGCGACGCTCATCTCGACGTCGCTTTCGAGGAGGGCCATCTCGAGGTTCCACAGCGGGTCCTCGAGGTCCTCCTCCTCGATGATGATGCGGCCGGTCGCGAACGCCTTCGCGCGCTGGAGGGTGCTCGGCTCCGAGCCGTCGTCGGCGGCTGCATCCGTTTCGGCCGGCGAGTCGTCGTCCGGGTCGCCCGGAGCGCCGCCAGTCCCGCGATCAGCCGACTCCGTCGCCGGTTCGGCCGACGCGGCGCCGGGATCGGCGGCGTCCGAGTCCGTTCCGGACGCATCGTCGGGTGCGTCGTCGGTCGCATCCGGGTCCTGCTCGTCGGTCGTCTCCTCGACGTCCTTGCGGAAGTCGTTCAGTTTGTCCTTCAGTCCGTCAAACACGATGATCGCTCCTGAATGGTCGCCGTCGGTCGTCGATCAGCACCTGCAGCTGCCCGCCTACGTGGGGTCGGGAGCGTGATTACTCGTCGTCGGCCTGCTGCTGCAGCTGCTGCATCTGCTGTTGCTGCATCTGCTGTTGCATCTGCTGGGCCTGCTGTTCGAGCTCGCTGCTTTCGTCCTCGAGCTCGTCGATCTCCGCCTGGGTCTCCTCGATGCGGTCGTCGAGGGCGTCCTGTTTGGTTCGCAGGGACTCGATCGCGTCCGTCTGTTCCTGTTCGGCCGCGTAGTTGCCGCCGAGGGAGACGACGATCTCGTCGATGTCCTGAACCTCCGCACGGACGTGAGCGCCGCCGCCGAGGGGGACCTGGATCGTCGATCCGGTCTCGAGGGTCTCGATCGCCTCGATCGCCTCGTCGATCCCCTGCTGCTCCTGGCGGTAGGCGTTGACCTCGCCCTCGAGCGCCTCGATCTGTTCTTCAAGCGCCTGCAGTTCCTGGGAGAGCTGCTGGAGTTCCTGCTGTCCGCCGCCACCCATCATGCTGCGGCCTCCTCGGCTTCGGCGACCGACTCGAGGTCGATCTTGGGTCGCTTGACGCCGTGCTGGCTGCCGACCTGGGAGTAGATTCGGTCACGGGCGACGTTCTCGTTGGGCGCCTCGACCGTCTTGGTGAACTCCTGGTGGCCGTAGCGCGTCTGGAACCGTCCGCTAACCGTGAAGTGACTCATATCCCCGAATCCGGGAGGGACAGGGAAGTATCTTCCTAAAGGATGCCGACGGCAAGACCGTCGTCAGTCGATGAAGCCGAGCGTGTCCTCGATGCGGCCAAGCTCCGGACCGGTCGTATCCTCTCCGACCACGTAGCCCGTGTCGTTGGCGACGAGCCCGGAACCGACGAGCGGGCCGCCGTAGTTGATCGTCCCGAGATCGGCGTAGACGTCGAGGTGCTCCTCGATCGCCTCGAGTTCGGGTTCACGGGACTGGGGGTGACACAGCGCGCCCGTGTTGTTCGCGACGGCCGCCGTTCCCACGGTCCGGACGTCGGCGAGGTCGCCGCGCTGGACGGGGACCTCGAGGGTCTCCCGGACCAGCTGGACGGCCTCCCGATCGAGGTCCGGGTGGACGTACGCGCCGTAGTCGTTCGCGAGGATCACGTTGCCGGCGGCGTTGAGCGTGCCGGGGAGTTCACGGACCTCACGGTCGGCGGTCTCCTCGATGCGCCGCATCTCGCGGTCGGTGGTCCGCGGGGAGACGACGATGCCGTTCTCGTTGCCGGTTGCGAGCGCACCGACGGTGTTCGACCCGCCGACCGTGGTCGCGACGGCCGTCGCGCCGAGTTCCGTTTCGAGATCCGCCTGCAGGTCGTCGTCGATGTCCGGTCGTACCAGGAGGACGTCGTCCGTGACCCGTGCGAACACGCCGACGTACGACGACCCGACGAAGGACGTCCGTAGCACGAAACGGTTACTCCGCGTGCTCTGCTTCGACGATCGGCTCCTCGTCCTCGACGAACCGGGCGGCGCGGACGCGGAGATCGCTCGGCGGGTTCTGTCGGCCATTGGCCCAAACCGCCTCGTTGATGTTCGGATCCAGGCGGACCTCGTCCTCCTCGACCGAGAAGTGTTGTGCGAGATGCGACCGAACCGTTCGCATCGCGTAGTCGGCTCGCTTCTGGACCGGCTTGTCCGAGATGCCGCCGATCGGGACCGTGATGACGCGTTCCTCGAAGTCGTTGGTGCTCATTCGTATGGATCCTTACTCGTCGAGGTCGCTTCGCCGCCAGTTGCGCCGCTTCGGGTTGCGGGTGACGTTCATATCGGTCTTCATCATAACCCACGAGGGGACACGCTGGTTCTGGCGCTCCTTTTTGGCCAGACGCTTCTTCTTGGCCTTCGATTTCTTACCCATAGTGGCCCGTACTTTCCGCGGCGTCGTTAAAACCTCTTCCATCCGACCCGGCCGGTTTCGTCCACCCGATCCGATCGGTCCCGTCAATCCGAACCGACAGGTTCCCCATCGAACCAGCCGGTCGGGAGACACGATCGAGCAGCCACCGGTCGACGTCGCCGGTCACGGTGCCGTCGACGTCGACGTCGGGTCCGCCGGGTCGATGGCAGCGGTGACCGCCCGCAATGCCTCTCGACCCGGAGCCCGGTCACGCAGCGGTGCGTCGCCGAGATAGACCACCAACGCGTCACGCAGCGCCGAGAGCTCGGCCGCCTTGAACGGGTCGTCGTCCTCGAGCTTCTCCAACAACCGACACTCGATCGGCCGCGCTTCACCCGCCTCGGTCGCCTCGCGCCCCGAGCGGACGAGCGCTGCGTGTGCAACCCACGATCCCTCCCGGGACAGGTCGAGCGTCGTCGGTCCCTTGCGGGCTGACGTCGTCATCGTGAGTCGCTATTTCATCCGGGGATAAAAGTATGCGTCTCATTACCACATCCGAACGACGGAATCGGTGGGTATCCCGTCGGGAACGTGCAGCCCGAAACGGAGGGGCAGCGACGGAATAGTTCGACCGTATCGGGGAGAAACCCCATCGATCGTGGACGCGTCACTCGAACACGTCACTCGAACGCCGCGATTCCGGTGAGGTCCTGGCCCAGGATGAGCGTGTGGATGTCGTGGGTTCCCTCGTAGGTGTAGACGGTCTCGAGGTTGGCGAGATGGCGCATCGGCGAGTAGTCCGTGGTGATCCCGTTGCCGCCGAGCATCTCGCGGGCGACCCGGGACTGCTCGCGGGCCATCCGGACGTTGTTCCGTTTCGCCATCGAGACGTGCTGGGGACGGAGGTCGCTGCGTTCCTTCAGCTCGGCGAGCCGATGGGCGAGCAGCTGGCTCGTCGTGATCTCGGTCGCCATCTCGGCCAGCTTCTCCTGTTGGAGCTGGAACCGGGCGATCGGGCCGCCGAACTGCTCGCGATCGGTGGCGTACTCCCGGGCCGTTTCGAAGCAGTCGCGGGCCGCGCCGACGGCGCCCCAGGCGATGCCGTACCGGGCCTGCGTGAGACACGACAGCGGTCCCTTCATCCCGTCGACGCCCGGGAGGACGCTCGATTCGGGCACACGGACGTTCTGGAGCCCGATCTCGCCGGTGATCGACGCCCGCAGCGACAGCTTCTCCGTGATCTCGTTCGTCGTCACGCCGTCCCGGTCGGTCTCGACGAGGAAGCCTCGAACCGGACCGTCATCGTCGGCGTCGCCGGCCGCGGAGCGATCCCTGGCCCAGACGACGGCGACGTCAGCGATGGGAGAGTTCGTGATCCACGTCTTCGAGCCGTTGAGCACGTACTCGTCGCCGTCCCGTTCGGCATACGTTTCCATCCTCGAGGGGTTCGACCCGTGTTCGGGTTCGGTAAGCCCGAAACAACCCACCGCCTGGCCGGTGCCGAGGTCGGGGAGCCACTCCTCCTTCTGGTCCTCGCTACCGAAGGCGTGGATGGGATACATCACGAGCGCCCCCTGAACGCTGGCCATCGATCGCAGCCCCGAATCGCCCGCTTCGAGCTCCTGCATCAACAGTCCATAGGCCGTCTCGGAGACGTTCGGCGACCCGTAGCCCTCCAGGTTCGGGGCGTAAAACCCCAACTCACCCATCTCGGGGATGAGCTCCGTCGGGAACGTCCCCGCCTCGAAGTGGTCGCCGATCGTCGGCCGGACGTTCTCGTCGACGAACCGACGCGCCGTGTCCCGGATCATCCGCTCCTCCTCGGTCAGGTCGTCCTCGAGACCCACGTAATCGAGCATTGGTCGATCCGACGTGGACGACGGCAAAAGATGTTTGCAAACGGGTCACACCCGCGTGGCGGTGCGCCGGCCGGGCAACGTCTCCGGGTTCGGAGTCCCGCCGCTGGCGTTTCGATCGTGATCGTCGGTCTAGTGGCGACGATACGGAGTCAACGGTTGGAGTCGACGGTTCAGTCGTCGGCGCGGGGTTCGGCCACTGCGCGATCAGGTGCCGAACCGTCCGCAGTGAGTCCCGAAACGTCCCGAACGTACTCGGTGAAGTTCCGGAACACCTGCTTGACCTCGCAGGCCGCCGCGTAGTTCTCCGGCGTTATCCCCGCGATCGCGGCGTCGACGCGAGCGTCCCCGATCCGATCGCGTTTGCCGTCGGCGACGTCCGCGGCCGTCTCCATATCGTACTCGGGGTGGAACTGCAGCCCCCAGTTGTGGCCGTCGCGGAAGGCGTGGATGCCGTACTCGTTCTCCGCGAGCAGTTCCGCTCCCGGCGGAAGCTCGACGACGGCGTCGCCGTGGGAGGTGAACACGGTGAACTCCTCGTCGATGCCCGCGAACAGCTCGTCGCCGTGGTGGGTGATCTCCGAGTAGCCAAGTTCGAAGTCGTCCATCCCGGCGACCCGTCCACCGAGCGCTTCAGCGAGCACCTGATGCCCGTAACAGACGCCGAGCGTCGGGATCCCGCGGTCGGTTGCCGTGGCGACGTACTCGATGAGCGGCGGGATCCACTCCTCGTCCCAGTACACCGACGACCGGGAGCCGGTGATGACGAGGGCGTCGAAGTCGTATCCGTTCGGGAGCTCACCCGTTGCGGCGTGGAACTCGACGAGAGCCGCGTCGAGCTCCCGGCGGAAGTTCCGACGGGTGTTCGCGGCGTCGTGGGCCGCGTTGAGCAGGGCGATGCGGGGTCGTGCCATCGTGCGTGGATAGCCGTCTGGGTGTAAAAACGGTTGTGCCCCTCGCGATCGCTGCCGCGACTCCCGACGCGGGATCGATCACGCGAGATCGGTCGACTTCACGCGAGATCGGTCGGCTACGCATCGACGTCGCGATCGGCGTGATCGACGAGCCAGCCGAGGAGCGCGTCGTTGAGCGCACCCGATGCCTCGATCCCGGCGAAGTGACCGACGTCCTCCATCGGCCGAAACGTCCCCCGCGGCAATCCATCAGCGAGCCGTTGACCCTGATCGGGAGAACAGATCGTGTCCCCGGTCCCGTGAACGACGAGCGTCGGGGTGGTGAGTTCATGGAGCCGGTCGGAAAGATCGACGTCGGCCAACGCGGCACGATGGGCGGCGACCGTGTCCGGGGACGCGTCCTCCGCGGTCCGCCACTCGACGATCCGCTCGACGTCGTCGGGATGATCACGCCGGAAGGCGTCCGACAGGATCGCGGTCGTGGCCGCTTCGACCGCGGTCCGGTCGGCCGGATCGGCCCACAGCCGGTCGATGTCGAACGCGTCGCCGCACGTCGGCGTCCCGATCAGAACGAGGCTCCGTACGCGCGTCGAATCCATCGCCGTCGCCATCGCGACCAGGCCGCCGAGTCCGTAGCCGGCGAGATGTGCCGACCGTATCCCGGCGTCGGCGAGGACGGCCGTAACGTCGTCCGTCAGATCGTTGATCGTGTAGGGACCGGTCGGCGCGTCGGAGCGACCGATCCCGCGCGGCTCGGGTGTGATCGCCGAATACGGGCCGGCGACCGCGCCGTGTTGCCAGGCGAACTGCCACGCACCGAGCCCGATGTCGCCGACGAAGACGACCGCGGGGCCGGAACCATCGATCGCATACCGGATGGAGACGGAATCGTGTACGGCGTATGCCACGTCTCCGGATCGTCACGCGGGCGTGTTGACCGTTCCGGTGGCGGGTCAGCGGCAGGTCCGACGATAGGCGGGTGATACGTCGACGGAGGGGGCCGCAACACGATTCGACGGATCGATAGGTTCATTGATACCACTCAACATATCGCCAACGTATGCCACAGTGTGCCCGGTGTGAGCAGGAGCTCGAGGCGAACTCGGGGCTGCTCACGCGGCTCGGTATCGGCAGCCTGGACGGGTACGAGTGCTCGAAGTGCGGAACGTTGCTGTGTTCGAACTGCTTCAACGAGCGAACGCTCGAGCTCGCCGGGTCGACACACGATCGCTGCCCGGCCTGCGACGGGACGCTGCGCAAACGCTGACTCGCGATCAGGAGTTGCGGTCCCCCGCCGACCGCCTACTCAGGCCCGCCGGAGCGATCGAACGGTCTCGCCGGCCGCCTCGAGCGCGTCGTCGAGCGCGTCGACGTCCGGGCCGCCCCCCTGGGCGAAGTCCGGCGGCCCGCCGCCACCGCCGCCGACTTGCTGTGCCAGCCGGCTGACGATCTCCCCGGCGTTGACGTCCACGTCGTCGGGAACTCCGACGACGAACTGGGCGGAACCGTCGTGTCCCGATCCCAGTACCGCGACCGTCCCCTCCTCGACCATCGCGTTCGCGGTGGCACGCAGTTCCTCCGAGTCCGCATCGAGTCGCTGGACGACGACCGTCACGCCGTCGAGCTCGATCTCCTCGGCGTCGTCGGCACCCGAGGCACGGGCCGCCGCCAGCTCGTCGGTGAGCCGGTCGATCTCCTTGCCCCGTTCCTTCCACTCCTGGAAGAACCGTTCGGCCGTGTCCGGCACGTCGAGCGGGTCGACGTCGAGGACGTCGGCGGCGTCATACAGGGCGTCCTCGGTCCGTTGGGTCGCCTCCAGCGCCGCGGTTCCCGCGGCAAAGACGAGACGCTCGACGCCGTCCTGGACCGGCTCCGTCTTGAGCACCTTCACGGCCCCGATGTCACCGGTTCGTCCCACATGCGTTCCCGCGCACGCTTGCACGTCCGCGTCACCGACGTGGATCAGGCGAACGTTCGTTCCCGGCGGGATCCCGCCCTGATAGAGGTCGAACCCGTGTTCAGCCTCGGCCTCGTGGCGGTGGGGCCACTCCTGGTCGACCGGCAGGTTCTCCATCACGAGATCGTTGGCAACGCGCTCGATCGCCGTCACCTCCTCACGGGAGATCCGCTCGTAGTGGCGGACGTCGAGCCGCGACGAGTCGAGTCCTTTCTGGGCACCGGCCTGCCGAACGTGATCGCCGAGCACCTCGCGAGCGGCGTGGCCGATGAGGTGGGTGGCCGTGTGATGGCGCATCAACCGGCGGCGACGTTCCCCGTCGATCTGTCCGCGGACGAACTCCCCCGTTCCCGGGTCGCCGTCGGTGCGGTGCAGGACGACGCCGTCGGCCTCCTGGACGTCGGTCACCTCGACGGTCGTCTCGCCGGCGGTCAGGCTGCCGTGGTCGGCGGGCTGGCCCCCGCCCTCGGGGTAGAACATCGTCTGGTCGAGGACGACGTCGTAGACGTCATCGTCGGTCGTCTCCCCGTCGTCCGCCTCGACCTCGAAGACGTCGAGGACGACCGCCTCGAACTCCAGCCGGTCCTGGTCGTCGTAATACAGCTTCTCCGTCTCGGGCAGGTCCGCGAGCCGGTCGTCACGCTCACCCGTCTCCTCGTCGGTGACTTCCTCGTGTCTGTCCGCCACGAGCCCGTAGAAGTCGTCGGGGACGTCCACGGTCGCGCCGCGCTCCGCGGCGATGTCGGCGACCATATCGGGCTGGATCCCGTGGGAGTCGTACATCTCGATGAGCGTCTCGGTGGGGATCGCTTCGCCGGTGCCGGCGTATTCGTCGGCGATCGATTCGACCTTCCGGGCGCCGCGGTCGAGCGTTTTCCGGTACTTTCGCTCCTCGGTCCGGACGATGTCGCGGATCGTGTCGCGGTTCTCGTAGCCGAGCCGCTCGGCCTGCATATCGACCAGCTCGTCGAGCGGAGCGTCGACGCCGACCGTGTCCACGAGCCGCTTGGTGCGTCGGAGCACCATCCGGGCGAGGTAGCCGGTCCCGACGTTCGAGGGGACGATCCCGTCGCCGAACATGTACGCGAGCGTCCGGGAGTGGTCGGCGATCGCGTAGATGTCCTCGAGCGGTTCGAGGAGGTCGCGCAGCTCGTCGACGTCGACGTCGAGCTTCGCGGCGATGTCGCCGCGGGCGGCCTCCATATCGTCGACGTCGTCGATGTCGAGCCGGCCGGCGAGTTTCGCCGCCCGGTTGACGATCGCCTGCTCCTCCTCGGAGTAGTCGATCCCGGCGTGCTCCTTGAGGAACTCGATGGCGTCGGGATAGATCGCTTCGTAGACCGTGGCCGTCCCCTGGCTCATCCAGGTCCAGCGCTCGAGGCCGTACCCGGTGTCCACGATGTAGGTGTCCATATAGGAGTAGGTGTTCCCGTCCTTGAGCTCGTAGTCGCCGTCGGGGTCCTGCTCCATACACATAAAGACGAGCGTGGCCAGCTCCGCACCCTTGTAGATGACCTCGATCGCCGGGCCCGCGTTGCCGCCGCCGACCCAGGGATCCTCGATGTAGGTGATCTCCTCGAGGGTCGCACCCATCGACTCGAAGAACTCGTCACAGTACCTGACCGTCTCGTCCTTCCAGTAGACCTCGCCCTCGTAGGCGTACTCCTCGTCGGCGTCCTCCCGGACGTTGAACGCGTGGTGGGCCATCATCTCGAAGGCCATCGTGTGCCGACCCGTCTTGCCGACGTTGTCGATGTCCTGCATCCGGATGCAGGGCTGGGAGACCGCAAGCGGGTTCGCCGGCGGCGGCGTCTTGCCGGAGGTCACCAGCGGCTGGAAGTCGTAGATCGACGCCTGCGTCAACAGGACGTCGTCGCGCCAGCGGTTCGCCGCGACCGGATAGGGGTCGATCCGCTCGTGGTCGTGGTCCTCGAAGAAGGAGAGGAATGCCTCCCGCATCTCCTCGAGCGTGTACGCCTCGTCGAACCCGGGGTCGCCGATGAAGCTGTAGTCCGCACACGGCGGTTCGCCACACGTCGTTCGGTCCGGATCGCGCGTCCAGAAGTGGACGCCACAGGAGGAACACTCCCGTCGGTGAAAGCCCTCCTCCTCGAAATAGTCGAGGCGATATTCGGCTTCGAGCGTGCTCATTACCGTTGTGTGGCTGGCGTTCGGCCAAAAGGGTTCCGGGGTCGGTCGATCCGTCGCTACTGCGGGATCGGGCCCGCAGGCGGTCTCGAACGACCGGTCTCGATCGCCGCTGCCGAGACCGGGGGCAACCGACCGGACTCAGTCGACGCGCTCGGCGAAGCCGAACCGCGGCTTGACGTCGTCGACGACGATCTCGACGGTCTCGCCGGCCTCGGTGCCGGGCACGAACAGCGTGTAGCCGTCCACCGTGGCGATCCCGTCGCCCTCGTCGCCGACGTCCTCGATCTCGACCGAAACCCGGTCACCCGCCTCGACGGGCGCGGTCATCAGCCCCTTCGCGACGAGGTACACCTCCGAGGAGGAGTCGCGCGAGGCGGGCGGGGAGACGACGCGGACGTACTCGAACTCCGCCTCGATGTCGTCCTGAAGCGCCTCGAGATCCTGCCCCTGGAACACCTTGACGACGAGATCGCCGCCGGGCGCCAGGAGGTCCAGCGCGACCTCGAACGCCTGTCGTGCGAGGTGGACCGACCGGGCGTGGTCGAGGTTGTACTCGCCAGTCATATTCGGCGCCATATCCGAGACGACGACGTCGGCCCCACGGTCACCGATCGTCTCGCGGAGGCGGTCCTGGGTCTTCGCCTCGGTCATATCGCCCCGGATCGTCTCGACGCTCGCGACGTCGCCGTCGCCCCAGTCGTCCTCGCCCCCATCCGCATCCGGATCGAGATCCCGGATTCGCTGGAGGTCGACGCCGACCACGGTCCCACCGGCGCCGACGCGCTCTGCGGCGACCTGCAGCCAGCCGCCCGGCGCCGCGCCCAGGTCGACGACGGTGTCGTTCCGGTCGAACAGCGAGGCCGTCTCGTCGAGTTGCCGGAGCTTGTAGGCGGCCCGGCTGCGGTAGCCCTCCTGCTTGGAGCGGTTGTAGTACTCGTCCTTCCCGCTCATGGATGCCTCCCCGATCCCCGTGGATCAGTCCGGGAATCGGCCGCTGACGAACGCACGTTCATACCGATCGTGACGTGGTCGACCCGGAAAGGCACGTCGAATGGGGTCGACACCGTGTGAACACCAGATCGCCGCTACCCGCCGGCCCGCCGTTAGCGTCGATCGATCGCTCCGACGTCGACGACGCCACGCAGCCGGTCGGCTCCCTCGACCGGCTCGATCCGGAACCCGAGGTCGGCGTAGAACTCACGGAGATCGCTCTCGAAGGCGGCGGTGAGTCGGGTCACCTCGCGTGCCGCAGCCAGGTCGATCGCGGCCCGCACGAGCGCGGAGCCGATTCCGGCCTCACGCCGGTGGCGCGTGACGGCCACGGCGTCGACGTGAAGTCGGTCGCCGCACGCACTCCGAGACGGTTCGTCGCAGGGCACCAGGGAGAGTGCCCCGACGACGGTCCGGGCTCGTTCGTTCCCGGACTCAGGATCAGTCTCCGCAAGGAGGACGCGGCCGGCCTCGATCCCGGACCGGAGTGTCTCGGCGTCGACCTCGAGCAAGGCACCCTCGAGAACTCGGAGGACATCGACGGCGTCGCCCGCCTCGGCGGGCCGGATCGCGATCCCCGCTGGCGGGTCGCTCGAGGGGACCCTCACGCGAACTTCCGCGCCTCCTCGAGGATCGCATCGATCCCCGGTCGGTCGCCAGGGTGGGACCCGGTGTACCGCCAGAGAACTTCGGGCTCCCGGCGCAGATCGACGAGCACGACCTCGGGCATCCGGCCGATCAGGTCGATCCGCCGGCCGATCGGGCCGAATCGGCGCGACTGGCCGTACTGGCTCGCGATCTCGGTCTCCGGGTCCGCGATGAAGGGGTAGGGAACGTCATACTCCGCCACCCACTCGGCAGCCCGCTCGCGGTCCTCCGGCAGGATCGACACCGCCTCGACGCCGGCCTCGCGGAGCGAGTCGTGGTTCGAGACGACGGCCTTGACCTGCGTGCGACAGTTCCCACAGAGGTGGTCGCGGTGGAACAGCAGGACCGCAATATCCGTTTCGAGGTCGGACAGGGCGAACGGGTCCGGTCCCGGACCGACGTTCGCGCCCTCGAAGTCGACCGTCTCGGGCACGTAGCCGCGCCCGGACCCGCCCTTGATGAGTCGGAGGACCGTCACGCGCTCGGCGTCGACGGCGCGGTCCTCGGGAACCGGCGACCCGTCGACGAGCGCAGCGGCCTCCTGGGGGCTATAGCCCACCGACCGGATCAGATCGGCGTAGGTATCCTCGGGCTCGCAGGCGAGCTCGTGGGTCCCCTCGCCGATGACCTCGACGGTGACGTGCATACCCGTGCTCGGGCCCGGATCGGGTTGAACAGATCGGTTCCCGCGGCGACGGGCCGCGGCGACGGGCCGCAGCGACGAGGCACGGCGAGGCGCGACGACGGGCCACGGCAAATGGACCCTACTCGCCGAGGTTGACCGAGATGCTCTTGGTCTGTGAATACGAATCGAGGGCTTCGAATCCCTTCTCACGGCCGATCCCACTTTTGGCCATTCCGCCGAACGGGGTTTCGACGGACCCGCCGAACCACTCGTTCACGTAGACGCTTCCCGCGTCGACGTCTCGAGCGACGTTCAATGCCCGTTTGACGTCCCGGGAGAAGACGCCACCGGCGAGTCCGAACTCCACGTCGTTCGCAATCTCGACCGCCTCCTCGCGGTCCGAAAACGGAATCACCGCGAGAACCGGCCCAAAGATCTCCTCCTGCGCGATCCGCATATCGTTCTCGACGTCCGAAAGCACCGTCGGCCGGAGGAAATGGCCGTCACGGTCGAGCGGTTCGCCGCCGGTTTCGAGCGTCGCCCCCTCCTCCAGACCGACATCGACGTATTCCAGGACGGACTCGAAGTGCTCGGCGTGGTTGAGCGGCCCCATATCGGGATCGTCCTGCCCGGGGCCGAGCGTGTACGACTCCGCCTGGTCGACGATGCGGTCGATGAACTCGTCGTAGACCGATTCGTGAACGATCGCCCTGTCGGCCGCCGAACAGATCTGACCGGCGTTCGTGAAGATCCCCGTCGCGATCCAGCGCGCGGCGTCATCGATATCGGCGTCGGCCATTACGATGGCGGGATTCTTTCCACCCAACTCGAGCGTGACCGGCGTGATCGTCTCCGCGGCGGATCGCATTACCGCTTCTCCGGTCGGGACGCTCCCCGTGAAGGTGAGTTGATCGACGCCATCGTGTGCGGAAAGCGCTGCTCCCGGTTCCGCTCCACCGGTGACGACGTTCACCACGCCGTCCGGAACGCCGGCGTCCGAACAGATCTCCGCCAGAGACAGCGCGGAGAGGGGCGTCGTCGGTGCGGGTTTGACGACCACCGTATTCCCGGCCACTAACGCCGGGGCCATCCCGCGGGCAGTAATGCTCAACGGGAAGTTCCACGGGATGATCTGGCCGCTTACCCCGTACGGTTCCCGCGTGGTGAGGTTGAGGCTCCCCTCGTCGAGCGGAATGCTTTCGCCCTCGAGCTTGTCGGCGGCGCCAGCGTAGTATTCGAAGTATCGAGCCGCGTCCGCAACGTCGTCGCGGGCCTGTGTGAGCGGTTTCCCCTGGTCTCGACTCTCGATGGCAGCCAGTTCGCTCGCGGCGTCTCGAATACGGTCCGCGACGGCGCGAACGATCCGACTCCGTTCGGCAGGTGGTTTCGAGCGCCAGGCCGGGGCCGACTCCCGGGCCGCGGTCACTGCGCGGTCGACGTCCTCTGCCGTTGCCGCCGCAACCGTCGTGACCTCGGTTTCCGTCGCAGGGTCCATCGTCGCGAACCGTTCGTCGGTCGACGCAGTCGTCCAGTCGCCATCGATGAACAGGTCCCGTCCAGTGGTCTCGAGTACGGACATTGGCTGTTTCAATGACGTTGTATCATAAATACCTTCGGCAAAATGAAACCATATTTAATTTATAAACGCGTATAAATGGCGCAAAATGACCGAAGTAGTAATCAAATATATTTACACCACCGTACCAGAGTTACTCGTCCGTGGCAAGACTCGTACCGTACGAAGATCCATCGTGTGAACGCGGCAGCGGACGTCACTCGATCCAGTCCGCTCCCCACTCGTCCAGGGCGTCGAACACGGGGCAGAGCTCACTCCCCTTCTCAGTCAGCGTGTAGTAGCTGGCGACCGGCGACTCCAACTCCTTGCGGTTGTCGATGAATCCGTCGGCCTCCAGGTCCTCGAGGACGCGGGACAGCGTGTACGAGCTCGCTCCCGTCGATCGTTTGAGCTCGTTGAATCGCTTCTCGCCCTCCCGGAGGTCGTTGAGGACGACGAGCTTCCACTTCGATCCCACCGCTTCGACCGCTCCAACGACGTTACAGACGTCGGCATTGCGCCGCTCGACGTCGGACTGCTCCTCGGCATCCGTCTCGGGTGGTTGGGCCGCCATAACCTGGTCACATACTTATAACCGGATCTATAAGTCGGTTTGGTTCCAAACTAGATAACGTAATGGAACTACAAAACGCGACGGTGCCGGGATTCGGTGCCTCCGGGACGATCGATCGACCTTGGACTGGGAGGGAGGCGTAGTGCCCTCGGGGGGAGACGAAGTGCCCTCGAAGATGGATGGATTGCCCCCGGAAACGCGCATCGGACGAACCGCGCTCACGGTGTCGGAGCTCACGGAGATGATTGACTTCTATCGGGACGTCGTCGGACTCACCGTTCTCAATCGCTCCGAGACGACCGCAGTGCTCGGCGTCGAGGGGTCTCCGCTGCTCGTGCTGGAGCACGACCCGGATGCGTTCGCTCGGCACCGGTCGGGAGCGGGGCTGTTTCACAACGCGTTCAGGGTCCCCTCGCGCGGCGCGTTGGGCGACGCGTTAGCCCGCGTCCAGGAGCGCTGGCAGCTCGGCGGCGCGTCGGACCACGGCGTGAGCGAGGCGCTATACCTCACCGACCCGGAGGGCAACGGGATCGAGATCTACCGGGATTATCCGCGAGAGGAGTGGCCCCGCAGCGACGATGGAACCGTTCGGATGGGGACGTATCCCCTCGATCTCGAGCCAGTGACAGCCGCTGCCGCGGGCGAGTCGGAACTCCCCGCCGGAACGGATGTCGGCCACGTCCATCTCGAGGTCTCCTCGCTTGCGTCGTTCCGGGACTTCTACGTGGACCGGATCGGATTCGAAACGCAAACCACCATGCCGGCCGCGCTCTTCGTCTCCGCCGGCGGCTACCACCATCATCTCGGCGCGAACACGTGGAACCACCGGTCCGGACCGACCGAGGGGAGAGGGGTATCGTGGTTCGAAGTGGTGCTCCCCGACGCGGCGGCGATCGAGGCACTCGAGAGCCGACTCGCGGACGGCGAGTATGCCGTCACCGAGGTGGACGACGGCATCTCCGTCACGGGACCGGACGGGATCGAGGTGCGGTTCCGCGTCGGGACGTAGCGATCAATTCCACCAGGTTAGAGGTGATAAATATACGCTGCAGTGGCAGTATTCCGCTTATAACTGAGCGTCGTGACGCTACCCGCGCTCGCAACCGTCGAGTCGTTCCTGGCGGTCACCGTTCCGTCGAACGGTTGGCCGCCAGCCAAACCGGCGTCTCGGTTCGTTTATGACCCTGCCGGCGGTGGTCCATCGTATGAGCGAGCCCGAGGAGCCGACGGATGCCGAGGCCGGGGCGTCGGACACGGATGCTGAGACGAAGACGTCGGACACCGATACCGAGGCAGGGACGTCGGACGCGGACGCCGCGACCGCGACCGGCCGGGAGATCTGGATCGAGAAGTATCGACCGCAGACCCTCTCGGACATCCACGGTCACGAGGACATCATCGAGCGGCTCGAAAGCTACATCGAGCAGGACGACCTGCCGCATCTGCTTTTCTCCGGGCCTGCCGGAGTTGGGAAGTGTGTTACCGGAGATACGCCGGTTCTGACGGGTGATGGCGTCCGTCGGATCGAGGACATCGTCGGCGACATCGAAGGGTTCGCGACGCCGTCAAGCGATCTCTCGGTCGCGACGTTGACGGATCGAAACGAGTTCGAATTCGTCGCACCCTCGGACGTGTTCGCGAAGGAAACGGACGAACTGGTGACGATCGAAACCCGAGATGGTGGCGAGTTCCGGGTAACGCCGGAACATAAGCTGCACATCATCACTGAGGACGGACTCGAGTGGGTTCCGGCAGCCGATCTGGAGGCCGGCGATCGAGTCGCGCGTCCGCTATCACTTCCCGCACCGGAACCGTCGTCGCTCCCGGAGCCGAAACCGTCGTCGCCCTCGGAACCGGATCCATCGTCGTCACCGAGTATGGGGACGCAGTCGCAGCTCCGCTGGTTCGAGGAGATGGATCCGGACCGCACCGAAGTCACGCTCGCGAGGGAGTCGCTTTCGGGCCGTATCTCAACGCTCGACGTCGAGTGGGCGACCGGATCGGCGACGGAGCCGATTCCCCTCTCCGAGCTTCACGCGTGTGACTTGCAGCCGAACGACTGGGTCCCCGCGGTGGAAGCGATCGAATACGTCAACGCCACCGGCCACCGATCGCGGTCGATCACGCCACCGACCGCCGTGACGCCGGAGCTCGCGCGGTTCGTCGGGCTCACGATCAGCGAGGCACACATCGACGGCGGGGAGATCAAGTTCTACAACACCGACGAGGAACTCCTCGATGCGTTCGAAACCACCGCACGGACGCTCTTCGAGGTGGATACCGAACGCGGCCGTCGGAAGGACGTCCCATACGTTCGCATCAGTTCACGAACGCTCACGCACTATCTCGAGGCGGTCTTCGACGTCTTCGCCAGCGCATCGGGTACCGGGACGTCGGCGATCGGTTCCGCGATCGTCTCGGCGGACGACGCCTCGCGAGCGGCGTTCCTCCGTGCCGTCTTCGACGCCGAGGCTCATATCGCGGCAAACGGGATCATCGAACTCACACAGCGAAACGCGGACCACATCACGTTGGTGGCCTACCTGCTTTCGACGTTCGAGGTCCCGTGCCGGCGAAAAACTGCCCAAAAGGCAGCGACGAACGGAACCGGGATCGAACGGACCTATCACACCCTTTATATCTCGGGGGCGAACACTCTCGAGACGTTCGCCGACCGGATCGACTTCTCGATCGGATATAAGGCTGACCGCCTCCACGAACACGCTGCCAAGGACGCGAACACGAACCACGACACGATCCCGGCACAGATGGTGCTTCGGGAACTGTGTGACCGCCTTGACATCCCCGTTACCGACCACCTCCCGAAATCACTGAACCCGGAGACGCCCGGACGGGAGCGGTACTGTACGGTCCTCGACAATGTCGTTACGGCCGCAACCGACCGGATCGAGGACGTTCAGCGAGGACTGGAGCGGCTCGAGCGACTGGAGCCGATGATCGCGGAAACGACCAGCCTCCCCGCGACGTGGGTCGGCACACGAAGCGACCTGGAACCGATCGAGACGCGGTCGACGATCGCCGAATCGACCGGCGTTCGATCCGACCGACTCCTCGAATACAGCGACGGGCGACGAACTCCGTACGCGACGCGTGCACTGCAGGTGCTCGATGAGCTCGACCGACCGCTCGAGAAGGCGGCACTCGAGACGGTCCAAGCGGAGCTACGGACCTGCCGGGATCTGATCGGCGCCTCGAACGAGGAGATCGTGTCGGGTCTCACGTTCGAGTCCCCGGATCTCACGAACCTGCTGAACACCGATGATCACGCGGTACGGACCGTTACACGATTCGAGCGCGTCGCCGAGCAGCTTCGGGTGGCGGCGCTGGACCGGCTGTCGGTCGAGACGATCGAACTACTCGAGACGGCGAGTCGGATCGCAGATGCGGAGCTCTACTATGATCGGGTCGAGTCGGTCGATCACGTCGAGACCGAGGAACGGGTTTACGACTTGACGGTCCCGGAGACTCGGAATTACGTCGCCGGCGAGGTCCCAACCGTGATGCACAACACTACCTCGGCAACGGCGATCGCCCGCGAGATCTACGGCGACGACTGGCGCGGGAACTTCCTCGAGCTCAACGCCTCCGACCAGCGCGGGATCGACGTGGTTCGGGACCGGATCAAGAACTTCGCGCGATCGTCGTTCGGTGGGTACGATCACCGGCTAATATTTCTTGATGAGGCCGACTCTCTCACCGATGACGCCCAGTCAGCGCTCCGGCGGACGATGGAGCAGTTCTCCGACAACACCCGGTTCATCCTCTCGTGTAACTACTCCTCGAAGATCATCGATCCGATCCAGTCGCGGTGTGCCGTCTTCCGGTTCTCGCCGCTGTCGGATGAGGCGATCGCGGCCCAGGTCCGGGAGATTGCCGCTGCCGAGGACATCGAGGTGACCGAGGCGGGCGTCGACGCGCTCGTGTACGCCGCAAACGGCGATATGCGTCGTGCGATCAACTCCCTCCAGGCAGCCGCGACGACCGGCGACGTCGTCGACGAGCAGGCCGTCTACGCGATCACGGCGACCGCCAGACCCGAGAAGATCGAGTCGATGGTCACGGACGCGCTCTCGGGAGACTTCTCGAAGGCGCGCGCGACCCTGGACACGCTGCTCACGGAGACCGGGATGGCCGGCGGCGACGTGATCGACCAGCTGCATCGCTCGGTCTGGGAGTTCGACCTCTCCGAGCGCGAGGCGGTCCGGCTGATGGAGCGGATCGGCGAGGCCGACTACCGGATCTCCGAGGGGGCGAACGAGCAGGTCCAGTTGGAGGCGCTGCTGGCCGCGCTCTCACTGCCCGATGAGGACGGAACCGCGGCCGGAGATGCCGGCAATGGCGGCGATTCGGGATCAGGGACGACCGAGCGCCGCCACTCCGACGCCGAGGGGGCCTGAGCGTCCCCGATGCTCACGATCGTCTCCGACACCCACAGCACGGACGGTCATCGCCTGACTGGACGCACGCTGCGTGCGGTTCGGGAGGCCGACATCGTGATCCACGCCGGGGACTTCCACCGCGAGCCGGTGTTCGACGCGTTCGACGCGGAGACGGACACCCTCCGTGCGGTGTTCGGGAACAACGCCGACGCCGCGATCCGCGACCGGCTGCCCGAGGCGCGAACCGTCGAGTACGCCGGCGTCAGGTTCGCAGTGACCCACACCCGCCGCGGCGGCGAGACGGCGCTCGCGCTGTTCGGCCGCGAACGGGCCGCCGACGTCGTGGTCTTTGGACACAGCCACCGACCGACGATCACTGAGGCGGGCGACGTGACGCTCGTGAATCCGGGGAGCCACGCACAGCCGCGCGGCAACAGGCCGGCACACGCCGAGCTCGAGCCGATCGATGGCGACGGCGGTCTCGAGGGACGGCTGGTGACGCCCGACGGTGACGTCTTCGAGCGGTTTCGGGTTCACGGGACCCCGGCGCAGGAGTGAGAACTTCGACCCGGGAGCGAGTGATCGTTCCCGCGGACGCGGGTCACGACCCGGGAGTGACGTGCGGATCGGCCAGTGTGGAGCTGGGCAGCCGGCTCTCGGGACGGGACACTGAAAAGGGTCGACGACACCGCGCTCGGCGATCGGGACGGAGCACGGAACGGGGGGTCGTGCGGTCAGTGGGGGGGTTCGAATCGCGTCGATCAGGCACGACGGTGGGAGGGTCGTCGATCGCACGTCGTGGGGGGACACGACGGGTGTATCGGGGATATCGTTCGTCGCGTGCTCGTGATGGTGGTTCGTGGGAAGATCGCGGCTGACGGTCGGCGACGCGTGACCGCGTCACGGCGTCACGACCGCGATCGGAGGGCCGAAGCGGGTGTCGCGAGTGAATCAACGGTTGCGGGGAGTATATATCCGCGCTAAGAACAAACGACGGTTTTAGTCACACATCGATCGGCGGCGTTGACGCCGACCGGGACGCCGAAACGCATAACACCACGCCGGAAGTAGCCGGGTGATATATGGACTCGCCCGATCCGCTGTTCATCGGCCTGCTGATCGCGTTGGCGGGCTTTTTCCTCTTCGCGTACCTCCTCGTCCGACGCACGCTGTTGAGCCTGCGTGAGGGCTACGAGGACGGACAACGGTAACGATGGCGCTCGAAACAACCGCCACGTTCGCCGTTGCAGGGCTCGCAAGCCTCTTCATGGCGTGGGCTATCGGTGCGGGATCGTCGGGGTCGACGCCGTTCGCGCCGGCGGTCGGCGCCAACGCGATCTCCGTGATGCGGGCGGGGCTCGTCGTCGGCGTCCTCGGCTTTCTCGGCGCGGTGCTGCAGGGTGCAAACGTCACCGAGGCGGTCGGGACGGAACTGATCGGCGGCGTCACGATCACCGCGGGCGCGGCGATCGTCGCGCTGCTGACCGCGGCCGCACTCGTCGCGATCGGGGTCTTCACCGGGTATCCGATCGCCACGGCGTTCACCGTCACGGGAGCCGTCGTCGGCGTCGGTCTCGCGATGGGCGGGGCACCGGCATGGGCAAAATACACCGAGATCGCCACGCTCTGGGTCCTCACCCCGTTCGTCGGCGGCGGGAGCGCGTACGTCGCCGCTCGGGCGCTCCAGAACGACCGGATCCCCGAGCGGGCCTTGACCGGAGTCCTCGGCGGCATCGTCGGCGTCATCCTCGGAAACATCGGGTTCGCGTTCCTCGGCGCCGCGGACGAACAGGGGTCACTCGCGGGAACGCTCGGTTCGGGCCTCCCGGTCGGGTCGCCGTTCGGGATCGACCTCGGTCCGATCATCCTGACGCTTGCGTGTGCAGCGATCGTCGGCACTGCCGTGTATCTCGACATCGGTCGCGATCGAGACGGCGGTCAGCGACGGTTTCTGCTGGCGCTCGGCGGGCTCGTGGCGTTTTCGGCCGGCGGGTCACAGGTGGGTCTGGCGATCGGGCCGCTGGTCCCGATTCTCGATGAGGCCGCGATCCCCCTCTGGGCAGTCCTCGTCGGCGGCGGAACCGGACTCCTGTTGGGATCCTGGACCGGGGCGCCGCGGATGATCAAGGCGATCGCTCAGGACTACGCGTCGATGGGCCCGCGACGGTCGATCGCGGCGCTCATCCCCTCGTTCGCGATCGCACAGACCGCCGTCGCGTTCGGCATCCCCGTCTCGTTCAACGAGATCATCGTCTCGGCGATCGTCGGGGCCGGCTACGCGGCCGGCGGGGCCGGCGTCAGCAAGCGGAAGATGGGCTATACGGTGCTCGCGTGGATCGGGTCACTTGCGGTCTCGTTGACCGTCGGCTTCGGTGCGTACTGGCTGCTGGCGGCGATCGGTGTGGTGTGATCACTGGCGGCAATCGGCGTGGTATGCTCGCGATGGGTCCGGGTCCGGAGCCAACGCCCGTCAGTTCGGGTCGGACTCCGGCGGTTGTTCGACCGGCGCGTCCTCATCCTCGACCTCGACGGACGCCTCGGCTCCGTACTCGTCGGTGACGGTCACGCGGGCCTTCATGATCCGCGTGTTGTCGACGCGCTCGATCCGGATGTCGACCCCGTCGTAGGCGATCGACTCGCCCTCCTCGACGAGCCGGCCGGCGCGGTTGAAGACGAAGCCGGCGAGCGTCTCGAACTCCTGGCCCTCCGGGAGGTCGATCCCGAGGATCTCGTTGACCTCGTCGATGTTCACTTCGCCTTGCACCATCGCGACGTTCTCCTCGATGAACTCGATCGGTTCGGGCTCGTCACCCTCGAGGATGTCGCCGACGATCTCCTCGACCATGTCCTCGAGCGTGATGATCCCCTCGGTCGTGCCGAACTCGTCGATGACGATGACCATCTGGAGCCGGTTATCCTGCATCTCCTCGAGGAGTTCGTCGGCGTTTTTCGATTCGGGCACGTGTAGCGTCGGCTTGACGACCCGTTCCAGGGAGGGTTCGCCCTCGGCGTATCGGAGCTCGCGGACCAGGTCCCGGACGGTGACGACGCCAACGATGTTGTCGAGGTTCCCCTCGTAGATCGGAACGCGCTCGTGATCCGACTGGACGCACGTCTGGATCGCCTCCTCGACGCTGGCCGACTTCGAGACGGCGGTGACGTCGAGCCGCGGCGTCATCACCTCCTTGGCGATCGTGTTGTTGAACCGGAAGATGCGGTCGAGCATCTCCCGTTCGTCCTCCTCGATGACGCCCTCGCGCTCGCCGGTCTGGATGATGTTCTGGATCTCCTCGCGGGTGACGTAGGTCGACTCGATCGCCGCGCGGCCGCCCGTGATCCGGTTGATGATACGGGTGAGGTAATCGAAGAGGATCACGAGCGGGAGCAACAGCCACTCGGAGTACTGCAGCGGCCGGGCGATCCGCAGCGACCACGACTCGCTGTGTTCGACCGCGTAGGACTTCGGTGCGGTCTCGGCGAACAGCAGGACGACGGCCGTGATCCCGAAGGTCGTCGCGACGATCGCTTGGCCCTGCGAGAGGTAGAAGCCGAACATCGACGTGGCGATCGCCGAGGTCGCGATGTTGACGATGTTGTTGCCGACGAGGATCGTCACGAGGAGTCGATGCGGGTTCTCGCGGAGCTGTTGGACGGTTCGTGCGCCGCGGACGCCCTCCTCGACGAGGTTGTCGACGCGATGTTTCGGCAGCGAGAACATCGCGATCTCCGAGGAGGAAAAGAAGGCGGACAGTCCCAGGAGCACGACGATCGTGAGCGTCCCGATGATCGTCCACGTCGTCGTACTGACCGCCTCGATCTGGAGGGGTCCGATGGCCAGCAGCATATTCGGCGACAAGCCCATTCTCGTTACACCTGCGGGTGGCAACGGTTAAATGATTACGTCTGACGTCCGGATCGTCCGAGCCACGCATACCGACGAACTTGACCGATCACCCGCTGCGGACCCGATGGCGACACGGTTACCCCGTCGGCGTTCATACTGAGTGATATGCCCGACCAGACGACTGACATCACGCTGTACCGGCTGCAGGCGTGCCCGTTCTGTGAACGGGTCGTGCGAACCCTCGACGAACTCGACCTCTCGTACCGGTCACGGTTCATCGAGCCGATGCACTCGGAGCGGAACGTCGTCAAACGCGTCTCCGGCGCGCGAACGGTCCCCGCGATCGTCGACGAGACGACGGGCGTGACGATGTCGGAGAGCGCGAACATCGTCGAGTACCTCGAGACGACCTACAGCGAGGGAGGTGCCTGAGATGGTTGATTTCGACGTCGTCGAACTCCCGGAGGCGGACCACGTCGAGACGGGAGAGACCGCCCCCGAGTTCACCCGACCACTCGTCACCACGGAGTTCTGGGAGGACCGATCGCTGTCGAGCCTCCTCGAGAACGGCCCGGTCCTGCTCGTCGCGTATCCGATGGACGGCGCCTTCCCGGCGACGTACGTCTGGAACGAGATCGCCGACCGAGGGTGGACCGACGCGATCGACGTGGTCGGGATCGGTATCTCGACGCCCTACGAACACGGCACGCTGCTCGAGGAGCGCGACGTCGATGCCCGACTGTTCTCCGATCCCGGCGCGGAGGTCCTCGAGGAGTACGGAGTTACCAACGACCTCGACGGAATGGCCGGGATCGTCGACGCCCGCCCAGCCGTGTTCGCGATCGACGAGGATCGAACCGTCCGCTACGCGTGGGTCGCCGCGGAACATCCCGAGTTCCCGCCCTATGACGCGATCGGCGAGGCGGTGGACGACCTGACCGCCTGATCCGCCGATGGACGACCAGCCACGAACGGCGGAACGGACGAGTTCGGCGGAGTCGGCGGAACCGGCGGAGCCGGCTGCGGCACGCGAGGCCCTTCCCAAGGACGTCCGGTCGACGATCGACCGTGCGGCGACCGCGATCGCCGACGGCGATCTCGTGGTGTATCCCACGGAGACGGTCTACGGACTCGGCGCCGACGCGCTCGCCCCGGATGCCGTCGAACGCGTCTTTGAGACGAAGGGGCGCGACCGCGCGAAGCCGCTCTCGTTCGGCGTCGACAGCGTCGACACGGCGCTCGAGCACACGCGGCCGACCGAGCTGGAGGCTGCCTGTCTCCGCGAATTCCTCCCCGGACCGGTCACCGTGATCGTCGAGCGGGCGGCGACCGTTCCGGACGTGCTCACGGCCGGCCGCGACCGGGTCGGGATCCGGATCCCGGATCACCCGATCGCGCTCGCGCTGTGCGACGCGGCTGGACCGATCACCGCCACGAGCGCGAACCGGTCGGGAACGGGCAGCGTCCGTAACCTGTCGGCACTCAACCCGGAGATCCGTGACGCCGTGGCGGTCCTGATCGACGGCGGCGAAACGCCGGGGACCGAAAGCACCGTCGTCGAGCCGGAAACGGGGACGATCCATCGACGCGGCGCCAATGCGGACGCGATCGCGGCCTGGCTCGACGATCGCTGATCGCGGCCTGGCTCGACGATCGCTGATCGCGGCCTGGCTCGACGATCGGTTGCGAAGCCGTCGACGGCGGGACCCTTCCCGTCGATCCACGACTACAGCCCAAGCCGGGAGCGCAGCGAGCGCGTCTCGGTGCCACACTGATCCCGATACTCGCAGGGCTGACACCGGTCGTCGGAAACCCGTGACGGCGGCCCGTCGATCCCGCGAGTGGTCCGCAGCGCACGTCGATAGGCGGCCTTCGTCCGAACCGACAGCGTGACCTCGCGGACGACGCCGACCGCCGGGTACTCGACGAGAGCGCGGTGGATCTCGCGTTCTTCCTCCCAGGCGAGCGCCTTCGCGATCGCAACTGCCCGGACGGTCTGGGGCTCCCAGACGCCCTGATCGGGCGGCGTTCCGGGCGAGGCGAACGTCGGTATCGGCGGATCGTCGGCGTCGGTTCCGGAGAGCACCTTATGCGCGATCCCGTGACAGGACCGGCCGACGAGAAACGCCCGTGTTCGGTCCGGGATCGCGAGCGAGCGCCACGGGATCCCGAACCGGTCACGAAGGCCGCCGTCGCGAAGCGTCCGAAGGCGGTCGCGGTAGACGGTCGGCCGGACGTCGATCGTCCGATCGACGAGGTCGGCATCGCTCGCCGCGACCGAATCCGGGTATCGGAACGCGAGGTCGATCCGGGACCGCTGTGCATCGGGGATCGATCGGTCCGGCTCCTGTCGCGCGTAGTAGAGCTGCCGCGGACAGTAGGCGGCACGCGTCAGGTCGCCGAAGGCAACCGATCCCGACGGGATGCGGTCCGACCGGTCGGCCGATGCCGGACGGGTGGCGTGGCTGGACGACGCGTCCGCCGTCGTGTCGGTCGGTGGCGTCTCGGTGTCGGGGGTAGTCGGTCGTGAGGGGGCGTCGGACACGGGCCGTCTGCGTCGTCTCCCCGGATAAACCGTCGGACGGATCGGTCGATCGATGGACGGCCGTCGTTCAAAAGGAGACGTCGGTCTCGATGTCCTCGGCCGCCTCGCGCAGCCCGTCCTCGCGAGCGCCGGCGGCGAGCGATCCCTCGATGTCGGCGTCGGTGAGGAGATCGCGGAACTCGTCGCGGAAGCGGTGGTTCGCGCGCATCGAGGCGACGTCCGCCTCGGCGACGCGGCGATACCGCCGCACGGTCTCGGGATCGCTGGACAGCGCGGCGGCCAGCTCCTCGTCCGTGGCGCCCGCGAGCACGAGTCGCTTCACCTCGTCGTACGCGACCGGCGTCTCGCGGTCGGCGTCGGTGACGAGATGCAGGTCCGTTCGCGCGCGGAAGACGCCCGTCGCGTCGACGTCGGCAGCGGCGTTCTTCCCGATCTCGATCGACTCGTCGTCGCCGATCGCCGCCGCGATGACCGCGTCCGGCTCGTCGTCGAAGTGGCCCCGGACGACGCGCTCGTAGGCGGCGTCGGGAAGGGAGGTCGAGAAGCCGTATCGATCGCGCATCGTCGCGATCAGCTCGGTGAGCCGCTCCCCGACCGTCGCGTCGTCGCGCTCGAGCAGGGATCCGCGGTCGGCCGACTGCCCCTCGGTGACCGTCTCCGAGCCGGTCGCGTCGACGAACAGGTCCCGGAGATCCGCGGTTTTCTCGTCCATAGTGGCGGGAGAACGGGATGGAACGCCAAAAACGTGTCCCCCGCGGAACGACCGGATCGGTGATCAGGCGGAGTCGCGGAGTGATACTCCCCACGTGTTCTTGGAAGAATACTTAACGGCGCGGCGCAGACCGACGGGCAAGAGTTCAGTATGCCCAAGGTGAGCGTGGACATCCCGGAGGAACTGTTGAACGACCTCGATCGGCACGTCGGCGGCGACGGCAAGTTCGTCAACCGCAGCGACGCGGTCCGGGCGTCGATCCGAAAGACGCTGGACCGGCTCGACGAGATCGACGATCGCCACGGACGGCTCGACGAAGATGCTGACGGCGCCGAGACCGACGGGACGGGATGCCACGGAACGACGGACGAGGGGCCCGATGCGTAGCCCGGAGACACGGGATGCGGCCGGCACGCCCACGGACCCGACCAGCACGGCGGCGATCGGCCAAGTTGCCCTCCTGGCCCTGTTCGCGACCGCGCTCGTGACCTCGCAGTTGACCGCCGCGAAGATCCTCGCGATCCCGATCCCGATCACGCTGCCGGTCGTCGGGCCGGAGATCGCGTTGCCGGGAGCGGCGGTGGCGTACGCGATCACGTTCTTCGCCTCCGACTGTTACGCCGAGCTGTACGGTCGGCGTGCGGCACAGGTGATGGTGAACGTCGCGTTCGCGATGAACTTCGTCGTGCTGGCGCTCGTCTGGTCGACGATCGCCGCGCCGGCCGACGATCCGGAGTTCGCCGCGACGTTCGCGGCAGCGCTGGCCCCCGCGACGAACATCGTGGTCGGCAGCCTGCTTGCGTATCTGGTGAGCCAGAACTGGGACGTGATCGTCTTCCACGCGCTGCGCGATCGGACGGACGGCGCCCACCTCTGGCTCCGAAACCTCGTCTCGACCGCGACGAGCCAGGCGATCGACACCGTGATCTTCGTCGGCGTGGCGTTCGTGGTCGCGCCGACCGTCCTCGGGATCGGCGTCACGCTGCCGACCGCGGTCGTCGTGTCGCTGATCCTCGGCCAGTACCTGCTGAAGCTGCTGATCGCGGTCGTCGACACGCCGTTCGTCTACCTCGTCGTCCGTGCGGTACGCGGCTAATTCGTCGTCCCGTGCGTGGCCGCGGCAGACTCGTCGGCCGCCGGTGAGGGGACACCGGACCCGAAACGCCAAACCGACGGGGGACCGACGTATCGGTATGGCGACGCCACGTCTGGTCTACGACGACGACTGCGGATTCTGTAAGTGGTGTGTCCGGATCGCGTTGCGCCACGGCGAGTTCGATCCCGTCGGGTTCGCCGACCTCTCACCCGACCAGCGCGCCCGGCTCCCGGCCGAGTACGAGTCCTGTATGCACCTGCTGACCGACGACGCCGTCTATTCCTGCGGCGAGGCGCTCGAGCGCGTCGTCGGCCGGTTCGGGCCGGGCTGGCGGCGCGCGATGAACGCAGCTCGGCAGGTTCCCGGCTGGCAGCGGGTCCGCGAACGCGGGTACCGGTTCGTCGCCGATCGGCGCGCGATCTGGGGACGGGTTCGGTCGTGTGCCGACGTGGAGTGACTCGCTCCAGCCCGTCGATCGTCTCGGCCGGCATCACTAAGCCCGCGTGCACGAATCGATCGGTATGAAGTCGGAACTCGACGTCGACCTCCGGTCGGACACGGTGACGCGCCCCTCAGCGGAGATGCGCGAGGCGGCCGCGACCGCCGAAGTCGGCGATGACGTCTATCGCGGTGACCCGACCGTGCTCGAACTCGAGCGTCGGGTCGCCGAGACGCTCGAGATGGAGGCGGCCCTCTACGTCCCGTCGGGGACGATGGGCAACCAGATCGCCGTGCAGGTCCACACCGACCCCGGCGACGAGGTGCTGCTCGAGGGCGAGTCGCACATCTATCGCTGGGAACTCGGCGGCGCGGCCGCGCTGTCGGGCGCACAGACCCGCCCGATCGACGCCGGCGAACGGGGCGTTCCCACTCCGGAACAGGTCGAGGCGGGCCTCGTCGATCGCGACCTCCATCGTGCCGGGACCGGGCTGTTCGCGCTGGAGAACACGCACAACTACCGCGGCGGGAAGGCGATCCCGAAGACACGGATCGACGATGCCGCGGCGGTCGCCCACGACCACGAGGTTCCCGTCCACGTCGACGGCGCGCGGCTGTTCAACGCGGCGGTCGCGCTCGACACTCTCGCGGCCGAACTGGTCGAATCCGTCGATAGCGTGATGGTCTGCCTCTCGAAAGGGCTCGGCGCGCCCGTGGGATCGATGCTCGTCGGACCGGAGACGTTCATCGAGGAGGCGCGCCGCGTTCGCAAGCTGTTCGGTGGGGGAATGCGTCAGGCCGGGCTGATCGCCGCGCCCGGACTGTGCGCGCTGGAGAACGTCGACCGGCTGGCCGACGACCACGCGAACGCGGCCCGGCTGGCACGCGGACTCGACGACCTCGACGGGATCGAGGCGGCCGACCCGGAGACGAACATCGTGGTCGTGGACGTGTCGGAAACGGGATACACCGCCGCGGGGTTCCTCGAGGCGTGTACGGAGGCCGGCGTCGGGGGCGTCGAGTTCGACGACTACACCGTCCGTTTCACGACCCATCTGGACGTCGATCGCGAGGACATCGAGACCGCGATCGACCGGATCGCGACGATCGTCGGGTAGGCGAGTCGATCATCGAATAGTCACCTCGATCAGTTCGGGAGACGAGCCGGCCATGGGAGAGACGGGCCGGCCGTCGGATCGATCTTAGTCCGCCGCGGCCGGACCGCTGCCGTCGGCGGCGTCGTCATCGGCCGAGACCTCGCTGGCGGAGGCGTCCGGGAGTTTTCCGGACGTCTCGAGGGCCTCGAGCAAGAGTTCCGCCACGTCGACGACGTCGATGTCGTCCTCGAAGTTCCCGGTCTTGCGGCCGTCCTCGAACATCGTGGTACACATCGGACAGGCGACGACGAACTTCTCGACGGCGGCGCCGGCGTCGGTGTCCTCGAGCGCCTCGCGAAGCCGCTCCTCGCTCGGCTTCGTCTCCTCGTCGTGTTCCATCCAGAGCCCGCCGCCGCCGCCGCCACAGCAGAACGAGTCCGACCGCGAGCGCGGCATCTCCCGCAGGTCGGCGCCGGTGGCCCGGATGAGCTCGCGGGGGGCCTCGTACTCGTCGTTGTACCGGCCGAGGTGACACGGGTCGTGGTAGGTCACCGTGTAGTCGAGCTCGTCGCCCGAGAGCCCGAGACGGCCGTCGGTCACGAGCTCCTCGACGACCTGCGTCCAGTGTTGCACGTCGATCTCGCCGTCGGCGTTCCATCGCTCGTCGTACTCGAAGGGCATCATCGGGTCGTCGGCGAACTCAGCGAAGTCGAGCTCAGGATACTCGTTTTTCATCGTGTTGTACGAGTGCGGGTCCGTACAGACGATCGTCTCGAACTCGCACTCCTCGAAGGTCTCGACGTGGTGGCCGGCCAGCTCGAGGTAAAGGAACTCCTCGCCGATCCGGCGGACGTCGTTGCCGTCGTACTTCTCATCGTCGAAGAGGATCCCGAACTCGACGTCCGCGTGATCGAACAGCTTCGCGAGCGCGCGAGCGACCGTCTTGTTGCGCTCGTCGTAGCTCGGGTAATCGCCGACGTACCAGAGGTACTCGACCTCAGTCTCACGGGCGTCATCGATCTCGAACTCGAGGTCCTCCGTCCAGTCGCCGCGGGCGTCCGGGGAGTCGCCGAAGGTGTTGCCCGTGCTCATCACGTCCTGGAAGACGTCCTGTAGGTTCGAATCGAGCGCCCCCTCGTCGGTGAGCTGACGGTTGAGACGGGTGAACGACGTGAGGTGTTCGATGTCGACCGGGCAGGCGTCCATACAGGCCATACAGGACATACATGACTCCATCGATTCGGCCGCGATCACGCCGCCCTCCTCGGCGACGATCGGCACCGCCTCGGCGGTCGCACTGCCGCCGTCGGCGACCGCGCCGTCGCTGAGTTCGTCGGCCCGGGGCGGGACCGCATCCGGCGACCGGCCGATGACGGGGTCGTCAGCGACCGATTCCCGGTACGCCTTCAGATCGAGGATCACGTCGCGGGGATCGAGGTTGCGCCCGGACGCGTTCGCGGGACACACCGACGAACACCGGCCGCACTTCGTGCAGGCGTCCTGGTCAAGCAGCTCCTTCCAGGTGAAGTCGTCGAGCGATTCGGCGTTCGTGTGGTCGAGGTCGGCGGGAACGTTCGGGAGGCGTGCGCCGGCCTGCTCGTCACGGACCACCACGTTCGCGAACGAGGAGAGCATGTGGAACGGTTTCGCGTAGGGGATCCACGCGACGAACCCGAGCGCGAGCAGAGCGTGTTGCCACCAGATGACCGGATAGATCGCGGCCGCCAGGTCGGGCGTGACCCCGACCGCCTCGAGGCCGGTTGCCATCGTGAGACCGATGAAGCTGACCGACTCGGTCGCCCGGTTCGGCTGGCCGACGATCGCGGCCGCCTCCGCGATGAAGCCGCCGATCCCGAGCAGAAACAGCGACCAGACGAACGCGTCGTCCTCGAGTGAGGTGTGTTTGCCCCACAGCCGAGCGTTGTGCGTCCAGTAGCGCCGCCACAGTGCCATCCCGACGCCGACGACGAACAGGAGCCCGAACGCGTCGACGACGAACTGGTAGGCCAGATAGAACTCGCCCGTCCAGAAGGAGTCGCCGGTGAGGGGGCTATAGAGATCCATATCGACGAAGAGGATCGTCGTCGCCATCAGCAGGACGAGAAAACCCCAGAGGACGAAGGTGTGCATCACGCCGGCATACCGGTCTCGATCGAACTGCTTGCGGTTGGTTGCCACGATCAGTGTCGCGTCGACGATCCGACCGGGAAGGTTCGAGAGCCGGTCGACCGACGCCTCGCGTCCGGCGGCGTACCGGGCGAAGCGCGCATACACGCCGTACGTGAACACGATGACCGCGACGGTTGCCAGGACGTAGAAGATGGCCTTGCCCGTCGGGGAGATGGTCCAAAACGTCTCGCGGGTCGCCTGCAGCGGTAGCATAGTTCAATCGACCGTCGATCGGGTGTTAAATCTTGCCACTATCCGGCGGTTCCCACACGACGTTTCATCGCCGAGAGGTGATGGAGTCCCATCGCCGAGAGATGGTGAAGTCCCATCGCCGAGGGACGATCGGATCACGCGATCCGGACGATCGCCGCGACGACCAGCCCCGTCGCGAGCAGCACGACCGGTCCGTCAGCCCGCGAGAACCGAAGCGTCGGCAGCGTCGGATTCCACGCGAAACACCGCGCCGTCAACGCGGTCGCGAGCCGGTCGGCTCTACCGAGCGCGCGAGCGATTCCGGCGACCGCCACGATCCGCATCCGCCGGTGAACGGGGCGTTCAGTGCCGCACCGAGCGTGAACCGCCGCGCGCGTGCTCACGAGATCGTGACGGAGCAGCGGGAGGAAGCGAAAGACGAGCGCGACGCCGACGCCGAGAATCCGACCCGGACGTCCGGGAAGGAGCCACTGTATGGCTGCCCGAGACTCCCGAACCGGCGTGGACCGAACGAACGATCCAGCCACGAGCAACACGATCGCGATCCGGTAGCTCGCGAGCCCGGTGGAAAACGCGTCGGCGAGGTGGAACCAGGGCTGACCGATCGTAACGCCGGCGACGATCGGGGCGACGAGCAGGAACGGAGCGCTGAAGCGATACCCCCACGCGACGGTTCGAACGGTCTCGCCGGCAGCCCACACGCAGCCGACGGCGACGGTCGTGAGGACCGCCAGTCCCTGGGGAGTGGTGTACGCGTAGGCAGCCGTGGCGAAGGCGACCTGGAGGAACAGCTTCGAGCGCGGATCGAGCCGGTGAAACGCCGAATCAGCCGGAACGTACGTGAGGGTCATTCGGGGTCGTCCGGCCGTCCTCGTTCGAACGTGTTCTCCGGGAGAGCGACCGTCTGTGCGAGGCCGCCAGTCGCCGCAGCATCCGCCGCGATCGTGCCGTCGTCAAGCACCACGATCCGATCCGCGAGACCGAGAACGGATCGCGAGTCGTGGGTGACGACGACGACGCTCGTCCCCTCGTCGTGGAGCTTTTCGAGGCGGGAGCGAACCGATCGGCGGGCGGCAGCGTCGAGTCCGGTGAACGGCTCATCGAGCACGAGATGGGACGGCTTCATCGCGAGCGCGCCAGCGATCGCGAGTCGCTGTCGCTGCCCACCCGACAGTTCGTCCACCCGCGCGTTCCGTCGGTCGGCAAGCCCGACGGCCGCCAGCGCGTCGTCGACCCGCTCGTCGATCGTCTCGCGGTCGAGACCCAGGTTCTCGGGGCCGAAGGCGACATCGGCGGCAACCGTCGTCGCGACGATCTGGTCGCGTGGGTGTTGAAACACCATCCCGACCGCGCGCCTGGCGGCCAGCGGGTCCGTCTCGACGGGGGTCCCGTTCACGCGGACGGTCCCCGATTCGGGTGTGATCAGTCCGTTGAACGTCCGAACGAGGGTCGTCTTGCCGGCCCCGTTCGCGCCGGCGAGGATCAGGAACTCCCCGTCGGGAACCGTCAGCGAAAGGTCCTCGAGGACGCGAACGCCGCCGCGGTCGACGGTCACCGCGTCGACGTCGATCATACCACGAACATCGTATCGACGTCGATCATACCGCGGCCAAGGCGTCCGAACGCACGATCCCGATCACGGCCGCGATCTTGGCGGCTTCGGCGGGGAGGAAGACCAACGCACCCTGCACGGTCGCCTCGACCGGGCCGAGCCCGAGTACGAGCGTGAGCCCGGTCACGCCGGCGGCGTAGATGACGACCGTACCGGCTATCAGCCCGCCGACGAGCGTGGGAACGCCGACCGTCCCGAGGTCACGAAGCGTGGGTCCGCGATGGACGACGAAGCCGATGATCCCGGCCGCGACCGGGTACGACCAGAGGTAGCCGGCGGTCGCACCGACGAGATGCCCGATCCCGCCGGCACCGCCGGCAAAGATCGGGGCGCCGAGCGCGCCGGCGGCGAGATAGATGACCAACGCCGTCGCCCCCCAGACCGGCCCGAGCAACACGCCGGTGAGAAAGACGCCGAGAACCTGCAGCGTCACCGGCGCCGGGGAAAGCGGGAAGGGGAACGAGACGTACGCGAACGCCCCAACAAGCGCCGCGAACAGCGCGGCCCGGGCGAGGTTACGGGTCGATTCCTGGCCGACGAGGTCGACCGATTCCGAGGTGGTTGCCATACGCGACCGTTTCGGTAAACCAACTTTAGAGTGTTGGTTTACGAATCGATGATCGAACCGTAGTTCGACGATCGACGAATTCGGTTGGCGACGGAAGCCGACGGACGAGACGGACGACCGGGATCGGCGGCCGAGCAACCCGCCGGTCAGACGATCACGGAGACGACGCCGTCGTCGCCGATCACGAGAACGCCGAGGGCGACACGGACGCTCCAGAAGGAACGCGCTCCATGATCCACATCAGATATCGACGGTCAGGTAGCCGACGATGGCGCTGACCGAGAGGGTGACCGCCACGAGTGTGAGAAGGGTGTGACGCCGACGATCGATCCGCCTCCGAGGAAGCAGTTCGCGATCCCGATTCGGAAACGGAACCGGCTTGACCCCGGTTTCCATATGCCGCGATATGACCGATCGATCCGACAGGGGAGTCCCGAACGAGGGAGAGACGACGGTGAGCGAGGGCGAGACGACGGCGAGCGACGACGATACGACGACGAGCACCGACGACACGATCTACTTCGAGGACGTCGAACCCGGAACGGTGACGCAGTGTGGATCGACAACCGTCTCACGCGAGGAGATCATCGAGTTCGCCGAGGAGTACGACCCGCTCGACATCCACACGGACCTCGAAGCCGCCGCCGAGAGTCCCTACGGCGACGTCATCGCCAGCGGCTACCACACGCTCTCGCTATCGGTCCGTCTGCTCGTCGACGCCGCACGCGGCGACCGGGCAGTCATCGCCGGACTCGGGATCGACGACGTGCGCTGGCACGCGCCGGTTCGACCGGGCGACACGCTCGCGGTCGAGTTCGAGATCCTGGAGACGCGTCCCTCCGAGAGCAACCCCGCCGCCGGGATCATCCACGAGTCGATCACGGTCCGGAACGGGGACGACGAGACGGTGCTCACCCTGGAGAACAGCGAACTCGTCGAGCGGCGGGAGCCGGCCGACGAGGGTGAGGGAGGGGGTGAATGAGGGTGGAAATGAGGGAGTGAGTGATCGATCGGCCGCCGGACGGCACCGCGAAGCGTCCCGACCTACGACCCTCGTTCCACACCGTCGACGGCGTTCTCCTCGGCCGCCGGCAGCGGTTCGGTACACCAGTGACAGAAGTCGAGCTCCGCGTCCGTCTCCTTCCCGCAATGTGGACACGTCACCGCAGGCATCTCCTCGGGCGCCGCCGGAACCGCGTTTCGGGTCGGAGGGCGTTCGGTGCCGGTCGTCGCCGCCGTGTCCCCGGACCGTCGATCGGCGTGGCTACTCCCCGACTGGCCGTTCATCCCGCCACGACCGACGGTGGCGGTTCGAGCGCGGTCCCGGTCCCGTTTGCCGAGCACGAAGGCGTCGATCGCGGAGAGGACGACCAGGGCGGTGATCGGGAGCAACACGACGGACGGCACGCCCTCAGGGTTCGTGATCGGGTTGACGGGAGCCACGTTCGCGACCGAGTGCAGGGCGATCGACGCCCCCACGACCGTGACCAACCACAGCAGTGCCCGTCCCCAGCGCCGGAGGTACGCGTGGCCGAGTCCCACGATCGCAAGCGCCAGTGCGGCGGCGATCCATGGCCGCAGCCGAGTCACCATATCCGACGTTACGGGCGCGGCGTACTGAAACTTCTGGGTCGTGAACCGCGAATCAACGTCTTTTAAGCCCCAACCGCGGAATCGAATGGTATGCAAGGACTCGAAGACCGCACGTACACGTCCGCGGCCGAACCGGGCGATCACGTCACGGTCGCCGGCTGGGTACACGAGGTCCGGGACCTCGGTGGCATCGCCTTCCTAATCCTTCGGGATACGGACGGACGGATCCAGGTCAAATTCGAGAAGGACGAGATGGACGAGGAGCTCGTCGAGACCGGCCTCGGCGTCCCCCGCGAGTCGGTCATCGCGGTCACCGGCGACGTCGACGAGGAGCCGCGCGCGCCGACCGGCGTCGAGATCACTCCCGAGTCGGTCGAGGTCATCGCGGAGGCCGACACCGAGCTGCCGCTTGATCCCTCCGGAAAGGTCGACGCGGATCTGTCGACGCGGCTCGATAACCGAACGCTGGACCTCCGGAAGGACGAGGTCAAGGCGGTCTTCGAGATCCGCGGCGAGATCTTCCGCGCGGCGCGGGAGGCGTTCCGCGACGCGAACGCCACGGAGATCACGACCCCGAAGATCGTCGCCACCGGAACCGAGGGCGGCACCGAGCTCTTCCCGATCACCTACTTCGGCGAGGAGGCGTTTATGAACCAGTCCCCGCAGCTGTTCAAGCAGCTGACGGCGGGGTCGGGACTCGAACGCGTCTTCGAGATCGGTCCGATCTTCCGCGCCGAGGAACACAACACGCCGCGACACCTCAACGAGGCGACCTCGATCGACTTCGAGGGCGCGTTCTGTGACCACGAGGACGCGATGGACGTCTGTGAATCCGTCATCTGGTCGGCCTACGAGGCGGTCGCCGAGAACTGCGGCCCGCAGCTCGAGGCCCTCGGCCTCGAGGACTCCTTCGAGCCACCGGCGGAGGCGTTCCCGCGGCTCACCTACGAGGAGGCCATCCAACGCATCAACGCCACCGGCGAGCTCGACGAACAGCTCGTGTGGGGTGACGACCTCCCGACCGAGGGCGAACACGCGCTCGGGGAGGACGTCGGCGAGCACTACTTCATCACCGACTGGCCCTCCGAGATCAAGCCCTTCTACATCAAGGATTACGACGGCGACGACACGCTCTCGACCGGGTTCGACCTGATGCACCCGCGAATGGAGCTCGTCTCCGGCGGCCAGCGTGAACACCGCTACGAGGAGCTCATCGCCGGGTTCGAACAGCAGGGGCTCGATCCCGAGGAGTTCGAGTACTACACGAAGATGTTCAAATACGGGATGCCCCCGCACGCCGGCTGGGCGATCGGCGCCGAGCGGCTCGTGATGACGATGCTCGGCCTCGAGAACATCCGCGAGGCAGTCCTGTTCCCGCGGGATCGCCAGCGTCTCAGCCCCTGACCAGCCGAATGACCGACGATCGGTCGAGCGCGTTCGTTCCGGGACACGTCACGGCGTTCTTCAGCACTCACCCGGACGAGAACGCCCACGCAGCGGGGTCCCGCGGTGCCGGGATCGCGCTCACGGAGGGAGTGACGGTCGCCGTCGAGCCGGGCGCGGAATCCGACGCCGCGACGTCGGACGCGTCGCCGAGACAGACGGTGAACGGCGAGTCCGCCACGATCGATCCGGTGACGCTCGTCCTCTCGAGGCTGGATCTCGACGCACGGGTCACCGTCGAGACCGATCTCCCGATCGGTTCGGGATTCGGCGTCTCGGGGGCGGCGGCGCTGGGAACCGCCCTCGCTGCCACCGACGCAACCGATAACGGATACTCGGAGAACGATCTGATCCGGATCGCACACGCGGCGGAGGTCGAAGCCGGAACCGGGCTGGGCGACGTCGTCGCACAGGCCCGGGGCGGGATCCCGATCCGGCTGGAACCGGGTGCACCCGGATACGGAACCCTCGACGGGGTCCCGGCAACCGGACGCATCGAGTACGTCACCTTCGGCGAGCTCCCGACCGAGTCGATCCTGACGGACGACACCGCCGACCTGACGGCCGCGGGCGAGCGCGCGCTGACGACGCTCAAGGAGGACCCAACCTTGCCGACGCTGATGGACGCATCACGAACGTTCGCGCGAGAGGCCGGGCTGTTGGTCCCCGCGGTCGCGGAGGCGATCGACCTGGTCGACGACGTCGGCGGCGAGGCCTCGATGGCGATGCTCGGACGAACCGTCTTCGCGCTCGGGACCGGACTCTCGGACGCCGGATACGATCCGACGGTCTGCCGGGTTCACCCGGGCGGCTCGCGGGTGTGTGAGCCGGATCGAAACGGGTCACCAACGCGGCGACGCTAGCGACGACGGCCGTCCGCCGGTCCCTCGTGGACGAGGAACTCGACGGCGTTGATCACGTAGTGGGCCACGATCACGACGACGAGCGATCCGGTCAGCACGAAGAGGCCGCCGAGAACCGTCCCGAGAACCGCGGTCACGATCACGCCGAGCGCTCCCTGTGCCCCGTGTCCGAGCCCGAAGACGATCGACGACCCGACCACGAGAAGCCACGGGTCAACGCCCAACCCGACCGCGAACGCCCCGATCAGGACGCCCCGGAACAGGAGTTCCTCGAAGACGGCGATCGTCGGCAAAACGACCAGAAGCAGCAGGACCCAGTCGGCCGCAACCGTCGGCGAAAGCGCCTGCCGGAGCCGTTCGTGCCCGGAGATCCCGACGCGGCGGCCGACTCGAGCGCCAAGCTCGTTCAGGACGGCGATACCGCCGCCCGCAAGGACGCCGATCCCCACGGCACGAGCGGCGATCGCGCCGCCCGACAGCCCGAGGTGAGTGACCGGAACCCCGAACCACCACAGCAGCGCCACGACCGCGATCAGGAACACTCCCTGTGAAACGACGACGTTCGCGAGGAGTGCCCGCGTCGTGATCGCCGGGTTACGGGCCCCGGCCGTGGCGCCGTGAGCCGGGGCGGTGTCGGCGAGGATCTCGGAACCCGACTCCCGATCCGGAGCCGGAGCCGAGCCATCGACGATCCGGACGTCGGCGAGTGCGTCCTGCGACCGGCGGGTCACGAGCAACAGGCCGACCGTGAGGACCACGATCGCGAGCAAAAAGCCGGTCCAGTTCGACATTCGACAAAAAAGCGGAGCCTAGCAGGATCGAGTCCTACTGCGGGCTCGGGTTCGAGGGATTGGCGACGCCCTGTTCGTTCAGCGCGGAGCCGGTGATCGACTTGAGCCGGTCGACGAGCGAATCCGTCTCGGGTTCACCCTCCAGCGCGATCTCGAGGACCTCGCTGATGTGGCTGACCGGGATGACCTCGATCATCTCCTCGTATTCGTCCTCGATCATCACGTCCTGTTCGTTGGCGGCCGGGATGATGACCCGGTCGCAGCCGGCCTTCGCCGCGGCCTCGATCTTGTGCGTGACGCCGCCGACGGGGAGCACGTCGCCCCGGACCGACAGCGATCCCGTCATCGCCAGGCTCTGGTCGACGCCGACACCCTCCAGCGCGCTGATCACGGCGGTCGCGACCGTGATGGAGGCGGAGTCGCCGTCGACGCCCTGCTGGCCCGTCTGGATGAACTGGATGTGGATGTCCTTCTCGGAGATGTTCTCGTCGGAGAATTTCTTGATGATCGCCGAGACGTTCGAGACGGACTCCTGAGCCATCTCCTTGAGCTGACCGGTGGCGATCACCTCGCCCGGCCCCTGCGAGGGCGCGACCTCGGCCATCACCGGGAGCATAATCCCGGAGTCTTCGCCCATTACGGCGAGACCGTTGACGCGGCCGACGACGTACCCCTCCGAGACCTGCAGCTCGTAGTCCTTGCGGCGCTCGATGAAGTCGTCGGCGAGCTGCTGTTCGATGGATCGGGAACGGCCCTTCGCCTGGAGCACGTGTTCGCGGGTGGTGTACTCCGCCTCCTCACTGCGGGCGATGTCGCCGGCAACGCGGACGAGCCCGCCGAGGTTCCGGAACAGCAACGTTAGGTGGCCCTTTCGGCCGGCGCGGCGCTTCGCCTCAAGGATGACCTCCTCGATCGCCTCCGCGGTGAACTCGGGCAGCCGGCCGTCGTTGGCGACCTCCTGGGCCACGAACCGGGCGTACTTCCGGCGCATCTCGGGAGTGTCCTCGATGGTGTCCTCCATATACACCTCGTAGCCGTATCCCTTGATCCGCGAGCGCAACGCCGGGTGCATGTTCTCCATCGCGTCGAGGTTGCCGGCGGCGATCATCACGAAGTCCGTGGGGACGGGTTCGGTCTGGACCATCGCGCCCGAGGAGCGCTCGGACTGGCCGGTGATCGAGAACTCGCCCTCCTGGATCGCCGTCATCAGATGCTGCTGACTGCGGATGTCGAGGGTGTTGATCTCGTCGATGAACAACACGCCCTTGTTCGCGGTGTGGATGGCCCCGGCCTCCACACGGTCGTGGGAGGGCGTCTCCATCCCGCCCGACTGGAAGGGGTCGTGACGGACGTCGCCGAGCAACGCGCCGGCGTGAGCGCCGGTCGCCTCCTCGAACGGGGCGGTCTTCGTGTCCGCGTTGTTCACGAGCAGGTTCGGAATCATCGCGTCCGAGCCGCGGTTCATGTACCGGAACGCGAGCCAGATGACGCCGGCCGCGATGATGCCGAGGAGGATCTGGCCGGCGATGATGAGCGCATAGCCCAGCACGACGGCGATGATGATCCACATCAGGAAGCTGCGCATCTGGTTACGCTTGCGGGCCTCCTCCTTGTGGGCATCGACGATCTGTTCGCCCTTGCTCGCGGGAACCGTCCGAACCTTGGGATTATTCCCGTCGTCGGGGTTGTGATACACGAGGACGTCCTGCAGCTCCTCCTTCGGGAGCATCTCGGCCATCGCCTTCGCGAGCATCGACTTGCCGGTTCCCGGCGAGCCGATCATCATCACGTGGCGGCGCTGTTTGGCCGCCTTGATGATGACGTCGCGGGCGTGTTCCTGGCCGATCACCTGGTCGACGAGCCGGTCCGGGATCTCGATCTCTTCGGTCGAGTTGATCTTGAGGCCACCGAGGAGGTCCTCCTCGTCGGGGTCCTCCTCGACCTCGGCGCCGTGGACTTCCACGTCGCTGCCGAGTTCGTCGATCAATGGCTGGTCGTCCGTGGGCTCCTCGCGGTCTCGGTCCGCATCGGGAAGTGCTTCCTCGGTGGGAACGTCTTCCGATGTCTCGGTCGTGAGCGCGCCGTTCGAGTCCGGGCCGGGATAGATCATCCCGTCGGATTCGTCCGGGGAATCGTCACCGTTCGAGGCGTTCTCGGCGGCTTGATCTTCGGCGGACGGATCCTCGGCAGCCGCCCCGTCCGTGGAGCGGCGTTCTCGGTCGACGCCGTCCCGGTCGCTATCGACGGCGTCGGTTGAGTCGTCCTCCCCGGAGGGGGGTGCCCCGTGCTCGGTAGGGCGCTCGTTCTCGTCCTTCTCGTTGCTCATAGAATCGTTCGTCGCTGTCTCAAAGGAGGTGACGGCGATTGATATACTTTCTCCCCTCACGATCGCGACTGAATCCGTCGAAAACACCACGAATGGACCGTCACAAACGCGTTTTTGGTGACCGAACGAACTCGCCGTCTTTAATACCCATCCTGTCGGTAGATCCGAGCATGCGGGGGTTCTACATCGGCCGGTTTCAACCGTTTCACGACGGCCATCTCCACATGGTGGAGGAGATCGCCGCGGAGGTCGACGAGCTCGTCCTCGGGATCGGATCGGCCGGGGATTCACACACCACACGGAATCCGTTCACGGCCGGCGAGCGCGTGATGATGGTGACCAAGGCGGTCGAGGACGTGGACATCACGACCTACGTCGTTCCGATCGAGGACCTCGAACGAAACTCCGTCTGGGTGAGCCACGTCCAAAGCATGACGCCGGCGTTCCGGATCGCCTACTCGAACAATCCGCTCGTCATCCGACTCTTCGAGGAGGCCGGCGTCGAGGTGCGGCAGTCGCCGATGTTCAGACGCGACGTGCTCGAGGGGACCGAGCTGCGCGAGCGGATGATCCACGACCGCGACTGGCAAACCCTCGTCCCCGAAGCGGTCGTCGGGGTCATCGAGGAGACCGGCGGCGTCAACCGGATCCGCCGGATCGCCGAAACCGACACGAACGACGACTCCGCCTGATCGACGGTACGACCACCCTGTGGCTCCGCCACGGAATGACCGGGCACGCCCGTATTAATAGGACGCCCGTATTTATAGGGGAACATCACGTACGCCAACCAGTATGACCGACGTCACCATCACGACGACGGACGGGTTCGAGGACCGCGAGATCACCGCGTATCACGGCGTGATCTCCGGTGAGGCGGTCATCGGGGCGAACGTCGTCAGCGACATCGCTGCCGGCATCCGCGACGTCGTCGGCGGACGGAGCGGCTCCTACGAGAAGAAGATCGAGACCGGACGAACGGAGGCGATCGCCGATCTCGAGGCCGAGGCAGCGGAGCTCGGCGCCGACGCCGTGGTCGGTGCGTCCTTCGACTACGAGGAGATGGGCGAGGGGATGTTGTGGGTGAATCTTTCGGGCACGGCAGTCAGTACGCGACGCTGATACGGTCGGACGCGACTCCGGACCCGTCGGTGGCCCGGCGCCCATACCGGCGGGCGGGCGCTAGACGGCCTCGATCGACTCGATCAGCCGGCACTTTCGGCACACCTCGCGACTCGTCGTGGAGCCGCACTCGATGCACTCGCCGAGGTCGGCGTCGCCATCGTCGCCGTCGTCGCGATACGTATCGGCGACGATCCCCGCGATCTCCTCGTAGCCGGCCATGATCGAGTGTCGAGTTCCCGGATGGGACTCCTCGAGATCGTGGAGGATCGACTTGATCTCCCCGCGATAGGCCTCCTCGGCGTGTGGACACTCGGCCATATGCGACGGCAGATCGCGCAGGTGACAGTAGAGCGCGACCTCCTTTTCGGGGACGTCCCGAAGCGGCTTCGCGCGCGGAACGAAGTGGTCCGATTCGGCTCGCGCGTGTGCGTTAGATTTCGTGGTATCGCCATCGCGGTCGGCGTCGTCGAGAGTGCGGTCGTCGAAGGGGCCAAGCGAGGCGTCGAAGTGTTTGGCGACCTGGCGAACGTCCCCCTCGAGAACGTTCATCAGCGCCGTCTGTGCCTCGTCATCGAGGTTGTGGCCGGTGAGGAGCTTGTCGGCGTCGAGCTCCTCGGCGTATCCCTCGAGGAGATCGCGGCGGAAGACGCCGCAATAGGCGCAGGCGGCCATATTCTCGGGATCGTCCTCGACGACGTCGTCCATCTCGACGCCGAACTCCTCGGCGTAGGAGACCACCTCGTGACGTATCCCGAGGTCGTCGGTCAGTTCGCGGCAGGCCGCGAGGCTCTCGTCGCGATACCCCTCGATCCCCTCGTGAATGGTCAAGCCGATCAGCTCGACGCGGGGGTCCCGTCCGAACGTCTCCTCGAGGATCGTCGCCAGAACGACGCTATCCTTACCGCCGGAGAGGCCGATCACCCATCGATCCGGGTCGTCCGGCGTCGCCTCGGGATCGAGCAGTCCATCCTCGCGCACCCGTCGACGGACGCGCTTCTCGACCGACCGACGGAAGTGCTCGCCACAGAGGTGGGCCCCGGAGTAGGCAGCGTGGGTGACCGCGTCGGCGCCACACTTGTCACAGTCCATGGCGCGTGAGTTGTCGACCGGACGGGATACCGGTTTCGGCCCGGGCCGGTCGCCGATCCGTCCGCCGCCCGTCGGACGTCGACGGCGACGTTTTTTACGTTCGGACCGCACAGGGGACGGTAAATGGGACTCAGGTGTCTGCTCGGACACGACTTCGGGGAGCCGGAACTCGAGCGCGAGCGCGAGGAGGAGGGAGAACAGGTGGTCGTGACCGTTCGCGAGGTGAAACGATGCGACCGCTGTGGGGAGTCACAGATCGTCAGCGAGAACACGGAAGTGACGTCCCTCGACCGCCTCGCCGAGGAGGCGACCCGCGCGGAGCAGACGGAAGCCACGACGGCGGCCGGGGGCGTCGAACCGGCCGAGACTGCCGAGACCGGCGAGGGTGACGCAACCGCGGAGGCTGGCGAAACGATCACCGCCGCCGAGACCACGGAGGCACCCGACGGCGCCGAGTCGACATCCGAGCCCGATCAAGGGTCTGCAAGCGATCCGGGGGCAGGACAAGCCGAATCCGATCCCGGCATCACCGTCGAGGGGGACGTCCCCGCCGACGTCGACGCGGACCCCAATGCCGACGGATCGCCGCCGATCCAGGAGACGACCGGGACGCTCTCGCCCGATGAGAAGGAGGACGATGCCGTGCCCGACGACGGCGCCGAACTGATCGACGAGGGCGGGGACGAAACCGAAGACGTGACCGACGGCATCGATCCGGAAGCGACCGACGCCCTCGACGCCGAACCGGGACCGAGCGGCGGCGCCGGCACGACCGTCGTGGACGTGACGACCGAGTCGGAGAAGGGCGATCACGCCGGCGACGACGGGATCATCCTCGATGACGGCGTGGACGACACGGACGAGTCGCCCACACGGGAACACGGCGAATGGCCGGAGGAGGACTCGCCGCGAACGGCCCCAGAGGCGACTGAGTCCGGGGACGGGAGCGATACGACGGCACCAACGAGCGAGGCGGGTACCGACGAAGCCGACGGTGTGGTCGCTGCGGACACAGCCGAAACCGACACCGATCTCCGCAGCGATCGGACGCCGTGGCCCAACCAACGCGGCGAGGACGAAGGGTTCAGCGCGAACGCCGATCCCGACGCCGGCGAGGACGTCGACGGCGCGGTCTCCTTCGGGGGCGGGCTGACGCCGGAGGCCGAGGGCCCGAGCGACTACGACGAAGCGACGGAAGTGCTCGAACGCCCCGCGGAGACCGACTCCACCGTCTCCTCCGGGACCGCAGACGACCGTGGCCGCGGATCGACCGTGGAGGACCCCGGGTTCACGGCTGCACGGACGGTCGACGACGGTGCCGAGACGGAGGAAGACACGACCGAGTATTTCTGTCCGGAGTGTGACCTCGTCGAGTCCGCGGGACGGAGCTCGATGCGAGCCGGGGACATCTGTCCGGAGTGCAAGCGCGGTTACATCGCCGAACGGCCGATCGCCGACTCGGCGTAGCATCCCCGCGTCGCATCCGCGCGCGGTATGCCCTCACGGGCGTCGATCGTGACGAAACTGGTTTACCGTCCGCTTTCGAACGTCGCGGCAATGAAGGAGTACAAGATGCGTCGCGGGGAGTACCTCGAGGAACGGATGCCGGATCTGAAGGGCTCGATCGAGGAATACTTCGGCGAGGTCACCGGGACCGAGGAGGTGAACGGCCACGAGCTGTACGTCGTCGAGGATCCCGACAACCCGGTCTTTCAGCGGATCGTCGCGGGGGCAGCCAGTTACGACGGTAAAAAGGACAAGCTGACGGTACACTTCGAGGAGCGGCCGGCCGAGGAGGTCATCGCGGAAGGCAACGCCGACGCCGCCGCGGATGCGGTGGACGTGAAAAACGAGTTCCTCCTCGAAGCGACCGGACGTGACGCCAAGTCACGGCGCGACTCGATGAAGCGTGCCGTCGAGGACGAGGCGCCCGACTACTGATCCGGCAGGGTGACGCCGCCATCGACCGGACGCCGCCATCGACCGGAACGTTCCACCCGATCCACGATCCGGAGTCACCCTCTCCAGCGTGATCGCGCCCGGCACCGTCGCATCGACTCTGATCCGACGCGTGTCACACGAGACGACCGCTGCGTGCTCGTTATCGGCTCATCGTTACTGAGCGGTCGTCGATTCCGAACACCAGATCGCGAAGACGGTCTCACAATCGTTGATAGCTGTCCCTCGACGGATCTGAGGCGGTTTCGTCCGTGGAGAAAGCGGGTGCTTAAGTAGCTCCGTTCGGAAATGAGGGTTACGATGGCGAACGGTAAGTACGCGGCCCGTAAACTCAAACAGGACCGGCAGAAGCGACGTTGGTCCGACTCCGAGTACGCTCGACGCGAGCGCGGGCTCAAAAAGAAGTCAGACCCGCTCGAGGGCGCGCCGCAGGGTCGCGGCATCGTCTTAGAGAAGGTCGGTATCGAAGCCAAACAGCCCAACTCCGCGATCCGGAAGTGCGTCCGGGTCCAGCTCATCAAGAACGGCAAGCAGGTCACGGCGTTCTGTCCGGGCGACGGCGCGATCTCCTTCATCGACGAACACGACGAGGTCACGATCGCCGGGATCGGCGGCGCGAAGGGTCGCGCGATGGGCGACCTCTCCGGCGTCAACTACAAGGTCGAGAAGGTCAACGGCGTCTCGATGATCGAACTGGTTCGCGGTAACGCGGAGAAACCCGTCCGATGAGCGAGAGCGACGACGCGGAGTCGGCGGAGGCGCAGACCCCCGAGCCCGACGCGCCCGCGGACAGCGAGGCGGCCACCGAGAACGCCCTGCTGTTCGGCGTCTGGGAGGTCTCGGAGATGGCCTACTCCGACCCCTCCACGAAGCGGTACCTGAACGTGACGCCGATCGCCCACACGATGGGCCGTCACGCGTCCAAGCAGTTCCAGAAGTCGGAGATCTCGCTCGTCGAGCGGCTCATCAACCGGCTGATGCAGAACGAGGAGAACACCGGCAAGAAACAGCAGGCCACGCGGATCGTCCGTGATGCCTTCGACCAGATCCACGAGCGGACCGACGAGAACCCGGTGCAGATACTCGTGACCGCCGTGGAGAACGCGGCGCCGCGTGAGGAGACCGTCCGCCTCAAGTACGGCGGCATCTCCGTCCCGAAGGCCGTCGACGTGGCGCCCCAGCGGCGCGTCGACCAGGCCCTCAAGTTCATCGCCGACGGCGTCGAGTCGGCGACGTACAAATCCACCACCACCGCGGCCGAGGCGCTGGCCAGCCAGCTCACCGGGGCGGCCGACTACGACGTCGAGACGTACGCGATCTCCCAGAAGGAAGAGCGCGAACGCGTCGCGGCAGCGGCCCGCTAACGCGGATCATTCTCTTCGTCTCTCGCTCTCGTCGCGACCAGCGGCGGCACCGCCTGGGCCGGAGTTCGGTTTGCTCGATCAGAAGGAAGGGAGAGGACTGAGCGACGGATCGGACTGAGTACCTCTAGATCGCGTACGCACGCGTCGCATCGACCAGCGCCTTTCGGTAGTCACTCTCGGAGGGATCCGGGCCCAGCGCCAGAAACCGGCGCTTGAAGTCCGCGACATCGATCGCGGGCGCATCGCTTCCGGCCGCCCGCGCGAGATCATACAGCCGGTGATCCCGGCCGGCGAGGTCGTGTCGCTCGACGAGCGCGAGAGCGAAGGCGGCATTGACGGCGGTGATCTCGGGATCGGCGCCGGCCGTGATCGGCGTCGAACCGGGACGTGGGGGACGGGGACGGTCGGCGACGGCGCCCGCAAGCGTCGATTCGAGGAACCCAACGAGTTTCCCGGCCGGCGCGACCGAGAGCGTGATGTCGTCGGCGTAGATGTCCTTCATATGGTTCGCGATCTGGTAGCAATGTGCAAGTTTTCGGCGCTCGATCGACTCGCCGGCGAGACCGAGGTAGAGCGCCTCCTTGGTCGATTGGGTGTGGGAGGGATGTGCCTCCTCGTGGCGAACCATATGGGCGAACTCGTGGACCGCCAGCTCGCGAGCCATCGCGCTGGTCGCGGCCCGCCGGGAGATATTGAGCACGTGGTGGTCCGGGTAGTGGGCTGCCCAGGTCCGCTCGTCGGGATTCTCACGGACCCGGACGCGAACGGGGTCCGCGACCGTGAACTCCGTCTCGAAGAGGTCGGCCGCACTGAGGAACGGGTCTGGGGCGACGTTGCCGTACACTCGGAGGTCCATGCCTATTCGTATCACGGTCCACCGCCCTAAAGCGCTTTCGCGGGATCGGCGTGTCACACCTGCGTGGAAACGAACCGGTGGATCGACACGGCGGATCGCTGCGACGGTGGATCGGGAACCGGCGTCCGTGAGGCGGATCAACACGAACCGTGTCGAAACGGGCCGAAACGACCGTCTGCGGCCGACGTGAAACACTACCCTTTTGACCCCGCTGGCGGTACAACGCATCATAATGGGCCGACGCAAGAAAATCGTCCAGGAATGTGAACGGCTGATGGACAATCCGGAGAACATCCGGAACATCGCCATCGCCGCTCACGTCGACCACGGCAAGACGACACTCTCGGACAACCTCCTCGCGGGGGCGGGGATGATCTCCGAGGACACCGCGGGCGAGCAGCTCGCGATGGACACGAAGGAGGACGAACAGGAACGCGGGATCACGATCGACGCGGCGAACGTCTCGATGACCCACGAGTACGAGGACACCAACCACCTCATCAACCTCATCGACACGCCGGGCCACGTCGACTTCGGCGGCGACGTGACACGCGCGATGCGCGCGGTCGACGGCGCGCTGGTGGTCGTCGACGCCGTCGAGGGCGCGATGCCCCAGACGGAAACGGTGCTTCGACAGGCCCTGCGAGAGGGCGTCAAGCCGACCCTGTTCATTAACAAGGTCGACCGTCTCATCTCCGAGCTCCAGGAGGGGCCACAGGAGATGCAGGAACGCCTGCTCGCGGTCATCAGCGACGTCAACGAACTCATCCGCGGGATGGCGGAGAACATGGACGACATCCCGGAGGACTGGACCGTCTCGGTAGAGGACGGGACCGTCGGCTTCGGATCCGCACTCTACAAGTGGGGCGTCTCGATGCCCTCGATGCAGCGAACCGGGATGGACTTCGGCGACATCATCGACCTCGAGCGCAACGACAAGCGCCAGGAGCTCCACAAGCGCACGCCGCTTTCGGACGTCGTTCTCGACATGGTCTGTGAGCACTTCCCGAACCCTGTCGACGCTCAGCCCCGCCGTGTCCCGCGCATCTGGCGCGGCGACCCGGACACGGAGCTTGCGGAGTCGATGCAACTCGTCGACGAGGACGGCGACGTCGTCTTCATGGTCACGGACATCTCGATGGACCCGCACGCGGGCGAGATCGCGACGGGTCGCGTCTTCTCGGGAACCCTCGAGAAGGGCCAGGAGCTGTACGTCTCCGGGACGGCCGGGAAGAACCGCCTCCAGAGCGTCGGCCTCTTCATGGGGTCCGAGCGTGAGGAAGTGGAACGCGTCCCCGCCGGCAACATCGCCTCGGTCACGGGCCTGCGTGACGCGATCGCCGGTTCGACCGTCTCCTCCGTGGAGATGACGCCGTTCGAGTCGATCGAGCACATCTCCGAGCCGGTCATCACGAAGTCCGTCGAGGCGAAGAACATGGACGACCTGCCGAAGCTCATCGAGACGCTCCAGCAGGTCGCCAAGGAGGACCCGACCATCCAGATCGAGATCAACGAGGACACCGGCGAGCACCTGATCAGCGGACAGGGCGAGCTGCACCTCGAGGTCATCACCCAGCGGATCCGGGACAACCAGGGCATTCCGGTCATCACCGGCGAACCGATCGTCGTCTACCGCGAACAGCCCCAGGAGGCGTCCCGCGAGGTCGAGGGACAGTCCCCGAACCGCCACAACAAGTTCTACATCACGGTCGAGCCGATGGACCAGGACATCGTCGACGCGATCCAGATCGGCGAGGTCTCGATGGATATGCCTGAACTGGAGCGCCGCGAGGCGCTGCAGGAGGCCGGAATGGACAAGGACACCTCCCAGAACGTCGAGGACATCCACCGGACCAACATCCTCATCGACGACACGAAGGGTATCCAGCACCTCAACGAGACGATGGAACTCGTCCTCGAGGGGCTCCAGGAGGCCCTCGACGACGGGCCGCTCGCCGCAGAGCCGGTCCAGGGCTCGCTGTTCCGCCTCCACGACGCCAAGCTCCACGAGGACACGATCCACCGCGGTCCCGCCCAGGTCATCCCGGCGGTTCGCGATGCGGTCCACCGCGCGCTCATCGACGGCGAGGTCCGCCTGCTCGAGCCGATCCAGGACGTCCGTATCGACGTTCCCTCCGAGCATATGGGCGCCGCCTCCGGCGAGATCCAGGGTCGCCGCGGACGCGTCGACGACATGTATCAGGAAGGAGATCTGATGGTCGTCGAGGGCATCGCGCCGGTCGAGGAGATGATCGGCTTCTCCAGCGACATCCGCTCTGCGACTGAGGGCCGCGCCTCTTGGAACACGGAGAACGCGGGCTTCCGCGTGCTCGTCGACAACCTCCAGCGCGAGAAGATCATGGAGATCCGCGAGCGCAAGGGGATGAAGCTCGAGCTGCCGCAGTCGATCGACTACATCTAACGCCTCCCGCGTCGGCGAGGCGACTCGTTCGGTTGGGCGAGAAGCGAACTTTTGCGAACGATGCCCGATCCGAAGGCGATCGCGGGAGTTTTCACCGTGAAGTCGTCACCGAATACGGTGACGATATCGACTCGACGATCCACAAGCCGCTCGGTCCGACGATCGCCGCGATCACGCTGAAGTCGACACCGAACGGACGGCTGTCGGCCGGTTCGGGTGACCAGCTCAACAGGTGCGGATCGACCCGAGGGTCGCGGCGAGTAAGCTACCACGCCCTGTAGTAGTTCACAGAAGTTTTCGGTACTCCACGTGCCAGAGATAAGGTAGAGATATTTTCTTCGACTGAGTCCTCATCCCAGTTCACCCAGAAGTTTTGTTGATCACTAAAGGGCGTGGCATTCAGCGTGGACTCCCGTTCTAACCATGAAACGATGGCCGAAACCTAAACGCTGTAGTGGATCGGCCGCGTGCATCCGACCGTGCAAACGATCGACTCACATCCGATTCGCTTCGGCGAGCTGGCCGGACCCCTCGTTCACGGGTCGTTGTTCTTCGACTGGGAACTGGTCTCGACACAGGAGATCACCGCCGCGGTCGGGCATCGGTTCCAGGACATCGTCGCGTCCGGCGGGATCCCGTATGCCCCCGTCGTCGCCAGCACGTCGGTCCATCGGTATCCGACCTTCGAGGACACCGTTTCGGTCGAAACCGTTCCGATACACGTCGGCGACTCGAGCGTCGAGCTCGTCTACGAGATGACCGACGGCAACGGCGATCCGGTCGCAACGGGACGGCTGACCCACGTCACGATCGCGCCCGAGGGCGGCGCACTCGAACTCCCGAACGCCACGCGGGAGGCATACGCGGATCAGCTCGTCGATCGGGATCCCGCCGTCGGGCCGGACGCGCCGCAGGTGAAAGCCGACGGGGCTGGGAGGGTCGACGAGACCGGCGACGTCGACGAAGCTGACGACCGTCTCGAAACCGATGCGGACGCGCTACCGACGTTTAGCGCCTCGTTCCCGGTCCGAAGTCCCCACATCGAGAGCTCGGAGCTCGCATACTTCGAGGAGTATCCAAGCTTCGCGGATGCGGCACTCGAGGCGTTCCTCGAGGACTCGGGAACGAGCCTCGACGCGTTGAGCGGGGAGCGACAGCCGTTCCGGATCGCCGATTGGCAGTGGGAGTTCTCCTCGCCCGTCCCCTTTGAATCCACCCTTCGGGTCGACGCCGACGTCCGTGCCGTCGATTCGGAGGCGGTTCGAATCGAACACACCCTCAGCAGCGACGGCACGCCGAGCATCGAGGGCATCACCGAATACGGTTGTTTCGACCGGTCCGGGGAGCGCGTCCCGTTTACGGAGGACGCCCTCGAACCGTTCCGGTCCGTCTGAACGCGCCCCGCAGACCCCGCAGACAGCGATATCGATCGTGGAACGACACGATCGACCCATATGCCAACTCGGCACAAACCGCCAGACGGCGTCAGATCGCCTGTGGTACGTATCGAAACCGTTTTAGTGGAATCTCCCGAAAACATCCTCACAGAGCGCCTTAGCGCGTGATTACCCCATGAGTGACAAACCGCACCAGAATCTGGCCATTATCGGCCACGTTGACCACGGCAAGAGTACGCTCGTGGGCCGACTCCTCTATGAAACGGGGAGCGTCCCCGAGCACGTAATCGAGCAGCACCGCGAGGAAGCCGAAGAGAAGGGCAAGGGCGGCTTCGAGTTCGCCTACGTGATGGACAACCTCGCCGAGGAGCGCGAGCGTGGCGTCACGATCGACATCGCCCACCAGGAGTTCGACACCGACACGTACTACTTCACCATCGTCGACTGTCCGGGCCACCGTGACTTCGTGAAGAACATGATCACGGGCGCCTCACAGGCCGACAACGCCGTCCTCGTCGTCGCGGCCGACGACGGCGTCGCGCCCCAGACACGTGAGCACGTTTTCCTGGCCCGTACGCTGGGCATCAACGAGCTCATCATCGGCGTGAACAAGATGGACCTCGTCGACTACAGCGAGGACGAGTACGAGGCGGTCAAGTCCGAGGTTCAGGACCTGCTCAACCAGGTTCGGTTCAACGCGGACGACGCCAAGTACATCCCGATCTCGGCCTTCGAGGGCGACAACATCGCCGACGAGTCCGAGAACACGGACTGGTACGACGGCGAGATCCTCCTGGAGGCACTCAACAACCTGCCGGAGTCCGAGCCGCCGACGGACGCGCCGCTGCGACTCCCCATCCAAGACGTCTACACGATCTCCGGCATCGGGACCGTCCCGGTCGGACGTATCGAGACGGGCGTCCTCAACACGGGCGACAACGTCTCCTTCCAGCCGTCGGACGTCGGCGGCGAGGTGAAGACGGTCGAGATGCACCACGAGGAAGTCCCGAAGGCCGAGCCCGGTGACAACGTCGGATTCAACGTCCGCGGCATCGGCAAGGACGACATCCGTCGCGGCGACGTCTGTGGTCCCGCCGACGACCCGCCGACGGTCGCCGAGACCTTCCAGGCCCAGGTCGTCGTGATGCAGCACCCGAGCGTCATCACCGCCGGGTACACGCCGGTCTTCCACGCCCACACGGCGCAGGTCGCGTGTACCATCGAGTCGATCGACCAGAAGATCGACCCGTCCTCGGGTGAGGTCGCCGAGGAGAACCCGGACTTCATCAAGTCCGGCGACGCCGCAGTCGTCACCGTGCGCCCGCAAAAGCCCCTCAGCATCGAGCCGTCCGGCGAGATCCCGGAACTCGGCAGCTTCGCGATCCGCGACATGGGTCAGACCATCGCGGCCGGCAAGGTGCTGGACGTCAACGAGCGATAATCGATGCAGCAGGCACGCGTCCGCCTCGCCGGTACCCGCCCTGAGGACCTCGACGACATCTGCGACGACGTCCGCGAGATCGCGGACTCGACGGGGGTCTCCCTGTCGGGCCCGATCCCGCTGCCGACGAAGACGCTGGAGATCCCGTCCCGCAAGTCCCCCGACGGTGAGGGGACGGCGACGTGGGAACACTGGGAAATGCGCGTTCACAAGCGTCTGATCGACATCGACGCGGACGAGCGGGCGCTTCGCCAGCTCATGCGCATTCAGGTTCCGAACGACGTCAGCATCGAGATCGTACTCGAGGACTAGCGCTAGGGCGCATTCTCGCGCACCGCAGTTTTCCCGTTTTTCGCGTTGGGTAGCGGCGGCGCCGTCGTCGAATCCTTCGCAAGGAAGAGGCTCAAGGTTCAAATCCCCGCGAGTCCACTCTTTCACTCACTCCGTTCGTTCAGTCGTTCCCTCGCGTGGTCCCACTCGCTCCCTGCGGTCACTCGCGGGACCCCCGCGAGTCCATTTCTAAACGGAGTGAAGAAATGGCGAGCGGAGCGTTCGCGTAGCGAACGCGTGGTTTGGACCCTACCAGTCACGCACAGCGAGCGAAGCGAGCGAGCACGTCCGGTCCCGGTTCAAATCCCCGCGAGTCCACCCCGATCGGGAGGTGACAGCGTTTTCGCTGGTTCCGCGATCGGTGGCCCGTACCACGGAGCCCACGAAAAGTAAGGTACAAGTACGCCGGTCGGCTGAGTATGGATGTCGGCGGGCTCGTAGATCAGTGGCAGATCGCTTCCTTCGCAAGGAAGAGGCCCGGGGTTCAAATCCCCGCGAGTCCACTCCTTCACTCACTCCGTTCGTTCAGTCGTTCCCTCGCGTGGTCCCACTCGCTCCCTGCGGTCACTCGCGGGACCCCCGCGAGTCCACATCTGACCCGACGTGGATAGCGTTGAAGCGTTCGATCCGTCCGTTGTTGCGTTCTGGTTCGCACGTTCAAGCACCCACGGCGTTGCGTGTGACTTTCAGTACCCTTCAGAATACACTACCTGAACACGCTCGCGGATCGAGACCTGATCCGACAGGCGAGGGCGGGCGGCGCGTTCACCGACGTGTTCGCGTCGAACGTGGACGTTCCGGTGACCACACACGATCGGGATGAGGACGCGGGAGCGGTCCTCGAAGAGATGCTGGCGGAGGACTATCCGGTGCTGCTGATGGGAAACACCGTCGACGAATTTATGCGGGATATGGAAGCCGAGATCGCCGAACGCGCACAGCAGGTCGCGATCGGAGAGGCTGATTGACCGTCATCACCGCGTCCCGCGACACCCGCCGCGGAGCCGGCTACACTCGGCGCTTCGGGTCCGGACGCAGACGTTCCGGTCGGCGTACTCCTCCTCGACGATTTCCTCGAGGAGGTCGAGCTCCCGTTGCCCGTGCTGGTCGCTGGCGAGGAAGTAGGGACCGAGCCGCTGTTCGACGACGCGGCGGCCGCAGAGTCCCTCAGTCTGCAGCGACCGAACGGCCTCCCGGATCGCCGCCTCCGACGGGGTCGAGTCGAACTCGAAGTCCGACCCCCGTTCGCTCGAGAGTCGCTCAAGCAGTCGTTTGGTGTCGATCATATTCGGAGCAACGGGCCTGGCGCACTTCAATGATGAGCCGAATACGTTCGATATGGGCGCGTGATCGACGGATAGCGCCGGGAGTTCGATCGGCGGGAGAAACCCGATCGTCACTTCGGCTCGACGTCGAACGGGAGCGACTCGAGGGCAGCCTCGCGGCGACGGAACGCGTGAACCAGCCGGAGCGCGATCACGTAGGCGATCACGGCGAAGACGACCGCGAGGACGAGGTTGCCGACCCAGAGCCGAAGCAGGTGATGGGACCCCGCGATCGGGGTGAACGTGCCCACGGCCTCCGGGGGGATCGGGCCGAGCAGGCGGCGACCCAGCCAGTAGCTCGTTCCGTAGACGCCCCACTTCACGGCGGGGTTGAGGACGATGACGGACGCGAACAGGGCGATCTTGCTCAGCTGCTTGAAGAGGTACGCCAGCACCAGGAAGACGGCGACGCCGAGTCCGAGCGTCGGCAGGGCGGTGATGAAGACCCCGAGGCTGAAGCTGAACGCGACTTCCCGCGGCGAGTGGTCCTCGATGAAGGCAGCTTCCAGCCGCGACCGCACCCGATCGCTGGCGTCGACGGCCCGGCCCCGAATCATCATCGTCCCCTACCGTGGGTGGCGATATCAATGCTTCGGCGCGTGTGGGGCCGGCCGATCCCACGATTGGCCGGTCGAGCGTCAGTCGTCGTCCTCGGCGACGGTTCGGTCCTCCTCCGCTGCGGTTCGGTCCTCCTCCGCTGCGGCGATCATCCGGTCAGGGATCGACCCGGGCGCGGGCGGGTCCGCCGGCATTGAGACCGACCGGAGGGTGAACCGCTTGGCGACCATGTCGTACAGGAACACGAACGTGCCGAGGATGATCAGGGTGTCGCCGGGGAGTCGGGCCCAGAACAGTGTCTGCACGAGGTCGCCGTTGTAGAACGTGAGGCTCCGGGCGGCGGCGTACCCCTCGGTGAAGGCCACCTCGAGCTGGAGGAACCCGACGGGGAGCACCGAGACGAACACCATCACCGCCAAGCCGACGTTCCACAGCCAGAAGGCCCACCGAAGTCGCCGTTCGGTCCACCGTGAGGGGACGGTCGCGATACGGAGCATATACGTCGCCATCCCGAGCGCGAGGAAGCCGAACGCGCCGAACATCGCGGCGTGGGCGTGCCCGACGGTGAGGTAGGTCCCGTGTTCGTAGTAGTTGACCAGCGGCAGGTTGATGAAGAAGCCGAGCACGCCGGCGCCGAGGAAGTTCCAGAAGCCGCTCGCGATGATGAACATGAAGGGCAGCGTGTACGGGAACGTCTCATCACTGGTTGCCAGCGCGCGGTACTGGCCCATCGCCTCGAAGAGGATGAGGATCAGGGGAATCAACTCGAGGGTCGAAAAGACCGTCCCGAGCGGGATCCAGACGTCCGGCTGGCCGACCCACCAGTAGTGGTGGGAGGCGCCGATGACGCCGGACCCCATCACGAACAGCGCCTGAAAGGCGACGGCCTTCTCCGCGGAGCGCTTGCGCAGCAGCCCCATACTCACGAGCGTGAGCCCGACGATCGCGACGATGAAGAACTCAAAGGCGCCCTCGACCCACATGTGGACGACCCACCAGCGCCAGAACTCCGTCATCACGATGTTGGTTTTCGGGGTGTAGAAGAATCCGGCAGTGAACAGCAAGCCGATCGACCCGCCGGCGTAGACGATCATGTGCGCGAGCCCGTAGGGCGACTCGCGGTCCAAAAGCGGTTTGAACCCGCGCCAGACGAACGCCGTCCAGGCGACGAACCCGACGAGGAGACCGACCTGCCAGAGGCGGCCGACCTCGAGGTACTCGAGCCCCTCGTTGCCGATGATCCACCAGAGGTCGCCGTCGATGTAGCCCTGCGCGCCGAGCCAGACGCCGGCCATCCCGCCGACGGTGGCGACGACGAGCGCGACCAACAGCCCGTTTACCGCAGTTGGCTGGTGGTCCGGTTCGTGACCGGTCAAAAGCGGCGGCAGAAACAGCCCCGCGCCGAGCCACAGGGCGGCGATCCAGAGGATCCCGAGATCGAGGTGGAACGTCTTGGCCAGCGCGAACGGGAACGCCCCGAGGATCGAGACGCCAAACACCTCCTCGATCCCGAAGAACGCGTGTCGTTCGATGTAGTAGTGTGCGAGGAGGCCACCCAACAGCACCTGGACGGCGAAGAGCGCGCCGGCGAGCGGGATGAACCGCGTTGCGGCACGCTGGCTCGGCGTGAGACTGATCTCGTCCGGCGGCGGGATCTCGATCCCCGTGACCTCCGGCTCGGGAAGCGTCACGGAGCGGTAGAGCCAGACGCCGATCCCGACCGCGCCGACGAGGATGACCATACTGATCACGCTCCAGACCATCGTGGCGCCGGTCGGCGTGTTGCCCGCGGCGGGGTCGTAGGGCCAGTCGTTGGTGAAGCTCCCCTCTCCGCCGGGTCGGTCGGTGTGGGAGATCCACGCGGTCCAGAGCGCGAAGTCGGCGAACTCGCTTGCCTCCTCGGCCGACCCGACGAAGCCCGCCGGAACGCCGCGCTCGGGCGCACCCTCGTGGTAGCGCTCGACGTAGGTCTCACGCACCTGCTCGTGGGCGTACGCCTCCGCGGCGGAGTACTCGATCGTCGTCTGCCCCTCGGCGATCGTGCCGTCGAGGTCGTCACGAACGAGCCGGTCGACCGCGGACTGCTTGGGACCCGGAAGGGCGTCGTAGGACGCCTCGTACCGTTCCTGCGAGTAGTATTCGCGCATCCCCTCGCGTTTGAGCGCGAGCGCGTCGGCGGTGTAATCGACGCCGTAGTAGGCGCCGTTGCCGAGGATCGACCCGTGGTTCATCAGCCCGTTCTGCTGGAAGACGACCTTGCCGTCCTGAACCTGCGTCTGTGTGACGACGACGTCGCTGTCGGGCCCCGTGACCTCCTGTGGGATCGGCGGAACCTGCTGGGCGGAGTAGACGGCACCACCGCCCATCACGATCAGGTTCACGACGAACACGACGGCGAGGACCTTCGCGATCGTTCGACGAGTCAGCTCCATATCGGCCCGATAGGCGGACGGGGCCTAATAGTTCGGGGCCGAGGATATTCGGCCACGGCAGGCGATCGTGGTCGCCGGATCCGACGGCCGGAGTCGCCAGATCCGACGGTCGGAGAGCCTCACGCGAGCGGGACGACCGGCCACGTGACGCCGACGATCCCGTCGATCGATCGTTGGGCGGCCCCGAGCACCACGACGACGACGACCAACAGCGTCACCAGAACGACGCCGGCAAGCAGGATCGCCATCAGCTTTTTCGAGCTCGCCCGGGTGTCCGAGATCATCGTTCCTGTATACCAGGTGTCGTCATCGTATATATACTCTTCTCCGTCGGTTGCCACGACCGCCGGGATGCCGAACCACGATCGGTACATCAGGAGCAGCGATCGAGGCACCGGGAGCAGCGATCGAGGCACCGGGAGCAGCGATCGGGGCAGCGCGATCGTTGCAGCACGAGGCACCCTGCCCCGTCAGACCCCGTAATCGGCCTCGTCGGGATCCTCGACGACCTCGAAACCGCGATTGTTCACCGCGTAGGGATCGACGCCGACCTCCTCGAGGAACTGTTTGTAGAGCCGTTCGGCAGTCTCGCCGTCCTTCTGCTTGTCCGAGGCGCGATCACAGAGCTTGATCAGGGTCTCCGGGACGTCGTTCGTGTGGACGATCCAGTGGTTGATCAGGTCGGAGAGCCGCCGGATCGGGGAGGTGAAATGGCCGTAGATGTCGAAGTTGAGCGCGTGATGGCCGCCGAAGGGGTCGTTCATATACTTCGCACGCGGCATCACCTTGAGGACCGCCCGCTGGATCTTGTTGAGCTGGCGGTCGGGCGACTCCTCGAGGGCGGCATTGACGGCCTTCCGCGGGTCGTCCCAGGACGACCCCGGGATCGAGACGGAGTCGAGCTCCTGGATCTCTCGCAGCGCGTCGTTCCACTGATCCGGCGTCGGCTGGGGGTGGACGCGGTACATCGCCTCGACGCCGCGATCCCACATCAGCGTGTGCGTGACGGCCTTATTCGCCTTGAGCATCGACTCCTCGATGATCGTGTGGGCGCGATCGCGACGGGGGTTCAACACGAGCGAGCCGTCGGCCTTGCGCTGTTCGTGCATCCGGTCGGCCAGCTCGAACGCGAGGACGTTCTCCGCGTGCAGCGGCGCGTCCTCGTCCTCGAGGCGGTTCTCACACTCCGTGTAGGTGAGTCGCTCGTCGGAGTTGATGACGGATTTGTAGATGTCGACGTTCTCGAAGGAGAGCGTCTCGTCGTCGATCTCCATCTCGACCGTGTGGGCGAGCCGGTCCTCCTGGGGAACGAGCGAGCAAACCGTCTCCGCGAGGATCGGTGGCAGCATATGGACGGTGTATCCGGGGAGATAGACCGTGTTACACCGCTTGACCGCCTCCTCCCACATCGACGTCTCCGGAGTCACGTAGTGGGTGACGTCGGCGATGTGGACCCACAGCCGGTAGGCGTCCTCCTCGCGCCGGATCGAGATCGCGTCGTCGAAGTCCTGCGCGTCGACCGGGTCGGTCGTCCAGGTCGTGAGGTCCCGAAGGTCCTCGCGGTCGTCGATCTCGGCCTGGATCTCCGACCCCACGTCCTCGGTGCGTGCCTCGGCCTCACGAAGGACCGCCTCGGGGAACTCATCGCGGATCCCGAACTCCTCGAAGAGCTCCTCGCGCTTGTTCGCCATATGCCGGGCCAGCTCCTCCGTGACCCGAACGGGTCCCTCCTCGTCGTCCGACTCCGACTGCGCATCCGGTGACATACGCGACACAACGCGTGTCGGGTAGAAAGGCGTGTCGGGGACGCCGCCGGCGTCGCGCCTGCCGAAGGGAATGGGGACGATTTATGCGCGTGCCCGCCGCATCCGAGCGTATGCAGGTGAAATCCCGCCATCATCTCCGAAGCGATGCCATCGACGAGATACGGTCGGCCCTCGCCGAGGGACTCGGCGTCGAGATCGACGGGGACGCCTTCGAGCTCGTCGAGCTGACCGACTCCGCGTTCGACCTCGTGCTCGTCGACGGGGAGCCGCTCGTGTTCTACACCGACGAGGAGCCCTTCGTGACCGTACGTGGTGCCAACGCAACCGACCCCGACTCCGGGATCGTTACCGTCGATGCGGGCGCGATCTCGTTCGTCTCGAACGGGGCGGACGTGATGCGACCCGGGATCGTCGAGGCCGATCCGGGGATCGAGGCCGGCGACCTCGTCGCGATCGCCGAGGAGACCCACGGCAAGGTGCTGGCGATCGGCCGGGCGCTCGTCGACGGCGAGGAGATGGTCGGGGAGGAGGGGAAGGTCGTCGAATCGGTCCACCACGTCGGCGACGACCTCTACGAGTTCGACCTATAAACGGCTCGCCTCCACTCACCACTCACGAACCGCCTGCGTTCCGTAGCGCCACACGAGAAGCCCCAGGAAGGTTCCGGTCGCCGCGAAGGCAGCCGCCCCGCCCGCAACGAACACCCATTCGATGCCGAACTCGCCCATCAGCCAGCCGCCGGCCAGCGGAGCGAGGACGCTTCCGGGTTTCCAGATCAACGACCGGATCCCGAAGCTGCTCGTGATCCCCTCGCCGGACCCCTCGTCGGCGAAGAACGCCATACTCGCCGGCTCACGAAACGCGTCCGCCACGCCGAGGAGCCCGTTCAAGATGATCGCGGCAATGACGGCGGTAGAGAGCGGGCCGAGTCCCGGCACCACGAGCGCCACACCGTCCACGAAACCGCCGACGAACGGGAACGCGATGGCGACGAGCCCGTACGCGCCCCCGCCCACGAGGATGAAGACGGCGCGGCCCTGCCTGTCGGAGAACCGTCCGGCCATCGGCTGACAGACCATATTGGTGCACTTCTCGGCCGCGAGCACGGCGCCGACGATCACCGCACCGTACCCGAGCCCGCCCTGGGCGGCGGACACCCCGACGAATATCGGCACCCATCGCCGGACGAGCGTGACCGCGACGGCGTACTGGGCTCGGAACGTGGCGAAGGTCACGATCCGCTCGTTCATCGCCAGGTCGGCAAACGCGAACCCGGAGACGTGAGTCTTGTCGGCGTCAACGAACCGCCAGACGCCGATGGTCGCGACGATCAGGATGACCGTAAGGAGTCCGAACAAGACGTCGAAGCCGGCGACGGCGTGGAGGGCCCCCGCGCCGATCGTACCCGCGATGCCGGCACCCATTCGGAAGGCGTTATACCGGCCGATGCGGGCCCCGCGCTGGCCGGGCGGCGCGAGGTCGCCGACGAGCGCGAGGCTCAACAGGCCGGTTCCGGTGAGCCCGAGCCCCTGAAGGGTTCTGGCGACGAGGAACCCCTCAATCGACGCGACCCTGGCGAACGCGAGGTACGCGGCCACGCTCACGCCGAGCGCGACGAGCAACACGCTCCGTTTGCTGTAGCGGTCGCCGGCCCACCCCAGCGGGACGATCCCGACGGTTCGAGCCAGTTCCAGGATCGCAACGAAGACGCCGATCGTCACGCCGGTTGCCCCCAGCGTCTCGATGTAGGTCGGCAACAGCGTCATCACGGTCATAAAGCCGAAGCTTGCGGCGAACCGCGTCAGATACAGCGATCCGAACTGCAGATCGTCGTGGCCGACGCTCATTCACACCCGCGTTTCGGGTGTGTCGACAAACCCGTTCCGGTTGTTCGTGTCCACGAACCATTCGGTCAGGGGACCGATGAACGCGTCGACCGGTCACGTTCCGTCACACCTTTGCGCCGGGGGGACGGTTATATGCACGATGGAGTACCTGGAACGACGAGTCGGGCTCGTCGACGAGCGGATCGAGTCGGTTCTGGCGGCGGTCGATCCCTCGGAACTCGCCGACGAGCTCGAACACGTCGTTCTGGCGGGCGGCAAGCGGGTCCGGCCGGCGGTGACGATCCTCGCGTGTGAGGCCGTCGGCGGCGACCCCGACGACGCCGTGGATTTCGCCGCCGGGATCGAGCTCGTCCACAACGCCTCGCTTGTCATCGACGACATCATCGACCGCTCGGACGTCCGACGAGGGACGCCCTCAGCGTGGGCCGAATACGGCTACGGCCCGGCGATCGTCGCCTCCGACGGACTGCTCGGGGAGGCGTTCGCGCTGTTCTCGAGGAATGAGCGAGCGATGGGGATCGTCGCGGAGGCGATGGTCGAACTCGGCGAGGGTGAGGCCACCGAACTCGTGGACCGCCCGACGAACGAAGCCGAATACAAGACGCTCGCGCGTCGCAAGACCGGCGCCCTGTTCCGGGCGGCGGCGGAACTGGGCGCGGTTGCGGCCGAGGCCGACCCCGTCGTCGTCGAGTCGTTCGGGGAGTACGCCGAGCGCGTCGGCGTCGCCTTCCAGATGCGCGACGACGTCCTCGACACGACGGCCGACGCCGACTCGTTGGGCAAGCCAACCGGCCAGGACGCCGAAATGGACCGCCCGTCGGTGGTGCAGGTCACGCGGTTGACGCCGGGGGAAGCGACCGCGGAAGCCCGCACACAGTCGGACGCGGCCCTCGACGCGCTCGATGCGACCGACCTCCCGGACACCGAGGCGATGCAGTACCTTCGGGACCTCGCGGAGTTCGTCGTGGTCCGGGAGCGATAGCCCGCACCGGACCGCGATGAACACTCACAGACGTGGATCCTCAGTCGGTTTGTGATATCGATATATTCATACATACGCATTGAGGATCCAGGATATGAATCGCGCAGAGAAGGCAGCCCTCCAGCTGCAGGCGGTCGCAGTCCTCCGGATGTTGAAACGGCCACGGACCTACGAGGAACTGGCCGAGACGACCGGCCTGCCGGCGGGAGACCTGAACCGGTACGTCAACGGCCACGTCCTGCCCGGGCCCGACCGTGCCCGCGAGATCGTCAACGGCGTCGGCCGGGACGCGCTCGCCGACGAGCTGCAGTCCCGGATCACCCGTGACGCGGAGGGATACGTCGACAACTCGGCGATCGTCTTCGACCAGTCGTTCCTGGATCTCGTCGCCCCGGTGGCCGCGGAGTCGTTCGGATTCGAGACGCCCGACGTGGTTTTGACGGCCGCAACCGATGGGATCACCCTCGGCGCGGCGATGGCATCCTTCTTCGACGCGCGGCTCGCGTACGCCAAGAAGTCCAAGGAGACCGCCGTCGAGGAGTTCATCGAATCCCGCCAGCGGCTCGCCTCCGGCATCGAGTTGACCTACTACCTGCCAGCCAGCGCGATCGGCGGCGGCGAGACGGTGCTCATCGTCGATGACCTCATTCGGTCGGGCGAGACCCAGGAACTGCTGTTGGACATCGCGCTGCAGGCCGACGCCGACGTCACCGGCGTCTTCGCGCTCATCGCGGTCGGCGAGGAGGGCCTCGACCGTGCCCGTGAGATCACCGACGCGCCGGTTGGCGCGCTCGAGCAGATGGAGTGACGACCACAGGAGCGATCCACCGATATGACACCGAACCTGATCACCGACTACTTCGACCTCGAGGCGCGTGGTACGGACCTCCCGACCGAACTACTTGCGGGCCTGACGACGTTCCTCACGATGTCGTACATCATCGTGGTGAACCCCGTCATTCTCTCGGAGGCGATCGACGTCGGCCCGAACACCGTCGAGCTGCTGGCGGTCGTCACGATCCTCTCGTCGATCGCGGCGATGCTCGTGATGGGGCTGTACGCCGATCTCCCGTTCGGGCTCGCGCCCGGGATGGGGCTCAACGCCTACTTCGTCGTGGTTACGGGCCTCGGCGTCGACTGGCGAACGGCGCTCGCGGCGGTGTTCATCGAGGGCGTCCTGTTCTTACTGTTGACCGTCGTCGGCGCCCGCGAATTCGTCATCACGCTGCTGCCCGAGCCGGTGAAGCTCTCGGTCTCGGCCGGGATCGGGATCTTCCTGGCCATCCTCGGGCTCGAGCAGATGCGGATCATCACCGCGACGACCAGCCTCAACCCGTCGATCGCGCTCGACCCGGTCGCCGTCCTCGCGACCGTCGGGATCCTGTTCACCTTCGCGTTGTGGGCACGCGGGATCCGGGGGGCGATCGTCATCGGGATCACGACGACGGGCGTGCTCGCGTACGTCGTTTCCGCGCTCGGCGTGCAACCCCTGATCCTCGATGAGGGGGCCGGCGTGATCGGCGCTCCCGTCCTCGCGCCGGGCGTCTCCGAGATCACCTACGGGGCGGCCGCATACGACATCACCCCGCTGGTGGGGGCGTTCCTCGAGGGCTTCCAGAACGTCGAGGCGTTCACCTTCGCGCTGGTCGTCTTCACGTTCTTCTTCGTCGACTTCTTCGACACCGCCGGCACGCTCACCGGCCTCGGACAGGCCGCCGGGCTCACCGACGAGTCCGGAAACCTCCCCGAGATGGACAAGCCCCTGCTTGCGGACGCGGTCGGAACGACCGTCGGCGGGATCCTCGGGACGTCGACGGTGACGACCTACATCGAGTCCTCCGCCGGCGTCAGCGAGGGCGGGCGGACGGGGCTGACCGCGCTCGTAGTCGCGGCCCTGTTCCTCTGTTCGCTGGCGGTCGTGCCGCTGTTGTCGGCCATCCCGCCGTTTGCTCCCTACGTCGCCCTCGTCGTCGTCGCCGTGTTGATGTTGCAAAACATCACGGAGATCGACTGGGACGACGTCGTCCACGCGGCGCCGGCCGGATTGACGATCATGATCATGCCCCTGACCGGCAACATCTCCTACGGGATCGCCGCCGGGCTCCTGAGCTACCCGATCGTCGCGACCGCCGCCGGACGGGGTGACGAGGTCCACCCGGCCCACTGGGCGCTCGCGTTGGCGTGTATCGCGTACTTCTGGGTCCGGTTCGGGACCTTCGCCTGACCGTCGGAGAACCTCCACCCGAACGGCGGATGAACGGTCTCCGAACCATCGCGAACCGATGCCGTCAGTCGGCGGATTCGAAGCGGGACCGACCACCACGATCGAACCGGCAGCCATCCGAAACGGCGGCCGAACCCGCCACGGACCACGGATTTAACCGAATCGCGACCGTAGTATCTCCCGATGTCGAACATCGTTCTCTACGAACTGGAAGGCTGTCCGTACTGTGCGAAGGTCAAACGGAAGCTGGCCGATCTCGATCTGGAGTACGACTCCCGGATGGTGCCACAGTCACACGCCGAGCGCGAGGAGGTCGAGGCGGTCAGCGGACAGACCGGCGTGCCCGTCCTCGTGGACGAGGAACACGACGTCGAGGGGATGCCCGAAAGCGACGATATCGTCGAGTATCTCGAAGAGACGTACGGGTCGGCCGCCTGAGCCGGCAGGCGCCCGGTCGGACGCGACGACGATCGGCGACGAGCCTCCCAACCGCCGCCACGGCCGCCTACGCCTCGGCCGGCTTCTCGGCGCGCTCCTCGATCAGCTCGCGGATCGCGTCGGGGTCGTCCATCTCCGCGAGCTCCTCACAGGAGACGAGGCCGGTGCCGTCGACCTGTTCACGCTTCCGGCGGTTCTCGGTGAAGTAGACGGACCGCGTCTGCGCGACGGTTCCGATCGAGGACATAATGCGTGCGCGCTTTTCGGCCGCCTCGGTGAACGGCGAGTGACCGGTGAGCACCCGCATCTCCGGCCGGTCGTCCTCGGACTCGGAGACCGCCTTGAACGGCGCCCGAGAGGTCGGATGGACGGTGAAGCCGGCGGCGGTGAGCACGTGCAGGACGTGCTCGTCGTCGGGGTCCGCATCCGGCGGCGAGGGGGTCGGGTCGGCCTCACGAACCTCCTCAGCGCCCTCGAGCACCTCGACTGGGCTCGAGAACGGTTTGTCGAACAGATCCTCGAGCTGGATCGCGACCTCGACGGAGGCGTTCATCCCGTCCTCGTACTTCGAGACGGTCCGGCGGGAGACGCCGAGTTCGGTGGCAAGCCGCCCGAGCGACCAGCCCCGTTCCTCGCGCTCGTCGGCCAGCAGGTCGCCGTCGAGGCTCACGTAGAGCCCGCCCGGAGCCGCATAGATGAGCGGCGGGACCTCCTCGACGAAGAGGTCATAGGCGGTGTCGGGGTTGAGCACCGGAACGCCGTGTCGGAAGTAGATGACCCCGGGCTTGAGGTCCTCATCGCGCGTGCGCATCCCGATCACCATCGGCGTTGCGTCGAGGTACTCCCCGAGTCGACGCATCTCCGCACCCGTCTCCGCATCGAGCGCGTCGATGTTCCGCAGGATCTTCAAGAGCAGCAGGTCCTCGCCGCGCCGCGCCGCGAGGTCGAAGCTCTTCGGGCGGACCGCACAGCGATCGCTGACGAGGAACGCAGCGTCCTCCAGCATCGCCGTGAGGTTGCCGATCAAGGCTGCCCGTGACATATCCGTGAATACCCTCTCGGTACGTAAATACGTTGTGCCGGCGTGACGAGACGAAGGTCGCCGCCATCGGGTGTTTTGCGCGTCTCCTCTCGGTCAGGTTTAAATACTCACTCGACCGCGAAACCGGCTTATTCGCCCGGCCCGAACACCGACCGTGACCATCGTCGGCCTCGACGACACCGACTCCCGATCCGACGGGATGTGTACGACCTACCTCGCGACCCGCCTTGCCGAGCGGATCGAGTCGGCGGGTGGAACGGTCGATCGGCGCCTGCTGGTCCGGCTCAACCCCGCGGTGAAACACAAGACCCGCGGCAACGCCGCTCTTGCACTGCACACCGACCTCGATCCGGACCACGCCTTCGAGCTCGCCTGCGACGCCGTCCGTGAGTGGTCGATCGGCGAGGATCCACGGACCTCACCCGGCGTCGTCGTCGCCGACGTGTCCTCATCGGCCCTCGCGGACGCCGTTCCGACATCGGACGTCGTGCCGACCTCGGACGCCGAGGCGGACGTGATCCCGGAGCCGATCGCCGAGTTCGCTCGCGGCGCGTTGCGACGACGATACGACCTCACGGACGCGCTCTCGCTGATCGAGGAGCACGGCCTCCGACACGCCGGATTCGCCGCCGAGGGCTGTTCGGTCGAGGGTCGCGGCCGGATCGGCGCGCTCGCCGCCGTCGGCGCGACGGCCGCCTTCGAGGAGTGGACCCACGAACACATCGCCTATCGGGCGTTCGACCGTTGCGGCACCCCACGGTCGGTCGACCACGACTCCCTCTTTGCGGCCGCCGAAGAGGGATATCCGACGGTCTGGGACACGGTCGATCGCGGCACGGACGCGGCCGTCTGCGTCCCGAACGCGCCGGGGCCGATCCTCTACGGGATCCGCGGCGACGACCCCGACGCGTGCCGCGCGGTCGCCGACCGGATCGACTCGGAGCCGGTCGACCGGTCGGCGACGTTCCTGACGAACCAGGGGACCGACGCACACCTCCGACCGAGCGAGATCGGGTCGCTGCGGGCTGGCGCCGGCTACCGCGTCGACGGCGTGGTTGCGACCGCGCCGGAAACGCGCCGGGGCGGCCACGTCTTCCTGGAGCTCGCGGCACCCGACCCAGCGGGGACCGACGGGACGGAGAGGACCGTCTCCGAGGACCGCGACCGCCTGCTGGCCGCCGCCTTCGCGCCGACCGATCGGTTCCGCGACCGCGTTCGTGCCCTCCGGGTCGGCGACCGGCTCACCGTCTGCGGCGAGGTCGCGGCCGGGCGAGACGACGACCGGGCGACGCCGGACCGGACGATCAAACTCGAGAAGTTCGCGGTCCGGGACCTGGTGCGGACCGAACGCGTCACCCCGACGTGTCCCGACTGCGGCCGGTCGATGTCCTCGGCGGGCCGCGGACAGGGCTATCGGTGTCGCGACTGTGGAACCGACGCGCCGGGCAAGACGACCGCCCGGCTCGATCGGGATCTCGACCCGGGATGGTACGAGGTTCCCCCGTGCGCACGGCGTCACGTCGCGAAACCGCTGATCCGCGGAGGGTTCAACGCGCCAACCCATCCCGAACGGTGACTACTGGCGAGCGAAACTCCGCCAGGACGTTCGGCCGACAGTATCAGTACGTCACGAGGTTCGTCCCGACCGAGCACACGTACTCGCCGGCGGCGGCCTGTGGGAGTCGACGAGACCGCCAGAATATCCCGTCGCTGTCGGCGGTCACCCGGGCGTGACGGTCGCCGAAGACGCCCGTCACCTCGAAGAGGACGTCGCCGGCCTCGACGCGCTCGCCGAGCTCACGCTCGAAACGGACCAGTCCGCCGGACGGCGATCGGTACTGTTCGAACCCGCGTGCGCGCGTCTGTTTCGCGACGGATACCTCCCGGTCGAGGAAGCCGTAGTAGCCGAGGACGTTGAAGACGCCCTCGACGCCCTTGCGGATCGACTCCTCGTCCCAGCCGACACAGCCGCCGAGTTCGGGATCGACCGTCGGGATCCCCTTGTTCGGGGCGATCCGGGCGAGCTGTCCATCGGGACCCTTCTGATCGAGCACGTAGCCGCAGCCGAAGACCTTCGCGAGCCGGAGACAGTCGCTGTGCAGCCGGTGTCGCGGTCCACACCGGACGCGCACCTCGTCGATCATCCGGCTGGTCGATCCCTGGTGGAGATCCAGAATCAGGTCCGCGCGCGTGGCCGCATCGAAGGTGGCGTGGGCGATCCGCTCGGAAGTCGTCCCGGTCGCGTTGCCGGGATATGCCCGGTTCGTCTTCGTGTCGTCGATCGGGTTGCGATGTTCGGCCGTTTGAAAGCCGTAGTAGTTGACGATTCCGACCACGAGGACCGCGCCGGAGAGAGCCGTCGGGTCGATGCGGGGGACGACCCGGTTGACGACGCCGAGCCCGTTGAGTTCGTCCCCGTCGCTGACCGCCTGGATGTACAGCGTCTTTCCGTCGTCGACGCCGTTGATCACCGCCACCGGCAGTCGGACGGGCGAGCCGTCGCGGGTCTCACCGACCTCGAGGCGCCCCGTTGCCGTCTCACCCGGGGCCGCGCTCGCCGTTCCCAGCGTAAGCATTACCGTAGCCACGGCGGGGCCCGCCTAAACCGGTTCGATCCGCGCCGATCGGCAGGGGTCGAGAAGACCGGGGATCGCGGTCGATTCCGTGATCGACGGCGACTTCGTGATCACGGCGGGCCCCGTGGTCGACGGCGACCGCAACGTCACTCGGCCGAGACGTCACTCGGCCGCGATCGCACAGCCGTCCGAGTAGTCGATCCCCTCGATCGTCTCGATGGGGTCCTCGCCACACACCGGGCAGTCGGGATTGCGGGCGTACTCGACCGTCTCGAAGGTCATCCCCATCGCGTCGTAAAACACCATCCGTCCAGACAGCGGTTCACCCGACTCGAGCAGCAGCTTGACCGCTTCGGTGGCCTGGATACAGCCGAGCGTCCCGGGGAGAACGCCGAGGACGCCCGTGGAGGCACAGTCGGGGACGGTCCCGGGCTCGGGCGCCTCCGGGAACAGACACCGGTAACACGGCCCCTCGGGCAGCAGCGTCGTCGCTTGCCCCTCGAACTTGTAGATCGCGCCGTGTGCCACCGGGATCGACTCAATTCGGGCGACGTCGTTGACGATGTACCGCGTCCGGAAGTTGTCCGAGCAGTCGACGATCACGTCGTGGTCGGCCAGGAGCTCGCGTGCGTTGGTCACGTCCAATCGGGTCTCGTGGGTCCGAACGTCGACGTCCGGATTGAGCGCCTCGACGTACCGACGGGCCGACTCGACCTTCGGCTCGCCCACGTCGGCGTCGGTATGGATGACCTGCCGCTGGAGGTTGGACCGCTCGACGACGTCGTCGTCGACGATCCCGATCGTTCCCACACCCGCCGCGGCGAGATACTGAATGACCGGCGCGCCGAGGCCACCGGCACCGAGCACGAGGACGTCGCCCTCGAGCAGCCGCTGTTGGCCCTCGGGGCCGACCTCGTCGAGAATGATGTGTCTGGAGTAGCGATCCAGCTGTGTCGCGTCCAGCGAAAGGCTCATACCCGACGTTGGCCGGTGACGGGCATAAGGATGCGGGGGTCGATCCGGGTCGATCCGAACCGATTCGATGGGTCGATCGGCGTCTGCGTGACGAGACGGCGTCTGCGTGACGAGACGGCGTCTACTTGCCGCGGCGTCGGTCGCCGCCGATCGACGGTCGCGTGTGCTCGGTACCCTTGCCGCGGGTCCGCTGGCCGCGGCCCTTGGTGCCGGCGGAGGTGAGTCCACGGAACGCCCGCCCCTGATGCTGGTCCTCACAGATCCAGGAGAGGTCGTCGTCGTTCTCGATCGCGGGGTGGTTCGGGTCCACCAGGATCACTTCGTGCCACTTCTGTGAGCCGTCCTCACCGACCCAGTAGGAGTTGAGCACGCGCAGGTTGCGGAACTTCCGCGAGGCGCGCTCCTCGGCGATCCGCTGGATCGACTTCCGGCGGGAGAGCCGGTTGACACCCTGGCGCTTCGACCGGCGGCCGGCCGTGAAGCGCTGTTTGCGCGAGCCGCCCTTGCGGACGCTCACGCGGGCGACGACGACGCCCTGCTTGGCCTTGTAGCCGAGTTCGCGGGCCTTGTCGAGACGGGTGGGGCGTTCGATCCGCTCGATCGCGCCCTGTTCGCGCCATTCCTGCTTGCGCTGCCACTGGAGCTCGGCGAGTTTCCCCTCCTTGGGGGACTGCCAGGCGTCCTTGATGTGCGAGTAGAAGCTTCGTGCCATGGTTTGTCCACGGACGGTTGCGATTCAGCCCCGCGACGACGCCGCGGAGCCACATTTCGTCCCGTCCCCGACCGGTGTCGGCCGGGCGGCGGGTGCCCGCTGGACGTCCATCCCAGCGAGTTACCGTGAGTTCCCGACGGTCCCGCTTAAAAACGTCGGTCATCAGTCGTCGGTGAGAGACGCTCACACGACCACGAAACGGTGATCGAACGCAGCCGATCACGCGGTCACGTGACCGGTCAGTCCGGCCGTCGGTCGGTCCGGGTGGGAGGTCGTCCGGCAGTCGACGGCGTTCAGGCAGCCTGCCGATCGATGGCGTCGGCGATGATCGTCATCGCGGTGTCCGCGAGCTCCTCGGTCAACACCAGCGGCGGGACGAGTCGGAGCACGTTGCCGTGGGGGCCGGCCTTCCAGACGAGGACGCCGTGTTCGAAGCAGTCGGTCTGGATGGCATCGACCGTCTCGTCGTCCGGCTGACCGTTCTCGTCGGTGAACTCGACGCCGATGAACAGGCCCTTGCCGCGGATCTCGGCGATCGCGTCGTTCGAGTCGGCGATCTCGGCAAACCGGCTGCGGATCTCCTCGCCCAGCTGGCGGGCGTGTGCCAACAGGTCGTGGTCCTGGATGTACTCGATCGCGCGGACGCCGGCACGCATTGCCACCACGTGCCCGCGGTAGGTGCCCGCGTGGTCGCCCGACCCCCACGTGTCCAGGTCCTCGTGGTACATCAGCCCGGACAGCGGGAAGCCCACTCCGCCCAACGCCTTCGCCGTCGTCATCGCATCCGGCGTGACGTCGTACCACTCGCTGGCCCACCACTCGCCCGTCCGGCCGAATCCGGACTGGATCTCGTCGAACACCAACGGGATGTCGTTGTCGGTCGCCAGATCGCGCAATCCCTGGAGGAAGCCCTCCGGCGGGGTGACGATCCCGCCCTCGCCCTGGATCGGCTCGACGATCATCCCCGCCGGGTTCGCCAATCCCCCGTATGGGTCCTCGAGGATCGCTTTGACCTCCTCGAGAGCGTGGTCGACCGCCTCCTGGGGCGGTTTCCCCTGCTGGGTCGGGCTCGGATACGGCGCGTGGACGACGTCCGCCAACAGCGGTGTATAGTTGCTTTTCAGCTTCTTGTTGCCCGTGATGCTCATCGCGCCCGAGGACGTGCCGTGATAGGCGCCGCGGAACGCGATCAACCCGTCACCGCCCGAGTTGTACTTCGCTAGCTTGATCGCGGCTTCGATGGCGTCGGAGCCGGTCGGGCCGCCGAAGACGAAGCGGTTCTGGTCTTTGAGCCCGGGCGGCGCGATCTCGTTGAGCCGCTCGATGAGGTCGAGCCGAGCCTCAGTCGGGAAGTCGATCGTGTGGACGAGCTTGTCGGCCTGCTCGTGGACGGCCTCGAGCACGTAGGGGTTCGAGTGGCCGACGTTCAACACGCCGATTCCGGCAAACAGATCGATGTAGGTGTTGCCGTCGGGATCCCGGACGGTCGCGCCCTTGCCTTCCTCGAAGGCGACGGGAATGTCCTCGGGATACGCCACCGCGCTTGAGTCGATCTGCCGTTGCGTCTCCAGTAGCTCGCGTGATCGTGGTCCGGGAACGTCCCCGACTGACGGTGCGTCCTCGAAGTGGAGTTCCTCGATCGGTGGGCCTGCCATATCCAAAGATGTGACCACGATCGTATAGTTCTTACTTTCATTCGAGTATTGGTGCAGTAGTAAGACTATATTCCATATATTCTAATAATATCCAACGAGATTTAACGTCGAGGTTGCCTCGAGTGCGTTCACCGGGTCGTTCCGGCTCGGACTTACCCGACTGCACCGATCACCCGCATCGATAGAACGAACACTCGCCGCGACATACGGCACCATACCCATCGATGACACCCGATCTCACCGTCTACTGGGACGACCGAATGCTCGATCACGAACCACCCGCTGGGGCCTTCAAATATCCCGACACGCCGATCGTTGCGACCCCCGAGGTCCACCCCGATCGTCGCGAGCGCGTCGAGAACATCCGCGCGATGATCGACCACGCCTTCGGCGACGTCACGGAAACGGTCTCGCCGTCCCCGGCGAGCCGGGACGCCCTCGAACGGGTCCACGACCCCGAGTACCTCGACTGGCTCGCGTCGTTCTGTGCCGACGGCGGCGGCCGGATCGAGGACACGACGACCGGGATGAACGAGCACAGCTACGACGCGGCGCGGGTCGCCGCCGGCGCCGCGGTCGAGGCGGCCGAGGCCGCGCTCGGGAACCGGAGCAGCGACGACGAACCCGCAAGCGGAGACGGAACCGACGAGGACGACGGCCACGCCCTCCCGTACGCGCTCTGTCGGCCGAGCGGCCACCACGCACAACCCGACCGCGCCGACGGGTTCTGTTTCCTGAACAACGCGGCGCTTGCCGTCGAGGCGGCGCTCGCCGACGACGGTCCGGATCGGACCGCCGCCGACAGGGTCGCGATCGTCGACTGGGACGTCCACCACGGGAACGGCACCCAGGAGACGTTTTACGGCCGGGATGACGTCCTGTTCGTGAGCGCCCACAACGACCACGGCTCCTGGCACCCGGAGTATCATCCTCAAGAGGGGTCGGTCGACGAGGTCGGCACCGATGACGGAGAGGGGTACACCGTCAACGTGCCGCTGCCGCCGGGAACCGGCAACCGGGGGTACGGGGCCGTTTTCGACCGGATCGTCGAACCGGTCGTCGCCGAGTTCGACCCGGACCTGGTGATCGTCAGCGCCGGCCAGGACGCCGGGCCCGCCGACATGAACGGCCGGAACATCGTGACCCGGAGCGGCTTCCGAGACCTCGGGGGCCGGGTTCGACGGCTCGCCGACGACACGGCTGACGGCGCACTCGCGCTGATCCAGGAGGGCGGCTACCAGCCCTCCCACCTCTCGTTCGCCACCCTCGGCGTCTTCGAGGGCATCCTCGACGAGACGGTCGATCTGGAGCAGTACGGGACCGAGGACCCCTTCGAGTTCCTGGACGAACCCACGGGGCTGGTCGACGAGTGGATCGACGACGCGGTCGAGCGTCATCGGGAGTACTGGCCGGTTTCCTGACCCACCGGTTCCGTCGCTCCGGCGACGTGTGTTACTTCTCGATGATGCTTTCCTCGACCGACTCGCCGAAGTGCCGCGCGACGTCCTCGTAGTAGAGCGCGACCTCGTCGCCGGGCTCGAGGTCGGTGACCGCGATCCGGCCCTCGCTCGTGGCGACCTTGATCGTCTCGGCGTTCTGCAGCAGCGTCTCGACGCGATCGACGCCGTCGTCAGTCTCGACCTCGGCCTCGACCCGGAACATCGGTCGCTTCTCGATCTTGACGCGACCGACGATCGCCTCCCGGGTGTGCCCGTCGGTGTCGACGACCTGGACCTCGTCGCCCGACTTCAGCCCGGCGAGGTACTTCGTCCCGCCGTCCGGCGTCCGGACGTAGGCGTGGACGGCCCCCGCGTTAACCCGGAACGGGCGGGAGGCGACGTAGGGACTCTCGGCGGTCTCGGCGTGGACGAAAAAGAGGCCACGCGACATCGACCCGACGAGCATCCCCTCGTCGTGATCCAGCAGGCTCCCGGTGTCGATGCAGACGCGATCGGCCATCCCGGCCTGTTCGACCTCGGTGATGGTCGCGTACGAGAGATCGAGCTGTTCCCGGGCGGCGGCATCGCGGGCCTCGACGGCGCCGCGGATGGCATCGGGTGAGTCGGCGTCGACGAGCACCCCGTCGGATCCGGACTCCAGCGTCTCGAAGGCAGTCTGGGCCTCCGCAGCCGACGTCACGCCCGCGACGAGATGGGTCTCCTCGCCGACGCGGGCGATCAGGTTCTCGAGCGGGATGATCGTCCAGTCCTCGCCGACCACGATCGTGTACTCGGCGTCGGCGGCGGCGTCCTCGGCGAACGCCTCGTACCGCTCGTCGAGGATGCGGGCGTACACTCCCTGTGCCCGGTCATCACGGCGGCGAAGGGTCGACAGGTCCGCGGATCCCGAGAGGTCATCGGGCATCGAGATCGTTCCGTCACCCTCGCCGTCCTTGCCGACGATGTAGGCGTCCGCGCTCGCGGCGTCCGCGTCGGCATCCGGTTCGGCCTCGTCGACGACGTCGGCGTCGGAGCGGAACGCCGCGACGTTGACGTCGCCGAGTTCCCTGACCCGCGGGACGTCGGCCTCGTCGACGAGCACCCAGTCGACCCCGGCCTCGATGCCGGCCGTGATCCGGCGCTTGCGCTGCTCCCAGTCGCCGACCTCGTCGTCGGCTTTGACCCAGACGGTTCGTGTCATTATCGATGGGACGCCCCCTCGGGGCTTGAAAACTGCGAAAGTACGGTCGGGGCGAGGGTCGCTTTGATACTGTCGGGTCCGTGATCGATCGATGACCTACGCGTCGACGAGGCCGGCGGTGCGGAGCGCGTCCGCCGCGTCACGGTCGTCGTGAACCACGGCGCTGACCGCCGCGGTGATCGCCTCGGGGTCCTCGTGCTGGAAGATCGACCGACCCATCGAGACGCCGGCGGCACCGCCGTCCATCGCGCCGCGGACCATCTCGATGGTCTGACGATCCGTGCCGCGCGATCCGCCGGCGATGACCACCGGGAGCCGCGTCGACTCACAGACGTGTTCGAAGGAGTCGCCGTCGCCGGAGTAGCCCGTCTTGACGACGTCGGCTCCGAGTTCCTCCGCGAGCCGGACGGCGTGGCCGAGTGCCTCGGGATCGTCCCCCTCGACGCCGGGGCCGCGCGCGTACGCCATCGCGAGCACGGGCAGGCCGAGCCGATCCGCGTCAGCGGTCAGTTCCGCCAGGTCCTCGATCTGTTTCGGCTCGTAGGTGGAGCCGACGTTGATGTGGAGGGAGACCGCGTCGGCGCCGGCTCGAACCGCCTCCTCGGCGGTGGCGGTCATCCGCTTGTCGTTCTCGTCGGGACCGATCGTCGTCGATCCGTTGGTGTGGACGATGTAGCCCGCGTCGTTTTTGTTTGCGTGGACGCGCGGGGCGATCCCCTTTTGCGTCAACACGGCGTCGGCCCCGCCGCTAGTGACGCCGTCGATCGTCGATTCGATGTCCTTCAGGCCGGCGACCGCCCCCATCGTGAGCCCGTGATCCATCGGGACGATCAGGTAACGGTCGTTCGTGGAGATGCGGTCGAGTCGTGCTGTGAGTCCTGCTGTCATTGTCGGTGGGTGGGGTGGGTGATCGTCGGAGCGTCGTGGTCCGTCGATGAGCCGTCGTAATGGGTCCGTCGTCATCCCACGGCCGTCGAACCGTCCGGATCGCGCGTCACGGTGCGTCGATCGTGGCGTCAGCGGTGCGTCGGTCGTGGTATCCGCGGTGGCGTCGAGCGGCCTTCCGTCGTTGAGGCTCATCCGAACGGTCGTGGTCGAGTTCGTATGCGAGAGTGTGGCAATTACGAATAAGTGGCTTTCGTTCGGGAGCGATCAGGACGGGTCGCCCGTCGATCGAGCGCGGGAACCCCGTTCGGCGCCCGCGACGAGCTCCCGCGAGATCGCCTCGAGTCGATCGGCCACCGCCGCCGTCGATCGGTTCGACTCGACGCCCTCGGCGACGATGTCGACGAGCGCCGACCCGACGATGATCCCGTCGGCGCCGCCCGCGACGATCCGCTCGGCGTGGTCGCCCGCGGATATCCCGAACCCGACCGCCTTCGGGACGTCGTACTCCCGGAGCCGGTCGAGGCTGGCCGCCGTCTGGTCGGAGACGTCGTCCTGTGCGCCGGTGGTTCCGAGCCGGGCCTGGACGTAGACGTAGCCCGACACCCGGTCCATAATCCGGTCGAGCCGGTCGCCCTCGGTGGTCGGCGCGACGATGAACACCAGATCGAGGCCGAACTCGTCGCAGGCCTCCCGGAGCGGGTCGGCCTCCTCGGCCGGGAGGTCGGGGACGACGAACCCCTCGAGTCCCGCCTCGGCGGCGCGTTCGACGAACGGACGCGGCCCCTCCGTCTCGCCCCACTGGTAGATGAGGTTGTAGTAGGTCATGCAGACGAGCGGCACGTCGACGTCGAGGTCCTCGACGAACTCGAAGAACCGGTCCGGCGTCATCCCGCCCTCGAGCGCGCGAACGACCGCGCCCTGGATCGTCGGCCCCTCGGCGATCGGTTCCGAGAAGGGAAGCCCGAGTTCGATGAGGTCCGCCCCCCCGCGCTCGAGCGCCTCGACGTATTCGAGCGAGGACTCGTAGTCCGGATCCCCGACCGCGAGATACGGGATGTACGCCGGGCCGTCCGCGAACGCCTGCGCGATCGCCTCGCTGTTCCCCGACCGATCGGAGACGGCACGGTTCGACATCTAGATCCCCTCCGTGAACGCGGACATGTCCGGCGCACCGTCGATGTCGCGGGCGGCGGTCTCCTCGATCACGGACTCGAGGTCCTTGTCGCCACGACCGGAGACGGTGACGACCACCGTCTCGCCGAGTGAGTCGTCGGCCGCCGCATCGGGCTCTCCACCGTCGTCGCCGGCGGCCTCGGAATCGGTTCCGGCCTCGGTGTCGGTTCCGGCCTCAAGGTACGCGATCGCGTGGGCGGACTCGAGCGCGGGAATGATCCCCTCGGTGCGCGAGAGGAGATGGAACGCCTCGAGGGCGTGGTCATCGTCGACGGCGACCGGGATGACGCGTCCCTCGTCGACGAGGTGTGCGAGCTCGGGGCCGACGCCGGCGTAATCGAGTCCGGCGGAGACCGAATGACTCTCGACGATCTGGCCGTGTGCGTCCTGGAGCAGCTTCGTGCGCGCACCGTGGAGGACGCCCTCCTCGCCGGCGTACAGCGACGCCGAGTTGGGGGCGACGCCCGCCTCCTCGTCGATCGACAGGTCGGCGCCGCCGGCCTCGACGGCGTGCAGCGAGACCGTCTCGTCGTCGAGGAACGCGGCGAACGAGCCCATCGTGTTCGAGCCGCCGCCGGCACACGCGACCACGTCGGTCGGCAGCTCGCCGATCGTCTCGATCGCCTGCCGGCGCGCCTCCTCGGAGACGACCGACTGGAAGTCCCGGACCATCGCCGGGAAGGGGTGCGGTCCGACGACGCTCCCGATGACGTAGTGGGTGTCCTCGACGGAACCGGCCCAGTCGCGCATCGTCTCGGAGATGGCCTCCTTGAGCGTGCCGCGCCCGGCCGTCACCGGCGTCACCGTCGCGCCGTTGAGCGTCATCCGGAAGACGTTGGGGCGCTGCCGGTTGATGTCCCGTTCGCCCATATACACCTCACAGGGCATATCGAGGTGGGCAGCCGCCATCGCGGTGGCGGTGCCGTGTTGGCCGGCGCCGGTCTCGGCGATGACCCGGTCTTTACCCATATACTTCGCGAGCAGGACCTGTCCGAGTGCGTTGTTGAGCTTGTGCGCGCCGCCGTGCAGCAGGTCCTCCCGCTTCAGATAGACGTCACGGTCGTACCGCTCCGAAAGGCGTTCCGCGTGCTGGAGCGGCGTCGGGCGCCCGCCGAACTCCCGAAGCCGGCGCCGGAATTCGTCCATAAAGCCATCCTCGTTCTCGAGGACGTACCGCTGATACGCGTCTGTCAGCTCCTCGATGGCGGGCATCAGCGCCTCGGGGACGTACTGGCCGCCATAGCGGCCGAACTTTCCGCCCGTCTCGCCGGGGACCGGTGTCGGATCGGCGGAGGCCGCCGGATCGGCTGGGTCTGCGGCGGTCGATCGTTGCGTCTCGTCGTCGTCGGTGGTCGATGTGGTCTCGCTCATAGAGTGGGGTGTGGGCTCACTCATCGTGAGGGCTGGCGGTCGATGGTGTCATCGGCATCCGGGTGGTCGGCAGCCGGATCGTCGGCGTCGGCGGTTGTGGCGTCGGCGGTCGTGAAGCGCCGCGTGTTCGAACGAACGTCCCCGTCCATTATGGCACTCCCGATCAGCAGCGCGTCGGCGCCGGCCGCGCGCATCCGGCGGACGTCGGCCGCGGTCGTGACGCCGCTTTCCGCGATCAGGGTGACGTCCTCGGGGGCGTGGGGCGCGACGTCCTCGAACGTCGAGAGATCGACCTCGAGTTTCGCCAGATCGCGGTTGTTGATGCCGACGAATCGCGCGCCGGCCGAAAGCGCCCGCTCGAGCTCGGCACGGTCGTGAACCTCCACGAGGACCTGGAAGCCGCGGTCGTGGGCGGCCGCAAGCATCGGCTCGAGGTCGTCGCCGAGGAACCGGGCGATCAGCAGGACGACGTCGCTTTCGACGGCGTCCAGTTGCGCCTCCCGAACGAGGAAGTCCTTCCGGAGAACGGGCACGTCGACCGCCTCGCGAACGCGCTCCAGGGTGTCGGTCGACCCGCCGAAGTGGTCGGGCTCGGTCAACACCGAGAGCGCGGCCGCCCCGCCCGCGACCATCTCGGTCGCGAGATCGAACGGGTCGTCCTCCCGGACGCCGTCGGTGGTCGGGCTGGTCGGCTTGACCTCCGCGATCACCGGCGTTCGATCGTCGGCCGCGGCCGATGCGAACGCGGACTCGAGGTCTCGGGGGTCGACGTCGACGCGGTCGTCGCCGCCCGCCTGCGACTCGGCCCCCCGCGACTCGGCCGTCTCCAGGATCGACCGGACCGCCGGCGCGAGATCGTTCATCCTATCGTCCATTACTGATCACTAATGTACGTATCTGTTCATAAGGCTTGCGCACTCGCGTCACGGATGGACGGTTGGCATTCGGTTCGATGAGGGAAGCCCCTTATAAACTGACGCCGTACGGGTAGCTATGAACGCGCTCGAACGGCCGGCGACGGTCGACCGAACCGACGACCCGCGCGCGGAGCCCGGACGGACCGATCGACGTCGATCGCGGGTGGACCGGGGGGATACACGATGGTGAGCCTCGGCGGGACGACGGGCGTCTACGCGCGCTCGTACCCGGCCCTCGACCGGGCCGTCGAGGTCGGGTTCGCCAGCGGCCACGTCATCTCCGTCTCGTTCCCGGAGACCGTCCCCGAGGACGCCGCACAGGATCACGAGCTGCTGGACCGGGTCGATGCATATCTCGCCGGCGAGGAGGAATCGTTCACGGACGTGGAACTCGGCCTGACGCTCCCGACCGACCGCCGCGAGGTCCTGGAGGCGACGCGCAACCTACCGTACGGCGAGTCGGCGTCGCTCAGCCGTCTCACGCGGCTGGCCGGTCGGGACGACAACGACTCGGAGGACCTCGAGTTCGTGCGGGAGGCGCTGAGCGAGAACCCGACGCCGTTGTTGATCCCCGATCACCGCGTCGAGGGAGGACCGTACGCGACGCCCGGGACGGTCCGCGGGACGTTTCGGGAGATCGAGGAGCTTCGCTGATTGGACCCGGAACGCCGAGGATCTTCGCAATGAGGGCGATCGGAAGCCGGCGCTGAACCATCACGATCGATGGAACTCTTTTAAACGACGGCCCCCGAAACCGTGATATGACCGGTGCCGATATCCCCGAGGACCACCCGCGCTACGAGTCGCTGTTGACGCGACACCGGATCGAGGCGGGCGTCGACAAGGGGATCACCTCGAGACAGGGCCTGATCGCGCAGGGCCGCGGCGAGGCCTTCGACTACCTGCTCGGCGAGGAGACGCTCCCGTCGGCCGGCGACGCCGAGCGCGCCGCGGCCGCCCACCTGCTCGCCGCCGACCACCCCGTGCTCTCGGTCAACGGGAACGTCGCGGCCCTCGTTCCGGAGGCGATCGTCGACCTGGCGGCGGCGACCGAGGCCGACATCGAAGTCAACCTGTTCAACCGCACGACCGAGCGGATGGAACGGATCGCCGACCACCTCCGCGAGCACGGCGCCGAGGCGGTCAAGGGACTGACCGCCGACGGCCGGATCCCGGGGCTGTCCCACGAGCGTGGGACGGTCGATGCTGACGGGATCGGCGACGCCGACGTCGTGCTCGTCCCCCTGGAAGACGGGGACCGCGCCGAGGCACTCGGTGAAACCGGGAAGACGGAGATCGTGATCGACCTGAACCCCGGATCCCGATCGGCGCGGGCCGCGACGGTACCGATCATCGACAACGTCCTCCGGGCGGTTCCCAACATCACGCATCACGCTCGTCGGCTGGCCGACGCGCCGCCGGAGGAGCTGGCGTACGTCATCGACTCCTTCGACCGTGAGGAGGCGCTGGCGGCCGCCGAGGCGGCGATCCGTCAGGGGTCGTTCACGGACGAGGACGAGACGGACGGAGCCGAGACGGATGGAGGCGAGAGAGCAAAGAGAAAGCCGGGAGACGGCGAAACGGGAGATACCGAGGTCGGGGACCCGGAGACGGGACTCGGCGAGGTGGATGGACCCGAAACCGACGTCGACGGTCGGTAGCAGTTGATGAGGGGATCGGGCGAGGATTCGGATACCGATGCCGTCCTCCCCTGATACACTGACGGAACTTTTCGCTCAAATGCCGAGGCTATCTTTGATTGCCGAGTCGATTTTCACTATGTCTGATGGCGGGACAGATCCAATGTTCTTTGTTATACGTTCGTCGATGTCGACAACCCGGATTTGACTTAGATCTGCCACTGAATCGTGATCGAGGGCAGTACTCGAAGCCAGTACTTCCACCTCGAACGGGTACGTCTCTCCAGACGTGTACTGCTTTGTGAATGGAGCGACGATGGTTGTCGGTGAGTACTGATTCCCAACATCGTTCTGGATGACAACACAGGGCCGGCTCTTTCCTTGCTGCTCACTCCCTTTCGTGGGATTCAATTCACTTCAACGATGACAATGTCGCCGCGGCGTACCTGCACACTTGGCTCCAGAATTCACTCGCTCCAGCCGGGTGCGTCAGCGAGATCCCCGGTTGCTTCTGAGGATGCCTCTTTCATTTCTTCAGCCAACTCACGAGACCGCTCGGCTCTCTTTCGATATCCTTCAGCAAGCCGTTCCTCATCTGTCGGCGGTCTGATTATGATCTCGTCATTCACTTCGACGAATACAATTTCGTCACCGCCTTCGATACCACGACGGTCCCGCAGTTTCTTCGGAATCGTCACCTGCCCCCGATCTCCGACTTTTCGTTTGTGTTCGGGCATATATATTCATACTTGTTTCATATCGATATAGATGTCGGTGGCATAGTCATTCGATTCGCAGTTCTCACTGACCGGCTGTTTCAGACGGTGATATGTCTGAAGAATGAAATTACTCGACCTCAACGGGATCGACCGGCGTGCGGTCGTCAGCCAGTCGATCCCGATCGTGGGGCGCTTCGAAGTCGAGATCCGGACCGCGGGCGATGATCCGCGTCGGGGTGACGTCGGGATGGGTCGTGTAGTAGTGCTCTTTGATGTGGTCCAGCTCGACGGTCTCGGCGACGCCGGGGAGCTGGTAGAGGTCGCGCAGGTATGGCCAGAGGTGCTCGTACTCGTGGATCGCCTGCACGTTGCACATGAAGTGGGTGTGGTAGACGTGGTCGAATCGGATCAGGGTGGTGAACAGACACAGATCGGCCTCGGTGAGCTCGTCGCCGGCGAGGAACCGCCGATCGGCGAGGACCTCGTCCCAGTGATCGAGCGCGTCGAAGAGCTCGTCGATGGCCTCGTCGTAGGCCGACTGGGAGGTGGCGAAGCCGGCGCGGTAGACGCCGTTGTTGATCGGCTCGTAGATCGCCGTGATGATCTCGTCGACGCGCTGGATGGCCTCGTCGTCCTCGGGAAGGAGGCGGCGGCCGTTCCCGAGGTCGGTGAAGGCCGTATCGAGCATCCGGAGGATCTCCCGCGACTCGTTGTTGACGATCGTGTCGGTGTCGGTGTCCCAGAGGACCGGCACGGTCACCCGACAGGTCGCGTCTGGGTCCGCGCGGACGTACAGCTCCCGGAGGTAATCGCGGTCGTGGACGTGATCGGGCGTACAGCCGGCCTTCTCCGGCGTGAACTGCCAGCCGTCCTCGCCGCGCCAGGGATCGACGACCGAGACGTCGATGACGTCCTCGAGCCCGAGGATCGATCGCCCGAGCAGGGCCCGGTGGGCCCACGGACACGCGTAGGAGACGTAGAGGTGGTACCGTCCCGGCTCCGGCTCGAAGCGCTTGTCGGGCTCGGCGTCGACGTGGTCGGGGATCTCCGATCCGACGACCCAGTTCCGGAACGTGGTCGTCTGACGATCGAAGGCACCCGATTCGTCGGTCGTCTCGAAGGTGTCCGTCCGCCACTCGCCGTTCACGAGCTGGTTCATACGCGCTCGTAGGGGCGCGATTCGGATAACGGTTCGTGGAGGTGACGGCCGTGTTACCGGGGGAGACCCCGATAACGCCGGATTCGACGGCGAGATCGTCATCTACGCGCCGACCGTCCTGTCGGACGACGAGGGCGCGATCCTCGAGGCGGTCGGCGAGGACGTCGCTCGCCGGCGGCCGGTCGCCCGCGCGCTGCCCGACGACGCGACGATCGGGGCCGACGCGGCCGGGTGCACTCGGGAGGTCCTCTCGGCGGCCACACGGGACTTCGCGATCGTCAGTGACGTCGAGACGGTCCGGGAGCGCGTCCGGGAGCTGAAGGACGCTGGTGCCTTCCGAGTCATCGGCTATCCCGCCCGCGGGCTGGACGACTTCCTGGCGGAGTGACCGGCGGAAGGGCGTTGTTCCGTTCAGAAGGACCTCCCGAAACGGCGTCGGCTCCACCGTCCTTAAGCCGACGGCAGCCCAACCGAGGAGTATGCCCGCGACCAAGGAGATCACCTGCGACGACCCCGACTGCGAGCTCGATATGTTCGAGAACCACTACACCTACGACGTCCCCGAGGACCACACCGTCGACGACCTCCGGTGTCCCTACTGCGGTGGCCGGGACCTCTCGCTCATCGAGGTGTGAGATGACGGGGGTGTTCGACGTCGGCCGGACCGCCATCCGGAGCGCGCTCGAGCGCGTCGGCCGGGGCTGGGGATCGATCCAGGAGCGACGGCCCCTGGATCACGACCTGCTGGAGGGTCCGGACGCCTACCGCATCGTCTTCGACGCGCCCGGGGTTCACCGCACGGACGTCGACGTCCGATTCGTCGATCGCACCGTCGAAGTGTACATGGAGCGCGATCGCGGGAACCGGGATCGGGACGGGTTCGAGTGGGTCTTCCCCGGTCGCGGCCGGTCGCTTTCCGGGACCGCCACGCTGCCGACCGACGCCGAGGTGACCCCGACCGGCGCGGAGGCGACCCTTACCCGATCGGGGACGCTTGAGGTCACGATTCCGAAGGACGCGGCGGCGGGATCGGTCCACGTAACCGAGGAGGATGCGGAGAACGGACTAATGTCGGACGCGGAGTCCGACGACGCCGAGTAGGACGCGTCAGGTCTCGGATTCGGAACCGGACGTGTCACCGTTCGACGCCGTCTCCGTGTTTTCGGACGCTCCCGCTTCCGTGTTCTCGCCCGGCTCCGTCTCCGGGTTCTCGTCCGACTCCGGCTCCGAGTTCTCACCCGATTCCGACCCCGATCCGTCGCTTTCGGACCGAACGACGAGCGTCGAGACGCGCATCCCCTCGACGTCGGTCACCTCGAAGGCGTAGCCGTCGAGCGTGACGCGGTCGCCGACCGTCGGTTGCCGGTCGAGCCGCGACAACACGATCCCGCCGATGGTCTCGACCGCGTCGTGGTCGAGGGCGGTCCCGAGTTCCGCGTTGACCGCGGTGATCGTGACCCCGCCGTCGACCGTGAGCGAGCCGTCCTCGCGGCGCTCGATCCCGGGTTCGGACTCGCCACCGGCGACGTCGAACTCGTCGCGGATGTCGCCGACGACGACCTCCACGATGTCCTCGATGGTGACGATCCCCGCGAGGACGCCCCACTCGTCGATCACGGCGGCCATCTGGGCGTTTCGACCCTGCAGGTCCGACAAGAGCGTGGCGACGTCGGTGGTCTCCGGAACGGCGTGGATCTCACGGGAGATGTCGCCGGCAGTCGGCTCCGCGTCGGACGCACCGGTGGTCTCGGTGGCACGGAGAACGTCCTTGGCGTCCACGAGGCCGACGACCTGGTCGGGATCGTCGGCGTCCACGACCGGATATCGGGTATGGCCGGCGTCCACGACCACCGACCGGAGGGCCGGGATCGTGAGATCGTCCGTCACGGTTCGGACGTCGGGGCGGGGTACCATCACCTCTCGAACGGTGACGTCGTCGAGATCGAAGACGCGGTCGATCATCTCCACCTCCTCGGCGCCGACGTGGCCCTCCTCGCCGGCGTGGGACAGTGCCATCCGAAGCTCCCGCTCGGTGAGCGTCTCGTCGGTCTCTGAGGCCGGCGGCACGCCGAGCAGCCGCGTGAAGGCGTTTGCCGTCCCGTTGAACACGATGATGCCCGGCAGGAAGACGTAGTAGAAGAACTGCATCGGCGCGGCCACGAGCAGCGCGATCCGCTCGGCCTGTGCGATCGCGATCGTCTTCGGTGCCAGCTCGCCGAAGACCACGTGGAGGAACGTGATCACGCTGAAGCCGATCGCGAACGCGACTAGGTGGACGATCTCGGCCGGGAGGAAGTCACCGAGAACGGGTTCGATGAGCGCCGCCACCGCGGGCTCGCCGATCCACCCCAGTCCGAGCGAAGCGATCGTGATCCCGAGTTGAGTGACCGCGAGATAGTCGTCCAGGCTGTCCATCGCGTCCGCAAGCAGCCCTGCGCCGGTTTTTCCCTGTTCAACCATCGAGTCGACCGCGGTCGCACGGACGCGAACGTACGCGAACTCCGCGGCGACAAAGAAGCCGTTCAGGGCGACGAGCACCAGCGCGAGGAGGACCCGGCCGACCGAGAGTGCGACGTCTACCATCGCGCCCCCACCGGTCCGAGTTCGTCGAGACGGGGTGTCCGAACGACTCGTGAGGCGATCGTCGATCGCGGCGACCGGGATCCGTGGATCATACCCCACCTACAGCCGGTCATCACTAAACGCTACTGTCCGACGACCGGATCATCTCCACGCCAGGAGGAGAGCAGAAAAACGACGACCGAGGCGATGTCCCAACCCGTCGGTGGCCCGAACGACTTTCGGCACCCGGAGAAAACAAAGCGATATGTCACCAAGCAACGTCCTCATTCAGTCCGCCGGGTCGATCGGCGGACGGATCCTCGCCGAATTCCTCGAGGACCTGATCGCCGCGATCCCGCGGATCGTCTCGGGGGCCGTCTTCCTGCTGTTCGCGTACCTCGTCATCAAGGTCGTCCTGACGGTCACCCGAACCGTTCTCGACCGGGTGTACCCCGACGAGGAACGGCTCATCGTCGACCTCTCGGTGGCGGTCGTCGGACTGTTCTGCTGGTTCGGGGCCGCGCTCGCGCTGTTGACGATCGTCGGCCTCGGCGAGGTGGCCGCCAGCCTCGGAACCGCCGGCGGGTTCATCGGGCTCGGCGTCGCCTTCGCGCTGAAGGAGATGATCGCGGACACGGTCGCCGGCGTCTACCTGCTGAAGGATCCGGATTTCACCCCAGGTGACCGGGTCGAAACGGCCTCGGTGTCGGGAACGGTCTCGGAGATCGGCCTCCGAAAGACCCGGATCCGGGCCGACGACGGGGAGCTCGTCGTCCTCGCGAACCGCGACGTCGAGAAGAAGTGGACGAACCGCTCGCGCACGGCGGCAACGACGACCGACGGAGCGACGGGGACGACGTCGTCGAGTACCGAGTAACGCCGCGGGACGTTCGGAAACCGCCGGAACGCCGAGCCGCACATCCGCGCCGTTTTACCGTCTCGGGCGAGTACCACGGCCTATGACCGATCCGTCCACGCGCGGCGGGGGGGCGGCCGACCCCGCCGACCTCGCCGTCACGATCGTCGACGGGTACGTGGACGAGCCGGCGCACTTCGGCGTGCCGCCGTACCTCTCCACGTACCCCCGTTACACGGCCGGTGCGCTCGTCGACGCCGGCGTGCCGGAATCGTCGATCACCTATCACACGATCGACGAGCTCCGCGAGGACCGACACAAGCGGGCCGACGTCGCGAACGCGGACCTGTTCGTCTACGTCGGCGGGATGACCGTTCCCGGCAAGTACGTCGGCGGCACGCCGGCGGAGCCGGACGAAGTCCGCGAACTCGGCTGGACCGCCGACGGAGTGACGCTGCTTGGCGGCCCCGTCAGATTCGGCGTCGGCGAGGAGAACGCCGGCGCACAGGAGACCGAGCGCGACGACCTCGATTACGACTTCGTCGCGAAGGGCGACGTCGAAGCCGCGGCGTACGACCTCGTGACCAACGGGCTCGAGGGGTTCGGCAACCGGATGCGCGAGACGCAGGAAGGTGACCGCTGGGCCCGTCGCGGCGCGTTCGTGGTCGAACAGCACCCGAACCACCCCGACTACCTCATCTGTGAGCTGGAGACGTCGCGGGGCTGTGCCTACCGGTGTTCCTTCTGCACCGAGCCCCTGTACGGGAACCCGTCGTTCCGTGAGGCGGATGGGGTGGTCAGCGAAGTCGACGCGCTGTCCGACCGCGGCGTCGACCACTTCCGGCTGGGGCGGCAAGCCGACATCCTCGCGTTCGGCGGCGACGGCGAGGCGCCGAATCCCGACGCGCTCCGCCGGCTCTACGGCGGCATCCGGGAGGCCGCGCCGGGCCTCGAAACCCTCCACCTCGACAACATGAACCCGGTGACGATCGTCGACTATCCCGAACGTTCCCGGGAGGCGATCCGGATCATCGCCGAGCACAACACGCCCGGCGACACGGCGGCGTTCGGCCTGGAATCGGCCGACCCGGTCGTCCGCGAGGAGAACGACCTGCTCGTCTCAGCCGAGGAGTGTCTCGAGGCCGTCCGCGTCGTCAACGAGGAGGGCGGCTGGCGACCCGGCGACGAGCCCGGGACGACGCCCGGGGGCGACGACCGCGTCCGCGGTCCCTCGACCGGACCGAACGCATCGCCACGGCTCCCGAAGCTGTTACCGGGGATCAACCTCGTCCACGGGTTGCAGGGGGAGCGCGAGGAGACCTTCGAACATAACCGGCGATTCCTGCAGCGCGTCTACGACGAGGGACTACTGCTCCGCCGGATCAACATCCGGCAGGTGATGGCGTTCGCGGGCACGGAGATGTCGGAGACGGGCGCCGAGATCGCCGAGGACCACAAACGGCAGTTCAAACAGTACAAACAGGAGGTCCGTGAAACGATCGACAACCCGATGCTCGAACGCGTCGTTCCTCGCGGGACGGTCCTACCGGACGTCCACCTAGAGTACCACCAGGACGGGATGACCTTCGGCCGGCAGATCGGGACGTACGCGCTGCTCGTCGGGATCCCCGGCGAGCGCGAACTCGGTCGGACGATGGACGTCGCGATCGTCGACCACGGCTACCGGTCGGTCACCGGCGTCCCCTACCCGCTGGACGTGAACGCGGCCTCGATGGACGAGTTGACGACGATCCCGGGGATCGCACGGTCCACCGCCGGCGACGTCGTGGTCGAGCGCCCCCACGCGAGCCTCGAGGAGGTCCCCGTGGAAACGATCGACCTCTCGGCATACTGCGTCGCAACCGACTCCGACCCGGCGACGATCCCCGGACTGGAGGAACCGGGGAATCCGGCCGCCGGCAGGAGCGACTAACGATGGCTCGGGACGCCGCTGACGGTCGGTCGTCCGACGCGTCGGACGGTCAGTCATCGGGCGCGACCGACACAACGGAGCCGATCCGACGGATCTCCCTCGAGGTGCCGACGCGTGCGCCGAGCGGCGCGACCAACGCGTACCTCGTCGACGACCTCCTCGTCGACCCCGCTGCCGAGGACCCCGAACTCGACCGCCTCGCCGATTCCGGGCGGATCGACCACGTCGCCGTCACGCACACGCACGCCGACCACGTCGGCGCGGTCGCCGACTACGCCGACCGTGCGGACGCGACGGTCTGGGCGCCCGCGGCGTTCGCTGACCGGGTTGCCGACGCGACCGGCGTGGCCCCCAACGCGACGTTTACCGACGGCGACACGCTTGGTGAGGACGGACCGACCGCGCTGGAGACGCCCGGCCACGCGGTCGACCACGTCGCGTTCGCGGTCCCGGACCACCGGCGTCACGAAGCCGGCGAGGCGATCCTCTGCGGAGACCTCGCCGTCGCCGAGGGCAGCGTCGTGGTCGGCCCGGGCGGCGGCGGACTGATCGCGTACCTCGAGAGCCTTCGGCGGCTTCGCGACCGCACCCCGACCGCCCTGTACCCCGGACACGGCCCCGCCATCGAGGGTTCGGAGGCGGTCACGGCGGCCCTCGATCGACTGATCGACCACCGGCTCGATCGGGAGACGGCGGTCCTCGAGGCGGTGGAGACCGGCGCACGCGACGTGGACGCCGTGGTTGATGCCGCGTACGAGAAGGACCTCACGGGCGTGGCCGACCTCGCCCGTGCGACCGTTCGTGCCCACCTCGAGAAGCTCCTCGCTGAGGGCCGCATCGGCGACGAGTGGCGGGCCCGGATCCCGTGACGCGCGGCGAGCCCGATCGACATCACTCCCCGGCGTCGACGGACCGGGACGCGGACTGCGGATCCGCGTCCGGATCGTCCGAATCGCCCGGATCGGGATGTCGACGATGGAGGACGTACTCGAGGATGGTTCTGACGAGGACGGCCACGAGGACGAGCCCCCCGAGCGCGACGCCGACGAACAGGACGCCGATCGCGCCCGGCCCGGGCAGGTCCTCCGGCAGGGTCGCGATCAGGACGACGAAGGCGCCGCCGGCGGTCACGGTGAGTACCACCTCAAGCACACGGACGACGACGTACACCGGCCGGTCACCGAATCGACCCAACGGCGCGTCGTCGGTCGCCAGCACTCGGTAGCCGACGACCACGGTCTCCACGAGCACCACGAGACCGAGGAGCGGGCCGAGGAAGGCGACGATCAGGAGAGTGCGAAGCAGTCCGACGGGGGTGAGGCCGGTCAGCGCTGCGATCGTGGCGAGACCGGTCACCAGGACGGCGGCGAGCTTGCAGGTCTGGAGAGGCGAAGCGACGGGGAACCGGGCGGACATTCCGGTTCGGTGTTTTCGCCACCACCTATAAATCCCCTCCCGGATCGGCGTCCGTCTCGACACGCGTGACCGTCGCACGGCCGTCAGCCACGACCCCGTGGTCCGCGTCCGCGACGTCGGTCGGGATCCCGTCGTTCGAACCGTCGGAATTTCCGGACATATCGGAACCCGTAGCCACCTCGCCATATCGCGATCGAAGCGACGCTGTGACCGCATCGCGCACGCAAACGCGCGTCGCCCGCCCGACCGGCGTGGCGCTGCCCGAGAAGGTCGCCGGCTCACCGTCGGGGTCGTCGGCGACGATGACCGCGTCGGAGGTCGTTCCCGGGAACCCGGTCAGCGCGAGCAGCGTCGCCGCTTTCGCCTCGGCGACGACCGTGAGCAGGTTCGCGAGCGCGCCGTCCGAAAGCGATCGCGTGGTGCCCGCGACGAGATTGACGGTGCCGGCGTGGTGGCGGTCGGGAGCGTGGCGCGGGTCGACGTCGTGCCGTCGGTCGTTGGCGTGACGCGAATCGGCGTCGTGCCGGCGATCGGCGGCGGCTTCGTCGGCGCACCCAGCTCCAGCGGCGTCGCGACGCCCGTCGATCGGGAGGGCAGCCGGGTTGGATATCCCGGCGGTCGCGAGGACCGCGACCGACCCAGCCCGCGCGATCCGGGCATAGGACTGATCGACGCCGGTGAGAAGTGCTGGAGCCGCGTCCGGCCCGACCTCCCCATCGAAGTCCGCGCGGTCGAGCCGGTCAGCGACATATGCCCGCAGGTCGCGAGCGTCGAACCCCGTGGGTACGGTGACGTTGTAGGCGGCGTCGGCGACCCGTCGTCCGCCGTCGAAGCCGGTCGAGAGGAACCGCGTCCCCGGCCGTACCAGCCGACAGACGCCGTCCGAGACGGTCGTCTCGAAGACGGGAACGGGAGCAGCCGGTGACGCCGGATGGGGGTCGGTCGCCGACTCCGGAGGGGATCCGCCCGACGTCGAGGGACGATCAGACATCGAGCGCCTCGAGAAGTCCGTCGTTCTCCGCAGGTCGTCGGACGGCGATCCGGACGTGGCTCTCGAGCGTCCGGAACGTGCGGGCATCACGGATCGCGTACCCGGCTTCCCGGGCAGTTTCGAGGAGCGCGTCAACACCCACATCGTCGGCGCTCGAGACGTCGACGAGGAGGAACGGCGCGTCGGAGGGGTGGACGGTGAACCGCGATCCGAGCCGGTCGGCCATCCGGTCTCGCTCGCTCGCGACGCGCTCGCGCGTCCGATCGAGGAAGTCGGTGCACTCGAGACAGTGCGCGCCGACCGCCGCGGCGGGCGTCGCGAGTCCCCACGCCGGTCGCGCGGTTTCCAGGGCCTCCCGCCACTCGTCGGTCGCGACGAGAAAGCCGGCCCGGAGTCCGGGAAGCCCGAACACCTTCGTCAGCGATCGAGCGACGATCACGCCCGACTGGGAGCCGAGGCTCGAGGCGTCGGTGAAATCGAGGAACGCCTCGTCAACGAGCAGCGGCGTGTCGGCGGATCGGCACCGGGCGGCGAACGCTTCGCGCTCGCAGCGTCCCGGGAGCTCGCCGGTCGGGTTATTCGGAGTGCAGACGATCGCGAGCGCGTAGCCAGTCGGATCGGCCTCGAAGATGGTGTCGTGGGGAACGAACTCGGGCGTCCCGCCCTGCAGTCGAACCTCCCGGGCGTACTCGCCGAAGGAGGGTTCCGGGAGGAGGACGCGGTCGCCCGGATCGACGGCGATCGCACAAACGAGGCGGATCCCGGCCAGCGCGCCGGCGGTCGGAACCACCTGTTGGGAGTCACAATCCAGATACTCGCCGGCCGCCGTCCGGAACTCGGCATAGCCGTCGGACGGGTACCGGCGTGCGGCGGCGCGGGCGGCGTCGTACACCGGCGTGACCCCGGCGGGGGACTCCGGGTTGGTATTGGCGCTGAAGTCGACGACCGACCGATCGTTCGTCCCGCCGTGTGGGACGCGATCGGTCCGTGTGAGGGCGTCGCGGTCCATACGTCCGGAACCGACGCCGCGGACACAAAGGTTCCGTTCGCGGAGACGGCGAGGAGACGGCGGAGATGGCGGGGACGGCGACGAGGGTGAGCAGTCAGCAGCCGTCGGGAGACGATGCGACCCGCTTTCGAGCGATCCGGAGGTCACCGGGACGGTTGACGTTGATCGCGAGGGCCGGATCGTCGACGACCCGAACGGTCTCAGGTGCGTCCTCGCTGCCGACCACGTTCAACCCGGTCGGCGCGACCTGCATTCCATCGACCGTCATCGTGGTATCCGCACTGACGCCGAGGTCGTGTTTCGTTGAAGCCGGGACGCAGACGGTGAGCGACTCGCCGTCGGATCGCCGGGTCGCGTGGTCGACCGCCGCAGAGACGTGGTCCGGACGAAGCAACGGAAGATCGGCCACGGCGGTGATCGCCGGCGGATCGACGTTCTCGAGTGCCGCCTGCAGGTCGGCGACGTAGCCGTCCCCCGATCTCTCCCGAACGGTCAGGGCGGGACGATCGTCCCGGTCCACGGGACGGTCGAGGCCGTCGCCGCCATCGGGGCCGTCGAGGCAGTCAACCCTCGATCGAAGATGTGCGAGCGTCTCGGGGGTGTGCGGTGACGCGACGGCGTGGATCGCGTCGACCGCATCGGACCGTCGAAGTGCCCGGACGACTCGATCGACCATCGGTTCGCCGCCGACGCGAACCAGAGGCTTCTCCGCGATCGCATCAACCGTCGGCTCGCCGGCGAGCCGGGTCCCTCGGCCGCCGCACAGGACGATCGCGGGAACGTCGACGTGATCGTCCGCGATATCGTGACCGTCCGCAGCTACACGATCGCCCACGCGATCACCCCCGCGTGCAGCGCCAGGGCGCGGCCGACCTCGTTGATCGCGCCGAAGACGTCCCCGCTGACGCCGCCGAGCCACGACCGCGTCCGATGGACGACCACCAGCGCGACCGCCGGGCCGGCACACAGCGCGGCGAGGACGGCGAGTAGCGTCCCCGCCGGGACGTCGAACAGGACCGGAAGTGCGATGACGACAGCCGGAAGAGCGACCGTGACGACCGGGAGCGAATCGGCTGGGGTCGCCGGATCCGCAAGACCGGACCCTAATCCCTCGTGAGCTGCGGTTCCGAAACAGACCGCAAGCGCCATCCCGAGCTTCGCCCCGACCTCGGCCGCGAGGATGATACCGGCGGCCACGAGGGGATTCATCGTCGGGAGCGCGATCGCGGCGGCGCCAAGCGTGGTCACGAGCAGCGTCACCCCGAGAAGGAGGACGCCGCCGACGCCGAGATCGGCGTCCGCCAACACCGCACGGCGGCGGTCCGGGTCGTGAGCCGCGACCGCGTCGCCCAGATCCGCCACTCCGTCGGCGTGGGTGACGCCCGAAAGGGCGTACAGGAGACAGAGATAGCCCGCGACGATGGTCGGCCAGGGTATCGACGCGAGCCCGGCGGACAGGACGAACGCGGCAAGCGCGATCCCGATGACCCACCCGACGACGGGGATCGTCCACGGGGACGTCCGAAAGTCGTCCCAGTCGCTCCGGCGGCCACCGGAGATCGGGAGCCGGGTCAGGAACGTGACGGCGCCGCGAACCGCACCGATCCGGCGACGTATCGGGCCTCGTGTCGACGACGTCATCCGGCGGTCACCACCCCCGTTCCCGCAACGTACACGTCGAGAGCCAGACAGCAGCCGACCGCACTCACGATGCCGAGCCAGGCTGCGCGATTCACGAGTCGGATGCCACGCCGCGCCGCCGCTGCAGTCGGCAGATCGGCGGCCGGACGGAGGACGTACGTCCCCGGCTTCTCGAGCCGAACGTCCAGGACCGACGCGATCGTCGCCATCGGCCACCCCGAGTTGGGCGAGTCGGGACGACGCGCCCACCGGCGAGCCGCGAGCAGCGACGTCGGGCGTCCGGCCGCGACCGCGAGCACGAGCGCCGACAGCCGCGCGGGGATCCACATCACGAGATCGTCGAGGCGTGCCGGAGCCCAGCCGGCCCGGCGCGGGCGGTAGCCGAGCATCGAGTCGAGGGTGTTGACCCCCTTCACCCACGCCGCGGCACCGGTCGCGACGGCGAGGACGGAGCCGGTCGTGAGTGCACCCGTGGTAACGTCCGCGACGGACGCCACCACCGCTATCACACCCATAACCGCGGCGGCGGCCGTGAACGCGGTGAGAGGGGCGATCAGCCCATCTGCGAGGTTCTCGGCAGCGCTTTCGACCGCGGCGGATCGAACGTGGGCCGCCGACAGCGTGTCCGCATCGCGTCCGGCAAGTGCGCGCAGTGCCTCGCGGGCGGCCGGGAGATCCGCGTCGGAGTCGGCAAGCGAGACGACGCGTTCGGCGGTCTCAATGAGCAGTCGCCGACTGAGACACGTGTACAGAACAACCCCGGCGAGAACGCTCCCCAGCAGGGGATCGACCCATCCTGCCACCACCACGGGGACCGCGGCGACGACGGCGGCGAACCCGGCAGGAACGAGGACGGCGATCACGACGCCGACCGACCGGGTGTCGGGAAGCGTCCGATCGATCCGGTCGACGATGGATCCGAGAACGGCGACCGGATGGACACGTGCCGGCGGTTCGGCGATCGTCGAATCGAGGGCGGCCGCCACGAGCACCGCGAGGGCGGCCGCCCGGATCACCGCCTGGCCTCCAGCCGGGTCGGGAGCTCCGTGAGCGAGGTCTCGGTGACGTCGATGAACCGTCCGCCGGCCGACTCGATAGCTCCATCAACGGCCGGATCGTCGCCGACGTGTGTGAGGTCGGCGGCGGTCGTCCCGAGCGCCTCGGCGGCCACCTCGAAGGCACGAGAATCGGGCTTTCGCCAGCCACAACCGATGCTCGTCGTCACGGCATCGAACTCCCCGCGAAGTCCGCTGCGGATGAGCGTTCGGGGAACGAGTTCCGGAACCGAACAGTTGGAGAGTATCCCGACCGGACCGCGATCGTCGGCGGCTCGGATCGCCTCCAGGGCACCATCCCGGCGGGTCACGTCGGGGTCGAAGGCGGCAACGACCGCGTGCCGGGCGGCGTTGTCGGACACGTCGACCTCACGGGAGTCCAACGCGGCGGCGACGTGTGCCGGCAGCGGCACCTCGGCACCCTCTGGGGCGTCGATGTGAACCTCGCCGTAGGCGACGTGCCAATCGTCCGGGACTCGAACCCCGCGCGATTCGAGTTCGCGGGCGACCGCCTCCGCGGGATCGATCGGGTAGTCGATGTCGACGAGCGTTCCGAAGAGATCGAAAGTGAGAGCCACGTTGGCGGCCGTACGACGAGGATCGGATTGAACCTGTCGGTCGGTTCGATCGGCTGGAAGCGGTCCGATCGAAACGGCACGGAGCCCGTCCGATCGAGACGCTCGGGCGTCTACCCCCGGACGGCTAGACCTGTCGAGCGAACGCGAGGTTCCCCGAGACGTTCTCGATGTAGGCGCGGACGGTGTCGCCCTCCTGGGCGCCGGGGACGAAGATCGTGTAGTCGCCGCGTTCGGCGACGCCGTCGCCCTTCCGGCCGGTGCCGACGATCTCGACCTCGTAGGTGGTTCCCTCCTCGACGGTCTCGGAGCGGCGCTGGGTCGTGGACGTCTGCTTGGCGACGGGGCGGAAGGCACCACACGCCTCACAGCGAAGCATCGGCGTGCGGTCTTCGGTGACAAGGCGCGTGTCCGGGAGGCCACACTCCGAGCAGGTCACGTAGGAGGCGATGTAGGCGTCGAGGGCCGACTGAAAGTCGTCGGCTCGGAAGTTGCCGTTGTAGCGAGCGACGCCGTTTTCGTACTGGCCGGCGGTCCCCAGTTCGCGCTGGATGTTGGAGTGGACGTGCTCGGGGTCACGCGAGAGCGCGTCGGCGATCGCCGAGAGGTTTGTCAATCGGGTGAAGGCACCGTCCTTCTGAGCAGTCGGGTCCGGGACCTCGAGGCGCTCGTCCGAGCCGCCGAGATCCGGCAACTCGTCGATCGCGCGGTCGAGACTGGCCTGGTAGTCCATACAGTCGGGAGACGGCCGTGACGGAAAGCGTTTCCGGGTTCGTCGATCCGGTGCGTTCCGGTCGGTCGATCGGTGCGTTTTCGAAGCCACCGATCACGGACGCCGGGTCGAACGGACCGTCCCGATCGATCGGGCTGTCCGACGCTCGTATGGCGGCTGACGGACGACCGTCAGACACGGAGGAAGATACTTATAGGACCCACGGATATCCGTATTCGAGCGATGAGCAAGATCACGTTCCGCGCCGCCGACGACCTCGTCGAGCGGTTGGAGGAGTACGACGCCTCCAAAAGCGAGGTGATGCGCGAGGCGTTGCGCACCTATCTCGAGTCGGCCGAGCCGGCCGACGGGGAGCCCGGACGGGACGTGACTGCAGGATCCGGATCGTCGACGGGGGAGAGCTCGGAGACCGCAAGCGGGATCGACGCCACGATCGCCGACCGTGTCGACGAGTTGATCGCCGATCGGCTGGATGCGGCACTCGACGACCGACTCGGTCGACCGGCCACACCCGATCACGGCGCGTATACGCCCGCGAGCGGGTCCGAGATCAGCGTAAACGTCACACTCGACGGGGTTCGTGCCGACGAGTCGGCCGTCGAAACCGACGAGGACGCCGACCGATCGACGATGACCGACGAGCGTATGACACACGGGGATGAGTCGGCTGAACGTGCGCAAACGGACCGTAAAACGTGCGCAAGCTGTGGTGATGAAATGCCGGAAGACCACGTTTACTGTCCGAATTGCGGGGAAAAGCGATCGCATCGCGTGTTCTGTGAATGCGGCGACGAGATCCGGTCGGATTGGGCGTTCTGTCCCGGCTGTGGCCGAAGAACCCCTGCGGCCGACGTCCTCGATAACCCCTAGGACGGTGTAAACAGGGTTGTTCGGCTCGTATACGCCGTTTTTCCGATGACGTCTTACAACGGGCGGTACTTTTAAGTATCTTCCATCTGTGCGTTCATCTGCGTAAGACGGTCGTCTTACAGACGGCCGCCGCGGCGGCGATCGACTCGCCGTCCGGCGGTTTACGTGTGTAAGACCCAATGACACGCGATGTCACCGTCTTACCGGGGGAATGACAATGGAGCGTGTGACACTACGAATCCCGAAACAGCAGATAGAGGAGGTCGAACAGATGGTCGAAACGGGCGAGTTCCCGAACCGGAGCGAGGCGATCCGGTCGGCGGTCCGTGAGATGTTGAACGAACAGGACGGCGAATACAACAGCCGTCGGCGCACTGAGCGCAGCTGGGCGAAGGTGTAACGATGCAGGACATCGTTCAGGACGCCCTCGCCAACGCGGAATCCGAACAGCGTGAGATGGACGTCGACGCCGACGAGGACGACGAGTTCGGCGATCCGCGGATCGTCATCGTCGGCGCCGGCGGAGCCGGGAACAACACGATCAACCGGCTGTACAACATCGGCGTGGACGGCGCCGACACCGTCGCCATCAACACCGACAAACAGCACCTGAAGATGATCGAGGCCGACACGAAGATCCTCGTCGGCAAGTCCCTCACCCAGGGGCTCGGTGCGGGCGGCGACCCCAAGATGGGCGAGCGCGCAACCGAGATGGCCCAGGGGACGATCAAGGACGTCCTCGGCGACGCGGACCTCGTGTTCGTCACCGCCGGGATGGGCGGCGGGACCGGGACCGGCGCCGCGCCGGTCGTCTCGAAGATCGCGAAAGAGCAGGGCGCGATCGTGGTCGGGATGGTCTCGACCCCGTTCAACGTCGAGCGTGCCCGGACCGTCAAGGCCGAGGAGGGCCTTGAGGAGCTCCGTAACGAGGCCGACTCGATCATCGTACTGGACAACAACCGCCTCCTCGACTACGTCCCGAACCTGCCGATCGGGAAAGCGTTCTCGGTGATGGACCAAATCATCGCCGAAACCGTCAAGGGAATCTCCGAAACGATCACCCAGCCGTCGCTCATCAATCTGGACTACGCAGATATGTCCACGATCATGAACCAGGGCGGCGTCGCGGTGATGCTCGTCGGCGAGACCCAGGACAAGAACAAGACCCAGGAGGTCGTCAACGACGCGATGAACCACCCCCTGTTGGACGTCGACTACCGCGGCGCCTCGGGCGGGCTGGTCCACATCACTGGCGGTCCGGACCTAACGCTCAAGGAGGCCGAAGGGATCGCGAACAACATCACCGAACGCCTGGAGGCCAGCGCCAACGTCATCTGGGGCGCGCGCATCCAGGAGGAGTACAAGGGGAAGGTTCGCGTGATGGCGATTATGACCGGCGTTCAGAGCGCACAGGTACTGGGTCCCTCGACCCAGAAGCAGGCCGACCGCTCCCGTGCCAGTCTCGACGGTACGAACGCCAACGACGGGCCCGGTGGAGCAGGCGGAACGAGCGCGACCGGCAGCGCCGACGCCGCAAGCTGGGAGTCCGACGGCGGCACCGAGCCGACCGAGAAGCAGAACGGACTCGACGTCATCCGATAGCCCGCATTCGGTCGAAACGACCCGAGCGACCACACTCGCTCGGGCCATAGAACCCGTTTCGGGTCACCACGCGATGGACGTGCCGCCCGACACCCGTTTTTTGCCGCCAGTCACCCACGTGAACGATCGACAGACACAGGTATCCGGGGCCGGACGTACGGACGATGCTCGGGTTGGAACACGGGTTCCGGATCGTCGACGTCCACGCGACGCTCGATCCGGACGAGGAGTCGGTCGCGGCCCACGGCCGCGACATCACGCCCGAGCGGCTCGAACGGGAGATGCACCAGGCCGGCGTCGTCCGCGCGATCGTCTCCCCGGGAAAACGACCGGACGGGGAGAGCTACCTGCGCGTGAACAACGCCGTCGCCCGGCTGAGCGTCGAGCGACCGTTCCTTGCGTTCGCCCGCCTCAACGGCCCCCGCGACCCGGGATCGACGCCGATCGGAAAACTGCGAAACCTGCGGACCGAACGCGACGATCACCACACCCGTCCCGACGACGTCGAGCAATACGCCTACGACGATCGGTTTCACGGCTTTATGCTGGCACCCGCCGTGGACGGGATCCCGGAGGATGACGTCCTCGAACGGCTCGCAAAGGCGGACCAGCCGGTGCTCGTCGACGGCGGGACGTCGTTTTCCCCGGATCGGCTCGCGGAGACGCTGCTCCCGTACGGGTTCCCGGTGGTGCTCGGGAGCTTTGGCGGGTATCCGCTCCGGGAGTCGATGATGCGGTCGTCCTTCGAGCACCTCCAGAAGTACGACCAGCTCTATCTCGACACCAGCGCGGTCCGGTTCCGGGACGTCCTGGAGACGGGACTGCTCGAACACCCCGACCGGATCCTCTTCGGGAGCGGCGTGCCGGACGTCCACCCGAACGTGGCGGTGATGGAGATCCTCACCCTCGACGTCTCCGAGGACTTCATGCGACGCGTGTTCACGAAGAACCCGTCACGGGTGATTCCGGGGCTGGCGGCCGGAGCGGATCTGTGAGATCCCCGGTATCGATCCAGATATGTGGATCAAGTAGCCGTATGATCGAACGAATAGGACACGTTCCTGTGTCGGGTTCCGATCCGCTTTTGAGTCGCTCGTCCCTATCCGAGGTATGACCCGTATCGTCGTGGTTGACAACCACGGACAGTTCACACACCTAGAACGGCGTGCCCTCCGGGATCTCGGCGTGGATACCGAGTTGATAGATAACGACACCCGGCCTGCCGACATCGACGCCGACGGCATCGTGCTCTCGGGCGGCCCCGACATCGACCGCATCGGTCGCTGCCCCGACTACCTCGATCTGGACGTGCCGATCTTCGGGATCTGTCTCGGAATGCAGATCATCGCCGACGAGCTGGGGGGCACCGTGGGCGGGGGTGAATACGGCGGCTACGCCGACGTCGATGTGGAGATCACCGACACGACGGACCCGCTCGTCGGGACGCTGGCTCCAGAAACACGGGTGTGGGCCTCACACGCCGACGAGGTGAAGACGGTCCCCGAGGGCTTCACTCGAACCGCCCGCTCGGACGTCTGTTCGATCGAGGCGATCGCGAACGCCGAGACCGACCGCTACGGGGTCCAGTGGCATCCCGAGGTCGCACACACCGAACGGGGCGAGGAGGTCTTCGAGAACTTCATCGAGGTCTGCGAGTCGCGCTGATCGACGGTCACGACAAGGCGTTTCTCACGGTCGATCCGCTCGCGCCCTACAGCTGATAGGTCCGCTGAGCGACGGCCCCACAGCTGTCACACGTGCGCCGGTACTGCACCTGGCTTCCGGTCGTGACTGCCTTCCAGGACGGATCCGAATGCACGTATCCACAGGAACTACAGACGTGGCTCGTCCTGTCGAGCCGGTCCCGCAGCCGGTCGAGCGCCGTCGTTCCGATCGCTTTCCCAGACATATGTTACCAATTAACACTCGAAGGGGAAATACGTACCGGTGGGATCGGTCGCATCGATGAGGGGGGATAAGACGTCGAAAAACGGCCGAAAACGCGATCAGGCTTCGAAGAGGTCGTCGACGGCGTCGGCAGCTGCCGCGACGGCCTCCTCGGCGACCGCCTCGGGATCGGCCTCGTCGTCGGGCGCGTTGAGGTAGACGTCGACGTCGAGGACGTCGTCCTCGAAGGTCACCGTAACGTCGAGGTCCTCGACGTCCGACTGGCGATACTGGGCGAAGACGACGCCTTCTGCCGCCCGGGCGGCGGTCCGAACCACTTCGTCATCGGTCGGATCCGACGACCCGTCCGCGTCGTCTCGGTCGGTCATTTACGCGCCGCCCGCGCCCGGACCGCCGGGACCCATCGGGCCGCCGCCGGCGCCACCCTGTAGGAGCTGCTGGAGCTCCTCCTGGAGGCTCTCGAACTGCTGTTGGACGCGCTCCTCCTGCTTTTTGAGCTGCTCGACGCGGACCTCGAGGGAGTCGACCTTTTCGTCAAGGTCCTCGTGAGCGCTCTCGTAGTCCGTCTCGACGAGAATCTCGCCGACCTCGCGGTACATCGTGGCGCCCTCGTCGACGTCCTCGAGCGCCTCGAGGGCGGTCTTCGAGTCGTTGAGCGCCGACTGGGACTGCTCCTTCTGCTGGGCGACCTGTTGGGCCGTCTCCTGTAGGTCCTGCAGCTCCTCGATCTTCTCCTGTGCCTCCGGCGGCATATTGCCCTGCATAAACGGGAGGACACGTCCCGGACTGAAAAACCCACGTTCTTCGTCCCGCAGGGACGATCCCCCGGATCACGCCGTCGAACGCCGCGTGACGGCCGTTTCGGCTGCCGCTTCCGCGACGTCGACGAGCCGGATCCAACTGTTGGTCCCGGCGCGCAACGCGGTCAGATCCCGGGCGAGCACCCGAACGATCACGGTCGCATCCTTCCGAGCGAGTCGGACCCGTGATCGGGGATCGTCGACGCCGTCGATCTCGGGCGTGAGGGCGTTCGCGATCGTCCGTGCTCGATCCACGGATGAATACCGGAACCGGAGCGTGACCGCGTGAGCGTATGGCGATTCCGCACCGGGTTGGTGATCGTCGATCTCGGCATCAGCGTCGATCTCGGCATCAGCGTCGATCTCGGCATCAGCGTCGATCTCGGCATCAGCGTCGATCTCGGCATCAGTTGGCATTATGGAGTCAGGATCGAAAGCGACCGCGAGTCACCGGCTCGACAAGCGGGGAGAAACGGGCAGCGACTATTCGACGGTGACTTCCTTGACGTCGCCGCCGCGTTCCTTCAAGAGCACGCGGTGACCGCAGTAGGGGCAGCGGACGCCGCCGTACTCATCGAGCGTGACGTCGCGCTTACAGCGGGAACACCGGTAACTCATTATTCCTCGTCCGCGAGTGCCGCGCGGATCGACCGCCGAACGGTGCGTCCGCCGGGCGTTTCGGGCCGGTAGGCGCCACCGGCGAACGTCTCGCCCGTCTCCTCGTTGACCCAGATGCCGGTTCCGATCCGGGTGACGTCGTCGCCGTCGACGGTCGCATTGCGCATATCCGCCTCGATCTCCTGAACGCGCTTCCGTGCGACGCGGCCGTATCGTGCGCCGAAACGACCCGAACTCCCGGTCGATCGTGCCTTCTGCTCAGCCATAGTACCGCTTGATACAGCCAGCACGAGTAAAAAGGCTACGAGTTGCCCTCGCGGATCCGGCTTGCGGGGTGACGACGGCACGTATCCACACCGACGGGCTGACAAAGCCGGCGCGCACAGGCGCCCGTATGGACGAAATCGACGTCGAGCCGGTCGACAGCGTCGATGCGGGATCACGAACCGACGTCGACGCCGACCTCCCGGCCGGGATCGACGCCCCCGAATACGTTCTCTACGGGGGCAAAGGCGGTGTCGGAAAGACGACGATGGCGGCGGCAACGGGCCTCTCCTCGGCCGCTGGCGGGGTCGACACGCTCGTCGTCTCGACGGACCCTGCCCACTCGCTGTCGGATACCTACGGCGTCGACGTGCCCGCGAAGCCCGCCCGGATCCGCGAGGACGTCCCGTTGTACGCCGCCGAGATCGATCCCGACGACGCCATGGAGGAGGGACTGTTCGGAACCGATGGCGACCCGCTCGGCGGGCTTGGCGACCTCGGCGAGATGGCCGGCGGGGCCGGTGGCGATCACGATGGCCTCGGCGATCCTGCCGACGGATCAGCCGGCGGGCTGCTCGATGGAACGATGCCCGGCGCCGACGAGGCGGCGGCGATGCGCCAACTGCTCGAGTATCTCGACGACCCGCGGTTCGACCGCGTGATCGTCGACACCGCGCCGACGGGACACACGCTCCGGCTGCTGGAACTTCCCGAGCTGATGGACTCGATGATCGGCCGAGTGATGAAACTCCGACAGCAGTTTTCCGGAATGATGGACGGCCTCACGGGGCTGTTCGGCGGGGACGGCGACGACCCCGACCCGAGCGAGGATCTCGACGCACTCCGCGAGCGGATCGAACGTCTGCGGGACGTCCTCCGTGATCCCGATCGAACCGATTTCCGCATCGTGATGATCCCCGAGGAGATGAGCGTGGTGGAGTCCGAGCGGCTCCGAGACCAACTCGGAGCGTTCGGGATTCCGGTCGAGACGATCGTCGTCAACCGGGTGATGGAGAACCTCGCGAACGTCGCCGACGTCGATCCGGAGTGGGTCGTTGCCCCGAACCTCGAGGACTGTGCGTTCTGTCAGCGACGCTGGCAGGTCCAGCAGAACGCCCTGGAACGGGCGAGCGACCTGTTCCGCGGCCGCGAGGTGAAACGCGTCCCGCTGCTGGGGGATGCGGTCCGCGGGGACGCGGCGCTTCGGGTCGTGGCCGCCTGCCTCGAGTGATCCATCGCCGGCCGAGACGGTCGCAGCAGGGAGAGGAGCCGCCTACTTTGTTACCTTGGTGAGGAAGTCGTAGGCGGCATCCAGCAGCGGGTCCGGCAGGAACCGCCCGAGAACCGCGACCCGGGGCAGCGTCCCCGGCTGGACGCGGGCGGGCGGCTGCGTTGCGCTTGCGGCGTTACAGATGGCGTCGGCGACCACCTCGGGTTCGACCGAGCCGGGGCCGTCGCCGGCGACGAGCTGGGTGTCCTCGAAAACCCGGTAGAACTCCTCGTAGGCGCCCGATCGGTCGATGCTGTCTTCGTTCTCCTCGTTCGCGCTCTGCTCGCCTCCGTCCGGTTCCACCCCGTCCCCATCAGCGACCTCCCGGGTGGCGCGGTCCGAAAAGTTCGTTCGGACGGGACCGGGTTCGACGACCACGACGTCGACGTCGTACTCGGCAACCTCGTTCCGGAGCGCGTCCGACATCGCCTCGATCGCGTGTTTCGAGCCGGCGTAGACGCCGGTGCCGGGGAGCGCGATCCGGCCGAGAACCGAAGAGACGTTGATGATCGTGCCGTCACGCTCCCGACGCATCGAGGGGAGTACGGCCCTGATGAGCCGGTGGGGGCCGTAGACGTTCACGTCGAACTGGTCGTGGACCCGGTCCGTGGGAACGTCCTCGAGGGGACCGAACTGCCCGTACCCGGCATTGTTCACGAGGCAGTCGATCGCGCCCTCCTCGTCAAGGATCCGGTCGACGACGCGGTCGATGTCGTCGCCGTCGGTCACGTCCAGGGTCGCAAGCTCACATCCCTCCTCGCCGAGCGTCTGGATATCGGCCGGGTTCCGCGCCGTCGCATACACGGTCCAGTCCTCCTCGAGGAACGCGCGCGCCGTCGCACGCCCGATTCCCGACGAGCACCCCGTGATGAGTACCGTCCGTTGCACACCCGTGTCCTCGTACGGGAGCGGCATAACTTCCACCGTTCCGTCCGCGGACTCCATCCGCCCACCGTTCCGCCCCGTAGCCACGATCGTTGGACGGGGAAGGAAGGAACAGGACAGGACCCCACGCCGATCGGCCTCAGGAATCGACGATCGTCCGCTTGACCGCGTCCGCGTACGCGTCGGCAACCCGGGTCGGTTCCGGCAGCTTGTATCCGGCGCACAGCGCGTCGACGATGTCCACCGTGGTCGCGGCGGAGACACGGTGGCCCGGGCTGACGTACAGGGGATTCACCCGCCGGCTGTTCGGATACTGGCGCGACTGGAACGCGTGACCGATCACGGTCCCATCGACCGCATCGGTGCGTCCCGCTGGGGCTTCCACACGCCCATCGGCGCGGATCGGGGTCGACCATCCCTCGGGGCGCCCGTCGACGTCCGTATCGGGCGTGCCACAGAGGAGACTCTTGGCGACGCCGACGCTCGGCAGGTCGAGCACGACGCCGATGTGGGTCGCGATCCCCGCCTGCCGGAAGTGGATCCGGCCCGATCCGTCGAGAACCGCGAGGTCCGGATCGACGGACAGCGTCGCGAGCGCATCCAGGATCGGCCCGCCCTCGCGAAACGCGAGCAGCCCCGGGATGTACGGGATCGAAAGCGGCGAGACGGCGTGGGTCCGCTCAACGAGCCGGCCACCGCGAAACGCGACGACCGCCGAGACGACGGCGTCCTCGAGGAACGCCTGATCGATGCCGACGACGATCGGGGGATCGGAGGAAGAGGTGGAAGAAGAGGTAGAGGTGAAAGAGGGGGAAGAGGTGCACGATCCGGTGGCGGAACCGAACCGTTCCTGAACGGTGTCGTGACCCGGTTCCGGAACGCCGTCGGTGAGATCGGTGGCCTCGTCGATCGCGATCGAGTCCGGAACGGCGGAGCCGCCGAATCCGTCGGGAAGGTCGTCCGTGAAGACGGCGGCGGCAGCGATCTCGCGCTGGAGATCCTCCATCTCCTCGCGGGACAGCTCGGGATCCGGAACGAATTCGGAACGATCGAGATCGAGCGTGGTTCGGGGACGACCGTCCCCGAATGGGTCGTCGTGTGAGTCCGATGGCGCCACGACGATCACCGCCGACGGCCGGGACCGCCTGGTCCGCCAGGACCTCCGGGACCGCCTCGCCCGCCGGGACCGCCAGGACCACCGAACTGGAGCTGGGTCGGCGCACGCATCTCGTCCTTGACGTGTTTCCCGTACGCGAGTCCGACCAGAAGCCCCGCGAGATGGGCCCAGTGAGCGACCCCACCGGCGGCGCCGCCGAGGCCGAAGAAGACGCTGACGACGGCGAAGCCGATCGTCAACAGCCACAGCGGCATCGGGATGAAGAAGTAGAGATACACACGGAGTTTCGGGTTCAAGACGGTAAGTACCCCCATAATCGCCATAATCGCACCGGAAGCGCCGACGACGCCGGGGCCGACCGGACCGATCAGAAAGCCCATGCCGATCTGGGCGAGTCCGGCGAGAGCGCCGGCACCGAGAAACAGCAGCGCGAACCGCTTCGAGCCGATACGGTCCTCGACGGCCGGCCCGAAGAAGTAGAGGACGATCGAGTTGAGCGCGATGTGCGGGAAGTTCCCGTGTGCAAAGACCGCGGTGATCCAGGTCCAGACGTACTCCAGCCGATCGGGACGGAGCACGAAAAGCGACCGAGACAACTCCTGGCTGATGAACCCGCTGACGAGGACCTGAAGCAGGAACGTCGTCCACATCAACCCGAGGAACAGGAACGTCAGGTTCCCGCGGAAGTACCCGAGGAATCCGCCCGTCGACGTCAGACGGGCAACGCGTGCCCGGACTCGGTCGGCCGTTGAACCGGATCGCGACGACCGTGTCTCGCCCGACGGGGAGTCGCCGAACCCGCTTTCGAACACCCCGGAGGGATCGTCCCACTCGCTGAGTCCGGGACAGTCGTGGTTCTCCGGCAGCCGGTGGTCCGCACAGAACGTTCGTCCGCACCGGTGACACTGGTACGGGAGGTTCTCGTAGGCACCACACACGTCGCACGTCGCCATTACCGTGACGTTGTGGCGGCGCGGGTAAAGCGGTTTGGCCTCGACGACGACGATGAGAGATCGGGATCGAACGGAAGGCGCGGTCGAACGGAAGGCGCGGTCGAACCGAAGACACGGTTGGACCGAAGGCACGGTCGAAGCAACCGGCCTATCGAAGCGATTAAGCGGCGGACACGCGAACCGAGGCCTATGCAGCACCTCATCATCCGTGGCGATCCCGGGATCCGCCGAGACGCGGTGATCAACTACGACGGCCAGGAGATGATCTGCTTTTCGGTGAACCGACAGGGCGACTGGCACGGCCCCGACGAACCCCAACTGTGGTGTACGATCGGCACTGAGGATGAGTACGAGACGTACGCGAAACGAGAGTACGTCCCACACTGGCTGGAGACCGAGTCGATCGAGGCCGAGGATCTCGACGTCATCAAAGCGAAAGGCGACCTCGCGGTCTAGGTCACAACAACCCGTCCAGGTCCTCGTTATCGAACGCGGCGGCCGGATCGCTCCGATCGCGATCCTCGGTCTCCGTCTCGGCGGCCGCCTGTCTGGCGCGTTCGAGGAAGGTTTCCACGCGACCGGACCGTTGAATACCGCCGAGAAGGACGATCGCCGCGAGCCGATCGGACTGAAGCGGGAAGTCGCCGCCGCGAACCTCCATCGATCCGGTCTCGTCCTCGAGCCACCGTCGTGACTTCTCGACGCCCTTGCGTGGGATTCGGTCGATATCGCCGGTCGCGATCAACAGCGCGCGATCGGCGTTCGTCGCTTCGGGAACGCTGAGTCCGGTGGTCACCGCCTTTCGCGTCGTACTCAGTAGCGCGGTGATGTTCTCCGCCGGGTCCTCGGACGCGAGGGCACTCGCGTACCCGACCGCCGCGATCCCGCCGGCTCCGAGGGTGTTGATCACCTCGCTCGTGTCGACGACGGACTCCCCCACGCCCTCGGTCGCCTCGCCGGCGGCCAACAGCAATCCAATACGCTTGGCCAGCTTCCGGTTGAGACTCTCGTATCCTCCCTCGACGCTGTCGTCGGCCGCCCGCCACGCGTCGTTATCGAGGAGGAGAGTGGCGTCGGCTTCCCGGATGAGCGTTTTCAGTGATCGCCCCGCGTTCACCTGGTACAGTGCCCCCTCGTTCCGTGCGGGAAGCACGCCGAGGGCGTAGACGGGAACGTCGTAGACACGGCTGAGTTCACGCACGAGCACCGGCGAACCACCCGATCCGGTGCCGCCGCCCAGCCCCGCGACGACGATGATCGCCTCCGCCTCGGCGGTGATCCGCCCCGACAACGCGTCGAGAACTTCGACCACGTCCTCGTCCATCACCGTCGCGCCGAGCTCGTTGTCGCCGCCGACGCCGTGTCCGTTGACACGGGACTGGCCGATCAGGCAGGTGTCGATCGGCAGGGGATCGAGATCCGTCGACGCGGTGTTGACCGCGAGGGCGCCCCGTACCGCACTGAATCCCATCTCGGCGTCGAACTCGGCCAGGGCGGTCGTGACCTTTCCGCCCGCCTGTCCGACGCCGACGAGGACGGCCTTCATACGGAATGATCCACACACCAGCGTATCAACGTTTCCCCGACGACACCGCGAGCGATCGAACGCGGCCACGTCGTCGACGGCGTGTCGCCGCCGGAGGTTTATATATGGATCCGACACAGCGACCCTATGTCCGAACGTGACCCGGCGAGACCCGGACGGAGCGAAACCACCAGTGTCGGGACGGGATCGACGGTCGATGGCGACGGTGGCGGAAACGGGGGCGTGATAACTGGGACCGGGGGATTCGCCGGCGGCGGCGATGTCGGTAATGGTGGCGGCGGTGGCGGTGATGGCGATGCTGGCGACGAGAGCACTGATCGCCTCGCCGAGCGCGTCGACGCGATCGAGCGCGCCATCACGGGGGACGACGCCGATGTCGACCGCGGCGACCGAGCCGCGTTGGAGTCACGGGGTGCACTGGAGTCACGGGTTGTGGCGCTCGAAGGGACGATCGACACGATCGAGCAGCGTCTCGAGGAGCTCGATGCGGCGACCCAGGCGGTCCGTGGATACGTCGGCGGCGTTCGCGCCGTCGATCGCGAGATCGAGAGCCGGGCCGATCTCGCACTGGCGAAGGCGACCCGCCTGGAGGAGGGCCAGACCGGACCGAAACGACCCCGGGAGACGGCCCCAACCGGGGAACCACACACATCGACTCGCCACACCGCGACCAACCGAAAGACGGCCACCACCGGATCGACGGACACCGACGGAAGTGAACCCACGAGCCGCTGGAGCGAGCCCGACGACGGCGAAACCGCTGTCACCGAGTCGACCGAGACGGCCCGCGAAGCGACCGACAGCCGCCCGGATCGACCCGACGTCAAACGAACCGGCGTCAAACGAACGGACGGCGGCCAGTCCGATCCGAGCTATCCGCCGGCAGCCGCGGCAGCGGTTCCGGACGCCGACGAGGTCGGACGGGTTCCGGATCTGGCGGACGACACGCGTGAGACCCCCGAGTCAGGTGTTCTCGCGCGGCTTCGAGACGTCCTGTGATCCGAACGGTGCTCGCGGTCGTCGTCGCCGTCGGGCTCCTCGCGACCGCGTCGCCGGCGTTTGCGGACGCACAACACCAGACGACACGGACCGAACTCGAGACCGTTGCGGAGCAGCTGGATCGGATCGCGACCGGACTGGCGACCGACTCGACGGCCAGCACCGAGCCGTCGCTTGCGGCACGGACGACCGTGACGATCGGGCTCCCGTCCGGGTTCGGGTCGGCACCGATCGAGTGGGCACGGATCGGTTGTCGACGGGACATCGTCCCCGCCCTCGAGTCGGACAGTCGCCCCGGAGCGGACTGCCGATTGACGTTCGCGTATCGACTCCGTGGATCCACGATCGACACACACGCCATTCCGGACGCGACGCTTGCACCCGAGGTCTCGGCGATCGAGGTGACCACGGCGGGAACGGCCATCCAGCTTCGGTACGTTCGTCGTGGTAACACGGCGACGGTCGAACTGGCCCCGCTCGCGTGAGACCGGACGCCGGCCGAACCGGCCACGGAGACCGATGGACGCGTGCGACCATCTCGGCCAACGGTTTAAATACAATACCGCGGCACTCGGCGTATGTCACCGGGTGAGCGGGTCGACGACCGCCGTTCGGATCGCCTCGATTCCGCACTCGCGGACGGTTTCGAGTCACACCTTCCCGATCGCGTCATCGACGGTCTCACAGCTGTTCAGCGGAGACTGACCGATCAGACGGACGACGCAGGGTCGATCGTTCCCGCAAGCGAGGGGTGTACCTGCCGGGTGACGGTTCCCGAGTCGGAACCGGGCACCCGATCCGATCGGACGATTCTGGCGGTCGACGCCCGATCCTGTCCGGGCGATGGGGCGCTGTCCGCCGAACCGGCGTGTCGATCGACCGTGGTTCGTGCGCTCGCAAAACGCGACGTCGACGTCGTTCGTGTTCGGTCCCGGGGTCGGCGCTGCAGCTACCGCGACCGATCGCTTGCGCTGTTGCTGGCGGCGGGGCGGTTTTACGATCGGATCTCCGGGATCGAACCGGGAACGGCCGACGTGGCCGCACGGGACCCGCTTCGAGCCGCACACGATGCGATCGGCCGCGCCGGCCCGGTCGTCGAAGCGGCGGCCGAAACGGGACTCATCGAGACGGCGCGATCGGTTTCGGGATACGAGGAGGCCCTTCGACCGTCCGTCTCGCCCGCGATTGCGACCGCCGAACTCACGCTCCAGCCACCGCCCGGAGCTCAGCTCGCTGACCGGTGGACGACGGACACCGGAGCGACGGTCCGGATATACGACCACGAGGGCGCGTTCAGAACGTATCACCTCACGCCGTCGGAAACGTCGCTCACGGGACGGGAGCTGGAGATCGTGACCGCAGCCAGACGTCGGCTTCTCGAGCGGGGCGGTGATGACGCGCGTGAACCGGTCCGGGCGATCAGGGCGATCGGCCGAGAGTACGACGTCCGGATGGACAACGAGCGGGAGCTTGCAAACGTTCTACGGCGACACACACGGGGCTACGGCGTATTGGAGGACGTCTTCGCGGACGATCGCGTCTCGGACGCGTTTCTGACCCCGCCCGTGGCGGAGACGCCGCTCCGGGTCGTCGTGGATGGCGAGCGATTCCCGACGAACGTACGGCTGCCGCCACGGGGCGCCGGAACGCTGGCCTCCCGGCTTCGTCGCGTGTCGGGTGAGGGGTTCTCACGGGCGTCGCCGACGCTCGATGCGACCCTCGAGACCGAGCACGGACCGGTTCGTGTCGCGGCGACGACGCGGCCCGCAAGCGACGGCTACGGGTTCACGTTTCGCCGCGGTGGGACGACTGCGTGGACGCTGCCCCGGCTCGTGGATGCCGGGACGCTGCCCCCCGCGGCCGCCGGACTCCTGTCGGTCGCGATCGAACGCGGCGTCGCCGGGCTCGTCGCCGGCGGTCGCGGAGCGGGGAAAACGTCGACGCTCGGTGCGTTGCTGTGGGAGCTTCCGGCGTCGACCCGGGGGATACTGATCGAAGACACGCCGGAGTTGCCGGTCGATCGGCTGCAGGATGGCGGCCGTGACGTACAACGGCTCTCGGTCGGGGACGGACGCGAACTCTCCCCGGCGGATGCAGTACACACCGCGCTTCGCCTCGGGGACGGGGCGATCGTGGTCGGTGAGGTTCGTGGCGAGGAGGCAGCCGCCCTCTACGAAGCGATGCGCGTCGGTGCCAGCGGTGAAACGGTTTTGGGGACCATCCACGGAACCGATCCGGAAGCGGTTCGGGAACGGGTCGTCACCGATCTCGGAGTCCCGCCGACCGCCTTCGCGAGCACCGACCTCATCGTACTCCTCGATTCACACCGCGTGGTCACCATCGTTGAGGTTCGATCCGGACGGGATGGGGTCGTCTTCGATCCGCTGTTCGAGCGGGACGGCGACGAGCTGGTCGCAACGGGCCGGATCGATCGGGGAACGAGCCGACTCGTGAACGGCCTGGCCTGCGGTTCAGAATCGTACGCAGACGTACGAGCGGCGATCAGGGAGCGCTCCGCGACCATCGCTGCACACGTCGACGCCGGGCGAACGACACCGGACGCGATCAGTGGCGGGAGTAGGCGGTCGTCCGACACGAACGGTGATGGGGGTCGTCGACGATGAACGGCGATCGGCTGGAGACGTGCCGGATCGACGATTCGAAACCAACTGACACGGAGCTTGCGCGGGCGCTCAGGTTCCTGGATGACGAACGGACGGCCGCGGACATCGAGCGGAGCGCACGACGGATGGGGCTGCTCATCGGGTGTCTCGGATCCCTGATCGGCATTGCGACGACCGGCGGCATCGGTGGGATTCCGATCGCGGCGGCGATCGGCTGGGCGGCCTACGAGGGTCGCCGTCGAAGTCCCCGCTGGCTCGCCGCCCTCCGGCGAACGCGTGCCCTGGGAGCTGCCCCAGGTATCGTCGGGCGGATCGTGCTCCGGATGCGGTTGGAACCGTCGACCGAGCGCGCGGTCGAGTTCGCCGCCGCGACCGGATCCGGGCCCCTCGCGGAGAGCCTCACAGCGGCGGCCGCCCGCTCCAGATCGAACCCGGGATCCGGGCTTCGAACGTTCGCCGAGGAGTGGACGCCGTGGTTCCCCGCGCTCGAACGCGCCGGGACGCGGATCCGGGCCGCCGCATCAGCACCCAGGGAGCGACGTGAACGGGGGCTCGATCGCGCCCTCGAGGCGGTCACCGCGGGAACGACGGATCGGATGGCCGCGTTCATCGGGGACGTCCAGGCACCGGTGTCGGGGATCTACGCCTTCGGCGTCCTGCTTCCGCTGGCGCTGATCGCCCTGCTGCCGGCCGCGCGGGCGACCGGGCTTCCGGTCGGTGCTTGGACGATGGGCGTGGTGTACGTTCTCGTGCTCCCGTCGGTGCTGCTGGCGGCAAGCGGGTGGCTCCTGTTGCGTCGTCCGGTCGCGTTCCCGCCGCCACGTATCGGACCGAATCATCCCGACGTACCGGCCGGATACGGGCGTCCGATCGGTGCCGGGGTACTTGCAGGGATCGGGGGATGGATCATCGGCGGAGCGGTGGTTCCGTGGAGTGCACCGATCGTTGCCATCGGACTCGGCAGCGGGGTCGGTATCGGCCTGTTCGCGCTGCCGCGACGCCGCGTCCTCAGTCGGATTCGATCGATCGAGACGGCGCTCCCGGACGCGCTCTCGAGCATTGGCGGTGCCGTCGCCGACGGGGTCGCGGTTGAACGGGCGGTCCGACACGTCGGGGAGACGATGGACGGGCCGGCCGGTGCGGCGTTCGCCGCGGCCGGCCGGCGGAGTCGAACGTTGCGGGTCGACGTCGAGTCGGCGCTGGTCGGCGAGGAGGGACCGTTCGCCGACGTGCCGAGCCCCCGCGTTCAGGGAGCGGTCGCGCTGCTGTCGATCGCTGCACGCGAGGGGCAGCCGACGGGCGACGTGGTCATCGAACACGCCGACCAGCTCGAGGAGCTGCGATCGCTCGAGCGGGACGCGACCAGGCAGCTACAAACCGTCACTCGAACGCTGTCGAACACCGCAACCGTGTTCGGACCGCTGGTCGGGGGTGCGACGGTCGCACTCGCGGCCGGGATGGACGGCGGGGCGATCGCCGGCAGTGGCGGGCTGGACCCCGCGATGGGATCGATGTTGTCGGGGACGTCGGCTACGGGGGCCGGTGCCGGCGCATCGGCGGCAGCCGCCACAGCCGGGTCGGGGACAGCGACGAGCACGGGTGCAGCACCGATCGTCGAGCCGATACCGGTCCCGGTGTTGGGCCGGATCGTCGGAACGTACGTGCTCTTGCTGTCGGCCATCCTGACCGGCCTGTCGACCACCATTTCGAGCGGGCTCGATACGACCCTCATCGCGTACCGGATCGGCATTGCGGTGCCGACGGCGACGGGGACCTACATCGCCGCGTTCGTCGGCGCGGGGCTCGTGCTGTGAAGGTTTATATCGCATCCCGGGACCACCCGGGGTATGATCGATGCACCGATCGAAACGTGGTATACGTGGCTGGGGATCGCGGCCGTCAGCGTCCTGGCCCTGGGAACGGCCGTGGGGATCCCGTCCGGACCAACACCCGACGCAAACGGCGTCGCGGACACCATCGACCGGGTCGCTGCCGACGAGTTCCCGGCGACGGCCGAACACGGGATCGCGGCCGATCGGATCCGGCTATCCCCGACTCGTGTCTCCCTGCGCGGCCCGGGCGGGTCAACGACGGCGCCGATCCGGTTCGGGCCGGTAACTCCGGCCACGAACGCCGAAAGCGACGATCGCCTTCGTCGAGTGCTCCACGGCGAGCCCCCACAGCGCGTCTTCGACTCACCCGACGCGTTGGATCGCGCGGCGACCGTCTCACGGGGACGGTACGACCGAAACCCGCGATGGGAACGGGCACCGAATCGGCTCCGCGTTCGATCGATCCACTGGGAGGGACTGCGTGTCACGCTCGTCGGCTGACTGCCGCAGCCGTGGGCCGGGATGGCCTCCGAAACCCGGACGCGAGCGCGGACAGACGGAACCGATCGCCGCGCTCGTCGCGTTGCTTGCGGTCGGCGTCGGGTTGGCGCTGTATGCCGGCGTGATCGCGGACGCCGATCCGGGAACCGATCGTCGTGCCACCGCGGATATCGTCCTCGACCGCGTCCACGATCGGGTCGTCGTGGCCGGCGTCGCACATCCGGACCGGCTGGCGGTGCCGGCCGAGTCCGGGATCGACCGGAGGCGGGTCGGGATCGTGATCGAGACCGCGGAGCGGCGCTGGCACGTGGGCGAGCGCCCCGCGACACGACCGTACCCACCCGACACCGACGTCGCACGACGGTCGGTAAGCGTTCGGTCCGCACCGGGCCAGCAGCGACGAGGCGAACTCCGGGTGGTGGTCGGCCGATGACGAGCACCGTCCTCGACGTCGGGCTGTTTCTCCTGTGCGTCTCCGCGAGCGTGGGGACCGTCACGGGTGTCGTACCGATCGGGACCGATCCGGACCCACACGTCGACGACCTCGCGGATCGGATCGCGACGGAGACGGCGACGATCAGCTACGACACGGATGCCGGCCACGAGCGCCGTCACCACGCAACGCTCGCCGAACACCTGGCCCTCGCAGCGATCGTTCCCGAGAGCGAAAGCGAGGACGAGATCGAACGTCGCTCGGAACGAACGTACCGAGACGAGGTTTCGGCGGCCGTCGAGCGACGACTCGACCCGCGAACCGCGGTCACGGTTCGTGTGCCATCCGCGGCCGAAGACTCTGGTTCCGAGGACGGCGGGATCGATCGCCGGACCGCAATGGCCGTCGGCGGGGAGCCACCGTCGACGGCTCGTGTGTGGACCGCGGTCGTCGACGTCCCGATCGGGGAGGGCAACGCGACGACACGTCTCGTGGTACGGAGGTGGGGTCGTGCGAGCGTCTGATCGGCCCGCCATCTCGATCGCCGAGGATCGACGCGGGCGGGTTCCGTTCGCGCTCGTCGGAGTGTTGCTGCTCGTCTCGAGCACGGCGTACGCGAGCGGGCTCGCGACGACCGGCGTCACGGTCGACCGGTCAGTCGAGTGGGCGATGGATCGCGCGAGCGCCGACCTGACGCCGACGCTCCGGAGCGCGACCGCCGAGGCAGCGCGAACGGCGGCCGCACAACCGGTGACGCGTCCCGATCCGGCGCTCGCCGGAACCGTGATCCGGAACGAGTCCGCCTTCGAGGACGCGCTCCGGGTCCGGATCGGACTCGCGGTCGTCGAATCCATCGATACGGCGACTGCTCGGGCGGGAGACGTACACGCCACGACCACGGTGTCGTTCGACGATCCGGTTCCTCCGGCTCACGACACCATCGACCCCCCGAAAGACGATGTGGCGACCCTCGCGGAGGTTCGCGACGGCGTGACGATCGCGCCGGCGGCGAACGGAACCGCGCTGGCGGCAACCGTCCACAACGTGACGACCACCGCACGGCGGAACGGACGGATCGTCGGAGAGCGAACTCGTGACGTCACGGTCGTGGTCCCGGTTCCGGTGCTGGCGGCCCACGAGCGGACCGAGCGCTTCGAGCGCGTGCTGAACCGTGGCGCGCTTGAGGGACCGGGCCTCGGCCGGCAGCTCACCGGCCGGCTCTACGCGATCGCCTGGGCACGAGGGTACGCACAACGGTTCGGCACACCGGTCCAGAACGTCGTTGGGAACCGCCACGTCGAGCTGTCGACCAACGCCGGAGTTACGGCGGTGCAACGAGAGACGTTCGGGGCGGCGGATCCGAACGCGAGTGCGGGCGTCAGACGTGCCGCGGTTCGAACCGGCCTCACGGACCTCCTGGAACCGACCAGTCTCGACGAGGGCGAGTGGAGCCGGTTCGTTCTCGAGACGTCGGTCCCCGATCCGGACGACGCCACGGAGACGGCCTCCGGGACCGCCGCAACGGTGATGGGCGATGGGAACGTGTCCGGCACGAGCGGCGACGACGCAACCGATGCGGCCGGCACGAACGGCATCGCCGACGCGACCGGTGTGAACGACGCAGCCGACGCGGACGAGACGACCGAAACCGTAACCGCCGGTCCGGCCGCGGACGCCGCACTGGTCGAGACCCTCGACCGGACGGGCTCGATCGCCAAGTCCGCCTATCGGGTGGAAGCAACGCGGGAAGTCCGCACCGACCGGATCGGTGGGCAGCCGTCTCCACCGTCACGCCGATCGCCCGGAGCGAACTGGACGTACGTCGGCGATCGAACCACGAGCACGGCGGACGCAAGCGGGTCCGGTGGCGAGGACGGGTTCGAGACGGCGACGAGACGGGTGACGGTTGATCACCGCACGACACGCTACTGGACGGACGGATCGAGCCAGCGGACGACGACGGTTCGGTGGAGCCAGCGATATCGGGTCACCGTGGCGGTTGACGGTCGGTACGCGCCGTCGGCCGGCGCTCCCGATCGGCCGACATCACCGACGTTCGAGCGTGGTGGCGCGATCGACGGTCCGAACCTGCGCGACACACCCACAGCCGCCCGCCGCGATCTCGACGCGACGACCGTGGACTCGATCACCGAACGGGCGGTCGAGTCCGGCGTCGAGACGCCGCGACGAACCGTGGTGTACGGGGATCGTCCCGCGGACCTCGGAGCGTGGATGCGTGACGACATCGCGGTGGTACACGAAACCGTCCGCGGAGTCGAAACCACGGTCGAAATGCGCGAGGTCGCCGCCGGCGAGGCGAATCCCTACGGGGAGTTGGCGGCGACGGTTCGGGCGAAGCGCCACCAGCTGATCGATGCGCCCCGAACGTACGATGGAGCTGCCGACCGTGCCCGGGTGGCAGCTCGACGCGCGTACGTCGACGCGACGATCGCGAAGCTCGAACAACGTGCACGAACGGCCCGGGAGGTACACGCCGACGCCGAGGAGGCGGCGGCGACGGAAACACGGAATGATGGGGACGCCAGTACTGCCGACGGATCGTCGCTCGGTGAGTACATCGCGGCAAGCGGACGGACGACCGACACGGACCCGTACGAGATCGGGGAGTCCGGGCCGGGCGGTGCCGTCTCGTTTCAACCGGCCGGATCGCCGGGATACCTACCACGGACGACGATCGACGCAGCATCGCCAGCCGCCGATCCCGGTAGCCAAACCCGGCCCCTCGTGACGCGGAACGTGAACGTCTTCACCGTCCCGTACGGGGACGTCGCCGGCGGGATCGTGGATGAGGTCCTCGATCTCGGATCCCGCGTCCCGCTCCCGCAGGCGGGGCGGACGCTCGCGGCGACCGAGCGGACGCTTCGGGAGACCGACGACCATTCCGAGGAGCTGCGTCGATCACACGACCGTCTGGAGTCGGACGTTGCCGGATCGGTCGAGCGGGTCGAACGCCGCGTCGAACATCGGCTCGGTGGAGTTACCGATCTCTCCGGGTCCGAACGGCGGGCCGTCGTCGATGCGGCTGGTGATCACTACGCGACGACGGGATCGCTTGCGGCCGCGGTGGGGAACGGACAGTACGCGGAGACGATCGTCGCGGAGGTGGCACATCGAACGACCCTCACGGACGGTGAACGGGCGCGTCTGGCTGCCGAGACCCGGACGACGCTGCGGTCGGCGATCGCCTCGGGCCGAACGAGCGTCTCGAAATCCCGCGTCACCAGCGCGGGCGAGATCACCCGAAAAGTGGCTCGCAAACGGATCGAATCGGCGGTCGAGGACGAGCTGCGGCGAACGAGCGGCGAGGCGGTCGACCGGCTCGGCGAGGAACACGAGTGGGCAACCGAGGTGACCACACAGGTCGGGGCGGGCCTGCCGGTCGCACCGGTTCCGGGATACTGGTACGCGACGGTGAACGTGTGGCACGTGGACGTCGCGGGGACGTATCCCCGATTCGTGCTCCGGTCGGACACGGGCCCACCCGGCAAACCGTTCGAGTACGTTCGGGAGTCGGGGCGATCGACCGTCGCGGTCGATGGCGAGCGAGTGACGCTTGGATACACCGACCCGATCCGGTTCGAAACGGGAACGACTGTGGTCGTCGCGGTCCCGCCTGGACCGCCCGGCGTCGGCGACGTGGATGGGACGTGGAGTGAACGGTCGCCCGGCTGGCCCTGTCCCGGCCCGGAACGACGGGAGTGTTCGGCCGGATCGGGATGAGACCCGGACCGCTCCGACCGCAGTCGTTTTCAGCGCCGACGGCCGAGGATCAGTATGCTTCACGAAGTCACGCCGGCCGAGGGGGCCGACACCGGCGCCGACGCGATACTCGACGCCTATCGGCAGGTCCTGCGGGAATCACTCGATTCGGCGGGCGTCGAAACGGTACGGATCGAGACGGCGGTTGACGGCGACCGTCTCGAGGAGATCGCGGCGGGCGGCGTCACCGACCTCTCGGTCGAGGAGGCGGCGTCGATCCTCGCGGTCGGGACCGACCGGGATCCGGACGCGATCGTGTATGAACTCCGAGATCACCTCCTGATGGGGATGACGACCGCGGTCGTCGACGTCGACACGCTCGCGGGGGCGATCGACGCCGATCTCACGGGACAGGAGCTCCAGCAGGCGCTCGAAGGGCGTACCCGGATGACGCTCGGACAGCTGGCGCAGATCAGCGCGGCGCTCGAGGATCGGAGCCCGTAGATGCGCGTCGCCATCGTGGGGTGTGGCTACGTCGGACTGGAACTCGGCCGCGGCCTCGCCGGGAACGGCCACGACATCTGGGGCGTCCGTCGATCGGCGGACGGCGCGAGTGCGGTCGAGGCAGCCGGGCTCGTGTCGGTCCGAGCGGACGTCACCGATCCGGACTCGCTAGGCGTGCTTCCCGACGTCGACGCGGTCGTCTTCGCGGCCAGTTCCGGCGGCCGTGACGCGTCCGCTGCACGATCGGTCTACGTCACGGGACTCGAGAACGTGATCGCCGAGTACGGCTCCCGCGAGACCGTTCCCGATCGGCTCGTCTACACCTCCTCGACTGGCGTCTACGGCGACCACGACGGCGACTGGGTGGACGAGTCGACCCCGATCGACCCGCAAACGGAGAAGACCCGTGTCCTGGCCGCGGCCGAACGCGTCGCGCTCGGGACGAGCACCGGTGTCGGGATCGACGGGACCGTCACCCGATTTTCCGGACTGTACGGCCCGGACCGATATCGCCTCGAGCGATACCTCGAGGGGCCGGTGACCGAGGGCTACCTGAACATGGTCCACCGTGACGACGCCGCGGGGGCGATCCGACACCTTCTCGAAACGAACCAGGGACGTGGCTCGGTCGTGCTCGTCACCGACGACGAGCCGATCGCGAAACACGCCTTTGCCGACTGGCTGGCCGACGAGTGTGGCGTCGATCGACCGCCGAAACGGTCGAAAGCCGAGCGGCTGTCCGATCCGGAAATATCGGACCGTGTCGCACGTCGTGTCCGGACGAGCAAACGCTGTACGAACGACCGCCTTCGGGAGCTCGGGTACGAACTCGCGTATCCGACCCATCGGGAGGGCTACCGGGAAGCGATCGCGGACTACCGGAGTGAAATCTGACTGTCACGATGGGTGAGTGACGGCCGCCACCGAGAACGAAAACCGTCTGGGGGTTTCTTGTAGGCCGAGCCGGTGTGAGGTGGTGTATGGGACAGGTCACCGCGGGCGAGGAGTGGTTCGCCGCCGTCGAGCCGTTCATCCGCGAGAACCCCGAGCTGACGGTGGCGACGGCTATCGCCGTCGTGGTCGTGCTCGGAAGCCTGTACGCGTTCGTTCGGCTGCGCCGGGCGCACGGCGTCCGGTTCCGCCGACTGATCGCCGATGCCGACGAGCTGACGGTGCTGATGCATCCGAATCCCGATCCCGACGCGATGGCGGCCGCGGTCGGCGTCGTCGAGTTGGCTGCCCAGGTCGACGTCGACGCGACGATCCAGTACCCGGGGCAGATCCGCCATCAGGAGAACCGCGCGTTCCGGACGGTTCTCGACCTGGAGCTTGACCAGATCGACCACGTCACCGATCTCGCGTCCGAGTCGGTCGTTCTCGTCGACCACAACGAGGCGCGCGGGTTCGGCGGCACTGACGGCATTCTCCCGCTGGCGGTGATCGACCATCATCCCGGTGACGGGGCGGGCGAGGAGTTCACGGACGTCCGGACCGACTACGGTGCGACCGCGTCGATCGTCGCGGAGTACTTCGAGGACAACGACGCGACCCCGGTGCCGCCTGATAGGCACGCGAGCGAAACCGACGGGAGCTACACCCTCCCCACCAGCGCGGCAACTGGACTATTGTACGGGATCCTCGCCGACACGAATCACCTCACCGTCGGCGCGAGCGAGGCCGACTTCGCGGCGGCCAGCTACCTGTATCCGGGCGTCGACCAGGACCGACTCGATCGGATCGCGAACCCGGCGGTCGACGCCGAGGTCCTCGAGGTGAAGGCGCGAGCGATCGCGGGTCGGCAGGTCGAGGGGTCGTTCGCCGTCGCCGACGTCGGATCGGTCAACAACGTCGACGCGATCCCACAGGCGGCCGACGAGCTGATCCAACTCGAGGGCGTCACCGCCGTCGTGATCGTCGGCGAGCGGGACGGTACGATCCACCTCTCGGGACGATCGCGCGACGATCGGGTCCATATGGGGAAGGCGATCGAGGAGGCGCTCGCGGACGTTCCGAACGGCGACGGCGGGGGCCACGCCCGAATGGGAGGCGGCCGGATCACGCCCGACGTCGATCCGACGGACGACTCGATCGAGGAAGCCGTCGACCGCGACGCACTCTCGGCGGCGTTGTTTCGGGCGATGGCCGGCGACGTGTGACGCACAGCTGGTCGGAGCGCGGGAACGGAACGGGGGGTCCAGAATCAGGTTCGTCCCGAGGATGCGTCCTCGCGGCCGAGCGCCTGCTTGAGGAAGTTCATCCAGCGTTTCGTGTCGACGGCGTCCTGCCGTCTGGCCTCCGTCTCGAGGTCTGCGGGATCGAGGGATTCGAGTGCATCGAGCGCCCGGTCGATGCCGATGATCGCGTCCGCCAGCTCGACGCCGGTCTCGTAGGACACCTCCCCCGTCTCGATGCGGCCGAGACGCTCGATCCGCTCGCGCCGGAGGTTCCGTTTCGCCCGCTCGACGCGCTCACGCTCGCCCGGCGGGACGGCGTCGCGTCGTTTGATCTCGAAGACGAACTCCTGGAGGTCGATCGGCTCGCCTTGCACCTCGATCGTTTCGGGGATCGAGGCCCCGATCGTCGCCGCCTCCCGGTTGACCCGTTCGAGCAGCTGTTTGCGGCGATACTCCTTCACACGCGCACACAGCGGTTCCGGCCACTTCGCTCTGTCGTCCGATCGTCGTGGTTTACCGCGTGGAGACGCGAGGGAACGTATGGAGAGTCTCGAAGCCGAACTCGACCACGCCCGCGATCTCGCGGTGGACGGCCTCGCGGACGCGATCGAGTCGATCGGGTTCGAGTGTACGCGCTGTGGGGCCTGCTGTCGGGGATATGTCCCCGATGGGGACGATGACGCCGCGTCCGAACCGGACACGGAACCACACACGGCGACGGTCTTCCCCGACGAGGCCCGGGAGTTGCTCGCGGCGCTCGAGGACGAACGGCACACCGGCGACCAACCGACCGAGAACGGGGAAGACGGCACACCGGAAGCAGCCGGAGACGACGCCGCGAGAGCGGCGGCTGACGGAGACGACGGCGAGGCAGTCGAGAGCTACGACTGGCGCGATGTCGCTCGTCCGATGCCGTACGGCCTCGAGGAGACGCCGGACGGGGATCCTGTCGGCGAAACGTTCGAGTGGGCCCTCCAGACGGATTCGTGTGGCGACTGCACGTTCTATCGGGAAACGGACGGCCAGGGCGCCTGTACCGTCCACGATGACCGCCCGCTCGTGTGTCGGACATACCCGTTCAGCGTCGCGCTCGGCGGCACGACCCAACCGATGGGCGAGGCAGTCGACGAGGCCGGACTGGTTCGGGCTCACGAGTGTGAGGGACTCGGCCGGGATATCTCCCGGGACGAGGCCGAGGAACTGGCGGGCGCATTGAAACGGCGGGCGGTTCGGGAGCTCGAGGAGGCGATCGCCGTTCGAGACGCCTATCGCCCGTCGACCGGCGTCGATGGCGTCGTCATCCACGACTCCGAGGGTCAAAAGCGGCCGGACGGAACCCCGATCGACGGTGCGGACGCCGACCGGGAACGGTGAGCAGGACCGCTGACCGGAAACGGTGAGCGGGATCGCCGACCGGAAACGGTGACCCGAACGCTGACCCGGTCCGCGGACCGGGTCGACCGCGATCCGCTGGCGGTACACCTATTATTCTCGGTCGTGAGTACCCGATAGAGGTCTACATATGGAAATTTCGGAGAAACTCCTCTGTCTGTTCAGTGCGGACGTTCGAGAAACGGACGATTCCTACGTCGTCGAGGTACCGAAACGCGAGGTCGAGACCGGCACGGTCGACGTCGGCGACACGTATCGGGTCGCGCTCATCGCCGGCGCCGGCGAGGACGATTACGACGGCGAGATCGGCGAGGCGAACGCCGAGACCGGCGAGGGCCCCCAACCGCCCGTCGAGCCCGGCGAGATGCGGTACGTCGAGATCGAGGACATCGGGAAACAGGGCGACGGGATCGCTCGTGTCGAACGCGGCTACGTGATCATCGTGCCGGGCGGCGACGTCGGGGAGCGCGTAAAGATCGAGGTCACCGAGGTCAAATCGAACTTCGCGGTCGGCGAGATCGTCGACGAGGACGTCTAACGACGGGACGGGTGACGGGCGTCACTCGTTGTCGGAAACGCGGGCGTCCCAGTAGGAAACCGAGGCGACGTAATCGCCCGGGATCGTTCGGCCGATCGCCTCGTCGACGACGCGGAATCCCCTCGCGACGGCGCCGGGCAGGTTCCGGTAAAAGCCGTACGGGAGGACGAAGTCGTGTTCCTCCCCGGCGAGAGAGAGGTCGGCCGCGGAGAGCATCGAGACGACCTGGTCCTCCGAGTAGAGCCGCGATCCCATCGGCAGCAGCCAGGTGTACAGGACGCGCGCGCTCCGGCGGTTGAACGTGTCGAAGACGATCTGGTCGGCGCTCACCCGAGCCAGCTCCGAAAGGAACGGGATCGGGTCGTCCATCAGGTGGAAAAACCGCATCGCGAGGACGGTATCGAAGTGGTCGTCCGGAAACGGGAGCCGCGAGGCGTCGCCACGAAGGAACTCGACGTGGTCGTCGATCCCGGCGTCACGAACCTTTCGGCGCCCCTGTTCGAGCATCTCGCGGGAGATGTCGAGTCCGACGATGTCGGCTCCTTGGTCGGCAAGCATCGTGGTGAATCGGCCGGTTCCACAGGCCACCTCAAGGACGCGTTTCCCCTCGATGGGAGCCAAAGACGACAACACCGCCTCCTTCTCCCGGCGGTCGATGACGCGTCCGCCGTCGGCGAACCGGATGTCGTCGTACTGCTCCGCGACGTCGTCCGCCTGGTACCAATCCTGTCCTTTCACACTAGGATGTCCTCACGCCCCGAACGACAAAACCGTACTGGATATCGAACCGGGACTGCGGCGGGTCGGCCCCCGCTGTGGGTCGGCAGGTGTCGGCGGACGGGGCGCCGAGAGATATATTAAGACATTATATTGTCGATATAGAATTCCCCTATATATAGCCAACCTTTACGATGGATCGATGGCACCCACCCGATATGAGCACTCGTTCCGCGGAGACCCACGACCCCACGATCCTGACCGAATCGGAGTATCGCGATCGTCTCCGTGAGCTCCCCCCAAGCGCGAAGCTCGTCGCGAAGGTTCTCGAGACTGACGCACCGCTCTCGCAGGGACAGCTCGCCGAGGAGTCGCTGCTGCCCGACAGGACGGTCCGGTACGCGCTCAACCGGCTCGAGGAGTCGGAGATCGTCGACTCCCGGTACAGCTTCAAGGACGCACGCAAGCAGGTCTATTACCTCCGAACGTGATTCCGTTCGTCCGCGACGCCGCCCGACCCTGACGCCGCTCGTCCGCGGCTCGACCCGATCGCTTCACGAAGAGTCTTTTAGGCGGCGTGTCGTACGGGTCGAGGTATGAACATCTCGGTCGTGGTCCCCACGCTCAACGGACGGGACCAACTGGCGGACGGACTGGATGCGTTGTCCGCCCACGCGCCCGCGGCCGAGGTGATCGTCGTCAACGGACCCTCCGCCGACGGAACCACCGGAATGGTTCGCGACCGCGAGGACGTCGACGTGCTCGTGGAGATCTCCGACCGGAGCGTCACCGTCGCTCGGAACGCCGGCATCGAGGTGGCAACCGGCGAGGTGATCGCGCTCGTCGATTACGACAACCGGATCGATCCCGAGTGGATCGAGGGCGTTCGGGCGGGACTCGAACACGCCGGCGTCGTCACCGGTCCCGTCGCGCGCCCGCTTCGTGCCGGGCAGACGGCGGATAGCGCCGAACGACGACGGATCGCCGGGCGAAACGTGACCTACTTCGCCGGCGGCAACGTCGTGTTTCGATCGGACGCCCTCGAGGAGCTGGACGGCTTCGACGAATATCTCGAGATCGGCGGCGCACGCGACGCCGCCCATCGTCTGGCGGGACTCGGCTACGAGGTGGGGTGGGAGTCCGCCCTCTCGGTCGAACGGGACGCGGACGCATCGCCGGCCGCGGACGGGGGCCGACCCGACCGCGATTGGGGCTGGAAATATCGGGCCTTGGCCTATCGGCTCGCGAAGAACTACGGCCTCCGACCGACCGTGATCCGCCGGATCGCCGCACACGCGTTCGGCGACTCGACGTCCGTCGCGCGGGACGTCATTACGGGTGCCGCGACGCCGACCGGCTGGATCGCGAACGGCCGCGACGTCCTCCTTGGGACGACGACGGGATTTTCCGACGGAATGGTTGCCCGCGCACGTGATCGGACCTCGACGCGGAACCCGTACGGGCTCTCGAAACGGGCCGACAGAGCGGTTGCGAAATACGATCGGCGTGGTGACGCCGAGGATGCCTCCGCGGCGGATATCGCGGGGACGTAACCGGTTTCACCGCGGCCGCCGAACGGCCGACGATGGAGCGTACTGCCGCGATCGACCGGGTGGAAACGATCCTGGAGACCGTCGAGGCCGACACGATGCCGGTCCCGGTTCGGGAGGTGTGGGTCTACGGCGACGTCGCCGTGGGACTGGACCCGATCGACCGTCTCGACGTCTACGTCACGAAGGACGTCCTCCTCGGCGAGGGACGGGACGGGGATCCGAACACCGAGACCGGATCGGTTCCGGATGCTCTCGAGGGGATCCGCGGGATCGGCTCGACCGTTCGTGCGGAGTGGGCCCGTCAGCATCCCGATCTGGTGCGGACGAACGCAAACGGGTATGCGGCGCCCGAAAAGTGTCTGGCTGCCCACCTTCTCCCGGCCGATGAACCGGTGCATCTGGAAGTCTGTAACACGGGGTTCGACCGGAACGTCACCCAGCGTCTCAACGGCGCCGTGGCCCGCGAAACGTACACGGAGGTCCTCGACCCGCGTGGAGTCTGCCTGTGGGTCGACGGGGAACGCGACGCCGACGCGCTCGATCGGCTTCGGGAGAGTTCCTTCGCGATGCCGACGCTCGAGGCGGCGCTGTCGATGTTGGGTGCCGAGGAGGCCGTCGCCGCCGAGGCCGCCGAGACGATGCGGCGCGAACGAAACCGATCGACGGGGTCGTCGGTACGCGGCGACGTGGTGTGAGAGACGGATGACGTCGTCGACCGTCACGCCGACCCGACCGGCCGACCCTCACGCCGAGCCGACGCGGCCGACGGTCACGTCGAAGGGGACGACCTCGACGCGCTCGTACTCGCGGTCGCGCATCGCCGCGACGACGTCCCGCCCCATCGACCGCCAGCGTGATCGCAGGTCATCGTATTCCGCCGGCGACAGCGCCGCCTCGAGCTCGGCGCGGTGGTCGGCGAGACCGGCGCCGCTAGCCTTGCGGGCCGCAGCGGAAACCGACTGCTCGGAATACGGCGGCTCGATCCGTTTCTCGTGGTAGTAACGGCGGGTCGTAACCGACTCGATCCCCTCACGCCGGAACAGCTCCCGGACCCGGTCGCCCAGCGCGACGTTCGTCCCGACGCCGTCGAGGTAGGCGGTTCGCGCCTCGCGCTCCAGCCGTTCCTCGGCGTCAACCGTCGAGGAGACGCCGACGTCGGCGTTGTTGGGCTCGATGGCCGCCACGAGGTCACTCGAGACGCGCCGGAACTCGCGGATCGCCGCCCGCGGCTCGGGCAGGTTGATGAGCAGCGCCTGGCAGACGACGAGATCGACCGCCGCGTCGGCGACGGGCAGTCGCGCCGCGTCGCCGGCCAAGTAGGCCGGAGTGGCCGTGGCGTTGGGAGCATCGAAACCGGCGTCGGGATCGGTATGAGTGTCGTCGGGAGCGGGAGGAGCATCAGGAGCGATGTCAGCATCGTTCGCGTGCTCGCGCGCTTGCGCGGCCCGAAGCAGTTCCCGGTCCGCATCCGTCCCCAGAACGGTCGCGTCCGGCGACGTCTCCGCCGCGAGAACGCGCGTCAGCTCCCCGGTCCCACAGCCCACGTCGAGAACGCGGTCGCGCTCCGGGAGCCGAAGCGGGGACAGCGCCTCCCGGTCGTCGTCCCACATCCCACGACGCGTCCGGTCGAGGTATTCGGGGCTGAACCGTCGCACGGCGGGAGTTCGTCACGAGGGGATTAACAAGTGTCGAGTGTGCCCCGGACTAGCCATCGGCACTCTGACCGCCGCTCTCACGAAACGCGTCAAGCGCGAGAACGGCGGTAACGCCGGTGCAGTAGCCGACGAACGCGCTGGAGAGGCCGACGATCGAGAACCCGACGGAGAGCCCGATCGAGAGTCCAAGGCCCGCGGCGTCGGCCCCCGTACCGGGGATACCGAGCAGTCCGCCGATCACGACGATGGCGCCGAAGACGACGCCGGGAACGACGCCGGCCGACAGACACGCCGGCGCCCCGCATCGCGCGTACGCCCCGACGGCCGCCACCGGGGCGGGAACGTACAGCAGAACCGAGGGGAGCGCGCCATCGGCCAAAAACCGGGTGAGTGGGTGTGATGGAGACACATACTCGAGCATCAACACGGCGAGGAGGATGACCGCTGTGAGGGCGGCGAACCCGCCGATCAGCGACAGACCCCTGCGGCGTCCCTCGCCGAACAGCAGCGATTCGGTGGTGACCACGATCCGAACGACGGTCAGCAGCTACAAAAATCCGCCCCCTGTGGAGACACCGGACCAGCAGGGGACCACCTCACTCTGCAGATCGGAGCTGTCGGACCCGGTCGACGTTCCACGCGTAGCTCCGGCCGTCCTCGGTCGGCGTCTCGAGAACGAATGGAAGCTCCCGGAGGTCGGGGTGAGTGACGATCCGCTCCATCCCCGCATCGCCGATGTGACCCTCGCCGATGTGGGCGTGTTCGTCCTTGTTGGTCCCGCAGTCGTGTTTGGAGTCGTTGAGGTGGAGACACCGGAGGTGTTCGAGCCCGACGACGTCGTCGAACTCCGCGATCGTCTCGTCGACGCCCCGCCTCGTCGAGAGGTCATAGCCGGCCGCGAAGGTGTGAGCCGTATCGAGACAGACGTCGAGGTCCGTCTCGGCGAGGTCGAGAACCGTCGCGAGGTGTTCGAACTGCCCGCCGAGCTTCGTCCCGGATCCGGCATCGGACTCGATCAGGATCGTGACCCCGTCGGGGACGTCGAGGGAGTCGAGGACGCCGGCCGCGTTCTCGAGGCCGGCCTCGACGCCCGCGCCGGTGTGGGCGCCGAGGTGGACGTTCACGTACGGGATGTCGAGGGCCGCGGCGGCGTCAAGCTCCGCCTGCATCGACTCGCGGGACTTCTCGCGAAGGTCCTCCTTGGGCGTACAGAGGTTCACGAGGTAGGAGGTGTGGACCACCCACGGGCCCGCGAGGTTCTCGGTCGTTCCCGCACGGAAGCGCTCGGCCTCCTCGTCGCCGATGTTCGGGTCCTTCCAGACCTGTGGGGAGTGAGTGAAGATCTGTCCGCAGTTGCCGCCGACCTCGAGCTGGTTGTCGATCGCGTTGTCGACCCCGCCCGCGATCGAGACGTGGGCGCCGATCCGGAGTGTCATACCGAAAGCAGGGGATCGCGGGCCAAAGCCGCTTCGGAACGCGCCGTGGCGTCGGGAACCGGGACGGTCGCGACCCGGACGGGAGGAGACGAAACGAACGGGGGCCTTACGACCGTGACCCGGGCTGCTCGTGCACCCACGAGTCGGATCGATACTTCTCGTCCGCACGTTCGCGTGCCTGCGAGAGCTCGGCGTCCGTCCACGACCCCTCGCTGGCCGTGGCCCACTCGGCGAGCGTTTCCTCAAGCGTTTCAACGACATCGTCACGATCGAGATCGACGAGCTCGTCCATCCCGACGACCCGATCGCGGAACCCCTCCGGGTCGATCGGCGGGTCGTCGAAGACGCCGAGATGGCGCTCGGCGTCGACGCTGAACGTCAGCGATCCGTGTTGGATCACGGCGTCGTTGCGCCGGTACTGAGCGTTGCCGGCGATCTTTCGGCGGTCGTCAGCGGGCCCCGCCACGACGTCGTGGGCCGGGTGCAACTCCCGGAGGTAACACGCCGGGTGGTGGATCTCCGGGACGGACTCCGAGACGTAGTCGGCATCGACGCCGATCCGGGAGAAGAACTCGAGGATCGGCTCACAGAGCTGGTGGTAACAGTCGAGCAGCTCGCCGGGAACGACGTCGGCCGGAACCGCGATCGAGTAGGCGATGTCGCCGACCGTGTCGTGGTAGATGCCGCCGCCACCGGTCTGGCGCCGGGTGACGTCGACGCCGTTGGCCCCACACCACTCCCAGTCGACCGAGTCGGGATCCTGCCGGTAGCCCATCGTGAGACAGCTCGGGTCCCACCGATAGACGCGGACCGTCCAGGGCCCGCCCTCGGCGGCGGTGTCAGCCGCGACCTCGTCGAGCGCCATCTGCATCGGCCCCGGTCGGGCCTCCTCGCGGATGAGTCGCCAGTCGCCGTCGGGTGCGTCCATACCGCGCGTTCGGATCGTGTCCGAAAAACCGTTGCGGTCCGCCGAACGCGGTCATCGTCATCCCTCGATCGCGTCCGTCTCGGGAGCCGACGAGTCGGTGAGCTCGTCCCCCAGCTTGCCGAGGACCGCCGCGACGACGTAGAGCCCGACCGCGACGAGCACGATGACCGGGCCGCCGGTCGCGCCGCCGTAGTAGGCGACCGCGATCCCGAGGACCACGGCGAGCTCAGCGAGAACGACTGCGATCAGGATCGACTCGGTGAAGCTGCGCGCGAGTTGGGTCGCGCCCGCAACGGGGACGACGAGCATCGCCGCGACCAGGATCACGCCGAGGATCTGCATCGCGCCGACCACGACGAGCGCGGTGAGCACCACAAGCAGCCGGTTGTACCAGTTCACGGGGATCCCCGAAACCGCCGCCGCGGTCTCGTCGAAGGTCACGTACAGGAGTTGGTTTCGGGCGACGACGACCGTCGCGACGACGACCAGACAGAGCGCCAGCAGGACGACTGCGTCGAAGGGGGCGACCGTCGAGAGATTGCCGAACAGGTACTGGTCGATCCCCACGGAGAGCCCGCCGGCGTTGAGGCTGATGAGCGTCGATCCGAGCGCGAACCCCGTCGAGAGGACGATCGCCATCGAGACGTCGTTGTAGACGTCGGTCGCCTCCGAGATCAGCTCGATCGCGAGCGCCGCGATCATCGCGACGACGACCGCAGTCAGGTACGGCGAGATCCCGAAATCCAGCACCGCGTTGACGAACAGGCCGACGGCGACACCCGCGAACGCGGTGTGGGCCAGCGCGTCCCCGATGAGCGCGAGCCGCCGGTGCACCAGGTACGTTCCGATGAGCGGGGCCATCACCCCGATACACAGCCCCATCAGGATCGCCCGATAGAGGAAGGTGAAGCTCGGATCGAGGATCTCCATCCCCGTGAGACCGTGGAGCTGTATCATCAGCCAGTACCACAGCTCGAGCACGCGGTACAGCGGAGCGAACACGAGGTCGATCACTCGCGGTCACCCCCCGACGCAGCCGTCCGTTCAAAGGACGCGTCGTCGTCACCGGACGCATCGCCGCCGCCGGACGCATCGCCGGACGCGGCGCGCTCGATGCCGCCAACCGTCGCGCCGAACGCCCGGGCGAAGGCGTCGCTGCCGAGAAACGCCTCCGTCGGGCCGTCGAAGCGGACCGTCCGGTTGAGACAGACGACGCGCTCGGCGTGGTCGGTGACGGCGCCGAGGTCGTGTTCGATGAGCACGATCGTCATCCCGTCCTCGTTGAGCGCGTCCAGGAGGTCATAGAACGCCTCGACTGACTCGACGTCAACCCCGACCGTCGGCTCGTCGAGGACGAGGAGGTCGGCCTCTCCCGCCAGGGCGCGGGCGATGAACGCACGTTGGCGCTGGCCGCCGGAGAGCTCCCCGATGCGGCGGGTCGCGAATCCCGCCATTCCGACCGTCTCGATCGCCGCATCGACGACGTCCCAGTCCGCATCGGAGAGGCCGCGAACGCCGACGTGGGGAAACCGGCCCATCTTGACCACCTCCCGGACGGTGATCGGCATCCCGACCGCGGCGTCGGCGTGCTGCGGGACGTAGCCGATCCGCGCCCCGTTATCGAACGATCGGGACGGTTCGCCGAAGAGTCGTGCGCTCCCGGCGTCAGGGGTCACCAGCCCGAGGACGATCTTCAGGAGGGTCGACTTTCCGGACCCGTTCGGTCCCACCACGGCGGCGTACTCGCCGGGATCGACCGCGAGCGAGACGTCCTCGAGGACCGGCGTGGCCGTGTAGCCGAACGTGACGGTCGACAGGTCGATGACCGGATCCGGATGGGTGGTCGCGTCCGGGGTGGCGTCCGTGGCGTCCGGGGTGACATCCGTGGCGTCCGGGGCGGCGGTCGTATGCGGCATCGTCATTCGAAGTTCCGCCATTCGTCGGCCCAGCCGTCGGGCCCGACCGCTTCGGGGGCGGCGTTCCCGAGGACCACCTCGAAGGTCGGTATGTTTATCCGACGGGCGATCTCCTCGTATCCCCAGCCCGCGGCGACCCAGTCCTCGCGAACGCCGGCGTAGGGCGTAACCGGAAAGTAGGCCTCGACGGCCGTTTCCCGGAGGAGCTGTTGGGCCGGTCGTCGGGTTTCGAAGACGGCGGCGGCGATGTACTCGATGTCGTGGTCGTCGATGACCCGCTTCGCCTCGGTGATGTCGGTCGGCTTGACGTCGCCGCTCGCGGCCAGATTGACCACGAGCGGGCGCATCCGAACGCCGTAGGCGACGCCGAGATACTGGAAGGCGTTGTGGGCGGCAAGCTGCACGACGTCGCGGTCGGCGGCCTCGAAGATCGCCCGGTACTCCGCGTCGATGCGCCCGAGGACGTCACGCTTGTACGCGTCGGCGTTCGCCCGGAGGGCGTCCTCGTGGTCGGGTGCGATCCGAGCGAGCCCGTCGGCGATGGTGTCGACCGACTGCATCGCCCGGTTCGGGTCGAGCCAGAAATGCGGATCCTTGCCGCGCTGCTCGCCGACTCCCTCCTCGTCGCGGTCGAGGCTGGCAGCCAGGCCGACGAGCTCGATTCCCTCGCGGGCGTTGATGAGGTCGGTGTCGACCCCGTCGGCCTCGATCGTCTCGATCGCGCGGTCGGCCCACGGCTGGAAGTCCGGTCCGACGTGAATGAACGCGTCAGCCTCGATTATCTTGCGGGTGATCCGCGCGTTCGGCTCCCACCCGTGGCCGTGGAGGCCGGTCGGAACGAGGTTCCGCACCTCGACCGGCGTTCCCGCGGCGATGTGACGGGCGAAGTCGTAGAAGCTGAAGAAGGACGCGACCGCGACCGGAGAGTCGTCGTTCCCGGTCGTGGTGCCCGCCATCCCGCCGGTCGTCGCGTCGGGCGATGCCGAGCGGTCGCCGGGGTCGGCGCTCCCGGCACAGCCGGCGAGCCCGGCCGTGAGGAGCCCTCCGCCGGCGGCGAGCGCGCCGCGCCGTGAGAACCGGCGTCGTTGCCGCTCCGAGTCCGTGTTGGACATACGTGCTTCGGGGTATCACGCCTAACTAGATAATTCTTTGTATCGAAGTATATTTTTAGAGTAGTCTAATTAATGGCCTCCTCATCGGTGTCGTGGGGGAAGCGGACGGTTCTCCGAGACCCACGACGAGGAAACACACCTCAGGCTTAACCCCGTTCGCCGCCTATATACGATATGAAATCTCGAATCATTCGAGCCGTGAATCGTGCGAAATACGCCGCCATCGGCGCCGCCGTCGGCGCCGGGATCGGCGGCCTGTTCGGCCGAAGCACCGCCAGCAGCGGGGGCGCGCTGGGCGCGCTCGTCGGAGCGACGCTCGGGGAAAAGGGCCTCACGCCGAGCCTGCTCGCCGAGAAAGTGGAGACCACGACTGACGACGAGTGACGGACGACGAGTGAGGAGAACCGGCTGACCGTCACCGGTCGCCGTCCGTCGCTACCTCGTTCGGCGGTGGTTTTCATACGGGAGCCGACCGAATCCGGGGTATGGTCGATTTGGTCGAGACCTTCATCGAGGACCGGAACCGGATCCAGCCGCACCACGCGAACAACCACGGCACCGCACACGGCGGGAACATTCTGCGATGGATGGACGAGGTCGGCGGCATGAGCGCGATGCGGTTCGCCAGTGAACCCTGCGTCACCGCCCACATCAACTCCGTGGACTTCGAGCTGCCGCTCGAGCTCGGCGACATCGCCTTCATCGAGGCGTACGTCTACGCCGCCGGCCGAACCAGCGTTCGCGTTCGCGTTCGGGTCTACGGCGAGGATCCCCTCACCGGAGATCGAGAGCTGACGACGGAATCGTACTTCGTCTTCGTGGCGATCGATGAGGACCGATCCCCGGTTCCCGTGCCCGAGCTCACCGTCTCGACGTCGGAGGGCGAACAGCTGCGTGACCAGGCGTTGGCCGCCGAGTAGCGCGCCGACCGATCGAACGAGCTTCGACTCGGCCGCAAACCGACCAGATGTGGCCGACGCCGTTCGTGGTCGGGAGCGCGGTCGCCGCCTTTTGATTTTATATCGCGGTATGAGATTTATACCAGGGAGAAGTCCGGATCGCACGGCCCTTTTAGGAGTCGCCGGAGTACGGGCGGTATGGTCAGGAACATCGCGGGGTTGATGGCCGACCTCGAACCCGAGGACTTCTATCTCCTCTCGGGGGTCGAGCAGGGGATGCGCTTCTCGGAGTGGGTCCGCCGCGACAAGCTCCCGGAGTACTCCGAGCTCACGGCCGAGGAGGTCGACTACCGGATCGACCGGTGTCTCGACGAGGAGCTGATCGAGCGAAAGACGATCCAGTACGAGGGGTACCAGCTGACCTTCGAGGGGTACGACGCGCTCGCGTTGCGCACCTTCGCCGAACGAGACACCGTCGAGGGGATTGGTTCCCCGCTGGGCGTCGGCAAGGAAAGCGATGTCTACGAGGCCCGATCGTTCAAACCGCTCGCGTTGAAGTTCCACCGTGAGGGGTACACAAACTTCCGCGAGGTGATGAAGGAGCGCGAGTACACGGCCGACAGACAACACGTCTCCTGGCTGTACACCGCCCGGCAGGCGGCAGAACGGGAGTACGAGGCCCTTGAAACCCTATATCCTGACGTTTCGGTGCCGCGACCGATCGACTGGAACCGGCACGCGATCGTGATGGACAAGTTCGAGGGCGTCGAGCTCGCGCGCGCAAAGCTGGACGCCGAACAGGTCGTGGGCGTACTCGATCTGGTGCTTGCGGAGCTGACGACTGCCTACGAGGACGGGTGGGTGCACGCGGATATGTCCGAACACAACGTGGCGATCGCCGAAAGCGGTATCACGATCTTCGACTGGCCCCAGGCGGTCCCAACCGATCACGAGAACGCACGGGAGTTCCTTGAGCGCGATATCGATAACCTCACGCGGTATTTCGCCCGGAAGTACCCCCACCAAACGCCGGATTCCGTTTCGATATCGGCGATCGCCGACGCGATCGAGGATGGATCCTTCGAGACGGTTCGGGCGTTCGAGGAGGTATAAATTATATACCGCGATATCAAATCGGTCGTCGACCGGAAACGGGGGTCAGTTGGGTTCTCCAAACCGCAATTGAATCGCGATCGGTCGGGAGACGGATCAGTAGTCGTTGATCCGGGCGCGACGCGCTTTGTATTCGAAAGTTGCGGGCCGAAAAAGTTGAATATTCAAAAGGGAAACCCCGTTGAATACGGACCCCGTATATACGAATAATGAGCCAGCGAAAAAGCCAAATCAACATCCAGGGGATGAGTTGTGCGAACTGTTCGCAGACCATCTCCGACGCCGTCGGCTCGCTCGAGGGCGTCTCGGAGGCGACCATCAACTTCGCCACCGACGAGGGGTCGGTCACGTACGATCCCGAGCAGGTCTCGCTCGGCGAGATATTCGACGCGATCGCGGACGCGGGCTACTCGCCGGTGACGGACTCGGTCACGATCGCGGTCACCGATATGTCGTGTGCGAACTGCTCGGAGACGATCCGTGACGCGCTCGAACGGACGCCGGGCGTCGTCGACGCCGACGCCAACTACGCGACCGACGAGACACAGGTCACGTACAATCCCGCCGAGGCGGAGCTGTCGGACTTCTACGGCGCCATCGAGGACGCCGGCTACTCGCCCGTCCGAGAGGAGGGAGGGACCGACAATGGCGCAGGCGGCGATGCTCGAGAGGCCGCCCGCCAAGGGGAGATCCGTCGGCAGCTTCGGTTGACGCTGTTCGGTGCGGTCCTGTCCCTGCCCCTGCTGGCGTTTATGGTCGACCACCTGCTGGGGCTCGGACTCGTCGGTGAGGAGGTCATCGGTCTGCCGTCCGGATGGGTTATGTTCGCGCTGGCGACGCCCGTCCAGCTGGTGCTGGGCAAGCCGTTCTACGAGAACTCCTACACGGCGCTCGTCACGAACGGCCGCGCCAACATGGACGTGCTGATCGCGCTCGGCTCGACGACCGCGTACGTCTACTCCGTGGCGGTCCTGTTCGAGCTTATCGCCGGCGGACTGTACTTCGACACGGCGGCGTTCATCCTGGTGTTCATCACGCTCGGCAACTACCTCGAAGCCCGCTCGAAGGGGCAGGCCGGCGAGGCGCTCCGGAAGCTCCTCGAGATGGAGGCGGACACCGCCACCGTGGTTGACGAGGACGGGAACGAGGAGGAGATCCCCCTCGAGGACGTCGACGTCGGCGACCGGATGAAGGTCCGCCCGGGCGAGCAGATCCCGACCGACGGCGTCGTCGTCGATGGCCAGTCGGCGGTCGACGAGTCGATGGTGACCGGCGAGTCGGTCCCCGTCGAGAAATCGGCGGGCGACGAAGTGGTCGGGTCGACGATCAACGAGAACGGCGTGCTCGTCGTCGAGGCGACGAAGGTCGGGACGGACACGGCGCTCCAGCAGATCGTGCAGACGGTCAAGGAGGCGCAGTCGCGACAGCCCGACATCCAGAACCTCGCCGACCGCATCTCCGCGTACTTCGTCCCGGCGGTCATCGCGAACGCCGCCTTCTGGGGCGTCGTCTGGTACCTGTTCCCGGCGACCCTCGCGGGCGTCGTCGATGCTCTCCCGCTGTGGGGGCTCGTCGCTGGTGGTCCCGTCGCCGCCGGCGGCGTCTCCGTCTTCGAGTTCGCGATCATCGTGTTCGCCTCGTCGGTGCTGATCGCCTGTCCCTGTGCGCTGGGCCTGGCGACGCCCGCCGCGACGATGGTCGGGACGACCCTCGGGGCACAAAACGGCGTCCTGTTCAAGGGCGGTGACGTCCTCGAACGCGCGAAGGACGTCAACACGATCGTCTTCGACAAGACCGGGACGCTCACGAGAGGCGAGATGGAGCTGACCGACGTCGTCGTGCTCGGTGACGACGGTCGGCCCGTCGCGGATGGCGGAAACACCGCTCCCGATGGGGGGCAGCTGGCTGCACGTAAGCGACTCGGCGAGGAGGAGGTGCTTCGGCTCGCGGCGATCGCCGAGAGCGGGAGCGAGCATCCCCTCGCCCGAGCGATCGTCGACGGCGCCGAAGCCCGCGGCATCGACGTGACCGACCCCGACGACTTCGAGAACGTCCCCGGCCAGGGCGTCAAAGCGACCGTCGATGGCGGCCAGGTGCTGGTCGGCAACCGGAAGCTCCTCCGTGACAACGGGATCGATCCCGCGCCCGCCCAGAAAACGATGGAACGCCTCGAAAGCGAGGGCAAAACGGCGATGCTTGTCGCCTATGAGGGCGAACTCGTGGGCGTCGTCGCCGACGCCGACACGGTCAAGGAGAGCGCGACGGAGGCCGTGAGCCAGTTACAGGAGCGCGGCATCGACGTGATGCTGATCACCGGCGACAACGAGCGCACCGCCCGCGCGGTCGCCGAGCAGGTCGGGATCGACCCCGAGAACGTCCGCGCGGAGGTCCTTCCCGAGGACAAGTCGGACGCCGTGGAGGCCATTCAGGACGGCGGTCGAAAGGCGATGATGGTCGGCGACGGCGTCAACGACGCGCCCGCGCTCGCGGTCGCGTACGTCGGCACGGCCATCGGCTCGGGCACCGACGTTGCCATCGAGGCCGCGGACGTCACGCTGATGCGCGACGATCCGGTCGACGTCGTGAAGGCCATCCGGATCTCGGAGGCGACGCTGGCGAAGATCAAGCAGAACCTCGTGTGGGCGCTGGGGTACAACACGGCGATGATCCCGCTGGCCTCGCTCGGCCTGCTCCAGCCGGTGCTTGCCGCCATCGCAATGGCGATCTCGAGCGTCTCCGTGCTGACGAACAGCCTGCTGTTCCGGCGGTATACGCCTGACGAGGAGTATCGCCTCCTCCACAGGTGGCGATAGTCGACCGGCGAAACAAGGGTAGTCGACCGGCGAAACGAGCAGGGGTCGAACGATCAAACCCGTCGTGTGAGGTGATCACGAACCGAGCGCTGGCACGACTCACAGCAGTCGATCAGCCGGACGACGGTCGAAACGACCGGGTACGGCGTCGGGAAGCCCGCAACGTCGTAGAGGTGAGCGACGAGCGAGCGGTGCGTGAGGCCGGCGTCCGCGCCGTGGCCGGTCGCGGATCCGAGCGTCGTCTGCCGGGATTCGAGACGCTCAGCACAGCGTTCGCGGTGGCGTTCGAGGGTCTCGTGACGGTCCCGAAGCGCCTCGAACCCCAGGTCGGACAGCGGCGTCTCGTCCGCACGAGCGATCCAGGAGACGATCGCGTCAACGTCCCCCCGCGCCGATCGGAGCGACTCGCGCTCCCGATCGAGGGCGTCACGGAGCGCGCGAAGCTCCGCACGCCGCGTCGCGATGGCCGACCGAACGGCCCGCTTGACGGCGGGCGTGAACCCGGCGTCGGTGCCGGGCGCGAGGACGACCGCGATCTCGTCGCCGAACTCCGAGCGGATCGCCCGAACGACTGCCGCGGCGGACGCGGCAGACGTGGCGGACGCATTCGACCCCTCGTCGCGAGCGGACAGCACCGTCTCCGCGAACGCGTCGCGAACCGACCCGGTCCGGTCGGCGGCCACCGCACCTCCGGTGACTCCTGCGCTTCCGGTGACTCCCGCGGCACCGTCGGGCGTTCCGGGGCGACCGGACTGGCGATCGTGGTGATGCGCCGCGGTGATCCCGCCGTCGGCCAGTCGCGTCGGCTCCCCGGACGAGGGAGCGTGACCGCCGAGCGGATCGAGGTCGCGGACCGCCGCGTCGAACCGACCGAACGCGGGTGCGAGCGAATCGACGCGCTCGGCCTCGGCGTCGACGCGGTCGAGCGCCGCGTGAACCGCCGTCTCGACGCTCATAGCCGATCACCGGCCGTGTCGGTCGCGTCGGCATCAACTGCGCCAGCGTCACCAGCGTCGACATCGATTGCGTCGGATCGGCGATCAGCGGACGTCGCAACGCGGCGTTCGTGGACGACGAGGTCCCGGTACGGGACGGAGTCGTCGTACCGCCGGAGCGATTCCCGATATCGCTGGCACGCCCGGGCGGCTCGAGCCGCGACCTCGCGGCTCTCGAAGACGAGTCCCGCGACGGGCGTCGGTCGATCGCCGGTTCGGGCGCAGGCGAGGTAGTACCGACCGGCGTCGCTGGCGAGCGATTCGATCCGCCGGCGGGTGTCGGCGAGCGTCTCCTCCATCATTTAGGTCGTCCTAAAACACGGGGGAGTAAATAGTTTTAGGTACACCTAATCATTGGAGGAGAACGCGGATGGGACAAACGCGGGTTTGAGCCATCACAATCGCTTTTGGGTGAACCCGTGTGGGTCCGCGTATGGTGAGACCCTCCAGACGGGGCTTCCTCGGCGGAAGCGCCCTAACGCTGGCCGCGCTCACGGGAACACTCGATCCCGACCGCGTGGCCAACTCGACGACGCCAACCGACCGGCGAAACCTCGACGAGCTGTCCGACTCGGCCGCGAGCGCGATCGCGGCGCTGCCCGACGACGGTTCGCTCGATCTCTCGTATCGACTGGTTGTGACGACGAACGTGGCAGATGCGGACGTGGCCGAGGACCTGTCACACGAGGCTCGCGTCGTGACGCGGGAGCTCGACGTCGCGGCGGCCGACCTCTCGACGGTGGTCACGGCGATCACCCACGACTACCGGCGCCGGATCACGGTGGCTTCCGGCACCTTCGACCGGCTCGACCGCGGCGAGGAGCTGACGACCGTCGGCGACTGGCGGGTCGCCGACGACGGGGACCGCGAGGGGATGACGACCGTCAGCACCGACGGCGTCGCGGCGTTCGTCGCGGGCGAGGACCGATCCGGCCGCGTCGAGGCGGCGCGGGCGATCGCGGCGGCGGCGGGCGAGGCGGACGGGGAAGACGGCGATCGGCTCGTGGATGCGAACGCGGACGCCGAGTCGGCGTTCGGGCTGGTCGAGTCGTTCGACACCGTCCTGTTCGCACCGGACGCCGCGGAGTCCGGCTTTCAAACCCCGGGCGCCTCCGCGGTCGGAACCGGAGCGATCCGCGCGTTCGCCGGGGGCTTCGAGATCCATCCGGCGCGACTCCACGGCTCGGACGACCGCGCCGAGAACCGCTACCTGTTTTTCACCGACGATCCCAGCACGCCCGGCGACCGGGCGGTTCGCCCCCTGATCGAGGCGATCGGAACCGGGATCGTCGAGGAGACCGCGATCGACCGGTCCGGGGAGACGATCCGGGTCGACGCGGTTCTCGAGGCGCCGCCGGAGCACGACCACGAGAACGCGCCCGACATCCGAGTCGGAACGACGGTCGACAGGGAAGCTGACGGGACGTCGGGCGACGGAGAAGCTGATGGGACGGGGAGTGGCCAGGAGACGGGCGGCGTCACCCTCGAGCACCGGGGCGGCGAGACGGTCACGGGCGACGCCCTCGAGGCGCTCCAGCTGTGGGTCGACGGCGAGCTCGCCGACCGCCAGCCGGCCGACCGGCTGGACCGGTTCGAGCCGGGCGACACGCTGACCGTCGAGACCGATCCCCTCGCGAGCGTCGTGCTCCGCTGGTTCGACGCGGAACGCAACGCCCACCGCGTCTACGCGAACGAGGCGATCGGCACCGAGGCGTTCGCGATCGACCACGAGGTCGAGGCGGAGACGGTCACGATCACCTACGTCGGCGACCGCGAGGCCGACGCCGGGAAGGTGGCGGTGACGCACCGGTCGGACGACGGAACGGTCCGGACCCCTGCCCCGTCGTTCGGGAACGGAGGTGACGGCGGGAACGATTCCGGGAGCGGAACGCTCACGAACGGGGACGCGGTCACGATCGAGGACGTCGGGATGGGCGACGTGGTTTCCCTGACCCTGACCGTCCCGTCGATCCCGGGCGTCCACCGGCGCCCGCTGCAGCGGTTCCGCGTCACGCCGCCGCGGATCCACGTTCACGACCATCCGGATCGGGGACTCATCGCGACCTACCACGGCGAGGAGGACTACGACGCGTCCGCGTTCCGCGTACTCGTTGACGGCGAGCCGGCCGACCGGCAGATCGCCGACGAGGTCGAAACGCTCTCCAGAGGGACCGAGATCCCGCTCGGCGAGCACCCGGTCGACAGCACGGTCACGATCGAGTGGCTCGACCCCGAGGAGCCGGTCGTCGTGGCCGAACACGAGGTGGTTCCGGAGGCGTTCGTCGACCTCGAGTACGACCCCGAGGCGGGGACGGTTCGGGTCGAGCATCGCGAGGGCGACGCGATGGCGGCCGACCGCGTGAGGATACGGGCGGACGGGGAGCCACTCGGGACGCAGCCGGCCGACGAGTACGAGGAGTTCGGTCCCGGCGACGCGCTGGCCGCCGAAGTCCCGCCGTTCGCCCAGGTCGAGGTCGTCTGGGTCGGCGCGGACGACGACGCGGAGAGCGGGACCGACGACGATGCGGCGGGCGAGAGGGACGACGAACGGGACCATCACCTCGCCGGAACCACGACCGCACGCGAGGCGCTGAAGGCGCACTACGACCCCGGCGCGGCGGAGATGCGACTGACCTACGTCGGGGCGCAGCCGGCCGACCCCGAGGGGCTGCAGGTCACGACCTACTCGCCGGCGGACGGCTCGAGCGACCGCACGAGCGGTCGCCCGAGCGGCAGCGAGCGCGAGACCCTCGTGGTGGCCGAGGAGTACGACGAGCTGACGAGTGGAGACACGATCACCCTCACGGACGTCGGGATCGGCGACCGCGTGACCGTGAGCATCCGAACCGAGACGGCGAACATGGTGAGCGAGCGGTCGGTCGGCCACTATCCGACCGAGCCCCGACACGGATTCACGTTCCAGTCCGGCTCGGAGCAGGAGGCCGGAACCGGAACTGACGGCCGGGAGACCGGAACGGGGACCGACCAGCGGAAAGCCGTTCCCGACGACGGCATCGCAGCGATCTACCGCGATCCGGTGAGTCGCGACGCCGGGGAGTTCCGGCTGCTTGTCGACGGAGAGGCGGCCGACACGCAGCCAGCCGACGAGCACGACGTGCTCGAGCGCGGGGACGTGGTCCCGCTCAGCGAGTTCGATACGGGGACGACGTTCACCGCGGAGTGGACGCCGCCGACGGAACCGATCGAAGTCGGTAGCCACGTGATCGCGCCGACGGCCGACTTCGCGGTCGACTACGACGCCGAGGAAGAAGCCGTTACCGTGACCCACGACGGCGGTGGGGCGATCGCCGCCGAGCACCTCTCGGTCGTCGTCACGCCGGATCCGGGCGAGCCCGAACCATGGGACGGTGACGCGGCGACAGGGTCCGTCCAGGACGGCGATTCGACCACGATCGAGATGACTCAAGAGCCTCACCGCGCGTTCGTGCTGTTCGGCGAGCACGAAGTGATCCACGAGGCGCGGATCGCGGACCGCGAGACGTCCGAAACCAGGTCGTCGGGTGCCGAGACGTCAACGGGCGAATCCAGCGCATCAGGATCCGCATCCGGGGCAGCAGGCGGATCCGCAGCCGAAACAGCAGGCGGATCCGCAGCCGAAGCGTCCGCTGACGCCGAGGCGGAGTAACGGCCCGACGATCGGACGACGACCCGGCTCGGTGCCAGTCTATTTATAAATAACCCCGTGAGCCGACGTCAGTTCTCGACCGGGAAGCCAAGCGATCCACGACTGCCCGCGGCCAACGCCTCGTGATTCCGTCGGGAATCGATCACCGTTTCACACGCAGGACATTCGTAGGTGAGGGAGTCAGCGCGTACGTGGATGAGCCAGTCGCCGTTAATGCGGCTTTCGTGACCGCACGCAAAGCAGTGGAGCGTCGCCTTGTCGGGCGGCTGTCGCTCGGTGGTGGAAGTGGAGGGCGTCATTTCCGAAACTACTCCCCGAACGGGGATAACCGTATCGTCCGTCGCCCCTGCGTGCCAACTCGTCCCCCGGCAAGGGAACGGATCCGGCGGCGAAACCGGGAATTTGCGGCGCCGTCCGGTTGCGGCGGTGCCGTCCAGTTGCGACGTCGACCAGTCGGTTACGACGCCGATCAGTCGTCGGCCGGCGCGACGCCGGTCGGGCCCGACCCCGATCCGGTCGCATCCCGGGTCGCGGCGACGTACGCCATAATCAGCATCGCGACGATCAGGGCGCTCCCCCACAGCAGCGTGGTGGGAACGAGGAACGCGAGCCCGAGACCCTCGCCGAGCCAGACGACGCCGGGGACGCCCCACTGTCCCGCGATGAAGAGACCGGTGACGGCGGTCCGGAGGGTCCCGGTCACCTCGAGCGCGGGGACGGCAAAGCCCATCACGATCGCGAGGATCGACAGGACGCCGAGGTGGGCGTGCCCGCCGATCATCCATCTCGGCACGGCGTCGCCGCCGGCGAGGATCATCGCCTGATGCAGGCCGACCGCCATCATTACAGCCAGCCCGACGAATCCGGATACCTTGAGCGGCTTCGTCATACTCGGTGGGACGATCCGGTTCATCGAAAATAAATCTCGGGGCAAGAGAACCCTTCGCTGGGTACGACCGGACCGGATACCCACCGACGACCGACCAACCGATCAGGAGAACCGGACGCCGAGATCGTGGAGCCCGTCGTTGTGCATCGCGAGGGTAACGAGCAGGGGCGTGATCGACTCGACCTCGGGGGCGTTGGCGATCCCGCCGGCGTCAAGCGCGCGGAGCCCGTCGATGTCCTCGGCAAGCATCCGGACGATGTCCGTCGCGTCCTCGTCGTCGCCGAGGATCAGGGTGTCGATCCCGAGGCCGGCATCGAGGTTCGCGAGCCGGGCCGCGGGGAGGTTGTGGAACGCGCCGACGACCGGCACGTCATCGGGTGCGGCGTCCGCCGCGATCCGCGTGACGCTGCCCGCCCCGGGACGGTGGTAGCGGAACCCCTCCTCCTCCCGTTTCATTCCGACGGCCGGGGAGACGAGTACGTCGTCCTCGTCGAGTCGGTCGGCGATCGACTCGACCGTATCACCGACGTGGTACGGGGGGACGGCGAGGACGATGACGTCGCCGCGGTCGGTCGCCATCCCGTTCTCGAAGCCGTTGATCGTGACGTCGACGCCGCGGCTGTCGAGTTCGGTCTCGTACTCGTCGGCCTTCGTGTGCGCCTTCTCGGCGTCACGCGAACCGATGATGACGTCGTGGTTCGAGTGGAACGCCCACCGGAGCGCCAGCCCTTCGCCGATGTCACCGGTACCGCCGAGGATGGAGATTCGCATATCGGGAGTGGTCACGGCGGGGCCTTAGCCGTTGCGTCACCGGAGGCGTAGCCGTTGCATCACCGAAGCCGTCAGGGTCGTCTCACGCATCGGGCCGGGACGCATCACGTTCGAGCAGCTCGAGGAGCTCGTTCACGTCGGCGACCACGGCGTCGGCGCCGGCGTCGACGTATGCGCGTCGCCCGGACTCGCCGGTCAGCCCGCCGGTGAGTACACCGATCCCGTAGTAGACGCGCTCGGGGTCGGCCTCCTCGGCGTTGCGAGCGGTTCGGACGTCGTCAAGCGTGTCGCCGACGAAGGCCACGGTCGTGGTCTCGAACCGGTCGGCAAGCGTGACGAGCGCTGCGGGGTGTGGCTTGCCCTCCTCCCAGTCGTCCATCGTGAACCGGTGGATCGCGGGCAGATCGAGCCCGACCCGGTCGAGCGCGATCTCGGCCTCGGCGGCCGGGCGGCCCGTAACCACCCCGACGTCGAACCGCTCCCGCAGGGCATCGATGGTCTCGGGGTCGACGAGCACCGGCTCGTCGTGGATGTATCCGTCCGTTTCGACCGGCGGATCACCGCCCTCGAGGTCGCGGTATAACTCCGTACCGAGGTACAGCGCCTGAAACACGTCCCGGAGCCGCTCGGAGTCCCAGGCCTGGCGAACCGTGTCCCACGTCTCGGGAGCGAGCGCGTCCGCGAGCACCGTCTTCGCGCCCGCGAGTCCGCCACCGGCGTCGGCGACGCGGTCGGTGAACGCGGGAACCGTGAGGTCGATCCCCTCGGTCTGTCGGCCGGCGAGCACGTACAGCGCCGCGGCGTCGGTCAGCTCCCAGTCGTTGTTGAACCCGCCGGCGTCCTTGAACGGCTGGACGTCCTCGCGGGCGATCGTCGCGCCGTAGACGCGGTCGATCGACTCCACGATCGCTCGCCGGTAGGAGTCGGCGACGTCCACGAGCACCCCGTCGATGTCCAGCACGACTGCGTCGACCTGCATACGTCCACATCCGGGGGGCGCGAGAAAAACCGTTCCGACTGGCGCCGACGGGGGCGTGCCGATCGGGACGCCTCAGTCCGGGAGAACGAAGACGGTCTCGGTCCCGATCGCCCGGCGTTCGATCGACGGGGGGAGGGCCGGGGAGGGGGACTCGAACCCGAGCGTCGTGAACGCGAGCGGAGCGTCGACGCGGCTCGCGAACCGGGCCGTTGCGGGCTGGATCTCCGCCGGGAGGTTCCGCGCATACACGGCGTCGATCACCGGGAACGACGGTGGTCCGGATCCGCCGTTCCCCACATCGCTCGCGAGTGTCGCGGTCCCGTCAGCGAGATCGTGGACGTCCGCCCTGTAGAACGTGACATCGGTCGGAACGTCGCGCTCGGTCACGTCGATCGCGATCACGTCGTGACCAGCGTCAACGAGCGCGCGAGCTGCCTCGGGACGTCGACCGATCCCGACTTCGACGGTGGTCCATCCCGCGGCGCGCGGTCGCTCGGAAGCGAGAACCTCGGCGACGGCGGCGACGATCGGCGGCGCGTCGGATCGGGTCACGTCGGGTCATTTATGCCAGGGGGGAGCATAACGCCTTCCATGCTCGTGGACATCGTTCCGGTGGGTGAGGTCTCCGCGCGTGTCAAACGGGAGGCCTCGAGCGCGCTGCGGTCGGTATACGACTGTGAGGTGACGGTACACGACGAGCAGTCGATCCCGGCGTCCGCCTACGACGACGGCCGCGATCAGTACCGTGCGGAGGACCTGATCGAGACCGTGAGCCAGGCCGGGACCGGCGAGAAGAACATCGGGATCACCGCGCGGGACCTCTTTTACCGCCGTCGGAACTACGTCTTCGGGCTTGCATACCTCAACGGAAACGGATCGGTCATCTCGACCTACCGGCTCCAGACCTCCTCGGACGGCGGCATCACCTCGAAGCCCCAACGCGAGGTCGTCGACGACCGGGTCCGCAAGGAGGTCGTCCACGAGATCGGTCACACCCTCGGGTTGGAACACTGCGACAACAGCAAGTGCGTGATGTCCTTTTCGCCGACCGTTCGCGAGGTCGACGTCAAAGAGGAGAACCTCTGCGGCTCCTGCTCGCGATCGATACGCTGACCGAGTCACTGGCTGACCGGCTGACTGGAACGAATACGGGACGGACGGAACGGGTACGGAACGAGAACGGACACGAACACGGGAACGGACACGAACACGGGAACGGACACGAACACGGGAACGGACACGAACACGGGAACGGACACGAACACGGGACAGGCACGGAACGAGCACGGAACGGAGACGACGTTTCCTCGACGTCGACGGTGACGTCAGTGAACCACGACGTCGATCGACCGCGTCCGCGGACCGTCACACTCCACGAGCAGGACCGCCTGCCAACGGCCGAGATCGAGTTCGCCCGCGGAGACGGGGACGGTGACGCTCTCGCCGAGCAGCGTCGCGCGCAGGTGAGCGTCCGCGTTCCCGTCGAGCCGGTCGTGTTGCCACCCCTCGTCGGGGACCAGATCCTCGAGGAACGTCTCGAAATCCTCAAGCAACCGTGACTCCGGTTCGTTGACGACCACGCCGGCGGTCGTGTGCCGGACGAAGACGGTCACAAGCCCGTCGACGTCCGCGGGGATCGCTGCCTCGATACGGTCAGTGACGGCGTGAACGGCGGTGGGACCGTTCGTTTCGACGGAGATAGCCATTATGCCGGATCGGCGGGCCGGTCCTCGGTCCGTGACTCGGCGACGGCGAAGGTGAGCGTGCTCAACACGCCGAGCAGCGTTCCGGCGGTGAGCACGAGCGCAAGGTCACCGAGCAGGAACGATCGCACGCCGGCGACGTCCGGGAGGAAAAAGCCCGAGAGCGCGTACAACACCGCCGCGATCGACACGACGTAGACCGGCGCATTGAGGTACTGCCACCGGAAGCGTCCCGCGAGGTACTCGTCGGTTATTTGGCCGAGACTGGAGGTAACGCCCGCGGCAGCGGCCCACTGGACGGCGCCGTGGACGACCGCAGCGATCGCCGGGCCCACGGCCATCGGGTCGTTCGGAGAGATCGTGGATCGAACTGTCTCCAGCGTCTCATAGCCCTGGACGCCGCCGATCACCAACAGCGCCAGCGCCACGACGTACGTGATGAGCGTCACCCGACCGGCGTACAACACGTTCCGGAGGCGGTCGGCGGTCGAGTCAACGGCCGACTCCAGCCCCAGCCCGCGAAACAGCGAGTACAACCCCAACAGCGCGGAGATGATCCCGAGCACCATCGCCCCGGCGACGTCGAAGAGGTTCGCCAGGACGACGAGCGGGTAGATGAGCAGCAGGATGCCGAGCGGAACGAGGATGGTCCCGCGCGTCTCCGGGTCGGCAAGCACCTGCTTCATCGTGTAGTACATCGACTCGAGGTTCTGCGCCTGCCGGACGACGACCCGACGAACGCCGTCGACGGGAAGCCGTGAGCGGATCACCGGCAGGACGGACTCGTCCTGGGCGCCGTCGGTGATGACGATCGCACGGACCTCCTCGCGGCTCGAGATCTCCGCGAGCACCCGGTCGACCTCCTCGCCGACCTTGCGGTTGGCCTGGATGTCGGAGCCATCGACCCCGGTGACGGCCGCGACGGCGACGTCCTCGTCGCTCGTGGCGGCCAGCTCGTCGTGGACCGTAACTCCCTGAAAGAGGACGTTGACGTCGGAATCCTCCGGGTCGACCGTCGCGAGCGCGACCGCGGCATCGGTGACGGCGTCGCGGCCGACGACGGGGGTATCGGCTCCCGTCTTCCGGCCGAGGTCGTCGTCAAGGTCGACACAGAGGACGAGCAGCATCGTCCCCGGCTACGATGCGGGCAGGCATATGCTTTCGGTCGATCGACGTCGGGATACCGCTCCGTCGATCGGCATCGGGGTACCGCGGAAGAAGCCGATCGAACGACGACGATGGTGACGACGACGAGACGGTTGGTCGCCGTGCGCGACCCCGCCACACGGGACGTGACGGTTCGGACGCTTTTTGAGGCCCGAGCCGCTATTCGTGAGCAGATGATATCGAAGGGCTGTGAACAGTGCGCCAAGGGCGGGAAGATGGTCCTGTTCGTCTACGGGTACTGCGACCAGCGGGACTGTTTCTACTGTCCGCTCGGTGAGAAGCGCAAGAACGTCACTGACGTCTACGCCAACGAGCGCCTCGTGGAGGACGACGAGGACGTCATCACCGAGGCCAAACGGATGGACGCGCTGGGGACCTCGATCACGGGCGGAGAGCCCCAGGAAGCCCTCGAGAAGACCTGTCGCTACCTGCGACTGTTGAAAGACGAGTTCGGGGAGGACCACCACACGCACCTGTACACCGGAATTCCCGGCGGACGGGAGAACATGCGCCGGCTGAGCGAGGCGGGCCTCGACGAGATCCGCTTCCACCCGCCGCTGGAGCTGTGGGGTGACCTCCACGGAACCGAGTGGGAGGACATTCTCTACATCGCCCGCGAGGAAGGCCTCACGCCGGCCTTCGAGATCCCCGGAATCCGAGCGGAACCGGAGTTCCTCGAGTTCCTCGATGAGGGCGCCGCCGAGTTCTGCAACGTCAACGAGTTCGAGATGAGCGACGGCAACTATCGACGGATGCAGGAGGAGGGCTTCGAGCTGCAGGAGGGCCATATGTCCGCCGTCAAGGGGTCGAAAGACGAGGCGATCGTCGCGGAGATGGCGAGCCACGAGCAGGTCTACTTCTGTACCTCCGTGTTCAAGGACGCGGCTCAACACCGGAACCGCCTCAAGCGGATGGCCAAGAACGTCCGCCGGGAGTTCGACGAGATCACCGACGATGGAACGCTCGTCTACGGGAAAACGCACGCCGATCCGGAGCGTTTCGATGCCCTGGGCGTTCCCGAGGAGTTCTATACGGTCAAATCGAACCACGTCGAGATCGCCTGGTGGCTTCTCGAGGAGATGATCGAGGACGGGGACCTCAACGAGGGGGAGATCGTCGAGCAGTATCCGACGGTCGACGGGACCGTCGTCGAGCGCACACCGGTGGCCTAGCTCGGCAGCGGCGCTCCGCGCGTGTTCCGCCCTCGGGATCGCCTTTTTGAGTATGGCGCTGGACGAATGAACCGTTAATCGCGGTCGGCGTCGGCCAACAACTGTGAAGCGCTCACGAGCGACTCGAGTTCGATGCCGTGGTCCGCCAGCAGCTCCCGGGCACCCTCCTCTCGATCAACGACGACGAACACGCGGTCGACGGCCGCACCCGCCTCACGAAGCGCCTCGACGGCGTCGAGAGCGGACTGGCCCGTCGTCGCGATATCCTCGAGGACCACGACCTCCTCGCCGTCGTCGAGACGACCCTCGATCCGGTTGCCGGTACCGTACTCCTTGGCCTGCTTGCGCGCGATGACGTAGGGGCGACCGAGCTCCGCCGCGGTGACGGCCACGAGCGGGACGGCGCCCAGGGCGACGCCGGCGAGTTTCGCGTCGACGTCGGCCAGTCGGTCCGCGAACGCGGCCGCGACCAGCCGGAGGCAGTCGGGATCGGTCTCGAAGAGGTACTTGTCGACGTAGTAGTTGCTCGTGCCACCGTGGGAGAGTTCGAACTCGCCGAATCGCACGGCATCGGCCGCGCGCAGCGCGGCGATGATCTCGGCGGTCTCCGTCGTCACGCCGGACGGTGTCTCCGTGTCGTCCATACGTCGGTAGCGCGGTCACGTAGGTATAAACCGGTCGAAACGGCGGAACGTGGCGGCCGTGAGACGGTCCGACCGACCGGCTGTGCGATCGGAAACACTAAAGTACTGTCACGGTATACCATACCGTGTATGTCGTCAGCACCCAGCACGAGCGACGGTCTGTTCGACGAATTCCTTGAGGACCGCGGTCACGAGACCGAGATCGTACGCTGGGAGCGATCGTATAACAAAAAGCAGTGTCCCGAGTGTGGCGGCCTCCACGAGGAGTCGGCAAACGAGTGCCGCGTCTGTGGCTGGGATCCGTACGCGTGAACCACCCGTACTGAGCCGTTGGACCGTGGCGAACGTCCACGACCGTTTTTATACGATACCGACCCCACCGGTGAGTGATGACCGAACGGCACTCAGGACGACCGTCGGGAACTGCCACAGCCGAGCGGACGCCGGGACCGACCACCGATCCGGACCGTCGATCCGGGCGGACCGAACGACGGAAACCGATCCCCAACGCGACCGGGTCGGCGGCTGAATCGGGACAAGGACAACGCTTAACCGCCGAGTCACCCTTCCGTGAGGTACGACTATGGGTGTGATCGAGGACGTCTACGAGGACCTCGAGACCGACGTCGAGTTCGACGCGTTCGAGGCGGCGGTCGAGGACAAGGTCGAACAGATGGGCGGGCTCGCGGACGAGGAGACGGCCGCGATGCTCATCGCCCACGAACTTCGCGACGAGGAGGCCGAGACGATCGCGGACATCGAACCGGGGATGGACGAGGTGAAGTTCCTCGGCAAGGTCACCTCGATCGGCGAGATCCGGACCTTCGACCGCGACGATGAGGACGACGACCGGGAGGAGGGGCGCGTCTGCAACGTCGAGATCGCCGACGAGTCCGGCTCGGTCAGGGTCGCTCTCTGGGACGAGATGGCGACCGGCGCCGCCGAGAAGCTCGAGGTCGGCGACGTGTTGCGCGTGATGGGACGCCCGAAGGAGGGCTACAACGGCCTCGAGGTGAGTGCGAACAAGGTCGAACCCGACGCGGACGCGGCGGTCGACGTCCAGATACTCGACACCTACCGGGTCGAGGACCTGACGCTCGGCGCCTCCGACGTCACGCTCGTCGGGAAGGTACTCGAGGCGGGCGGCATCAGGACGTTCTCGCGCGACGACGGCTCCGAGGGGCGGGTAGCGAACCTCACCCTCGGCGACGAAACGGGGCGCGTCCGCGTGACGATGTGGGACGACCGGGCCGACCTGGCCGAGGAGTTCGACGCCGGGGAGGTCGTCGAAGTCGTCGACGGTTACGTCCGCGAGCGCGACGACGCCCTCGAGTTACACGTGGGGAACCGCGGATCGATCGAACGCGTCGACGAGGACGTCGACTACGTCCCGGAGACGACGCCCATCGCCGACCTCGAGATCGGCACCACCGTCGACATCGCCGGCGGCGTGATCGAGACGGACCCGAAACGGACGTTCGACCGCGACGACGGCTCCGAGGGACAGGTTCGAAACGTCCGGATCAAGGACGAAACGGGCGAGATCCGTGTCGCGCTGTGGGGCGAGAAGGCCGACGCCGAGATCGACCTCGCCGACGAGGTCGTGGTCACCGATGTCGAGATCACCGACGGGTGGCAAGACGATCTCGAAGCGTCGGCCAACTGGCGGTCGACCGTCAGCGTCATCGACGACGGGTCCACGACCGATCGATCCCGGGATGGATCGCGTGGTGACGGCGATTCCACGGAAGCGACGGGAGCACGGTCCGAAAGTGAGAGCCTCGGCGCGTTCGCCGACGGATCGAGCGGAACGGGAACGAACGGGACGGACGACGGGACTGCAGCCGGAACCGGCGGGGCCACACGCGCTCAGTCCGACGGCGGCGCCGCCGCAGCGACCGCGGACGCGTCGGGAGCCACCGAGGCGGGCGATTCACGGGAAGTGGAGGAGTCGGCCGACGATCCGGTCGAGTTCACCGGCACGGTCGTCCAGGCCGGAAACCCCGTGGTACTCGACGATGGGGACCGGACGAAGAGCGTCCAGACGGACGAAACCGTCCGGCTCGGCGAGGAAGTGACTGTTCGTGGACCCGAACGGGACGGCCGGATCGACGCCGAAGAGGTCTTTTGAGCGTCCCGTCGACGACGCCGATCGACGTGGTCGATCCCCGGTCGGTGCCCGGCGAACCGATGCGGATTCCCACCGTGGGCAGCGTCCGGATGGCGGCGCGAGCGCACCCGACAGCGGCTACCGGAAACGGAGACGAGAGGTAACGGAAAGCGTTATACGGCGGACCGACCCGAGTGTGTGTATGAGTGTCGAGTTGCCGTTCGCCCCGGTCGACCAGATCATCCGGCGGAACGCTGGCGACCTCAGGGTGAGTGCGGACGCGGCCGAGGCGCTGGCACGCCGCGTACAGGACCACGGCGCATCGGTGGCGGCGGACGCCGCCGAGCGCGCAACCGCAGACGGGCGAAAGACGCTGATGGCCGCCGATTTCGACGTCGGGCAGGTGATCGACCGGGAGGATCTCACGCTCCCGATCGCACCGGTCGACCGGATCGCGCGGTCGCGCATCGACGACCGCTATCGGGTCGGGATGGACGCGCGGATCGCGTTGGCGGACGTCCTCGAGGATTACGCCGATAACGTCGCCAGCGCGGCGGCGACGCTCGCGCGACACGCTGACCGACGGACCATCCAGGCCGAAGACATCGAGACCTACTTCGCGTTGTTCAACTAGTATGCAGTTCGGCTACTCCGAGGTCTGTCTCGAGCACGACACCGGCGATCGACACCCCGAAACGCCGGATCGGCTCCGGGCGATCCGACGGGGGTTGCAGGACCGTCACGACGTCTCCTACCACGAGGCGACGCCGGCAAGTCGGTCGGCGGTCGCCGCCGTCCACGACGAGACGTACGTCGACGACGTCGAGGCGTTCTGTGCCGACGGGGGCGGAAACTGGGATCCCGACACGGTCGCCTGCGAGAAGACGTGGGACGCGGCACTCGCCTCCGCCGGCCTTGCCCAGTGGGCAGCACGGGAGGCGATCGACGGAGCAACCGGGCGAAAGACCCCGTTCGCGATCGGCCGTCCACCGGGTCACCACGCCGTGACCGACGACGCGATGGGGTTCTGCTTCGTTAACAACGCGGCCGTGGCCGCACAGACGGTTCTCGACGAGGACCTGGTCGACCGGGTCGCGATCTTCGACTGGGACGTCCATCACGGCAACGGCACGCAGGACATCTTCTACGACCGCGGAGACGTCTTCTACGCGTCGGTCCACGAACAGGGGCTCTACCCCGGAACGGGCGAGATCGACGAGACGGGGGAGAGCGAGGGCGAGGGGACGACGCTGAACGTTCCGCTGTCCGCCGGGGCCGGCGACGTCGAGTACTGCACGGTGGTCGATGAGGTGCTCGACCCGATGCTTGCGGAGTTCGATCCGGGCCTCCTGCTCGTCTCGGCCGGCTTCGACGCCCACCGTCACGACCCGATCTCGCGGATGCGGGTTTCCTCGGAGGGGTACGCCCTGCTCACCGACCGGGTTCGGGGGATCGCCGACCGAACCGACGCCGCGCTCGGGTTCGTACTCGAGGGAGGATACGGGCTCGATACCCTCGCCGAGGGCGTCGGAATGGTTCACGAGACGTACGACGGCCGCGATCCGATCGAGCCGGAGGGCGACCTCAACGGCTCGACGCGCGTCCTCATCAACGACGTCGAGTCACAGTTCGGACGCTGACCGGCCGAACCCACCGTTCGGGGCTGATCGACGAGACTCCGCTGGCCGACGTGACCGCCACCAGCCGTAGTACTGCGCCGCCGTCGGCCAGAACCAGGATCAGGGTCGCGGCTCGAAGTAGGACCGAAGCTGCGTCCCGAACCCGTCCGCAAGCGACGCGACGTCCGTCCCGACGAGTACCTCACGGCCCGCGATGGCTTCGGTCAGCTGTGCCCCGAGGCCGACGTCGGAGAGATCCCCCTCCGCGAGAAACCGCGCCGCGCTCGTGACCGTCCGCTCGCGCTCGACGACGTATCGATCCCCGTCGAGGAACGGCCCGTAGGTGTACGGGTCCCCGTCCTCGGCGTAGGCGTCGTAAAACCCCTCGGCGTGCTCACGGACCGCCACGGGCGGACCGCGATGGGTGGCGACGGCGGGCAGCGAGTCGTGGAGGGGTTCGACGAGGACGACGGCGCGGACGTGATCGGCGGTATCGTCGTTGACCATCGTCCGTGACCGGAGCACCTGGAACTGACGCTCCTCGAGCGCGCGCACGATCCCATCGCGGGATTTCCGGAGCTGTGGCCACAGTTGGTCGTCGACGAGCATCGGCGGCTCGAAGACGATCGCGATCGGCGTCGTCTCCCGTCGATCGATGTGCTCGCGAACCGCGTCCGCCGACAGCGGCTCGCGATCGGGCGGGGAAAAGGGCGTCTCGGTCGGGTCGGCGAGGAACGCGCGCGCGTGATGTTGCAGCCGGGCGAGGTTACGCGCGGAGCAGACGGCTGCCACGTTCCGATCCGGATCGGTCGGGTCGATCACGACGAGCGGGTCGTCGAAGGTCGCCTCGCCGTGGCCCTCGGGATCGATCCGGACCGGCGGGTGCCAGTCGGCGGCAGCCCGCAGGAGCGGTTCGAACCCACCGAACTCAACGACGAGGAGCTCGGACAGATAGCCCGAGAAGCCACGGGTTCGGAGATCGCTGCCGTACGCGCCGATGCCCTTGAGAAACCGTTTCGTCAACAGCACGTCCTCCGCGAGAGTATCGGTGAGACGCTCCGAGAGGTAGGCGTCGTGAAACGGCGTTCGGTCGACCGCCGATCGGATGGCGCTCGCGTCCGCGACGTCGTAACACGGGACGAGATCAACCGCAAACCCGTCAAGAATCCCCGTGACGTAGGGGTGTTCGGCGTATTCCTCGTGGCCGTCCGGCAGAACGGCGTGGCCCACTGCCAGTCCGTACCGCTCGAGGTCCGCCCGAGGCAGGTCGGTCGGGAACCGGACGAAGAGATCGATGTCGCGATCGCCGGCCAGCCACGTCCCGCGCGCGGTCGATCCGACGCGGACGACATCGACGTCGCCGTCGGGACCGGTCGTCAGGTCGGCATCGAGATCATCGACTGCAGCCCGTGCCCGGTCGACGAGTCGCTCGGCGACCGCCTCGAGACGGTCCCGCTCAGCCGGGTCGGGGGTGATCCGGTCGAGGACTGATCGCCGCACCGAGTCCAGGTCGCTCATACCGACCGGTTCAGTCGGTCGGCGTGAAAGGATGTCGGTCGGCGTCGTCGATCCCGAGACGGCGATCGGGACGGCCGACGGTCCCCCGTGTGGGATACGGGATCGTACCGCCGCCGTCGGGTGAAAACGAAAGCCCTATCAAAAAGAGACCAATACGAACAGGTGCACGCCGAAGTAGCTCAGTTGGTAGAGCGCCTCGCTGTTAGGACGATCGGATCGGTCCGTTCGTCGCAGTCACGAGGCGGTCCCAGGTTCGAGTCCTGGCTTCGGCGCTTCTTCGATCGGCCATTTCCGGAAAGCGGCGCCGTCGTCGAACGTGCCGATCTCGACCGCGACGCGAGGAGGACGCCCGACGGAAAGACGGTACGCTAAAGAGGCATCGACGGATAGCCCGTGGTGAGGGCCCTTAGCTTAGTCCGGCTGAAAGCGACTCGCTCATAACGAGTTGAGCGTTGGTTCAAATCCGACAGGGCCCATCCGTTTGACTTGCGATTCCTGGCCGACACCTGACCGGAGGTGGCAGTCCCGATCCCACGTCGAGGCGCGACGCCTCGTTTAAGAGGCTCGTGGGTCAACGGTCGGTATGGACCCGATCAACGTCACCGCCGCCGCCGAGGAGTTCACGTGTAACGCGTATCTCGTGCCGGGCGAGACGACGACGCTCGTCGACGCCGGGACGATGCCGAACGTCGAGGAGACGATCGCCGACAAGGTCGAGGATCTGGACCGCGTCGTCCTCACGCATCAACACGCCGACCACGTGGGCGAGCTCGACGCGGTGCTCGACGCCTTCGACGCCGAGCTGTACGCCTACGACGACCACCCACGACGGGACGTGGCGCTGGCGGACGGCGAGGAGGTCACGATCGGTGACGAGCCGTGTGAGGTGGTGTACACACCGGGCCATGCCGTCGATCACGTCGCGTTCGTCGGAGACGAACGCGTTTACAGCGGCGACGTCGTGGTCTACAACGACGGCGCCTTCGAGAACGGCTCCTTTGGACGTACCGATATGACGGGCCAGTCACGCGAGCGGCTGATCGAGAGCCTCCACGACCTTCTCGATCGGCTGCCGGACACCGTCTCCGAACTGTATGCCGGCCACGGCGACGCCTACCGGGCGGCGGACGGCGACGATTCGGTGCGGACCGTGATCGAGCGCGCGCTCGAACGAGCCGAACGACGAGCGCCGAAGTACGACGAATAGGCCCGACACCGGACGCACGGCTCCGATACGGACAGTGAGGCCGGAAAAAACGGCGCGTGCGAGTCGAGAGCGACTACGCGGCGCGGCGCTCAGTCGCTTTCGGACGGAGGTTCTTGTACCCGCACTTGCGGCACTCGTCGGCGTCTTTCGGGTTGCGGGCGTTACAGCGCATACACACGAGCTTCTCGAGCGTTCGCTTCGTTGCGGCGTCAAACGTGGCCATACGTGCTGATACGCGGGTACGCGCTAAAAGGTTGCGAGACGGGAACGTCCGCCGAGAGGTGGACGCGTCTATCGAACGGTTCGTGAAAGACTGGCGGATGGCCCGTTGTGGAGACGCGACCCGGAGCGGAAACGATTACGCCGCGGCGGTGGCCTGGGAGATGGCGTCCTCGAGGTCTTCCTTCTGGGTGACCCCGACGAACCGGTCGACGACGCCGTCGTCGGATTCGACGATGAGCGTGGGCAGGGATCGAACCTGGTACTGGTTCGCGACGTCCTGCTGTTCGTCGACGTCGATCTTCTGCAGTTCGAAGGCATCACCCAACTCCTCCTGCAGTTCTTCGAGGATCGGGTCCTGAGTCTTACACGGGCCGCACCAGTCGGCGTGGAAATCGAGGAGTCGAACAGTCATACTACGCTACCGATGGGTTGTGCCGGCGTGCGCATAAGGGTTACTCACGCGGCACGTTTGTAACCCGTGTGGCGACCGTGTCGAAACGTTTACGCGAGTGGCCACCGGAGGAACGGCTATGAGCAGCGGTCAAAACTCCGGCGGACTGATGTCCAGCGCGGGACTGGTCCGGTATTTCGACTCCGAAGGCCGGGACGCGATCAGGATCGATCCGAAAACGGTCATCGCCTTCGCGGTCCTGTTCGGCGTGCTCGTCCAGCTCGTCTCGCTGATGGTCTGAGCGGTCGAGCTCGAACGGTCACAACACGCACACCCGGGTGGAATCGACGCAGGCGGCCGAGAACGCGCCCTTTTTGAAAGCCGCACGCGCAGTGATCAGTATGAAAGCAGGCGTCCTCGCCGTCCAAGGCGACGTGTCGGAACACGCCGCGGCGATCCGGCGTGCGGCCGCTGCCCACGACGAACCGGCTGCGGTCGTCGAGGTCCGGGAGTCGGGAGTCCTCCCGGACTGTGACGTCCTCCTGTGCCCGGGCGGGGAGTCGACGACGATCTCACGACTGATCCATCGTGAGGGGATCGCAACGGAGATCCGCGACCACGTCACCGCCGAGAAACCCGTGCTCGCGACGTGTGCCGGGCTCATCGTGCTCTCACGGGACGCCAAGGACGACCGCGTCGAGACGCTCGGGCTGATCGACGCGACCGTCGACCGGAACGCGTTCGGCAGACAGGCGGACTCCTTCGAGGCGCCGCTCGCGGTGGACGGTCTCGCCGATCCCTTCCACGCGGTTTTCATTCGTGCGCCACTCATCGATGCGGTCGACGAGGGCGTCGAAGTGCTGGCGAGCTGGGAGGACCGGCCCGTCCTCGTTCGGGACGGGCCGATCGTCGGCTGCTCGTTCCACCCCGAGCTAACCGATGACCCACGGGTCCACGACCTGGCGTTCTTCCCGGAGCTGGAGGCGGGCGTATGAGCGACGATCCGGGACGCGGCAAGGGGTCGACCGGGGCCGACGCGGACGTCGACGACGACGTCCTCGACGAGCTGTGTGCGACGATCGAACAGCGAAAACGGGAGCTCCCCGAAGGGTCGTACACCGCCTCGCTGTTCACCCATGAGAAGGGGGAGAACGCGGTTCTCGAGAAGCTCGGCGAGGAAACCACTGAGACGATCCTCGCGGCCAAGGACGACGACGAGGCGGAGCTGCTCTATGAGAGCGCGGATCTCGTCTACCACCTGCTCGTCCTCCTCGAGATGAAGGACCTCGACGTCGATGACCTCCGGGAGGAGCTCGCGTCGCGGTTCGGCTAGCCGAACACGGTCAGACGAGCGTGGGGATACGCTGACGCCGATCCCGCTTCGGCGCGGAAGGAGGGCCGGACCGTGCCCCGAGAACGGGCAGGTCAAAGCATACTTACCGCCAGCGCGGCGATGACTACCCAATGAGTACAGAGACGGAGGGGACGACCGAGGACCGGCGGAAATACGAGTTCCGCAAGGTCATCGAGGAGCTCCAGGAGTACGAGGGCTCCGGCACCCAGCTCGTCACGATCTACATCCCCGAGGACAAACAGATCTCCGACGTCGTCGCCCACGTGACCCAGGAACACAGCGAGGCATCGAACATCAAGTCCAAACAGACCCGGACGAACGTGCAGGACGCTCTGACCAGTATCAAGGACCGGCTCCGGTATTACGACACCTTCCCTCCGGAGAACGGGATCGTCATTTTCTCGGGCGCCGTCGACTCCGGCGGCGGTCGAACGGAGATGGTGACGAAGACGCTCGAGTCGCCGCCGGACCCGATCGAGTCGTTCCGGTATCACTGTGACTCGGACTTCCTCACCGAACCGCTCGAGCATATGCTCGCGGATAAGGGCCTGTTCGGGCTCATCGTCCTCGACCGCCGGGAGGCCAACGTCGGCTGGCTGAAGGGGAAACGCGTCGAGCCCGTCAAGTCCGCCTCCTCGCTCGTGCCGGGCAAGCAGCGAAAGGGTGGCCAGTCCGCACAGCGGTTCGCCCGCCTCCGGCTCGAGGCGATCGACAACTTCTACCAGGAGGTCGCGGAGATGGCGAACGACCTCTTCGTCCCGAAACGGCACGAGTTGGACGGGATCCTCGTCGGCGGCCCCTCCCCGACGAAGGACGAGTTCCTCGACGGCGATTATCTCCACCACGAGCTCCAGGACACGGTCCTCGGCAAGTTCGACGTCTCCTACACCGACGAATCCGGCCTCTACGACCTCGTCGACGCCGGACAGGAGGCGCTTGCTGACCAGGCGATCGTCGAGGACAAGAACCTGATGGAGGAGTTCTTCGAGAACCTCCACACCGGCGAGAAGGCGACCTACGGCTTCGAGCAGACCCGACGGAACCTGATCATGGGATCGGTCGACCGCCTCCTCCTCTCGGAGGACCTTCGGTCCGACGTCGTGGTCTACGAGTGTCCAAATGGCCACGAGGAGTTCGAGGTGGTCGACAGCCGCCACTCCACCCCGGACCACGAGTGTGCCGAGTGTGGCGAGGAGGCAGCCGTTCAGGAGCGTGAGGACGTCATCGAGCATCTGATGGCGATCGCCGAACAGCGCGGCACCGAGACCAAGTTCATCTCCACGGACTTCGAGAAGGGCGAGCAGCTGCTGGACGCCTTCGGCGGGACCGCCGGCCTCCTCCGGTATTCGACCGGCGTCTAGACTCGACGATCCCCCTTCGACGGTCGAGTCCCGGCTAGAGAAACTCGTCAACCTGTTCCATTCGTCTCGACACGTCGAAATGCGGGTTCGGGACCGTATCCGCCAGCCGGTCGAGCGTCAGATAGACGTCGACGCCCGCGACTTCTGCATACTCGAACAGCTCGACGATCGCCGGGCGGTGGAGCGCCAGCGAGCCGAGATTGCCACAGGCGAGCAGAAACGCCACGCCGCCGTCGCCGTCCGGGATCGACTCGTCGACGGCGCTCGGAGTGGCTGGCTCGGCGGCACCGGCGTCGATCGGCTGCACGCGGAGACAGTCGCGACAGACAGCCACCGTCTCCGAACCGGCGTGATCACGCAGGTCGGCGGGGACTCGGAGCGTGACGCGGTCGCCCCCACAGTCGGGACAGGACATACGGGATCGGTGGGGACTGAGCGACGATAAAAGGACGCAGGATCGAAACCGGAAGCGAACGCGGAAACCGAACCGGAAGCGAGCGCGAACCCAAACGACGGGGCAGGCGCCTCAGTCCGCGGAAACCGCTTCGGCGGCTGCATCCGACTCGGCCTCGGCCTCCGCTTCCTCCTCCTCCTTTTTCGCTTTGATCTTCTTGAGACGGAAGATCTCCTCGCGCTCCTGCTCCTCGAGTTTCTGTTCGATGTATTCCTGGTTCTCATAGAGCTGCGGGAGGAGCGTGAACTCGAGGGCGTTGACGCGGCGTTTGGTCGTCTCGATCTCCTCGAGCATCTTCTTCATCGCCGTCTCGACCTCGGCCGCGAGGATGATCGTCTCGAGCAGTTCCTCGTAGGCATCGGCGGCCTCGTCGATCCGTGCCGAGGAGCCGAGCAGACCGTAACCGCGCTCGTCGAGCGACTTCTGCACCTTCGAGGACTCGATCTGGGGGACCACGACGCCCATAATGTTCTTCGACTGGGTCGTGATCTCCGGGTGTTCCTTCAGCGCCGCGGCCGCACCGCGGACCGCCACGTCGCCCTCCATCGCCCGCGCCATATCGATCTTGCGCTGGGCGGTCTCGTAATCCTCACCCAGGTCGGATCGAACGTCCTGTGCCTGATCGAGGATGTCCATGAACTCCATAATGAGGCCGTCCCGCTTCTGTTCGAGGGTATCGTGGCCCCGCTCGGAGAGCTGGATGCGATCCTCGATCGCCATGAGGTTCTTCCGAGTGGGTTTGACGTCCTTGGCCATCTGTTGGCGGGAGATTGCTCCCGCAGGAGGTTAATAGTTGTCTGTTCGGATCGTCACGATGGCGTGTGAACCGGGGTTCCGCAGGCTCCTCGGTACCCGTGGTGGCCGCAGTCGCTACCCACTTAGCGCAGCCGCTATCGGAGTGTTCATCGGCGTCGTCGGGGGAGACAATGACGGACTTCGGATGACCGTTTCCGGCGTGAAAGAAGCCCGAAACGGGCGGCGTCTCGGCAAAAGCGGAGTGCGGATTAGTCAGCCGCTTCGACGATCTCGCGCTCGGAGTCGTCCTCGCGGTAGTACTCCTCTATGAACTCCTCGTCGACGCGGTTGAGCGCGTCCTTCGGGAGCATCGACAGGAGGTCCCAGCCGATCTCCAGCGTCTCCTCGATGGTGCGGTTCTGGTCGAAGCCTTGGTCGACGAACTCCGACTCGAAGGCGTCCGCGAAGTCGAGGTACTTGTTGTCGAGCTCCGAGAGCGCCTCGCGACCGACGATGTTCACGAGGTCGCGAAGGTCCTCGCCCTCCGCATACGCCGCGAACATCTGGTCTTTCGCGTCGGCGTGGTCCTCACGGGTGAGTCCCTCGCCGATGCCGTCGTCCATCAGCCGCGAGAGACTGGGAAGCACGTTGATCGGCGGCTGCAGGCCCTGGCTGTTCAGGTCGGGATCGACGTAGATCTGCCCCTCGGTGATGTAGCCGGTCAGGTCCGGGATCGGGTGCGTGTCGTCGTCGCCCGGCATCGTGAGGATCGGGATCTGGGTGACCGACCCCTCTCGGCCCTCGATCCGGCCGGCGCGCTCGTAGAGCTGCGCCAGGTCGGTGTACATGTATCCGGGGTAGCCACGTCGGCCCGGAACCTCCTCGCGAGCCGCGCCGATCTCCCGGAGCGCCTCGCAGTAGTTCGTCATATCCGTCAGAATGACGAGGACGTGGTAGTCCTTCTCGAAGGCGAGGTATTCGGCGGTGGTGAGAACCATCCGCGGCGTGACCGTCCGCTCGACGGCGGGGTCGTCCGCGAGGTTCATGAAGACGACCGATCGCTCGAGCGCGCCCGTGCGCTCGAAGTCCTGCATGAATTCGTTGGCCTCCTCCTGAGTGATACCCATCGCGCCGAAGATAACGGCGAACTCGGAACCGTCCTCGCCGTCCTCCTCCTCCTCCGGCACGGACGCCTGCCGCGCGATCTGCATCGCAAGTTCGCTGTGCGGCTGGCCGGAGCTCGAGAAGATCGGCAGCTTCTGGCCGCGGACGAGCGTGTTCATCCCGTCGATCGCGGAGACGCCCGTCTCGATGAACTCCTCGGGATACTCCCGGGAGTAGGGGTTGATCGCCGCGCCGACGATGTCCTGACGCTCCTCGGGGACGATCTCCGGACCGCCGTCGATCGGCCGGCCGGATCCGTCGAGCACCCGCCCGAGGAGGTCCTCGGTGACGGGCATCTTCATCGTCTCGCCCAGGAAGCGGACGGACGCGTTCTGGTCGATGCCGCTCGTGCCCTCGAACACCTGGATGGCCACGAGGCCCTCCGAGGATTCGAGCACCTGGCCGCGCAGGGTGTCGCCCTGGGCCGTCTCGATCTCGACGATCTCGTCGTACCCGATCGCCTCGTCGACCTCGGCGTACACCAGCGGGCCGCTGATCTCGGTGATTGTTTGGTACTCTTTCATTGTTAGTAGAGGCTCCGGAGTTCCTTGGTGATCTCGGCCTTGAGATCCTCGATGTACTCCTCGTAGTCCTCCTGCACGCCGATCCGGTTGATCTTTGGAGCGGACTCGACGTCAATGATCTCCTCGATCGGAACGCCCGCTTCAAGCGCGGCGAACGCTTCGTCGTTGAACGTCTCGATCGTCGTCAACATAAGGTACGTCTTCTCCGGCGGACAGTAGGTGTCGACCGGGTGGAAGGCGTTCTGCTGGAGGTACGCCTCACGGAGGTAGCGAGCGACCTCGAGGGTCAACTGCTGGTCCTCCGGGAGCGCGTCCTTGCCGACGAGCTGGACGATCTCCTGGAGTTCGGTCTCCTCGTCGAGCACGTCGACGGCCCACTGGCGCTTGTCGGGCCAGTCCTCGGCGACCTCCTCCTGGAACCAGGGGTCGAGCTGGTCTTTGTACAGCGAGTAGGACTCGTTCCAGTTGATCGACGGGAAGTGACGGCGCTCCGCCAGGTCCGCATCGAGCGCCCAGAACGTCTTCACGATGCGCAGCGTGTTCTGGGTGACCGGCTCGGAGAAGTCCCCGCCGGGCGGGCTCACCGCACCGATCGCCGAGACGGATCCCTCCGTCCCGTTGATGTTCTCGAAGTAGCCGGCGCGCTCGTAGAACTGTGCGAGCCGGGCGGCGAGGTACGCAGGGTACCCCTCCTCGCCGGGCATCTCCTCGAGCCGGGAGGAAATCTCGCGCATCGCCTCCGCCCACCGCGAGGTGGAGTCGGCCATCAGTGCGACGTCGTAGCCCATATCGCGGTAGTACTCCGCGATCGTGATGCCCGTGTAGATACAGGATTCACGCGCCGCAACGGGCATATTCGACGTGTTCGCGATGAGCGAGGTTCGGGCCATCAGCGGGTTGCCGTTGGCCGGGTCCTCCAGTTCGGGGAAGTCCTCGATGACCTCGGTCATCTCGTTGCCGCGCTCGCCACAGCCGACGTAGACGATGATGTCGGCGTCGGCGTACTTCGCGAGCTGGTGCTGGGTGACCGTCTTCCCGGAGCCGAACGGTCCCGGAATCGCGGCCGTCCCGCCCTTCGCGATCGGGAACAGGCCGTCGAGGATGCGCTGGCCCGACACGAGCGGCTGTCGAGGCGTCTGCTTCTCGACGGTGGGCCGTGCCTCACGGACCGGCCACTCCTGACGCATCGTGACCTCGACGCCGTTCGACAGCTCGGCGACGGTCTCGGTCACGTCGAATGAACCGGCCTCGATCGCAACGACTTCCGCGGTCTCGTCCTCCTCGACGGCGTCCGGCGGCACCATCACCTTGTGGTCGATGGTGACCGTCTCCTCGACGACGCCGACGACGTCGCCGCGGGCGACCTCGTCACCCTCCTCGACGGTCGGCTCGAACTCCCATTTCTCGTCGAGGTCGATGCCGGGGGCGTCGACGCCGCGGTCGAGATAGGGGCTGTCCATCTTACCCTCCAGCACGTCCAGGGGACGCTGGACGCCGTCGTAGATGGCGTCGAGCATTCCCGGACCCAGGTCGACCGACAGCGGCTCGCCCGTGTTCTCGACGGGTTCACCGGGGCCGACGCCGGAGGTCTCTTCGTACACCTGAATGGTCGTGATGTTGCCCTCGATCTCGATGACTTCACCCATAAGCCCTTCGTCGCCGACGTAGACGACGTCGTTCATACGGGCGTTGAGGTCGCGGGCACTCACGACCGGACCGCTCACGCTCTGGATGACACCGTTGTCGGTGGTCTCCGTGGATTCTGCTTTGCTCATATTAGTCGTCCTCTTCCATCAGGTCGATCCCGATGGCTCGTTTGATCTGGTCGCGCAGCCCGCCCCCGCCGGCGCCCGACGCGCCGAGCGTGACCAGGACGGGCTCGATGCTGCCTTCGACGCGCTTTCGAACGCCACGCGAGAGGTGCGAGAGGTCGTCCTCGTGCATCACGATGATGCCGACCCCCTCGTCCTCAAGCGTTCGTTCGACCGCATCGTCGAGCTCCTCGTCCTTTCGATCGTCCGGCACGTTCTCGAATGCCCGGACGCCGGCCAGACGGAACCCCGTGGTGAACTCGGGGCTGCCGATGACGGCGATCTCTTGGCTCATAGTATCACCAGTTCCTCCTCGATCTCCGCGTCACTCAGACCGGCCTCCTTCCCGCGGGAGATCGCCCGAATGTTCTGCACCTCGCGCTCCTTGGCGAGGATGTAGGAGATGACGGGCGTCACCGAGACGGGGTGAATGGTACCGAGCTGATCACCGTAGGCCAGCAGTGCCGCATCGGTCGCGTGTTCGAACGCGATGAGACTGTCGGCGTCCTCGAGCTCGCGCAGCGCGGGACCGAGGTCGTCCGCGTACTGGCTCTCGGCGATGTATTCGACGAGCTCGTCCAGGTTCCGGGCGAGCCGGGCGAGCGTGTCGCGGGTGAAGAGGTCGCCGCCGTCGATGAAGTACTCGGCGGGGTCGATGTCGGCACCCGATCGGGCGAGCCGAAGGGCGTTCCGCGCGTTGCGGAAGTCGATCTCGGCCGTCAGGAACGCCTCGTACTGGCGGGTCGGTTCGTCGCGGCCGAGTCCCGACAGCAGGTGGTCGTAGAACGTCCGGTCGACGGCGTTCTCGAGCGGCACGAGGATGCCGGACTCCTCGTAGTCGGCGTAAGCCTCCTCGAGGGCCGGCCCGTAGATCGTGTCATCGAGGGCTTCGATGACGCCCTCGATCGATTCCGCCTCGAGGAGCCGACGGATGCGCCGGTCGTCGAACTCGCCGGCACGGATGAGGTCGACCTCGATCTCCTCGGTGGACGCGCCGACGTAGACCCCACGAATGATGGTCTTGACGTTTCGAGCGTCGAACTTCCGGAGGTATCGGGCGATGAGGTCGTAGAGACGCCCCTCGCTCCAGTCGAGGATCCCCTCGAACTGCTTTGCGAGGTTGCGGTTGAGCGTGTACTCGATCAGGTCCACGCCGCCGTGGCGGCTGCCGAGCGCATTGATCTCCGCTTCGTAGGTCGACTCCTCCATGAAGCGGGCGATCTCGGCCGGCCCCATCCGGGTGAGCTTGCGATACTCCTCGTCGCTGTACAGCTTGCCGCGGCGGGCGCGAACCCTCGCCACGACGTACTCCGGGTTCGAGCTGCCGACGGCACTCATTGGTCGAACAGTCGCTCCGAGAGGTTCTTGAGCTCGTCGTCCCAGACGTCCTCCAGGACGGAGTCGAAGGTGTTGTTCACGCGAACGCGGGAGGTGTCGCTCTCGCCGACGACGCCGCCGAGACAGTCGACGGGCTCGCCGACCGTGGCGTCGCGGCCGTCGACGAGTTCCTCGAGGAGATCGATGTCCGCCTCGCGAGTGGCGACGACGACCTCCTGGTCGTCATCGAACTCCGCGAGCGTCGCCGCAAGCAGCGTCTCGGTGAGATCGTGGCGGCGATCGCCATCGAGCTCGTCGATCGCCGTCTCGACGTCCTCGCGGACGTCCTCCAGGACGTCACGGCGAGCACTGAGGCGCTCCTGTTTGGCCTCGAGTTTGGCCGACGAGAGCGTCTGTTCGCGCTCCCGTTCGATCTCCCGTTCGGCCTCCGCGAGCTTCTGGTCGCGGATGCGCTCGGCGTCGGCCTCGGCCTCGGCGATGATCTCCTCGGCCTCCGCGTCGGCCTCCTCGCGGATCTCCTCCGCACGCGCGCGGGCCTCTTCTCGTATGTCCTCAACGACGGTGTCCAAACTCATTGGTTGGAAAGAGGGGGGCTGGTTAGACCAGGAAAACGACGACCAGCGCGAGGATAACGAGCGTTTCAGGCAGCACCGTCAGGATGAGGCCGTTCGTAAACAGCCCCTCGTCCTCGGCCATCGCGCCGACGGCCGCGGATCCGATACCACGTTCCGCATAGCCCGCGCCGAGCGCCGCGAGACCGACCGCGAGTGCGGCGGCGGCGGACGGGTTCGTGAGCGTGCCTTGACCTTCCTGCAGTACGACGTTCCCGAGTTCGCTGGTAGCTTCAAACATTGGTAGTAGTTGTGGGTGCTCGTCTCCGAACAGTTCGTATTCCCCCTACTGGAGACATAAAACTTCCCAAAACGAACGACGAAAACGACCGCGAGAACCGCTCAAAGCGACGGTTGTGAGGAATACACACACCGAGGTGTGGCCGGGGAACACCGATCGACGCGAAAGAACGCCCTCGATCGACGGAACGTCGTGCCCCACCGATGGAAGGGCCCGACGGGCGGCCGACGATCGACTACTCGTTCGCGGTGTACTCCCGGTCGTAGCCGAACGGGGAGTACGCCTCGCCGCCGCCCTCGTAGAACTTGCCGAAGAACTCGACGTACTCGAGACGCACGCCCTGAATGCCCGCGGACGTGATTCCGAGCAGAAGCACGACGATGTGCCCGACGATCGCGACGAGTACGCCGACGACGAGCCCGACGATCGGCATCTCGGCGGAGGTCGTCAGTCCCGCGAAGACGAGCTCGTAGGAGTCCGGATGGTTCTGCACGTACTCGAGATGACTCGGTGTGAAGATGAAGTGGAAGCTCCCCTCACCGCTTTCACCGATGTACGCGCCGAACGCCAGCAGGTTCACGGCCAGCGCCATCCCACCCTTTGCGAGCAGCACGGCCATGATCCGGGCGTAGGAGACGACGTTGACGATCGGCGAGAGCACCTCGACGAGCTCTGCGGGTTCGCCGATGGCCAACAGTAGGGCACCGACGCCCGCAAGCGCTAGCCCGAGGTACCCGACGACGACCGGGAAGCCGGAGAACTCGACGGTGCCGAGCGTGAGCACGGCTATCGAGTCGAAGAGGAACGCCGGCTTCGGCCCGGCGACGTGCTGGCTGAAGATCCAGAGCCACGCGCCGTTGAGCAACAGCAGCCACGAGCCGCCCTCATAGAGCGCGTGCTCGAGGTCGTGGAGCCGGTAGTTATTCAGGAACGACAGGACGAACCCGACGTTCAGGTGCAGGATGCCGAACAGCACGCTGAGCACGAGCCAGCTCAGCGCCCACTCGGTCGCGCCGGGACCGAGTCCCTTCGAGATCGCCCAGTGTTCGAACCCGAAGTGGGGGTAGGCGTGGTACCCGAAGATGTCGAATCCGTAGTAGACGCCGAACAGCATCGTGAACAGACCGGCCCAGATGGCGATCGCGCCCATCTCGCGGATCGTTCCCTCGAAGGACTTGTACAGGAAGACGCCGATGCCCGCATAGAGGACGCCGTACCCGAGGTCCCCGATCATGAAGCCGAACATGAGCGGGAACGTGAGGAAGACGAGCAGCGTCGGGTCGAACTCGGCGTACTGCGGCCGACCGAAGCTCTTCACGAGCAGCTCGAACGGCCCGGCGATGTCGCCGTTGTTCTGGACGACCGGCGGCGTGTCCTCGCTCGTCTCGTGGCCGCCGTCGGTGGCGGCTTCGTGGCCCTCGGCGTCGACGGCCTCGGTGTGATGGTCCCCATCCGGGGTGAACTCGGCCCGCTCGATCTCCTCGACGTCGGCGTGGTCGCCGACCGCGTCGTCGATGGCGTCAGCGAACTCCTCGACCGTCGATGTCGGGATCCAGCCCTCGGCGATGAAGGCGTTCTCCGTCGTCGCGAACGAGAGCGGCGCCTGCTTCTGCTCGGCCTCGATGGTGAGCTGCTCTTCGGCGCGCAGGAGGAAGCTGGCGGCCTCCTCCCTGACCGAATCCAGCTCCGTCTCGACGTCCTCGAGGTCGGCCGCTATCTCGCGCTTTTCGGCCGCGAGATCGTCAACGTACTCGGTCGGGCTCGTCTCGGCCTCGGGGACCTCGAGCAGGGCGATGTCCACGCCGACGAGGGCGTCCTGCAGGACGCCCTCGTCAGCCCCCTCGGCGGGATACGCGAAGGCCGCGACGACCCCGTTGCCCGAGAAGACCTCGAAGGCTCGGATGCCGTCGGCCGCGGCGAGCACGTCCTCGACGGGGTCGGCTTTCGCCTCGCCAACCACGACCTCGAGGGTGTCGTAGCCGCGGAGCAGGTCAAGGTCGATCCCGAGCTCCGCGAACGGTTCCATCCGGTCGATCTCCTCCTGATGATCACGGACGCGGTCGCGGAGCTCATCGCGCCGGTCGGTGAGCTCGTTGACGCGCTCGCGGACGTCCACGAGTTCCGCCTCGAGTTCCTCGTCGTCGAGGACGCCCGTCGGCCCGGCATCCTCGTCGTCGACCTCGAGGATGCTCTCGAGGGATCGGACGGTGACGAGGCGGTCGTTAACCTCCTCGGCGCCCTCGAGGGAGTCACCCGGTTTGAACCCCTCGTGGGTACCGTCGTAGTCGGTGACGTGCAGCGAGTGATGTTCATAGGCCGTCTCGATGACGTCGTCGATGACGCGCTTGGAGCCCGTCACCGACACCTTGCTCATCCGCTCAGGCCTGAGCATTCACCGCCTCCTCGAACCGGTCGATCGCGTAGTCGACCGCCTCGTCGATGCGGTCCCGTGCATCCGACTCGAGGGCATCTCGATCGGCGCGTCCGTCTTCGAGTATTTCCTCACGCCGGGACTCGATCTCTTCGCGAGCGGCGTCGAGCCGCTCGTCGGCCTCCGCGGACGCCTCCGCCTCGGCCGTCGAGCGGATCTCTTCCGCCCGCTCACGGGCCTCGGCGAGGGTTTCCTCGGCGTCGGCTTCCGCCTCGGCGATGATGTCGTCCGCCTCGCGTTCGGCCTCCGTCACTCGTTCGAGCACCTCTGGTCTCGGCATACTCACTAATCGTCAGAAGTTCCAGTAGCGACGTATAAGGTGTTTGCGAAAGCCATCGGCAGCTACGGGGTCACCTCTCCGTCCGTAGTCCGTGGTGTCGTCGGCCACGTCCTCGCGTACTTTTAAGTATTCACTGCCGGTCCAACGAGGTATGGCAACGGTGTATGCGATCGCCTCGGCGAAGGGCGGCGTCGGAAAGACGACGACGGCGGCGTCGATCGCGACGCTCCTTGCGGACGGATCGGAGGCAGTCGTGGCGATCGACGCCGACCTCGGGATGGCAAACCTCGCCGGCGCACTCGGGATCACGGTCAAGGGCGAGACGATCCACGACGTGCTTGCCGGCCGTGCGGATCCCGAAGACGCGGCTCAGGAGGGCCCGCACGGCCTTCGGGTCCTTCCGGGGCAAACCGACCTGGACGCGTACGCCGAGGCGGATCCCGCCCGTCTCGGCGACGTCGTCGACGCGTTCGATGACGCCGACTACGTGATCCTGGATGCCGGCGCGGGGCTCTCACACGACTCGGCGCTGCCGCTGGGTATCGCCGATCGAACGCTGCTCGTGTCGACCCCCGAACGGGAAGCGCTGCGGGATACGGCGAAAACAGGCGAACTGACCGATCGGCTCGGCGGGCGGGTCGACGGCGCAGTTATCACGCGCGTCGATCCCGACGACCCCCACGGGCACGATGACCTGATCGTTTCCCACCTCGACGTGCCGATCCACGAACGGATCCCGGAGGACGACGCCGTCGCGACAGCGGTCACAGCAAGCGAACCGCTCGTCACGTTCGCACCGACGGCGCCCGCAACGCGAGCGTATCGGACGCTAACCGAACAGCTCACGGGAGTGTCGATTCCGGATCCGGAACCGACTGAATCCACCGCAGTCGAGGAGATGGTCGAGTCCGCCGCGGTCGGAGACACGTCCGAGTCCACCACAAGCGGAGAGACGAGTGATCCTGATCCGGGGATCGATGCCGACGGCTCGACGCCGGAACCCGCGGATGGGTCCACCCCCGACGTCGAGATGACGACTGGCGATCTCACGGACAGGGATCGGGAGAGAGGCACCCGGGACGTGGATGCGGACGGGGAGATCATCGGTCAACAGGACCCACCGACGATCCGCGATGCCGAGGGAGACGCCGTCGATGACGCACCTGGAACGGATGGGGCGGACGAAGCAGATACCGTGGACGAACCGGATACCGTGGACGAAGCGGATACCGCGGACGAAGCGAGCGAGACGGATGAAGCGGATACCGCGGACAAAGTGGATACCGCGGACGACGCCGACGACGAGAGAGGACGGGAATCGACCGTCGACGCAACGGCCGACGTCGATACGGACACCGACACCGACGTCGGAAGCGTCCCGTTCCGTGATGACGACGGGCGTGAGCCGGAACGGGGGGCAAACACGGCCGCCGAGGACGGTGCAAGCGACACGAACCGGGTCGCCGCTCACACTGGTGGAGAGGCGGACGTGGACGGATCGACGGTGAACGACGACCGATCCCGGAGCGAGGACGGGGCCGATGACGACGAGGACGACGACCGGGGGTTCTTCGGCCGGCTCTTCGGTCGGTGACTCACGGCGCCGTGTCGGGGTCGGTCCGGTCGGCATCGGCCGCCTCCGCATCGGTCATTTCCGCGTCGCCCGCGACCCTGGCATCGGTCGATCCCTCGCCCATCCCGTCGATCAGGTCGCCGTCGACGGAGACCTGATGGGCGGATTCGGCGAAGCCGGCCGAGAGGATCCGCGTCATCGCCTCCTCGACCGACTCGCCGGTGTCGGTGACGCGCTCAGGTTCGACCTCGATGACGTATCCGGAGGTGATGTTCGGCGCGGTCGGCATGAAGAGCACGAGCTTCCCGTCGCGGGTCTTCTTGCCCGTCTTAAACGCGGTCATCCGGATCCCCTTCCACGTTTCGAGGTGGACGGGATTCTGAAGGTCCTCGGTCCCCGAGAGCGCGGTCTCGACCGCCAGCTTTGACGCGTTATAAACCACCCGAAGGGCGGGGATGTGGTTGATCGACTCGTCGATCCGGGCCTCGACGATCCGGCCGAGAGTGGTTCGCATAAAGTAGCCAACGGCGAGCACGAGGGTCGTGAAGACGACCAGGGCGATGACCACGCGGTACAGCGGGACGACCGGCTCGAGGAGCCACTCGGGTTCGAGCGTGCTGATGAGGGGGATCGACGCGATGTGCCGGTAGATCCACCCGATGACGAGCAGCAGGACGATGAGCGGCACCAGCACGATGAGCCCGCTCCCGAAGTCGCGTTTCCACGTGGACATTCAGTTGTACCGATATGTGTCGGCGGGCCTTATCAGCCCTCTGAACGGGTGACGGTTCGAGCGGCTCGTGGCGATTCACCCCGGCGATGCCGGCGTCAGCGGTCGGTTAGCGGCCGAGGATCGCCCGAAGCGCGAACAGCGCGTTCCCCTTCCGCTCGCGGACACGCCGGTAGAAGTACGAGAGCCACTTCCCGCCGTAGGGGACGTACTGGCGGACGTCGACGCCCTGCGCTGCGAGGTCGCGCTGGGCGTCCATCCGGACGCCCATCAACATCTGGACTTCGTAGTCGGTGCCGTGTTCCTCGCCCAGCCGGCGGGCCAGCGACACCATCGCGGGGTCGTGGCTGCCGACGGCGATCCCACGATCCCGGTGCTCGAAGAGGAACGCGATGTCGTCGCGGTAGGCCTCGTTCACCCGCGATTTCTCGGTGTAGGCGATCGACGCCGGCTCGTCGTAGGCGCCCTTGACGATCCGGATCGCGCCCGGGACGTCGACGACGCGCTCGAGGTCCGCACGCGTGCGCTTGAGGTTCGACTGCAGACACTGGCCCACGGTCCAGGGGTGATCCCGCGCGACGTCGACGAAGGTATCGAGGGTGACGTCGGTCGTGTCGGAATCCTCCATATCACACCAGACGAAGACATCGTGGTCGGCGGCGTGGGCGACGAGCGAGCGGTAGTTCCGCGCGAACAGCTCCTCGGAGACGTCGAGGCCGATCTGGGACGGCTTGACCGAGACGCACGCGTCGAGGTCAGCCCGCGAGACGTCCCTGACGAGCTGGCGATAGGCCCGCATATCGGTCTCGACGTCCACGGGGTCTCCGTGGTGCTCCCCGAGCAGGTTCAACAGGACCCCGATCCCGTCGTCGTTCATCGAGCGGGTGTGGTCGAAGGCGGCGGCCGCGGTCTCGCCGGCGACGAACCGGTTCGCGATCGGCGGGAGCATACACGACCGTTCCGGCGGGACGGTTATCAGCGTGTCGTCGATCCGAACCGGCCGACGGCCCAGCCGCCGATGCGAACCGGCCATCGATCCCGAACCGGCCATCGATCCACGTCGATCGAACACCACAGGAGCTAACACAACCCCGGTTCACCGGGCGGGTATGGTCGGATCACTCGTCGCGAGCGCGCTCTGGGCGATGTTGCCGGCGTACGTTCCCAACAACGCCGCGGTGCTGGCCGGCGGCGGCCGCCCGATCGACGGCGGCCGGACGTGGAACGGCGCGCGCGTGCTCGGCGACGGCAAGACGTGGCGCGGAACCGCAGTCGGGACGGCAGTCGGCGTTCTGCTCGCGCTGGTGCTGAACGCGATCGTCGATCCTGCCTCGACCGCGCTCGGGGTCGATCTGCCGACGTTCCCGCTCCGCGCGGCCGTCGGGCTCGCGCTCGGCGCGATGGTCGGTGACATCGGGGCCTCGTTCCTCAAGCGCCGGTCGGGCCGCGAACGAGGCGCGGCGTTCCCCGGGCTCGACCAGTTGGACTTCGTCGTCGGTGCGCTGGCGTTCGCGTGGCTCCTCGCGCCGGCGTGGTTCGACGAGTGGTTCACGCTCCCGGCGATCGCGGTCGTCGTCGTGGTCACGCCGATCTTGCACGTCGTGACCAACGTGATCGGGTTCGCACTCGGCGTGAAGAACGAACCGTGGTGACGGGGACGAGTCCGAGAAGCGATCCCGAAAGATCGCGAGGCGGAGCCAGCACGTCGAACCCGGAGTGACGAAACCGTACCGGCGATCCGGGATCGGATTTTTAGCCGATGCCGGCGAAACCTCCCGTCAGGGATGACCGCCGAGCCGCCACGAGCCGCGAGCACGTCCGATGGCCCGATCGACCGAGCCAGAGAGAACCTCACGGGGATCGTCTCCGTCCTCGTGACCGGGATCTGGCTGGTCGCGTTGGTGACCAACCAGGACTGGTGGCTCGGCGCCCTTCTCCTCGGCTACATCGTGGTCGTCCCGGTGACCGCCCTGCTGTTCGGCGACGAGGACGATGTGGCGGAGTGGTGGGACGACGAGGACGCAGCGGGGGCGGCAACTGGATCGAAGCGATCGGCGGACAACCGGAGGGGGAGCCGCCGCGACGCTAGCGGTGACGGCACCGGCGACGCCCTCAAGACGCTTCGGGAGCGGTACGCACGCGGTGAGCTGACCGACGAGCAGTTCGAGCGGAAGCTGGAACGGCTCCTGGAGACGGAGACGCTGGAGGACGCAGCGGATCGATCGGATACGACCGGGACCGGGGAACGGGAGGAAATCGAAGCCACGGACCGGGAGGAGATCGAAACTACGGAACGGAGAAAGTCGTGATCGAAGCGAAAGATAGAGACGGAAACGAGGGAAAACGAACGGAACTCGGAGATCCGTGCTGGGGACGAGGCGGCGGGAGATGCGGTTAGACGGAGACGTCGTACAGCGCGCCGTACTTCGACTCGACGTAGTCGGTGAAGGCGTCCGCCGAGAAGTTCTCGCCGGTGGCCAGTTTCACGAGTTCATTCGTCTCGTAGCGCGACCCGTGGCGGTGGACGTTCTCGGCCAGCCACTCGTGGAGAGCGTCGAAATCGCCGGCCGCGATCCGGTCGTCGAGTGACGGACCGTCCATCGCCGCGACGTCGGCCTCGGCGGCGGCGTACAGCTGGGCAGCCATCACCGACCCGAGCGAGTAGGTCGGGAAGTAGCCGAAGTTGCCGTGGCTCCAGTGGATGTCCTGCAGGCATCCCTCGGCATCGGTCTCGGGGCGGATGCCGAGATACTGCTTGTACAGGTCGTTCCACGTCTCGGGGACGTCGGCGACGTCGAGGTCGCCGCGGATCAGGTCGCGTTCGATCTCGAACCGGACCAGGATGTGCAGGTGGTAGGTGAGTTCGTCGGCCTCGACGCGGATGGGGTTGTCCGGATGGACCTGGTTGACCGCCTCGTAGGCGTCCCGGACGGACGCGTCCGCGGTGCGCGGGAAGTGCTCCTGGAACGTCGCCAGGAAGTGGTCCCAGAACGCCCGGCTCCGGCCGACGTGGTTCTCCCAGAGCCGCGACTGGGACTCGTGGACGGAGAGGTCACGCGGCTCGCCGAGCGGCGTCCCGAACTCGTCGTCCGGGAGGCCGAGGGTGTACCGTGCGTGGCCGAACTCGTGGATCGTCGACCCGAGCGCCGAGAGGGGGTCAGCCTCGTCGAACCGGGTCGTGATCCGACAGTCGAACTGGTTCCCCGAGGTGAACGGGTGTGAGGAGACGTCGAGTCGACCGCGGTCGAAGTCGTACCCCAGCCGGTCGAGCGCCGCCCGCGCCAGCTCCTCCTGGGTGTCCGTATCGAACGAGCCCTCGAAGGTGTCGACCGCGAGGTCGGCGTCCGACTCGCGGATCGCCTCCAGCAGCGGGACGAGCGTCTCGCGCAGCTCCGCGAGGATCGTCTCGGCGCGTTCGAGCGGGAGGCACGGCTCGTACTCCTCGAAGAGGACGGCGTAGGGATCCCGGTCCGGATCGATGTGGGCGGCGTACTCACGCTTGAGTTCGACGTTGCGTTCGAGATGGGGCGCGAATGCCTCGAAGTCGTTCTCGGCTCTGGCACGCTCCCAGGCGCCGAGCGCCTCCGTCGACGCCTCGGAGATCCGCTCGACGAGATCGCGCGGAACCGCGTCCGCGCGCTCGTACTCGCGACGGATCTCCCGGACGGCCGCCGACTGATCGCCGGATAGGTCGACGCCGTCGAGGTCGGCGAGGTGCTCGCCGGTTTCCGGGGCGGTAAGCAGGTCGTGCTGCAGCGAGGAGAGCACCGAGAGCTGCTTCGACCGCGCGGGCGTCCCGCCCTCGGGCATCATCACCTGTTGGTCCCACGAGAGCACGCCCGAAGCGCTCGAGACGGTGTTCCAACGACGGGCACGATCCAGAAGGGCCTCGTAGGCGTCGGGGGCGTCCGCGGCCTTTGCGGCGTCCGCGGCCTTTGCGGCGTCCGCGGCCTTTGCGGCGTCCGCGGCATCCACGGATTCTGCGGTGTCCGCGGATTCGTCGGATCCCGACGCGTCGGTCGTATCGGCGGAGTCGTTCATCGGGGATCGATACGGCGTCATCACGGAAGAACGTCGCGCCTCCGGCGAGGAACCGCGCCCCCGGATCGACGACCGAGCGGTCGAGACGACCGAGGTAACCAGGACGACCGAGACGGCCGAGGCGACCGGGGCGACGGCCGGATCGCGACGAGCGAACTACTCGGCGTCAGGAACGTCCCGTTCCGCGATCCCGTGATAGATCCGCCGACAACGGCGAAGGACGTCGATCGAGACGCTCTCGGTTTCGGTGTGTGCCTCGCCGGGTTCGGAGGGGCCACAGACGACGCAGGCGGTCCCGGCGTCGGCGAGCCAGCCGGCATCCGTCGCGTGGGATTTCACGACGTGGTCCGGGGATCCGGGTTCCGACCCGTCCGCGACGCCGGCGTCAGCTCGATGGGCCGCGCTGGCTGCGGCGAGCACGGCATCGGCGAAGCCCGCGCGGGAACACGCCATCGGGGGCAGGTCGCCATCGACGGTCCACTCGACCCCGTCGATCGTCTCGACACGCTCCAGGGGCGCGCGCTCGCCGGGGACCGTTCGCTCGTCGACGGTGACCGTACACCGGTCGGGGATCACGTTCATCGCCGTTCCGCCCTCGATCCCGGTGACCGCGATCGAGCCGGCGAGGTGCTCGTCGAACACCGCCGTTTCGGGTGCAGGGAGGTCCCTGACGATATCGACCGCATCACACGCCCGGTAGACCGCGTTCTCGCCGGACCCGGTCTCGGAGGCGTGTGCCGATTCGCCGGTGGCGACCAGCGTCGATCCGCGCCGACCCTTGTGGGCCACCGCGACGTCCGTGACGACGTGGGTGGGCTGATCCGGCGCCGCCGAGTAGCCGGTCGATCCCTCCGCAACCACCGCGAAGTCGGGCCCGAACCCGCGGTCGATCGCCGCCCTGGCGCCGACGCCGCCGTCCTCCTCGCCGACGAAGGAGGCGAAAACGAGCTCGCGATCGTCGGGAACGGTCGCGTCGCGAAACGCGAGCAGACAGGCGGCGAGTGCGCCCTTCATGTCCGCGGTCCCCCGGCCGTGGAGACGCCCCTCGCGTTCCGCGATGGTGTAGGCGCCGTCGTCATCGCGCTGGCGATCCGCGGGCGGGACGACGTCGTGGTGCCCCACGAGCGCGAGGCTGGTCGACGCGCAGGGATTGCGTCGGGCGATCACGTTCCCGTCGGGATCGCGGTCGACGGCCGCGTCCGTCTCCGACCGGAGCCACGATTCGACCGCGTCGCCGGCCGCGGTCTCGTCCTCGTGGCTCGGGATCGAGACCAGCCGCCGCGTGAGATCGACCAGTTCGTCGGCGGAGTCGGTCATACCCCACGGTCGGGCGACGGAGGGTAAAAATGGACGGGCAGCGAAGACGGAGGGGTAGCGACGGCGGACGGGCAGCGAAGGCGGAGTCGATCGTCGGACGCCGCCGACTAGAGCCCGACGGTGACGAGGACGAGCACGCCGAGAGCCGGAACCCGGGAGAGTTCCGCCGAGATCGCGAGCCGTCGCTCGGCGTCGCTCCGGCCGAGGAAGGCGATCGTGGTGACCAGACAGGCGAGACCGGCGAGGAGCGCCAGCGCCGCCGCGGGCACGAGCAGCCCCCGCAGGACCGCGTACGCGATCAGCCCCAGCGTGAGCAGCACGACGCCGTACAGCGACTGCCGGGTTCGACGCACGCCGACGACGACCGGGAGCGTCGAAACCCCGGCGGCCGCGTCGCTTTCCACGTCGGGAACGTTCGGGATCTCAGTGTTCACGAACGTCGCGAGGAACAGGTAGCCGAACAGGACGCCGGCGGTCGGGGTGATCGGGGCGTTCGTGAACGCCATCGGCATTCCGACGATCGTGACGGACCAGGCGAGGGCGACGACGGCGGAGTTGACGATCAGGACCTCCTTGAGCCGCCGGATCTGGCTGCCGAGTGCGGCGAAGTAATCGAGCGCGTAAAGCACCCAGAACGCGCCGGGCAGCAGCGTCAGCCCGAACGCGAGGGGACCGCCCGAGACGGCGAGCGCGACGGCGACGCCGTAGGCGATCGCACCGGCGACGTACAGGACACGCTGGTGACGGCGAACGAAGGCGGTTCGGTTCGGTGCGACCGCCTCGTCGATCTCGAGATCGGCAAGCCGGTCGTTGACGTACACCGCAAAGGTGACGAGACCGACGACGAGCGGCGAGAGGTTCACCGGAAGCGAGAGAACGATCATCACGAGCGCGACCTCGGCGGCTGCGACCAATGCGAGGTACGTCGAGCTATACAACAGGGCGTTTCGAAGGCGCTCGAGCACGGTGCGGGCCCGAGAGATGGTCGAACGGTTCCAAAGCGCGGTCGATCCAGTCGGCCGTGACTGGGTGGATGGTTCGGATGCCATACCGACCGCAAATATCGACCAGTTGATATTAACGACGGGGGATACCTCTCAGGTTCCGGACCGGTTTGACGGGCGACGCCGACCCCGGCGATGGAGAGACCGTGTGGCCCGTCAAGGGGGCCGCGATCGGATCGGAACCTCGACGGTGGCGATCGTTCCCGTCGGGTCGGCGTCGGCGAACTCGATCCGGCCGCCGACGATGTCGATACCCCACGTGATAAGCGAGAGGCCGATCCCGCTCCCGTGACGCAACGGCGTCTCGGCTCCCTCCTCGAGGACGGCGAGTTCCTCGTCGTCGATGCCGGGGCCGTTATCGGCGACGACGACGCGGACGACGTCCACCTCCGGCTCCCCGCTGCGAACGTCGATCCGGATACGTGGCGCCGGATCGGCGGTCGTGTTGTGTTCGGCGGCGTTCTCGATCAGGTCCTCGAAGACGACGGTCAACAGCTCGTCGACGTAGACATCGTCGGGGACGCCATCGTAGTCGACCGAGACGGCAGGTCGGGCGTCCCGCGCCGAGTCGATCGCGTCGCACAGGATCGAGTCCAACGGAAGCGGGCGCCGGTCGGCCCGATCGCGGTCGAAGAGATCGATCGCCCGACGGACCTTCTCGCTGAGCTCCTCGATCGCCATCGCGTGGCCCTCGATACGGTCGGCGATCCGACCGGCGTCATCGTCGATCTCCGACGCGCAGCCGAGAATGAGCTGCGTGGTTGTTCGAACGTTGTGTCTGAACACCCTGTTGAGCACAGTGAGCCGCCGTTGACGCCGCAGGTGGGCACTGACGTCGTGAAGGGTGATCGACCGGCCGATCGTGCGCCCGGTGTAGTCGACGATCGAACACGCCGAGACGTCGTAGGCACGGGTGCCGTCGTCCGCCTCGAGCACCATACGGTCGTTCGGGCCGGCACAGTCGACGATCCCGGCAACCTGTGGGAGCGCATCGGCGAACGCTCGCCCCAGGATGTCGTCCGGATCGGTCCGAAGGAACGTCGCGGCGCGGTCGTTCAGCTCGACGACGTATCCGTTCGAATCAAGGACGATCGCGCCCTCCTCCATCCGGTCGAAGGCCAGCCGCCGCGCGTACCGGATCGGCGCGGGGTTCGTCCCGAACAGGCGAAACCGGGTGAGTGCGCCGAGGTAGGCGACGCCGGAGACGGCGAAGCCGATCGGCGTGGGATCGACGCCGTAGGTCGGCAGGGCCCCGAGGAGGTACAGCACGTTCGTCAGCCACGGCACGACGATCCCGACGATGAGCGCGAGGCTCTGGGCACGGAACGCGAGAACGTCACTCGTGATCAACTCGAGCAGCGGGATCGTCCCGAGCAGCCCGAGGAGATAGGTGTAGCCGGCGGCGATCCAGAACCACGGACCTGGCGTCCGATCGAGCATCGTCGCGCCGTTGATCTCCACCAGCGTCGAGTGGACGTACATCAGCTCGTGGGCAGTGTTCGTCGCCCCGATGACCGCGATACACAGGGGCACGATCGAGGCCACCGCGACGTATCGCGGCTGGACGTACTCGTGATACCCCGAATACTCGAGCGAGAAGAACAACCAGGCGACAGGGATGACCGCGATCCCGACCCAGGAGACGTCGACCCAGAAGCCTTTCGCGGCGATCCCGACCGCGTCGATCCGGAACAACAGCGTGACCGACCACCAGCACTGGCCGGCCAGGAGGACGGCCAGCGGGACCGATCCCGGGGTCGGTCGCTCGCGCCAGGCGATCAGTCCGCCCACCATCCCGATCGCGACCGTACAGATCAGCGCGGCCTTGAGGACCGTCAGTGGGATCACGGTGGCTCTAGATGGTTGTGACCCCAGCCGGTAATCAAGATTGTGGACCTCGTGGCCGGTCCACGAGAACGTCCGATCGTTGAACGACGTTCAACTGTATCGTGAGCGGTTCGGGAGGACGTCGTTGCCCGAGCAGCCGGCCGGTCGAACACCCTTACAGCCGGCCGGTCGAACACCCTTACAGCCGGCCGGTCGAACACCCTTATACCGATCCCGCCCGCAGGACCGGTATGAAGGTTGTACCGGACACCAGTGCGGTCATCGATGGCCGCGTGTCCGAACGCGTCGCGGACGGCACCTACGAGGAAGCGACGGTCCTCGTCCCGGAGGCCGTGGTCGGCGAGCTCGAGTCGCAGGCGAACGACGGCCACGACCCCGGCTGGGACGGCCTCTCGGAGCTCCAGCAGCTCGCCGAGTTCGCCGACGAGGGGACGATCTCGCTGTCGTACGTCGGTCGACGCCCGAGCGCCACCGAGACGAGGGCCGCCAGCGAGGGCGACGTCGACGCGATCATCCGGGACGTCGCCGAGGACCACGACGCGGCCCTGCTGACGAGCGACGTCGTGCAGGCGGAGGTCGCGCGGGCGAAGGGGATCGCCGTCGAGTATGTTGAGCCGGTTACCCGCGGCGTCGTCGAGGAGCTGCCGATAGCCGACTACTTTACCGAGGAGACGATGTCGGTCCACCTCAAGACCGGGACCAAGCCGAAGGCCAAACGCGGGACCCTGGGCGAGATGCGCTATGCGGTCATCGAGGAGGAACCGACGAGCGAGGACCGGATGGGCGAGTGGGCGACCGCGATCGTCAACCTGGCCCGGGGATCGAACGACGGCTTCGTCGAGCTCTCCGAGGAGGGGATGGACATCGTCCAGTACCGGAACTACCGGATCGCCGTCGCTCGCCCCCCCTTCGCGGACGGGATCGAGATCACCGCGGTCCGGCCGATCGCCAAGACCGACCTCGACGACTACGAGTTCGCCGACGAGCTCCGCGAGCGGTTCCTCGAGTCGAAACGGGGGGTGCTCATCTCCGGCTCGCCGGGTGCCGGCAAGTCGACGTTCGCACAGGCGGTCGCGGAGTTCCTCAACGACAACGACTACGCGGTCAAGACGATGGAGAAGCCACGGGACCTCCAGGTCGGCCCGGAGATCACCCAGTACGGCGCGCTCGGCGGCGATATGGCGAACACCGCCGACTCCCTGCTGCTCGTCCGGCCCGATTACACGATCTACGACGAGGTTCGGAAGACCGCCGACTTCGAGGTCTTCTCGGACATGCGGATGGCCGGCGTCGGAATGGTCGGCGTCGTCCACGCGTCCCGGGCGATCGACGCGCTCCAGCGATTGGTCGGGCGCGTCGAACTCGGAATGATCCCGCAGATCGTCGACACCGTCGTCTACATCGAGGCCGGCCACGTGCACACGGTCTACGACGTCGACACCGAGGTGAAGGTCCCCGAGGGACTCACCGCCGAGGACCTCGCGCGACCGGTCATCCGTGTTCGAGATTTCGAAACCGGCCGCGCCGACTACGAGATCTACACGTTCAACCGGCAGGTCGTCACGGTGCCGATCGGCGCCGATGGCGATGGCGGGAGCGAGAGCGGCGTCTCGCGCATCGCCAAACAGGAGATCGAACGCGAGATCCGGTCTGTCGCCCGGGGACACGTCGACGTGGAGTTGCAGGGCCGTGACACCGCCATCGTCTACGTCGAGGAGGACGACATCTCCTACGTGATCGGCAAGGGCGGGGGCCGGATCTCCGACATCGAGAACCGGCTGGGCATCGACATCGACGTCCGCACCCACGACGAGCGACCGGGCGACGGCGCGGGCGGGTCGGGTGCGGCCGGCAGCGCCAGTGGCGCCGGTGCGGGAGACGCCGGCCCGATGGGCGGCGATCGCGGCGCGGTCGTCCAGCCGGAGATCACCTCACGACACGTCGAGATCCCCGTCGAGGAGGACGTCGGCGAGACGGTGGAGGTGCGCGCAGAGGACGAATACCTCTTCACCGCGACCGTCGGCCGGGGCGGGGAGATCCAGGTGTCTCGGGGTTCGGCGATCGCCGAGGAACTCGAGGACGCGATCGACCGGAAACGAACGATATCGGTCGTCCCCGCGCGTGGGTGATCCGAGCGACTTCACCGGTTGATCGAACCGTTCAGCCGGATGGTCGCGTCGAGGATCGGGTCGTTTGACCGGCGCCGTCGTCGCCGATCGGCCCGAGATCGTCGTGCTGGCGTTCGACGATCGACGTCACGAACGCCGCCGAAACGGCAACGCTTTTTTCGAGGTGGCGGGAAGGGTCCGCATATGTCAAACGAGCTGGAGCGCGGTTTGGAGGGCGTTCTCGTCGCCGAGTCGGATCTGAGCTACATCGACGGGAGCGACGGGACGCTTCTGTACCGCGGCTACCACATCGAGGACCTCGCGACGCGTGCCGACTTCGAGGAGGTGCTGTACCTGCTGTGGCACGACGAGCTGCCGACGCGTGCGGAGCTCGAGACGTTCACGGAGAAGCTCACGGCGGACCAGCACGTCGATGACGACGTTCTCACCGCGGTCGCGGATATGGCCGCCGCCGACGCCGACCCGATGGACGCGCTCCGAACGGCGGTCTCGCTGCTGCCGACCTACGATCCCGAATCCGACGCCGACACCGACGACGCCGCGGTGGGTCGCCGGCAGGGTCGCCGCATCACCGCGAAGATCCCGACGATCCTCGCCGCGTTCGACCGTGCCCGCCGCGGCAAGGAGCCGGTCGAGCCGGACGACGACCTCGGGTACGCCGGGAACTTCCTGTACATGCTGACCGGCACCCGCCCGGACGACGTCGCCGAGGAGACGTTCGACATGGCGATGACGCTACACGCCGACCACGGACTCAACGCGTCGACCTTCGCGTCGATGGTCATCGCCTCCACGATGGCCGACGTCTACTCCTCGGTCATCGGCGGGATCGGCGCCCTCTCGGGGCCGCTCCACGGCGGCGCCAACGAGGACGTGATGGAGATGCTCGAGGAGATCGACGAGGCGGGCGCCGATCCTGTCGAGTGGGCCAAAGAGGCCCGAGCCGATGGTCGGCGCATCCCGGGCTACGGCCACCGAGTCTACCAGGTGAAGGATCCCCGCGCGAACATCCTCGAGTCCCGCCTCCGTGACCTCTCCGACGCGAGCGGAGACACGACGTGGCTCGACTACACGACCGCGATCGAGGGATACCTCGCCGACGAAGGGCTCGTCGAGAAAGGGATCGCACCGAACGTCGACTTCTACTCCGGCTCCGTCTACGACCATCTCGGGATCCCCACGGATATGTACACCCCCATCTTCGCGATGGCGCGGGCCGGCGGCTGGATCGCCCACATCCTGGAGTACCAGAGCGACAACCGCCTGATCCGACCGCGAGCCCGGTATACCGGCCGAACGGACGCCGATTTCGTTCCGATCGACGAGCGGTGAACACCGATCGGACAGAAACGCCGATCGCGCAGCGGTGCGTTTTAACCCCCTCACCGCCCCGAACCGTGTATGCAACACGATTGCTCGTTCCTCGACGACCTCGCCATCGAAGGGGAGGTATCGCGCGGCCCGTCCGACAAGCGGACGCACGCGAGCGATTTCGGGACGCGGGAGGCGCAGGCGGTCGAGCCGGACGCGGTGGTGTTTCCGGAGTCGACCGCGGACGTCTCGGCGGTACTTTCGGCGGCCAACGACCGCGGCGTCCCGGTGACGCCGTATGCGGCCGGGACCGGCCTGGAGGCGAACGCCACCCCCGTCCACGGCGGGATCAGCCTCGACATGACGCGGATGGACGCGGTCCTCGAGGTTCGCCCCGCCGATCTGCAGATCGACGTCGAGCCGGGCGTCATCGGCGAGGCCGTCAACGAGGCGGTCGCCGGGAACGGGCTGTTCTTCCCGCCGCTGCCCTCCTCGGGGTCGATATCGACGATCGGCGGGATGATCGCCACCGACGCCTCCGGACAGCAGACGGTGAAGTACGGGGAGGTGGCCGACTGGGTACTCGAGCTCGAGGTCGTACGCGCGGACGGCACGGTGGTGACGGTCGGCAGCAAGGCGGCGAAGACCTCGAGCGGGTACAACCTGTGTGAACTGTTCGTCGGGAGCGAGGGAACGCTCGGCGTCGTCACGCGAGCGACGCTCGAACTCGCCGGGCGGCCCGAACAGGTGAAGGGTGGCCGTGCGGTCTTCGAAACCCTCGCGGACGCGACCGAGGCGATCTCGGACGTGATCACCTCCGGGGTCGACGTCGCCAAGCTCGAGCTGATCGACGAACGGACCGCGCGGATGGTCAACGCCTACGCCGACGTCGAGCTGCCGGAGCGACCGATGACATTCCTCGAGTTCCACGCCAACCACGGGATCGACGAGGAGATCGCGTTCTGCCGGACGATCGTCGAGGCCCACGACGTCGCGGCGTTCGAGATCGCCGGCGGCGAGAAGATGGCCGAGCTCTGGCGGGCGCGCGAGGAGATCGCCTACGCGAGCGAGGAGTTCAACCCGGATCGGGAGATGGAGGGTTCCGGCGACGTGACGGTCCCGATCGGACGCTACCCCGAGATGATCGCGGCGGTTCAATCGGTGGCCGAGGAGTACGATCGCTTTATCCCCTGTTTCGGCCACGCCGGCGACGGAAACCTCCATTACGGGGTCTTTGCGGACCCCGACGATCCCGAGGAGGTCGAGCAAGCGCGGGCCGCCCACGCCGCGATCGTCGATCGGGCGATCGAGCTGGGCGGGACCGCAACGGGCGAACACGGGATCGGGCGCGGCAAGCGGAAGTTCCTCGAGCGGGAACACGGGACGGCGGGCGTGGACGCGATGCGTGCGGTCAAGGAGACGTTCGATCCGAACGGGATCTTGAACCCGGGGAAGGTGCTTCCGGATCCGACCGATCAGGCAAGTACGTCCGCGACGATCGGCTCCACGACCGGCCGAACGAACTCGAAGTAGTACGGGCTCACGAACCCCTCGATCAGCCCCGCGACCAGCAGGAGCATCCCGACGCCGACGAGCACGCGGAACGCGCGCTCCAAGTCGTCAGCGAGGGCGATCCGGGGAGCGGTCCCACGCCAGGTTCGCCACCCCGACCGGCCGAGATGGAGACCCACCGCGCCGGCGATGACCAGCGCGGGGATCTCGAGGAGTCCGTGCGGAACCACGAAGCCGACGAGTTCGAGCAGATCCGCCTCGAGCCGGAAGACGATCCCGAAGACGAAGCCGTTGAACCAGATCGCGACGACGGTCGGCACCGCGAGAACGACGCCGGCGAAGGCGGTCCCGAGCGCGACCGTCCAGTTGTTCGCGAAGAACTCGAGCGCCGCGGCCGGCGGGAGATGCCCCTCGAGACGCGCCACGATCGAGGCCGTGACCATCTCCTCGAACGGACCGGCAGCGATCCAGCCGAGCACGAAGCTCGCGACGGCAAGCGCAACGACCAGGCCGTGGGTGAGGAGAGTCGATCGAACGAACCCCGTCATCGCGCGCCAGCTGCCGCCGACGCCGGCACGGATCGACGCGCGGAGTGACCGGGTCGGCGGGTCGGGAGGAGCGATCGTGCCGCGCCACCGGCCGAACAGGCCGGTCTTCACGAGGTCGAGCCCCGGTGCGACCACGAGCAGGGTCGCGAGGCCGAGCGAGCTCGGCGCCTCGAAGAACGCGAGCACGCTCCCCGCCGACGTGACCGCGACCAGGGTGGCGATCGTCACGGCGTAATACCCGAGGGCATCGCCGGGGTTCGACCGAACGTATGCAAGTCCCGCATCGACTCCGCCGAGGGCCCCGACGTCGTCGACGACGACCGCGACCGGCGCGAACGCGAAGACCGCCCGAGTACAGATGACGATGACCGTCCAGCCCAGCAGCGCCGCAAGCGCTGCGAGAACGCCGAGGATCGGGTGGACGATCGACGCGGCCGTGATGGCGATCGCGGCGCCGAAGGTGGCAGCAAGCCAGATCCCGACCTCCAACAGGGAGAGCCCGAGGATCGACGGCCAGTACGAACGAACGCCGCCGATCCCCGCGAGGGTACCACCCTCGTCACGGAGGCGGGCGAGGGAGACGGCGTATTGGCCGGCCGAGACGCCCGCCGAGAGGAGAACGGTGAGGACGACGGTGGCCACTCCCGCCGCCACGAGGGCCGCAAGGACGACGGGATCAGCAAGCGGCAGCAGCACGTCGCCGAGGGAGTCCGTCCACTGTTGGAACGCCGCCGGGTCGGCCTCCGGGTCGGGCATCGATCCGAGATCCGTCTCCGAGAGGGCCGTCCGAACCCGAGCGATCCGACCGGTCACCTCGAGGTACACGTAGGCGACGGCGAGCACGGCGGCGACGAGCGCACGGGTGATCACCGGGATCGCGGCTCCGAGCACGTAGAAGGGCAGGAGGTCCGCGGGGCGCCGCCGATAGACCGCGACGGCGTTCGTGAGGGCGGATGACAAGTCCATATCGGGGGACACGGCGAGGAAGAACTTAAAACGAAACGTCGGTCAGAGCGCCGACGTCGGTCAGAGCGCCGACGTCGGTCGGAGCGCACGGCCGGGAAGAGGGAGTGTCCCGTCGAAAGGAGGATGGAGCGGTACGCCGAGACTGGGGAGATCGGTCGAAACGGGAAAAGGGCAGCCCCTCTCGGGCTGTTTCACTTTCACTCCGCCAGCCGGACCTTTTTATGACCGGGGATGTATCCTACAGATGCACGTCACACGCGTGCATTCCCCCTTTCCCCACCCCTTGTCCCGGGAGCGATAGCGTTCGCGAGCGTACTCCGGCAGTGACGGCGTTCGCGACGGCGAGCCGGCGCCCCATACGGCGCCGCGCTGGCCGTATCGGTCCCGGCGATCGGACCCGAAACCATTAGCGGTCGCGGACGCCAGATGGAAACGATGCTGTCGCTTGCCGACGTCCAGGCCGCCCGCGCGCACGTCGAGGAGGTCGCACGGCGGACCCCGCTCGAACGGTCCCGAACCTTCTCCGAGCTGACCGGGGCGGACGTCCACCTCAAACTGGAGACGTTTCAGCGAACCGGCGCGTTCAAGATCCGCGGCGCGGCAAACCGGATCGCCACCCTCTCGCCGACGGAGCGGGAGGCCGGCGTGGTGACCGCGAGCGCGGGCAACCACGCCCAAGGCGTCGCGCTCGCGGCCACGCGGGCGGACGTCGATTCGACGATCGTGATGCCCGAGTACGCACCGGTCTCGAAGGTGAAGGCCACGCGCGGGTACGGCGGAGAGGTGGTCCTCCACGGGATCGATTACGAGGAGGCGCAGGCACGGGCCCACGAGATCGAGGCCGCGGAGGACCGGACGTACGTCCACGCCTTCGATGACGAGACAGTGATGGCCGGTCAGGGAACGATCGGCCTGGAGATCGTCGAGGACTGCCCCGAGCTCGACACCGTGGTCGTGCCGATCGGGGGCGGCGGGCTCATCGCGGGGATCGCGACGGCGATCGCGGGGAAACTCGACGACGTCCGCGTCATCGGCGTCCAGGCGGCGGGGGCGGCATCGGCCGCCCAGTCGCTCGCGTCCGGACGCGTGGAGAGCATCGATCGCGTCGACACGATCGCCGACGGGATCGCGACGCGGTCGGTCGGCGAAACGCCGTTCGAGGTCATCCAGGAACGCGTCGACGAGGTGGTGACGGTCTCGGACACGGAGATCGCCCACGCGCTCACGCTGCTGTTGGAGCGATCGAAGGTTCTCGTGGAAGGGGCGGGAGCCGTGCCGCTTGCGGCGATCCTCGCGGAGGCGTTCGAGTACGAGGACGGGGAAACGATCGTGGCCGCGCTGTGTGGCGGCAACATCGACATGAACCGGCTGACGACCGTCGTGATGCGCGGGCTCATCGAGATGGGCCGGTACCTGAAGGTGAAGATGGCGCTGAAGGACCGCCCCGGGGAGTTGGAACGCGTGGCGGGCATCGTCTCCGAACACGGCGCGAACGTCTATGCGGTCCACCACGACCGGACCTCACGGGACGTCGCGGTCAACGCCGCGGAACTCGAGGTCGAAATGGAGACCCACGACGCCGAGCATGCGGCGGCGATCGTCGCCAGCCTTGAGGCGGACGGCTACGAAGTCGACGTGCTCGCGTGAGGCGGTGGATCGGTGCGTGACGGGATGCGTACTTGCGTGACGGGGTGTTTAAATACGCGAGCGCTCGATCGGCGAGTATGACGGATATCGTACACACCGACGAGGCGCCGGCGGCGGTCGGCGCGTACAGCCAGGCGACGAGCAACGGCGATCTCGTGTTCACGGCCGGACAGATCCCGATGACGCCGGACGGCGAGTTGCTCGCGGACGCCGACATCGCGACACAGACCGAACGGGCCCTCGAGAACCTCACGGCGGTGTTGTCGGCGGCTGGCGCGGACCCGAGCGACGTGCTCAAAGTGACCGTCTTCCTGGCCGATATCGACGACTTCGAGGCGATGAACGAGGTGTATGCGGGCTACTTCGACGAGGAACCGCCGGCCCGATCGGCGGTGCAGGCGGGCGCGCTCCCGAAGGGTGTGGGCGTCGAGATCGAGGCGATCGCCGTCAGCGAGTAGATGGTGTCCGCAGGCTCAGGGGAATCGACTGCGACCGCAGCCCGCGTGAAGTCGGCGATCCTGTGGGGGCTCGTCGGCGGGGTGGCGTTCCTCGCGGCGTTTCAGGGCTATCGACTGTTTCGGGCAGAAGCCCTCCCGATCGGCCTGGGTGGAGCGGCGGTGATCGCGGTCGTGATCACGGCCGTCGTCGCGGCGATCGCCTACGCGGTGGAGTACCGCCTGCGTGCGAACAGAAGGGTTTAACAGTAGGACGGCAGTAGGACGAATCGAGCCGGGATGGCCGAGTGGCAAGGCGCACGCCTGGAAAGCGTGTTCCCTCACGGGATCGAGGGTTCAAATCCCTCTCCCGGCGTTTCTCCGCGACGACGTGACACCGAACGGTGAGCACTGCCGGCGGGCGAGTGCACACCGACCGCCGATCACTGCTGACCGTCGGTGATGTTCTCGAACAGCTCCGGATCGGTGCCGAACTTGAGGACGTTGGTCAACGCGTGGTTCCGGAGGTTGTTGATCACCTTGCCGTGTTCCTTGTAGAACTCGTGGATCCACTTCGACTCGGCCTCGCCATCCGGGAACATCATCACGGCGCGCCACTGGTAGGCGCCGTCACAGAGGAAGTAGAACAGCGTGCTCTTGTCCTCCCGGATGTGCTCCATCGCGTCGCGCCAGCCGTCCTCGAAGTGTTCGGGGTTGAACTGGAACTCGAACAGTGAGAAGCTGAAGTACGCCTCGTTCGGCAGGATGGCCTCCCGGAAGACGTTCGCGTCGCGCATGTTCCGGATCGACTTGCTCACGGTGACGTGGGAGACGTCGATCCCGTGTTCCGCCTCGAGGACGTCTGTCAGCTCCCGGGCCGACAGCTGCGGATCCCGAGCCAGCTCCCGGAGGATCAGTACGTCGCGCTCCTTGAAGTCCCACTCGGGTTCGGTGTCGGTCATCTCACGTAGGGAGTGACGTTGCCCGGCGGGTGAGAAACTTTCGGTCGGATCCTCGGCGGCGTCGGCTTCGGAGGGTTCGTCTTCCGAGCCGGCCGTTCCGTCGGCCGTTTCGTCGGCGTCGCTCATCGATCGACCACCGTCGCTCCCCGGCGATTCCGGATGCGAAATACTGAGTGGTAATTCATACCACAATGTATGTTGTGGGTGGTAAATAATTCCACCGTCCGACGCCGCGTCGGAAACGGGATCGTGAGTGACGTCGACGGCAACGAGCGGCGACGACAGCAGGTGGCAACGGTGCGCGACACGGCAAGCGGCGACGGAGAGTGGTGACGGCAAGTGGTGACGGCAAGCGACGACAACGATCGACGGCAATAATTAACAATGTGTACGGCAATGACGACCTATGGGTGAAGACGCACCACGCGCGCGGGTCGACCACGTCGGAATCGCCGTCGAGGACGTCGAGTCGGCGGAGCCGCTGCTGACGGCCTTGGGATGTCGGCGGCTGGTCGACGACGTCGTCGAGGACCGGTTCCGCTGGGTCTACTACGAGCTGGGCGGAGGCTCCCGGATCGAACTCATCGAGCCGGTCGCCGAGGAGTCGTTCCTCACCGACTACCTCGACCGGCACGGGCCCGGCCTCCATCACGTCACGATCGAGGTCGCCGACATCGACGCGATGACGGCGACGCTCGAAGCGGCCGGCTTCGAGATCGTCGATCGGGCGGCGTACGACGAGTGGATCGAAGCGTTCGTCTCCCCCCGCAATCCGACGGGTACGCTGTTCCAGCTGATGGAGTATACGGCACGCTACGGCGAGAACGGGGAGCATACGGCCGCCGACCTGGTCGTGGGCGATCGGCGCCTCTCGACGGAGTGAACGTGCGGTGAGCGACCGACTCCATCCCGACGACGTCGATCACCATCGATAGCCGATCGTATCGATTGGAAAGAATTCCCGAAAGTTTAAATTACTATGTAAAATATGGTATCCCGTTGGCGAAGGCATCGTCAGAGAGTCACACTCACGTGGCGATCGACCGCCGCAATCACCGGCGGAGACCACACCGAGGCGGACACCGCGACGCGCTGGACGACCACGACCCACCACACGTCACTGAACGACACCCATGAAACGACCACTACTCACGACTGACTATCTCGATCGGGCGGTCACGCTCTACGGCGACGACGTCGGCGTCGTCGCCGAGGACGGGACCGAGTTCACGTATAACGAGCTGAACGACCGCATCAATCGCCTCTCGAACGCGCTGCTCGAGTGGGGCGTCGAGAAGGGCGACCGTGTGGCGCTGCTGACGCCGAACTCCCACCGGTTCATCGAGACGCTGTACGCGACGATGCAGATCGGTGCGCTGTTCGTGCCGCTCAACTTCCGGTTGCAGCCGACCGAGTACGACTACCTCGTCGACGACAGCGCCCCGTCGGTGCTGATCGCGCATACGGGCTTCACCGAGAAGGTCGACCACCTCAAGGGGACCGACGCCGAGGCGGGAACCTCGGTCGAGCGGTGGGTCGCCTACGACGGCGACGCCGCCGGCGAGGGCTGGCACGGCTACGAGGACGTGCTCGCCGAGCACTCCCCGGAGCAGCCGGACCGTCCGGACATCTCCGAGGAGGACGACGCGACCATCCTCTACACCAGCGGCACCACCGGCAACCCGAAAGGGGTCGTCCACACCCATCGGATCCAGCACTACCACGCGCTGATCCACTCCCACCACGTCGAGTTCGAGGACGACGACACGCTGTTGTGGACCTCGCCGATGTTCCACATCAACGGCTGGGGGCACATCTACGGTCTCACCGGCATCGGCGGCAAACACGTCATCGTCGAGCAGTTCGACCCCGAGACCGTCTTCGAGCGCATCGCCGACCACGACGTGAGCTACCTCGGCGGCGCACCGACTGTGTTGAACATGCTCTTGGACTACTACGAGGACGCCGACGTCCCGTCGACGGGCGAGAAGCCGGTGCGCGTCGAGACGGCCGCGAGCCCGCCGCCGAAGAGCACGATCCGCGAGGTCGAGGACGAACTCGGTTGGCGGATCATCCACGCCTACGGCGCCACCGAGACCGGACCGCTCGTGACCACGAGCAACACGCGACGGAAGATCCAGCAAGGGGATAAATACGACATCATCAACAAGCCCGGATTCGCGACGCTCAACACGGAGATCCTCGTCGTTGACCAACACGGCGATCCGGTTCCGACCGACGACGAGACCCAAGGCGAGGTCATCGTCCGCGGCAACCAGGTGCTGGACCGCTACTGGAACAAGCCTGACGAGACCCACCGGGCGTTCCACGACCGGCGCGACGACTGGTTCCACACCGGCGACATCGCGACCTGGGACGAGAACCGGATGCTGACGATCGTCGACCGGAAGAAGGACGTCATCATCTCCGGCGGGGAGAACATCTCGACGATCGAGGTCCAGGACGTCATCTACGAGCATCCCGACGTGCAGGTCGCCGCAGTCATCGGCGTTCCCCACGAGAAGTGGGGCGAGACGCCGAAGGCGCTGGTCGTGACCCAGGAGGGAGCAGACCTCACCGAGGACGAACTGATCGAGTTTACCCGCGAGCGACTGGCCCACTACAAGTGCCCGACGAGCGTCGAGTTCCGCGAAACCCTCCCACAGACCTCGACCGGAAAGATCCAGAAGTACGAGCTCCGCGAGGAGTTCTGGGACGACGAGGAGAAGAACGTCGGGTAACACGCCTGCAAAGCCCATCGTGACCGGTTCGTTCCCGGACCGATCGTCCCGTCGAAACCGGATTTTCCGGTTTTTCACGAGTACCGTCGACGTCCAGGCGGAGCGCCACCGAGAGCGGCGTTAGCGTACCGTCGGAGCGTCACGAGAACATCGGCGAACGGGTCCGCGACCGATCTCGAGACCGGCCCCAGGAGACCCCGGCTCAGTCCTCGACCGGGACGAACCGGTAGAAGACCCGGTCCTGGTCGGTCGGCCCGTCGATGTCGACGATCTTCAGTTGGACCGGATCGCCGATCGCGAGGTCCTCGTGGCTCGCGTCGTCGACCCGTGCGGACAGCCGCACGTCGCCAAGGTCGACGACGCCGGCGACGAACGGCGTGTCGTCGGTCATTCCGATCGCGGCGGTGCCGCGGACCTCGGTGAACGAGTGGAGCGTCCCCTCGTGGGGAAGCGACGTGTACGAGAGGTCGTCGCTCAGACACTCGGGACAGACGATCCGGGGAGGGAAGTGGACCGCCCCGCAGTCGTCACACGTCGTCGTGGTGAGTTCTCCGTTCCGGAGGTTGTCGTAGAACTCGTGGATCCCGGTGTGTTCGGCGTCCTGCAGGTCGTAGAAGTCGAGCAGTCGCGGGAGATCGACCTCGTTCGGGATCGAGATCGTCTCGCGGGGCGGGTTCTCGCGCGTCATTGCGGATCCCTCCCAAGCGTCATCACGCTGTGAACCGACCCGCTGCCGCTCAGGTTGTGGATCAAGCCGGTCTCCGGGTCGCCCGCAACCGCGCGCGCGTCCGGCACGTCGCCGGTGAACTGTCGATAAACCTCAAGCGCCTGACAGACGCCGGTGGCACCGAGCGGATGGCCACAGCCGAGCAGGCCCCCGCGGGGGTTGACCGCGACGTCGCCGTCGAGCTCGCTGCGACCCTCCTCGATGAAGGCACCGCCCTCGCCCTCCTCGGCGAAGCCGAGCTGTTCGTACTCGATCACCTCGCTGATCGAGAAGCAGTCGTGGACCTCCGCGACGTCGATCTCCGCGAGCGGGTCCTCGATGCCGGCCTGGTCGTAGGCCTTCTCGGAAGCCTCCCGCGCTTGGGGCCAGGTCGTCATCGACGGCAGGTTGTTGATCGAGTTGCTCGAGAGACACGACTGGCCGCTGCCGGTGATGTAGGCCGGGGTGTCGGTCACCTCCCGCGCCTTCTCCTCGCTGACGAGCAGCACGCCGGCGGCGCCGTCCGTGATGCCGCTGCAGTCGAGCAGGTTCAGCGGCGGCGCGATCGGATACGACTCGAGGACGTCGTCGACCGAAACCTCCTCGCGGTACTGCGCGAAGTCGGTCGCGGCGGCGTGGCTCTTGTTCTTCGCGCTCACCATCGCGAGCTGCTCGCGGGTGGTACCGTGTTCGTGCATGTGCCGCTGGGCGAACTGCGCGAAGTGGGAGGGGCCGTTGAGCCCGTTGACGCCGTCGAACTCGCGGTCGAGCACGTTCGTCATCGTCGACTGCATCTCGGGCATGTACTCCGTCCCGAGGTTCATCTTCTCGACGCCGAGAACCAGCGCGACGTCGATCTGGCCGGCGGCGATCGCCAGCCACGCGTACCGGAGCGCCGCCTGGCCGCTCGCACACGCGAGCTCCGTCCGCGAGATCATATCGGCATCGATTCCCAGCAGTTCCGCGACGAGCGGCGCGACGTGGCTCTGGAAGGCGAACCGTTCCGGCTGGACGGCGCCGACGAACAGGCCCTCGACGTCCGACTGGTCGAGACCGTCGACGTCGTCGAAGGTCGCCTTGCCGGCCTCCTGAGCGAGGTCCTTCCAGGTGGCCTCGCGCTCGCCCCACTCGGTCAGGCCGCCGCCGACGATCGCTGCGGTTTCAGTCATCGTCACTTGAACTCCGGTTCGCGATCATTGCGGAAGGCGTCCACGCCCTCGATCACGTCGTCGGTCGTCGTCAGCAGGCCGAAGCCCTGGCTCTCCATCGCGAGGCCGGCCTCGAGACTGGCGTTCTGGCCCTCGTTGATCACCGTCTTGGCCACCTTCAGCGCCGTCTTGGGTCCGGTGGCGATGTCGTCGACGAACTCGCCGACGACGTCCTCGAACTCGTCGCCGGGGACGGCGCGGTTGAGGAGCCCCCAGTCGGCAGCCCGCTCGGCGGAGACGTGGTTGCCGCGGAAGACGAGCTCCTTCGCGCGCGTCTCGCCGACGATCCGGGTGAGTCGCTGTGTGCCGCCGCCGCCGGGGATCAGCCCGAGGTCGATCTCGGGACTGCCGAGCGTGGAGCGCTCGGAGGCGATCCGAAGGTCACACGCCAACGAGAGTTCGAGGCCGCCGCCCAGACAGAAGCCGTCGATCTTCGCGATCGTCGGCCGGGGGTACTCGTGGACGGTCTCGATGGATTCCTCGACGTCCATGATCTCGGTGGGGGCGTTCGTGAGGAAGCCGGTGATGTCGGCACCGGCGGAGAACTGGTCGCCGGCCCCCGAGAAGACGACACAGGAGACGTCCTCAACGGGCGCGTCCTCGAGGGCGCGCTGGACCTCGGCGAACATCTCCTCGGAGAACGCGTTGAGCCGTTCGGGGCGGTCGAACTCGATCGAGAGGACGCCGCGGTCGTCGAGGTCGACGTTGAGGAACTGGTAAGGCCACTGGCCGTGGTAGTCGTAGAAACCGAGGCCGGCGTCCTCGCCGGTCTTCCCCGCCTCCACGAGCTCGACGAGGTGGTCGGCCGGTTCGTACCGATCCTCGCCGTACTCCTCGTGAAGCGACCGGAGCTTCTCGAGAACGACGTCGAGACCGATCTGGTCGGCGAGCCGGCAGACGCCGATCGGGAACCGACCGCCGAGCCTGATGCCGAGGTCGACGTCCTCGGCGGTGGCGACGCCCTCGCCAATGAGCCTGGCGGCCTCGTTGATCATCCGCGCCTCGACGCGGAGGGTGTCGAAGCCCTCGCGGTCGTGGAAGTCGTAGGTCGTCCCCTCGCCGTCCTCGTACTCGTAGAACCCCGTCCCGGTCTTGCGCCCGAGTTCGTCGTTCTCGACCTTGCGCTCGATCGGCGGCGGCGCCTCGTACCGGGAGTCCTCCCGGAAGTGGTAGCCGATGTCGATCCCGCTGTAGTCGGACAGCTCGAAGGGGCCCATCGGATAGCCGCGCTGATAGACCATCGCCGCGTCGGCCTCCTCGATCGTCGTCAGTCCCTCCTCGAGCATCCAGGCCGGCTCCTCCATGAACGGCACGAGGACGTTGTTGACGACGAAGCCGTGGACGTCCTTTTTGACGTCGATGGCGGTCTTGCCGACCGAGTCGGCGTACTCGTGCATCGTTTCGATCGTCTCCTCGCTGGTCTCCTCGCCGTGGACGACCTCGATGAGATCCATCCGGATGGGCGGGTTGAAGTAGTGCGTCCCGACGACCTGCTCGGGCCGGTCAGTCGCGGTCGCCATCTCGGTGATGGACAGTCCCGAGGTGTTGCTCGCGAGGATGGCGTGATCGGGGGCGTACTCGTCGACCTCGCTGAAGGTGTCCTTCTTGATCGACATCCGCTCGGGAACGGCCTCGATCACGAGATCGGCGTCCTCGACGGCCGCCTCGAGGTCGGTGGTGCCCTCGACGCGGGCGAAGACGTCATCGGCGGACTCGTCGATCCGGCCCTTCTCCGCGAGCTTCCCGAGACTCCACTCGATCTGTTCGAGCCCGTCCTCGACGAGCTCGTCCTCCAGGTCGCGGACGACAACGTCGTAGCCGCCGATCGCTGCGACCTCGGCGATTCCGTGTCCCATACTGCCCGCGCCCAGTACCGCGACGCGGTCGATTGTGTCTACGGTCATCACCCGTACTTCGTTAACATACTCCTTCAAAGTTGTGGTTAAAAAATACAGTATGAAGATTAGAAGTGAATTAAGAATACACTGTTAACCAGATCAGTGATGGGAGAGCGGCGAGCGCGTCGCCGACTAGACGCCGAGGTGTCGCTGACGCAGCTCGTCGTCCTCCCGAAGTCGGTCGGTGGTGACCTCCTCGACGATCCGGCCCTCGTCCAGGATGTAGTGACGGTCCGCGACGGCCATCGCGGTCGCCACGTTCTGTTCGACGATGAGCACCGTCACGCCGCGTTCGTCGTTGATCCGGGTGACGACGTCCTCCAGCCGCTCGACGATCTGGGGCGCAAGTCCCTCACAGGGCTCATCGAGCAGCATCAGGTCCGGGTTCGACACGAGTGCGCGAGCGATCGCCAGCATCTGCTGTTCGCCGCCGCTCATATTCTTCGCGTGACGATCGCGCATCTCGTCGAGTTCGGGGAACAGATCGAACATCTCCTCGGCCGGTAGGGGGTCCTCAGCCGCCGATGCAGCGATATGGACGTTTTCGGTCACGGTCAGCCGCGGGAACAGCTGGCGTTCCTCCGGGACGAAGCTGATCCCCTGATCCGCGCGGTCGTAGCTTTTCCGATCGAGCAGCTCCGCGTCGCGATATCGGATCGAGCCGTCGATGATCCGGGGGAGATCGGCGCCCATAATCGCCCGCATCGTGGTCGTCTTGCCCGCACCGTTCCGGCCGAGCAGTCCGACGGCTTCGCCCTCCTCGATCGCGAGGTCGATCCCGAAGAGGATCTGTCCGGTCTCGTAGCCGGCCTCCAGTCCCGACACCTCGAGGAGACTCACAGCGATCCCTCCTCGTCACGCTCGCCGAGGTACGCCTCCTGGACCGCGTCGTCGTTGCGTATCTCCTCGGGCGTTCCGGTCGTTAGTACCTCGCCGCGGTGAAGAACGGTGATTCGGTCGCTTCGTGAGAGGACGATGTTCATATCGTGTTCGATCAGCAACAAGGTGAGTCCGAGCTCGGATTGGATGTCCTCGATGAGGTCGGCGGTGGTCTCGGTCTCGACGGCACCGAGCCCGCTGGTCGGCTCGTCGAGCAGGAGCACGCTCGGGTCGGTCGCCAGCGCCATCGCGATCCCGAGCCGGCGCTGGTCGCCGTGGGAGAGGTTCTTGGCCGTTTCCTCGGCGAGATCGTCGAGCTCGGTCAGCTCGAGGACCTCGTGGGCGCGTTCGGTCGCGAGATCGCGACCGCGCCCGAGAAGGTCCAGCGAGAACGCGCCCTGTTCGGCGGTCTGGGCGACGATCCGGACGTTCTCGTGGACCGTCTGTTCGGTGAACAGCTGGTTCGACTGGAACGATCGGACGAGCCCGTCGTGTGGCCGGGCGTACTGAGGCGTGCCGGTGATCTCCTCACCGTGGAGATAGACGGCGCCGGCGGTCGGCTCCAGCGCGTTCGTCAGGACGTTGAAGAACGTGGTCTTGCCCGCACCGTTCGGGCCGATGATGGCGCGGAGTTCGCCCTCCGGGACGGCGAGGTCGACCCCGCCGACCGCGGTGAGCTCGCCGAACCGCTTCGTGAGCCCGCGTGCACCGAGGGCCGCCTCGGTCGGGTCAAGCGATTCGTGGTCAGTTCCCGGGCCAGTTACGGACGCCGGGTCGGTCGCGTCGTCGGTCACGCGTTCCGCTTCGGTCGCGTCGTCGGACGATGTGTCGGTCATTCACGGATCACCTCGGTAAGGCGGCGTCGCACGCGGTCGGCGATCGACCGAACGAATCCCCACAGTCCCTCCCGCGGCGAAAGCACGATCACGACGACGAAGAGGAACCCGAAGAAGAACCGCCAGTAGCCGAGGATCGGGCCGACGTCGACGGTTCCCAAAAGCGGAACGGCCACCATCTCCAGGTTCGTGAGATACTCCCGCGCGAAGAACCAGGAGAACGCCCCGGCGATCGGGCCGAAGAAGTAGCTCATCCCGCCGAAGATCGACATCAGGATGACCTCGGCGCCGGTCATCATCCCGAAGTTCTCGAGGGAGGCACCCGAGTTCCGGATCACGAGCAGCGTCCCGGCGATCGCCGAGAAGATGCCCGACAGGGTGAACGCCCACACCTGGTACCGGGCGGTCGAGATTCCCATCGCCCGTGCGAGCTCCTCGTTGTCGCGGATGGCGACGAGCGTCCGGCCGAACGGTGACCGGACGATCTGCCAGAGCGCGAGGGTCGCGAGAACGAAGACGATCGCGACGAAATAATAGAGGTCGAACTCGCCGCCGCCGAGTTGGACGACGCTCTGTCCGCGAAAGCTCTCGATCCATCCCGGCGTCGTGCCGGAGCGAAGCCCGTCGGCGCCGCCGGTCAGCCCGAAGGGATCGGCGTTGACCACGAAGTGGATCGCCTCCGCGAACGCGAGCGTCAACATCGCGAAGTAGATCTCCCCGTAACCGACGATGAGCCGGGCGATCCCGTAGGCGATCAGCCCGGCGACGATCACGCCGATCGGCGCGGCAACGAGGTACGGGAGATCGAAGTGGCGCAACCCGATCGCGACCCCGTAAATGCCGGTGCCGAGGAAGATCGCGTGGCCGAACGAGAGCAGCCCGCTGTACCCGTATAGGAGGTTGAACGCCGCCGCGAACAGCATCCAGATCAGCATCGAGGACGCGATGTAGCTGCTTCCCAACAGGGCGTCGTGGGCGATGACGGGACGCAACAGACCCACGAGCAGCAGGATCCCGATCGGGACCTGGTAACGGCTAATGGACGCGAGCAGCCGGTCGCGTCCGTCCGCCGTCGGTTCGGTCGCGTCACTCATTCGAGTAACCCCTCCTCACCGAAGAGGCCACGCGGACGGACGAGCAGGACGCCGATCATCACGAGGAACGGCATCAGCCCGCCGATCCCGGAGACGTACAGCCACTCGAGGCCGGCCACGGTCGTGGCCGCCCGAAGCATCACCGGCGTGACGAAGACCGCGACGCCGATCAACAGCGCGCTCACGACGCTTCCGAAGATGCTGCCGAGCCCGCCGACGACGATGACGACGAACGCGAGGATGACGAAGTCCATCCCCATCCCCAGGTCCATCCCGACCTCGGCACCACGGAGCACGCCGCTCAACCCGGCGATCGCCGCGCCGATGAAGAAGACGATCGTGAACCGTTTCGGGATGTCGATGCCGAGGAACTCGGCCATCTGCTGGTCCTGGAGCCCGGCGCGGATCGAGAGCCCGAAGTCGGTTCGGTACATCAGCACATAGAGACCGCCGACCACGAGCGCGCCGACGGCGGCGGTGAACAGCCGCGTGGTCGCGATCTCGAGGAATCCAACCTGGACGGACGCCCGCAGCACGGCCGGCGGGTCGAAGCTCAGCGGCGTGCCGCCCCACTGGGCGCGGGTCGCTTCCTCGAGCATCAACGCGACCCCGAAGGTGGCAAGCAGGCCGATAAGCGGGTCCTCCCCGTAGAGTCGCCGGAGGACCGTCACCTCCATCAGCACGCCGAGCAGTCCGACGCCGATCGGAACGACGACCAACGCGAGCCAGAAGGGGAGCTCGAACAACGCGACGGTCTGATACGCGCCGTACGCACCGAGCATAAACAGCGCGCCGTGTGCGAAGTTGACGACGCCGAGCAGCCCGAGGATCAGCGACAGCCCCAACGCGATCATCATCAGGATCATCCCGTAGACGAGTCCACCAACGAGGTTGCTGATGAACAGCTGCGGACGCACGGCGAGGGTGACGATCACCACCGCCAGCAGCGCGAGACCCGCAAGTAACCACGGGATCGAGGGCAGCTCGTCGGGCGTCGACGCGAGTGTAGCGACCGACATCGAACCCTACAGCTCGCACTCCGCGCTCGGTTCCCCGGCCGCCTCCTCGCCGGGCATCCGGTCGATGACCTCGAACCAGCGGTCGGGGTCGGACTCCATGTCCTCAACCGCCCGTCCCGCGCTGGCATAGACCGGCTGCACCAGCTGGTGGTCGGCGGCGCGCCAGTAGAGCGACTCTTCGGAGGGCTGCAGCGCCCGAACACGCTCGCTTTCGACCTCGTGGCCCTCGAGTTCGTTCTTGATCGCTTCACCGTCGGTCGAGCCGGCCCGAACCGCGGCGCGGACGAGCTGGTCGACGGACGTGTAGCCCATATAGTGGCGGACGTATGGCTCGTGTTCGGACATCTCGCGGATCTCCGAGATCCAGTCCGCCGGTACGTCGAGGGAGGGGAGCCACCCCTGGCTGGCGACGTCGATCGCGGCGGCGGCTTCCTGGCCGACGCCCCAGAGGTTCACGTCCTCGAGCTGGTGCATCGCGATCGTGTAGTCCTGCTCCAGACCGACGCTGAGCAGCTGATTCATCGAGGTCCGCTGGTCGAGCCCGGCGACCAACAGCGCGATCCCGTCGGGATCGGCCTCCTCGGCCGTGTTGAGGTAGGAAGTGTAGTCGTCCGCCGGGAACGGGACCGCCGAGGAGCCGATCACGTTCGAGCCGTTCTCCTCAAGGACTTCCGTGAAAATGGTTTCTGCGGTCTGTCCCCAGGTGTAATCCGAGTAGAGGATGTACCAGTCGTCGGCCTGTTCGGCCATCTGCGGGGCCGCGACGGAAGCCTGCATCGAGTTCCCGGAGTAGGTCGCGAACATGTACTCGGAACACTCGGCGCCGGTGATGTCGTCGGAGGCGCCGTGGGGACAGAACGGAACGCGGTTGTCCGACCCCCACGACCCCATCGCGATCCCGACCGCGGAGGAGACGCCGCCGTAGGCGGCGTGAACGCCGTCCTCGACGACCATTCCCTCGAGTCGCTCAACGGCGACCGAGGGGTCGACCTCGGTATCCGCAGTGACGAGATCGACGGAGACATCGAGATCGTTCTCGAGATGGCGAATCGCCAGCTGGCCGCCGTCACGTTCGGCTTCACCGTTGGGAGCGAAGGCACCACTGAGAGCGGTCGGACAGCCGATCGTGATCTCGAGTGTATCGCCAGTCGTGCCCGTTGTTGCACCGTTGCCGCCGCCATTGCCGTTGCCGCCGTTCCCGTTGCCGCCACCGTTTCCGTTCCCCATACACCCGGCGAATCCGAACGTTCCCGCCGCGGTCGCGGCCCCGCCGAGTCGTCGCAGCACTTGTCGCCTGTTAGATCGTGACATTCTGAACGCCTATTCCGGACGCCCGAATAAATAACTTTGGTAACTATATCCGATTTTGCAGACAGAGTGTTAACCACAAAAGTCGGGTGACGCCGAATATCGAACGATCGGTCACCAATACACGTTCCGTCCTTTCCAACGAATCTGTCGAGGATGTTGAAACCGGACGGCTGGTCACCGAAAGTTGGAGCGGGACGGCCGATGAACGAGACGGCACGGGGGACGGCGGTGGGGAGCAGCCACCGCCGACCGCTATCCTCATTGCGTGCGCGACCGGATCCGGACTCGTGTACTGGCTCGAACTCGCCGGGGAAGAGGACGCGTTCGCGACCTACGAGGCCGGCTGCCTGGTGCCGGGCGTCGAACTCCTCGCGCCCGGGATCGCTCGCGCCGGTCGAGTCGGCGATGGCGTCGCGCGGCTTGCGTACACGCGGGCCGCCCACGAGGCGATCGGCCGAACCGACGCGACGATCGCCAGCGCCGTCGCCGCGTTGCGAGCTACGAGCATCGACCGCACCGGCAGCGTCGCCGTGCGGGCACGCGACGTGCGCGGGACGGCCGAGATCTCGACCGAACGTGCCGAACGTGACCTCGGACAGGTGCTGGTCGACCGCGGGTTCGACGTCGATCTCGACGATCCCGATCACGTCCTGCGGGCGCTGTTCGCGGCCGGTGACCGTGCCGACCACCGGGCCGTCGAGGGCGCCGACGGGGAGGCGGCCGACGTCTGTGTCCTGGGGTGGCGGACGGTCGTCGCCGATCGGGACTTCGCCCGAAAGCCCACGGATCGACCGTTCTTCCAACCCGGGAGCATGGCGCCGGTCGACGCCCGCGCGTACGTGAACATCGCACGGGCGGGGCCGGGGGGGACGCTGCTCGATCCGATGTGTGGAACCGGCGGGATTCCGCTTGAAGCCGGCGCCGTCGGCGCCCGCGTCGTGGCGGCGGACGCCCAGGCGAAGATGGTTCGTGGGACGCGCCGAAACCTCGAAGCGCTGTCGGCCGGTTCGGTGGCAGAGCCCACCGACGCGGACGGGGATGCCGAGGCCGGCTGGAGCGTGCTCCGTGGTGACGCGACACGACTGCCGATCGTCGACGACGGGGTCGACTGCGTCGTCTTCGACGCCCCGTATGGCCGCCAATCCAAGATCGAACGCCACGAGTTGGCGGACCTGGTGACCGGCGCGCTCACGGAAGCTAACCGGACAAGCGATCGCACGGTGCTCATCGCGGATCGCGACTGGCGATCGGCGGCAATCGACGCCGGCTGGAACGTCACGGCGCGGTTCAGCCGGCGCGTCCATCGATCGTTAACACGGCACGTCCTCGTGTTGACCGATGGACCGGTCGGGGCGGCGGAGACCGCCATCGACCCACCGACGAAAGCGTCCCGATAGTGAAACGCGACGCCGTGATTCCGAACGGTTCGGGCCGATTCTGGCGCCGTTTCACTTCCACCGACGCTCCGGGGAACGATTAAGTGTTCCGGGAAACGTGGTGTAGACGATGACCGGGGACCCGGACGGGATGCTCTCGTGGGACGAGTCCGTCTTCCGCGACGAGCACGTCTTCGAGATCGACTACGTCCCGGAGACGTTCAACCATCGCGAGAGCCAGGTCGAGAGCCTGAAGTACGCGCTCCGGCCGGCTGCCCGCGGGTCCCGCCCGTTGAACACGATGGTTCGTGGCCCGCCGGGGACCGGCAAGACGACCGCGATCCAGAAGCTGTTCGGCGAGCTCGCCGCCCAAACGGACGTCCAAACCGCACACGTCAACTGCCAGGTCGACTCGACCCGATATGCGGTCTTCTCTCGGCTCTTCGAGCGCCTGTTCGAGTACGAGCCGCCCTCCTCGGGGATCTCCTTCAAGAAGCTGTTCGGCCAAATAACCGACCGCCTGATCGACGAGGACGAGGTCCTGGTCGTGGCGCTCGACGACGTGAACTACCTGTTCTACGAGAACGAGGCCTCCGACACGCTCTACTCGATGCTGCGCGCTCACGAGACCCACTCGGGCGCGAAGATCGGCGTGATCGTTGTCTCCTCGGACCTCGGACTCGACGTGATCGACGAGCTCGACGCGCGCGTCCAGTCGGTGTTCCGGCCGGAGGAGGTCTACTTCCCCGTCTACGACGTGACCGAGATCGCCGACATCCTCGGCGAGCGCGCGGCCCGCGGGTTCCACGACGGCGTCCTCGACCGACCGGAGCTCGAACAGGTCGCGGAGCTGACCGCCGAGAACGGCGACCTGCGGGTCGGGATCGACCTCCTCCGGCGCGCGGGGCTCAACGCGGAGATGCGCGCCTCGAAGACGATCGCGGCCGAGGACGTCGACAGCGCCTACGAGAAGTCGAAGTTCGTCCACCTCTCGCGGTCGCTGCGGGGACTGTCGGCCTCCGAGCGCGCGCTCGTCGAGGTGCTCGTCGACCACGAGGGCGAGCGTGCCGGCGACGTCTATGAGGCCTTCGAGGCGGAGACCGATCTCGGATACACCCGCTATTCGGAGATCATCAACAAGCTCGACCAGCTCGGGATCATCGACGCCGAGTACGCCGACGTCGAGGGACGTGGCCGGTCGCGGACGCTCACGCTGGCGTACGACGCCGAGGCCGTTCTCGACCGGCTGGAGTGACGGCGCTTTTCTACGCGGGGGCCGAGGGCACGCGTATGAAGACGACCGGGGGAACGGACGCACAGAAACGACGTGCCGGCGAATCGGCAGCGGAAGCGGTCTCGGACGGCGACGTCGTCGGTCTCGGAACGGGATCGACGGCGGCACACGCGATACGGGCGATCGGTCGCGCGGTCGATGCCGGGCTGGACGTCCGTGGCGTCCCAACCTCCTTCGACGCCCGAGCGTGTGCGCGCGACCACGGTATCCCGACCGTCGGACTGGACACGGTCTGTGGACCGGACGGTCCGGGCATCGATATCGCGATCGACGGCGCGGATCAAGTCGTCCTCACGGGTGAGGGTGGCGATGTTGAGGAAGTGTCCGGGACGCTCATCAAGGGTGGCGGTGCAGCACACGCCCGCGAGAAGGTCGTGGATGCGGCCGCCGACCGGCTCCTCGTCGTCGTCGATCCCTCGAAGGTGACGAACGTACTCACCGCCGACGTGCCGGTCGAGGTGCTTCCGGAGGCACACACGACCGCCGCCACGGCGATCCGTGACGCCGGTGGGGAGCCGACGCTCCGACGCGCCGAGCGCAAGGACGGCCCGGTCGTCACCGACAACGGGAACCTCGTCCTCGACTGTTCGTTCGACGCGATCGCCGATCCGGGCCGGCTCGCGGGAACGCTCTCGGCGATCCCCGGCGTACTCGATCACGGCCTCTTCGTCGATATGGCGGACGAGGTCCACGTCGGGGACGACGACGGCGTGGCGATTCACGAGATCTAATGCCATAGCGTGACGTCGACACGGTTCAATGTGACGGCGTGACGGCAACCCGCTCCGACTCGACGGCGCCGCCGCTCGTGAGCGTGACGGGCGAAATAACGGAAAGAGGGGGACCGAGTTAGAGGTCGCGCGGCTGGACCGTCTTCCGGTCGTTGGCTTCCGCGCGTCGCGCGGCGTCGGCGAGCAGCTCGTCGACTTCCTCGTCGAGCGCCTCGTAGAAGTCGGAGGCGACGTTCTTCTCATCCAGCGCGTCCTTGACCGCTGCTTTGACAATGAGGTCTGCCATGCGATCGAGGCTAGCCATCGATACTTAATAAGAGTTCCTGAATTCGCCCGATACGAGGCGCGTAAGGGCCGTTCACAGGATTCAATACCCTCCGGGATACACACGGTCACGGATCGATCGGATCGAGGGCCGATCGATCGCCGCCGTGGAACCAGCGACGGCCGGTCCGCGGACCGACAGCTACGAACCGTTCGGGCCCGGATCCCCGCGTATGCGCGAGGTACTCGAATCGCTCGCAGCTGGGGAGATCGGGGTGCACGAGGCCGAATCACGGCTAGCCGGGTACGCGACGACCGACGCCGGTCGGTTCGACGCGGCCCGCGAGACGCGCCGTGGGATCCCCGAGGCGATCCTCGCCGAGGGAAAGACGCCGGCGGAGACGGCCGAACTCGCGCGGACCGCGGTCGAGACCGCGGGACGGGCAGTCGTGACCCGGATCGAACCGGGTGTCGCCGAGTCGGTCGCCGAAACGGTGATCGCCGCGGTCCCCGACGCCGATATCGAGCACGATGACCGGACGCGAACGTTCGTCGCCCGCGCGCCGGAGTTCGATCGGCCCACGTTGGACGCTCGAGTGAGCGTGATCACGGGCGGGACGAGCGACGCTCCGGTGGCCGGTGAGGCCGCGATCATCGCCCGCGAGATCGGTGCCGAGATCGAACTGATCGAGGACGTCGGCGTCGCCAGCCTCGTCCGGATCGTCGACCAGATCGACCGGGTTCGTGGCGCCGCCGCCGTGATCGTCGCCGCCGGCCGAGAGGGTGCGCTCCCGACCGTGGTCGCCGGCCTCGTCGACGCGCCCGTGATCGCGTTGCCGGTCTCGACGGGCTACGGCGTCGGCGGCGACGGCGAGGCGGCACTCCACGGCGCACTCCAGTCGTGTACCGTCGTGAGCGCGGTGAACGTCGACGCCGGATTCGTCGCCGGCGCCCAGGCCGGTCTCATCGCCCGCGGCGTCGGGGCTGCACGCGAACGAAACGGTGAGGAAACCGGGACCGAAGCCGATGACGAGAACGAACCATCCGACCGATGAGCGACCGGGGCGCCGATCGATCGATCGACGAGGATGCCGATCCATCAGCCGACGGCGCTGATGGCCACCACGTGTACGTGCTCGAGTGTGCGGATGGAACCCTCTATACCGGCTACACGACGGACGTCGACCGGCGCGTCGCCGAGCACGATTCCGGCAAGGGTGCCAAATACACCCGCGGTCGGACGCCGGTCGAACTCCGGTACGTCGAGTCGTTCGGCACGCGGTCGGCGGCGATGTCCCGCGAGTACGCGATCAAGCAGCTGTCACGCGCCGAGAAGGACCGACTGCTCGACGACGGCGGGAGAATCGACCGTGGGTGAACAGGGACGTCGGAACGATCGAACCCGATCGATTAACCACCTGCCACCCGGAAAATGGGTATGCCCACGCTCTGGCTCGTCGATCGGGAGTTCGACTCGAAGGGACTCGTCAGGCTCACCTACGCGACGACCGACGGTGATCGGACGTACACGAAGGAACTGGCCGAACAGCGGCTGTACGCGAGCGGCGGCGTGACGGCGGCGACCGAGGTCGAGGCGGACGCGCTCGAGGCGGCCGACCCGGCCGATGAGGAACGGTTTGCCGCCGAGGCACGGCGGATGGCCGCGGACCACGACCCCGACGAGACGATCTGAGCACGGACGACGAACGGCAAGACGAACGGCAAGAGACGAACGGCAAGAGACGAACGGCGATCGAATTCCAGTCCACAGACGGAACGGTCCACTCCGAGCGTTTAAATCGAATCGGGGACCAAGGAGGGGACAATGGAACCGACTTCGCTCTCCGGACTCCCGTCGGGGGTCGGAGAGGCGCTGGAAGCCGAGGGCGTCGCGGATCTGTATCCCCCGCAGGCCGAGGCGGTCGGGGCGGGACTGCTCGAGGGGGAGAACCTCGTGGCGGCGGTGCCGACGGCCTCCGGAAAGACGCTCATCGCCGAGCTCGCGATGTTGTCGGCGATCGAGCGCGGCGGGACCGCCCTCTACATAGTCCCGCTACGGGCGTTGGCGTCGGAGAAGCGTGCCGAGTTCGAACGGTTCGAGGAGTTCGGCGTGACGGTCGGCGTCTCGACCGGGAACTACGACTCCGACGGCGAGTGGCTGGCCACCCGCGACGTCATCGTGGCGACCAGCGAGAAGGTCGATTCGCTGATCCGCAACGGGGCACCGTGGATCGACGACCTCTCCTGTGTCGTCAGCGACGAGGTCCACCTGGTCAACGACCGCTCCAGGGGGCCGACCCTCGAGGTGACGCTGGCGAAGCTGCGCCGGATCAACGAGGGGCTCCAGACGGTCGCGCTCTCGGCGACGGTCGGAAACGCGCGGGAGATCGCCGACTGGCTCGACGCCGCCCTGGTCGACTCCGACTGGCGGCCGATCGACCTCCGGATCGGGGTGCACGCGAACGGAACGATCGACTTCGACGACGGCAGCCGGACGGAGGTTCCGGTGGGCGATCCGCCGACTGACGACCAGACGGCGGCGCTCGTCGACGACGCGCTTGGGACGGTGGAGGACGGACAGGGTGGCTCCTCGCTCGTCTTCGTCAACTCCCGTCGCAACGCCGAATCGGCGGCCGGCGATCTCGCCGCCGTGACCCGACGGCACCTCGAGGAATCAGAACGAGCGGAGCTCGACGCGCTCGCCGAGGAGATCCGGTCCGGATCGGAGACGGACACCGGCGAGACGCTTGCCGATGCGGTCGAGTCGGGCGCCGCGTTTCATCACGCCGGCCTCACGTCGGCCCACCGCGAACTCGTCGAGGACGCGTTCCGCGACCGGCTGATCAAGTGTATCTGTGCGACGCCGACGCTCGCCGCCGGGGTCAACACGCCCGCCAGGCGGGTGATCGTTCGCGACTGGCGGCGGTACGACGGAGAATTCGGCGGGATGAAGCCGCTCGACGTCCTGGAGGTTCACCAGATGTGCGGCCGGGCCGGCCGACCGGGACTCGATCCGTACGGCGAGGCCGTATTGCTCGCGAACAGCGCCGAGCGATCGGAGGAACTCTTCGACCGATACGTCTGGGCCGACGCGGAGCCGGTCCGGTCGAAGCTGGCGGCCGAGCCCGCGCTTCGAACGCACGTTCTCGCGACGGTCGCCACGGGGTTCGCGTCGACGCGCGACGGGCTCTTCGAGTTCCTGACCAACACCCTGTACGCCGAGCAGGCCGACGACGACCATCACCTCCGCAGCGTCACCGACGGCGTGGTCGAGTACCTCGTCGCGAACGACTTCCTCGAGCGCGATCGCGACGGCGACCGTGACGCGATCGCCGCGACGTCGATCGGCCACACCGTCTCGCGTCTCTACCTCGACCCGATGAGCGCGGCCGAGCTGATCGACGGGCTGCGTGCGGCCAGCGGCGGGAGCGGTACAGATACCGACGATGCCACCACTGCCGCCGATCGCGGCGATGGCGTGCAATATGCCCCGAACGAGGACTCGGCGGAGAAGACACAGGACTTCGTGACCTACGGCCGCGTCGACGGGAACGACGGCCGTGAAGAGGCTGACTCCGAAGCGCCCGACGGCCGACCCGAGCTCACGCCGCTTGGACTCTACCACCTCGTGAGCAGAACGCCCGATATGTACGAGCTGTACCTCAAGTCCGGCGACGAGAAGCGGTACACCCAGACGTACCACGAGCGCGAGGACGAGTTGCTCGGTCCCGCCCCCAGCGAGTACGAGGAGGTCCGGTTCGATGACTGGCTCGCCTCCCTGAAGACCGCCCGGCTCCTCGAGGACTGGGCCACCGAGGTCGATGAGGACCGGATCGCCGAACGGTACCAGGTGGGTCCGGGCGACGTTCGCGGGAAGGTCGACACCGCCGAGTGGCTGTTGCGCGCCGCCGAAACGCTGGGGCGGGAGATCGGCCTTCCGGACGACGCTGTCGCCGCGGTTCGAGACGCTCGAAAGCGCGTCGAGTACGGAGTTCGCGAGGAACTGCTGGATCTCGCCGGCGTCCGCGAGGTCGGGCGCAAGCGTGCGCGTCGGCTGTACGAAGCCGGGATCGAGTCCCGAAGCGACCTCCGAACCGCCGAGAAGGCGACGGTGCTCGGTGCGCTCCGGGGTCGTGAGCGAACCGCCGAGACGATCCTCGAAAACGCCGGCCGGGAGGATCCGTCGATGGACGACGTCCGTCCCGATGCGTCGGCCGCCGCGGCGGCGACGGCGGGAACCGCCGGCAATGACGGTGAGGGCGGGAACGGGCAATCGAACCTCGGTGATTTCCGATGACCGACGACCGATCGACGAACGGAGCGACGGGCGACACGGCGTACCCGACGCCACATCTCCTCGCCGGCGACCTCGCGATCGACGACCTGGACGCGTTCCTCGGGACCGTCCGGACGATCCGCGAGGAGACGAACGCCGTGATACAGGTCGTGGACGCACGCTACGTCGTCTCACGAACCCATCTCGACCGAGCGGTCGCACGTGCCGAACGGGCGATCGACCGGGACGCGGCGGTCGCAAGCGATCCGGCGGTCGAAGTCCTCCTGTATGCAGCCGGTCGGCGCCAGATCGACGAGGCGCTCGGGATGGGCGTCGAAGAGGGATCGATGCCCGCGATCGCGATCGTCTACCCGTCGTCACCGACACGTGGAGACGAGGACGACCGCCAGAATGAGACGGCACGGAGGGGCACAACGCCACCCCGAGAGACGACGCCGGAGGCGGTTTCGGCCGCCCTCGAGCGGCTCGAGGAGCGGTTCGACGACGCCACGAGACATTCACCTGGGGAGCGAACCGCCGTCGAGTCGTGGCTCGAAGACGTGACCGATCCAGGCCGCATCCGGTCGTTTCACGACGTCACGGAGACCGAACTCGCCGCAACGTCGGGTACGCTCAGGGACCTGATCGAGGAACGAGTGGCGCTGCTCGACGTCGAGAAGTGACGTGTTTCGAGCCCGGCGGGTCGCGTCGAACGGCGGAGAGCTGACCGCGGGACGGGTGCGGATGGACACCGACGTCGAGCCGACCGGCTTATGGATCGACGTCGCCGGAAGAAGTAGTCCATCCTGGATTCGAACCAGGGTCGTTGCCCCCAGAAGGCAACAGGATTGGCCACTACCCCAATGGACTGTGTCGGCACCAATTGCTATCCCGTCGATGGTTATGAGTGTTGCGAACCGAGCCGGTCGGTCGTCGCGGGCCGGATCGACAGGACCGGCCGGACCGGTGCGGACGGAACCGACATCGACATACCGATGCGGTCACCAGCGACGGGTATGTACATCGGACGATTCGTCGTCGTTGCCCCGGGGATCGGCGCCTACCGCGTCTCCTCGCGATCGTTTCCCAACCGCCAGGTCGTCGATCGGGATGGAACGCTCACCGTCTCGCCGACCCCGGATGCGCCACCGACGGAGAACCCGTACATCTCCTACAACTGCGTTCGAGCAGTCGAAACGCCGAGCGGAAAGCGACTCGCCGCGATCGGGAACGGGTCACACGTCGATCCGATCGCCGAAAAGCTCGAGATCGGATATCCGGAACGGGATGCACTCGCGGAGCCGCTGCTCGCGCTCGACTACGAGAAGGACGACTACGACACCCCACGGATCGCGGGCGTGATCGGCCCGGACGCCGCAACGATCGGCACCGTCCGCCGCGATGCGCTGCTCGTCGAGACGGTCAGCGAGCCCACGATCGTCGCCACCTACGAGATCGACTCGCCGGAGGCACACTCCCTGGAGGCAACCGCGGCGATCGAGGCGGCAACCGAAGTGCTCACGGCGTCGTTCGAACATCCGGTCTGTGCGGCCGGCGTGACGGTCGACGACGGCGGCGTCGACGTCGCCCTGGATAACGGAGCAGCCGATACCACGGACGCCTGACCGGGTCGAGCGTTCGGGTCCACCACGTTCGCCGAACCCCTCGTGAGATTACTGATCGAACTCGTCTTGAACGATCTCGAGTGCCTGCTCGCGGTCGTCCCATGCCACGAAGAGGGCGACCGAGGTGGCGCTCGTGATCAGGTCGACGATGTTGATCCCGGCAGCCGCCAGCGGCCCGACGATCTCCTGAATGATCCCGGGCTGATTGGGTAGCTCGCCGCCAGTCAGCCGGATGACGGCGATCGGGTCGTGAACGGTGACCGACGAGAGCGTGTCGTCCGCGACGACCCGCTCGTGTAACACCGCCTCCGCATCCTCCGAGCGGTTCCGATCGATGTAGAACGTCACCGAGTCCATTCCGGACGCGACGGCATCGACGTTGATGTCCTCGTTCCGGAGGGCGTCGGAGAGTTCGGCGAGGATCCCGGGACGATTACGGATCGCCCGACCCGCGACCGTGACGCAGGCGAGCGGCTGTTCTTGCATATCGATCAGGTTCTCGAACTCGCCCTCGATCCGCGTGCCGCCTTCGAGGAGATCGCCGTGTTGATAGTGGACGACCCGAACGGCGAGATCCTCGTTCTTGTAGGAGAGCGCGCTCGGCGCGACCACTTCGGCGCCGCGGAACGAGAGGTTCCGTAGCTCGTCGACCGAGATCCGCCCGACGTTTCGGGCCCCCTCGACGACGCGGGGATCGCCGGTCATTACGCCCTCGACGTCGGTGACGATGACGACTTCGTCGGCGTCCATATAGTTGCCCAACATCACCGCAGTGGTGTCCGACCCGCCGCGGCCGAGCGTCGTGACGTTTCCGAGGTGGTCCTGGGCCAGGAAGCCGGTGATGACGGGCACGACGCCGTCGAGTTCGGCCGCGAGCTGTTGGGCCCGTTCGCGGGTGGCCTCGACGTCGAGTTCGCCGACCTCGTTGGTGATCACCGGCCACTGGTCGCTTCCGGGCTCGAGAAAGATCGCGTCGACGCCGCGCGCAGCGAGGGCGGCCTTCAGCATCCGGACGCTCGTCCGCTCGCCCATCGAAACGATCTCGGCACGGTCGGCCTCGTCGGCCTCGAAGGTGATGTCGTCGAGGAGTTCGTCGGTCGTCGATCCCATCGCGCTGGCGACGACGGCGATCTCGTGGCCCCTCTCGACCGCCGTGGCGATCGAGTCCGCCGCGCGGTTGATCCGATCGCCGCTACCGAGGCTCGTGCCGCCGAACTTCGCGACTACTCGCATCCCGATCCCCCAGCATAGGCCGCGTGATGGTCAGTCATAGGCGGCCGTAACGGAGGGTCCTGCATAACTGTGTCTGTCTCGGCCGAAAGCCAACCGGATTCGATCCTGATGGCTTCGCTTCGATCCCAGCAGTCGTGCCGTCCCGCCGACCGCCGAGTTGAAACCCGCGAGAGACCAAGGACGGATCGATGGAGACCGGGGAGGTTCGAACGCGCGCCACCGACCTCCCGCGAGAGCCGGGAGTCTACCAGTTCCAAGCCGGGGAGACGACGCTATACGTCGGCAAAGCCGTTGATCTCCGGAGCCGAGTTCGATCGTACACGGACCCGCGGTCGACACGGATCCGCGGAATGGTCGATCGGGCTGAGACGATCGACTTCGCGGTCACCGACACCGAAACGCAGGCGCTCCTTCTCGAGGCGAACCTCATAAAGCGCAACCAACCCCGGTACAACGTCCGGCTGACCGACGACAAGTCCTACCCCCTCGTCCAACTCACCGACCACGAGGTCCCCCGGATCACCGTCACGCGGGACCCGGAGGAGGGAGCGATCGCGTACGGACCCTTCACGGACAAGGGACGCGTTGAGACCGTCGTCAAGGCGCTCCGGGAGGTCTACGGGGCGCGCGGCTGCTCGGATCACAAGTACGAGGGTCGAGAGCGGCCGTGTCTCGACTACGAGATGGGCCTCTGCTCGGCACCGTGTACCGGCGAGATCGGCGTCGAGTCCTACCTCGAGGACGTCGCGTCGGTGCGGCGATTCTTCGAGGGGGAGACCGGCGTCCTCGCCGACCCGCTCGAACGGGAGATGGAGGCGGCCGCCCAGGAGGCCGCCTTCGAGCGGGCGGCGAACCTCCGCGACGAGCTCGAGGCGGTCCGCGCGTTCCACGGCGACGGCGAATCGGCCGTCTCGTCACGCTCCGCGGACGGGACGACCGACGTGCTTGCGGCAGCCATCGAGGGAGACATCGCACGAGTCGCGCGGCTGCACAGCGAGAACGGCCAGCTCGTCGATCGAAGCCGCCACCGGCTCGATCGACCGTCGATAGAGACGGGCAACGGGAACAGCGGAGAGGGTGCAGCTGAGGCGACTGACGGGTTCGGATCGACGCCTGCGACCGTCCTCTCGGCGTTTCTCACCCAGTACTACGCCGAGCGCGACCTCCCAGACGTCGTACTTCTCGCCGAGCAGCCGACGGACGAGGACGTCGTGGCGTGGCTCGAGACACAGGGTGTCTCGGTGCGCGTACCGAGCGCCGGTCGAGAGGCGCGGCTCGTCGAGCTGGCGTTGAAGAACGCTCGGCGACGGAGCGGCCGAGACAACGAACTGGCGGCGCTCGGCGACCGGCTCGGGATCGATCGTCCAGATCGGATCGAGGGGTTCGACGTGAGCCACGCCGGCGGCCGGGACGTCGTCGGCTCGAACGTTTGCTTCGTCGACGGGTCGGCCGACACGGCGGCCTACCGCCGCAAGAAGCTCCCGGAGCAGAACGACGACTACGAGAGCATGCGGAAACTGATCCGGTGGCGCGCGACCCGCGCCGTGGAGGGTCGCGACGACCGGCCGGATCCGGACCTGCTGCTCGTCGACGGCGGCGAGGGACAGCTCGGCGCCGCGATGGACGCCCTGTCGGCGGTCGGCTGGGACGTGCCGGTGGTCGGGCTTGCGAAGGCGGACGAGATCGTGATCACGCCGGATGGACCCCGGGACTGGCCGTCCGACGCGACCGAGTTGCACCTGCTCCAGCGAGTCCGTGACGAGGCACACCGATTCGCCGTGCAGTACCACCAGTCGCTCCGGGACGAGGTGTCGACGGTGCTTGATGAGGTTCCGGGCGTCGGACCCGAGACTCGCCGACGGCTTCTCAGACGGTTCGGGTCGGTCGAGAACGTCCGATCGGCGTCGATCGCGGACCTAACCGACGTCGACGGCGTCGGAGAGGCGACCGCCGAGACGATCCGCAGCCGGTTGTGAGGTCGGCGGGCGATCGGATCAGCGGAAACGTGGATCCGAGCAGGCGTCGCTGTGGAAACGGCGAACGGGCGACGCTGATGGGGGTGGCGAGCAGGCGGCGCTGGAGGAGACACGGAACGACGCGCCGCGCACCCGCGACCCGTTCCGCGACGATGGTCAGGTGATGGGCCGGCTGCGTCGGTATCGCTTATAAACATCCGTGCGGCACGACGTGAGACGACCGACGCCCGGGCGAACCGTCGCAGGGTCGATGACGGGCGGCTTTTAGGTCGGGACGACCCAGGAGGGGTATGAGCGAACTCGACGAGTTTCTGGCAGGCGAGCGACTCGAGGACGTCGTGTTGTTCGTGAGCGACGACTTCCTCGACGACGACTCCCGACTTCGATCGATCGGAACCGAACGGGAACACGGCGTCCTGCTCGTGGTCGACGGGGAGCGCGGCCGGTCGGCGTTTCAGGCCGGCACCGGGATGGACGCGATGGGCTTCGCGAAGCAGGCGATGGGGACCGACGGGACGATCGCCAGGACGCTCGACGCGGCGGCCTGTCCAGCCGCGGACGACGAGCCGGCGGATGAGGCCGGCGAGGAACACGCGATCAGCTTCATCTTCGCGTTCGCCGAGGCCGAAAACGAGGAGGTCGGTGGACTCTACGCCGAGGGCGACGTGGTGCACGCGTACGCACAGTGTGCCTGCGGCGAGAGTTTCTCGCACAAGTGGGTCGTCGGCGATCGAGAGTAGCGGTCCGCGGCGGTCGGAACGGTGGTCCGCGGCGATCGGGATACCGCTCGCTGACGGGTTTACTCCGCGTCGGCGTCGGGGTCGGCGCTCGCCGATTCGGTTTCGTCCTCAACTGCAGCCGCATCAGCGACCGCCTCGAAGGCGCCGAGGATGACCTTGCGCGCGGCCTGTCCCTCGGTCGTCCAGTGGTGGGCGTAATCGAGCATATCGTCGTAGATGTCGGGCTTGCAGCCGGCGGCCTTGGGGTGGCCGCCGCCGTTGACGCGGCCGGCGACCTCGTGGGCACGCTCGAAGCCGTCCGATCCGCGGATCGAGGCGGAGCCGGCGGGCTTGACGATCACGGCCGCGTCGGCGCCGTCCTCACGAAGCGCCTCGGCGACCTCGTTCTGTGAACAGCGGCCGTAGGTGACTGCGACCGACCAGTCGCCCACCTCGTGGACGACCGCCCGGTCGACGGCGGCGTCGATCCGGTCGCGTTTCTCGACGCGTCGGTGCTCGAGGAATCGGTCGACCGTCTCGGGGAGGTTCGCACCGTAGGCGCCGACGACGGTGGTGTACTCCTCCGCACCGGTCCAGTAAGCGTAGTCGGCCAGGTCGTCGGAACGGGGATCCTCCTTGATCCAGAGGTCGTGGTCGCGGGTGACCGCGGCTAGCTCGTCCCAGCGGTCGTCGAAGTCGTGGGTCAGCGAGCGGAGCGCGACATCGGCGGTGCACTCCTCCTCGGAGTCGCCGACGACGAGGTCGACGCCGGCCGATCGGACAGCCGTGGCGGTTTCGTCATCCCACTGGTGGTGGTCGAACCACCGGATAGAGGCGGCGTGGTCGACGAGGTCCGTAAGGGGGTCGGCGATCCACTCGAAATCGTCGGGACACAGGTCACAGACGTACAGGTCGATCCCCGGCTCGGCGTACTCGAGGACGCGTTCGAGCGAATCGTCGATCGAGTAGGGACCGGCTGCGAGGAGCGCGACCGTCGATCGTTCGTGCGGCTCCAAGGCGTCGGCGTCCGGATCGTCAGCGGTTGTGTCGCCGTCCGGATCGTCAGCTGGTGTGTCGCCGTCCGGATCGTCCGCGATGCGGTCCGCGATGTCGGCCTCGAAGTCGGCGACGTCGAGGGCGGCGCCGTACTGCTCGCGAACCATCGCGGCACAGGCGAGTCCGTCGGCGTCCGCGTCGGCGATCACGACCGCCTCGACGTCGGTGAGCGTCTCCTCGGCGCGGCGCTCGGCGCGCTCCTCGTCGAGGGAGTCGGGGTAGAAAAAGCCCGCACCCGGGAGCCGTGTGCGCCGAGACAGCGGGATCGAATCGTCGTCGATGAGTTCCTCGTCCATACGCGAGCGACGGGCGGGACGTGGAAAACTCCGCGGTTCCGTGGACGCCGGCCCGGTCGCTCGACGATCGGAGCCGCCTCACTCCCCGGAGAGCTGGCGGACCGTGAGGACGGGAACGGGGCAGGTTCGGACGACACGCTCGGCGACCGACCCGATGAGGAACCGGTTCTCGCCGTGGCGACCGCGAGTCCCGGTCGCGACGGCGTCGGCGTCGACCTCGCGGGCGTACGCCGAGATCTCGGCCGCCGGGCGACCCTCCCGAACGGCGGTCTCGACCGGGACGGTGGCGTCGTGTTCGACCGCCTCGATCGCTTCCCGACCGCGGGAGTCGAGCGCGTCACGGAGGTCGTCACGGACCTCGTCCGGTGAGGATTCGACCTCGCCGCTGTCGATCACGTACAGCGCGTGAACCGTCGCGTCGAAGCGGTCTGCCAGGTCGAGCGCGACGTCGACGGCGCGACGCACGCTGTCGGAGCCGTCGGTGGCGATGACGATGGTGTCGAACATACGCGACGGTTCAGCCGCCCCGTGCTTAAAAGGGCCGCTCGAGGAGCGGTCGGGACAGGGGGGTTTTTGAGGGGCGAGACGAACCGATAGAACATGGCGACCCTCGACATCGACCTGGTGTTGGCCCCCGTAGACGGTAGCGACGAGTCACAGCAGGCGGTCGAGCACGCGATCGCGATCGCCGAGGAGTACGATGCGACCGTTCACGCGGTGTACGTCCTCGGGGAGGACGTCGCACGGGGGATCGAAACCGGCGCGGTCGACGAGTCGGTCGTCGCGACCGACACGGAGTCGTTCACCGAGACCGTCTTCGATCGGGCCGACGAACGGGGCGTCTCGGTGACGACCTCCATCGCGTACGGCTTCTCGACGAAGGTGAAAACGACCCATCCGGGCAGCGTCATCCTCGACACCGCCGAGGAGGTCGACGCCGACTTCCTCGTCGTGCCGCGGGAGCCGGTCTCGGGAGATCCGGGCGAGGTGCTCGAGAAAGCAGCCGAATACGTGTTGTTGTACGCGAGTCAGCCGGTGCTGTCGGTCTGACCCGGATGTCGGTCGACGCCAGTACCGGTCCGACGCCGGCTTTCATTCCGTCTCCGGCGGGTTCAGCCGGAGCGACATTCCGAGTTCGAAGCTCTCGGCGTCGGCGGTCTCGAAGCCGATCTTCTCGTACAGCGAGACCGCCGCGTGGTTCCAGCGCTCGACGGTGAGCCAGACGACCTCGACGTCGGCCGCCTGTCCGTGGCCAAGCAGGGCCTCGATGAGCCGGGTCCCGATGCCGGCCTCCTGGTACTCCTGGAGGACGAATATCGCGAGCTCGAAGCTCTCGGCGTCGTCGTAGGCCGGGACGAGCGTCGCGTGACCCGCGACGTCGTCGCCGTGCCACGCGAGGACGTTGTAACAGTCCCCTTCGAGGATCGTCGAGAGCCATCGCCGGATCTCCTCGGCGCCTCCTGGCGGAATCCCCTGTGCGCGGTCGGCCGGGTCGAACGCCTCGTACATCGTCGCGAGCGCGTCGTGTTCCTGCTCGCTTCCGTCGTAGGCACGGACCTCGATCTCGCGGTCGTTGCGGTCGGTGAACGTGATCGGCGGGGACGGGAAGTCGTCCGCGACCGTCTCGGGGAAGCGATCGGGCGTCATCGGACGAGCGTAACGGTCGTCTTGGCGTTCAACAGGACGAACTCGGCGATGCTGCCCAGCGTGATCTTTCCCATCGGGCTCGTCTGACCGCCGCCCAGCACGATCCGGTCGAAGCCTTCGTGTTCGGCGATATCGACGAGTCGACTGCCCGGATCGCCCTCGACGAGGCGAACCTCGACGTCGATGTCGGCGTCGATGTCGACGAGCGTGGCCTCAACGTGTTCGGCGACCTCAGCAGGCGTGCGGTCGGAGTCGGGGTTCTCGAGCACCGCAACCACGAGTTCGTCGCCGGCAGCGACGGCGCGGTCGACCGTCCGTTCGAGCGCGCGAAGCGAATCGTCGCTGCCGCCGATCCCGAGCAGGACCTTCATACTCCGCAGTCGACGCCCCACCTAAAAAACGTTGTTCGTCGGAACATCCGTCAGCGTCGACGGCTGATGGTTACGACGTCGACGGCTGATGGTTACGACGTCGACGGCTGATGGTTACGACGTCGACGGCCGGCTTCCAACTGGTCGGTGATCGTCGAGCACCCGACTGGTCAGCGGTCGTCAAGGATCGCTCGCGAGGAGTTGAGCACCACGAGGAGACTGCTCGACCCCATGGCGAGGGCGGCCAGCAGCGGATTCAACACCCCAGCGACCGCAAGCGGGATCGCGACCGCGTTGTACAGGAGCGCCCAGCCGAGGTTGGCACGAATCCGACCGGTCGTCCCCGCGATCAGCGCGAACAGCTCCGGGATCGCGGCCAGTCGATCCTCGAGAACGACCGCGTCGGCGGCATCGACGGCCAGATCCGTCCCCCCCGAGACCGCGATCCCGAGCGTCGCAGCCGCGAGCGCGGGCGCATCGTTGCTCCCATCGCCAACCATCGCGACTGACCGCGTCGCCGCAAGCCGGGAGACCGTCTCGGCTTTCGCCTCCGGCGGAACCCCGGCGAACACGCGGTCGATCGACGGATGTGACTCGAACCGCGAGGCAGCCTCGGGACTGTCGCCGGTCAACACGACGATCTCCATCCCCCGATCGGCGAGGTTCGACACGACCGACTCCCAGCCGTCACGCACGTCGTCACCGACGGCGATCACGCCACGAACGGCGCCGTCCCACCCGACGAGCACGGGAACGTTACCTCGGGACCGAACGGTCGAAACGCGGGCGTCGACTGCCTCAGGGATCGTCCAGTCATCGAACAGGGATGGGTGGCCGACGCGATGGTCGACGCCATCGATCGTTCCGACGACGCCGCGATCCCGGACGGCCACGTCGACATCGAGGTCGGGATCGACGCCTCCGTCAACGCTGGTGTCAGCGGCGACGCTGGCGGCGAGTGATGAACCGGCGGGTGACGGATCGGCGGCGGTTGACGGCGGATCGGCGTCAGTGGAATCGTCCATCCCGGTCGCGTCCTCGAGACGACCGCCGTCGGCGACCCGGTCGGTGGTCGTCTCCGCCCGGTCGACGATCGCCGTCGCGACCGGATGTGGGGAGGCACGCTCGAGGACGGCGGCCCGGGCGAGTATCTGGCCCGCGTCGCTCGGATCGTCGATCGACCCGCCGGCCGGGTGCGTATCGATGACGGGCTCAATATCGAGAACGCGCATCTCGCCGTCCGTGAGCGTGCCGGTCTTGTCGAAGACGATCGTGTCGATCGAGCCGGCGCGCTCGAAGACGGCCGCGGAGGCGATCACGATCCCACGCTCCGCAGCCTCGCGGATCCCGGCGGCGACCGCGAGCGGGGTCGCGAGCCCGAACGCACACGGACACGAGACGATGAGCACGGTGAGCGCGACCAGGGCGGCGGTGGAGAGGGTCGCGCCGCTCGCCAGCCGAAGGAGGCCGACGACGACGGCGACCGTCACGACGAGGGGGACGAAGACCGTCGCGAGTCGGTCGGCCAAGCGCTGAGCGCCCGAGCGCGCGCTCTGGACGTCCCAGAGCAACTCGACGAGCCGGTCCAGGGTACTCGTCGCGTCCGCGCCGACGCGAACGACGAGCGGCGCGTCGGTGACGACCGTTCCACCGCGGACGGCGTCCTCGGGGCGTTTCGTGTCCGGGATCGACTCGCCGGTGACGAGCGCCTCGTCGACGGCGGCGGTTCCCTCGATCACCGTCCCGTCGAGCGGGACGCGCTCGCCCGGGAGAACCCGCAGGCGATCGCCGGGATCGACGTCCGCAAGCGGGACCTCCTCGCCGTCGGCCAGCCTGGCCGTGTCGTCCATCGCGGCGGTCAGCTCCGAGAGGAGGCCGGTTGCACGACGTTTGATCCGGGTTTCGTAGATCCCGCCGCCGGTGACCACGAGGATGACGGCGATCGTCACGTCGAAGTAGAGGTCCGTCCGCCCGAGGAGCATCGCCAGGGTGCTGTAGACGTAGGAACTGACCGCGGCGAGCGACACGAGGAGGTCCATGTTCGGCTGCCGGGCGCGAAGGCTCACGTACGCGCCGCGAAGGATCGGGAAGCCGGTATACAAGAGCACGACCGAGGTGAACACCCAGATCTGCGCGAACAGATACCGACCGGAGAGGCCGCCGAGATCGACGAGCGGGGCGTAGCCGAAGTAGGTCGGGTACAAAAAGAGGACGTACCACAGCATCGCCATCATCCCGAAGAGCCCGCCCCCGACGAGGAACCGGACGACGTCGACGGCATCGTCCTCGGTCGACGACCGGTCCCGGCGATCGGTGGCCTCGTAGCCCGCGGTCGAGAGGACGTCCGTCAGGCCCGCATCGTCGATCCGGTCCGGGTCGTGGTCGACGCGAACCGTGTCGGTCGCGTAGCTCGCGGTCGCTGCCTCGACACCGTCGGCCCGTGCCGCGGTCACCTCGAGGAAGCGCTCGCAGGTCGCACAGTGCATCCCGTCGACGTGAAGATACGTCGTCTCGAGGTCGTCCACGGCTGCCGCCGTATCGGTGGCAACGGCTTCGGTGCTTGCCGGAGCGTCGACGGCAGTCTCGGTACTCGCCGGATCGGCGGTCGCTGAGCCGGCCTGGGTGCCGAGCGCGGCGTCGACGTCCTCGGCGGCCGCCTCGAGGCCCGCCATCCCGCCGAGCGAGCGGGAGACCTCGAGACAGCCCCGACAGCAGAACTCGCCCTCGACGTCGGGGCCGGTGACCGGGTCCGCAGGCGTGGGGAGATCACAGAGGGTGCACGTGGCCATCTCGGAGCGAGGCTCTCCCTGGGCTATGCGGCCGACGTCTCGGCCTCGGCATCGTGGTGTGCCGACCCGGTTTCGCCGCCGGTCGCCCGAACGAGGCTCCCGACGATGATGAGCACGTTGACGACCGCGAGCGCGACGACCGCCTCGCCGCGGGAGAGGGCGAAGACGATCGCCGTCGGCGTCGCGAGGAGGCCGAGGAGCACGATCCGTTGCGGCGGAAAGTCCATACCCTGAACGTGTAGGCCTGGGAATAAATAGACGTGGGGCGATCTCAGGCCGCGGGACCACCCTGCGAATATAAGTGGCCGAGTTCGGTAACTTTTGCCTATGGGTACGACAGACAGCGAGCAGACGGCGGCGGGACTGATCGAGGACCCGAAGTCGTTCGACCCGAAGGGAACCCTCGCGTTGATCCTGGTGTATTTCTGCATCCTGGTGACGATGTGGGTGTACATCTATTTCGTGGAGTTCCTCGGGAACGACCTGATCGTGGTGGGGTGACCGATGCACGTTCACAGCTACGAGAAGATCTGGCTGGCGCTGGGACTGGGACTGATCCTGCTGCTGATCGGTTCGGTCACCTACGGCGCGGTCGGCCCCGGCGTCTCGATGGTCGCCGCCGACCAGCCGACGGTCGATCCGACGGCGCTCGACGAGGACGACCGCTTCGCCGAGCCGCGCGTCGAACAGGTGGGCGAGAACGAGTACGAGGCGTACGTCGTCGCCTACCAGTTCGGCTTCGAGCCCGATCCGATCGTGATACCGGCGAACAGCACGGTGACGTTTATGGTGACCTCCCGGGACGTGACCCACGGCTTCGAGGTGGTGGGAACGAACGCCAACACGATGGTGATCCCCGGCGAGGTTTCGACGCTGACCGTCGAGACCGGGGGGCCGACCGAGTACGGGGTCATCTGTAACGAGTACTGCGGGGCCGCCCACCACGGGATGGAGGCCACGATCGAGGTCGTTCCGCAGGACGAGTTCGAGTCGTCGACCGGTGGCTCGACCGATTCCGGGGGATCGACCGACGGCGACGGAAGCGGAGGTGACCAATGACCGCGACCGCGGACGCACCGGCGACCACGTCGCCCGACGCGACCAATGAACCAGTAACGAACGAGGACGACCCGGACGGGGACGGGGATGGAGCCGCGACCCCGGAGGGAACCTTCTACGACCGGTTCCCCGCGGAGGCGCGGATCGTCCGGGCCACCTTCCTCGGGGCGTTCCTGGCGTTCGCGATCGGGACGACGTTCGGGATCATCCAGACGCTCCATCGGACCGGGATCGCCCGGCCGTTCAGCTCGGTCGACTACTACACGTTCCTCACGGCTCACGGCGTGTTCCTGGTGTTGAGCTTCACCATCTTCTTCCTGGTCGGCGTGTTCACCTGGGCGCTCGTGCGGAGCCTGGACCGCCCGCTCGTGAACACGCGGTTCTCCTGGGCGTGGTACGGGCTGATGGCGGTCGGGATGACGCTGACGGGGATCACGATCCTCGCCGGGTTCACGAGCGCCGTGGACCTGAGCGCCGACGTGCTCTTCACCTTCTACGCGCCGCTGCAGGCGCACCCGCTGTTCTACGGCGGACTGGCGGTGTTCCTCGTCGGAACCTGGCTGGCGGGGCTCGACTGGTGGCGGACGTACCTCGCCTGGCGCCGCGAGAACCCGGACGAGCGGATCCCGCTGCAGACCTTCATGGTCTTGACCACGACGATTATGTGGTACGTGGCGACGTCGGCGCTGGCGATCTCGGTGCTGTTCTTCCTGCTGCCGTGGTCGCTGGGGCTGATCGAGACGGTCAATCCGACGCTGACGCGGACGCTGTTCTGGTTCTTCGGCCACCCGGTCGTCTACTTCTGGCTGATGCCGGCGTACCTCCTGTGGTACACCGTCCTGCCGTCGATCGCCGGCGGCCGGCTGTTCAGCGACCCCCTCGCACGGGTGGTCTTCGTGCTGTTCCTCCTGCTGTCCACCCCGGTCGGGATCCACCACCAGTACCTCGACCCGGGCATCGCGGAGGGCTTCAAATTCGTCTCGATGACGAACACGATGTTCCTCCTGTTGCCGAGCCTGCTGACGGCCTTTACCGTCGTCGCGAGCGTGGAATACGGTGCCCGCGTTCGTGGCGGAACCGGCCTCTTCGGCTGGCTGCGCACGCTGCCGTGGCGTGACCCGGCGTTCACCGGAATGATGCTCGCCGGGCTGATGTTCGCGGCCGGCGGCTACTCCGGGATGGTCAACGCGGGAATGAACATCAACTACCTCATCCACAACACCATCTGGGTTCCCGGCCACTTCCACCTCACCGTGGGGACTGCCGTCGCGTTGACGTTCATGGCGGCGACCTACTGGCTGTGGCCCCAGATCACCAACAAGCCGATCTACAGCAAACAGATCGGACTGGCGCAGGTCGTCCTCTGGTTCGCGGGGATGGCCCTGATGTCCAACGCGATGCACGCACAGGGACTGCTCGGCGCCCCACGCCGGACGGCTGAGCCCGAGTACGCCGGCTTCGAGTACGGAACCGCCTTCGGCGGCTTCCAGGAGCTGAACGTCCAGATCGCCATCGGCGGGACGATCCTCTTCGCCTCCGCCGTGTTGTTCCTCAGCAACGTCGTCCTGACGATGGGGAACAGCCGGACTGACGGGCTCGCAGAGACGATCTCCGAGCCGATCTCCGGGCCGGAGGACGCGCCGCTCGTCCTCGACAACATCCGGCTGTGGGGCGGGATCGCGGTCCTGCTCGTACTCCTCGCGTACGCGCTCCCGATCGTCGCGATCATCCAACGTGGCGGCCTGTTCGGACCCGGCGGCGAGGCGTTCCCGATGGTCCTCGACGCGCTCTCGATCCTGGTGGACCGAGCCCCGGACGCCATCGCGCTCCTCACTGACCGAGCGGTCGACGCGCTCGGCGGCGGCCGGCTCGGGGGGTGGCCGTGATGGTCGATCTGTCGGTCACCCGCGGCGGCCTCCTGGTCGCGCTCGCGGTGCTCGGGGTCGGGCTCTACGAGTTCCGCACGCTGCTCGAGTTCCTCGGACTGAGCGTGCCGATCATCCCGTACCTGGTCGCCGTCGTCCTGCTCGTGTTCGGGATCTACGGCTACGTCGCCTTCTTCGACAAGTGGGGGACGGGGACGGAGATCGTCGAGGCCGACTCGGAGTAGCGGGACGGGACAGCCACGACGTCGCCGATCCGGGTCCCGCTTGTTCCGTTTCACGAACCGTTCGTGCCGATCGGTGTTCCAACGTCGTGAGAATCGGCGTCGTTGGTTTAAGAGTAGGATGTGTACATCCACGTGTATGTCACAGAACCGATCGGTCTCACGGCTCGACGGGACGATCAAGCTCATCGGCGCGGTCCTGCTCGGAGTCGCCGTGGTCCTCGGCGGCGCGGTGGCCGCGATCACGGTCGCCGGAATGGGTGTCATTTCGGTCTCCCCGGTGGGGATCGGGACGGTTATGTTCGGTGCGATCGCGGTCGCGCTGTTCCTGCTGGCCGGCCGGAACGTCGGTCGGGACCGAAACCGGCGAAACGGTCGATCGTCGACGGACCGAACCGCGTGAACCGTCTCAGTCGTCGTCGCCGACGTCGCCGGGAGAGACGGACCGGCTAGTCGGGGCCGCCAGTCGGACCGCATAGACCTTTGTAGGACCCGCCCGAATCCGCTATCGTGTACACCGACGTACTTCTCGCGACCGACGGGAGCGGGACCGCCAGGGAGGCGACCGATCACGCGATCGCCCTCGCGTCGGCTCACGACGCGACGCTGCACGCCGTCTACGTCGTCGAGACGCGGACCGCCTACGACAACGCGATCGTCGACCCGGAGACCGTCCGCGAGAACCTCCGGCAGGAGGGCGAGGCGGCCACCGAAGCGGTCAGAGCGGCCGCCGGCCCGGACCTGGAGGTCGTCACCGAGATCCGGACGGGCGTCCCCCACGAGGAACTACTCGCGTACGTTCGGGAGGCCGGGATCGACCTGATCGTGATGGGGTCGACGGGACGATCCACGATGAAGACCGTCCTGCTTGGGAGCACCGCCGCGGCGGTCGTCGAGGACGCCGACGTTCCGGTCGTCCTTGTCGGCGAGGCGGAATCGGCTGATGCCGAACCGGCCGTCGAGGACTGACGATCTTCGGCGACCGATCCATCGCCTCCGTACTCACCCGATCGTTAGGACGCGGTCGGACTCGGTGACGATCTCGAGCAGGTCGGCCATCGTCGACATCGGGCAGTAATCGCTTCCCTCCTCGTTGCGAAGGTCCAGACAGGTTCCACAGGCCTCGAGGTCGCCGCCGGCGTCGACGAACGCCGTCATCCGGTCGCGGACGTCGAAGGTGTCGTGGGTGATCTCCTCGCTCTCGACGCCGGCACCTAACAGGAAGACGGAGACGTCATGGCCGTCCTCCACCGCCGTGATCCCGAGTCGAAAGGCGTTCCACACGCGTTCGGGGTCGTTCGTTTCGATCACGATACCGAGCTGCTCGCCAGCGGAGTCGTCGTCCTGCATCTTGTTTGTGTATAATACACCCAATACTATAAACACACCGGTGAACGTCGATATCCGCGTCAGCGGCGGACCGGCCGTTCGGTCCGAGCGGTCAGTTCCGCGGGGTCGAGGCGGTAGAACTCGAAGTCGATCGTCTCCGGCGGGGTGCCGAAGATCTCGACGAAGGGAATGTGGACGCGCTCGAGGCCCTGGAGCGCCTCGAGCGCGACGTCGTCGTCGGTGGTCGCCACGAGGCGCCCCTCGGCGACGACGCTGTTCCAGCGGTCCTCACGTTGCCCGTACGCGACGAACGAGACGGAACGGTCCGTCGGATCGCCCTTCCGGCTCTCGACGCCGGTTGCAAGCCGGAAGTAGAACGTCTCGCCGACGGGATCGTAGCCGTAGGAGACGGGAATCGAGTGAGGCGGCGTCTCCGCGTCCGTGCTGAACGACAGCACGCCGGTGCCGCCGGTGCCGAGGAACTCGTCGCGCTCGTCGTCGCCAAGCTGGATGACGTCCGGAGCCATACGGAACCTACGGGCGGTACCGGGAAAACCGTTCCCCGCATCGCGGCGTCGTGATCACGAGCCGGATCGAGATAGGTGATTCTTGACCACCTGCCGCGCCGACCGTCGCGGGAATCACAGCCCCCAGCCGACCACGATCCCCACGGTGGTCACGACCGCCACGAGCAGTTGCAGCGGGCCGCCGACACGGAGGAAGTCGCTGAACCGGTAGCCGCCCGGCCCGTAGACCATCAGGTTCGTCTGATAGCCGACCGGGGTCATGAAGGACGTCGCTGACGCGAAGGTGACCGCAAGCAGGAAGGCGAACGGGTTGGCGCCGAAGCCGACCGCCGCGTCGACGGCGACCGGGATCATCAACACGACGGTGGCCACCGGCGTGATGACGTTGGCGAGCAACGCCGTCACGACGGTGAACAGGAACAGGACGCCGATGGGCGGAAGGACCTGAGCGGTCGCGACGAGCAGCTCCGAGAGCATCGCGGCGCCGCCGGTCCGGTCCATCGCCAGACCGAGGGGAATGACTCCCGCGAGCAGGAAGACCACGTTCCAGGAGACGGCGTCGTAGGCGTCCGCAGGGCGTAGACAGCCGGTGACAACCATCGCGAAGACGCCGGCCAGCGCGGCGATCACGATGGGGAGTGCGCCGAGGGCGGCAATCCCGACGACGCCGACCATAATCGCCACCGCGACCGGTGCGGTGTCCGATATCGGCGCGATGTCGGCTGGGTCCGCGGACGCGAGTCGCTCGACGGCGGTTTCCTCAGCAACGAGAAGGTCGCCGGTATCGGTGAAATACCGGATCGAGGGCGGTGTCGTACGGACCAACAGCAGGTCGCCCGCCTGAAGCTGGAGGGCCGACAGACCGGACCGGTGGAGTTCCCCCGCCCGTCGAACCGCGAGCACGGTCGTGCGGTGGTACTCGGAGAGCCCGGTTTCGGCGATCGTCTCCCCGATGTAACGGGATCCCTCCGGAACGATCGCTCTGGCCAACGTCCCGTCCGTCTCGGCGGTCTCGAAGGTCTCCTCGGTGACGTCCTCACGGACCAGCTGTGCGAGATCGGTCGCCTCACGGAACCGGTTGATCGCCTGGAGCGTCCCGTGGACGACGAGGCGGTCCTCGGCCCGGATCGGCTCCGCGGAGTCGGGACCCGAACGGGCCGACCCGTTCCGACGGAGCTGCAGGATCCGGACGTCCGGAACGTCGGCATCGAGCGTGTCGATCGATCGCCCGATGACGGGTGAGTCGGACCGAACGCGCATCATCGCGAGGTGGTCATCGAGATCGAACTCGTCGATCGGGTCGGCGTCGACCGGAACCCGTGCAGGGACCAGGCGTCGACCGACCGTCAGCAGGTAGACGGTCCCGACGCCGAGGACCACGACGCCGAGGCCCGTGAACTCGAACATCCCGATCCCGTCGCGGCCGTCGATCAGGATCCGGGCAAAATCGCTCGCGAGGATGTTCGTCGAGGTGCCGATGACCGTGAGGGTGCCGCCGAGGATGGCCGCGTACGAGAGGGGCAACAGCAGCTTCGAGGGGCTGATCCGCGTCTCCGCCGCCAGGTCGGTGATCATCGGCACGAAGACCGCGACGACCGGCGTGTTGTTGATGAACCCCGCGAGCGGACCGGCCGTACAGACGGTCGCCACGAGCGCCCGGAACTCGCTGCCCGCGGTGAGGTCGGCGAGGTGAACGCCGAGGCGCCGGACCAGGCCGGTCGCCTGGATCCCCGCGCTCAGCATATACATCGCGATGATGGTGACCGTCGCCGGATTGGCAAACCCCGAGATCGCGCCACGAGCGTCCACCCCCGTCCACGGTTCAAGCAGGACGAGCGCGGCCATGACGCCGATCGCTGTGACGTCGTTGGGAATCGCTTCGGTGACGAAGAGCACGAGCGCCGCGAGGATGAGCCCGAACACGACCGTCGCGCCGGAGACCTCGACGATCGCCGCCGCGTCCAGCGCTGCAGGGGGCAACTCCAGTCCGGTCGGGGCCGCCGACACGGTCATCGTCACCTCGGGGGCATCATGTGCATCGTGCGCAGTGAGCACAGCAAGCGCATCGGGCACGTTGAGGACCGAGTCGGGCACCATATCTCACTGTGGGTGGTCCGCGACTTGATTGTTCGTACCCCGACCACGGAGTCGATCGACTCCGCCTCGGGCTGGCTTCCGGATCAGGCTGGCTTCCGGATCGCCACGACCAAAAACGGCTACTCCTGGATCGCGACCACGAGGAAGGTCTCCGGTCGCTCCTCGGCACGAACCACCTCAAATCCCCCCGCCTCGAGCGCATCGGTGGCGTCGGCCGCGTCGTATCGCTCCTCGACCGGCGGACCCACCTCGCGCATCCCGTCGGCCGACCAATCGGCGATGGCGAGGCGACCACCGGGGGTGATCGTCCTGGCGAGCGTCGCGATCGACTCCTCGGTCGTGAACTCGTGGTAGGTCATCGTCGAGAACGCGCCGTCGAGGGCGTCCGCCTCGAACGGGAGGTCGGCGACGTCGCTCGTCACGAACGCGACGTTGTCGGGCGCACCCTTCTCGCGGTAGTAGTCGTGCATCTCCGGTTGGACGTCGACCGCGTGGACGGTGTCGACGTACGGAGCGACGTCGTCCGTGTAAAATCCGGTCCCGCTGCCCAGGTCGGCGAGAACGTCGTCCGGAGCGGGATCGATCGCCGCGACCAGTTCGTCACGGGACAGATACCGGTAGCGTTGCTCGGCCTCCTCGAGTTTGGACGCACGGTCGGCGTCGAAGGTATGAAAACCCATACCGCTCGTTGACGGCGCATCGATAAAACCGGTCGGGTCGATCGCCGCCCATCAAACGGTCGTCAGTCAGATCGCCGCCAGAGCGATCCCGTACCCAAGCAGGAACGCAACCGCGAAGGAGGCGATCCACGCGAGGATCGTGAGGCCGATCTTTCGCGGGTCGATCGCGTCCCATCCGCCGACCGCAGCGCCGCTGCCGACCATCGCGGAGACGATGATCTCGTTGAACGAGACGGGCACGCCGAGCAGGACCGCCAGCTGTGCGATCAGAAAGGACGGAACGAGCGCGGCGATCGACCGCCGCGGGCCGAGCGAGGAATACTCCTGCGCGAGCGAGCTGATCATCCGGGGCGCCCCGGTCCAGGACCCGACGAGAATCCCGAGGCCGCCGCCGACGAGGATCGCGACGCTCGGAACGGACTCGACCGTGTCGAAAAGCGGCACCAGCGGCCCGACCGCCAGGCCAACCTGGCTCCCGCCGGCCGAGAAGGCCACGAGCGCGCCGAGCGCGAGCAGGACCCGTCGCAGCCCGCCTGCCTGATCCCGGCGGACGTCCCACCGGGCGAGCACGGCGAGCGCGAGCGCGATGCCGACCGTCACGGCGGCCCGGCCGAGAGGAAGGGTGATGCCGGCAACTGTGATCGGAATACCGCCACCGACCGGGAGCGGAATACCGCCACCGAGCGCAGAGACGGGCCCGCCGTGTCCCGCCCATTCCCGCAGGGCCTCGGCGACGGCGACGGCTATCGATCCCGACCCATCATCGGGGCCGAGGAACGCGAACCCGACGTTCGCGAGAACGGCGCCGACGACCCCGACCAGGAGGGGGACGCTGCGCGATTCCGGGACGTCGGACCGTGGAAGAACGCTCGCGATGGCGAAGGCAATACCACCGCCAACAAACGGGGTCAATAGCCAGACGGCGCCGATCTCGAGGTACGTGCTCGGAACGGGCGTGCCGCCGATCGCGAGACCCACACCGATCACGGATCCGGTGACGGTGAACGCGGTCGCGATCGGGTAGCCGGTTCGGATCCCGACGGCCATCAGCCCCGCGCCGACGAGGAGAACGATGATGACGCCCGCAACCGGAAGGGTGACGCCACCAATGAGCCCGCGACCCACGGCCGCCGAGACGTTGCCACCCTGGGTGACCGCGCCCGCGAACCCGAGGATGCCGACCACGAAGGCGGCCCGCATCGTGGCGATCGCGTCGGCGCCGACCGCGGGCGCGAACGGAGTTGCGCCGCTGGAGCCGGCACCGATGACCCACGCCATAAACAGGCTGGCGATGGCCGCAGCCACGAAGAGGAGTATCGTCGTTGGATCCATCGTAAAAAGCACTTGCGGGTTACCGTGCCGATGCGTCGCCGGATGACGGGCGGCTCCGCCACCACCCCTGGAGGTACGCGCCGAGGAACATCCCGGCGATCGCCCAGAGGATGGTCACGTTGCCGATCCCGAGGCTGGCGTAGGCGGCGCCCGGACAGATCCCGGACAGCCCCCAGCCGACGCCGAAGATCGCGCCCCCGACGAGGACGTTCCGGTCGAACGACTTCAGGCGGCGCTCGAAGGGATCACCGGTCAGCGGCGCCGCATCGGCGATCCGCGGCAGCACCGCGAAGGCGATCCCCGTGACGATCGCCGCGCCGAACATCACGAACGGGAGGCCGAAGTCCGCGAACTGCAGGAACGCGAGCACGACCTCCGGACGCGCCATCTGGCTGAATCCGAGCCCGAACCCGAAGATCACCCCGCCGAGGAGGATCAGCGGAAGGAACGCGGGATGACGGTCCCGGTTCGTCACGGTGACACCCCCAGCGCCGCGACGACCTGCGCGGTGACGATGGCGACCAGCAGGAAGGTTATCACGCCCGCGATCGAGGTCTTCGAAGCCGACCCGACCCCACAGACGCCGTGACCGGAGGTACACCCCTTTCCGACCCGGGTTCCGATCCCGACGAGGATCCCGCCGAGGAACAGCCGCCACGGCTGGACCTCGGTGAGCCAGAGCGTCACGCCGCCGAGTTCATAGAGTCGACCCGTCGATCCGGACTGATACAGCGAGGTGGTGATCAGTCCCGACTGGACCGTCGCCGCGAAGAGCGCGGCCCCGAGGACGATGCCGAACGTGAACACGAGCCGCCAGCCCCGCGAGGCGACATACCGCTTGAACCGCGACTGGTCGGAGACGTACGAGAGCGTCGACTCGAGGAACGTGCTCGCCCCCGCCGCGATCCCCGTGCCGACGTAGATCACGGTCGCGCCGAGCCCGACCAACAGCCCTCCGACGACGTATCTGCTGAGCCCGTTCGGGAACGGATCCGCGAACACCTGAAGCAGCGCCGGATCGACGATCATCGACGCAATGGACATCGGTGCTTAGTCACCCGCCAGCGACTCCTGGCTGGCTGCGCAGTTGTTGGGACCGAGTTCGAGAGTGAACGCCTCCTCGTCGTCGACGACCTCCTGTCCGAGGTTCGTCGCGATGATCGACTCGTAGTTGGCGGGACGCGGCGGCATATCCGAGAGGACCAGCTCGACGAACGCGCCCTCATCCATCGAGAGCGCGTCCATCCGCCGCTTCAGATCGCCGATCGAAGCGGTGTAGGTACCGTCGGCGGCCGGATCGGCCGCGTCGCTGAAGTGTGCACCGCCGACGAGCGTGTCATCGGGCAGCGTCAACACACGTTCCTGCAGCGACTCGTAGAGCATTCGGGCGGCGTCCGGGGCGCCCTCGTCGCCCTCCTCGAGGTCGGGGCGGGCGACGCTCTCGATGAAGAGCCCGTCGCCGGTGGCGAGGAGACCACCGTCAACGAGGTAGGAAGTCATCCCGGTCGTGTGGCCCGGCGTGTGAACGGCCTCGATCGTGGCACCGCCAACCGCGAAGCCGTCGCCGTCGGCCGCGGTGGTCAGATCGTCGGCGTAGGTGACTCCACGATCGACGGCCGGCTCCGGGATCACGCCCTCAACCCCGCGGTCGACGAGCGCGCGAACCCCGGAGATGTGGTCGGCGTGGATGTGAGTGTCGAGCGCGTAGACCAACTCGGCCCCGCGTTCCTGGACATCGGCCAGGTAGCGGTCGGTGAACGCCCGCAGAGGGTCGATCACGGCCGCCTCTTCCCCGTCGACGAGGAGGTATCCCAGACAGCCCGAGGAGGGTCGCTGATACTGCAACAGCGTCCCGGCACCGTCGTAGCCGGTCACCTCGACGGCCTCGTAGATCCGGGCCCAGCCGTTCATTCCGTCCGCGACGTGGTTCACGTCGTAGCCGAGTTCGGCGAGCGTTCCGGCGACGTACTCGCTGGCGCCGCCCTTCGCACAGATGACCGAGACCTGGCGGTCGGTCGGGATCCGATCGAGGACGTCCTCGTCGACCTCATCCTCGAGGAACTCGAAGTACGGGACGTTGATCGACTCGACCGTCTCGCCGTCGACGTGCCACTCCTCGTACTCCGACTGCATCCGCGCATCGAGGAGCGTGACGTCCTCGCCGGCGTCGATCCGGTCCTTCAGCGTCTCTGGTTCGATCGACTCCACGTCCGCATCCGGTGTGGGGAAGTCTTCCGGGTTCATTGCGTGTACTCCACCATACCGGTTGGCGGCATATAAGAGTTTGTATAGTAATTCATATATTACACAATATAGTTCGGCCGCGGTGCCGGCCGGCCAGTGCGGCGGGACAGTCGGTGACGAGACGAGCGGCAACGGACGAACGGGGACGAGATGGCTGATGACGGGACGAGTGACGGCGGGACGAACGAGGACGAGAGGGTCCGTGACGGGACGAGCGGCCACGGGCTGACCGCTGGCGGCGTCGATCGGCTATGATCGGTTTCCGGAGAGGCGATCCGGCCGTCGAGATCGCTTCCACACACTCGCGCGTATCTATAAATGCGAATATACGAGTGACGGCCGTAACCGGAGTACAGTTGTGTATAGAAGATACAAGAATCGACATCCTTATAATTCCCCATCCGGTATTGTGTGGTAGCTCCAATACAACAACGGAGTGCATATCCAATGACCACAGTAAACGACGTGACGGAGACGCTCGACGTGAAAGGCGCATCGTGCCCGATGCCAGTTATCAAGACGAAGGGAGCGATCGACGATCTCGACGTCGACGATATCCTGGAGGTACTGGCCACCGACGCCGGCAGTATGAGCGACCTCGACGGCTGGGCGGCCGGAACCGAGGGGGTCGAGCTCCTCAAGCAGGTCGAGGAGGGCGACGTGTACAAACACTACGTGCGGAAGACGGCGTGATGAGCACGGATACCGAACCGTCGGCGGCAGACGGATCAGCGGAGGCGACCGACGATGCCGAAGCAGCGAACGCATCGGGGGCGGTCGACGAGCAGCCGACCGAGGCCGAGCTTCGCGACCGCATCGCGGAACTCGAGGATACGGTGGCGAGCCTCGAGGCCGACGCCAACGACGGCACGACCAAGCTGACGATCGTGGCGACCCAGGGGAGTTTCGACATGGCCTATCCCCCGCTCATCCTCGCGAGCACGGCGGCCGCCTTCGGCTGGGACGTCGTCGTGTTCCACACGTTCTGGGGGCTCGACATCCTCCACGAGGAGAAATCGGACGACCTGAAACTCTCGGCGATCGGCAATCCGAATATGCCGATGCCGAACGCTCTCGCAGCCCTCCCCGGAATGGACCGGCTGGCGACGCGAATGATGGAGAACAAGATCGACGACAACGGCACCGCGACGATCGACGAGCTCATCGAGCTCTCGCTGGATCAGGGTGTCGACCTCCAGGCGTGTCAGATGACGATCGACCTAATGGGCTACGACGAGGACGACTTCCACGACGGCGTCACCGTCGGCGTCGGCGCCGCGACGGCCCTGCAGCACATGGCCGAATCCGACGTCCAGCTGCTCGTGTGATCGGCCCGACCCATTCGGGACGTAACTTTTAAACGACGTACACGAACCACGGAACGATGGCACTTCTAGAGAATCTCGTCGTCGTATTTCTTGCCGGCCTGGTGACGGCGCTTGCGACCGGTCTGGGCGCGCTTCCGTTCTTCGTCTTCGAGGAGATCAGCGATCGATGGACGGTCGTGTTGTGGGGGCTCGCCTCGGGGATTATGGTCTCGGCGTCGCTGTTCGGCCTCATCGAGGAGGGTCTCGCCGAGGGAACCCCGACCGAGATCGCGATCGGGATGGCCGCTGGCGTCGCCCTCGTCGTGGTGGTCCACGAGGTGCTGCTCGACGTCGAGATCGATCCCCGCGAGTACGAACAGGCCGACTTCACGAAGCTCGTGTTGATCCTCGGCGTGTTGACCGTCCACAGCTTCCCGGAGGGGATCGCCGTTGGCGTCTCCTTTGCGGATCTCGGACTTGAGGGTGGATACGAGATCCTCGGGTTGACGGTCCCGCTGCTTGCGGTCTTTATGACCGTCGCGATCTCCATCCACAACGTTCCCGAAGGGACCGCGATCGCGATCCCGCTGCGGGCGATGGGCGTCTCAAACCCACGGATGGTCTGGTGGGCAGTCTTCTCGAGTCTCCCGCAGCCGATCGGCGCCGTGATCGCCTTCGCGTTCGTTCGAACCGCCCGCGAATTCCTCCCGTACGGGTTCGGGTTCGCGGCGGGCGCGATGATCTATCTGGTCCTCTCCGAGTTCATCCCGGAGGCGCTGTCGATCGGCGAGTCGCTGCCGAACGGAGGGAAACGCGAACTCGTGACGGGAGTGCTCCTCGGCGTTGCCGTGATGCTCCCGCTGTCGATCATCTAGGCGGTCGGTCGTCGACCATCCATCGTCGATCACCGGTCGTCACACGACGTCGTCCGGGTCGTGATCGGCGGACATCCGGGACGCTTCGGTCGCATACCGGTCCCGACGATCGGGGTCCTCGACGGCGCCGAGGTTCCCGGGCTCGACCTCGATCGCGGCGGTCGTGTCGCGCACGTCGGTGAAACTCGTCAGCGCGCGCTCCTTGCGGAAGTATCGCGTCCCGTCGGGAGTCGCATACACGAGGATGACCATGTTCTGTTCGTCGTCCGAGTAGGTCCGCTCCACGAGCCAGACGCGAACCGTGCCGGGGTCGCCATCGGTGTCGCCGTCGGCGTGAGAGTCAGAAGCGCCATCGGAGACGGGAGCGCCATCGGCGTCGGGAGCACCCATCGGTCACCACTCCGCGGAGAGGGCGTCGATCAATCGGTCGACCTCGCGTTCGGTGTTGACTGCGTGCACGGAGGCCCGGACCGCTTCCGGGAACGGGAGATCCCGGAGGCGGATCCCCTCGTCCGCGAGCCGGTCGACCGTCGTGGCCGGGTCATCGACGTCGATCGTCACGAGGCCGGATTCGGGCTCGGCCGGACTCAGGAGACGGTCCTCGGGGACGCCATCGGCAAGCCGCCCGGCGAGTTCGTGGATCCGGTCCCGGATCCGGTCGACGCCGATCGACTCGATCGTCGTGATCGCCTCCCCGAGTGCGACGTGTGGGGCCGGGTTCGCGGTCCCGACCTCGAAACGGCGGGCCCCGGCCGCGAGCTCGTAGGGGTCCGCAGTCGGCGTCTCGACGCTGCGGTAGCCCAGCGATCGGGGATGGAGAGCGTCGACGACGTCCCCGTCGACGTGGAGGAAGCCGCCGCCCCAGAGGCCGAGCAGCCACTTGTGCCCGGCCGCCGCGACGGCGTCAGCGCCCCAGTCGGTGACGTCCATCGGGGCCTGTCCGGGGACCTGTACCGCGTCGACGAGGGTGAACGTCCCGGCCTCGCGGGCGATGTCAACCAGCTCTGCGACGGGGAGCCAGGTGCCGTGAGTCCAGGTGAGCGCCGAGAAACAGACGAGCCGCGCGTCCGCGACGGCCTCGGCGAACGCGTCGCGATCGATCCGGCCGCCGCTCGTCGGGACGACGCGAACCTCGATCCCCTCCCGTTTGAGCCGGTCCCACGGGAGGATCCCGGCCGGATGTTCGAGGTCCGTTCGGACGACCACGTCGCCAGGCTCCCAGTCGATCGCGTTCGCGATCGCGTTGATCCCCGCGGTCGTGCTCTCGGTAAGGGCGATCCCCTCGGGGGCCGCGCCGACGAAGGACGCGACCGTTTCCCGGACGTCGTCGATCGCCTCCGCGGCGGTCTGGTAGGGGTTCTCCCGGACCGGCGCGTCGTACTCGAAGGACTCGAGGAACGAGTCGGCGGCCTCGACGACGTATCGCGGGCTCGGTCCGTGTGCCCCGTAGTTGAAGTAGTCGACGTCCGCAAGCGCCGGGACGTCGGCGCGAAGCTCACGCGGGGTCATCGCCACACCGTCCGGATACGGGGCGTCGTCCTCCCGATCGGCGGTGCCGCCGTCGACGGGACGTCACTCGATCCGACGCGGGTCTCCGTAATCGTCGTCGCATTCATCACGTGCGAGTGTGGCCGGAGGACACATTAATCTTGTGAGCATTTTACAATATTTATATATAGATGTATCCAACGGGACGTGATCGGGGACGGCCACCCGATCGACTGCACCCACGCCACCGTATCACCTAGCTCTCGGCGGGGACGGTCGCGTCGGTCGATTCGTACTTGGTCTCGAACTCCTGGATGAGCTGCCCCATCTTGGCGTACCAGTCGTTGAGCAACCGCTGCATATTGTCGGCGATCTTCGAGGGATCGGTCGGCGAGTAGACGTGATAGTAACCGCCCTGGTCGTAGTTGACCTGGTCCTTCCGGATGAATCCCGTCTGGAGGAGCCGCTGGACGGCGCGGTAGGCGGTCGATCGTTCCCGATCGACGACCTCGGCGATCTCGTCGACCGTCAGGGGCTCCTCGGCGCGCACGAGCGCCTGAAAGCAGTCCCTATCGAGCTGTTTGAGGCCGTGGAAACACTCGAGCAGGCCCTCACACTCCATATCCTGCTGGAGTTGTTCCGACATCGAGTCTGGCATCGTTACTCGAGTGTTGTCGTCGAGTGCTTAAAAGGCTTGTGTAGATCGTGCAAGGCTACCTCGACCCGGGTTCACCGATTCGCCGACTCACCACGGTGCAGCAGTGAGTTCTCAGCGCGCTCCGGAGTCCCACGTACGAACCCTCACATCACACAGACTCGTCGTGCATCGCCCCCGAATCGTCTCGGATCGTGTCGGCGTCGATCGACCGAATCGGTGACGTTCGGATCAACGAGCGGCGGTAGCTACGGTATCGGGCGCCACATATCTGACGCACTTATATTGTGCCATACACCCAAAACTCTTAACTACCGTCGACGCCTAACGAACGATGATGGCAACCAATTCATCGGTCGATGCGAACGGGATGAACCGCGACGAGCCGGTCCACGTAAACGGGCAGGAAGCGCTCGACGGGATCGTGGCCGACGGCGGCGTCGTCCTGGTCGACTTTCACGCCGAGTGGTGTGGCCCCTGCAAGATGCTCGAACCGGTCGTCAAGACGCTTGCGGCCGAAACCGACGCCACGGTCGCGAAGGTCGACGTCGACGAGAACCAGGCGCTCGCGAGCGCCTACGGCGTTCGCGGCGTCCCGACGCTCGTCCTGTTCGCCGACGGCGAGCAGGTCGAGGAGGTCGTTGGCGCCCAGCCCGAAGACCAGCTCCGGGCGCTGATCGACCGCCACACCGCCTAACCCGAGCCGAACCCGATCGCCACCGGACGCCCGCCGAGGTCGACTCGGCTCCCGCCGTTTCCGTTCCCTTCTCGCCGATCGGTTGCATCGCGTTCGCCCAGTCGTCGTTCCCGTGACCGATCGCCGCCGTCCGCCTGAAAGCAGACGCCAGCCGACAAGGTGCTCCATCAAAGGTGATCCGTCGAAGGTGATCCGTTGACTATGACCACGCAGCCATTATCCCGTGCCGATCGGGACCATAACGTATGCATAAGTTATCGATGGTGGGGGAGGAGTTACGGAGATATAGTATTGTACTATAGACCCACAACCGTTATATCCCCGTAAGCGGTACGATCGAGTGAGCAGAAATGTGCAAATTTCGAACGACCGGCCGACGGTCGAATCGACGAACGGAGGATCGACGACGATGGCGGGACTGACGGTTCCGAGCTGGGACCCGGTGGCGGCACGATTGATCGGGACGGTGCTGCTCGAAGCGATCGTGTTGTACGTCGGGTACGCAGGGCTCGAACGACTCGTGGGACCGGCGATCCTGAACGCGTTGGTTGGGGGTGACGGCGTTGGCAGCGAGTGAGATCCCGGCGACGGGCGTCGGACGTTCGATCGGTGGGGGCCTCGTCGATCTCCTCGGGAGCGTCGGCCTCATTGGTAGTGGCTTCGGCGGCGTCGGCGGCGTCGACGGGTTCTCCGTGTTCGGGACGGGCCCGGAGATGGCGGCGCTGTTCGTCGGGTTCGGACTCGTCGTCGGGATCCTCTTCGGCTTCTTCGGAATGGGCGGGTCCTTCCTCGTGACGCCCGCGCTGTTGCTGTTCGGCTACCAGCCCAGCGTGGCGGTCGGCAGCGGAATGGCCTTCGTCTTCGGAACCGCGGTGATCGCCACCCTGAAACACCACGACCTCGGGCAGGTCGACTACAAGCTGGGCGGGTTGATGATCGTCGGCACGACGATCGGCATCGAGGTCGGCCGGATGACGGTCTTCTACCTCCAGGACATCGGCCTTGCCGGCGGCGTTATCAACGTCATCTACGTCCTGCTGCTCGGTGGGATCGGCGCGATGGTCACCCGGGATGCACTCTCCGACGACGGGGACGCTGACGAGGAGGCCGACGGAGACGCCGACGAGAGCTCGGGGGCGGGCGGCCACGGTCACGGCGGATCCGACGAGGACGCCGACCTCTCGAACCACACCCCGCCGGCGATCGCGAAACGGATCCAGGAGACGGTCCGGATCCCGCCGATGGTCACTCTCCGCGGCGACGTTCGCGTCTCCGTGTGGGTGATCACGGCCGTCGCCTTCGCGACCGGGCTCCTCTCGGGGCTGCTCGGCGTCGGCGGCGGGTTCATCCGGATGCCCGCGATGATCTACGCGATCGGCGCGCCCGTGCCGGTCGCGGTCGGCACCGACCTCTTCGAGATCGTCTTCTCGGGCGGGATCGGCAGCTACCTCTACGGACAAAGCGGCGGGGTCGATCTCGGGATCGTCGTGCCGCTGCTGTTCGGCAGCGCGCTCGGCGCCCGGATCGGTTCGGCGGCGACCGCGGTCGTCGATTCCGAGGGCATCACGGTGTACTTCGGCGGAATGCTCCTTGCCGGCTCGGTCGCGGTCGCGATCGGCGAACTCGGCGGGTTACTGGGGATCGCCCTCCTCGAAACGGTCGGACTGGTGTTGGTGCTGGGCGCCGCCGTGGCCGTCGCCGGCGCGATCGTCGTGACGACGCTGCGGACGCTCCGAACCGAGTCCCGACCCACATCGGTCGCGGAGTGAGGGTCGCGGGATCGGTCCCGTTGACGCCGCTTTCGACCAGGGACCTGACGATCGACGGGGAACGCTTTTGGCCGCCGGTCGGGTTACCCACGGTATGAGCGAGGATCAGGATCCGGCGTCGGAATCGGTTGACGGCGCTGCGTCGATCGACGAACGCGAAGCCGGGACGACCGAGGGATCCGGGACCGAGGCGGTCGACGGCGACGCCGCCGAAGCGAACGCGACCAGTGACCCGGTCTCGACCGAAGCGGGAGAATCGGAACCGGCCGAGGCCGACGTCCCCGAGGACGTTCAAAAGTACGAGCGGTTCACGAAGATGGACGGCGCACAGTACGAGCGAGTCAACGAGTTCCTCCGCGACCGGACCTACATCACCGCCCGCGAGTGGGCGATCGCGCGGCTGTGCGCCGACTTCCGGACCGAGACGGGCGTCGAGATGACGAAGATCGGTGAGAACCTCCCGGAACTGGTCCCCTTCATGACCGACACCTACACGCCGCAGGCGGTCAACCAGGCGCGCCACTCCTTCGAGGGGAAGGTGACGAAGGCGGGCGCGACGTTCCTCTACGGAGCGATGTGTGGCTTCTTCACCGCCGAGGACCTCGACGAGATGATGTACGAGGTGACCGAAATCGCCAAGTTCCTGATGGAGGTCGAGGGCGTCGATCTCGCCGTCGAGGACGAGCTGGAGGCGGAGGAGCGAATCTCCAGCGTGATGCGCGAGGTTCGTGAGTCGAGCCAGCGGATCCGCGGCGAGGAAATCCGGTGTCCCGAGTGCGGCCACGTGCACGAGGCCAACGCGGAGGAGTGACGGATCGAGGCGCCAACCGCGCCTCGGTCGCCCGGTGGGAGGACTTCCGACCAGTAGTCCCGGCCGACTTAGACGCCGTCCTTCGGCTTGTATTGCTTCCGCTGAAGATGTGAGCGTAGTACCACAAGTGACTTCTTCCTCTCGGCGTTCGTTCGTGGGGTTTGATAAGCCGTCGCCGTGACGTGACGGAACAGGATGAATACGGGCGCAGTGAGGAAGTACGTCAAACGATCTGACGCCGTTCTCGACTCTTCCCCACAGATGGACGAAGCCAACACGAAAGCCGCCGTCCTCCGTGATTTCTTGGAACTTCTCGACTGGCAGATTCCCCAAAACACCCAACTCGAATACTCCGTCGAAGCGTTCGGACAGACCTACAAGGTCGATTACGCCCGAGGGAGTAGGGGAGGGTAGTTTACACGTCGTCCCGCGGATCGCCCTCGAAGGTGTACTGTGCCGAGTTGTCCCGTGGATTGTACCCGAGGACCTCGCGGGCGCGATCGATCGAGTAGTACTTGCGGTCGTTGTCGGAGATCCCGTAGACGATCTCGAAGTCGTAGTCGGCGCGGAGACAGCGATCGAACAGGTGCGCACAGTCGCGGTGGGAGAGCCACATCGCCTGGCCGCGCTCGTACTCGCGGGGCGGGTGGCTCCGGGTCAGGTTCCCGATCCGGACGCAGACGACGTCGATCCCGTACTCGTCGTGGTAATACCGACCGAGCAGCTCGCCGGTCGCCTTCGAGACGCCGTAGAGGTTCGAGGGGCGGGGGAACTCCGTCCCATCCAGCCGGTAGTCGTCGTCGGTTCGGTACATCCCGGGCGTGCGCTCGTCGGTCTCGTAGTGACCGACGGCGTGGTTCGAGGAGGCGTAGGCGATCCGATCGACGCCGGCGTCGACGGCGGCCTCGAAGACCGTCTGGGTCCCGTCGATGTTGTTCCGGAGCACGCTCTCCCAGGAGGCGTCAGTCCGGGGGTCACCGGCGAGATGGACCACCGCCTCGACGTCCTCCATCGCGTCCCGGAGCGCGTCCATATCGGTGACGTCGGCGACGTACAGGTCGGCGTCGGCGACGCGGTCGGGTATCCGGTCGGCGGCGAGCGGTTCCCGGTCGAGCAGTCGCCAGTCGTGCTCGTCGCCGATCCCCCGGAGGATGGCCTGTCCGACCCGTCCTCCCGCGCCCGTCAACAGGACTGGCTGTGCCATTCGGATGAGTGTGGGCGGGTGACGGGGAAATATCGTGCGGTTCGCCGGACGCCTACTCCAGTTTCTCGCGAGAGATCGTGACGCCGGTCGGCGCGAGGATGAGCTGGTCGTCGCCCTTCTGAACGATGTCGCCGTCGACCTCCTGGGCGACCTGTCGGAGCTCGTCGACGATGTGTTCGACGGTTCGGTCGGACGTCGAGTGGCGCGTGATGTCGGCGATGACGAGATCGCCGTCGTAGACCGCGTCCTTGATCGGGATGACGTCGCCCTGATCGGCGATCTCAGCGATGTGTACCTGTGTCCGCGCCTCGCCTCGTGCCTCGGCGAAGTCATCGAGATCGAGTTCGACGTAGTCCTCGACCGACCGGTTGCCCCCGCCGCCGAGGATCTTACTCATGATTCCCATACACCCTACTGCCGCCGAGAGAACATTAGTTCTTACGTCAGACACACCGGAATCGCTCGGAAAAACGAGAGGGTCGGATCGGCGTCGACCGTGTCGTGGTCGAGTGGGTCACGGATCGCGTTCGACCCGAACTGATGAATCGCGCTGGACTGACCGTCGGTGGGGGATGGTGGCGTGTGCTCCGGACGCGGTTACATCATGCCGCCCATGCCGCCGCCCATGCCGCCCATACCGCCGGCGCCGCCGGGCGCGCCGCCCTCGTCATCGCCGCCGGCGGTTGACAGATCGCCCGCGGAGATGATGTCGTCGATCTTGAGGACGAGGTTGGCGGCCTCGGTGGCCGAGGAGAGCGCCTGCTCTTTGGCGTGAGCCGTCTCGACGACGCCGGCGTCGAAGGTGTCGACGACGTCGCCGGAGAAGGCGTCGAGCCCGGCGCGGGAGTCGCCCGCCTCGTGGGCCGCGCGGAGGTCGACGAGCAGGTCGATCGCGTCGAGTCCGGCGTTGGCCGCAAGCGTCCGGGGGACGATCTCGAGCGCGTCCGCGAACGCTTCGACGGCCAACTGCTCGCGACCCTCGATGGAGTCGGCGTGGTCACGGAGCCGGCTGGCGAGTTCGACCTCGATGGCGCCGCCGCCCGCGATGGTGCGGCCGTCGGAAACCGTGGTCGAGACGACGTCGATCGCGTCGTTGATGCCGCGTTCGAGCTCGTCGACGACGTGCTCGGTCGAACCGCGCAGCAGGAGCGTGACGCCGTGGGAGTCCGCGCCCTCGACGTAGAAGAGGCCGTCAGCCGCATCGCGGGAGATGGTGCCGGTCGCGAGATCGTCGGCCGACAGGTCGTCGATGTCGGTGACGATCGGCGCGCCGAGCACGTTCTTCAGGAACGCGAGGTCGGACTTCTTCACGCGACGGACGGCGAGGATGCCCTCCTTCGCGAGGTAGTGTTGGGCCATGTCGTCGATGCCCTTCTGGCAGAAAACGACGTCGGCGCCGGACTCCGCGATCCGGTCAACCTTCTCGCGCAGCTGCGTCTCCTCCTGGTCGAGGAACTGCTGGAGCTGGTCCGGGCTCTCGATGGAGACGGACGTGTCGACGTCGGCGTCCTCGACCTCGATCGGGTCGTCGATCAGGAGGACGTTCGCGGACTCGAAGTCCGTCGGCATTCCGTCCTGGACGGGGTCCTTGTCGATGACCGCACCCGAGAGGAGCTCGGACTCGCTGGCCGGGCTACCGGTCTGGGTCTCGATCTTGAGGTTCTGCAGATCGACCACGTGGGAGCCGTCGTCGGCCTCGACGGTGATGGCCTGGACCGCGCGGACGACGAGGTCCGCGAGGACCTCCTTCTCGAGTTCGGCGCCCTTGCCGGTCATCGAGGTCTCGGCGACCGATTTGATGAGGTCGGTGTCGTCGGGGTCGACCGGCTCGGCGATCTCGTCGACCTGCTGGCGGGCGTACTCGCTGGCGATGTTGAAGCCCTTGATGACCGCCGTCGGGTGAATGTCCTGCTCGAGGAGGTCCTCGGCGTTCTTGAGGAGCTCGCCCGCGATCGCGACGGCCGTCGTCGTGCCGTCGCCGGCCTCGTCCTCCTGTGTCTCGGCGACCTCGACGACCATCTCGGCCGTCGGGTTGTCGATGTCCATCTCGGTGAGGATGGTGACGCCGTCATTCGTGATGGTGACGTCGCCCATCGAGTCGACGAGCATCTTGTCCATCCCTTTCGGTCCGAGCGTCGATCGGACCGCCTCGGCGACCGCGCGCGCCGCCGAAATGTTGTACTCCTGCGCGTCCTTGTCCTTGACGCGCTGGGCGTCCTCGCCCATAATGATCATCGGCTGGCCTTGCTGCATTCGCTGACTCATAGACAGCGAGTGATTGATTGTGATTCTATATAAAGGTGTCGTCACCGGCTCGACTCTCGTCCGACGGGTATCAACCGAGGAGAGCAAAAACCGCCGGATGGCGACACGCCGTTCCGATCGTCTCCACGATCGAGATCGATCCGGATGGGACACCGAACGGGGACGATATCACTCGTTTAAATGTGGTAACTCGTCGCACGGGGCGGTCACCCCACGAAGCGAGGAATCGCCGTCGAGGACGGCGCCGAAAGAAGAAGAACGTCGTCGACGCGATGGAGGTGGACCTGCGGCAAGCGTCCCTCCCGCGGCAGCGGCCGGCGGTCGGATAACGATCGGAAGACGGTCGAACGACGATCGACGACGGTCGGATAACGATCGGAAGACGGTCGAACGACGATCGACGACGGTCGGATAACGATCGGAAGACGGTCGAACGACGATCGGTGAACGGCCTACTCCGCCTCGTCCTCGACGAGGAGCTCGGAATCGATCGATTCCTCCTCCGGGTCCGGTGGCTCCTCCTCGGCGGTAAGTTCCTGCTCGGCGAGACGATTCTCGAGCTGGCGACGCTTGTTCTTCCCCTTCTTTTCGCGTCCGGATTTCGTGTCTGGCATCGCTGGTTGTGCTAACACCACACATACATAAGAACGTTTCCACGGATTGTGGACGATCGGCGGATTCACATCCACATGATCGGCCGAACGATGGCGGCAGCAGAGACCCATCGATCGCCGAGATCCAACGACCATCTTTTTAAAGCATCCAGCCGTCGATCCGTCCGTTGATGACCGATCCGAAGGACACGATAACGATCGAGAACGTCGTCGCCTCGACGGGGATCGGCCAAGAGCTCGACCTCGAGAGCGTCGCGATGGACCTTGAGGGCGCGGACTACGACCCCGAACAGTTCCCCGGGCTCGTTTACCGCACCCAGTCGCCGAAATCGGCCGCGCTCATCTTCCGGTCGGGCAAGATCGTCTGTACCGGCGCGAAGTCGACGGACGCGGTCCACGAGAGCCTTCACATCGTCTTCGACGAGCTGCGCGCGCTCGAAATCCCGGTCGAGGATGATCCCGAGATCACGGTTCAAAACATCGTCACCTCCGCGGATCTCGGCGACGACCTCAATCTGAACGCGATCGCGATCGGTCTCGGGTTGGAACACATCGAGTACGAACCCGAACAGTTCCCCGGACTCGTCTACCGGCTGGATGATCCCGACGTCGTCGCGCTGCTGTTCGGCTCCGGCAAGCTCGTGATCACCGGCGGCAAGGAGCCTGCCGACGCCGAACGTGCCGTCGACGTCATCGTCGACCGGCTCGAGGAACTCGGACTGTTCGGCTGACTCGTGATGACACTGCTCCCGCTTCCGCTGCAGACCGGAACCGGTCCGATCGCCGTTCTCGGAACCCTCCTGCTATTCACGATGGGACTCGCGGTGACCGTTCACGTCGCAGCTCGGTACGTCGTCGGCGACGCCGACCCGAAACGCGCCCTCCTCGTTGGGCCGTGGCCCGCGATGGTAAGCGTCGTCGGCGGGACGATGACGCTCCCCGCCGCGGTCACCCTCCCCGTCGCGATCGCCCTCGATGCCGCCGCGATCCGGTGGGCCTACGGCGGGACACGGCGACGCACCGCGATCATCACGATCGTCCACTTCACGGTGACCGCCCTCGTGACCCTGATCGTCCTCGTCGCCTCGATCATCTGGGCGAGCCGGCCGACGTGACCGGAGCGCTCGAATCCGGCTGACGCAACCGGTTCGTTCGAACCCGGCCGACGTGATCGACGTCGAGGTGGCTACCACGCCGACATTTTTACCCGTTGCCGCGTCATCGAACGATGAATGCCGCCCCGAACCCGAGTCAGCCGAATGGTTCCCGATCCGGTCCGGCGAGCCCTCTGGAACGATGCGGAGGCACGACCGCGTATGCCGGTCCGACTCACCCTCGCGGTCGCAGTGTTCCTCGTGGTCGCGATCGGCGTCAGTCTCGCGGCCGGCATCCTCCCGCTGCCGGTGCCCGGCGGATCCGCCGCGCTCGTCGGCGTCGGGGCGGCGAGCCTGGCCGTGACGGTCCTCGGCTGCGTCGTGGCCGCCCGGGTGGTCGACCGGCGCCCGCTCACCGATTACGGGCTCCGAATCGACCGGGAGTGGTGGATCGACTGCGGGTTCGGACTCGCCCTCGGGGCAGTCCTGCAGGCCGGGATCTTCCTCGCCGGCTGGGCCGCGGGCTGGTACGTCCCCCGCGGAACGCTCGTCTCGCGGTCGGGCGAGTCGTTCCTGCTCGGGCTCGCGGGGGTGATCGCGTTCTTCCTGGCGGTTGGCGTCTACGAGGAGCTGCTGGTCCGCGGCTGGCTGCTCACGAACCTCGCGGAGGGATTCCGGGTCGTCGGCGACCGGCTGGCAGCCGCACTGGCGACGGTCCTGTCGGCGGGCGTCTTCGGCGTCCTCCACGCCACGAACCCGAACGCGACCGCGCTGTCGACGACGATCATCGGCCTGGCGGGGGTGTTTCTCGCGCTCGGCTACCTCCTCACCGGGGAGCTCGCGATCCCGATCGGCGTCCACGTGACGTGGAACCTCACGCAGGGCGCGGTGTTCGGCTTCGGCGTCTCCGGCGTCTCCCTGCCGGTCACCGTGGTCGAGACACAGGTCGTCGGACCGTCGGTCCTCACCGGCGGCCAGTTCGGGCCCGAAGGTGGCGTCCTCGGACTGGGCGGCGTCATCCTCGGCTGTGTGGCGATCGCGTGGTGGGTCCGCCGGCGGACCGGACGTCTCCGGCTCCATCCAGCCGTGACCGCTCCCGAGCTACTGGACGATGGGGTCGAGGGATCGGACGATGAAGACGGTGAAGGCGAGGAATCCGACGACGGGAGCGACGTCGAGGTCGCCTGAGCGTCCCACCCCCACGCAGTTTCCCACCATCCCGCTCACTCGACGAGTCGCTCGATCTCGGTGACGAGGATCCCGCTCGCGCCGACGTCCTTGAGGTCGGTGATGACCGAGAAGACGTCGCGTTCGTCGACGACCGCGTGGACCGCCACGGTCCCGTTCCCGTTCTCGTCGGCCTCAACGTCCATCACCGTCGGGCCGCCGAGTCCGGGAAGGACGTCCTTGACCGCCGGAAGCTGCGCTTTCGGGGCGTTCATCATCAGGTACCGTTTGTCCTCGGCGGCGAGGACGGACCCGAGCGCGGTCACGACCTGTTGCACCTTCGCGTCGTCGACCACGTCCGGCCGGGCGAACAGACGTACCGAGGAGTCGAGCACCTCGTCGATGACCGCAAGACGGTTCACCCGCAGCGTCGTGCCGGTCGAGGTGATGTCGACGATGGCGTCGGCCATGTCGACGTGGGGGGTGAGTTCGGTCGCGCCGGTGACGGTGACGATCTCGGCATCGACGCCGACCGACTCGAAGTACGACCGCGTGATCGTGGGGAACTCGGTCGCCACCGTCCGCCCCTCCAGGTCCGCGACCGACTCGATCCCGCCGTCCTCCGGCGCGGCGAGGACGAGCCGACAGGACCCGTACTCGAGGTCCAGCAGGTCGACGAGGGCGTTCTCCTCCACTGCGTCGTCGGCGTCGGGGTCCTCCCCTCGGGCCGCTGCCGCGGTCTCGATCACACCCCCGGATTCGGTGGCCTGATCGAGCCCGGTGATGCCGAGATCGGCGGCGCCGTCGCGGACGTATTCGGGGATGTCGGCGGCGCGCGCGTACAGGATCGAGACGTCGGGGTCGACGGTGTCGGCGTACAGCTGCCGGTCCGCCGTCCGCTCGACGTGCAGTCCGGCGCGTTCGAGCAGCTCGATCGTCGGCTCGTGGAGACGGCCCTTGTTGGGGACGGCGATGCGCATACCCGACCAACGCGGGGCGGGTGGAAACCGTTTTCGTCCCGCGTGATCCCCGCGATCACGGTCCGTGTTCGATCCGCGGACGTCTCACCGGCGTCCATCACACCGGCGTCAGCCTCACCGGCGTCCGTCGATCGCTTCATCGCCGCCGGCATCGGTGACGTCGATGACGTGGACGTCGACCGGATCGAAACGGACCGACACCGATCCCGAAAGCAGGTCACGCGTCCGCCCCACGAGCGACCGGTCGTTCCAGCGAAGGTGAACCCGCGTCGTCTCGCCGAGGAACTCGGCGCTCTCGACCGTGGCCTCCAGGGCGTTCGTGGCGGCGGGTGCTCGGCTCGCGTCCGGGTCTTGGTCGAATCGAAGGTTCTCCGGTCGCACGCAGGCGGTGAGTCGGTCCCCAACGTGGACGGGACCCTGATCGACGCCGGCGGGGCGATCCGGCAGGGCGACCCGGATCGGCGCGTCGTCGATCTCGAGCGTCGCGACTCGGTCACCGTGCTCGCCGCGGTCACCGTGCTCGCCGCGATCGTCGCGGTCGCCGACCGTACCGTCGTCCGCCGCGGCGACGTCGCGAACGGTCCCCGACAGCACGTTGTTGTCGCCGATGAACTCGGCGACGAACCGAGTCGCCGGCTCCCGATAGACGCGTCTGGGTGTGGCGACCTGTTCGATACGCCCCCCGTTCATCACGGCGACGCGGTCGGAGACGGCGAGCGCCTCCTCCTGGTCGTGGGTGACGTAGACGGTGGTGATGTCCAGTTCACGCTGGATCGATCGGACCTGCATCCGGAGACGCTCGCGAAGCTTCGCGTCGAGCGCGCTCATCGGTTCGTCGAGCAACAGGACCTGTGGCCCCGGAGCGAGCGCCCGGGCGATCGCGACGCGCTGGCGTTGCCCGCCCGACAGTTCGTCGGGGTCACGGTCCGCCATCCCCGACAGGTCAACGAGATCGAGCAGTTCCTGGACGCGCTCCGTCCGGGAGACGTCCCCGGGCGGATCCGCGAACCGGAGCCCGTAGGCGACGTTCTCGCCGACGGTCATATGCGGGAACAGCGCATAGTTCTGGAAGACGACGCCGACATCACGTTCCTCGGGCGGGACGCCGGCGACGTCCCGGTTTCCGAACCGGAGCGTGCCCGAGGAGGGAGTCTCGAAGCCGCCGATCAGTCGGAGGGTGGTCGTCTTGCCGCAGCCCGAGGGACCCACGAGCGTGAAGAACTCGCCCTGCCGGACGCGCAGGGAGACCCCATCGACCGCGGTCGTGTCGCCGTACCGGCGCGTGACGTCGGCGAGTTCGAGGGCGATCGAGGGGTCCGCAGGGGGGCCGGGATCAGATCCCACCGTGATCACCCCCGAGTCGGTCGATCACGACGAAGCTCGCGGTGGTGACGAACAGGAGGACGACGCCCATCGCGGTCGCCGGGCCGAGCCGGCGGCCGATGAACCGTTCGATCGCGATCGGCATCGTGTACTGGTCGGTCCCGGTCGCGAGCACGACGGTGGCCGAGAACTCGCCGGTCGAGATCGCGAACGCGAACGCCGCGCCGGCGACGACGCCGGGCCAGACGAGCGGGAGTTCGACGTCGAGCAGCGCCCGGAGGCGGGACGCCCCGAGCGCCCGAGCCGACTCGGTAAGCGACCGGTCGAGCGACTCGAGTCCCGGCGCGACGGTCCGCACCACGAACGGGTAGCCGGCCACGGCGTGGGCGGCGACGATCGCGACCGCCCCGCCGACCGCGATCCGGGTCCCCGCTATCTCCACGCCGAAGACGAGTCCCCGGAGGAGGCCGAGTCCGACGACGATCCCGGAGACGGCAAGCGGGGCCATCGCCACGGCGTCGACCAGCTTTCGACCGCGGTACTCCCGAGTCGTCAACACGGAGACGACCACGCCCATCGGGAGCGCGACCGCGAGCGCAGCGAGGCCGAACAGCAGCGAGTTCCGGACCGCGTCCCACGGCCGCACCTGAAACGCCGCCCCGGTTTGCTGTCGCTCCACCAGGAACCGGTAATGGTCGAGAGTGATGCCGGTGGGACCCGTCAGGCTGGCCCAGACCATGCTCGCGATCGGCGCGAGAAACACGATCGCGGCGACCAGGACGTAGACGGCGAGCCCGGCGCGCGGCAGGAGCTCGCGCAGGGATCCGGTCCGAAGCCCCGACGGCGGGCGAAGCGATCGGCGGGGAAGCGGACGAGCCCCACGGGACCGGACCGTATGGGCGGCCTCGTACCGGAGGTAGCCATACAGCAGCGTCAGCGAGATGGCCAGCTCAACGAGCGCGAGCGCGGCCGCCTCGGCGTACTCGAGGTCGCGAACGAGCCGGTAGACGAACACCTCGACGGTCGCGAGTTCGAACCCGCCGAGCGCGAGCACGATCGGGAAGCTTCCGAAGGTGAACACGAACGAGAGCGCGGCGCCGAGGAGGACCGCCGGATAGACCTGTGGCGCGACCACGTCGACGAACGCCCGAAGCGGGCTCGCGCCAAGGCTGCGCGCGGTCTCGACCGCGCTCGCGTCGACTGACTCCCAGGCGGCGGTCGTCACGCGCGTGACGAGCGGCGCGTTGTAGAAGGCGTGGGCGATGACGATCGCCTCGATCGTGTACAGGAGTTCGAGGCGGGGGAGCCCGACAGCCGTCAGGACGGCGTTGAGCGTGCCCGTTCGGCCGAACGTGGCGACGAAGCCCGCCGCGACCATAATCGACGGGAGCACGAATGGAAGGATCGTCACCGACCGCAGGACGCGACGGCCGGGGAACTCGAACCGGGCCAGCAAGTAGGCGCCCGGAAGCCCCAGCGCGACGCTTGCAAGCGTCGACAGCGCCGCCTGATAGGCGGTGAATCCCACGATCCCGAGCTGCCGGTCGGCACTCAGGAGGTTCTGGAGGACCACTTCCGGTGACTCACCCGCGAGCAACCTGGCGAGGTCGCCGAAGTAGAACGGGTCCTGGAGGGTCCGGCGAAACGTCGCGAGCGTGGGCGTGCCGTCGACGACGACCGCCTCGATCAGGACGGTGGTGACGGGGTAGTAGAACACGACGGCGAGCACGAGGACCGTGGGGATCGCCAGCGCCGCGAGCGCGTGGCCCTCGAGACGTCGGCGGATCCGATCGCCGAGGGCGAGGAGGGATGCGGGGACGTTCACGGATCGACATCGACCTCCAGTCGACTCCGCCACCGGTCGCGAGATCGGCGACGTCGATCGCGGGACCGCCGATCGCCAGGACCGGCGTCGGAACGGCCCATATCGGAGCGACCCACATCGGAGCGACCCACATCGGAGCAATCAGGGTCGAGACGTCCGTCAGTCGTCACCGGCGAACTGGCGCTCCCAGTCGTCGATCCAGCCATCGAGCGAGCCTTGGAGGTCGGCATACGTGAAGGTGACCGGTTCGGGCGGCTCGTGGGCGAGGTCGGCGTAGTCGTCCGGGAGCTCCGCCGTCTCGGTCGCGGGGAACTGGACGTTCCGCTGAGCGATCTCGCCCTGGACGTCCGGGCGGAGCACGAACGACATAAACTCCCGAGCGAGATCGGGGTCGGCGGCGTCGGCGAAGGTCGCCATCCCCTCCGGGTTCGCGTAGCCCTGGTCGTTGAGAAATCGGATCTGATGCTCCTCGAGGTTCGCGTCGCTCTGGGCGGCGAACACCTGGTCCGTCGAGTAGGAGACGACCATCGGCGCCTCGCCGGCGGACCAGGCGTCGTAGGCGTCGCTCCAGGTCCCGAGCACGCGGACGTCGTTGACCTGGAGGTCCGCCCAGTAGTCGAGGTAGTCGTAGTCGCCGCCGACGCCGAACTCGTGGATCGTGTGCAGCAGAAACGCGCGTCCGGTGTCGCTACCGGGGGTTTGGGCGATCAAGTCCCCGCGGTGGTCCTCCTCGAGCAGTCCCTCGAAGGTCTCGGGCGCCTCCATCGCGGTGCCGTCGTACACGAGGCTGATGTAGCCGGTGTCGTAGGGGACCGCCCGGTCGTTGGGGTCGAAATCGAGGCCGGATTTGACGTCGTCGCGTCCCTCGACATCGCCGGCCTCGGCGAACAGGTCGCCATCGACGTTCTCGTCGATCTGGACCATATCGTCCGGGTTGAGACCGAGGTAGAGGTCCGCCTCGACGTCGACGCCCGCGTTGTGGCGCTCGATGTAGTAGTTGAGGCCGTTCGGCGGGGTCTGCCAGACGAGTTCCGCGCCCGTCTCCGCCTCGAAGGCGTCCTTGAGCCAGGCGCCGGGACTCGTCGAGGGCGCGTCGATGAACGCGCCGTAGGTCCCGACGACGAGGGTCCGATCACCGTCGCCGGTGGTCGTCCCGTTTCCGCTCTCCTCGGCCGGCCCCTCAAAGGAGGCACACCCCGCGATCCCAACGGCGGTGGCCGTCCCAGCGGCCGATAGGAACGATCGCCGGTCAACGTTATCGCCCGTCATTACCGGGTTGTTTCTCCGAGTGGTATTTAAACGCCGTGCTTCAACGGGTACGTTCGGAGCCGAACGGTCCCGCCGATGACCGGTACCGATATGTCGATCACGTACCAATGACGGGGCGGTAACGGCGAGTCGACGATCGAGGTCGAGACCGGCCACGAAGCGACCCAGTACACCTACCATGGTCATTCCCGCTGACGGCACCGGTCGACGTCGGCGGCGGGATGACGCGGACCGTCTCCGGATCGGTGGAGATGGAGGGCCGCGTCGCCGTCTGGCACGACGGGACCGACGTCCTGCTGGCTGGTGGGGCGTACCCGATCGAGCGGATCACGGCTGCGATCGACGAGGCGTTACCGGCGGATGCGCCCGACGCCGACACGCTCGTCGAGGACGAGACGCTGGCGGCTGACCCGACCGCATTCGAGGAGGACGTCGGGACGCTTCTCGTCGCGGTCGAGTGACGGAGAGGGTCGGTTGAGCGGCCGGGCGATCGTGCGCCCCGATTTATAAGTCCTCGTGACGCAGGGACACACGATGGTCAAGCGACGGTACGTGCTCGGAGGACTGCTGGTGTTCGCCGCACTCGTGGCCGCGGTGTTGCTCTGGGAGGTCGCCGGAACGGTCTTTTTCGCGATCACCGTCGCGTACGTGCTCTCGCCGGTTCGGCGGTCGCTTCGCCGCCACGGGGCGTCACAGCGGATCGCCTCGGTGAGTGCGACGGTCGTCGGGTTCCTCGGGACGATCGTCCTCCTGGCGCCGCTCGGGATCATACTGTTCCTCCGGCTGGACGCGGTGATCGACTACCTCAATGAAGCACCGGAGACGATCCCGATCGTGGTCGGAGACTGGTCGACCACGATCGTGACCGCGGACGTGATCGACGCGGCGATCGCCTGGTTGCTCTCGGCGGCAACCGGGATCGCCGCCGCGATGCCGGTGTTGCTCATCAAGCTCGCGCTGTTCGTCTTCGTGGTCTACTCGGTGCTCTACTACGAACAGCGAACCCGAAAGGCGATCATCGCGGTCGTCCCCCCCGACTATCGCGATCTGGTGGAGGCGCTCCGCCGGCGCGCACAGCGAACGCTCTATGGGATCTACGTCGTGCAGGCGGCCACCGGGATCGGGACCTTTCTGATCGCGATCCCGGTCTTTTTCCTCTTCGGGTATCCCTCGCCGGTGATGCTCGCGGCGGTGGCGGGGATCCTCCAGTTCATCCCGGTGGTCGGCCCGATACTGCTCATTGCGGCGCTGGCGGCAACCCACGTCATCGCCGGGGACTTGGTGCTCGCGGTGGCGATCCTCGTGATCGGGGGCGGCGTGATCGGATGGATCCCGGATCTGGCGATCCGGACGCGGCTGGCGGCCGAGACGGCCGAGCTCGCCGCGAGCCTCTACTTCATCGGGTTCGTCGGCGGCGTCCTGACGGCGGGCCCGATCGGCGTGATCGCCGGGCCGCTCGCGGTCGCCACCGTCTCCGAGGTCGCGACCCAGCTCTCCGAGGAGTTCAACCGACTGCCGGTGAGCGAACGGCGGTGAGAGTCGAGGACCGCGCGGAACCGGAGTCGACAGGCGCGACGGGGTCGACCGACCGCGGAGCCGCGAACCGACGCCGCGGAGCCGCGAACCGACGGGTATTCCCGCGCGCGCGAGCAACGAGGGGCTGAATGAGCAAGGACTACATCGAGGTCCGGGGCGCCGAGGAGCACAACCTCACGGACCTCGACGTCCGGATCCCGCGCGAGGAGTTCACGGTCGTAACGGGGCTGTCGGGGTCGGGGAAGTCGTCGCTGGCCTTTGAGACCGTCTACGCCGAGGGGCAGCGCCGCTACATCGAGTCGCTGTCGGCGTACGCGCGCAACTTCCTCGGGCAGATGGACAAACCGCAGGTCGAAAGCGTCGAGGGGCTCTCGCCAGCCATCTCGATCGACCAGAAGAACGCCGCGAACAACCCGCGATCGACGGTCGGAACCGTCACCGAACTTCACGACTACCTCCGGCTGCTGTACGCCCGGATCGGGACCCCGCACTGCCCGGAGTGTGGCCGCGAGGTGGGCGAGCAGTCGGCCCAGCAGATGGTTCGGCGGATCCTCGAGCTGCCAGAGGGTACTCGTGCGAAGATCGCCGCGCCGGTCGTCCGCGACCAGAAGGGCGCCTTCGAGGACCTGTTCGAGGACCTCCAGTCGCGGGGCTACGCCCGCGTCGAGGTCGACGGCGAGCGGTACGACCTCTCGTTCGACGATCCCGATCTCGACGAGAACTACGACCACACGATCGACGTGATCGTCGACCGGATCGAGGTCTCGGCGGACGAGCGGTCCCGGCTCACCGACTCCGTCGAGACGGCCCTCGAGGAGGCCGACGGCGTCATCAAGCTGATCGTGCCGGATCCGCCGGCGGAGGCGGCCGCGGAACTGGGGGGATCGACGGCGCGATCGACCGGAGATCTGGCTGGGGGCGAGGAGTCGGCCGCGGACGGCGAGGACGGAGCAGGCGACGACGCCGAATCCGCCGATCCGGATTCGACGGCGACGGCCGCCGACCGACTCGTCGTCGAGTTCTCCGAGGAGTTGGCGTGTACCCACTGCAACATCGACTTCTCGGAGATCGAGACCCGGTCGTTCTCCTTCAACTCCCCGCACGGCGCCTGCCCGGAGTGTGAGGGGATCGGATCGACGAAGGAGGTCGACGAGGACCTCGTCGTACAGGACCCCTCGAAGCCGCTGACGGACGTCTTCGAGGCCTGGTCGTACAACCGATCGTACTATCGGACCCGGATCGACTCCGTGGCGGCCCACTTCGGCGTCTCCGTCGAGACGCCCTTCGAGGACCTCGATCCGGAGGTCCGCGAGCAGTTCCTCTACGGCACGGATGCGCAGGTCGTCTTCGAGCGGCAGACGAAGAACGGCGTCCGCCGCAAGGAGAAGCGGTTCGAGGGCGTGATCCCGAACCTGCAGCGCCGTCACGTCGAGACGGAGTCGCAGTCGACCCGCGAACACATCGAGGACTACATGGCCGTGACGACCTGTCCGGCCTGCGAGGGGACCCGGTTGAAGCCACAGTCGCGGTCGGTGCTCGTCGACGGCACGCCGATCACCACGGTCAATCGGTTGTCGATCGGCGACGCGCGCGAGCACTTCGAGGGGATGGAGGGGACGCTCTCCGAGCGCGACCGGACGATCGCCGAGGAGATCCTCAAGGAGATCCGCGCCCGGCTCGGGTTCATGGAGGAGGTCGGCCTCGAGTACCTCACGCTCGACCGGGAGGCGTCGACGCTTTCGGGCGGCGAGAGCCAGCGGATCCGGCTCGCGACGCAGGTCGGCTCCGGGCTCGTCGGCGTGCTCTACGTCCTTGACGAGCCCTCGATCGGGCTCCACCAGCGCGACAACGACCGGCTGTTGAACACGCTGGAGGGGCTTCGCGACCTGGGGAACACCCTGCTCGTCGTCGAGCACGACGAGGAGACGATGCGGCGGGCGGACTCGATCATCGATATGGGCCCCGGCCCTGGCAAGCGCGGCGGCGAGATCGTCGCGCAGGGCGACTTCGAGGACGTCTGTGAGGCGCCGAAGTCGATCACCGGCGACTACCTGTCCGGACGAAGGTCCGTCCCGGTCCCCGAGGACCGCCGCGAACGCGACGGCGAGCTCGCCATCCGCGGCGCGCGCCAGCACAACCTCGACGATCTCGACGTGGCCATCCCGCTCGGCGTCTTCACCGCGATCACGGGCGTGTCGGGGTCCGGAAAGTCGACGTTGATGCACGACGTCCTTTATAAGGGGTTAGCGCGGGAGATGAACGACAACACCTCCGTCGATCCCGGTGACCACGACGCCATCGAGGGGATCGACGCGGTCGAGACCGTCCGGCTCATCGACCAGTCGCCGATCGGCCGGACGCCGCGCTCGAACCCGGCGACGTACACGAACGTCTTCGACGGGATCCGCGAGCTGTTCGCGGAGACGAAGCTGGCGAAGCAACGCGGCTACGAGAAGGGCCGGTTCTCCTTCAACGTCAAGGGCGGCCGGTGTGAGGAGTGTGGCGGCCAGGGCACCGTCACGATCGAGATGAACTTCCTCTCGGACGTCCACGTCCCCTGTGAGGAGTGTGGCGGCGACCGGTACAACGACGAGACCCTCGACGTGACGTATAAGGGGAAGACGATCGCGGACGTGCTCGAGATGAGCGTCGAGGAGGCCCACGAGTTCTTCGAGAGCCACGAGGGGCTCCGTCGCCGGCTGAAACTCCTGCTGGACGTCGGGCTCGGCTATATGCGACTCGGGCAGCCCTCGACCACGCTCTCGGGCGGGGAGGCCCAGCGGGTCAAGCTCGCCGAGGAGCTCGGCAAGCGGGACTCCGGCAATACGCTCTACCTCCTCGACGAGCCCACCACGGGCCTCCACAAGGAGGACGAGCGCAAGCTGATCGAGGTCCTCCACCGGCTCGTCGACAACGGGAACAGCGTCGTCGTCATCGAACACGAACTCGACCTCGTGAAGAACGCCGACCACGTGATCGATCTCGGTCCGGAGGGCGGCGACGGCGGCGGCGAGCTGGTCGCCGCGGGCACTCCCGAGGAGGTGGCCCGCGAGGAGGAGTCACACACCGGTCGCTATCTCCGGGACATGCTTCCGGCGATCGACGCCGAGGGGCCGCGAAGCGACCGGCGCAAGCCGGCGACGGCGGCCAGCGGCGACTGAGAGGACCGCGTTAGCATTTAAGAGCGTGTCATAGAAGAGTTCACATAGTTCGCAGAATCGGCTTAAACGAATTGAAACCGTCGTGCACTTGTTGCACGCTGTTTTAAGCTTGTTTTAGCTATGGCGAAAGAGAAGTTCGGCGTCGCTGTTGACGAGGAAACCGTGCGAGAAGTGGATGAATTGGTCGCTGAGTGTGACGATCTCGGAGCCAGCCGCTCCGAGATCGTCGAAGCCATCCTCACAGCGTTCGTTCAATCCGAGACAAACCACGTTGAACGGGTACGAGAAATCATTATTCGGAAACGTAAGGGCACTCTCTAACTGATTTTAAACTTTGTGCACCGAGTGCACGTACTTCTAAGCTAATAATCTACTATAACAGTAATAAAACTGACTATAGTGTGTGAAGAGTTCTATGACACGCTCATTTAATCGCCCAATATCACGGTCTCGATCTCCTCGAGACCGTCGAAGTCGGGATCGCCGGAGTAGAGCACGTCACACTCGTCGTGAAGTGACGCCGTGGCGAGATGGATCGCATCGGCGTACGAGAGTTCACGCTCGGACGGCTCGTAGTATTTAAACCGGAGTTTGGCGGCGTATTCCGCGACCTCGTCGACGACCGGGATGCTCTCGATGTGCGCGTAGTCACGGAGCGCGTCAACCGCTTGATCCGCAGTCGCCGCGTCCTCGACGACACGAACGCGGTAGGAAACCTCCGCGAGGATCGTCGGGGTGATGACCCCGCCGACGGTCGCGGAGTCGGCCCGTTCGATGACGGATTCCGCCTCGGCGTCGTGGTCGCCGCTGAAGAGGAACTCGAGCCACACCCACGAGTCGAGAAATATCACGCCTCGTCCTCGTCGAAGTGGGATCCCCACTCGTCCTTCGAGGCGCGGCGTAGCTTCGTCAGATCGACGTCGTGTTTCGAGAGCGCCTCCTTCACGGCCCGAAGCCGATCCATCGCAGGGGTCTTCGGACGAACGCGAATCGTCCCGTCCTCCTCGAGGACGAATTCGACTTCGGTTCCTGCATCGATGTCGAGCGCGTCGCGAATCCGTTTCGGGATCGTCACCTGTCCCTTGCTCGTGACGGTCGCGTCCTCTGAAACGGCCATATCTTACGATATATCTGTCCTTACTTATGAATATTTGCCTTACACGGCCGACAGAACCGTTTTGTCACCCCACGCGTGCGATCAGCTATATGAGTACCGACGCTGATCCGGACGTGATCGATCGGCTCGCCGAGCGAGCCCCGCTGCTCGACCGGTGTGCGGAACGATTCGCGGAGCGACAACCCTTTTCCGACCGACTCATCGGCGTGTCAGCCCCGCTGACGCCGCACACGGGGCGGTTTCTCGAGGTGCTCGCGGCCGGCGACGCGACGGTGCTGGTCGCCGGGGAGGCGGGATCGACCCATGCCGACGTCGTGGCCGCGCTCCGTCGACGTCCGGGGGTCACGCCGATCACCGTGTCGGGGGGTGCGGCGACAGCAGGGGACGGGGAGGCCACAGCGGACGAAGCCGCGTCACTCGAGCGGGCCCGCCGCGAGGTCATTTCCGCCGAGCCGGATCTGATCGCCGACGACGGCGCGAACCTCCTCGTGCCGCTGTGTCGAGAGTTCCCGGACGTCGCCGAGGACGTCGCTGGCGCTTGTGAACAGACGACCGGCGGAACCACCCGGCTTCGGCGGCTCGTCCGGCCGGACGCAGAGGGCAAATCGGTACGGATCCCGTTCCCGGTCTACGACGTCAACGGGGCGCCGATGAAGCAGCGATTCGACAACGTTCACGGGACCGCCGAGAGCTCGATCGCGGCGATCGCGAACCTGACGAACGCGATGATCGCCGGCTCGACGGCGGCCGTGATCGGATACGGACACTGTGGTCGGGGGATCGCCCGGAAGCTCCGGTCGTTGGGTGCGCGGACGACGGTAGCCGAGATCGATCCGCGAAAAGCCCTGGAGGCAATGGCCGACGGGCACGACGTCCGCCCAGCGGCGGAGGCGGTCGCAGACGCCACGTTCGTGATCGCCGCGACTGGCCGGGCGAACGTGATCGGCCGTGAGCAGCTGGCGGCGATGGCCGATGGCGCCGTCCTCGCCTCGATCGGCTCCGAGACGGAGATCGACCGTGATGCACTCGACGCGTTGGCAGCCGATCGGACTCGAATCGAACCGGGAGTCGAGCGGATCAAGTTCGCCGACGGGCGGACGATCCGGCTGCTCACGGAGGGGCGTGTGGTGAACCTCGCGGCGCCGGGCAGCGCCGGCAATCCGGTCGGCGTGATGGACGCGACCTTCGCACTGATGGCACGGGGGCTCGAGGCGATCGTCGACGGCGAGCCGACCGGAACCGGGCTCGAACCGTTCCCCGAGGCGATCGACCGGGCAGTCGCCCGTGAGAAGCTAGCGGCGATGGACGCGAGGATCGACGACGGCAGCGGCGTGTGAGTGATCCCGACCGTCACTCGGAGGTGTCGAGATCGAACCGGTCCGTGGCCTCGAGGATCCGGGCTGGCGGTGCGAGGTTCCGGCGACCGCCGAGAGTGACCACGAACAGGATCCCGACGCCGACCCAGTAGGCCGCCAACACCGGAACCGTCACGAGGATCATCGTGACGATGTCCGCGGGCGTGAGCACAGCCGCGAACGTCATCGCCGCGATCGTCGCCTCCCGCCAGCGGTTTCGGAAGGCGTCGTAGGGAACGCCCACCGAGTTCAAAAGCACCATCAGGACCGGCACGTCGGCGAGCAGGCCGATCCCGAGGGTGGTGAAGATGATGAGCCAGAAGAAGTCGTTGATCCGGTAGGTGATCACCATCCGCGCGCCGAGCGCGTCGGCGACGAGATACGAGATGAGCCCGGGCGCGATGAGGAAGTAGCCGAGCGCGAAGCCGCCGACGATCCCGCCGCCGAGTGCGCCGGTCCAAATGAAGACGTGCCGTTCGTGGCCGCGGACGAACCCGCGCTCCCGGAGCGCCGGCCACGCGTAGTAGGCCACGAGCGGGATCACGGCAAGGAGGCCGATGAGTACCGAGAACTTCACCATAAAGACGAGCGCCTCGACGGGATGGAGCGTGATCACCGAGAACTCCCCGGCGTCGAACCGCTCGGGGAGCCGATCGAGGAAGTCGGCACGAACCCCACCGAGGCCACCCAGGTAGAGCCAGGTGAACACGGCACCCATCACGGCGACGAACCAGCCGACGAGGCGGAACGACCGGGACCGGAGCGAACCGACGATGAACTTCAGATCGGTGTAGTAGCCGCCGATGTCCTCCTCGTCGGCGTCGTCGGCGAAGTCGTCGAGGAAGGTCGTGCTGGCGCGCGAGGCGCGGTCGGTGATCCCGCCGAACAGTCCGCCATCGCTATCAGCAGCACCGGCCGAGTCAGTCGCTTCTGCCACGTCCGCCGTCGCCGAGTCAGTTGCGTCCGATTCGTCCATCCCGTCGTCAGCTGTGTCCGACTCGACGGCCTCCGACTCCTCGTCCATAGCTGCGGTTGCCTCGTCGAACCGATCGAGGATCGCTTGCGCCGCTTCGGGGTCGTCATCCTCCATCGCGTCGCTCGCGATCGCGAGGGCCTCCTCCTCGGACAGGGCTGTGAAGGCCGCCTCGGGGGCTGCACGGACTCCGCCGGCATCAAGCGCACTGAGGTCGATCGCCGAGGGATCACCGTTGGTTGCATCGGCGGCCGCGGCGTCAACAGCAGCCCCCCCAGGCGTTCCAGTCGCGTCGGCATCGAGATCGCGATAGATGGCTGCGAGAACGGCCAGGACGACGAACAGGATCGCAACGCCCGTCGCGTAGATGGCCAGTGCAGTCGATGCGTTGATTCCGAGACTCGACCCTGGCGGCACGACCCGCCAGTCGCTTCCGACCCACTGCAACAGCGCGTTCGTTGCTTGGAGACCACCGTAGGTGTAGTACGCATAGACGAGCCCGCCACCGAGAACGCCGGCACCGAGAACGAGGTTCCAGTGGGTGCGGGCTGAGGAGAACGGATCGATCCGGTCGGAGGAGCGCTTGGCCGTGACGACGACCTTGGCGAGATAGAGGCTGAAGCCGTACAACGTCGTGAGCGGGATCGCCCACATAATCTGGGTGAACGGATCCGGCGGGGAGAACATCGCACCGAAGAAGAATATTCCCACGACGGCGTGGCGCCACTTGTCACGGAACGTCTCGTAGGGAACGATCCCCGAATAGGAGAGTCCGGTGATCACGAGCGGCATCTGCCCCGCGAGCCCGAAGGAAATCGTGAGGAAGACGATGAACTCCGTCCACATCACGATGGAGTAGCTCGGGTTGAATCCCGCCTCGAGTCCGAACGCGGCGAGGAACGAGAACATCACGGGGAAGAAGACGAAGACGCCGTAGGAGACGCCGGCGAGGAACAGCACGGCCGCGAGCAGCCCGATCGAGGCAAGCTTCCAGCGTGGGATCGGGGCCTGCGGCCACATCCCGCGACGACGGAGGCCATCACGGGCGAAATAGATGAGCACCGGGAGTGCGAACACCGCGCCGACGATGAGTCCGATCTTCGCCTGCAACAGGATGACCTCGAAGGGAGTCTGGGCGATAATCTCGAGTTCCGCCTCGACATCGGCGGGCATATTTGCGGCCGTGATGCCCTTGAGCCAGTCCCAGACGTAGATCCGAAGCGCGTAGAACGTCGCGAGAAACCCGATGAGGTAGACGATGAACACCTTTTGGAGGTCCTTCTGAATCGATCGAAGGACGACCTTCGTGGACTCCCACCCGTCGGTGAGCGTCTCCTGGGTGTCGTCATCGAGGGCACTCGCCATTACGGTGGCGAACGCGCGTCCCAGTTATCAACCTTTTCGAAGCGACCCGACGACCGTACGAATCTACCTCAATCCGCGCCCGTCGATCGCGGTCACGCCGGTCCTGAGAGCGAGCGTGCACACGGCTATCCAAAAAGGCCTATAATAGCCCGGGGGTGAACAACCAACGAATGGGTGAGGATCCGTCCCGCGAGGAGTCGTCGAACGACGATCGGTCGGCGAACGGGGATAGCCCGCAGTCGGGCGGGGACGACCCGTCGAAAACCGAGGCCACCCCCATCACGGAGAGTGACGAGCCCGATCCGACGACCGGCGGCGAAACGGACGAGGACGCCGAACGTGATGACGGCTCGGACGATACTGATCGGGCGGATGAGAAAGCAGACGGTCACGATGCGGGAAGCGGCGACCGGGAGGAAACGGACGACGCAGAAAACGACGACGCAGAAAACGACGACGCAGAAAACGACGACGCAGAAAACGACGACGCAGAAAGCGGCGACGCAGAAAACGACGAAACGGAAGACCAAGCGGAAGACGAAGGGCCTGAAACGGACGAGAGCACGACCGACAAAGAAGACGACGTCGACGGCTCAGTCACCGAGATGGAAGGTCCGAAGACGGACCAGGAGATGCCGCTTGCAGACCACATCGAGGAGATGATGCGCCGGCTGGGGCTCGTCTTCCTCGTCGGCGGCATCGCACTCGTGATCGCGTTCCCGTCGGCCAGCGAGCTGATAAACTACTTCTGGTCGTACCACATTCCGGAGCCGAACGTGAACCGGCCGCGGCTCTACGGGCCGCTCGAACTCGTCCTGACGCGGATCAAGGTCGCAGGACTTGCGGGCGTGGTTCTTGGGTTGCCGGTGTTCGTCTACCAGACGTATCGGTTCATGCGTCCCGGGCTCTACCGCGGGGAGCGCCGGTACTACCTGGCGGCCGTGCCAACGAGCCTGATCCTCGGCGGGATCGGGATCCTCTTCGCTCACTTCCTCGTGCTGCCGGCGATCTTCAGCTACTTCACGACCTACACCTCCGACGCCGCGACGATCGCCTTCGGGCTCAAGGAGACGTTCAACCTCATCGTGGTGATGATGTCGTTCATGGCGATCGTCTTCCAGATCCCGCTGTTCATCATGCTCGCGATCATGATGAACCTCGTCACCCGGCAGTGGCTCGAGGACAAGCGGCTGATCTTCTGGGGCACCTTCCTCGGAATCGCCTTCCTGTTCAGCCCCGATCCGACCGGGATGGCACCGATCATCGTCACGCTCACCATGATCGTCCTCTATGAGGGGACCCTCGCGCTGTTGCGGTGGACCGGGAACTGATTCGCACAGACGCGATCCGTCAACGTCGATCACGCATCGATCGCCATCACCGATCATCGCCCGATATCGGGCGGTGCCACCGATCATCACGACGATCGACCGGAGGGGAGGGTTCTTCAGTGATGACGACCAAGGCGCGTCGTAATGGCTCAGGCCGGCAACCAAGATCTCACCGAGCGGTTCATCCAGTTCTACCGGAACTACTACCGCGAGGCCGTCGGCGAGTTGGCACAGCGGTACCCTAACGAGCAGCGATCCCTCTACATCGACTACGACGATCTCTACCAGTTCGATCGCGACCTCGCGGAGGACTTCCGCAGCCAGCCCGAACAGCTCCGCGAGTACGCCGAGGAGGCGCTTCGGCTCTACGACCTCCCCGCCGACGTCAGCCTCGGTCGCGCACACGTTCGGATCCAGAACCTCCCCGACAGCATCGACATTCGGGGCATCCGCGTCCACGACGACCACATCGGGACGCTCGTCTCCGTGCAGGGAATCGTTCGGAAGGCGACCGATGTCCGTCCGAAGATCACCGACGCCGCCTTCGAGTGTCAACGCTGCGGAACGATGACCTACATCCCCCAAAGCGACGGCGGCTTTCAGGAGCCCCACGAATGTCAGGGCTGTGAGCGACAAGGGCCCTTCCGAGTCAACTTCGACCAGTCGGAGTTCGTCGACTCCCAGAAGCTCCGGATCCAGGAGTCGCCCGAGGGGCTCCGCGGCGGCGAGACGCCCCAGGCGATCGACGTCAACGTCGTCGACGACATCACCGGCAAGGTGACCCCGGGTGACCACGTCACCGCGGTCGGCGTCCTCCACATCGAGCAGGTCGAACAGGGCAACGAGAAGTCCGCGATCTTCGACCTGTATATGGACGGCGTCTCCATCACGGTCGAGGACGAGCAATTCGAGGACATGGACATCACGAGCGACGACGTCGAGGAGATCATCGAGCTCTCGAACGACCCCGACGTCTACGACCGGATGACCGACTCGATCGCCCCCGCGATCTACGGCTACGAGGAGGAGAAGCTCGCGATGGTCCTCCAGCTCTTCTCCGGCGTCACCAAGCACCTCCCCGATGGCTCGCGGATCCGCGGGGACCTGCATATGCTGTTGATCGGGGACCCAGGTACGGGGAAGTGTCTCGACGGAGATACTCGCGTGACGCTTGGAGACGGGCGGGAGCGACCGATACGTGAGGTCGTCGAGGACAACCTTCAGGATCCGAAACCGATCGATGACGGCGTCTTCGATACGGTTGATTTCGAGGTCCCCACCCTCGGATCGGACGGAACGATCGGATCCGCGAGCGCGACGAAAGTCTGGAAACGCGAGGCGCCCGAGACGATGTATCGCATCGAGACCGCGTCCGGACACGAACTCGACGTGACGCCGTCGCATCCGCTGTTCGTTCAGCCCGACGTCGGAACGCACGAACCCCGGCGTGCCGAGGAACTCGACGTCGGGGACCACGTCGCGGTCGCCCCGCGGACGGTCACCGACGGAGGGACGAAGGCGACCGACACCACGGGAGCGGGCGGATTCACCCACGCAGTTCGCTGGGATCGTATCGAGTCGATCGGTACGGTCGAACCCGAGGACGACTGGGTATACGACCTCGAGATCGCGGGAACCCACAACTACGTCTCGAACGGGGTCATCTCGCACAACTCCCAGATGATCTCCTACGTCGAGAACATCGCCCCCAGATCCGTCTATACCTCCGGCAAAGGCTCCAGCGCGGCCGGACTGTGCGTCACCGGCGACACGACGATCCACACGGCGGAGGGCTTCGTCCCGATCCGGGATCTGGCGAGCGAGTACCACCCGAACCCGGTGGACACGGAGACGTCCCGTGAGGCGGACTACGACCTCTACACGTTCGATCGGGAGAGCGGAGCGGTGGAACTCGCCGAGAGCTCCCACGTCTGGCGGATGCCAGAGAAACCGTGCCGTCGGATCGAAACCGCACACGGGAAGGACGTAGAAGCGTCGGTGAACACCCCGGTCCTCGTCTGTGATGCGGACGGCATCGGCTGGCGTGATATCTCGGACGTCGATCCCGGCGACCACGTGGCCGTCCCGAAGTACACGGACGTCGAACGGTCGACGCCGCCGGTCCGCGAGTACGTGGAGTTCACCGAGGAGAAGCTCAAGCCGACCACGGCGGCGATCGAGTTCCTTCGGACGCGACTCCGCGAGGAGTTCGGGACGCTGCGAGCGGCCGCCGCGGAACTCAACCTCACCGAGGACGTCATCTACGATACCCTCTCGAACCGCCACCTCTCGCTCGAAACGCTCGAGACTATCGTGAACGCGATCGATGCCGACATCGACGACGTCGACGTCGACCGTGCGATGCTTCGCCACGGTGACGGCGTCGCGATCCCCGAGAAGTTCGATGCCGATCTGCTGTACCTGATCGGGCTCGTCTTCGGGGATGGCGACGTGATGGTCTCCCGCCGGGACGAGAATCGTGGCCACGTCCGTCTCTCGAACTCCGACGAGGAACTGCTGGAGCACGCCGCGGAGATCATCGAGGCGAAGTTCGACAAGTCGGTCGACGTCGAACGTCAGGACGACCGCGTTCCCTATATCCGACTCCACAGCGCGACCGTCGCCCGATTCTTCAGCAACGTGGGCGTCGAATCGCCGAAAAACGACGTGTCACTCGATCCCGGACTCACGACGGCCGAACACGCCGACGCGTTCCTGCAGGGGCTGTTCGACGCCGATGGGTCCGTGTGTGGCCGCGATGATGGCGGGTCCAGCGTGCAGTTCTCAACCGTCTGTCGGGACCTTGCCGAACAGGTCCAGCTGATGCTGGAGACGTACGGCGTTCGAGCCCGAACGCGCGACCGTGACCGACGTGGGACCTACGAGCGTGCCGATGGCCACGAGATCGAGTCGATGTCGATCCAGACGCACCTCGCCATTTACGGCAAGGAACTCGACGTCTTCGCGGACCGGATCGGGTTCCGCTCGACCGCGAAGTCGACCGCGCTGGACGGGATCGTTCGTGACGCTCCTCGACGCGGTGAACGCCTGCCGATCGGCGACGCGCTCGCCCGAGCCGACGGCGGAACGAGTGCGTACTGGCAGAACCTGAATCGAGGGAACGACCCGAGTCGGGACCGTGCGCTGTCGATCGTCGACGACCTCGATCTCGGGGACGTCGGTCCCGTGGTTGCGGAAGTCGCCGAGGCGAACCTCGTCTGGGACGAGGTCGTCGCCGCCGAGAACACGGGCAAGAAGGAGGTGTTCGACCTCACAGTTCCGGACACGCATAACTTCCTCGCCAACGGTCTCGTGACCCACAACACGGCCGCAGCCGTTCGCGACGACTTCGGCGAGGGCCAGCAGTGGTCGCTCGAGGCGGGTGCGCTCGTCCTCGCCGACCAGGGGATCGCGGCGATCGACGAGCTCGACAAGATGCGGTGTGTCACGGGCGACACGCTGATCCACCTCGGCGACGGACGAACCACCAGGGTCCGGGAGTTCGCTCGCGAAGTCGCCGATGACGGATCGATCGAGGCGCTGCCGAACGGACGAACGATCCGCGACGTGGGCGCGACCGCGTGGACGATGACGAATGACGGGAATCTGGTCAGACGACCGATCACGGCCGTTCACGAGTACGAGGCGCCCGACGAGCGGACTCGCGTCACGCTCGAAAGCGGCGAATCGGTGACCACGACTGACGACCATCCGTTCTTCGTCTTCGAGGACGGCGAGCGGATCGAACGATCGGCAGCGGAACTCGCGGAGGGCGATTGGGTCTACGTGCCACGTGAGCTTCCGACCGCCGTCTCCGACGGCGGTACGGCCGTGTGTTCAACGTCCGTCGATCCGCCGACGAATGCCGATGGAATGAGCCCGGCGTTCGCGGCCGTTCTCGGCTATCTCTCCGGCGACGGAAACGTGTTCTACGATCGAAGCCAGGGTCGATACGGCATCCGGTTCACGAACACCGACGCGGAACTCCTCGATGACTTCGAGGCGGCGTGTCGCAGGGTCTTCGACGCGGAGCCGGTGAGACATCCGAGCGAACGCCGCGAACGCGGACCGGATCGTGACCCACAGGAGACGGTATACGTGCACGGGAAATCGGCCGCTGACGCGGTTCTCGATGCTGGGATGTGTCTGGAGACGTACGACGGAAAGTCGTTCCCGGACGACGTCTCGACCGGGAACCGTGCCGCGAAGGCCGCATTCGTTCGGGCAATGGCTGACAGCGAGGGACACGTCGACACGAACGCCGGCAACGTTCGGATCGCGTCGGCCAGTTACGAACTGCTCGTCGGCGTGAAAAGCCTCCTCCTGGAGTTCGGCGTGTCGGCACAGATCCAGACCAAACCGAAGAGGAACAACCGGTTACCGGTATATCACCTCACGATAACGGACGCCGACTCGCTCGAGTCGTTCGGCCAGCATATCGGGTTTACGGCGACGAGAAAGGACGATGCACTGACGACGGTCCGCCGAGCTGCGTCCGGCGATCGAACCATCCTCGACGTCATCCCGAACCGTGGTGACCAGCTCCGGCGGCTTCGCGAGTCGCTTCGGTTGTACCAATCCGAGTGTGGGATCAACGGAACGACCTACTGTAACTTCGAGAACGGCGATGCGAACGTCTCGATCCATAGAGCACGCCGGATCCTCGACCGGTTCGAACGACGACGACGAACGGCCGAACGTGATCTCGACGGTCTGGAGTCGGACGTATCCTGGAACGTGCTCACGGATATCAAGGATCGATACCACGTTTCACAACGGGAGCTCGCCGAGGGGATCCAGTACCCACAGCAGCGAGTGTCGGCGAACTGGGGCGACGATGAATCCCTCCGAACCGATATCGCGACACGATTGGCGACGATAGTCGAAGAAGTGGCCGAAACCGACCTCGGCGAGCTTCGATCCCTCGTCAACGGGGACGTCAAGTGGCGACGAGTCACGGACGTCACGACCGTCACCGAGCACGGCGATGACGACCGGATAAACGTGCTCCAGCAGGAGCTTGCGGGTCTGATCGGCGGAGAGGTATCGACGGCCGAAGATCGCGCGCGCGAATTGTGTCGGCGGCCATTCGACGCGGGAACCTGGACCGAACTCCGAACCGAACTGGAAGCGTTCGGCGTTTCGATGGCGTCGATCGCGAGGGATATCGGCGTCGCCTCGTCGACGGTTTCACGCTGGTTCTCGGGTGCCGTTACGACTGATCGGTTCGACGAAGTCCGGGAAAGTGCCGCCGACCGGATCGAAACGCATCGATGCGAGATCCGGTCGGTGCTGACCGAGATCGAGGAGCGTCGTCGACCGAAAGTATACGACTTGACCGTCGAGGGGACGCATAACTTCCTTGCCAACGGGATGGTCGTTCACAACTCGGAGGATCGCTCGGCTATGCACGAGGGGCTCGAACAGCAGAAGATCTCGATCTCGAAGGCGGGGATCAACGCGACGCTGAAGGCGCGGTGTTCGCTGCTGGGAGCGGCCAACCCGAAATACGGTCGGTTCGACCAGTACGAGCCGATCGGCGAGCAGATCGACTTGGAGCCGGCGCTCATCTCGCGGTTCGACCTCATCTTCACGGTCACCGACCAGCCGGATCCGGAACACGACAGCCGGCTGGCGCGACACATCCTGAAGACGAACTACGCCGGCGAGTTGAACACCCAACGGACGGAGTTGACCACCTCGGAGTTCACACAGGCGGAGGTCGACGACGTCACCGAGGAGGTTGCGCCGGCGATCGACGCCGACCTCCTCCGGAAGTACATCGCCTACGCCAAGCGGAACTGTTACCCGACGATGACCGAGGAGGCCAAGGAGGTCATCGAGGAGTTCTACGTCGACCTTCGGTCGAAGGGGGCCGACGAGGACGCGCCGGTCCCCGTTACGGCGCGGAAGCTGGAGGCGCTCGTCCGGCTCGCGGAGGCGAGCGCTCGCGTCCGACTTTCGGACACGGTTGACCGGAAGGACGCGGACCGCGCGACCGACATCGTGGAGTCGTGTCTGAAAGACATTGGCGTCGATCCCGAAACCGGACAGTTCGACGCCGACGTCGTGGAGACGGGAACCTCAAAGAGCCAGCGCGACCGGATCAAGAACCTGAAGACGCTGATCGCGGACATCGAGGAGGACTACGAGGAAGGAGCACCCGTCGAGGAGGTGATCGACCGCGCCGACGAGGTGGGGATGGATCCCTCGAAGGCGGAGGACGAGATCGAGAAGCTACGTCGGAAAGGGGAAGTCTACGAACCGACACAAAACCACCTCCGAACGACGTAGATGGACCGAATATCTGCCATCCGAAACGTCGAGGACGCCCTCCGGCGGTTCGAGGACGGCAAAGCGAGCCTTGCCGAGACGGAACGACGAACGATCGCCGTCCTTCGTACGTACGCGACGGAGTTCGAGGGACCCGAGGCGGTGTATCGGGCGCACGGATCCGACCCGATCGACGGAACCGTCGTCGTGGCCACCTCGGAAGCGGCGGCGCGTGAGCGGATCCTGGAACTCGTTCGATCCGACCCGAGCGAAAACGGGGACGTCCCGGGCAGGAACGCGGAGCTGGTGGATGGAACCACGGAGCACATTGAGGGTGATGACGGCACCGAAGACGGCGATCGGATCCGGTTCGACGTCGAAAAACTGTGACGCCCGTGGCAACGGCCCTCGGTGAGATCACCCTCCCCGAAGCCGATATGCCCGAACGTGGCTGAGGGGGCCGTCTCAACCGTTGGGAACGGCACGACGTGTTGACCGTGGGCTCGGGTTTTGTATTCTACTATCAATGGATTTAATTTAAAACTATATAATTAGTATTTATGTTGTTGGTGATGGTGTACTCGCGGACGGCACGGACGGCGCTGCGGAACGCGTGTCGATCCCACGAGGACGTGGTGGTACGCCGGTTTGGGCGAGCAGCGGTGCTCGAGGGGACCGCATACGGCGCGTTTCTGGCGTTGCGGTTACGGGCCGCACACGGGGGTGACGTGCAGATCGAACGGACGTCGCCGTTCAACGAGTTCGAGGCGGTGGACGCCGCGGTCCGCGAGGCCGCGACCGCCTACGCGGCACGAGACTCGCCCGCGACGCCGTACGCGAAGTTCGCGGCCGGTACTCGACACCCGGATCCGGAGACGCTGCGTGAACGACCGCTGTGAGTCCCGGGTCGCGACGGTGACGGATCGAACGCGATCCGTGCCGGCGATACGCGTCAGGATCGGCCCGGTCAAGCGGTCGGGCACGGTGGTGGACCTCCGCGACGTGTCGTGGGATCCGATCGGCGGAACCGGTCCGGCGATCGTCGCGGATGGCTCGCCGATCGCTTCGGCAGATCCGGCGAGCAGCGCGGCTACTCCGGCGAGCAACTCGAATGATCCGCGAGTTGAACGGGTGTTGGACCGGATCCGACCCGCAGCGACGGCGGGACGATCCAGGAGGCGGTCCAGGGCGCAGACCGGGGAACGGACCGCGGGATCGGCCAGCCGAGACTCCGGGACCGTCCCGAAAGCGGAGGACGAGACGACCTGTGTCACGATCGCGTGTGTACGGCCGTCGACGTCAACCGCGTTCGATCGAGTCCCGGCGAGACGATCGCTGCGAGGACTCCTCGCAGTCGTGGCACGCGAACGCGGCCACGTCGCCTCGGTCGGGGCGACGCTGGCCGCCCGTCGACGCCGGCTGGAGGAGATGGATCTTCCAGCAGTCGATCTCGCGGAGGCGCGACGGAAGGTCGCATCGGTCGGGGCGGATATTCACGACCTTCGCGAGCGGGCAGCGACGATACGCGGGGAGTTGACAGCCCGTCGGGAGCTCGAAGAGGACCGGGAAGCGGTCCGTGCGGATCTCGAGGCGACGCTGACGGAACTATCGGAGGCGGAGACGGCCCGCATTGCGGCGAAACAGGACCTCGATCGGGCCCGGCGGGCCGCCAGACGCGATCGGGACCGGCGAGAGCGTCGTCTCCGGCTTGAGGACGAAATCGCGAACCTGGAACGGGAGGCCCGCCGTGAACTCGCCGCAGCGGTCCATCCGACGTTTCGATCGACGCTCGAAGGGCTTCCGATCGCGGTGGAGGCCGGATCGCGGCCAGGAGAGTGGTGTGGACCACGGACGATCGCCGATATTGCCGCGATCTCGCTTGCGGGGCGGCGGGCGCCGATCGTCGTGGTTGGTAACCCGGGCGTAGGCACGGAGTCCGACGGAGTGGGGAGAGATGAAGAGGACGACATCGCGACGGCAGCCCTCACGCTTGGCGTCCCGATCGTCCGCCTGTGAGCCGGCTCGATCAGCAGCCCATAGGACGGAACAAGCGTCGCGCGCCGATCGCCCGTCCGTGAAACACCGATCGGATCGCGGCACGGTACCAACGGGATGGATGGCACCGACTCGAACTGGGCGGAGCCGGTCGCGTCGTGCTGACCTTTAGATACGAACGGGCGCCAGACCGGCCATGGACCTCAGGTGGAACGTCGAACGGCGTGGCGGGCTGGCGATCGTGACGTGTCTGTTGTGTAACGACGGCCCGGAGGCGAAGCTGGTTCGGCTCCGAAACGACCTGGACGGCCCGGTGGTGCCACCACGACGTCACGGTGTTCCCGAACCCGGCTGGGACCGTTCGGGGTACACCTGCCATATCGAGGGATCCTCGCGAGTCGGGTTCGGGTACGTCTGTGCGACGGGGTTGGATTCGGAACGTCGACCAATGACGATCGAGTCGGTCGAACCCATCAAGGACGAGGTTGGTCGACGAGACACAGACGGAACGGGGGCGAACGCCGCCGCCGATCGTGCGATCCGGACCCTCGGGGACCATCGGCCGCCGCGAGACTGCGTACCGGGGATCGAGGGCCCTGCGGACCGAGCGGGGGCGGCCGGGACACGGAGGGCATCCGCAGACACGAACGGCGAAGCGGTGTCGACGGCCGAAGGCGGGACGGCGGCCCGGGCGGATGGCTCCGCAAGCACCGACGGCGGAACGATGACGAACGAACCGGTCGACGAGTCGAACGTGGATGACCCGGACCTCGGCCCGAATACGGACGGTGTCGGTTCCGGCCGGGCTCCGGACGGGACGGCCATCGGGACGGTCGAACGCCGGATCGAGACGGTGAGCGCGGAGCTCGACCGACTCACGGTCGTATCGGATGCCGACCTCGAGGCGGCCACCTCCGCCGTGGCCGAGGCGGGCGGTCTGGACGCTCTCGAATCCGACGTGGACCGGATCGCGGCCGAGATCGAGACGCTCGAGACGCTTCGCGACCGGCTGGATGAGGTGATCGACCGCCACGACCGTCTCGACGTCCCGATCACGACCCTTCGGAGGCTCGCGTGATCGTCGCGGTCGTCGGAGGGAAAGGGGGCGTCGGAAAGACGACGATCGCGTACAACCTCGCTGCGGCTTGCGACGGCGTCGTCGTGGATGCGGATCTCGGGATGGCCGACCTGCCGGCACCAACGGGCACGGACCTCCACGACGTGCTTGCCGGACGTGCCGATCCGCGTGACTGCCTCCGGCAGGGACCGGTCACCGTCCTTCCGTGTGGGCGATCGCTTGCGGGGGCGCGAGCGAGCGACCTCACCCGTCTTGGTGACGCGCTGCGGACGATCGAGCGGGAGTGTGGAATCGTCGTGGTCGATTGTCCCGCAGGACGCCGCGCGGATGCCGGCGTTCCACTCGCCGTCGCGGATCGGTGTCTACTCGTCGCCTCACCGCGATCGTTTGCACTTCCGGACGCGATACGGACGCGGGAGCTCGCGCGGGAGCTCGGGACCGGACTGGCGGCGGTCGCGCTCAACCGGCCGGAGGACGTAACGCCGGTTGATCGGATCGCGGATGTGCTCGGGGCACCCGTGGAGCAGCTTCCCGAGGACGTCGCATTGAGTCGATCAGTGATCGAGGAGCGCCCGATCGTCGCCACACAACCCAGAAGCGGAACTACACGGGCAATACTGGCGATCGCGAACCGAGTGACGGCGGGATCGAACGTCGGTATGGGTGCCGGATCGATCGGTGAGGGGAATGCCATCCGACAAAAAATGGCAGTCCTTCACAAGGGTTAAGACGGCCTCGACCCGTCTATGCACAACGATGCTAGAGGTTTCCGACGTCCGCAAGGAGTTCGGCGGACTCGTCGCCGTCGACGACGTCTCATTCGAGATCGACGACGGGGAGATCGTCGGCCTGATCGGGCCGAACGGGGCCGGAAAGACGACCCTGTTCAACACGATAACCCGCGTGTTGACCCCCGAGGAGGGCAGTTCGATCCGGTTCAACGGACAGGACCTCCTCGAAGTCAAGACTCACGAGGTCGCCCAACTGGGGCTTGTCCGGACCTTCCAGATCGTCCGCGTGTTCAACGAGATGACCGTCCTCGAGAACGCCATCGCCGGCGCGACGTTCGGAACGACCGAATCGATCGACCGGGAGACGGCCCGGGATCGGGCGATGGAGTCGCTCGAGTTCCTCGGCCTCGCCGAACACGCTGAGATGGACGCCGGTGCGCTCCCGCTGGCACAGAAGAAACAGCTCGAGATGGCACGCGTGCTCGCCGCGGATCCGAACCTGATCATGCTCGACGAGATCGCCAGCGGGCTCACACCCAACGAGGTGGCCGAACTCTCCGAGAGCATCGAACGGATCCGGGACGAACGAGGTATCTCGGTGTTCTGGATCGAACACATTATGGACGCCATTATGGGAACCGTGGACCGACTGCTCGTCCTCCAGAGCGGCGAGCTGATCGCCGACGGAACTCCGGAAGAGATCCGCGACGACGATGCAGTCGTCGAGGCGTACCTCGGGAGTGCTGTCTGAGATGATCGAGCTCTCCAACATCGACGTCTCCTACGACCGGATGCAGGTCATCTGGGACGTTTCCCTGGAGCTATCCGAGGAGGACACGGTCGTCTCGCTCGTGGGTCCGAACGGCGCCGGAAAATCGACGCTGATGAAGACGATGAGCGGCCTCCATCCCGTCGATTCCGGATCGGTCACCCTGTGGGGCGATGACGTCGCCGATCTCGACCCCGGAGAGATCGTCCAACACGGGTTCGTGCTCGTCTCCGAGGAACGGAACCTCTTCGGGGAGATGTCCGTCCGTGAGAACCTGGAGATGGGTGCCTACAGGCAGCGAGACGACATCGACGCCCGGATCGAGCAGATGTACGACCGGTTCCCGATTCTCGAGGAACGGTCCGAACAGCGTGCCGGATCGCTGAGCGGGGGCGAACAGCAGATGCTGGCGATCGCCCGCGGGCTGATGTCGGAACCGAAGATCCTCGCACTCGACGAGCCGAGCGAAGGACTGGCCCCCCAGATCACTGATCGCGTCTTCGAGATCATCGACGAGATCAGCGACGAGACGACGATCCTCCTCGTCGAACAGCACGTCGATAAGGCGCTCGATCTCGCCGACCGCGCATACCTCCTCGAGAACGGACAGATAGTTCACGAGGACACCGGCCAGGGGATGCTCGAGAGCGACCACGTCAAGGATGCCTACCTCTAGCGCCGTCTCGACGGCCGGATCGGATTTCCGGACCGGGGACGCGAACGAATCTTCTCGGTGTCGATCGATCGGGACCGTCGTGGCCAGACCGTCGATCGGTCCCCGTCATCGAATTCGACGGTGACGGGGGGTGCAAACGGTGACGGAAGTTCGAGGAGAAAGCCTCGCCGTTCACGAACGGTGGCGCCAATTGCGGGGTCGGTGAAACGATTGTGACGGTGACGGTCAGGGGTGGCCGTCGCTCGTGCCGGCTGACGGCGGCTCATTCCCATCACGGAGCCGATCGATGGCGTCGGAGAGGACGGGCATCATTCCCTCACGGAAATAGAGGAACAGAACGATCAGGAGGGCGCCGAAGATCGCCGTTTCCCACTGGCCGACCGGCGAGAGCAGCTCCTCGATGGCGAACACGACGGCGGCGCCGACGACCGGGCCGAACGTGGTACGGATGCCGCCCACGATGAGCATGATCAGCACCATCACGTCGATCGCCGCGAACCCGTAGTCGCCCGGAAGGACGGTCCCCTGGAACTCCGCCATCATGATCCCGCCGAGTCCGATGAGCGCGGCCGCGAGGAACCCCGCGACCGTCTTGTACCGAACCACGTCGATGCCGATGGAGGCGGCGGCGAGGTCGTCCTCGCGGATCGCCTCGAAGGCGAGGCCGTACTTGCCCGCGATCAGGCGGACGTAGACCAACTGCGCGAGAACGACGAACAGGATGAGAAGATACGAGAGAACCGCGAACCGGTTTACGCCGAGCATCGAGCCGATCGAATCGAGCCCGAGCCCGCCGAACGAGTAGCCGGTGCTCCCGCCGGTGATGCTGCGAAGCCCGACGTACGCCTCAGTCAGGGCCAACTGCAGGTTCAACGTGAGGATCGAGATGAGGATCACGCCCAGATTCCGTTTCGCGGAGACCCAGCTGACGAGAGCACCGAGAACGCCGGAGGCGGCCATCCCGACGGGGATCAGAAGCCACGGAGAGATCCCGAGGACGTCCTGTGAGAGAACAGCCATCACGTAGGCTGCGCCGCCGGCGAGCGCACCCATAAACAGGAACAGCTGGTCGGTGTGGCCGAAGGCGATGTTCAAGCCGATCGCCAACAGCGCAAAGATGAGGAACTGGTTGTACAGCCGGAGATACGTGGTGCTCTCGAGGACGAAAAGCGGGGCAAGGGCCAACACGACGGCCATCACGCCCGTCCACGTGCGTTCCGTCCGCGGAAGCGGTAGCGACGTCATTCTCCCACCACCGGTCGAACCAGAAGGATGATCACTGCGGTCATAAACAGGATGATGCTCGCGAGATACGCGCCGATGAAGAAGTTCGCGTACGTCGCGACGATCCCGAGCAGAATCCCCGCGATGGCGGTTCCCTCGATGCTTCGGATGCCGCCGACGATCGAGACGATCAGCGCGAAGATCGTGAACTGAAAGCCGCTCGTGACTCCAAGGGTCGCGCTCGTGCCGTACACGACGCCGGCGATGCCGGCAACGATAGTCGCAAGAACGAACACGATCGCCCGGATTCGTCGTGGATCGACCCCGATCAGCAGCGCGCCGACCTCGTCCTGGAAGACCGTTCGAGCGGCCTTCCCGAGGAACGTCCCGCGCAGGAACGCAAACAGGGCGACGAGCACCACCGCCGAGACGGCGATGACGAGAAGCGAGGACCCGGGTATCGTGATGCCAATAACGTTGACGCGGGGCAACCCGAGCGAGAGCGAGTATCGCGAGGGGAAGAAGTTGGTCAGCGTTCCCTCAAGCAGGATCGAGAGGCCAAGGGTGACGAAGATCCCCAACAGGATCCGTTCCTCCCCGTCCGAGCGGTACACGAGCGACAGCAGCGTTCGATCGACGGCGACGCCGAGGACCCCGACCAGACCCACGCCGAGGATGAACGCCGGCACCGATCCGAGACCGACTGCCGTCGACAGATAGTGAGCCATCAGCGTGCCGAGGATCGCGAACATTCCGATCGCGAGGTTGAGCACCTCACCCAACCCGAACACGAGCGTGATCCCGACGCCCAGAAGCGCCAGAAACATCCCGTATGCGATCCCGTCGATCCCGACAGCGATCAAAGTGTTAGTTGCTACCATATACTTCTACGCCTATTGCGATGTGGTGTCATCGTATACCTTACGGATTAGTTGTTCGCTCGTGAGTGTGTTCGATCGTCGGCAGACCGCGGCGTGAGGCATCCGGCCGTCGGGACCCGGGCCGATCCGGCGATCGTCGCAGCCGCGTCCAACGGGGCTCGATGGTCTCCAACCCGAATACGGACGTCGCCGAACGCGGAGCCAGGCGTCGCCGAACGCGGTGGCAAGCGTCGCCGAACCCGGGTCCGGAGTCGAGATTCCGGAGATGGTCTCCTGGATCAGTACTCGCGGGCCGGAAGCGGGTCGGAACGGAACACTTCCGAGAGACCCCAGTCACGGTCGGGCGCGTAGTCGGGCGCCTCCGAAGTGAACTCGCTGTAGATCTGAACCTGTCCGTCCGGCTCGCCGCCGTTCGTATACTGGAGTGGTTCGGGGTAGAGGGTCTCGAACTCGATGTCTCGAACCGTCTCAGTGATCGCTGCCGAGGTCGCCTCGCCGGCCTCCTCGATCGCCGCCGCGATCAGGTGTGCGGTAACGTAGCCGTAACTGTGGTGCGTATCGAAGTCCTGCTCCGGGAATTCCTCCGAGAACCCCTCGGCGATACCGACGTACTCCTCGGTGGTGTAATCGGACATGTGGTAGTGGAGATACGCCTCCTGGGCGAGATCGCCGAGCGCGCCCTGGATAACCCCGGGCGGGAATCCGGAGCCGGAGACGACATCCGGATCGAGACCGATGTCGAACGCCTGCTGGGTGATCGTGAAGTTGCCCGGCGGGTGGCCGGTCGCGTTCAGGAACTCGATGTCCTCGTCGAAGCTCCGCAGATAGGGCCGGAAGTCGGACGTGCCGACCGGTGCGACCTCGATCTGGACGTCGCCGCCGAACTGCTCCTCCATGGCGGCCTGGATCGATCGCCCCCACGCGTAGTCGCCGACGATCGCGCCGATGTTCTCGTAGCCACGTTCCTCAATGAGCTGCGACTGCGCGATCATCGTGTTCGACGCGGGCAAGAGACCGACGCGGAACGAGTGCTGACGCTGGTCGTTGATCGCCGCGTCGGCGCCCGCCATATGGAGGAAGTTCGGAACTTCAAGCTCCTGGGCGGTGTCCGACGTTCGGATCCCAACATCGCTCGAAACGGCGCCGGTGATCGCCACCGCGTCGTCCTGCTCGACGAACTCCCGGAAGTAGCTGTCCGCCTGCGAGGGATCGCTTGCCGTGTCGTTTGAGACGACCTCCAGATCGCGGTCGAGAACCCCGCCGTCGGCGTTGATCTCCTGTATACCGTACTCAAGACCGGCCTGGTGGGCCTGTCCCCAGGGACCGAAGTTCCCGGACAGGGGCTGAATGGCGCCGATCACTATCGGGTCATCGGAACCGCCGCCGTTTCCATTACCGTTGCCACCGCCGTTTCCGTTCCCGCCACCGTTTCCGTTCCCGCCACCGTTTCCGTTCCCGCCGATACAGCCTGCGAGGACGGTTACGCTCGTTGCACTGCCGCTTGCCTTCAGGAAGGTTCGTCTGTCCATAGATACCTACTGCCAGTAGGCATCTATGACGGTTTTAAACTATCGGTATATATGTTGCTTAACATATTACACCGGAGCCGTCAGGCGGTAGTCAGACGGTAGGAGCATCGACGTGACCGAGTCAAACGACCTGGACGCAAACCCCGATCGGGAACTTTCGAAAAAGTGACTTCCGATCGCCACGATGGAGAGGATCGAGAAAGAAGGTGCCGCCGGCATTCCCGATCCGCGAGAGGGAAAGTAACCGTTATACGCCGGGTGGCCTATGCTGGAACTATGCAACGACGCGCTGTAGCCGTGTACGCCGTGCTCTTCCTGCTGGTGGGCGCGGCAGCGGGCACACTTACGGCGACTGCGGACGCTCCGGAGGTCTCGTTCGATAACCCGGCGTTCGAGGGCGGTGCGAGTGACTCCTTCGAGTACAACGGGACGACGTACACCGTCACCGAGGTAACCGAGGAAACGTCGGAGAGCCACGGGGCAACGACCACGACACTGGTTGGAACGATCGAGTGGAATCGAACAGTCGAGGAGTCGGCGACGTGGGCGAACGACTCGACCGTGACCTACGACGGAAACGACTGGCGCGTCGTGATCGACGGCGAGGACCCCGACACAGTCACGCTACAGGACCAGCTCGATCGGACGGCGATCCTGCAGAACGATTCGGCCGCCGACAACGAGACCGTCCAGAGCGACGGCGAGGAATACGTCGTGGTTCGCGACGAAAATGGGTCCGCGACGCTCGTCCCGGCCGAGGAGTACTTCCCCGAGCCCGAGGAGCGACGGATCTCGGAGGGTGAAACGATATCGTACGACGGTCACGACGCGACCGTTGGAAACGTTACCACGAGCGAGGCCACGCTTCAGTGGGAAATCGTCGAGACGGCCTCAGCAGAACTGAGCCAACAGGGAACGGTGACGCTTGATGGGACCGACTTCATCGTGATCTTCCAGGACAGCTCGACCGTCTCGCTGTCGAACGATATGGAGTCCTACGAGGCACAGCAAGCCCAGATCGACCAGTTCGAACAGCGAATGTCCGGCTTGACCCGGGTTCAGTGGGTCTCGATCGGCCTCGTGGTGTTCCTGATCGCGTTCGCGTTTATGCCGTCCCGGTACTGAAAACGCGTTCGGAGGAAGGGCCGGGTCCGCCGGCCGGGCCAGCCCACGGCCCGTATTCGGATCGAATCGGATCAGATCGGATCGGTTCCACGCAGCGCTCATCCGTCGCGTCACCGATCGTTGTTTTCGATCGCGCTCCCGGATCGCCGTGTCTCGAAACCTCGGTCTCCCGGCTCCCACTTATCGCAATCCCGATCCCGCTTATCGCAATCCCGATCCCGCTTATCGCAACAGCGAAACCACGCCGACGATCACGGCAACCACGACGAGCGTGGCGAGAGAGAATCCGGCCGCGAGCCGCGGAAACGCGAGCCACAGCGCGATGAAAAACGAGAACGCAAACCCGAACAAGAGCGCGATCAGAACGCCGCGGAACGGGTTCTGAACCGCCGCGACGAACACTCGCTGTGGGAGCGTCAATTCGTCAAGTTGAATCTCCGACATATCGGTGGCCTCGGATCGACGATCGGTGTCACGACGATCCTGAGAACGCCGATCCCGGGCATAGGGATCGGACTGATCGTGGTCACCGTCCGTGCCGTCGGGCCGGTCAGCCGCATCCGGATCGGCGCCATCTGTCTCGGCGGTCACGCTCGCCCCTACGTGGGTGAGACGCCTGTACCTACCGATCGCTGACGGACGGACTCGCGCCGCCGTGGTCGGTGCGGCGTTCACGGATCCGGACCGTCTGTGCGTCCTCGGTGGCGTCGTCCACGACCAGTGCACGACCGACGCCGGCAGGCACGGTGCGAGCGAGATCGGTCGCGAGGTAGGTCGGCTGGGCGGTCGAGAGCGCCTCAACGTCCCGTTCGTCGGTCAACCGGTGGGCAATAACGAGATCCGACTGGGAGACCGTGACGGGCGGAAGCGCGCTCGGACGCTGTGTCGCACAGACGACGCTCACGCCGGGCGCCCGACCACGGGTATACAGCGTTCGAAAGGCGTCGGCGGCGATCCCGTCGAGGAACGCGTGTGCCTCATCGACGAGCAACCACGGGAATACGTCGGTAGCGGCGTTGACACAGTGGTCGTAGATCCCGCGCGCGATCGCGTAGCCGATGGCGTCCAGCGCGGTCGGCGGCAGCGACCGACAATCGATCACGGTCGGACCACCGCCGACGATCGTGTCGATCGACGGCGCATCGGTGTCGAAGACGTCCCACGCCGCGAGCAAGTCGAGGTGGTTTCGCACGGTTCGGCTCGTCTCCACGGGTACGTCAGCGTCGGTTACGGCCCGCCGGATCGCGGGGATCGACACCGGTCCCGGCTCGTCCGCGACCGTTTCAACGATCCGCCAGAGAAGGCTCCCGGGCGGCTGATCGGGATCGAGGCGCGCGATCGCGGGCCAGCGATCCGGCGGCAACGAGTCCGGGTGGATCGACGCCGTAAGCACCCGGCCACCCGGGAGCGCAGCGAGGCCGTCGAAGGCACCCATCGGATCGAGAACGACCGGCGACACGCCGGCCGTCATCGCGATCTCCTCGGCGAGGACGCCGAGCGTGTAGGACTTGCCGGTGCCGCGTTTCCCGACCAGCACTCCGGCGTGTGGCCCATCGAGGTCGATCCCGACCGGAGCACCCGCGCTCCCGTCACGGGCGAGGAACGCACCGAGATGAGCGCGTGGCCCGCCCGTTCCCGGTTCCCGACCGAGTACGTACGGTGCCACGTCCGCCGGTGTCGCAGTCGAGCGTGTGTCCTCCGACGGTGCCGTATCCAGCCGTGGAGCCTGTGACGAGGAGTACGTGTGCGTCCCGGAAACACCAGTACGGCCGCACACGTCGGTCGATTCGCCGTGATCGAACATTACGGTCGGTGTGTCGCCATCATATGAAAACCGGAGGGCGAGTGTTTATATACGAATCCGGGACCAGACGGCCTATGATCGAAACCGCCGGGTCAGCGATCCGAAACGGGCTCGATGATCTCCGACGTGACGAACGAGCGATCGAGGGGTTACCGATCCGCCTCGTCATCGCGCTCGTCGTCGGCGTCGCGAGCTTGAGCGTGATGATGAGTATGGTGAGTGGGATCGAGGGCCTGGCGGTGATCGAGCTGGACGTCCAGCCGGAACCCGAGGTGACGACGCCGGGTGAACAGGAGATCGCGTTCACCGTCGTCGATCCCGACGGGCAACCGGTTGCCGATGCAACCGTCGTGGTTCGTGGAGAGACCGCTCGGATCGATTCGGTGGCGACCGCACGAACCGACGCGTCCGGCACCGCGACCGTAACCGTCGATCCGAGGCTCGGGCCCAACCAGGCCGATGGAACCCTCGTCGTCGACGTCAAGCCGCCAGCTGGCAGCGAATACACCGACGATCGCGAGAACACGAACGTGCTGGTGGTGCGGGAATGACCGGTCCAAGCAGCCGGCGGACGGAAACGATGACGGATGTCAGTGAACGGAACGGTGACGGAGCAGTGACGGGAGAGACGGTCACCGGAGATCGTCCCAATCGACCCAGTCCTGTTCCCACCCCTGCCGGGAGGCGGCGTTGGTGACGGCGCGTTCGGCGTCCTCACGACGGGTGCGGTTGCGCTCGATCGGGCCGCGTTCGCCGTCGGCAAGCATCGGTTGTAGCCGAACGGGACCCGCCCGTTCACGGACGCGGTAGCCGCCACGGCGGCCGGCGGACGGGGACGTCGGCGAAGCAGGCCGGTCCGATCTGTCGACGCCGCCGGCGTCGACGCCACCCCCTGCCTCGGGTTCGACGGCAAGCAGCGTCTGCTCACCGGTCCCGTTGGGGAAGACCAACCGGCCATCGGGGTCGAGCTGCTCGATCAGGGCGCGTGGCGGGTCGGCGACGGCGGCCTCGAGGAGGATCCGGTCGAACGGCGCGTACTCGGGGAGACCGGTCGACCCGTTCCGCCGATCGACCAGCACGGCGTCGTAGCCGGCCGCCGAGAGGTTCGACCGCGCCACGTGAACGATCTCCCGGTCGATGTCGATCGCGTGGACGTGGCGCGCGCCGACGATCTCCGCAAGCACCGCCGCTGTGTAGCCGACGCCGGCGCCGACGACGAGGGTTTCCTCGTCGGGTGAGGGATCGAGGGCGGCGATCATCCGGACGACCGTCGAGGGCGCAAGCGTTCGCGTGCCGTGTTCGCGACCGGCGCGATCATCGTACGGGGACTCCGAGACGAACGTTTCGCGGGGCACACGCTGCAGCGCGGTGAGTACCCGCTCATCGAGCGGCCGATCGAGGCGGTGTTCGAGGCGCTCGATCATGTCCGCCCGCAACGTCGTCTCGTCCATACTCGACGGTCGGGCGTGGGTCGTAATGAACCGCACGCTCGACGGCGGGGCATACGGACGTCGAACCGCAGCGATCCGGGTCCGTCAGCCGACCATCGGGACGAACCGAACCCCGCCGTGTCGCTCACGGTCGAGGTCGTCCGACTGGACGGTGACCCGGATCAACTCCTGATCGCCTCGTCGACCGACCGGGCCGACGATCCGCCCGCCGAGACGTGTCTGCTCGATGATCGCGTTCGGGATTCCCTCGGCGGCGGCACAGGTGAGGGAGGCGGCGTCGTACGGTGCGTACTCCGGCCACCCGTCCCGACCGTCGCTGACGCGAACGTCGACGGCGGCGTACCCAAGCCGATCGAGTCGCTCACGGGCGGCGACGGCGAGCGCATCGACGTACTCGACACTGTAGACGTGTCCGGATTCGCCGACGAGTTCCGCGATGACGGCGGCGTGGTACCCACAACCGGTCCCGATTTCGAGCACGCGATCGCCCGTCGAAACGTCGAGGAGGTCAGCCATCAGCGCGACCATATGCGGCGCACTTATCGTCTGGTTCGACCCGATCGGTAAGGGACGGTCGGCATAGGCGCGTTCGACGGTGGCGTCGGGGACGAATTCGTGGCGGGGGACGGACCCGATCGCGGCGAGAACGGCCTCGTCGACGTCCAGCCGCTCCCGGAGTCGCTCGACCAAGCGATCGCGAGCGTCGCTGAGTGACATATGGTACCATAAAACAGAGAGAATCCTGAAAGCTGTGGTCCCACAAGAATCCCGTCTATCGAGGAGAACATCAGTCGATCAGCCGGCTGGATCTACCTGGTCGGCGGGATCACGGAGATCAAAGCCGAGGCAGCTCACCAGGCCGACCAGGCCGTCGAGGTCTCATCGCGCGCGTACAGGCGCTTGACGTCCTTCGCGAAGGCGATGTCGCCCTTGTGATCGAGTTTGTCGAACCGATAGTCGGGAGCGTTCTCACGGATCTGGACGCCCTCGACGGTGAATTCCTCGTCCCCGAACGTCTCGGTCTCGCCGATCTCGAACTCGTAATCGCCCGGAACGGCGACCGAGAGGGGGCGCGTTCGGTCGCGGTTGCCGTCCGACGGATGGAGCGTCACCTTTACCGAGACGTTGTCGACCGCGCGAGTCCACAGCGTCTGGATGTCCTCGGCATCGGCCTCTTCGACACGTTCCTCGGGGCCGACCTCGATATCGGTCACCCGGGCCTGCAACAGTGCCTCCGGAGAGTCGACGACAAACTCGCCGCCGACCTCGGCGTACGTGTCGGCAGGAACCTCCATCGTCGTTGAGAACGACTGATCGTCCTGTGAGACGACGATGTCAATGGATTCCGTCTCCGGCTCCGAGATCTCGGTTTTGTGTGTGTGACCGCAGTCGGTGCACCTGACGGTCGCCTGTCCGCCGGGGCTGAGCACCTCGTGGACCGTCGGCTCGCCCGACGAACAGGACGGGCAGACGAGACCGACGCGTTCGCGTGTATCGCTCATTGGTGGCGTTATCCCGTCGACGCGTAAAAACCCGCGTGTGTCGGGCGGCGCGTGTGGGTGACTCGCGCGTGCGTCGGGAAGGAATGCTGACCGGACGAACACCGGCTGGACGATCAGCCCCGGAGGCACATCGGAGAGTGATGCCGCGACGGACGGTCGAGGGGCGGACGCCCATTCATTGCTCGTGCTCAGGCTGATGGGAGGTCGATCGCCTCGCCGTCGACGTACACCGTGGGGTCCCGCAGGATCCCGTCGAGATGCAGCGGGGCCTCGGTGTCGCCGCCGATGCTGGCGTCGTCGCCGATCGCGATGTGGACGGTTCCGGCGGCCTTCTCGTCGAGAAGGACCGATCCAACGAGGTCGGTCACGCCGACGTTGGTTCCGATCCCGAGCTCGGCGAGGTTGTACGCGTCCCGGCCGACCGACTCGGCCCCCGCCTCGACCTGCTCACGGATGTCGGAGTCGGAGATGTCGGTGACGAAGCCGTCCTCGACCTCGAAGGTGAGCCGTTCGTCGTCCGCGAGCAGCCCGTGCGGACGCATCGTTCCATCGACAACGTAGGTTCCGTCGGCCGTCTCCGGCGAGACGAACACCTCGCCGGCGGGGAGGTTCGAGAAGTCGCCCGGCTCGTGAACCATCCCGGTGTCGGTGTGCCACTCGCGAGCACCCGGCTCGAACGTGATGTCGGTTCCGGAAGGGGAGGTAACGCGGATCGTGTCGGCGCCGACGACCCGGTCGTGGACTGCGGCGCAGTGATCCGCAATGGCGGCGTAATCGGCATCGAGCCCGGTTACGAACACCGAGTCGGTGATCCCGGGCAGCGTCGCACCGCGGGCGCCGGCGTCACACGCCTCGCTACGTGCACGCGTGTGACTGATGCTCTTGGTCGTCGGCGCGAGGAACGCGTCGGTCGCGGCCATCGCCTCGGCGACGGCCGCGGGGGGCTCGCCGCCGTGTTGCTCGCCCGGCGGATACTGCAGGATCGTCGCGTCGTCGGTCACGTCGCGGGCAGCCGCGTATAGAGCCTCGCCGATCGAGCGGCGCTCGTCGTCGGTGACGATCACGATCGATTCGTCGGCGGCGAGGTTCAGACACTGCCCGACGGCGGTGTCGGCGGCGGTCGCGAGGTCGGCGTCGGTGACGTCGCTCGACATACTCCACGGTGGAACGTCCATCCCGTTAGCGTTTGCCTCTCGCGGTGCCGATATCGATCGGTCGTCGATGACGGCCGATCGGTGGGAACGGCTCCCAACGACCGTCACTGACGGTCTCGTAACGATTATACGGGCCGCGGGCCGACTTCCGGGTATGATCCACGTGGGCGTCAACGGATACGGAACGATCGGAAAACGCGTCGCGGACGCGGTCGCGGCCCAGCCGGACATGACCGTCAGCGGCGTCGCGAAGACCCGCCCGAACTACGAGGCCGAAACCGCGGTTCGACGTGGCTACGACCTCTATGCCGCGATCGATGACCGCGCTGACGCCTTCGCGGATGCCGGCCTCGACGTCGCCGGCGGCTTGGAGGAGCTGATCGAGGCGAGTGACATCGTCGTCGACTGTTGTCCCAGCGACATCGGCCCGAAGAACCGACCCGTTTACGAGGACCGCGACACACCCGCGATCTTCCAGGGCGGCGAGGGCGCCGACATCGCCGACGTCTCCTTCAACGCCCGGTCGAACTTCGAGGACGCCCGCGACGCCGACTACGTCCGCGTGGTCTCGTGTAACACGACCGCCCTCTCGCGGGTCATCGCGCCGCTCGAGGAGGAGTACGGCATCGAGAAGGTGCGAGTCACCCTCGTCCGTCGCAGCGGCGATCCCTCCGAGACGGGTCGCGGACCGGTCAACGACGTGCTTCCGGATCCGGTCTCGATCCCCTCCCACCACGGCCCGGACGTCAACACGATCTTCCCCGACGTCGACATCGACACGCTCGCGTTGAAGGCCCCGACGACGTTGATGCACACCCACAGCCTCAACGTCACCCTCGAATCGGAGCCCGACGAGTCGGCGATCCTGGACCTCCTCGCGGACGAATCACGGATCTTCACGATCCCGGAAACCGCCGACATCGACGGCGCGGGCAAGCTGAAGGACTACGCCCTCGATTCGGGGCGTCCCCGTGGCGATCTCTGGGAGAACTGCGTCTGGGCGGAGTCGGTCGGGATGGAGGGACCGGACCTGTACCTGTTCCAAAACGTCCACCAGGAGTCGGACGTCATCCCGGAGAACATCGACGCGATCCGCGCGATGGTGACCGACGTCGACGCCGCGGCGTCGATCGATCGAACCAACGAGGCGCTGGATGTCGGGCTCGAAAGCCTGTTCGATGCCCACGACGACCGGGAAGCGGTCCCCGTCGACGACTGAGTCCCACCGAAGCCCGATCCCCACCGACGGCGGAGCCGTTCCGACGGTCGAGCTCGGCCTGCAAGTGGCAACCGGTCGGATCGGCGACGTCCCTTTTATACGCTGAGCAGGCGCAATACCACGGCCTTCAGGCCGTGGATACGCGCCGTCACTCAGTGACCCATTCCACCGACTCCGGCAGGGCCGGATATTCCACCGTTCTCAAACCCAATCTTTACAAGAAACATAAGTATAAACGATTATACGGACGTTTAGAATGCTGGAAGTCCACCGCACCCATCGAGCGAAAATCCGCAACCACTCACAGGTCGCGGACTCGTTCGACCGGCACGGATGGTCGGCCAGCAAACTCTGGAACGTCGCCAACTACTACTCCCGAGAAGTCTGGGAGGGGACGGGCGAAATCCCCGACCACGAGGAGTTGAAAGACGAGTTGAAGACTCACACCAAATACAAGGGACTACACAGTCAGTCCAGTCAGCGGGTTCTGGAGGAACTCGCTGAAGCCTTCAACTCATGGTACAACTCCGACGATGACCGGGACAATCCGCCCGGCTACCGCAAACAAAACTACTATGACGACCAAGACCGCCGCGTCCACGAAGAACATCCCCGCAGCACGGTGACGTGGAAGCAAAATGGTATCCGTCACGACACAAAAAACAACCGTGTCCGCCTCTCGAAGGGCGCGAATCACAAGGAACACCCCCGAGCGTGGGAGTACATCCTTGTCGAGTACAAGACGCGACCCGGTGTCGAAGTTGATAACCTGCAACAGGTTCGCGCTGTCTACGACCAGCAGAACGAGCGATGGGAACTCCACCTCGTCTGCAAAGACGAAATCGAGACGCCCACCGCACCCGGCAACGAAACCGCTGGCGTTGACCTCGGCATCTGCAACTTCGCCGCCGTCGCGTACAGCACTGAAGAAGCGGATTTATACCTGGGGAACCGCCTGAAGCAGGACGGCTACTACTTCCCGAAAGAAATCGCCAACTGCGACGACAGCAGTGGTGAACGAGCCACACGTCTCCACGCGAAGTGGTCGGAGCGTCGCACCCATTTCTTCCACAGCCTCGCCAAACATATCGTTCAACGATGTATTGAGAAGGATGTTGGCCGTATCAATGTCGGGGACTTGGAAGGCGTGCGCGAGGACGAGAATGGCGACTCGAAGAACTGGGGTCAGCACGGCAACCTTGATCTACACGGGTGGGCATTCGACCGCTTCACCAACATCCTTGAATACAAGGCGAAGGTTGAGGGTATCGAGGTCGTCGAGGTGTCCGAGCGTGACACAAGCAAGACGTGTTGCGTTTGTGGGAGAGAAGATGAGAGTCAGCGTGTCGAACGCGGCTTGTACGTGTGCGAGGAGTGTGACGCAGCGTTCAACGCTGATGTGAACGGGGCGGAGAACATCCGTCTCAACATCAATGACGAAAGTAACTCCGAGTCTTGGGACAATTTGGACGAAGATAGGAGTACCGGCTGGTTGGCACAGCCCGGAGTCTACCTCTATGACCTCTCCTGCGGATTCCAACCGCAACGAGAAGTGGTAGACTGCAAACCATAATATCCCAACTGCGGTCGGGATTCCTCCACCTTCAGGTGGAGGAGGATGTCAAGATCGGGTCCGAAGATGTTCGCAGTCGCATTAAAGGGCATCCTCCCCGTAGTAGTGAGTGTACAACGAGAACAGCTCGCACACCGCACACGGACCACCCACAGACCCATGACCGATCCCGACGACACCCTCAACCCCGACGACACCCTCGAGTCCGACGTCACCGCCGAATCCAGCCCGGAGGCCGCCTGCTCGTACTGGGCCCCCGACGACTGTGAGGGAACGCCACACTGTCCGCCGCGCTGTCCGCGGTTCGTGGACAAACACGGCACGCCCTGGACGATCCGAGAGGCGACCGAGATGGATCGTGAGGGGGTTCGTGAGATGTACGAGACGTTCACCTCGGCCGAACGGGCCCAGGGGCTCCCGCCGGTCAACGATCGGCAGATCGAGACGTGGCTCGACCGGCTGTTCGACCGAGGACTCAACGTCGTCGCCGTCGGACCGGACGGGATCGCGGGGCACGCGGTGTACACGCCGACGTACGTGGCCGACCCCGAACTCGCGGTCTTCGTTGGACCGGCCTCCCACGGTCGGGGGCTCGGAACCGAGCTGTGCAAACAGATCATCGCCCTCGGTGCGGCGAACGGACGGGAGGCGATCGAGTTGACCGTCGAGCCGTCGAACTCGGTGGCCTGCGGCATCTACCGGCGGCTCGGGTTCGAGGTGGTCGAGCGCAAGGCGCGGGAGATCGAGATGCGACTGCCGCTGTCGACGGCGACGGCGATCGAGGTCCAGTATCCGCCGGCGCTGCGGGCCGAGTGACCGCCTCAGGCAGTTCGTTGCAGCTCCTCGACGGCCGGCAGCGGTTCGCCGGTGAGTGCTCGGATGTAGGCGCCGCCGGCGATCGAGACGTGTGAGAAGTCGTCCTCGTCGAGCCCGTAGAGTTCGATCGCCCGGGAAGTGTCGCCGCCGCCGATCACCGAGAAGCAATCAGTATCGGCGATCGTCTCGAGGACGCCGACGGTGCCGTCGGCGAACTGTTCGTCCTCGAAGACGCCGAGTGCCCCCTTCATAAAGACGGCCGCCGAGTCCCGGATCACGGGGCCGTAGGCGTCGACCGTCGCCGAGCCGATGTCCAGGTACGCGTCGGTTTTCTCCTCGACGTCATCGACATCGATCTCGGTTCGGTTGCCGTTCTCGTCCTCGTAGGCGAGATCGACCGCCAGCTCGATCTCGTCGCCGCGCTCAGAAAGCAGCGTCTCGACGGTCTCGTGGGTTCGGTCCCACTGCTCGTCGAAGAGATCCATCCACTTCAGGTCGTGACCGACCGGATGGCCGGCGGCGCGCAAAAAGAGTTCGCCGGCCACGCCGCCGAGCAGGAACCGGTCGACCTTCCCCTCGAGGGCGTCCATCACGTCGATGACGTCGATCGCCTTCGTCCCGCCGATGATCATCGTCACCTGACCGTCGAACTCGCGGGTCGCGATCGCCGTGTTGGCCTCGTACTCGGCCTCCATCACTCGCCCGGCGTAGGCGGGGAGGACGCGCGGAAAGCCGACGAGGGACGCGTGTGCACGATGGGCCGCCGAGTAGGCATCGTTGACGTAGGCGTCAAAGTACGGTGCGAGCGAGCGGACGAACTCGGTCTCGGCCTTGGTCTCGGGGTCCGCTTCGGGAAGCTCGTCATCGGCCATTCGAACGTTCTCGAGCAGGAGGATCTCACCCGGATCGGTCGCCTCGATCGCCTCGTGGGCGGCCACCCCGTGGGTATCCGCGACGAAGGCGACTTCGCGGCCGACGTGTGATTCGAGCAGATCGGCGTGTCGCTCCAGGGACACGAAGTCGTCGTTGCCGGGCCGTCCCTGGTGGGCCAGACAGACGACCGGATGCCCCCGCTCGGCGAGCTCCCGGACGGTGGCGGCGTGGCGTTTGAACCGCCGGTTGTCCCGCGGTCGTCCGTCCTCGATCGGCGAGTTGAGGTCCAGACGCACCAGCACGCGGGCGTCGCCCGGCAGGTCGTCGAGCGTCTTGAACGGTGCCATACGTGCCCGAACGAAGAGGGCTCACTTAGCCGTGGGGAAACGCACCCGGGGTGACGTGTGTTCACACACGGTGGCGGTGCGTGGCAGTCACGGGACGATCGATTCGCCCGATTCGTCGCCCCAGCGGTGACGATATGCGGCGCAGGGAAACGGCTGAAACCGCGGCTGACAGAAGGCTTATCCGACTCACAGCCCTGCCTTCGCGTATGGACAGAGACGACCGCGACGATCCGTTCGGCGATTTCTTCGAGGAGATCGAACGGATGATGAACCAGATGGCCAACGCGGACGGCGAGCACGCCGACGACGCGGGCTTCGGCACGGAGACGCACGTAGACACGTACGTCGAGGACGACACCGTGCGCCTGGTCGCGGACCTGCCCGGCGTCTCCAAGGAGGACCTCTCGTTGCAGTGTGACGGCGAGACGCTGACGGTGTCGGCCGCCTCCGACCGCCGGGAGTACGACGAGCGCGTCTCGCTTCCGGTCCGCGTCGACGAGCGGTCGGCGTCCGCGACGTTCAACAACGGGATTCTCGAAGTGACCTTCGACCGTGCGGACGACTCGGCGTCGATCGACGTCGCGTGAGGTGAGGCGGGAAGCCAGCGCCGGCCGTTCCCGAAGTCCGAACAGCTCGGCCTCCGATCAGCCACCGCCGGCCGCGGTTCGCCGGATGAGCGCCGCCAGCCGGTCGTAAAACTCCTCCGCGTACTTCTCGGCGGCGTCCACCGTCGGCCGGGCGTTGGTCTCGGTCACCACGAGCCGATCGTCCGTTTCGAGGAGGTCGACGCCGAGATAGTCGATCCCGAGCGTGGCCGCGGTTCGTTCCGCGATCGCCCGGTGGCGCTCGGGCGGATCGACGGCAGTCGCGGTCGCCCCGCGGTGGACGTTGTGTTTCCACCGGCTTGCGCCGTCGGCGTCGATCGCGGCGGCGGCATCGTCGTCGGCTGTATCAACCATGACGGCGTCATCATCGTCGCGGGACGCCGTCCCGGATGGCGGATGGCGGCGCTCGACCGAGCCGAGACACTCGCCGTCGACCACCATCAGTCGGTAGTCGCGCGCGTTCGGTAGGAACTCCTGGATCAGGTAGGACTTATCGCCGGTCGCGGGATTGTCGTGAATCAGATCGAGGTAGTCGATCGTTCCCGAAAGGTCGTCCCGGTCGACCGCCTTCGCGACGCCGACGCCACGGGTCGCGGAGTTCGGCTTGACGACGAGGGGATACGACAGCCCCGCGGCGTCGACCGCATCGAGTACCGCGGCCTCATCGACCGGGTTCGAGACCATCACGGTCCGAGGAACCGGGACGCCGGCCGCATCGAGCGCGCTCGTGACGCCGCCCTTGTTCCGCGAGGTGAGGACGACCTCGCGGTCGTTGACCCACGGGATCTCGAGGCGTGCGTCGAGCGCCGCCCCCTCCATCAGTCGCGTCGGATAGACGAAGCCGACGTCGACCGCGTCGGGGATCGGCTCGACGGGATCGGCGGGGGCATCCGGGGCGTCGGTGACCCGGATCGGCCGCTGTTTCGCGCGGAGGTGAACCACCTCGATCCCGCGGTCCGCGAGGGGGTCACGAACGCGCTCGAAGGTTTCCGAACGGGTACTCATCGCGAGCCGAAGCATCGATCCACACGAACGGGGCAACGGGGATAAGCCTCGCGACGATGGTCGAAACTGGGACACGGGCGACGACCCGAAGAAGACGCCGGAGACCGTCGATCGACGATCGATCCTACGAGACGAGCAGCTTCTCGCCGCGGTCGACGGTGATCCGGCAGGACGGGGACATCTTGTTGTACGCGCGTCGGAACGCCTCCTTGACGGCCGAGGCGTCCTCGGGGTCACAGTACGCCGTGAAGACGGCTTCGTCGACCATAACCCGTGCCGCGGTGCCGACCGGCTTGCCGAACGCCTGCCGCATCCCGTCGGAGACACGGTCGGCGCCGGCGCCGGTCGCCTGCTTGTTCTCCCGGATGACCTGGTGGGGGAACTTCCGGAGGACCATCTTGTACTCGCCCTCGCCGATCTCGGTGAGAAGGTGGCGGTTGGCGGACAGGCGGGCGCTCTCGAGGGACCCGTGGCGGATCTGGAGCGTCTCCTCGACGCGGAGGCTGATCTCGACCTCGTAGTCGTCGGGGTCGGCCTGAAGGTCTCCCATGTTGTGCTGTGCGATCTTCGAACCCGGAATGCCCGTGATGTACTCGCGACGCGTGTACGAGGGCTTGCTGATCGTCCGGTACATAGAGGCCGGCTTTTCTGACATGGTTACTTGTCGAGTATACCCGCCGCTGCGCGAATAAACCCTTCGAAAGGCGGCCGTTCACCCCCTGAGAGGCGTCCGCTCGCCGTCGGATCTCCCGACGAACCGCCCCCGACGTTACGAGGACGGCGCGTCGTCGGCGTCCACGTCGTCGGTATCCGCGTCATCGGCGTCCGTGTCGTCAGCGCCTGTGTCGTCGCCGGCCGGGGCGGGGGGATCGAGCGCGACGTGCTCGAACCCGCGATCGGCAAGCAGTTCCGCCGCCCGGTCGGTGATCGAGGGTGCGACGAGGATCCCGCGGACCCGGTCCGTGTCGGATGCGTCGGCGGCGGTCCCGGAGTCGGCCGCATCCGGGTCGTCCGAATCCGGGTCGTCCGCGGTCGCCGCCGCGGACCGTTCCTCGGCGACGGCGTCGACGTACCTGCCGAGTTGGCTGACGGCGCTCGGGCCGACACGCCGGCGTTTCAACTCGAGAACGACCGGCGTCCCGGCGGCGTCGACGCCGAAGACGTCCATCGGGCCGGCGGCGCTGTCGCGTTCGATCGCGGTCGGCTCGAAGCCCGGCTCGATCAGGGCGGGATCCGCGAGGATCCGCCGCCGGAGGTCCGCCTCGCTGCCGGTGACCGCCAGGTCACGACCGCCGGTCACCGCCATCGCCGAGAGCTGGTGGACCGTCGAGAACCGCACGATGAGCGTCTCGTCGGGCGAGGACCGTTCCGACCGGACCCGAAGCCGCCCGTCACGGACGGCGGCGTGGTGGGTCGATCCGGGCGGCTGCCAGTTGACCGGGGTTCGCTGCTCGTCGGTGTGGACGAGCGCCGCGCCGTCCGGCTTGAGGATGAGGAGCCGGTCACCCGGGCCGAGCGAGGATGCGGCACGACCGCGATACTCGACGCTGCAGGCGCCGAAGACGGTGATCAGCGCGCCGCGGTCGAAGGCGGACTCGAGTTCCCACAGCGCCTCCCGATGGCTCGGGTCGTGGCGGGTCGTGACGGGCACGGCCGACGGCTAGGCGGCGCGCAGTCAAAAGGGCGCCGCCCGGGCGGGCGTCGAGCGGGAACCCGTCGCGTCGGGCGTCGAGCGGGATGACGTCGGCGAATCTGCCGTCGATCGGGAGCCCATCGGGTCACGGCACGACGGCGACGTCGCTGTCCGGGCGAGAAAACGGAAAACGCAGCCATATGCCGATGCGTCAGTGAGATCGCCGAGAGACCTTACAGTCGGGTAAGGTTCGTCGCGCGCGGGCCCTTGGGGGCGTCCTCGATCTCGAACTCGACCTCCTGTCCCTCCTCGAGATCGGGGCCGCCGATGTCCTCCATGTGGAAGAAGACGTCGTCGTCCGCGTCCTCAGTCGAGATGAAGCCGTAGCCGCCAGTGTCGTTGAAGAAGTCAACCGTTCCGGTAGACATTGCACCCGTATATAGGGCATTATTGGGCATAAGGATTGTGTATTCGGCGACGCCGACGGAACCGGGCGTGATGGGGCGTCTCGTCGGCTAGCGGTGCCTGGATTCGCCGTTCCGTTTCCTACACGTACTGCCGCTGGAACTCCTCGTCGGTCTTGGTGAGATAGAGGATCCCCTCGATGAACCCGATGATGGCCGGGATGAACGTCCAGGAGAAACAGAGGTACAGCAGTCCCATCCCGTTCTCGCCGAGATAGAACTTGTGTGCCCCGATCCCGCCGAGGAGGAGGGCGAGGATCCCCGCAGTGGTGCGGTCCTTGGAGCTTCTGGCGGCGCCGGCACCGCCCGCCGGGGCGCCCCCGGCTGCACCGCCGGCGCCGCCAGCGGCCGCACCGCCCTGCCGGACGCCACATTCCGGACAGATCTCGGCCTGCTTCTTGATGATGGTCCCGCAGCTCGAACAGAACTGTTCGTTGGGACCGGGCTGTCCGTTCGGGTCGGCCTGTCCGTTGGGGCCAGCCTGTGCGTTCGGCTCCGAGCTTCGACCGCCGTTCCGGCCGGCGGCACCACCGTCATCCGCGTCGCGGCGACCGGTCCGATCCGCACCGCGATCGTCTGAGTCCTCCCATCCCGCGTCGTCGGGGCCATCGCCGGCAGGGGCAACTCGATCGTCGTCGTCGTCCGAATCGTCGGATCGCGATCGTCGGTCACGGGTCGAGTCGTCGTCAGTGGGACCTGGCATAGTTTCGAGGTGTTTCCGGGGATATTTATAACTATGTGACCGGCGAGGACGGTCCCAACTGCCGAATCCCGAAAGACGGCGGAGTGGCCGACGTTCGCTTAAGGTGTCCCGACGGGCGATCCGGGATGGATCCTGAGCATAAGTAGGACGACGGCGGCGTATCCGACGCCGATCGCAAGGATCCGCAGATCGCCGTCGAGTAGAAGCCGATGCATCCCGAGTCCATACGCGATCCCGAGGAGGAGCCCCGTCACGGTTCGGATCCGGTTGGACCCGGCACCGGGATCGCCCGCGGTGAGCGCCCAATCGACGAGCGCCGCGATCGGGAAGACCGCGATCACGAGGAGACCGATCGGTCCCTGCAGCCAGCCGCCGATCCCGAGGGCAATTCCCGCCATAATTCCGGGATAGATGCCGGAACAGCGCGCGCACAGCCGGAGCGTCAGCGAACCGATCGAGATCCGGTGACACCGATCGTACTCCGCCGGTTTGTGATGGGACAGGAGGTACCGACGCGTCTCGGCGAGCCCGGCGCGCAGCTCCCGCGTGAGGACGTCACGGTCCACGTCGGGATCGACGGTAGCGACCGGCAAAAGGCTACGGACCGGTCGAGAGCGGTGGTGAAAGGGACGGACCGTCCTCCCCGCGGATGGAAAGGTATACGACGGAGACGCCACCACGCGTCTATAAACAGATGACCGACGAGGGATACGACCACACGGCGATCGAACGCCGGTGGCAGGACGCGTGGGAGGCGGCGAACGCGTATCGGACACCCGACGACGTCGCGGACCCGACGTACGTGCTCGGGATGTACCCGTACCCCTCGGGGAAGCTGCACATGGGGCACGTCCGGAACTACACGATCACGGACGCGTACGCGCGCTACCGCCGGCTGCGCGGCGACGACGTCCTCCACCCGATGGGATGGGATGCCTTCGGGCTGCCCGCCGAGAACGCCGCCAAGGAGCGGGACACGAACCCGCGCGACTGGACGCTCGACTGCATCGAGACGATGAAGGGCCAGATGCAGTCGATGGGGTTCGGCTACGACTGGGACCGGGAGATCACGACCTGCACGCCCGACTACTACCGGTGGAACCAGTGGCTGTTCACCCGGTTCCACGAGGAGGGACTGGTCGAGCGCCGGGACGCCGAGGTGAACTGGTGTCCCTCCTGTGAGACCGTCCTCGCCGACGAGCAGGTCGAGGGCGAGGCGGAGCTGTGCTGGCGGTGTGACACGCCGGTCGAAACCCGGGAGCTCGATCAGTGGTTCCTGCGGATCACCGAGTACGCCGACGAGCTCCTCGAGGCAATCGACGACCTCGAGGGGTGGCCCAACTCGGTCCGGCAGATGCAGCGCAACTGGATCGGCCGTCAGCACGGGACGGAGCTGTCCTTCGAGATCGAGGGGCACGGCGACGTCGAGGCGTTCACCACCCGGGTCGACACGATCCACGGCGCGACCTTCTTCGCGCTCGCGCCCGACCACCCGATCAGCGAGGCCCTCGCCGAGACGGACGCCGACGTCCGCCGGTTCATCGAGGAAGCGGCCGACCCCGAGGGCGACGAGCCAAACGGGATCGCGACGGGACTGACCGCCACGAACCCGGTGACCGGCGAGGAGATCCCGGTCTACGTCGCCGACTTCGTCCTCTCGGATGTCGGCACCGGTGCGCTGATGGCGGTCCCCGCCCACGACGAGCGCGACCACGCCTTCGCCGAGAAGAAGGGCATCGAGATCCGGCCGGTGATCGCGCCCGAACCGGACGCGGCGGACGTGGAGGAGGAAGATATGGAGGAGGCGAACGAGGCGGATATGGAGAGCGCGGACCCGACCGTCCCCGACGTCGAGGACGACGCGTTCACCGAGGACGGCATCCTCATCAACTCCGGCGAGTACGACGGCCTCGACAGCGAGACGGCCCGCGATCGCCTGACCGAGGACATCGAGAGCGCCAGCGAGGCGACCCAGTATCAGCTGCGCGACTGGGGCATCTCCCGGCAGCGCTACTGGGGGACCCCGATCCCGGTCGTCCACTGTGACGACTGCGGCCCGGTGATGGTCCCGGAGGAGGACCTCCCCGTGGAGCTCCCCGAGTTCATCAACACCACCGGCAATCCGCTCGACGCCGCCGAGGAGTGGACGGAGACGACCTGTCCGGAGTGTGGCGGCCCCGCGGAGCGGGAGACCGACACGATGGACACCTTCGTCGACTCCTCGTGGTACCCCCTGCGATACGTCTCCCCCGACCTCGAGGAGGCGCCCTTCGATCTCGAACGGGCCAACGACTGGATGCCGGTCGACCAGTACGTCGGCGGGATCGAACACGCGGTGATGCACCTGCTGTACTCGCGGTTTTTCACCAAGGTGCTGGCCGACCACGAGGGGCTCGAGCACCGCGAGCCGTTTGAGAACCTGCTGGCCCAGGGGATGGTCCAGCTCGAGGGCGAGAAGATGTCGAAATCGAAGGGCAACGTCGTCTCCCCTCAGCGGATCGTCGAGGAGTACGGCGCCGACACGGCCCGGCTGTTCATGATGCAGGCGGCCCAGCCCGAACGCGACTTCGACTGGTCGGAGGAGGGCGTTCGTTCGACGAACCGCTTTTTGGCCCGGCTCAAAGCGCTCGTCGAGAACCACGCCGACGCGATCGTGGCGGCGGACGCGACGGCGGCGGGAGCGGACGCCGACGAGGATCCGATCGCCGCGTACGTGACCGACGAGGTCGACGCCGCGATCGCCATCGCCACCGCGGAGTACGAGGATCTCACGTTCAACGTCGCGCTGCGGGAGGCCCAGGAGCTCGTCCGCACGCTCCGCAGCTACGCCGACGCCGTCGACGATCCGGATCCGGCGGTCCTCAGCCGCGGCCTCTCGGCGGCGGTCCGGCTGCTTGCGCCCGTGACGCCGCACCTAGCCGAGGAGCTGTACGCGCAGTTACAGGGCGCGGATCCGAGCAACGACGCCGACGCCGAGGCGGCCGTCGAGGGGGGCGTCGTGCTCGCCGCCGAGTGGCCCGAGGCGTCGGTCGACCGCGAGACGGTTCGAAAACGGCGGCGACTCGTCGAGAACACCCGCGAGGACGTTCGACAGATCATCGACGTCGCCGGCATCGAGGATCCCGAGTCGATCGACGTCGTTGTCGCCCCCGACTGGAAGTACGACGCCCTCGAGATCGCGATCGACAGCGACGCCGACAACCTGATCGGCGAGCTGATGGCCGAGGACCACATCCGCGACCAGGGCGACGCCGCGGCCGCGTACGGCCAGGACCTCCAGGCCGAGCGCGAGGCGCTCTCGATGACCCTGCGCGGGGACGCCGAGTACGACGCCCTCCGGGCGGCCGCCTGGCTGATCGAGCGGGAGTTCGACGCACCGGTGCGGGTCGTCCGCGCCGAGGACGCGGCCGCCGACGTCGCGCGCAACGCGGAGCCCGGGCGGCCGGCGATCGACATCGCGGAGTAGCGATCGGGGGGAAGCGGGGTCGATCCACGTCTCGGAACACCGCCGCTCCGGCACGCTTTTCAGCGGCGCCGGGCTATCCCGGACGATGAACGTTGTCACGCTGGGTCCCGCCGGCACCTACTCCCACCGGGCCGCGCGGGCCGTCGCAGACGACGTGGCGTTCCGCGAATCGGTCACGGCGATCGTCGAGTCGGTCTCGGCAGGCGCCTTCGACCGCGGCGTCGTCCCGATCGAGAACAGCATCGAGGGCTCGGTCACGGAGAGCCTCGACGCGCTGGCCGACGAGGAGGTCGCGGTCGTCCAGGAGATCGTGACGCCGATCCGGCACGCCCTATTGGCGCAGGCGGAGGACTTCGACGTGGTCGCGAGCCACTCGCAGGCGCTCGCGCAGTGTCGCTCGTTCCTCGAGCGGGAGTATCCCGAGGTCGACCGGGAGGCGGTCGCCTCCACGGCCCGCGGGGTCGAACGCGCCCGCGAGGACGCCCGCGTCGCCGGGATCGGCCACCCGGACAACGCCGAGCCGCTCGACGGTGAGGGGACGAGCCTCCGGATCCTTGCCGAGGACATCCAGGATCGCTCCTCGAACGCGACCCGCTTCCTCGTCATCGCCCCCGAGTCTGCACGCAGCGAGGCCGGCGGCAAGACGACCCTCATCGTCTATCCGGACGCGAACTACCCCGGGCTCCTCCTCGAGATGCTCGAGGCGTTCGCCGACCGGGACGTGAACCTCTCGCGGGTGGAATCTCGCCCGAGCGGCAATCGCCTCGGCGACTACCTGTTCCACTTCGACGTCGAGGCCGGCCTCTATGAACCACGCACGAAGGACGCCCTCGAGACGCTCGAGGCGATCGCCGAGAACGGCTGGGTACGCGTGCTGGGGTCCTACGACACGACGCACGTGGTGTGACCGGGTCCGTCTCCCGTCCCCGGCCTCGCATCTCGCGAACTCCCGTCTCCCGTTTCTCCGACTCCCCGACAGATCCGACACCCCTTGACGGGGACGCCGGCAACGTTCAAGTCGATCGACGACCTACGATCGACCGTATGACGCGCCGAGACCCCTTCGAGGAGATGGAACGGCTGTTCGAGCGGATGAACCGCGAGTTCGAGCGGATCGGTGGCGACCTCGAGGCCGGCTTCGGCGACCTGGAGTCGGGCCTCGGACGGGAGATCTCCATCGACGTCGCCGAGGATGAATCGACAGTCACCGTCACCGCGGACCTGCCAGGGTACGACCGCGACGACATCGACGTCACGGTCTCCGACCGAACGCTCACGATCGCGGCCGAGCGCGACGAGTCGGTCGAACACAGCGTCGACGAGGAGGACGCGCTCGAGTATCACCGGCGCGAGCGACGTCGCCGGTCAGTCTCCCGCCGGGTCCGGCTCCCGAGCGACGTCGACGAGACGGCGGCGGAGGCGGCGTACTTCAACGGAGTGTTGACGGTCGAGCTGCCGAAGACCGACGTCGACGCTGACGGTCATCGGATCGACGTCGAATAGCGGTCGCGTCGTCGGGCGCCGGACGCTTGCCGAACCGTCCCGCACCGACGGCGGTCGAATATGTTTCGGTGTTTGAACCAGTTAGCGAAGAATGTTCGCTAGTACGGCGGCTCGTCGATCGCCATGTTGACCGACTTCGCGCGTTGGTGCTCCTCGATCGCCTGGGCGGCACACTCGCGGCCGAAGCCGGACTGTTTGAACCCGCCGAAGGGCGTGCCGGGAACGGTGCCGAAGTAGCGGTTCACCCAGACGCTGCCGGCCTCGACGTCGGCGGCCGCGCGATGGGCGACCGACGGGTTCCCGGTCGCGATGCCGGCGGTGAGCCCGTAGTCGACGCCGTTGGCGATTTCGATCGCCTCCTCGTAGTCGCCGAACTCGAAGAGGAACTGGACCGGGCCGAACACCTCCTCCTGGGCGATTCGCATCTCGGGGTCGACGTCGTCGAAGACCGTGGGCCGGTAGAAGGCGCCGTCGGCGTAGTCCTCGTCCTCGAGCGGACCGCCGCGGAGCAGCGTCGCGCCCTCCTCGCGGCCGAGGTCGACGTAGTCGTCGACGTCATCGAAGTGGCCGCCGTAGGCGAGCGGCCCCATCGTGGTTCCCTCGGCGAGCGGATCGCCGGGTTCCCAGCCGTCGAGCTCCTCGAGGTAGGCCTCGCGGAACTCCTCCTTGACGTCCTCGTGAACCAAGATCCGGGTCGCCGAGTCACACGACTGGCCGGCGTTGTACATCCCGCCGGTCGCCACCGTTGCGGCCGCCTCCTCGACGTCGGCATCCGGGAAAACGATGAAGGGATTCTTCCCGCCGAGCTCGAGCGTGACCGGCGTGACCGTGTCCGCGGCAGTCCGCATGATCGCCTGGCCCACAGGAACGGAGCCGGTGAAGGAGATCTTGCCGACGCGGGGATGGTCGATGAGCGGATCGCCGACTTCGGAGCCCGAGCCGGGGACGACGTTCACCACGCCGTCCGGCAGCGTCTCGGCGGCCAGCTGGCCGGCCAGGATGACCGACAGCGGTGCGGGGCTCGGCGGCTTCACGACGGCCGTGTTGCCGGCCGCGAGGGCGGCGCCGACCTTCCAGCCCATCAGCAGGATCGGGTAGTTCCACGGCAGGATCTGGCCGGTGACGCCGTAGGGCTCCCGGCGGACGTACGTGTGGGAGTCGTCGCCGGTCGGGACGTACTCGCCCGTCTCGGCGACCGCGACGCTCGCGTAGTACTCGAGGAAGTCGAGGCCGTTCTCGACGTCCGCGCGGGCGAACTCGAGCGGCTTGCCCACCTCGAGGGCTCCGAGCAGCGCGAACTCGTCGAGGTGGTCGCGCATCGCGGCGACCCACTCGCGGAGCAGGTCCTCCCGGTCGCTCGCGTCCATCCCGCCCCACTCGTCGGCGGCCGCGTCGGCCGCCTCGACGGCGGCCTCGACGTCGGTCGCGTCGCAGCTGGGGACCGTGGTGATCGGCTCGTTCACGGCGGGATCGGTCGGCTCGAACGTCTCGCCGGAGGCCGCCGACCGCGTCTCGCCGTCGATGACGGCGCCGAACTCGCGGTCGATGTCCTCGCGTGCCTGTGCGTGCGTCTCCTGGAGCGTGCCTGTGTAGTGCATCCGTATCGTGTCGTGTGTCGTCGCGGTCTCGCAGTTGAATCGGTTCCGTAGCGGTTCGTCTCGGTCGTCCGGGGTGTCCGTCTCGGTCGTCCGGGGTGTCCGTCTCGATCGTCCGGGGTGCCTGCTCGATCATCCGGGGCGCCGGCCGGATCGTCGAGAGCGGTTCGTCCCCGTCGAGTCGTGGGCGATTCGCTCTATTCAGTGAGGACGACGCAGTTGTCGGCGGCCCAGCCGAGACGGACGGTCTCGCCGCGCCGCAGCGATCCGCCCTGATCGCGGATCTGCATATCGACGGTCAGCCGGTCGCCGGTGTCGAGTTCGACGACGTACTTGCCGAGGTTGCCCTTGTAGATCTCGTCGACGACTTCCCCGTCGAAGACGTTCCGGAGGCCGTCGGCGTCGGCGCCGACGCGGATCTTCTCGGGGCGGATCGCGAAGGCCGCGCTCGTCCCCGCCGCGGGGTCACGCGGGACGTGGAAGCGCGTCCCGTCGCGTTCGATCACGGCGCCATCGTCGGTCTCGCCGTAGTCACCGTGGATCAGGTTCGTCTCGCCGATGAAGTCGGCGACGAACTCGGTGGCCGGCTCCTCGTAGATCTCCGTGGCGGTGCCGAGCTGCTCGATCCGTCCGTCGTTCATCACCGCGATCCGGTCGGACATCGTCAACGCCTCCTCCTGGTCGTGGGTCACGTAGACGAAGGTCGTCTCGAGCTCCTCCTGGAGGTTCTTCAGCTCGACCTGCATATTCTTCCGCAGCTTCAGATCGAGCGCGCCGAGCGGCTCATCGAGCAGGAGGACGGTCGGCTCGGTGATGAGTGCCCGCGCCAGCGCGATCCGTTGCTGTTGACCGCCGGAGAGCTCGCTCACGTCGCGGTCCGCCGTTCCGGGGAGCTCGACGAGCTCGAGCATCCGCGAGACGCGCGCCTCGATCTCCTCGTTGGACTTCCGACGGAACAGTCGTTTCAGTGAGTTGCCAACCCCGCCGCGGCCGGCCTCGCCCCCCGCGTCCAGGCCCTGCATCTGGAGTCCGAAGGCGACGTTCTCGCCGACGGTCATGTGCGGGAACAGGGCGTACGACTGAAAGACCATACTCGTGTCGCGATCGAACGGCGGAACGTACGTCACGTCCTCGTCCTGGATGTACACCGTCCCCTCCGTCGGCGTCTCGAACCCGTCGATACACCGAAGCAGAGTCGTCTTGCCGCAGCCACTCGGACCGAGGAGGGTCAGGAACTGCCCGGATTCCACGGACAGGTCGACGTCGTCGACCGCGACCACGTCGTCGAACCGCTTCGTCACCCCCTCCATCCGGACGTCGTACGTCGTCATCGATTACGCCGTCTTGATCTCCTGCCAGGCCTCGTCATAGAGCGTGGTGGCCTGTCCGATGTTCTGGATGTACTCGAGGTTCTCCATCGTCTCCTCGGGCGGGTAGATCGATTCGTTGTTCAGGACGTCCTCGGAGATGTACTCCTCGGCCGCCTCGTTCGGGCTGCCGTAGTAGGTGTAGTTCGTGATCTCCGCGCCGACCTGCGCGTCGAGGAAGTAATCGATGAACGCGTGTGCCGCGTTGACGTGTTCGGCCTCCGCCGTGATCGCCGCGGTGTCGACCCATACGACGCTTCCCTCCTCGGGGATGACGTAGTTGATCGGCGAGCTTCCGTCCTCGAAGGTCTCCCAGTAGGCCTGGAAGGCGCCGCCGGACCAGGCGTGGACCGGGCTCATCTGCTCGTTGATGAGGTTCGTCGGGAAGTTCGTCGAGTCGTAGGTCGACAGGAGATCCTTCTGCTGGATCAACAGCTCCTTTGCCTCCTCGATCTCGCTTTCGTCGGTCGTGTTGAGCGAGTAGCCCAGCTGCTTCAGGGCTGCACCCATCGTCTCGCGGACGTCGTCGAGCATCGACATCTGCCCGGCGAACTCCTCGTTCCACATCGTCTCCCAGGAGGAGACCTCGATGTCGCCGACCATGTTCTCGTTGTAGGCGACCCCGGAGGTTCCCCACTGATAGGGCGCGGAGAACCGCTGTTCGCCGGGGTCGTAGGGTGCGTTCCGGAACCGCTCGGAGAGGTTCTCGAAGTTGGGGATGGCCTCGAGGTCGAGCGGCTGGATCATGTCCTGGTCGTGGAGGACGTTGACCATGTAGTCGCTCGGGAAGATGACGTCGTACTGGCCGGTCCCGCCGGCCTGGAGGGCGTTGAACATCTCCTCGTTGGAGCCGTAGTTCGAGACCGAAACCGAGACGTCGTACTCCTCCTCGAAGCCGCTTATGAACCCGTTGTGCCAGTAATCGGTCCACTGGAAGACGGCGAGCTCGTCCTCGATCTCGCCGCCGCCGTTGCCATTGCCGCCACCGTTCCCGCCGCCGTTACCGTTCCCGCCGCCGTTTCCATCCCCGCCGCCGTTACCGGAGCAACCCGCAAGCCCGGCGAGCGCGCCGGCCGAGAGAGCGCCGGTCGTCCGGAGGAACGTCCGTCGATCGCTTTTCTGGTGTCGTGTCATCAGTTATCACCGTCTCTTTTTTCTAAATTGCCGCCAAGAGTCATAAATATTTCGTCAGAGAGACCAGATAATCGACTAAGTTTTGCCGAACGTGGAACGGCAGCCGCTCACCAGGTCGGCCCCTGGAACCACTGGGCGATCCCGACGAGCACCATCGTCGAGACCACGATCAGCGCGGCGATGACGTTGACGCCCGGGGAGATCCCCTGTCGCACCATCCCGAAGAAGTAGATCGGGAGCGTGTTCTCCTGGCCGATGATGAAGAACGTCACGACGTAGTCGTCGAAGCTCATCGCGAACGCCAACAGCGCGCCCGCGAGGACGCCCGGCTTTATCACCGGCAGCGTGACGTATCGGAACGTCTCGAGCTCGTTGGCCCCGAGGTCCATCGCCGCCTCCTCGAGGGTTCGATCGAAGTTCTGGAGCCGCGCCGCGACGACGACGGCGACGAAGCTGATGCCGAAGGCCACGTGACCGATGACCGCGGTTCGGATGCTGAGTTGCATCCCGACGATGTTGAAGAACAACAGCAGCGAGATCCCCATCACGATGCTCGGGATGATGATCGGCATGAACACCACGCCGGTGAACAGGCGCTTGCCGGGGAACTCGTAGCGGTCGAGCGCGAACGCGAGCATCGTCCCGAAGACCGTACTGATGATCACGCTCGCCGCGGCGATCTCGACGGAGTTGCTGAGCGCGGCCCAGGCGGCGTTCGGATCCACCCGGGCGACCGTCTCACCGCTCAACAGCGCCGCGTACCACTCGGTGGTGAACCCCTGCCAGACGATCGCGTATCGCGAGTCGTTGAACGAGAGCGTGACGAGGACGACGATGGGAATGTACAAGAACAGGTAGACGAGCGCCGTCTGCCCGAGCAGGATCCCGGTCCCGCGTTTGAACAGGCCGGACCGGATCCGACCGAGGACGCCGCTCACGCGAGCTCACCCCCGCCGCGCTGATAGGCAGCGATGCTCAACAGCATCACGCCCATCAACACGAACGACGCCGCCGCCCCGAGCGGCCAGTTGCCGGCCGATCCGAACTGGTCGGCGATCAGGTTACCGATCATCTGGCTGTCGGTTCCGCCGAGCAGCTCGGGGATCACGTACGCGCCAGCGCTCGGGATGAACACGAGCACGCTGCCGGCCATCACGCCGGGTTTCGAGAGGGGGAAGACGACGTGGACGAACGCCTCAAGCCGGTCGGCACCGAGGTCCATCGCCGCCTCACGGTAGGTGAAGTCGATCTCCTCGATGCTCGCGTACACCGGGAGGATCATGAAGGGGATCCAGATGTAGACCAGCCCGAGCAGGACGGCGAACCGGGAATTCATCAACGAGACGTCGGCTCCGATCCCCGGCAGGACCGCGAGCGCGTTCATCAGAACGCTGTTTGCCGACAACAGCAGCTGGATCGCGTAGATCCGAACCAGGAAGGACGCCCAGAACGGGAGGATGACGAGGACGACGAGCAGGTTTTGGTAGCGTTCGGGCGCGAGATGACCGAGGTAGTACGCCATCGGGTAGCCCACGACGAGCGAGACGACCGTGGCCACGACGCCGTAGCCGATGCTCTTGAACAGCAACCTGACGTACGGCGTCGCCTGGCCGCTCGTCAGCGACAGTTCGAACGGCACGATCGCCTCGATCGCCCAGGCGATCGTAACCCAGAGCCCGCCGATCAGCGACCGATCGTCGGGGATGAAGAACTCCCGATACTGTTGGAGCCCGAGGTTCTCGGGCGCGAGCAACACCTCACCGAACGCGCCGCGCTGGCCGAAGCTGAAGAGGAACATCACCGCCAGCGGGGCGAGAAAGAACACGCCGAGCCAGAAGGCGCTCGGCGCCAGGTTGACGACCGCGCCGGTGTACTGGTTCCGGCGGAGCCGCCGGACGAGTGCGGCGTCGATCCCCGACGCCGACCGCTTGGTATCACGTCCCATTGTCCTGTGGGAGTATAGCGCAGAGAGTGAAATATGTTTTGTATAGTAGCCGAATAGCAGACGATTCTATGAGAACAAAGGTGTTTGAGGAAATATTATGTTTTCAGAGCCCATCGATCGGGCTGAACACCGTGTCGCCAAACAAAACACCTAGGGGGGATGCGACTGCACCGGTCCATATGGACCTCGACGAGGTCGACCGAAAGATCCTCGCCATCCTGCAGGCGGACGGGCGCGCCGCACTCTCGGAGATCGCCCGACGGCTGGACATGGGGACGGCGACGATCCACGAACGGACGAACGCGCTGGAGGAGGAGGGCTACATCCGCGAGTACCGCGCGGTGCTCGATCCAGATCTGCTGGGCCGCAACGAGGTCGGGTTCGTGCGGGTGAACACGACCGCCGGCCGCTCTTCGGAGGTCGCCGAACGTCTGGTCGAGGTCACCGCTATCCAGGAGATCCACGAGCTCACCGGCGACGCCGACCTCCTGTTGAAGGTTCGCGTGGCCGATCGCCGGGAACTCACCGAGTTGCTGCGGGAGATCGGCCAGTACGACGGCGTCGAGGACACCGCGACCGACGTCGCGTTGCGCAGCGTCAAGGAAGAACACACGCTGCGGATCGATCACGAATGAGCGACGTCTGGGACCTCGAACCGTCCGTTCGATCGGAGTACGGCCGGCTCGAACGTGTGCTCGTTCACGAGCCGGGCGCGGAGTTCAACACGGTCGTCGACCCGGACGCATGGAACTGGGACGGCCTGCCGCGACAGGAGCGGGCGGCCAAGGAACACCAGGGGCTCGTGGAGGCGCTCGAGTCCCGCGGCGTCACCGTTCACCAGCTGACCGACGCCGCAGACGACCTGGCGGAGTCGCTGTTCGTCCGGGATGTCGGCTTCGCCATCGAGGGCGGCATCGTCGTCGGGAACATGGTCGAGGAGACGCGTCACGGCGAGGAGCGGCGTCTCTCCGAGCGCGTGATCGAGTTGGGGGCGCCGATCTACCACAGCGTCCACGGCGACGGCGGGTTCGAGGCCGGCAACATGGTGTGGATCGACGAGGGAACGGTCGCGATCGGGCGGTCGCAGACGACGAACGCGGCCGGGATTCGACAGGTGCGGACGGTGCTCGAGACCTACGGGGTCGACGTCATCGAGGTGCCGATCTTCGGCAGCACCGAAAGCACCGGCCAGACGCACCTCGCGCTGGTGTTCAGTATGGTCGCGCCGGATCTGGCGCTCGTCTACTCGGAGGCGGTGCCGCCGGAGTTCCTCGACACGCTCCACGACCGCGGGATCGAGACGATTCCGGTGCCGATGCGCGAGCAACGAAACCGTGCGACGAGCACGATCGTCGTCGAGCCGGGGACGATCCTGCTCCCCTCCGGGAACCACGAGGTGCGTGCAGCCCTGAAAGCACGTGGGTTCGAGGTCGTCGAACTGACGGCTCAGGAGATCCGGAAGGCCGGGGGCGGCCCGAAGGGGCTGGTCCTCCCCCTGGAGCGAGCGTCCGTGGAGGAGTGAGTCGGCGTCCGGCCCGTGGCTCGACCACCTTCGAACTGTTGACGATCTCCGAAGCATGTTGTCGTACGAATTTCGGTAGAACACACGTTTTGGCAAAGATTTATTTCCTCTCCTGCCGTCGATGGTGACAATGAGTCTCGGAGACAACGAGCACGATCACGCAAAGCGATTGCAGGAACGGACGTCGAACAGCCGGTCGTTTCACGAACGCGCGTCGTCGGTGACGCCGCTCGGCGTCGAGTCGAACGTTCGATCGTTCGACCCGTATCCGTTCTACATCGAGGAGACGGACGGCTCCTACGTCACCGATATGGACGGGAACGAATACCTCGACTTCCTGCTCGCGCTCGGCCCGATCATCCTCGGTCACGGCCACCCCGAGGTCCGGGAAGCGGTCAAAGCGCAGGTCGACACGAGCGACCTGACGGCAACGCCACAGCCCATCGCGATCGAGTTCATGGAGAAGGTGGTGGAGATGACCCCGTCGATCGAGCGTGTCCGAATGGCCAACAGCGGCACCGAGGCCACGATGCACGCGATGCGCGTGGCGCGTTCGTACACGGGCAAGGAGAAGATCGCGAAACCCGAGGGTGGCTATGCGGGTGCCCACGACTACGCGCTCCAGAGCGTCTACGCGAGCGAGGAGGCGCTCGGGCCGGCCAAGGAGCCGAATACCGTCTCCTACGGGACGGGGATCCCGGACGCAGTCAGCGAGACGATGGTCGCCATTCCGTTCAACGACAAGGAGGCGACCGAGCGGATCCTCCGGAAACACGCCGACGACATGGCGGCCGTGATCATCGAGCCGGTGATGTTCTCGTGCGGCTGTCTGAAACCCCGTGACGGCTACCACGAGTTCCTCCGGGACCTCACCGAAGAGCTCGGGATCGTCCTGATCTGGGACGAGGTAATGACCGGGTTCCGCCTCGGGCCGGGATCGGCACAGGGTCGGTTCGGGATCACCCCCGACATGACGACGTTCGCGAAGGCCGCCGGCGCAGGCTACCAGGTCGCCGGGTTCGGCGGGCGAACCGACATTATGGAGGAGATCATCCCCCCGCGCAAGGAGGAGGCCTCGAAGTGGAACTCCTCGGCATTCCACGGCGGCACGTACAACGGGCACCCGGTCGCGGCCGCGGCGGGCCTCAAGACGCTCGAGATCCTGGACGACCGGGACGTCTACGAGCACATCGACCGGCTCGGCGATCGGTTGTTCACCGGCCTCCAGGAGGTGGCCGACGACGTCGGCCTGCCGGTGAACGTTCAACACATCGGGTCGATGGGGCAGGTGTACATGACCGACCACGAGATCGCGTCCTACCGCGACACCTGGCACGCGAACGGGGACCGGTTCGCCGACTGGTGGCTCGAGGCGGCCGCCGACGGGGTCCTCTTCGGCAACCCGATGCAGGGCGAGCGGTTCTTCACCACCTACAGCCACACCGACGAGCAGATCGACGACGCGCTCGAAGTCGCCGAGGACGCCTTCCGCGCGGTCGATCACGAGTACTAACGATGCCACGAGCGACGGGAGCACACTAACGATGGGAGCCGAACACGACGGGACGGCGGCGTCGATCGGGTTCGATCCCGACGGGACGGAAAGCGACGGCAACGGGACGGAAATCGACGACGACACGGGGAGCGGGAAGCCACGCGTGGTCGTCATCGGCGGCGGCATCATCGGCTGTATGGTCGCCCGGGAGCTCGCGGACACGCATCGCGTGCTCGTCCTCGAACGGGACGGGATCGCACAGGGTGCGACCGCCCGGGCGGCCGGCGAGATCACGATGATCCCCTCCTACCCCGATTACCCGTCGATCGCGACCCACGGGCTCGACTTCTTCCGGTCGTACGACGGGACCGGCGCCTTCGAGTTCGCGGAGATTCCGAGCGTGGAGCTCGTGACGCCCGAACGCGAGGAGACCGTGCGTGCCCGTGTCGAGCGACAGCGTGGGAACGGCGTCGACGTCGCGTTCATCGAGGCCGACGACGCCCGGAAACAGTGGCCGGGGATCGATATGGACGAGTTCGTCGGCGTCGCGCGGTATCACGGGACCGGGCACGTCGACCCGTACACGCTGGCGACGACTGTTCAGGCCGAGGCGGCCGAAGCGGGCGCGCGCTTCGAAACGGACGTGACCGTCACCGAGATGGCGGTCGCGGCGGACCGCGACGAGGTGACCGGCGTCGAAACCGACCAGGGGTTCATCGCGTGCGACCACGTCGTCGCCGCGGCGGGATGGCGGACCCGGGACCTGCTTGCTCCCCACCTGCAGCTGCCGGTGCGGCCCTACCGGACGCAGTGTATCGTCCTGCGGCCGCCCGAGAACCTGCCGGCATCGTTCCCGATGGGGTGGATCCCCGGCGAACACGTCTACTTCCGGCCGGAGGCGAACGGCGACCTGCTCGTCGGCGGCTGGTCGTTCGCCGAGGACGACCCGGACGACGCGAGCCGGTCGGCCGACGAGGCGTTCCGCGACCACGTCGCCGACCTCGTTCCGCGGTTCGTCGACTCTCCGGGGGCGATGCGGCTCGTCGACGGTTGGGCGGGCGTCGACGGCGCGACGCCGGACACGCGGCCGATCATCGACGCGCCGGCGGACGCGCCCGACGGGCTGATCGTCGCGACCGGCTTCCACGGCCGCGGAATCATGACCTCGCCGATCGCCGCGACGCTCGTTCGGTGCCTCCTCGAGGGATCGGACCCGCCGTTTCCGCGGGATCCCTTCGAACTCGACCGGTTTGAGGACCGATCGCCCGATTTCGAGTTCGTCTCGATCAGCGCCGGGAACTGACGCGTCGTCGGGTCAGGTCCGGTCGGAACGGACTGGATCCACGGCGGCAGTGGTTTTTTGCCGGTTGATCACCAACATCCACGTGTATGGGTTTCGGAAGCTACGACGAGTCCGAACAGGAGAATCAGGATCTGGACGCCGACTTCGATGACGATGGGGTCCGCACCGCCGAGAACGACCACCAGGGACGGGTGGAATACGAGATCGGCGCCTCCAGCGACGAGCTGTTGGACCGGCTCCAGGACATCAAAACACAGGGCGAGTAACGACCACGCGTGAAATCCGGGAGCCGCTCGCTCGGGATCGCCTTCTCCGACGGGGACGATCGGAGCTGGATCGCGGGCGCGCTCGTCCGGACGAACGGACGCGTTGACGACCTGGTCGGCGGCACGTGCACGGTCGGCGGCACCGACGCGACCGCATCGGTCATCGGCCTCGTCGAGCGGCTCGACCGCGAGGACGCACGCCGGCTCGTGATCGCCGGGGTCGCGCCCGCGTGGTTCAATTGTGGTGGATATCGGGGTGATCCATCGGGCGGTCGACCGGCCGGTGATTTCGGTTTCCTTCGAGGCGAGCCCGGGCCTGGAGCCGGCTCTCCGGGAGCAGTTCGAGGGCGGCGCACTCGCGGCCCGGCTCGCGACGTATCGGTCGCTGCCGGATCGACGGGGCACGACGGCGCCGTTCGTGCGCGCGGTCGGCATCGATCCCGACCGGGCCGCCGACATCGTCCGTGAGGTGACGGTGGACGACGACGATCGTCCGGAGCCGGTTCGCGTCGCAAAACGGGCCGCGCGGGCGTTCCGGCGGTTCGCAGCCGAGCAGCAGTAGGGCGGGACGCGGTCGAACCCGATCGGGTTTTTGGCCCCTCCCGGACACCCGATCGGTATGAACGGCGACGACGGATCGGGGGAGGCGACCGCGACGCTCGATGACGACCTCCGGGTGACCGGCTGTGAGCGCTGTCCGGCGCTGGTGGAGTCCCGGTCCCGGATCGTGAACGGGGTCGGACCGACGGACGCCAGTCTGGTGTTTCTGGGTGAGGCACCGGGCCAGAACGAGGACGAGCAGGGAGAGCCGTTCGTCGGCCGATCAGGTGACGTGCTCGACGAGGCGCTTCGGGCGGCCGGGCTGGTTCGGTCCGACGTTCGGATCACGAACTGCGTCCGGTGTCGGCCGCCGGACAACCGGGACCCGTCGGTCGAGGAGCTGTCGAACTGTCGCGGCTATCTGGCGGCGGAGCTGAACCGGATCGATCCCGAGCTCCTCGTCACCCTGGGGAAGGTCCCGAGCCAGCACGTCCTCGATCGGGACGTCGCGATCACCGCGGAGGCCGGGTCGGTCGTCGACGCGCGCATCGGGGACGCCTCCCGACGGGTCCTCCTCTCGGTCCATCCGGCCGCAACGCTGTACGATCGGAGCCAGCGTGAGGGGTTTTTCGAGTCGATCGCCGAGGCGGCCCGGATCGCGGGGATCGGGAGCGCCGACGATGCGAACGCGGACACCGACGGCGGAAGCGGCGGCGGCCCGGGCGATGGCCGGCCGGGCGATGGCGGGAACGGCGGCGGCCAGTCCCGGCTCGGCGAGTTCTGAGCGGTCGGGTTCCGAGACTGCCGGCCCCGAGGGAAACCGATTTGACGACGGCCCGCCGAGGGACCGTATGAGCATACCGGAGCCCCCGGACGAGGCGCTGGCCGAGGTCGTGATCGTCGATTACGGCCTCGGCAACCTGCGGTCGGCCACGCGCGGGCTCGAGCGCGCCGGCGCGTCCGTGACGATCACTGACGATCCCGACGCGTTCGCCGCCGCCGACGGCGTCGTCCTCCCGGGCGTGGGCGCGTTCCGCGAAGGGATGGAGAACGCGGGGCCGTACCGCGACGCGCTCGTCGAGCACGCCGAGGCGGGCCGCCCACTGTTCGGCATCTGTCTCGGAATGCAGATGCTGCTCACTTCGAGCGAGGAGGCCGACCACGCCGGCCAGGGTGAGGTTCGCGGGCTGGACCTGATCCCGGGGACGAACGTCCGGTTCGACGTCGACGAGAAGGTGCCGCACATGGGCTGGAACGACCTGTCCGTCGATCACGATCATCCCGTCGCCGCGGGCGTCGACGGGGAGTACGCCTACTTCGTCCACTCCTACTACGCGGAACCCGATGATCCGGACGCGGTCGTCGCCACGAGCCGGCACGGCGTCGAGTTCCCGGCGATCGTCGCCAACGAGGCGGGCAACGTGTTCGGCACGCAGTTCCACCCCGAAAAGAGCGGGGAGACCGGGCTGCGGATCCTGCGGAACTTCGTGGAGTACTGCGCGGACCAGTAGCGGGCCGGCGCCACCCCGTCGCAACCCGACCGGTTTCGGTGGAGTTACGCCGTCGCTGAGCGAACGGTTGCGCATGAACGCGCTTGCCGTGACCGGCGGTCGGGTGCTCCATCCCGACGGCCGCGTCAGCGAGGCGGACGTACTGATCGACGCGGACGCGGGCCGGATCGAGGCGGTCAGCGAGGACGTCACCACGGGTCGGGAGATCGCCCGGACGCTCGACGCCGAGGGGGGACTCGTGATGCCGGGGCTCGTCAACGGCCACACCCACGTCTCGATGACGCTGTTGCGCGGCCACGCCGACGACAAGCCGCTGGAGTCGTGGCTGCGTGAGGACATCTGGCCCGTCGAGGCCGAGCTCACGGACGAGGACATCGAAGTCGGTGCGGAGTTGGGCGTCCTCGAGATGATCCGGTCCGGGACGACCGCGTTTGCGGACATGTACTTCTCGATGGACCGCGTCGCGGACGTGGTCGACCGGGCTGGGGTCCGCGCGCGGCTCGGCCGGGGGGTCGTCGCCGTCGGCAAGGATGAGGCCGATGCACGCGCGGACCTCGAGGGGAGCCTCGAGTTCGCACGAACCTACGACGGCGCCGCGGACGGCCGGATCCGGACGGCGTTTATGCCCCATTCGCTGACGACGGTGCCGGAGGGTCTGCTCGCGGAGGGGATCGAGTCGGCGGACGAAGACGACCTGTGGGTCCATCTCCACGCCAACGAGACGATGGGCGAGGTGGAGCCAATCGTCGAGGATCACGGCGTTCGCCCGCTGGAGTACGCGGCCGACCGGGGCGCGCTCGGCCCGGACCGGTTCCTCGCTCACGGCGTACACGTCGACGACACCGAGATCGAACTGCTCGCGGAGACGGACACCGCGGTGGTCCACTGTCCGGCCTCGAACATGAAGCTCGCCTCCGGGATCGCCCCGGTCCAGCACCTCCGGGAGGCGGGCGTCACCGTCGGGATCGGTACCGACGGCGCGGCCTCGAACAACGACCTCGACCTCTTCGGTGAGATGCGCGACACCGCGATGGTCGGCAAGATCGGCGCCGACGACGCGTCGGCGGTGCCGGCCGCGGCGGTCGTGGAGATGGCGACGAGCGACGGTGCCGACGCGATCGGTCTCCCCGGCGGCCGGATCGAGACGGGCGCCGCGGCGGACCTGATCGTCGTCGACCTTGAGGCGCCGCATTTGACGCCGGCTCACGACGTCGTGTCACACCTCGCGTACGCGGTCCGTGGCTCCGACGTCCGCCACACCGTCTGTGACGGGACGGTTCTGATGCGCGATCGGGAGGTCACCACCCTCGACGCGGCGGCCGTGATGGACCGGGCGGCGGAACACGCGGCCGACCTCGTGGCGCGAGCTGAGTGAACGCGGAACACGCCACGGCGCCAGCCCGAGTCACCCCGCGATCGAATCGACCGAACCGAACGGTCCCGCCGCGCGATCGACCGGATAGTTTCGACCGTTTACGGGAAAATCGGCGGTATAAACGGTTCTAAACGGTTTCCACGGTTCGAACGGCGAGGGGGATTTATTGATACCACCACCGTGTCTTCGAGTGCGGGCGACGCGGGGAGAGGCACACGATGGGGGGTTTCCCACGACCCATCCGTCCGGATGGGCACCCACACCACTCACCACACACTCACCACTTCACCGTGGGACCCCTACATCATCACCCACCACCACTCACCACCGTCTCACCCACACCACCAACCGTCGTCGTCCGCGTCGATCCACCACCCGATAGCGAGGCGTGTCGGTAGGGTTTTCTAGCGGGCTCGACCAGTATCGGCCATGAGCGACCACTACTCACCGGTCGTCGAGCATCTCGCGGAGCCGGAGACGGCCCGCGAGGAGGGACGCCGGAAGATGGATTGGGCCCTCCAGCATATGCCGATCCTCACGGAGCTGCGCGAGTCGTTCGTCGCGGACCAGCCGCTTGCGGGCGAGGTCATCGCGATGGCGATGCACGTGGAGGCAAAGACGGCGAACCTCGTCGAGCTGCTGGCCGACGGCGGCGCCGAGGTCGCGATCACCGGGTGTAACCCGCTGTCGACCCACGACGACGTCTCCGCCGCGCTGGACGCACACGAGAACATCACCTCCTACGCCGTCCGCGGCGTCGACGACGAGGACTACTACGACGCGATGCACGCGGTCGTCGCCCACGACCCGACGATCACCGTTGACGACGGGATGGATATGGTGAAGCTCGTCCACGAGGAGTATCCCGAGCTGATCGACTCGATCGTCGGCGGGGCCGAGGAGACGACGACGGGGGTCCACCGCCTGCGGGCGATGGACGCCGACGGGGAGCTTCAGTACCCGGTCTTCGCGGTCAACGACACGCCGATGAAGCGGCTGTTCGACAACATCCATGGCACGGGCGAGTCCTCGCTGGCGACCATCGCGATGACGACGAACCTCTCATTCGCGGGCAAGAACGTCGTCGTCGGCGGGTACGGCTACTGCGGGAAAGGCGTCGCGAAGAAGGCGGCCGGCCAGAACGCGAACGTCATCGTAACCGAGGTCGAACCCCGGCGCGCCCTGGAGGCGCACATGGAGGGCTACGACGTGTTGCCGATGGACGAGGCCGCCGCGACGGGCGACGTCTTCATCACGACCACCGGCAACCGCGACGTGATCACGAAGGAACACTTCGAGGTCATGCAGGACGGCGTCCTGCTGGCGAACGCCGGCCACTTCGACGTCGAGGTGAACCTCGAAGATCTCGAGGAGCTCGCCGTCGACCAGTTCGAGGCCCGCGACGGGGTCGAGGCCTACGAAATGGCCGACGGCCGCGAGCTGAACGTGATCGCCGAGGGGCGGCTCGTCAACCTCGCCGCGCCCATCGCGCTCGGTCATCCGGTCGAGGTGATGGACCAGAGCTTCGGGATCCAGGCGGTCTGCGTGCGCGAGCTCGTCGAGAACAGCAACGACTACGCGGCGGGCGTCCACGACGTCCCCGACGAGCTCGACCGCGAGGTCGCCGAGATCAAGCTCGCCGCCGAGGGCGTCGCGTACGACTCGCTGTCGGAGACACAGCGCGAGTATATGGACAGCTGGGAACACGGAACATAGAGCCGAACCGGGCGGCGTCGCCCGAACCGACGTCGGGCGTCGCGTTTTTACCCGGGTGCACGAAACGACCGATATGACCGACGCACGCGACTGCGACCGACCCGCCGTCCGGAGGCCGATCGATGTCTGCTAACCGGAAGGGCGACCGCCGCGAGCGCGAGCTCGTCAACGCCCTCGACGAGGCCGGGTTCGCGGTGATGCGCGCACCCGCAAGCGGGAGTGCAACCGAACGCGAACTTCCGGACGTGCTCGCGGGCAACGGCGAGCGGTTCTACGCGATCGAGGCCAAATCCAGCGCCGGCGACCCGATCTACCTCGACGGCGAGGAGGTCGAGGCGCTGTTGTTCTTCTCGCGGAACTTCGGCGCGAAGGCCCGGATCGCCGTCCGGTTCGACCGTGAGGACTGGTACTTCTTCCATCCGGGCGACCTCTACACGACCGACGGCGGCAACTACCGGGTGAAGAAGGAGACCGCGCTCGCCGACGGGACCGACTTCGCGGAGTTCGTCGGCGACTCCGAACGGACGACGCTCGACGACATCCGGAACGGCGACGGCTGATCCCCTCGACGACATCCGAGGCGACGAACGTGGATCGCCGGTTCGACATGCTTTTGACCCGGCCGTTCGGAGCCGGACGTATGGAAATCGACGCGGAGCTTCGTCGCCAGATCGTCGTCTCCCTCGCCGCTGTCCTCGTCTTCGTCGTCGGTCTCGTCGCGGTCGGAAGTCGGTTCGGGACCGGAAGCGGTTCCACAGACGGGATCTCGCTGGCGCCGGCGGGCGGAATCGCGCTGGTCGGGCTGCTCGGCGGGTTCGTCCTGTTGATGGCGCTCGTCGGCGTCTACCTGATGCGGGCGAACGGAACCGACGGGGCGGTCTGAGACGCCGCCGACTCACGCCGCCTCGGCGACGTCGTTTCGGTCTCGCCAGTCGACGATATCCTCGGCTGCCTCCAACCGAGCCTCATAGTAGGCCAGCGGATCGCCGGCGACCTGCCAGTGGTCGTCCTCGTTGTGACAGATCCCGTACGCCGAGAGCGTCTCACAGGTCGGCGGCGGGTACTGAGCCCCGGCCTCGTCGCGGAGATATTCGGTCTGGTAGCGAATGCCCTCGGCGTCGAGGCTGGTGTCGGCACAGAAGGCGACGATCTCGTCGGGCGACATCCCGATGGCCGTCAGAAACGCCATCAACGCGAGGCTCTCGGGGGGCGACAGCGCCGCCTCCCGCTCGGCCTTGTCGATCAGGTTTCGCATACACGGCGGGAACAGCTCAGGGACCACGACGTCGAAGCTGCCGACGGTCGCCCGCTCGTCGAGAAGCCGACGGAGGTCGGCGACGTGTGCCTCGAGGTCGCTGCTGATCCCGTCGTCGTCCGCGAACTCGAAGGGAAGCCCCTCGAGAATCCGCGATCGTGCTGCCCGCTCCAGACATCGGTCGAGGTCGGCCCGATCGATCCAAACCGTGCCGTCCCGGAGCTCGCGGTTGACGAGACGCCACCGATCGCCCCACTCCGCGTCGAACAACTGGAGATACGGACCCACGTCGATCCGAAACCACTCCGGATCGCGCGTGGACGGTCGTCCCGACGAGCCGCCACGCACGTGGGGCTCGACCACCTGACCCGTCGATCCGGCTCCACCGTTCGTCCCACGGACCGCGGGTCGGACCGCGTCCGCGAGGTCGAACTCCCGGAGAACGTCGGAGAGATCGAGCGAGACGGAATCGGTCGATCGGAGGGCGTCCTCGCGCTCGAGGTCCTCGCGAATCCGGTCGGCGGCGGTGGCGGCTTCCGCGCTCGCGTACTTCTCGACGGCGGCGGTCGACTCCAGCAGGGAGACGAGGATCCGGGCGATCGGATACGAGAGCAGTTCCGCCGTCACGTCGTAGGCATCTGGCGTCTCGCTCGCGGTCGTTCCCGAACGGAGCGCGCGCTCGACGCGTTCGCGACCGCGCTCGACCGCCGGCGCGTCAGACGCGACGAGCGCGGGCAGCGAGACGTCGGCGCCGGCGACCGCCTCGCGGGCCGCCTCGAAGAACGGATACCGCGCGTACAGCGGGTCCATCGTGACCGGAGTTGGACGGGGCGTCGAATAAGCGGTGTGGTTGCTCGAGCGGGGACGACCGGCGTCAGGCGTCAGCGATCCGGCCGAGGGATCCGATCGAGAGAGCCGGCCTCACCGCCGAACGGTCGTCTCGAGCGCGCCGATACCCTCGATCTCGACGACGACCTCGTCGCCGTCGGCCAGGGGGCTGACCCCTGCCGGCGTCCCGGTCGCGATGACGTCGCCGGGTTCGAGGGTGATGAAGTCGGTGATCTCGGCGATCAGATCCGCGGGCGAGAAGCTGAGGGCGTCGATGCTGGATGACTGCCGCGTCTCGCCGTTCACGCGGCACTCGATGGCGGCGTCGTCGGGGACGTCCGCGGGGTCGGCCACGACCGGGCCGATCGGAGCGGCGTTATCGAACGCCTTCCCGCGGACCCAGTTCTGCTCCTGGCGCTGGTCGTCGCGGTTCGAGAGGTCGTTCACGCAGGTGTAGCCCGCGATCACGTCCTCGGCGTCGGCCGCGTCGACGTTGCGGCACTGCTGACCGATCACGACGCCCAGTTCGGCCTCGTGGTCGATCCGGTCCGGTCCCGCCGGGAGCGTGACCGTGTCGCCGTGGCCGGACAGCGTGTTCGGCGGCTTCAGGAACAACAGCGGCCGGTCCGGCACGTCCTTCCCGGACTCGGCCGCGTGGTCGACGTAGTTCAACCCGACGCAGACGATCTTGCTCGGGGAGACGGGCGGAAGGACGTCGACCGCGTCGACGTCATAGATCTCGCCCGCAGCGTGGAGGCCATCGTCGGTCCACTCGCCGGTTCGAACGGTGCCCGCCGGATCGCGGAAGCGTGCCGTATGCATCGTGCGATGATATCACGGATCGGAGCGATAAGGATTCCCCTTTCCCGCCGCCACGTGGGCGACCGGTTCAACGTGTTTATGTCGGCCGCGGGACCATCTCATCGTCAATGAGCGACACCAGTGAGGCGGACGACGCCGCCGACGGCACCGAACCGGTGACGGCCACGGACGAGGACGAACCGACCGTCCCGATCCGGTGTTCGGCCTGTGAGACGACGACGCGCGTCCCGCTGTCGTCGCTGGCGGACGCGATCGACCGCCACAACCGAACCCGCCACGACGGTGAGGAGATCGCCGAGGTCGCGCCGGGGATCGCCGACCGGCTTGCGGACCTGGTCGCGCGCGATCTCGGCCTCCTCGAGGAGGAGTGAATCCTCCCGGAGGAGAGGGAATGCTCTCGCGGGAGAGTGAATCCCCTCGATGGAAAAATGCTCCTCGCTCACGGTTGAGTGGCGATCGACTCGCGTGGCTCCTCACTCGTTGTTGCGACGGCAGAAATTCCCGTCATCTGCGTTTTCGACGGACGGTTCGCTCCGCTCGTCGTGTTGTTCGTAAAACGCCCGGAGCGGGATTTGAACCCGCGTCACGACCGTGACAGGGTCGTATGATGGGCCACTACACCATCCGGGCAGCCGGTGTTCGCGGTCGGTCGCAGCAAGAGCGCCCGGAGCGGGATTTGAACCCGCGTCACGACCGTGACAGGGTCGTATGATGGGCCACTACACCATCCGGGCCTGCTGCACTCTCGGATAGCCGAGTAGTATAAATAAGGCTTGTCATCCGGGGCAGGCGTGTCGATCGGTCACATCCGATCAGCTGGCCCCATTCGATCGGTTTGGGACCACGGAGAGGAGCTGGCCGACTCCACCGATCCGCCGCAGCGCGACGAGCGGCCCCAGCGGCGGCGTCACCCTTTTATATTGACCGACCGTGTGTTCGGATATCACTCGCCCGCCAGCCGGCAGCCGCGCTTCGCGCCTCGGTTGGCAACTCTTATGAGCGTGGGGCCAATAGCGACCTGTAGTATCTCGTGATAGCTTCTTTCCCCATCACCCATGGTAAACGTAACTGACCACGAACTCGTTCCCGACCACGAGCTTCTCGACGACCCGGAGCGGGTCGAGGAGGTGCTCACGGAGTACAACATATCGAAAACAGACCTGCCGCGTATCAAACGCACTGACCCGGCACTACCCGACGACGCCGAACCCGGAGACGTCGTCAAGATCACCCGGGAGTCCCGAACGACCGACCAGGCGATCGTCTATCGACTCGTGATCTCATGAATAGGGAAGACCGACGCGTCGTTTCACGCGAATACTTCTCGGATGAACGGCTCGCAGAACACCACTTCCGCTCGTTCAACAACTTCCTGAACCGCGGGATGCAGGACGTCGTCGACGAGAAGGAGACGATCGAAACCGACATCGGCGACAAGGAGGGCCAGGAGCCCGTCTACGTCGAACTCGGCGACGTTCGAATGGTCACACCGCGGGTCCGCGAGGCCGACGGGTCAGAGGAACTGCTGTATCCCCAGGAGGCCCGTCTGCGGAACATCACCTACTCCGCGCCGGTCTTTATGGAGATGTCCATCGTCCGTGGCGGCGAGGATGAGCCGGAAACGGTCGTCGACACCACGGAGACGAAGGTCGGTCGGATGCCGATCATGGTCGGCTCCGAGAAGTGCAATATGGCCGGCTTCTCCGACGAGGAACTGATCGACATCGGCGAGGACCCCGTCGATCCCGGTGGCTACTTCATCGTCAACGGCTCAGAGCGCGTCCTGATGACCTCCGAGGACCTCGCGCCGAACAAGATCCTCGCGGAGTACGACTCGAAGTACGGCGACGAGATCCAGGTCGCCAAGACGTTCTCTCAGCGACGTGGCTACCGCGCGCTGGTGCTGTGTGAGCGCAACCGCGAGGGACTGCTCGAGGTCTCGTTCCCGTCCGTCTCGGGATCGATCGACTTCGTCACGCTCGTGCGCGCGCTCGGTCTCGAGTCGGACGAGGAGATCGTCCACCGCGTCTCCGACGACCCGGAGATCGTGAAGTATATGCTCGAGAACCTCGAGGAGGCGTCCGTTCAGACCGAAGAGGAGGCCATCGAGGAGCTGGGCAAGCGCGTCGCCAGCGGACAGGGCAAGAACTACCAGCTGAAGCGGGCGAACTACGTGATCGACCGCTACCTCCTGCCGCACCTCCACGAGGAGGGTGTCGAGGAGGAGGACGTGCGGATCAACAAGGCCTACTACCTCTGCCGGATGGCGGAGGCGTGTTTCGAGCTGGCGCTGGGGCGCCGGGAGTCCGACGACAAAGACCACTACGCGAACAAGCGGCTCAAGGTCTCCGGCGACCTGATGAAGGACCTGTTCCGGACGGCGCTCAACAAGCTGGCGCGGGACGTGAAGTACCAGCTCGAGCGCGCCAACATGCGGAACCGCGATCTCACCGTCAACACGGTCGTCCGCTCGGACGTGTTGACCGAGCGACTCGAACACCCGATCGCGACGGGCAACTGGGTCGGCGGCCGGTCGGGCGTCTCCCAGCTCGTCGATCGGACGGATTACATGGGCGTGCTCTCACACCTGCGTCGTCTCCGATCGCCGCTGTCGCGCTCGCAGCCGCACTTCGAGGCGCGGGACCTGCACGCGACCCAGTGGGGGCGCATCTGCCCCTCCGAGACGCCGGAGGGCCCGAACTGTGGGCTCGTGAAGAACTTCGCGCAGGCGATGGAGCTGTCACAGGACATCGAGGACGAACAGGGACTCAAACGCGAACTGGCGTCGATGGGTGTCGAGGGGATCCCCGGCATCGAGGGCGTCGACCGAACCACGGCGGACGATTGATATGGCATCATCAGAACGCGAAGCGAAAGTCTACGTCAACGGGAGCCTCGTCGGGACGCATCCGGACCCGAACGAGCTCGCCGAGCAGATTCGAGAGGCACGGCGACGCGGCGACGTCTCCGAGATGGTCAACGTCTCGGTGAAGGACCGCACCAAGGAAGTGATCGTGAACGCGGACGCGGGCCGGGCGCGCCGACCGTTGATCGTCGTCGAGGACGGCGAACCCCTGCTGTCGGACGAGGACATCGATGCGCTCGAGGATGCGGACCTCGAGTTCGAGGACCTCGTCGACCGCGGCTACGTCGAGTTCATCGACGCCGAGGAGGAGGAGGACGTCTACGTCGCCGTCGACGAGGACGAAGTCTCGGCGGAACACACCCACCTCGAGATCGATCCGCAGCTCATCTTCGGGATCGGTGCGGGGATGATCCCGTACCCGGAACACAACGCCAGCCCCCGGATCACGATGGGCGCGGGGATGATGAAGCAGTCGCTCGGGCTGCCCTCCGCGAACTACCGGATCCGTCCGGACACCCGACAGCACCTGATGCATTACCCGCAGCTGTCGATGGTGAAAACGCAGACCACCGAGCAGATCAACTTCGACGACCGGCCGGCCGCACAGAACTTCGTCGTCGCCGTGATGTCCTATGAGGGGTTCAACATCGAGGACGCGCTCGTGATGAACCAGGGCTCGGTCGATCGTGCGCTCGCACGATCGCACTTCTTCCGAACCTACGAGGGCGAGGAGCGCCGCTACCCCGGCGGCCAGGAGGACCGCTTCGAGATCCCGAGCCAGGACGTCCGCGGCGCGCGCGGCGAGGACGCCTACACCCACCTCGACGAGGACGGCCTCGTCAACCCCGAGACCAAGGTCGACGAGTCCTCAGTCCTGCTCGGCAAGACCAGCCCGCCCCGGTTCCTCGAGGAGCCGGACGACATGGGCGGCCTCTCCCCGCAAAAGCGGCGTGAGACGTCGGTCACGATGCGCTCGGGCGAGGACGGCGTCGTCGACACGGTCACGCTGATGGAGGGCGAGGACGGCTCCAAGCTCTCGAAGGTGAAGGTCCGCGACCAGCGGATCCCGGAACTGGGTGATAAGTTCGCGTCCCGACACGGTCAGAAGGGCGTCGTGGGACACCTGGCGCCCCAGGAAGACATGCCCTTCACCGAGGAGGGACTCGTGCCGGACCTCGTGTTGAACCCGCACGCGCTCCCCTCGCGGATGACCGTCGGCCACGTGCTGGAGATGCTCGGCGGCAAGGTCGGATCGCTACGCGGCGAGCGCGTCGACGGGACGCCGTTCCAGGGCGAGGACGAGGACGAGCTCCGCGGTTCGCTGGAGGAGAACGGATTCAAGTCCTCGGGCAAGGAGGTCATGTACTCGGGCGTCACCGGCGAGAAGATCGAGGCGGAGATCTTCGTCGGCACCATCTTCTACCACAAGCTCTACCATATGGTGTCGAACAAGCTGCACGCCCGCTCCCGCGGGCCGGTGCAGGTGCTCACCCGTCAGCCGACAGAGGGGCGTGCTCGCGAGGGCGGCCTCCGTGTCGGCGAGATGGAGCGTGACACCGTCATCGGCCACGGCGCCGCGATGGTGCTCAACGAGCGGCTGCTGGAGTCCTCGGACGCCGAGCAGGTGTACATCTCCGCGGAGACGGGACTGGTCGCGGTCGAGGACCGCGAACAGCGTCGGGTGTACGACCCGGTCACCGGCGATGAGGACGACATCCACGAGCTGGAGGTCAGCTACGCGTTCAAGCTCCTGCTCGACGAGATGATCGCGCTGGGCATTCGCCCGAAGCTCGAACTGGAGGACGCGGTCTAAACCACACAATGTCAATGCAAACACCGAAACAACTCGGCGGTATCTCCTTCGGGCTGATGGACCCGGAGACGTATCGGGACATGTCCGCCACGAAGGTCATCACGGCGGACACCTACGACGACGACGGCTATCCGATCGATATGGGGCTGATGGACCCCCGGCTCGGCGTCATCGATCCGGGGCTTGAGTGTCGGACCTGCGGCTCCCACTCGGGGTCGTGTAACGGCCACTTCGGCCACATCGAGCTGGCGGCGCCGGTCATCCACGTCGGCTTCACGAAGCTCATCCGGCGGCTGCTCCGATCGACGTGTCGTGAGTGTGGTCGGCTCGCGCTCGAGGAACACGAACGCGAGGAGTTCAGCGACCGCTACGAGCGGGCGCGGGAGCTCGGCGACGACCAAACGGACGTGCTGAAGGCGGCCGTTCGACAGGCTCGGAAGGCCTCGACGTGTCCGTTCTGTGGGGAGCCGCAGGCGGACATCAAACACGAGAAGCCGACGACCTACTACGAGGTTCAGGACGTCCTCTCGGGGGAATACTCCGAACGCATCGCCGAGGCGATGCAGCCCGACCCCGACGAGGAGGACGACACGGGAACCGCGCCCTCCGAACTCGCGGACGAGACCGGGATCGCACTCGACCGGATCAACGACATCCTCGCGGGCGAGTTCCGGCCTCGTGACGAGGACCGACGGGCGATCGAGCGCGCGCTCGACGTCGATCTGACCGAGGAGGACATGAACAAGCTCATGCCCTCGGACGTGCGCGATTGGTTCGAGGACATCCCGGACGAGGACCTGGAGGTGCTCGGCATCGACGCCGAGAACTCTCGACCCGAGTGGATGATCCTGACGGTGTTGCCGGTTCCGCCGGTGACCACCCGCCCGTCGATCACCCTCGACAACGGCCAGCGGTCGGAGGACGACCTCACGCACAAGCTGGTCGACATCATCCGGATCAACCAGCGGTTCATGGAGAACCGCGAGGCGGGCGCGCCACAGCTCATCATCGAGGACCTCTGGGAGCTGTTGCAGTACCACGTCACGACGTTCGTGGACAACGAGATCTCCGGGACGCCTCCGGCTCGACACCGTTCCGGTCGCCCGCTGAAGACGCTCTCACAGCGGCTCAAGGGCAAGGAGGGGCGCTTCCGCGGGTCGCTGTCCGGCAAGCGCGTGAACTTCTCGGCCCGGACCGTCATCTCGCCGGACCCGACCCTCTCGCTCAACGAGGTCGGCGTCCCCGATCGGGTTGCCACCGAGATGACCCAGACGCTGAACGTGACCGAGCGAAACGTCGAGGAGGCGCGTCAGTACGTCCACAACGGACCGGAAGCGCATCCGGGCGCGAACTACGTGCGCCGTCCGGACGGCCGCCGGCTTAAGGTGACCGAGAAGAACTGCGAGGAGCTCGCCGAGAAGGTCGAGGAGGGCTGGGAGGTCAACCGCCACCTGATCGACGGCGACATCGTGATCTTCAACCGGCAGCCGTCGCTGCACCGGATGTCGATCATGGCCCACGAGGTCGTGGTGATGCCGTACAAGACGTTCCGGCTGAACACGACGGTCTGTCCGCCCTACAACGCCGACTTCGACGGCGACGAGATGAACATGCACGCCCTCCAGAACGAGGAGGCGCGGGCGGAGGCGCGCGTGCTGATGCGCGTCCAGGAGCAGATCCTCTCGCCGCGGTTCGGGGAGAACATCATCGGCGCCATTCAGGACCACATCTCGGGGACCTACCTACTCACCCACACCAACCCCGAGTTCACCGAGACGCAGGCGCTCGACCTGCTGCGCGCGACGCGGGTGGACGAGCTGCCCGAGGCCGACGGCGTCAACGATGACGGCGAGGAGTACTGGACCGGCCGATCGCTGTTCTCGGAGCTGCTGCCCGACGACCTCGAGCTCGAGTTTACCTCCTCGACGGGCGACGACGTCGTCATCGAGAACGGCCAGCTCGTGGAGGGGACGATCGACGAGGACGCGGTCGGAGCCTTCGGCGGCGACGTCGTCGACACGATCACCAAGGTCTACAGCGAGACGCGCGCCCGCGTGTTCATCAACGAGGTCGCGGCGCTGGCGATGCGGGCGATCATGCACTTCGGCTTCTCGATCGGGATCGACGACGAGTCCATCCCGCCCGAGGCCGAAGATCAGGTCGACGAGGCGATCGACAACGCCTACGACCGCATCGATGAGCTGATCGAGACCTACGAGGCGGGCGAGCTCGAGAGCCTGCCCGGCCGAACGGTCGACGAGACCCTCGAGATGAAGATCATGCAGACGCTCGGGAAGGCCCGGGACTCGGCCGGCGAGATCGCCGACCAGCACTTCGGCGACGACAACCCGGCGGTCGTGATGGCCCGCTCGGGTGCGCGTGGGTCGATGCTGAACCTCACGCAGATGGCCGGGTGTGTCGGCCAGCAGGCGGTTCGTGGCGAGCGGATCAACCGCGGCTACGAGGACCGAACGCTGTCACACTACCAGCCGAACGACCTCTCGGCGGAGGCCCACGGCTTCGTGGAGAACTCCTACCGCGCCGGCCTGACGCCGCGTGAGTTCTTCTTCCACGCGATGGGCGGCCGCGAGGGGCTCGTCGACACGGCGGTCCGGACCTCCAAGTCCGGCTACCTCCAGCGCCGGCTGATCAACGCGCTCTCGGAGCTCGAGGCGCAGTACGACGGCTCGGTCCGGGACACCTCCGGGACGGTCGTCCAGTTCGAGTTCGGCGAGGACGGCACCTCGCCGATCAAGGTGTCCTCCTCGGAGGACAACGACATCGAGGTCGATCGGATCGCCGACCGCGTCCTCTCGTCGGAGTTCGAGGACGAGGCCGAGAAGAAGGAGTTCCTCGGCCGCAAGCAGCGCCCGACGAACATCTCCGAACACGCCGGGCCCGGCCTGAACAAGGCGCAGGGGCTGGAGGTGGAATCCGATGACTGAAACCGACGACTACGACCACGTCACCGACGACATCGCGGCGCTGATCGAGGACACCGATCTCTCGCGGCGGCTCAAGGAGAACGTCTACGAGACGATCGAGGAGAAGGCCGCCGAATACGGCGGAATCACGACCGAGCAGGCCGCCGACATCATCACCGGCGTCGAGAGCCGGTATCTCGACACCCGGATCGAACCGCTCGACCCCGTCGGGACCGTCTCGGCGCAGTCGATCGGTGAGCCCGGAACGCAGATGAGCGTTCCCTACGACGAGCGCGTCATCGTCCGACGTGACGGCGAGACGGACATCGTTGAGATCGGAGCAGTCGTCGACGACGTGCTCGAGACGCAGGAGAGTCGGGAGATCGACGACCACGAGGTCGCCCTCGCACCGAACGGAATGGAAGTGATCTCGCTTCGGAGCGACGAATCGGTCAAGTGGAAGCCCGTCGAGGAGGTAAGTCGTCACGAGGCACCCGAGGAACTCCTCCGCTTCGAGCTCGAATCCGGACGAACGATCCGTGCGACGAAGGCACACTCGTTCGTGATCAAGGACGGGGGCGAGATCGTCCCGGTCCGCGGCGACTCCCTGTCGGTCGACGACGACCTTCCGACGATCGGCTCATTCGATCCGGACAGTCGGACGGCGGACGTCACTGGATTCGAAACGGCAGTAACTGACGGCGGATCGGTTGCCGTCGCTCCCGAATCGGAAACGACAAGCGGCGACGTCGTCTGGGATCGGATCGAATCGATCGAGACCGTAGAAAGCGACTACGAGTACGTCTACGACTTCTCGGTCGAAGGGCTCGAGACGTTCACCACTGCGGAAGGCGTCGTGACCCACAACACGATGAACACCTTCCACTACGCGGGCGTCGCCGAGATCGACGTCACGCAGGGGCTCCCCCGGCTCATCGAGCTGGTGGACGCCCGGAAGACGCCGGACACGCCGATGATGACGGTCCACCTCGAGGGCGAGTACGCGACCGACCGCGAGAAGGCCCACGAGGTCGTCTGGTCGATCGAGTCGACGAAGATCCTCGCGCTCGGGGACGTCTCAACGAACGTGGCGGACATGCTCGTCCGGATCGATCTGAACGACGAGACGCTGTTGGAGCGGTGGCCGACCCACTCGGACGCGACCGAGGTCGCCGGGATCATCGCCGAGACGATCGAGGACGCGCTCGGCGTCGACACCCGACAGGCCGGCACCGTCATCGAGTTCGGCCCGAACCAGCCGAGCTACCGCGAGCTGCTCCAGCTCGTCGAGCAGCTCCGCGAGGTCGTCTTCAAGGGCATCGAGGAGGTCGAACGCGTCGTCATCCGGAAGGAGCAACTGGATGACGGCGAGGAGTTCGTCCTCTACACCGAGGGGTCCGCCTTCGGCGACGTGCTCCCGATCGAGGGCGTCGACGACACCCGAACGACGTGTAACAACATCCACGAGATCTATCGCAACCTCGGGGTCGAGGCGGCCCGCGAGGCGATCATCGACGAGACGATGAACACGCTCGAAGAGCAGGGTCTCGACGACGTGAACATCCGGCACCTGATGCTGGTCGCCGACATTATGACGAACAACGGCGAGATCGAGTCGATCGGCCGCCACGGCATCTCCGGCTCGAAGGACTCGGTGCTCGCGCGGGCGGCCTTCGAGGTGACGGTCAACCACCTGCTGGACGCGGCAGTCCACGGCGAGTACGACGAGCTCGACGGCGTCATCGAGAACGTCATCGCCGGCAAGCCCGTCTCCATCGGTACCGGCGACGTCAACCTCCGGATGGGATCGGGAGCGAGCGGCAACTCCGGGCCGGCCGACGACTGATGCGCGTCGAGCTCTCCGACGAGGCGCGCCGGTTCATCGCCCGATTCGACGAGGTGACCGGCGTGACGCCGACGGACTGCCTCGTGGAGGGTGACCGGCTGGTGTTCGTGATCCCTGCGGGGGAGATGGCGGCGGCGATCGGACAGGGCGGCGAGACCGTCCAGCGTGCTGAAGAGCGGCTCGACCGGTCGATCGAGCTCGTCGAGGATGCCGATACCCCGGAGGCGTTCGTCGCGAGTGCGCTCGCACCGGCGGCGGTCCGAGCGGTGACCATCTCCGAGCAGAACGACCGCGTCGCCTACGTCGAGGTCGCCGAGGCCGACCGCGGAGTGGCCATCGGCGAGGAGGGGGAGACGATCGAGACCGCGCGGCGGCTCGCGAAGCGGCACGTCGACGTCGACGACATCCAGTTGACGTGAGACTGAGACGGATGGCGGGGCCACGCCGCCACGCGTGACCGTGCCATCGGCGACGACTATTCCACGCTCGAACGGCTAGCCGTAGGTATGGAGATCGACCTCATCGCGGCGGTCGACCGCGACGGCGCGATCGGGACCGGCGAGGACGTTCCCTGGGAGTACCCCGAGGACATCACGCAGTATCGCGATCGGATCGGCGACGCCCCGACGATCATGGGGAGACGGACGTTCGACCAGATGAGCGATCCGCCGGGGGATCCGGTGATCGTGTTGACCCGGACACCCTCGCTCGAGTCGACGGACCCCAGGGTCCAATTCGTCACCGATCCGACTGTGGCGATCGATGATGCCGCCGCGACGGGGGCAGACCGCGTCTTCATCAACGGCGGCGAGGCCGTCTACCGGATCTACGTCCCGTATGCGACCGGCGCGTACGTCTCGGAGATCCCCGAACGAAGCGGCGGCAACGTGTCCTTCCCGTACCTCGGAGCAGGATGGGATGTGACGGAGACGATCGAGTACGACCGGTTCGATCTCGTTCGGTATCGCAATCGCGATCCGGTTCCGGTGTCGTCGCTTGCGGACGACTGAGTGTGGGTCCGGGACGGTGTGTGAGTTCGGGATCGACTATCGATCTGGGGCCGAGTGTGGACCCGAGATCGAGTGTGGACCCGGGGAACGGACGGATCAGCCGGAGTCGGACAGGGACGGCACGTGCCCGGCGAGATCGATCCGGCCGTCACGGATCCAGGTTATCGATCCGTTCTCGAACGAGTGACGGGTGAGCGCGGTCGTGAGGTCCAGATCCCGAAGTCGACCGAAGGCGAGCCGGATCGGGTTGTGATGCGTCACGGCGATGACGGTGCAGTCGGCCGACCGCGCACGCTCCCTGAGGTCGGCGACGGCGTCGAGAACGCGGTCACGGACGTCGATCCAGCTCTCGCCGCTATCCGGGGTGTAGGTGGCGGCATCGGATCCATCGGCGAGGAGGTCGAGCTCCGGAAACCGATCGAAGAGATCCGTGGAATCGAGCCCCTGATAGCGGCCGAAGTCCCGCTCACGGAGGCGCGAGTCGGTCGTCGGCTCGACGTCGAACGCCGCAGCGATCGGGGCGGCCGTCTCGCGAGCGCGGGCGAGGTCGGAGGTGACGAGCGTGACGTTGGCGTCCTCGTGCTCGGCCGCGAGATGACGGGCGAGGCGGCGAGCCTGGCGGCGGCCGGCGGCGTTCAGCCCCACCGGCGCCCAGCCCTGCACGCGACCCGCGGCGTTCCAGGAGGTTTCACCGTGGCGGACCAACAGGATCTCGGACACGGACGACCTTGATGAACGGTGGCTAAAGGGATTTCCCCGTCCCGTACGGTTCGGCTACCGCACGCGAACCACGACGCGTATTGCCGCGGGCGACGTATCCCGCGTCGAACGATGGCGCTCGAGGACGTGACGTCGACGGCGCTGCAGGAGGCGATCACCGACGTCGTCACGGAGATGCGCACGGCAAGGCGGAAAGCGATCGAGAGACATCCGTCCGACCGGAAACGGTGGGAGTACGACGGCCGGACGTGGTACTGGCCGGGTGGGGAGGAGTTGCCGTATTTCTTCGAGCTGTGTGACGGCGAGGACGAGGTACTCTCGGCGTTGGAGGCCCGGTTCGGTCTCACCCGGGTCGGGGTGGGGACGGGGCGCGTCGCCCTCGCCGTTCCCGTCGGGAACGAGTCGATCGATGCCGCCGCGACGAGCGGATCGATCACCACCCCCGACGGAGGCGAATCGGGCCCGTCGGAGGCCGACCGGGTGATCAAGCTGGCGCGATACGGCCCGAGCGCGGAGATGGGCGACGGACGCCGACAGAACCGACGGGAGCAAACGCTGTGGGCGACGATCGCCGCGCACCCGTTCCTGCCGGTCATCGATGCGGACCCCGACGGCGACTGGATACTGATGCCCCGCGTGCGCGTTCGAACGGCCGACGATCCGGAAACCGAGCCGGCGCTACGGGCGGTTCGTGAGACGCTGAACCCGTACGCCGATCGGGTGCATTTCGACGAGTTGAAGCCCGAAAACGTCGGTCGATGGCGGGGTCGTGACTGGCTCGTCGATTACGGTCGACCGCCCACGGACGGCCCGGAACGGGGAGTCGATCGATTTTAGGAGGGTTAGGGGATAATAGGTCCTATGAGCATCGAGACGATCCTGCTGGGCGTGGGAACGGATGGCGACGAACAGGTCCGACGGCTTGCCGAGGAGACCGTCGACGTCGCCGGCCCGTGTGAGGCCGAGGTCGTGTTGGCACACGTCTTCACCGAGGAGGCGCTGGAGGAGAGCCGGGAGCGGTTGAACATCGATCCGGGCAGCGAGGCGGCGACGCCCGACGGCGTCGCGAAGCGACACGCCACGATCCGCGATCTGGCCGACGCGATGGAGGAGTCCGACGTCGAGTACCGCGTGCGCGGCGCGGTCGGCGACCACGGTCAGGCGATCGCGGACCTGGCCGAGGAGGAAACGGCCGACCGCGTGGTCGTCGGCGGGCGAAAGCGGTCGCCGACCGGGAAGGCCGTCTTCGGGAGCACCGCCCAAACGGTGATGCTCTCCTCGCCGTGTCCCGTGACGTTCGTGCGCGAGGACACCCGGTAACGATCGACGCCGCACCCGGGAGGCCGATCGAGACGCGACCGGATCGACCGCAAGGTTCCCAAGGCTCGGGCCCGAAGGGCGGATGATGAGCGAGTCCCTGGCGGACCGGATCGAGACGTGGATGGTCGGACAGATGCCGATCATCCAGATGCACGGCGGCACGAGCGTCGTCCGGGAGGCGGATCCCGAGACCGGCGAGGTCGTCGTCGAGCTCGGCGGCACCTGTTCGGGCTGTGGGATCTCGAACGTGACGGCGACGAACATCAAACGTGACCTGCTCGCGGACTTCGAGGCGGTCACCGACGTGACGGTTCGCGTGCCCTCCTCGGGGGATCAGGGCGCCTCGACCGTCGAGGGCGGCCGAGGCGGGGAGCTGCAACACGAGACCGACGCCGCCGACCACTTCTAACGGATCGACGACGTCCGGCCGCGTCCAGCGATTCCACAGCACCCGACGCGGGCGACATCCGGCGGTCACGTTTATATCGCGAGACTCGCAAGGATCGAGTATGTCGAGACGTTCGGATCGGGGATCACCCGATCGGTCGGTACGAGCCGACGAGGTGTACTGTACGAGCTGCGGTGAACCGATCAAACGGGAGGCCGAGCTGTGCCCCAACTGCGGCGTCCGAAACGACGCGGCGGGGGGCGGCCGACGAGGGTCGGGAGGTGCAGGCGGCGGTCGTCCCGCCGCCGGCGCCACGGCCTCGGCCGGGACGGCGGCGTCAGGGGCCGGACCGGCCACCACGGGCGGGACCACCGTGTCCGACACGTGGTGGTACGGCGTCGCGGGAGCGACCGCGCTGTGGGTGCTGCTTCTGATCGCGTCCGGTGCCGGCGGCAACCTCGGCGCGATCGGCGGCCTGTTGCTGCTTGTTGCGTGGGTCGGACTCCCGGTCTCGGCGTACTTCGACATCCAGTACGTGAGCGCCAACAGCGACTGGGACCCGAACGCGGTGCTGTGGGTCATCGGACTCGCGATCTGGTTCGTGGGGATCGTCGCGGGAGTGGTCTACCTCTACCGGCGACACGAGACCCTGGGCACGCCGTGAGGGCGTCGTGCGCTGTGCTACTCGTCGGTCGACGTGGCGACGGTGGACGTTGCAGTCGACGTGCGGGCTGACGTGGCGGTCGGCGTGGACGTATCGTCGACGCCCGCATCGGAAGCGCGTCCCGCGGTCGACGCCGACGGCGTCGAATCGGGGCTGGCGATGGACGCCTCCAGACCGAGCCCGTGTTGGACCGTAAGCCAGCCGAGGACGGTCAGAACGACGACGTCGAAGTGGACCTGCGTCGTGGAGAGATCGACGGCGGCGGTGACCCCGACGAGGACGACGGCAACGCTATAGAGATAGGTTGGCACCGCGACGGCCGCGGCGACGAGCGACGGAGTGACGGTTCCGGCCGACAGGGCCGCACGGGCCCGGTCGAGCATCGGCTTGCCGGCGAACCGGAGCACGATCCCCGAGAGGACGGCGACGTTCAGGTAGAAGTTGAAGCCACCGGTCGTCGCCAGTCCCGACCGCAGGAGCGCGGCGATCTCGGGGCCGAGCAGCCACTCGAACCGCATCGGGTAGACCACGCTCGCGTACGGAACGAGCGCCATCAATCCCGCCAACACGCCGGCGGCGAACCGTGCGTCGGCCCACTGTCGCGCCCGGCGGTTCCGGAAGGCGTCGTCGCAGCTCTCGACCGTCCGGCCGATATCGGTCAGTCGATCGACGAGATCCGCGGGCGTTCGAACGTCCGGATCGTAGTACACGCCCACCGTCTCCGTGCCGTAGCTCGCGGTCGCGCCGTGGACGCCCGCGAGTCGTTCAAGCGCTGCCTCGATCCGGTCGGGACAGTTGAGACAGTCGAACCCGTCGACCTCGAAGACGACGTGGGACGCGTCGTCGGGTGCGTAGGTTCTCGAGGGTGCTGACGGACCGGCGGTGCCGTCGGCGCTCTCCGGTTCCGTCCCGTCCCTGCAGTGTTGACAGCGGTGCGCGGCGTGTCCGGTCGTCGAGGAGTCCTGCGTCGTGGTCGACATCGTGATCCCAGCCTCTACCGGAAATCGACCGCCAGCGATCATCAATCCACCGATATGATACACCAAAATCCGGACGTAATAAAATCGGCGGCGGAACACGTATGGGGCGGGCACGCGGATCGATGGCCATCGCCGATGCGCCACTTCGAGGACTTCACCGTCGGGGAAACCGACCGCTTCGGGTCGGTCACGATGACCCGCACCGAGATCGTCGCATTCGCCGAGGAGTACGACCCTCAACCGTTCCACACCGACGCGGATCGGGCGGCCGAGTCGCGTTATGGAGGGATCATCGCGAGCGGACTGCACACGTTCGCCGTGACGATCCGGCTGCTGTCCGAGCATCTCACCGCCGACGCCGCGTTCGTCGGCGCGATGGGGATCGACGAGCTCCGGTGGCCCGCACCGGTGCGACCCGACGAGACGGTGTCGGTCGAAACGCGGGTCGTGCGGACTGAGGAGCGATCCCCGAAAACCGGACTGGTCGAGTTCGACACGACGGTCCACGGCGACGCCGATCCCGTGTTGGGAATGCGGCCGTTGTTGCTGTTCGACCGGCGTGAGCCCGGACCGGGGACGGACCGAGACTGAGACCGAGTTCGAAGCACCGACTCGGCTTGAGCGGCGCGTCCCGGGCGCGGCCGGGCTACCCCGAGCTCACTCGGTTACTTATATCGTTCCGTGGAGAGAGATCGAGTATGACCGACCCATTCGTCGTCATCGGCGGCGACGCCGCGGGGCTGAGCGCTGCGAGCAAGCTGAAGCGGGAACGGCCGGACCGAGACGTGATCGTCTTCGAGAAGGGGTCGTGGGTGTCCTACGCACAGTGCGGAATGCCCTACTACGTGAAAGGCGAGGTCGAGTCCCTGCGTGATCTCCTCTCGTTGACTCCCGAGGCGGTCGCCGACCGCGGGATCGACCTCCGGCGGCGCCACGAGGTCGTGGCGGTGAACACGGCGGATCGAACCGTGACGGTCGAGAGTGAATCGACCCGGTTCGAACGGTCGTATGGCGACCTCATCGTGGCGACCGGCGCGCACGCGGTCGCGGACCCGATCGCGGGGGGCGATCTGACCGGCGCGTTCACGATGCACAGTATGGACGCCGCCGCGGCGCTGCGAGCGTTTCTCACGCCGCCGAATGCCGTCGGCACCGATATCGAGAAGGGTGGTGTGGTCCCGGACCTCGAATACGTCGACGCCGAGCGCGTCGAACGGTACGCCGAAATGGAACCGCCGACGGGCGTCGCGATCGTCGGCGGCGGATACGTCGGCGTCGAGATGGCCGAGGCGTTCAGCGCACACGACCTCGACGTCCATCTCTTCCAGCGGCCCGACCGGCTGCTGCCGGAGTTCGGTCAGGCGGTCGGCGAGACGGTCGAAGCGACGCTCGTCGACCACGGTGTCGACGTCCGGATCGGAACCGAAGTCGAGCGGCTGGCCGGAACGGACCGGGTCGAGGCCGTCGTCACCGCGGACGAACGGGTGTCGGTCGATCTCGCGCTGATCGGGATCGGCGTGCGACCGAACGCGGGGATCGTCGACGATACCCCGATCGAACGCGGCGCGTCGGGCGCGATCGCGACCGACGAGTACGGCCGAACGACGGCGGGCCGGGTGTTCGCCGCGGGCGACTGCGCAGAGATGCGACACGCGGTGACCGGCGAGCCCGACTGGGTACCGCTCGGACTGACGGCCAACCGGGCCGGGCGGGCGATCGGGAGCACGGTCGCCGGGGATCCCACGCCGGTCGGCGAGATCGCGGGCACCGCGGCCGTGAAGGCGTTCGACCAGGAGTGCGGACGGACGGGGATCCTTGATCACGGCCGGGCCCGTGAGGCCGGGTTCGATCCCGTCTCCGAGACCGTCACGGCCGGATCGCGGTCGGGGTACTATCCCGGCGCCGCCGAGACGACGGTGACGCTCACCGCCGATCGCGAAACCGGGCGGCTGCTGGGCGGCAGCATCGTGGGAACCGACCGCGCCGCGATCCGGATCGACACGCTCGCGACCGCGCTCGAATCCGACCTCACCGTCCCGAAACTCGAGCGGCTCGATCTCGCCTACGCCCCGCCGTTCAGCCCGGTCTGGGATCCGGTTCTGGTCGCGGCGAAGGTGCTGAACGGCAGACTCTCCGACGCCGAGTGACTCGGCCGGGGCAAGCGGTTTGACCGAGAGCGGTTTGACCGAGACGTGCCGGACGAGCGCCGCTGATCGTGCTCGTCACCGCCGTCCTCGCGTTACATTCTCCGGCCCGATTCCGTCGGGCCATCCCGCGTCATAACGAGCCCGCTGACCAGCATCAACAGGGCCAACGCAACCATTCCCGCATCCCACCCCATTCCGGCGGTCACGCCCATTCCGGCCCCACCGCCGGTCATACCGCCGCCAGCCATTCCGGACGTGCCTCCAACGGCCAACATACCGACCCCATACAGAATTTGGAGGAGGAGCATCACGACCGCGTAGCCGACCATCAACGGTCCGCTAACGCCCCCGAGCCGGGTGGCGGCGTCCGTGAGCAAGGCGACGCCGTGGACGATCACGACGACGCCGATCAGACCCATGATCCAGCCGCCGACGCCCATTCGTGAGCCCGTTATGGCGCTCGTGACGGAGTACAGGCCGGACGCGACGGCGATCGCGGCGCCGTACAGGCGCGTGTGCGAGACCATACCCGCGATACGAGCGCAAGCCGTATAGAGACACCAGGTGAGCGAGTGGAAACCGGGTGAGGAAGGGAAAGCCGGAGGGTTATCACCTCGGGGCTCGTGGAGACGGTGATGAGCTTCGACCCCGAGCGCGTTCGAACCGTGACCTTCGACTCGTACAGCACGCTCGTCGACGTGGACGCGGCCGAGTCCGCGCTTGCCGACCGCGTGTCCGACCCCGAACCGGTCTCGAAGCTCTGGCGGGCGCGGTCGATCGAGTACACCTTCGTCGCGAACCACCTCGACGCCTACCAACCCTTCTACGAGATGAACCGGGACGCGCTCCAGTACGCCCTCGACGCCCACGGCGTCGACCTCCCGCGGGAGGAACGCGACGAGATCCTCGCGGTCTACCACGAGCTCGACGTCTTCGCGGACGTCCGCGAGGGGATCGAGCGGCTCCGGGAGGCCGGCTACGACTGTTACGTCGTCTCCAACGGAAACCCGGAGATGCTGGCCTCGATGGTGGAACACGCCGACATCGGCGACCTCGTGGTAGACACGATCAGCGCCGACGAGGTCCGGACGTTCAAACCCGCCGCCGAGATCTACCGCCACGCCGCGGCGCGAACGGGGACGCCGATCGACGGGATCGCCCACGTGACCGCCGGCTGGTTCGACGTCCAGGGGGCGAAACACGCCGGCATGCAGGGCGTCTGGGTCGACCGGAAGGGGACGCCGTGGGAGCCGTTCGGTTCCGACCCGAACCTGATCGTGGAATCGCTCCACGAGCTGGCCGACGCGTTGGACGAGGCGTAACGCGGGATCGATCCGGCGATCGGTCACACCAGCGCGGGATCGATCCGGCGGCCGACCAGAAGGAGCCCGGCGACGAGCAACACGACGGCGACCGGCACCAACAGCTGGAACGCCGCGACGAGTGCCGCGCTCGCCTGGATCCCGACGACGAGCAGGATCGTTGGACCACAGCAAGCCGCTCCGGACAACAGCGCCGGGACGCCGGCCAGGATCCCGGTCGAGGACTCGAGTCCGCAGGCTCGCGGCTGGACCACGCCCAGATACGTGAGCGCGGCGTTCGCTCCGACCAGAAGCGCGAGGACCGTCCCGACCAGCACGTTGAGCGGGGCAAACAGGTACGTGACCGGCCCCGCGGAGACGACGGCGATCGCGCCGAACCGGAGGAACCCGAGGCGGGCGACCGCTCGCGAGAGGTCCGCCGCGGTCCGGATCGAGACCGTCCCCGTGTCCCGGCCGACCAGCGAGAGGTCGCCGACGGTGACAAGATACAGGCAGAGGTACCCGAGGGCGACGCCGAAAAGGAGGAGTCCGGAGTCCCGCCGCTCGATGGCGGCCGTGAGGGCGACGCGGGTGCGGGCGAGGACGCTGGCATCGGCGGGGTCGGCGGCGTCGCCATCGGTCGGGACGGGAGTCGAGGGGCCGGGATCAGTCATACAGGGTCGTCTCGGGGTAGAATCCGCGCCAGGCGAACCACATCGCGTCGAACGCGTCGACCCGTTCGAGCGGGAGGTCCGCCGGCGGATGCGTGCCACCGTCGGCGCCGTGGACCCGACCACGCCGGTAGTCGAATCGACGGGTGTCGGGGTTTAAAAACACGTACCCCGTATCCAGGGCCTGGTCGTAGGTCGCCACCACGGGGGTCCCACCGAGCTCCCCGCGGACGAGTTTCGCATCCCGGAGGTGGTTCTTCTCGACGGCGAACGCGCCCGCGGCCGTCCGCGCGCCGATGACGACGCGTTTCGGCTCGAGACGCTCGTCCGTGGCGAGCGGCGGAAACATCGGCGAGGATTCAGGTTCGTAGTACCCGAGTCGCGGATTGTAGGTCCCGTACGGGTCGTCATCGTAGTTTCGTGCGAATCCCGTCTCGCGGGAGAGAACCCGCGTCTCCGGATGTCGATCCACCCACCGTTCCCACGTCGTCCAGACGACCCGGAACTCCCGGAGCGACCGCGTTGCCGGCGACTCGTTCCACGGCCCCGGGATCGCCGTCGCGAGCACCTGCGGCCACCACGTCTCGGTGGCCCGATCGTACATGATCAGGTTGTTGTTCACCAGGCGGCCGGAGACGCCGAACGTCGTGTCGCCGCGTTCGAATCCCATCGCGGTCCCGGTCAACGGACAGTAGGTGACGCTGACCGGAACGCCGTCGACGACGTCGTTGCAGATCTCGTGGGAGACGAGTATCGACTGCGGGTAGGCCTTGACCGCGTCCCCCCTGGCGAGTCCGAACACGGGATCGCCGGGATTCAGCCGCTCGGCAGCCGCCGCGGCGGTGACGAACTGCGGATCGTCGATGGCGGGGATCCCGTCCTTGGGCGGCCCGCCGGAGATCGCACGGTCCCGGATCGACGACGAATTCATCGGGAGCGGCAGCGTGTCGTCCCGCGTTGGCGGTCCGGATCGGTCGGCGGTCGACGGATCGGACGACCCGTCGCCCTCGGTCGGGGAGTCGGTCGAGGACGCGGAGCCGGCGCTGCCGACTCCCCGATCGCCGAGACACCCGGCGAGGGCCGCGGCTCCGGTGCCGACGCTGACGAGGGCGGCCCGTCGCGTCACGCTATTCGTCATACGTTACCATACTACTTCCCGGGACAAAAGAACGTCCTAACCCGGACGTAACCGCGGTTCTCGCCCATATCTGCGTGGGACGACGGTCTGCGGACGAGCGGAACGGACCTCGACCTGCGGCTAGTCGGGTGGCCCGTGGCTAGTTGGGGGGAGCCAAATGCTGGACGCCCCAATCCCGCATCGCATAGATCACCGGTTCGAGGGAACGGCCGTGGTCGGTCAGCGAGTACTGTACGCGAAACGGCTTCTCGTTGATGATCTCGCGTTCGACGAGCCGGTTTTCCTGCAGGTCCTCGAGGCTGTCGGAGAGCACCCTGCTCGAGATGCCGTCGACGGCGTCCTGGAGTTCGTTGACGAGACGCAAATCGTCTCGTTCGCCAACCAGAACGCGGAGCGTTCTGGTGACGCCTAAAGGCGCGGGTATTCTCCTTTTTTTATAACGGTTTCCTCCGAAAAGTCGGTTGAGAGTGACTGTTGAGTTGAAACGGAGGCGGCCTCACCACGCGAGCAACGGACGCAGCAGTCCGACGGTGGAGGGCGTCACCGGAGGAACTCGACCGGCGGATCCTCGCGATCGAACTCGCCGATCGATCGGTTTCCGAGCCACCAGAAGCTCGTCCCGAGAACGGCTCCCCAGAGGACGTGCCCGACGAACCCGAGCGCCGAGAGGTTCGGGAGCGCACTGGGCAGCCCCACCAGCGAGAGCCAGACGGGCATGATCAGGCCGGCGGCGACCAGCCAGAGGACGATCCCCCAGAGCACGCCGACGGTTCCGACCGAGACCGGGTTTCGAGCGTGTCGCCGGAGTCGCGACCACGAGCATCCCGCGGCGAAGAGAAGCCCGAAGACGACGCTGTGGAACAGGTGGGTGATCCACCCCACCACCGGGCGCTCGACGCCGTAGAGCGCGCCGATCACGGGGAGCAGGCCGCTCGCGATCTGGAAGAACAGCCCCATCGCCAGCCCGGCGACGAGGCTCGCGGCGACGGCCCGACGGAGGTTCGGGAACGTTACGGAGACGGATTCCACGAGCGGGTCCGGGAGGGAGTGTCGGGGAAGCACGAGCGTGATGGTCGTTCCGTCCCCGTCGATCCCGTCGGCGGTGACGCGGACCTGGCCGCCGTACCGGCCGACGATGAGGTGAACGATCTGCAGACCGAATCCCGCTGAGGGATCGTCGTACTCCGGGAACTCCCCCGCAGTCAACAGGTCGCGCTGGTCGGCGGACAGCCCCGTTCCGTCGTCGCTGACCGACACCGTCACGGTGTCGGGCGCCTCGCGGATCCCGACCGCGACGCGGTCCGTCGTCCCGTGTTCGACGGCGTTCTCGAGCAGTTCATCGATGGCGAGGCGGATCCGATCGTCGCCCACGACCTGGGTGTCCGTCCCGTCCGTCTCCAGGTCCGCGCGCACGGTCACGTCCGGATGGTCGCGTTCGAACGCGGCGACGGCGTCCGTGACGGCCGCCTCGAGATCCACTCGTCGGGTCGTCTCGAACGGCTGTGCGACCGACGCGACCTCCTCGACCGTCGACCGGATCCGGTCTGCGGCGGCGTCGATCGCCCGTATTGACCGCGATCGCGGATCGGCCGTCTCGCGCAGGAGATCGGCGTGCCCGTCGACGATCGCCGCCGCGTTTATCGGCGGACAAGGCGAATACCTCGAGGCTTGACCTCGGGGATGAAGCCGACAACTCGTGATACAAACCACTAAATGAATATGTCACTAATCAATAGACAGCGATGGAACACAGTCACCGCTACCACGCTTACCCGACACAAGAGGTAGCGGCTGGACTGGAACACCATCTGGATGTTCATCGCCAGCTCTACAACCACGTCCGCTGGGACTACGAACAAGCCCCGGAAGACAATAAGCCGAGTGAGTACGACCAGAACAACAAACTTCCCGACTGGAAGCGAAAGTGGCCCGTCTTCAGTAAACTACACTCAAAGGCCGCCCAAGCCACCGTCGCACGCTTCTATCGGAACCTCTCGAACCTTCGCAAGAAGAAAGAGAAGG
>NZ_FNWU01000002.1 GCF_900108505.1 Halopenitus malekzadehii | reverse complement strand
GCGAAGGTTCGAGAGGTTCCGATAGAAGCGTGCGACGGTGGCTTGGGCGGCCTTTGAGTGTAGTTTACTGAAGACGGGCCACTTTCGCTTCCAGTCGGGAAGTTTGTTGTTCTGGTCGTACTCACTCGGCTTATTGTCTTCCGGGGCTTGTTCGTAGTCCCAGCGGACGTGGTTGTAGAGCTGGCGATGAACATCCAGATGGTGTTCCAGTCCAGCCGCTACCTCTTGTGTCGGGTAAGCGTGGTAGCGGTGACTGTGTTCCATCGCTGTCTATTGATTAGTGATGTGTTCATTTAGTGGTTTGTATCACGAGTTGTCGGCTTCATCCCCGAGGTCAAGCCTCGGGGTATTCGCCTTGTCCGCCGATAAAAAGTGTCTCGTGAGGAACGAGCTGGTGGTCGGGCGCCCGTGGGGGCGCGAACTCCGGATACGGAGCGTTAGCCGAACAGCTCGCCGAGGCCTTCGCCGCCGTCGCCGTCTTCCTCGTCGTCCTCGTCAGCCTCGTCGGCTTCCTCGGCCTCGTCCTCGGCCTCGTCCTCGCTCTCGTCGGCGTCCCCGCCGGCGTCAGCGGACCCACCTGCGGCGGCACCGGCGGCCGGCGCGGCGGCGGCCGTCTCGATGGCCTCCTCGATGTCGACGTCCTCGAGGGCCGCGACGAGGGCCTTGACGCGGGACTCCTCGACGTCGACGCCCGCAGCGTCGAGCACCGACGTGATGTTGTCTTCGTTGATCTCTTCGCCCGTCTCGTTCAGGATGAGCGCAGCGTAAACGTATTCCATTGGTGTAATCTCCGTGTGTTATCCGAACATCGCGCCGAGACCGTCGCCCGCGTCGCCGTCGTCGCCGTCGTCTTCATCGGCGTCGGCAGCGTCGTCGGGCGTCTCCTCGGCGTCCGATCCTTCGTCAGCCTGTTCCTCCTCGTCCGCATCGGCGTCCGCCGTGGCTGCTTGGGCATCGACGCCCTGCAGCTCCTCGGGCAGCGCCTCCTCGTCGTCGATCTGCGCCGCGAGCGCGCGTAGCTGGGCGTCGGCCTTCCCGATCAGGTCGGGCACGACGTCCGGACTCTCGATCTCGGCGTGCAGGGCGACGGACTTGGCCTCGCCGGACGCCTTCGCGAGAAGGGTACCGGCGGTGCGAGCCGTCGGGTAGTTGGCGTTGACCGAGAGGTTGCGCGCGGCGGCGGCGGCGGACTGGACGTCCGCCGCGTACTCGTCGACGTCGATCGCGAGTTCCTCGGGCTCGAAGAGCACGCCCTCGGAGTAGACGGACTTCAGATCGAGTCCGACCTCCTTGGGCTCGATGCCGAGCTCGGTGAGGACGTTCGCGAGGTCATCCGAGACGACCTCACCCTCCTCGAGCACGGTCGAGTCCTCGGTGACCTGGATCGAGCCCTCCTGAATGCGGGCGGCTGCGCCGACCGTCTGGAGCTCGCCGACGAACGGTCCCGGGTCGACGCCGGTGTCGCCCTCGGGGATGACGATGTCGTTCGGGGCGACCTCGCCGGCGTTGATCGGCGCCGGCGTCTTCGAGGCCTCGAGCTGCTTGTAGAGTCCGAAGGGGTTGTCGTTCGTCCCGACGAGCGCGACCTGGCCGCTGACGTCGCCGACGAGCTGCTCGACGCCGTCGTCGACGTCCTCGAGCGCGCGGACGACGAGCGTGTTCCGGCTCATCCGCAGGTCCGCGGAGCCGTGGAGCTCGCGCCGCATCAGCTGCAGCTGGCGGCTCGGGATGCCGGCCACGCCGACGACCCCGACCGAGGCGAAGGAGTCGATGAACTCGACGAGCTCGTCGACCTCCTCCTTTTTCCACTCGGGGATGGTCTCGGTTCGTCGTGCCGAGCTCATACGGGCACCTCCGCGGCGGGACCCATCGTCGTCTTGACGAAGATCCCGTCGATGTTGAGCGGACCCTTCTCGAGGTCGGCCTCGAGACGACGGATGATGACGTCGACGTTGTCCGCGATCTCTTCGGCGCCCATGTCCTCCGCACCCACGCGGGTGTGGAAGGTGCGTCGGTCACCCGAACGCAGCTGCACCGTGTTTTTCATTCTGTTAACCGTTTCGACGACGTCGTCGTCCGGCTGGAGTGGAGTCGGCATCTTGCCGCGCGGACCGAGGACGGTACCGAGGTACCGACCGATGTCCTGCATCAGGCTTGCCTCGGCGATGAAGAAGTCCGTTTCATCGGCGAGGTCCTTTGCGGCGTCATCGTCGTCGCCGAGGTCCTCGAGGTCCTCGCCGTCGAGAACCTCGTCGGCAACCTCCTCGGCGCGGACGGCGGTTTCGCCCTCCGCGAAGACGATGATCTGCGTCTCCTGTCCCGTTCCAGCCGGCAGCACGATCGACTCGTCGACGCGATTCGACGGATCGTTGAGGTCTAGATCGCGCAGATTGATCGCGAGGTCCACCGTTTCGCGGAAGTTCCGCTCGGGTGCCTCCTCGAGTGCGCGAGAAACTGCCTCCTCTATTGTGTCTGCCATTTTTCACCTCCGTAGTACGCAGGAACGCTCCTACGGGTCAGTGAAACAGGCGAAGCCTGTCTCACCGGGATTTGCCCCAGCCGGCGTTTAAACCCGTCGAAGCCGTGATGCGCGTGGGATCGGGGCACAGGGACTGCGCCGGCGAGGTGGTGTTCGTTTGGGATGAATCTCCGTCGGAAGTGGTCTCCGTTGGGGGATGTTCGCGACGATCGGCTCCACGACCGGGAAAAGACTGATGCGCCGACCCCCGCTAGTCGACCCGTGGCGTCCGGCTGGACCGCGCCGATCGCGGCGACCGCGTTCGTCTGGCTCCTCGTCAGCGTCGCGTGTCTTCCGGTCCTTGCGGCCGGGAGCATACGCGCGGCGATCGACGACTGGCCCACCGACCGGTACGCCGTGAACTACCTCCTCCTCGTCGGTATGGTCGTGCTCGGCAACGTCGCGGTCTTTCTCGGCGGCGTCGTGGTTCGTGGTGGGATCGGCGGGATCGAGCTGATCCGCTGGACGCTCCTCGTGGCGGTCGGCTATCCCACTCTCGTCTGGATCGCACTCGCGGGTATACTGCCGGCTGCGGGTCGGTGGGATCCAGCTGTGGAGGGTCTCGATGGGCGGATCGTGCTCGCCGCCGCCGCGCTCTGGTACGCGATCGTCCTCTCGATCGCGGCGGCTGTGACGTTCTTTCTGCTGTTCGTGCTGTACTTTCCGGGGTGACGGTCGAACGACTCAAGCGGTGAAGTGGTCGGCGATGCCGACGCCCTCGAAGAGACTGGCTCGCGACGGAGACGAGACGTCGACTACTCGGCGAGGACGTCGTCGTACTCGCCGGCCTCGACGCGGTCGTCGAAGGTCCGTGCGTCCTCGCCGTCGATCGTGACGCCCAGGGAGGCACAGGTGCCGCCGATCTCCTTGGCGGCGTTCTTCGTGTCGTACGCCAGCAGGTCGGAGGATTTCTGCTCGGCGATCGTCTTGACCTGTTCGACGTCGAGGTCGGCGACGAACTCCGACTGCGGCTCGCCGGAGCCGGTGTCGAAGCCGGCCTCGTCCTTGATTAGCTCGGCGGTCGGCGGGACGCCGACCTCGATGCTGAAGGAACCGTCGTCCTCATACTCGACGGTGACGGGGACCTCCATCCCGTCGAATGCGGCGGTCTCCTCGTTGATATCGCTGACGACGTCCTGCACGTCCACGGGCGTCGGTCCGAGCTCGGGACCGAGCGGCGGGCCGGGATTGGCCTCCCCGCCCGGAACGAGCACTTCGATGGTTCCAGCCATACGCGTACGAACCCGACCGCGACTTTTAACGGTTGTTCTTCGGCGTCGGGCACGCGAGCGGTTCGCACAGCCCGCAACCGGCCCGATACGGTGTCGGATCTAGTGAGGAGTGTCCGTGTGAATCCGTGTGTCTCTGTGTGGCGTGTACGCGCTGTTCCCTCGAGCCGTTCACACGTCGAAGACGACGTAGGCGTACCAGCCGTCTCCCCGACGCTCGAGCACCATCTCCGAGTACGTCACGGCCTTCACGTCGCGGGCAGCGACCTCGCTGAGCGGCACGCCGCGGGCGCTTGCGGTGACGGCCCAGGCGTCGGCGTCAGTCGTGTCGGCGTCGGGATGGCGGACCCGGCACTCGTGATCGACCGGGAGCACGCCGCGGACGTCCCGTTCGTATATGAGTTCGTCGAGGTAATCGAACAGCGCCGCCTCGCCGGATTCGGCGGTGACGTCGATCGAGAACCGATCGCCGCCGCCGGACGGATCGCTGCACATCGCTGCCGTCAATCCCGATGCGACGTCGGCGAAGACCGTATCGATCGAATCCGCCGTGGCCTCGACCGCCACGTCGGCGGTGTGATCACGAAGTCGGTGCGTCACGTCGATCCCCCCTCGTCGGCCGCCTCGCCGTCGAGATCGTCGTGTCGTTCGGGTGGTACGTCCGTCGAGTCGCTGTTCGCCAGGTCCCGCTCGGCGCGTTCGGAAGGCGGCGTCTCGGTCGGAGCCCGGGCCGATTTCCGGCGGTCAGCGCGCTCCGCGGGAGGCGACGTTTGGCGGATGTCGCCGGAGTGGTCCTCCCGGTCGCGCTCCCGCCGAACGATCGCATCCGGTGTTTCGGCTTCCCGTGGGTTGATCGCCTCGTCGTATCGTTCCCGCCGACCCGCCATCACTCGATCGTCCGATGTGGCCCTCCGTGCCGACGCCGTCGGGTCCAGCCGTTGTTCGACGCGGCCCAATCGGGAGAGGTCCTGTAGCGTCTCGGCCGACACACCCGCCGTCCCGGCTCGTCCGATCCCCCCGCCGTCGACGTCGTCCCCGATCGCGACGCCGCTCGTGACGAGCGCCTGGATCCCCTCCTCGACCGTCAGATCGATGTCGACGATCCGCGATTCGGGAACGAACAGGACGTGCCCACCCATCACCGGGTTCGGGGCCATCGGCATGAACAGCGTCCGCATCCCCTCCCCGCCGCGGTCGGCCGCGTCCGCGATCGGGTCAGGGGTGTGACTCGTCACGAACGCCAGCGTGTAGGTTTCCTCGGTGGGAAACTCCACGAGGACGACCTCCTGGAAGTTTTCCCCGTCGGAGTCGAGCATCACGTCGGACATCCGCCGAAAGCTCTCGTAGACCGACCCGACCCCGGGGACGCGCTCGATCAGGTAATCGAAGTAGTCGACCGCTAACGCCCCGTATCGCGAGGAGTTCACCGTCAACCCGACCCCGAGTATCACCAATAGAAGTACGAACGGAGTGGTGATCTCCACGAGCGGTTCCCGCCCGATCACGCCGACGATCGGCACCGAGATCCGCGGAGAAAACGGAAGGATCGCGTCCGAGAACAGGTCCAGATACTGGTAGACGTAGTTGAACGCGATCGTCAACACGATGATCGTGACCATCAACGGAACGATGACCGCGACGCCGGTGAGGAACCCGCGTCGCAGCTCCTCGACGAGCGGCCGGTTCGTTCCCATTGCCACTGTCCAGGAGGGTGGAGAGTATAATCGTTCTGACGTGGACTGGTCGCCGTCGACGACACGGTATCGGCCGCTGGACCGGGGTGACGACGCTGGCAACGATGGTTCGGGACGGAGGAATTATATTCGACGCCCGCGTTAGCCGTTTTTAGTGAGCGTCACCGTCGAAAAACGGATCGATCAACCCGGGAACGTCGAGCACGTCTCGGCGGCCTGGGATCTCAAGGAGACGATCCGCGAGGAGGAGGACGTACTCCGGCAGCGACACGGGTTCTTTACGGACGCCTATCGGCGCTCGCGGGCCCACCTCCTCTTCGAGAACGACGACCTCGTCGCGTTCGCCTGCGTTCGACGTGACGGCTACCTCCTGTTTCTCGGCGTGGCGCCCGATGCCCGCGATCGCGGCTACGCGCAGCGGTTGGTCGCCGAGATCGCGGAGGAACATCGGTCGGTCACCTGCCACGCCCGGTCGACGAACGAGAACGCGATCGGCTTTTACAAGCACCTCGGGTTTGAGGTCAAACGCCGGATCAATGACTACTACGAGGACGGCGGCGACGCCTATTACCTCAAGCTCGGCCGCGACTCGCTGCGCGATCGGCTTGCCGAGATCGTTCACGGGTGAGCCGCCGGTCGCGGTCGGGACGCTTCAGCATCCGCGGCCACCACACGCCACCAGTCGCCCGTGCGTCGTAACGCTATTCCACCTGCCCGGCCTCCCTCGAGGTATGACCACCCGCGAGTTCGGCGACGTTCGCCTGCGGAAGGTGCGCGAGCACGTCTGGGAGATCCCCCGGGAAGACGGTATGAACGTTCCCGCACGCGTGTTCGCCTCCGAGTCTCTCCTCGAAGCGATCGGCGAGGACGACACGCTCACCCAACTCCGGAACGCGACGCACCTCCCGGGAATGACGAAGTACGCGCTCTGTATGCCCGACGGCCATCAGGGGTACGGCTTCCCGGTCGGCGGCGTCGGCGCGATCGACGCCGAGGAGGGATGCATCTCTCCCGGAGCGATCGGCTATGACATAAATTGTGGGGTGAGAATGGTGAAAACAAACCTCGAATACGGCGACGTCCGGGGCCGTGAGGAGGAGCTCGTCAACGCCCTCTTCGACCGGATCCCCTCCGGACTCGGCGGCGGCGGGATCGTCACGGGTGACAGCGACACGGTCGAGGCGATCCTCGAGCGTGGCGTCGAGTGGGCGATCGATGCAGGGTACGGCGTCGAGTCGGATCTCGAACACTGTGAGGACGAAGGGCGTCGTCCCGACGCCCGACCGGAGTTCGTCCCGCAGAAGGCGAAGGACCGCGGCCGCAACCAGATCGGCTCGCTCGGATCGGGCAACCACTTCCTCGAGGTACAGCGCGTGACGGACGTCTTCCGCAAGGGCGTGGCCGACGCGTACGGGCTCGAACCGGGGCAGATCGTCGTCCTGATCCACTGTGGATCACGGGGGCTCGGCCACCAGACGTGCACCGACTACCTGCGGCGGATCGAGAAGCGTCACGGGGATCTCCTCGAGGAGCTGCCGGATAAGGAGCTTGCGGCGGCCCCGGCAGGGTCCGAACTGGCGTACGAGTATTACGGCGCGATGTGCGCGGCGATCAACTACGCGTGGGTCAACCGACAGCTCATCACCCACCGGACGCGGACGGTGTTCGGCGAGATCTTCGATGCCGATCCGATCGATGACCTCGGAATGGAGCTGCTCTATGATGTCGCTCACAACATCGCGAAACGCGAGACCCACGTCGTCGACGGCGAGGAACGCGACCTCTACGTGCACCGCAAGGGCGCAACACGGGCCTTCCCCGCAGGTCGCGAGGAGATTCCGGAGGTCTACCGCGACGTCGGTCAGCCGGTTATCATCCCGGGGAGTATGGGCGCCGGCTCCTACGTCCTCCGCGGCGGCGAGAACTCCCTCGACGTCTCGTTCGGCTCGACCGCCCACGGCGCCGGGCGGCTGATGAGTCGCACGCAGGCCAAACGCGACTTCTGGGGCGGCGATGTCCAAGACGACCTCAAAGAGCAGGAGCACGTTTACGTGAAGGCGCAAAGCGGGGCGACGATCGCCGAGGAGGCGCCCGGCGTGTACAAGGACGTGGACGAGGTCGTCGACGTCAGCGACGCGCTGGGTATCGGCGACACGGTCGCTCGGACGTTCCCCGTCTGCAACATCAAGGGGTAGTTCAAGATAGCCGGTATTAGCCCCAAAAACCGCCCGATCCGCCGTCGGGACCGGACGGACCGCCCGGTCCACGCGGACGGTCCGGTTCTCGGCCGAGGTTGAGCCGGATCCGCTCGGCGTCGGTGTCGGTTCGCGGATCGACCTCCCGGCCGTCCTCGAAGCGAACGAACGAGAGGTAAAAGGGCTCGCCGCAGCCGACGTCGTCGGTCTCGGTCTCGTCGGCGGTGGGTGCGTCGGCAGTGGGCGCGTCGGCGCCGTCGTCGACGTTTTCGGACGTCGTGCCGCCCGTATCCGGCGCCCAGGTCACGCCGTCGCTCTCCCCGCACACGAACCGGACGCCGTCCGGATCCGGCGACGTCCGTCGATCCCGCGTCTTCCTCTCCTCCGCCGTCGTCTTTCTCTCCTCCGCCGTCGTCTCCCCCTCATCCGCCGTCGTCTCCCCCTCATCCGATCCGTCGTCCCCGAACGCCACGCTCGGAGCAACGTAGGTCCATCCCTCGAGCGGGTACGGCGTGACGGCCTTGTCGTCGAGGTAGCCCTCCCGATCGACCGCCACGAGCGTCTCACAGTGCGGACAGTAGTACGTGACCGGGTAGCTCATCGATCGATCGTCGCGTGCGGAACGGTAAGTCGACGTCGACACGGGTGAAACGGATCGACATCGGCACCGGTGAAACGGATCGACGTCGACACGGGTGGATCACCGTCAGCACTGATGGGTATGGATCGAGGGGATCCAATATATAGGCCACTTATAAGACTACTTCGGGCCGACGGGAGTGGGATCGATCGATGGCCGCACAACCCGAGCGGCGGTTCGACGACCGGATCGTCTCGCGGACGGAGGCGTATCTCGACCGGATCGACGAGTGTGTCCGCCTGTTGTCGGACCTGCTCGATGCGTACGTCGACGGCGGCGCCGACGATCCAACCGTCCGGGATCTCGTCGACGCGATCACGACCCGCGAGAGTGACTGCGACCGCCTCAAGCGGGACATTTCCGCACAGATCACGAACGCCGATGCCCAGGAGATCGGGCTGCGAAACGCCCGGATCCATCTCAACTCTCCACGCGTGGTCGATCTGTATCAACGGCTCGATGCGATCCCCAACGCCGTCGAGCGACTCGCCGAGGAGCTGACCACGATCGCTCCGTCGCGTGCGGCGGCACCCTTCGACCGATTCGACGAGATGGCGCGGTGTGCCGAGCGAGCGATGGACGCGCTCGCGGACGCCGTCGCGTGCTACGTCCGGTTGCTACGGTCCCCGTCACGGTCAGACTCGATCGCCGCCGAGATCGCCACGGTACGGGGTGCCGAAAGCGCCGTCGATGAACTTCGTAACGACGTGGTCGACACCGTCTTCGCCGACGACGCGATCGAGTGCCCGTTCGTCTACCGGACCATCGCACTCCGGTTCGATGAGGTCCTCGACGCGATGGAGGACGTGACGGACACGCTCGTGTTGGTCTCGAGCACTGCGTCGTGGATCACGACCGAACCCGACGATCAACGGTGAGTCGCCGGGACTCCGACGTCGGCAATTCGGACCGCCATCGGCGGCGAGTCAGGCGACGATCGCGAGGATCGCCGCCGCGACCGCGTCGACGGCGGTATCCCACACCGACACGCCAGTCACGATCGCCTGGAGCGTGTCGATCCCGAAGAACGCGAAGGCGGCACCCGAAAGGAGGTGTGCCGTCCGAAGGTCGAACCGGTTCGCGAACCGGAAGAAGACGAACGCGTTCACGAGACTGACCGGAATGATGGCCGCCATCTCCCCCGCCCAGATGGCGGTGGGAAACCCGGGATACTGGGCGGCGAGCCCGATCGTGACGAGCTGCGTCTTATCGCCGAACTCGCCGAACGCCATCAGTGCGAAGATCGGGAGGAAGCCGCCAAACGTGTTTGGAACCTGCCACCCGAGATATGGCACGCGAACGTCGAGGTCCCCGTCGAGCATACTCGTTCCGCCGTCGTCGTCCGGCATCGAGGCGTCGGCTGCGCCGGTCGCAGTATCGGCCGTTTCGGTCGCGACACCGGCCGTTTCGCCGTCATCGATCCCGCCGTCAGTTCGGGGGCGTGGCGGCGCCGATCGAAGGAGCGCGATCGCAAAGAACAGGAACAATACCCCAGTGAGCAGGTCGAGATAGACCCCGGGAAGTAGCCGCTGCACGTAGCTGCCGAGGGCGATCTCGAGCACCGTCCACCCGGCGAAGGCGCTCCCGGCGGCGGCGACGACCAACAGGGGGTTGTACCGCGTCGAGAGGCCGGCGATGATGAACTGCACTTTCTCGCCAGGCAGCACGGCAAGCTGGGCGAGAAAAGCGATCACGACGACATCCATCCAGGTCGTCATTCCGTGACGTCCCCGTCGACGTGTTCAGTCCGCATTCGGTGGGAGTTAGACGCGTCTAACTTTTAGGTTCTCCGTATCGAGGCTCATCGGAACGGGTGAGCAACCGTCCGAGGACCTCCGACCGATTCCTTACTGGAAGGCGCCGCCGGGGGTTGCCTCGGGATCGGACTCGACTTCGGAGCGTTTGAACTGTTTCTCGATCTCCGCATATCGCTCGCGCGTTTCGTCGGTTACGCTCGGGACGACCTCATCGAGTGCGTCCTCGAAGTGGGCCATCGTCACGCGGACGTTGCCCACCGACTCGCCGACCTCCTCCCTGTCGACGCTGTCGATGAACTCGCGGGAGGCGTTCATCGAGGCCTCGCGGGCGACCGCCTCGATGTCGGCGCCGACGTAGCCCTCGGTCTTGCGTGCGAGGGCGTCCAGGTCGACGTCGTCGGCCAGGGGTTTCTCGCGCGTGTGAACCTCGAAGATCCGGCGGCGCCCCTCCTCGTCGGGGACGGGCACGTGGACGTGCCGGTCGAGCCGACCGGGACGCAACAGCGCCGAGTCGATGAGGTCGGGACGGTTCGTCGTGGCGATCACGACGACGTCCTCAAGCGACTCGAGTCCGTCGAGCTCGGTCAGCAGCTGGGAGACGACGCGCTCGCCGACCCCCGAATCGCCCGTGTTCTGTCCGCGCTCGGTCGCGATCGAGTCGATCTCGTCGAAGAACACGATCGTCGGCGCGTTCTCGCGGGCCTTCGAGAAGACCTCACGGACGCCCTTCTCGGACTCGCCGACGAACTTGTTCAACAGCTCGGGGCCCTTGATCGAAATGAAGTTCGACTCCGCCTCGTTGGCGACCGCCTTCGCCAGCAGCGTCTTGCCGGTGCCGGGCGGCCCGTACATCAGGATGCCCTTTGCGGCCTCCATGTCGAGCTGCTCGAAGACCTCGGGGTACTCGAGGGGCCACTGCACGGTCTCGCGGAGCCGCTCTTTGGTCTCCCCGAGCCCGCCGACGTCCTCCCAGGTGACGTCGGGGACCTCGACGAAGACTTCCCGAAGTGCGGAGGGTTCGATGCCCTTCAGCGCCTCCTTGAGGTCGCGCTCGGTGACCTGGATCGACTGGAGCACGTCCGCGTCGATCTCGTCGGACTCCAGATCGAGCTGGGGACGGATGCGCCGTAGCGCGTGCATCGCGGACTCCTTGGCGAGACTCTCCAGGTCGGCGCCGACGAAGCCGTGGGTGTTCTCCGCGTACTCGTCGAGGTCGATCCCGTCCACGAGCGGCATGTTCCGCGTGTGGACCTGCAGGATCTCCTTGCGGCCGTCGCGGTCGGGCACGCCGATCTCTATCTCGCGGTCGAACCGTCCGCCGCGCCGGAGCGCGGGGTCGATCGCGTCCACGCGGTTGGTGGCGCCGATGACGACGACCTGGCCGCGTTCCTCGAGGCCGTCCATCAGCGACAGGAGCTGTGCGACGACGCGTCGTTCGACGTCGCCGCCGGCCTCCTCGCGTTTGGGGGCGATCGAGTCGAGCTCGTCCATGAAGATGATCGCCGGCGCGTCCTCGGCGGCCTCCTCGAAGACGTCGCGCAGCTGCTCTTCGGACTCGCCGTAGTACTTGGACATGATCTCCGGACCGGAGACCGTGTGGAAGCTGGCGTCGATCTCGTTGGCGACGGCCTTGGCGATCAGCGTCTTGCCGGTGCCGGGCGGGCCGTGCAGCAGGACGCCCTTGGGCGGGTCGATGCCGAGTCGCTTGAACAGCTCGGGGTGACGCATCGGCAGCTCGATCATCTCGCGGACCTGTTCGAGCTCCTCGTCGAGCCCGCCGATGTCCTCGTAGGCGACGTCCGGCGTGGCGTCGCCGCCCGCGCCGACGTCGCCGGCGCTCTCGACGATCTCCTCGGCGGGTTTTTCGGAGATCTCGATCTCGGTGCTATCGGTCACGACCACCGTTCCGGAGGGCGTTGTCGAGGCGACTTTCAGCGGGACCGCCTGCGACTGGCCGCCCATGAAGCCGAACCCGAGCGGCAGCTGGACGTTCTGTCCGGGCGTGACGGGCTGACCGCCGAGTTCGCGGCGGATCAGCGCGTCGATGTTGCCCCGGATACCGAGCCGCTGGGGTAGCGCGACGGTGACCCGTTCGGCCGGCTTGATTTCGACCTTCTCGACGGTCACGTGGTCGTCGATCCCGACGTCGGCCTCCTGTCGGAGACGACCGTCGATGCGGACCACGCCGGTGCCGTCGTCCTCGGGGTAGCCGGGCCAGACGCGTGCGATGGCGTTGCCCGACTGTCCGCCGATGCGGACGAAGTCGCCGCCGGAGAGGTCGAGCTCCTCGGCGGCGACGCGGTCGATCGCGGCGAGACGTCGGCCGGCGTCCTTCTGTTTGAGCGGCTTGACAGTGAGCTTCATTTCGCCACCTCGATGATCAACACGCCGTTGTTCACGGCCGCGTCGGCGGCCGGACCGGGCAGGTCGAGTTCGGTTTCGGCGTCGCCGTCGTCGCGGTCGATGACGACGATCGCCGTCTCCCCGACGGTGTCCACGGAGACGTGCTCGTCGTCGACGCCGAGGTCGGCGGCGACGACCCACCGGCCCGGGTACTCATAGCGGCGAAGAACGGGCTCGCCGTCGGTGATTTGGGTGATATTCATTGTATCCTAACTCCAAGTTAGGTGGGCAAATATATAAACCTGTCGCCAAATGATCGCAAGAGGGCGCCGGGGACACGATCGAGAGTGTGATTGCGGTTCGGAGCTGGGTTCGCCGAACGCGATGGACTCGGCCGTGACGGGCTTGGTCGTGATGGATTCGGTCGCGATTGGTTCGATCCGGACACGACGGTTTTTGTTCCCACGCGCGAAACACATATCATAGCTCGATCCATGGAACACGTTACACACCACGGCCGGCGGACCGCCTATCGCGTCTTCGAGGGGGACGGCGAGGGGCCGACGATCCTGTTCGTTCACGGCAGCGGCGGCACCCACACGGTCTGGAAGTCCCAGGCACGGCTCACGGACACGGCTCCCGTCGTCTCGATCGACCTGTCCGGTCACGGCGACAGCGAGGACGTCGACGCCGATCCCGGCCTCGAAACGCTTGCCGCCTACGCGGACGACGTCGTCGCGGTCGCGGAGGAGACGGGCGCGACGGTGATCTGCGGGAACTCCCTCGGTGGCGCGGTCGCACAGTGGGTCGCGCTCGAACGCGAATACGCGGACCGGCTGGAGGGGCTCGTGTTGCAGGGAACCGGGGCGAAACTCGCGGTCCTTCGGGACCTCCGGGACTGGCTCGCCGACGACTTCGAACACGCGATCGAGTTTCTCCACGGGCGAAACCGGCTCTTTCACGACGCGCCCTCCGAATACACCGCGTTATCGATCGACGCAATGCGGCAAAGCGGCCGCACGATCGTCGAACGCGATTTCCTGACGTGTCACCGGTTCGACGTCCGCGACCGCATCTCGACGATCGACGTCCCCGCCCTTGCGGTTGCCGGCGAACACGACCGGCTGACGCCGCCGCGATACCACGAGTTCCTCGCGACGGAGATCCCGAACTGCGAACGGGTCGTCATCGAGGACGCCGCACACCTGGCGATGATCGAACAGCCGGCGGCGTTCAACGCCCTGCTTCGTCAGTTTCTCGGCCGGATCGCGACCGTGTGAGACCGGCGCCAGGACGGTCAAGACGGCGGTCAAGTGGTTGAGAACCCGTCGCTGACTGTGGTGGGATGCGGAACCGAGGAAGAGTCGTCGTCTCGGGTCGCATCGATCGGTCGCCCCGGTTGATCGGGGGCGACTCGATCCGCGGTGCCGTCGACTCAGTTATCGCCGGACTTCGACTGCCAGGCGTACTCGCGGCGCTTGGCGGACTTGCCGAACCCGCACGCCGAGCAGCGTTCCTTCTTGAGGTGGTAGGAGTTCTCGCCACAGCGGCGGCACTTCACGTGAACCGTCTTGTTCTTTTTCCCCTGGGAGGGCGTTCCGGCTCCGGTCATGCTTTGATGGTGACGACGTTATCGCCGCGTATAATCGTTGTGTCTTCGACCGCGACGGCGAACTCCCCGTCGCCCTCGACGCGATCGTCGGCGGCCTCCTCGGGGTCGATGACCAGGTTCATATGCTGGTCATAGCCGGCGAGCAGGCCGTAATACGTCGTTCCGTCCTTGAGGTGCACGGTGACGGCCTCGTTCAGCGACGACTCCAGCACGTCGAGGGGTCGACCACTCATGGTTCGGATCGCCTCCCGTCGTCATAATAAACATACCGGGATACCGCCGCTCGATCTTCCCGATCGGTCCGATCGGCTTGGTCCGACCGGTCCGATCTCCCTGATCGGGTTCGACTGCGTCCGCGGGACCGGACGGGATTGCCGATATCGGTGACGAACCGGAACGGATCAGCAGGTTTTACTCGCCCACGCCGATACCCGGAACCAATGACTGACCATGGGTCGGCAACCGAACGCGCCATCCGGTGGTGGACGGGGCTCGACCGAGGCTGGCAGGCGATGTGCGTGTCGTTCGTCCTCGTTGCCGCGATCGTCGGGATCGATCTCCCGATCCCGTGGTGAGGATGGCGTCGACGTTGTGGGCCGGTGGCCGGCGCGTGCTCCCGGGTATTGCGGTCCTGGTCCTCGTCGGACTCCTGGCTCGTGTGGTTACGGCCGTCGTTCCCATCGGGAGCCACCTGCTCGTCGCGATCGGGATCGGGGCGTTCGTCGCGAACGTCTTCGGCGTCCCGGACTGGGCGACCCCCGGCGTCGACACGCACGGTCTCTGGCTCGAGGCGGGGATCGTCCTGTTGGGTGCGACCGTCGCGGCCGGGCGAGTCATCGGAGCCGGCGGTCGCGTGCTCGCTATCGTGCTCGGCGCCGTGATCGCCACGGTTCTCCTCGTGGAGGCCCTTTCGCGATGGGTGATCGGGATCGACGAGAAGGCCGGATCGCTGTTGGCTGCGGGCTCGGGGATCTGTGGCGTCTCCGCCGTCGCCGCCGTTGCCGGCGCCATCGATCCCGATCGTCGGCAGGTCGCGTACGCCACGGCGACGGTTCTCCTGTTCGACGCGGTCACCCTCGTCGCGTATCCGGCCGTGGGCCGGCTGCTCGGTCTGTCCGACGTCACCTTCGGCGTCTGGGCCGGGTCAACGATGTTCAGCACCGGCCCCGTCACCGCCGCGGGACTCGCGTATTCGCCCGCCGCGGGCGAGTGGGCGGTCCTCGTCAAGCTCGCGCGAAACGCGCTGATCGGCGTCGTCGCCGTCGGCTACGCGATGTACTACGCGGGCGGGGCGACCCATAGGCCACACCGCGAGCCACACGACGACGGAGCACACGACGACGCCCACGAGTCCCGATCGGCGGTTCGAGTCCGGATCCGACAGCTCCGTGAGGGCGTCCCCGTCTTCTTGCTCGGGTTCCTCCTCCTGATCGCCCTGTCGACGATCGGGATGTTCACCCCCGCACAGCGGACCGCGATCGGCAACACCTCGAGCTGGCTGTTCCTGGTCGCCTTCGCAGGGTTGGGGATGCGGATGAACGTCCGGGAGTTTCGCGAGGCGGGGATCGCGCCGGTCGTCGTCGTCCTGTTGGCGCTCGTCGTCGTCAGCTCGGGGACGCTTGCGGTCGCGATGGCGATCCTCTAGCCGGGTGCGCCGCCGTGGCTCGGCCATCGATTGTTCGATCACGCCCTCGTGGCGAGGAGTAACCCACACAGTTTTTAAGAGGGGCCCGTGTACGCGTAGATACCATCATCCCGCGGGACACGGTGAGCCGACGTCGGCTCGACCGAAGCGGGGCCCTCGCCGACGTGCTGTAAGACGCCGGGGCATTGGCCCCAGATGCGGGTTTCAGTGAGCAGTATCGCCGTTCGAACGCGGCTTTGGATGCTCTGGGAACACAACTATGGAAATCGAAATCGCAACAATCGGCGGATACGAAGAGGTCGGTCGACAGATGACGGCGGTCCGAGCGGGCGAGGACATCGTCATCTTCGACATGGGCCTGAACCTGAGTAAGGTCCTGATCCACGACAACGTGGAGACCGAGAAGATGCATAGCCTCGACCTGATCGATATGGGCGCCATTCCGGACGACCGCGTGATGTCCGAACTCGAGGGCGACGTGCAGGCCATCATCCCGACGCACGGCCACCTCGACCACATCGCGGCGATCCCCAAGCTCGCCCACCGGTACGACGCACCGATCGTCGCCACCCCCTTCACGATCGAGCTCGTCCGCCAGCAGATCCAGGACGAGGGCAAGTTCCAGGTCGACAACGACCTGGTGAAGATGAACGCGGGCGCCACGATGGCGATCGGCGACTCTGAGCAGGTCGAACTCGAGTTCGTCAACGTCACCCACTCGGTGATCGACGCCATCAACCCCGTGCTGCACACGCCCGAGGGGGCGGTCGTCTACGGGCTCGACAAGCGGATGGACCACTCGCCCGTCATCGGCGACCCGATCGATATGGACCGGTTCCGCGAGATCGGTCGCGAGGACAACGGCGTCCTCTGTTACATCGAGGACTGTACCAACGCCGGTCGGAAGGGTCGAACGCCCTCCGAATCGGTCGCGCGCAAGCACCTTCACGACGTGATGCGCTCGGTCGAGGACTACGACGGCGGCATCGTCGCCACCACGTTCTCCTCCCACATCGCCCGCGTCAAGAGCCTCGTGGAGTTCGCCGAGGAGATCGGGCGACAGCCGGTTCTGCTCGGTCGCTCGATGGAGAAGTACTCCGGCACGGCCGAACGGCTCGACTTCGTCGACTTCCCCGGCGACCTGGGGATGTACGGCCACCGGAAGTCGGTCGACCGAACGTTCAAGCGGATTATGAAGGAGGGCAAGGAGAACTACCTCCCCATCGTCACCGGTCACCAGGGTGAGCCGCGCGCGATGCTCACCCGAATGGGCCGCGGCGAGACGCCCTACGAGCTGGACGACGGCGACAAGGTCATCTTCAGCGCCCGGGTCATCCCGGAGCCGACCAACGAGGGCCAGCGCTACCAGTCCGAACAGCTTCTCCGGATGCAGGGTGCACGCATCTACGACGACATCCACGTCTCGGGTCACCTGCGTGAGGAGGGCCACTACACCATGCTCGACGCGCTCGAACCCCAGAACGTCATCCCGGCCCACCAGAACCTGCAAGGGTTCTCGCCGTACGTCGACCTGTGCCGCTCGCAGGGCTACAAACTCGATCGTGACCTCCACGTCACCGAAAACGGGAACGTCATCCAGCTGGTCGAATGACGAACGACGCGACGGAGGCACGGGTTCTGGACGCGGTTCGACAGCGGCGCGAGCTCGTCAACGCCGCGATCGACGAGGAGCTCCCGCTGGCGGAGCCCGAGCGCCTCTATGAAGCGTCCCGGTACATCCTCGAGGCCGGCGGGAAACGGCTCCGGCCGACGGTCGTCCTCCTGGCGGGGGAGTCGATCGCCGACGTCGATCCCGGCTCCGTCGACTATCGGTCGTTCCCGACGGTGTCCGGATCGACCGTCGACCTGCTGCGGGCGGCGGTGTCGATCGAGGTCATTCAGTCGTTCACGCTGATCCACGACGACATCATGGACGAGGACGACCTCCGCCGGGGCGTTCCCGCGGTCCACGAGGCCTACGACACGTCGACGGCGATCCTCGCCGGCGACACGCTCTACTCGACGGCCTTCGAGATGATGGCCGACACCGACGCTGATCCGGCGAACGGACTCGAGGCGATGCGGATGCTCGCCTCGACGTGTACGAAGATCTGTGAGGGGCAGGCGCTCGACGTGGCCTTCGAGTCACGTGGAGAGATCCTCCCGGACGAGTATCTCGAGATGATCGAGTTGAAAACCGCCGTCCTCTACGGCGCGGCCGCTGCGACCCCGGCGATCCTGCTCGGCGCCGACGACGAGGTCGTCGACGCCCTCTACCGGTACGGGATCGACTCGGGCAGCGCCTTCCAGATCCAGGACGACGTCCTCGATCTGACGGTTCCCTCCGAGGAGTTAGGCAAACAGCGTGGCTCGGACCTCGTCGAGGACAAGGAGACGCTCATCACGCTGCACGCGCGCCAGCAGGGCGTCGACGTCGACGAACTCGTCGACGCGGAGATCCCGACCGACGTGACTGACGCCGAGATCGAGTCCGCGGTGTCGAAGCTCCGAGACGTCGGCTCCATCACCTATGCCCGGGAGAAGGCCGAGGAGCTCACCGAGCGGTCGAAACGACACCTCGAGGTGCTTCCCGACAACGAGGCACGCCGGACGCTCGCCGAGCTTGCCGACTACCTGATCACGCGCGGCTACTGACGTCGGTACTCTCCTGACCGGCCTCCATACCCGACGTCGGTCACGTCCGTTCGTTCTCGACGTCCGCGAGGATCGTCTCAGCGTGGTCCTCGGGGTCGACCCCCTCGTAGGCGAGGACGATCTCGCCGGCCGCGTCGACGACGTAGGTGTTCCGGAAGACGCCGTCGACGACGTTGCCGAACACGTTCTTCTCGCCGTAGGAGTCGTAGGCGCTGGCCACGGACCCGTCCGCATCCGACAGGAGGTGGAACGGCAGGTCGTACTTCTCGGCGAACGCTTCGATGTCCTCGACCGGATCATCACTGATCCCGACGACGGCGACGTCCGCCTCGGCGTACTGTCCCCACGCGTCACGGAATCCGCAGGCTTCGGTCGTACATCCCGGCGTGTCCGCCCGCGGGTAGAAGTAGACGACGGTGTAATCGGCGTCGATCGACTCGAGCGAGACCGTCTCGCCGTGCTGGTTCGACAGCGAGAACGACGGGGCGTCGGCACCGGGATCGAGCATACCCGCTTCTCGTCGGCCGTCGACAAAAAGCCCGCTATTCGATCCGTTCGGCGGCGTCCCGCTCGAGTAACGGATCGGCGTTCGCGGTCGGAAGCGTCACGACGTCCTCCCGCTCCAGATCGTACTCGCGCTCGTCGACGCCGAATATCTCTCCGACGTCACGAGTGATCCGGACGACGGTGCGGTCGAGCACCGAGTCGCCATCGGCGTTAGTCCCGGTCATCCCACCGTGTGGAGCGGCGTCGACGGCCGGCTCGTCGGTGTCCGGATCCGTCGCCGTAACGTCCGGATCGTCCGTTTCGGCCGTGGCATCGGTCGACGGCGGATCGGAGCCCATCGCCTCCGCGAGCGTACCGCCGTCGGCGGTACGTTCGAGGTCGGCGTCAGGTTCGTTTTCGGTCATACCCCTGGATTCGGCTTCCGAGCGCGTCTCCGGCGAGCTTTCCGATGTCCCTGCGGCTCGGCCCGCCGTCTGTTCCGTCGATGGCTCCTCCGGCGGAATCGGGGCGGTCGTTTCTCGGGATTTCGATTCGGCGGTGGAGTGTGCCGCCGACTCCGGCGTCGCCGTCGGCTCCGATCGCGTTTCCGGGTCTTCCCCACCGACCGCGTCCGTTTCCGCGCTCGACTCCGCCCCCGTAAGGACGTCGAGGACGGCGGACTTGTTGGTCTCGATGCGGGCCACCAGGTCCTCGAACAGCTCGCGTTCCTGGGTCGTCATCCCTTCCTGCTCGACCGGCATATCTGCGGCCGCGAAGGAGGCGAGCTTGACGACCTTCCCGATGCGGCGTTCATACAGCGCCTCGGCGACCTCCTCGGCCGTTTCGACCTCATCGGACATTCGGCGAACGTCGTCGTCCGAGAACGGGTTGTCGACGCGTTCGGCTCGCCGATCGCGTGCGGCACGGAGGTCGGCGATGTAGGACGCGACGTCCTCGTAGAACGTGTCTCGAAGATGCTGCAGGCTGTCCTTTCGACGTTCCTTGGCCTGCACCGATCTGAGTTCGTCCAGATTCATCGTGTATGCGTGTCGTTAGGGAAGGGGGTATTCGTCCGGTAACACCGTCACGGTCCCGCCCGAGATCATCGTTCCGGGGCCTTACTGGCACTATCACGTGCCATCAGGAACACGCCGACGTACTCGGGGACCGTGTTCGTTCCTGGCTCCACCATCACGGTCTCGCCGTTTAACTCTACCGTCGCCGGCTCCGAACAGTCGATCTCGATCGTGCGGTCGGTGAACCGGTTCGGGACGGCGTCGACCAACGGATCGAACGCGTCGAGTTCCGTCCGCGGGATCCGGCACACCTCGAGCCCGCTTCCGCCGTGGAGGGTTCCGGGAACACGGATGAGCCGGTGGGTATCGGTCGTCACCGGCTCGTCGACGGGCGCCGTTCGTGATGCGGTCACCTGTGCACAGAGCGCCTCGACAAGCCGGCGAACTCCGGGACCACCCGCTTCGACGTTTCCGGCCCGAACCGCGTCCGGGTTTCGTCGGAACGCGCCGAGGATCGTCGTTGCGCGTCCCTCGCCGATTCCGTCGAGCTCCTGGAGCCGTGCCACGGCCGCCTCCTCGTCCATCTCCCGGAGATCGTCGGCGTACTCGACGAGCGCTTCGTGAACGCGTTTTCCCCAGCCACCCTCGGTCCGGAGCACGCGTTTCGTGGTTCCCTGCTCCTGTTCGGTGCGGATCAGCCCCTCGACGTCGAGGTCGATCGCCCGGACGTAGTCAACGATCTCCCGTCGGGCCTCGCTATCCAACTCGAGGACGGCCTCGTCACGGACGTGGACGTGGTAGCCGCGGCCGCCCGAGAAGACTATCTGGAGGTTCTCGAACCCGAAATCGTTCTCGAGAAACGCGAGGAGCCGTTCGAGCGCGTCCTTACAGGCCGACAGCATCTCGGCGTACGTCGCCGACTCCGGGTCGATCGACGGGAGGTGGTCGGCGTCGAGATCGAAGACGAGGTCGGCCCGGCGCCACCCCTTCTTCCCCATCGTCGACGCGCCCGGATCGTCGTACTGTGCCGCCGAGAAATAGGCGTGTCTCGGTGCGGTTTCCCGGAAGAACGCATCGAGGTTTCCGAGGTCCAGAAGCGACTGGTGGCGGACCATCGTCGTCCCGCTGCCCGGCGTCCACGGAATGTGGCCCCACTCGCGCTCGTTCGCTTCGGACGGCGGGGACAGCGACGTCGCTCGGTAGTAGTCGCCAAAGCGCCCCCGGAGGTACTCGCGCGTCCGATCGTCCATCGCTCTCGGTCGGTAACACCGGTCGGCGTAAAGTCGTTCCGTTCGGTACTCCTCGTTCGGTCGTCGGACCTATGTCGGTCCCGCTGTGATCGATCCGGTATGCGCGAGGAAGACGAGATCCGCGAGCAGTACGAGTTCCTGAAAGCACAGCTTGAGGACGAGGAGATGCGTCACGAGGGCGTCAAGGAAATGTTCACCTACTACAAGCGGGCGCTCGGGTGGGTCCTCGAAGAGGAACATATCTGAGCACGACCCATCGATCCAGATGAACGACGTCGCTCGCGCGACCTCACTCGATCGATAGCGTTGCGTCCGTTCCGTCCGCATCGGTCCCGACGTCCCATTCGATCTCGAGTTCGACGCTCAGCTCCTCGTGACCGCCCTCGGTTTCACGTTCGGCCGTGACCTCGAAGGTCGCCCGCGGTGGCACCGACAGCGTGACCGATTCCTCGCCGGCGGCCAAGGTAACCGGCTCACCGGCTTCAAGCTTGTCGGCGACGGTCCGGAGGGAGGTCGCGATCGATTCCCGAGATTCGACGGATTCACTGGCAAAAATCGTCTCTTCAGGCATACCTCACCTACGTCGTTGAAGTATAAAAATCGACGCCGGCGATGCGGGCCGTTTCGAAACGCCGATTCTTCGGCCGTGACGTGTCTTCACAGAATTATATGTCATATTTGCTGTCAAAAACACTCAGTGAGTTGTCTCGTTTGAATATTATCCAAACACCGTTTCATCCGTATTTCCACCCAGTATCGATCGTGGATCCGGTATATTTATCAGATATCGATGTATATGATTGAATAGAATTCATAAATGTACGATCTGACAGGATTCCAGCGGGATCTGTTGTACGTGATCGCTGGACTCGACGAGCCGCACGGACTCGCGATCAAGGATGAGCTCGAGGATTATTACGAGAAGGAGATCCACCACGGTCGCCTCTACCCGAATCTCGATACGCTCGTCGAGAAGGGGCTCGTCGAGAAGGGCCAACGCGATCGCCGAACGAACTACTACACCCTCACACGACGTGGTCAGCGTGAGATCGACGCCCGCCAGGAGTGGGAGTCGCAGTACGTCGACATCTGACCGCGGCACCAAACGGGGCGATCGACGCACCGCTTTCTTGACTCATCACCGGAAACGTCTACATCCGGTACCGGCGATCGTCGTCCTGCTGCGGATACTGTGCGTCCCCCGTCATCTCGTCGACGGACATTCCCATCAGGTACTCGTCGTAGGACACGTCGTACTCGTTTCGCAGTTGGAAGTCGAGATCGCCGGTGTCCACCGTCGTTCGGAACAGCGCGTGGATCCCCCGCCGGACGAGCTCATCCGCGTCGGCACCGGTCGCAGCGACCAGCATCGCCAGTTCGGTTCGAGTTTCCCGATCGAGTTCGACGTCCGTGGAGTCACCGAGTTCGCCGTACGTTCCCTCAACCGCGGTCGTCAGATCCTCAAGCGTCATAGCTTCCCGCAGCGTCCTGCCGCCGAAACCGGTTTCGGATCGTCTCGTCGGCGTCGCCGTCCTCGCGGTCGCAATACGCCAGGCGACGGACGATCGTCGAATCGGCCAGGATTATAAACGCTCGCCGGCACAACGACGATGTATGACGCCTTCCGGGGACGAGCACGAAACGTCGGGAGCGGCGGACGGGAGGGAGGCCGTCGAGCTTCCTGCCGCCCTCGAGGACGTTCGATCGTCGCTCATCGACTGGTACGAGGCCGACCATCGGGAGTTCCCGTGGCGGGAGACCGAGGACCCCTACGCGATCCTCGTCTGCGAGGTGATGAGCCAGCAGACCCAACTCGACCGAGTTCGGCCGGCCTACGAGGCGTTTCTCGAGGAGTGGCCGACCGCCGCCGCGTTGGCTGCGGCCGACAGAAGCGACGTCGTCGGGTTCTGGTCGAGCCACTCGCTCGGGTACAACAACCGTGCGAAGTACCTTCACGAGGCCGCACAGCAGGTGCACGAGGAGTTCGACGGGGAGTTCCCGCGGACGCCCGTCGACCTCGAGGAGTTGATGGGCGTCGGTCCCTACACCGCCAACGCGGTCGCCTCCTTCGCGTTCAACGCCGGCGACGCCGTCGTCGACACGAACGTCAAACGCGTGCTGTACCGCGCGTTCGGCGTCCCCGATTCGGACGACGCCTTCGAGCAGGCCGCCTCGACGCTGCTGCCCGATGGCCGGTCCCGGGTGTGGAACAACGCGATCATGGAACTCGGCGGGGTCGCCTGTGGCACGACCCCGCGGTGTGAGGAGGAGGGATGCCCGTGGCGTCAGTGGTGTCACGCCTACGGGACCGGCGACTTCACCGCGCCCGACGTTCCCACACAGCCGAGTTTCGAGGGGAGTCGGCGACAGTTCCGCGGCCGGATCGTCGCGACGCTCCGGAAGTACGACGAACTCCCGATCGACGACCTCGGCCACCGGATCCGGGTTGACTACACGCCCGACGGCGACCACGGACGGGAGTGGCTCCGTGGGCTCCTCGCGGATCTGTCCGATGACGGGCTCGTGGCGGTTCGCGACGGGGAGGACGGCGTTCGGGTTCGGCTTCGGGAGTGACTGATGGCGGAGCGACGGTCAGAACCCGATGTTGGCGAGGGATCCGATCCCGATCGAAACGGCGACGATGCGTCGGCGCTATCCGTTCCGGTCGAACGGTACCACATCGGACCGGATGCGACCCCGACGGAACTTCTCGCAACCGCGCGGGTCTATGCGCGGGCAGTCGTCGAGAGCCACGGTCTCTCCGTCTCGGTGAGCCGCCTCGAGTGGGAGGTCAGCCGCCGCGCCAAACGGCGTGCGGGAGCGGTGCGATACCGTGACGGCGAGCCGACGGCGATCGTTCTCGCCTGGCTGCAGTTCCGCAATCGCGGCTGGCGGGCGACGGCGGCGACGATCCGGCACGAGCTCCTCCACGCACACCTGCTGAACGAACGCGGCGACCCGAGCCACGGGCCGACTTTTCGACGACTGGCGGCGACGCTCGAAACGCACGTACACTGCGACCGGTTCGTCGACCCAACGTGGTGGGTGCGCTGTCGCGACTGCGACGCCGAGATCGCCCGCTATCGACGATCGAAACTCGTCACGGAGCCCGATCGATACCGCTGTGGGGAGTGTGGCGGCCGATATCGGGTCATCCGCACGGCCAGTGAGAACGTGGACGGGTAGCTGTGGGCGGAGGGGGTGGTTGACGGAGCCAACGCTCGGCGGAGCGGTGACGATGACGACCACATCGACGCGATCTGGCGAACAGTCGGCGCGGAAGCGTGGATCCGGGGACGTGGAACGGATCCGGTCTCGCGACGGGGCGCCGAACACCCGCCTCGGCCATCGCGAGCGAGCCTCAGGTCACGGGGGCGCTGTGTCGGTATCCGGGATAAACGTCCGGTCGGCTCGCGTCGCCCTCGACTCGTCGGACTGCTGCCAGGGAGCACTGGACGGGATGGACCCATCCGATTTTTCAGGCCGTCCCCCGAGGGAGGTGGTATGAGCGACACGCACGTGGCCGGCGTCGTGGGGAGCCTGCGGTCACGGAGTCATACACGCACTGCGGTCCGAGCAGCCCTCGAGGGTGCCGAAGCCGCCGGCGCGTCGACGCAACTGGTCGATATCCGTGCGTACGATCTGCCGCCGTTGAATCCGGACGTCGACGACCAGGGGGACGGCGCCGATTTCCGGTCCACGATCCGCACGGCCGACGCGATCGTCCTCGGGACGCCGGTGTATCACGGCTCCTGTTCGGGCGTGCTGAAGAACGCGCTCGACCATTGTGGGTTCGAGGAGTTCGAGGGCGTCACCGTCGGGCTACTCGCCGTCGCCGGCGGCTCGTTCCCGATCACGGCCCTCGAGCATCTGCGGTCTGTCTGTCGCGCACTCAACGCCTGGGTACTCCCGTATCAGGCCGCCATTCCACGCGCCGACGCCGCGATCGAGAACGGGCAGTTCACCGACGTCGATCTCCGCGACCGCGTCGAGACCCTCGGCGACCGTGTCGTCGCCTATCGGTCGATCGAGCCGGAGCCATCGACGTTCGAAAGCGGCCAGAACAAGGGCGCGTGACCGGGCCCGCTCCGAGCGGGTGTGACCGGTTCGGTACCACGGCTGGATTCGACCGGGCCCGGTATCACGGGCCGAGTGGTCCGGAGACCGACGTGCGAGAACCGGCAAAACGTGCAAACAGTTATACACTCGCATCCGATACAGTCCTGTGATAACATATGTCACTCTACAACCGAATTCTGGTTCCGACCGACGGGTCACCGGAGGGCGAGCGCGCCGTCGAGCACGCGTTACGGTTGGCAGCGATCCACGACGCCGAGGTGCACGCACTCTACGTGATCAACGTCTCGAGTTACGCCGGGCTGCCGATGGAGTCATCCTGGGACGGCATCGACGATCTCCTGAAGTCGGATGCCGACGCGGCCGTCGAGGAGGTGCAGTCGATCGCCGACGGCGTCGGGGTCGACGTTCCCGTGGAGACGGCAGTCGTCGAGGGGTCACCGAGCCGGGAGATCATCGACTACGCCGAAGGGCACGGGTGCGACGTCATCGTAATGGGGACACACGGCCGCGGCGGCATCGACCGACTCCTCCTCGGTAGCGTGGCCGAAAAGGTCGTCCGTGGATCCTCGGTCCCGGTTTTGACCGTTCGCGTCGGCGAGGCGGGTGACACGGCGGCGTCCAACGCGGCCGAGACGGCCGGCGTGGCCGGATCGACGGAAACGCCCGAGACCGCGGACGCCGACCGGAATTCCGCCGACGGGACACCTGAATCGGAAGCCTCCGGAAGTGGGTAGCTGCGGACACGACCACTATCGGGACGACGGGATGAGGAACTCGACACTCAGTCGATCGGTCGGAGGTGTTCACAATCCCCGGAGAGGACGGTTTCGGTCCCATCATCGGTCTCGAGCACGAGGGCGCCGGGAAACTCGACGTCGACGGCGGTTCCCTCGACGGCTCCGGTCGTGGTTTCGACCCGAACGTCCCGTCCGATCGTGGCAGCTCGGTCACGCCACGCGGGGAGAACCGATTCGGGGGCGGCTGTCAACTCGTGGAACCGTTCGAGCAGCGTTCGCGTCACTCGGCTGCGGTCGATACGGTCGCCCGTCGCCGCGCGAAGGCTCGTCGCTCCGGGCGGAAGTGCGTCGGGGTCGACGTTCGCGTTGATGCCGATTCCGACGACGATCCACGAGACGCGGTCGGCCTCTCCCTGCATTTCGGTGAGGATTCCGGCCAGTTTGGTGCCGCCCCGCTCGGCGGTTGGATCGGGAACGAGGACGTCGTTTGGCCACTTGATGTGTGCGTCAGCGCCGACGTCCCGACAGGCGTCGGTTACCGCGACGGCCGCCGCAAGCGTGACGATCGGCGCCTGTGCCGGCGGGAGATCCGGGCTGATCGCCACCGAGACGTAGATCCCGCCGGCGGGGGCCGCCCAGTCGCGGTCCAGTCGCCCGCGTCCGCCGGTCTGTTCGTCCGCGACCACGGCGATACCGGTGTTGCCCGCGTCGGCGAGCTCGCGAGCCCGATCGTTCGTCGAGTTGATCGTGTCGTGGAACTCGATCCCGTAGGGCGCAGTCGATCCGTACTGTATCGCGGCCGCACCGTAATTCGGCGTTTCAGTGATGTGGTACCCCTCGTCCCCGCTTTCGATCTCGAACCCCTGATCCCTGAGCGCCTCGACGTGTTTCCAGACCGCCGCACGGGAGACGCCGAGCCGATCGGCGAGTTCGGGACCGGAGACGGGCCCCGATTCGAGCGCGTCCAACAGCGCGCGACGCGTGTCCATACACAGTCCTGATCGACGCATCGAGATAGGCGTTCCGCCGTCGATGCCGTTCCCGACGAGCGGTTCCCCGTCGGTCGCCGTCCGGCCCGAGGGCGGAGCTTACAAGCCGACGCCGCTCAACCCCACCGTATGGTCACGTTTCTCGCCGGCGGCACCGGGACGCCAAAGCTGTTGCAGGGAGCGACGACCGTCTGGGACGCGGCGTCGATCACGGTCGTCGGAAACACCGGGGACGACGTCGAGATCGGGGGCCATCTCGTCTGTCCGGACATCGATACGGTTCTCTTTTGGGGCGGTGACGTTCTCGACCGCGAGACGTGGTGGGGGATCGACAACGACACGACGGCGACCCACGAGGAACTCTCGCGGATCGCGTCGGCGGCAGGCCTCGAGGACGGTCCACGCTATCTCCCCGATGACGCACAGACTGCGGGCCGGCGGATCGCGAACTGGCGGCGATTCTCCGGCGTCGCGGAGTTCCTCGAGATCGGCGACCGCGACCGCGCGGTTCACATCACGCGGACGGGACTACTCGATGAGGGACGGTCACTCACCGAGGTCACGCGCACGCTCGCGGACGCCTTCGGTCTCGCCGTGGATCTCGTGCCGATGTCGGATGACCCGGTCGCAACGATCGTCCACACCGACGACGGTCCGCTTCACTTCCAGGAGTACTGGGTCGATCGCCGGGCGGATCCTGCCGTCGAGGCCGTCGAATTCCGCGGCACCGACCCGGACCCATCGACGCAGATCTCGACGAGGCAGACGACGCCGACGCAGACGACGCCGACGCAAACCACGCCGACGCAAACCACGACGACGCAGGCGACGCCGACGCAGACGACGCCGACGCAGACGACGCAGGCGACGCCGACGCGAGCGGTCGAGGAGGCCCTCACGGAGCCGGTCGTGATCGGTCCCTCGAACCCGGTCACGAGCATCGGTCCGATGCTCGCACTCCCCGGCGTCGAGGCCGCTCTGCAGGAAACGCCCGTGGTCGCCGTCTCGCCGTTCGTCGAGGACGTAGTCTTCTCGGGGCCGGCAGCGGAACTGATGGCAGGGGTCGGGATCGATCCGAGCACCGCGGGCGTGGCGGCTGCCTACCCCTTTGCCGACGCGTTCGTTCTCGACGCCGACGACGGGACCGATCTCGATCGCGAGGTCGTCCGGACCAACACCCGGATCGAGAACGCCGCCGACGCCGAACGCGTCGCGCGTGCCTGCCAGTCGGCGCTTGCTGCCGTTCGGTGAGCGATGGCGTAAAATGGATGGCTCACGAGGAACACGACGAGATGGTTCCCGAACGCAGCGAGGTGGATCCGGGCGGCAGTGACGCCGTCGTCCCCTTCGTCCCGCCGGTGGCGATCGCGAGCCTCAGCGGTCGTTCCGACGCCGCCTGGGCCAGTGCCGCGGCTCCGTACGTCGGCTGTGCCGTCCTCGGCGGGATCGCGCTCGATCCCGCGAGCCGGGCCGCCGCACGTGACCTCGTTGAACGCGGTCGCGAGGAGTTCCTCCCGAACGATCCGTTCGCGTTCATCGACTCACAGGTGGCGGCTCTCGAGGACGTGCCACTGCGACCGGCCGTCAACGTTCGGAGTACGACGCTCCCCCCGATCGAGCGCGCTGCGGCGGTCTGTACGTCCCACGACGCGATCCTCGAGGTGAACGCACACTGCCGGCAGCCGGAACTGTGTGCGGTCGGCTGCGGCGAGTCGCTCCTTGCCGACCGGGACCGGCTCTCGGAGTACGTCGCGGCGGCGGCCACTGCGGGCGTGACGGTAAGCGTGAAGGCTCGGGCCGGCGTGTCGGGTGTCGACCTTCCGGCGGTTGCCCGAACGGTCGAGGATGCGGGAGGTCACATCCTCCATCTGGACGCGATGGACACCGAGCGCGCAGTCGCCGACGTGACTGCCGCGACCGACCTGTTCGTGATCGCGAACAACGAGGTACGGGACCGCGAGAGCGTTCGCGAGTACGCCGAGTACGGGGCTGACGCGGTCAGCGTCGGTCGACCGAGCGACGACCCGATCGTTCTCGATCGCGTCGCGAGTGCGGCAGCCGCGCTCGATCTGGGCCCGGATTCGGACTCCGAATCCGCCCCCGGCTCGGGAGGGGAATCGGACTCTGAAACCGGATCGATACCGGAGGATGCGCCCCTGTGACTGGACGGAACTCCGGAGCCACGCGGCGAACGCCCGCCGAGAACGCGCAATTGGCGCTGTTGCTCGAAGTCGCCGGGACCCCCAAACCCGGGAACGTCGATCGGCGTCGAGATCTCGAGGACCTTCGGTTCGAACACTTCCTCGCGGGCACGGTCGGGGCCGGCAAGGGGCTTCGTCGCGCCGAGCACGGCGCTCGGGTCGGCATCGCGTTCGAACGTGCCGTCGCCGGGATGAGCCGACAGTCCGGCGGGAACACCCAGTTCGGCTGCCTGCTGCTGCTCGTTCCACTCGTCTCCGCTGCCGCCCGAGGAGATCTCACCCCTGACGGGCTCGACCGCGTCGTCGCCGACACGACCGTCGAGGACGCGGTGTCGTTCTATCGCGCCTTCGAGCACGTCGACGTTGCCGTCCGCGATCCGCCCGCCGAGATGGACGATCTGGACGTTCGCCGCGGCGAGGCGGCAGCGCCGACGCTCCGTGAGCGGGGGCTCACGCTTTCGGACGTGTTGGCGCTGTCGACGGGGGACGCGGCAGGGGGAGGGATGGAGGAAGAGGCACGGGGAGAGACGGATGGGGAGCCAGGTGCAGAGACGGAGGCGGGAACGCGAGGGATCCCCGACTGGAACGCGGTCGACTGGACGACCGGGTTCGAACGACCGTTCGCGGTCGCCGCATCGATCCGTGACGATACCGGACCCATCGGCGACCGGACCGCCCGTGCGTTCCTGGAGGTCCTCGCCGATCGGCCGGACACCCTGGTTGCAACCTCCCACGGACCGGCGGTCGCACGGGATGTCTCCGAACGCGCGGCCGACGTTCGAGGGGATCTCGAGGCCGCGGACGCGCTCGCGGACGCGCTCGTTGAGGAGGGGATCAATCCCGGGACGACGGCCGATACGGTCGCGGCCGGGCTCTTCGTCGCGCTCGAACGGGGGCTATCGGTATGACCCGTCCCGACGACGGACGCGATCGGGACGCCGTCGACGGGACACTGACCGATGATGATAATGATGATGACGACGCCCGGTCGGAACCGCGGCTCGTCGATCCCGACCGATTCGGGGACCAGCACACGCGCGTGGTGCCCCGAGCGACCGGGCCTACCTGGCCCGTCGATCTCCGCGGGGTGACGGAGACGATCGTCGCGACGCGTGGCCCCAACGGACGGTGGAATATGGCTGCGCTCGGGGTCCACGCCCCGGACCCGGACGAGTGGGATGGCGGAACGGAGGACGGAGCGACGGCTGAATCGGTGGCTGAAGCGGCGGCGGACGCGGCGGCGGACGACTCGACGCCGTCGGTGACGACCGAGCCGATGGCGACTGCCCGGACCTACGGCCGAACGCGGACGCGCCGAAACGTCGAGCGTACCGGGCGCGGCGTGATCCAGTTCACGAGCGACCCGCTGGCGTTCGTGGACGCGGCGCTCACGATCGACGAACGATCGGACCCCATCCTGGCGAATACGGACGCGTACGTCGAGGTCGAGTTCACACGGATCGACCGTACCACCGACGCCGGAACCGAGATTCACACGTGGGCGCTGGCCCCGGTTGCGGGACGGACCCTCGACGAGCGGGTCCCGCGGACGAATCGTGGCTACGGCGCGGTCATCGACGCGACCGTGGCCGCCTCGCGCCTCGACGTCGAGGGGTTCGGTGAGGACGAACTGCTCGATCGGCTGCGGTATTTCGCCGACACGGTCGACCGCTGCGGCGGACCGCGTGAACGGGCGGCGTTCGAGCGCATCGACGACGTAACCGGATGGCGCAACCGGCGCTGATGGACTCCTTCGAGATCGATGCTGAACGGGCTCGGTGGCGCCGAACGAGGGGCTCGTGGCGGAACGAACCCTTTTAGTTTGCGCCGCCGATATCGACGGTATGGCCATCAAACCCAAGTACATCAAGCAGCTGGGGACCGTCCTCATCCAGGAGTACCCCGACTCGTTCAACACCGACTTCGAGACGAACAAGGAGAGCGTCGAGGCGCTCACGACCGTCGAGTCCAAGGGCGTTCGAAACCGTATCGCCGGCTACGTCACGCGCAAGAAGGCCCAGTCGGCGGCCGGCGCGGCCTGATCGACGTCTCGATCCGGTCCCAGTCCCGGTCCGGGCTCCGCTTCAGCCACCCGTATCTCACCGAGGGTTTATCCCCGAAGCCGCGGCCATCTCGTCGGGATGGACCCCGTGTTTCGGCCGGTCGTCGACCCGACGTTCGCCGTCGCCGCGCTCGCGTTCGTGGCCGGCGGCGCCGTTCTCGGCACGGTGAGCGGGCTGATACCCGGCCTTCACGCGAACAACTTCGCGTTGGTTCTCGCCAGCGCCGCACCCGGCATTCCCGCTGATCCGCTGCTCGTGGGCTGTGCGATGCTGGGTGCGGGCGTCGTCCACACGTTTCTCGACATCGTTCCCTCCCTCGCGCTCGGCGTTCCCGATGCCGCGATGGCGATCGCGTCCCTCCCCGGCCACCGGTTGGTGATCGCCGGCCGAGGGCGTGAAGCGCTCCGGTTGTCGGCCGTCGGTTCGGGGCTTGCGGTCCTGCTTGCGGTCCCGATCGCGGTCCCGATCACCTGGGTGATGGTGCACGCGTATCCGACGATACGGGCCCACATCGGCCTCGTCCTCGCGGCGATCGTCGGGTTCCTCCTCGTGACCGAGTCCTCGCGTCGAGCGGCGCTTGCCGGGTTCGGAACCTTTCTCGCGAGTGCCGCACTTGGGATGGCGACGCTCGACATCGAGCCCAACGCGCCGCTTGCCGCCGGCGGGATGCTTGCGCCGCTTTTTACCGGACTGTTCGGCGCGCCGGTCCTTATCGACGCGATCGACGGGGCCGGCGTGCCGCCGCAGTCCGATGCCCGGATCGCTATGGAGCGCCGCTCCCTCGGCATCACCGCCACCGCCGGATCGGTTGCGGGAGCGATCGTCGGCTACCTCCCGGGCGTGTCGGCGGCGATCGCCGCGACGGCCGCGGTTCCCGCCATCCCGCGGTCCGAGGCCGACCGGGGCTTCGTGGTCGCCACGAGCGGTGCATCAACGAGCAACACGGTCTTCGCGCTGTTCGCGCTGTTCGCGCTCGGCACGCCCCGGACCGGCGTGATGGTCGCGCTCGAGGAGATCGCCGTCCCGCTCGCCCTTCCCGTGCTGCTTGCGGCGACCGCGATGGCCGCCGGGATCGGGTTCTGTGTGCTGCTGCTGGTCGGGGACACGTACCTTCGGGTCGTCGGAAACGCCGACTACACGCGGGTCTCGATCGGCGTGCTCGCGTTCCTCGTCGGGCTCTCGTTCCTGTTTGCGGGCGTCGTCGGTGTCGCCACGCTCGTGGTGGCCACCGTTCTCGGGCTCGTTCCGCCACGGCTCGGGACCCGCCGCGTCCACTTGATGGGGGTGTTGATCGGCCCGTTGCTCGTGGCCTCCTAAGGGAGTCGCTTCGCTTCGTCCGGTGATCGTACCCGGATCGTCTCGAAGCCGGTGAATCCGTGACGAGGGTACGGACGCAAAGAACAACGGTTAAAAGTCGCGCACCGGTTTATCAGTGTATGAGCGACAGTCAGCAGCAGGCGGCCAACCAGTGTGTCTCCTGTGGGATACAGGTCGCCGGAATGAACGCCGCTCGGTTCGATTGCCCCGAGTGCGGCACGAACATCAGCCGGTGTGCGAAATGCCGCAAGCAGAGCAACCTGTATGAGTGTCCCGACTGCGGCTTCCGGGGGCCCTAACGATGGGTGACGTCGCAGCCAAGGTCAAGGTAATGCCGAACAGCCCCGAGGTCGACCTCGACGAGCTCCAGGAGCTGCTCGAGGACTCGCTGCCCCAGGGCGCGAAGATCCGCGGGTTCGAACGCGACGACGTCGCCTTCGGTCTCGTCGCGCTGCTGCCGACCGTGATCGTCCCCGACGATGCGGGCGGCACGGAGGCCGTCGAGGAGGCGTTCAGCGGCGTCGAGGGCGTCGAGTCCGTCTCAGTCGAGAACGTCGGTCGGCTGTAAGGTCGAACGGATCTGTTCCGCGTTCAACCGAACCGAAACGCCGGGCAGCGACGGCGCCGATCTCGGGGGAGACTTCACGAACCGGGGCCAATGCGTCGAACGGGTCGTCAGGAGGGGGGACGAATCGCAGGGCGTGACGAACGTGCACCGAACGAAGCCAGGGCAGGGATTTGAACCCCGGAAGTCTCGATTACAAGTCGAGTGCATGAACCGCCCATGCTCCCCTGGCACGGGTCCGGATTGTCGACCCTCCTTTGAGTCAGTATCGGTTTTCGATCCGGTCGGGCGGCGTCGTCGCCTGATTCGGCCGGCCGTTCGTTCGATCGACGGGGAGCGCCATCACCGGTCGGACAGATCCTTTTCGAGTTCGACCCGGTGTGGCTGGTATCCGTGACGGCGATACAGCCGACGCGCGTCGACGTTGCTCGCCAACACCTCGAGCGCGACGGTCTCTACCCCCATCGTGGCGAGCCGTTCCTCCCCCCGGTCGAGCAGTCGTGACCCGATACCGCGTCCGCGGTCGTCGGGGCGAACGAACAACGCGTCCACGAATCCCCGATCGACGTCCTGCTCGAAGGGCCCGTGTTCGCGGGAGACCGTGATGAATCCGACCGGCGCGCCCTCGGGCGTCGCCCTCGCGAGGAACGCTTCGTCCGCGACGATGTGGTCGGCGAGGACGGTCCGAACGACCGGCTCGTTGGGGGCTGCCCGGAGGTGGGAGCCCTCACCGCGCTGGTGGGCGGCGAGTTCGACCCAGAGATCGACGAGCACATCGAGGTCGGTCATCGTCGCGGCGACGATCGAGTCGGAGGACTCGTCCCCGTTCGTCGATCCCGCTTTCGATCCGGTCATCGTTCGATCCGGGCCGTGGATCCGAGGCGTCTCCGGACGACCCACTCACGGCACGGCGGGATCGACGTGGCGTGATCGTTCCTCCGGGTCGGCGACGGTTGGCGTGAGTGCATTCGGGATTCGGGGGTCAGAGCGAAGAGTTATTTATGTTCGCCGCTCCCACAATCGTGTGAACCTAACGCATGGGCGCTACTAAACTCCTCGATCGGGGTCGGGGCTCCCGGTCTCTTCCGCTTCTGCTCGCGTGGCTCGTGGGGATCCTTCTCGTTTTGGACATCGGTGCTCGCCTCGCTGGCGTCGAGATACCGCTTGCCGCGGGCCGTACCTTCGGTGGATCGATGTCGGTCGCGCAGTTCGGCGGGCTGGTCTGGAACGGCGTGATCGTCGGACTCATCTTCGGGCTTGCCGGGATCGGACTCTCGATGACGTACAGCATTCTCAACTTCGCGAACTTCTCACACGGTGACCTCATCACGACGGGCGCGTTCACCGGCTGGGGGGCGGCGCTGCTGGTCTCGGGATGGGGACTCGCCGAAGCGGGAACGCTTCTCCTCGTGCGGGCGGCCAGCGGCCCGAGCCCCAACGAGATCGGGGCCTCGATCATCCAGGCACCGCTTGCCATCGCGATCGGTGTCGTCGTCGCGGCCGTCGCGACGGTGCTCGTAACCGTCGCGATCGATCGGGTCGTCTACCGACCGATGCGTGACCGCGGCGGGATCGCGCTGCTCATCGCCAGCATCGGCGTCGCGCTCGGGTTACGGTACGTCGTACAGTTCGTCTTCGGCTCCCGAAGCCGCGGCGTGACGGCCACCGACGGCGTTCGAACCACGATCGCAGGCGTCAGCGTCAACCTCCACGAGCTGACGCTGTTCGTCGTCGCGCTCGTCCTGATGGGAGGAATGCACTTGCTTCTACAGCGAACGAAACTGGGGACCGCGATGCGGGCGATGGCCGACAACAAGGACCTCGCGCTCGTGACCGGCATCCCGACCGAACGGGTCGTCACCGCGACCTGGATCCTCGGCGGCGCGTTGGCCGGCGTCGCGGGATACCTGTACGTGCTCGAGCGCGGAACCATCGAGTTCAACATCGGCTGGTTCCTCCTGCTGTTCATCTTTGCCGCCGTCATCCTCGGCGGGATCGGATCGATCTACGGCGCGATCGCGGGCGGGCTCGTCATCGGGCTCGTGCACGAGGTCTCGCTCGTGTGGATCTCCGGCGATTTCAACGCCGCAGCGGCGTTCCTGATCATGGTCATCGTGCTGTTGTATCGTCCGGAGGGGCTCTTCAGTGGGGTGACGACCGCATGAGCGGCGAGGACCGCATACGTGACGGTCCCCGTCCGGATGGCGGCGGTAGCGCCGACAGCAGCGGTAGCGTCGGCGGCGACGCCGACGATGTATCGGCGGGGCCCGAATCGGTCGCCGATGTCCTCCGTGAGGCGATCGCTCGGGCGTTCGGCGGACACGATCTCGCGATCGTTCTCGCCACGCTCGCCTCGATATACGGGCTGTTTACGCTGTTCGTGCTCGTCGCCAACGACTTCGAGCTCACGACGAACACGATCAATGCGATCGCCAGTACCCTCCGGCTGCTCACGTTCTTCGCTGCCTCCTACGCGGTGCTTGCGCTCGCGTTGAACCTTCATTGGGGATACACCGGCCTGTTCAACATCGGCGTTGCTGGATTTATGGCGGTCGGCGTCTACACGATGGGTCTGCTCTCGACGCCGCCGGACGCCACGTCCGGAATGGGGCTCGGACTTCCGCTTCCGGTCGGGGTCCTCGGTGGGATGATCGCCGCGGGACTCGTCGGGTTGATCGCCGCGCTCCCGGCGCTCCGGCTCGAGGCCGACTACCTCGCGATCGTGACGCTGGGACTCTCGGAGATCATCCGCTTGACGATGAACTCGAGCCAGCTGTCGAGTTGGACCGTCTCGACGTTCGGATTCGGAACGGGCGGCGGGTCCGGACTCAACCTCCCCGCCCGTCCGACGGACGCGCTGTTCGACGGCGGTGCCGGCGAGGCGCTGCTTACGGTGCTGACCGGAGCCGGGATACGACGATCGATCGTGGTCGATGCCGCCTACACGCTCGTCGTCGTCGCCTTCGTCGTCGGCGTCTATTGGCTGCTCTCGCGGGTTGGTGCCTCGCCGTTCGGCCGCGTTCTCAAGGCGATCCGGGACGACGAGCTCGTGGCACAGTCGCTCGGCAAGGACACCCGGCTCTTCAAGATCAAGGTGTTCATCGTGGGCTGTGCGCTGATGGGGCTCGGCGGGATCCTCTGGCAGGGGTCGTACGGCTACGTGAATCCGAACTCGTTCCGGCCGATCGTCACGTTCTACGTCTTCGTCGCGGTCATCATCGGTGGGTCGGGATCGAACACTGGGAGCATCGTCGGGGCCATCCTGTTCGTCGGATTGCTGTTCGAGGGCCCGCGACAGTTCGGCGGCATCGTCCAGAACGCGATGGACCTGGGAAGCGCTCCGGCGACGTTCGCCGGCGCCGTCGGGCCGCTGTTCGGGCTCGATCCGATTCCGTTCCTGGCGTACGCCCTCGAGAACATCAGTGCGCTCCAGTTCGTGCTCCTCGGCGTCGTCCTGATCGTGATTATGCAACGTCGGCCAGAGGGCGTTCTCGGCCATCGAACCGAAACCGCCGCGGCGATCGACCTCGGCGTCCGTCCCGAGGGAAACGCCCCGGCCGCACGGTCAGGGGAGGAACCCACCTCCCGACCCGACACGACGGCTGCTGCTGACCACGGTGGAGAGACCGGGGGTGACGGGGATGAGTAAGGATGCCGACGCCGGCGAGGAGACCGATGACGTCGGTGTGGAACCGGCCGTCGATGCGGACGCGGCCACCATCGCGGACGCGGCGGGCACGACGAACGCCGCCTCCGAGGAAAACGCGTCTACAGCGCCCGAAACGCAGGATTCACGGGTCGAACGGGAGGCCGCGGAGACGCCGCCGGACGTCCCCCTGCAGGTTCGAAACCTCCGGAAGACCTTCGGCGGCATCGTGGCCGTCGACGACGTGAGCTTCGCGGTCGAGGCCGGCACCATCACCGGATTGATCGGCCCGAACGGAGCCGGCAAATCGACCACGTTCGACTGTATCGCGGGTGCGCTCGAGCCCGACTCGGGATCCGTTCGGTTCAACGGCGCGGACGTGACCGGCTTCCGGCCGGACCAGATCGCGACCCGCGGACTGGTCCGGACGTTCCAGATCGCTCGCGAGCTGCCGGAGATGACGGTCCTCGAGAACCTGATGCTCGCGCCGACCGACCAGGTCGGCGAGCAGCTGTGGCGGTCGGTGATGCCCGGCGCCCGCGGGTCCGTGATCGACCAGGAACGCGAGCTTCGCGAGCGCGTCTGGGAGACTCTCGAGTTCTTCGAGATCGACCACCTCGCCCGTCAGAAGGCCGGAGCGTTATCCGGCGGGCAACGGAAACTGCTGGAGATGGCGCGTGCGCTGATGACGGATCCGGACCTCCTGTTGCTCGATGAACCGCTTGCGGGGGTGAACCCGACCCTCGAGGAGAAGTTGCTCGATCGGATCCACGACCTCCGCGATCAGGGGTACACGTTCCTGCTCGTCGAACACGATATGGACGTGATTATGGACCACTGTGAACACGTCATCGTTATGCACCAGGGATCGCTGTTGGCGGAGGGGCCACCGACGGAGATCAGATCGAACGAGCAGGTCATCGACGCGTACCTCGGAGGGAGTTCCGAATGAGCGATCCCGAGCCGGTCGACCGAACGCGGGACGCTGGCGCCGACGAAACGCGAACGGACGCCGACGTTGGCGCCCCCGATGACGCGATCCTTCGTGTTCGCGATCTCGATGCCGGATACGGCGAGCTCCAGATCCTCTCGGGGATCGATCTGGACGTCGGCGACGGCGAGTACGTGACGATCGTCGGCCCGAACGGCGCCGGCAAATCGACCGTGATGAAGACCGTCTTCGGGTTGACGACGTATCTCGGCGGGACGATCTCCTTCGAGTCCGAACCGATCCACGAACTGCCGCCCGAACGAATCATCCACAAGGGGATCAGCTACGTCCCACAGTCGAACAACGTCTTCGACGGCTTGACCGTCCGCGAGAACCTCGAGATGGGTGCGTACATTCTGGATACGGTCCCCGAATCACGGATCGAGGCGGTGTATGACCGGTTCCCCGTCCTCCGTGACCGACGCGATCAAAAGGCGGGGACGATGTCGGGTGGCCAACGACAGATGGTCGCGATGGGACGTGCCCTGATGCTCGATCCCGACCTCCTGTTGTTGGACGAGCCCTCCGCCGGGCTCGCGCCGGACCTCGTCGACGACATGTTCGATCGGATCGACGAGATCAACGAGAACGGAACCGCGGTCCTGATGGTCGAACAGAACGCCACGGAGGCGCTGCGGCGCTGTGACCGCGGCTACGTCCTGACGCAGGGGCAGAACGCGTACACCGATGCCGGTACCCGGCTGTTGGCGGACGAGGAAGTCCGCCAGCAGTTCCTGGGTGGATAGTCCGGCGTGGGTGGTCTCCGGCCGCCCTACTCGACATCGATCGTCTCGACGTTCACGACGTCCCCGTCCTGGTACCGGAAGACGTTGTACGAGACCGCCTGCATGTCGCCGTTATCGTCGAAGTTCACCTGTGAGGACGCGCCCTGGTAGTTGATCGCCTCGCCGGCGGCAGCCATCTCGACGCCCTCCGCGAGGTTCTCCGGCGTCACCTCCGTGCCGTCGGGGTTGGCGACCGCTCGGAGGGAGTCACGGACGTCGGTTCCGGTCGGGTCGTCCGTGTCGGACGCGGCGCTCGCGAGGATGATCACGGCGGCGGCGTCGTAGGCGTGAGCGTTGAACACGCCGGGTTCGAGGTCGTACTGGTCCTGGTACAGCTCGGTGAACCGATCGTTGCCGGGACCGGTGGATCCCGGAGAGGTCCCCCAGACGTTGTTCATCGGATTGCCGACCTCCTCGGGGAGCGTCGAGTCGTTGAGCCCGTCGGTGACGAGGATCGGAACGTCGTAATCGCTCGCGTACTCGTTGTAGAAGTCGCGGAACAGCGTGATCCCCGACTGCGGGAACCCGACGATCATCAACACGTCCGGGTTGTCGTTGAGCGCCTCGCTGATCTGTGAGGAGTAGGACGCCTGTTCGGGCTCGAAGGAGACGCGGTTGACCGCCTGCCCGTCGTTGTCCTGGAAGGCGGAGACGAACTCGTCCTCGAGCGCCTGTCCGTAGTTGTCGTTGAGATAGAGCGTGCCGACCGTCGACGCCTCGAACCGATCGACGGCGAGATCCGCGAGCACCGGTCCCTGCAGCGCGTCGGATGGACACGTTCGAAAGACGTAGTCGTCGTCCTCGAGGTCGGTCACCGCCGGTGCGGTGGAGGCCGGCGAGATCCCGACGATCTGGTTCGGAATGTAGATCTGCTGTGCGACCTGGAGGTTGACGTTGGATGCTGCAGGTCCCACGACGGCGGGGATGCCCGCATTGACGAGGCTGTTCGCCTCCGAGATCCCCGTCTGCGGGTTCGTTTGCGTGTCGCCCGTGTCAGTGTCGACGGTGAATCCGGTTTCACCTTCGAGCTGATGGGCGGGCAACAGTGCGCCGTCACGGATCGGACCGCCGAGGCTCCCGAGATCGCCGGTTTCGGGCATTAGAACCCCGTAGTCAATCGTCGGGACCGCGCCGTCTCCGTTGCCGCCGTCGTTTCCGTTGCCACCGCCGTTCCCGTCACCGTTTCCGTTCCCGCCGCCATTGCCGTTGCCGCCGCCGTTTCCGTTCCCGGAACAGCCCGCGATGGAAACGATGCTGAGGCCGGCCGCGCCGGAGAGCACGTCACGTCGTCGAATTGTACGCGTCATATCGGTTCGGTACAACAACGCACTAGGTAATAAATATCCGGTACAATGCGAAACACGCGTGGTCCGTGGCGATCCGGGATTTTCGATTCTCTTCGAGTCGTCGATCGGACGATCGGTCGTTCCCATCCGGATCGGGTCCCGCCGGCCAACTAGACTTCCTGGCAGTCAGCACACACCAGCTGGCCGTTGTGGGTCTCAAGAGTCGCAGCCAGGGAACCACAGACCTCACAGATGCTCTGGGTTGGTTCCTCGGCGGTCGCTCGCTCGGCGGCCGGCTCCGAAGCGCTCGTCCGCCGAGCCCCGTTCGTACCCGCCCCGGCGCTCGCCTCCTCGAGCCGCTGTGCTGGCCGCGCAGCGAGGACGTCGTGTTCGGTGAGGAGCCCGACCGCACGCTCCCCGTCGGTCACGATCAGCCGGCTCGTGCCTTCGGCGACCAATCGCTCCTCGGCGACGTCGATCGGCTCGCCGGCGTCGATCGTCGGCGTCGACCGGCTCATCGCGTCTCCGACGGTCGTCGTCGCCGGTTCGGAGCCGTCGATCACCGCTGCAAGCGCATCGCGAAGGGACAGACACCCGACGGGCTCCTCGCCACGAACGACCACGAGACAGTCGGCCGACTCGGAGACCAGCAGTGTTGCGGCCTCGTCCAGCGTGTCCGATTCGCTGACGCCCGGAAACTCCCGGTGCATCAGATCACGTGTACTGGTATCACTGTTCATACCACTAGATCGGACGGGAAGGTGTAAAACCTGTCTCCAGTACAGTTATGCCGTGTCGCGTTCTAGTTTCTCGGTCGATGATCGAACCGGCTGTTGACGGCCGTTATGCCCGGGACCTGACGAACTGATCGGAACCCTCGTAGAACCAGTATCCCGCCTCGCGCATCGCCCGGCCGAGTTCCTGGTGGAACTCGATGAAGTCCGCGAACTCCTCCTGATCGACGTGATCGAAGATCTCCTCGACGGAGACGACGGTCTCGTAGTCGATCCGAACCGGGTGGTCGCCGTACTGTTCGACGTACTCGGCGGCGGACAGCGGGAAGTCCTCCTCCTCGTCGATCTTCTTCGCGAGGACCGCGTGGCCGTACTTCCGCTTGCCCTCGCTCCCCTCCTCGCCGTCGGGGTCGTGTGGCCAGTCCATACCCCGGTTTCGCGATCGGGTGGCATAGTCGTTACGTTCCGCTCGATGCGGTGATCCGGAACTCGTCGGGCCGAATTCGTCCGGCTCGAGTCCGCAGGGTCAGCGGTCCAGGCCGCCCCGAGCTTTGACGCGCATAATCTGCCTGACGTTCCGATAGATCGCCTCCGGCGAGGTGTCCTCGGCTGGGTCGTACAGGTCCGAGACCCGATAGAGGATCGCCGCGACCTGCTGGCTCTCCGAGCTCTCCCCGCGGACGTCCTCCGCGATCGCTCGGAGTGCCCGCCGGGTTTCGGCGTCGCCGTCGAGGATCACGCCGGATCCAGCCATCCCGGCGGCGTCGATCCCTCGATCCCCGTCCCCCGTTTCCCGGTCTTTGTCGTCCCCCGTTTCCCGGTCTTTGTCGTCCCCCGTTTCCCGGTCTTCGTCGTCAGTCATCCTCAGGGCTGGTCGCTTGCCCGCCGACGGCGGACGATGCCGGCGTTGTTCGCGACGGCCTCGCTGATGGCCGCGAACGCGTCGGCCGTCTCCCCCTCGTCCAACACGATCGGTTCCCCGCCGTCGCCGCCGGTTCGAACGGCCGGGTCGAGGGGAACGCCGCCGAGGAACGGCAGGTCGTGTTCGGCGGCGAGCCGTTCGCCGCCACCCTCGCCGAAGACGTCGTGGACGCTCCCGCAGTCCGGACACCGGAACCCGGCCATGTTCTCCGCCACGCCGAGCACGTTCGTGTCGTGTTTCCCGAACATTCGAAGGCCCTTGACCGCGTCATCGAGCGCCACCTCCTCCGGCGTCGTCACGATCACCGCGCCGGTCAACGGTAGCGTTTGAAGGATCGTCAGCTGCGTGTCGCCGGTCCCCGGTGGCAGGTCCAGCACGAGGTAGTCGAGTTCGCCCCAGTCGACGTCCTCGACGAGCTGGGTGATGATCTTGTGGACCATCGGCCCGCGCCAGATGACGGGGTCGTCCTCGCCGGTGAGAAAGTCCATACTCATCACGCGCATCCCGTACTGTTCGGGGGGCACGATCGTCTCGCCGTCGGTCCGCGGCGGCGTTTCGGCGCCGACCATCCGCGGCACGTTCGGCCCGTAGACGTCGGCGTCGAAGAGGCCAACGCTTGCACCCCTATCCGAGAGGCCGGCCGCGATGTTGACCGCCATCGTCGACTTCCCGACGCCGCCCTTGCCGGAGGCGACCGCGATGACGTTTTTTACCTTTGGAAGGACCTGCTCGTCCGGCGTGACCGCGGTCGGGATCCGCGCCGATAGCTCCGGCTCGAGGCCGGCATCCGACAGCGTCGATCGAACCTCCTCGGCGATCGCCGTCTCGGTCGACGAGTAGGGTGCGCCGAGGGCAAGCGAGACGCTGACGGTCGTACCGTCCTCCCGCACCGTCACGTCGTTCACGAGCCCGAGGGAGACGATGTCACCGTCCAGGTCGGGGTCGGTCACCGACCGAAGGAGATCGCGTACGCCGGATTCGTCCATACCCCAGGGAAGGCGTGTCGGGCGAATAAGGGTTGTGTCACGTGAGGATCCGGCCCGCGGGCGGGCCCGTCCATCAGCCACCGCCCGCCACGGTTGCCGTCGCCCGCCACGGTTGCCGCCGTCGCCGCCGACGGACGTGACCCGATCGCTTTTAGGCCGTCTCCGCCACCCGACGGTATGTTCGGAACGAGCGGCGTTCGCGGTCCGGTCGGGGAGGAGATCACGGCAGCCCTCGCGGTTTCGATCGGCCGTGCGCTCGGGATGGAAACCGACGCCGTCGTCGTGGGTCGCGACGTCCGCGATTCCGGGCGGGCGTTCGTCGACGCGCTCGCTGCGGGACTGGTCGAATCGGGGACCGACGTCCTTGACGTCGGCGTCGCCGCGACGCCGACGATCGCCCGAGCGGTTTCCGGCGCCGGCGCGGATGCCGGCGTCGTCGTCACTGCCTCGCACAATCCGCCCGCGGACAACGGTTTCAAACTCTGGACGCCCTCCGGTCAGGCGTTCGACGCCGACGATCAGGACCGGATCGCCGACCGCGTTCGGTCCGACGCCTTCGAGCCGGCCGACCCGAACGACCACGGTCGGCGTCACGGGTTCGGCGACGTCTTCGAGCGCTCCGCGACCGCCAGCCACCGGGCTGCGATCGTGGCAGCCGGGCGGCGAGCGCTGGCTGCGTCCGCTGACCGCGGGGCGGAAGCGGGTGATGACCAGCGGTCGGCCGCCCCGCTTTCGGGAACTCGCGTCGTCGTCGACCTGGGAAACGGGGCCGGGCGAGTCACCGCCGACGCCCTCGTCGAACTCGGCGCGGCCGTCGAGACGCTCAACGGCCAGCGGGACGGTCGGTTCCCGGGTCGGCCCAGCGAGCCGACCGCCGAGACGTGCGCGTCGCTTCGAACGCACGTGGCTGAAACCGACGCCGACCTCGGGATCGCTCACGACGGCGACGCCGACCGAATGATGGCGGTCGCGGACGACGGGCGGTTCCTCGAGGGTGACACGCTGCTTGCGCTGCTCGCGCGCGCCGCCGTGGCCGATGCGGGTACCGGCGCCGAGGGCATCGATCATCCCACCGTCGCCGCGCCGCTCAACACGAGCCTCGCGGTCGACGACGCGCTCGCCGACGTCGGTGCCGAACTCGTCAGAACCCGCGTCGGGGACGTCGCCGTCGCCGAACGTGCCGCAACGGACGGAGTTGTCTTCGGTGGTGAGCCCTCCGGCGCCTGGATCTTCCCGTCCGAGACGCTGTGTCCGGACGGCCCGCTCGCGGCGGTTCGGATCGCGTCGCTTGCCGCCGAACGCTCCCTCGCCGAACGGGTCGCGGAGCTCCCCTCGTACCCGATCCGGCGCGGAAACCGCGAGGTTACCGGAAAGACGGCCGTGATGACGGCCGTTGAGGCGCTGGCGGCCGAGGAGTTCCCGCCCGACGCCCGGAGCACTCTCGACGGCGTCCGCATCGAGACCGACGACGGCTGGATGCTCGTTCGCGCCTCCGGCACGCAGCCGCTGATCCGGCTGACCGCTCAGGCGCGGACCGATGCGGACGCCGACGCCCTGTATGACCGCGCGACGAGGTTGCTCGAGCAAGCGATCGACGCGACCGAGTGACCGCGACACGGAGAGCGGCCGTCCCTACCCGATCCGCGTCCCGGGCGAGTCGCCTCGCAGAAATCCCTCGAGGTCGTCCGGGCCGAAGATGAACGCCGGCGATCCGAGCCCGAGCAGCTCCTCGACCTTCGCCGCCATCCCGCCCGAGACGTCCGTCGACTCGCTCGCGCCGAGCAGGTCGGCGACGTCTTCGAAGGCGTCGATCCGGGGAACCACGTCACCGTCGCCGTCGAGGACGCCGGGAACCGTCGAACAGAGGCCGACCCGGTCCGCATCGATGTCGGCAGCCAGCTCGACGACCAGTTCGTCGCCCGAGATCACCGTCACGCCCTCGCTCGCGGTGGCGACCCCGTCACCGTGTAACACCGGAACAAACCCCTCCGCAAGCAGCGTCGCGGCGGGCTCCGACGGCAGCGTCAGCTCCCCGTCCGGCCCGCCCGTCCGTGCGCCGACCGATAGCGGGTGGACTGGAAGCGCCGGAACGTTCCGTTCGTGCAGCCGGTCGAGGACGAACCGGTTGAGCGTCGTCATCGCGCCGTGAACGTCCATCACGGCGTCGACGTTATGGGTCCCCGCGGTCGTGGTCATCCCGTGTGCGCTGGCGTGATGGTGGCCGAAGCTCCCGCCACCGTGAACGACGACGAGTCGGTCGATGGCGTCGTCCGCCAGCACCCCGGCGATCGCGTCGCAGGCAGCATCGAGCGCGGGCGCATCGAGCGTCTCGGACCGATCCTTCTCGGTGATCACGCTGCCGCCGAGCTTGCAGACGACCGTCTCACCCGTCATCACGGCGCCTCCACGCGAACGCCCTCGGTCGCCAGTTCGGCCCGGAACGCGTCGGCACATCCCTGTGTGAACGACAGCGCCGTCTCCGTCTCCGGCGTCGGGTCCAGCGCCACGATGCACCCGCCCCCGCCGGCCCCCGTCAGCTTCGCGCCGTGGGCGCCGGCGTCGCGTGCCGCCCAGACCATCGAATCGAGCGAGCGCGCGGAGACGCCGAGCGCCGACAGCAGCCCGTGGTTGAAGTTCATCAGGTCGCCGAGCTCCGCGAGGAGCTCGGACTCGGGCTCCGCGTCGGGATCCGCGGTCTCCAGGATCCGTTCGCCCTCGCGGACGATGTCGCCGATCGACGTCACCGTGTCGGCGGCGAAGTCGTACTCCGCCTTGAGCTCTCTGACGCCCGCCACGAGCGCGCCGGTGTCGCCGGCGCCGCCGTCGAAGCCGACGACGAACGGGAGGTTCGGCGTCTTGATCCGTTCACAGTCGTCGCCCTCGACGCGCACCGCGCCGCCCATCGCCGAACAGAACGTGTCCGCCCGCGACGCCTGCCCGTCCTGGACGTCGTACTCCGCGCGGTAGGCTCGATCGGCAAGTTCCCGCGGCGATAACGGTTCTCCGAGCGCGCGCGTGGCCGCGTCGATCCCCGCGACGACGACCGCGGCCGAGGATCCAAGCCCCGCCCCGAGGGGAATGTCGCTCTCGACGGCGATGTCGAAGCCCGCGTCCGGTTCCCCGGCCGCCTCGCGTGCCTGTGAGACGGCGGCATCGATGTATCCCATCGCCGCATCGAGCAGCGATCGCTCGACGTCCACGTCGGGGTGGTCGCCGACGGCGCCGTCGTACTCCACGGTGAAGCCGTCGAGCGAGAGGTCCTCGGCCTCGACGCGAACGTGGTCGTCGCTGCGCGGCTCGGCGGTCACGCGGGCGCGGCGCTCGATCGCACACGGCACCGCCGGTTCCCCGTAGACCACGGCGTGCTCGCCGAAGAGGTACACCTTCCCCGGTGCGCTACAGACGGTCATACTCCACCTCACTGGTTCAGCGATAACAGGCGTTGCGCTTGTGGGCGCATATCGGATCCGCCCACCGAGCCGATCGCGGAACGACGATGCCGTGTGATCGCGAGTCAACGGGCTGGTTCTTATATACCCGCCACCCGGAGAACGGGTGAGGTGACGGTCCGACCCGTTCGGGCGGTCACCGGGGGAACTGGGGAATGGACGCAACGCGTCCGACACGTCGACGATCCCGTCCGCCGCTCACCGTGGCTTGCGGTCGGCGACGTCGACGGCACCGATGTCGCGGACGGTGATCCCGGGCGGACGGGCGTCGCCGTCCCATCGTTCTGCCGACGCAGCCGCTCATCGGTCGAGACACGTGTCGACGGTGACGAACGGAACCGAAAGGAAATCTTCGGACAGCTACAGGTCCGCCTCGAAGTCCTCGAGGGCGTAGACCGTGTCGGCGCCGCGGCGGTCGAGCGTCTCGTTGGCGAGCAGCCAGTAGACGACCGAGAGCGCGCGGCGACCCTTGTTGTTCGTCGGGATGGCCAGGTCGACGTTCGACAGCTGGTTGTTGGAGTCACACATCGCGATCACGGGGATCCCGACGGTGATGGCCTCCTTGACGGCCTGGGCGTCGCCGATCGGGTCCGTGACGACCAGGACGTCCGGCTCGATGTAGCCGGCGTAATCGGGGTTCGTCAGCGTCCCCGGGATGAAGCGGCCGGTCCGGGCGCGGGCGCCGATCGCGTCGGCGAACTTCTCGGCCGGGAAGCGGCCGTACTGTCGCGAGGAGGTGACGAGCACCTGCTCGGGGGCGTACCCCGACAGGAAGTCGGCGGCCACGCGGATGCGCTCGTCCGTCTTCGAGACGTCGAGCACGTAGAGGCCGTCGTCGCGGACGCGGTGGATGAACCGCTCCATATCCTTCGTCTTCTGTTGGGTCCCGATGTGGACCCCGGCGCCGAGATACTCCTCGACCGGGATGAGCAGGTCGGCGTCCTCGTCGGGCATCACGTCGTCGTCGAAGCGGGGCTCCTCGTCCGCCTCGGCGTCGGCATCGGCTGCTTCCGCGTCGGCCGCTTCCGCGGCGTCCGCCGCGTCGTCTGGCTGTTCGGCTGTCGTGTCGGCCGCGTCCTCGAGGTCGGCGTCGTCCGCCGCGGCGTCGTCCGCCGTGGCGTCCGTGTCCGCGTCGAGTTCGACCGTGTCGTTGTCCTCAGTCATGAGTGGGTGGTGGGTGTCGTTGGATGTCGGTTCGGCATCACACCGCGTCCTCGGCGATGCGGATCAGTTCGTTGAGCTTCGCCGTCCGCTCGCCGCCGACAGTCCCCGTCTTGATGTACGGGGCGTCGGTGGCGACGGCCAGGTGGGCGATCGTCGTGTCCTCGGTCTCGCCGGAGCGGTGAGAGATGACGGGGTCGTAGCCGTTTCGGACCGCCAGCTCGACGGCGTCGACGGCGTCGGAGAGCGTCCCGATCTGGTTCGGCTTGATCAGGATGCTGTTTCCGGCGCCCGTCTCGATCCCCGTTCGGAGTCGGTCGACGTTCGTGACGAACAGGTCGTCCCCGCAGATCAGCGTCCGGTCGCCCACTCGGTCGGTGAGTTCGGCGAACCGGTCGTAGTCGTCCTCGTCGAGGGGGTCCTCGACGTACGCGAGGTCGTACTCCGTGACGAGTTCGGCGACGTACGCGACCTGGTCGTCCGGCGATCGGGTCCGGTCGCCGTAGACGTATGCCTCGGCGTCGGCATCGTACAGTTCCGCGCCGGCCATATCGAGGCCGAACCGGACCGTGAAGCCGACGTCCTCTTCGACGCGCTCCGTCGCCGTCGCCATCACCTCGAAGGCTTCGGCGTCGTCTATTGACGGCGCCCAGGCGCCCTCGTCACCCTTCGCCGCGGGAACGCCCCGATCGGCGAGGATCTCCGCGACCGCGTCGTGGACCGCCGCGTTCGCGAAGACCGCCTCCGAGACGCTCGGCGCGCCGGTCGGGGCGGCGAGGAACTCCTGAATGTGGGTCGCGTCGGCGGCGTGTTCGCCGCCACCGATCACGTTCCCGAGCGGGATCGGGAAGTTCTCGCCGCGGAACGCACCGCCGAGGTGCTGGTACAGCGGCGCACCGATGACGTCCGCGGCCGCCTTGGCAGCGGCCATCGAGATCGCGACCGCCGAGTTGGCCCCGATCGCGGAGAAGTCCTCGGTCCCGTCGGCCGCACGCAGCGCGGCGTCGACCGCGCGCTGATCGCCCGCGTAGGCGCCCTCGAGTCGGGGCACCGCGTGTTCACGGGCGGCGGCGATCGCCTCCGCCGGCGGCCGCTCGACCGCCTCGTACTCGCCGGTCGAGGCGCCCGAGGGTGCCGCAGCACGTCCGAACCCGCCGGATTCGGTCAGCACGTCGGCCTCGACCGTCGGGTTCCCCCGGGAGTCGAGCACGCGACGCAGCGAGACGGACGTGATGCGGGTCACTACGCCTCCTCCCGCCGGACCGTGAACGGGAGCACGCCGGCGTCGTACTCCTCGGCGGCGACGAGAATCGGCTGCGTCTCGTCGGTGTCGATCAGCACTGGCGCGCCGTAGGATACCTGTAGCGCCCGTGCACCGAGGATACGCGCCTTCTCGTAGCGGTTGTGGTTCGTTGACATATGTTACTGGTACGGCGAGACGACGTCGACGAGATCGGTGTGACTGACCATCATCCGCCGGCAGCAGTGGCGGTCGACACCGAGGTCGTCGAGGACCTCGCCGGGGTCCTCATCGCCCTCACGGGCGCGCGCTTTGAACTCGTCCCAGTGTTCACCGACGACGTTGCCGCACGTGAAACACCGGACAGGGATCATCATGGATGGATCACCTCAGCGGTAGGACTTCTGGTACCGGGCGCGTGCACCGGGTCCGCCCCATTTTTTGGGTTCGGACTGTCGGACGTCGTTGACGAGCAGCGTCCGGTCGAAGTTCATGTAGGCGTCGCGAAGCTCCGCGTCACCGAGGTGTTGCACCAGCCCGCGGGCGATCGCCGTTCGCGTGGCGTCCGCCTGGCCGCTGAACCCGCCACCGTCGACAGTGACGTCGATGTCGACCTGGTCGCGGAGGTCCTCGCCGGCGATGCGGAACGGTTCGAGCATCTTGAGGCGGGCCTGTTCCGGGTCGACCAGCTCGACCGGCTGGGAGTTGATTCGTACGCGACCCTCACCATCGCGCACGGTTGCGCGGGCGACGGCCGTCTTCTTCTTGCCAGATGTGTTGGTTACCATGTGACGTTAGCACCCAGACTCTCGGAGACGTCCCCGAGCGTCGTGAACTTGATGTTCGACAGGCGGTCAAGCGAGGTTCCATCGAGAACGGTCGCCTCGTGGTCGTCGTCGCGCTCGTAGGGGTTGCCGACGTACACGCGGACGTTCTCGAAGGCCTCGCGGCCGTTTTTCTTCTTGTACGGAACCATCCCTCGGATCGTTCGCTTGAAGATCCGGTCGGGACGCTTCGGGTAGTAGGGCCCGCTGTCGGAGCCGAGGTTCGCACGCGTGTGGTAGGTGTCCATCGTGTCCTCCTCGTTGCCGGTGATCACCGCGTGTTCAGCGTTGACCACGGCGACGCGCTCGCCGTCGAGCGCGCGCTGGGCAACGATGGATGAGACGCGACCGAGGATGCAGTCGCGGGCGTCAACGACGACGTCCGCGTCGAACTCGGCGAGACTCATCGGATCACCCGAACGTTCGATCCGGCGGGGTTCTCTTCGACGAACTGTGCAAGCGACACCGCATCGCCGGCCTGGTCGATCTTTCGTCGGGCCGTTCCCGAGAAGTCGACGGCGGCGACGGTGACGTTCTTTTCGAGCACACCGCTGCCCAGCACCTTGCCGGGGACGACGACCGTCTCGTCTTCCTGGGCGTAGCGCTCGATGCGCCCCAGGTTGACCTCAGCGTGCGTGCGCCGTGGCTTTTCGAGCCGATCCGCGACGTCCTGCCAGACCGCGGCGTCGGCGTCGCGGGATGCCGACTTGAGGTCGGCGATGAGGTTCTGTAGTTGTGGATTCGTCTTGCTACTCATTGGTCTCCTCCGAAATGAAGGTCTCAAAGATGTCGGTGGTGGCGACCGGTCGCGTCGCCGGGTCGCGAGAAGTGGAGTGCAGGGAGCAGGATTTGAACCTGCGGACCTCTACAGGACAGCGCCCTGAACGCTGCGCCGTTGGCCTGACTTGGCTATCCCTGCGTGCACTCCACGGTACTTCGGCGCCCTTCAAACCACTTTCGGTCCGTCCGGACGAGATCGTCGACCGCGTCGATCGGTCCGTCGGGGCCGCCCCGTCGCGTTTGCCGGCGATTTCGGCGTCGCTCGCGGGCCGCCCCTGATGGACGGTCGCGAGCGAGCGCGTCGGAGTGGTGGGATGAAGGGACATTGGCTATTCAGACGGCGATGGTGGTTCGCAGCTCGTCCGCACGGTCCTCGATCGTGTCGATCGCCCGCAGGATCAGCTCCTCGACGTCGACGGAGCCGTCGGTCTCGATGTGGAAGACGAAGGCGCCGGAAACGTCCTCGACGGTGAGGTCCTTTCCGGGATACCGCTCCGTGAGGTCGTGGTCGAAGGTCTCGGATGGAACGATCTCTCCGTCCCCCGTCTCGATGACGCCCCGCAGGATCCGCGTCTCCTCCTCGTCGAACTCGCCGATGTCGCCGTCGACGGTGACGCGCTGGAGGTGTCGATAGCCGACGGAGACGCCGCCCTGGTGTTTGGCGTGCTCCTTGCCGGTGTCAAGCACCGCGTCCGCCTCGAGTTCGATCCGTTGCCCCTCCTTCAGCTCGATGATGGGGATGTTCTCGTCGGCGGGTTCCACGAGCGGCTCCGCGGACGCGAGGTCGCCGGAGTAGGCGGTTCCGGGCCCCTCGACGTCGAGCGCGAGCGTCACCTCGTCGCCGATCTCGAAGTCGTCGATCGGCGTCGTAAGTGGGACGAGCCCGAGCCGGAGCCCGAGCATCTCATCGAACATCACCGAGGAGTTCTCGACGAACCGAACGGTGTCGATCGAGAACGTCGGGACGTCGGCGATCATCGCCCGGCGGATGCCGTTGGCGAACGCCGGCGACAGCCCGCGGATCAGTACCCGCGCGCTCCGGTCGTCGCGTTCGATGTACTGCACGTCGTAGTCGACCTCGCTCATGTTAGATCCGTTTGTTCTTCGGCGCCTTCGTTCCGTCGTGCGGGATCGGGGTAACGTCCTCGATCCGGCCGATCTCCACGCCGGCGCGCGCGAGCGCTCGGATCGTCGCCTGGGCACCGGGGCCCGTCGACTTGTTGAGGTTGCCGCCGGGGCCGCGCACGCGAACGTGCACGCCCTCGAGGCCGGCCGCCTTGACTTCCTCGGCGACGACCTCGGCCATCTGCATGGCGGCGTACGGCGACGCCTCGTCGCGGTTCTGTTTCACCACGGTCCCGCCGGATGACTTCGCGATCGTCTCCGCGCCGGTCTCGTCGGTGACCGTGATGAGCGTGTTGTTGAACGATGCGTAAACGTGGGCAATTCCCCACTTTCCGTCTTCTGAGTCGCTCATGGATGGTTACTCCTGTGCGTCCGCGCGTTCCGGGTGTAGTTCGTCGGCGAGCGGACTCGTCTCGTCGAAGGTGACCGTCCCTTCCTCGGCCGTATCGACCTTCTTGGACGGGCGCGTAACGCGTGCGCCGTCGACGGTGACGTGTCCGTGAACGATGAACTGCCGCGCCTGCTTCGTCGACGACGCCAGTCCCTTGCGGTAGGCGACCGTCTGGAGACGACGCTCGAGCAGGTCGGTGACGTCGAGCGACAGCACCGACGAGATGTCGTCGTTCTCGCCGAGGATGCCGAGCCGACGGAGCCGCGCGAGGAACTCCGATCCGGCCTCCTGGGCGGCTTCGACGTCGCCCTGTGCCTCGCCGAGCAGTCGTCGCGCCTCACGGCGCATGTTTCGGAGCTCCGACTGTGCGCGCCAGAACTCCTCTTTGTTCTTGAGGCCGTACCGCGAGACGAGGTCCGCCTCCTCGGCGATCCGATCGCCCTGGTACGGGTGGTTGGGCGTCTCGTAGGACTTGGTGTTCTTGCCGGTCGTCATTCTTCCTCACCGGCCTCTTCGGCCGCTGCCTCTTCCTCAGCCATGTCCTCGCGGATCTCCTCGACGTTAACGCCGATGGTGCCCTCGGTTCGTCCCGTGGACTTGGTTCGCTGTCCGCGGACCTTCTGTCCGCGCTTGTGTCGGACTCCCTTGTAGGAGTCGATCATCTTCATGCGGTTGATGTCGTGTCGTCGCTGCTCCGAGAGGTCCGTCCCGATCTTGTGGTCGGTCTCACCGGTGAAGAAGTCCTTCTTCCGGTTGACCATCCACTCCGGGACGTGGTCCTCGAAGTTCTCGACGACGTCGACGACGGCGTCGATGTCGTCGTCGTCGAGCAATCCGAACGTGGCCGTGCGGTCCACGTCGGCCGTCTCTGCGACGAGTCGCGCCGTGCGCGTGCCGATTCCGTTGAGGTCTGTCAGGCTCCGCTCGACCGACTTCGTCCCGTCGAGGTCCGCGCCCCCGATCCGGACGAAGTACTGGAGGTCTTCGTCCTCCTCCGCCGAGCCGTCCTGTGGTTCTTCTGCACTCATTGGTGTCTGGAGTGTCGGTGCGGACGATGGACGTCCATCGTCCGCCGGTTCGATTCGAGCGTTGCGGCGGGGATTCGAACCCCGGAGGCGTGACCGCCACAGAGTTAGCAACCCTGCGCCTTGGGCCAGACTTGGCTACCGCAACCCGCGTGTATCGTCGCCCTTCCGGACTCGGGGCGCCGCGCCCCTGCAGTACGTGCGTGTTGAGGAACCCGTCATCGATACTTAAACGTCACGGATGTGTACTGACGGTGTTTTGCGATCGCATACCGGGTCGGACGCCTTCGGCGGGGCCCGGATGAACGTCTCGGTCGGGCCTCCTGCGGACCCCTCGATCAGGCCGGGGGATCGGGTCGCGTCCCGAGCTCGAGCTGGACGGTCCGTTCGGACCCCTCCCGCCGGATCCGGACGTCGAGGACGTCTCCTGGGGCCGTCTCGAGCGCGAGGTACCGCGACAGCGCGCTTTGGGTGTCGATCGACGTCTCCTCGAGGCCGACGATGACGTCGCCGCCGGTCGGAACCGGCGTCCCGTCGACGATCGTCTCGTCCGTCGATCCCTGGAGTACCTCATCTGCGGGTCCACCGGGCTCGGTCGCCGTGACGTAGACCCCACGGGCCGCGGGAAGGCCGTTCGCCTCGGCGAGCAACGGTCCGACGTCCCGGATCGCGACGCCCATATGCGAGTGGTCGTACCGGCCGTTCTCGATCAGCGACGGGACGACGCGGCCGGTCAACGGGGCGGAGACGCCGAACCCGACGTTGTCGCTTCCGGACGCGCGGGCGGTCGCGACCGCGACGACGTCGCCGTCGAGCGTCAGTATGGGGCCGCCGCTGTTTCCGGGGTTCAACGCGGCGTCGGTCTGTATCGCGTCCGCGATCGTGTAGTTCCCCGCCGCGGGAATGCTCCGGTTGCGCCCGCTGATGATCCCCTGGCTCGCGCTCCCCGAGAAGCCGAGCGGCGATCCGACGACGAGCACCTCGGTGCCGATCGGCGGCACGGTCTCCCGGAGCGGCAACGGCTCCGAGCCGATGTCCGCACCCGGATCTAAGACCGCGAGATCGCTGTAGGGGTCGGTTCCGACGACCGCGACCTCGACCCACTCGCCGTCGGCGTACTGGATCCGGACCGCATCGGGATCGGACCCGACGACGTGCTGGTTCGTCACGACGTAGGAGTCATCGTCGAGTCCCGTTCGGTATCGAAACCCGGACCCCTGTCCGGTTCGGCCGTCCGCCGTCGTCTGGACGCGCGCCACCGAGGGTGCGACGTCCTCGTAGAGCATCGCGAACCGCCGCTCACCGACCGGATCGTTGCGTGCCGGAGCCACACAGCCCGCCGTCGAACCGGCCGCGACGCCGCCGCCGAGCAGCCCGAGGAACTCCCGTCGCGTTCGTTGCATACGTCGGGATCGATCGGCGGCCCGTTAAGTCCCCGGAAGCCGGGTAGATCGATCGAATCCCTCGCCTCGGTTGCCGGGGTCCGTCCCGACCGCCGGAGTCGACGGGTCTTTTCGGTCGCCGCCCCAATACCAGTGTATGACTCTCGACGTGCCGGTTCCCGACTCGCCGGAACTCGCGGCGATCGATCCGAACGAGTACGAGGACGCCGACGTGGCCGGAGACTCGGAGTACAAGCGTGAGGAGATCGAAGCCCTCCTCCGGGAGGGTGCGTGGGCGGACGCCTTCGAGGAGTGGGCGGCGACGAGCGACCTCGACGAGGCCGAGTGGCAGATCGTTCGCGACCTCGATCTCGTCTCCCGATTCGACTTCTTCTGGGATTCGTTTGCCGACCGCGTCGGCTACCACGCTCCCGGTCTGCCCGAGGACTGGCGGGAGCGTGATCTCCACCCCGACCTCGACTCGTGGGGGACCGTCTCCGGGATCAACGCCGGCCTGACCGAGCTCGGTCAGATCGTCTGTGAGACGCTCAAAGCGGAGTACATCGACTGGGAAGCCGACTACGAGGCGCCGGACGACCTTCCGGACTTCGACGCCTGACCGATGGTGGGGCACCATCCTGACGGCGTCACCCACGCCGTCGACGACGAGCCGTCACCCCACGATCTCGACCGCCCGGAGATCCCGTCGATCGACGGGACGGCTGAACGTGCCGCGCTCGAGCGACAGCCGACGCTCACGAAGCCGCCCGGAAGCCTCGGCCGGCTCGAGGACCTCGCGGTCGCGCTCGCCGGGGTCACCGGCGATCCCCAACCGACCCTCGACGACGCGACCGTCGTGGTCGCGGCCGGCGACCACGGCGTCGTCGATCGCGGCGTCTCCGCGTACCCGCAGGCCGCCACGCGGGCGATGCTCGAGAACTTCCTGAACGGGGGCGCCGCGGTCAACGCGATTGCTGACGCCGTCGGCGTCGAGACGCTCGTCGTTGATGCCGGGATCGCGGGCGATCCGGTTCCGGGAGCACTCTCGGTTCGCATCGACGCCGGAACGAACGACGCGTCCCGCGGCCCGGCGATGTCCCGGGCCGACGCGATCGAGGCTATCGAGGCCGGCGTTCGGATCGCGGGATCGGAGCTTGCGGACGCCGACGTCGTCGCGCTCGGCGAGATGGGGATCGGGAACACCACGATCGCAGCGGCGATCACGGCCGCGCTGACCGACGCCGCCCCGGCCGAGGCGACCGGATACGGAACCGGGATCGACGACGAGGCGCTCGAACGAAAGGTGGCCGTCGTCGAGGACGCGCTCGCGACGAACGGTCTCGCGGCCTCCACAGCGAACGATCCTGGGGCTACAGCCGTCGAGGACTCCCCGTCGCCATCAGACGCGTCTGACCCCACCGACGCGCCAGATCCCATCGACGCGTTTGCTCGCGTCGGCGGGTTCGAGGTCGGTGTGCTTGCCGGCGTCGCGCTGGGCTGTGCAGCCGATCGAACTCCCGTCGTCGTCGACGGCGTCATCAGCGGGGCCGCCGCCCTCGTCGCGAACGCGCTCGATCCCGCCGTCCGCCCCTTCCTGCTCCCGTCACACGCGGGCGCGGAGCCCGCACACGCGATCCAACTTGCCGCGCTCGGCCTCGACCCGCTGTTCGCGTACGACCTCCGGTTGGGCGAGGGAACCGGCGCCTGTCTGGCACTGCCGATCTATCGATCGGCCTGTGCGACCCACCGGGAGATGGCGACCTTCGACGACATCGGGCTCGACGGCGATCCGTGAGGGACTGCAGGCACCACGACAGCGGCTCGTGAACGGGGGTGGGGACTGCAGGCACCACGACGGCGACCCGTGAGCGGGGGTGGAGACCGCGACGGCGACGCGGACCGCGACTCCGTCGTATTCAAATACACGGCCCAACACGCTCGGATATGGAGCAGATCGACGACCAGTATACTCCCGCGGACGTCGAGTCCACGGTCGAGTCGTACTGGGACGACGCCGACGCCTACGAGGCGGCAACGGAGGCCCACGCCGACGATCCGCCGTTCTTCTTCGTCGACGGCCCGCCGTACACCTCGGGGCAGATGCACCTCGGAACCGCCTGGAACAAGACGCTGAAGGACGCGATCATCCGGTACAAGCGGATGACCGGCCATCGGGTGACTGACCGGCCGGGGTACGACATGCACGGGCTCCCGATCGAGGTGAAAGTCGAGGAGAAGCTCGGGTTCGACTCCAAGACCGAGATCGAGGAATACGGGATGGAGGCGTTCATCGAGGAGTGTATGGAGTTTGCCGAGTCCAACCGCGAGGCGATGGACGAGGACTTCAAGTCCATCGGCGCGTGGATGGACTGGGACGACCCCTACAAGACGATCGATCCGGAGTATATGGAGTCCGCCTGGTGGGCGTTCTCGGAGGTCGCCGACCGCGGCCTCGTCGAGCGCGGCAAGCGGTCGATTTCGCAGTGTCCCCGGTGTGAGACCGGCCTCGCGAACAACGAGGTCGAGTACGAGGACGTCGAGGACCCGTCCATCTACGTAAAATTCCCCCTGAGCGGTCGTGAGGGGAGCCTCGTCATCTGGACGACGACGCCGTGGACGATCCCCGCGAACACCTTCGTCGCGGTCGACGAGGAGCTCACCTACAACGCGGTCCGCGCGACCACGGACGGCGACGGGGGCGAGGCGGCGAGCGAGGACCTGCTGTACGTCGCCGCCGACTGCGTCGAGGACGTCCTCACGCAGGGCCGCTACGACGACTACGAGATCGAGGCGGAGCTGTCGGGTGCCGAGCTCGTCGGCTGGGCGTACGACCACCCGCTCGCGGACCACCTCGCCGAGTATCCCGACTTCGAGGGCGCCGGGCAGGTATATGCCGCCGACTACGTGGAGGCGGACCGAACCGGTCTCGTCCACTCCGCGCCCGGCCACGGTGAGGTCGACTTCGAGCGCGGCCGCGAGCTCGGGTTGGAGATCGCCTGCCCGGTCGAGCCGAACGGCGAGTTCACCGGCGCCGCGGGGGAGTACGCTGGGCAGTTCGTCCGCGACGCGAACGACGACATCATCGCGGACCTGATCGAGGACGGTCGAATGCTCGCCCACGGCACGGTCGAGCACAGCTACGGCCACTGCTGGCGGTGTGACACGGGGATCATCCAGCTCGTCACCGACCAGTGGTTCATCTCGATCACCGACGTCAAGGACGACCTCCTCGAGAACATGACCGACTCGGAGTGGTTCCCGAGTTGGGCCCGCGACCAGCGGTTCCGGGACTTCATCGAGGACGCGCCGGACTGGAACGTCTCCCGGCAGCGCTACTGGGGCATCCCGATCCCGATCTGGGTGCCAGAGGACGCCGACCCCGAGTCCTTCGACGAGGAGATGATCGTGGTCGGCACGCGCGAGGAGCTCGCCGAGCGCGTCGACCAGTCGATCGACCCGACCGAGGTCGATCTCCACCGGCCGACCGTCGACGACCTCACGATTACCGAGGACGAAACCACCTACCGGCGCGTCGAGGACGTCTTCGACGTCTGGCTCGACTCCTCGGTGGCCTCCTGGGCGACGATCGGATACCCCGGCGAGACCGAGGCCTTCGAGGAGCTGTGGCCCGCCGACCTGATCGTCGAGGCGCACGACCAGACCCGCGGCTGGTTCTGGTCCCAGCTCGGGATGGCGACGGCCGCCTTCGGCGAGACGCCCTACGAGCAGGTGTTGATGCACGGGTTCGTCAACGACAGCGAGGGCCGCAAGATGTCGAAGTCGGTCGGCAACATCGTCACGCCAGAGGAGGCGATCGAGCGCGCCGGCCGCGACCCCCTCCGGACGTATCTGTTGAGCCACGACCAGCAGGGGATCGACCTCTCCTTCGAGTGGGACGGGCTCGGCGAGATCCAGGGCAAACTCAACATCCTCTGGAACACGTTCCGGTTCCCGCTGCCGTACATGGATCTCGACGACTACGACCCCGCCGAGGCGTCCCTCGAGGACGGCGAGCTCGAACTCGTCGACGAGTGGATCCTCTCGCGACTCCAGTCGGTCGAACAGGAGGTCGCGGAGGCGTGGGACCAGTACCGCGTCAGCGACGCCGTCAACGCGCTGATCGAGTTCGTCACCCAGGACGTCTCCCGATTCTACATCAAGGCGGTGCGCGACCGGATGTGGGAGGAGGCGGACTCGGCCTCCAAACGCGGCGCGTACGCCACGATCGCCACCGTCCTCGACGAGACGATCCGGATGCTTGCCCCGATCGCGCCCTACCTCACGGAGCGAATGTACCGAACGCTCGACGGCGAGGCGACGACGGTCCACGCGCTTCCGTTCCCGACGGCGGACGACGAGCTCCACGATCCGGACCTCGAACACGATGTCGCCGTGATGCGCGAGGTGGAGGAGGCGGCCGCGACGGCGCGTCAGCAGGCCGGCCGGAAGCTCCGCTGGCCGGTTTCGCGCGTAATCGTCGAGACCGAGGACGACGACGTCGCCGACGCCGTCGCGGCGCTCGAGGACCTGATCCTCGACCGCGTGAACGCACGGTCGCTCGTGGTGACCGAGCGGTTCGCGGAGCTCGAGGAGCTCGCACAGCCGGAGATGGCCGAGATCGGGCCCGCCTTCGGCGGCCAGGCGCAGGAGGTGATGACTGCCGTCGAGGGCGCGTCCCGTTCCGCGGTCGAGAACGGCGACGTCACCGTGGACGGCGAGCCGATCGACCTCGAGCCGGAGATGGTCGAGTACGAGGCCACTCCGCCGGCGGGCGTGAGCGCGGCCCCGTTCGCGGACGGCACGGTCTACGTCGACACGACGCTCACCGACGACATCGAGGCCGAGGGATACGCCCGCGACGTCATCCGCCGCGTCCAGGAGATGCGCAAGGACCTCGACCTCGACGTCGACGCGAGCATCCGGCTCGGCGTCACGATCGACGACGACCGCGTCGCCGACCTGGTCGACGAGCACCGCGACCTCATCGCCGAGGAGACCCGTGCGACCGAGTGGCTCGACGATCCCGACGCCGCGACCGACGCCCACGAGGAGTGGGACGTCGAGGGCATCGCCGTCACGATCGGGATCGACCGCGTCTGAAGAGCCGGATCCATCCGGACGATCCGGACGACCGACCCTCCGAAAGATATTCGAAGTCGTCGGCCGTGATGATCAGTACGATGCACGTCCGACCGGCGTGTCCCGGCGATGCCGAGGCACTACGGGCGGCGGTTTCGCGAGCGGGCGAGACAGCCGTGTTCGACGATTTCGGTGCACCGATGCTCGACGTCTCCGCGGCGGGGGTTCGTGAGGCCGCGGCGACGGCCGACTGTTCGTTCCTCGTCGAATCGGACGGCAAGCCGATCGGCGTGGCGCTCGCCCATCCGGATGCCGACGGATCCGAGGCCGAGTTGCTCGCGCTGTGGGTCCATCCGGACCACGCGACCGACGACGTCGAAACGACCTTGCTCGGCAACGTCGCGCGCTCGCTGGCCCGTGACGGGGTGGAAGCGATCCGCACGACGGTTCCACACGACGACCCGACGAGCCGGGAGTTCTACCGGGCGAACGGGTTCAACCACAAGACGAGTCGGGAGGGACCGGCCGGGACGGAGATCGTCTTCGTTGCTCCGGTCGAACGCCTCTCTTAACCGCCGATGTTCGGCCCCGGCGACGTCAACTTTTTCGACCTCGTTGCCCCGCTGTACGATATTCTGATGCCCGGCGCCGATCCGGACGTCCTCGCGGACGCGCTTGCGGTCGCGACCGGGCCGGTTCGACGCGTGATCGACGTCGGGGGCGGCTCGGGACGCGCGTCCGCAGCGCTGCCCGCCGGCCTGGACGCCGACGGACCGGTCGTGGTCGACGCGAGCGCCGGGATGCTCACACGGGCTCAGGACCGCGGGTTCGGCGCCGTTCGCGGCGATGCGGCGCGGCTCCCGGTCCACTCGAACGCGGTTGACGCGGCCGTGATCGTCGACGCGCTCCACCATTTCCCCGACGTGCCCGGAGCGTTCACGGAACTATCTCGGGCGATACGTCCCGGCGGCGTCGTCGTGGTTCGCGAGTTCGATCCGTCCCACCCGCTTGGGCGCGTCCTGGCGGTCGGGGAACGAGCGATCGGGATGGACTCGACGTTCCTCGAGCCCGACGACCTCCGCAGCGATCTCGAGACGACCGGGTTCGACGCGACCGTTCTCGACCGGGGATTCACCTACACTGTCGTCGGGCAAGTTCCGGAGCGCGGTGACGCCGACCGCTGAGCGACCGCTGCGGCGGGGCTGCGTACGTCGACCGCTGCGGCGGGGCCGCGTACGTCGACCGCTGCGGCGAGATTCGTTCGGCGACGATCCGCACGGGGGGATCCGCGACGACGATCCGCACGACCCAAGGGCCCCCCGTCCGGATCGAGGGTATGGACGTCGAAACGTTCCTCGAGACCCGCCTGGACCGGGCGGCGATCCCCCTGGCCGTGGGCGATATCGTCGCGATCGTGATCGTGTTGACGATCGGCGCGAACCAGCACAATCCGACCGACTTCCTGATCGAGAACCCGCTGTATCTGCTCGGGATCTACGCACCCTTCCTGATCGGGTGGGTGCTCGTGGCGCCGCTGATCGGCGCGTACTCGCCGGGTGCCATCGAGTCAGCGAAGGCGTCGGTTCCGCTCGTCGTTCGGTCGTGGGTGCCCGCCGCGCTGATCGGGCTCGGGCTCCGAGCGACCCCGTTTTTCCACGGCGGCGTGCAGGCGATCTTCGTGGTCGTGATGGTCGTGACCGGTGCGGTCGCGCTCGCCGTCTGGCGGACCCTCTACTTCAAGGTCAGGTGACGGTGCGACTCGCCGGACCCGAGATCGACGTCGATCCGCGGTGTGGGTTCCACGTTCGGCTCGGGACCGGTCACGACGATCGGGTTCCGTCGACCGGAGTCGTCACGTGGACGGTCGTGTCGGTTGTTCCGCATTGATACATAAAGGCGACGTCGAACACGTTCCGTTCTTTATGTGGATCCGGTCGAATACGTTCGCCGCCCTTCTCGCGGGTCGGGAACCTGCTTTCCCCCTATTTATGACGGTCTCTTCGTTCCACTCGTGATGAACGACCGCATCGGTGCCCCCGGATCGGACGTGTCGCGACGCGAATTCCTGGCTGCGACCGGCGGCGTCGGATCCGCGCTGCTGGCGGGCTGTCAGGCGCCCTCGAACGGCGGCGGCGCGAAGGCGGTGACCGACTCGACGCCGGCACAGACGTCCGAGGAGTCGCTGCCGCGGACGAGCCCGCCCGAGGTCGTCGACGTCGACGAGCAGGGCGGCTCGGTGACGCTGTCGACCCAGCCGGCGGTCCACGCCGCACACCCGCTCGACTCGATGGGCGGCCCCGTCGAGCTGCCCCGCGTGTGGGCGTTTCAGGCTGACGACGGCGACCCGAGCGTGCCGGGGCCGATCATCCGGACGACGGAGGGCGAGGACATCGAGGTCACCCTCGACAACACCGACGGCCACCTACCCCACACGATCCACTTCCACGGCTCGCAGAAGGCCTGGAAGGACGACGGCGTCCCGACGACGACGGGGGTCACGGTCGCACCTGGCGAGACGCACACCTACGAGATCCCGGCCAACGTCCCCGGCACGCACTTCTACCACTGCCACTTCCAGACCCAGCGGCACATCGACATGGGAATGTACGGGGTCTTCCGCGTCGATCCGGCGGGCTACGAGCCGGCCGACCGGGAGTACTTCATGACGGTGAAGGACTGGGACTCCCGGCTCAACCGGATGATGGCCGGCGAGGACGTCTCCTACAGCCCGCGAAACCGAAACCCCGACGTCTTTACGGTCAACGGCAAGGTCGCTCCCCGAACGTTCCACCCCGAGGACGGTTCGCCGATGATCGTCGACCACGGCGACACGGTCCGGCTCCACTGGGTCAACGCCGGCTACATGAGCCACCCGCTGCACATCCACAACCACCGGTTCACGCGGACCGAGAAGGACGGCGGCACGATCCCGGAGGCCGCGCGCCACGAGATGGACGTCTGTAACGTCGCGCCGGCGGAGCGACACACCGTCGAGTTCACGGCGGACGCCGATCCCGGGATCTACCCGATGCACTGTCACAAGGTCGACCACGTGATGAACGGGAGCGTCTATCCCGGCGGGATGCTCTCGGCGATCGTCTACCGCGACGCGATGGATACCGACATCTTCGCCGACCTGATGGAGTACGCGGGGTACGAGGGCTGACGACGACGGACTGCTCCGCCGTCGTCGCGTGGGGGCCGCGCTACGCCGCGTTTCGACGACCGAGGACGATCCCGGTGATCGACGCGACGGCCGCGAATCCGGCGAGGACGATGAACAGCGTCGGTTCGGTGGCGTACTCGAGGATGGTCCCTGCGATCGCGCCGCCGAGCGCCCCGACGCCGAAGACGCCGAGATACGTGTAGCCGTACGAGAGCCCGCGCGTGCCGGCGGGCGTGTACTCCGCGACGGTCGCTTGATACAGCGGCTGGACGACGAAGAGGAACACGCCCATCAACGCCCCGACGATCGCAAGCGGCACGAGTCCCATCCCGGCCGCTGGAAGGAAGACGAGCGCAAGCACCGTGAGGCCGCCGAATCCGACCGCGATCCCGTATTCCACCGGCAGGCGGTCCGTCAACTTGCCGCCGACGTACTGGCCGATCACGCCGACCAGCAACAGCCCGGAGTAGAAGTAGTCGCTCGGCGCGAGCGTGTTCCCGTCGCTCGGGTCGATCCCCAGCGGACCGTGGAGGGTCTCGGGGAGCAGCGACGCGACCGCGATCGGTTCGAACCCCTCGAGACGTCCGAGCAGCTCCGGGAGGAACGTGAGGAAGCCACGGTAGTAGAGTCCCGAACACATCACGACCAGGAAGACGAGTGCGAAGCTCCCCGCGAACAGCGCGCGTGACTCCGACCGGAACGCCGCAAGCGACTCGACGCCGGCGGTCGCCGCGGCGTCGTCGTCCGTCGCGTCGTCCGCGCCGCCGTCCTCGGTACCGTCGCCCGCTTCGTCGTCGTCCGTCGCGTCGCCCGCGCCGTCGCTTCCGTCCGTTTCGACGGCAGCCGCCGGATCGATGTTCGCCCGGAAGGCGTATACCGCCGCGAACAGCGCCGGGATCGCGAGGACCCCCGCGACGACGCGCCAGTCGAGGACCAAAAGCAGCGTGGCCGCGATGAGGGGCCCGAGACCGATACCGAGGTTGCCGGCGATGCCGTGATACGCGAAGCCGGTGCCGCGCTCCTCGATCCCCTTCGAGATGAGCGAGAGGCCGGCGGGGTGATACACCGAGGCGGCGAGTCCCCACACGACGAGCGCCAGCGTGATCACCACCACGCTTGGAGCGAGCGCGAGCAGGCCGAAGGAGACGCCCATCCCGACCAGACACCACGTGATGAGCCGCCGGGATCCGATGCGGTCGACCAGGATTCCACCCGGAAGCGCGCCGAGCCCGAACAGGCCGTAGCCGATCGTCACCACGACGCCGAGGGTCGCGGTCGTCACCTCGAGGGTCACCACGCCGAGGTCGATGACCGAGAATTTCGTCAGCCAGATCGTGACGAAGATCGGGATCGCGAGCTCGTAGGTGTGGACCATCCCGTGTCCCAGCACCACGACGGCGGTGATGGATCGATCGTTGCGGTTCACGCCCGGTAGCTCCGTGGCGGGGACTGTTTATCGCACCGATCCACGGCCGTGGTCGTCGATCGCGGTCGCCGTCCGTCGCGGCGATCTCATAAGTTATGAGAATAGTATAAAAATACAATACAGCTGTGATATAGGTGTCACGGGAAACAATTATATACCCATTTCACGTACCATCTGATGTATTATGTCTGGATACTACGACTACATCCTCGGCCTCATCCCCGCGACGCTTATCGGGATCACTCTCGCGTTGACCCTCGTGGGCCTCCCCGTGGTGTCGGCGGTTCCCGCCGGCGCGACGGTCGCGATCGGGTTGATGGGCCACGCGATGTTCGTGAAGGGTCCAGTCCCCGAGACGCCCTCCATCGACCGGGACGGTCGCGGCGCCGCCGGCGTCGATCACGCCGCACGGACGCCCACAGGTAACTCCGGGATGTCCGCACAGAACGCGGACTGAGGTCGTCCACGATCGCTCGGTCTCGAATCTCGAATCTCGAATCTCGAATCTCGAATCTCGAATCTCGAATCTCGAATCTCGAATCTCGAATCTCGATAACCGTTTTATCGCTTGCCGCCGAACGACGAGTGTGACAGAGACACTGTTTCTCACTAGCGACGAGGTCGCGGGGCTCGCGGAGCCGGCCGAGTACGTCGACGCCGTCCGTGACGGCTACCGGCAGGTCGGCGAGGGTGCGCCCGCCGAGCCGCGAACGAAACTCGTGAACCGGGACCCGGCGGGGATGTTGACCACCTACGCCGCGATCCTCCCCGAAACCGGCGCGATGGGTGGGTATATGTACGCGGCCGGCTTCGGCGAGCAGGACGTCTGGTTCATAACGCCGCTGTTCGACGCCGACTCGGGCGAGCCGCTTGCGCTCATCGACGGCGCGTCGATGAACCCCTTCAAGACCGGGGCGGCAGGCGCGGTCGGCGTGGACACGCTCGCGCGCGACGATGCCACCGAGGTCGCCGTCATCGGGGCCGGCGCACAGGCCCGTGGCCAGCTCCGGGCGACCGCCACGGTTCGGGATTTCGAGGCCGTCCGGGTGTACTCGCCGACCCCCGAAAGCCGTGAGACGTTCGCCGCAGAGATGACCGAAACGGTGTCGATTCCCGTGGAGGCGGTCGACTCGTCCACCGCGGCGCTTGCGGGCGCCGACGTCGTGATCACGGCGACGAACGCCTCGGACCCGGTGATCGACGACGCCGACGTCGAGCCCGGGACCCACATCACGGCGATGGGACAGTACACGCCCGGCAAGAACGAACTGCCGCCGGAGACGGTCGCCCGGGCCACCTACGTGCCCGACCTCCGCGACCGTGTCATGCAAGACGCCGGGTCGTTCCTCGCGGCGATCGACGCGGGGCTGATCGACGAGGCGGACCCGGAGGCACACGTCCACGCCGAACTCGGCGAGATCATCGTCGGATCGGCGCCGGGTCGCACGGACCCGGAGGCGGTGACCGTCTTCGACTCCGGCGGCACCGGGATCGAGACCGTCGCGGCGGCGCACCTCCTGTACGAACGCGCCGTCGATCGGGGGCGTGGAGAGACGATCTCCCTATCGCCCGGCAGCGAGGCGCTCACGGGGCGATAGGCGCGCGTAGACGGGTTGTCGGTCCCGGAAGGCTTCACTCGAGTCGATACCGAAGGATCGCGGCGATCCCGCCGAGGTTGCGGAGCTGCTCGCCGGGGGCGAACTCGCTCGAGAAGACGACGACGTCGCCGCCCTGCTGTTCGACCGACTCGATCACGTCGTTGACGTCGATCGGCCAGTCGCCCTCGCCCTGTCGCTCGGTCCGGAGCCGGTCGTCGACGACCAACAGCGTCTCCACCGCGCCGAACTCGGCCGCCTCGGCGACGTCCGCCGGGCCGTAGGTTGCCTTCGCGCCCTCGGCGATCCGTTCGGTCAGCTCGTCGATGAGTTCAGCCTCCCGTGCGATCCGGGTTTCGGTCTGTACCTCCTCGACGGCGCCCCGCTTGAGGACCTCGTGAACGCCGCGGTCGCCCACGCTCGCGGTGTCGACGACGCGGATCGACGCGTCCAGTTCGGGGAACTCCTCGGCGACGTACTCGCGTGCGTCCCGTTTCGTGAATCCCGGTCCCGCGAGGATGACCGCGTCGGCGTCGAGGTGGACGAGCGCGGACCCGAGTTCCTCGAAGAGTTCGGTCCGCGGGCGGGCGTACTCGCCCTTCCCGGTCGGCCGCGTGAAGGAGGCGTACTCCTCGGTGCCGTACTGTTCGACCGTGTGGATGAACGCCGCCCCCTCCTCGACGGTCGCGATCGCGACGTCGGGGTTCTCCGCGGCCTCCGTCGCCTCCTCGATCCGGTCGAGTTGGTCCGGTTTGAACCGTTTCTCGACGGTTATCTCGTCGTGTTCTTCGACGTTGATCGTGTGGTGTTGTCCGAGCTGGTCCTCCCGCGAGCACCCGACGATCTCGCCCCCGACCCGCAGTCGGTTGGCGAACCGGGCGAACTCGACCGTTTCGACCGCGAGCGTGACGAACAGGTGCTCCCGCTCCCCGCCGGTGTCCCGCATTCGGTCGTCGGTTCGCTGGATCCGCCGCGTCGTGTCCCCCTCGACGCGGTCACCCGGTTCGAGGACGTGTGAGAGGTGCCAGAGGTCGTCGACGGTCTCCGGGACGAGGGCGATCCGCTCGCGTCCCTCCTCCCCGTGGCCGCGCTCCGTGATTCGCATACCGACGGTTCGCCCGCCGAGGTATCAACGCTTGGCTTCTCGGTCCGTCGTCCCGCCGGCACCCCAGACGAATCCGTCGGCCGACTCGTCAGCCGACTCACCGCTCGACCCATCGGCCGACTCATCGTCCGACCCACCGGCATCGACGGGACCGACGCGGCGTCCGACCTGGATCGCCGGGTCCGTCTCGCGACCGACCGGGAGCTCCGCCCGATCATCGGGTTCGATCGCGACACGGTCGTCCGCTGGAGGTCGGTCGTCGTCGTTGCGATCAGCGTCATTGCCACCATCGTCACCATCACCGCCATCGTCACCATCGTGATCATCACCGCCATCGCCGTTGTCGACGCCGCCGCTACCGCCCCCGCTACCGCCGCCATCGGGCCGGAGCGCGGGGGCGGCACCGCGACCGTACAGCGACCGGGTCACTACCCGAACCACGAACAGACCGGCGATTCCGACGAGGAACGGCGACAGCGCAATCGCCGCCGCCGTGCCGACGATGCCAACGACCGCCTCCAGGAGCCAGCCGACGACGTACTCCCCGGAGCCGGCGACGCGAAGGATGCGGCGGGGACGGAGTCCGTCACGAAGGCGGCCGGTCGCGGCGAAGCAGGCGATCCCCGCCGGCTGGAGGTAGATGGCCCCCGCAGCCGCGCTGCACGTCGTGGCGATCGTCACGACGCCGATCGCGATCGTGATGACCGATGCGCTCCCCGGATCGGGAACGAGGGAGAGGATCGCGACGGCGAGGGACCACAGTCCCTCGATCAGCCCCGGCACGATTCCGATCGGGGTGACCTCCGCCCCGCCTCCGAACACGCCGGAGCCTGCGAATCGTGGCCACACGAGCGCATCACCGACCGGGACGCCCGACTCGCGGGCGGACTGAACGGTCACCGCCGCGATCCCGATCACGGGAACGAGTGCCACCGGGAGCGCATACCCGATCGAAAGCACGATCGACTTGACGCCGTCGACGTACAGCGACGGAAGATTTCGAAACGCGGGTGCGCCGGGATCGCCCTCGATCCCGGCCCGAACGACGGCGACGTCGTAGCCGCGCAGGATGAACAGCGGTGCGCCGGCGATCGGGAGGAGGGCCACGACACGGGGATCGACGGCGACGCCGACGAACCAGGCCAGGGCAGCGATCCGACCGAGAACGAGGAGGGCCGTTCCGGCGAGCACCGTCGCCACGACGTCGGGGCCGCGGCCGGGTGTCGCGATCGCCTCGCGGAGCATATCGACACGTCTCGCCGCGTTTATAAATAGTTCCTGGCAACGATCCCGTATGCAACGCGTCGGCGCGCGAGGTGACCGGAATGCCGGCTGACGGGAAGATTTCCGAGACGTTCTTCCGGCGCCACATTGCGACCCGGCTCGGGGCCGACCGCGAGGACGTCCGGCTCGGACCGAAACACGGCTGCGACTTCGGGGTGATCCGGGGCCCCGAGGAGGAGACCGCGACCGTGCTCGCGACGGACCCGATCTCGATCCTGCCGGATCTCGGGTTCGAGCGCGCGGGCCGGTTCGCGCTACACATCGTCCTCTCGGACGTCGCAGTCTCGGGGATCGCCCCGAGCCACCTGTCGATCGCCTTCTCGCTGCCCGGGGAAATGACCGACGAGGCGTTCGACGGAGTCTGGACCGCGATCCACGAGGAGTGTACCGATCTCGGGATCGCGGTGACGACCGGCCACACCGCGCGGTATCCGGGAAGCACGTTTCCCTGGGTCGGGGCCGCGACGGCGATCGGCCGGGGCGATCCCGACCGGATCGTGCGTCCGGACGGCGCGCGCCCGGGCGACCGGATCGTGGTGACCAAGGGCCCGGCCGTCGAGGCGACCGGCCTGTTCGCCTCGCTGTATCCCGAGGCGCTCGATGGCCTGTCGGCCGAAACGGTTGCGACTGCCCAGCGGCGCCTTGACGATGTTCGACTCGTCGAGGACGCGATGGTGATCGCTGATCACGATGGAATCCACGCGATGCACGACGCGACCGAGGGCGGTCTGCTGGGCGCGGTCCACGAACTGGCGAGCGCCGGCAACGTCCGGCTTCGCGTCGACACCGATCACGTCCCGTGGCAACCCGGAGTCAAGGAGACCTGCACCGCGCTCGGGATGGACCCCTGGCGGGCCACGACCGCCGGCACCCTCCTCGCTGCGGTTTCCCCATCGGTCGCCGGCGACGTCGTGGCGGCGCTTCAGGACCGAGGGACCCCGGCTGCGATCGTCGGCGAGGTGCGTCGAGATTCCGATGAGAACGGCGACGACGGAAGCGTCCGCGTCGTCATTGACGGCGAGGAGACGAGTCCGCCGGATGGCGATTCCTCCTGGCCAGTGTACGCTCGGCTGTCCGGCTCCGGGAGGGAGTAGGGATCGAGAGTCTCGACGTCGAGTGATGGTGTTCCAGGACGAGTTCCACGGCGCCGTCCCCAGGACGAGTTCCACGGCGCCGTCTTCAGGACGACTTCCACGCGATGGATCGGGTGCCTTTAACCGATCCGAGCGGAAGGCCCGTGTATGGTGCGGGACCCGTCACGGCACGAGGAACCGCCCGACCCGCAGGCGGTGCTGTCGGCGTTGAGCGACGACGACGCCGTCGACATCATCGCCGCGCTCGACGCGCCGAAAACCGCGAGCGAGCTCTCCGAGGAGTGTGACATCCCGCTGTCGACCACCTATCGGAAGCTGGAACGACTGACCGAGGCCGACCTGTTGCAGGAATCGACGGAGATCCGCCGTGACGGCCAGCATACGACGCGGTACGACGTCGCCTTCGATTCGGTCACCGTCGAACTGGACGAGGACAACACGCTGTCGATCGAATTCTCGCGACCCGAGCGGGCGACGGACGAACGGCTCGCCGCCCTCTGGTCACAGGTCAGAGAGGAAACATGAATCGACCCACGACACCCGCACACGGAGGACCAACCAATGGCTACTGACGTGTACATCAACCTGCTCATCATCGCCGCGAAGACCGCCATCCTACTGCTCGGTGGCAGCATCACGTACTACGCGGGGCGCGCGTACCGCCGCACCGGGGATCCCTCGTTACGTGCCCTGTCGATCGGCTTCGGGGTCGTGACGGTCGGGGCGATGCTCGGCGGGATCTCCCATCAGGTACTCAACCTCGATCTCGCGATCGGGATCGCGATAAACAGCGTCCTAACCGCGTTTGGGTTCGGCGTGATCGTCTACTCGTTATACATCGAGTGAGGCGGTCCGGATCGGCTCCGACGAATTCGGGGCGTCGATCGACGACTATCGACGACGACCGACGACTATCGACGACGACCGACGACTATCAACGACGACCGACGACTATCAACGACGACCGACGACTATCAACGACGACCGACGACTATCAACGACGACCGACGACTATCGTCACCGGTCGTCGCCGGTTGAGGGTGAGTCGTCGACCGCCGGAACCGCGACCGGCTCGTCACGGGGGAGCAGCACCTCGACGCTCGAGACGTCGGGGAGTTCCACCCCGTCGACGAGGATCGGGTCGACGACCCTGTCGATGAGGGTTCGTGCCACCGTCCGGGTGTAGGTGTCGCCGTCGACGTCGAGTTCTCCGAGCGTGATCTGTCTCGTCCGCGCACCGTCGAGCGTCGCAACGAGCAGTGCGGCCGTCTCGGTGACGTCGACCGGTTCGAAGACGCCCTCCTCGATGCCCTGCTCGATTATCTCCGCGACCGTGTCCCGAAAGACCCGGTCGCTCCGCTGGAGCCGGGAGCGGATCCGGTCGTTGAACGGTCCCTGTGACCGCAACTCCAACAGCGCGATGTGGAAGTGTTCCCGGTCGGTTTCGTCGGGATCGAAGCCGAACCAGGCGATGAACTCGACGAGTCGCTCGGTCGCAGGACGGTCCCGTCCGGCCTCGACACACCGTTCGAACGTCGTAATGAGGTGGTCGAGGAACGCCACGAGCAGATCCTCCTTCGTGTCGTAGTGGTAGTGTAACAGCGACTTGCTCTTCGAGCAGGCGTCGGCGATGTCCTGCATCGTGAGGTCCGCGTACCCGTATTCACGCAGGGCGTGATGGACGCCGGCCATGATCTCTTCGGCCGTGCTCGGGTCCGCGCTCATTCACCGGTTCTCGGACGAGCAGGCGTAAATGTGCGTTGGTTACGGCGATCGAAAACCGAACCGCGATGCGGTGACGATCGACGGGGTACCCGGTCGCTATTGCGACTGGACGCGCCAGGTGGTCGCGCCGGTGTAGGACCACTTCTCGATCTCGAGGTCGGGGAGCGAGCCCTGGAGCTGGAGCATCAGCGCACCGATCTCCTTCGGCGAGAGGTCGACGTCGTCGGCGATGAACTTCCCCTTGATGTACACTTCGCCGTTCTTGGCCTCCTCGCGGAGGAAATCCGCGAGTCGCCGTGCCTTCGGGGAGCCGTACGATCCGTCCGTGCTGGTGGTGTTGGTGCTCATAGGTTGTGTGCGTTCCTGGCGGTCGATTCGTGGTCAGTGCGGGGACTGTAGTCGTGACCGACGTATGCGGCCACGACGTTCGACGCCAGCAGGAGCAGGAACAGCTCCGCGCTCGCGTCGATGACGATCCCGTGCAGGACCGGGAGGTACGTCAGCGGGAGCAACACCGCTGCCCAGAAGGCCACCGCTCGGAGCCGTCGGCCGGTGCTCCGGCGGAGCCGCGTGGGAAGCGTCGTGTTGGGTCGGAGGGAGTGGTTCGACATCTGTGTCACCTGCCTCGATTTCATCACTGGTCCACAGGAGTATATAATAGGACGAGCGTTAGCGCAGATTCACGTCGATTAACGCCGACTCGCGACGTTTTACGACCTTTCAAAAGGCCACCCTAACGTTTTAGAAACGCCTGAGATGCTCTTAGATTCTTCATAACGGTTTCTAAGAGCATTTCTTCGTTCACTCGATTCCCGTGTTCTCACCGGCGGACCGATGGTCGATCGGCGGGTCTCTGGTCGATCCACCCCGCCCACGCTCCTCGCGCGACGATCGGCGAGACGTCCCGCGAGACGCCCGGGGGGAGGGATCGGCGGCCACCGGAAGGATGAACCCGTTCCTCGCGAACGATTTCCTATGGTTGATACTCGTCCGACGACCGCCCCCGAAGCCGGGATCGTCATCGGCGGCACCGCCTCCGGCGTCGGCAAGACGGTCGTGACGCTTGCGGTCCTCCAGGCCATTGACGACGCCGGGTACGACCCGGTTCCGGCAAAGGCCGGCCCTGACTTCATCGATCCGAGCCACCACGCCGCCGTGACCGGGACCCCCTCACGAACCCTGGACACCTGGATGCAGGGCGTCGACGGCGTCCGTCGTTCGATCGCGCGTGCCGACGGGGACGTCGCCGTGATCGAGGGGATGATGGGGCTGTACGACGGCAGCGTCACCTCGACCGCAGCCACCGCCGCCGCCCTCGATCTCCCGGTCGTCCTCGTCGTCGACGCGAGCGCCGGAATGCAAAGCGTCGGCGCGACCGCGCTCGGGTTCCGTGAGTATGCCGCGCATAGCCCGCTCCCGGAGGACGTTCGAACGGCGTTCGACGGTGATCCCCCGTCCCTCGACGTCGCCGGCGTCATCGCCCAACGCGCTCACGGGGGTCGGCACGCGGACGGAATTCGGGAGTCACTGCCGGACGGGATCGCCTACCTCGGTCGGATCCCGCCGACGGAGGACCTCGAGATCCCCGACCGGCATCTCGGCCTGCGAATGGGCGATGAGGACCCGATCGATCCGGACGTTCTCACGACCGCCGCGTCGGCCCTCGACGTGGATCGCCTCCTGTCGGTCGCCCGTCGATCGGCAGGGTCCGTCTCCGATCTCGAGGCGCAGTCCGGTTCCGGAACGCGTTCCGCCACCGATCCGGAGCGTCCGGGTGCGTCGGCAGCGGCGACAGGTACCGAGGGCGACGAGCCCACGATCGCGGTCGCCGAGGACGCCGCGTTCCGGTTCCTCTATCCGGGGGTTCGCGAACGACTCGCGGCGCTCGCGACGATCGAACCGTTCGCGCCGGCCGCCGGGGACGACCTGCCCGACTGCGACGCGGTCTATCTGCCCGGCGGCTATCCGGAGTTGCACGCCGAGGCGCTGTCGGACTCGCCGGCGCTGTCGACGATCGCCGATCGGGCCGCGGACGGGCTCCCGATCCTCGGGGAATGCGGCGGCTTGATGGCTCTCTCGGAGTCGTTGACCACCGCCGGCGGGGAGACGTACCCGATGGCCGGCGTGTTGCCCGGCGACGTCCGAATGCACGACCGGTATCAGGCGCTCGACCACGTCGAGCTTCGGGCCGTCCGGGGAACGCCCGCGGCGACCGACGGCCAGACGCATCGCGGCCACGAGTTTCACTACTCCGAGCACACGATCGATCCCGACGTCGACGCCAGGTTCGCCTTCGACGTCCGTCGTGGCGACGGGATCGACGGCGACCACGACGGGCTGACCGCGTATCGCACCGTCGGCACCTACGCACACCGTCACGTCGATTCCGGGATGGTCGATCGGTTGGTGGCTGCGGCGCGGGCCGAACGTCGATAGCGAGGCCGACGTTCGTCCCGCGAGGCAAGGCTATTTGGGGATCTACCGCGAGGCTACACGTATGCTTCACGCGGAGGGCCCACTGCTCACCATCGACCTGACCGAGCGTTCGGCAACCAGAACGCCGATCGACGACGTCCTCGAGTCGTTCATCGGCGGCCGCGGCGTCGCGACCGCGCTCGCCCACGACCGCATCCCGTTCGACGCCGACCCGTTCGGGCCGGAGAACCGCGCGTACCTCGCGACCGGCCCGCTGCAGCTGTCGAGCACGTCCTTCACCGGGCGGCTCTCGATGACCGGCCTCTCGCCGTTGACCGACGGGCTGGTCTCGACGAACGCCGGCGGCTTCCTCTCCCGGGAGTTCGCCGCGACGGGCATCTCGACGCTCGAGGTGACGGGGGCGAGCGACGAGCTCCTGATCGCCCACGTCACCGACGAGGGGGTCGAGTTCGAGCCGGTTCCCGAACTCGCCGGCGCCACGGTACCCGAGGTCTCCGATCACGTCGCCGAAACGCGGGATCTCGGTCCGGAGAACTGCATCGCGATCGGCCCCGCCGGCGAGAACCGGGTCCGGTTCGCGTCGGTGATGACCTTCGACTCCCGGGCGTTCGGGCGCGGCGGACTGGGCGCGGTGCTGGGGTCGAAAAACCTCAAGGCGGTCACCTTCGAGGGTGATTCGGCCCCCGAGATCGAGATCCCCGACCCGCCGGAGATGGAGATCCACCGGGAGGCGGCCACCTCCGACGACCTGATGCGCCGGCAGGGGACCACCGGCAACACGGAGTTCATCAACGAGAACTTCTCGTTGCCCACGCGCTATTTCTCCGAGTACGAGTTCGAGTCGGCCGCCGACATCGGCGGAAACGCCGTCGAGGAGAAGAAGTACAAGAAGGGCGCGTGCTCGCGGTGTGCCTACGCCTGCAAGCTGCCGACCCGCGACGAGGAGACCGGCTTCGAGACGGAGGGACCGGAGTTCGAGACGGTCTACGCGTTCGGGTCGAACCAGGGCGTCGGCGACATCGTCGACGTGATGAAGGCGAACGAACTGTGTGACCGGTTCGGACTTGACACCATTTCCGCGGGGGTCACCGTCGCGGCCTATCTCGCGAGCGAGGACGAGTTCGGAAACGCCGAGCTGGCCCGCGAAACGGTCGAGAAGATCGCCCACCGCGAGGGGATCGGCGACGACCTTGCCGAGGGTGTGCACCGTGTGCACGACCAGCTCGGCGTCGACGACTACACCGTCAAGGGGATGGAGTTCGCTGCCCACGACGGTCGCGTGCTGCACGGACAGGGCCTCTCGTATGCGGTCGCGAACCGCGGGGCCGACCACATGTACGGCGGGCTGCTCTCGCCCGAGTACGCCGGCGAGATCGACCCCGAAGGGACGCTCGGCAAGGCCGACCTCCTCGTCGAACACGAGAACCGCAACGCGATCCGGGACTCCGCGGTCGTTTGCGCCTTCGCGAGCGGTCACATCACCGACGAGCGCCTCGCCGCGCTGTTGGAGACCGACTACGAGGAGCTGCTCGCGGTCGGCGCGCGGACGATCGAGCGCGAACGTCACTTCAACAACCGGCGCGGGATCGACGCCGACGCCGACGCCCTCCCCTACGAGATTCCGGACCTGGAGGCAGCCATTCAGGAGTACTACGAGGCGCGCGGACTCCGCGAGGACGGCACCCTTCCCGATGACCGGATCGAACCGGTCGCGACCGACCTCGGAGCCGGCGACGGCGCCGCCGCCTCGCCGGCCGACGACTGATCGGGCTCGGCGGTCGTGTTTATAAACCGAGTCGACGCTGTCCCGCATTGTTTATAAACGAACATCGATGCGGCCTTCAGCGCTCGGTCACGCGTCGCGGTCGAAGACGAGACAGTAACAGTGGTCGTAGCCGTAGCCGTAGCGCCCGGTTTCGGGACTCCACGTCCGGTCGTCGTCGGCCGCGTCGACAGCCCGGTTTCCAGCATCCACCCGGCTCCCATCGTCGCGGTCGACGTCATCCTCGACTCTACCGTCGCCGTCCTCGAATCCGAGGACGATCTCGGTCCGAAACCGGAGGCCGTCCGCGTCGTCGACCGCGTCCGCGAGGTCCCACGCGAGAGTGCTCACCCCGGGGCCGAACCGGACGTTCGAGACCTCGACCGCCGCGACGGCGTCGGGTGCGAGCAGGTCGGCGATCGCCTCGAAGGCGACGGTAGCGTCATCGAGGTAGGCCTCGTAGGAGCCGTCGGCGTCGTATCCCTCGAAGGGGTCGGTGTCCATCCAGTCGAGCATGAATGGCGGCGCGGTACAACAAAGGTCGAACGACGGCGGATCGACGCCGCCGCCCTCGTGATCCTCCTCATCGTCGTCACCATTTATAAGCGATTTCCGCTTGCTCCCGTCGCTGCTTATAAATCCCTCCCGATCCGCCGACGCATCGGTTATAAATGCCGACCGGCCGTCGCGGGCGTCCCCGACCACGACGCGACGGGGATGCTCGACACGATCGCGGACGTACGCGACGCGGCGCGGGTCGCGTTCGATGCCGTAGCCGTCCCTGTCGAGTCGGTCAACGGCGGCGATCGTGGTGCCGAAGCCCGCGAAGGGGTCGATCACGGCGTCCCCGGGGTCGCTGAAGGTCTCGATGCACCACTCCGGAACCGCCGGGATCGACCGGACGTCGACGTCGCACCAGTCGGGCAGGGTGTCCGGATCCGGACGGTCCGCGGGAAGCGTTCTGAAGGTCCGCACGCTCGTCGATCGGAGCGGGCCGAATAAAAACCCCGCAGCGGTCGCGGCGGCCACGGCTCGCGCCCACCGCAGCCCGCACCGGAGGCGGGTGAACGAGCGGCGTTCTACTCCGGATCCGGCGTTCGCACGCGGTTCGTGAGGTCGCCGCCGGTCTCGAGGGCCTCGACGTTCGCGGCGACGATGTCCGCGAGCCGGTCCCAGTGTTTCGGGGTGTGGCCCCCGGTGTGGGGCGTGATGAGGCAGTTCTCCAGGTCCCAGAGGACGTGGTCGCTCGGGAGCGGTTCGGGGTCGGTGACGTCGAGGGCGGCCCCGCGGATCCCGCTCGACTGCAGCGCCGAGACGAGCGCGTCGGTGTCGACGATCCCGCCGCGGGCGGCGTTGACGACGACCGCGTTCGGCGGCAGCGTGGCGAGTTCGTCCGGACCGACCAGCCCGCGCGTGAGGTCGTTGAGCGGGCAGGCGATCACGACGTAGTCGCTCCGTGAGAACGCGTCGTGGATCGCCTCGTTCTCGAAACCGACGACCTCGTCGGTCGGACCGCCCTTCGAGGGCGTGTAGCGCACGCCGATCGTCTCGACCTCGAAGCCCTGCAGGCGCCGGACGACCGCCTGCCCGATCGACCCCAGCCCGACGATCGTCACCGTGCTGTCGGTGAACTCGTGGGACTGGAAGTGGCGCCACTCGCCGTTCGACTTCCGACGCCAGCCCTCGTGGAGGCGGCGGGCGAACACGAGCATGTTGGCGATCGCCTGCTCGGCGATGCCGGGCGCGTGGATCCCGCCGGCGTTCGTCACCGCCACGCCGTGTTCGGCGAGGGCGGCCATCGGAACGTGGTCGGTGCCGGCGAACGTGCACGCGAACAGCTCCAGCCGGTCGGCCCGTTCGAGCAGGTCCTCGTCGATCGAGATCCCCGTGACGACGCGTGCCTGCGTGATCAGCTCCCGCTCTTCGGCCGGCGTTCGCGCGAGCGCGACCGTGCGCTCGGGCAGGCGTTCGCGGATCGTTTCGGCGTACGATTCCATTGACAGTCCTTCGGTCCCCTCGCGGAGGACGACGACATCTGGTTCCTCGGTCATACTGGATTCGGGTCGGGTACGTATCGATCCCGTGGGGGTCGACTTATCCTTTTATGTATTCTCCGTCAACGGGAATTGTGTATTATTAAGTTCATTCACGTGGTAGACTCACCCATGTCCACCGACGCCACCGACGCCATCGACGAACTCGTCTCGCTGCGCCGCTGGTTCCACCGCCATCCGGAACCCGCCTGGCGGGAGTTCTACACGACCCACCGGCTCGTCGAGGAGCTCCGCGAGATCGGCGTCGACGAGCTCGCGATCGGTCGCGACGCCTACGACCCCGCCGACAGGATGGCCGTGCCCGAGGAGGCCTCGATCGCGGAGTGGGCCGACCGCGCCCGGGAGCGCGGCGCCGACGAGGAGATCCTCGAGAAGACCGCCGGCGGCATCACGGGCTGTATCGCCGTCCTCGAGTGTGGGGACGGGCCCGCGGTCGGCCTCCGGGTCGACATCGACGGCCTGTTCATCACCGAATCCGACGATCCGGATCACGCTCCCGCCGAGAAGGGGTTCCGGTCGGAGATCGACGGGACGATGCACGCCTGCGGGCACGACGCGCACATGACCTGGGGCCTCTCGACGATCGAGGCCATCAAGGCGAGCGACTTCTCGGGCCGGCTCGTCGTCTTCTTCCAGCCGGCCGAGGAGGCCGGCGGCGGCGGCCACCCGATGGCTCAGAGCCGCTACATCGAGGACCTCGAGTACCTCTTTGCGGTCCACGTCGGGCTGGACCACCCGACCGGGCGCGTGGTCGCCGGGATCGAGCGCCCGCTGGCGATGTGCCACGTCGACGCCATGATCGAGGGGACCTCGACGCACGCCGGCAAGACGCCGAACGAGGGCGACAACGCGATGCAGGCGCTCGGGGCCGCGATCGAGAACGCGTACGCGATCCCTCGCCACGCCGACGGAATGACTCGAGTGAACATCGGCCGGGCGGAGTCGGGCACGGCGAGCAACGTCATCGCGGATCGCGCACACCTCGAGGCCGAAGCGCGCGGGGAGACGACGGAACTGATGGAATACATGAAGGGCCGGCTGAAACGGACCCTCAGAAGCGCCGCCTCGATGCACGGCTGTTCGGTCGACATCGACGTGAGAAGCGAGTCGCCACGGGCCGACAGCGACCCGGCGCTCGTCGACCACGTCGCGAACGTGGCCGACGGGATCGACGGCGTCACCGAGGTCGTCCCCACCGCCGACTTCGGCGCGAGCGAGGACGCAACGTTCCTGATGAAGCGGGTGCAGGAACACGGCGGGCTCGCGTCCTACCTGATCGTCGGGACGGACCATCCGACGGGCCACCACACGCCGACCTTCGACATTGACGAGCGCAGCCTCCGGATCGGAACCGACGTGCTGACCGAGGCGATCCGCGGCGTCGAGGACGCGTTCGCCGGCGAGGGCGATCGATGACCGACGAGGGAGTGACACCCGCCACGGACGGCCCCACCGCCGCGGACGACGCCACCACTGCGGACGTCCTCACGGCAAGGGACGTCCTCACGGCAGGGGATATCCGTGCAGCTCACGACCGGATCGCCGACGTGGTGCATCGGACGCCGCTCGACGGTTCGACCACGCTCGCCGATGCCAGCGGCGCCGCGTCGGTCGGAGTCAAACTCGAGAACACCCAGCGGACGGGGTCGTTCAAGATCCGCGGCGCGTACAACGCGATGGCCCAGCTGTCGCCCGACGAGCGCGAGGCGGGCGTCATCGCCGCCAGCGCGGGCAACCACGCGCAGGGCGTCGCGCTCGCGGGTGACCTGCTGGGGATCGACGCGGAGATCGTCGTCCCGGAGGTGACGCCCGCCTCCAAGATCGAGGCGACACGGGGATACGGCGCGACGGTGATCATCGAGGGCGACATCTACGAGCGCTCCTACGAGCACGCGCTCGAGCGTGCCGAGGAGACCGGCCGCACCTTCGTCCATCCCTTCGACGACGCCGCGATAATGGCCGGGCAGGGCACGGTCGGCCTGGAGATCGCCGAGCAGATGCCCGACGTCGACACTGTCCTCGTCTCCATCGGCGGCGGCGGGCTGATCTCCGGGATCACCACCGCGCTGCCGGCGGCCCTCGACGACGACGTCCGCGTGATCGGCGTCCAGCCGGAGGGGGCGCTCCACGCCAAGCCCTCCCTCGAGCGCGACGAGATCCACGAGCTGCCGGACGTGGATACGGTCGCGGAGGGGATCGCCGATACCCGGCTCCTCGAGAAGACGTGGGCCGTGCTCCGGGACCGCGTCGACGGCGTGGTCGCCGTCTCCGACGACGAGATCGCCGTCGCCGTCACCCTGCTGGCCGAGCGCGCCAAGACGGTCGCGGAGGCGGCCGGCGCCGCCCCGGTCGCCGCGCTGCTCTCCGATGCCCTCGACGTGACCGACGAGCACGTCGCGGCGGTGGTCTCGGGCGGGAACGTCAACCTCACCGAACACGCCGAACTGACGCGCACCGGACTGATCGAGCTGGGGCGCTACGCCGAGGCGCGCCTCCACGTCGACGGCTGGCCCACCACGATCGCCGACGTCGCCGAGACGATCGAGTCTCACGGCGCCGAGCTCGACGGCCTCGAACGCGACGACCGGAGCGCGGGCGACCACCCCAACCGCGTTCCCGTGACGGTCGGCATCGAGGGGAGCGGCCCCGAACACCTACGGGAGGTTTTCGACGAGCTCGCCGCCCTGGAGGCGGTCGAGGTGGCGGACGAGTCGCTGGTTGACCGCGAGCCGTTAGTCGGGAGCCGTTAGCCGAGGGACGCTAGCCGAGAGCCGTTAGCCGAGGTTCGTTAGCCGAGAGCCGCGATCCCGGAGCCGCGCCCGGTTCGCAGCTCAGCGTTCTGGCGAGTACGACCGGCCAGAAAGACCTTATCGGTCGATCAACGACACGACCTATGCGCCGACGATCGGTGCTCGCGGCTGCGACGATCGCGCTTTCGGGCGGGTTCGGTGGCTGTCTCGCCGGGCCGGAAACCGGCGGGTCGGAAACGTCGGACCCGGATACGACCGATCCGGAAACCGGAACATCCACCGCATCCGGAACCTCCACCGCATCCGGGACTCCCGACGATCAACCGGATCCCGACACGTACGACCGGTGTCCCCGCCTGGTGATCGGAATCGGGGAGCTCCCGGAGCCGGCGCGTCGGGAGGTCGAGACCGCGCTCGCGGAGGGCGCGTACGAAACCGACGGCGAGCTCGTCCTCCCGCACGTGCTCGATCCCGAGGCGTCGTACCTGGAGGCCGGGGGTGGAAACGACGACGCGTACTACCGAGCCACGATCGACGACCGGAACTCGACCACGCGACTGACGCTGGCCGAGGCGACCCCCTCGATGGGTCCGCATCCGCTCTCGGTCGAGAACCGGTTTGACGAGTCGGTCTCGGTCGACGTGCAGGTCACGTACCGACCGACCGACGAGGTGGTCCTCGAGGCGAGCCGGTCGATCTCCCCCGACGAGCAGCCGACGCTCGGCGAGTTCGACCGGCGGCTCGGGGAGTATCGGGCGACGGTCGAGGCAGGGTCGGTCTCCGGGCCGATCACGTGGCGCGAGGAGGAGCACCGCGACCCGCTCGCGACCGTCGTCGTCGGGCCGGAAGGCGTTCGACCGGAACCACAGGCGGTGGCGGAGCTGGTTTCCTGTACGGACTTCTGGGGGCAGTGACCCCGGGTGGATCGAAGGCTGGGCGCGCGCGCAACGGCCCAGTCGCTCGGCAGACCGTCGACAACCGGGGCGGCCGAGATGGCGCCAGTTCATTCGTTTTTATCCGGCTTAATTCGGCATAAAAGGTCCCGCAACCGCCTAAAATCGGGTTCACGTCTTCACCTCCTTATCTGGGTGGCCGTCCGAGCGGCGAGTGCAATGAACGTGAAACGACCCATCACGATCGCGATCGCAGCGATGTTCCTGATCGGCGGCGTGGCGGCGGTCGGTGCCGCCAATCCGGCCGACGCGGCGGATCAGCACGCGACCAACGCATCGAACGGGACGGCAGCTGACGCTGCCACGCCGACCGAGACGGCAGGCGACGAGAACGAGACGGCGGCCGACGCTGAGGAACGCGACGACGACGGTGAGAACGTGACCGACGAGCGCGTGGGGAACGCTGACGAACGCGCAGGGAACGCTGACGAACGTGCGGGGAACGCCGACGAACGCGCTGATAACGCCGACGGCGTCGGGCCGAGCGGCGGCCTGCCCGAACAGGTTCCCGACCGGGTGGGTGAGATCCACGACACCATCGATTCGTTCCGAAACGGATCGATCGACGGGCTCGGCGACTCGTTGAGTGACCTGCTGTCGGGTGACGATGCGGCCGACGGGAACGCTGACGACGCCACCGAGAGCGACGAAGGTGACGACGCCGAGGAGACGGCATAGCGCTTCATCCCCTCATATAAGATAACCACAGAACATACTATGACTGAGTTACCAATGAACAGACGGACGTATCTCACGGGCGCGGCGACGGCCGGAACGATCGGATTCGCGGGCTGTCTCGGCGGCGGCGGTGGCGAAACGGGGACGCTCGCGGCGCAGGTCACCGACCAGCCGGGCGACATCGCGGACTTCGAGTCCTGCGTCGTTACCATCGTCGGGATGTGGCTCGGCCCCAGTGACGCCGGAACTGAAACCGCCGGAACGGAGGACGCCGGAACAGAGGACGCCGGAACAGAGGACACCGAATCCGAGGAATCGGACGACGCGGACGAGGAGTCCGGCCGCGAGTACTACGAGTTCGAGGAGCCGCAGGAAGCTGATCTCGTCGACTTGCAGAATGACAACACACAGTTGGTCGACGAGCGCGAACTCGACGTCGCGACCTACGAGTACATCCAGCTGGACACCGATGGCGTCGACGCGACGCTCGAGGGGGGCGATTCGGCCACCGTCGAGGTTCCGGGCGAGGCGCCGCTCACCTTCAACGAGGAGTTCGAGATCCGAGCGGACACCCGCACGGTCTTCACCGCCGACTTCACCCCGGTCCGCCGTGGCCGAACCGGCGAGTACCTCCTCCAGCCCGTTCCCGACGGGATCACCGTCGACTACGAGGCCGAATAGAACCCGGAGCGTGAGCCCAAAATGAACCGAAAACACGGCATCGCCGTCGGACTCGTCGTGCTCGCTCTGGCCCTCGCCGTCGGAGCGATGGCGTATACCGGCGTCGGCCCCGCCCCCGGTGGTGATTCGGGCGAGTCCATCGAGGAGTTCCCCACGGAGGAGCCTTCCACCGCGGAGTCCTCCGCGGAGGAATCCGGGAGTAACGACGGGTCGACGACGACGTCGGCCCCCGACACGGAGCCGTTCTCGTTCACGATCGACGAGACCGAGGAGTGTGGGACGACCTGTCGGGACGTCACCGCGACGCTGTATAACGAGCAGGACGAAACCGCGACCGGCATCACCACGTACATCCGGATCTTCGCCGGCGAGAACAACACCGACACGGACGACGTCGTCTGGGAGGGGACCGTTGACGTCGGCACGCTCGAGGCCGGCGCGTCCCACACGACGACCGAGCGCGTCGAGCTCTCGTTCCAGGGAGCACGAAAGGTCGATCGGAACGACGGCTGGATCACGATCCAAACGACCGTGGAGTCGGACGACACGACGGTCACGTTCCGGAACAGCGAGCAGGTCGCGTGAGGCCACGGGGCAGATGAGTTACGGTTCGGCTCGTTGGAGACCGGCTTAACGACGGCCCGACGCCGTTGCGGTCTCCCGCGATTCGCACCACCTGAAACCCAACTCCGAACGCCGATCGACTTATAAATGGACGCCGAAGAAAGGTAGATCATCTTATAAATCACGGCCGTTCGCCGACGAACGCCACCTTCTGCCGTCGTCCGCGAACGATCCCTTACGCGGCAGCGGCGGTCGTTCCTGCGGCTTCGACGGCGTCGAGGAAGATGGAGACGCCGAGTTCGATCTCGCGTTCGGTCGCGTCCAGCGGGGGGAGCAGCCGGATCGTCTTCTTCCCGCAGCCGAGCGTGAGCAGGCCGCGTTCGAGCGCCTCGGCGACGACGGCGTCGCGGCGGTCGGCGGTGTCGAACTCCACCGCGAGCATCAGACCCTTGCCGCGGACGTCAACGACGGTTTCGGGTGCACCGTCCCCAAGCAGCTCCGTCGCCTGTCGGCCGCGGTCGGTCGCGTTCGCGAGCAGGTCGTGGTCCGCGATCGCCTCCAGGGTGAAGGTGCCCATCATCGAGGCGAGCACGTCGCCGCCGCCGAAGGTGGATCCGAGGCGGTTCTTCTCGCTCGGGAAGACGTCCGACCGGGAGATCGTCGCGCCCACGCGCAGCGCCTTCGCGCTCGCGATGACGTCGGGTTCGACCGGATAGTGGTCGATGGCCCACATCTCGCCGGTCCGCCCGATCCCCGACTGGATCTCGTCGACGACGAGCGGGATGTCGTACTCGTCGCTAACGGCGCCGACCTCCGCCATAAACGCCTCGCTGGGGAACCGATAGCCGCCGACGCCCTGGATCGGTTCAAGCATCAGGAACGCGATCTCGGCGGGATCGACGTGGCCGCCCTCCGGCGCGAGCGCGTTCCGAAGCTGTGACTCCGCGCCATCACCGGTGAAGAACCCACACTCACAGGTTGCCGGCGAGCAGTCGCGGTCGGCACAGAACGGGACCGTCCGGATGCCGGCGATCTCCGGATAGTGGCGGGTGTAGACGTCCTTGGACCGGGTGACGGAGAGCGTCCCGAGCGTCCGCCCGTGGAAGCTGCCGGTGAAGGCGTAGCCGTATTTGGCGGCCGGGGTCGCGTCGTGGGTGATCTTCATCGCGTTCTCGACCGCCTCGGCGCCCGAGTTCGAAAGGAAGACCGTGTCCATCCCGTACTGGCTCGAGACCTCCGTCAACTTCGCCATCAGGTGGCTCGACCCGGGGATTGGCGCGTCCTCGGGGTCGGGCCCCGACCCGAAGTACATGTCCTGGCCGGCGATCTTCATCGGCTCGACGAGGTCGAACTCCCGGAGCTTGCCGAGCACCTTCTCGTTGTTGTACCCCAGCGGCGCAGCCCCGATGTGACAGGTGAAATCCAGCAGGACGTTTCCGTCGACGTCGGTCACGAACGGTCCGTCGGCCTCCGCGGTGACGTCCCAGACGAACTCGTGGGAATACTCGCTCGGTGCCGCGTGCTCCCCGTGGAAATTCACCCAGCGCTCGGCGTTCGGCCCCGGCAGCGCGTCCGCGTCGGGTTCGGCAGTATCCCTATCCATACACAAATAGTGTATACAGCGTACATTAAATGTTAGTATCGATCGAACGGCGTATCGACATCGACGGCCCGCAGTCGTCGACGCCGGCGGTATGGTCGCCGGCGACCGACGACGACTACCTGTCCTCAGTCGTCATCGCTCAGCTCAGCCGCCGAGGGTTCATCCTTCGGACCGGAACCGAACAGCCAGGAGTCCTCCTGCAACAGCACCCGGCTGCCGTCGGAGACGAACTCCCGGATGAGGCCGATCATCGTGAACAGACAGACGAACGCGAACGGAGTGCCGGTGATGATCGCCGCCGACTGCAGCGCGTTCACGCCGCCCAGCGTCATCAGGATCGCTGCCATCATTCCGAGGAGGACGCCCCAGAAGACCCGGTTGATGTTCGAGGGTTGGGCCTTACCGCCGGTCGTCATCATCGAGACGGCAAGCGTCGAGGAGTCCGCGGAGGTGATGAAGAAGGTCGTCACCAGGATCATGAACGCGAGGATGAAGACGGTCCCGAGCGGGAACGTCTCGAAGAGGATGAACCCGGAGACCTCGGCGCCGGCCTCACCCGCGATGACCGCGCCGAAGTCGGCGATCCCGTTGTGGTGGCTCCAGACCGCGGTGCCGCCGACGAAGATGAACCACGGGATCGACGCCGCCGAGGTCGCGGCGATGCCGGTGAAGGCCACCTCACGGACGGTCCGACCCTTCGAGATCCGCGCGATGAACAGACCGGCGAACGGGGACCACGAGAGCGCCCACGCCCAGTAGAAGACCGTCCAGGTGTTCATCCATGTGGTCCCGCCGTCGGTGCCCGCGCCGGTGAACAGGCTCATCGCGACGAAGTCGTTGAACATTCCGCCGAGCGCCTGCGTGCCCATCAACACGAGGAACGCCGTCGGACCCACGATCAGCGTCGCGACCATCAGGATCACGAACAGGATCATGTTGAAGTTCGAGAGCCGACGGATGCCCCGATCGACCCCGAGAACCATCGAGACCGTGAACGCGAGCGTCATCGCGGTCACCACGAGGATGATCCCAGTCGTCCCCAGATCGATCCCCCATTGGTAGCGGAGCCCCTCGATGAACTGGCTGCCGATGAACCCGAGCGAGGTCGCCACGCCGCCGATCGTCGCGAAGACCGCCATCACGTCGACGACCTTCGCGATCGGACCGTCGAGGTTCTCCCGGCCCAAAAGCGGCGTCAGGGCCGAGGAGACACGCAGCGGCACGTCCTCGTAGTTGTACGCGTAGTAGCCGATCCCGATCCCCATAATCGTGAAGACCGCAAGCTGGGGGATCGCCCAGTGGAACAGCGTCTGCTGGACGGCGATCGTCATCGCCTCCGCGGTGCCACCCTCCACGTCGAACAGCGGCGAGGGGTCCGCGTAGTAGAACAGGGCCTCGGTCGGTCCCCAGAAGACGACGCCGGCGGCGAAGCCGGCCGAATACAACATCGCGAAAAAGGAGAAGAAGCTGTACTCCGGCGGTTCCTCGCCGAATCGGAGCCGCCCCCACGGCCCGAGGATCAGGTATACGAGGAAGGTAACGACGAGGAAGACGATGGCCAAAAGCGCCCAGTTGAGATACGAGTACATCACCGTTTCTCCGGCCGCGATGCCCCGTTGCACGAGGTTCGGATCGAAGAAGTACAACAGGATCAATCCGAGCGTCAACCCGGCACCGAACAGGAACACGACCGGATCGAGCTCCTCGCGGAACCGACCGATCGCGCCGTCGGGTTCGCCGGTTCCGTCGACGTCGCTCATCGCCGACCACCCCCGCCACCGAACCGCGTGGGCCGTTCGGTCCCGTGAGACGACGGATCGATACGCCGTGTTCGCCCCCGTTCATCCATCGTGTCGAGTGATGGCATACCCAACTCATAGGATGTTTATCACATAAACGTTTCCCCATATTCGTTAGTGCCATCCACGAATTATGTATACACTCTCACGGATCGGAACCGGATCACCCCCGTTCGGTGACGGGTAGTCGACGCTTGAACAGTGCGACGCGCTGGCTCAGGACACGGGTGAGAACGATTCGGACGGGCGGAACGGCTCGACGATCAGGGCTGGTTCGTCAGTTCCTCGACGGCGCGCTCGCGTTCGGCCTCGCTCTCGTTGACCTTCCGGACGAAGTCGCCGACGTTGTCCTTGATCGTCTCGCGGGTCTCGCTCGGTGAGAACTCCTCGGACATCGAGAGCAGCCGGACGAACGCTCGCAGCTCCTCGTCGGTCAGCTGGGCGAACTCGTCGTTTTCGATCTTCTCGATCACCTCGTCGACGTCGATCTGGCCCACGGGGTCGACGTTGAACTCCACGTTGACCATCCGGAAATCCGACCCGGCGAGCCGCTGTTCGGCTTTGCCGACGCCCTCGGCGAGCATCTCCTTGAACGGCGTGTGATAGCCCATCGAGCCGAGATGAAGGAACGCGAGCATGTCGATGACCCCCTGTGTGAACGCCTCCCGATCCTCGTCTTTGGGATCGAAGACCGTCTCGCGGTCGCGCTGTTCGAGGTGTTCAAAGAGGATCGAAAAGTCGATCACCGCGTTTCGAATCCGACGCCGGATGCGGTTGCGCTTTTGCTTCTTGGAGTGTTCGGTGTAGTCGGTCTTGCGACCGAGGAGGAAATCGCGGTCCGACGGGGTCAAGATCCCGCGCGGGCGGTCAGCGTCGGCTGCCGTCCGCAGCGACTCCGGTACGTCCTCGCTCATACCCGGGGTACGTGGAGGGTGCGGATTAATCCTTTGGGGTCTGACCCTCGTTTCTTTGGGATCACCACCCTCGTTCCGCCGACATCGCCGAGATCGGCCGTCGGATAGCTGCCATCGGTGATCCGTCCCGGACTTCGATCCGCCGATCGCGGTCACGGCCGTCGTCGAGCGATCTCGGAGGCGGCCTCCGCGATCACCTCGACGCCGATGTCGAGGCTGCGCTCGTCGACGTCGAAGGTCGGCGTGTGGTGGTCCGTCGGATGGTCGGTGCCCACGAGCAGGTAGGCGGCGAGCCCGCCGTTCGCCTGCACCCGCTCCATCAGGTAGGTCACGTCCTCGCTCCCCCCGAACTCCCGCTCGGGAACGACCGTATCGACGCTCGTGATCCCGCGTGCTACCGCCCCGATAAGGTCCCGCAACTCGGGATCGCTGTCGATGCGGGGGGACTCGCTGATGACCCGCAACGTCACGTCACAGTCGTGCATCTCTGCGGCCGCATAGAGCACGCGCTCGAGTTCGGTCCGCGTGTACTCCATCAGCGCGGTCGTCTCCCCGCGGACCTCGCCGTCGATGGTGATCTCCTCGGCGATGACGTTGCTCGCCGTGCCGCCCTCGATCCGGCCGAGGTTCACCCGGGTCATTCCGTCGGCGTGACGCGGGATCGCGTACGCGTTCTGGATCGCGGTCGCGACCGCCTGCATCGCGTTCGCGCCGGCGTTCGGCGCCGTCCCCGCGTGGGCGCTTGCCCCCTCGAAGGTCGCCGTCAGGTGCGCCATCGCGAGAGGCTTTCGCACCCCGGAGACGATCGTTCCGGTCGGGTTCCCGAGGCCGACGTGCATCGCGAGCAGGTAGTCGACGTCGTCGACGTAGCCGCCCTCGACGAGGGGCTTGCCGCCGCCGGAGATCTCCTCGGCCGGCTGGAAGAACACCTTGAACGTCCCCGAGAAGTCGCCGTGTTTGATCCCCTCGAGCACGCCGAGGGCGATCGTCGGGTGTGCGTCGTGCCCGCAGGCGTGCATATATCCCTCGTGCTCCGACCGGAACCCCTCGTCCGCGGGACCGTGACCCGGCTCGTCGGATTCAGTCATCGAGACCGCATCGAGGTCGACCCGCAGGCCGACCGTGGGCCCCTCACCGCACTCGAGAACGGCGACACAGCCGGTGTGGCCCGCCGCCGTCTTCTCGAGGACGTCCTCACGGACGTCGGCCTCGCGAGCCCGATCGAGCCACGCCGCGAGTTCCTCGTCGTCGGGAACCGCCATCCGGTGATCGCTCGCGAGCGCGTCGCGACCGATCGCGAGTTCGTCGACGCCGATCCGTTCGATCTCCTCGACGACCCGTTCGGTCGTTTGCAACTCCCGCCACCCCGGCTCAGGATGGCGATGCAGTGCCCGCCGGATCCCCGACAGACGGTTGCGTACGTCGTGAGACATCGATCTGACAGCGATTGGCCGTGGAACTACTTAACGGTGCGCAGTCGATCCAGCCCCAGATGCTCCCCCCAGCCGAGTGGTCACCCGAGCGACGCGACGGCGTCCATCTCGACGTCGACGTCGTCCGGAAGCCGGGAGACCTCGACGCAGACGCGGGCCGGTGGCCAGCTGCTTGCGAGCGAAACTGACCGTAGACGAGACGGTTACGCGTTGTCGCGCGCGGCGGTTCCGGGGTTTGCGTCGGCGGCGTCGGTCGCCGCCGATCCCGTGGATCCGGCGGTCGTATACAGGCCGACGAGTCCGAGCAGCACGAGGACGGCGCCCTCCAGCCGCGCGGCGGTGTAGACCCACTCCCGGACCTCGAGGTCCTCCGGCGTCCGATACGCCAGCCGGGTCGCCACGGCGACCACGGTCCGGGGACACAGGAGTTCGACCAGTCCGACCAGTCCGACGAGAAGTTCGATATGGCGGCGCATACGTGTGGTAGGCGGTCAGTGGACAAAAAGCGCCCGATGAGTCCGATCGATGGACCCGATCGTTGGATCCGATCGTTGGATCCGACCGACGGGAGTCACACGATGTCGCGGCGAGCACCCGATACCGGAAGGAATTGCCGATCCGGATCGGCGTTCACACACCCGCCGTAGACCGACGGCGTAAGTCGGACCACGTCACCGTCGGTCAGCCGCGTGTCGGGTCCCTCGAGGTGCCGGATGTTCTTCCGGTTACGGGTGACCGCGATCTCGCCGACCAACGATCCGTCGGCGATCAGCCGTCCGGACAGTCCGGGATACCGGTCCTCCAGCTCCGCAAGGAGGTCGCCGTACGTCTCCGCGTCGGTCGTGATCTCGACCGACCGCTCGCCGACCTCCTCCCGGAACGGTCCGAAGAATCGACATTCGACCTGCACTGGGGATGCATACGGTCGTGATCGGTTTTTACCCGTCGATCGCCGGTTCCGGATCGCGTCCGGGACACTGACACGTCTTGCCGGTTTGATCGAGCAGGGACAGGAATCGCCATAAACCACCTGCATAAGTCGGTCGCATATATATTAACACCCGTTATGGACACGGAGTTCGCCTACTGGGTGCCGAACGTCAGCGGGGGCCTCGTCGTCTCCGACTGGGAGATGGATACGGATTGGACCTACGAGTACAACCTGGACCTCGCGCGGACGGCCGAGGACGTCGGGTTCGAGTACGCGCTCGCGCAGGCACGGTTCTTCGGAAGCTACGGCGCGGACAGACAGCTCGAGGCACTATCGGTTGCCAACGCCTTGGCCGCACAGACCGAGGACCTCCACGTCATCGGCGCCGTCCACCCCGGCCTCTGGGAACCCGGCCCGCTCGCGAACTTCATCGCGACGGCGGACCGGATCAGCAACGGCCGGTTCTCCATCAACGTCGTCAGCGGCTGGTTCAAAGGCGAGTTCACCGGGTTCGGACAGCCGTGGCTTGCTCACGACGAACGGTACGCGCGCTCGGAGGAGTTCATCGAGGTCCTGAAGGCGCTGTGGACCGAGGAGTACGCCACCTACGACGGCCGATTCTACACGATCGGGAGGGACATCGACGGCTTCGACGGCGCCCCGATGCAGCCGAAGCCGGTCCAGGATCCGTACCCGCAGGTCTTCCAGGGCGGGAACTCGAAGGCCGCGCGGAAGATGGCGGCCCGGCAGGCCGACGTGCTGTTCATCAACGGCGGCAGCCTCGAGAAGATCCGCGGGATCATCGAGGATGTCGAGTCCTACGCCGAGGAGTTCGGCACGGAGCCGCCGCGGTTCGCCGCCAACGGCTTCGTCATCCAGCGCGACACCGAGGCGGAAGCCAAGGAGACGCTCGAGGGGATCATCGAGAACGCGACCGACGAGGCCGTCGAGGCCTTCCGCGAGCAGGTCAAGCAGGCTGGCCAGTCCTCCGCCGAGGGCGAAGGGATGTGGGACGACTCCGACTTCGAGGACCTGGTCCAGTACAACGACGGCTTCAAGACCGGACTCATCGGCACGGACGAACAGATCGTCGAGCGCATCCGGAAGCTGGACGCGATCGGGATCGACATCGTCCTCGCCGGCTTCCTCCACTACGACACCGAACTCGAGCAGTTCGGCGAGGAGATAATCCCCGCGGTCCGCGAGGCCGACCCCCTTGACCCGACCGACGTCGACGACGTGATCGACGAGGACGTCGAGTCGATCGGCGGCGCGGAGGTCGCCCGATAGATGACGGCGAACCGAACCGTTCTCGGGATCGTCGGGAGCGTCTCGGACCCCTCCAAGACCGCGACTGCGGTCGACGCCGCGCTCGCGGCCGCCGCGGATCGGGAGGGCATCACGACCGAGACGCTCCGGCTCGCCGACCACGACCTCGTCACCGCCGACGGGCGGACGCTCGATGCCTACGAGGGCGACACCGCTGCGGCCCTCGAGGCGATCGTCGAGGCCGACGCCTACGTCGTCGGCACGCCGATCTATCGTGGGTCCCTCTCCGGCGCGCTCAAGAACCTGTTCGATATGGTTCCCCGCGGGATGTGGCAGGCCGATGTCGCCCCCTTCGAGGACGCCGCGGTCGCGCTCGTCGCGACCGGTGCGACGAACCACCACTACCTCGCGATCGACCAGGAGCTGCGCCCGATATTCGGCTTCTTCGGCGCCCACACGGTCGGCGGAAGCGTCTACGCGAACGATGACCACTTCGAATCGACCGATGACGACGGATACGCGATCGCCGACGACGGGGTCCGTGATCGGCTGGCCGACCTCGGGCGCGCGACGGTCGAACTCGACGACGCCATCGCGAACGGTGGCGCGCTTTCCGGGCTGGGCCCACAGTTCTAGCGCCGAGGTTTAAGGTCGATCGCGAGCGAGCAGGGGTATGGACGCCGACGCGCCGACCGACCGCGAACTCCCGGACGCGCTCGTCGATGGTCGATGGACCGGCGAGGACCCGATCGAGGCCATCGTGGGCGAGCTGCTTCGGGAACGGGAAGACACGCTGGCCACCGCGGAGTCGTTGACCGGCGGTCTGATCGGATCGACGATCACGGACGTTCCCGGATCGAGCGACTACTTCGACCGCGGGTTCGTGACCTACGCGTACGACGCCAAACGCCAGGAGCTGGCGGTCCCGCGGGAGGCGCTCGACGCCCACGGCGCGGTCAGCAGACCGGTCGCCGAGGCGATGGCGCGCGGGACACGCGATCGGGCCGACACCACGTGGGGGCTCTCGGCCACCGGGATCGCCGGGCCCGGCGGCGGCCGGGACGGCAAGCCGGTCGGACTCGTCTACGTCGGCGTCGCCTATGCCGCCGAGTGGGGGACCGAGGAGTCGTTCGTCGAGGCGGTCCGGTTTCGATTCGACGGCGACCGGACCGCGGTGAAACACAAGAGCGTCGATTCCGCGCTTGCCGTCCTGCTCGCGGCGGTGCGGGAACTCCGATAGCGGTCAGTCGACGGCGACCGGCGGCGTGCTGCCGGTGGCGTCCCCGCCGACGACCACGAGGAGCGTCGGCTCCGACCGGGAGACGTCGCATCCCTCGGCGCGCTCGACGGTGATCGTGACGGATCCGGACCGGGTCGCGTTCGCGCGAACCGGCAGCTCGGCGGTGATGGCGTGGGTCCGCTCCCCGCCGCCGGCGAGCCGGTCCGACCGCTGGTAGCTCCGTGGTTCGTACCGCACTCCGGCGCCCCGGTCGGTCGCGAGAACCCCATCGGACTCGTCGACGCCGACGACACAGCCCTGCAGCGACGGGAGATCGACCGGTCGGGTGAACGGCCCATCGTTGTGAACGGTCATCGTCCCGACCTGGCCGGTGGCCGGAACGATCGCATCCGGCTCGGCCTCGGTCGCATCCGGGGGAACGGTGAGCGTCGCCTCCCCGTCGAGGGTCGCGTCGGCGGTGACGCCGGCGGTGGCCACGTCCGCCCCGACGAACAGGACGGCGACGGCGAGCACGCCGACCAGTCCGTATCGGACCGTTCGGGTCGAGACCACGTCGGGCTCCTGTCGCACCACGTACCCGAGCGCGACGAACAGGCCGGCCGAGACGGCAAGCAGGAGAAACACGCCGGTCTCGGCGAGGTCGTACCGGCTGACCAGGTACGCAACCCAGACGACGTACGCCAGCGACGCGATCGCGTACGCGACCACGTCGAGCGCGTCACGGTCGATCCACAGCCCCACGAGCAGGAACGCGAGGAACGCGAGGAACAGGAGGACGGCCTTCACCGTGATCGAGAGTCCGAACACCACGTCGCGGACGAAGTAGGCGAACGCGCCGAGCGCGAAGAGCACGCCGAGCGCGTAGAGGACCTTGCTGCCGTCGATCTGGAGGTTCATGGAGGGACCGGGTAGGCGATCGACGCGAGTCGGTATCAGTATTGTGGTGAGACCGGATCGATGACACGTTGGTGACGGACCCACGGGGTGGCCGGATCATCACGCCCGTCGCGGATGGCCCGCGCATCGGATTGGGGACGATCACTCACGTACGCGGATCGAGGATCACTCACGGACGTGGATCGAGGACCCGAGGTACGCGTGCAGGACGGCGTCCGGATCGTCGTCCGCGAACGGAGTCGGGTCCGACTCGACGGCGTCCCGCAGGTCACGCAGGTACGACGCGTCCGTCCGGAGCTCGCGAAAGGAGGCGTCGACGATCTCGATCCCGGGCGCATCCTCGAGCCCGAGCCGCTCCCGGAGGGGACGGCGAAACCGTTCGGGGTCGCTTACCTCGCCGTGCCAGAGCCGATCGCGAAACAGGAGCCATCCCTCGCGTCCCGGATCGGGTGCAGGGATCCGGACGATCGTCTCGATCCGGTCGGGCGAGACGGTCGCTGCGGGCGGATCGAACTGTAACGTGACGCCGAAGACGTACGCGGCGCGAGTCTCGTCGGTGGGACCCGTCCCGTGATCACGATCGGCCATTCGCCAGGCGCTCAGTACTCGTCGTTCACGAGGTCGGCGAGTCGGAGATCGCTGTCGGTGATCCCGTCGGCTTCGTGGGTGGTAAACCGGACCTCGACCTCCCCGTAGCCGATCCGGATCTCCGGGTGATGGAACTCCTCCTCGGCGACTTCGCCGACGTTGGCGACGAAGGAAATCCCGTCGAGATAGTCGTCGAACTCATAGACGCGGACGATCTCGTCGCCGTCGCGTTCCCATCCATCCGGGAGACCCCGCTCGACTTCCTCGTCTGAGAGGACATCGGACATACTTGATCCGTTCGTCTCCGGTCTGTTAAGTGTTCGCGCGCACGTCACTCAAAAGACACATATCACCCGGACGTGTTGTCTCGAACGTGCTGCAGCGAGCCCGATCGTGGATCGAGGGGACCTACGAGCGGCTGCTCCGCCGCGAGATCGGCGACACCCCGACACACGTCGCGATCATCCAGGACGGAAACCGCCGATACGCCCGCGAACACGGGGCCGACGCCCCCGAGGGCCACCGCGCGGGCGCCTCGACGACCGAACAGGTGCTGGAGTGGTGTGGCGACCTCGGGATCGAGGAGCTCACACTCTATGCGTTCTCCACGGAGAACTTCGACCGCCCGGACGAGGAGCTCGAACCGTTGTTCGACCTGTTGGCCGAGAAGCTCCGGGAGTTCGCCGACGCCGATCGGGTTCACGAGGAGGGCGTCCGCATTCACGCGATCGGCGCCGTCGACCGCCTCCCGACCCGCGTCAGACGCGCGGTCGAGTACGCCGAGCGCCGGACGGCCACCAACGACGGCTTCCGGCTCAACGTCGCCATCGCCTACGGCGGCCGCAACGAGCTGCTCACGGCGGCCCGGGACGTCGCCACCGACGTCGCAAGCGGGTCGCTTGCCCCCGATGAGGTGGACGTCCGGGAGGTCGAATCCCGGCTCTACCGCGAACCGGTCCGCGACGTCGATCTGATCGTTCGGACCGGCGGTGACGAACGAACCTCGAACTTCCTGCCGTGGCACGCCAACGGCAACGAGGCCGCGGTCTACTTTTGTGCCCCCTACTGGCCCGAGTTCTCCCGCGTCGACTTCCTGCGGGCGGTTCGCACCTACGAATCGCGCGAGGAGTCCTGGCAGCGGGCGCGAACCGACCGCGCCGCCGCGCTGGTCCGTGCCGTCGCCGAGGTCGAGGTCGTCGAGGCCCGTGCCGTCGCGCGCCGGCTGCGGGACCATCTCTCCCGCGGCGAGGCGAGCGACCTCCCCGCGGAGCTATCGAGCCACGATCCGGAATCGGCCGAGTGAGGTGGACCGACCCGAAACCGGTATTCGATCGGAGCCGCCATCGGGGGTATGGACCCACGGATCCGCGAACACGCCGAGACGATCGTCGACCACTCAACGGGGATCGAGTCGGGCGACACCGTCGTGATCCAGCTGCCGCCCGAGGCCGAGGACCTCGCGGTCGCGTTGGCCGAACTGTGCGGGGACCGCGGCGCACAGCCGGTCTGGATCTCGAACGCCGAGCGGTTCAGCCGCGCGTTCAAGCGCGCGGCCGACGGGTTCGAGGAAGCGGCCCACGAACTCGCGATGTACGAGGAGACGGACGTCTTCATCATCGCCCGTGGCGGTGCCAACGTCACCGAAGGCGCCGACGTCGACCCCGAGACCAACGCGGCCTACAACCGCGCCCGGAAGGCGATCAAGGAGGAGCGGCTCTCGAAGACGTGGTGTCTCACGCAGGTGCCGACCTCGGGACACGCCCAACTCGCCGGAATGAGCACGGAGGGGTACCAGAACTTCGTCTACGACGCCGTCTCGCTCGACTGGGCGGCCCAGCGCGAGTTCCAGTCGAATCTCGTCGAGATCCTCGACGACGCCGAGACGGTACGGATCCGGTCGGGCGAGGAGACGGACATCACGCTATCGATCGCCGGAAACACCGCACTCAACGACTACGGCGAGGCGAACCTCCCCGGCGGGGAGGTCTTCACAGCACCCGTCCCCGATGGCGTCGACGGCCACGTCCACTTCGACCTCCCGCTGTACCGGTACGGCCGCGAGATCGAGGACGTCCGGCTCACCTTCGAGGACGGCCGCGTCGTCGACCACTCGGCGGGGCGCAACGAGGACCTGCTGACCGCGATCCTCGAGACCGACGAGGGGTCGCGGCGGCTCGGCGAGCTCGGGATCGGGATGAACCGACAGATCGATCGGTTCACGTACAATATGCTCTTCGACGAGAAGATGGGCGACACCGTCCATATGGCGGTCGGGTCGGCCTACGACGACTGCGTCGGCGAGGGGAACGAGGTCAACGAGTCCGCCGAACACGTCGATATGATCGTCGATATGAGCGAAGATTCGACCCTCGAGGTCGACGGCGAGGTGATTCAGCGGAACGGAACGTTCGTCTTCGAGGACGATTTCGACGGCGTCGACGATGCTGCTCCCGAGGATGCCGGTGATGACGTTCCCGACGACGACGCGGTAGCGTAGTTCACTAGCCAGTCGTTCAGTCGTTCAGCTTGAGCTCGAACTGTTCGTTCTCGGTCACCGCGTTCAACACGACGGACGTGTTCGACTCGCGGATGTCCGCGTCCGTGAGCAGCGACTTGATCTGATCGTTCATCCCGTCGGTGTCCTCAAACTTACCGACCGCGATGACGTCGTAGTCGCCGGTGACCTCATAGACGGAGATCATCCGTTTCTCCGCTCGCAGTCGCTCGGTGATCTCCGGAAGCGCATCCCCTTCGACCTTGAGCTGCACGATCGCGGTGACGTCGTAGCCGAGGTTTCCGTAATCGACGATCGGCGTGTAGCCGTCGATGACGCCCTCGTCCTCGAGGTCGTTGAGGTGGTTCGAGACGGTCGTGACGGACACGTCGAGATCCTCGCCGAGGCTTCGCAGGCTTGCCCGACCGTTGCCCAAGAGTGCGTTTATCAGCTTGGCATCGAGGTTTTCGTACGTCATTACACCGTATCACGTCCTAGGGGGATTAGAACTTTACGAATATCCAATTCCGATCGCGGGTCGGCGGGTTATGCACCAATCGACAAGACCTTTATACTAGGGATATTCGGTTGGGGTGTCCAGAAAATGACGGACGAACACACTACGCCCGACGGCGGCCTCTCCGCCGACGACCAGGCAGTCCTCGACCGCATCGACGAGGAGGACATCGACTTCCTCCGGCTCCAGTTCACCGACATCCTCGGCGTCGTCAAGAACGTCTCCATCCCGGCCCATCAGGCCGAGAAGGCGCTGACCGAGGGGATCTACTTCGATGGCTCCTCGATCGAGGGCTTCGTCCGGATCCAGGAGTCCGATATGCGGCTCATTCCCGATCCGGAGACGTTCGCGGTGCTCCCCTGGCGCAACGATGGCGACGGCGGCGCCGCCCGGCTCGTCTGCGACATCGTCGATACCGATGGCGAGCCCTTCATCGGCGGACCGCGGCAGGTTCTCAAGTCGGTCCTTGCGGAGGCCGAAGAGATGGGATATTCCGTTTCCATCGGCCCCGAGCCGGAGTTCTTCCTGTTCGAGAAGGACGACGAGGGGAACGCGACGACGATCCCCCACGACAACGGCGGCTACTTCGACCTCGCACCCAAGGACCTTGCCTCCGACGTCCGCAAGGAGATCATCTTCACCCTCGAGAAGATGGGCTTCGAGATCGAGGCGAGCCACCACGAGGTCGCCGAGGGACAACACGAGATCAACTTCAAGTACGACGACGCGCTCTCGACGGCGGACAACATCGTCACGTTCCGCGCAGTCGTCCGTGCGGTCGCCGAACAGCACGACCTGCACGCGACCTTCATGCCGAAGCCCATCGCGGAGATCAACGGCTCCGGGATGCACACCCACATCTCGCTGTTCGACGAGGACGGCAACAACGCCTTCGCGGACGACGCCGACGAGTTCAATCTGAGCGAGACGGCCTACCAGTTTATGGGCGGACTCCTGAACCACGCCCCCGCGTTCACGGCCGTGACGAACCCGACCGTGAACTCCTACAAGCGGCTCGTCCCCGGCTACGAGGCGCCGATCTACGTCGCCTGGTCGGACACGAACCGTTCGGCGCTGATCCGCGTTCCGGACGCCGCCGGCGTCTCCGCGCGTTTCGAGGTTCGCAGTCCCGATCCGTCGTGTAACCCCTACCTCGCGCTCGCGACGCTCATCGCGTCCGGGCTCGACGGGATCAAAAACGACGCCGACCCCGGCGACCCGGTCCGTGAGGACATCTACGAGTTCGACGAACAGAAGCGCGAGGAGTACGGGATCGAGACGCTCCCGCCGAACCTCGGACGGGCCGTCGAAGCGCTGGAGGACGACGACGTCGTCCTCGACGCGCTCGGACCCCATACCGCCGAGAAGTTCCCCGAGGCGAAGAATCAGGAGTTCAGCGAATACCTGACGCAGGTCTCCCAGTGGGAAGAGGACCGGTACCTCGAGACGTTCTGACCGGGTGACCCCGGCTCAGAGTCGGTGGTGCGACTATCGGGACCGTTCCTCTTTGGCGCTCCGTTTTTTTGCGACGTCGACGACGATCGAGTACACAGGGACCGTGACCGATCGATCCGGCAGCGGTGAGAATACGTGGTTGCCGACCGCGTCGATCCGATCGTGTCCGCCGTGTCGGCCAGCCGTCCGATCAGACGAAGAAGGCCAGCCCGACCGCGGTCACGATGACGATCGCGAGCCAGACGACACAGATGATCCCCATCTGTCGCGGCGTGAGCGCCTCCCCTTCGAGTACCTTTCCGACGTTCATAGCACGGAGTTAGGCGTATCGCTCGAGTTCGGGGCGGTCGAGGTCCTCGAAGACCGACTCGGCGACCTCGTTGAGGAAGGTGTGGCCCTCGTCGGTGACGCGGCGACCCTCGCCCTGGGCGGTTTCGACGAGTCCCTCCTCCTCCAGAGCCTGCAACGAGGTGCGGATGATCTTTCGGGAGCCGCCGGTGTGTGCACCGGGGGAGACCACGTAGCGGTTCGATCCGCGCTTTTTGCCGCCGTATTCGGTCGCGAGGCGTTCGAGACCGATCGGCTCGTTCGTCGCCACCTTGCGGAGCAGGCTCGCCGAGCGGACGAACCAGAAGTCCTCCTGCTCGGGGGGCAGCTCGCGGTCGGCGCCGGTCTTCGTGAACTGAACCCACTCGGGCTCGTCGATGCGGTCCGCGAGTCGGTCGGCCGCCTCCTCGATGAGGGCGTCCGCCGGGACGTCGTAGAGACTTACCATTGGGGAGTGATTCTTCCCTGTTAGGGTTAAAGGCATCGTCTCGAGAAGCCGCCGTGTGAAGCGGTTTCACTCCCGGTTCCGGCCACCGGGACACTCACGTCATCGATCGAGACGGAGCGGTATGCCGTCGACGCCGTCGAACCTTTTTAAACGGCGGAACCGGAGGGAAACCCGATGGACGAACGCGAGGCGCTGTCCCGGATCGCGGCGAGCCTGCCGGACGCTGGCGACGACGCTGCCGTCGTTGGGTCAACCGTGATAACGACGGATATGCTCCACGACCGGACCGATTTTCCGGCGGGAACGACCCGGTACACGGCGGGCTGGCGGGCAGTCGGGGCGTCTCTCTCCGACGTCGCGGCGATGGGTGCGGACGCGACCGCCGCGGTGGCCGTCTACGCCGACGTCGAGTTCGATCCGGCGACGTTCGAGGCATTCATCGACGGCGCAGTGGATGTCTGTGAATCGGTCGGTGCGCGATACGTCGGTGGGGATCTCGATCAGCACACCGAGTTCACGACCGCGACGACCGCGATCGGCGAGACCGACGCGCCGGTCCGACGGTCCGGCGCTCGCCCCGGAGAGACGGTGTGTGTCACCGGAACGCTCGGCCGGAGCGCCGCCGCACTCGAACTGTTCGAGGCCGAAGAGCGCCTCGAACGCGCGAACGAACTGTTCCGGTTTCCGCCGCGGGTCGAAGCCGGCCGCACCCTCACCGCTCACGCGACGGCGATGATGGATTCCTCGGACGGGTTGGCTCGATCCCTCCATCAGCTCGCGGCCGCAAGCGACGTCGGCGTCGAGATCGACCGACCGGCCGTGCCGATCGATCCCGCGGTCGACGACGTCACGGACACGCCAGAGGACCGCTGGCGGGCGGGGACACGGTTCGGCGAGGACTTCGAACTCGTCTGTACGATCCCCGAGACGGCCCTCGAGACCGCCATCGATCGCTGTCCGGTCGACCTCACGCGGATCGGCTCCGTCGTTCCGGCCGATCGTGGCGTCTCCGTCGACGGCGACCCGCTTCCGGACCGCGGCTATACCCACGGCGACGAGCGAGCGTAGCGACTAGCCCCCTCTGACGCTCTCAGGCCGCGACTATCTGGACCGGCACGAGCATAAAACAGGTCGCGCCGACGAGGAAGGTCACGATTCCGACGAGCAGTCGGGGCCAGCCGAGTTCCGATTCGTCGAGCGGCGTCGCCGGTCCCGAGAAGGCGATCGCGGTGGCGAACAGTCCCCAGAAGGCCCACAGTCCCACGGATTCGTTGATCCCGTAGTCGAGGACGAGGTAGAGGTATGCCGCGATCGAGAACAACGCGCCGGGAACCAGGGCAGCGACCGTTTCCTGGCGCTCGCCGAGCATCGCCCGGGCCATATGGCCGCCGTCGAGCTGACCGACGGGAAGCAGGTTCAACAGCGTGAAGAACATCCCGACCCAGCCGCCGATCACGACCGGATGCACCGCCTTCGTCGGGTCCTCGTACCCGGTCGGTCGGCCGATTGCGTCAGCGATCCACGAGAGCAACGGCGGGTCGTTGAACACGATGACCTCACCGGACCGCTGGAGCACGTACTCCGGAACGGTGATCGGATCGAGCGACAACCCGATCGCGGTCACCACGACGGTCGCGAGCAGGCCCGCGATCGGCCCGGCGGCCCCGATGTCGAAGAGCACCCGCCGGGAGGGGATCCGCCCCTTCATCCGGATGATCGCGCCGAGCGTTCCGAACGGGAAGACGAAGGGGATCACGTACGGCAACGAGACGTTGACGTCGTAATACCGACCGGCGGCGTAGTGGCCGAGCTCGTGGGTCAACAACACACCGAGCACCGCCGCGGTGAACGGCCAGGCTTGCAGGACCGTGAGGGGATCCGACCGGATCGTCGACAGCGGGACGTAATACCACCCGTAGGCACCGACGAACAGCGTCGTGAGGACCGTCGCGATCAGGAGTCCGAGGTTGGTCCACGGGATCCCGTCCGGACGGGTTCCGATCGGCCGCGCGAGGAGGACGTGACCGCCCTCCACCTGCCGGATGTCGATCTCGTAGCCCGCCTCGTAGAACGCCGGCGCGACGCGATCGAGGAACGCACGCTCCGGAACGAGTGATTCGCCGACGTACCGGATCGTCTCACCGTCACGGCGGACCTCCACTAGGTGAAAGAACGTCTCGAGTTCCTCGGGTCGCGGGACGGGAGTCGGGTCCACGTCCTCGCTGTCTGCCATTGATCCGCGGTACGTCATCGGAGCGTATAAATCCCGCGTCGGGGGGTGGATGCGGCGATCGCGGGGGCCGTCGATCGGCGCACGGCGAGGGACGATCGTCTCACGATGATGCCCCGTCCGCGACCGACTGCTCTCGTTTGATAACCCGGCGGACGCCGGCATCGAGTTCGACGAGATGACACAGCGGGTTTCCGGGATACACGACGGGGTTTTCGAGGATCCCGACGAGCAGCCCCGTGAACGGCGCCTCGACGGTGGCGTCGTCATCCTTGAACGGGTTGGTGATCGTCGCGATCCGGTCCCCCTCGTGGACCAACGATCCGCGCTCGTAGTGCATATCCACGATCCCCCCGTCGTCAGCTCGTATCCAGGTCTTCTCGTCTGACCCCGAGATGATCGTGCGCCAGCCCGGCCAGCGAACCGCGGACCGTTCACGGAGGCCGTACTCGGCGAACGTCGAATCGACGCCCGCGAGCGCCTCGTCGATCAAGCCCCGCTGGAACCGATGCGCCTCCCCCATCTCGATCGTGATCGTCGGGATCCCGGCAGCGGTCGATTCTCCGCGGAGCGTCCCGCTCGGGCCCTCACTGTCGATCACGACGTTCGATCCGAACGACAGCGCGAGTCGGTGGACGTCCGGATCGGCCATGTCCGCGCGCACGTGAAGCATGTTCGTCCGTCCGCGGGTCGAGGTGTGAAAATCGAGCCCGATATCGCAGGGCTCGATGAAGTTCGTGAAGATACGGTGGGCCATCCGCTTCGAGCTCGTCGATCCCTCCTTGCCCGGGAACGACCGGTTGAGGTCGCGGTCGTAGACCGGGAGATACCGCTGTTGGGCGAGGAACCCGGGGACGTTCAACACCGGGAGACACACGAGCGTGCCGGCCAACTCCGAGAGGTCCCACTCGTTTGCGACCTCGCGGACGACCTCAATGCCGTTGAGCTCGTCACCGTGGGCCGCAGCCGACAGGAACGCCGTCGGGCCGGGATCCGCACCGTTGATGATGGTGACGGGGATGCGGACGGGGTCCCCGAGATAGGTTTCGCTGATCCCGTACCGGATGTTCTGCCGCTCGCCAGACCCGACTCGCCCCCCGTTATAGGTGAAGGCTTCGTCGTCGCTCATACGTCCCCGAGCGCCGGCGGCGGTATATATATGCCGTCGTGGAGACGTCATCGTGCCGACCCCGTTCTCGACGTCCCCCAGAACGTTTCGAGAGCACGTTTTGCGGGCGCCTCGATGGTGCGATGCGACGAATCGCCACGATACTCCGCCTTCGCGACCACTCCGATATCACGATTGATACCGGATGTTTTTACCCGGATCCCGCCGACCAATCGATCGATGACCGGGGACACCGCTCGCGTCGGGGTATTGTCGTTACACAACAGCAAGGAGACGAAGGCGATCCTGAACGCCATCGAGGACCTCGGCCACGAGCCGTTCTGGCTGCGCAAGGAGAACACCGCGATCGAGGTCACCGACGGGCACGTCAGCATCGAGCCCGACGTCGACGTGGTCCTCAACCGGCTGTTGCTCTCGAACACCGATCAGCCCGCCGAACACCTGGGGCTTGCGACCACCTTCGAGCGCATCCGGCCGATGCTGAACGAGCCCGATGCCGTCCTCGCCGCGATACACAAGTTCGCGGCCGCGGCGACGCTCGCCGACTGGAACGTGCCGGTTCCGGACGCCCTGCTCGCGCTCTCGAACGAACGGCTCAACCAGGGCCGCGAGCGGTTCGGCGACGTCGGCGTCTACAAGACCGCGATCGGCACTCACGGCGGCGGCACCTGGAAGGTAGACCTGACCGAACCGGTCAACCCCAAGGTCGGAAACCGGCAGGCGTTCCTCCAACGCCTGATCGAGCGCGACGACGAGGACCATCGTGACCTCCGCGTCTACGTCGTCGGCGACGAGATCGTCGGCGCGATGTACCGGTACGCCCCGGAGGGCGACTGGCGAACGAACGTCGCCCTCGGCGGCGACGTCGAGAACGCACTCGATGATATGCCCGATGAAGCCGCCGAGATGGCCCTCTATGCCTCCGAGGTGATGGGGCTCGATTACGCCGGCGTCGACCTCATCGAGGGATACGACGGCTGGTACGTCCTCGAAGTGAATCCGACCGCCGGATTCAAAGGACTGTTCGAAGCGACCGGCGTCTCGCCGGCCCCCCACATCGCCAAACTTGCGATCGAGAAGGTCGGCGGCACCGTCGACGAGGACCGAGTCGAGATGCTCGCCGGCACCCTCGACGATTCCCGTCCCTCGTGTGCACCGCCGGTGTCGAAATCCCTCTTCGAGGACACGCCGATCATCGGCTACATCGAGGAGGTCGTCGCCACGGGGACGTCGGGATCCGTCCAGGCGCTCGCCAAGTCCGACACCGGCGCCACCCGAACGAGCATCGACACCTCGCTGGCCGCCGAGATCGGCGCCGGCCCGATAAAGAGTATGACGCGGGTCAAATCCGGCAGCAACAAATCCGGCAAGGCGCGCCCGGTCGTCGATCTGGTGATCGGGATCGGCGGCACCCAGCACACCGTCACGGCAAGCGTCGAGGATCGCGGCCATATGGAGTACCCGCTGCTGCTCGGTCGCGACATCCTCGAACACTACCGGGTCGACGTCCGCAAGCGCGTCGACGACGACCGATCCGACGCCGAGGATCCCGAGCTCCTCGAGGAGTGACTCGACGTTCGCGTTCGCCCCGTCCCCTCACGTAACGCGACCGTTCGAACCGTCGCTGGGACGTAGGTATATACCCGATCACGACACACGCCGCCGCGTGACCTAGCCGTCGTCGCGCGACGGATCGCGGGTGTCCGGTATCCCCGTCGCGTGTGGTTCCTGGTCCGGCGTCGCGTGTGATCTCTGGCCCGGCGACGTCCAGACCCCCGATACCGGCTGTTCGCTTCACCGTTCGTAGGATGCCCAGACGTATCGCGTCCCGTAGCTCCGGTAGGGTCGCCACGGCTCCGCGATCTCCCGCATCTCCCCTCGCGAGAGGTCGTCACCGTCCGCATACAGCTGCTCGATCCCCTTCCGCACGGCGAGGTCCCCGAGCGGCAGCACGTCCTCGCGCCCGAGCACGAAGATGCAGTACATCCGCGCGGTCCAGTCCCCGACTCCGCGGATCCGGGTGAGCTCGGCGATCGCATCCTCGTCAGTCGCGTCCGCGAGCCCTGACGGCGTGAGATCGCGATCACGAAACGCCTCGGCCGCCGACCGGAGGTACTCGACCTTCGTCGCGCTCAGCCCCGCCTCTCGGAGCGATTCCTCGTCACCCGCCAGCACCGTCTCCGGCGTGACGGCACCCCCGAGCACGTCGAACGTCCGTGTTCGAATGGCGTCGGCGGAGGCCGTCGAGAGCTGTTGGTTGATGATCGATGTACAGAGCCGCCGAAACGGCTCCTCGGCGGGCGTAACGTGTAACGGCCCGTGGCGATCGATGAGCTGGCTCACGACCGGGTCCGCCCGGAGCGTCTCCTCCACCGCCGACGGAAGTGGATCCGAATTCACAAGCGCGTGGTAGTCGCTCGGCGCGCATCACGGTTTCGTCCGTGCCTCGCTGCCGTCGCCCGTCGAGGGAAAACGTTGAACCGAGCACGGAGCGACCGACCGAGTATGCGACTCGCCGACGTCGATCAGGTGACGGTTCTCGGTGCGGGGAATATGGGGCACGGGATCGCCGAGCTGGCCGCGCTGGCCGGCTACGAGGTCCGGATGCGGGACATCACCGAGGAGTTCGTTCACAACGGCTACGAGCGCATCGAGTGGTCGCTCGGGAAGTTGGCCGAGAAGGACCGTCTCACCGACGCCGAGGCCGAGGCGGCGCTCGACCGGGTCACGCCGCTCGTCGACGTGGAGGCGGCCGTCGAAGACGCCGACGTCGTGATCGAGGCGGTGCCCGAGACGCTGGAGATCAAAACGGACGTCTACACGGAGGTCGAACGATACGCGCCCGAGGACGCCGTCTTCGCGTCGAACACCTCCAGCATTTCGATCACCGATCTCTCGGAACTGACCGACCGACCGGCGCGGTTCTGCGGGATGCACTTCTTCAACCCGCCCGTTCGGATGGAACTCGTCGAGGTGATCGCCGGCGCACACACGGATCCGGACGTTCTCGAACTGATCGAGGGACTCGCGGAGTCGTTCGGGAAGACGCCGGTCCGCGTTCGCAAGGACAGTCCCGGATTCATCGTGAACCGGGTCCTCGTGCCGCTGTTGAACGAGGCCGCGTGGATCGTCAACGACGGCGACGCGACGATGGCGGCGGTCGATTCGACGGCGACGTTCGACATCGGGCTTCCGATGGGGCCCTTCGAGCTCGCGGATCGGATCGGCATCGACGTCGCCTATCACGTTCTCAAATACCTCCAGGAGGAACTTGGCGACGCGTATCGGCCGTCTCCGCTGATCGTCGAGCGGGTCGAGGCCGACGAACTCGGCAGGAAGTCGGACGTCGGCTTCTACGACTACGAGAACGACGGTGCCACGATCCCCGCCGACGCCGGTGACGACACGATCCGTCACCGGCTGCTTGCGGTGATGGCCAACGAGGTTGCCGGGCTGATCGAACGCGACGTCGCCGATGTCGAGGCGATCGATGAAGCGGTCACGCTCGGGGCCGGCTTTCCCCAGGGACCGGCACGGCTGGCCGACGAGGCAGGTATCGGGATGGTGCTCGAAGTCCTGCGAGATCGGTACGAGAAGACGGGCGCCGACCGATACCGGCCGACCGACGAGTTGATCGAGACCGCCGATCGAGGGGGTTTTTACGCGAACTCGGATGACGCGGCCGATCCCGATCCGGGGACGAACTACGAGACGCTCGACGTTCGCGTCACCGACGAGGGCGTCGGCCGAGTCACGATCGACCGTCCCCACCGGATGAACACGATCACCGAGGACCTGCTGACCGAGTTCGACGCCGCGATCGATGAGTTGGCCGCGAACGATGACGCACGCGCCGTCCTCGTTACCGGTGCCGGCGATCGGGCCTTCTCGGCCGGCGCGGACGTCCAGAGCATCGCCGCGGGCGGGGCTGACCCGATCGAGATCACGGAACTCTCGAAGCGGGGTCAGGAAGTCTTCGGTCGACTCGAGCGGATCGATATGCCGGTCGTGGCCGGGATCGACGGGTACTGTCTCGGCGGCGGGATGGAGCTGGCAGCCACCGCGGACATCCGGATCGCGTCGGCGGGGTCGGAGTTCGGGCAGACCGAGCACAACCTCGGGATTATGCCCGGATGGGGTGGAACCCAGCGACTCCCCCGGATCGTCGGTGAGGGGCGGGCGAAGGAGATCATACTCACGGCCGACCGATACGACGCCGAGACGATGGCGGAATACGGCTTCCTCAACGAGGTCGTCGACCCCGGTGACTTCGAGGACCGATCGATCGCGTTCGCCGCCGACCTCGCCGCCGGCCCGCCGATCGCACAGCGGTACACGAAGCGAGCGATCCACGCGGGACGCACCGACGCCGAGGCCGGACTGGCCGTCGAGGCACAGGCGTTCGGCCAGCTGATGAGCACGGAGGACGTGATGACCGGAATGACCGCCTTTATGAGCGACGAGGAACCCGAGTTCGAGGGCAAGTGACGAGCGCCGCCGGAATCGTTCCGGGCCGTCGGCGTCGTGAGGGCGTCGTCGAAGGGCTGTGTCCAACCCACACGGCGAACGCGATTGAAGGGATTTATTAGGGTCCCGCCATTCCCTCCGAATGCCGACGCTCGGTTGGTGTAGTCCGGCCAATCATGTTGGCCTTTCGAGCCGACGACCAGGGTTCAAATCCCTGACCGAGCATTCTTCTGTGGAGATCGCGACGGTCGGCGGCGGCGTTCTGGATCCTTTATGCCGACGCCGGTTCGATCGTGGATATGCGCACCCGCTCCGTCCTCGGCGGCTGTGCGATCGTAGCCGTGGTCGCCACGACCGGCAGCCTCTGGTTCAGCGAGGGACTGGGACTCGTGCCCTGCGAACTCTGTTGGTACCAGCGGATCCTGATGTATCCGCTCGTCGTGATCCTCGGCGTCGGCACCCTCGAGGGTCGGGTCGGAACGTGGCGGACCACCCTTCCGATCGCCGTCCTCGGGATCGGCGTGTCGGCGTCCCACGTCTGGCTCCAGCTGGCTCCGAGTGCGACCTGTGGGCTCGACGGGGCCTGTACCGCGGTCCAGTGGCGTGGGCTCGGCGTCTTCACGATCCCTCGGCTGTCGCTGCTCGCGTTCCTGCTCGTGACGATCGGGCTTGGCGCCCTGGCGCTAGCCGATCGGGGGATCGTCGACCCGGCTCGGATCGGTGTGGATCGATGACCGGCCGGTGCCGGGCGTTCGCGTCGGTGACCGATCGCGACGGACGTACTCTGGCGAACGCGGGGCTTTCAACCGTTCGCGATCAACGGGCAGTATGAGTCTTCCCGATCTCCCCGATGGCTGGCGCGTCTGGAACGAGGAGCCGAACGGGCGCGCGATCGTCGCGTTTCGGCCCGACGTGTTCACCGAGGACGACTTTCCGGCCGCGTGTCTGCCGACGATCTACCTGACCAACGGCTCGCGCGACCCCCGTCCCGGAGCGGGCCAGTACCAGACCGACGAGTGGCACATCGTGTTGTTCCTCGAGCCGGAGGTCGAGGTCACCGCCGAGACGTACGACGATCGCGAGGCGGCCGTCGACGCGCTCGTCGACCTCGCGGCGGGGTTCGCCGACGGCGCGGTCGACTACCACGAGCCGTACCAGGTCCCCCGTGAGGAGTACCTCACCGAACTCGACCGGCTCACCGGCGATCGGTCCGGGGTCGAGTAGGGGACCGAGCAGGGACGTGGCCGGGGGTGGAGTCGGAGTGGCGTCGACGCCCTCGCCGGCGTCTCACTCGAGCACGACGAGGGGGTCGCCCATATCGACGCTGTCCCCCTCGGTGACGTGCACGCTCGCGACCGTGCCGCCGCGCTCGGCGACGACGTCGTTCTCCATCTTCATCGCCTCCAGCACGCAGACGACCTCGCCGGCGGCAACCGCATCGCCCTCGGTCACATCGACCGAGAGGATCGTTCCCTGCATCTCGGCGTCGATCGCCTCGCCGCCCTCGACACCCTCGACCGCGTCGTCCGTCGTTCCGGTGTCGCCGCCGGCCCCGGACGAGCCATCGGCGTCACTGGGGCCGACGTGGGGCGGGCGACCGGGTCCGCCGGCGCCGGTTCGGCCACCGGATGCGGTCGCGCCGGCGTCCGCGAGGTCCTCGATCGCGGGGATGGCGGGGGCATCCCGCTCCTCGAGGGCGACCTCGAAGCGTTTGCCGTTCACCTCGACGGTAAACTCGCGCTCGCTGGTCTCGACGTCGTCCGCATCGGGTGTCGTGTCCGCGTCCGCGTCCTCGACCGGCGTCCCATCGCCCCAGCGGTCCTGGGCCGCGTCGATCCGGTCGGGATCGAGGGACTCGTCGAGGTAGGTCGTGGTGTGAGTCCCGTCGCGAAAGCGGTCGTCCTCGACCATCAGCCGATGGAACGGGATGATCGTGGTGACGCCCTCGACGTCGTATTCGGCGAGCGCGCGTCGCGACCGATCGAGACACTCCTCACGGTCGGACCCCCAGACGATCAGCTTCGCCACCATCGAGTCGTAGTCGGTGACGAGTTCGTCACCCTGCCTGAGCGCGTCGTCGACGCGGACGCCGATCCCGCCGGGCGGGTCGTAGGTTTCGAGCCGACCGCCGCTGGCCGGCGCGAACTCGTCGGCGGCGTTCTCCGCGTTGATCCGGAACTCGATCGCGTGGCCGTCGAGGTCGACGTCGTCCTGGTCGATCGAGAGGCCCTCGCCGGCCGCGACGCGGATCTGCTCGGCCACGATGTCGACCCCGGTGAGCGCCTCGGTCACGGTGTGTTCGACCTGGATCCGGGTGTTCACCTCGAGGAAGTAGAAGTCGGTGTCGGGTCCGAGCGGCTCGTCGGGGTCGCGGTCGGGATTCTCCTCGACGAGGAACTCGACGGTCCCCGCGTTGGTGTAGTCAGCGGCGGCGACGCCGCGTCGCGCCGCCTCGGCGATGTCGGCCCGGAGTGCAGGCGAGAGCGCGGGGGAGGGCCCCTCCTCGACCACCTTCTGGTGGCGGCGCTGGAGCGAGCAGTCCCGCTCGCCGAGATGGACCACGGTTCCGTCGCCGTCGGCGATGATCTGTACCTCGACGTGTCGTGGGGAGTCGAGATATCGCTCGAGGTAGACGGAGTCGTTCGAGAAGTAGGCTTCACCCTCCCGTTTTGCCGACTCCAGCTGGTCGTCGGCCTCGTCGGCGCTCTCGACGACCTTCATCCCGCGTCCGCCGCCGCCGCCCTCGGCCTTGACCGCAACGGGGTAGCCGTGCTCCTCACCGAACGCACGAACCGCGTCCGCGTCCGCGATCGGTTCGGTGGTTCCGGGGACGATCGGTACGTCGGCCGTCTGCATCACGCGACGGGCCTGGGTCTTCTCCCCGAGGCGTTCCATCGCGGCCGCCGACGGGCCGATCCACGTGATCCCGTCGGCCGCCTCGACGCGCTCGGCGAAGGCCGCGTTCTCCGCGAGAAAGCCGTATCCTGGGTGGATCGCGTCCGCGTCGGCCGCGCGAGCCGCCTCGAGGATCGCCTCCTGATCGAGGTAGGAGTCGGCCGCCCGCGCGGGCCCGACGGTGTAGGCGACGTCGGCGTACCGGACGTGGCCGGCGTCGGCGTCGGCCTCGCTGTAGACCGCGACGGTCTCGATCCCCAGCTCCTCGCACGCGCGCATCACCCGAACCGCGATCTCTCCGCGGTTCGCCACGAGAACCCTGTCGAACATCCTTGTCCGGCCATTTCCCCAGCCGACACCTCATTCTATCGGTTCATCGTGGAAGTGTAGGTCGACGATCGTCGAAATCGTTTGGCTCCCAAACGACATCGACGCCGATCAGTCAGCGTCGACGACGTCGCCGGCCTTCGTCCGTTTCGCGTACGTGTAGACGGCGATCGCTGTCACGAACCAGACTGGTGCGCCGACGCGGATCGCGAAGGCGACGCGGGCGCCCCACGTCGGAAGCGCGACCTGCGTGGACGCCAGCGCGACGATCGGGGCGCCGACGAGGATCGTGACGACGAACGTCGTCTGCATCACCCAGCCGTAATCGACGCCTTCGACCGTGGACCGTTCGACCGGTTGCACGCCGCCGGCTTCGTCCCCGCCGGTTAAGAACTTCCCGGGACCGTCTTCGGGGTCTTCAGGGTCTCGGGGTCTTCAGGACCTACGGTGCGGCCTGCTTCGTGGAGACCAGCTCGATCACGTCGCGATGTTCGAGTTCGTGATCCTTCGATACCTGTCTGTCCGCCCGACAGTCGAGCCCGTGAAGAAGTCCCTCGCCGATGTCCGAGTGGATGTGGAAGGCGAAGTCCTCCGTCGTCGACCCCTCCGGGAGGATGAAGCAGTCCCGGAAGACGCCCTTCTCGTCGGTCGGCCCGTTCGCCGAACCGGGGAAGACCGCGATGCAGCCGAGCACGTTGAAGACCGCGGCCTCGAGCGACGTCTGAACGCCGGTACCGCCGTATTCATCGAGGAACTCCGCGATCCGGTCGAGGCCGGCGGCCTGCTCGTCGTCGAGGTCCGCGAGCACCTCGAAGCCGTCGTCGCCCGCGGTGTAGTCGATCGCGCCGGACTCGTCGGCGTTCTTGAGCGCCTTCTCCGCGTGAGCGCTCGTCGAGACGAACGTGAGGTGGTCGTAGTCGGGATCGGTCGTGATCGCCTCCCAGTTGTCCTGTGCCGCCGGCGTGTCCATCTTGTTGGCCGCGACGATCATCGGCTTGGTCCGCTTGCGGATCTCCCGCGCGAGCTCCTCACGGTCGGCGTCGTCCCACGTCTCGGGGTCGAGTTCGAGTCCCTCGGCAAGTATCACCTGCTTGACCCCGTCCTTCGTGATCCCGAACGCGGAGAGCTGCTCTGCGAGTTCGACCTCGATCGCCGCCTCCGAACCGTGGTACCGTGTCTCGTACTTGTCGATCCCCTTCTCGAGGACGTCGAGGTACCACTGGTCGAGCTCCTCCTCGAGGAAGTCGATGTCCTCGCGGGGGTCGTGTCCCTCGGTCGCCTCGCCCTCGATGTCGGTCGTCCCTGAGAAGTCGACGACGTGGACCAGCACGTCCGTCTCGTTCAGATCGGTGAGGAACTGGTTCCCGAGGCCGCGCCCCTCGTGTGCGCCCGGAACGAGCCCGGCGACGTCGACGAGCCGGATCGGGACGAAGCGCGTTCCCGACCGACAGACGCCGACGTTCGGCGTACAGGTCTCATCGAACTCCGGCGCCGCACACGGCACCCTGACGTACGCCTCGCCCACGCTCGGGTCGATCGTCGTGAACGGGTAGGCACCCTCGGGAACGTCGTTCATCGTCGCCGCATTGAAGAAGGTCGATTTGCCCACCGAGGGCTTGCCGACCAGACCGATCCGATAACTCATTATCCGCGATGGACGCTCGGGGCCTAAAAGCGGCGCGAGACGACGCGTGGTGTGGGGCCTGGGGACAGGGTTCGGGGATCGATGGGGCCGTGGTCACTTCCCGTCGGCGTTCGATTCCCCGTCGTCTGTCCCCTCCTCGGACGCCGACTCGTCGGTCGATGTCTCCGCACCGTCATCGTCGAACGGTGACCCCGCGATGTCGGGTTCGTGACCCTCGAGGCTGACGACGTTCTCGCGACCGACCCGAAGCTTCGAGACGGTTCCCTCGTCGGTCATCTCGGAGAGAAGCACGCTTACCTTCGATTTGGACCACTCCGTTCGGTCGACGATCCGGGATTGTTTGATCCGGCCGCCGTGCTCCCGAAGGATCCGGATGACTCGATCGTCGTCGGAGAGGAGCTCCTCGTCGGGGATCGATGGCGTCGTCGCGGCCGGCTCCGCGTCCGTCTCGGTCGGAACATCGTGGTCGTCGGCTTCGGCTTCGGGTGCCGGTGACCCACCGGCGGTCGTCTCCCGCGCGTGGGATCGTCGGTTCGGATCGGCAGTGTCCCCGTTCGGATCGGCAGTGTCCCCGTCCGGATCGGCGGTCGTATCGTCCGGCCCGCCGATATGGTCGGGGTCCTCGAGGCCGTCGGCAGTCCGGGTTGTGGCTGGACCCTTGCCGCCCACGTTCCGGTCGGTCACCGACGGGGTCGTCGCCGGTGTGCCGGACGGGTCGTCGTGGAGACGGCGTCGGATGACGACGCCGAGGAGCAGTCCGACGACGCCGAGAGCCGCCACGATCGGCACCCATCCGGTGCCGCCGTCGTCCATCTCCTCGGGTCCGCCGGCCGGCCCAGTCGTCATCCCGCCCTCCGATCCGGTTCCGGATCCCGAGTCGTTTCTCGACCGCTCGGTTCCGATCGTCGGGGAGTCGGGGGCGTCGCTTCCGCCGGACGCCGTCCCCTCGCCGGAATCGGTCGCGTTCTCGGCCGCGAAGACCGCCCACGGCCGTCGATCGGTGAACTGGCGCTCACCCTCCCAGGTGACGGACACGCTGTCGGTCAACGCATCGGGGTTCGACCGTGTCCCAGGTGGCTCGACGGATTGAAAGGCGGTCGAGTCGCCCGGCTTGAAGACGAGCTCCTGATCGGGGCCGACGTAGAAGCCGCCCTCGAAGACGTCGCCGACGGTGACCGTTCCGTCCCCGACCACGCCGAACCCGTGCCAGGTGAACCGCAACTCGACGACGCCGATGTCGTTGCCGATCGTCGACCGGACGAACGCGTCACGGCTGAATCCGTCGGCGGCCATCTCCCGGTCGGTCGCGTTCTGGCCGGCGTCAACGAGCCCGGTCGCATCGGCTCGGAAGTTTCGGTAGAGATCGGTCTCATCCGTGCGAAACCGTTCCGCGAACGTCTCGAAGGAATCCCGTTCGTCCGCGGATTCGAGCACGCGTTCGTACCGCAGCGTCCACACGCCGCGCCCGTCACGGTGAACCGTTATCTCGAAGACGCTCCGCTCGAACCCGCCCGAATCGATCTGCGGATCGTGGGGTGTCGGCCCGATCGCCGTCGTCCCCGTGGGATCGGTCCCTCCCACGACGGCGGCGGCGGTTACGTCTCCACCGGCGGCGGGCGTGCCTCCCTCGGCAGCCGTTGGAGCGATAGCTCCGGTGAGTCCCGCAACGAGCAGGACGAAACAGCAGCCGATGCCGATCGCGACTGATCGCCGCATTCGTTCGGAAGGGCTCGCCCGCGAGTAAAAGCGCTTGCGTCCCGCAGTCGGCCCTCTCCGATCTTCGGGACCGTCCGGCGATGGTCCGGGCTACTCGTCGTTCGTCGGTTCGTCGTCGTCCGTTGGTTCGTCGTCGGCGTCCTCTTCAGTCCCGGTGTCGCCCGCGCCGTCGGGATCCGTCTCGTCCGCCGTCTCCTCCTCGTCGTCGACGGCGTCCGCGTCGGCCGGCAGGTCCGGCACGACGTCCGCGATGTCCTCCTCGGACACGACCCGGTAGCCGTCCGCCTCGGTGATGGTCGCGATCGAGAGGTCGGCCGCCGTCAGGTCGTCGGCGTACTCGCCGAGCGCCGTGACCGCGAGTTCGATGCCGTCCTCGAGGGTCAGCGAGTCGGTCCAGTTCTCCTCGAGCGTCGACTGGATCTCCTCGCGGCCGTCGCCGATCACGGTCGCCTTCCACTCGTGGGGGGTTCCGGAGGGATCGGCGCCGAACAGGCGCGGCTCGCCGTTCTCGATCCCGCCGATGAGCAGCGCGGCGCCGTACGGGCGCGTGCCCCCGAGTTGGGTGTTCTCCTGGATGTGGTCGGTGACGTGTTTCGTCAGCGTCTCGATGCCGACCGGCTCGCCGTACCGCAGCTGGTTGACCTGGGTCTGTTGACGCGCCAGGTCGATGAGCTTGCGTGCGTCGGCGACGTGGCCGGCGGAGGCCGTCGCGACGTGGTCATCGAGCTTGTGGAGCTTCTCGATGCTTTCGGCCTCCATCAGCGGCGAGGAGGTCCGGCTCATCGCGGCCAGAACGATCCCCTCGGCGGTGCGGATACCCACGCTCGGCGCGCCGCGCGAGACCGCCTCGCGGGCGTACTCGACCTGGTAGATCCGACCGTCCGGGGAGAACAGCGAGGTTCCGCGGTCGTACGCCTGCTGGTCGTTACCCCTCATCGGTGCCCACCTCGTCGCTGCACTCCGTCGTCGATCATTACCTCTCGATAGCGTCTCGGCGGGGAAAAACCCTCCCTATTGGGATGCACTGTCGCCAACACGAAGTGGACACACTCGACGCTCGGCCTCGACGACTTCGAGTTCAATAGCCGTGATCGTGGTCGGTATCGCTGCAGTGGGTGGATACGTCGGTGCTGATTCAGGTCGACGACTGTCGGTCGAGCGGGTCCTCGAGTTCGCCCATCACCGCTTCGAGGGCATCCGTCGCCGTGAGGAGCCCCACGACTGCACCGTCCTCGAGGACGAGTGCGAGCTCCTGATCCTCGGTTTGGAACTGATCGAACGCGTCGCTGACGTTCGTCTCTGCCGCGAGCGTCATTGGGGGTGCTGCGATCTCGGTGAAGGAGATGGTTCCGTCTATGAGATCTTCGTAGTGGTCGATGATCGACGGTGCGTACACGACCCCGTGAAACGTCGTCAGCTCCTCACCCACCAGCGGAAATCGGGTGTGAGGCGTGTTTCGGATGTGGTCGAAGTTGTCCTCGACTGTGCGGGTGGTTGAGAGGGCAATAATGTCGTTCGCCGGGACCAGTATCTCGCTGACCGCGAGCTCGTCGATATCGAGCGCCGCGAGGACCTCGTCGCGGCGCTCCTCCGGGAGTTCGCCCTCCTCTAGAAGCGAGTGCAACTGGTTTCGGAGTTGGGCTCGTGATTCGAGGATTTCCTCTTCGGTTTCCAGCCACGCCCCAGTCATCTCGATCCCGAACAGCTTGAGCGTGGCTTTGGCGATCCAGTCACCGAGCGTAATGAGCGGGGAGATGAGCCGGTTGAACCAGTACAGCGGCGTCGCTCCGTACCGGCACACCAGCCGGGATCGCTCAACGCCGAGGTAGGTCGGCGTCTGTTCGCCGTGGGTGAGATGCAGGAGATTGATGATTCCGAATGCGATTATGGCCCCCGCACCGATCGACGCAAGCGGGGTCGTCGCAAAATACGGCTCGAACAGCGCAGCTAGTGCCGGTTCAGCGACGATCCCGACTGCGATGCTGGACGCGGTAATCCCGACTTGACACGTCGTGAGATAGATCTCCAAGTTGTTCGTCATCTCCCAGGCCCGTTCGAGGGCCGGGGTGCCATCGATGAACTCCTGCTCGCTGAACTGTCGCGCCCGGGTCAGCGCAAACTCGATCGCGACGAAGAAGCCGTTCGTCAGGATGAGTAATACGCCGGCGATCAGTCGGAGCGACAGCTCAAGCGGGGTCATCACGGCACGCTATCGAGTCGTGGCATAAATAAGCACAGGAAGGCTGTCGGAGCCCCCTACGACTGTACGCCCGATCTGAGGTGGGGGAGTTCGGCGGGCGTTCGTGGTCCGTGCTGGACTCGGCTCACCGGCGACGGTACGTCCGGAACGTGAGCTCGTCGCGCTCGTCACGGTCCGTTTCCGTCCACTCATCGGGGTCCCACTCCGGGAAGTGCGTGTCACCCGCGTAGGACTCGTTGATCTCCGTGAGCACTAGCTCGTCCGCCAGCGGGAGGAATGCCTCGTAGATCGTCGCGCCACCGGCGACGTAGACGGTTTCGACGCCCAGGTCGGCGGCAGCCGCGGCGGCACGGTCGAGCGCGTCCTGAACCCCGTCGGCGCCGACGGCGCCGTCCGGAAGATCGAGATCCGACCGCGAGAGGACGACGTTGACCCGGTCGGGAAGCGGTCCTCCGAGTTGGGCCGCGATGCTCTCGTAGGTCCGCCGGCCGAGGGTTACGGGATGCCCCGTCGTCGTCCTTTTAAAGTGCTCAAGATCTGCCGGATAGTGCCAGGGCATCCCGCCGGAATCGCCGATGATGCCGTTCTCGGCCACCGCGGCGATGAGGGAGATCGTGAGGTCGTCGGGAACGTCGACGTCGGGTCCGTCAGTCGTCGCGTCGGCGTTGGGTCGGTCGCTCATTCCGCGACCGCGAACGTGATCCCGTCCGCGGAGTCGTAGTCGTGAAGCTCGACGTCGTCGAAGGCGAGTTCGTCGAGCGGCTTGTCGGCGATCTCGATGCGTGGCCGCGACCGCGGCTCCCGGGAGAGTTGTTCGAGGAGGCCCGGAACGTGGTCGTAGCCCTCCTTCTCGGCGGGTTCGTCGGGTGCGACTCCCTCGAGCCATCGCTTCACCTCACGGTAGTCGTCGGTCGTCCCGACGTCCGCGAGCCGGTCCTGCAGCCGGTCGAGGTTGTCCGCGTACCACGCGCCGCGATCGCCCTCCCCGCAGTAGACGTGCGCGTCGACGATGCTGTGGCCGAACTCCCCGACCTCGAAGCCCGTCCGCTGAGCGATCGCCGTCGCCAGCAACGAGTAGGCGGCGATGTTGAACGGGACGCCGAGCGCGATGTCGCCGGACCGCTGGGTGAGATGGAGGTTGAGCCGGCCGCCCTGGACGTTCACGACGAACGTGTAGTGACACGGCGGCAGCGTCGAGACGGCCGCGTTGGCGGGGTGCCAGGCGTTCACGACCATTCGGCGGGAGTGCGGGTTCTCCTCGAGGGTGTCGAGGACGTACTGGATCTGGTCGAACGTCCGGTGACGGGTCCCGTCGACGTCCTCCTCGACGGTCACCCACCGGTGTGCGTCCTCGGGCCAACTCTCGCCCGCTAGCCCGTCCTCGGGAACCGGATAACGCCGCCAGAACCGTCCGTAGGCCGTGTCGAGCCGCCCCTCCTCGTCGGCCCAGGCGTCCCAGATCGCGGTGTGTTCTCGAAGGTTTCGGACGTGTTCCTCACCCGAGAGGTACCAGAGGACCTCGTGGATGAGCGAGTTCCATCGGTAGCCGTCCAGCTTCTTGGTGGTCAACAGCGGGAACCCCTCCGCCAGATCGACGGTGTACCCGCCGCTGAAGTTCGCGATCGTGTCCACGCCCGTGCGGTTCGGCTTATAAACGCCCTCCGAGAGGGTCTCGTCGACGAGATCGAGGTACTGTTGCATGGTGGATCGAGGTCGGTTCGACGTCGACCGGCGGACACGCCGCGGCGGTCCGACCGGTCGACGAGCGTTGTCTCGACAAGCGGCGTCGATCTATTAAAACCGCGTCATCCCGAGTCGCGGTCTCCGGTCCCCGTGGATGCTTGGTTCCCGTTGGGTGCCGTCTCCACCGCACGGGCAAACCTTCAGCACGGGCAAACCTTCAGGGGCGTCGCGTCCGTGGCCGGCGTATGGATCTGTTCTGGCACCGGCGTGACCTCCGGGTCGCGGACAACGTCGGTCTGTCGGCGGCCGCCGACCACGGACCGATCGTCCCGTGTTTCGTCCTCGACGACGCCGTCCTCGAGTATGCCGGCCCGCCCCGCGTCCGATACCTGCTCGCGTCCCTTGCCGAGTTGCGGGACGCCTACCGGGAGCGTGGGAGCGACCTGATCGTCGGTCGGGGTGACCCGGCCGAGATCATCCCGCAGCTCGCGGCCGCCCTCGGTGCCGATCGGGCGGTCTGGAACCGGGGCTATTCCGGGCTGGCGCGCGAGCGCGACGCCCGGGTCGAGGAGTCTCTCGCAGCGTCGCTCGGGGCTGAGTCGCCCGACGTCGAGACGCACCACGACGCCGTTCTCCACGATCCCGATTCGATACGGACCAACAAGGGGGACCCGTACTCCGTGTTCACCTACTACTGGAAGAAGTGGCGCGACCGGGACAAGGCTCCGCCCGCGTCGACGCCGTCGTCGGGGGACCTCCTCGACGCGGAGCGACTTCGGGCGGTCGTCGACGATATCGCGGCGGACCTGGATGCGGACGATACGACGATCTCCGTCGGAACGCTCCCCACGATCGCGGACCTCGGGTTTGCCGAGCCGGAGGCGGACCCGATCTCGGCCGGCACCGCCGGCGCACGTGATCGGCTGTCGTCGTTCGTCGAGGCCGACATCTTTCGCTATGAGGCGCTTCGCGACGTTCCCGCGGCGTCGGCCACGTCCGACCTCTCACAGGACCTCTCGTTCGGGACGATCGGTCCCCGCGAGGTGTACGCCGCCACCGAGGACGCGATGGAACGCGCGGCGGCCGGCGACGCCGACGACGCAGTCGCCGACCTCGAAGGTGGGGACGCGGATTCCGAGGAGGTCGACCCGGTCTCGAGCGTCAGGGAGTTCCGGAGCCAGCTCGCCTGGCGGGAGTTCTACCTGCAGGTCCTGTTTCACAACCCCGGGACGGTCTCGCGGAACTACAAGAGCTACGAGCACCCGATCGACTGGCGCGATGACCCCGACACGCTGGCTGCCTGGAAACGTGGCGAGACCGGATACCCCATCGTCGACGCCGGGATGCGGCAACTCCGCACGGAGGCGGATATGCACAACCGGGTGCGGATGATCGTCGCCTCCTTCCTCACGAAGGACCTGCTCGTCGATTGGCGCGAGGGGTACGCCCACTTCCGCGAACACCTCCGCGACCACGACACCGCCAACGACGTCGGCGGCTGGCAGTGGGCCGCCTCCACCGGGACCGACGCGCAGCCCTACTTCCGGATCTTCAACCCGATGACGCAGGGCGAACGCTACGACCCCGACGCCGGGTACATCACGACCCACGTTCCCGAACTCCGCGGCGTCGATCCCGACCTGATCCACGACTGGCACGAGCTCGATCCGGATCGGCGCGAGGCGGTCGCGCCCGCGTATCCGGCACCGATCGTCGACCACGCCGAGCGCCGGGAGGACGCCCTCGCGACCTTCGAGGCGGCACGCGGCGAGGCCGACGACGGCTGATTCGGGTTCAGCGGTATCGAGCCGACGGGAACCGAGCCGACGGTATCCGGTCCTATGACGTCACCTGTCCGCCGCGATCAGCGCCTCGAGCACGCCCGCAGTCCCGTCCATATAGGCGTCCGCGAGCACCGTGTCCGCGGCCTCGCGCGCGACGTCGTCCGCGTTGGCCACAGCGTACGACTCGCCGGCGACCGTGAACGTCGAGGCGTCGTTCTCGCTGTCGCCGATCGCGACGAACGCGTCGGGGTCGTACTCGAGCAGCTCGCAGAGTTCCTCGAAGGCGTCGCCCTTCGAGACGCCCGGCGACGTGACGTGATAGGCGTAGCCCGTGTCGATCACGGTCTGGTCGTGGTCGGCGGCGATCGATCGAAGCAGGTCCTCGTCGGCGTCCATCGAGATCGCGACCTCGGTCTCGCGCCACCGGTTGACCGTCGTTCGGCCGCCCCACCCCAGATCGCCGCCGCGCTCGATGAACTCCTCGGCGACCGCCCAGCAGGCGTCGGGATCGCCCGTGAACCGGGTCTCGCCGTCGGCGTAGACGACGCCGCCGTTCTCCGCGATCACGTGTTCCGGGAGGCCCAGAAAGTGCGCGAGCGCGACCGGATACGGGAACGCCTTCCCGGTCGCGAAGACGACCGGCGCCTCCCAGCTCGGCAGCAGCTCGAAGGCCCGGGGGTCGATCCGGTGGTCGGCCGTGGTCAGCGTCCCGTCGATGTCGAGGACGAGCGGCGGTACCATACCGATACCCCGAGCGCGCGGGACAACGACCTTACGATCCGGCCCCGGCGTCCATCGACTGGATCGTCTCGTGGACGCCGAGGACGAACGCGGGGACGACGACCATGAAGACGTGCTCCTCGATCGGGATCCCGAACAGGTCGATGCCGGTCCGGGTCACGATCGCGAAGACGTCGACCTCGAGGGTGTACCAGTCCCAGACGTACGCAACCGGGTAGATCGCGGCGATCGTGACCGCGGCCCGTCGGAGTGCGTTCGCCCGGTACAACAACGCGACTGCGACCGTCCCGAAGAGGACCTCGGTGGCCAGATAGGTGACCGGTCCAAGCGCCGTGACGTCCGGCAGCCCGACCGGATCCAGGGGCCGGTACCACGTCGCGACGACCAACAGCGCAAGGAACAGATACGTCCCGCGGATCAGCAGCATCGTCGCCAGCGTCGACGGTGCCCGGTAGGCAACCATCGCGACCGTCGCGAAGACCGCCACGGCCACGGGCGCGGACGCCGGAAACACCCCGGAGACGGTCCCCCACAGCACCATCGTCCCGCCGAGCCCGAAGAGCCCGTAGGCGAGCCGGCGGGCCCGCTCCGGGCCGATCAGGACCGCGACGGTCCGCTTGTCGATGCTCGCGTCGTAGGCGTGGTCCGATTCGTCGTCGACGACCTTCACGCCCGTCAGGACGACGAGGAAGACGGCCGCGAACGCGAGGATCGTCGTCGGGTCGCCGGGTGTCCCGATGGTGCCAGCCTGGGCGACACCAGCCGGGACGACACCGGTCTGCACGACGTGGCCGCCGACCATCGCGACCGCGATCCCGGTCGGATACCCCATCGTCGAGCCGAGGGGAGTCGTATCGAGCTGCGGCGCGTGCAGATAGCCGATGACCCACATCGGGAAGGTGAGCGCGGCCGCCGTCGAACCGGCGAGGGCGCCGACGCCGAGTAAACAGATGACAAATCCGCCACTCGCCCCGAGGAGCGCGATCCGACAGCCGTCAGCGGTCATCGGGTGGTCGTCGTCCTCGCCGCGCAGGTGGAAATCGACGTACCCGTCCTTCACGTGGGCCGTGTAGACGGCGAAGAAGGCCGCAAGCGCGTGGACGGCACCCGCCGGGATCGACGGTGCGCCGGCGACGATCGCGCCGAACAACGACGCCGCGATCGGCGGCAGCATAAACACGGGGTGGATCTGGGAGGCGAGCGCGCCGACGTCGGCCCGGAACCCGGTCGCCGTCCTGGCGAAAACCATACTGTATGTGATCACGGGACACTCGACCTTAGTGTTTGGCGGCGGTACGTACGACTGGTGATCGGTCGCCGGGGAGCCGCCCCTCATCAACGCGTCTCGTGGCTCGGCGTCGCGGCGTCAGCCGATCGTCGGACGCCCCGTTCAACTTATACCGTCGCGCGGTCTGTAGCCGGACGTGTCACTGGGACCGGACCCGCTCGACGAGCTCGCCGTCCCGGACGGGACGACGGTCGAGGAACACGACATCGTGACCGACGGGGACGTCCTGATCGGCGGGCAGTCGACCGTCGAACTCGGGATCCGCGGTCGAACCGTCGCAGCCGGCGAGCGCGTGACCGTCGCGGGTGACATCGAGGCGGCGGGCGATTGCCGACTCGATATGCTCTGTGACGTCGACGGCAACGTGCTGGTCGGGGAGGACGCGTATCTCGGCGAGCGCGTTCACATCGCCGGTCGGCTGATGGTCTCCGGCGACCTGGACATCGGCGATGACGTCGACGTCGAGGAGGGATTCGACGCGAACGGCTGGATCGTCATCCGAAACCCGGTTCCAACCCTCGTCTTCTACTTCATCGTCCTTTCACAGCTGCTGCGCGCCGGCGATCGCGAGGCGGCCGACGAGCTCGCGGCCGCGCTCTCCGAGGGTGGGGACGGGGACGGGAACGGCGAGGATCCGCTCGTGGTTCCCCGCGGTGCGACCGTCTCCGACGACGCCTGGCGCGTCTCGACGCCGGCGACGATCGGCGACGACTGTCGACTCCACGGCAACGTCCGGGCGGAGTCGATGGTGGTCGGGACCGGGAACACGGTCTTCGGTTCCCTTCGTGCCCGAGGGGACATCGACGTCGGTTCGGACACGACGATCCACGGCGACGTGACGACCCGCGGCGGAACGGCAACGATCGCCGCCGGCGCCCACGTCCGCGGCGACGTCTCGGCGCGGGACATCGACGTCCACGAGGACGCGACCGTCGACGGGGCGCTTCGGGCTCGCGGGGAGCTGACGCTCCGCAGATCGGCGGATGATTTATAAGCTCTGCCCGACCCGTTTCGGGGTATGTGCGGCGGGACGCGTTCGGCGTATTGGGAGGCGGTCGCGAGCGTCGTCGAGCGTGCGCGCCGTCGCCACGAGCGGTTCGATCCGACTGACGACGCCGCCGCCACCGCGATCGACGACGGGATCCGTCCGATCGTCGTCGTGTACGCCCGCGCGCGCCGTGACGGCGTGACCCTGTCACCGGTCGAACGATCGCTGCTCGAGAGCGTGCTGAACGAATGGATCGCGACCTACGCGGACTGTCTCGACCGGTCGATCGAGAACACGTACTCCCTCCACGAGATCGCCCGCACCTGCCGCGATCACGGATCGATCGACGAGGCCGTTGCGGCGATGACCGAATCCGGTTGATGATCGTGGTGATCGTCGCGCCCGGTTGACGATCGTCGCAAGGGGGAGTTTTTACACGGACCTTCCCGTATCATCGATCGGAATGTACGATCAGATCCTCGTTCCGACCGACGGAAGCCCGGCAGCCGACGCGGCGATCGACCACGCGATCGACCTCGCGAAGCAGTACGATGCACGAATCCACGCACTGTACGTCGTCGACGGCTCCGCCTATTCGACGCTTGAGGCGGGGTCGGAGATCGTCGTCGGAGCCCTGGAGTCGGAGGGCGAAGAGGCGACCGACCGTGTCGCCGAGGCCGCGGCCGATGCGGGCGTCGAGGCCGTGACGAGCGTCGTCAACGGGACTGCGTATCGAACGATCTCCGAGTACGTCGACGACAACGCGATCGACCTGATCGTGATGGGAACCCACGGCCGACAGGGACTCGACCGATACCTCCTCGGGTCGGTGACCGAACGAGTCGTGCGCACCGCTGACGTGCCGGTGTTGACCGTCCGAGAAAACGACGAGTGACCGTAGAGGAGGGACCGTCGACGTCGTCGTTCCGCAGCACCGATCGCGGCGTTTCGCTTGTCGATGCCGATCGACTGCCGGTGTGATCACAAGACAATAGTCGACTCCGTCACATACCCGGCGTATGCGCGATTGGCTCTCCCACCGCGTCGTCGCCGCGCCGAACGCGACCGCGCTCGTGCGGGCGGCGGACGGCGAGGCCTGGACCTACGCGGACCTCGGCCGGCTCGTTGAGGAGACTGCGGGCCGGCTGGCCGCCCACGGCGTGACTCCCGGGACGCACCTCGGCGTGCATCTCTCGCCGCGGGTCGGGTACGTCGGCCTCGTCCACGCCGCGATGCGGCTCGGGGCCACGCTCGTGCCGATCGGCCACGAGCTCACTCCGCGTGAGATCGGCGTCCGCCTTGACCGGGCGGACGTCGACGTGCTCGTCTGCGGCGCCGAGACCGAACGGACCGCGATAGAGGGTGCCTCGGGGTCCGGAATACCGATCCTCTCCGTGGACACCCCGGGCGGCACGGGGAACTCGGGGGACTCGGGAGACTCAGTGGCAGAGGATTCGGAGGACTCGGGAGACGCTGTGAACTCGGGTGGTTCGGTGAGTTCGGACGAATCCTCCGGGAGCGTTACCGCGCTTCACGACCCCGATCCGGAATCGGTCCCGACCCCGTCGTGGGAGCCGGCGGATCGGCTCTGTGTGCTGTTCACCTCCGGAACGAGCGGCCGGCCGAAGGCGGTCGAGCTCACCGCCGGCAACGTCCTCTTCTCGGCGATCGCCTCCGGGTTCCGGCTCGGCGTTCACCCCGACGACCGGTGGCTCGTGACGCTGCCGCTGCACCACGCTGGCGGGCTCTCGCCCATCTATCGATCGGTCCTCTCGGGGACGACCATCGTGCTTCGTGAGGACTTCGATCCGGGCGAGGCCGCCGACGACATCGACCGGTACGACGTCACCGGCGTCTCGCTCGTCCCGACGATGCTCACCCGAATGCTCGAACGTCGCGGCACCCTGTCGGACTCGCTGCGGACGGTCCTGCTCGGCGGCGCGCCCGCCTCCGAGGGCCTGATCGAGCGCTGTGAGAACTACTCGATCCCGGTGTACCCGACCTACGGGATGACCGAGACGGCGTCCCAGATCGCGACGGCCACGCCGGAGGAAGCCTTCGCGAACCCGGGAACCGTGGGACGGCCGGTCTTCTGGACCGACCTCACCGTCGTCGACGACGAGGGGGAGCCCGTTGATCGCGGCGAGACCGGCGAGCTCGTCGTCGCCGGGCCGACCGTCTCGCCGGGCTACTACGGCGACCCGGATGCGACCGCTGACGCAGTCGACGAACACGGGCTTCACACCGGTGACGTCGGGCGGATCGACGAGGACGGCAACGTCCACGTGATCAACCGGCTCGACGACCGGATCGTCACCGGCGGGGAGAACGTCGATCCCGGCGACGTCGCCGGCGTCCTCGCCGATCATGATGCCGTCCGTGCGGCGACCGTGCTCGGGCTCCCCGACGAGACGTGGGGCGAACGCGTCGGCGCACTGCTCGTTCCCGCGGACGTGGAGGACGCCGCTACTGACGATGACCACGCGGGAGACGAAACGAATCCGGTTCCCGGGTCAGCTGGGACCGAGCCGGGTGGCGTGGCGGACGGGGCAGCCGATCGTGATCGGACGAACGACGCGGACGGAGCTGACGAGGATTCCCGCGTCGAGAACGCCGATACCGATGCCGACGCCGAGCGTCCCACGGATCCGGTCGAATCGGCCGACGACGCGGGGATGGCGGGCGAGCGGGCAGCCGGGTCCGGCGGGGACGATCCCGAAATCGACGGCAACGCACCCACGGACGATTCGGACGTGCCCGCCGAAACCGACACACCCGCCGAAACGGGCTCGGAACGCGCCCCGCCGATCGACGAGCGAGCCCTCCTCAAGTACGCTCGCGAGCGTCTGTCCGGGTTCAAGATGCCACGGACGATCGCCTACGTCGAGGAGGTGCCGCGAACCGTCTCGGGAACGGTCGATCGGGAAGCCGCACGCGAGCGCCTGATCGAGGAGGGCGTCGATCCGGAGATCCCGTCCGGGGAGTTCGATCGTGCCGGGTTCGAGCCGGCCGATCCGGAGCCGGTTGACGAGACGGATTCCGAGCCGGTCGGCGACGGGGACTCGGAGCCGGTCGGCGACGAAGACTCCGGATCGGTCGAGACGGATCGAACCGATCGGTGAAGCCTGGGCTGCAGCTTCCCGTTCCGGGGACCGTTCGTTCCGTGATCGCCTCGTTTCGGGACTACTCCTGGTTTCGGGGACTGCTCGGGTGATACTCGGTGTCGTATTCCCCGGGTTGGTCGTCGACGCGGTCGGGGTTGATTCGGCCGCCGAGCAGCATGAAGTCGAGGACGGTGACGTACAGCATCGCCTCGACGACGGGCACGGCTCGCGGCGGGAGGACGGGGTCGTGGCGGCCGACGACCTGGATCTCCTTCTCCTCGCCGGTCTCCCAGTCCGCGGTGCGCTGCCGTTTGGGGATCGAGGTCGGCGCGTGCCAGGTCACCTCGCCGTAGATCGGCTCGCCGGTCGTGATCCCGCCCTGCAGGCCGCCGTGGTCGTTGCCGACCGGAACCGGATCGCCGGGCTCGCTGACCGTCTCGGGGTGGTCGCCCTCGTCGAACTCCCAGTCCTCGTTTCGTTCCTTGCCGGTCACCTCGGTCGCGTCGGTTCCCAGCCCGAACTCGAAGGCGGTGGTCGCGGGGATCGACATCATCGCCTGCCCCAGTCGGGACGGGACGCCGTCGAATCTGGGGGCACCGAGTCCACGGGGCACGCCGCGTGCCTCGAAGTAGATCGACCCGCCGATCGAGTCGCCCTCGTCCTGGTAGGCCTCGATGCGCTCCTGCATCCGGTCGGCGGTCTCGGGGTCCGCACACCGGACGTCGTTCTCCTCGGACCGTTCAAGGATTCCCTCGAAGGGGACCTCGGGGGCCTCGATGTCGTCGATGCGGTTGACGTGGGCCTTTATTTCGACGTCGTGCTCGGAGGCGTCGAGGACCGCCTTCGCGACGGCACCAGCGGCGACCCAGTTCACCGTCTCACGGGCCGAGGAGCGCCCGCCGCCGCCCCAGTTGCGCGTCCCGAACTTCGCCGAGTAGGTGTAATCGCCGTGTGAAGGACGCGGCGCGGTGACGTACGGTTCGTACTTGCCCGAGCGGGCATCCTTGTTCTGGATGACCATTCCGATCGGCGTTCCCGTGGTGTAGCCGTCCTGGACGCCGGAGTTAATCGTCACCTCGTCGGGCTCCCCGCGGGAGGTGGTGATCATCGACTGGCCGGGCTTGCGCCGATCGAGGTCGCGCTGGATCAGGTCCTCGTCGAGCTCGACGCCGGCCGGGCACCCCGAAACCGTGACGCCCATCGCCTCGCCGTGACTCTCGCCGTAGGTGGTCACCTGAAAGAGGCGACCGAACCGGTTGCCGTTCATTACGCACACGTGTGGCTCGGGGGCATATATACGTTGTATCTCACGTTGTCTCTCACGTTGTCTCTCACGTTGTCTCTCACGTTGTCTCTCACGTTGTCTCTCACATCCGCGGTGCCACGTCCCCCGTCGGTTGACACAAGGGATTTGTAGGCCGCTGTATGAGTGTCGGGTATGTCCCGGCTGCTGCCCTCCCCTCCCGACGTCTCCCTCGGCGACCAGGAGCCGCGGGTCGTCGACGTCGACGACGAGCACGCCGACGAGCTGTTCGCGGCGCTGTCCTCCGAAACCGCCCGATCGCTGCTCTCCACCCTTCACGAGGAGCCCGCGACGACCTCCGAACTCGCCGAGGCCACCGACACGTCCCTTCAGAACGTCCAGTACCACCTCGGGAACCTCTCGGATGCGGACCTGGTCGAGGTCGCCGACACGGTCTACTCGGAGAAGGGCCGCGAGATGAACGTCTATGCCCCGACGAGCGACCCGCTCGTGCTGTTCGCGGGCGAGTCGCGCCACAGCGACGGGATCAAGACCGCGCTCAAGCGCCTGCTCGGGGGGTACGGGATCCTCGGGCTGTCGGCGCTGGCCGTCCAGCGACTGTTGGCGGTCACGGTCCCGACCGGCAGTGCGGGAACCGACGGCTACACCGTCACCGATTCCGGGAACGGCGGGGACGGCGGGGATGTCGGCGTCGAGTCCACGAACGGCGGCGATGCGGGCGTGATGCAGACCGAGGCCCCCGAAGCGGAGGCGACCGGCGGCCCGATGACGACGACCGACGGTGGGACGGGCGGCGGCGACGTCGTCGAGGTGATGTTCGACGGGGCCGCCGCCGAACGCGCTGAGGCGGCCGCCGAACACGCCGTCTCGTTGCTCGAACCCGGCGTCGTCTTCTTCCTCGGCGCGGCGCTCGTGTTCACGCTCACGTGGGCCTACTGGCACTACAACCTGGGCTACTTCGACGACTAGCCGGCCGATCCGGGTCCACGAGCCAGGGGTAGGTACAAACCGTCGGGGGACCTACGTCCCGTATGGACCACCAGGCAGAGATCGTCGCGATCGGTGCCGGGACCGGCGCCGGCGGCGAGGAGATCCCGGCAGTCCTCCTCGCGGCACGCGGGGAGATCCTCCCCGTTTTCGTCACGCCCGACCAGGCCACGTCGATCGGGATGACCCTCGAGGGTGAACCCTTCGAACGGCCGCTCTCCCACGATCTGCTCGTGAGCGTGCTCACCGAGTTCGGCGGCGCGATCGACCGCGTGCGGATCGACGACCTGAGCGAGGGCACCTTCTACGCGAAGGTCGACGTCGAACGGTACGACGACGGCGAGGCGGAACGGTTCGTCTTCGACGCCCGACCCTCGGACGCGCTCGCGGTCGGCGTTCGCGTCGAGTGTCCGATCCTCGTCGCCGACGCGGTCATTGACGAGGCCGGTCGGCCGCCGTCGGAGTTCGGGTTCGACGTCGAACCGGCCGCCGAGGGTGGAGACCCGGAACCCGTCGGGAACCGCGATTCGATCGCTGACGCCGACCCCTTCACCGAACACGGGTCGATCGACGACCGCGACCCGTTCGCGGACCGGGAGTCGGCAACGGACCGGGACTCCGCGATGGATACCGGAGAGGGCGAGCACGAGAGCGAGGACGAGCCGCGATCGACTGACGCGGACGACGCCGATCTGCCGGCCGAATGGACCGAGGATCCCGACGAGGACGACGGTCCGACGTAGCGTCCGGCGATCCCGCATGCCGTCCGGCGATCCGAACGTTTCAACCGGCTCGGGGGTGTGCGTCAGGGTATGCCAGACCTGCTGGACACGTATCTCGAAAACCGGTGGTTCGTTCAGCCCGACCAGGCGAACAACCTCGATACCGCCCACGGCGGGCACGTGCTCAAGTGGATGGACGAGCTGGGTGCGATGTGCTCGATGCGGTTTTGCGGTGAGACCTGTGTCACCGCTCGCCTCGACGAAGTCAACTTCAGGCGTCCCCTACCGATCGGCGCCATCGCGGTCGTGAAATCCTACGTCTACGAGACCGGGGAGACGAGCATCCGGATCCGGACGCGCGTCTTCCGTGAGGACCCCGAAAGCGGCGAGGAGAAGCTTACAGCCGAGTCATACATGGTCTTCGTCGCGATCGACGAGGACCGAAACCCCGTGGCCGTCCCCGAGGTGACCGTCTCCTCCGATCGCGGCCAGGAGCTGCTCGACGTCGCCCTCGAGAACGAGCCCTAGCGCTTCGCGGACCGATCGCCGCAGCCGGATCGCCTCACTCCGACCGCTTCGCAGCCAGCCGGTCGTGCGCGTCCTCGACCGCGGCCACCATCGTGTCGACGGCGTCACGCCGCGCCAAGTGGCTCTCGCAGTCGCAGTCGGAGGCCCCGAATCCCGGGACCGGTCCGTTCCCGAGCCGGTCGGCGATCGCACACTCCACGTCCAGACCACCGGTCCGGACGACGTCGGCGATCCGGACCGCCGGGTGTCCGAGCAGATAGTCAATGTGCCAGTGACGCGTGTCGCGCTCGCCCGCGGCGATGTCCCGGTGCCGGTCCACGCGGGCGAACCCGCCGCTTCCGAGCGCGCTGCCCGTATAGGCGTATCCGCCTGCCGGGAGGTCGTGATCGCCGAGCGCGCCGACCTCGATCGTGAGAGACGTCGGTACCGCCAGGACGAGCGTATAGGTGCCGCCGGGCATCGATCGGGAGTCCGTCGGGCACGCAGTTATCCATACCCCATTCGGGTCGCCGGGGCGTCGGCTTCGAGAATACATATACCGTGTCGGGTCCAATCGGCGGTATGACCAACCACGATCCCGCCCACGCGGGCTGGTTCGCCGACATTCTCCCGGACGACGCCGACTCGGCGACGGCGGCGATCGCCGAGGGGACCACCGATCAGCCCCGACACTGGCCCGAGATCGCCGTCGAATCGGGGTTCGCGGCCGACGTCGACGACTACTACGACCGGCTTCACAAGGCCACCCTCGACGCGACGCGGACGGCGGTCGCCGAGCACGAACGCGCCGACGACCGACAACTCGTGCACGCGATCCGATCGCTGGACGACTGTGAACGCACCGCGAACGAGCTCGCTGAGCGCGCCGCCGAGTGGGCCGGGGGCCTGTTCGCGGACGTCGACGCCGGCATCGAGGGCGCGCGCGAGGTCGCGACGTACGAGCCGAACACGGCGGCGGAGCGCCGGGCGGTCTCGCTGGCGACTCGGGTGGTCGATCTCGCCGACGAGGCCGAGGCGATACGCGAGTTCATCGAGCGGACGGCGCCGGCCGTGGCGCCGAACCTCGCGGCGATGGCCGGTCCGGTGCTGGCGAGTCGCCTGATCGCGCTCGCGGGCGGCCTCGAGGCGCTCGCGAAGAAGCCCTCGGGAACGGTGCAGGTCCTCGGCGCGGAGGACGCGCTGTTCGCGCACCTCGAGGGGCACGCGCCGTCGCCGAAACACGGCATCATCTTCACCCACGAGTACGTCCGCGAGACCCGCCCCGCCGACCGCGGCTCCGCGGCGCGGGCACTCGCCGGCAAGTTGACGATCGCCGCGCGGATCGACCACTATAGCGGCGATCACCGCGAGGGGGTCCACGAGGACCTCCGCGACCGCATCGCGACGATCCGGGCACGGGCCGAGGACGACGAGGACGGCGCGGAGGGCGACCGATGAGCGCCGGGTCGCCCCTCCCCGTGGGCGTCGAGCGACGCACCGTCGCCGGGGAGGAGACCCTCGCGACGCGCGGCGAGCCAGTCTACGGCGAGCCGACAGACGGCGACTGGCGCGCCTGGAACGCGTCGCGGTCGAAACTGGGTGCGATGTTCGAGCACGGGATGGAAACCGGGCTTGCGGGCGGCGATCGCGTCCTCTATCTCGGTGCGGCCGCGGGAACGACCGTCAGCCACGTCGCGGACTTCGCGGGCCCGACCTACGCGGTCGAGTTCGCGCCGCGGCCCACCCGCGACCTGCTGGACGTCGCGCAGTCCCGCGACCGGCTCTTCCCGCTGTTGAAGGACGCCCGGTCGCCAGAGACGTACGCCCACGTGGTCGAGTCCGACCTCGACGCGATCGTTCAGGACGTCGCGACCAGGGGGCAGGCCGACGTGGCCGTTCGCAACGCGCAGTTTCTGGCCGACGACGGCCGGCTGGTGGCAGCGATCAAGGCACGCAGCGAGGACGTGACTGCGGACCCCGAGGCCGTCTTCGACCGGGCGGTCGATCGGCTCGGCGACGCCTACGAGGTGCTCGATCGCCGGCGCCTCGAGCCGTATCACGAGGACCATCTCGCGGTCATCGCGACGCCGCGGTGACTCGCCGTCGGACGAAAATCCTCGCGGATTCGTGGCCGCCATCCGCCTTCCGACCTTATATAGTGTCCCACGAATAAGGGGTGATCGATGGAACTCGGTTCGCGGGACGCGTTCGACCGGATGGGCACGCTCGGCATCGAGGAGGAGTTCTTCATCGTCGACGAGGCCGGCCGCCCGACCTCCGGGATCGGGGACCTCGTCTACGGGCCCGACCCACCGGACCCGATCGCGGGCGCCGTCGACCACGAGCTGTTCGCCTGCACGATCGAGGTGCAGACGCCACGCATCGACGATCCCGCGAACGCTCGCGACGCCCTCATCGAGGTTCGAAACGCGCTGATCGACCACGCGGAGTCGCAGGGCTACCGGATCGCCGGCGCCGGACTCCACCCGGAGGCGCGCTGGCGCGAGCTCGACCACGCCCAAAAGCCCCGCTATCGCTCGCAGCTCGATCGGATCCAGTATCCCCAACACCGAAACACGACCGCCGGCGTCCACGTCCACGTGGGCGTCGACGACGCCGATGCCGCCGTCTGGATCGCCAACGAACTGCGATGGTATATGCCCGTCCTGCTCGCGCTCTCGGCGAACTCCCCGTTCTGGAACGGCTTCGACACCGGGCTCGCCTCCGCCCGGGCGAAGATATTCGAGAACCTCCCGAACACCGGGATGCCCTCCCGGTTCGAGGACTTCGAGGCGTTCCAGCGGTACGAACGCCGAATGGTCGAACACGGCTCGATCGAGGACCGGGGCGAACTCTGGTTCGACATCCGCCCGCACACACAACACGGCACCGTCGAGGTTCGTGCACCCGACGGCCAGCGCGATCCCGACGTGACGTTGGCGTTCGCCGAATACGTCCACGCGCTCGTCGTCGACCTGGCGGAGCGCTACGCCGACGGTGAATCGGGGTCCGACACCCGCCGGGAGATCCTCGACGAGAACAAGTGGCGTGCGCTCCGACACGGCCACGGCGCGTCCTTCATCACCCCCGACGGTGAGGGCGTCGTTTCCCTCGCGGAGGTCGTCGATCGTGAGTGCAACCGGCTCGACGTCACCGGGATCCGGGAGGTCCTCGACGGCGAAAGCGGCACCGAGCGACAGCGACGGATCCACGAGACGGAGGGGATCGACGCGCTGTGTGCGGACCTGAAGCTTCGACGGCGCTGAGCGGCGCGTCGGGACGTCCGGTCACCGAGACGTCACCGTGACGCTTTCTACTCCGAGGTCACCGACACCGACTCGCCGACGAGTTCGATCTCGGTCGGGGTCGCGTGCTGCAGGTTGTCGCCGACCGGGCACCGCTGCTCGACGTCCTCGAGCCACGCCTGAAGCCGTTCGTCGTCCGCGTCCGTCTCCGCGTCGATCGCCACGCGGATCTCCTGGTAGCCGGCTCGTGCGTCGTCGGAGACGCCTTGGAGCTTTCGGGGGTCGAGATCGCCCTCCAGGGAGATCTCAAGCGACTCGATCTCGATGTCGTAGTCGTCCGCGACGATGTGGGCGACGACGTTGAGACAGCCCGCCCACGATCCGAGGAGGTACTCGACCGGGTTCGGGCCGGCGTCCGTTCCGCCGAGTGCCTCGGGCTCGTCGACGACGAACTCGAAGCCGCGCGTCTCGACGGCGGTTCGCGTCGCGCTTTCGCCGTGTGCATCGACCGTGTACGTGTGCTGCTGTGCGGATTCGCTCATCGATCCCCGATACGAGCGCGATAACTATAAAACATCAACACCCACTCAAGAATAACCGATAGATATGACGCCTGGCGGGAACGGGGTTTCGGGACCTGCCGAGCGTCGTGCGGTGTCGATCCCGCCCATTCATGTGCCACGCCCACCGACGTGGTGTATGGAGCCCAGTCACGTGCTCGTCCCGCTTGACGGGTCGCCGCTGGCCGAGGCGGCGCTGGCTCACGCGCTCGACGTGTTCGACTGTCGGACGACGGTCTTGAGCGTGGCCACGCCCGTTAGCACCGGGATGAGCGAAAGCGGCGTCATCGAGCGGGAGGAGCAACGACGCGAGACCGCCCGCGAGCGGGCCACGGCACTGCTCGAAGCAGCCAGGGAGACGGCCAGCGAGGCCGACACGGCTAGCGAGGTCGAGACGGTCGTCGAGGAGGGCGAGCCGGCCGAGACCATCATTGCCTACGTTGAGGACGGTGACGTGGACCACGTCGTTATGGGGGGACACGGAGGGACCACCGGCATCGCCTCGCGTCTCCTGGGCACGGTCGCCACCACGGTCGTTGCGGAGGCGCCGGTGACGGTGACCGTCGTCCGCTGAACTACCCCGGCGTTCACGCCGGGGAGGATGTCATTGCGCTAGGATCGGTGCTGCCAGCCGGTAGATCCCGTACCCGATGGCGATCGATCCGGCGAGCGTCAGCACCCAGAACACGAGCGTCGTGGCGATCTTGCTCCGAGAGACGCCCGCTGAGCCGCCCGCGAGGCCGCCGCCGATGATGCCCGAGAGGATGATGTTGTTGAAGGAGATGGGGATGCCAAGCAGGATGGCCGCCTGCGCGATGATGAAGCCGGGGACCAGCGCCGCGATGGAGCGGCGGACGCCGAGTTGGGCGTACTCCCGGGAGGTGGCCTGGAGCAGTCGGGGCGAGCCCATCCAGGCACCGCCGAGGATGCCCACTGCCCCCAGCGCGAGCAGAACGATGCTCGGTAGGCCGAGTTCGACTCCGTAGAGGTTCTCCAAAGGACCGGTGGCGAGACCGACCTGACTGCCGCCGCTGGAGAAGGCGACGATGCTTCCCAGCACGATGAGGAAGGTCTTGATGCCGCGGTCGACGGAGGCGACCGTCCGTCGGCGGATGAGCCGGAAACTCACCGCCGCCGCGACGAGGGTCGCGATGATCGTCGCGGCGTCCACGCCGGCCACGGTGGGCGTCGAGACCACGCCCGAGGCGAGACCGGCCAGCGAGCCCCGTTCGGCTCCCGTCGGCGAGGGGAGGATGCTCAGCCGGACGTTCGCGACGATGGCACCGACCAGCGCAGCCAGAAACGGGATGCTCAGCGTCTCCGGAACGTCGTCGTGGCGCAACAGCGTGGCCGTGGCGTAGGCCAAGCCGCCGGAGACGGGCGGCACCAGGACCCAGAAGGTGGCGATCTGTCTGTAGGTGGTCATCGCCGGCGACCCACCCAGTGACAGCCCGACGCCGATCATCGCACCAGTGGTCGCGAACGCCGCGGGGACCGGGTAGCCGCTGTAGATGCCGAAGGCCATAAATCCGGTCGCGGTCAGGAGCCCGACCGTCGCCGCAAGGGACGTGATGGCGACGCCGTCGACGAGGCCGGACCCGACCGTCTCGGAGATGCTTCCACCCTGCGTGAGCGCGCCGAGCGCGGCGAGGATGCCGATGGCGAAGGCCGCCTTCATCGTCGAGATGGCGTTGGCCCCGATCGCGGGAGCAAACGGTGGCGAGTTGCTGTTGGCGCCGAGCGTCCACGCCGTGCCGAGGCTGACCACCGTCGCCAGCACGATCAGCAGCCAGAAGACGACGCCGTTCACTGACGCCTCTCGAACGATGTGGCCGGCAGAGTTTGCGCAGCAGTCATCAGTCGGTCGTGTTTCGGCACTGACCAGTAAAAGGGTTCCTGCGGTCGTCCGTCGGTGGACGAACCCCTGCTGCACTCAACGATGGACTCCCGACCGAACGGGCGATATGCGCGGGACCGGATTCGAACCACGGTCGCAGCAGAGCTGCTCCCTGATTCGAATCCTTGGGTCTCACCTGCTGCTCGGAATGGTGCTCGCAGTAGAATGCGCGGGACCGGATTTGAACCGGAGCCACTTCGCTCGCGTTCGCTCGCTCGTGGCAGGGTTCAACTCCGCTCCGACTCCCTCGCTCACTCCGTTCGCTCAGTGCGTGGGACCGGATTTGAACCGGCGGACCCCTACGGGATAGCGTCCTAAGCGCTACGCCGTTTCCGTGCTTGGCTACCCACGCGCACCGTGAGGTACTCGCAGGCTCCCCAAGTACCTGTCGAACCGCGGAACTATTTATATACCCGACCCCGCTAGGGGGAGGTATGTATCGAGCGAGCGACCACGTCGCCAACGAGGAGTGGATCGACCGGATCGACGAGGCGTGTGCGACACTCGACCTCGGCGACGACGTTCGATCGACGGCGGTTGACCTCTTCTTGTCGAACGTCCCCGATGCCGACCGCTCCAAGGCGACGGTCGCCGCGGCCAGTCTCTACGCCGCGGCGCTGATCCACGGGCAGGAACGTCCCCAGTCGGCAGTCGCCGACGCCATGTCGGTGACGCGGCTCAGCGTTCACACACACTGGAAGGACGTCCTCGAGGAAGCGGGGTTCACACCGCCGAGCTGGTGATGGGCTGGGAGTGGTCCGGTCGGTGCGTATCCGATGGCGGATCCGATCGCCGGTTGCTCGACGGCGGGTGGATCACTCCGGCCGCGTCGCCTCACGACCCTCGCGGTCGGGCGTGAGGGCGCCGTGTTCGTCGATCTCGCCTTTCACGATCCGGGTCGAGGAGATCCGCTCGCCGTCCTCGGCGGGCACGTGATCGACGACGACGACGTCGAGAGGATCGTGGCCGGCCTCGCGGCGTATCTCGTTGATTCGCTCGCCGCCGTCCTTCGTCTCCGGGGAGACGATCAGCGCGTCGAACTGCGGTTCGACGGCGATCCCGGTCGGTTCGGTGAGCGTTCGAATCGTGTACTCGCGCCCGTGTTCTACAGCCAGCGGCGCGAGTTCGGCCTCGAGATCGCGTTTTCGCTCCTCGAAGGGGCGTACGTACCGCTCGACGTGACGCGTCTTCGGCGCGAGCTCGTCGCTCGTCAAGCCGACCGTCACGTCGCCGAGTTCGAAAGCACGCTCGAACAGCTTCCGGTGGCCGTCGTGGATCGGATCGAACGTGCCACCTAGCGCGACGTCCATACCCGCCCGTCGCGTCGGCGCACCTTAAAAGGTCCCGAACCGTCGGCGGCGTCCCGCCGGCGCGCCTCGCTTACGTCCCGTCGGTGTCTCCCGTGGCAGTGGTGTCGTCGTCGACGTCATCGGCGGCTTCGTCGTCGCCCTCGGCTTCCGCCCCCGTCTCACCGTCGTCACCGCTCTCGACGGAGATCCGGACCGGCTCGCTCCGATCGTCGCTCGAGTCGCCACCGAGACGTCGATCGAGGTTGAAGACGGTGTTCAGCTCCGATTGCACCTGCCCGGCGACGCCGCGGACGAGATCGCTCGGGGCGATCGCCTCGTACTCGTAGGGGTTGTTGCCGGCGCCGTCGCTTTCGCGCTTCTCCCTCGTGACGGTCTCCTCCTCGTGGAGCTCGGCCACCGCCTCCCGAACGGTGCTCGGGTACAGCCCCGTCCCGTCGGCGATCTCGTCGCTGGTACTTCGGGGATGCTCCCTGAGGTACACGTAGATGCGGGCGCGCGTTTCGGTGTCGAGCACCCACGACAGCAGGTCGACGATACCCTCGTCGAACTCCTGAACCGCCTTGTCGGCACCCTCGCCGAGTTTCTCACGCGTCTTGCGGATCTCCTCGCGGGTCCTCTCTCCCGGTGCGGTATCCGTCTCCTCGTCGGTCTGGACCGCGTCATCGTCGGTCGAGTCCGTCCCGTCGTCAGCCGGAGATGTGTCGTCGTTGGGCGTCATTCTTACCTCATACTCGCCGCTGAGCGGGGAAAAGGGTTTCTCGTCGTTTCGTATGGGACGGAACTGGCCGGTACGGCGACGGCGTACGGCCCCTCGTCGTCGCCCACCCGGCCGTCGACGTCGGGCGTCTCCTCATCGGTGACGACGTCGCCGTCCCATCGGTACGTCGACCGGCACGGCACGCGGTTGACGCAGGCAGCGAGCCGTTCTGCCACCACGGTCTCGGCGATCCGCTTGGCGTGGTCCCGCGGCACGGTCACGTGGAGGATCGGCGTACGGTTGCCGTCTCAGTCGCGGCGATCGGCGGCGTCGCCGGCGTCCGCCGTGTGGTCGGCCTCATCGTCGAACGGGAGGAAGTCGCCGTTGATGTCCCATTCGTGGATGCAGAAGGTGTCGCCGGCCTCCTCGACGCGCCAGCTCTCACGATCGTCGTCCCACCGTTCGATTCGGCCGCAGTTCTCACAGACTCGTTCGTTCGGGGTTCGAAGCGCGGACATACCTGCACGAGGGACGCGCACCGCAAAAAACGTGTCTCCACCGGGTGGACCTGACGGGACCGGTTCCTCACGTCGCGTCCTCGATGACGTCGAGCCATTCCAACAGCTCCGCGAAGATGTACGGCCGCACCGCACAGACCACGCCGACGGACGCACACACTACTCCCTGGACGGGCCAGGACATCATCACGACGATGCCGACGCCGCAGATACCGACCCCGAGAAGCCGCGTCAGCGCTTTGTATACCCAAACGCGTCGTTGCGTGACCATTCGTCCCGTCGCGTACGGATGGATCCGGCTCGCGCGTACAAATTCCCGTCGCTCGCGGCGACGATCGGGGTGAAACGGCGGATCGACCGCTACAGCAGGAAGTCGCCCGCCGTCGCCTCCTGGGACTCCTGAACGAAGGTCCGCGCGTTGAGAACCTCCCGAACCACGAACAGGAGGAACACCACCGCGAACAGCAGGGTCGCGCCGTACAACGAGTACCGGAGGATCGCCAACTCGGTCCCGATTTCGTTGCGCGTCCCCGCGACCGCCTCCGCCTCGCCGGTCGCGCCGGCCTCGCGGAACGCGGATTCGGCCGCTTCGAGGTCTCCGGAAACGCTCGCCGCGTGCGCGGTGACCTCGTCGATCCGTGCCGGGTTCAACACAAGCGGCTGGCCCAGAACCGTCAGCGTGGCGTTGTCGGCGAAGGCCCGGTGGTCGTTCATCGCCGTCGTTCGATGGTCGACGCCGGTCGAAACCTGCTGCTGATACTCCGCGAAGCTCGATTCGGCGGTCGATTCGTACTCGTCTGCCTGGTCGCCGTTGCCGCGCTGTCTGGCCAGCTCGGCCAGGTTGTCGCTCGCGAAGTGTCGTTCGAGCGCGGTTGCCTCCCCGTCCTCGAGCACTGATTCGTAGTGGGACCGCTGTTCGTCGACGATCGACGCGACCGGGTCCTCGGTGGCCGACACCGACGTCTCGAGCGCGTCCGACGTCTCCTGGTCCTCGATGTTCGAGGCGTACTGGGCGACCATGTTCCGGGCGATGATCGCGCTTATCACCTCACGCTGGGCGGCCTCGTAGTTGCCCTCCGACTGGAACTGTTGGGCCGATTCGACGGAGTCGATCAGCACGACGGTGCTTTGCCCGACCGTCAGCGTCCGCTGGATGTCCCCGTTCGAGAAGGATTCGCCTTCCTGGAGACGGGTCTCCATCGACCGCAGTGCCCCGGTCGTCGACTCCGCGGTCGTCGCCTGCCACCCGCCAGCGCTCGCCTGCTCCCCGAGGTCGCCGATGATCGCCTCCGGCGAGAGAAGTCTGGCGACCGCCGTCACCTCGATGGTCTCCGCCTCGATGCCGTCCGCGGAGACGCGATAGCGCCAGGTGTACTCCTGATACGCCTCGGCATCGGTGTCGAACTGGAGGCTATAGACGAGCGGTCCCGTCTCGCCGGCGTCGATGTCGCTGGGCGGCTCCTGGTTCACCGTCAGCCATCGGTCGGGCCCGGAGACCCGCTCGAGTTCGACGTTCGAGAGGTCGTTGTACCCGAGCGCCTCGCCGACGTCGATCGTCCGCGTCCGCTGTTCGGTGATCGTCACCTCGCCGAAGGCGACGTTCGACTCGCCGACCGCGAGGTCGGTACCGTGTTGGACCTCGATCTCGCGCGTGATCGTCTCGGTGCCCGCGTCGCCGGCATCGACCCGCACCTGGAGGGTGTAGGTCCCCTCCGGCGTGTCCGGATCGGCGGCCAGTTGCACCGTCGCCTCCCCGGTTCCGCCGCCCGGAACGGCGCCCGGGACGTCGGTCACGCTCGCCTCGATCCGCGAGTCGCTCACCGACGCGTCAACCGACTGGACGTCCATCTCGAGGTCGCCGCCGTTCTCGAACTCGACGGTCGCGTCGGTCTGCTGGGTGGAGACCGTGCGCGGCTCGTCGAACTCGAAGGTGCGCATCGGAACGCGCACGTCCGCGAGCGTCGCCGGATAGATCACCCGTGCCTCGAAGGTGACGGACGTGGCCGGGCTGTCGGGATCCGTCCCCGAGATGTCCGTCGTGAACCGGAGCGTCTCGTGTTGTCGGGCGTCCGAATCCGCGGTGATCCGAACCGCGGCCGTGTCCGACCCGCCGGCGCTCGTCGAGAAGCCGCTGGTGTCGAAGGCGATGGATCCGTCCGCATCCGACCCGCCCGACACCTCGAGGCCGTCGAGGCCGGTGAACCCGCCCTGTTCGGTGACCCGGAACTCCGCCGTCGAACTCGACCCCACCAGCACGTCGCCGACGTCGACCGTGCTGCCCGCGACGCCCGCGACCGGCGGCGTGCTCACGTCGACGTCGAAGCTGAAGTCGCCGCCGGACGTGCCGAGGTTGTCCTGCACCGTGCCGGACACCCGTGTCGTCCCCGTCGGCGCATCCCGATCGACGGTCACCTGGAGGTCGATCGTTCCCTCCCGGTTGCCGTCGATCCGCGACGGCATTCGGTCGGCGCTCACGGAGATCCCTTGTGGCGTGTCGAACGCGACGTCCTCCGGGACCATCGCGCCGTTCCCGGTGTTCGGGACGTCAAGCGACACGCTCTGGGTCTGTGAACCGCTACTCGTGAAGACGACCTCGACGGGCGCATCGTCGACCTGAACGCTCCCGAACCGAGGTTCCGCCTCGTCAACGGTTAGATCTAGGGACTCCGTCGTCGCGGTGCTGCCGTCGTCGTAGTATAGGCTGGCGGATTCGCTGTACGTCCCCTCGGACGCGCTCTGGTCGGCAGTCGCTCTGTAGGAGACGCGGTAGGTCTGGCCCGCCTGCACGGTCATCGGGAGCCGATCGTCGAACGTGAATGAGACGTCGCCGGTCGACGGCTCATCCGCACTCGTGATCGTCCCGTTCTGTGGGGCCGTGAACGTGAACTGCATCGTCGTCGATTCCGACCCGCTGTCGATCGCCGCGTCGATCGTGACGCTGCCGGAGGCCGCCCCGACGGGCATCGAGAGCCCGACGAGCACCGACAGGGCAACGGCCATCACCGCGAGCCGTCGCACCCCGATCGCCTCAGGCATCGTCCACCTCCAGGGGGGTCACGATATCGTCGAGGGCGCTCGTGTGGAGGTCGCGTGCCCAGATCGATAGCCGCCAGATCACGCCGGCGGCGACGGCGATGAAGACGCCGGCATACAGGAACGCGAGGATGGCGCTTGCGACGCCCGTGGACACCATCGCGGTGAAGGCCCGACTCTCGATCGCCGCGGCCTCGCTCGTGTCCCCGTCGAGTCCGTGTTCATCGGCGATCGCGGCGGCCTCGGTGGCGTCTCCGTGGGCGCTCATCGCCGCCGTGTACTCGGAGATCGCGCCGAAGGGACCGGAGAGGACGTAGTCGGTCGGGCCCTCACAGGCCGCGCCACAGCCCTCGAGGTAGGTGTTCGCGTCGCCGACGAGCTCGTCGTGACGGTTCATGTCGCTCTCGTACTCCGCGAGGAGCTGGTCGCGTTCCAGCTGGGCGTCGGCGAACCGTTCCGACTCCCCGGCGCCGTCGAAGGCGCGAACCGACGCGTTGAGGAGCTCGAGCCGCCGTGGGGTCGATTCGGCCGCCTGCGCCTGCTCGTAGAGAGTTTCTCCCTGGGTCGCGTAGAACCGTTCGAGCGCGACCGTCCCCAGACCGGCGTACTCCTCCCCACCGGCGTCCAAGAGCTGGTTCAGGTGTGACTGCGCTTCCGTGGCGTGGTCGACGCTCTCGATCGGGTTCTCATCGGCGTCCGCGTACGCCTCTTGGAACGCGAGGATCGCGTTCAGAAGGTGATGCATCCTCGTATCCATCGACGAATCGAACTCCGCGGCCGTCTGTAACTCGACGACCGCCTGGCTCCGTGCCAGGTCGAGTTCGGTGTATTCGGTCAGTGCCTCCGCGTTCCGGAGGTCGTTCAGTTGCGTGAGATACTCGCCTGCGGACCCGTGGTCCGCCGAGGCCCCCGTGACCGCGAGCGAGGACAACGCAAGCAGCGATACGCCGATAACGATGAGGGATCGTCGCGTCACCATATTAGAACACCGTCTCCTCCAGTCGGTCCACGAGTTCGGGGTGATCGAACACGCGTTGCACGGCGTCGAGCATCCACGCCGACACCACGAACTGGACCCGCGTTTCGGTCCGGGTGTCGCCGGGCGTACTCGACAGATGGTCCTTGATCCGGTCGTACTGCTCTCGGACCGGCGAGACCGTCGAGACCTCCCCGCGCCGCTCGCTCAGGACCGCCTCGGTCTCCTCGAGCCGGTCGGCCGTCCGCCCACGGTGGTCGGCCCGATCGGCCGCCACTACCGTGACCAGCTCCTCGAGCATCGCCGTCCGCTGGTCGCTCCCGCGGGAGGCGCCCGTTCCCCCGCCGGAACGCCCTCGTCGATCGTCGGACCGGCCTCCACCCCGGCGCCCGGACGAGGACCGCTGCCCGGATCCCCCGGATCGCCGATCGTCTCCGGACGTCGTCAGGACCGCGGGATCGCCCTCCCAGCGGACGCGCTCGTTGCGCAGGGAGGAACACGCGCCGAACAGGTCGACGTTCTGTTTCGTCGTCATCGCGTCGCGGGTGTACTCGATCGCGTCCGCGACCGCCGCAAGGACGGCCTCGGTCACCTCGTCGGGATCGACGCCGTGTTCGACGAACAGCAGTCCTTGGTCGGGGAACGTCGCGAGGAGATCCAGCGCCGCGGTGAGCACGCTTCCGTAGTAATACGGGATCGCGCCGTCGCGGTTCGACCGGGTGAGGTCGGCGATCTCCTCGTTGAGCTCGTCGATCCGCGCTTGATACGGCGCGAGATCGAAGTCGAACGCGCCGTCGATCGAGACGCGGCGCTGCTCGTCCGCCACCACCTCGACGGTCTCCTCGTCCACGTCGACGATCGCGTCCGAGTCGAACGACGCCGTGACCCGGTACTCCCCGATCACGAGGTCGTCGATCGTCACCGACCCATCGTCGTCGCTTCGCGCCTCCGTGCCGCCGTCGTTGGCGCGCGGGAACTCCCCGACCGGTTGAACCGACACGGGAACGTTGCCCGCCGACTGCCCGTCGATGCCCGTCTCGACGACGATCGTCCCCGTCTTCGGCTCCAACCCGATCGACTGCTGGAGTCCCGACTCGGTTGACTCGTAGCGATCGTGTTCGACCTCCAGCGTCACGGACTCAGGGTCGACCGACGGCGGCAGCTCGAGGGTCGTCGTCCCGTCGCCGTCGGTCCGCAGGTCGTCGCCGTCCACGTCGGTGGTGATGACGTCCTCCGGCGCCCGGCACCGGATCTCCGCGCCCGCGATGCGTTCGTCCTCGTCGCGGGCGCTATGCACGGTGACCGTCCCCTGCTGGGGCGGCACCTGGACCCGGATCGACTCCTGGCCGCGCGGGAGCGTCGTACCCGTGTCGCTCCCCTCGACGCGCACGTAGTACTGTTGCTCCGGAACGTCCACCTCCCCGCTCCCGGCAACCCGTTTCTGTTGCGGGTTCATCGTGTTCGCCATCCCGCCGGTCGGCTCGAAGACGACGGTTCGCGTCGTGTCGACGGGGTCGCCGCTCGCGTCGACGAGATCGACGTCGACGGTCTGGATGCCCATTCCGCCGCCGGCTCCCGATTGACCGCGGCCGCCGGATCCACCGGGACCGTCCGATCCGCCCGAGGAGGTCAGTTTGAAGACCCCGATCCCGCCGATGACGACCACGAGGAGGAACCCGAGAATGGCCTGCCCGATCGTCGATCCGATGACGGTACCGACGATCCCCACGATCCCGCCCGCGCCGCCGATGCCGCCGGTCAGGGGTTCGACGCCGGTGTCCTCGTCCGCTGATCCGTCGACGATCGAGGCGACGGCGGTCTCGTCCTCCTCAGTGACGATCAACAGGGTATGTCCCGTTCCGGTGAGCCGGTAGCCGGTCTCGGGGACGACGAGCGTTTCGTTGTCGACGTCGACCGGAACGTCCTCGAGGAGGCGCGGCTCGCCCGACCGGTTCTCCCAGGAGACGTAGACGTCGACGGTCGGCGTGGCGTTCTCGTCGTCATTCGTGTCGAGCGCGACCGTGTCGCTTAGCCCATCGACGACGACGGTGGAGGCGTTCGTCACTCTCGCCTCGAGGACCGACCCCGAGATCGTGGTCGTCCCCGATCCGACCGTTCCGCCGGCTCCCTGTATCTCGACTTCCACTTCGGATCCGGGCGCGCCGAGCACCAGGCCCTCGGAGGAAAACCGGAGTTCACCGCCGGCCTCGGCGGTAATGCTTCGCGTCGTGATCGGGGACCGGTCACCGATCGTTCCCTCGATCGTGACCACGTACTCGCTCCCGTTGGCGATCTGCGGATGGGCGACGACCACGTCACCGGCGTCGAGACGTACCTGCGGATTGTTCGTGATGTCGTCCACCGCGATCGTCGTCGGAGATCCGACACGCGGGGCATCTTCGTGGTCCGCGGCCCCGATCTCGATGTCCTCGCCCGTTCCGATCAGGGTCTCGAACCCGGAGCTGCGGACGAACCGGAGCCGATCGGGGTCAGCATCACTTGCTGGATCGATCCGTTCGGCGTAGACATCGGCCTCCTCACCGCCTGCCGAGAGCGTGAACCGCAGGTTCCCCTGCAGCCCGATCGACTGCTCGATCGGCACGGTGAGCTGGTTCTGGCCGTCGAAAGTGGCGCCGTCGCCCGTGAGGTCGACGTACCACAATGTGCCCGTTCCATCGCCGAGTGATTCCCCGTCACTGGTCCGCGAGACCGTCACCGTCGCGTCCGAGAGGTCGTCGAAGGACCCTTGGGTGAGATCGACCTCGTAGATGTAGGTGCCGTTCGACTCGGACCCGTCGAGGTTCTCGTAGGGGTCCTCATCCGCGACGACGACGTCGATCCCGGTCTCGTTCTCGCTCTCGAAGGCGTCGGTGGAGACCTCGATCTCGAGCGTCGGTCCATCGAGTGTGAACGAGAGGTTCGAGTTCCGTGCCGTGCTGTTCGTCTCGACGTTCCGTGCCGCCGATCCGGCGGCACCGAGATCGATCGCCGTCGCCGTCGTCGGCGTTCGATCGTCGACGGCCATACTCCCGCGTGCGTCGACGGCGGATCCGCCATCCGCGCCGCCGGCGGCGTCGCTACCGCCCGCATCGAGGGCGGCCCCCGCGACCGGCGCGACCGAGAGCGCGACCAGCAGCAGGAGAGTGAACGCGACCGCGTCGATGCGTGTCCGGGTCCGGCTCATTCACTCCTCCAGGAACCTGATGTACTCGTCGAGGTTCTCTTCGATCCGGGTCATCTGGTCGGCGGCGATCGACGCGTTGCCGAGCCGGCGGCCGCGTTCGAGCCGCGTCTTGTGCGTCTCGAAGGCGTCCCAGGAGCGGTCCAACAGCGGCTCGAGATCGAAGCCGCCCAGCAGCAACAAGACGTCGACCTTGTCGCGGGCGCCGTCGGTGATGGAGACCGTCGACATCCCCGGCGCGTCGATCCCCCGATCCCGCTTCCAGGACTCGAAGGCGGAGTTGACCGCGTTCTCGCTGAACTCCTCGTCGCTGGCCAGCCCACGGGGCGCCCGGACGATCGCAAACGCCGTCTTCGTCGTCGAGACGTCCATCGGGACGAAGGCGTTCTCCGCGGCCTTCTCGAACATGTACTCGAGGTCGTAGACGTTCGCGTTCATGTCCGTCGCGATGGCCGGCGTGAAGTGGTACGCGCCGATCTGTGAGGGAACGCTCACGTAGTCCTGGACGTCGATCACGCCCTGGGTCTCCCGGCCCGCGCTGATCATCAGGTCGAACGCCTCGATCAGCCGCTCGTTGACGATGTCGTTCGGATGGCCGTGTGGATCATCGTCGCCGTTGCCCATCTGGGCGATGTGGGTGTTCGCGCCGAGGAGGACCATGTCCGCGTTCTGTGTCCCGTCCGGCATTCGCAGGAGGCGGGAGAGCCCACAGACCGCGTTGAACTGTTGTTGGGGCGGTTCGTCCTCGTAGGGCCACACGCCGATCGCCGCGTGGATGACGTCCTCCATCCAGGGCTCGTAGGCATCGCTGTCGCTCCCGTTTTTGAACGTTCGGATCGTGTAGGGGATCGACCCGTTTCCGGTGCCGCCGCCGAGCGTCGCCATATGCATGAACGCGTCCGCGGTCGGCACCACGCCGCGGATCGAGCGAATGATCTCGTCGATGCTCTCCTCGGCGAGCCGCTCGCCGTCGGCGAAGACGTTGCCGGCCCCTTCGTCGCTGCCGAAGACCATCGCGTGGTCGCCGAGCGAATCCGAGTCGCCGAGGGTGTTCTCGAGGCGGTCGATCGTGTTCCGGATGTCCGTCCGGTTCGTGTTCATGACGAGGATCCGGTCCTCGACGCCGGGGTTCTCCCGGCGGCTGAAGAACTGTGAGGCGATGCGACCGCCTCCCTCGCCGGATGCGATGACTGCCCAGCGCGTGTACGTGTCGGTTCGTTGGGTGTGGGACATGTTCGATGGTGGAGTTAGGATAGCTTCGTCACTTCGGTTTCATCACACTCGATTGCCGACGCGACCGGCGATTCCTGGAGGGTGTCGACGATCAGGTCGTCCGAGGCCGGCACCGCGAGATACCGGTTGCGAATCTGTGTATACGGGATCGACTCCCCCTCCGAGAGGTTGTGTCGGACGATGTTCGCGAGCCGGTTTCCGAACTGCTCGCCGTCGTAGACCAGGACGTCGCCGTCGACGCGCGTGGCGGTCAGTCCCTCCTCCTCGGCCCACAGCGCGAGCAGACACGGCAGGAAGTCGTCGCTCATCGGGAAGTCCATCGCCGTCGAGAGGTACTCCGTCTCGTTGAACTCCGACTCGAACAGGTCCCTGGCGTCCGGGAGTGCGTCACGAGCGTCGTCCTCGATCCCCGAACAGACCTCCTCGCGGAGCGCGACCTCGGCGATCGTCGCCTCCAGCTCCAGGTCGTCGTCGACGACGACCTCGCGCTCGACGGTCCCGTACCCCTCCTCGTCGGTCGTCACCGTGAGGTCGTACTCCCCGTAGGGAACCTCCTCGAAGGTGACGACGTCGAGCAGGTGGGTCTCGATCGTCCGTGATTCCTCGAGGGATCCACCGACGAGGGAGACGTCGATCCGTCGTTCCGGCCCTCCCTCGTCGAAGCCGGCCTGGACGGTGACGTCGTAGGCTTCGCCGAAGTCCTCGGCCACGAGCGCCGGCGCCGAGGGATCGTACGTGGCGTTCTCGTGGAGATCCGCGTACAACTCGAAGAACGCGGCCGCCTGTTTGACGGGGACGTCGGACGCCCCGACGCGGCCGGTGGCACGCAGCGTCTCCGTGATGTTGTCCTCGACGGTTCCGTACGCCTCCGCGACGGCCGCCTCGTCCTCGACGGCGTCGATCGCCGCCGAGAGCTCGCCGGCGGCGTTGAGCCAGATCGACCGGTACGCATCGAGGTCGTCCGCGGCCCGCAGATCGCTTACGTACGACTCGTCGGCCGCCGACTGGTACTCGTAGTAGTCGTCGGGGACGTCCGCGTCCGCAAGGGTTCGCAGATGGTCGTCCAGTTCCGTGCTCATCGTGTCGATCATCTCGGTGCAGATCGAGCGTGTGTCGGCGGTGAGTTCACGGATGCGCGCCATATCGAGCGCGGAGTCGACCGTTTCGAGCTCCTCGTGGACGTCCTCGAGATCGTCGAGAAGGGCCGGCGAGACGTAGTCGGTCACGACCGACGACCCGGCGGTGTCGACGAACGATTCGAGGCCCGACCGCTCGCTCTCGAAGTCCGTCGAGAGGTCCTGTTCGAGCGCATCACGCGCATCGAGCAGCGCATCGGCCACGGCGTGGTACTCGCCCGCCTCGAGGGCGTCATCGGCCCGGCCGACACCCCGATCGATCGGGTCGAGGGGGGCGTCGGTCGCCTCGGCGATCGCGTCAAGCTCGGCGGCCGCGTCGTCGATCGCCGCGTCCATCGCCGCCTCGGCGCCGTCGAGCGCATCGAGCAGCGCCGTGAACGACTCCCCGTCGGGGGACTGGGGCTCCTCGACGCGGTCGATCAATCCGGCGTCCTGGAGGCGGCGCTGTGCGTCCACGCAGTCGTCGAGCGTTCCGCCGACGTGCGTGCGTGCCGAGTCCGCGATCTCCGAGCGCAGTTCGGAGACGCGCCCCTCGATCCGCTCGAGATCGCGGACGTCGCCGGTTCCGGTCACCTCGAACCGGTTCGTCGCCCGGTCGAACTCGACGCCCGCCTCCGCGAGCTCGTCAAGCAGGTAGGAGACGTCCTCCTCGATCGGGTCGGTGTCCCACGTCGACAGCTCTCCGGCGAGCTGCTCGTAGTCCCGAAGCAGGGTTCGGACGTCCTCGCCGACGCGTTGAGCCTTCCCCTCGAAGTACTGCGTCGTCCCGCCGCCGCCGGTCGGCTGTGACTGCCGCGCGTAGACGACGGCGGCGCCGATCACGACCGCCGGGATCCCGACGATCAGGGCATAAAAGCCGGTTTGCGAGCCGAAATACCAGAAGATCCCCAACCCGAGGATCGTCGTCACCAACACGATGCCACCGATCTGTAGCGTGTATCGAACGTTGTTCTTCATAAGAGCACCTCGAGGAGCGTCGATCCGAGGAGGATCGACGAGAGGAGTCCCGCGATCACGCCGAGGACGGCGATCGCGAACGCCTTCTTCAGGTCGCCCCAGCCGTATCCCACGTTGCTGCGGCGGCGACGTTCCCGGCGGATCGACTGGAGGTCGCGGCTGGCTATCCAGCTTCCGATGCCGCCGCCGATGCCGCCGAAGACCACGAACGAACCGAGGAGGACCCCGATGGCGGTCAGTCGGGCCGTCCGCGCTTCGGCGGCGGCAGCAGCCAGATACGCATCCACCGACTCCTCGAACGCCACAAGCGCCCGGTCGTGGTGGTCCTGGTGGGCCAGGTATCCGTCAGCCGCTCCGGGCGTTCCGTTTCGAGCGGAGGCGAAGAGCGCGACCGAGAGCGTTTCCCCGGTCTCGTTGAGCCGGCTCCGCGTGGTGGCGAGCTCCGTGGCAGTGACGTCGGCGCTCAGCGGCGCGGAGGAGTTCGCCGCGCGTTCGAGGGTGGATCGGTTCTCCGCGACCACCGTCAGCGACCGGTTGTACGCGGCCAGCTCATCCGCCACCGGACCGGACGAATCACCCGTCCCGCCGGCGTACCGGATCGTCACCGGGTCCTCGAGGTACGACAGCGTCGACTCGCTCGCGGTCACGATCCGTAGCGTCGGGCCGGCCGCTTCCGGGTTGTTCCCCGCGATCGCAGTCGTAAGGTCGGTCTCGACGTCGACGTCGGCCGTCCGAACGGTGTAGTAGCTGTCCCCGCCGTCACCCCGCTCCAGGAAGTCCGTGTCGGCGAGATTCCAGGCGCTGTCGGGTGGTTGGGCCGTGGTCTCGTCGCAGAAGACGAGTCGCGCCTCCGTGTCCGGATAGAGTTCGACGGCTCCCTCCGTCCCCGGACCGAACACGTCCCCGTTCTCGAGCAGGAGCAGCAGCGAGAACTGACTGCTTGCCGCCTCGCTCGAACACGCCGCGTTCGCGTCCTGGTAGCCGGCGGCTGCGGCACCCGAGGCGACGCCGCCGACGGCCACCGCCACGACGAGCCAGCAGGCGACGAGGCCGGTGAGGACCCGCGATCGTCCCGGCGTCATCGATCCGTCACCTCCTGATCGTAGGCACGAAGCGCGCCGATCACGGACCCGGCGGCGAGTCCGAATCCGGCGCCGACGCCGACCAGTAGCGGCAACTGCTCCGTCAGCGCGACGGCAGCCCTCGCCGCCGCCAGTCGTGAGGCCGGGTCACTCCCGGCCGTGATCGGAACGAACAGCAGGATCGCGACGACGGCGGCGCTGACGAGGGCGACGCCGATGGCGATCCGATGGGCGGGAGCGTCAGGCCGCTTCATACGTTTCGGCGATCTCCTCGATCTCCCGTATTCGGTTGAGGTCGGTTCGCTCGAACGTGTACACCGTCGTACACGAGACGAGGTTGCGGCTCGTCGGCACCATTCCGAGGTTCACCTCCGAACAGTGCTCGTTCAGCCGGCGGCGGACCTCCGAGATCTCGATCTGGTACTCGGGGTCGGCGATGTACTGCCGCGGCGCGCGGACGTGGCCGATCGCCTTCTTCGCGTCCCCGAAGGAGACGTCGTCGACGCTCTGTTTGGCCTGTGCGAGATACGCGAGTTCGGCGGCGTCGACCTGTTGGTCGCCGATGAGCGGGAGGAAGTATCCCGGCAGCGATTTCGTCATCTCGATCGACCGGCCGATCGTCCCGTACCCCGGTTCACCGTCGGGGCCGGCACCGAACGACAACGAGGTGACGATGTCCTGGATGTCGATGATCGGCGCGTCGATCTCGTCGTACTCCCCGGGGTCGATCCGCTCAACGACCGGCCCCGAGACCAGGTCGACGACCGACCCGGCGACGTACTCGTTGTACTCGGCGAAGCGTCCCTCGGCGGCGTCCTCATAGCCAAGCCGTTGGTTGTCGACCAACATGATCCCGTCGACGGTCTCCTCGAGTCGATCGAGCCCGTAGACCGCGTTCGAGGCCTGTCGGCCGGCGCTCACCGTCTCGTCGTCCTCGGAGGCGTCGACGTGAACCGACTCCTGTGTGTTCGGCAGGACGGCGACGGCGATCACCTTGACGTCGCCGGCCGCGTATCGGCGGATCGCGTCCACGACGTGTGGGGCGATCCCACACCCAGTTCCGCCGCCGAGGCCGAGGAAGACGAACGCGAAGGGAACGTTCCCGTCCTCGCCGAACCGGTTCTCGAGCATCGGAACGAGCTGCTGGCCGTGCCGTTCCATCACGTCGTTCGCGCGTCGCGGTCGCCGCCCGAACCCACCGGTAACGACCTCCTCGAACCCCGCCTGGGTTCCGGGAACGAGCCCGTCGGTCTCCGAGACGCCGATCCACTCGTCGTCATCGATGTGCGAGAGGTTCTCGAGATCGCGCACCGTCGAGTTCAACGCCAGCGGTGCCGCTTCGATGCGGATGCCCTCGTGGGCGAACACCTCGTCCACCAGAGCGCTGCCCGCCTGTCCCGTACCCACGAATAGATACACCATACCCGAAAGTCAGATAATACGTCTGGCAACTCCCACATATATCTTCCGAGTGACCGAGCGGTGACAGGTTCTGTCGGGGTGACGGATCCCTCCAGCGTCCGTCCGTTTCGATCCCGGCCCAGCGTCCCACCGGTCGGCCCGCCGTGAACGTCGGAGCGCCGACGCCTACCCACGGAGACTCCGCAACATCACGCTGTACTGGTTCTGCTCGTAGAGCCCCTCGATGTGGTCGATGACGGCCTCCGTCACCGTACAGATTCCGTCGGCACGGGCCGGCTCTCCGGCGTTCAGTCGTTCGGTCGCCTCCTCGAGATACGTGTCAGCGATCGAGAGGAAGTACAGCGGGATGCTGTGGTTGTGATCCGATCGTTCCTCGACGTACGCCGTCTCGATCGTCTCGCGACGCTCGCGAAGCGAGGCCACACGATCGTGGACCGCCTCCGTATCCGCTTCCGCGCCGGAGCCGGTCGTCGCCTCCAGTGCGCCCAGGAGCTGTCGGTCGTAGAAGGTCAACTCCTCGTGAGCCGCGACCAGGAGGACGCGGTTGGTCTCGTCGATCCGGTCGATCCGTGAGTCCAGCTCCTCGACGCGGTCGGCCAGCCGGTCGACGATCGGCCCCTCGTGATCGGCCAGCCGGTCGTCGATCGTCCCCGCAAGCGTGGAGACGTCTCCGGGGTCGACGCTGTCGAGCAGGCTTCGTGCGGTCGCCAGCTCGTCGAGCCGCGTCGCGGCGGTCTCGAGCGCGTCGGTCGTCGGCTCGACGCGCCCCGCCTCGAGCGCCTCGAAGAGGGTGCGCGCCTCCCGTGACCGCGGCGCCGTCGACTCCCGAGCGCGTCTGACCGCGGTTCGAACGCTCTCCGAGTCGTCCGTCGAGCCCAAAGCCGTCCCACCGCGGGATCGGTCGTCCCGCCGTCCGTCTCCCTCGATCGGTCCCGTCCCCCGACTCGGTCCCTCTTCCCACCCCGGTCCCTCCCCCCGACTCGGCGTCGACCCTCGACTCGGCGTCGACTCCCGCTCGCGCACCTTTCGGGTCGCCTCCCGAACGCGGCGGTCGAGCGTCTCGTCGTCGTCCACCTTGACGTCGACCGCCGCAAGCAGCTCCGTGACCGCCTCCTGGAGCCGGTCGCGGCCGTTCTCCTCCCGTCGGTTCCGCCTCGACGCGTCCCGGCGTCGTTCGGCGAGTTCGGCGACGTCCTCGACCCCGTCCGTCCGGTCGACGACGTCCATCGCCCGCTCGTGGGCGTCCAGGTGCTCGAGGGCCGTACGGAGGGTCTCCTCGACCTGCTCCTCGGTGGCCCGTCGCGAGCCGGACAGCTGATCGAGCAGCCGGCTCGACACCGATGCGCTGGGGCGAACCTCCCGGGAAACGCTCCGCGCGGCCTGCCGAACCGTTTCGGCCTCGGCCGCCGCCCGATCGCGACCGCCGGTACTGCCGCGTCCGCCGGTGCCGGCGCGTTCGCTGCGTCCATCGTTCCCGCGGCCGGGGGCGGACCCCTCGATCCGGATGCGGTCGGTTTCAACCGCCCGGCGTAGCGATTCGGCCTTCTCGACCGGGTCGGAATCCGGCGACGGTCCGGCCGACTCGGGCAGGTCGGCGGCGGAGACGAGCCGATCCATCGACCGCCCCAACGTGTCGAGCCGCCGTTCGACGTCGGCCGCCGATGCCGAGGCGCCGAGCCGGCTCGCGATCCGGTCGATGTCGTCGCCGTCGTCGCTCGACCGGTCGAACAGGCCCAAAAAGACCGTCGGTAGGGTATTCACGGGCATCGTTCTCAGGCCATGTTCTCCCGGCCCAGACAGGAGAACAGCGGCTCGACGTCCTGCCAGACCGCACGAAGGTTCTCCGCCTGCTGGCTGTTCCCCTCCTTGATGTTCTTTGCGTGGTCGTACATCCGCTCGAGCGAGGGCATCCGCGGGTTCCATAGCGTTCCCCACAGGTAGACGTCGTCGAGGTCCGGGGTGACGAGCTGCTCGACGTGGATGTCGATCGACTCGGTCCCCGGCTGGTTGGCCGCATCGAGGAAGTCCTCGCTGGCGAGGATGTCCCGCGCAACGCCATCGGAGACGAGCCGGGAAACCTCCTCCATCTTCCGTTCCGGACCATACAGGAGGAAGGTGCCGCCCCAGGCCGTCTCGGGGTCGAACTTCGCGAGCCGGTTCTGATACAGGGCGTTCGAGACGAGCGTCTCGAGTTGCGATCGGTTGATCGTCTCCCCGCGTGCGCGACCGAGTACCGGAGCAAGGATCACCGCCGGCCGGTGGTCGGCGTCGAGGTCGAGCGGATACTTGTCCTCGACCGGACGGAAGCTGTCGGCGACGTCGAAGACGTCGCCGTGGATCGCCATCGAGGCGTCCTGTTTGACGAATTGCGGCGTCGAGGACATCGTGAACGCCTCCAGGAACGCCACGAGCGGTCGATTGAGGTCGGCGTAATGGGGCGGATTGTACTCCCGAAGCCCGTCGATCCGCGGGGTGATGTCCGCCCCCGCCGCCTCCAGGCGCTCGTTATCGAAGGGGACGATCGCGTCGACGGCGGCCGACATTCTGGCCAGCCCGACCACGCCGTTCACGCGCGCCTTCCCGCCGGACATACCGTTGTTCCCGCCCTCGGAGGGGATCACGACCGACGAGAGCAACGCCTTCGAGATGACGTAATCGTCGTTGAGCACCTCCTCGCGGATCTTCCGGGCCAACACCGGCGTCGACCCGCACCCGGTCCCCTTCGTGACGCTGTGAACGAACATGATCGCCTGTGCGTCCTGGAGCGTCTGGGGGTCCATATCCCACCGTTCACGGAAGGGGTTCCGGCCGTCCTCGAAGTCCCGCTCCATCACCTTCTTGCCGTGGTCCCATCGACGGCCCATTCCCTGGTAGCCGTGGGCACCCTGGCCGATGATCGCGTTCATCATCAGCTGCTGGCGTGAGTAGCCGCGCTCCTCCTGGGCGTAGTAGGTCTGTTCGAGCTCGGCGATGTTGGTGTTGAGGATGCCGTAGCCCGCCAGCCCGCCCTCCCAGATGAGCGCGCGGTTCTCGTTGTTTCGTCGCAGCGTGTCCCGTCGGAGCAGGACCGCATCGAGGATGTTGTTCCCGGCGCCGCCGACGCCGATCATGAACCACTTCTTCCCGTAGCTGTCCTCGAAGTCGACGTCGAACTCGGCGTCGCTCGGCGGATCCGGGTCGTCCTCGGCGGGCGGGTCCGACGACGTGCCGGGGATGTCGGCTCGGCGTTCTCCGTCCGAGGGGTCGTCGGCGTCCGCCTCCGCCTCGGGATCGACGAGCGGGTCGCCGTCCTCGAAGAGGCGATCGTATCGGTCGGTATAGACCGCGCGGATCGCAGGCTGTTCGTCCCGGTGTGCCGCGAGGAGGTGGTCGTCAAGGTCGTCATCCTCCCACTGTGAGTCGGGGAGTGAGCAGATCTTACAGCGCATAAGCGAGTATACCGTATACCTGTCAGGACGATAGCTTAAGTGTAGGGGAACGGTCGAGTCACGTCATCGCGACCGACGAGCTCCGCCCATCGGTTGGCCCCAGCCATCGGTCGATCCCAGCCATCAGCCGGCTCCGCCCATCGATCACCCGTATCGCTCCGTGTACCGGTCACGGGCCGTCCGGATCGCGTCGGTCGCCTGATGCTCGTCGGCGACGACGACCTCGAAAAACGCGGGCGGGTCGGGATCCTGCAGTTCCACCTCGGTTATCAGGTCGGATTGGTTGCGCAGGAACCGTTCGACGTTCTCGAGCATGTCCGGCTCCGCGATCGTCGTCGGGAGGTCGTCGATCTGGTACTGCACCCGATCGCCGTCGGTCGCGCGTGCGTGTTCCTCGAGCTCCCGCAGGAAGTACAACGCGGCGTCGAGGACCTCCTCGGGCCGTTTGGTGGATGACGCATCCACATCCGCGTCACTCCCGACTCCGCCCGAGATCCCGTCGTCGACGGTCGACTCGGGACCGTCGGCGTGTCGGCTCTCCTCGCGATCGGCACCGGTGTCGCGGGTCGTATCGCGGGTGCTCCCCCGTCCGAACGCGGACCCGGCGTCCGTCTCGTCGTCGCCGTCGCCGATCCGGACCCGGCCGTCCGTCACGCTGACCGACCGATCGTGGGTCTCCCCCATCGCCTCGGCGACCGCCTCGACGGCTGCCGAGTCCACCGCCGCGGGTACGTCGACGCTCGACCCGCCGTGCTGGACCCGTCCGTCGAGCGCTCGGAAGAACTCCGCGGCCGCGACGAGTCGTTCGCTTTCCGCGTCCGCCTGCTCCAGCAGTCGCTCGCACTCGTCGAACGCGCAGTCGTGCAACGCGTCGGTCGCGTCGCCGAGCGTCCGCTCGATCGCGGTGCGGCCGGTGATCGACTCCTCGCGGTTCTCGACCAACACGTCGCGTGCGCTCGATCGGACCGACTCGGGGAGCCGGTCGAGCTGCTCGTCGACGGTCTCGAGCCGCGACCGGACGCGTTCGATCGTCGCATCGGCCCGCTCCTCGTGGTCCGTGAGGTGTGACTCGACGCGATCGAGGTGGTCGGCCGCCGCCCCGATGGCCTCGCCCACGTCCGGAAGGGGTGTGCCGGTCTCGAGTCGCTCCTGGAGGACCGTATCGATATCCGCCGTTCTGACGGCGGCGCCGTCCGGAGGCAACGACACCTCGCGATATCGGGACGGGAGGTTCGCGAGGGTGTACGCGCCCCCGTATCGCGACCGGACCGTGATGTCGCCGAATTCGGTTCGAACGCCGGAGACGACACGCTGTCGAAGGTCGTCGGCGATCCGATCGACGGCCGACTCGGGATCGAGGGAGTCGACACGCGACTCGAGGTTCGAGACCTCCTCCCGGCGCCGGTCGGGGTCCTCGATCCGCTGGATGCGGTCGATCTCCGCGCGGAGATCGTCACACCGCTCGTGGAAGCGGTCGGCGGCTGATTCGGCCTCGCCGACTCCGGTGGGTGCCACCGGCTCGAGGTCGTCGAGCGACCCGACCCGCTCCTCGAAGGCCGTCTCGAAGCGCTCCCGGGCGTCGCCGATGCGTGCCTCCAGCTCGCCGAGCCGGCCGGACGTCTCCGCGAGGACTTCCTCGGACCAGTCGTGTATCCACGCCGCGGAGACGACCAGAGCGGTGGCGAGCACGGGGACCGCGAAGAAGACGACGAGCTGGCCGGCGGCGATTCCCGACCCGAAAAGCGGGGAGTAGACGCCGAAGAACAGTACGAGATAGAGGATCGACGCGAGCCCGGCGGCGCCGAACGCGAGGTCGCGATGGTCGAGGGCGATCATCGCGGCGCCCTGGACGATCCACGCGATCGTGATGAGAACGAACAGCGCCGCGACCAGCGATGGTTGGTCCTTGAACACCTCCGCTGCCTGGAAGACGACGTCGATCGAGTAGATCGGATCGAGCACGCCACGGAGACCGAGCGTTTCGGCGGTCAGATCGAGCAGCGACAGGACCGTCTGGACGAAGGTCACGAGCAGCGGGACCCCGGCGATCCCCCACGCCACGATCGAGACGTCGAGGCCGTCATCGAGGCCGAAGCCGGATCCGATGTCGGTATCGAGGTCGAAATTCGTCATTAACTGGACAAGATCGGCGAGGCGTATTAAAAGTGTGTAGGCCCGGTTGTGCCGAGCCGATCGTCGATCGCCGTCACGCACGGTGGCCGTCATTCATCGGAGCGTCACCTCTCGGCGTCACTCGTGAGCGGCGTCACCTCTCGGCGTCACTCGTGAGCGGCGTCACCTCTCGGCGTCACTCGTGAGCGGCGTCACCTCTCGGCATCACTCGTGGGCGGCGTCCCACTCCTCGGGCTTTCGCATATTACCGCATTCGGTACACTCGATCCGTCCCATCGTGTCCATCGCGGTGTCGAGGCTCTCACAGTTCCCGCACAGGAATCCCCACCGCGTTTCGCCGCGCTTGTCGGCGTAGACGATGTAAAAGGGCCCCTCGCTCCCACGGTCGCCGGCGCTTCGGTCGACGTAGACCCGATCGCCGTCGGGCGACGTCACGGCGTCTCGCTCCATACGGTGCGGTACTCGAGCGACGGTATAAACGGTGGCGTCTCGGACTACGTCCGGAACGACTCCCCGCAGCCGCACTCGGAGACGACGTTGGGGTTCTCCACGTGGAAGCCGGCGGCCTGGAGGCCGTCCTCGTAGTCGAGGGTGCTGCCGCCGATGTAGTCCTCGCTTGCGGGATCGACGAAGACGCGCAGCCCGTGTCGCTCGACCACGGCGTCGTCGTCCTCCGGTTCCGTGTCGAACCGCATCCCGTAGGAGAGCCCCGCACAGCCGCCCTGCTGGACGAACAACCGCAGTCCGCTGATGTCGGTATCCATCCCCTCCTGGCGCATCAACTCGAGCGCCTGTTCGGCTGCGCTCGGGGTCACTACGACCGTGGACTCGGCGCCCGCGTCACCGTCGCCGTCGGCCGTCTCGGTACTCATACGAAGACGTTCGGCGTCGACGATAAAAACCCTGGCGCTCGTGTGAGCGTCCCGTCCCCCGGCCGTTTATATGTCGAGGCCCACTTCGTTCGGATACCGATGGGTATCGATCCGAACTTCGAAACCAACCGCGAGGACGTGGGCGAGGAACACGAGGTCACCGTGTGGGGGCCGACCGACCCGCCCGAGGAGCTGGGGATCCGGGGGACGCACGTCGCTGTCGATTTCGACATCTGTCTGGCCGACGGCGCGTGTCTCGAGGACTGCCCCGTCGACGTCTTCGACTGGGTCGACACCCCGGGTCACCCCGAGAGCGAGCGCAAGGCGAACCCGACCGACGAGGAGCAGTGCATCGACTGTATGCTCTGTGTCGACGTCTGTCCCGTCGACGCGATCGACGTCGATCCCGGCCGCGAGAACCGAGTGTGACGCAGCCCGGATCCGATTCGTTTTAGGATCTATTCAACTACTTCGCTTCGAATAACCGATCACACTCCGTACGTATCGGACACGTGTCAGTCGAGAGATCGACTACTGATCCGTATTTGGGCTCTATAAACCCGAACAGTGCCGAATTCTCCGTGTTTGTCTACATACCGCTTGGATCCCCTCTATATCCAACGACCGAAACAGTTACTTGAACAAGTATTCAATCAACTGCCGATGGCGCACGCGACACAACGACTCCAACGGTATCTCGAGGACGAACTCGAGGAGTGCCGCAGCGAGGACGTCGATCGACGTCTGGCGGAGCTCGGCACGCTTGAGGCCGCGCTCGGCAGCGACCGCGTCGAGGCGGAACAGGACGTGCTCTCGGCGCTTGCCTCGGAGACGCGGTACACCCTCACTCGTGTCCTGGTGGCGGCCGAGGAGGAACTGTGCGTCTGTGAGCTTCACGCCGTCGTCGACGTGAGCGAGAGCGGGCTCAGCCACGCCCTCTCGACGCTCGCCGACGCCGGGGTCGTCGAGGGGCGAAAGGACGGGCGCTGGAAGAAGTACCGAGCCACCAACCGCGCGGTGGCGCTCGTGACCGTTCTCGAAGGGAGCGTGAGCGTCGGTGAGTAACGTCGACCACGAGCACGGCCCGAACTGTGGCTGTCCGGACTGCGGGGACCCGCGATCGATGGATGTCCTCGACAAGTACCTCACCGTCTGGATCCTCGGCGCGATGGCGGTCGGCGTCGGGCTCGGCTCCGTCGCACCCTGGGTCACGCAGCCGATTCGGGACCTTCACCTCGTCGAGATCGGGCTGATCCTGATGATGTACCCGCCGTTGGCGAAGGCCGACTACTCGCGGCTGCCCACCGTCTTCAGCAACTGGCGCGTGCTCGGCCTCAGCTTGGTCCAGAACTGGCTGATCGGGCCGACGCTGATGGTCGGGCTCGCGGTCGTCTTCTTCGGCGGCGTCGTCCCCGGCCTCCCGGCGCGCCCGGAGTTCTTCCTCGGACTCGTGTTCATTGGGATGGCCAGATGTATCGCGATGGTCCTCGTCTGGAACGAACTCGCGGACGGATCGACCGAGTACGTCACCGGCCTGGTGGCGTTCAACAGCCTCTTTCAGATCCTCACCTACGGCGTGTACGTCTGGTTCTTCGCGCTGGTGCTCCCGTCGATTTTGGGCCTGGAGTCGCTCGTCGCCGGCATCACGACCTTCGACGTGACGCCGATGCAGGTGTTTCGTGCGATCGTCGTCTTCCTCGGGATCCCGTTCCTCGTCGGCTTCCTGACCCGCTTCGTCGGCACACGCCACAAGGGGACCGAGTGGTACGAGGAGACCGTCGTCCCCGCGATCGACCCGCTCACCCTCGTCGCGCTGCTGTTCACGATCGTCGTGATGTTCGCGACCCAGGGCGGCGCCATCCTCGCCGCGCCGGGCGACGTACTGCTGATCGCCGTTCCCCTGACGATCTACTTCGTCGTGATGTTCCTCGTGAGCTTCGGGATGGGCCGGGGGATCGGCGCCGACTACTCGACGACGACCGCGATCGGCTTCACCGCCGCCTCGAACAACTTCGAGCTCGCGATCGCCGTCGCGGTCGCCGTCTTCGGCGTCGGTTCCGGCGTCGCCTTCGCGACCGTCGTCGGCCCCCTGATCGAGGTCCCCGTCCTGCTGGCACTGGTGAACGTGGCGCTGTTCTTCCGGCGCCGGTTCGACTGGGACGGCTTCGACGCCGGCAGCCTGGAGACGTCGCCGACGGACGACTAGCGGACGCGAACGGTACCCCGGATCATCCACTATGCCACCCGAACCCAACGCAACCGACCGTACTGCAACCGACCGTACTGCAACCGACCGCACCGTCGATTCCACCGACGCAACTTGCTCGAACGACGCGGACGACGATCCCGTCCGCATCGCGTTTATGTGCGTCCGGAACGCCGGCCGGTCCCAGATGGCGACCGCCGTCGCGGAGCGCGAACGCGAACGCCGCGGACTGACGGACCGCGTCGAGATCGCCACCGGCGGTACCCAGCCCGCCGACCACGTCCACGAGGAGGTCGTCGAGGTGATGGCCGAGGTCGGGATCGACCTCTCGAACCGGACGCCGACCGCGATCACGATCGAGGAGCTGCGCTCCTGCGACTACGTCGCCACGATGGGCTGTTCGACGCTCGACGTCGGCGAGCTCGGCGCGGACGCGAACGTCGACGTTCGCGACTGGGCTCTGCTGGATCCCGACGGGGAGGACCTCGATCGAGTCCGGGAGATCCGCGAGGAGATCGCCGGTCGCGTCGAGGACCTCTTCGCGGAGATCGCCGCGGACGACGACGCAGCTTAGAAGGCGGCGTCGAACGCCTGCTGGAGATCCGCCTTCATATCGTCGACGTGTTCGATCCCGACGGAGACGCGGATGAGGCCGTCCGAGAGCCCGGCCGCGATCCGCTCCTCGCGGGGGATCGCGGCGTGGGTCATGGCGGCGGGCTGTTCGATCAGGCTCTCGACGCCGCCGAGCGACTCCGCGAGCGTGAACACGTCGGTCTCGGCGACGACCGTCGAGCCCTGTTCGAGGCTGCCGTCGAGCTCGAAGGAGAGCATTCCGCCGAAGTCGTCCATCTGCTCGCTTGCGAGCTCGTGTTGCGGGTGGCTCTCGAGGCCGGGGTAATACACCCGCTCGACGGCCTCGTGGTCGTCGAGCCACCGGGCGAGTTCGGCGGCGTTCCCGCAGTGCCGGTCCATCCGGACCGGGAGCGTCTTGATCCCGCGGAGCACGAGGAAGCTGTCGAAGGGACCGGGGGTCGCGCCCACCGAATTCTGATAGAATCCGAGCTTCTCGTCGAGTCCCTTCCCGTCAACGATGAGCGCGCCGCCGATCGTGTCGGAGTGGCCGCCGAGGTATTTCGTCAGCGATTGCGAGACGATGTCCGCGCCCAGTTCGAGGGGGCGCTGAAGATACGGCGTCGCGAAGGTGTTATCGACCGCACACAGCGCGTCGCCCTCGTGGGCGATCTCGGACAGGGCCGCGATGTCGTTGACGTTCATCAGGGGATTCGTCGGCGTCTCGACCCACACGAGCTCCGTCTCCGGGCGCATCGCGTCCGCGACCGCCTCGTGGTCGGTCGTGTCCACGAACGTGGTCTCGACGTCGTACTGCTCGTACACCTGCGTGAGAATGCGGTGGGTCCCGCCGTAGACGTCGTCGCCGGCGACGACGTGGTCGCCGGACTCGAGCAGGTTGAGGACGGTGTTGATCGCCGCCATTCCCGATGCGAAACACCGCGCGTGGGTTCCCGACTCGAGGTCGGCCAGGTTCGCTTCGAGGTCGGTCCGGGTCGGGTTCCCGGTACGGGAGTACTCGTAGCCTCGGTGTTCCCCGGGCGCGTCCTGTTTATACGTGGAGTTGGCGTGAATGGGCGTCATCAGCGCGCCGGTCTCCGGATCGGGCTCCTGGCCCGCGTGGATCGCGCGCGTCTCGAACCGGCGGTCGGCTCGGTCGCCCTCGGTCGATCCTCCATCGGTCATCCGATCGCCGCTCGCGGCGCCGTCGGCGTCCTCGTGATCGGTCTCGTCGCTCATACCGGATCCTGATCGGGCGGCCGTGTGACTCTTGCCCTTTCCGTCGGCGTTTGCCGCCGTTTCGGTCGGCGGTCGTCTCGATCGGTCGTCGTCCCGATCGGTCGACCGGTTCCACATTCGGATCCCGCGTTCGGATCCCGGATTCCGAATCCCGAATTCCGGGTCCGCCGCTCACTCGATGAGCTCCGAGCCGCCGGGCGGGAGGAACTCCTGGATCAGGTCCGCGCTGGCGACTTTCCGAACGAACGACTGGTCGGCAAACCGGTCCTTGAACTCCCGGTAGACCATCATTGCGGCGTCGTTCTGGGCGTACATCCCCGGCTCCAGATCGACGCTCGTCGCCACGCGGTCGCGGATCGCCGACGGCGGTCCGCCGATCACCTGCGTCACGGGTTCACACTGCACGCCGACCGCGACCCGGGAGGGAACGTCCTCGAAGTAGGTCCGGTCGCCGCGAATCGCGAACCCGCCTTTCTCGAGGTACTCGCCGCTCTCGGGCGTCTTCGAGACCTGGTCCGGCTCGACCATATATGCGTCGCCGGCGCCGCGGCCGTCCTTCCAGTCCGAGGAGTACGAGACCGCAAACTGCGCCGCCTCCTCCAGGCTCGCGTCGGGGAAGTCGACCGGCTCCGAGGACTCGGAGGGACCGGACGCCTTCAAAAGGGTCACCGGCCCGCCGTGTGCCTGCGTGTGGAAGAAGCGGTCGTGTTTGTCCATATACTTCTTCACGAGTTCCTCGTTCTGATCGGCGTTGCGCCCGCCGATCACGAGGAAGTCGTCCGACGTCCGGAACCACCGGAACCGCTCGTACCAGTCGTCGGTCGTCCGGATGGGGATCGACGAGCGGGACAGCCAGTCGATCTCGCGGTCGGCGTCCTCGGCGTCGCTCGCGTCGCCGTCGCCCTCCGGACCGTCCTCCCCCGCCGCGTCCGCGTCGGTCGGGGCGCCGTCGGATGCCTCCCACTTGGCCTGGCGCTCGCGAACCGATTCCAGTTCCTCGCGGGTCGACTCGATGGCTTCCTGTGCGCCGGCCTTCTTCCCCTCGATCCGCTTGGCCTCCTGGTAGAGCCGGTCGGCGTTCACCTCGACGCCCGCGGTCGCGTCGAGCTCGACCGTGGTGTCGTCCAGTCGGATCGTCACGGTCCCCTCGCTGCCGTCGACGTCCTCGACCGCCTCAGCGGCCGGAATGTCTCGCTCGGCACCGTCCGCGAGCGTTTCCCCGATCGCGTCCCAGCTCAGCCCCTCCTCGCGGGCGGACTGCACCGTCGAGAGCACTTCGTCGACGAGGTCGTAGTTCGCGTACAGCAGCTCCGCGCGCTCTCGTTCGGCCTCGGCCTGCTCCTCGAAGCCCTCGATCGCGTTCTCCTGCTGTTCGATGATGCGCTTCTGTTTGGCGATCTCCGCCTCGAAGTCGGGCTTTTCGGGCTCCGCCGCGCCGGTTCCGCCGTCCTTGCCGCCGCCTCCGCCGTCACGATCGAACCGGTAGAAGTAGTCGTCGAGGGCGGCGTTGAAGGAGTCGAAGGACTCGCTCGGCAGGTCCTCCCGTTCGGCGAGCGGGAACGGGGTCACGTCGACGACGCGGCCGTCCTCCTCGTAGACGCGGGGGTCGAACTCGCCGGACCGAAGGCGCTCGTCGATCCGGGCGATCGCGTCGTGGAGGTCGCGGTAGGTCGACTCGTCGGCGTCGGCGATGTCGAGCGTCTTCTCGACGCCCGCCCGCGAACAGACCTCCTCGGCGTAGAGCCCGCCGAGGTTCAGCTGCGTCGCCAGGGTGCGCACCACGTCGGTGTCCGACTCGTCCATCCGCCGCGAGAAGGTCTCGAGGGGGATCTCAAGCGGGTTGAGTCGCGAGGACGGATACTCGTACTGTGCACCGGGCGCGACGGTTCGGGACTTCAGACGGACCGTCGAGAGCGCCTGGACGACCTCGCCCGTCTCATCGAGCACCGCGATGTTCCCCTGCCCGAACAGCTCCGCGACGATCCGGGTGTCCTCGTCGCCGCGCTCGAACTCGAAGGTGAGTATCCGGTCGAACTCGTACTGTTCGACCCCGACGAAGTCGGCCCCCGAGAGCCGGTTCCGCAGCATCTTCGCGAAGTTCGGCGGGCGCCCCGGCGCGTCCGGCACGTGCTCGGCGTCCGCGACGTGTGCCCGCTTGCACTCGTCGACCTCGATCAGCAGCTCGACGCGACCGTGGTCGAAGTCGCGGAGCTTCAATCGGAGGAGGCTCTCGGGATAGAGGTAGGCCTTGTCGACCTTCGCGCCCGTGTACCGCCCGAGTTCGGTGACGAGCGCGCGCAGGTCGATGCTCGACAGTTCACGTTTCGGTTCCATACCGGTCCCACACGCGGCCGCGGAAAAGGCGTGTCGTTCCGGGCCGCCTCACGCGAGCTGGGTCGTCAGATCTGTGGTGGAGACCATCCCGACGTAGTCGCCATCGTCGTCGATCACCGGCAGATGCTTGATCCCGAAGGTGGTCATCATCGCGGCCGCCTCCGACAGGTCCTCGGCGGTCGTGATCCGCTCGACCGGCGCCGTCATCACGTCGCCGACCGTCGTCTCATCGAGATCGGCCCCCTCAGCGACGGCCGCGACGACGTCCGTGGTGGTGACGATCCCGGCATCGACGCCGGGAACGAACAGTGCATTGATGTCTCGCTTGCGCATCCGTTCGGCGGCCTCCCGTACGGTCGCGTCCGCGGCGATCGTCTCGAGCGGTGCCGTCATCACGTCGGCGACGGGGGTCTGCGTTGTGGATGCCATATCGGATTACGGACCGCCCTGCGCTTGTGCCTTTCCCTCACGCGATCGCGCTTCCGGCTACAGCCGCTTCGAGACGTAGGGGCCGTCCTGGTGATAGCCGAGTTTGTCGCGGTAATACTGTCGGGCGCCGATCCCGGAGATGACCGCGATCTTCCGGAAGCCGGCATCGTGCGCCAACTCCTCGGCGTGGTCGATGAGCCGACGCCCGTACCCCTTGTGCTGCCAGTCGCTGCCGCCCGCGCCGGCGTCCTCGCCGATCGCCGCCTCGCTGCCGTAGACGTGGAGCTCCCGGACGATCGCCGCGTCCGCCAGCTCGCGCCGGACCGGATCGGTCTCCGTGCCCGGCGTGCCGGGCTGGCCGGCCGCGTAGGAGGGGAATCGGAGCCGACAGAATCCCACGAGGAGGTCACGAACCGGATCCTCGAACGCGATGAAGTGCTCGGTCCCGCCGGCGACCTCGTAGGTCGTCGTCGACAACTCGATCGCGTCCGGATCGGGATCGGCGTCGTTCATCCCCACCTCCCGCGACCGGACGTCGCGGATCTCGATGCCCGTCTCCGCGGCCCGCTGCTCGGCGAGCTGCCGGAGGTTCGACTTCCAGACGCCCGCATCGATGAAGTCGGCTGGGATGTCCCGTTGGACGCGCTGAAGCCGGGTGTACTCGGGGATCTCGCCCATCATCTCGGCGATCAGGTCCGCGGCCGCCTCGTTGTCGAGGGGCTCGTACTCGTCGTTGTACCAGCTGTCGTACACCCGGGTGCCCCGAACCACGAGCGTCGGGTAGATCTTCAGGTAGTCAGGTTGCCAGTCGGGATTCTCGAAGAGCTGCCGGAAGTCCTCGAGACACATCTCCCGGGTCATCCCGGGCTGGCCGGGCATCATGTGGAAGCCGACCTTGAAGCCGGCGTCGCGCAGCCGTCGGTTGGCATCCTTCGAGGCCTGGGTGCCGTGGCCGCGGTGCATCTCGCGGTTGATCCGCTCGTAGGTCGTCTGGACGCCGACCTCGACCTTCGTGCCGCCGAGATCGAGCATCCGGTCGATCTGCTCGGGATCACACCAGTCGGGCTTCGTTTCGAAGGTGGTCCCGATGTTGCGGATCTCGTTCGTCTCGTTCTCGGCGATCACGTCCTCGAGGTACCGGAACTCGTGCTCGTCGGGGTCCTGCGCGAACGACTCGTCCTCGGCCGGCTCCGGGTCGGACTCGAGGTCGTAATCGTTCATCGCCTCGAGGGCGCGCTTGACGAACCACTCCTGGTAGTCGTGTGAGCGGGCCGTCATCGTCCCGCCCATCAGGATGAGTTCGACCTTGTCGACCGGGTGACCGATCGCCCGGAGCTGCTCGAGCCGGAGCGTGACCTGCCCGTAGGGGTCGTACTCGTTCTGCTCGCCGCGCGCGGCGGCCGGCTCGTGGCCCGTATACGACTGCGCGGAGGAGAACTCCGAGGCCGGCCCGCCCGGACAGTAGAGACATTTCCCGTGGGGACACAGCTCCGGCGAGGTCATGATCGCGACCGGGGAGACGCCGGAGGCGGTCCGCACCGGCTTGCGGCGCACGACCCGTTCGACCTCCTCGCGGGCGTCCTCGGGGGCGTGATCGAGGATGTCGGTGTTCTTCGGCACCTTCGGCGAGGAGTGGGTCGAGCAGACGTCGAGTTTGGCTGACTCGAGGTCGTCCCGGTCAATCTCGCCGGCGACGATCCGCTCGGCCAACTCCTCGCAGGCGGCGACGAACGCCTCGGGGGCGTCGGCGGATCCCTCGCTCGGGGCGTCGGTACTCATTGTGCGTGGATCGACGGGATTCGTGGTTAAGGGTGTCGCTCCGGCGGTTCGGGACCGAGATGAGGTCTTCGAAACTGAGACGATGTCTTCAGGCCGAGACGAGGTCCGCGACCGCGGCGATCACGGCGTCCTCGACGGCGTCGCGCTCGCCCGACAGGAACTCGATCGTGCCGTCGCGGACGCTTGCCGTCGAGATATCCGCGTCGGGGGCGATCTCGGCGGCCGCGGCGGCGATCTCGCGAACCGAGCTGTCGGCGGTCGACCGGAGGTAGAGTTCGTCGGTCCCGATGCCGAGCGTGACCGACACCTCGTCGGACTCGTGCGTCCGCCGGTGAAGCGTCTCGATCAGCAGCGCGGTCGGCGGGAAGTCGTAGCGGTGGGTGTAGGCGTCGGTGTCGAGGACGGTGAACCGGACGCCGTCGACGTCCTCGGTGTGGAGGTTCTCCCGCGCGGTGGCCAGTTCGGTCTCGAGCTTCTCGCGGAACTGCTCGGAAACGTGGACCGCCAGGTCGCCGGCGTCGTCGAACAGCAGGTCCTCGACGAGTTCGCGTTTGTCCTCGTAGGACTGGTAGTACGCCTCAAGCGCGATCGCCTCCCGAAGCTCGGCGACGCGGTCGGCGTCGTAGCCGGCATCGGCGGCGAGGTCGGCGTACGCCGCCGGCGTCCCGTCCCAGTAGCTCACGGCCGGGAGGTGGCGGAGGTCGTCGTGGACGTCGCCGTTGACGGTCGCGGCCAGCGAGGCCGAAAGCGCCCCGGTCGAGAGGTCGACATCGCCGTCGACGTCGGCAAGCTCCGGCGAAACGAGCGTGTCGACCGACTCGCGGGTTTCGGGGTCCGCGACCGCGGCGTCGATGACGACCGACGCGGCGTCGTAGACGTCGAGTAGCCCGATCCCGTCGGCCGACTCGACGGTCGATCCGGTGCCGACGAGCACGAACAGGGGGAGCTTCTCGTCGTGTCGGTCGCGATCCTGCAGCATTCGGGTAACGTCCGTGGTCGCGTCGTCCATCTCGTAGACGGACCCTTCGAGCGGACGCCGGGTGAAGTAGTGGTAGACGGCGTCGCGTTTCGCGTGTTCCTCCCGGATGAGCGGCAGGGCCGCACGCTCGATCGCCGCGCCGGCGACGTAGCCGTCGGCCGTGGCGGGGTGGCGAACCACGATCGGCCGGGACTCGAGGACGGCCCGGCGGATCGCCTCCGCCGCGTCGAGGACGTCCTCGGAAAGCGCCGTGACGGCCTCGTCCGCGACCAACGCGTCGAGTTCGTCCGGACGGGCCCGGTCGGAGAGGGCCTCGGCAAGCCGTCGCTCGACTGCTTCCGCGTCCGCGCCCTCAAGGACCGCCAGTCCCTCGGTCTCGAGTTGGATCTCCTCTCGGCGGCGTTCGACCTCCCCGTCGATCCGGACGATGTCGCCGAGTTCGACGCCCGGATACGCACGAACGCCGGCCTCGACGAAGGCGGCGACGTCGACCACGCCGGTTTCGTCACGGACCTCAAAGACCGTCGGCCCGCCGGTCTGGCGAACGCTCACGACCTCGCCCTCGATCCGAACCGATTCCGAGACGCGATCGGTGAGCGTCTCGACCCGCACGCGGTCGTAGTCGGCAGTGGGTGCGGGTTCGTCATCGGTTTGATCGCCGTCAGCCGTCGGCTTCTCACCGGTCGTTGCTTCCGTTTCGACCGTCTCGTCGGCCCCGGACGTTTCCGTCCCCGCCGTCTCCTCATTCGCGGTCGGGTCCTCTGCGGCGTCGATCTCACTCATCGCCGAGTTCTCGGCCGCGTCGGTTTCCGTTTCGGCCGCCGCGACGTCACCGCTGCGCCCGTTTCCCTCGCCTACCGCACCGGCGTCCGCGTGGGCTTCGTCCGTGTCGTCTTCGTTGGCCTCGCCCGTCTCGTCGATTTCGTCCGTGGTGTCCTCGACGTCGTCTCCGTCCGAATCGCCAGCGTCGTCTCCGTTCGAATCGCCAGCGTCATCTCCATCCGAGTCGTCGTCATCGGGCAGTCGCGACGTCCCGTCCTCCTGGACGAGCGTGCCGCGGAACTCCCGAATCGACTGGCGGATCGACCATCCCAAGTCGACGTTGCCGTTGTCGCGGACGTTCTTCACCTGGACGAAGACGGCGTCGCCGGGCTCCCACTCGAGGGATTCGAGCCGCTGATCGAGCTCGGAGCGGTGCAACAGTCCAGTGACGCCGGGCGCGAGATCGACGAAGACGCCGAAGTCGGCGTAGCCGTCGACGGTGCCGCGGTAGAATCGATTCGAAACGAGTTCGTCCGGGGCGTTCCCGCGAAAGTCGAACACGACGTCCTCCTCGTGGGAGTCGCAGATGCGACCGTCCACGGAGGCGCCGCAGATGATACAGGATCCCATTTGATGTGATAAAAATCCTCCCGCCTAAAACGGTTGTCGAAAGCCATCCGGCGTGGGAACCGCGGTCAATCGCCCGGGACGACGGACGAACCGCCCGAATCGGCAGCTACCCCCCTACCAGTGCTCGGAACGCGAACAGTGATCGATACCCGAATCCGAACCCGATGACCGCCGGCGGCAGGATCGCGATGACGGTACGGGGCCAGGAGAGATCGTGAATCCTTCGAAACCCGATCACGAGCAATCCCGTGGCGTAGATCGCACACGCGATCCTGAGCGCCGGGATGGGCGGGCCGGCGATCGCGAACGGCGCCGACGCGTACGCGACGACCTGAACAGTCTCGCTCACGCCACCCCGGTCGGCCGTCCCGATCGATCCCGTTTCCGTCCGTCGCAGGCTCGCGACGATAACCGCGATCACCCCCGCGACCGCCGTCAGGTGGAGCCCGACCGGCGCGGCCAACACTCCGACGAGAACGAGAGCCACCGCTGCTGAGGCACCGGTAGAGAGCGCACCCGTCCCCGCGATCGCGGGGATAACGGCCGGATCGGCCAGGAACCAGCCCGCCGTGAACGCCACCGCGACGGCCATCGCGAACGTCAATCCGGGCGCTTGGTCGCCGGGACTCACCCCGTTCCGGAAGAACCGCCCCGGTCGGCGGAGGACCTCGCTCCACGCCCGCGCCAGCCCGCGCGGGCCGCGAGCGCGCCCGCCGGTCGGGTTCTCGATCCACGTGGTCACGGCTCCCCGTTGGAACGGTGTGCGTAGAACGGTTGCGATCGACCGCCGCAGTCGCGGTTTGTCGCCCCGGATCCGCGATCAGGGCCCGTCCGATAACGATGTCACGAAGTCCGCGGTTGCCGTCGATGCCACGCTGTGGTTAGCTATCGACGCCCGCAGTGGTGTCGGTGGCGTCGCCCGCGGTATCAGCGCCGGCAGAGCCGGCTCCGCCGGCACCGGCGTTTTCAGCGCCCGCACCGCTCTCGCCGCCGGGCGTCAGCTCGGAGATCGTCTCGCCGAGCCCGCCTTCACCGCCGCCGAACGACCGAATGGCGTCGTGGATCTCGCCCACGAAATCGGGCACTGCACCCGGCAGGTCGGCCGGCGGTCCGGCGAGCGCGATCGTGTCCGCCAGGTCGGTACCCCAGGTCACAAGCAGCATCGGGTCGGTTTCGAACATTGCAACTCGGGGTACTGGTCGGGGGATAATGAGGGGTGGCAGTCGTGAACCCGTTTTTAGCCGAATTACGGCGATTCAACCGCTGTAGCGTGTGTTTTAATCCGGATTAACGGTTTCACCGGCGGCACGAGCTGCCCGTCACGTCCACCGGTCGAGACCGGTCTGGGCGATCGACTCCTCGATGCGTTCGAATCCGCGTTCGACCTCGGCCGGGTCGACCTCCCACTCCTCGGTCACGTACCGGCGGGCCGCCTCGAGGTCGGGATCGAGGGTCGTGTCGATCGCGTAGTCCTCGCGGACCGGCGGGTCGAGAAAGAGGGACCGGATCGCCACCGCGTCGGGAATGCTCTCCCCACGCGCCTCCAGGACGCCCCAGAGGTCGCCGTGCTCCTCGATCTCCGAGACGGCCGTCTTAGGACCGATACCCGCGATCCCCTCGTTGAAGTCGGTGCCACAGAGCATCGCCACGTCGACGAGCCCCTCGCGCATCAGTCCCAGCTCCTCAAGCGTCGCCTCCAGCTCCATCAGCTCCGGATCCCCCTTGCTGGTGAGCTGCCGGAGCGTTGCGGGGGCGCCGAACAGCAGCGTGTCGTAGTCCTCGCTGCCCGCGTAGTCGACGTCGCCGACCGCGTTCATGTGGGCACACTGCGCCTCGCCCTCCGCGGGCGCCTCGATGACGGGCACGTCGAGGCGGTCGAGCAGGCCCCGCGTCGTCTCCTGAATGATGTCGGTCAACCGCTGGGTGCGCGCCTCCAGCCGCGCGGCCTCGACGGCGTCACCGCGCTCTTCGGCCTCGGCGAGGCGCTCCTCGGCCGCCTCCCGCTTCTCGCGCCGGTCGGCGATCTCCCGACTTTTGAACTCGGTCACCTCGCCGTCGAAGACGAAGACGGGGACGAGGTCGTGTTCGAAGAACTTCGGAAGCCCCTGCACGATCCCCACGAGGTTGGCGACCTCGGTTCCCTCGGCGGTCGTGTAGACGTTGTCACGCGTCCACTTGACCGTCGTCGTCAGGTACCGGTACAGCCAGTTGTGCGCGTCCACCGCGACGACGCTCCCTTCGATGTCCGCGAACGCGACGTCGCGGATCGACGCCAGCGAACGCAGGTCGGCGTTTCCCATCGTTCGGAGTTCGTCGGCGCGACGTCTTAAAAAGCCCCCTCGACCAGCGGCGGCGGATCGCCGCCACGCCGGTCCGCGAGGAACGACGCCTCCGGCTCCCCACGATCACGCTCACGATAGACGTCCAACCCCGATCGATACGTCTCGGCGTCGAGGGCGGCCGGCGCGTCGACCGGCCGTTCGAGAACCAGCTCCGCGACCCCGGTCTCCCGGCCGGTGAACGCGAAGCCGACCTTATAAAGCGCCTCGTAGGCGAACGGGTTGTTCACGCCGATCCGGATCCGATCGACGGCGTCGGTCCGGTTCGCGGCGCTCCCCTCTCGGCCCCGTCGATCACGAACGCACCGCACCAGATCGGCGACGAGACGCGGGCCAAGCCCCTCGCCTCGCCGCGCCGTGTGTACCGAGACGTACCGGATCCACAGGGTGCTCGGGTCCGTCCGGTCCCGGTTGAACGCGACTGCGGCGACGACGTCGTCAGCGAGGGAGGCCGTTTCGGCGTCGGCATCCGGCCGCGGGGCCGGGTCGGGACGCGACGGATCGGGCTCCCAATCCGGGGCGACCGCATCCGGCGTCTCCGCTCGGAGCACGGCGACGCCGGTCCCCGAAGTCGCGAACTTGCCGGCGTAGCTGAACGCCCGGTAGTCGAGCCGGAGCGTCGGGTCCTCGTCTGGCCAGCCGAGCAGTTCGAACTCCATCCTGCGCGTGCTTCGCGCGGGACGCCCTTGAGCGTGACCGTCGTGAGCGTGGCGCACCTTCCGGAGAGTTAGGAGTTTCCGTTCTCGTACTGGTATGTCGGACGGACGTTCTCGATCAGATCGTCGACGATCTCCCAGAGGATCAGGGAGGGCGTTTCGTGTTGGAACGTGATGCCCCATCGACCCGTTTCATCGATGAGCGAGTACTGGAAATGTGCCCGCCCGAGATCGGGGTGATCCTCGTCCTGATGCCACCCGGCGTGGAAATCCGCATTCGGGTCGGTGTAGTTGATGCGGAACCAGTCGTCCGGTTCCTGCCGATACCATTTGACGATCAATTTCGGAGACTCGGGGCCCGTTGGCGGGGCAAGGCGATCCGGATCGAAGACCGCCCGCAGCCGTGTCGCCTCGATGTCGTCGGGGACGTACTCCACCGCCGTGATCTGCGGAACGCGGTCGAGAACGTCCCGCTTCAGTTGGGAATATAACGCCGCGTTCGGGTCACCACCCGGATGTGGCACCGACATCCGTTAGCCGTTCGCCTCCGCAGGCTCCGTCGTCGGAGCGAGGAAGTCCCACTCCCGCACGGCGAACCCGACGATTCGGATCCGGCGCTGGAGTCGTTCCCACTCGCGTGCGATCTCTCTCCGACGGTCCGCCTCGTCCGTCTCGAGGGTTTCGTCGGCGAGCGTCCCGCGGAGTTGGTTCGGCGAGTCGACGTCGAATTCGTTCTGCCAACTTCGGATCCGTGCGTTCATTTCGGCGAGCCGATCCGTGAGTTCCTCCACGGTGTGCTCGCCGTCCCGAAGACGCATTGCCTCCTGCATCGCCTGGCGACGGTAATCGGGATAGTACGTGGTGTGAGCCCCATCGTCATCGCGATGCAGGATTCCGTCGTCAATGAGCCGCTCTAGAACGCGCTTCGTCGGTTCGTGTGACCAGCCCGCTTCCTCGGCGATCCAGTTCGCCGTTCGCGGTTCCGAGAGCTGGCGAGCGACCATTCGAACCCGGTCCTCCCCCGTCGTGTGGCGGTCCAATGGCTCGCTCCCGGCGTTCGATGCGTCGTTGGTCATAGTGCATCGTATCCGCCCTATCTTAATATAGGTTTAGGACGTTCGAGATATATCGAATTTATCTTCGATCCACGCGGGATCGAAGTGAAACGGTCGAATCGAGACGAGCCCCCCGTGGGAAGTAGATCTCCGGATCAGGATGGAAGCCGCCCGGTCCGTTTACGGCCGCTCCTTCGAGTCGTTCTCACGCAACGCTTCGTTCCGTCGGCACGTTCGACCCGGAGTCGGATACCATACCGTTCTCACAGACCGATGCCGAGGAAGATCGACGCGATGAAAACTACCACGAGGAGGAACCCCACCGAGAGGAGTACGCCGACAACGATCAGCAGCGGGCTGCCGTCGGATGAGTACGTTCCACCGACTTGCCTGCGGGAGTTCGTGATGACACGTCGAACGTGAAACGGAGCCACGATATGTGCAAGCAGTCCGAAATGAGCGGTAAAGAAGCACAGAGCCGCAATCCCCGTCTTGCCGACCAGATAGTATGCTGCCGGCGGGTACACGAGTGCGACCAGCGTCGTGGTGTTCTTCCCGCGTGCAGCCACTTTCTGTCGCTCATACTGTTGATACTCGTTCAGTTGCCCGGATGTTTCCGAACTCATGGCTATGTCCGCTATGCGACAACATATAAATTCAATGTTATTTATTTTATGTGATTATATATGGTTGAGAAGATCGAGCGGTGGGAGTGACGAAGCCGAGGGGACCTCGAGTCAGGCCGGAAGTCGCCCGGCCCGTTCGAGGCCGGCGAACACGGACAGGGTCACGAGGAGGCCGATCGCGGCCGTCACGAACACCGCGTCGTAGGTGTAGCCGCGTTCTATCAGGGTTCCGAGAACCGCCGACCCGACCGACTGCGACAGCATCCAGACGGCGCTGAAGACGGCGTAGGCGCTTCCGCGGGTCGAATCCGGCAGCGCGGTCAGGATGTAGGCGTCCGTCGCCGGGAAGATGGCATGGATGACGAACCCGATGACGGCGGAGATCACCGCGAGCGCGACGAGGCCGTCGACGGCGACCAGCACCAGGAGGCTCGCCGCGAAGGCGCCGCCGATGCCCAGCAGCACCGGGACCGACGGCAGGCGGTCGACCACTTCGCCGGCGACGACGAAGGCGGGGACGCCGGCCGCGAAGACGATCGTCAGCATCGCGGACGCTGCCGCCGGGGACAGGCCGCGGGACCGCATATACAGCTCGTAGAAGTTGAACACGCCCTGCCAGACGAAGACGGCGGCGCCGGCAAGCCCCAACGCGGCGAGGATGATCCGCCACTCTGAGCGCGCACCCGCGATGAGCGACCGGTCCGCCGCGCCCGCGTCGGGCAGCTCGGTCGCGCGAGCCTGGATCGCGGTATACACCGTGACCACGGCGGCGCCGACGGCGATCGTCCAGATCGCGTACCGCCAGTCGATCCCCACCCAGACGGCGACGAGGGGTGCCGCCGCCACGGCGGCCAGCTGGGTCGCCCCGCCGTGGATCCCGATCACGCGACCGACCCGACTCGGGAACAGTTCGCTTAAAAGCGGATTCGCCGCGACGAAGTACGCCCCGGAAGCGGCTCCCATACAGAAGGACCCGACCATCAGCTGCGGGACGGTCACGGCCGCGCCGGTGAGCGCCGCCGATGCCGCGAGAATGCCCCCCGAGACGAGGACGAGATGATGTCGCGGGACGCGCGTGAGGAGCCACCCGGCCGGAAGCCGGAGCGATGCACTCCCGAGCCACGTGAGCGTCACGATCAGGCCCGCGGTCGCCTCGCCGATGCCGAACTCGGAGATGAAGACGTTCAAAAGCGGCGCGAAAACGACTCTCGCGAGGTTGAGAAAGAAGACGAGCCCGCAAAGCGATCCCAGCAGGCGACGGCGACTCACGGCGACCGTTCGAACGGCGGCGGGTCAAGCGTTCCGGATCCGGTTCGCGGGGGCTGTGGCTCCGGTTTTAATCGGCGAGGGGAAGTGCAGGTTCGGCCGGCCCGGACTCGAGGCGTACCGGTGAGACGCGCTGTCGATCGCCACCGTTCTCGGGAGCTCCACCGTCCTCGGGATCGCCACCGTCGCCCTCGCTCCCCGCCGAGGCGTTCTCGACCGATCCCGCCTCGTCGATCACGTACCGCTGGCCGACCATCGGGTCGAGTAGGCTGTCCACGGGTGCGTAGTCGTCCCGAAGGACCGGCGCGTCGCCGACGTTCTCCTCGGTGCGATAGTCACCGATCTCCGCGGACAGATCGATCCCGATGTCGCGGCGCTCGTTGCGTTCCCGGAGGGTTTCCTCGGTCACGACCGTGGCGTTCTTTGTCGCGACCATCTCGATGTTCTGGATGACGCCGCCGCCGGCGGTCGGGAACGAGTAGACGGTGGGATAGACCGCGTTCATCGTGGCGTATTCCGCGCGGTAAAAGCGCGAGGCCGGGCCGCTCGGCGCGGAGATGACGTTCGCGAAGACCATCCCGTCATCGCTGAGGCGGTCATTCGACAGCTCCATGAACTCCTTCGTGGTGAGCTGGAAGGGGACCTTGTCCTTCTTGTAGGCGTCCAGAACGATCAGGTCGTAGGTCTCGTTCGTGTTGCGGAGGTATCGTCGACCGTCGTCGTTGTGGATCCGCAGCTGCTCCGACTCCTCGACGTCGAAGTACTGCTTCGCGACGTCGATCACCTCGGGGTCGATCTCGACGACGTCGACGGTGGCGTCGTACTCCTCGACGAACCGCTTCGGGCCGGTGAACCCGCCCCCGCCGATGAACAGGACGCGATCGATGTCGTCGGGATCGTCGGCGAAGAGGTACGGCAGGTGGAAGTATCGCGTGTAGGAGAAGACGTGTCGGTCGGGGTTCGACAGGTCCATCGCGCTGTGGCGCTGCCCGTCGAGGTAGAGGGTTCGCGTATCGCCGCTGTCGATCACCTCGAGCTGCTGGTAGGGCGTCTGGGTCTGGTAGACGACCTGTCCCTCCGGGGCGACCCCGGCCGCGCCGCTCGAGAACGCCGCCACGAGGACGACGAGGACGCCGACGACCGCAAGGATCGAGTCTCGGGAGGGGGACGGAAACAGGAGGAACGCGGCGGTGGCGACGAGCAGCAGCCCGAAGACGAGCCCGATCGCGTCGACGCCGAGGCCCGGGATCAGGAAGTAGGTCGTCCCGAACGCGCCGACGATGCTGCCGATCGTCCCGACCGCGTAGACGTGGCCCGAGGCCCGGCCGAGCCCCTCCTTCCGGGAGAGCTCCGCCCCGTAGGGGCTGATGAACCCGAGCAGGTACGTCGGTGGCCCGAACAGCAGGACGACCGCCGGCAGGGACGCGACCCGGCTCGGCAGGGGGAACGCCACCGTCGACCGCAACAGCAGGTCGCCGGCGAACACGAGCAGCGCGACCCAGACCGCCGTCCCCAACAGGAGCCTGGCCAGCCGTCGCTCGGTCGCCTCCTCGGTCGCGAGTTTTCCCCCGCGGTGGTAGCCGGCGCTCAACGCGGCGAGGAAGACGCCGATGATCGTCCCCCACGTGTAGATGCTGCTCCCGAACTGCGGCGCGACGATCCGGCCCGCGAGGATCTCCAGGCCCATACTCGCGACGCCCGAGACGAACACCGCCGCCTCGGGTTTGCTCACGCGCCCGTCGAGAACCGCCGCCGGGGTCGGCGTCGAGGAGGAATCGGCCATTACCGTCGTTCCGGCACGGATCGTGTTAAGGGTTGGCGACGGACGGTCGGGTTCGGAACCGCCCACGAACGCCCTCCACGAACGCCCCCCACGAACGCGGACCCCGACATCCGGAACGCCTTTTTCGGCGCATCGCCCAGTTCGGGGTATGACTGCACGCACGGAGCGATACCGATGACTGGGAGAAACCGATGATCGGGCGGAACCGATGACCGAGGAATCACTCCTTGACGTCCGGTCGATCGCCGACCTCTCGCCCGACCACCGGCGCGCGTTCTTCCAGCGCGACGCCGGGATCGGGGCGGTCCGCGATGACGTCCGCGACATCGTCGACCGCGTTCGAACCGAGGGCGACGTCGCCATCCGGGAGTTCGCCGAGGCGTTCGACGACGTCTCGGTCGGCAACATCGACGTCACCGACGCGGCCGAACGGGCACACGCCGAGTTCGCGGACGCCGACGATCCCCGCCTCGACGCGATCCGCGAGGCGGCCGCGAACGTCCGGGCCTTCCACGAGCAGCAGGTCCCGGAGGACTACCGCGAGACCGTCGACGGACGCGAGCTCGGCCGCCGGTTCCGTCCGATCGAGCGCGCGGGCGTCTACGTCCCCGGCGGTACCGCGGCGTACCCCTCAAGCGCGATCATGGGCATCGTTCCCGCCAGAGTTGCCGGCGTCGACCACGTCGCAGTGGCGACCCCGCCGGCGGACGAGATCAACCCGGTCACGCTTGCGGCCATCCACGAGGCCGGCGCGGACGCGGTCTATCAGGTCGGTGGCGCGCAGGCGATCGCCGCGCTCGCGTACGGCACCGAGACCGTAACGGGCGTCCAGACCGTGGTCGGCCCCGGCAACCGCTGGGTGACGGCTGCGAAGGCCGAGGTGCGTGGCGACGTCGAGATCGACTTCCTCGCCGGGCCGAGCGAGATCCTCGTGCTCGCGGACGCGACTGCGGATCCCGAATACGTCGCCGCAGATCTGCTCGCGCAGGCGGAACACGACCCGAACGCCTCCGTCGTCGCGGTGACGGACGACGAAGGCACCGCGGCGGCGATCGTCGACGCGGTGGTCGACGGGATCGAGGGTCGCGACCGTGAGGAGACGATCCGTGAGGCCCTCGCGGCCGACGCGTCGGGTGTCCTTCTCGCCCGCTCGATGTCCGAGGCGGTGCTGTTCGCCGAGGAGTACGCCGCCGAGCACCTGTCGATCCAGGCCGACGACGACGAGGCGCTTCTCGACCGGATCACGAACGTCGGCTCGGCGTTCCTCGGCCCGTACTCGCCGGTCGCAGCGGGCGATTACGCCGCGGGCCCGAACCACGTGCTCCCAACGAACGGCGGCGCGAAGCGCTACGGCGGTCTCTCGACGGAGACGTTCCTCCGGTCCTCGACCGTGCAGCGGCTCGACCGCGAGGCGCTCGCGGACCTGTCGGACACGATCACGACGCTCGCCGAGGCGGAGGGGCTCGAGGCACACGCCGAGAGCATCCGGCGGCGGCTCGAGTAACGGTTCGGGGACGGCTCGACTAGCGGTCCGGGGACGTTCCGATCGCCGTGCGAGAGACGGTGCGTCCGTTCATTGTCCAGCCATTCTAGTGTGGGCGCACACTACAATTTATGAACGGTGACGGCATACTCGCGACTATGAGCAGTGAGCGTGTCGATTCGGAAAGCACGGTTTCGGGGAACCAAGCGAACATTCCGGCTCGCATCCGCCGGGAACGGATACCTCTACGCGTTCGACGACGGCTTTGACGTTGCGGAGGACGTCTACCGCCTCGAGACCGCGATCAATCCGTATCAGCCGGAGTGAGTCCTCGCGACGGACCGCCGATCGCGTTTGGGGCTTCGGCGCCCTACGTCGTTGCCGTTCCGTCCGCGTCGACCGGCGTCTCGTCGGTTTCCTCGCCCGTTTCCGTCTCGGATCCCGCGTCGTCGTCGGTGGTGAGTCGGCGTTCGGCCTCGTCGCGGTCTTCGGGGTAGCCGACGTCGATCCGCCAGCCGTCCAGGCCGATCGCGTCGATCGTGCGGCCGGACTGGATCAGCAGGTCGATCGCGTCAGAGAGTTCGTACTCGCCGCGGTCGGAGGGTTGGGTGAGATGACAGGCGTGGAAGATCGCGGGCGTGAACGTGTAAAAGCCGGTCATCACGAGGTTGCTCGGCGGGTCGTCGGGTTTCTCGATCACGTCGGTGATCTCGCCGTACTGGTTCGTGTCACAAACTCCGTACCGGGACGCGTCCTCCCAGGGGACTTCCTCGACCAGAAAGGCCGCATCGGCGCGATCCTCGCGTTGGCGGCGGACGACGTCCTCGAGGTTCGCGTCGAAGACGTTGTCGCCGAGGATGAGCATAAAGTCGTCGTCGATGTGCTCCTCGACGGTGAGCAGCGCGTGCGCGAGTCCCTTCGCCTCGCGCTGGTGGGCGTAGGTGATCGGGACGCCCTCATAAGCATCGCCGTAGTGGTCGATGATGACCTCCTTTTTATACCCGACCACGACCACGAGCTCGTCGGCACCCAGCTCGATGAGTCGGTCGAAACAATGCGTCAGGATGGGAACCCCGGCCACCTCGACCATCCCCTTCGGTTTGTCGTCGGTCAGCGGACGCAATCGCGTCCCCTGGCCGGCCGCGAGTACGACTGCCTTCATACGCCGAGGATCCGGCCCATCCGCTTAAATATCTTCGTGGGTCGGGCGCCGGAGCAAACCGAGTGACCGCTCGACGTCGACCACGAAGTACTTGGCGCCGACCGCGAACGCACCCGACGCCGGCCGCGAACGCACCCAGCGTCGACCACGGATCCCCCGGCGACGGAAGACTCTTGACTCGCGACCGCTCTTCAGCGGGTATGCACGTCACCGTCGTCGGCAGCGGCTACGTGGGCACGACGCTCGCCGCCTCGCTGGCCGACCTCGGCCACACGGTCACCGCGATCGACATCGACGAGGACGTCGTCGCCACGCTGAACGCCGGCGAGGCGCCGATCCACGAGCCCGGACTCGAGGATCTGATCGCCGAACACGCCGGCGACCGACTCACGGCGACGACCGACTACGGCGCGATCCCGGACTCCGATCTGACCTTCCTCGCGGTCCAGACCCCCTCGAATTCCGACGGCTCGCTCGATCTGACTGCCCTGGCGGCCGCGACCGAGATGACCGGTGAAGCGATCGCAGCAGGCGGCGATGATGGCGCGAGCGGAGACGGTGGCGCGATCGGAGACGGGGCGGGCGCAGATATCGCGGCCGCGGACGATGCCGCTCCACACCTCGTCGTCGTGAAGAGTACGGTTACGCCCCCGGCATTGGCCGAGCTTCGAGCGGCGTTGGCTTCAGGTGCCGGAACCGCGACCGGAGCCGACGGGGCGGTGCCTCGCGCGGAGCTCGCGACGAACCCGGAGTTCCTCCGGGAAGGCACCGCGGTCTCGGATTTCCGTGATCCGGATAAGCTCGTTTTCGGGACCGAGTCGTCGTGGGCGCTCGACCGTCTCGAAGAGCTGTATGAGACGCTTTTAAAGGAAACGGACGTGCCAGTCGTGCGGACGGATCCGGAGACGGCGATGATGATCAAGTATGCGAACAACGCGTTTCTGTCGGCGAAGATCTCGCTAGTCAACGATCTGGGGAACGCGTGTAAGGAGTTCGGACTCGACGCCTACGAGGTGATGGACGCGATCGGGCTCGACGACCGCATCTCCGAGCAGTTCCTCCGCTCCGGAGTCGGTTGGGGCGGGAGCTGCTTCCCCAAGGACGTGGACGCGCTCCGGGCGGCATCCCGGGAGGCAGGCTACGATCCCGCCCTCTTAAATGCTGCCGTCGAAGTGAACGACGGCCAGCCCCAGCGACTGCTCGAGTTGCTCGATCGCCACGCCGACGTCGCGGGCGAGCGCGTGGCGGTTCTCGGCCTCGCTTTTAAACCTGGGACGGACGACGTCCGCAACTCGCGGGCGATCCCGGTGATCGACGGACTCCACGAGCGCGGCGCCGACGTCGTCGGCTACGACCCGGTCGCGACCGAGACTATGCGCGAGCGGTTCCCCGACCTCGAATACGCCCCCGACGCCGCCACGGCCCTCGAGGGTGCCGCGGCCGCAGTCGTCGTCACCGACTGGGACGAGTTCGCGGCACTCGACGAGGAGTTCGACGCGATGGCCGATCCGGTCGTCATCGACGGCCGCCGAATCGTCGAGCGCCGCGAGGGCCTCACTTATGAAGGCCTGACGTGGTGACCGGCCAACGGAAGGGTCGACGATGATGAAGACGGTCGTGAATCGCCGTGCGAATCACCGTGCGGTTCGATCACGCGCCACCTAGTCGACGTCGACCGGTTCGCGATCCGGATCCGAGTCGGCGTTTGAGCCGGACGCCTTCTCGCGAGTTCCGGACAGGTGATCCCAGATCTCGGTACAGCCGGCGTCGACGGGCACGTCACGGAGGTGGTCCGCCTCCTCGTGGGGGTCCTCCTCCGAATCAGGATCAACCATCGATCGACGGTCGGTGCTCCTGGGCGTTAATTGTTGTCACGGAACGTGGCGTCGTGCCGCCCGAAATCGCCGACTGAAACGGCCGCCTGAAACGATCTCCCGGAACGACGGCCCGGTCGCCGATCAGTCCGCGCGCAGCGACTCGCCGTCGAAGGCCGACCGGTCCGCGTCGACGTCGAGCTGGTCGAGGATGGTCGGGGCGACGTCGAAGAGGTTCACGTCGTCGCCGACCGCCACGTCAGCGTCGGTCGTGAACAGGCTGGCGTTGCCGAACTTGTGCATCCCGTTGCGAGGCCCCTCGCTGAAGACCTCCTTGTCGGTCCCGAAGCCGGCTTTTAAATCGAATCCGTCAGTGGGGATGACCACGAGATCGGGCGCGATGTCGGTGTGGTCGCCCGAGAAGGCGTCCTCGCCCTTCACGATCCGGTCGCAGACGGCCCGGCCGTCGGGGGCCGCCAGGGACTCGAGGTCGGCGATCAGCTCGTCACGGACGTCCTCGTAGTCGGCCTCGGCGACGCTCCCGCGGGGTTCGCGTCCCTCGAGGTTGAGGAACAGGCGACCGGGAATGAGCGAGTAGGCTCGTGCGTCGTCCGCGATGTCCTCGAGTCCGTCCGGGTCGTCGGCATCGGCCGCATACGAGAGCCAGCCCGCCTCCTCGAGCCATCGGTTGATGTCGACCTCGTACTCCTCACGGGTGAAGCCGTGGTCGGAGGCGACCACGAGCTCCGTGTCGTCGTCGAGTCGGTCGCGGATCGCGCCGATCGCGGCGTCGAGCTCGCGATAGAACTCGAGGAACTCCGCGGCGTACTCGCCGTCGGTCGCGTAGTCGCCGAACAGGAAGTGGTTGACTCGGTCGGGCGTCATAAAGACCCCGAAGAAGAGGTCCCAGTCGTCCGCCTCGATGTAGTGTTCGAAGACCTTCCGCCGGCCTTCGAGCGTCTCGTGGGCGTTCTCGATGAAGGCGGTCTTGTCCTCGTCGTGGCCGAGCTTCGCGTCGGCGTCGATCGCGTAGTCGTACCGCTCGAGCGTTTGGCGGACCTCGTCATCGCTTGCGGCCTTCTCGATCGACGGCGAGAGGAAGCCCGAGACCTGCCGCTGGATCCGGCTCGAGGGCGGGAACGTCACGGGCACGTTCAGGACGGTCGCGTCCCGGCCGTCCTCGGTCACCAGATCCCACAGCCGGGTCGCCTCGACGTGGCTCCCCATCGGGACGTAGGTGTCGTAGGAGCCGCGTTCGCGGTCCTGGAACCCGTAGACGCCGGTTTTTCCGGGATTCTGGCCGGTCGTGAGGCTCGGCCAGCAGGCGCTCGACTCGGGCGGGACGATGCTCTCGATCCGCCCCGAGGTGCCCTCCTCGGCGATCGCGTGGAGGTTCTCGAAGACGTCCGGGTGGTCCGTGATCAGTTCGTAGGGGACCCCGTCGATCCCGAGGAAGACGACGCGATCGTCGGAGCCGCCGCGCAGCTTGTCGAACAGGCCCATATCGGCCAACGGGACCGCATCGGGGTTAGCCCTTCGGATACGCGACGAATTCTGCCGGACGGTCGGACACGCCCGAGCGCGCGGCTTCGGGTGCGTCGTGCAGCCACGACACGTTTCAGCCGGATTCCCTCCCGATCGGCGTTCGATCGGGGCGACGGAACCCGTCCAGCCCGGCGACCGAGGAACCGGCAGTCACGCGTTTTCCCATATAGGATCTGTGGTATCGGAGCCGCGAAACCAGGTAGAAAGCCTGATACGTCCCCGCTGGTACCGTTCCGGTATGTCGTCGGAGTTTCCGGAGTACGTCGACGTCGAGTACGATGACGGCGAGGGGGAGTCGCCCGATGACTACCCGTCCCTGCAACACAAGATCGAGAAGGCGATCGAGGTGACCAAACGAGGGCTCGAGCAGTACGAGAACCCGGCCGTGATGTGGACCGGCGGGAAGGACTCCACGCTCACGCTCTACTTCATCAACGAGGTCGCCGAGGAGTACGGATACGACAAGCCGACGGCGGTCTTCATCGACCACTACCAGCATTTCGACGAGATCACCGACTTCGTCGAACACTGGGCCGACGAGTGGGACATCGACGTCGTCTACGCACGCAACGAGGACGTCGGCGAGTACGTCGACGCAAACGATCTCGAACCCGGCGACGACATCCCGATCGACGCGCTCGACGAGCAGAACCAGCACCACGTCCGGGACATCCTCGAGTACGAGGACGAGGAGTTCCCGTTCCTGCTCGACACCTACGTCGGCAACCACCTGCTGAAGACGGTCGCGCTCAACAACGCCCTCGAGGAGCACGGCATCGACGGCGTCATCTCCGGCGTCCGCTGGGACGAACAGGAGGCCCGCGCCGACGAGACGTTCTTCTCGCCGCGCCACGACCCGGACATCTACCCGCCCCACGACCGGATCCAACCCATCCTGCAGTTCGCCGAACGCGACGTCTGGGACGCCTTCTGGTACTACGTCGTTCCGGACTCCGTCGAGGGCTACCCCGAGGACGGCTACGTGCCCGAGTCCGCCGCGGACCTTCCGGACGGGATCGAGCAGGACGACGTGCCGATCTCGCCGAAGTACTTCGCCGGCTTCCGGTCGCTTGGCAGCGAGGTCTCCACCGAGAAGACCACCGGCGAGCCCGCCTGGCTGCAGGACCTGGAGAACACGACCGAGCGCGCGGGGCGCGCCCAGGACAAGGAGGACCTGATGGAGCGCCTGCGCGACCTCGGCTATATGTGAACTGCCTCGGGGGCGCTATATGTAGGCTTCTCGGCGCCGGGAAACGGCACCGTTCACCGGATTAGTCGATTTCATCCCACACGTCCCCGATCCGGTCGTATATCCACGATACAACCACGTTCCCGACCGTCGTGAGGAGGTCCGCTGGATATTCCCGGTTGGTGCCGGCGTCGTGCGTCGCCGATGGTGGCGCGTGGAAGTGATCCCGTGTGTATTCCTCGCTTCGGTGCCGATCCCACCGACAACACCACTCGACTCCGTGGTGATCCTCGACGTAGCTCACGTGAAAATCACCGTTAGTGTACGACTGGATCTCGACGTACGCCTCCGCGACGCGATCGGGTGGATAGTGGGTCGCCTCGAGCGAGATCACGATCGACTCCGGATGCGTCGCCGGAAAGACCGAGATCTCGTCGATCCAGTCCTCGGACGCCAGTAGTGAGGCCAATTCACGGAGTACCGCCCGGTTCGGGTCTCGAGTATGCGTCCCGCTGGAGTCCGTCTCGACCACCGTCAGACGGCCTCGTCGACGATCGAGTCGCTCCGTCGGACGCGGCGGAGGTCGGAGATCTCCTCTCGGATCGCCTCCCAGTTTCGGCAGTCGAGCCAGACCTGCTCGGCGTCACCGTGGTCGTCGTCGCCCGCGACCGATAGCGGATCGACCGCCGACGGCCGCTCGACGGCATACCGATCGCGGTACGCCGCGTCCTCCGAGAGCAACTCGCGGAGACGACGATCGCGTTCTCCCTCGGGGAGCGAGGCCAACCGGTTGAGGCGACGCCACTCGAAGTACGATTCGTTTCGTTCGAACGTGTCTGGATCGCTCGTCACGCGTTCGAGGACGCCGATGTCCGCGAGCCGCGCGAGGTGGCGCCGGGCTGCGTTCGGCGAACAGTCGGCCCGCTCCGCGACCTCGCTGACGCCCGTCGGCTCGGTCAACGCGAGCGCGACGCGATGGACGCGTTCGTCAGTGGGCGCCTCCGAGAGCCGATCGGCCACGGAGTCGGAGAAATCCTCCGTTGGCGGTCCATACCGATCGGGATCCGAGTTCATACAAGAATATATGCGCGTCACCGTATATATATGCTCGGCCCCGATCCGATCGCGCCATCGCAGCGACTAAACCTGGCCCCGTTCTCGCAGTCGAGTATGTACGGCGTCGTGCTTGCGGCCGGCCGCGGGACTCGAATGCGACCACTGACTGATCGGCGTCCGAAGCCCTTGCTCCCGGTCGGCGATCGGTCGCTGCTTGCGGGCGTGTTGGACGCCTGTCTGCCGGTCGTCGACGAGTTCGTGATCGTGACCGGCTACCGCGGAGCGGCCATCGAGGATGCGATCGGCGACAGCTACGCGGGCGCGCCCGTCAACTACGTCGAGCAGGCCGACCCGGCGGGCACCGCACACGCGGTCCTGCAGGCGAAGGAGATCGTCGATGACGACTTCCTCGTCGTCAACGGCGACGTGGTGATCGAGGAGTCGCTTCCCCGATCGCTGGCCGAGGCGGACGGGACCGCGATCGCGGTCACCGAGGTCGAGGACCCACGGTCGTACGGCGTGGTCTCGTTGGCGGACGACGGTGGAGCGACCGACGACGCGGCACCCGACGACGCGGCGACCCACGAGAGCACCGGAGCCGAGCACCCGACCCTCGAGACGATCGTCGAGAAGCCGGCCGACCCCCCGACGAACCTGGCGAACGTGGGCTGTTACGCCTTCGAGGCGGACGCCTTCGACGCGCTCGAGGCGACCGGCGAGAGCGAGCGCGGCGAGTTCGAGCTGACCGAGACGCTGGAGATCCTGCTCGACCGCGGGACCGAGATCTCGGTCGTCGAGTACGACGGGCGGTGGCTCGACGTCGGGCGCCCCTGGGAGCTGCTCGAGGCCACCGAGGCGGTTCTCGAGGACCTGTCGGACCGAATCGACGCCACGGATGGCGTCGATCCGCGAGCCGGAGACGTTGCCGACGACGCGACCCTCGACGGAGCGGTACTGGTCGAGAAGGGCGCCCGCGTCCGCTCCGGCGTGACGATCGAGGGACCGGCGATCGTCCGGTCCGACGCCGAGGTCGGGCCGAACGCCTACGTCCGCGGATCGACCGTGATCGGCCCCGACGTCAGGATCGGCCACGCGGTCGAGGTGAAGAACTCCGTCGTGATGGACGACGCCGCCATCGGCCACCTCTCGTACGTCGGCGACTCTGTGATCGACCGTGAGGTGAACTTCGGGGCCGGGACGGTCGTCGCGAATCTGCGTCACGACGACGCGACGGTTCGGATGACCGTCAAGGGCGAACGCGTCGACACCGGCCGACGGAAACTCGGCGTCGTCCTCGGCGAGGGCGTCAAGACCGGGATCGACACGAACCTGAACGCCGGCGTCGTGCTCGGCGTCGAGGAGACGACCGATCCCGGCGAGACGGTCACTCGGGATCGGCGGTAGCTCCCGGCGGACGGTGACCGGCGAGAAGTGAGGGGATGCGTGGCGCAAGCGGCGAGGGCGTCCGAGTGGTGAGGATTTATGCCGGACGGTCGTCTCCCTCCGGTATGACCGACGACCCCGTGACCGCCGTGGTGTTGGCGGCCGGCGAGGGGCGGCGCCTGGAGCCGCTCACGAACCGGCGGCCGAAGCCGATGCTGCCCGTGGCCACCCGGCCGATCCTCGAGTACGTTATCGAGGCGATCCGCGAGGCCGGCATCGACCGGATCGTGCTGGTGGTGGGGTACCGCCAGGAACGCATCCGGAACCACTTCGGCGACGGCGACGACTGGGACGTGGACGTCGAGTACGTCGAACAGGCCAACCAGCTCGGAACCGGCCACGCCCTCCTGCAGGCCGAGCCCGCCGTCGGGGACCGGTTCGTCGTGTTGAACGGCGACCGGATCGTCGATGCCGACCTCGTTCGTCGCGTTCGTGAGGCGACGCTGGCCGGGGACGCGCCCGTGATGGCCGTCACCGACGTCGACCATCCCCGCGAGTACGGGGTCGTCACCCTCGACGGCGAGGACCGCGTCACCGGCATCGCCGAGAAGCCCGAGGCCCCCGTGAGCACGAGCCGGATCAACGCGGGCGTTTACGGCTTCACGGCGGCCGTCTTCGACGCGATCCGGGAGACCTCGCCCACGGGCGAGCTCGCGCTCACCGACACACTCGACCGGATCGCCGACGAGAACCCGATCACGGCGATCGGCTACCGCGGGCAGTGGCTCGACGTCTCGTACCTCTGGGACCTGCTTCGGGTCAACGCCTCCCTCGTGGGAGCCGATGAGGAAGCGGACGCCGGAAGCGACGCCGATTCCGCCCCCGAGATCGCCGACGACGTGGTCGTTGGCGACGACGTCCGTCTCGGCGCGAACGCGGTGGTCGGCGGCGGGAGCGCGCTGGGCGAGAACGCAACGGTCGGCCCGAACGCGGTCGTGGAGGGCTCGGTCGTCTTCCCCGATGCGGTCATCGAGGCCGGCGCGGTGGTGCGTGACGCGGTCGTCGCCGGAAACGCTCGTGTGGGCGCCAACGCCACGATCGCCGGCGGGCGGTCGACCGTGGTCGTCGACGATGAGGTCCACCCGGACGTCCGTCTCGGCGGCGTCGTCGGCGACAACGCGACCGTCGGCGGCGGCGCGACGCTCGTTCCAGGGACGGTCCTCGGCGACGTCTCGCGCGTCGACCCCGGCGCCGTGGTGAGCGGCACGATCGAGCCCGACGCGGTCGTTCGGAGGGGATAACGATGTGTGGGATCATCGGCTACGTGGGCGACGAGGCGGCGGCCCCGATCGTGTACCAGGGGCTCGAGAACCTGGAGTACCGCGGCTACGACTCCGCGGGGATCGCGCTCGTGAACGGTGCACGTGCGACCGGTGACGTCGCCGCTGACGGCGGCCTCACCGTCGCCAAGCGCTCCGGCGAGGTCTCGAACCTAACCGTCCCCGACGCGCCGGACGCGACCTGCGGGATCGGTCACACGCGCTGGAGCACGCACGGTCCGCCCACCGACGCGAACGCGCACCCGCACGTCGACTGCGCGGAGTCGATCGCGGTCGTCCACAACGGGATCATCGAGAACCACGAGGCGCTGAAGGCGGAGCTCGGTGACCACGAGTTCACGAGCGAGACCGACACCGAGGTCGTTCCGCACCTCCTCGAATCCGAGTTGTCGGAGACGGCCGGCGGGGACGCGGTCGACCTTCGAACCGCGGTCGAGCGCGTCGTCGACCGTCTCGAGGGAAGCTACGCGGTCTGTGCCATCCACGCCGGCGAGAACCGGATCGTCGCCGCCCGTGACGGGAGCCCGCTGGTGGTCGGCCACGGCGAGGACGCCGCCTTTCTCGCCAGCGACGTGACCGCGTTCCTCGAGCACACCCGCGAGGTGACCTACCTCGAGGACGGCGACGTGGTCGACCTCTCGGCCGACGGCGACGTCGAGGTGTTCGCGCCGTCGGACGACGCGGCGTCGGACGCATCGGTACCGGACTCCTCCGCGTCGTCCGACGCTAATGCGTTCCTCTCCCGCCGGCCGGTCGACCGATCGGTCGAGACGGTCGAGTGGGAGGCCGACGCCGCGGAGAAGGCCGGCTACGAGCACTATATGCGCAAGGAGATCCACGAGCAGCCGACGGCGCTTCGGCAGACGCTGTCAGGGCGCGTGGACGTCGATCGAGCCCGCGTCGATCTGGACGTCTCGTTCCCCGAGGCGTTGCTTGAACGGATCGAGGAGGTGCAGATCGTCGCCTGCGGAACCTCCTACTATGCGGGCCGGTATGCGGCGCGGCTGATCGAATCCTTCGCGGACGTGCGGACCACCGTCGAGATCGCCAGCGAGTACGCGTTCGGGGCCGGACGGGATCCCGACCGGACGCTGACGATCGCGGTTACCCAGAGCGGGGAGACGGCCGACACGCTGGGAGCGATCCGCCGGGCGGACTCCGCGGGCGCGCGGACGCTCGCGGTCACCAACACGCTCGGCAGCAGCGTCACGCGCGCGGTCGACGACGCGGTCTTCATCAGGGCCGGCCCGGAGATCGGCGTCGCCGCGACGAAGACGTTCGCCTCGCAGGTGACGACGCTGGCACTGCTTGCGGTCGCACTCGGCCGCGAGCGCGGGACGCTGTCGGCCTCGCGTGCACGCTCGGTGCTGGAGAACCTCCGCGGCCTGCCGGGGGCCGTCCAGCAGGCGCTCGACGCCGAAGCCGACGTGGTCGCGGCGGCCGAGCAGTACCGCGACGAGGACGCCTTCTTCTTCCTCGGCCGCGATCTGGGCGTGCCCGTCGCGCTCGAGGGCGCATTGAAGCTCAAGGAGATCGCCTACGACCACGCCGAGGGGTTCCCGGCCGGCGAGCTGAAACACGGCCCGCTGGCGCTCGTCACCGACCGGACGCCGGTCCTCGCGGTCCTGACCGAGGGCGGTTCGCCCGCCGAGACGATGACCAACGTGACCGAGGCACAGACGCGCGGCGCGGACGCCATCGGCTGCGTCTCGGCCGACCGGGAGTTCGGAACGCTCGACGTCGCCTTCGAGGTGCCGGACGTGGGCCTGTTGGAGCCGCTCGTGGCGAACGTCTACTTCCAGCTGTTCGCCTACCACGTGGCCAACGAGAAGAGTCGGGCGATCGACAAGCCGCGAAACCTCGCGAAGAGCGTGACCGTGGAGTAGCTGCTTCTCGAAACGAATAAGCGCCGGTGAGGAGTTCGAGTGACTGAAACGCGGCTACGAAGACCACGCCGACTACCAAGAAAATTAGTCACACATTGAATCAGAGTGTGTCGAACGAGTCGATCACGTCGCTCGTCGAGTACGTCTCAACCAGATCCTGTTCGTCGAAGTCCGAGTCATCACTCCAGATGGCCGCATCACAGGCAATCGCACACGCCAGATAGAGCACATCATCCGGATCAGTGTCACCGACTGCTTCGTCCGCACTCTCGATAGCTGGATAGAACTCGCTGGCGGAGGTAACCTCAATGTATTGGAACAGAAGATCGATGAACTGTGCCACTCTGGCCGGTTCCATCCCTGACTTCTCGACGATCAGGCCCTCGTAGTTCCCGATTTCGTCGTGGACAAACGCCGGTGTCAAAAGGGTGGGTTCGAGCGTGACGATGAGCTCTCGAGTTTTTGAATCAGCGATGAGTGCAGAGATGACGATGTTAGCGTCGAGAACCAACTTCATCCGTCGGATTCACGCTGATTCCTCATCAACGCGCGTCCGTCCACTCTCGTTGATTTTGTTGGCGATCTCCTGTACGTCACTTTCGGTGAGGTTACTCTCACTGGTGAGTTCGTCCATCACTTCGAGCGCCTCGATCTTCTCTTGGATGGCCTGTCGCGTGACTTCACTCCAGTTGATTTCGGGGTGCTTTTCCATACGCTCTTTCAGGTCGTCATCCACGTTGACCGTGATAGTCGGCATACAGAAAACTATGTGAACACAGGATACTGTGTCTTTCGGTGTCTCTCATACTCAGTGGTTTTGGCCGCCTCACGCCTCAAAGATCGAATCGGTCGATAGTCGACCTGGAGTCTGCAGCTCCCATCCGATTTCGAACGATCAATACCGATAGGTAGCGTCGGGTTCCTTATAAACCAACTTTGGCTGTCCGGTTTGATAACCGAAACGAACGCGTGAATCTCCCGGTTCCGCCTGACGGTCACTCCATATAACCGAGCTGCGTGAGCCGTTCCTCGACGCCGTCGGTGACGTCATCCTCGTCGCCCCGGTCCCACGCGATCGGCTCGCGGGTCGCCGGCTCGGGGTCGCCGGCCACGATCGGCAGGGGATCGCCGTCCATATCCGAGGGCACCGCACAGCCGGCGGCGGTCAAAAGCGTCGGCGCCATATCGAGGATGCTGATGCGGTCGAGCTCCCCGGCCGCCTCGAAGTCGGGGCCGGACGCGAGGAAGATCCCGTTGCGCGTGTTCTCGGCTCGCCAGCGGTCCGGCCCGGAGCGGACGGTGCCGCCGCCAATGCCGTCGTTGACGTGGACGCCGTCACGCTGGTCGACGACGACGTCCGGGGCACTCGGGGCCCCCAGGAAGGGGCCGTCGTAGACGTCCTCGGCGCGGTGCACGCCGTCGAAGATGGGGCCGTATTCGTCGGTGACAGTTCGGAGATCGGCGATCAAGTCCTCGCGAACCGATTCGCGGTCGAACGCCGGGTTCAGATAGATCGGTCCCTGCCCGCTGGCGAGCGCACGCGTCTCCGCGAGGTCGACCGCGTCGAGCTTCCGGTCGCGCTTGAGTCCGGCGCTTTGCGGCACGAGCTTCTGGATCCGTTCGGGAACGACGGACGCGAGCAGGTCAACCGCGCCCAGCCGCTTGGCGACCGCGAGGACGTGCTCGCGGTCGAGCCCGATACGCTGGAACGCGCCGTCGACGGTGCGCTCGCGAGCCTGGTAGCCGTTCTCGGCGAGCCACTCGTTGATGTAGAACTCGGTGGTGGTCGGCCCGCAGCCGTGGTCGGACATCAACACGAGGTTCGTGTCGTCCATCCCGGCGATCCGGCCGACCCACTCGTCGATGATGCCGTACGCGCGCCGGGTCGGCTCGTCGTTCCAGAAGAAGTGCTGCAGCACGTTGAGGTAAAACAGCGTGACGTGGACGAACTCCAGATCCTCCTCCTCGAGCAGCGTCAGCGCGACCTCGAACCGCAGCTCGAGCAGCTCGAGGATCGCCTCGACCTCGGCGCCCCGCTCCTCGTTCGAGGAGAGGAGTGGATCGGGGTGAACGCGGTAGTCGAACCGCTCCTCGAGCTCCTCCGCGAGCCCCGCGGGCGTGGCGTAGCCGCCGTCGATCGACCGGTACTCCCCCTCGACGGCGTCGGGACCGCCGGCGACGATGGGGCCGTCGATGTCGCGGGGCGGGTACATCGTCGGCATGTTGACAACGCCGGCGCGCTTGCCCGCGTCGTTGAGGTAGTCCCACAGCTCCGGCGTCTCGAAGTCGCCGCCGTTCGTGACGTCGATCGTGCCCGCCTCGAGGTTCACCCGCTCGAACCAGAAGACGCCGAACTTGCCGGGGTTCTTCCCCGAGGAGTAACACTTCCAGTTCGGGAAGGTAACCGGCGGGAGACAGCTCTCCGTCTCGGCGTAGGCGCTTGCCGCGCGGAGCGCAGCGAGGTTGGGCAGCTCCCCGTTTTCGATCCATGGGTCGAGGAGATCCCAGCTGGCGCCGTCGAGCCCGACCACGACCGTCCTGCTCATGGATCCGCTCACTCGATCGACCCCCAAGTCGCTTTCGTCGTCGTTGCGGGGGGATGACGTCCGGTGGTATCACGTGGAGTCCGCGAACCGACCGAATCGACCGGACCGACCGGACCGACCGGGGAGCGATATCCCTAAGTGCGGCCCGGCGATTCCCTCCACCAGTGCGAACGGTAGCCGTCCTGCCCGCGTACAACGAGGCCGAGACCATCGGCCCGGTCATCGAGGGGACACGCGAACACGTCGACGAGGTCGTCGTCGTCGACGACGGCTCCAGCGACGGCACTCCCGACGTCGCGACCGACCACGGCGCCACCGTCATCGAGCACGTGTTCAACACGGGCGTCGGCGGCGCGGTCAGGACCGGCTACCGATACGCGATCCGGAACGACTACGATCTCGTCGTGCAGATCGACGCGGACGGCCAACACGATCCCGCGCAGATCCCGCGGCTGCTCGAGGCGGCCGCGGACGCCGATATGGTCATCGCCAGCCGATACCTCAACGAGAGCTTCGAGGAGTACGGGTTCGTGCGCAAGCTGGGGATCAGCTTCTTCACCACGGTCGTCAACGCGCTCGGCGGCGTCGACATCACCGACGTGACGAGCGGCTTCCGGGTGTACCGGGTCGACGCGCTGGCCGATATCCTCCACCGCTCGGACAGGCATTGGGCGGTCGAACAGACGCTGGAGGCGGCCCGAAGCGGCCAGCGGATCACGGAGGTCTCCGTGGCGATGCCCACTCGCGAGACGGGCGATTCACAGTTCACGTTCGAGACGTTCCTCCTGTATCCGCTCCGGATGACCGACGTCGTGCTGCGCGTGCTCCTGTTCAGATAGCGAGACTCACCACCCAGACCAACTACCGACATCCACTACCGCAACCCACACCCGGACCAACTACCGACATCCACCACCGCAACCCACACCCAGACCAACTATGGCTGACTATACGATCGTCAACGTCGTCGCGCTGCTCGTCGGACTCCTCTTCGTCGGGACCGGCGTGCACCTGGTTCGGACCGGCCGCGAGTCGGTCGCGGCGTTCCTGCTCACCACGGCGGTCGGGTTCGGCCTCGTCTTCGTCGCCCTCTTTCCCGGCGCGTTCGACCTGGTCGCCCGGGTGCTCGGGCTCGAGCTGCGTGCACGGGCGATCCTCGTCATCTCGAACCTCACCCTGTTCGTGCTGGTGACGTACCTGCTGAACCGCATCGGGCGGCTGTCCGACCGCGTCTCCAGGCTGAACGAGCGGCTCAGCCTGCTCGACCGCGAACTCGAAGACCGCACGTTCGAGGACCGCGAGCTCGCGGAGCGGAGGAGTGAGACTCACGAGTCCGGGGACCGCGAGTTTGAGGATCGAACCGATGAGTGATCGGGCAGTCCTCTCGGTCGATTTCGAGCTGTTCGAGCACACGCCGGCGTATCGGGGCGCCGACGACGACGGGACCAGCGAGGCGGAGGCGTCGGGCGTCGGGCTCGACGGCGCACGCTTTCTCCGCGAGACGTTGGCGGAACACGACGCGACCGCGACCGCCTTCGTCGTCTCGGAGGTCGCCGCGGAGCACCCCGACGCGGTCCGAGCGTTCGCCGCGGCGGGCCACGAGATCGGGTCCCACACCCACACCCATCGACTCCTCACCGATCTCGATCCCGACGAGCGCCGGCGTGAGCTGCGGGAGTCCCGGGAGCTCCTGATCGACGTCACGGAGGAGCCGGTGGACGGCTTCCGCGCGCCGGCGTTCGACGTCGGACCGGACCACTTCTCGATGGTGGCCGAGGCTGGCTACGCCTACGACGCCAGCGTCGTCCCGTGTCGCCGGATCCCGGGGTGGTACGGCGGCGATCACGACCGCCAGCGCCCCGGCCCGGCGACCGCGTTCGATCCCGAAGCGCCGTCGGACCTTGCCGTGGCCCCGACCGCCGTGATGCCCGGACTCCGACTCCCGCTGACCGGGACGTGGCTCCGGCTGTTCGGTCCGCGATACACGATCCTCGGGATGCGGCTGCTCGCCCGCCGCGGGATCACGCCCGTGCTGTACGTCCACCCGTGGGAGTTCGTCGACCTCCCCGAACTCGAGGGCGTCCCCCGGCGCGTGTACGTCCGGACCGGCGACTGGATGCGCCGCGCCGTCGAGCGGATCCTCGCGACGTCGTTCACCTTCACGAGCGTCCGGCAGGTGCTCGCGGACGCGGGGCTCGTGGACACCCCGGAGGGAGCCTAGCGTGCCTCGCCGCACGCCGCGGGACGTGGCGGTGGCGGCGCTGCAGTACGGACTCGGCCTCGCGGCGCTCGCGTGGGTGCTGACGCAGGTGCCGGTCGGCGAGACGCTCGCGACGCTCGGGCGGTTGGACGCACGCACGGTCGCGGCGCTGCTGGCGCTGTCGGTCGCGGGGCTTCTCGGGCGGTTCTACTCCTGGCACGTGCTGTTGGCGCGGGCGGGGATCCGGTCGATCCGCGCCGCCGCCAGCGTCGACCTGACGGTCTACTTCCTGAACCAGCTGCTGCCCTCGCGGCTCTCGGGGCGGGTGGCCGCGCCGTTCGTGATCCGGAGCCGAACCGGGTTGAACTACGCCGACGCCACGTCGGTCTCCGGGGTCCACACCGGAGCCTACGCGGTGCTGTACGGGATCGTCGCTGCCATCGGACTGCTGGCTGGATATTCGCGGCTGCCGACCGGGATCGTCCTCCTGCTGGCGATCTCGACCGGGCTCTACCTCGCCGCCGGCGGAGCGGTCCTGCTCGCCGGAACGAACCTGACGCTGCTCGATCGTCTCGTGTCGATGCTGGAGGGACTCGCCACCCGGATCCCCCGAGTTGGACCGGCGATCGCGGCGCGGGTGGACGGCGTGCGTGATTTCGCGGCCGAGTCGAGCGCCTCCTTCCGGGATCTGGCTGCCGACCCGAGCGTGTGGGCGCGCTACGCCGCGGGCTGGACCCTCTTCACCGTCGTGGCGCCCGGCGGGCGCGTGCTCGTCGCGCTGGCCGCGCTCGGAGCCGGCTTCGAGCCGGCGGCGCTGTTACCCCTCTATCTGGTCGCCGCCTACAGCGTGACGCTGCTCCCCCTGACGCCCGGCGGGATCGGCGTCACTGAGGCAACCACGACCGTGGTCCTCGTCGCGTTCGGCGTGCCCGAGGCGGTCGCCGTCCCGGTCGTGCTCCTCGACCGCGCGCTCGGCGTCTACCTGCCCGCGCTGGCAGGGTGGTACCCCGCGGTCGGGTTGGGACCGACGCCGGCGCCGGGCGAGGAGTGATGTGGATGGAGCGACGCGCCGCGAGCCGATGTTTACTCTTGACTGGCTGCCCAACCAAACACCACATCGTATACGGTCTGGCGCCTCAGCACCGGGGACTCTTCTGAGAGTCACTCCCGCGCTACTGATACAGTGGAGCAGTATATAAAGCCGCAAATCGTTTGACTGCGGTAGCTTTAGTAATACAGAGATTTATAGGTACTACTATCGATGGCAAGTAGTACAAATGAACCAAGAGTAGTACGCGTGTCTCAGAAGGGACAGGCCACGATCCCGAAGGTGCTGCGAGAGAAGTTCGGGATTGAGACGCCGGGCGAGGTGTTCGTCTACGAGGAGCAGGGCCGTATCATCATCGAGCCGGTTCCGTCGCCGGATGAGCTCCATGGAATCCACGCTGGCGAGCACGAACGCGGTGACGTGCTGGAGCGGGTTCGTGAGCTGAAGGACGAAGAAAAACGCAACGAAGAGGAGCGAGTTGAACGACTACGCCCGTCCGAGGACGTATGAGCGGCGGATACGTCTTCGATACTGAAGCAATCATCGCCTTCCTGTACAACGAACCCGGCCACGAAGCCGTCGCTGAACGTCTCGACGAGGTCTTCACCGGCGACGCTGGCGGATTCCTTACCGAGACCAATGCGAGTGAAGTATTCTATCTCGTTGCTCGGTTCGAAGGCGTTGATGACGGTCCGACGGACGCCTCGCTGCGGGAAGCTGACCGAGACATTCGTGCGCTTGAACGGCAGGGATTGGCGCTTGAATCGGCTGACTGGCGACTGGCAGCAGAAGTGAAAGCCGATGGGCGCATCTCACTTGCCGATGCATACGCTGTTGCGCTCGCCCACGAACGTGACGCGACGCTCGTCGCCGGGGCTGACGATGATTTTGACGAGCTTCCTATCGAAGTTGCCCTGCAACGGTTCCGTGACCACGGTGTGTGAATTGCCTCGGGGTCAAGCCCCGAGACATCACTCTTCCGGGAGAATAACCGGCGTGCCGCGGTTGGCCGATAAAAGAACGATCACGGACGCACCACGACTGAAACGAGATCACGACCGCACCGCGGCTAGAACGGCGGGTCCCGGTCGGCCGGACACGACCCGGTCCGCTCGAGGACGATGGTGTACTGGTTGGCCGCAAGCTCCTGCTCGTCGGCGTACTGGTCCGTCTGTGGGACAACGCCGTAGCGGAGCAGGTCCCGGGCTGAACCCGGCTCTGCGCGGTCGGGGACGTAGTTCGGCGGCCGCGGGCCGAACTCCGCGGCGATCTCGTAGTTGTGCTCCGCCTCGAGCAGCGACCGGATGTACCGGTGCTGGCGCGCGCCGTTCCGGTAGTAGGTGCCGTCGACGAGGTACAGCAGGTCGCGGTAGCCCAGCTGGACGTAGTCCGGACACGGATCGGTGCCGATCCCCTCGGGCTGGGCGACCGGACTGGCCGACAGCTCGTAGGGGATCGCGGTGTCCTGGAAGTCCACGCGGTAGGTTTCGACGGTCGCGTCCGGCTCCGCGTTCTCCAGGAGCCAGTCCTCGGCTTGGTCGCGGGGCATATCGGCGTAGCCGCCGACGCCGACGACCGCGTAGCTGCCCGCGGTCACGAGCAGGATCGCCATCAGTGGTCGGGCGATCGCCGGTCGGCTCGCTTCGAGGGCGGTCAGCCGGTCGGCAAGCAGCAGCGCGACGAGCGGGAACGTCGGCAGCAGGTGATGCACCCGGAAGTCGTGCCACTGCGAGAACAGCAGGAGGTACGTTCCCAGCAGCGCCAGCACGAGGACGGTCCCCTCATCCGCCCCATCACGTCCCTCGGACTGGTCCCGGAGTCCGGGCACGATCCCGAGTACGATCGCGGACGCGCTCGCGAGAACGCCGCCGATCCCCGCCACGAGGAGCGGTATCGAGAGCGCGCTGAGGTAGCCGCGGAGGAACCACCACCAGACCGGCGCGTCCGGACCGGTGGTGTGGGTGGCGCGGGCGACCGGGTCGACGAAGACGCGCTCGAGGACGAGGTCGGGCGCCCCGACGAGCGCTGTCGGGAAGCCGAGGACGATGCACAGCAATCCGGCGAGGGCGCTGGCGACGATCGTCCGTAGCGGTCCGGGCTTCGCGAGGGCGGCAAGGGCGGCGTGCCAGGAGCGGTCGCCCCGGCGCGCGCGCAGCGGGAACGCGAGCCCGACGAGGGGCACCACCGGCACGGCGGTGAGCTTGAACGCGATCGCGATCCCCCCGGCGGCGCCCGCGACCAGGATCAGCGTCTCGTCGCCGATCTGGACGTACCGCAGCGCCAGGTAGAGTGCGAGCAGGACGAAGAACGTCGCCGGCATGTCCTCCCCGCCCTCGTGGGCGATCGTGAGGAAGCCGAACGTGAGCGTGAGCAACAGCGCCGCGATGTCGCCGGTCCGGCGGTCGACCGCGGCGGCGCCGATCCGGTAGGTCAGGTAGACGCAGCCGACCGCGAACGCCACGTTCGCCAGCCTGACGAGGACGATCGACCACGTCCAGATCCACGCCGGCACCGACTGCCAGGCGGCGTAGAAGCCGAACTCGTAGCTCGGGACCCCGAGCGCGGCGATCGCCTCCAGCTCGCCGAGGACCGCCGCCACGAGGATCACCGGCAGCAGCGCGAGCCCGAAGAGGTAGAACGTCGCGCCGAAGGGCACCCGGCTCCAGGTCACGCCCTCGCGCAGCGCCGCCAGGCTCGGATCCTCGAGCACGCGCCCGTAGGCGACGAGGACGTCGAGGATCCGGCTCTTCTCGTCGCGCGTGGCGAAGTTGGGCGCCCGATGCCAGATCCAGAACCCGCAGAGGACGACCGCCAGCAGGAGCACGTACGGGAGGTACGGATCCTCGCGGAGGTCCGACAGCACCCGCCGGCGTGCCTGCCCCGGGAGGTCGCGAAGGCGAGACCGCGTCATACCCGTGGGGTGAGCGTGGCGGGTAAAAGGTCTGTTCCGTTGGAGTGGAACGTGGACGGGATGGAAGAAACCTCGATCGTGGTACGCGTGACGATTCCCGTCCGTGGAAACATTCACCGTAGTGTGGATACTATGTGAACGTATGACGACGGAAGTAACGGTGCACGACGATGCGAAGTCTCAGCTAGCGGAGCTGCAGGCGGCGATCCGGCTTCGAACGGGTAAGACGGTCACCCAGCAGGAGCTTCTGACGCGGCTCATCGATGAGGCATCCGAATCCCGCGAGACGGTGATCGACTCGTTTCGGGAGTCGTCGGTTCCCTTGTCGGAGGCTGAAACGGAGGCGATGCGCTGCGGCTGGTTCAATTCGGGAGGTGTGGCCAACGAAGCGGACAGTGACGGCGTCTGAGATTCAATGACTTCGGGGTTCGTGGAGAGGATCGACCCGGCCTCTACGTGCTCTCGTCCGGCGAGCGCTGTGCGAGCCCTGCGGACTCTTGATCCTCCTGTGGCCTGACTTTATGTCCGATCGTCCTCCAGGAGGATCAAGAGTCCGCGACTGCTTCTTCCTCGTCGGCGTCGGTTGCGGCAGTCTCACCCCGGCGACGCTTGGTATCCTTACGATCTTCCGAATATCCGATGTCAGCCTCCATCCTTCGATAGGAATGGCGTCAATCGTTCGACCAGACTATATGAGCAGGTTGATAGCGTCAGTGAACTCGTACTCGCCGCGATCGCTCGGCTGCACAAGATGGCACGTGAAAGATGGCAGTGTGAACGTATAGAAGCCGGTCATCGTCAGATTCCAAGGCGGGTCGTCAGGCTTCTCGACGACGCGTGGATCTCGCCATATCCGTTTGTGTCACACACGCCATAGCGTGACGCCTCCTCGTGGGGGACCTCCTCGACGAGAAACGCAGCGTCCGCCCGCTCTTCGCCTTGTCGGTTCACCACGTCGCCGAGGTTGGCTCGGAAAATGTTGTCCCCAAGCATGAGCACGAAGTCACCCTCGACGTGCGGCTCCGCTTGGAGAAGCGCGTGTGCGAGGCCGTTCTGTTCGCGCTGGTGTGCGTAAGTGATCGGCACGTCGCGATACTCATCACCGTACCGTTCGATGATTCGCTGTTTCTGATAGCCGACGACGACGACGAACTCGTCGACGCCGATTTCAATGAGGTTGTCGAAGACGTCTTCGAGGATCGGTCGCCCGTCCACTTCGACAAGCGGTTTCGGCTTGTCGTCGGTCAGGGGTTCCAGACGAGTTCCCTTTCCGGCCGCGAGGATCACCGATTGCATGGCTGAATAAATGTAATTATCGGTGAAAAGTTATCGGATACGTTACAGCGGTACCTCATCTGGCAGGTTGTCTAAGATCGTCCTGCGGGAATTCGGAGAGACCGCGAGCAGCGTCGAGAAGTAGACACTGGCACCGACGGCCACCACCCGGAGTACCGTCGCAAAGATTCTCGAGCCGAGGTCAGCGCCTTCGAGGAACCGGCGAAAGGACTCAACAACAACGGTTATGAACATCTCTGAACCGAACTGCTGGCCGATCTCACGGATGGAAACACCAACGGCCCGCTGAGATCGCTGCACTCCATGGTAACCAGCTTCATCTTGGCAACGAGCGAGAACAAACACCACCACAATTTATGGGATCAAGACCCGCCGGTGTCTTCGTCAACAATCTACAGAAACACCTAGTAACGTGACCAATGAAGCTATAACTATGGAGTGGCGGAAAAGAGTTAATGCCGAGTGATTCGCCAAATATCGCCGTTGTCGTGCTTGACACGCTCCGGTACGACGCTTTCGAGGAGCACTTCGAGTGGCTCCCCGGCACTCGATTCGAGAACACTTGGAGTCCAAGCCATTGGACGCTTCCCGCCCATGCCTCGCTCTATACCGGGCGCTATCCCAGCGAAGTCGACGTACATGCTGAACAGCCCGAGTTTGACTGTGAAACTCCGGCACTTGCCGAACGTCTTCAGGATGTCGGCTACACGACGAGAGGCTACACCTGCAACACCGTTGTGGGAGACGCGTTCGGGTTCGATCGCGGGTTTGACCACCTTGAGCGCCTTGGCTACCAGAACGAGAAGATGCGGCACAGCCAAGATCCAGATCTCTTCAACTGGTCCTCGTTCATTCGGGAACACCAGCCGCATGAGGCACCGTGGCGATACCCACTCGGCGTCTGGAAGTGCCTCACCGCTGACTGTAACACGCTTGAGTCGCTCAAATACGGCTACAATCTAAAGTTCAATGCAGGCAGCGACCGAGGCAGCGACATGGGTGCGCAAAGCATCCTCGATAGCCTCCAGAGCCTAGACGCCGCCTCAGAGGAGTTTCTCTACCTGAACTTGATGGAGGCGCACACGCCCTACCAGATCCCAGAAGAGTACAAAGAAGTACCTGACGACGCCATCCTGTTCCCGGAAAACCCCGTGGGGTCGCTCGACACAGACAGAGACATCGACGTTGAAGCAATCCGGACGCGGTACGGGAACGCCGCCCGATATCTCTCCGATATCTATCACACTATTTTCGATGAACTCCGCAAAGATTACGACTACATAATCACGCTCTCCGACCATGGCGAACTCCTCGGCGAGCACGGCCACCTTGGCCACGGCTTCGGCGTTTATCCCGAGTTAACACACGTCCCGCTCACAGTCTACGGCGGTGAAATCACTACGACGACTAACGATAGTCTCGTTAGTCTCCTCGATGTCCACTGCACCGTCCTCGAGCTCGCTGGCCTCGACGCTAGCGACTCCCGCGGCCGTAACCTCCTCGACGACAATGTCGCGGGCCGTGCTCCAGATACCGGTATCCTTACCGAATCACACGGAATCACGTTTCCCTCGAAGAACCGTGAGGCGCTCCAAGAGTGGGCATCGACACAGGCTGTCCTCGACGCGTACCTCAAGTGGCGCCGCGGCATCGCGTTCCCGGAGTACTACGGCTACGATAGCATCGAAAACTTCGTTGAGAACGGAACAGCACCTATCGACGATGTCCGAGCGGAGATAGAGCGCCTCATTGCAGGCTTCGAAACGAGCACCATCGGTGGCGACGATGGGGCGGGACCGGAGTTATCGGAAGATATTGAGTCAAACCTTGAGGACCTTGGGTACATCGGGTGATTCTTGCTTGCGGACTGGTTAGAACGGAAGCGTGATCGGTGCGTTACTCGACAGGAGGTCACGAAACTGACCCGAAACTCCGATTAACACGGTAAAGTAGACGGTAGCGCCGAAACCAACCAGAACCACGACGAGCACCGCATTATATTTTGGTAGCGTGGACGCTTCGATCGTGCTGCGAGCGGCGTAGACGACGACGGCCATCACGCAGGCGGCGAACACCTGATACGCGGGCTCCCGGATCGGGGAGTCAAACTCAACGAGGCGCTTGAGAGCGCGATAGGCAAGCACGGCGGCGAAAAACGCGGAGACCGCGGTGGCGAGTGCGGCGCCGACCCATCCTATCCAAAGGACCAACAAGACGTTGAGAGTGAAATTCAAGACGATGAAGACAGCGTTGATTTTGAATGCGATCTTCGGACGGTCGATTCCCTTAATGATGCCAAGCATCTGCTGCTGATAGCTGTAAATGAGCGTCGCGAGTATCAAAATTCCGAGGACGGTGGTGCCCTGGGTGAATTCGTCACCGTAGATTCGGAGCAGGCGGTCGCCGAGGATGACCCCGCCGAACAGCCCAGGGATGGCGATGAGTCCGATGAAAGATAGAGAGTCCTCAGTGAGGTTTTTGATGCGGTCGCTGTCGCCGCTGGCATCGGCATGGCTGACTTCGGGAAACATGGCGCTCCGGACAGCGCCGCCGAAGAGCGTGAGGAACTTCGAGAGGCTCCAAGCGACGGTGTAGACGCCGACGAGCGATGGAGAGACGAGCGCGCCGAGCACGAGGACATCGATATCGTTGAACGACCGGAGTTTGAGACTACCGAGCCAAGAGTACTTTGCGAAGTCGTAGAGTCGCTTGAAGTGTTGCTTCTCAGGGAGCCGAATGCTCGAAGAAACAATAGCTATTGCGGTGATTCCGATGAGGAACTCGCCGACAAGGTATCCGAAGAGCATCCCGGTGAGCTTGAAGCCAGCAAGGACGAGCGCGATCTGCGTGATGCTCGTAATAGTAAGGTTCACCGGGGTGAGAAGCCCGGAGATGTGGACTTTCCGTTCTCCGTTCAGCGTTGAGGTAGCAAGTGTGATGAGGAGTCCGGTCACAGCAAGTGGGATAACGAAGTGCCAGACATGAACACCGATGTAGCTGTCAATGGCGTCCCGGAGGATAAGGACGACGAGCGAAATTGCGACGACAAACGCACCAATCGTGATCAGGCCAGCAGTGTAGTACTCGTCGGGGTCATCGGCTTCACTAATCCGTTTCGAGACAGCCTGTGAGACTCCGAGATCGCCGCCTAGCTTGAGCCATGCTATGACTGCGAGTGCGATGGAGTAGTATCCAATGACATCGGCACCGAGGATTCGAGCGAACGTCAGCGTCGCGAGGAACCCGAGGACGGATCCGAGGAGCTTTGAGATGAAAACGATGAACGAGGTCTGTCCGACTCGCATATCTACTCACCCACGATATGTTCTGGATCGCTCCAAGACATCATCAACGTGACTATATAGTGCGTCACGTCTCTGAGCCTTCCTAAACTTCTCAAGTACCCGCTGCCTTGCCGGCGTTCCGGGGAGCTCAGTGGCGTCTATAATTCCGGTCTTGAGTCCTTTAGGAGTGACCGGATCGACGTAGACCCCTGTCTCGCCGACGACTTCAGGCAACGACCCGTGTCGAGACGCGACAGGCACACATTCACAGGCCATCGCCTCGGCGAGTGATATCCCAAATGATTCGTGGCGCGACGCTTGGACGTAGATTCCGGCTCGCTGGTAGTACTTGACGAGGTCGTCGAACGAAGCGTACCCGGGGAGTGAAAGGTTGTCTCCGCCGGAGGCGCGAAGTTTTGAGACCGCTTCCTCGTCAGCGTGATCCCCGAGAATAACGAACTCTTTGTCCGGTAACAACTTGCTAGCTTCTGCGAACGGCTTCAGTCCTTTCTTTACTAGGTTTTGGGTTTTGACAGCTCCGACAGTGAGTACAAGATTTTCATCTGAATCGGTGCCGGGGACGAACGTCTCAGTGTCGACCGCGCCGACATAGACGGTCTCGATATGTGCAGTGGGTGCAATCTCGAGCGCCTCGGTTTTATTACTCTCAGAGACAGCGAGGACCTTGTTGGCTGCCGTGAGAGCCGCTCTCGTAAGGTGATAGTATTTTGAATCGAGCGTAAGGCCGTACTCAATTTCGGGTACTCGGGCTACATCGAACCCTCCGGTGATGATTATGCTGGAGGTGTTTAGGAAAGATGCTATGAGGGTAGCGATGCTGACGGTGGGAGAGGCAAACCAGCCAAACAAGAGATCGTGTCGCCGGATTTCCTGCACGAGGGTTATGAAATCGGTGGGTTCTTTTCGAATGTTCATCTCTACGGTAGTCACATTGTAACGTTCCTCCAGCATCTCACGGTCCTTCGTCGTGAAGACACTCGTCCCTGTGGTAAGAAATAGAATATCGTTCATATCAACGTCGTCTCTCATTTTGAAGGCCGCCGTTGCCCTTATTTGTATCGTTAGGTCGAGAGAGGTAGTGTCCAGATGACCATCTCTGATTGAGCGTGAAAATGAGAAACCGCCTGGAATTTCGAAAGAGAGGCTCTGCTGAAGCCTTCTTGTCATTATGAGAATTATTGTGAAGCCTACAGGGATACAGGCATGTTTCGTTTAATGATTGATGTACTGTTGGAAATAATATAGTTAACACCAAATATCTCCATCTCAGTTAGAATAGTCAATGGCTAGTAAATCGATCATCACGGATTGTGATATCAAATCAGGTGTTGAAATAGAAGAATTTTCGGTTATACATAACTCTGAAGTTGGAAAAAACACTCATATATGGCGGTTTGTGAATGTATACGGTGCGACTATCGGTAATAATTGTATGATTGGATCCCTCGTAGAAATCCAAGAGGGAGCCAAAATTGGGGATCGGTGCCGGATACAATCTCACGCATTTATCTGCTCACTGGTAACTATTGAAAACGATGTCTTCGTAAGCCATGGAGCAAAATTTGTGAACGATCTATACCCTCCTAGTGATGAATGGAAAGAGACAATCGTCCGAGAAGGGGCTTCAATCGGAACTAATGCAACGATACTTCCAGTTGAGATCGGTAGAAATGCAATTGTAGGTGCAGGTGCAGTTGTTGTCGAAGACGTGCCGGAAAATGCGATTGTTGTCGGAAATCCCGCAGAGATCATCGGGTACGCGGATGAATAACTCAATCTAGCCGAATCGTATTTCCCTTCATTGCCGACTCCTCACACAGTTGTAGGAGATCAACCGTCTCCGCACCGACCGTTCCGGACGCGTTGAATGATCCACCAGAGCGCGACGCCTCAACGAACTCGGAGACTTCGACCTTCAGCGGCTCGGCGTTGTCTGTCTCGTAGACCTGCTTCCCCTCGCTCCGTGCGCGGAGGTCGCCGCCTTCGTTGGTCACACGGCTATCGTACAGCTCGACGACGTTGTCCTGTAGATAGTCCACGTACGCCGACTTCTCGGTCCCAACGACGGCCAAGTCCCGTCTCTTTCCGTGGACCGGAACCTGCCACGACTCGTTGATCACGCTCGTGGCGCCGTCGTACTCGAGGACGATTGTTGCCGTCTCGTCGACATCCTCCCGGACGAAGCTGTCGAGGTTACAGTAGACGGACTCCGGCTTCTCGTCGAGGAGATAATTGGAAATATCGATGTCGTGGACGCCGAGTGAGTAGAGGGCGCCAGCCGTCGCCCGCGGAACGCGGAACGAGAACCGAGTCGTGTTGAGGTACTTGATCTGCCCGAGCTCGCCGCGATCGATCCGGCGTTTCAGCTCACTCAACGCGGGATGAAATCGGAAAATGTGTCCAACACCCAACACCGCGTCCTCTTCCCTAGCTGTCTCCACCATCGACCACGCGTCCTCAGCGTCGAGTGCGAGTGGCTTCTCCACGAGACAGTCGACCCCGTCGCTCAGGAGTCGCGTAGCGATCTCGTGATGGGTCGGTGAAGGAGTCGCGACCGTCGCCGCATCGACACCGATCGAACCCAACTCTTCATAGTCGGTCGTGTACTCTACACCGTACGACGACGCGAGGTCTGCCACCCGATCCTCGTCGATGTCACAGAGCACGACCGAATCGATCACACCCTCTTCAGCGAGTTCGCTCGCTACGCGGGCGTGGTTCGATCCCCAATAGCCCGTCCCGATCACGCCGTACTTCATTCGTAGTACGCCTCGATTCGATCGCAGACGTACTCTACCTCTTCGTCGGTGATACGGGGATGCATCGGTAGTGATACGATCCGATCGCACAGCTCCTCTGCGAACTCTACGGTGGTTTCACCCACTCGCTCGGTCACTGCCGGGTGCTCGTGCGCCGGCGTCGAGTAGTGAATCCCGGTGTCAATACTGTGGTCATCGAGGAACTCACGCAGCCCATCTCGGTCCGGGACCTGGACGACGTAGAGGTGATACACGTGCTCGTTTGCCTCGTCTTCGGCTGGAACGATCACCTCGTCGATGTCGTCGAGCCGGTCGGCGTACGTTTCTGCTGCCCGCCGCCGCCCATCGTTCCACTCGTCGACGTGTTTTAATTGCTCTCTGCCGACCGCAGCGAGTGTCTCACTTAACCGGTGATTAAGCCCCAAGTGTCGGTGTACTCCGTCTTCGTCTCGACCGTGGTTGCGGAACGCACGAGCGCGCTGAGCGATCTCATCGTCGTCAGTGACGAGCATCCCGCCATCGCCTGCGACGGTCATATTCTTCGATGGGTAAAACGAGAAAGTTCCAACGTCCGCGATGCTGCCGGCTTTCTTCCCGTCACGTTCCGCGAGATGGGCTTGGCAGGCGTCGGAGACGACGCGGAGACCGTTTTCCTCGGCGATCTTACTGATACGTTCCATCTCGGCCATCTGTCCATAGATGTGGACCGGGATCACCGCCTTCGCAGCATCAGACTTGGCGACCTTTGCAGCGAGGTCGTCAGGATCGATCGTGTAGGTGTCGGAACGCACGTCGACGAAGACGGGGTTTGCCCCAAGCGACAGGATCGGACTCGCAGAGGCGAAGTAGGTGTGGGCGGGGACGAACACGTCGTCGTCATCACCCACGCCGATCGATTTGAGACCGAGGAGGTTGGCGGACGTTCCGCTGTTGAGGCCGACCGCGTGCTTCGTACCGCACGCCTCGGCAAACTCGTCTTCGAAGCGTTCGACCTGAGGTCCCTTGACGTACCTCCCGCTCTCTAAGGCGTCGGTCACGGCATCCTTCGTCGAATCGTCCATATGGATGTCCGTGAACGGGACTCGTTCCAGTTGTTCGCTCATCCAGATGAAGTGGTGTCGTCGGACCAATATAGCTTACGAGGTCATCACAACAGTTATTCGCCCTTGTGCTGGAAATCGCGTATGGTCTCGGGGACAAAGCCCAATATCCTCTTCATAGTGTGGGATGCGTGTAGACTTGATTACGCGCAAGAGTACGCACCAAATCTCGTTGAGTTGGGCCAATCCAACGTTTGGTTCAAGAATGCTATCGCCCCAGCAACGTGGTCACTCCCATCTCACGCTTCATTATTTACTGGAGAACCGCCGCATAAACACGGAGTGACGCAGCCGAGTCAGTCCAACATTCCAACCGACCTTGTCGAAGAATTATCAGACGAGGGCTACTTGTGCTACGGGGCCTCCGGAAACGGATTTGCAAGCCCACTGTGGGGATTCGATGAGGCCTTCGATGATTTCCGATCAACGCGGGGTCCAGAACCCTATGTCGAAGGTCTTGATGTTTATAGTAACCTGCGAAGTCAACTCAATGACGGCGATCCGAAATCCACGCTTCTTACTGACTACCTCCGTCGTTCACTGTCACACCGTTATCCCGTAAAGAGCCTCGCGAACCTCGTCTCTGTCGTTCTCAATCACGTTTCACGTGAGGTATTTCCCCCGCTACAGAAGGTCCCACACAGCGTATTCCGTAACGAAATAGAGGAAACGTACACACCCGAGAGGAACACGACGGCCATCACCAACTACATTGAACGTGGAACCGCTGCCGACGAACCGTTTTTTATTTTTGCGAACTATATGGATACTCATCGGCCATACGCTCCACCGGAGGATCTGCAGCGAAAATATTTGGACGAATCACTTGATGATTTAGAATTAAAGCGGCTGAATGACGAGATCGCGGACCCGTGGGAGTTTATCCGCCGCGTTGAAGATGGGGATGTTGACGACGACGACATTGAGATTCTTCAACAACTGTATGCGGGTGAAGTTGAGTCGGTTGATCGTCACCTTGGCCGACTATTAGACGCTCTTGAAAAAAATAATATCAGAGATGATACGCTCGTTATCGTTACATCGGACCACGGGGAGAATATCGGTGATGAAGATCGTTATGGACACCGTCGATTCGGACACGAAGCTTCGCTGAGCGATGATCTCTGTCGTGTTCCGTTAGTTATTTCCAATCCGAACTTAGACTCCAGTTCTATTGAAGGATTGTTCTCCCTAGCTGATATATACGATGTTGTTCTTGAGGTCAGCCAGTCTAATAATGGAGTCAACAATATTGACGCGTCCGCGTTGGGTTCGCCTCGTGTCGTATGTGAATACCCGGCACTCGGCGATGAATCTTTCTACGAGCAACACCCAAACGTGGACCGGGATACAGCTGCACAACGCGTCGTTCGAGATTCCGTAGCAGCGTACGAGGATGAATGGAGGATGATCTGTGAGTCGGACGGAACGCGCTTCGCAGAGCGTGATGGAGAAGTCACAGCATTCGAAGAGGCTCCACAATCTGTCGCTGACTTTTCGGAGGATCGCTTAGAAAAACTCGGAAAACTCAATCGAATTGACGTAGATGACGAGACACAGGAGCAATTGTCGAATATGGGGTATCTCTAATTAATGAGTGACCGAGCAAATTATGACGAGGCAAGGGTTCTGTTTATTACCAAAGCAGATCTGGCTGGAACCGAGGGCCACAACGTCGCAACGAAGGAGATCGCTATTGCTCTCTGTGATCATACCGACATCGAAACAACCGTTCTTTGTCCAGAGCCGAGTAAACAATACGCTACTGACTTAGCGGAGGCTGTCGATGATTTTATTCATTTCACTTCGACCGATATTAACATCGATGGAGTGCGTCACGTACTGTCGTTTCTTCGACTATCTCAAGCATTGAGAGCTACCTTGGACGATATTGACCCGGATCTGATTATCGCCAGAATGGCACCACTTCTCATCGCTCCAGCATTTTTTGCTTCTCGACGGAATGTTCCGTACGTTCTCTTGTCTCGAGGATATCACTACAAGACGCTGCGGTTTAGTTCACTCCTCACGAGAGTATATCAGTATAACGTCCGAATTGCCGACCAAGTCTACACTGCGAGTGAGGAGATTAAACAGGACACAGACCAACTGAGAAGCTCCGACCAGAAAGGAGCGGTGGTTCTTTTTAATGCCGTGAATACGGATCGATTCCGACCTATTTCGAAGATGGGTACAAGGAAAGAGATCAATACAGATCTTGGTGAATCATCATTTGTCGTGGGATTTGTTGGAACCATGAAATCATACCACGCGCTCCCCGAACTGTTTGAGGCAGTCAATGATCTTGGAAGATGCGATGTTGAGATTCTCGTAGTAGGCGACGGCCCTAGATTAGGTGACTTTCGTTCGACAGCCCAAGATCTCGGGATTATCGACCGTATACATTTTACTGGATACGTACCGCACGATGAGGTGTATCGATACATATCTGCGTGTGATGTGATGTACGGCGTAAGTCACCAAGGGTCAGCGACACCGATCAAGTGTTTTGAGTATCTTGCCTGTGAACGTCCATTAATAGTTCAGAATGTGGATGATATGACGTTTGTAGCTGATCGAGACATTGGCCAGTTGGTCGACTCCGTATCATCCGAGAATATTGCGACAGCTATTGAAATGTTAGCTGAACTCGATGACTCTGAATTAGAGGCAATGGGTCAACGTGGGCGAGAATATGTACTGAGGAATCACACCTGGAAAGGATTTGCTGATACAATCGTTGAGCGCTCGCTAAAGAGTAAATAGAATATGAAATAAATGTATTTGAAGTTATGTATTGATAAATTATAAACCTACGTTTTTGCGAGTGATTCCATTGTCTTGATGACTACTAATCCTTTTGATATATACTCAGAAAGACGTTTGAACAGCACTTCGATCGGACCTTGCTGCGTTTCATTTGCGAGGTTATACAAGTGACTCCAAAGGTGAAGATGTCCGTCCTCCGCTATGGCGGTTTCGACTGATCTGAGTAACCGTGAACGATGACAGCGCGATCGGATCTGCTCCGGAATTATTTGAAAAGCGGGATGCGGAGGTGATACTCCTCGAGAGAGTGTATTTGAGGAGAGCGTCATTAATCTATCCGTCGACGTAATCCTCAGCCCATCTGCAGTATACAATTGTGACTGTTCATATTCGTGCGTGAGCATCCAGAAAAAACGTCGAACTGGATGAGTGGGTGGTTCATTTTCGGACGATTTCCGTAATGTCTTGATGTTATGGTCAGTTAGGACCGACCGTGGCGGGGATCGATGTCTTGGAGGAACAAATGATTTCACAGGATCATCGTGAAGTTGGTCCACTTTGTTGAGTTCCCATGTTACTACTTCTGGGCGAACCTCATCACAGAGTACGTGACTAAATGTATGAGTTGCCAGTTCATGGTTAACCTCCGAATTCCTGATCGATTTGGCAAGTTTTGGTGCATAGAATAGAGGATCCGCCGACAGATCGGTTCCAGGATCGCGATCAAACCAGCTTTCAGGATGTGGTCCCGGATGGTTTCCGGAACATGAATCAAGTAGAAGATGTCCGACAATATCGAAGGTGATCGGAATGTCATACTGTTCACACTTATCGAGCAGCCAAGTCATCGCCTCGCGTTCAGTTGTTCCGTCAGAACTCAATTCACGAACAGCACCAGGATCGGAGAGGTCGTGGAAACCCCAGCCGAGTTCAACTTCAAGACTGATGGTAATCGTAGCTGCCATCTGGTGATATAACTTCGAATCGCTGTGAGAAAATATATTTGTCGCTCACACAAATTGAAGATGATGACTGACTCTCGCCCGGCCACCATTGTCTTCGGATTAGACGGTGCCCACTTTGAACTCTTGAACCCCTGGATCAAAGAGGGAAAGCTTCCAAACATCAAACACGCGATTGAATCGGGGGTACACGGTGATCTTCATTCAGTACTTCCACCAGTCACATCTCCAAATTGGAAAGCGTACGCTACGGGAAAGAATCCAGGTAAGTTTGGCATTTTTTGGTGGGAAAATATTGACGTGGATGAACGACGAGTCTTTTACCCACAGGATCGAAAGAATCAACAACCGGAATTCTGGGAACTTCTTCAGGAGGACGATCGACCGGGAGTAATCGGTGTCCCAACTACGTATCCACCGAAAGAGGTTGATCCGTTCTTGATTGCGGGGGCACCTGATGGCGCGAATGCAGGATTTGCCCATCCACCGGAACTTGAGCAACAACTCCGCGATAAATACGACTATCGTGTAACGATCAAGAATGAACTGCGTGCGACACCTGATGTCGCGGCCGAAGAAATCATTGACGCCATTGACCAACGCTTTACCGTCGCCCGTGATCTATTCTATGAATATGACCTGACGTTCCTCCAAGTGACGACTTTCTATATCAATTCCCTCCAGCACTATTTTTGGGATGATGAGTACACGCTCAGAGGATGGAAGGTGATCGATGAACACCTAGGAACCTTCCTTGATGAGGGGTATGACGTAATCCTTATGAGTGATCACGGGTCGAACGCGATTAACTGGGTTTTTCACGTTAATACCTGGCTTGAAAATGAGAACTATTTAACTCTTGATACTAAGGCCGCTCGTTTTATGCACCGCATTGGAATCAACCGAGATCGACTACTTCGTATTATCTCAGCCTTCGGTCTCCAAGATATCGCGAAGCGTCTAGCTCCGCAGCAACTCCTTAACGTTATTCCCGACAAGAGCGGCGAACTTATTCACGAAAGCAAGACCTCAAACGTTGACTGGGAGCACTCAACCGTACTTGCAAGTGGGCAAGGCCCAGTATATCTGACGGTTGATGAGAACAACGAGAAGTATGAACGTATTCGCAAGGAATTGATCACTAAACTCCGTAAATTGACAACACCAACGGGTGAGTCAGTTGTTCGTGACGTGTACAGAGCCGAGGAGGTGTATTCCGGGTCATACGTTTCTGACGGTCCCGACCTTGTACTGGACCAAGCACCAGGGATACATATCAAAGGAAGCATTGGCCGGCAAACAGTATTCACTGAACCACGGGATGATGGCTGGGCGGCTGAGAACAAGCAGGAAGGATTATTCGCCGCCACTGGACCGAGCTTCGATGAAGGAGAGGTAGAACCACTATCAATTCTTGACCTCGCACCTACCATTCTCCATCTTCGGGGTTACGACTTGCCCCGTGATCTCGATGGAGAGGTCGCTACTGAGGTATTTGCTTCAGATGTGGCTGCGAGTGAACAACCGGTGAGTTATCGGGAAATGAACGCTCGAATTTCGGAGCGGGAACGGATCCGACGTATCATTCGGGAAAACCAGTTCGAGTAATAATTAAAGATAACCAAGATCCGAAAGCCGATCTCGCATCTCTTCATTGGGTGTTTCCTCATCAGCTAATTCTTCAGCAACGACTTCCAATACCATTGCTGCGTACTCAGCAGCTGACTCATATTCCGAGTGTTTTGCTCGCTCTTGAAAGATCGCCTCCGTCTCGTCGTCTATTTTGATCTCCATATTCAACTTATTTTGCTCCTACGTACAGATTGTTTCGATAATTTTCTCATACCGATCCACGGCTTGCTGAAAGGTATATTCTGACTCAACTAGATCACGTCCGCTTTTGCCTAATTCGATATATTCACTCTCTAGTAGTTGATCGATCCGTTCTGCTGTTCTTTCAGGCGTATCAGAGTTGATGTGGATCCCAGTTTCTTCATCGTGGACGATGTCAGGGATACCAGCAACCGGTGTTGCGGCTGCGGATACACCACACGCGAATGCCTCTAAGATTGTCGTTGGTAACCCCTCGGTTCGCGACGGTACTACCAGCAGGCGGCACTGATTAAGCAAATTCGGAAGTTCATCGTGGTCAACCCAGCCATCAATTATTACCTGTCCTGTGTTGATCGGTTCGTGAAGCTCACGCTCAATAAGCTCCCGACCGGATCCATCACCAATGAACCGGACCGTCGTCTCTGAGGAGATTGCATCTGTGATCGTAACCATTCTGTCGATCCCTTTTTCGGGCTCAAATCGCCCAATAAAGGCGATCGTTCTCTCGCGTTTCGCAGGCGGATTAACGATTGAGAACTTCTTGTGGTCGACATCCCACGCACCATTTGGCAAGACAGTTGGAGACGTTGGATCAAGCCCAAGGTCAGAGGCCATACCTGGTGAAAGCGTGATAACATAATTCGCGATCACCATTCCGGTTCGATCAAGGATGTAGACCATTGCCGATAGCGCTCTTGCGATGGGATCTGGTAGCCGATCTCGAAACTCGAAATACAGAGATCGGGCTAGATGACCTCGAGGTTCAACTGCGACAGTCTTTCCTACGGCCCTTGCAACGAGAATCGGAAGCAGGTATGTCGTTGCTCCGAAAAACAACACCGTTTCTTCGGGACGGGAAGCAAGATGACGCGCTAATCGGATTTGATTTAGAAGAAAGATACAGACTGTTGAGATGATACCCTGGTTTCCATACTCTGATCCGACAGAGGTTAGTTCGATTCCGTCGTTCTCCGGAGTATACTCACCGAGGACAACGACCGACGGATCCGCGTTTGGTTTAATAACTCGAAGAAGCGACTTGAGTGCTGTACCACCTCCGTTGCCGAGAGGATGACTGACTATACAGAGATCTTGTTCAGAGGACATTGATTTTTCCGATTGAATTTGTTCATTATATAATCTTATGTACAGAATGTTCTGTATTACGATAATTCCCTGGCTGTGTCGTTTATAATAGATTGGTTCATTACGAAGATGAATCACTTATTAATCGTATATGTGCGTAAAAATATCCAACTACGACAGAGCCAGTAAAGACGAAGATCGAGAGAAGTTTACTCACATCGGAAAGTGACAAATTCCGGAATATAGATTGGAAACGGTCGGGCACAAAGTTTGTTACGAGTCGCTTGAGATAATCACTTTCTTCTCTCCCGTCATTATCAACGAATGACTCCATTACTCGTTTCGAGTATCCTTGCCAGAATGCTCGATCGAGCAACCAGAAGAATCTTGTCCGGTACTCGAACACCTTATGTGCAACTTCCGCCTCCGGGTCGTACCATACCCCCTGCCCGTATTCTTCCCGCATTCGCGCGCATAACTCGGTCTCCCCGCCCTGCAGATTCTTATCACCTTTCCGACCGCCGATATCGATGTCGAACCCGTCGAGTTCCAGAAACACGTCACGCCGGAACGAGATGTTCGATCCGAACGTGTTTCGTACTTCCCCGGGTCCATCCGCAAACCCGCGATGTGTAACACCCACCAGCCAGTAGAACTCCTCGGGGAGGAACGACGGCTTCCCGGCGACCCATTCAGGAACCATCTTCCCGCCCGCCGCGATGGCGTCCTTCTCCTCGTAGGCGTGGACCAGCCGCTCGACCCATTCCTCGTCGGCGACTGCGTCGTCGTCGATGAACGTGACCACGTCGCCCGACGCGATCTCCGCGCCGCGGTTCCGGCTCTCCAGCAGTCCCACGTTCTCGTCGTTACACTCTATCACGACGTTCTCGCGGTCGCCGTACTCCTCGACGACGCGGTCGTACACCGCCGGAGTCCCATCCACGACTACCACCAGTTCCACGTCGTCGTGCGTCTGCGAGAGCACGCTGTCCGCGGCCTCCGCGAAGTGGTCGTACATATCCAGCGTGTATGTACAGAGGATGACCGAGACCTTCACACCGGACATACGGAAACGTCCCCGTTTAGACCTTCCGTCCCGTTCCGATCGGGATATGACAAGGCTTATGCGGATTTTGGGACTCGTCACTGACAATGAGCGATCAGACTGACCCTGGCGATCGCGCGGGCGCCTCCGTTCTCGACCTCCTCGAACGGTGGTACCACGTCCCCGCGATCGTCGCGGTCCTCGCGGTGATGCTGTACTCGCGCCTCCGCGCGTACGGCAACTTCATCGTCGACGGACAGGTGTACTTCCGCGGGAATGACGCCTGGTATCACTTCCGGGAGACGTCCTACCTCCTCGAACACTGGCCGAACACGATGCCCTTTGAGGCGTGGTCGGGATTCCCGTTCGGCACGGATCCGGGCCACTTCGGCACCCTCTGGGACCACATCATCGCCGTCTTTTCCGTCGTCGCCACGCCGATCACCGGCGGCGGCGAGGAAGGCCTGCTGCGCGCGATGCTCGTGATCGCGCCGATCGTCGGCACCGCGGTCGCGATCCCGACCTACTTCATCGCGCGCCGGTTCGTCGACCGCCTCTCCGCCGTCATTGCGGTGGCGATCCTCGGACTCATCCCCGGCACCTTCTTCAGTCAGACGCTGGTCGGCTTCCCGGACCACCACGCCGGCGAAGTCCTCTTCTCCACGCTGGCCGTCCTCGCGGTCTTCCTCGCGCTCGACGTCGCCGAACGCGAGAAGCCCGTCTGGGAACTCGTCGTTGACCAGGACTGGAACGCACTCAAGAAACCCATCGGCTACGCGGCCGCGGCCGGCCTCGCGATCGCCTTATATATGGCCACCTGGCAGCCCGGCGTGATGCTGGTCGGGTTCACCGGGATCTTCCTCGTGATCAAGATCACGAGCGACGTGGTTCACGAGGATAGCCCCGAGCCGATCGCCTTCGTCGGCGCGGTCTCGATGGGTGTTGCCGGCCTGTTGATGATCATCCCGCTGAACGAGTTCACCTTCAATACGACTGCGTACTCCCTGTTACAGGTCGTCCTTCCGCTCGGTGTCGCGGTCGGCTGCGCGTTCCTCGCGTTCCTCGCGCGCCAGTGGGACGACCGCGATCTGGACGTCCGGACGTACCCCGCCGCGGTCGGCGGCCTGATCGTCGCCTCGGTGGGCGTCCTCGCGGTCGCGGTCCCCTCCGCCTGGGGAACGATCGCGAACAACCTCCTGCGAACCATCGCCTTCTCGACCGCCGCCGCGACCCGGACCATCGGCGAGGCACAGCCGCCGTTGATGCAGTCGGAGTTCGCGCCCTTCGTGATCTCCCAATACGGCTTCGCGTTCTTCTTCGCGCTGGCCGCGATCCTCTACGTCCTGGCGCGCCCGCTGATCCGCAGCGACGATACACGCGAGACGGGCTACGTCGTCGCCGCCGCGGTCCTCATCGGCAGCGTCTACGTGGCCCCGAGCGCCTACGACGCGATCGGCGGCCTCGTCGGGCTCTCCTGGCAGGTCGTCGGGATGGCGATCGCCACCGCGTTCCTCGTGGGCGCGACCTACCTCGAACGCTACGCCGCCCGCGAGCTCTACTTCGTCGTCTGGGGCCTGTTCATCCTCGCGATGGCGTTCACCCAGGGCCGGTTCAACTACTACCTCGCGGTCGTCGTCGCGGTCGGCGCGGGCTACACGTTCCAGCTCGCGATCGACGCTCTCGACGTCCGCGGCAAGTCCGTGACCGCGGTCGTCGACGACGTCCAAGGGTGGCAGGTGATGATCCTCGGCGCGGTCGTGCTCGTGCTGTTCGCGCCGCTCGTCGCGACCGCCACCCCGGTGTGGGCCGCCGGCGCGAACACCGGCCCCGGCAGCGTCGTCGAGTGGGACGAGAGCCTCCAGTGGATGAACGAGGAGACGCCCCATCCCGGCGAGCTCGAGGGCCACGACAACGCGATGGAGTACCAGGGCACCTACGAGCGCCCCGAAGACGGCGACTTCGAGTACCCCGAGGGCGCCTACGGCGTCCAGTCGTGGTGGGACTACGGCCACTGGATCACCACCCGGGCCGAGCGCATCCCCAACGCGAACCCCTTCCAGCAGAACGCCGGCCGGGCCGCGAACTTCCTGCTCGCGCCCAGCGAGGAGCGCGCGCAGGACGTCCTCGCGGGCCAGAGCACGGAGGGCGAGCACACCCGCTACGTGATGGTCGACTGGCAGATGGTCCACCCGCAGTCGAAGTTCACCGCGCCCGTCACCTTCTACGACGACGGGAACGAGACGCAAAGCGACTTCCTCGGGGCCATCTACCAGCAGAACCAGCAGGGCGGCCTCAGCGTCGCCACGCAGGTGCGCGAGCAGCGCTACTACGAGAGCCTGATGGTCCGGCTCTACGAGTACCACGGCAGCGCCAAGGACCCCGAGCCGGTCGTGCTCAACTGGGACCAGACGCCGGTCCAGACCGCCGACGGATCGCAGACCACGGTCCGGACGGTCCCGCAGACCGAGGGCGAGCGGTTCGCGCAGGCCTTCAACTCGATGTCCCAGGCGGAGTCGTTCGTCGAGAACCAAAGCGGTACCGCGCAGATCGGCGGCATCGGGTCGGTCCCAACTGAGCGCGTCGACGCCCTCGAACAGTACCGGCTGGTCCACGCGACCGAGTCGGACGCCGGCCAGTACTTCAACGCACAGCTGCGTGACACCCAGGCCAACTGGGTGAAGACCTTCGAGAAGGTCCCCGGCGCGACCATCGAGGGCTCCGGCGCCGAGCCCGGCCAGGAGGTCGAGGCGGCCGTCGAGATGACCTATCCGAACTCCAACGAGACGTTCGTCTACCGGCAGTTCGCCACCGCCGACGAGAACGGCGAGTTCTCGTTCCACGTCCCCTACTCGACGACCGGCTACGACGAGTACGGCCCCGAGAACGGCTACACCAACGTGAGCGTCCGCGCGACCGGTCCCTACCAGATCGGCACCGCGCCGACCGCGAGCAACGGCAGCCTCACCTACGCTACCGGCAACGCCACCGTGACCGAGGGCCAGGTCGTCGGCGAGAACGACGCAGTCTCGACGGTCGAACTCGAGGAGGAATCGCTGCTCGAGGACGACGAGAACGCCACCGACGAGAACGCTACCGACGAAAACACGACCGACGAAAACACGACCGACGGGAACACCACCGAGAACGTGACCACCGACGACGGCGACGCCACGACCGACGGAACCACCGACGACGGCGGCGCCACGACCGACGACGGGAACGCGACGACCTCCCGGGTCGCCCCGGCCGCACTCGGGGAGTCGACCGCCGCTCCCGTGCCCGCCGCATCCTAGATGGTCGACGCCCCCGAGTGGCTCGGCGTCTACCTGCGCGGGGTCGCGATGGGGTGTGCGGACGCGGTCCCCGGCGTCTCGGGCGGCACGCTCGCGCTGATCACGGGCATCTACGAGCGGCTCATCGCCGCGGTGACCGCGATCGATCCCGACCGCGCCCGGCGCGTCCTCGCAGGCGTGCGCCCGGCGAACCTCCCGGACGCCCGCGCGGCGTTCCTGGAGATGGACGGCCCGTTCCTCCTCGTGCTCGGGGCGGGCATCGGGACCGCGATCGTGACCGTCCTGCGCGTCGTCGAGCACCTACTCGAGGCCGCGCCGGTCGCCACCTTCGGGTTCTTCTTCGGGCTGATCGCCGCCTCCGCCGTCGTCCTCCGCCACGAGGTCGACCTCTCGACGCCCGGTCGGAAGGGCGCCGCAGTCGCCGGCTTCCTCGTGGCCTTCCTCGTCTCGGGGTACGCCGCGGGCGCGCTCGGCGACGGGCTCGCGGTCGTCTTCCTCGCGGGCGCGCTCGCCGTGAGCGCGATGGTGATGCCCGGCGTCTCGGGGTCGCTCGTGCTCGTGATCCTCGGCCAGTACGAACGGATGACCGACGCCCTCTCGACGTTCACGGACGCCGTCATCGGCGCGGTCTCCGGGGCGGGGACGGACGCGCTGGTCGAGGCCGCCCCGCCGGTCGTCGTCTTCTGTGGCGGCGGGGTCCTCGGCCTGTTCACGGTCGCGCATGCGGTCCGCCGCGCGCTCGCGGCCAACCGGGCCGCCACCGTCGCGTTCCTCGTCAGCCTGATCGTCGGCGCGCTGCGCGCGCCGATCGTCGAGGTGGGACGCGTCCTCGAGGAGTCGGGGTCCTCCTGGAGCGCCGTCGCGCCGCGGTTCGGCCTCGCGGCCGTCCTCGGCGGCGCGATCGTCATCCTGTTGGACCGGTACGCCGGCGCGATCGAGTACTGATACTGTCGGCCGAACATCCCCGCGGATGGTTGCCCGTCGGTATTCACCGGTGGAGTGTGTTCGAACCGCTCGCAACCGGACGGGCGTCCGCTTCTTCGCAGTTCTCCGTCCTCGTGGACGGACGGGGTGGCTATCGACGTCGGTTGTTCGACCGCGAACTCCCCGATCACTCGATCGCCGAAATCGGTCGGACGACCGCTCCATCGAGTGCCGGTACGGAGCACATCCGGCATGGAGACTGATCCACCCCGCCGGATCGCTCGACCGGTCTCTTCGCCAGCACCGACGGTCAGATAGTGTGCAGCGACTGCATCTACGCCGGGGCAACGTCCCGTTCCGCAGTCCCCCGAAGCGGAAGCCGAATGTCGATCTCGTCGTAGGGGACGACGGGGCGCTTCGCTCGCCCCTCCGCAACGAACTCCACGACGTCGTATGCTTCGAGCCGTTCGAGGTTCTCCGAGACCTGCTTGACGTCCCGACCGACCAGCCGGGCGGCCTCGCGGATGCTCGCGGGCTCCGCTTGCGCGATCGCCTGAAGGAGGTCGATCGCGCGCGGCGTGAAGACCTGCGCCAGCTGGTCGGTGGTTTCGAAGCTCAGCCGGTGTGGAGCGTCTTCCTCGGGGCCGTCGCCAGCAAGCGCCTGCCGGAACGCCTCGGTAGTGCGCTGCTGGACGGTGCCGATCGATTCAACCGTCACGATGAGCGTGTTCGGTGTCATAGTTTGCTGTTGTCCTGTGGTGGCTTCCCTCCGCGTGCAACCGTTCGACCGCGACCCAGAAGCGCTCTTGGACGGCGTCGTAGCCGGGGAAGCCGTAGTCGTCGTCGAGCCCATCGGGCGTGTGTCGTTCGTGCACTCCGTGGGAGTTGTCGTACCGGATCAGAGTCTCGCCGTCTTCGGTTCCGTAATGAAGACGGTACTTGACGCCGTCCGGAAACTTCCCCGACTCCGGCACAGCCAGCACGCGGACACGGAGAACGGTGCCGTCCGCAAAGCGCCGTTCCGTGTCTTCCAACACGCGCACGTCGCCATCGGGTTCCATCGACGTCTGTTGTTATCCACCACATCATAATATGTGTTGTGGTGGTTGACATCGATATGAGATTCCGAACATCCCGGTTCCTCACGGCACCGGAAACGGGGGAAGAAAGCCGGCGATCGGTGCAGGATCCCTACTCGACCGCGAAGTCGGTCGAGACGCGCGGGGAGTGGTCCGGTCCGCTCCGGCCCGTCTCGCGGTCGATCGAGACCGATTCCGGCGATCCGACCACCGACATCGTCTCCTCGTGGTCGGCGCCGCCGACGGTTCCGGCGACGTCGAGCGCCACGTCGAGCCCGTCCTCGGCGGTCTCGATGTCGACGTAGTGGACGTGGGTCTCGCCGGGACCGAGCTCGGGAACGTCGTCGGCCTCATAGAGGATCGTCCGGACCTGATCGCCGCGGGCGGCGATCGACAGGTCGGTCACCGTGGCCCCGCCGTCGTTTTCGACGGCGATCGCGACCGTCCCGCCGTCGGCATCGAGCGCCGTCTCCGGATCGACGGCGACCGTGAGCGTGGCGAGCCCGTCCGGCCCGTCCACCGGAGCCTCGACGAGCACCTCCAGGTCGCGGGCGGGCGCGACCGACCCGTCGGCGACGTAGCGCACGGTATCGTAGCCGCCGACGGTGCTCGGGTCGGGACCATCGACCCGGTAGGTCGCCGTCACCTCCTCGTAGGGCGGGACGTGGATCTCCGCGGGCGGTTCACGGAACTCGTAGAGCTCGAGCTCGAGATCGCGCACGCGGAGCCGGCTCTCGGCGGTGTTGACCGCCGTCACCTCGAGGGTGTACCCGTCACGGTCGGGGAGCAGCAGTCCCCGGCAGTACAACTCCGGGATCTCGAGTTCGGTATCGAGCTCCCCCGCCGTCCGTTCGACGCCGCCGCTTTCGACGGCCACCGGCGGGACGACGTCGTCGCCCACGCCGGTAAAGGCGTGGAGTCGGGTGAACGTGCGGAACTCCCCGGGACGGATCGTCTCCGTCACCGGCGCGGCGTCGGGCGTAGTCACGGTGACCGATTCGGGACCGTGGCCGACGTTCTCGACGTCGATATGCTCGATGCAGAGATCGCCCACGATCGGCGGCAGGGGATCGATCCGGCGTTCCAGTTCGAGGTCGCCGGTTCCGGGCCCGGCGTCGCCGTGAGCGCCGCCGGCGCCGCCGGCGCTGTGGCCTCCGGGCGTTCCGCCGGGAGCACTCCCGTCGGGAGCGGCTGCCGGTGGCGCGTGCGTTCCGGTGGCGGCGTTCAGGACCGCCGACTCCGGGATCTCGAGGTCGACGTCGGCGTCGAGGAAGTGCCCGGCCACCGACACCGTGCTCGTCCCGTCCTCGACGGGCGGGGCGACCAGCTCCAGCACGCTCTCGGGAGCGCCCTCGAAGGTCCGCGTGATCGACGTCGGAAGCGCGTCGCCGTCGATCGTCAGCTCGTCGACGACCGTCGCCCGCGAGTCGTTGCGAACCCGCACCGCGAGGACGTCCTCCTCGACGGACCCGCTGGCTGAGAGCGGATCCTCCGGGCGGGGGACGTCGACGGTCCGTCGGATGCCGGTCGCATCGGCGATCGTGAGCGTTCCGTCCGCCGGCGCCTCGAGGGTGCGCGTGACGGCGTCGTTCGGGTCGATCCGGTCGACGCGCTCGCCCATCGGGTTGATCCGAACGTCCTCGACGGGAACGCTCGTCTCGTTCGCGAGCGTCACCGACACGCGGAGTCCCTCCGGGGTCAATCGCGTCGGCTCGACGGTCACGTCGATCGACTCGCTGCCGCCCGTGACCGGGAGTCGCTCCTCGAGGATCACCTCCTCGTCCGCCGTGATCGTGAGATCAACCGTCTCCTCGTCGATCGACGACAGCGGAAATCGGACCCGCTCGGAGTCGTCCTCGAGGAGCGTCACCCGGTGGGTCGGATCCGAACACCGGGCGCCGGACAGTTCGATCGCGATCGTGGCGGAGGCGGCAGTGTCGCCGACGTTGTGCAGCTCCGCGTGGATCGCCTCGGCACCGGCGGTCAGCGACTCCGACAGCAGGGTCGCATCAAGCGTCCACTCCCCGGAGAGGCGGCGGTAGACGTTCGCGACCGTGTCGACGATCACACAGACCGGCTCGCCGCCGGCGGCGGTCACCGGGAGGCCGTCATCGAGTCCGAGCGGCGTCCACTCGCCCTCGGCGTCGATCGCGCGGATTTCCCCCTCGGTCCGGAGGATGATCTCCTCGCGACCGAAGGGATCGATCCGATCGACCTGCCAGTCGTGGCTCCACTTCCGCTCGCCGGTCTCGATGTCGATCCCGACACAGCGGGCGTCCTTCATCACGCAGACGATCGTGTCGCCGACGACCCCGAGGTCGCTTATCGCGCCATCGACGCGCTCCTGCAGCCGGCTCTCCCCGGTCGGCCCCAACACCGACAGAAACGACCACGCGGCCAACACGAGCGCGTCGTCGGTGCAGACGACCGCCGGCGTCGCCGAGACGTCCGAGTGGGGACGGTCGACGCGGAACCGCTCCTGGCCGCTCGTCGCGTCCAGGCCGACCAGCTCGTCGTCCTCAGTCACGACGACCGCGAACCCGCTTTCCCCGGGAGCAGCCACGCGGACCGCCTCCGGGAGCGAGACCCGCCACAGTCGCGTCCCCGACAGGCTGTAGGCGTCGACGCCGTCGTCGGTGACGGCGTAGAGGTGGTCGCTCAACGCGACGCTTTCGGCGGGTTCGGGAAGAGTTATCTGATCGCGCTCCTCGCCGACGACGTACACCTCCGTCCCGTTGGCGAGGATGCAGACGCGATCGCCGGAGACCGCCCACGCGTCGAGTTCGCCGACCTCGAAGGAGGACGTCCGGACGTACTCGGCCGTCCCGGCCGGCATCACTCGTCACCCCGATCGGTCGTGCCCGTGCCCGCGTTGCTGACCGGACCATCTCCGGTCGGGCTGGGTGACCCCGCTCCGGCCGATTCGGCCGATTCGGCCCCGATCGCACCATCCCCGGCTGACCCGTCACCGGGTTCGGCATCACCACCATCGGATCCCACGGCCGCGCTCCCTCCCTCGTCCTCGCCTGTACCCCCGTCCTGGTCGGCAAGCAGCGAGGAGAGCGCGCCGCCGCCGGCGCCGGGACCACCCTGCAGGTCGATCCCGAGCTCGTCGGCCTGTTCGTGGACGTAATCGCGCATCTCCGGATAGCCCTCCAAGTCGTCGAGCTGCTCACGGACGCTCGAGACGTACTGCCTGACCGTCTTCGGCTCGGTCCCCTCGAGACGGTCGAGGAGGTACTCGGTGGTCACCTCCTGGGGATCGCCCTCGATCACGCTGCGGATGAGCTCACGCTGGAGGTCGCTCCCGAGAATGCGGTCGGCCACCTCCGCCGGGGTGTAGCCGACGGACGCCTCGCCGAGCCGCTCGAAGTCGATGTCGTCGGTGTTCCGCAGCGAGGCGAGCTGGGTGCGCCAGACCTCCGACATCACGCGCTCGTCCGGCTGTTCGATGAACTGCTGGATCGGGAACCGCCGGGTCGCCGCCGGGTCGATCGTGAAGGGCATGTTCGTCGCGCCGATCACGAGCAGGTTGTCCTCGACGTCGTTCATCTCCTGGAGGAACGCGTTCGTCAACGCGCGTTCGTGTCGCTGGAGGTTGTCGTCACTGCGGTCGGGGATGAGCGTCTCGATCTCGTCGAAAAAGAGGACCGCGAACCCCTCCTCCTTCGCTATCCGGTGGGCCTGTGAGAAGACGGCGCTCACGTTCTTTTCGGCCTCGCCGGCGTATTTCGACTGGATGTCGCTGCCGCGGATCTCTAGAAAGACCACCTCGCCGTACTGGTCCTCGATCCCGGTTTCGTGTTTGGCCTCGTGGGCGATCGCCTCCGAGACGTGCGTCTTGCCGCAGCCCGGCGGACCGTACAACAACATGCTGCCGCCGCGCTCGGCGAACTCCTCGCCGTACATCTCGACGATCCGGTCGCGCACCTCGGTGTCGAAGAGGGCAAGCAGCATTCGTGCCGTTTCCTTAACCGACTCGAGGCCGGCGACGTCCTCCTCCAGGTTCACGGTCGGGACGGTCGGCTCGATGGAAACGGTCGTCCCCTCGTCCGGTCGCTCGCCGCCACCGCCGGGGGCGCCCGCACCGCCACCCGGTCCACCGGGGGCGCCCGGACCGCCGCGTTGCCCCGCGCCGCCGCGCGCGCCGGCCGGCTGTTGGGGCGGCTCCGCGGGTTCGTCGACGAACTCCAGGTCGGTGTCCTCCGTGATCCGGAGCGTCGAGTAGGCGCCGGGGTCGGCCTCGGAGACGGTGAACCGGACGAGCGATCCCCGGATCTCGGCGACCTCCTCGATCCGGTGGAGGAGGTACTCCGCCGACCGGAGGTACTCCTCGAGGACGTCCGGCGCGACCGTCTTCGGGTGGATGGTCGCCGAGTCCGCCGCGGGAACCGACGCGAGGCTCGCGTTGCCGTCCACGACGAACTTGTCCCCGCCCGAGAAGTCGATCCCGCCGAAGAGGTGCTCGACGTTGGCGTTGATGTAGGCTTTGTTGCCGATGTTGCTCACGATCTGGTCGTCCTCGGTCTCGACGCGGAAGTACGCGCTCCGGTCGTTGTGGATGACCTCGACGAGCTCGGCGTCGGCGCCGACCTTGCTCGCCCCGACGCGGATGTGCGACGTCGGTTGATCGTCGGTCTTGATCGGGTTGAGATTGTTCCGTGTCATGTCGTGGTCGTCGTCTCGTCGGTCAACGCCCGGGCGGCCGAGAACGCGGCCTCCGAGCGGTCGATCGTCTCCGGGTCCGGGTCGTTCGTCCAGGCGGCCGCCCGGCGGACGAACGCGATGAACGACGCGAGATCGCCGAGCAGGTCCGCGACGCCCTCCCAGGCGGCCGCCAGGTCGGTGGCGCCGTCGATGCGTTGTCTGCCGGCCAGCTTTCGACACTCGGTCGTCACCGCGATCGCGTGGGTGACCAGCCGATCGAAGAGGACGTCCCAGTTCGCCGCCCGCGGGCCGGTCCTCGATAGCGGCACGATCGTCGTCCCCGCCACCGTTTCGATCCGGTCGGGAGCCAGGTCCTCACGGTCGCTCCCGGCCTCGTCACCGTCCTCGGTGCCGTCACCGTCCTCGCCCTCATCAACGTCCTCAGCCTCGTCACCGTTCTCGTCCTCGGTCTCGACCGCGGCAGTCGGTGGCCGCGGGGGATCCCCGTCGCTCCAGGGATCGCGTTCGAAGCGCCGGTCGAGGAGCGCCGCGATCGCCTCGTCGGCGTCCCGTGAGGCAGTCCCGCCGGTTGCGGCGGCCGGCGGCAGCGGAACGCCATGGAGGCTCAGCTCGACGAGGTCACAGACCGCATCCAGGGCGTCCTCGACGACGCGCCAGGCCTCGTCGTCGGCGTCGTCATACCGCCGCTTCCGCAGCTCCGCCGTGGTCCGGTTCCGTGCGTGCCGCAAGGTCCCGAGGAACGATGCAGCGAACATCCCGCCTTACCGTGTCGTCTCGAGCGTCGCGTCTTCGTCAAGCTGTTGGACCTCCTCGGTGGTCGTCGATTCGCGCATATCGAACAGATCCTCGACGAACTCGTCGTCGGATTTCTCCTCCATCTGCTCGCTCGGCTCGGTGACGTCGCCGAACTCCGCGACGAAGCTCTCGAGGTTCTCGAGGTCCTGGAGCGCGCCGCTTTCGGTGAAGTTCTCCGAGAGCGCCAGCTTGCGGAACTCCTGGCTTTGGTCCATCAACAGCAGCTTGATGTTCTCCATGTCCTCGACGACGGCCCCGAGGATCTCCGGTCCTTGCGTCTCCGCGACCGGCGAGGCGGCCTTCTCCTCGAACATCTCGTAGCGGTGGTACCGCTTGCGGAGCATCTCGAACCGCCGTTTCTCGTCGTCGGCGAGTTCGGAGGGCATCCGCCCGGCCAGCAGCCCCTTCATCTCCTGTTTCAGCTCGTCGGCCTTCTGGGCGTACTCCTGCTCGAGGTTCTGGGTGTCCGAGAGGTCCTCGAAGTGCTGTTGGAGCGTCTCCTGGTTCTGTTTGACCCGCTCGATCGCGGAGTCGATCCGCTCGACGCAGGCGTCGAGGGTCGCCGCCCAGTTGTTGAGCATCGAGCTCGATCCCTCCTCACGGATCTGCTCGTAGGAGAGCAACACGACGACCTCCTCGCCGTCGATGGAGACGATGTCCTGGTCGTCGAGGTACTCGAGGACGGCGTGGGCGGCGTGCTCGTTCCGGACGTGTTCGGCGTCCGACTCGACGAGCGCCTCGATGGCGACCTCCTTGTCCATCACGCCGCGTCCCCCCTCGATCAGCAGTTCGTTACCGAGGTGTCCCTGGGCGAGCGTGGCGATTATCTCCTCCCAGTTGGCCTGCGGGTCGTCGTCGGAACCCTGATCGGCGATGCTCGCGTCGAAACGGACGGGCTCGTCCGCGCTGCTTTGGGGAACCGCCGTGACGAAGGTCGTTCCGTTCTGTTCGTTGGTCGTGAAGTCGCTGAATCTGGTTCGCATTGGTTAAAAGGCCTCCTCGATCTTGGCGTCGGCCCGCTCGCGGACCTGTTCTCTCAGGTAGCGGTTCGCCTCCTCGCTGTCGGCGAGCCGGAGCCCCTCGATCTCGGCTTCGGCTTCCTCCTTCATCACCGAGGGGGTCGCGGCGGCGGTGTCGGCAAGCAGCGGCGAGACGATCTTCTCAGCGTGGGCGTCGATCTCCTCGACGAGTGGTTCGCGGTGCACCGCGATCCGGCCGTCGACGTCGACGTCGACGACCGCCTGGAGGCCCTCCTCGACCGCGTCGATCACGTCGTCGCGTTCAGCCCGGCTGACGTTCTCGAGGATGTCCGTCCGCCCCTCGATCCGGGCGGTGACGACCTCGCGGTACTCGCTTGTGGGCATCGCGTGACCGACGTCGTCGAACTCCGCGACCACGTCGTCGGCGATCTCCTCGGCCATCCACCGGCCGTAGTCCTCGAGGGCGCCCCACACCAGATATTCGCCGTCGAGATCGGCAAGGAATCCGAGCTGACCCTCCAGATATCGGATGACGTCGGTGGTCGCGTTGACCGAGATGATCTGCTCGAGCTCGTCGTGCGACAGGATGCCCAGCGGTTCGCTGCCGCGCGACTGCTCCCTGAGTTCGTCCTCGAGCCGGTTCTGTCCCGTCTGCTCCTTCAGCAACGACCCGACCGAGTAGTACTCCCGCGAGCCCGCCGCGATCCGGAAGAGCATGTCGTTCGAGACCAGCTTGTCGACGAAGAACTCCACGTCGTCGACGGCGAGGTTGAACTCGTTGCGTATCTGTTCGGCGGTGACGACCTGTTGGGTCGACAGAAACAGGTCCTTGAGTCGGTTCGGGACCCGATTGTCGTGACCGGTCGAGAACAGGTCATAGTAGTAGACGCCCGACCGGATCCGCCGGAAGTCCTCGTGTTCCTGCCCGGCGATCTCCTGGAGCGACTCCTTGATCTCCGAGCGACTCAGGCTGCTCGCCTTCGTCAGCCCGGTGTCCGCGGACTCGTATCGGTCCCGGATCTCCTCGGTCACGCGGTCGACGTAGAGAAAGCCGTAGTTCTCCCGCGCGATGGAGATGGCGATCTCCCCGAGCAGGTCGGTGTCGGCTGGGCGAAGCGGCATCAGTCCGTGAACGTATCTGTAGCATACTAAATGTACTGCCATTCATACGGAATCGGCCGCCCGTGACGGGATCGATCGTTTCCCGCGAAGCGAATTCCCGTCGTGTGTCACACCCTGCGGCCGCGATCGTACTACCTCCGCCGACCGTCGTCAAGCCGTTTCCCCGCCGACCGTCGTCAAGCCGTTTCCCCGCCGACCGTCGTCAAGCCGTTTCCCCGCCGACCGTCGTCAAGCCGTTTCCCCGCCGACCGTCGTCAAGCCGTTTCCCCGCCGACCGTCGTCAAGCCGTTTCCCCGCCGACCGTCGTCAAGCCGTTTCCCCGCCGACCGTCGTCAAGCCGTTTCCCCGCCGACCGTCGTCAGTCGGATTCGTCCCGACCGGCCACGGTTCCCTGGGGCGTGTACTCGAGCCGCGTCGCCACCCGGTCGGCGATCGTCCCTCCGAGAACGTCCCGGACGAGGTAGATCCCCAGGTCGATTCCGGAGGTGATCCCGCCGGCGCTCACGACGTCGCCGTCGTCGACGACCCGGGCGTCGACCACCGTCGCGCCCGATTCACGAAGATCCTCAAGCGCGCTCGCGTGCGTGACGGCCCGCCGGCCGTCCGTGATCCCCGCCGTCGCGAGCAGCATCGTGCCGGTACACACCGACGCGAGCCGTACGCTCGTTCCGGCGATCGCGGCGAGCGCGTCGGGGATCGCGCCGCGTTGGGCCTCCGCCCACGCACTCGCGTCCGGATCGCGTGCGGTCCAGCCGCCGCCCGGAATGACGAGGAGATCCGGATTCGACGCCGCCGATTCGCCCTCCGAGGGGACCGCAAGCACGCCGTCCGGCTCGATGCGTGTGCCGTGGCTCGCGACTACGCGCTCGCGCGGTTCGAGCGTGACGTACTCGACGGTGAGTGCCGACGGCGCGTGGGCGTCGGGTGAGTCCGCCGGATCGGCGTCCGCCAGGATCTCGCCGGCGATCGCGAGTGCTTCGTAGGGACCGATCGCGTCGAGTTCGTCGAAGCCGTCGTACAACAGGATCTGGGCGGTGAAGCCGTCGTCGGGGCTAGCCATATCCCACCCACGAGGGCGATCCTCGTGGGTGTTTCCCCGTCGTGTCGTGGCGGTTCCGTTTCTCCTACGACGTGGTCAGTGAGTCGACCGGAACGTCACCCTCGTCGGTGATGACCCGATCGACGGCCTCGACCGGCGTGGCGTCATATGCCGGGTTCTCGATCGTCACGTCCGCCATCGGCTCACGCGACACCTCGACGGAATCACGGAAGTCGTTCTCGAAGTGGAACGACTCGATCAGCTTCGCGCTCGACCCGACGACGGTCACCGGGACGCCGAGTTCGGCGGCGGTGGTCACGAGCGGGAAGGTGCCGATCCGGTTGTAGTAGGTGCCGTCCGTGATGCAGGTCATTCCCAGCAGGACGCGGTCGCACTGCCGGAGCGCGTGGCCCATCGCGCTGTCGACCACCATCGTCGTGTCGACGCGTGGATTCGCCGACAGCTCGCGCGCCGACTTCCGACCGAGGTACCGCGGGCGCGCTTCGGTCACGTACGCGGAGAGATGTGCGCCCTCCGCCGTCGCGTTCTCGATCGCCTCGAGCACCGTCGAGGAGTAGTCGTGGGTGAGAAGCGTCTCGCCGTCCGCGATGGTCGCGGCGGCGTGTTCCGCGGCTCGGCGCTTGCCGGTCCTGACCGCCTCGACGGCGTCGTCGATTGCGGCCTCCAGGCGGTGTTTCGCCTCGGGGATCGAGTCCGCCTCGCCGACGACGGCGCGTTCCACGTCCCGGACCGCGTTGTGGAGGGCGGCGTGGGAGGTGTCGGACCGGCGGAGGACGCCGGCGTTGTGTTCGAGGTCCCGCTCGAACTCCTCGAGGGACGAATATTCCCGGTCGATGAGGTCCGCGAGCGCCTCGGTGGCCTTCACCGCGGCGACCGAGGAGCTGTGGGTCTGCATCGCCCGGATCTCCGCGACGGTCTCGTCGATCATACCGCGAGAGTCGGACAGCCGCCCCCAAAGGGGTTCCGACGGGAGCGCGGCTGATCATTCGCTCGTGTCGCCCAAATGTATCAATATGCAGTCAGTAGTTGTACCGGTCCCGGCGTGTGAACCGCAACCCCCGGAACGAGCTGTACCGTCGCTCCCGAGTTGGGGACGCTCCCGAGGGTCTACCGGAACCTCACCAGCCGGGGCGGCGACTTGACGCCGGATCGATCGATCGTTTCGTCACCAAACATATCAAATGTAAATTACATCGGCTTTAAAACCCCTGGAGCGTGAACGGGGGGTATGAAGCTCGCCACGATCGGCGTCGGGAACGCCGGGAGCAAGATCGTCGACCGGATGCTCGAGTTCGAATCCCAAACCGATCGGAACCTCTGTCAGCACGTCCACGCGATCAACACCGCGCGGACGGACCTCGCGAAGCCGGATTACATCCCCGAGGACCGGCGCGTCCTCATCGGCGACACGAACCAGAAAGCCAAGGGTCACGGCGTCGGCGGCGACGTCGAGGTCGGCGCCGAGGTCGCGAAGGCCGACATCGAGGAGATCCGCCGCGCGTTCGACGACGTCGAGATCCACGAGGTCGACGCCCTCCTCGTCGTCGCGGGACTCGGCGGCGGATCGGGCAGCGGCGGCGGTCCGGTCGTGATCGACACCCTCCAGGAGATGTACGACGAGCCGGTCTACGGGCTCGGCGTGCTGCCCGGCAAGTACGAGGGCGGCCGCCCGGCGCTGAACGCGGCCCGGTCGCTGCAGTCGTTCGTCACCAAGGTCGACAACTTCATCGGCTTCGACAACGACGCTTGGCGCGCCCGCGAACAGACGATCGAGGAGGGATACGAGCAGATGAACCGCGAGCTCGCGGCCCGGCTCGTGACCCTGCTTGCGGCCGGCGAGACGGACGACTCCGAGGTCGCCGAGAACGCGATGGACTCAAGCGACATCATCCGGACGCTCGACACCGGCGGCGTCTCGACGATCGGCTACGCCGCCACCGAGGTGGACAACGACGCCGCCACCGGCGGCCTGCTCGACCGCTGGAGCACCGACCGGGCGGAGTCGGCGGACGAGGGCAGCAAGGCGACGAAGATCCAGGGGCTCGTCCGCCGGGCGGTCAACTCCCGGCTCACGGTGCCCGCCGAGATCTCGAGCGCCGACCGCGCGCTCGTCGTCCTCTCGGGGCCGCCAAGCGAGTTCTCCCGGAAGGGTATCGAGAGCGCGCGCCAGTGGCTCGAACAGGAAGCGGACACCGTCGAGGTGCTCGTCGGCGACGATCCGCGAGGGAAATCCCCCCAGCTCGCGGCGGCGGTGCTCCTCTCGAACGTCACGGAGACCCCGCGGATCAACGAGATCCAGAACCAGGCGGTCGACGCCCAGGAGAAGATCGCCGAGCAGGAGGCCGTCCGCGAGGAGGAGATCAACGACCTGATCACCGACGAGAACAACGACCTCGACCCCGTCGTCTAACCGATGGAGCTCGCACTCGTCGGCGTCGGCGCCACCGGGAGTCGGGTCGTCGACTGCATCCGGGAGATCGAGGCCGAAACCGGCCGCACGTTCACCGGCGGGAACGCGATCGTCTGTGACATCTCCCGGTCGCCGACCGACGACGTCGAGACGGTTCCCGAGGACCGGCGCGTCCTGATCGGCGACACCCATCCGCAGGTCACGGTCGACGGCGTCGATGGCGGTCCCGACATCGCCGCCGAGGTGACGCGGGGCGATCTGCCGGAGATACGCCGTGCGCTGGATGCGATCGACGTCTACGACGCCGACGGCGTCCTCGTCGCCGCGGGACTCGGAAGCGCGACCGGCAGCGGGGCCGGGTCGGTGCTCGTCGAGGAACTGCAGGCGACCTACGACGAACCGGTATACGCGCTCGGCGTTCTGCCGGCCGACGAGGACGGTGACGCGGCGGCGCTCAACGCCGCCCGCGCGATCCGGACCATCGTTCCGGCGGCGGCAAGCACGATCACCTTCGATCACGACGCCTGGCTCAAACCGGAGGCCGAGAACGGCGAGGACGCGACGCGGGCGCTCGCACGGCGTATCTGTACCCTGTTCGCCGCCGGCGAACGCGACTCGAACACGATCGCCGAGAACGCGGTCGACTCGAGCGACGTGGTTCGGACCCTCGAGCCGGGCGGGATCGTCTCGATCGGCCACGCCACGACCGACGTGGTGTCGGGGGGGGCGGGGCTGTTCGCCCGCCTGCTGTCGTGGTTCGGGTACGATCCCGACGAGCCGGCCGACCGGACGACCGACGCCGCGAAGGTCAACTCGCTCGTCCAGCAGGCGACCACGTCGCGGTTGACGGTTCCCTGCGACGTCGCCAGCGCGGAACGGGCGCTGGTCGTGTTGTCCGGGCCGCCGTCGGCGTTCTCCCGGCGCGGGTTCGAGAGCGCTCGCCAGTGGCTCGAGGAGGAGGCCGACACCGTCGAGATCCTGGCCGGCGACGACCCCCGCGATCGGTCGTCCACGCTCGAAGCGCTCGTCGTCCTCTCGAACGTCACCGACGTCCCCCGGATCGACGACCTGCAGCGCGCGGCGGTCGCGACACAGCGGGACGACGGCGAGGCGGCGGCGGCGACGCCCCCGTCGGAGTGAGTCGGGACCGATAGGCGACGGCGACCGTTCTCGATCCCTCCACCGCCGAGCACGTCGGAGACGGCGAGTGATAACGAACGGATGACGGACGTTCGAAAAAGGACGGCAACGATACTCGAAAAGATATAGCAGTACCTCGTTCATACGTGCATCCAGGTTCCGTCGTCGACGTGTTCCGTCTCCGATCGGTGACGTGTCCCGATCCGGGGAGTCATCGGCCAGCACACCAATGGTTGATGTACGAGGAGGCGGGACCTGCACGTAACGCGGGTCGGTGACCTGCAGGCCACGACGACGCCCGGATCACTGACGATACGACGCGGTAACTGACGACGATACGCGGTACCTGACGATGTCCATCCCACACGCACGACTCCCGGCCGATCTCACCCTCCACGTGGGAGACGAGGAGTCGCTCCTGGAGCGGCTCCGTGACGGGTCGCCGGGGACCGAGCTGGTCCTCACGCCGGTCGAACTCCATCGACGAAACGTGCAGCGACGGCTGCGGGAGGCACACGCGCCGAAGGACGGGATCGAGTTCGCGGATCCGGCCGACGTCGGCGTGCGGCTCCTCGGCCACGCCGACGGCTTGGGACCGTCCACTGACTGCATCGACCGCATCGACCGGCTCTCGATGGTTCGGTCCATTCACACCGACGGATCCGGATCGTCGATCGGTCCGGGAGCCCCCGAGGAGCCACGGGCCATCGAGCAGCTCCGAACGGAGATCGAGAACGTGACCGGCTTTCACCCCGCACGTCTTCGGCGCCTCCGTGACGCCGCGGGGACGATCGACGCCCCCATCGACGCCGACGCGCGCGAACGCATCGACGCCGCCGTCGACATCGAGCGGAGCCTTCGGGAACGGACCGATTCACACGTCTCCGACGTCGCGCTCGTTCGACGGGCGATCAGAACGCTTCGGGACACGGACGGGACGGCCTGGCGGAGCGCGTTCCCCGACGTGACGTGCGTCTCGTTCGTCGGCGTGAGTAGCGTGTCGGCGGTGTACGTCGACCTCCTCCACGTACTGCTGGATCGGGCGTCGGTGGAGACACACCTCCATCTCCGTCGTGGCACCGGGCCGTACCTCGCCCGGCGATTGCCGGATCTGTTCGACGTCGACGCGCCCGGAGCGGTGGTGTTCGAGCCGTGACGTCGGCCGATCGCCTCGCGCTCGCGGACCCGCTTCCCGGCGCCGACGTCCCCGCCGTGGAGTTGGTGACAACGACGCGAAGGGCGGAAGCCCGAAGCGCGATGGCCACCGTGGCCGCCCTCCGGGGTGCGGGTGTCGGCGTGCGTGACGTCGCCGTCGTCGCACGCGATCTCGACGAGTACGAGGAACCGCTGTACCGCGCCGCGGTACAGTACGGCGCCACACCGGTCTTCTGGACGCAGCTGCGTGTGACTCGAACCACGCCGTTCGCACTCCTCGAAGCCGTGTGTAAGGTCCTCGCCGCAACCGACCTCGACGCGGAGGCGCTCTGCCGCCCGCTCGAACACGGATGGTGTCCGCCGGACATCTCCCACCCGGCTTCGGCCGCGGACTCGGACGAGATCCGGGCCGACTCGAGCACGGCGTGGCCGCTCGACCCGCGGACGATCCGGAACGGGCTCGTGGCGCTTCCGGCGGACCGGCGGACGATCGACGAGTGGGCCGAGACGCTCTCGGAGACGCCCTCCGTCGACGACCGGATCCGGACGTACGTCGAGTGGATGCGGTCGCGTCCGGCCCCGTCGCCGGACGCCGTCGGGGCCGTGTTCGGCGACGTCGTCGACGCCTACGAGCGGGCGGGGCTTCCCGCCACGAAGGCGCGTGATTCACCGGCACTCATCGAGACGGAGCGTGATGCCCGTGCCGTGGTCCGCCTCGAAGCACTCGTTCGGCAGCTCCCGTATAAATACGCGGACCGGATCGCGGAGGGAACGCTCACGCAGTCGTGGGATGACGTCGCGGACCTCGCCCGGCTGATCGCCACGCAGCGTCCCGGACGCCGCGAACACTCGAACGCACGTGCCGTCGACGTGCTCGAGGCGAACGACGTCTGGCTGCTCGACGTCCCGTACGTGGTCGTGGTCGGCCTCGTCGACGGCGAGTGGCCGCGGACGAGCGAGAGCCCGATCCCGCCGGAGCTACAGGAGGCGGTTCTCGCGGGCGCCGAGGGCACGAGCACGCTCGCCCCGCGAACCGCGTGGACGGACGGGCGCGACCGCGACCAGTTCGACGACGCCTGCCGGGCAGCCGGCCGCGGGCTGGTCCTGACGCGACACACCGAGACGATGGACGGCGACCCGCGCCGCCGGTCGCCGCTCCTCGACCAGCTCGACCCGACCGCGGTCGACGACGACGCACTGCATCGACTGGTGAGTCCGGATCGAAGGCTTCCGGAGCCGCTCCGAGAGATCGTCGAGGATCGAGGAGCGACGGCCGAGGGTCGTCGTGAGGACGGAGGCGATCGATGACCGTGACCCGAAGTGGAGGCGATCGATGACCGACGAGCCGATCCGACTGCGGGGCGCACAGCGCGCGATCCGGGACGCGTACGTCGCCCACGATGCAGGTCTCTTCACGCTCGATTGCGTTCCCGGGTCGGGCAAATCCGTCGTCGCGTATCACCTCGCCGCTGAGGAGCTTCTCACCCGGTACGTGAACGGGGATCGCACGCCCGAACAGCACGTCGCGGTCGTGTCCTTCACCCGTGGGGAGGCGGCCGACATCGTCCCGGCGATCCGCGATCGCCTCCGGACGATCGTCGACCACGAGCTCGTCCCGGCCGCCGACCGGATCTCGGATCGCGAACTCGAGTACCTGGCGCAACGGGTGCAACGAGCCTCCTTCGCCGGAACGATCGACGGCGTCCTGCGGACCGTTTTCGAGGAGATCGCCCACGACGTCGGCTTCGAGGGGATGCCGGCAGTCGGATCCGAGGCCCGATTGCGACGGGTGCACACCGCGTGTTATGAGACGGTCCGGCGCGATCCGGCGCTTACGGACCGCCTCTCCAGGCTGGAGGCGGCGTATCCGGACGAGGAATACCGAGACGGCGTTGCCGACCTGCTGGAAACCGCCGTCGCGTACTGTCGGGACAGGCGGCTCTCCACCGCCGACGTACGACGGGAGTTGGAACGGACGATCGAGAGCGTGTATCCCGGAGGGCAGCCGGCGTCGGGTGACGACGTTCTCGACGCGATCCGCCGATTCGTCGGCGGCGATGTCGATGTAGGTTCAGATGTAGATCCAGATGTAGATCCAGATGCGGACATGGATGGCGTCGATGAGGGTGCTGGCGATGCGGCACCAACGGACGCGGATCGCCGGCACGTCGTCGCCGCCGACGCACGGCTTCACGAGGAGTGGGTCGACCGTGTCGACGACTTCTGTGCCGTGCTGTCGGGGTACCGTGAGGCATACCGGGACGCCATCCGCGATCGAGGTGTGGTGTCGCATACGGACGTGGCCGCCCTGATCGACGCGTACTTCGAGGGACGGATCGGGGATGAGAACGACGAGAATCGGGTCCGGGTTCGCGAGCGGTACCGAACGCGGATGCGGAGCCTAATCATCGACGAGGCACAGGACGTGTCCGCGATCCAGCACGCGGCGCTTGCACATCTCGTGACGACGGAGACGCGGGTGTTCTGTTCGGGCGACCTGCTGCAGAGCATCTACCGGTGGCGAAACGCCGACCCCGAGCTGTTCGAGTCCGCGATCCGGGACGGCCGATATCTCGGGGTCGAGTGGGACACGCACGAACACTGGACGGCGACGACGACGTACCGATGTCGTCCCGACGTCGCCGCCGCGATCTCCGCGATCGCCGACCCGGTGCTCACGGATCCGGATCGCGGAGATATCGGCGATCTGGACGTGACGTATCCCGGACTCGACGCGTTCCGGGAGCCGACCGCCGGGACCAACGTTCACATCGCGGCGTTCGATCCGATGCATTCGGATCCGGACTCGTACACGTGGTGTCGCCCGGTCGAGGGGCGCGGCGAGGCCGAGGCGGTCGCGACGCTGGTCTCGAAGGGGCTCGGCGACGGCACGTTCACGGACGGCGACGGCGAGCCGCTCGACATCGACGTGCTGTTCAGGTGGTCGTCGAGGATGGAGGCGTACGAGGAGGCGTTCGCCGAGGCGGGGCTCCGCGTGCGGAACGCGAGCCGGAACCTGTTCGCGTGTGACGCCGTCGACGCGGTGCTCGCCGTCTGTGAGTGGCTGATCGCGCCTGCAGATCCGGCACGGACGCGCCGTCTCCTCACCGAGGACCCGATCGATGACCGGACGCTTGCTGATGCCGTCGACGCCCACGACGGCGCCCTCGGCCACGTGCTCGATGCGTGCGATCTCTCGACGGCACAGGGACACCTTCTCGAGGGGCTTGCGACGCTTCGACGTCGTCGTGACGCCGTCCTCTCCCGGCCGGCATCGACGTACGTGGAGGACGTCATCGAGGCGCTGGGACTCCGGGCGGACCCGGCCGATCTGGCCCCCGATCGTGACGCCGCACAACGGGTTGCGAACCTCGACGCCCTCACGGCGACGATCGCGCAGTGGGAGGCGGACGACCACCTCCCGCCCCGGGAGCTCACGGATCTCGTCGATCCCTTCCGCGACAGCCCGCGTCTCGGCCCGTCCCAGCCGAGCGTTACCGGCGCCGATCACGACGTCGAATTCCGCACGATCCACGACGCGAAAGGCGACGAAGCCGACGTCGTCGTGCTCGCCAATCCCGGGTTCGAGATCAGTCGGAACGGCGTCCGATCGAACCGATCCGTGACGCAGGGAACGCGTGCAGCCCTTGCCCCGCCGACGAACGTCGACGTCTCGATCGACGTGTCGCTGCCGGGGTACCGAAACGGCATCTACGACCCGTCCGACACCCGGGACCCGGACGTCGGTCTGCGGTGGATGACGGCACGCTGGCGGGATGACGTCGTTGACGTCTCAATCAACGAAGCCGGCGCCGACCTGCTCGTCGGGCCCGATCGACTTCGGCGGGTCGCCGCGAACGACCGCGCCGAGGAGTGGCGATTGCTGTACGTCGCCCTCACGCGCACCAGAGATCACCTCGTCGTACCGCTTCCAGGAACGGTGCCGTACGACCCTCGACCACGCGACCGGTGGCTCGACACGATCCGGCAGCAGCTCGGGTTCTCCACGGAACGGACCGGGACGTATACGCTTGACTCCGCGAGTGGAACGGCTCCGATCGACATCGGCGTCAACGACGTCGCGCTGGGCGCTCGGTGGACGCCGGACGGAACGCCGACGCGAGCCGACGCCGATGTCGCCGTGACGCCGCCCCGAACCGCGACGTTGGAGCCGTGGCTGCCGCGGTTCCTCCGCCCGAGCACCCTCCATCCGCTGACCGAACGCCCCGACGAGTACGTGATTCCCCATCTGCTCGGCAACGCCCTGCACACGGCGGCGAACGACGTTCCGGCTGACCATCCGCTCCCGTTCGATCGACTCGGCCCGGGCGACGTCGGCAGGTGTCTGCACGACGTGTTGACGACGCTCATCGATCGAAGCGTCTCCGGCACGACGATCCGGGAACGGGACGCGATCGTGCGGGAGATATTCGACGAGACGCTCACCGAGACGGCACCGCACGTCGGCGCGGACGAGCGCGATGCCCTGTTCGGGTTCCTCGATCGGGCGGTGCTCGACGATTTCGTGGCGTCCGATCTCTGGGCCCTGATCGGGGACGCCGAGACGGTCAGGGTCGAGCAGCCGGTCGACGGACTCGCCACGATCGGCGACGTTGAGGTCGAGATCCACGGGACCGCGGACGTCGTCGTCGAGACGCCGGCCGGGGAACGACACGTGGCCGATCTGAAGATCTCGCTGGCGGCGCTGACTTCCGACACGCGCAAACGGTACGAGCTGCAGGTCGCGACGTACGCCTTCCTCTTCGAACGGCAGTCGAGCGGGCGAGGGGTCCATCGATCGGTCGAAACGTTCGGCCGCGAGCGCGAGACGATCACCTCACCCTGGCCCCCGTCGGTCGTCGAGCACCGACTCTCCAGACTCGATCGGTAGTCGGCCACACGATCGATTGGCGGCGAGGATCGAGGACCGCCATAAACCAGATACGGCGATAGTAACTCATCGTAGCCGAAGATACGATGGGAGTTTCTCCGTAGTGGAACGAAGGGCGCCCCCGACAGGCCGTCGCTCGAACGAAGCCGTAGTTGGTATGTACCTCAATCCCCCTCTGTCTAAATAGGATGATACACGTGAGCGTTATCGGCTGCGGGAATATGGGTGGAGCGTTCGTGAAGGGACTCACCCGGACCGGAGCCTACGAAGTGACAGCTATCGACCTCGATCCCGAGGCGCTGGCGTCAGTCGCCGACGACGCGGACAGGACGACCGACGACATCGACGCGGCCCGGGAGGCCGAGATCGTCGTTCTGGCGGTCAAACCGAAGGCAGTCTCCGCAGTGCTCTCGGATCTCGATCTCCGGCCGGACCAGTCGCTCGTCACCATCGCGGCGGGCGTCCCGCGGTCGTTCGTCGCCGGCGAGACGGACGCGACGGTCGTCCGGATTATGCCGAACCTGGCGGCGGAGACCGGCGATATGGCCGCCGCAGCCACCCACGAGGGGATCGACGACGACGTCCGGGACCTGCTCGATGCAGTCGGCGAGTTCGTCGAGATAGACGAGGAGCTGATGGACGTGGCGACGGCAGTCAACGGCAGCGGCCCGGCCTTCGTCTTCTACCTCATCGACGCCATGAAGGAGGCCGGCGTCAACGGCGGCCTTGATCCCGAGCAGGCCGAGACGCTGGCCGCCCAGACGTTCAAAGGCGCGGCCGAGACGGTCCTCCGGGACGATCGCAGCGTCTCGGAGCTCATCGACGCCGTCTGCTCGCCCAACGGGACGACCATCGAGGGGATGGAGGTGCTCTGGGACAGCGATGCCGATGCGGCGGTCGTCGACGCCGTCGAAGCGGCCGAGAAGCGGTCCCGCGAACTCGCCGAGGAGTTCGGCGATGAGTGATCAGTCGGTGATCGAGCCCATCGACGAAGAGACCGTCGAGCAGGCACGCGATCAGGCCGCCGCCGCCCAGCGTGTGATCGTTAAGGCGGGGACGAACTCCCTGACTGACGCGGACTCCCGACTCGATCGCGTGAAACTCGACAAACTCGTCAGCGACATCATGGCCCTCCGGGAGCGTGGGAAGGACGTCCTGTTGGTTTCGTCCGGCGCAGTCGGTGCCGGCAAAGGGCTGATCGACGAGGTGACCGAGACGGTCGAGGAGAGCCAGGCGCTGTCGACCGTCGGACAGAGCCACCTGATGCGCCACTACACACAGAGTTTCGACCGCTACGACCAGACGGTCGCACAGATTCTACTGACCGAGCACGATCTGGCCAACCCCGAGCGGTTCACGAACGTTCGTAACACCATCGAGACGCTGTTCGACTGGGGAATCGTACCGATCATCAACGAGAATGACGCGATCGCGACCGAGGAGATCCAGATCGGCGACAACGATATGCTCTCGGCATCGGTCGCTATCGGCGTCGACGTCGATCTGCTGGTGACCCTGACCGACGTCGGTGGCGTCTACACCGGCAATCCGAAGGACGACGACGATGCGGAACTGATCGAGGCAGTCGGCACGAACTACGACGCCGTCCAGTCGTTCGTCGACGACAGCACGACCGACGAATTCGGCGGCATCCTGACCAAAGTCGAGGGCGCACGCGACGTGAGCGAGCACGGCACGCCCGCGATCATCGCGAACTCGGCGGACCGGGACGTGCTGGAACGGATCGCTACTGCCAAACCGGTGGGAACGCTATTCATCCCGATAACCGGAGCCACAGATGACTGAGTACGACACGGAATCCCAGGTGACCGACGCACAGCACGCCGCGCTGCAGTTGGCAAACGTTGACGAAGCGACGCGCAACGCGGCGCTCGAATCGATCGCTGACGCCATCCGCGGCCACGAGACGGAGATCCGCGAGGCCAACGCGATCGACGTGGAGGAGGCGGAGGCCATGCTCAAACGGGGCGAGTACACCCAGGCGCTCGTCGACCGGCTGAAACTCGACGACGCGAAACTGGAGAGCATCGCCGAGATGGTCGAGAGCGTCGCGGAACAGGACGATCCGCTCGGCGAGACGCTGGAGGCCCGGGAACTGGACGAGGATCTCGAACTGTACAAGGTCGCCGTCCCGATCGGCGTCGTCGGCACCATCTTTGAGTCGCGGCCGGACGCACTGGTCCAGATCGCTGCCCTCGCACTCAAATCCGGCAACGCCGTCATCCTCAAAGGCGGCAGTGAAGCGAGCGAGTCCAACCGCGTCCTCTATGAGATCATCCGCGAGGCGACCGCCGAGCTGCCCGACGGCTGGGTCCAGCTCATCGAAGCGCACGAGGAGGTCGACCGCCTGCTGGAGATGGACGACGAAGTGGATCTGCTGATGCCCCGTGGCTCCTCGGAGTTCGTCTCCTACATCCAGAACAACACCCAAATTCCCGTACTGGGTCATACGGAAGGGGTTTGCCACGTCTACGTCGACGAGAGCGCCGATCTCGAACAGGCCGAGGAGATCGCCTTCGACGCCAAGGTCCAGTATCCGGCAGTCTGCAACGCCGTCGAGACGCTGCTGGTCAACGAACGCATCGCCGAGACGTTCCTACCGCCTATGGTCGAGCGCTACGAGGCTGCCGGCGTCGAGCTCCGCGGGGACGAGGTGACTCGCGAAATCGTCGACGTGGGCGAAGCGACCGACGACGATTGGGACAGCGAGTACGGGGACCTCGAACTGTCGATCAAGATCGTCTCGGACGTGTACGAGGCCGTCGAACACGTCAACGCCCACGGCTCGAAGCACACCGAGTCGATCGTCGCCGAAGACGCCGAGACCGCCGAGCTGTTTATGACCGGCATCGACGCCGCGAGCGTCTTCCACAACGCCTCGACGCGCTTTGCCGACGGCTATCGCTACGGTCTCGGCGCGGAGGTCGGCATCTCGACGGGGAAGATCCACGCTCGTGGCCCGGTCGGGCTGGCGGGATTGACGACCTACAAGTACTACCTCGAGGGCGACGGCCAGCTCGTGGCCACCTACGCGGGTGAAGACGCCACGCCGTTCACTCACGAGGCCTTCGACGGCGAGTGGACGCCCGGCCGACTCGCGGATAAATGACGTCCTCCGTGCCGTAACCGGAGGGGAAGCGAACCTCCCGCAGGCCGTCGATCGTCCCGAAGAACGTCGCGGGAGGAACACGATGGCCTCGATCGACGGGGAGTGTCCTCGCTCGTCGCGTTTAAATACCGATCTGCACGAGGTTCGGTATGCGCCAGGCACGCATTCTCACGCCGGAGGGACCGGTTTCGGGACGGTACGAGAACGGGACGATACACGCCGCCGACGGGACCTACGAGGTCGGCGTCGACGGACGACTGCTCCCGCCGTGTGATCCAACGGCCCTCTATTGTGTGGGCCGAAACTACGCGGAGACGATCGACCAGATGGACTACGAGCGGCCGGCGGCGCCGGATTTCTTCATCAAGCCGCCGACGAGCCTGATCGCCCACGGTGAGGCGATCCCCGAGCCCGCGTGGACGGACGAACTCACCTATGCCGGCGAGCTCGTCGCGGTCATCGGCCGGCGGTGTCGTGGCCTCGATCCTGCCGACGTCCCCGACGTCGTCCGTGGCTACACGATCCTCAACGACGTCGACGCGCTCGACCAGGTCGGACGGACGGCGCGAAAGGCCTTCGACGGGTCCGCGCCGCTGGGTCCGTGGATCGAGACCGACCTCGACGACCCGACCGACGTCGAGATGGAGACGATCGTCTCCGGCGAACGGCGCCAGTCGGCGACGACGGCGCAGATGCTGTTCGATCCCTTCGAGATCGTCGCCCACCTCTCCGAGCGGTTCACGCTGCGACCGGGCGACTGCGTCGCGTTCGGCAGTCCGGCGAACCCCGGCCTGATCGAGTCCGGCGACACGGTCTCGATCACCTACGAGGGCGTCGGCACGCTTGAGAACACCGTCGTCGACGGCGAGTTCCCCTAGCTGGTGGGACTGATCCGGAGACGGTCTGGTGGGTGATCCGGAGCAGTCTGGCGAGTGGCCCTAGACGACCTGGTTCGTGAGATCCGCGCCCGCGTCGAGTCGATCGAGGTTCTCGATCAGGAGGTCCGCACAGCGGTCGAAGTAGTTCGGCGTGTTGCCCGCGTTGTGGGGCGTGATCGTCACGTTGTCGAGATCCCAGAGGGGATGGTCGCTCGGGAGCGGCTCCGGGTCGGTCACGTCGAGCGCCGCGGCGCGGATCTCGCCGTGCTGGAGCGACTCGAGCAAGGCGTCCGTCTCGACGACCTTCCCACGCGCGATGTTGACGAGGATCCCGTGTGTCGGCATCGTCGTCAACAGCTCGTCGTCGACGAGCTCCGCGGTCGTCTCGGTGAGCGGACACGCAAGCACCAGGTGGTCGGCCGCCGCGACGGCGGTGTGGACGTCCTCGAACCCGTACACCTCGTCGGTTGGCCCGCCCTTTTCGGGCGTATACCGGACGCCGACGGTGTCAACGCCGAAGGCATCGAGCCGCTCGGCGATCGCCGTACCGATCGCGCCGAGACCGACGATCGCCACCGTCGATCCGTGCAGTTCGAGGACCGGCTGCGCCTGCCAGACGCCGCGGTCGGCGTTGTCCCACGCCGTCGGGAACTGCCTCGCGTGTGCGATCAGACTGCCGATCACGTACTCGGCGATGTTCGGCCCGTGGACGCCCGAGGCGTTCGTGACTGCGACGCCGTGGTCCTCGAACGCCTCGAGGTCGAGGTGGCCCGTCCCGGCGTAGACCCCGGCGAACAGCTCCAGGTTCTCGGCGGCCGCGATCGCTTCGCGGTCGAGCTCGAACCCGGTCGCAACGCGAGCCGTTCGCAGCTGTTCGCGTTGCTCGGCGGGCGTGTCCGGATGGCCGATCTCCCGATCGGGGAGGCGGTCCCGAAGGACCTCGGCATAGTCGGACCCGTCCTGTCCGTGGAGCTTCTGCCGAAGCACGACGACGTCTGGTTCGGACATACGCCTTCGTTCCGCGACCGATCGGATAAGTGTCCGGCTCGCGGCAGCGACTCCGGACCGGAGGAGGTCCATCGGTGGAGCGATCGGTGGAGCGATCGATGGACCGATCGGGAGGATGATCGGAAGGCCGATCCGAACGCACCGAGGAGTCTCACGTCTCGAACCGTTTCCGCTCCTCGTCCACGACGGCGCCGCCGTAGTCGTCAAGCAACGTCCCGATCGCCGATCCCAACGCACGCAGACACTGTCTCGTCGATTCGTAGCCGAGATCGGCGGCGACGTCCGCACGAGGATGGCTCTGAAGCACCGCCCGGATCAGCAGCCGAACCTCCCGGTCCGTGAGGTCGTGGTCCTCGTCGCCGTGGGTGTTCCCATCCGCAGGCGTGTCCCGGTCGAGCAGGGCGGCGAACGCGAGATCCCGGGCCGCCCCCGGAACCACCTCGTAGCCACCGGGACCGTCCGCGGCCGCGACGAGCGCCCGCCAGTCCCGGTCCGAAAGCGACAGCCACGCGCCGCCGTCGACGGGACACGCCGCGATCGTCGCTGCGGCCACGTCGGGGTCAAGATCGCGAAGAGCGTCCGAGAGTCCGTCCCGCAGTCGATCACGGAGCGCGGTCGCGTGTCGGTCACGGAGTCGCATCCCCGCGTCGGTTACGGGTCGGATCAGCACCGCCGATCGCTCCCCGGACGCATCGTTTCGCGTCGTTGAAACGTGGACCGTTCCGTACCCCGCCCGCTGCCAGAACCGGACGAGATCCGGCGTCGCGCCGAAGCTGACGCTGAAGTAGTCGATCCCAGGACCGTGGTCGTCGACGCCGCCGTCGTCCTCATCGTCGGTATCGCCGTGGTCGTCGCCGTCGACGCGCTTTCGGACGTCGCCGTCACCCCCCGCAAACTCGTCGTGGATCCGGTCGAGGAGGTGGCTTCCGAGTCCTCGCCGTCGGAGGGCGGGGTGGGTCGCGATCCGCATCGTGCGGATCCCGACCGGCGTTCCGGCGGCCTCGTCGCGAAGCTGACTCGTGAGCACGTCGGGGACCATGTTCCCCCGGACGCGGTCGCCCTCGTACATCCCCGCCCGTCGGTCCGCTGAGAGCCCCCCCTCCCGAGCGACGAGTGCGACGGCGACCACGTGTCCCCGCGCCGTCAGCGCGCGCACCGAGAGGTTCGGCGCGTCGAGCAGTCGCGCCAGGTCGTTCGGCTCGGTCCGGTAGTGTGCGAACACGAGCAGCCCGAACGCCTCGGCCAGCAGTCGCTCGTCCGCGAGCAGGTCGTCCGTGGACAGCCGCCGATAGGTGACCGCCGGGTTCGACTCGGCGTCCCCGCCTGTGGGGGACCGGTCGGCCCACACGTCGTCGACCGCCTCCGGGACGACCGGGGTGGCATCGAGCAACAGCGCGTGAAACGTCCAGCGCTCGATCGGATCGTCGCGCGCGTACCGGATCGGCTGGTCAAGTCGGATCTCCCGCACCGTCCGGCCGGTTTCGCTCGCGTCGGCCCGGAGTCGGTCCAGGAACCGAACCGAGAACCCACGTCCAGCGCCCTCGTAGCCGTGGATCGTGGTGCAGAACGCGACCGACTCGGCCGCGAGAAACGCCTGCAACGTCGCGACCGGGAGCGCCGCGGCCTCGTCGACGATGCGGACGTCGGCGCCCCCGTCGCCGCCGGCACGCTCCGCGGCGACGGTCGGCGAGACGTACTCGACCGACCCGCCGGATCCGGTTTCGATCCGGCGGCCGTCGGTTCCGGGCTCGGATGCGATTCCGGGCTCGGATGCGATTCCGGGCTCGGATGTGGTTCCGGATTCGGATGCGGTTCCGGTGTCGGGAACGGTTCCGACGGCCCGGATCGCGTTCCGCGCCGAGAGCACCTCTCGAACCCGGTCGAAGAGCGCGTCGACGGCGTCCATCGACGGCGCGGTCACGCGGACGTCGACTCCCTCCAGCGCGAACGCTGCCGCGGCCAACCCCGCCGCGCTCGACTTGCCGCGCCCCCGATCGGATTCGACGACGACCGCCGCACGGTCGGGGTCGCGAAGCGACTCGAACGCACTGACCGCGCGGACCTGGTCCCGCGTTCGACAGGCCTCGTAGACCGCGTCGGGAAACGCGGCGCCGCCGGGAGCGGCGTGTGGGTGTGGTCCGTCCTGTGGGTGCGCTCCGGCTCGCGATCGCGGGTCGGTTTGATTGGGGGGAACGGTTCGATCGGGGGGATCGGTCCGATCCGGTGGATCGGTGAGTCCCGGTTTCCGGATGACGGGGCCATCCCCGCCATCGGTCTCGTGGTCCGCTGCGGTTGCCTCGACGATCGCGATCCCCTCGTGGTCCCGGATCGTCGAGACGAGTCGCTCGCGGAACCGGCCGGTGACGTCGTCGATGTCGAACGGCGGGACCGCGAGTCCCTCGTCGAAGCCGTCCCGGATCGCGGGCCAGTCCGCAAGCGCCGGCGTCACGAGCACGAGGAGGCCGCCGCCGTCGACGGCGCCGACGACCTGGCCGAGCGCGTTCGGCCGAAACCGGTCGTGACAGTCGAGGATCACCACGTCGCGCGTGGTCCCGAGCAGGTCGTCGGCGTGGACCGGCGCCACGCGGTCGAACCGGAACCCCTCACGTGTGGAGACGATGGAGACGTCGAGGCCGGCGTCGTCGGTCGCTGCGGCTCGCGTCCCGTTCCCCGCCAGGTCGTCGTGGTCCGCGAGGGTCGCCCGGTCGGCGGGCGCGGTGTCGTCCTCGATCGCGTCGACGGCGGTGTAGGCGGCGTCGATCCCGGCATCACGGTCGCCAGCGATCACGAGCCCACGCCGCTCGTTGCTCCGGATCGCTTCGGCGCGGAGCCGGCAGGCAAGCTCGGCGACGTCCGCGATTTCGGACCCCCCCGTCACCGCGTCGGTGGTCATTGCGTGTCGGTTCGCTCGGCGGCCGTATGTGGCTTTCGAGCCGATGGATCGGCACGATCTCCGGGTGACCCAGTCGGGAGGCTTAACGCGCCGGAGCCCCTTTCCCGTACCATGTCGACCGTCACGCTCGTCGGAACGCGGCTCGCCGACGTCGGCCGGGAGTTCGTCTACCGCGGCGAATCAGCCGACTGCGAGGGCTGTCCCTACCGGGACCAGTGTCTCAACCTCTCGGAGGGGACCCGTTACCGGATCACCGACGTCCGCGAGAACGCGCAGACGCTCGAGTGTGCCGTCCACGACGACGGCGTTCGCGCGGTCGAGGTCGAGCCCGCTTCGGTTCCCGCGACCGTCCTCTCCAAGCAGGCCTACGCCGGCAGCCGCGCCTCGCTGGCCGGTGACTGCCCGCACACCGACTGTCCGAGCCACCAATACTGCGTGCCGGACGGGGTCGAGTTCGAGGAGGAACGAACGATCCAACAGGTGCTCGGCGAGCCGCCACACGACTACTGTATGCTCGACCGCGATCTGACGCTCGTCGAGTTCGCGCCCGAGGAGTGAGGAATGACCGACGAAGCGGCGACGACGGATGCGGATATCAGCGACCGAACCGGATCGTGGCTGACGCCGAGCCGCTTCGTCTGGCTCGCGCTGATCGCGGTGGCGTTGATCGTCGTCTCGTTCGTTATCCGCGGTCTGAGCCGGCTCGTCGTCGGCTACGACGTCGCGATGGGCCTCTCGGCGCCGTTCCTCCTCGCCGGCGGGCTACTCGTGGTCGGACTCACTCTCCGCGGGCTGCTCGATCTGCTCGGGATCGCACCGATCGACGGGTGACCGCGGGATCGTACCAGATCGACGGCGCGTCGTTCAGTCGGCCGCCGACGCCGGCGACAGGTACTTCTCGTTGAACTCGTACTCGCCGTCCTCGCCCTCGATCAGGTATTCGCCGTAGTAGGGCACCCGGTTCGCGACGACCGCCTCGAACGTTTCGGCGATCTCCTCGCGAGTCATCTCGCCCATCGAACGGAGGTCGTCGTTCCGGTTGAGACAGCCCTTGAGGTACCCCTCGTGGGTGACACGGACGCGACCGCAGTTGGCACAGAACGTCTCGTTCTCGACGGGGTCGACGATCTCGACCATCCCGACGCCATCGGCGTCCGGGTGGTCCGAGTCCACGGCGTCGTCCGCGAGATCGACCTCGGGTACGGTCCCGTCGTCGCTGATGAAGTAGCGCTTGCGGTCGTGCATCTCGCGGTGCTCGACGCGGTCGGCAATGTCGGCCAGCCAGTCATGGACGCGGCCGATGTCGATGTTCCACTCCGGCTTGCCGGTCAGCTCGGGCATATACTCGATGAGCTGGAGCTGGAGTCCGTCGTTTTTCGCGACGTGGTCGACCATTCCCTCGACGTAGCCGGCCGTGTGCTCGAAGACGACCATGTTGAGCTTCACCGGCGCGAGTCCGGCATCGAGGGCCGCCTCGACGCCCTCGATCACGCGCTCGTAGGCGCCGGATTCGGTGATCGCCGCGAACGCCTCCGGATCGAGGGCATCCTGGGAGACGTTGACCCGATCGAGGCCGGCCGCGTTCAGGTCCTCGGCACGACCCGGCAGGAACGTCCCGTTCGTCGTCATCGAGACCTCCATCGAGTCGGGCGTCCGGCGGATGATCTCCTCGAGGTCCTCCCGGAGCATCGGCTCGCCGCCGGTGAACTTCACCGAGTCGACGCCGTATCCCTCCACGACCTCCAGGAACCGGACGATCTCGTCGGCACTCATCTCGTTCTCGCTCGGTTCCATCGGTCCGCGCGTGTCGCCGAGGCCCTCGTTGTGGCAGTAGACGCAGTCGAAGTTACACCGGTCCGTCAACGAGATCCGGACGCCGGTGACCTCCCGTCCGAAATCGTCCGAGAGCGGTTCGTCCATACACGATCGGTGCCGCCATACGTGCTTAAATATCGGGGTCGAAACCGCGGTTCAGTAACCGTTCGTGGTTACACCGGCTTCTCACTTCGAGCTGCCGTTCGCGTCGCCGTCGGCGTCGCCGTCCGTGCCACCAGCCGCGTCGCCAGCCGCCTCCACCGGAACGTCGAGTCGAAGGCCGTCACGGGCGGTTTCGACCGCGCCGTCGAACCCGGCTGCGGCGACGGCGGCGGTCATCTCGTCCTCGTGGCCGCGCGTCTGCGGATAGAGGTGTGTGAGATAGAGTCGGCCGACGTCGACGTCGGCGAGCGTCTCCCCGAGCCGGGTCGGCGTCGGATGGTTCCCGGTCTCGTCGTCGACGTCGTCGGTGAACGAGCAGTCGTGGAGGAGGACCGTGGCGCCGTCGGCGAAGCGTGCGACCCCGGCGAACGCCTCCGTATCTCCCGAGAACGCCACCGGGCCGTTCCGAGCGGTAACTGCGGAGTCAGTCGGCGCGAACCGGTACGCGTGGCCGGGCATCGAGTGGCGGGTTTCGGTTGCGGTCACGTCGAATCCGCCGGCCGAGAACTCGTCACCGGCGGTCACCTCCCGAACCCCCAGGTCGACGCGCCCGTCGAGGTAGTCGTGGACGTCGAGGAGCCCGTCGAGCAGCGACTTCGTGCCCGGCGGGCCGAGGACCTCAAGGTGGTCCTCGTCGGCGAGCCAGCGCGCCTTGAGCAGCGCGAGCAGGTCCGAGACGTGATCGAGGTGGTGGTGTGTCAACAGGACGGTGCCGACGCCCTCGTACCCGACGTCGGTTCCCGCGAGCCGCCCGAGAACGCCGCTTCCACAGTCCACGAGCAGCGCCCGGTTGCCGGTCTCCAGGAGGAGTCCCGTCTGTGCGCGGTCGGGGACCGCCATCGCGCTTCCGGACCCGAGCACGGTCAGCCGCATCGATCGCGATGAGTCGCCCATACGTCCCGTCTCGGTCGTCGACGGCAAAAGCCCTGCATCTGCTGACGGTGATCGGCCGACAACCGGTCGAATATGTTCGCGAACAGGCCGAGGTGACGCGGTCCCGTTCGTCGATCCATGAGCGTCGTTCCCGGAACCGTGGACACCGAGCAGCAGCCACCGATGACGGTGCCGCTGCGGCACTTCCTGGTCGCATTGGGATTCCTGCTCGCCGGCGGCGTCGTCGGGGGCGTCTCGGTCCTCGGGGGGATCGGGCCCATCACGGCGCCCGGCTTGTCGTCGCTCGCACACGTCCACCTCCTGCTTGCGGGATGGGTCTGCGTGACGATCATGGGCGCGATGACGCAGTTCGTGCCGGTCTGGTCCGGGGTCGAGCTTTACTCGCGGCGACTCGCGACCCGACAGCTACAGCTCGTCGCGGTCGGTCTCGTGGGGTTCGTGGGTGGGCTGCTGGCCGGCCGGCTGGCGCTCATTCCCGTCTTCGGGGCGCTGATGGTCGTCGGGTTCTGGGTTTTCGCGTACAACATCGCCGCGACGATCCGGGGCGTCGGCCAGCTTGCGACGCTCGACGTGACCGAGCGGCACTTCCTGATCGCGGTCGGGTTCTTCCTCCTGTTGACGGCGGCGGGGCTCGTGTTGGCGGTCGATCTCGTCGTCCCGATCCTCCGCGCGACGCCGATCGACCGGGCCGACCTGGTCGGGGCACACGCGACCCTTGCGGTCTTCGGCGCGATACTCACGACCGTCCTCGGCGCGCTCTTCCAGCTCGCGACGATGTTCACCCAGACCGACCTCCACGGGATCGACCATCCCCTGCGGCGGATCGTGTCGGTGGGATATCCCGTCGGCGTGATCGCGCTCGCGAGCGGGCGGCTCCTCGGCCCGGACATCGCGGGCGGGCGACTCCTCGGCGTCGTCGGCGGCGGGCTCGTGATCGCCGGCGTGCTCGCGATGAGCGTGATCCTCGCCCGACGGCTGTTCGAGGCCCAGGTCCCCTGGACGCCGATGCTCTCGCGGTACGCCGTGCTCGCGCCGGCGATGGCGCTGTGGGCCCTGCTCACGCTGCCGCGGTGGCTGCGGGCGCCGCTTGCGGCCGAGACGCGGTTCGGCGCGCCGGGAACGGTTCACCTCCTCGGGCTGGGCGTGATCGGGTTCGTCGTGCTCGGGACCGTCTATCACGTCGTCCCCTTCATCGTCTGGGTGCACCGCTACAGCGACCGGCTCGGCTTCGAGGACGTCCCGATGATCGACGACCTCTACAGCGACCGGCTGGCTCGGATCGACTTCGCGTGCTTCCTCGGCGGCACGCTGCTGCTCGTCGTCTCGGACCTGCTTGCGACCCTCCCCGAGTCGGCGCTCGGGGCCGGGATCGGGATCGGAAGTGGCGTCGACGTCGCTCGCCTCGTCACGACCGGTGCCGGCCTGGGCGGCGCGGCGATCCTCGTCGGCGTCGTCGTGTTCTGCCTCAACGTCGTCTCCGTGCTGCGTACCCACAGTCCGCACTCGGTCCGGGCGATCCTGTTCGGAACGCGTCGTTCGGAGGGGTGACCCCTGCCTCAGAAGGGCGCTTCGGAGTTCCCGGCCGACCCGCGACTCGGGCCCTCCTGCTGCATCGACCGCTCCATCGGGTTCGATCCGATCTCGTCGGCCGCCTCGGGGACCACGGTTTCGTCGCCCGTCTCGAGGTATCGCTCTTCGAGCTCGGCCAATTGGTCGTTGATCGCCTCGCTCTGGTGGTGCATCCGGTCGGCGCGCACGCGCACGAGGTCGTAGTCGTGTCGATCGCTCAGCCCGTTCCAGGCGCGGAACGAGCCCATCGTCAGGGTGTGCGTCTGCGGACAGAACGGCGTCGTCGGGGTGAACTCCGCGCGGAGGACGTCGGGATCGTCGGCCTCCTCGGCGTACCGGTAACCCGCGCCCGTATGGCGCGTGTCGAGGTTCAACCGCGCGAGGTTGTAGTTGAAGGTCATATCGTAGACTTTCCGCTCCTCGAAGCAGTCGTGGGTGATCCGATGGAACGCGACGTGCTCGTCGTCGGTCAACACGTCGTGTCCCTGGAGGAACGTCCCGGGTTTCGGGACGTGGTCCGGGACGAACGCGTCCTCGTCGTCGAAGAGATCGTCGTCATCGCCGCCGAACGGTGAGGGGAAGCCGGCCATACGCGTCGATCGGGGCGCGTCGGGCCTATGGCTGCTCCCGGATATGTTCGCCCGGTTCGCCGTCGTCGAGTCCGGCGCCGGCGTGGCGACGGCGAACCGGATCGACTCGCGTTAGCCGTCGATCCGCAAGAGCGCGTCAGTCATCGATCCGCGAGAGCGCGATCTCCCGGGCCGTGTCGGCCTCGGTCGGCCGGTCCGCCGTCAGCTCGATCGACGCGACCCACTTGACGCTGCGCCAACAGTCGGCGTCCTCGCCGGGCGGGACCAGCCGCGCGGGACCGCCGTGTTCGACCGGAAGCGGGTCGCCGTCGAGTTCGAGCGCGAGTACCGCCTCGGTCAACCGGTCGATCGGGAACGCGCAGGCGTATTCCCCGTCCATCGCGCGGACGAGCGCGTGGTCCGCGCCGTCGACGCCGCCGACGGTCGCCTCCAGGAGTCGGTCCACTCGAACGCCGCGCCAGGTCAGATCGGTCGCGGTCCAGCCCTCGAGACACGAGAAGTCGCCGGTGAAGGTTTCCTGAGGGAGACCCGTCAGGTCATCGTGTGTGAGGGGTACGGACTCCCCGGCGTCCGCCGGCGTCGTGATCCGGAGCGTCCACCCCGCGGTCGGATCGGCGGACTGCTCCCCCGACCCGCCGACGGCTTCGAGGACTGCGTCGGGAACGGGATGCGACACGAGGTCGGCGCTCGCGTCGCCCTCGGGTGGTGTCTCGGTCATCGTGAGTCGATCGATATCCCGTTCCGGTGGTCTAGGCGTGGTTGGCGCCGGCAGGGACCTGCACGCGGACGACGTGTCCGCCACAGCCACACTGTTCGATGTACTCCCACGCGAGATCCCTCCCGTCGAAGGCCGCCTCGAGCTCGTCGAAGAGGTACTCGGCGGGGTGGCCGTGGTCGCCGTGCGTGACGAGGTTGACGTGGTTGCCAGCCGCGGTGTGTTCGATCGCGTCGATCGCCTGGTCGACGACGAGGTCCCGGGAGTCCGCGTGTTCGGCCCGTTCGAGGTTGGCCGACCAGGAGTTGTGGTGGACGTGGTCGGTTACGGGAACCGCGTCGTGATCGTGGTCGGTGTCGTGGTCGGCGTCGTGAGTGGTGTTCGTCATTCACCTCGAAATCGGGGCTATGAACGGATAAACTCCGAGCCGAACACGTTCGTCACGTCCCCTGCACTCCCTGCGTCTCCAGCCAGTCGAACTGCGCGTTCAGTTCGCGGCGCCGTTGCCGCTTGATGACCGTCGCGTCGAGGACGTCGCCGACGATCGCCACGTCGAGCGCGAACTCGGTGGTCGCCGTGACCTCGCTTCCGGCAGCGGTCGGCGTGACAGTGTAGGTCGTCGTCATCGCCTCGAAGATCCCCTCACGCTGCACGTACTCGAGGACGTACGGGGGATCGTCGTCGGCCATACCGTCCCCCAACTCGTCCGTCCGTTCGAGCGTCAACTCGATCGTCGCGATCCCGACCCGGTTGGCCACCGCGATCCGGTCCCCGTCCACCGACACCTCGTCGAACCCCGCCGCAGCTATGAACGGCTCCACGTCGGTCATCGCGTCGGCGATCGACCCCGGATCCGCGTCGAACGACCGCGTGAGCGTGACTGATCGCATCGTTCGTGGGTCCGGCGTGCAGACTGAAGGACCTATGGGATCGATCATTGCTCCCCACCCTGACCGAACACTTTCGGGGAAACCGGGAGGGCCATCGGGCACCGATAGGCGTGTATGGAGGCACAGATCGTGCTCTCGACGACGGACGCGCCGACCGATCGGCCGGTGGAGACGCTGGACGCACGCGATCTCCCCCCGCCACGACCCCTGAAGGACACTCTCGAGCGGCTCGTGGCGATCGACGACGACGTCGTCCTGGTTCAGTACAACGACCGCGCGCCTCAACACCTCTATCCGAAGCTCGAGGACCGTGGATACCGGTACGAGACGATCGATGCGGCCGAGGCGGGCGGCTCGATACGGATCGACGGCGAGGACGTCGACGGCGTCGTCGTCACCGCGATCTGGGGCGAGTGAGCGATCCGAACGACGGCCGATCCGAACGTGTTCGTGCGTGCATTCAGGGTGGTCCGTCGTTTAGGGGTACCTAAATGGTTTCAGTATCACTCACCCTGTCGGTACCCGAACGCGTCTGGATCGGCGAGCTCTCCCGAGAGTTTCCCGAGACGACCGTTCGCGTGCGGTCGGCGCAGTCGTGTGACGGCGTCGGCGTCGGGTTCGTCGAGATCCTGGCTCCCGAACCCGATCGCGTTCTCGATCGAATGCGGGCGTACGACGCCGTCCACGAGCTCGAGATCTTTCAGCGTGGCACTGACCGTGCACTCGTTCAGTTCGAGACCGACGAGCCGCTGCTGTTGCGCATCCTCGACCGGACCGGCGTCCCGGTCGAGATGCCCTTCGAGATCGTCGACGGCGAGGTCGATTGGGAGCTGACGACGACCCGGAACCGGCTCTCCTCGCTCGCCGACGAGCTGGACCGGTCGGAGGTGCGGTTCATCGTCGAGCACGTCTGGGACAGTCCCCGGTTCGATCGCGTGCTGACGGACCGGCAAAGCGAGGTCGTCGAGACGGCGATCGATCTGGGCTACTACGACTCGCCGCGGGGATGTACCCAGGGCGAACTCGCCGACGAACTCGGGCTCGCGAAGTCGACGTGCTGTGAGATCCTCCACCGCGCCGAGGAGCGGATCGTCAAGGAGTTCGAGGGCGGCGATCGCCCGGCGTTCACGAAGCCGGCGCCGGCGTAAGCGGGGCCACGTCGTCCGGCTCGCGCGAGCGGTCGGGGCCACTGACGGGAACATTCTCGTGTCGACCTTTATACGACCGGAGGCCGTACGTTGAGGCGATGGTTTCGACAGGAGACTCCGCACCGCGTTTCACCGCGACGATCGGCACGAGCGACCACGAACCGTTCGCGCTCGATGACGTCCTCGGGGACGGCCCGGTCGTACTGGCGTTCTTCCCGGGCGCGTTCACGCCCCCGTGTACGAACGAGATGATCGCCTTCCAGGAGCGACTCGACGACTTCGAGGACGCCGGGGCGACCGTCCTCGGTCTCAGCGCCGATTCGCCGTTCTCGCTCGGAGCCTTCCGCGAGGAACACGGCATCGCGTTCGACCTCGTGAGCGATATGGCCGGCGACGCGATCGACGCCTACGACCTGACGATCGACATCGCTGATCTCGGCCTGCACGGAATCGCGAACCGGGCCGTCTACGTCCTCGACGCCGACGGCACGGTCGTCTACGACTGGGTTGCCGACGATCCGACGAACGAGCCCGACTACGAGGCGGTTCTCGACGCCGTCGAATCGGCCTGAACCGGGGTACTGCCGACGGGGGTCGGGAGGATCGGAGATGTTGGACACGCCGCGATCGTCGTGAAAACGGTTCTCACTCGTCCCCGTCCACTGCGGTCGTCCGGCTCGATCGGCGGAGCACGAACGGCCCGATCGCGAGCGTGCGTTGGGCCATCGTCGCGATCCGGAGGAGGAAGGAGACGAGCAGGAGAAACGGCGTGACGGCGATCGTCGTCGCCGCAGCCACCGCCACCACGAGAACGTCGACGCCGAATATCGATCCCTGGGCGACGGCGGTATCGAAGAAGAGCAACATCGAGATCGTCACGATCAGCGCGGGAACCGCAGTGTACAGCATCGCCCGCGAGAGCGCGATCAGTTCCCACTGGAAGTAGAGCGTCTTGAAGTGCTCGCGAGCCAGTCCGAACCCCTCGAGAGCGTCGATGAGGTCCTCGTGTGTCTCCCGAGCCGACTCGGAGATTTCGTCCGCGTGGACGGCCCCGATCCGGCGCGCCTGAAACACCTTCCAGGAGTAGTTGAAGTCCAATGCGGGGCCGATCACGGCGTAGGTTCCGAACTGGGCGTCCGTGAGATCGGTGCGCACACGCTCCGCGTGGCGTGTGAGTTCGGTGACAAAGTCGTCGACGTCTCCGGACAGGTCGTCAGCGTCTCCGGACGGGTCGTCGGCGTCGGTTGATGGAGCACCGTCGCCGTGGATGTCCCCCGATGAGCGGTCGATGGCCGCCTGGAACGCGGTCGCCCGGTTCGCACACGCGTCGACGAGCGCCGCGATGAACGATCCGGGATCCGCGGGGCTCACCGGCTCGTCGATGACGTCCGCGACTGATTCTCGGAACGACAACGCGCCGTCGAGACGCTCACGCTGGTCATCGACCGCACCGAGTTCCTGGGACAAGACGAGCGAGTTGATCGACACGACCAGGGTGACGCCGGTGATGAGCGCCGTCGTCAATCCCTGAAACAGCGTGTGGATGACGTCGGTCGACTGCATCACGGTGCGGAACGGCGTCGGCGTCGCGGCGTTTGCGGTCAGGATCGCGAGAAACACCGCCCCCATCAATCCCGTCGCGACTATGCGCCGGTCCGTCTCGAGCAGCACCCGTTGCTTCCAGGTCGAGCCCGCACTCCGTTCCGCCATCGTGTCGCTCGGGGCAGCGTTCTGTGACATCGTGATGGGTCCGATACACGACCTGACCGCAAAATACCCGGGGAACGGGACCGTCGATCGATCGCGGCTCGTGGGATCGGCCGATGGATTCGGAGGGATCATCGTAGACGTTCATCGGGTCCGAACACCGGACTGAGAGACGTACCCAAGCCAAAAATCACCACACACGGGTGGCTACGAGAACCTCCATCAATCGGCGCGTCGAAGTTTGATCCGGAAACGTGCACCACGTGGGTCGTTATCTTCGACCCGATCACGTCCGCTGCGGCATCGGCGCCTAGGAGGGTTGTGAACGCCGCGTTCGCGTCGAGGATCAGCCCGTCCACGGTCGTTCGATAGACGCCGATCGGGGGGCATTCGACGAACCGATTCGTCTCCATACGGAACGACGTGAACGGAACGCCGTATGAAACCCTGTATCCCATAGCTGATGACTCGGTGACGCCTTCGAAAAACGGCAGATATTCCTATTTTTGATCGCGTGCGCGACGGGCGCGGAGCACGACCGTGAGCGCCGCCAGGGCGGCGACGGCGGCGCCGGTCCCGAATCCGGGAGCCGAGCCGACGGTGGCGTCATCGTCGGTCACCTCGTCGGCCGTCGTGTCGGCGTCCGACCCGTCGGTCGGTTCGAGAACCATCTCGAATCCCTCGAGGTTCGTGCCGCCGTCCCAGACGTAGGTCTCGTTCTCGACGGTGCTTCCGTCGGGCGTCACGGCGGTCGCCGCGTATCCGTCGGGGCCCGTCACGACGAACCGGTGGTCGGTCGTGAAGCCGCTCGCGAACGGCTCGGTGAGCGTCAGCGTCCCCTCGTTCGTCGCAGCGAGCCCGGCCCAGCGGACCGACAGGGCCGCGACGCCGGTTCCGTTCGTGTCGCCGTCGGCCGCCGTGGCGTCCGCGTTAGTCCCGGACGTCGTAGTGATGTCGATCGACGAGGCGTCGATCGACTGGTCGCGCTCGACCGTTGCGGCCGTGTCGTTCGCGACCGACCGCATCCGTGAGGCGAACCGGTCACGGAGGTCGGCCCGTGTCGTCGAGTCGTTTCGAAGCGACGCGAACGCGGATCGTTCCGCGTCGTCATCGAGGTCGTACGTCAGACGCAGCGTCACCGTCGCGTCCCCATCGTCCTCGAGATCGACGATGAACGCCGACTCGGACCCGGTGTGGTCGGCGGCCGCGGCAGGTCCGGATGCTCCGACTAAGAGGCTACAGACGACGAGGAGCGCGAGGATCCCCCCACGGAGGCGCGTTCGGGAGCCAGATGTGGCTGTCCACGTATCCGTCATCGGTTGCTACCGGCACTCCCTGCTTGGGAGGATCCACCCTGGGAGGAACCGCCTTGTCCCGCGTTTCCGCCGGAGCCGCCGTTCGTGGAGTCGTCTCCGTCGGCATCAGCGTCAGCGTCGGTGTCGGCGTCGGTGGACCCGTTAGCGTCGTCCGTGCTTGCGGATCCGTCGTCGGTTTCCGTGTCATCCGTTCCCGAGTCGTCGGTCTCGGTGTCCTCGGGCTGTTCGGTTGCGCTCTGGTCGTCCTCGCGATCGGGACCGCCGGCCTGTCCGGCGTCGTCGGGACGGCCGGCGTCATCGGGTCCGCCCGCGTCGTCTGGTCGATCGGCGTCCTCGCTCCCGTCTGCATCACTGGGTTGCCCTACGTCGTCCGGGCGACCGGTATCGGCATCCGGACCGACGTCGTCGCGATCGGGACCGCCCGCGTCATCGGCGTCATCGTCAGGACCGCCCGCGTGTGCGGGACGACCCACGTCCTCGGGCGGTCCGGCGATGTCACCGGCGACGGCCGAGGCGTTGCCGCGGAGCTGGCTCGCGTTTCGTCGAAGCTCCTCGATCGCGGACGCGTTGATGCCCCGTTCCTCGAGGAGGCCGGCCGGGAGTCCCGAAGCGACCTCGGCGGTCTGGTTCGACGTTCGTTCAAGCGTTCGGAGTTCGGCGGCTATCCGGGCCGTTCGCGACCGGTATTCACCCGTCGAGATCGTGCCGTTCTCGTACTGTGCCTCGAGCTCCGCCTGTCGCGTCTCGAGCGCGTCGATGCGTTCGGACGAGTTCTCGTACTCCGACGCGACGAGGTTCGCCTTCGAGCCGTTCGAGACCGCGCTGGCGATGCGGAGGCCGAGCGCTCGTTGCTCGACCTCACCGTCGATCTCGGCTTCCTGCACGCCGACGACGCCCGAGAGTCGTGCGCCCGGACTCACGTCGTCCTCGTCCGACTCGTTGTCGGCGGTGGAGTCGGTCTCGTTCGCCGTATCGTCGGTGGTGTTGGTGTCGTCGGTGGTGTTGGTGTCGTCAGTCGTGTTGGTGTCGTCAGTCGTGTTCGTATCCGTTTCCACCTGCGTTCGATCGTCGTCGAGCGGTGCGTCGATCGCGTTCGCGTTCGGGCTCGCATCGCCCTCGACGCCGGCCGCTGCCGCGGGGGCAGCCCCCACGACCGAGACGACGAGTGCGATCGCGATCAACAGTGTTGCGGGTCGGTTCATTGCGTTCGACGGATGGTCGGGGAAGGGTATATAAATGGACGACCGTCGATCCGGTTTCGGCACGATTTATCGACGATTAAGCCCGATTAAATCGGGTTAACCGGGGGATGGAGCCGTGGTCGGCCTGCTGGGCGATTTCGGTGGTGATTCCGTACCGAACGATCGTGCCCCGCGCTCGGGGCGATGACGGATCGGCCGATCTCTCCGCTTCCCGCGATCGATATGCCTATCCAGTCATCGAGCGTATCAGCGGTGATGGATCCCACGAACGCGTACGAGACCGAGCGCGAACGGGAGCTCGCGCTCGCGGTCGAGCATATGGAGTTCGCCCTCGAGGCGACGGACTCGACGACGTGGGTGTGGGACGTCGACGATGACGTACTGACGTATTACCCGTCCGCGCGGACGATCTACGATCAACCGAACGAAAACCGGGACGACTTCCTCTCGATCGTTCACCCGGCGGACCGGGACGAGGTTGCCGCCGCGATCGAGACCGCCCTGACGGAAACGGGCACGTACGCCGCGGAGTTCCGACTGGCGGCGGACGAGGATCGCTGGATCGCCGACGAAGGAACGGTCGAATACGACTCCGACGGACGACCGGACCGGATGATCGGCGTCGCCTGGGACGTCTCGGAGCGCAAACGGCGGGAACGACAGGTCGCCGCGCAGGCCGACCGGCTCGAGGAGTTCGCCAGCATCGTCAGCCACGACCTTCGGAATCCGCTGTCGATCATCGGCGGATCCCTTGATCTGGCCGCTGAAACCGGCGATCCGGTCCACATCGACCGGTGTGAACGGGCGGTGACGCGGATGGAGGACCTCATCGACGACCTGTTGACGGTCGCCCGTGAGGGACGATCCGCCGTCGACGTGCAGTCGGTGAGTCTGGCCGAGGCCGCCGTGAACAGTTGGGGGATGATCGAGACCGGAGATGCGGAGTTACGCGTCGAGACCGCACGTCGGATCCGCGCCGACCCAGTGAAGCTCCGACAGCTCCTCGAGAACCTCTTCGCGAATGCCGTTGAGCACGGCTCAACGAACCCTCCCTCGCACGCTCGTGAGGACGTCGCCGAACACGGTTCGACGAACCCCCGCTCGCACGCTCGCGAGGATGCCGTTGAGCACGGCTCCACGAGCTCCCACCCGCAGGCTCACCGGGGTCCGATCGAGCACCAGGATGACGGCGTCACCGTCACCGTCGGTGATCTTTCCGACAACGAGGGCTTCTTCGTGGCCGACGACGGCCCCGGGATCCCGGCGTCGGAACGCGACGTCGTTACCGAGTGGGCGTACACGACCGACGACGACGGCATCGGCTTCGGACTCGCGATCGTCTCGGAGATCGTCGACGCCCACGGGTGGGCGCTCGGAATAACTGACGGCGCCGATGGGGGCGCCCGCTTCGAGATCGGTGACGTGACGATCGAGTCCTGACGACGACGTGACGATCGAGTCCTGACGACGACGTGACGATCGAGTTCTGACCGGCGACCTGGTGCGTCGGATCGTGTCGCGAGGCCACGTTGAGAGTCCGGGTACGTTGACCTCGAGGGGCGTTTATATAGTATGGTACCTACATGTTCGATCACCGTCGCCAAAATATTGGAACTCCAGTACTCTTTGAAGTATATACTCCACATATGCTCAAATGGAGGGAACCCCAATGTCCCAATCACACAGTATCCCACGGCGGACGTTCATGAAGGCGGCCGGTGCCGGTGCAGCGGTGTTGACCGCGGGCTGTCTCGGTGCCCCCCGTGCGGATGCGGGGGCCCAGGCCCAAACGACGACGGAGGCGGCGGACGGCGGCCTCGATCCGGCCAAGTCCGTCGATCTCGACCGGATCGCGGCGGATCCGACCGACGTTCCGGACCCGGTCGACTGGACCGAGCCGCGCCACCACGAGATCGAACTCGAGACGACGGAGCGTGTCGCGGAGATCGAGCCGGGCGTCACGTTCGACTATATGACGTTCAACGACCGCGTCCCGGGACCGATGGTCCGCGTGCGGCGCGGCGACACCGTGACGCTGCGGTTGACGAGCGACGAGGGGAACAGCCTCCCGCACAACATCGACTTCCACGCGGTCTACGGACCGGGCGGCGGCGCCGACGACACGACGATCGCGCCCGGTGAAAGCGCCGAGATCCAGTTCAAGGCGACCTACCCCGGCGTGTTCATCTACCACTGTGCGGTCCCGAATATGGACCACCACATCAGCGCCGGGATGTTCGGCGCGATCCTCGTCGAGCCCGAGGACGGCCTGCCGGAGGTCGACCGCGAGCTCTACTTCGGCCAGCACGAGCTTTACACGACCGGAGACACCGGCGAGAAGGGCCACCACGCGTTCGATATGGACGCAATGGCCGCCGAGGAGCCCACCTACGTCTGTCTGAACGGCGAAGCGTACGCCTTCACCGGCGACGGATACGGGCCGGTCACGGTCCAGAAGGGCGAGCGCGTCCGGATCTTCCACTCCGTGGGCGGTCCGAACCTGATGAGCTCCTGGCACGGGATCGGGAACGTCTGGGAGACGTTCTACCGCGACGGCGACCTGGTCTCGGACCCGGATCGGTACGTCGAGACGGCCCCGGTCGCACCGGGGACGGTCGCGGCGGCCGAGATCGACACGCCGGTCCCCGGCCCGATCAAGCTGGTCGACCACGCGCTCTCACGGGTCGCCCGCAAGGGGATGCTCGGGGTCATCCAGGTCGAGGGCGAGGAGGAGCCCGAGATCTTCAACCCGGACCCGTAAGCCGGGAGGCTGACACACGTGAGGTCGGCCGTCCCTGACCGTTCCGATTCCCGTCCGTCTTCGCTCGTTCCGGACCGTTCCGATTCCCGTCCGTCTTCGCTCGTTCCGGACCGTTCCGATTCCCGTCCGTCTTCGCTCGTTCCGGACCGTTCCGATTCCCGTCCGTCTTCGCTCGTTCCGGCTCGTCCCGAGTACCCGGATCCCTCGCTCCGAGCGATCGATTTCCCGGCGACCCACCGTCCACCCGATCGCTCAAACGTTCCTTTGTGCTTCTGCAACACGTATTAGCCCGGACGACGATCGTCCGTCGTGAACAGACGCACGTACATGGCCGCCGTGGCCGGACTCTCGACGCTCGTGGCAACGAGCGGGTGCCTCGATCGCGTTCCGGGCATCGGCGGCGGTGATGACGGTGGATTCGGGGCTGGAACGGGTTCGGGGACGGGCGACCGACGGCTCGAGCTGACGCTGTCAGACCGTGGATCGACGCTCCGCGAGAGCCACGTGCGCGACCTTTCGGAGACGCGTGACGACGTCGACGAGGCAGCGTTCGACGCTGCTCTCGCCGGAGAGGCGTATACGGTGACCGGGCGGCCGCCGTTTCACTCGACTCCCGAGGATCCCGTCTACGCCGAACGGGACGGCACGTACTATCGCCTCGATTCGATCGTCGTCGACGAATCGGTCTCGACGCACCCCGTACTCCGGCTGTTCGCAGTCGACGCCGACGCGGCGGGAGAGATCGGTTCGTCCGGCGAGGACAGCACGACGGAAGCTGTCGGCGATCCGGCCTCGGCGGAGCGCCTGCCCCCCGGCGACCAGCGTGCCGTGGAGATCGCCTGGATGGCCGCCCGTGCTCGCGGGAATCGCGGCGGCGTGCCGTGGGGACTGGTACGGCGAGGTGGCTACGTCTACCGGAGCGAGGACGCCATCGCGGCGAGCCGACTGCTGGCGGCCGACGGCCCCGACCGAGTCAGCTATCAAGACCGCGGGTATTCGGTCTCGGTCTCCCGCGAACGGTTTCATGAACCGGTATACCGGGCACGGGCGGAACCGGTCGCCGAGTCACCTGAGGGCATCGAGGCCGTCCTTCGCGGCGTCCACCTGGATGCGGTCGTCTCGCGGGAGGACCTCTCCAACGACGCGCGCAACGTGATCCTGGAGGCGAGACACGGCAGATACGGGGAGTCGCATCCGTACTCGTCGGCGTACGAGGCGGTGCTTCGCGCGCTTCACCGGCGAGCGTATCTCGATGGGAACGTCCGGAAGGACGCCGGCGTCGATCCCTCCAAACGACGACACCTCCGGTACGACGGCGAGTACTTCACGTACCGGCTCCGATTCGTCGACTCGGAGTGACCTCACGGCGGAATCCGAAGTGATCGACGGAACGCCTCAGTCGAAGCGGGCGATGGCGAACGCGTCAGTCGGACCGGGCGGAACCGGATGCGGACTCGGAGTCGGACGGATCGGATGGATCAGACGGATCGGACGGGGTCGCGATCGTCTCCGGCAGTGGCCCATCGTACCCCTCGGGGACGTACGGACAGAGGGGATCGCTTGCGAGGGGATCGCCGGTGGTCGCGTACGCACGTGATCGGCTCCCGCCACAGACGTGTCGGAACTCGCAGGCGCCACACTTGCCGCGGTAGGCGTCCGGATCCCGGAGGTTCTCGAAGAGGTCCGCGTTCCGGTAGACGTCGACGACCGACCGGTCACGGACGTTCCCGGCGGACTCGGGGAGGAAGCCCGAGGGGAACACCTCGCCGGTGTGACTCACGAACGCGAACCCGCGACCGGCCGTGATGCCGGTACGTCGGGAGGACGCCTCGGCGTTCGCTTCGTCGGCGTTCGCTTCGTCGGTGTCGACCGCCAGTTGGAGTCCGACGCGGCGGTAGAAGGGGGCCTCGGTGGTCTTGACGCCGAATGGTTCGCTCTCGGAGACCGTCTGGAGCCACTCCATCACGGCTTCGGCGCGGTCCGGGGCAATCGGATCGAGGACGCGGCCCCGACCGACCGGGACGAGGAAGAAGACGCTCCAGAGGACGGCGCCGAGGTCCCGGACGCGGTCGCGGATCGCGGGGAGTTCCTCGACCGTGTCGGCACAGACGGTGGTGTTTATTTGGAGGGGAAGCTCCTCGTCGGCGGTCGCCGCCGCCGCGGCGATCGTGTCGGCGAAACTCTCCTCGCCGCGGAAGGCGTCGTGGGTCACCGCGGTGGCGCCGTCGAGGCTGAGCGCCATCCGTCGAACCCCGGCGTCCGCGAGGTCGGCGACGCGGTCGGGCGACAGCGACCGGGTTCCGCTCGGCGTGATCGTCATTCGGAGCCCCAAATCGTCCCCGTGCTCCACCAACTCGAGGAGGTCCGGACGCGTCAGCGGATCGCCGCCCGAGAGCACGACGAGCTGGTTCTCGCCGAATTCGGCGGCGTCCTCGAGCAGGCGCTTTCCCTCCGCCGTGGTGAGCTCGTCGGGATGGCGGGCGGGTTGGGCGTTCGCCCGGCAGTGCCGACAGGCAAGTTCACACGCCTGCGTCACCTCCCAGATGAGCACGACCGGTCGCCGGTCGGTGTCGATGTGGTCGAACATCACTCGGCCCAGATAGCGCCCCGACCGGCTTGGACCCTCGACCGAACGCGTTCGTGTGGGGTTCCCACGCGCTGATAACGGTCGGACGGTGGTTTATCGATCCGACCCAAGCGTCCGGTATGTCCGACAACGCGGTCGAAACCGCGACGCGATCCACCGAGGGGAGCCCGCGCTCGACGGCCGACCCGCGGTGGGAGGTGTTCGTTCGTGAAGACGTCGACGGCCAGATGACACACGTCGGCACGATCGCCGCGCCGACCCCCGACGTCGCTCACGAGGAGGCCGGCAAACTGTTCGCGTGGTACGCACGCGACGTCTGGGTGACGCCCGCGGACGAAACCTATCGGTACTCGACGTCGACGCTCGGTGAGGCGTACGAGGACGACGTGGACGATGGAGCGGCAGGCGACGCTGGCGGTGACGAGGCGACCGACGGCGACGCTGGCGGTGACGAGGCGACCGACGGCGACGCTGGCGGTGACGAGGCGACCGACGGCGACGCTGGCGGTGACGAGGGTGATGGAGAGGAGGCGATCGAACCACGGGTGTACGAGGAGACGGAGGGCGTACCGCGGAACCAGTGGGAATCGACGGTATCGTCGTCAACGTCGGAGACGTCATCTGGATCGGATGCATCGTCGCTGTCGGGGGTCTCGTCGGAATGATCTCGATCAGCAAGCTGCTGTGTGGCCTCGACGCCGAAAGCGACGGGCTGCGGTACGACGCCGCGGCGGACTCGAGCGTCGAGCAGATCACCGAGCGCAAACAGCAACGGCCGGTCGTCGTCTGGAACACGACGAAGCGGTGTAACCTCTACTGTGACCACTGTTACGCCGCCGCGGACACCGAGGGTGTGCCCGGCGAGCTGTCGACGGCGGAGGGGAAGGCGCTGCTCGATCAGCTCGCCGACTTCGGCGTGCCGGTCGTGCTGTTCTCGGGCGGCGAGCCCCTGGTGCGTGAGGACCTGCCCGAGCTGGTGGCGCACGCCGTCGACGCCGGGATCCGACCGGTCCTGTCGACGAACGGAACGCTGTTGACCGAGGCGGCGGCGGCCGAGTTGAAGGATGCCGGTCTGCAGTACGCCGGCGTGTCCGTCGACGGGCTCCCCGAGCGGAACGACGCGTTCCGCGGGAAGGAGGGTGCCTTCGACGCCGCGATCCGGGGGATAGAGGCATGTCTCGAGGTCGGACTCAAGACGGGGCTCCGGTACACGATCACCGACCGGAACGCGGCGGACCTCGAGGGCGTGATCGACCTGCTGACCGACGTCGGGGTGGACCGGTTCTGCTTTTACCACCTCGATTACGGCGGTCGCGGCAAGGAGATCGTCGATGCCGACCTCTCGCCGGCGGAGAAACGGGACGCTGTCCGGCGGCTGTGTGACCTCACCCGCGAGTATCACGCCGCCGGCGAGGAGATCGAGACGCTGCTCGTGGGCAACTACGCCGACGCCGGCTACCTCGTCGAGTACGCACGGCGTGAACTCGGACCGGAGACGGCCGACCGGATCCGGACGGCCCTCGAGCGAAACGGCGGCGACCCTGCCGGCGAGCGGATCGCCGACGTCGATCCCGTCGGAAACGTCCACCTCACGCAGTTCTGGCAGGGGTACAGCCCGGGGAACGTCCGCGATCGACCCTTCGGCGCGATCTGGCGTGACGAGGTGAACCCGCTTTTGAACGCGCTTCGAAATCGGGAGGATCGCTTACGCGGTCGGTGTAGCGAGTGTCAGTATCAGGACGTGTGCCGTGGCGGGTCGCGGTTGCGGGCGATGACGGTTCACAAGGACCTGTTCGCGCCGGATCCACAGTGTTACCTCACCGACGAGGAGGTCGGGGCGTCGACGTCGTCGACGTCGGCGGATTGAGCGATCTCGGGGGGTCGATCGGCTCGGCGTTCGACTGTGACTATGAAGAGAGAGAGAGTACGTTTCGTGTGCTTTTGGCTGAGCGGGAGGGGTGGGGTGGGATGGGGTGGGGTGGGTGGGGGTGAAGTAGGGTGAGATAAGGACGGATGATGACGGAAGCGGTAGGGGACCACCGAAGTGGGTGAGAGAGTACGTTTCGTGTGCTTTCGATCGAGTTGGTGGGGTGGCAGAGATCCGGTCCTCACCCGGTATCTATCCAAACGCACTAAATATCTCCTCCACCAAAACATTTATATTAATTTAAATGTACTTATTCACATTATAATATAAATGATGTGAAACAACTTATTATTTATATTTTATATATATACAAATAAATTATATGTTATATAGATACGATTATTTGTGTGAGCAGTTATCGTCGTTTGATGGCTCAATCGGCCGCGTCGATTATTTCCTCACGTGTTTCGAGAACGATGTCGGGATCGAGATCGAGTTCGTATTCGTAGTATTGGCCGCCCTTCAATCCATAGTTCCGTTCGTGGCGGAGGAGGAACCCGAGCATATGGAGATCCGACAGGTGGTCCTGGATGCTCTTCAACGTGGTCAGCGGAGAGGCGCCATACGCCTCGGCGACCCGTTCGTACCCGTCCTGGATGGTCTTTGACCGTGCGGGAACGTCGCCGCGCTTGTCGAGTTTCGCGATCGTCTCGAGGATGTACTGGGCGTGTTCGGTCTGATCGCGTATCTTGTTCCGGAGGCGTCCGCGCTGAACGAGCGTCCGTGCCTCCTCGATGTGGTCGTCGGAGACGACGTTGTCGCCGTCACGCTCGGCGACTTCGGCACCGACCCGAAGCAGGTCGATCGCCTGGCGAGCGTTCCCCATGTCCTGCGCCGACAGTGCGGCGGCCTTGGCGATCGCGGAGTCGTCACACGCGCCGTCGATGAAGGCGCGATCGGCGCGATCGTGGAGGATCCGTCGTAACTCGCCGGCGTCGTACGGGCTGAAGGAGATCTCCGTCTCCATCAGCGTGTCCTTGACCTTCGCCGACAGCGACTGGCGGAACGTGTAGTTGTTGCTGATGCCGATGATACCGACGAGCGAGTCGGTGAGATGGCCGTTCGATCGTGCCCGCGGCAGCTCGTACAACAACGTGTTCACGTCGTCGAGGTGGTCGATCTCGTCGAAGACGATGAGGTGGGTGCCGCCGAGTCTATCCAGCTGGGCATAGAGTTCGTCGAAGGCGTCGCCGGTTCCCAGCCCGCGTTTCGGGAACTCGCTCGCGTCGTCCGGAAGCAGGTCGTTGACCAGCCGACGGACGACCATAAACAGCGTCTTGCCGTTGCAGTTGACCTGATGCACGTGGAGGTCGTTCGCCTCCTCGCGAACGGCGACTTCGGACTGCAACTCGTCCATCATGTACTTCGTCACCGCCGTCTTCCCGAGTCCGGCCTTTCCATACAGAAAGACGTTCTCCGGTTCGCGACCGAACAACACGTCCTGCAGCGCGTGACTGAACGAGTCGATCTCCTCGTCACGTTCGAGGATCTCCTCCGGCTGATAGCTCTCGTTGAGCACCGACTTGTCGGCGAAGATCGTCTCCGTGAGATCGCTGAACGGCCCGCCCATCGGTCAGACCCGTACTCTCCCCGTCTCCGGTTCCGCATCTCGATCGTCGCGGCGGTGCTGGTGCATAGTCGACCGCACCACTCTTACGTACTTAAAACCTGCCTTCGTTTGTTTCGTCTGCTTGGTGACAGTCGCCGACAGATCGCCGTGACACCGGTTCTTTCCGGGTGAGACCGCGTGACAACCCCCGATCGCTCCTCACCGCCACCAACACGTATCTCCGAAAAGCACACGAAACGTACTCTCTCACTCCCGCGAACGTGGCGTTCTTCTCACCACGACTCTCGCGGATCCCTTCTCGATCCTCACTTCTCGAACACCCCATTTCAACCCACCCCCACCCCCTCAGCCAAAAGCACACGAAATGTACTCTCTCTCTACACCCCCACCACCGATTCACTCCCCAATCCCGACTCACTTTCCGAACTCGCGCTCGAACCGCTTCACGTCGTCGTCGGTCCCGACGATGACCAACTCGTCATCGTCTCCAACCTCGAACGTGTGGGGATCGAACCCGTGTATCGTCGATCCACCACGCTCGACGGCGACGATCGTACAGCCGGTTTGTCCCCGGACGTCCGCGCCCGCGATCGTCGATCCCGCGAGCGAGCCGGCGGGGAGCCGCACCACGTTGATCCGCTTGTCGTAGGCGAGAACCTCCTCGTTCTCGAACACCGTGGAGACCAACATCCGACCGCTGATGGTCGTCAAGGACTGGACGTAATCGGCACCCGCCCGATACAGCTTCTCCACGTTCGCGTCGTCGTTGGCTCGGGCCACGATGTCGAGATCGGGATTCAGCTCTCGAGCGATCAGCGTCGTGAAAATCGTCGTCGTATCGTTGCCGATCGTGAGGACCAACACCGACGCCTCCGTGATCCCGGCCGCATCGAGGACCGCCGGGTCCCGTGCGTCCCCAACGACGTCCACCACGTCGGCCGCCTCATCCACCCCCGATCCCGGTGCGTCGGCTTCCCCGGTCGGTCCATCATTCCCCCAGGGTGACGACACGTCCGGTCGTGAATCGAGCATGTCCATCTCGGGATCCAACCCACCAACGGACTCGTCCCCCTCATCCCGGGAGGACGGTCCTCCACCGTCTCCCGTGCTCGCGATCCGGCCGCTTCTTCCGGCCGCGACGACATCGAGAACCGTCACGCGGGACCGCGTTCGCGCGAGTGCCTCGTAGGCCGCCCGCCCCGAATCGCCGTACCCGGCGAGGACGATTCGCTGGGAGGGGAAGGTTCGAACCGTCGCCTCGGTCGCCTCGCGAAACGTCTCGATCCGTTCCGGATCGCCGACGACGAGCACCCGCGTTCCCGCATCGAGCCGAGCGCTCGGGTCGACCGGCGTCTGAAAGTCCCCGTTGGTCCACACCCCGATCACGTTCACGCCGAACCGCTCGCGAACGTGTATCTCATCGAACCGTCGCCCAGAGACGGTGCTGTCCTCGGCGATGGCCATCTCCACGAGTTGGAAATCCTCACCAAGCGTCACGCCGTCGTCGACGTCGGTCGCGACCGCGGTCGGAATCTCGCCGATCAGGCTTCGGCCCAGAAGCTGTCGCGGTGAGAGCACCTCGTCCGCGCCGGCAGCGCGGTGATACCGAGCCAGATCGGTATCGGTCACGAGCGTTATCGCGCGGACGTCCGGGTTCGCGTCGCGGGCCGCGAGCACGATGCTGGCGTTCGCGTCGTCAGTCGAATCCGCGACGACCGTCCGTGCGGTCCCGACCCGCACGTTCTCGAGCGCCGCCGTCGATTCCGGATCGCCGTGAACCACTCGGTAGCCCTCGTCGTGAAGTTCGCGTGCCGTCTCCGCGTCGGGTTCGACGAGTGCGTACGCGCGCTCGCGAGCCTTGAGTTCAGTGATGAACGCCTCCGTTCGCGGCGTATACGCACAGATCACCACGTGGCCGGGCCCGACGTCGATCGACTCGGGCGGACTCGGCGTCACAGCCTCCCGCAGCCACGGCACCGCGAAGACGTCGACGCCCGTCAGGATCAGCCCGATTCCGGCCAGCTGCATCGTGATAACGACCGCGTTCATCTGCGGCGACTGCCAGCCCGCGTCCTCCCCGTATCCGGTCGTCGTGAAGCTCTGCACGACCACTTCGAGCGATCGATACAGGGGCTGGGGACGCCCCTCCCAGACCGCCATCCCGGTGTTGTACACGAGGGTAAACAGGACGGTCGTCGCCACCACCAACCCGAGATAAAACGCCGTTCGTCGCGTACGCAACACCATACTCCACCCGTTCGACGGGAAGGTATGAAGGTCCACGGATCACTCTCGGTTCCGACAGACGCGCCGCCGACGGACACGCCGTCGAGAATTGCGGCTAGAACAGCCGCCGCTCGATCGCTCGGCGGATCCAACCCGGTTGGCTCGCCCCGTAGACGACCAGCGTCCCGTGTTCCGTTCCGGCCGTGACCGGATCCTGCCCGTGGCCGAGGAGCCGGTCAGTGAGATCGCGCTGGATCCCGCTGACGACCAGGACGTCGGAGTCGGTCGCCGCCCGTTCGACCGCCTCGTCGACGCCCGATTCGACGATATGGGTTTCGACCGGTGCCGCACAGAGCGCGACGAGTTCGGAGAGGTAGTCGTCGGTGGTATTTCGCCGACTCACGGGATGTTCGTCGCCGATGGGGAGGTAGAACGCGACGGTCGCGCCGACCGCCGTAGCAAGCGCGTCCGCGATCGCGACCTTCGCGGGATCGAACGGGCCCCCGTCGGTGACGACCCCGACGTGTGTGATCGAGCCGTGATCGAGGTTCGAGACCTCGACGACGTCACAGGGTGCGTGGTCCTCGATCCACTGCGCATCGCTTCCCAACAGCGTTTCCACGCCGGCCGAGCGTTCGATGAGCAGCGTATCGGCACCGATGTGATCGGCGTAGTTGACGATGGCGTGCCGCGTGTCGTGGCTGACAACCTCGCCGTACCGGATCGGGATCCTCGAATCGGTTGCCCGGTCGGCCATTCTGGCCTCGAACGCCTGGTCGGCCTCCGTGAGCGTCGAGGCCGACTGCGGAAGCGGCGTCTGATCGGGGACCGTATCGAACCGGGCGACGCGGACGCCGCCCTCTCGGGTTCGTGCCACGTCCACCGCCAGATCGATCAGGGATCGTTCGACCGCCGGCGGCGTCCGCTCAGTCACGGCCACGAGAACCTCGTCGCCGTCGGTCTCGACCTCCGAGGCCGTCTTCTCGACGACGTCCCGGCCGACGCTCCGACGAAGGGCGTCCGTCATCGCGCCCTCGCGGGCGACGCCCCCGCGGCGGACGACGAAGAGGTAGTACCACGCCACGGATCCGACGGTGATGACGATGGCTCCGACCAGCGGAACGAATCCGATGTACCGCAGGAGCACGATTCCCCCCACGATGCCGACGAGCTGGGGAACGGGATACAGCGGCGACTCGAAGCTGGGATCGTACGCCTCGATCGACCCCTGTCGGAAGGCGATCAGCGCGACGTTGATCAGGACGAACACCAGGATCTTAAACGCGCTGGCGAGCTTGGCGATGTCGTCGATGGGCACGAACGCGATGAGAACGAGCAACACCCCGCCGGTGATCGTGATCGCGTTGATCGGCGTCTCGAACCGGTCGCTGACGTCCGCAAACAGGTCCGGAGCAAGTCCGTCGCGACTCATCGCGAACGGGTATCGAGACGAGGAGAGAATACCCGCGTTGGCGGTACTGATCAACGCGAGCAGCGCCGCGACGACGACGGCCGCAACGCCGATCGCCGGCAGCGCGTTGCTTGCTGCCACCTGCATCGGCGTCTCCGTGTTCGTGAGCGCGGCCGCATCCGCCACGCCGACCATCACGGTCACGATGGCGACGTAGATGCCCGCAGTGATGACCAGCGATCCGAGAATCCCCAACGGGAGGTTCCGATCCGGGTTCTCCACCTCCTCGGCGACGCTGGCGATCTTGGTGACGCCGGCGTACGAGACGAACACGAACCCGGTCGCGCTGATGATTCCCTCGAACCCGCTTCCGAAGAATCCCTCGAAGCGTGCACCATCAACGCTTGGCGCGCCGACGACGATGAACCAGACCATCACGGCCAGCATCACCGCGACGATGGCGACCTGCATCCGACCGGTCTGTTTCGCGCCGACGACGTTCAAGACGATCAGCAGGGCCGCCACCGCCAGCGCGACGGGGGTCACCGGCAGGTCGAACAACAACACCAGATACGGCGCGCCGCCGACGAGCGCGAGCGCCCCTTTGAACGTCAGCGAGAACCACGTTCCGACGCCGGCGATCGTCCCGAACAGGGGACCCATCGCCCGTTCGATGTAGAGGTAGGTCCCGCCGGCTTCGGGCATCGCCGTCGCCATCTCGGACTTGCTCAGCGCCGCCGGCAACACCAACACGCCGGCGAGAGCATATGCGAACACGACCGCTGGTCCGGCCATCTCCATCGCCAATCCCGGCAGAATGAAGATGCCGCTCCCGACCATCGCGCCGATACTGATGGCCGTCACCGCCGGGAGACCGAGGTCACGTTCCAGTTGTTTCCCCATTACCGTGTCTCGACGCCTGCACGGCACTTCCGGGCACCCGATCCCGCAACATCGAACTCCGAGACGAACAACGAATCAGCGACGATTGGGCGGTCGTTCACGTGTGTCCGCGAAAAAGAGATACACTCCAATAAAGGCGTGGTCGGATACAATTTTCACGGTGTTTTTAGTCTGATAGTTCTACGAACATAGACGATAGAATCGGAAGTAACCCATCGAAGTCTTTCAGGTCGCTCGTCACGACGATCAATTCGTGGTCTCGGGCGTACGGAAGGACATCTGCTTCGTTATTCACCGCGTCCTTCGACAAGGGCGTACACCTGACGGACGCCGATTCGGCGGCCACGGGTGTGGGCTCGCGCATCAGTTCGTGTTCGATCCGCCGGGTTTCTCCCTCGGACATACCGACACGTTGCTGCTACTCCCGCAACAACAGACTGCTGACCGGGTTCATCGATGGCTTCCGTGGAGTGGGATCACTGGCGTAATCGGCACAATTGGTGTACTCGGAATCCCGTGGATACGGACTGCCGTTCTGGGAACGCGACCGTACGCCACGAGCGTCTTTGACGTGAGGTCACTCGCTGGATGGGTCCTGTTGCTCGTGAGTCTAGTCGGCGTCTACACGACGTTCAAAGAGCAGTTCAGCCGGTTCGGTCGCGCCGCCGTCGGGATGACTGCGGTGGGGATGCTTCTCATCACTGGATTACTGATTCGACGTGGTGTGCTGTTCGTTGCGAGTGGGTTCCGATCGGTTCCCGCATCTGGAGCGGATCCCGCAGAGCTCGTCCTTTCGATGGCCACCGTCTCTGGATTGGTGTTCACTGTCGTCGGAGCAGGCTGCATCGGTTTTGCACTTCGCCGGATTGAGAACTGTCCCGCTGCGACGGCGTGGCTGCTCCTTCTTGCACCAATTCTCCCACTGGGTGTGATCGTGAGCAACCTCGTTTTTGACCTTCCAATCGCACTCGGACGGATCGTCGTCAGTACAAACACACTCTTCGTCCCATTTGGTCTGGGCTGGGTAGCACTCGGTGTGACGGTGTATTTAGAATATTAGCGGATTGATTAGTACTGTGTCGGGAATGATCATTCAACCACAAACTTCATTCTCAAAGTATTCCGATTCGGAAAATCCGTTTTCGGAAAGGTGTGAAGCTGTCTTATCACTCATATAGAATTGTGTTCCGTGTTCTCCTGGAGTCCTGGTCAGCCACCCTTCCGATGTATGATATGACCCGTCCTCGAATCTGCCAACGACGTTGTGTAGTAGCTCATGTGTGATTATCGTTGTCCGGACGGTATATTCGGTATTGTACCGTTGAGTCGCGTGTCCGTCCACAATTGAGACGTATCCTGGGGAAGCGCCCCGGCCACTAATCACTGGGTCACCAGTGGCGTCTACCAATACCACAGCATAAACAGAACATTGTGCAGTCTCTGGAACCCGCTGTTTGTAGATTTGCTCTTCTTGATCTCGCAACGACTCGTTACTGAGCTTAGCCGTGATTGTCTGTGAGAGTTGTACCTGAGTAATATGTAGGTCAATTCCCTCTGCATCGTTTTGGTTCGACACTGGCATATCCGCCCAAATTTCTCGGAGATCAGCCTTCTCTTGATCTGTCAAAGGTTCGATCCCATTACCGACGTACACCCGGATATAGAGGTCTTTGTGGTCTTGGTCAGCCTCCGGCAGGGGATACCCGTCAACATTCCCCGTAGATTCGACTTCATCCGTCAATCCGTCCCCATCAGTATCAGTTGGTCCACCAAGATCGACTTCATCCGTCGACCCGTCCCCATCAGTATCAGTTGGTCCACCAAGATCGGTGTCAAAATTGAAGGTACCCATTGTGGGGGCGCTTACCATCAAAACAAGTCCAAGAACAAGGAGAAGGAGGCGTTTCCCACCGAGACTACGTCGGAATTGTACTACCGGAACGCTGTGGTAGAACCATCTGAGAATAGGAAAGCCAGCTGTCCATCCACACCGTTTACAGCGAAGTATCCAATTACCAGACTGCCGTCGGATATACTGCCCACAGTTTGGACAACTCCGGGATTGGCTCTTGTGGCCCCCCCGCGAGAGCCAATACCGTGTCCTGAAGAAGGTTGCAATCATCACTCTGAGAGCGATATAGACTGCAACCCCACTACCGATCCCGACGAAGAGATTTCCCTGTTGAGTAGAGACGAGATAGCCGACAACAACTGCAAACAGGGAACTCAATAACGTCTGTCGCCAATACACATAACTATAGAATCTGGGGAGTGTAATAATAGTTTCAATTCAGAGAGTCTATCATAGAAACATTCTCACGGTGATTGTTTCATTGATATCTGGTTGAATCGTCCGGTCGCTAAGCAGGTTGGTTGTACCTGGTGATTCGGATAGAAAATAGTGAAAACAATATTCTGTGAGGTATTCTATGATACCCTCACACATTGCTGCCACTCTCGCAAAAAAACATACTGGTAGTGTATCGACGAAAGGGTAGCCTTTCGTTGATCGAGTCGGCGTGAGCAACCGTTATTCCGGACGTATTTGGGTGATAGCGCGGGGAACACCTCTGTGCGTGAAACGATAGATGAGCGAACGATAAGCGGGTGTAAGGCGACGTTAGTGTTTGACACGGGTGGACCGGTTGGTAGCGATCATTTGCTGATCGTCAAGCCAGTCGATACCGACGACTGGCTGATAAACCGGTGGTTCTACTTCGACGAGCAAACTGAGGCGTACATATGGGACTTCGCCGAGAAGGTCTGTAGCGACGAAGAATTCCGACAGCGGTCATTGGAAGAAACGGCAGACTGGAAGCGGGTCGCCAATCTCTACGAGCCGCTCAGCCGGGGGCTCTATCAGAAACTGTCCCGATCCGAACGGAGTAACTTTCCGATAATGAACGACAATTCCCGACCCGATTCTGAGAAGTTGGAATCGCTTTGCGAACAGCTGTTCAAGGAAACCAAAGCCATCGTACGTCAGGGAAAAGACCGGCACCCGGAGAGCGTCTACGACGAGAAAGAAGCCGAGCTACAGCGGTGGCTCGCCGACGAATCCACATAATCCGCTGCGTGGGCACACCTGTGCGCCCTGGCCACAATCTGGCCCGTGTTCGCGGTCACATAGCGAGCGGAGCGAGCCCCGCAAAAGGTCGATGTACGCCCGGAACACTACCGGGCGAGTTTCTACTAGTAGGCTCAGTGAACGTGAAATCGGGGCAGAAATCCAGTCCAGACGTTCAAGTACGATGGCGGCGTAGCGTGCGATATGAGCCAAGTAACGAGACGTATCGTGCGGGAACTCCACGACGAGCCACATCTCGAAGGCCGCCGGATTACTGTTCAGTTCATCAAAGAACAGGTCGAAGAACGGGGGCTTGATCCGAGGACGGTCGCTGATCGCCACGATTTAGACGTGGCCGATGTCTATCGGGCGCTCACGTACTATCACGACCATCCCGAAGAGATGCGTACGATCGAACGCCAGCAGCAATCCGCAATCGAGAAACACGACCACTTGACGACCGATCCTGACGATGTACGTGACTAATGGGGTATCGTATCCTCGCTGACGAAAACGTCGAGCAGGCGACGATCAACTACCTGCGGAAACTCGGTCACGATGTCGAATGGATCGGAGATGTCGAAGAACTCGGCCTTGGTGCTGGCGATGGGTTGATCGCTGCGTACGGACGCGAGACAAACCGCCTCATTCTCACCCAAGATGACGACTTCTTTACCCAGCTGGATATTGGAGATACTGCTGGCGTTCTCTTCCAGAAGGACCAGACACTTTCGGCCCAAGAGGTAGGAGACATCGTACACGAACTCTCAGAGTACATAGACCAGTCCGAGGTGGCGCTCGAATACGTGAGTCGGAACTGGCTATAGAGACTACTTTCATAGAATATGTGAAATGTACGCCCGGAACACTACCGGGCGAGTTTCTACTAGTAGGCTCGGTGGAAGTGAAACGCGACTCTTTACGGTCGAATTCGGCCACGACGACAGATCCAGTACAGCAGTACATTCTTTACGTCAGTACACTAAGTACAGTGTATGCCAGTACGTATCGAAGAGTTCGAAATTGGTGCGCTGCCCAACGGCCCGAGCGTTCCCGAGCAGGTGCTCACCTATTTGTACACGAACAGAGACAACGCATTCACTCGTTCCGAGATTGCGACCGGAATCAACGAAGATCCGAACACAGTCGGAACTGCACTCTCTCGACTGAAGCAGCGTAACCTCATCAGACACAAAGGAGAGTACTGGGCGATAGCAGAGGATCTAGATCGGGTGAGGGACGCCTATGATCTTCACGCCATCACGGAACGGCTGGATGGGGAAGACGAGGGGATCAATCCGGACGAGTGGGACGCCGTTGCCCCCGACGAACCCCATCCCAGCGAGCGAGACAAATAAATGCAGCCGGAGCAAGGTGACGTGGTTCGAAGCGTGGACCCATTCAAACTGGGCGACGATAACCAACGACCGTGGCTAATCGTCAACAACGATTTGCATCCGTTCAGTGACGAACAATTCGTCGCGGTCGCCATCTCGACGAAGGAATATGAGGACTCAATCGAATTGGGACCGGATGTATGGACGGTTGGTGGCGTACCGCAACAGTCGTTTATTTCTCCGTGGGCGGTTCATTCACCCCGTATCGAAGACCTGGTTGCGTGGCAGGGACGTGTCACTGACGAGTTCGTAAGGGATGTCGTTACCGCGCTGGAGACGTATCTACAGTAGTTCGAGATGTACGCCCGGAACACTACCGGGCGAAAAACTACTAGTAGGCTCGGTGGAAGTGAAACTCACGTTTCTGCAAATCAAGAAGGGACGGACGTACGAACGCTATTCGTTTTCGAGGGCATCGTAAATATCACGATGTTCGTCCCGATCAGCCTTGGCGACGCGCAACACGAGTTTTCGACGAATGTCATCCATCACGTCGTCGAGTGGTGTTCGTTCGCCTGTCTTCTCTTCCGTCGCCATATCTCGCTCTTGACCACGAATCCGGTTAATCGTTCGGGTCCGATGATTCATCGGACAGCTGCTCAAGTCCATACTCAACGAGGTCGCCTCGCCATCGCTTGACCACTTCGTTCAAATCGACTTCGGACGTGTGCGCTCGGAGATATTCGAGTACGTCGTCCTCATCGACAGCCTTCTCGTCGGTGCCGAACTTCGCCAGTATTCCTCTGATTTCGTTGTCGTATTCGAACTGGCGACCGTTGAGTAGATAGAACACCGTTGTCGTGTTGAGTGCGGTGCGCTTGTTACCGTCCACGAACGGGTGGTTGGCGACGAGGAGCCGAAGCAGATGAAACGCCTTCTCGTGAATTGTCTCCGGAACTGACCCGAAGCTCCCCTCGCTGACGTACTCCAGTGCGAATTCAATATCTCCGCGACTCTGGACGCCTGAGTTGGTGTCTGAGTACTCTGAGACAATATCTTCGTGGATGTCGAGTACGTCTTCGACCGACGGATACCAAAGTGAGTCGGTCATTATCGGGGGTTCACATCCGACCATCCTATCGTTTTCCCTCTCCGAATGAGCGATTCTCGGTGGACTACTGCACATCAGTTCAGCCTGGAACCGATACAATCGAAAGGATGTTCGCCCGGAACACTAACGACCGGTCTCATCTCCGGCGGCGTGCCGTGTCGACCGGGAAACCCTCGTGCCGGGCGGCCGGAGACGTTCCGGCGGACGGTCCGAACGCGATCGAACGCGCTCGGACGGGGATGTACCGCGCCCGGGTTCGCCGCTCGGTCATCGCTCCCAGTCGGGAATACTCCGGCGGGGACTGAAGGCGCGTACGCCTCATAACGACCACACGCCCTTAAGCCGTCCGACCCCCCATATCCCGAGCGCTCCAACGGTTTGGTCTCCGCCGACCGTTCACTCCGCTCCGGCGTCCGCGTCTGCATCCATTTCCTCAACGTCCTCGCGTGGCGTGTTCGCGGCGATCGGCGAGATGCCGCGACGACGTGCATCGAACTCTGAGAGCCCGTAGACGAGACCCACGAGGACGACCGCGCCGATCGGGAGCAGCACGAGCGGCGAGATGCCGACGTATCCCCACACGAGCAGGAGGACGATCGCCACGATCCCGACGGTTCCGGCGTAGTACAGCTGCGTCCGGACGTGGTCGATGAGGTCGGCACCGGTGAACGTCGCGGAGAGAACGGTCGTATCGGAGATCGGCGAGGTGTGGTCGCCGAAGATCGATCCGGAGAAGATCGTTCCGACCATCACGGCGACGAGGGTGTGGCCCGCGGCGCCGCCGCCGGTGATCGACCACGCGACGGGAATGACGATCGGCGTGAGAATGCCCATCGTTCCCCAGGAGGTCCCCGTCGAGAAGGCCATGAACGCCGCGATGACCAGCACGAGCGCGGGCAGGATGGCCGGGTTCACCACGCCCTCGGCGACGCCGGCGACGTACTCGCCGGTGCCGAGCGCGCTCACCACCTCGCCGATCCCCCACGCGAGCGAGAGGATGGAGACCGCGGTCAACATGATGCCGAACCCGTCGATCGTCGTGTCCGTGGCCTCGCCGAGCCCGAAGATCCCGTACACCTTCCCGAGGACGAACCCGGTGACGACCATCGCGAAGGATCCGTACAACAGCGCCTTGTCGTAGGCGGCATTGGTGACGCCGTCCCAGAGGGCCCCGGTCGGGTCCGCAAGGAACCCGCCGAGCGTGAACCCGCCGGTCCACAACGCGCCGATGAGCGTGACGACGATGAGCACCGCGACGGGACCGAAGAAGTTGATGAGTCGCGGGTTCGCCGCGGACGGATCGCCCAGTTCGGCGGCGACGTCCTGCATCGGCCGCGCCTCCTCGCGGTTGACCTTCCCGGTGGACCACGACCGGTGTTCGGCGGTGAGCATCTCGCCGTAGTCCCGTCCCGAGAGGACGATGACGAACACCATCACGATCGCGAGGATCGCGTACATGTTGAACGGGATCGAGTTCACGAACACCTCGAACACCGGGGGATGGTCGCTCACGCCCGCGGCCTCGTAGCCGTCACTGATGAGCGATAGCTGAAAGGCGACCCACGAGGAGATCCCCAGCGTCGCGACCGGCGCCGCCGTCGAGTCGACGAGATAGGAGAGTTTCTCCCGGGAGATCCGCAACCGATCCGACACGTCTTTCATCGAACTCCCGACGATCGCGGTGTTGGCGTAGTCGTCGAAAAAGAGGATCACGCCGAGGACGGCGATCGAGACGCCGGCCTTTCGCTGGGTCGTGAGCCGTTTGAGGGCCCAGTCCCGGATCGCGTACGACCCCCCGAGGTTCCAGACCATCGCCACGCCCGATCCCAAAAGCAGCGTGAAGACGATGATCGTCGCGTGGAACTCCCCGGCGATCGCCGCGATGATCCAGTCGAACGCCGGGAAGAAGCCGAACCCGGCCGCGACGACCCCGGAGACCCACCCGACGGGGTCCCCGAGGAGGGTCGGTCCCCCGGCCTGAATCACGCCCCCGGACCAGATGCCCAAGAACAGCGACAGTACCGCCTTGCGAGTCACGATCGCCAAGGCGATCGCGAGTACGGGTGGGATCAGTGATGCGGCACCGAATTCAACCATATTCCGATCGATTCGACCGGGAAGTACTTAAAAACCTATCCAGATCGGCGATTCGGCCACGGTCGAACCACCATCTGTCCGACACAGCCATCCATCACCCGACAGGCTGTACCACCCCGACAGGCTGTACCACCCAATTGGCTGCATCGATCCAGCAGACGGCAGTGCCCCAGCGGACTGCAGCGCTCCGACCAACGGATGGACGACTCCGGCTGACCAACGAGGGATGAACCCGGCCACAGATCGAATATCCCGATGATCCATCGTCTCGGCTTCGAACGGCACCCGTCGATCCGAACCGTCACCACGAATCCGAACGCACTTATGCGGGAACGACCCACACCCAGCAATGACTGTACGAGTCGGCATTCTCGGCGCCACCGGCGCCGTCGGACAGCGATTCATCCAACTGCTCGACGACCACCCGACCTTCGAACTCGCCGCGGTCACCGCGAGCGAGGCCAGCGCCGGGAAGACGTACCGCGAAGCCGCCAAGTGGCGTGTTGACACACCAATCCCCGACGACGTCGCCGAGATGGAGGTCGTCGAAACCGACCCGTCAGCGGTGCCCGACGATGTCGACCTGCTCTTCTCGTCGCTGCCCTCCGACGTCGCCGCGGCGGTCGAGCCGCCGTTCCTCGAGGCCGGCTACGTCGTCTCTTCGAACTCCTCGAACGACCGAATGGCCGAGGACGTCCCCCTGACGATCCCCGAGATCAACCCGGACCACCTCGGACTGATCGACGTCCAGCGCGACGAGCGCGGCTGGGACGGCGCGCTCGTGAAGAACCCAAACTGCTCGACGATCACGATGGTCCCGACCCTCGCGGCCCTCGACCGCTTCGGACTCGAACGTGCACACATCGCGACGCTGCAGGCCGTCTCCGGCGCCGGCTACTCCGGCGTCACCTCGATGGAGATCATCGACAACGCGATCCCCCACATCGGCGGCGAGGAGGAGAAGATGGAGACCGAGTCCCGGAAGCTGCTCGGCTCCTTCGACGGCGCCGAACTCTCGCTGCACGGCGCCGACGTTTCCGCCTCCTGTAACCGGATCCCGACGCTCGATGGCCACCTCGAGAACGTCTTTGCCGAGCTCTCGGAGGACCCTTCGGCCGAGGCGGTTCGCGAGGCGATGCACGATCAGCCCTCTGCTGACCTCCACAGCTCCCCGGACCAGCTGATCAAGGTCTTCGATGATTCGGAGCCCGAGCGTCCACAGCCCCGCCTCGATCGGACCTACGCGAACGGGATGGGGATCGTCGCCGGCGGGGTTCAGACGACGACCGACGGCGTGAAGTACAACTGTCTCGCGCACAACACCATCCGCGGCGCCGCGGGCGCGTCCATCCTCAACGGGGAGCTCCTCGTCGAGGACGGCTGGATCTGAGACGGTCGGACCCAGGGGATCCCCGCCGACACTCAGCGACGACCATCGACCACCGTCCGTTCCCGTCGACGACCATCGACCACCGTCCGGATCACGGTCTCATCCACTCGATGCACACCTATCCATCCCTCCCGCGAGTCGAGAACGCGCCGGACGCCCTCCTGCAGGACGGTCACCTGTGGATCCTCGAGAAGGTCGACGGCGCACACCTCCGGTTTCAGCTCCGGGATACCGGCGTCATTCGGTTCGGTGACCGGGACCGGGTCTATATGGACCCCGCCGAGATCCCCGAGCCGTACCGTCACGCGGTGCGGCACGTCCGTGAGCGACTCGACCGGGAGGCGCTTCGAAACGCGGCGTCGGACGTCGAGGACGTGGTCTTCTTCGGTGAGGCGACACACCGGCACACGATCGACTACGACTGGGACCGGACGCCGTCGTTTCTCGGGTTCGACGTGTGGTCCGCCGCGGCGGACGGGTTCCTTCCGCCCGACTCGGTCGAGACGATCCTCGAGAAGCTCGGGCTCGACGCCGTCCACGCCGTCGATCGTGAGGTTCGAGCTCGCGATTTCGATCCCGACTCGTACGCCATCCCCGGGTCGGCCTACTACGACGGACCGGCGGAAGGGGTCGTGATACTGGATAAAGCCGGCCACCGCGGTATGATTCAGCATCCCGAATTCCGTACGGGGTCGGACTCCGGGTCCGCTCCCGATTCCGTTTCCGACTCCGCCCCCGGTGGTCCCGTATCGGACCGTCTCGACGCCGATGCCGCGGTTGACCGGTTCGTGACCCACCGGCGGTTCGAGACGATCGCGACCCGGCTCGCGGAGACGGATCGGGAGGTCACCTTCGACGCCCTCTACGACCGCGTCCTCGAGGACGTCGCCCGCCGGCAGCACCACCGGTTGTATGCGCACCCACGGCCGGTCGATCTGGATGCATTCCGTGCGGTCGTTGCCGCCCGGACGCGTCGGTTCCTCGACGACCGCTGACTACTCCACGACGGCGCCCACGGCGTCCATTACGCGATCGACCGCCTCGACGTCCGCGTTGTACCCCATATGGCCGATCCGCAGAATGTCGTCGGCCAGATCGCCGAGCCCGGTGGCGAGCACGATGTCGTGTTCCGCCTCGACACGGTCCCGGACTGCCGTCGCCTCGCCCGGCAGGTGGAACGCGGTCACGGTCGGCGAGGCCCGTTCGGGGTCTGGATAGAGATCGAGGCCGCGTTCGCGTCCGCGCGTTCGACAGCGTTCGGCGGCTCGTTCGTGGCGCTGGAAGACGTCGTCGAGTCCCTCATCGAGGATCAGGTCGAGCGCGACGTCGAGCGCGGCGACGTTCGCGCTCAGGTGGGTGTACGGGAACCCCTCGTCGACGTCGCGCCACGGCAGGAAGTTCGTGTACAACGACGCCGGGTCACGCTCCTCCATCCGGTCCCAGGCGCGATCGCTGATCGCGGCCGTCGTGAGCCCGGGTGGTGCGCTGAAACACTTCTGGGAGGCTCCGAGACAGACGTCGATCCGATCGGTCGGGACCGGCGTGCCGCCGAGCGCGGAGACGGCGTCGACGACGCTGACCACGTCATGGTTCTCGAGGCGATCGAGGACCGGCCCAATGTCGTTGAGCGTCCCCGTCGGCGTCTCACAGTGGACCAGCGTAGCTACCTCGATGGGATCTCCCTCCGCCGCGGCCGCCTCGAGCGCCTCCTCGACTGCCGCCAGGTCGTATCCCTCGTCATAGGGGGCGGAGACGACGATCGCTTCGCCGCCGTACGACTCGACGAAGTCGGCGAACCCGTCGCCGTAGAGCCCGTTCGAGACGCACAGCACGCGATCGCCGGGAGCCATGAGCGACGCGATCGCCGCCTCGAGCCCCAGGATCCCCTCGCCGCCCGGCACGACGACGTCGTGATCGGTTCCGTAGACGGTCGCGAGCTTTTCACACACGTCGGCGTACCGGTCGGCGAACGCGGCCTCGATGTCGGGATTCGGCTGTTCGGCGGCCATCGCGTCCCGCACCGCCTCCGGAACCGTCGTGGGTCCGGGAGTGAATCTCGTTGGCATATCTCGTCGTGCGGTCGGCAGCCACATCCCGATTTCGATCGGGTGGATGTACCCCCGAACACGTGCGTTCCTGTGCTCCGAAATCAGCGCTCGTGCTCCGAAATCAACGTGTGTGATCTGGTGGAAACAGCACAATAGTAAAGTCGAACGGGGTCGTATCCCTGACTATGGACACAAACGTCGGTGAGATCGATCGGGCGATCCGGATCGGACTCGGTGCCGTCGCCGGGATCGTTTCGGTGGCGATCCTCACGAACGCCCTCGCCGCACCGTCGGTGGTCGCGCTCGTGTTGGGGATCGCGGCGATCGTCCTGCTTGCGACGGGCTACCTGAGTACGTGTGGACTCTACGCGGTGTTGGGCATCGACACGCGCTGATCCGGAGACGCGTTACTCGACGTTCCGATCGGACCGTTCCCCGATCGATTTTTACGCACTGCGAACGATGAAACAGGTATGTCCGACGGGATCCGGGTGCTTCACGTCGACGATCAGCCGGAGTTCGGGGAGCTGGTCGCCACGTTCCTGGAACGTGTAAACGACCGGATAACGGTCGTTTCCGAGACCAGCGTCGACGCCGGCCGCGATCGACTCGACGCGGAGGCGGACCGGATCGACTGTATCGTTAGCGACTACGATATGCCCGGGATGAACGGCATCGCGTTCCTGGAGACCGTCCGGGAGGAGTATCCGGCGCTCCCGTTCATCCTCTTTACGGGCAAGGGATCCGAGGAGGTCGCAAGCGAGGCGATCGCCGCCGGCGCGACCGACTACCTCCAGAAGCGGGGCGGCACCGAACAGTACGAACTCCTCGCCAACCGGATCGGCAACGCCGTCGAGCAGTACCGCTACGAGGCCGAACGGAACCGCGTCTACCAGGCCCTCGAAACCGCCACACAGGCGATCGGACTCATCGACGAGGACGGCCACTACATCTACCTGAACGAGGCGTACGCGAACCTCTACGGTTACGAACCGGCGGACCTCCTCGGCGAGCACTGGGAGATGTTGTACCCCGAGGAGGAGACGAAGCGGTTCAACGAGGAGATCCTTCCCCGGCTTGCCGAGGAGGGCCGCTGGACCGGGCAGAGTTACGGCCGTCACGCCGACGGAACGACGATCCCCGAGCGGCTCTCGCTCGCACAACTCGACACTGGCGGCCACGTCTGTGTGGTACAGGACATCTCTGAGCAGCGACGGCGCCGGCAACGCCAACAGCGACAACGGGAGGCGCTGCTGGACCTGGTGACCCACGAGGCGGTGATCTCGGGATCGTTCGACCGCGCGATCCGCCAGGTTACCGAGACCGCAACCGACGTGCTCGAGGTCCCTGTTGCTAACGTGTGGCTGTTTGATCAACACGGGACGGCCCTGCGGTGTGTCGACCACTACGACCGCGAGGCCGATACGCATCGGAACGGGCAGGAACTCCTCGCCGAGGAGTACGCCGAGTACGTGTCAGCCATCGAGGACAACCGCGCGATCGCTGCCACCGACGCCCGCGCGGACGACCGAACGTCGGGGTTGACGAACGACTATCTCGACCCGAACGACGTGTCCGCGTTGCTTGATGCCACCCTGCGGTCGGAGGGCGAGGTCGTCGGCGTCGTCTGTCACGAGGAACGCGAGGAGACACGCGAGTGGACCGACGACGAGGTCCAGTTCGCGACCGACGTCGCCGAGATCGTTCACCGCGCGCTCCGCAACCGGGACCGCCGCGAGCAGCAGGCGGAACTCGAGTTCCAACGCTCGCTGCTTCACGCCCAGCAGGACGCCATCCTCGACGGGCTCATCGTCGTCGACGAGAACCGCCGCATCGTCTCGTACAACGACCGGTTCGCGGAGCTCTGGGACGTCCCGCTCGACGTCCTCGAGGACGGCGACGATACGGTCGTGCTCGACCAGGTCGCCCGACAGGTCGCCGACCCCGAGGCGTTTCGCGATCTCGTCGATCGGCTGTATGATGACCCGACGACGACCAGCCGGGACGAGATCGACCTCGCCGACGGCCGAGTCTACGACCGATACACGACGCCCGTCACCGGCGAGGACGGGACTCACTACGGTCGGCTGTGGATGTTCCGCGACGTGACCGAGCGAAAACACCGTGAACGCCGCCTCGAGCGACAGACCGAACAGTTCGAGGAACTCGCGAGCGTCGTTTCCCACGACCTGCAGACGCCGATCTCGACGGTTCGCGGGCGGTTGGAACTCGCGCTTGAGGACGGCGACGCGGATCACATCGAGGCGGCGGTCCGTGCGCTCGACCGGGTCGACGACCTTCGGGAGGACCTCGTGTCGGTGCTCCGGTCCCGGGAGATCGTCTCCGAGACCGGGACCGTCGACCTCGCGCCGCTCGTCGGAACCGTCTCCGAAACGATCGAGGGCATCGATGGCGACCGCGTCGCGGTGGTCGACGAGGCGATTCGGGTCGTGGGCGACGAGAACGCGCTCCTCCGGCTGCTCCAGAACCTGATCGGGAACTCGGTCGAACACGGGGGGTCGGACGTTCGGGTTCGGATCGGCGCGCTGTCCGGTGGGGACGCGTCGGCCGACACATCCGGCGATGACGGCGCATCTGTGGGCGCCGCTCCCGAACCCCGCGGATTCTTTCTCGAGGACTCGGGCCCGGGCATTCCGCCCGAGGATCGTGACGACGTCTTCGAACCCGGGTTCACGACGAAGACCGACGAGAACGGGACGGGAATGGGGATGGCGAGCGTCGAGCAGATCGTCGACGCACACGGCTGGACGATCACGATCGACGACGCGGCGGTCCTCGACGGCGTTCGGTTCGAGATCCGGTTCAACGGATGAACGGGGTGTCCGGAGTGAACGGGATGAACGGTGCGCGAACGGGGTGAACGGCGATCGGTCACCGATCCCCGTCAGCGCCGATCCGATGGCGAAGCAGCGAGATGTACTCCCCGAATTCCGGGTCGCCCCGATCGCGCGGTCGGTCCAGGTCGATCCGGATCACGTCCTGGAGGTGTCCCGGATCGGATCCCAACACGAGTACGCGGTCGGCGAGCGTCACCGCCTCCGCGACGTCGTGGGTGATGAACAGCGCCGTCTTGCCGGTCTCACTCCAGATATCGAGCAGCTCGCGCTGGAGCATCTCCTTCGTCTGTGCGTCGACTGCCCCAAAGGGCTCATCCAGCAACAGGAGGTCGGGATCGACCGCGAGTGCGCGGGCGATCGCCACACGCTGTTTCATCCCGCCGCTCAGCTCGGTCGGATAGCTGTCCTCGAACCCCGTGAGTCCGACGAGGTCGATCATCCGCTGCACGCGGTCCCGTCGTTCAGCGTCGCTCGCGTCGGTGTGTTCGAGGCCGAACCGGACGTTTCCGGCGACGGTCCGCCACGGGAACAGGTGATACTCCTGGAAGACGACGCCCATATCGGGTCCCGGATCCGTGACCCGGTCGCCCCCGAGATAGACGGCTCCCTCGCTCGGCTCCTCGAGCCCGGCGATCAGCCGGAACAGCGTGGTTTTACCGCTCCCGGAGGGACCGATGACGCAGACGAACTCGCCGTCGGCGACCTCGAAGGAGACGTCCTCGAGCGCGCGCACCGTCCCGTTCGGCGTGTCGTAGCGCTTGCTCAGGCCGCGCGCCTCTACACGCGGATCGCCGGAGACGGACGCGGCGTCCGCGGTCAGCGACTTCTCGGGGAACGCCGCCGACCCGTCGTCGGCTGACGCCGCCGATCCCTCTCCGGGATCCGGCCCGGTCATCGCGTCTCACCCCGCCAGACGAGCAGGCGACGCTGCGTCGCCCTGAAGGCGGTGTCGACGATCAGGAACAGCAGGCTCAACACGAGGATGTAGGCGATCACGACGTCGACCTGCAGATTGTTCGAGGCCCTGAGGATCCGGCGGCCGATCCCCGGAACGCCGAAGATCTCGGCCGCGACGACCAGCATCCAACAGCGACCGATCCCGGTGCGAATTCCGGTGAGTATCTCGGGGGAAGCCGCCGGAATAACGACGTGCTGCAGGAGTTCACGATCGCCGTCGACGCCAAGCGACCGGCCGACGTCGACCAGATCCTCGGAGACGCCCTCGACGCCGCCGTAGGCCGCATAGAAGTTGATCCAGAACGCGCCGATCGCGATGATGAACGCCGCCCCGGCGTGGTTGATCCCGAACCAGGCGATCGCGAACCCGATGAGCGCCAGCGGCGGCACCGGACGCAACAGGCGAACCACGGGGGAGGTAACCTCGTCGATCGTCGGGTTCCAGCCGGCGACGACCCCACACGCCACGCCGAGGGCCGTCCCGACGATGGTTCCCGGTATCCAGTGGAGCACGCTCTGTCCGATCGCGACGAGGAGACCGCCCGAACTGGCCTCCTCGATGAACGTCGTCGCGACCGCCGCCGGTGTCGGGAGGACGTAGGACGGCTGGGTCAACGAGACGAGGAACCAGCCGATGACGAACGCCGCGATCCCGCCGGTCCCGTAGCGCGCACGCCGCGACGTGAGCCGCTCGAGGACGGCCATTCGATCGGTGGATTCCGGCGTCTCGGCGGCACCCTTCGGCGTGACTCGGTCGCCGGTGGCCTCCGTCTCGGCCGCCGTCGATGTCGTATCGGTTCCCATTCCTCGTCCGTCCCCCTTACAGTCCCTCGTAGACGCTGTAGTCGAATATCTCGTCGATCGTCCGTTGCTCGTCGGTCTGGCCGTTCGCCTCGGCGAAGCGGGCGAACACCTCGGTCCCGCTTTCGATCTCGCGGGGATCGGTGATGAAGTTCGACAGCGGCGACTCCAGCGCCGTTCGTGCGCGGTCCTCGGGCATTCCGATCCCCTCCTCGACGTGGCCGGCGGTCTCGTCTGGGTTCTCCTGGATGAACTCCGTCGCCCGCACGTGCGCGGAGAGGAACTGTCCCGCGAGGTCGCTTTCACGAACCGTGTCGCTCATCGTCACGACCGCGCCCGGCTGTCCGGGCATGATCTCGGCGGCGGTCTTGAACAGCGAGACGTCGGCCCCCTCCTCGCTGGCGATCGTCGGTACCGGCTCCATGATCGAGGTGCCGTCGACCTCTCCGTTGGCGATCGCCTGCCAGACCGCGCTCGCGCCGTTGATCTCGGTGATCGTCACGTCCGAGTCGGGATCGAGTCCGAGCCCGTCCGAGAGCCAGTGGCGCAGGAAGACGTCCGGCGTCGATCCCTGCGGGAACGTCCCGAACTCGAAGGGGGATCCGGTTTGTTCCTCCCAGACGGCAAAGGCCTCGGCGCCGTGTTCCTCCCACAGTGACTGGAACTCCTCGTCGGCCATGATCCCCAGCATCTCGTGGATGTTGGCGGCCGTCACCTTCACCGGCAGTCCGCGATCGATCGCGATGATCGACGGCACGATGCCGAACATCGCGACGTCGATGTCGCCGCCGCCGAGCGCCTGAATGATGGCCGGGCCGTCGGTGAACTCCTGGCCCACGATCTCGGCGTCCACGTCCGCGAGGAACCCTTCACCCTCCATCACGTACCACTGCAAGTCCGGATAGATCGGCATATGTGCCACGGTCACCTCGTCGAGCCCGCCCCCCGATCCGCCCAGACAGCCGGCGAGCCCGACCGCCGCCGATCCGCCGGCGGCCGAGAGGAACCCGCGCCGCGTCGATGTCGTCGGTCCGTTCATACACCCGGGTTCGGGACCCGCAGGCATTCGGTCGTCGCCGCCGGCGATTCTCGCGGGTACGACGACACCGATGGGGACGATTCAACCGCCGTAGAACCGATCCTTGGTGGCTGTATCAAGCGATATCTCACACATACGCCGTCACAGATAGCGGAAATTATGTCTGCAACCTTGCTGACTCCACGATCGGCACGATGATCGGTCGACCCCCGGGTCACCGATCGACGACGCGGACCTCGTCCCCGACGCTGATCGACCCGTCTCGGCTCCCCTCGGGGATCCTGGCGATGATCATCAGCGTGTAGTGGTGGTCGAACGCGTCCGGGTCGGCCCACTCGGGGAACGTCTCGCGCCGTTTCTCGACGAATCGCGTGCGGAACTCCGGGAGCGGCTCCCCGGTATCGGGGTCCCGGCTGGGAACCACACATCGCGCACACGGGGTGACGCCCTCGAACCGGAGGTCGCCGACCGTGAACGTCGGCGCGTCGTCGCCGACGAACCGGTCCTCCCAGAAGGGCTCGACGCCCGACACCTCGACGTTCGCCCGAAGCCGGCGGCGGGCCCCCTCGACGGTCAGGTCGTCGAACCAGCCGGCGACCGTCTCCAGCGTCTCCGTACTGATGACCGATGGCCCCATGTCCGGCCGGTCGACGAACCCGACCGAGGAGTTCCGCTCCAGGGTCAACGCCGCGTCGAACACGCTGCTGAACCACTCGCCCGCGCGCGACCGTTCGTCCGCCTCGTCGAGCGCGAACCGCCGCCGGTCGCCGTCGGGCGCCTCGACGTGGAGCTCACCCGTTCCGGGGTCGAAGTCGGCCCGGAGATCGTGTATCGTCTCGAAGTCCTTTCCGTTGCTGACCTCGCCGTCCTCGTCGACGAGCCCGAACTCGCGGTCGTACGCCAACGTGCCGCCCTCCCGGATCGCCGAGGTCTCCACGTTGATCCCGTCCAATCCCTTCACCGGAAACACCCGGATCCGCTCGAGCCGTGCCATTACCGTCCGGACGCGCGCACCGGTCAATAGCGTTTCGCCGAACCGATCGCCGCTCGGACCAGTGGTTCATCGATCGCTCGACTCTCGCAACCGTTTTGACCCGTCCCCGCCGAGTATCCGTACCCGAACACGACCGGTCGGACCGGCCGGCCGCTCCGATCACCACCGATGTCACGAATCGACCTACCCCGTCCGCTCGATCCGGCGGCGATCACCGCCGGTTCCGGATCACCCGCTGAACAGTTCGCCGAACGGTTCGCCGATCGGTCCGCGATCGACCGATCGGTCACGAGTCGAGCCGGTGCCATCGTCCGGGCGGTGGGTCCCGTATGACCGACCGGCGGACGCCCGACGTCGACGTCGGGACCGACCGCACCGACGCGGTCGCCGAGTCGGTGATCCGGGAGATGACTCGCGAGGCGTTGGCCCACGACGCGATCAACCTCTCGCAGGGCATCCCCGACGAGGACGAGACCCCGCCCGCGATCAAGGCCGCGGCGAAGGAGGCGGTCGACACCGACAGCCAGTACACGATCACGTGGGGACTCCCGGAGCTTCGGGAGGTCGTCTCCGACCGGTACGCCGACTGGAAGGGCGTTCGATACGACCCGGAGACCGAGGTGACGATCACCACCGGGACGAGCGAAGCGTTGATGTCGACGCTGCTCTCGCTCGTCGACGGCGACGACGCCGTGATCTACTTCGAGCCGGTCTACGAGAGCTACATCCCGGCGAGCCAGTTCGCCGGCGCCGAGGCGATCCCGCTGGACATCACCGACGATCTGACGGTCGATTTCGACGCTCTCGAGGCTGCGGCCGAGCGCGCGACCGTGCTCGTGTTGAACACGCCGATGAACCCGACCGGGAAGGTCTTCTCCCGGGAGGAACTCGCGCGGATCGAGGAGATCGTCTTCGAACACGACCTGATCGTTCTGACGGACGAGATCTACGAACACATCGTTTACACCGACGACTACGTCAGTCCGGTCGAGGTCGGCGATCTGGCGGACCGCACCGTCGTCTGTACCGGAATGTCGAAGACGTTCAGCGTCACGGGCTGGCGCGTCGGGTTCTGTCTGGCCCCCGAGTACCTCTCCGCGGAGCTGCGGAAGGTCCACGACTACACAACCATCTGTGCGCCGACGCCCTTCCAACGGGCCGGCGTCGAGGCGCTGTCGCTCTCCGACGACTACTACACGGAGCTTTCCGACTCCTACGAACGCCGCCGAGACCTGCTGTGTGAGGGCCTCGAGCGCGCCGGTCTCGATCCCGTTCGCCCGGACGGGGCCTACTACGTGATGACGCGGTATCCGACCGACGAATCCGACATCGAGTTCTGTCGCCGCCTGATCCGCGAGGCCGGCGTTGCCGCGGTCCCCGGCGGAAGCTTCTACACCGATCCCGAGGCCGACGCCGACTGGATCCGGTTCACGTTCTCCCGCAACGAGCCGACGCTCCGGGAGGCGATCGACCGGATCGTCGAGAACCGCTGGTGGTGAGGACGCGTCCTGCCCCGGCGTCGACTCGGCGACGTCGTCGTGGATGCACCGCCGACGTCTCGGAAATCCCTCAGAGAGGTTTCGGTACTGCCTCATACCTCCGGTCTTTCAACGAACCCATATTTCGGATTTATAACTGGAATATATTTATGAATGATCTGGTAAATGCGGAATAACAATTTATATAGAATCCAAGGCGTATATCATATGGATATTCTTCAAGTTTACTATCGGCGGGTGATTTTAAGGTGTCATCGGGATATCGTACACGTATGGCATCACGAGAGGTCACGCTCGAAAGCACGATCGGCGGGTTCACCGCCCAGGGACAGTTACACACGTTAAGCGTCTGGTTCATCCTCGCGCTTCGATTGATGATGGGGCTCGCGTTCCTCCAAAGCGGCGTCGATAAGGTGCTTTCCGGGAGCTTCGGCGCGGCCGGCTACCTGCAGAACGCGCCGCCGTCGAACGGGAGCCCGGTCGCGGATCTGTTTGTCGCGATGGGGAACTCGCCGTCGTTCGTGGCGTTCGTGGACGTCGCCGTTCCCTGGGGTGAAGTCCTGATCGGGCTCGGGCTGATCGTCGGCCTCCTGACCCGGCTTGCCGCCTTCTGGGGAGCGTTTATGATGCTCCTGTTCTACCTCGGGAACTGGGAGATCTCCCACGGCTACATCAACGGCGACTTCGCGTATATGCTCGTGTTTCTCTCCGTCGCCGCCTTCGGTGCCGGACGGATCCTCGGGCTCGACGCGTACGTCGAGAACTACGACGTCGGCGGCGAGACGCTGATCGATCGATACCCGTGGATGCGGTACCTGCTCGGCTAACGGGAAGCCCCGGCAGCAGACCGCTCCGCCGGCCAACTATCAAACGTTGGAACCGGAATCGGGAATGGAATGCTCCGACTGGGATTCGAACCCAGGTCATCGCCTCGAGAGGCCGACAGGCTCCACACAGACGGCCTCGCTGAGATCCGCGATTGGATCCTTCTATATCGGATTTTGGCCTGCTATAGCGATAGTATTGATCTGGGAGTATATAAAATACCCAGCTGGTTGCCCGGTCGGCAAGTCCGATTCGCAGTATTAGGTAATGAGCCAATCTTAGAAGCTAGCCTCAGTGAGGATATCATAGAACTCTTCTCACACTGTGATCACGGTACTTCCCGGATTGTCTTCGCGTTCGTAGTTGGCAATTATGGCGACGAGGCGAAGGCACAGCGCAAGGAACACCTGCGCTCGTGCACAGACGCGGCCTCGGACGCACACACGCCCGAGGCAGTAGTCCTTGAGTAACCGACCCCACCCTACTTCGCTCACCCTGACGGGTTCGCTCGTTGAGGGCGTCGTCAGAAGCGGAGCTTCTGACTGCTACCCAGAAATCGGAGATTTCTGGTGATGGGGGCTTTGATGTGGGACTCGCCGTCAGTTATCGCCCGTATGGAACGACCTTCGGGGTCGGCGTCCCCACCATTCGAGGGCCGGGCTACTGCAGCCCGTGATACCGGCGACTTGTGCGACGTATCACTGAATAATGGTACGGTGGATCCCTGAAAATATATCGGGTGACGAGTCAGTCAGCATCAGCCACGTTACTTGTTTCCCACTATGTCGGCTTTCTCTCCGGCCTACTCGCGTCGTGCTTCCGACTGCGTGTCAGAAGCCCTCGCTCCTTGAGGCCAGAGGCTCCGTCTCGAAACTGCTGAACTGCGTCTCAACACCCCGTCAGAACGTACCGCGTTCTGACTGCTGTCTCGGAGACGAGTCACCCACCGTTCATAAAGGTGGAGACGTCACCTTGAGTAGCGGCGGGCGAGTAGTGCACTGCTGAGCAGTGCGAGAACCGCAATTACACTGGTGAAGCCAGGGATCCCTTCCTCAGTTTGCTCCGGACTCACCTCAGTCTCGGTCGGCGACGGCTCCGTTTGCTCCGGTGTCTCAATGGCGTTGACCGTAATCGATGTCGTGGTAGTATCCGTTTCGCCAGCATCGTTCGTCACAGTCAGTTCGACATCGTACTCACCTGGTTCATCGAACGTCGTTGAGACCGTTTCTCCGGTCAGTGTTTCTCCAGCAACGGACCACTCGTAGGAGACCACTTCTCCGTATCGGTCGTCGGATCCGCTGGCGTCAAGGTCGATGGATTCTCCGACGTCGATCGTCGTTGCGGATGGCTCGATGGATGCAGTTGGTTCAGCGACGGCACTTACGGAGAAGTACGAGAATCCAGGTGTTTCTGCCCGAAGGATGATACTATCTTCAGTCTGATCGACGACTTCAGTAGTGAGACCTTGCCATTCCCCGTCCGCGAATCGATTCATACGGAGATCTTCAGGTTCAGCGTTGACGGCTTCGACTCTCGACTGCGGTACGCTGGCGCGGATCGTTCCAGGTGTATTTGCGGCCTCATCCGGAACCGTAATCTGAGTAACTGAGACGGAGGCACCGGGTGACGGACCGGTTTCGTCTGGTTCACTCTCGAGGTCCGTAACGGTGATGTCACCCTCAACTTGATCGCTTTGAATCCGAATTTCTTGGACAGACGTTTCTTGGGTGGTTGCGACGGTTTCACCAGTCTCTTCATCAACTTCGACTTGCGCTCTCTCTGAGGCAACGACTCCAACATCATCAGGTACGGTTTCCGGTACTTCTTCCTCATCGCCGAATGAGGGAGCACCGCCGCCACCGCCGCCCCCACCGCCGCCACCGCCGCCACCACCGCCTGCAGCAGTGATCTCGATTTGTTGGGTCACGGTGGTATTATCGCTTTGAACGCTAATATTATCGGTAGCAGCGTCGCCGTCTTCGGTATTCCATTCGAGTGTTACTTCTGAACTCTCCCCAGCTCCAAGTGTCAATTCTGGGTCAGTAATTGAGTCAACGGTTTCCCCATCGAAGTTGTTTAATTGGATCTGCTGGGTATCTTCGCTCCCACCCGTATTGGTGATCGTGGCATTGACGGAGAGGGTTTCGCCTTCCTCGATTGGTGCGTTCGTATCCGTGATCGCAACGTCAAAGTATGGAGCAGGTTCTTGGATACTGAACGTTCCACTGTCCGTACTGATCGCGTTTTTGTCGTTTTCGAGCGTACTAAGGTAGACGTACTGGTAGGTGCCTTGCTCCCAACTATCGTTCGTCTCGATTGTTAGCGTGTGATCGCCCGATTCGGCAACATCCGCATCAATCGATGCATTGAGCGTTGAATTCGGCGAGACACTTCTCGTATTCGGCGGATCTTGCTGTAATTCTTCCGAGATGAAATCAATTACTGCTCCAGATCCAACTGCACGCGAGACACGCCCGTCAGCGAGCTCAACACCATTAATAGTCGCTCCCTCTTCGACATCGCCTACCCCACTGACAGTGGCTATCGAATGCTCAAATGTACTGTCCTTCTGAATGTCAAAATCCCTATCTAGTTCATTCGGATCAACGATAACTGTATGTCTTGATTCGGTTAACTGGTCCTGCTTATAGACTGCTAAGACGTGTGTGACACCAGTACTCCCGAGTTGATTAGTAACATCTACATCGAATGTAATATCGTCTCCTGGTGCCGGACTATCTGTGGTTCGGGTTACCTCGGATGGTTCTCCGCGCTGTACGGGAACTGCATCAGTACCAACCACAGTAATCTCATCGGTAACTTCGATCTCCCCGGAGTCAATATTCACCGCATCATTCCCGTTACTAGTAATAGCGAAAAATAGGTAGTGGCCGGGCTGAGATGGCGTGTAACTAAAGGTTTGATATCCATTTGAATTGAGAGACCCGTTTTCGACGAATTCATATGTTGCATTCTGGTTTGCGTTCTCGGTAGTCAACATATCAATAGCATCCGAGAACGTATTCGGGACTTCAGCGTTTCCATCGCCGGTTACTCGTGCCGCGACGATCTGGACATCCTCTCCATCCATTGACCCACTTTGTGCCCGTAGTGAGTCGTATGTGAGTGTTATCTCCGTATTGGGGTTATATACGACTGTATTATCTTTTGCAAGCGATGTTTCGTCGGATCCAGTGTTCGCAAATAAATATGGATTCGAAACGGTTTCTGCAGCATTTCCACCATCTACACGAAGTGGAAATACAGCTCGTTCCCATACATTAACTTGATCTGATGCTTCGAAAACTTGATCGTTCGGTAAGGGATCCGAACTCGCAGCTGACGCGGGTGCGGCGGTTACCACACTTAAAACCACGCACACCACTATGAATATGGTACCCAGTTGACGCATATTACATTGCTATGATATACGCTACTTGTTAAATTTTACTCAAATGATACTCTAGCGCGATCGGGAAGATTTCAAGAAGATCGTCGTCAGGACAAGTAGAACGCCCACGGTGATGAACGAGAATCCAGGGATGGATGTATTCGTATCTGGGGTTGATGTTGAGACTTCATTTGGAGTTACTGCTTCCGTCGTCTCATCGTGAGGTGTGTCGACTGATGATGTGGTCGTGTCCGATTCATCATTTGCGTCGGTAGCTGTGTTGGACGGCGAGTTAGTATCCGTGCTAGGGGCCGAGTCTGTTTCAGTATGAGACGGGGACGAAACGTCAGTTGGCGTTGTCTCTGTCGATTCCGGTGTTTCTACCGCCTCTGTTGCTGTCGGTGTAGCAGAGGCTTCACTCCCACCGCCGCCCCCGCCACCGCCGCTACTACCGTCTCCAGATGACGGTGTAGACGTTTCAGCAGCCTCAAGTTCAACTGAGTGGCCGTTACTGATACCTAGAATCTCTTTCTGGTCAAAGACCACATTTTGTCCGCGAACATTCGCATAGACTTCGTATGAGCCTGTATTCAGATTCTCTGTATTGATCGATATGTCCTGCGTTCCGCTAGTGCCGGTTGAAGTAGATCGGATTTGTTGATTATCGTTTGCAATTACGACGTCAATACTATCTTTAGCGACATCTGATTGCAGTTGTTGGGTAGTAACTTCAACTGTCAGGTTCTCACCGATGGAAGCTGATTCTGGAGCTTGAATTGAAGTGTCGTAGCCCTCAATAACAAGCGGATGTAGTACTTGAGTTGCGCCTCGTTCTTGCACTGCAAATACGTATGTCCCGGCGCTCAGTCCGCTGAGATCGAATGTTGCCGTGCCACTTCCATTCCCACGATTCTGATCAATGATCTGCCGGTCAGAATTATAGAGATAAACGTGATATTCCTGATCCGGCGCTGGTGCTTGAACGTTTACATTGACGGACGATCCTATTGCTGCTTTCCCAATCGCTGAGACTTCATATGTTGCTCCTTCCAGAGCAATTTCACGAGTCGGAGTATCTACGCTACCATCAATTGTAATATCGTACTCTGAATCCGCGCTAGCGGTGTGTGTCACTCCACCGAGAAGGAGGGAAGTGGCAACCAAGCACGTGATCACCAATGCAGGGACCGCCCTATATTCCATACACGGAAACAGATATCTAATTGATAAAAATCCTCTTGTTGCGCTTTGAGTAGTCTGTCCGGCTTCTTCCCAATCACACAATACGATACGATATTCTTGGAATCCCTATGCTTTAGGGGAGGGAGAGTGTCCGGGCAAGTAGATGGCATCGGTGCGTCGAACCGAGCGGTACTGGTGGGTCCTCGGACTGGTGGTCTTTTTTAGCTTGTTGACTCTTGTATTCACAGACGTTCTATTCTTAGTCACGACTGCCGGAATTCTCGGGTGGTTACTGGTTCTCGAGGGGAGTTTTCGCCGCCACGTTCAAACTGTTGAAACTGCAGTCTCCGTTTCATACCAGACACCCCAGACGAAGATTCATCCAGACGAACCCCTTACGGTTTCAGTCGCGGCAGTAACGACACAGCCACTTCCAATCACGGTCGCAATCGATCCGAATTATCCAGACGTGGCTGACGGACAACCTGCTAACGAACAACTATCGCTTCCGCCTACGGTACTGAATGCAGCTACGGAGTGTCAGCTTCGGTTCCCATTTGCAGGTAATTATGATATTGGCCCGGCGACAGCAACAGTCACCAGTCCGTATGGTTTTTTCGAAATGACAATCCCGTTTCAAGCAGGTACAACGGTCACGGTGACGCCGCGTGATACAGATTCGATCCACGTAGGTCAAGCCGGAGAACAATTCACGGTCACATACGGTGAGTATGGATCTGGAGATACTGGGTCAGGGATCGTGCCTGCAGGGATGCGTGCGTATACCCCGGGCGATCCGGTGTCACGGATTAACTGGAAAGTAACGGCACGGCTTGCTGAGGTATACGTTCGAGAATTTGAGCTTGAAACAACACGCCCATTGATGATTTTCTTTGATGGCAGGGTTGCTACTAGCAGTGCCGAGGGTGTCGAATCACAGCTGGGGTACTTGCGTCACGTTGCTGCTCTTCTCGTTGCGGATGCTGAGACCCACGGTGATCCAGTCGGGTTGTACCATATCACTGCGGATGGTGTTGATGCATCTTCACGGGTAAGTGCTGATCCAGAACAGTATCTCAGGATCCGCGATCGACTCAACCGTATTGAATCAGGAATGACCTCGAACGGTACGACTGAAAGCACATCCTATCGTTCGCGTTCAGTAGCGACGTCGACAGTATCTGCTGAACGACTGCAGTCTGATACGTCGGTGTTCAGTAAGCAATTATACCCATTTATCACTGCACGGTCGGAACGTTTCCAGCGAATTGAGCACGATCCACTTATGCAGACGGTACAAACGTATCTGAATCAGCACAGCCGTGATGTTCGCGTCGCTATTCTCACAGATGACAGCCGTCGTGAGGAGTTATATGACACGATCAAGTTTGCTGGGCAACAAAGCCCGACAGTACTGTCATTTCTCACACCAAGTGTCCTATTCGAACCCAGTGATCTCACCGATATTGAGACCATTTATAGTCGGTACGCTGAATTTGAACGGTTCCGACAGCAAGTCGAGCAGATTGAACACAGTACCGCCTTTGAAATAGCTCCGGGAGAGAAACTGCAAGCGGTTCTTGCAAGCGAGCGGACACAGGCAGAATGACAGACACACAGCAAGGGGTGGCGGACACTCGTGAACGCGTGGTGGATCGTCTTCGTGCGGGACCGAATAGCGCAATCACTGTCGAACCTGAATGGCAATGGTATGAGCTTGGATGGTGTGTAGTCGTATGTCTCTGGTTTAGTACGACTGGACGGGTTATCGAGTTAATCATTGCTGCGAGCTTGATTTGCTGCTGGGTGTTTGCTCCCGCAATCACTGTCCTGATTGGTGGAAACCTAGCGTTGATCGGTTTCCAGATCACGCCTGAAACGCTGTGGGCACTCGGTGTGACGGAGCTTCTCTTCGCTCTCCCGATCGTGTTTGAAGGCTGGGCGACTATGCAAACGCGTACAGTCTCTGGAATTTCGACTGTGTTTCTTACACTGCTTCTTGCGCTCGCTGTGATTGGCGGTTGGCTCACGTGGCCACCAATTCATATCGTGGCGGGGATCTGTCTCCTGTACCTTGCTGGGGTATTCTGGCAACAGGTATCCGTATCCACACAGGTACGTACAAATACCCACGAACGATGAGCATATGATGAGAAACTATCAATTGACTGGATCCAGGTTACCGTTCAACGGGTTCTATCCCGATACGCTATGAGTACAAACGACACCGGCGCTGTAGGTACCGATGACGAACTAGGGAGTACTGCGACGGATCAGGAAACGACTGACGAGGAAAGTATTGCAGAATTGTATGGAAAACTCGAAATATTGCAAGCGGAGAATCAACGACTCCGAGAAGAGTATACACGGTCACAGCAGACGAACTATCGACGGACTGCTTTTGGCTTACTAACGGTCGGGGTAATTGCAGTTGCCGGGAGTTTCGCTGTAGCAACGGCACAACAAGTACTCATTGCTCTCGGGGGGACTGCAATTACTGCCGGTGTCCTCACGTATTATCTCACACCTGCTGATTTCGTGACGACAACAACTGGTGATGCGTTATATCGCACGCAACAAACAAACTACACTGAACTCATCTCAGCGCTTGATTTAGCCGGAACCGAGATTTATGTTCCGCGGGAGGAACGAACTCCGTCGGATACTCGACTGTTTCTCCCACAGCATCAAGACTATACGCTACCGGAAGATGCTGATCTCGATGAAATGTTTGTCGTCACCGATGATCCGAGTCAGCGTGGTGTTGCGCTCTATCCAACGGGAGCTGCATTATTTGAGGAATTACAAACAGCAGTCGATCTTACTCCCTCCGAAACGAACTCACCAGAACAACTATTCACCCAGCTAGCCGATGCGCTTGTTGAGCAATTTGAGATTGCGGACCGGATCGTGACATCCGTCGAAGACGATCACCACAGTGTGATTGCAGTAACTGACAGTTCCTACCAATATGTTGATGGAATAGACCACCCGATAGCATCATTCTTTGGAGTTGGAATCGCAACCACACTCGGGACACCGGCACGCATCACAGTGTACGATGCCGATGGTACAGACGTCATTCTCGAATGTCGGTGGGACAACCCCGACAACTCAAAACAGTAGTCTCACGTCGCTGTTCCCAACTTCCTGCTGATCTCACAACAGAGATTTCTCAAAGTGGGGAGTGGTCGAGCAATGGGATGGATGGCGGGGGAACTTAACACCACTCGACCACATCCCCATTTCCGAGTGAACAAAAATAATAGTTTCTGCTATTCGGTGCGAGGCGATTTATCTCTCGTCTTCGATCAGCTCTTCACTAGGCGCATCAACCGTATCAAGAACGTTCTCAATGACGGTGGACTGAGTGAGATCGCTGAGTTCTGCCTCGGTACTCAGGACGATCCGATGCGCTAAGACCTCAACAGCGAGCTGCTTGACGTCATCAGGCAGAACATAAGCACGGCCGGACACTGCAGCAGATGCCTTCGCAGCGCGTTGAAGATCGATTGCTGCTCGTGGTGATGCCCCAACTTCCGTATCTGGGCTCTCACGTGTAGCTTCGGCAAGATTCAAAATATAGTCTTTTATCGGTTCAGCGACGAAAACTGCTTGACAGTCATTGCGTGCGGCAATAATATCGTCTGTATCGATCACTTGCTCGATTGATTCCGGTCCAAGACCCGGGGCGTTATCGAACCGATCGAGAATCGCTTGTTCGTTCTCACGCGATGGGTATCCTAACCGGAGTTTGAACTGGAAACGATCCCGTTGAGCCTCTGGGAGTTCATACACTCCCTCCATTTCGAGGGGGTTCTGAGTGGCAATCACTATGAATGGGTCTGGAAGTTCCAAAGTGTCAGCTTCAATTGTCACCTGTTGCTCCGCCATCGCTTCTAGCAATGCACTCTGCGTTTTCGGGGTTGCTCTGTTGATCTCGTCAGCAACGACAATGTTCGCAAACACCGGTCCTCGCTGCGTTTCAAATTCACCTGTTGCCTCACGGTAAATCGTTGTACCAGTTATGTCCGCAGGTAAGATGTCCGGCGTCATTTGAATCCGGTTAAACGACAGCCCGCTCGCACGAGCAAATGATTCAGCTGTAACTGTTTTCGAGATCCCAGGCACACCCTCGAAAAGCACATGCCCACCAGTCAGTAGTGCAAGCGTTAACCGTTCGACGACTTCCTCGTTCCCGACGATCACACGGCCAACTTCCTCTTGGAGGGACTCGTACAACGTTTCGGGCGTCAGTTGAGAGGTCGCGTTATTCATCGTCATCAGATATTGTGTCTGTGTCGAGTTGCTCCATACTCTTTGTGATTCGTTCAACACGAGTCGCATCCCAGTCTGGATGCTGATGACGGAGATATTCTGTACGCTCTTCGGCATCAAATGTGACTGCGTCGAGCGAGGTATCTCTTTCAAAGAACTCCTCCCGCACTATAGTAATCACTGACCGAACACGAGGGTGGACTGCCAGTCCAAGCAGAAGCGGTCCGAGACCTGCTAGTACTGCTTGTGCCCAAGGAGTTTGCTTGAGCCATACCCAGAACTGTATCGTGAGAGGAATTTTACCGCCGTGGGATGAATCAAGGACGACTCGATCGTAGGATGATGTTAGTCCGTTAGCCAGGTTACGGTTCCCGGGACGGTCCAGCATTTGATTAATGAAGATACTCGGATCACTCAGCACGAACACACGTCCATTACCTACCTGTTCTGTCGTGAGTACTGGGTACGACTGGAGTGGTTCGGTTTGGTCACGCTGCTCGTTTTCATTTTCATCGAGATAGGAGAAGTCCGAGGAGTACGCTAGTACTGTTGCGTTTCCTGTGGTGAGCGTACTCCCTCGGTTAAACGTGAATTGATCGACGCCCTGCGTGATTGATGTGTTCGATGTGTTTGTTATAATTGGTAGTGCCGGATTCCGATGAAATTGGTTTGGATCACGGAGCTGCCGGCCATCAATTCGTGTCGAGACACCGAGTTCCGCAAGGAGTTGATTCGTCTCTCCACGCCGATCATCTGCAATAAGAAGGGTCCCACCACGGTCAAGGAAAGCGTCTACCCGGGCTTGTTCCGCAGGCGAGTATGCAGTCTGCGGCGCTAGAAGAATGACAAGTGTTCCACTCCCCTCAAGTTGATCGTACTCCGTTGAATCAATGAGAACCGGCGTGGCACTTGCTGAATCAGCTGCTGAGTTGCGAAGTTCACTTGTCCCATCCCATTCTGCATTATACGCCCCGAAGGCAGTCGTTGATGTCAGTGCTGCAAGAGACAGTGTGACTGCAATAACTATAATAAAACACCATAATATCACACGAGGGATATCCCACTCAGTACCCAATATATTCATAGTCCACCCGTGAGTTACGGTGAGATCATCCCTGTCTACTCATCTCCTCGGCACCTATCTACTCATATCTTTTGAGTGCTCGCTCATAGAACATTCGTCTGTCGAAGCGGTTTTGCCAGTTGACCTGTATCTCAGAGTTAACGAATGGCTGCGACTCGACCTGGACCACTCATTATCTGTCTACTGCTGCTGGTGACTTGCGGGACACCTCTTGTCTCTGCAACACCTGATCAGATGCAGCCAGTCGCAGCCACGACAAGTAGTGAGAACCCGGTATATGCGGCGGCCGAGTCATCAAACGAGACGAACAATTCTACTCGACATATCGGTCCGGAACTCCCCGAATCTGACGAACCACGAACTGTAGTGCTTTCACAATTTGAAGTCGAGATCGGTGCCCGGCTTGAAGCGAGTCTGGAAGCAACCTCAGCTCGACAGTTCGATCTTGCGGAAGCTGAACTCCGTGGAAATATGACACAGCTGGTTAAGCAGTATGAATACCTGGCTGCTAACTCCTCATCTGCGTCTGTTGAAACTGCAGAGAACCTCAATCTCACGGTTCAGCAACAACGAGAACTCGTTGAAGCAGCTCGTAATTCACGTGCTCTCTACAGTCAGTATCAAGCTGCTCGTGCGACTGGAAATGATACTGAAGCTCGCCGACTTGCGAGAGAATTACTCAATCAGACGGCAACCGGGAATCAGACGGCGTCGGAACTCATTGAACAGTACGAGCAGCTTGATAATACAACGGCAATTAACGCGACAGAGGAACTTGAGCAGCTCACTACCGCGCAAACCCGTCTGGCGCAATTAGAAGAAACAGTTCAAAACGATACATTCGTCGAGACAAATCTCACGATCACCTCTGTGTCAACGCACGCCTCACCAGCAGATCCGCTCCAAGTACACGGACAACTTCAGGCGAACGAAACTGGGATTTCAAATCAGTCCATCATTGTGACGCTTGATGGGCAGTCGATCCGGACAGAAACAACAGCAGATGGGAATTTCACAGCGACGTATCGACCGATAACAACCGAGCCAGGAGTTAACACTCTCACTGTAGAGTATCGCCCTGATCCGGTCTCTGCATATGAAGGAGCACAGAACCAAACAGCAGTCTCTATTAACACATCTACACCTACGGTGACAACGACGGTTAACCGGACACGCGGTCAGTTCAACGATATCGTAACGATTCACGGACAAGTCACCGCAAACGAAACTGGTCTCCACACCGTCCCGGTTGAAACCACGATCGGCACCCAGTCGTTCACGCAAACCCGTACGAACCGTAACGGTGAGTTTAAACACCGTATACGACTCCCTGACACACTCCCACCAGGGACCCGAACGATTGAGATTACCGTTGCAGACGCTACAATGGCTGTTGAGCAAACCACAGTCGAACGACCGATCACAATCACACCGACCGCAACACAACTCACTCTCACTGCGACACAACAGAATCAGTCGACGATCTCCATTACAGGACAATTGCTGACCGAAACCGGAACGGAACTACCCAACCGACTAATCGACGTGTCTGCCGCCGATACACAGTCACAGACAGTTCGAACAAATGATACTGGCGAGTTTACCACGGTCATTCAGGTCCCGCGCGATGAGACGCTGCTTAATCTGCCAAACACAGATCAGCAGCTCTCAATAACCGCCTCTTTCACACCGACCGGGTTGAATCTTCAAAACACCTCGACAACCACGACTCTCGAGTATTCACCGCCGGCCTCTCCCTCGTTGCGGCGCACTGCATACGGTGTCGGCGTAGTACTTCTGATCGGTGGGACAGTTGTCGTCTGGCGACGTCGAGAGACGTTTGCTGGGATCACTCGTACATCTGGCGAGACCACCCAGTCAGACGAAACATCTGCCCCACAGCAGTTGGAAACTACTGCGATTTCGCCTACGGCACTGCTCGACCGGGCACAGGACCACCTCGATCGGAATGACACCGAGGCTGCGATCCGACTCGGGTATGCCGCCCTTCGCTGGAACTACCTTGACTCATACGATCTCTCTTCTGCGCTCACATACTGGGAGCTGTATAACTCGATACACGATGATCTCGACACTAGTGAAGCAGAAATCCTGTTTACGATGACAACAGCCTTTGAGCAAGCAGTCTATACAGACCAAGATGATCTTCCCGCAGATACGGAGCTCGCTGCACTGCTTGAATCAATCGAAACGCTTCTCGAGTAAATCCTCTCTACCTCTCAACCCGGTAGCACCGTCCGTGATGTTTATTTCCTCAATAGTCAGTTCGTCGGCGTTCGACTCCTCTGGCATCCGATTTTGGAATCGTTCGACAGTGGCGCGGGCCTCAGTCAGTTCCACATCGCCTAGCGCCTTCACTAGCGTCAATGCACGTTTGGCCCTCGTGCGCCGCCACGACTCCTCGCGGGACTCGTAGGTCCGGATCGCCCGGAGGAAGTCCACCCGCGAGAACTCTGGCCAGTAGGGCGTGCAGAAGAAGACCGCCGCCTCGTTACCGTTGGCGTACCACGGTAGGAAGTTCGAGGTGCGTTCATCGCCGCCAGACCGGATAATGAGGTCAACGTCCCGCAGCGGGCGATCGTAGAGGCGACTCTCAATCTCCGAGACGTCGATGTTCGTGGGATCCAACTCGTCGCGTTCGACCGCGCGAACCACCTCGCGGGCCGCGCCAAGAAGTTCGTTCCGGCCGCCGTAAGCCAGCGCGATATTGAGCGTGAACTCGTCGTAGTGAGCGGTCCGGTGCTCGGCGTATTCGACCGCTTCGCGGACCCGTTCGGGGAGTCGCTCGATCTCGCCGATGGCACGGATGCAGACCCTGCCGTTGTGGACACGGTCATCGTCGCCGAACTCGTAGAGCTTCTCCTCCAGCAGGTCGAATACTGTCTCCCGTTCGTGGTCGGGCCGATCGAAGTTTTCGGTTGAAAAGGTGTACAGCGTCAGCTCCTCGACGCCCATCTCCTTGCACCAATTTAGAATTTTTTCGGTCGTCTGCGCACCTGCCTGGTAACCGTCGGAAGGCCCCGTGCCCTGTTTGCTCGCGTACCGGCGATTGCCGTCCTGAATGACGGCGACGTGCGCTGGCACGCCGGATATCTCGCGTTTGAGAAGTCGTTCGTAGGCGGCGTGCGCTCGCCGCTGTGCCCACTTGAACATTCGTTACAACTACCGACAGCACTGGGTGTAATCAGTTTTTTGACATCGAAATCCGCGACTATGTACTGTCAATGGCGAATTTCTTGGCTTTGTTGAAATCCTCAGCTACCCCCGGTGAACACGTCCTGCGAACGAGTCACTATCCACAACTCTTTATATAGCATCTTGTCGAATGGTCGAGTGTCCAACTAATGGTTCCTCGGTCGACTATATACCACTCTTCATCATCCACAAACACATCTACTGAGGTAGACCCAGTCGTTACGTGTACCGACGTCTCCCGTCACTTCACACGTGGGAGCAGTCACAGCGGATGGTTCTCTCGATCCTCACAGAGTGCCGAGATAGTCACAGCTCTCTCTAACATCTCGCTGTCAGTAACCCGTGGTGAATTCGTTGGGCTCGCCGGGCCAAGCGGTAGCGGCAAATCAACATTACTGCACCTACTCGCCGCACTCGATACACCTTCAACCGGCAGCGTCGCTCTTGCAGGCCGCCAGACGAATACTCTCTCAACGCGCCAACGCACTAAACTCCGACTGGATCACGTCGGGATCGTGTTTCAGCACTTCCATCTGCTCCCATCCCTTTCAGCACGTGCAAACGTGGCTACGCCTCTTATTGAACTCGGCTACTCTCGACGCCAACGGCGACAACGTGCTACGGAGCTCCTCGCAAACGTCGGGCTGGACGATCGTGTTCACCACACACCCGGTGAACTCAGCGGTGGCGAACAACAACGCGTTGCCGTCGCCCGGGCACTCGCCACCGATCCGGACCTCGTCATCGCAGATGAACCAACTGGTGAACTCGATACCACGACAGGGAAGCGCGTACTTGACGTCCTCGCGGCCGTCGCAACTGATCGCGCCGTTATCGTTGCCTCACACGACCCGCAAGTGCTTGACCGCGTTGACCGTGTGATCAGACTGCGCGACGGTCATCGTCAGAAGGTCGATGAAACTACATAATCTTCGTGCCCTCGGTCGACGCACCGTGTCGATTGCGGGACTCGGATTCCGACGGACACTTGGGAAAGCAACCGGCGGTGGCTCCAACAGACTTCTGTTAAGTATTACCGGCGTTGCGGTCGCTATTATGCTGTTAATCACTGTATCAGGCGTTGCACTCGGGATGGCATCACAAAACGCCGTGCAAAGCGACGACGTTGATTACTGGGTCGTTCCAGAAGGCGGGAATTTAAACACGATCGCGGTGTCAACAGGTGGCCCGCAACTCGGAGACACGCACAGGTTGACAGACCGGTTACAGTCTGATACACGGGTTGAGTATGCCACGCCCGTCCTCTTGCAGGTTGTTCCAGTCCAGTCATCCACACGTAACGACCCGGAGTACGTCCTCTTTATCGGCGTTATCGTTCCAGAAACAAGCCAGCCAGTCATTGCCGGGCAACCAACAGATGCCTTGCAAGCCGGTGATCCGTACTTCGCAAACGGCACCTATAACGGGACCTGGACTGGTGAAGCAGTGATCAATCCTGCGGCTGCAGACGTGTTGAACGTATCAGCCGCTGATCCGATCGAACCAGTTGAATCGACACCAGAGTCACTTCACGTCCAGTCTGTCTCCGACGAAGAATTTCAAACTGGTGTCGGCGTCGCCCCGATTGCACTTGTACATCTCAGTGAACTCCAAGCAATGAGCGGTTCCACAACCGATGACGCCGCCGACCAACTTCTTGTGAGCACGAATGATCCCAGCGTCCGCAACGAGTTAGCATCATTGTACCCGAACACGACTGTTGTCACACGAACTGGGATTGCAACCCAACAGGTCTCAACCTCAAGCTTACCCGTCGCAATGGCCGTCGCAGCGCTGGTCATCGCTGTTCTCATTGGCGTACTGTTCACAGCGACGATGATGGGACTCGAAGTCACACACGATCGATCAGCGTTAGCCACGTTGACCGCACTCGGCTACTCTGAACGATCGCTTGCTGTGCTCGTCGTCACGGAAACGATGAGTCTTGCTGTCCTCGGTGGGCTTCTCGGCGTTGGGCTTGGAGTCGCTGGAATCCTCATTACGAACGCTGCCGTCGCCGCCACGCTTGACGTCCCATCACTTGCTGTCCTGCATCCCGCTCTCTTCGGGTATGGATTCAGCGTCGCACTGTGCATCGGGATCGTTGCCGCCCCATACCCGATCTGGCTCTCGCGGCGAGCAGAACCACTTGAGGTGATGCGGCAATGATCCTCGTGAGTCGCCTCACGGCTATTGCTTCGGTTGCCGTCGCCCAGTTACGACACGATCGGACACGTACTCTCCTCGCGGTGATCGGCGTCACACTGGCGATCTTGTCCACGATGCTGCTTGCCGGGACTGGGCTTGGCGTCGTCGAAACCGGGCAAGAGAAGTTTGAGAATGCCGGCCGGGATCTGTGGATTACTGGCGGGTCCGTTCAATTCACGCCGTCACAGGTTGGCGGAGTACAAAACTCGATTTACGATGCCCACACGTTCGCCGATGAGTTACGGCAACGTGATTCAATCCGGACTGTCGGTCCACTCCTATTTCAAACAGTATATGTGAGCTCGGATGGTGAGGAGTTCCAAACGATCGCCTCAATGGGTGTCCCTAGCAGTGCCGGTGTCTCGATTTCCGAAGGACGTGGGTTTCAGGGAGATTCGCATTACGCGAACGGGAGCTATAACGGCCCGATGACTCACGAAATCCTAATCGACGAGCGCACGGCAACACTCCTTGACGTCGACGTTGGTGATCGTATCCACGTCGGGGGCACGATCACATCAGCACGCAATAATGAATTTACGATCGTCGGTGTCTCTAGCACCGGCAATCAGTTCCTCGGTACGCCGACAGTGACGATGCCGCTCAGTGAACTGCAAGAAATAACGGGGAAAACCGGAACCGATCCGGCGACAATTGTTGCAGTCACCACGACAAACGACAGTAATCCACAGGCCGTTGCCCAAGACTTGCAAACTGCATATCCTGAACTGACGATTAGAACAAACCAGGAGCAGTTTCAAGCAACGTTAGAACGACAAGCTGTCGTCCTGGCCGGCGGTGCAAGTCTCATCGTCCTCGCAGTAGTCGCCGGACTCACATTGACACTCAACATACTACTGTCAATGGTCTACCAACAACTTCCCCAATATGCCGCATTAAAAGCACTTGGAAACTCTAGTATCACCGTTACTGGCGTCGTTATTACTCAAGCGATCATCGTCGGAATACTTGGCTGTGTTGTAAGCCTTGGTTTGGTCATACCGATGGCAAACGGCATTGACCACCTCGCTACTACCATCACTGGGTTCGAGAATGTCGTTCGTATTTCCCCTCAAATCTTGCTACTTGGTATCGGCGTGGCTGCGACGATGAGTCTCTTAAGCGGACTGATTGCTGGATCACGATTAGTCGGGCTGGATTCCATTCGAATCCTTCGAAATCAGTGAACTTCTCCAGTCTGCTCGGCTGACCCCTCGCTGAGGTGAAAAAACATCATATATGAGAAGACTTCGTGAGAGAAACAATTTTATGTGATAGCTGTATTGTCTATTGTATTGATATGACTTGAGTGGGGCTGATTACACAGATCACTCACCTCCGAAATGATGTGATCATCCGAGTGTGGGGGTTGATACGGCACATTCCCGCAGTTGAAAGAAGCGGATCGCCTTCGAATAATACCTAACCGCCGCCCGTGGGTGGGGTTGGCACATATGGGATCAACGAAAGTTCAAGAACACAGCAAGCCGCGGAGTATAGCGCCATCAACGGATAAACCGATAGAGGATACTGATAGTAGGCCCCTCCTCGATGCTGACAGTGACATCTCACCGACAGTCAGCATCGTTATGCCGACGATGAACGAAGAAGCCGGGATTCGAGAATGCATTGAACGCGTCCGAACCGCGGTGCAAGCATCCGGCTACCACACCGAAGTTATCATCAGCGACGACTCAACTGACCGGACACCCGAGATAGCGCGTGAACTCGGCGCGATCGTCGTCGAACCCGACCAGCCCGGCTACGGCTACGCATACCGGTATGCATTCGAACGCTGCCGGGGCGACTACATCGTCATTGGCGACGCAGACACGACCTACGACTTTGAGCAATTCCCAACATTATTAGATCCAGTTGTGAACGGCGACGCCGACATCGTTATGGGTAGCCGTCTCAACGGCGAAATCAAACCTGGCGCAATGCCGGCACTCCACCAGTACATCGGGAATCCTTTACTCACCAAATTTCTGAACACCTTCTACGACGCTGGTGTCAGTGACGCTCACTCCGGTTACCGCGCCTTCCGTGCTGACGTTCTTGACGAACTTAACCTCGAAACAACCGGGATGGAATTCGCCTCCGAGATGATTATGGATGCCGGCGCTCGTGATATGACCATCGAAGAAATCCCGATCACCTACCACGAACGTGAAGGTGATGCAACCCTCGAAAGCTTCCGTGATGGCTGGCGTCACGTCCGATTTATGCTATTAAATGCCCCACGGTACCTATTCACAATCCCTGGAACAATTATGGGTCTTCTCGGGATACTCGTCCTCACGCTCGCTATCACCGACATCACACTTGGTGGTGCCACATTCGGAATCCATACTGCCATCGCCGGATCACTATTGATCCTCGTCGGCTTTCAAGTCGGAAGTATGGGTACGTTTGCAACGATCGCTAGTGACCCGATCAAACGCCCGACCGACACCATCACAGAAGGTATTATGGAGCACCTGTCGCTTGAACGGATAGCCTCGCTTGGACTCATAATCTTTCTCAGCGGCGCCCTATATGCCAGCTGGCTCATCATCCAATGGGCACAAACCGGGTTTACACAACTCCCGATGGTTACCGGCGACGTCGTTGCATTCACCGCAATCGTCCTCGGCGTCCAACTCGTGTTCAACGCGTTCTTTATGAGTGCAGTCGCCACACGAGACATACAGCGACATTCTCCGTCGGGTAACCACAACGGGGACTATCTTGATTAGCGGGGCTGTCGCTATCGAGTACCGTCTCGGTTCTCGAAGAGTTGGGTGTCGAGCGATCTCGGAAAGCAATCCACGATTGGGTGCAGAAGGCCGATTTACAGCCTACAGACGGTCGAAGCCCGAATCACGTCGCTGTTGACGAAACTGTGATTCGAATCAACGATCGGCAGTTCTGGCTGTATGCAGCAGCTGATCCAGGGACAGACAAGTTGCTGCATCTGCGGTTATTTTCAACGACAACGACTGCATTAACCGAGATCTTTCTCCGCGAACTCCGCCAGAAACACACCGTCGAATCCACCGTGTTTCTGGTTGATGGCGTTCAACACCTCCAAACTACGCTGGCCAGAGCCGGGCTCCGATTTTAAACTAAACGAAATGGAAATCGAAACGTCATCGAACGAATTTTTCGAGAACTTAAGCGCCGAACGTCCTCGTTCTCAAACTGTTTCAGCCACGTACAGCCTGAAACTGCTGAAAATTGGCTCCAAGCATTTGCTGCCTGGCTTAATGCTCCAAACTAAACACGACCGTGTCAGATCGGGAAATTTTATTAATGATTTCTATAGATATTCATATACAACGATCAATAATGGACATGGCTGGAAAACCTCCAGCGGAGTGCCCAGACTGTGGGGCACTTTCCGTTCGTGTTACGAAAGTAGCGCCTTGGAATCACGATCGCGGCGACGAGTGGGTAACCCAGGCTGAATGTGACGAATGCGATGAGTACCAAGAATGGTTTGATTAGCAAGCCAACCGAGTTTCTCCGTATGCAGCCTGTACTGACCGCGACCGGATCAGAATATGTCACATCTTGAGCAGTCACTACGCCTCAGATCGGTAGGGTTTGACGACACGCTTGACACCTTCCTCGAAAGAAATCTGCGGCTCCCAGCCAGTCGCCTCCCTGATTTTCGAGATATCCGCGCACGTATCGTGGACGTAGTTTTCTAGTGGAATCGGCTCGTACTCGGGTTCAACATCTGTGCCCAACGCCTCGTTGATGAGTGCGACCATCTCGTTGAACGAGTATGGCTCCCCTGTCCCGAGATTATAAACGCCAGCCAATTCTTCTTCACCGGCTCGTACTAGTCCGCGGACAACGTCGTCGACGTGAGTGAAGTCTCGCGTCTGAGAGCCATCCCCCCACAACACAGGTGGCTCCCCAGACGCGATCTTGTCCGCAAACTGCGAAACCGTATTCGCGTACTCGCCCTTATGCGCTTCATTCCCACCGTAACCTTGATACACTGAGAAGAACCGCATCCCCGCACACGAGAGATTCTCATAGAAATTGTTGTAGTATTCAGCATACCGTTCCCGCCCCAGCATCGACGCATCATAGCCCGTCGCCGCCTCCAAGTCCATATCCTCAGGACTAGGCTCAGTACGACTGCCATACGCCGACGATGTCGACGCGTACACGATCGTCTCACAGTCATCAGCATATGCCTGCTCAACGACGTTCACGAAACCCTCAATGTTAACGCGTGCTCCCTCACGCGGGTTCTCCTCAAGCATCTGTCGACTTGACAATGCTGCTAAATGGTAGACGACATCGACATCCGTCGGGAGACCATCGTTACGAACATCAGCATCAACATACGTGACATCCGCATCGAGATTTTCAGCCGTTCCTAAATATCCGTTGTCGAGCGCGATAACATCGTTTTCAACTGCGAGGGTATTCGCTAGGTTAGATCCAATAAACCCGGCGCCGCCAGTAACCAGCACCTGTTGATCCTGCATACTCATCCGGAATTCAGTCAGCAATATAACATTACTGGATGCGATTGATCTCTCTTCCTAGCATTTTTTAGCTGAATGCAGACGCTAAGTCCTCTTCCCCAGCAAGCGCCGACTGAATGGGAGATGCGAGCAGAGAGAGGATACGGCGCCGCACGATTCTCAAACACGTTCGAAGTGGCTATGACGGAAAATATACATAGGTAGATGATGTCCCAGATAGTATGAAACTGAAAGTTCCAATTGATTTTCAGATACTTACTGCTTTGTCCGATGGTTACCGAAACAACGGTGCCAACTTAGCATATATCCTTGATCGTGATCGTGGATATATCAACACGCGACTGCCAGTATTAGCGGACTATGAACTGGTAGAGCGAATTGGTCCATCACCGAATAGTGGACTCTATATTATTACAGAGAAAGGCCAGATAGCAGCCGATCACCGCGATGTCTACGAAAGCGAGGAAACGGACTTTGAGAAGTTTATCGAAAAGAAAATCTAGAAAAAAAAAAAAAGAAACACACGTTTAATAAGAGGCCGTTTTCTCCCTCAATCGAACACTAGAGCAAGCAAGTAATCTGTTGATCAAAGCACATCAGATGGCAGGATCTCCAGAATACGTCTGGTAACAATATATCCGAATATGATTAATCCAGCAAGGATGATCCATCGAAGCCGGTAACGCCACTGTGGCTGTATATTCACCGGCATTGTTAACTCAGTAACGACCAGCAACCCGATGAGTGCCACGACGAAGTATAATTCTAGTGTTAGGGCATTCAGCACTGTGAGGACGATCAGCGTTGCTAGCATCCACGCAGTGAGATAATACACGAACAGTTGGGGTTTTGGAGGCATTCGTCACTCCAACGCTGTAGTACTGTGTCCTGACTCCGGATGCCTGAGTGTATCGGTTCTTGCTCCATACGAACGCGGAGTTTATATCTCTCAAGAGGGTTATCCGACTAATGGCACGGCGGGATAACGGTACAGGTATTCTCCCCGACTCCGTCGAAGACATCCCACCTGATCTCGCTGCCGTGTGTATGTATCTGTGCGTGACAATTGCCGCGATCTTTCTTCCCGGGATTCGAGACACACCGATTCGAGTCGTGCTTGGATTACCGTTCGTGTTATTTATTCCCGGCTACGCATTCATCGCAGCGTTATTCCCGGAATCTAATACTTCAGCGACTGACGCTGCAGCCGACGCAGACCCCAGCCCAAACGAGGCGCAGTCATCAGATCGTGATGTTGAGTCAGTCACTACGGCAATCAAGGCTGAAAGCGGCGGGATCGACGGGATTGAACGCGTTGCGCTATCATTCGGTACAAGCATTGCGATCGTCCCGCTGATCGGACTCGTCCTGAACTTCACTCCGTGGGGTATTCGTCTCATTCCGATTGTAGTTAGTCTGACCGGCGTCACGTTTCTCCTCACATTCATCGCATACCACCGACGAGCGGCACTCCCCGATGCATACCGATTCCGCGTTCCATATCGATCGTGGATTCAGGCTGCACGTCGAGAGTTCCTCGAACCGGATGACCGGGCAGATATGGTCCTGAACGTCTTACTGGTCTGCAGTGTACTGTTAGCAGTAAGTAGCGTCGGTTACGCCGTCGCAGTCCCACAGACTGGCGAATCGTTCTCCGAACTGTACTTACTGACCGAAACAGACGACGGTGAGCTTGTCGCAGATAACTATCCTCAGAACTTTACTGCCAACCAAGAACGCTCACTAACTGTCGGAATCGGGAACCAAGAACATACGACGGAATCATACACCGTCATCGTACTGTTGCAACGCGTCAACATCTCAAATAACTCAACCACCGTTCTAGACCAACAGCAGTTGCAACGCTTCCACGCTGACCTTGAGCATAATGAAACTTGGCACCACCAACACACCATCGCACCACCGATGACCGGCGAGGATCTCCGCCTCACATATCTCCTGTACAAAGACGATCCTCCAAGTCAACCATCAACCGACAACGCCTACCGCGAAGTCCACCTCTGGATCACTGTCTCCGAACCTTCCTGACGGAATAGTGGTCGTCCTAGAACTGGCCGCCGTCGGTGATGGAGGTGTGCGCACCGATCAGCGCACCTGAGAGATCAAAACTCCCAATCATCGTGTCGCGGTCGATGATCGACCCGCGGATCTCCGCGTTCCGGACGGTGGCCTCGGGGAAGACGACCGCCCGCTCGAGGGTCGCGTCCTCGACGGTCGCGTCCGCCATCACGTGGACGGTCTCGCCGAGCTGCGAGTCCGTCACCGTCGCGTCCTCGTGGACGACCGTGCCGCCGTCGAGGGACCACTCGATGGCGTCGAGGTAGCTTTCGGGCGTGCCGATGTCGAACCAGGCGCCGTCGAAGGTGAACGCGCGCACCGTTCGGCGCTGCTGGAGCCACTGGATGAACCAGCCGGGCTCGTCGGGGTTCTCGCCCGCCTCGAGGTACGTCGGCAGATCCTCGAGGCGCTCGGCGGGGAACGCGTAGCAGGCGATGGAGACGAGCGTGCTCTTGGGGTCGTCGGGCTTCTCCTGGAAGTCGACGACGCGGTCCCCCTCGAGTTCGACGAGGCCGTAGGACTTGGCCTTCTCGCGGGAGCCGACGTCGTAGGCGGCCAGGGCTGGCTCGCCGGCGTCCGCGAAGAAGTCGACGAACTCGGCGATGTCGAAGCTGATGAGGTTGTCGCCGGCGACGACGACGAGGTCCTCGTCGATGCCCTCGCGGTCGACCAGCTGGGCGAGCGCGCCGACGACGCCGAACTTCTCGGACTCGTCGGTGGTGTCCTCGACGGAGAGGGTGGGTTTCTCGAACGCCGTTTCCGCGAGATACGTCTCGAACTCCCCCGCAAAGCGCTCGTTGGTGGAGACGAACACCTCGTCGATCCGGTCGTCGGCCTCGAGATCCGAGAAGATCTCGTCGATGACCGTGTGGTCGCCGATCGGGAGGAACATCTTGGGTCGATCCTTCGTGATCGGCCATAGCCGCGTCGCGTACCCGCCGGCGAGGACAACCGCCTTCATATGTTACTTATCTCACAGACAACCTGTTTGATTCTTATGGTTTTTCAACCTCAAAATCAACCACCGATTCGATACCCTTCTCGTGGTTTCTTCAAAACCGCTGAATATTTGATCGAAGCCATACACGCACGGTTCGTGCACTCTCTGCACCACTAACAAACCAGATTCCAACCGCGAGTCCAAGTAAAAGGAACTGTGCGGTTACATATGGAGTCATCTGGAGCTCCGAGAAATGGACTGCGAAAGAATCATCGTTTGGGTACGGTGGTGATTCAAGGACCGGCCATAACAAGTATGTCGTCCATTGTATCTGACTCATATCCCCACGAAACAACCCAATAATGACTCCCGGCCCTAAGTCGCTGAGAGAATGTGAAACCCACCCAACGCCAAACGAAGCGACAAGATCCTGTCGATCATACCGCGCTGACAGTCGTGAAAGAATGTACAGCACGACAGCTGCCGTCAGCAGTGAATGCGCAAGAGACCGACCGGACGGAAGCACTGTCACTGACCACGCTAACGGTTTATCAACCAGATCCGGAAACTGACTTCCAAACACGAGCGCAACCACCACACCGACCGATTGCGTTACGCGTTCGGAAATTCGAGACACCAGAAGCAAACAAAGATACGCAAATGCGAGGTGTCCCCACGGCCACATACCTATGTATTCGTCGCCCTACCTATTCCTCTTCTGATTCATCGGCGACCAAGTCGATTAACGTCCTTCTGAAGAATGAGGATCCCCGAGCGTTGGGTTCTACCTTGATGCTGTTTCCCGTATCAGGTTTGTGATGGTGAGTGAGAGTATCTGCAGGGTGCGATCCCTGCGAATACGATCCGTTACTCTCGGGCTGTCTGGCGATTTGCTACGAATAAAACTAAGTGGTAAATATGTCGGACATAGAACCTATCGACCCGAGCAAAGCACTCGAATTGTACCTTGATGATCGCAGTGGAAACCTCTCGCGAAGCTCCATCAACTCCCACCGGTCACGCCTCTCCACGTTCGTCGACTGGCTCGACGAACGGGACATCACCAACTTGAACGAGCTCACCGGGCGCCTCATCAAGGAGTACCAGATCGAGAGCCGTAAAGAGGGTGACTGGGCTCCGGCGACGGAGAAGTCGATGATGGACACGACTCGCGTCTTCATTCGCTGGTGTGAGAGCATCGAGGCCGTCGAGAGCGGACTCGCCCAGCGCGTACAGTCGCCCGTCGTCGACGATACGGACAATGCGCGACACGAGGAACTCGACTCCCAGACAGCCCAATCAGTACTGGAAAACCTCGAACGATACCACTACTGCAGCCGGGCGCACGTGACGCTCGCAGTGATGTGGCACACGATGGCTCGGTGCGGTGCCGTCCGATCCCTTGATGTCGAGGACTACAACCCTGATGAGCGGTATCTCCAGTTCAAACATCGGCCCGACACCGACACACCGCTCAAGAACAAGACGAAGTCCCAGCGTCACGTCGCCATCTCGGAGTCGATCGCCGACCTTCTCGATGACTGGATCGAGAACAAACGTCCCGAGGTAACCGATAAGTATGGCCGAGAGCCGCTCCTTACAACCACGAAGGGACGTATCGCTCGGAGCACGATCGCGAGGTATGCGTACAAGTACACGCAACCGTGTCGGCACGACGGAACGTGTCCACTTGGCCGAGATCCGAAAACCTGCGAGGCGACCAATCCTAGTAATTCCAGTACCTGTCCCGAATCGTTCTCACCCCATCCGTTTCGGCGCGGGTCGATTACCCACTGGTTACGGTCGGATGTCCCATCACAAGCCGTCTCAAGCCGTGCTGACGTCTCTGAGCGGGTGATCGAGAAGCACTACGACGAGCGTTCCGACCGGGAGCGAATGGAACAGCGACGGGCGTATCTGGGGAACGTCTAGCAGTAGGTGCTAACGCGGGTACTTCCCCACGCCGTTTGGAGATCGTGAAAACAAACGAGGACAGCCATAATATCTGTGCCGCGTGTCTGACGAAGTTCTATCATACACTCTCCTGTAATCGGCTGATATGAGGGATCTCGTAGAGGCCGCTCTGGAAAACCACGAAGACCCGGAACACGACAAAGAGGCGGCTGTCGATGAGTTCGGAGATCCTCAGTTTCTCCTTCTCGGATACGGTGAGTTCGGAGCAGAAATCGAGCGGCGAGGATGGGATAGCCGCTATTCACAACTCGAATACTCGGAAGCAAACACGTACCGTGCGCAAAACGTGGAAGAGCTACCAGCTGCTGCGACAGAGGCAGACTACGTTATACTTGCTGGTAGTACGGAATGCCGTAGCCTCGTAGAGACTATCGGAGAAACACTGCCCGAGGAAACCACCAGTATCGCTCTCCCCGCCCCTGTAGAGGATAAACGAGTCCACGAGATTGACGCTGTTGATGCCACTATTCCCTGCAAACAAGCACTCATCCAAGAACTGGCAACGGATCTATTGACTATCCTGACTGCCCAAGTCCAGATTTCCCCACCCTCACAGCTCTACCGGGAACTACAGACAGCCGGGCTGGTGCAAGGATTCCGGGGACAGCACCACGACAACTCGGAGATTTCGGGACACGAACTAGCAGCAGACTTGGTCACAAACGCACTTGCGAACCCGCTCTACACCGACGACCGCAACCACGCTGAGAGGTGCATCAGCTTCCTCCACGCCGGTACCGACCTGACACTTGGAGAAGTTGAAACAGTACGAGAAGAGATCACGAGCCAAATTGACTCCGGAGTTGGGCTGGAACTCTTCACCGCCGATACCACGAAGATGATGGGAAACAAGCGCCGACTTACACTCCTTCGTATTTGACTACGGTCTGCTCCTCGCCGCCTCTACGACCACCTGAGAAGCCGTCAAACGCTCTTGTGGTGAAGAGTCGTATACTCGAATGACAAAGTCCAAACGTCGCTCCATCGTACAAGTAAATAATGAGCGACTCAACAGACACGGGGACGAAGTCCAAGATATCGGTTGCCGTTGTTGAACAGACACACGCGAACGAGATTCCTGACAACATTGACTCTGACCTATATACGACAACACGACCGGAGTCATCGTTAGTTGAGTTTACGGCTGACCCTGACAGTGACCTGGTGGAGGCTCTCAGGCGGAACGGCTTCGACGTGTGAACTCTGTCGGGGCCGTATCGATTCACTGGTCCTGATTAGCAATATGGAAAATCCCACCTAAGCCAATTCTCGGTATCGCCAATTGTAGGGATCAACGGAATAGCGGCAGTTAGCAATCGCGGGAGTGGTACGATTGGCAATGCCGGAATTGCTACGATAGGCTGTTTCTTAGCTATCGCGGGACTGCGTGGATTAGCAATCCCGCGATAGCTGATGAAAGCACTGTCGCGATCGAAAGTCATCCGAGGCCTGGGATATATGCAAGAGCCAACCAGCCACTAAATATGGACCGAGATCTGGATCTCCGCATCAAAGGGCATCTCTACGAAGTCGGCATAGTCAACGACGACGTGCTTGATACGAGACAAGGATTCCATGCGGCCGAGCAGGGATACGCGAGCACGCTGGAAAGCGTCGCCGACTGTGCAGGGTCCGATATAGTGGACCGAGTCGCGGAAAGCATCAAAACACACATTCAAGAGCAGGAAGACCGACCAACTAACCAATCTGTGCGACGGGAGGCCCGGACGCTCCTCTCCGACGAAGGGTTCGTTATCGATAGCTACCTCAGCAGGGCGTGAAGGCCGCCGGTGACCGCAACACATTCCGGCTTGCTGGACTGGTTCTTGGCTCTCGTGAAGTGCCGATAGAGACACACGGAAATCAGCGTGAACGCTGTAACAATCGGATGTTCTGTTACGAGCCGTCTCAGGAGTGCTGACATCTCCGAAGGGTGAACAACTCGTTTCGACGAGTAAGAACTTCATTACGATATAGAAAGTTGATAGAGAACTGGTATGGGTCGGACACTGATCCGGCGGAGGCTCTTACAGCGGGTCCACAGAATCTTCGTCTACTGGGGGCTAGTAAAACATCCGTTCGGTCGAGAGTACGTTAAAGAGACCTATACGCCAAGCGGGGGAAAACAGCGGTAGTTGGGAATATCCAGTGGAAAGAATACCACCTGAATATTGCGAACCGGTATTGCGGGAATATCCATCGCGGGCAGAAGTCTCACGTTGGATCCAGTCAACTGGTCCTCAAGTCAGGGATACTGAACGTGAACGACGAGTATACGCCGACCGAGCTACTCGAGTAGAACGGGAGTCAGCGGATAAGCCTCGGGGCTTGACCCCGAGGCGGTTGACTGTGACAACGAACCCGTACCGGGACTGTTAGAGATCCTCAACGAAGGCACGCCGCGCCTCACGACGTTCTGCTTTCGTACTCATATCGTACCACCGTTCGATCGTGTCGGGATTGGCGTCGCACCGTTTCGAGATCACGTCTTCGGTAGGGACTCCGTTGGCTCGGAGGTGGGTGATGTAGCCCCGCCGGATCGGATGCGGTGAGACGGACTCCGGACACTTGTACGCGTCATTGTTCGTCTGCGCCGCCTCACACGTCTCCGGCTCCTTTTCGACCGGACAGTCCTTGCCAATCGCGCACGGACGGGACCAGGCATACACGTACTTGCGAATCGTGCTCTTCTGGAGACGGCCGTTTCTCGTCGTTAGCAACGGGTCTCTGTCGTATTCGTCGGTGACAGCGTTTCGGTTCGCTTGGATGTATCCGTCAAGGACCTGTACGGCCTCGCTCGATATGCTGAGTTCGCGTTCGCCCTTCGCACCGTTCTTCAACCGCGTTCCCGTGTCCTCACGGTTGACTGCCTCGATGTAGCGTTCGGTAGCGTCGTAATCGTCGAGATCGAAAGCGTACAGCGTGGACTGCCGGATCCCCGTTTCGGCAAGGAGTACCCAGATCACGTGCGCTTTCGAGAACGGTTCGAACTTCGCCAAGTGGGCGACAATGTCCTTTGCGTCGTCACGGGGGAGCCACGTCTCGTCGTCCCCCTTACTATCTGAGAGCGTCGGGAGGATGATGAGCTCGTGGAAGCCACGGTCGACCACCCCGCGGCGCTCGCAGTACCGGATGAACTTCCGCAGGGACGATAGACACCCTTTGATTGATGATCGGGCCCCGATCTGCGGTTGTTTGCGGAGGTAGTTGTGAAACTCGTCCATTCGGGATGGCTGGATCTCACGAAGGTTCTCGATATCTTCCTCCGCACAGAACTGCCGGAAGTGTCGCAGTCGCGTCCGGTAAGAACTGATGGTACCTTCCGCCACCCCCCACGGGTTCGTTTCGAGATAGAAATCGAGGATGTCGTTCACCGGGACAGCCCCCGAGAACAACTCGTCTCCGTTCCGGACCTCGTTGGGTTCGGAATTAGTCGGCTTTTCGGGATCGTTCGTCGCTGGGGGTTCGTTCGGGTCGGGACTGGGATCTGTTTGTGGGACGGTCGTCGTGTCGACTCTGGGTGTTCCTTGCTCCGCCGTGCTCTCCGGGGTTACAGTCCCATTGGGATGACTGCTATTGACCGACTCGGTAGCGACCGTTCCTCCATCGGTCCGCAATTCGCGGTTTTGGTCGTCGGAGTCTGTCTCAGATTGGTCGGTGACGTCGACGTCGTCGGGAGTCTCGTTCGTGTCGGTCACGCGCTGATCCCCCCGGAACGAGATTTCTTGCTCCCTGGAATGAGCATTGAGTGGGTTGTTACTCCTCTGTCGTCCCGGGTGGCCCGACCAACTTCGGAGCTATGGGCGTCTGTTGTCGGGGTGGCTTCGGGGGAGTCATCCATATCACGCGTAGTCCGTTTCCGCCGAACAGCCCGTTCCGCGATTCCGGTTACCCATCCCTCGACCATTTTCTCGGAATTGGTCGACCAATTCGATCCAAAATCATCCGTCGATGATGGCGGATGTTGGTCGGTGAATTGGTGATCGATGGGTGGTATAGTCGACCGGGTTCTACGAGTATGGAGCCTGTAACTGTGGGTTACTCGGCGATTCCAGAACTGGTGCTGTGCGTGTTTCCCCGGGTTCGATACGAGTCGTTCCCCGAGTGCTCTCGGTTGCGGCGTAGATCGGCGAGGAACCGTTTTGTAAGTGAGTGAGACGGTCATCTTCTCTGTCCAAGTACTGTATTCGGCTCGTTTCGGTAAAGTATTAACGAGTGAAAAGTTATTTAGAATTAGGTTATAATAGCCTATGTATGAATAACAATTCGGATCGACCGGCTGACGAACTGTTCACCGGCGTCGATGACGTCAGGGACGATGACAGCGAGCGTGAGCCGCTGCTCACACCCGAGGATCGACCACGGGGGATACTCACCCCGACCGATCGGGAGTACCTCTGTGGGCTCAAGGAGTACGCCCAGCCGCAGACTGATGCCAATCGGCGGCAGGATATTCGCGAACGAGTGGTTAACGGACTCAAGGACTTCGTGTTACTGAGTTTGTTCCTCGAACCGGATGAACGAGAGAAGATCTTCGAGGAGCTTGGCCCCGAGGAGACCGACGACGTACTCGCTGCGATGGTCGCGTTCGGCTACCTCGGGCTCCACGGGGATCGCCCCCGGCTCGAAACGTGTATCGAGCACGGCGTCCTCCAGGGGGCGAACGTCGACAAACTCTTTCAATCGTCGGGGCGGGCGACCAATGTAGACGTCTCAATCTGGGTCGATTACAACACAGACATCGAGAAATTGTACCGGAGGTTCGAGGACGGTCAAGAGCTGACCGATGCTGAGATCGGTGCGCTCGTTCGGGCCGGGGAAATTGGTGGTGACGAGATCGAGGAATTGGTCGAGTCGCCTCGGGGGTTCCCCGGTGTTTTTGCGGGACGCGGCTCCGTGGATTGAATATTTACTGGGTCAGAAGATGGCCGAGATCAACGGACAGCCCATCCCCACCAATTTTTTGACCAACTCGTCGCTCTCGGAACCGCGACCGCGTGTCGACTGTGGTTAGGACGTCTGCGGAACCATACCGATTACTTCTGGCTAAGTAGTACAGAAGCCATCGAAGAGATAACCCTCTATTTTAGTATGCTGTCCGAATGGCGGTTGGTGACAGGCGGCGTCATAAGGCATCGAAATACCGTTCGACGTACGGGTGGAACTTGTCGAACGGCGGGCGAACAACTCGAAGGGCGCTGTGTTGCTCGTCGCCGACGATATCGGGATCATTGCGCTCGAAGTGGCAGCGATAGCCGGTCGCAAGGTAGTGTTTCGAGTCTACGCCCTCGGCCGCAGCCGCCTCGTAGAAGTGTTCATAGGTACCGAGACAGTCGTCGATGACGACGGATTCACCGAGTTCCTCGTCGGCAACGCGGTGGACGGCATCGGTGCGAGGTTCATTTTTGAGCACTGTCCCACCGGGAACGAACCATTCACCTTTCGCGGGCTCGTTCTCGCGTTTACCAAGGATCACGCCATCGTCGTGTTCGATCACGAGGTCGACTGAAACGAGCGGGACGTTCCCGACAATTATGCGCCACTCGTCGTCAGGGATCGATGTTTTCGTATCGGTCATCAGTCGAGGTAGTAATCGACAGTCCGTTCGAGGCCCTCCTCAAAGGAATACTGTGGTTCCCAGCCGAGCGCTTCGATCTTCTCAGTTTTGAGCGCGTAGCGTTGGTCGTGCCCTGCACGGTCTTCGACGAACTCGATGAGGTCATTCGACACACCGACGGTATCAAGGATCGCTTCCGTAACTTCGAGATTTGTCTTTTCGGCGTGACTCCCGATGTTGTAGACCTCGCCGATCTCTCCCTTGCGGAGCACGAGATCGAGTGCGCGGCAGTTGTCCTCGACATAGATCCACTCACGGACGTTCGACCCATCACCATATACGGGGAGCAACTTGCCGGCTGCGGCATTCTGGATGAATTTCGGGATAAGCTTCTCTGGGTGTTGTCGTGGGCCGAAGTTGTTGGATGTGCGGGTGATCAGAACGGGGAGCCCGTGGGTCGTCTGGAAGCTCCTCGCTAGCAGATCCGCGCTCGCCTTCGTCGCCGCGTAGGGATTCCGTGGGTTGAGCGCGTCGTCTTCGGAGAATTTGCCATCGAGTATCTGACCGTACACTTCATCGGTCGAAATCTGGAGGAACCGGTCGACGCCTGCATCGTTGGCCGCGTCAAGGAGCGTCTGTGTACCCCGGACGTTCGTCTCGACGAACGGTTTCGCGCCCTCGATGGAACGGTCGACGTGGGATTCCGCGGCGAAGTTGACGACTGCGTCAACGTCTTTGATCAAGTCCGTAACGAGTTCCTGGTCGCGGATGTCCCCCTTAACGAACTGGTGTCGTGGGTGATCCAGAGCCCCGTCGAGGTTGTCCTTTGAGCCCGCATATGTCAGTGCGTCGAGCGTGACGATTTCGTCGACCTCGTGTTCTTCGAGAACGTAGTGAACGAAGCTCGAGCCGATGAATCCAGCGCCACCCGTAATGAGAATTCGCATACAGGAGTCTTGGCTGCAGCACCTATTTATGTTGCTGTTGGAACACTACGGTATGCGGCTTCTCGTTGTGGGTGCGAACGGACTTCTCGGCAGCAACGTCGTCTACGCGGGTCAGCAGCGTGGATGGGATGTCTGTGGGACGTATCACTCCACACGGCCGGACTTTGATATGCCGCTGACACAGTTCGATCTCGGCGACTACGAGGCATTCGGGGCTCTTCTGGAAGAGTACACACCCGACGTCGTCGTCAACTGTGCGGCGATGACGGATGTCGACGGCTGCGAACGTGATCCCGAACAAGCACAGTTGCTCAACGGCGATGCGCCGGGCGGGCTGGCCACTCACTGCGAAGCCCACGATGTTAAATTCCTTCATATCTCGACGGACTACGTCTTCGACGGGACGGTACGCGACCCATATGTCGAGGAAACGACTCCCAACCCCGTGCAGGCGTACGGGGAGTCGAAGCTCGCTGGGGAACGGGCAGTTCGGAGTGAGTCGGAAACCGCGCTCATCGCCCGACTCTCGTTCGTGTGGGGTATCCACCGGAGTGCCGGCGACCTTATTGGATTTCCGGCGTGGGTGCGCAACCAGTTACGTGCCGGCGAGGCTGTCCCGCTGTTTACAGATCAGTGGGTGACACCGACCCGGGCTGGGCAGGCAGCGGGCACGCTGCTCGATCTGATTGCTCAGGAGGAAGAAAGGCTCTATCACGTGGCGTGTGCCTCCTGTATGACACCCTACGAGTTTGGGACGGTGATCGCTGAGCAGGTAGAGACTGATTCGGTATTAGTATGCGAGGGGTCGATAGCTGATGTGGATCGAGCGGCGATACGGCCGAAGTACACGTGTTTGGATGTCGGGAAGGTAACAGACGCACTTGAGCGGGCGCAGCCAACGGTCCGTGAGGACGTTGAGGCCGCCTGGGAGCTGGTGGACTAAATCTGGTACTGATTGAGGTTGTCGAGGAAATGCTCGCGGGCGTCCGCGGGCAGATCCTCGAAGCAAAGTACTTCCTGACAGCCGAGTCCCGGACACTTCATCACGCGGTTATCTTCGAGTTCGTTAGCAGCAACGATGGTTCCACAGGCCGGACAGGTGTGGGTGATAATTCTCATTATTACAGTTTGAGTTGGGAGTTTTCGCCGACAACGAGGCGGCGACCCTCGGGGAGGAGTCTCTCGGCGCTCTCGATGTTCGCGTTCCGCCCGAGGAGGCTGTCGACGATACGACCCGAGGCCGTGATCGTGGAGTCACCGATGACAACGCTGTTCTCGATATGGACATCTTCCAGTTCCGAATTCGCGCCGATCGAGGTGTACGGGCCGACGTAGGTACCGCTCTTGATGACCGTGTCTTCGGCGATTGAGACCGGGCCGCGGACGGACGCGCCGGCCTCGATGGTCGCGGACTCGTGGAGTTCGATTCGACCCGTGGTCTCGGCGCCGTCCTCGACGGTCCCCTCGGTTTCGAGAGCGGTGTCTTCGAGGACTAAGCGATTGGCTTCGAGAATGTCCTCGGGCTTGCCGGTGTCCTTCCACCAGCCCGTGACGACGTGGGAATCGATCGCGTGACCATCTTCGAGCAGCGACTGGATCGCGTCTGTAATTTCGAGTTCTCCCCGCCAGGACGGTTCGAGATCGTCGATCACGTCGAAGACCGCGGGCGAGAAAACGTACATCCCGATGAGAGCGAGATTCGTCGGCGGGTCGTCTGGCTTCTCGATGAGCTGGGTGACGTTGCCCGCGTCGTCAACGTCGGCGATGCCGAACGCCTGGGGATCCTCGACCTCCTGGAGGGCGATGCCTGCGCCGTAGTCGCCGGACTCGAAACTCTCGACGAGGTCGGTGACGCCGGATTTGAGGATGTTGTCGCCGAGGTACATCACGAAGTCGTCGTCGCCGACGAAGTCGCGGGCACAGCCCGCGGCGTGGGCGAGGCCGAGGGGGTTCCCCTGGACGATGTAGGTGATTTCGACGCCGTACTTCGAGCCGTCGCCGAGGAGTTCCTGGATCTCGTCTCGTCCATTATTCCCGAGGATGACGCCGATCTCGGTGACCCCCGCTTCCTTGAGGTCTTCTATCGCATATTCGAGAACCGGCTTATTTGCGACCGGGATGAGCTGTTTCGGGCCGGTGTGAGTTATGGGGCGGAGCCGAGAGCCCGTGCCGCCAGAAAGTAGGACGCCTTTCATCTGTCATCCACTTGGTTCTTCGTCCCAGTCTAAAGGTATTTCGTCCGTGTCATATGGGAGGCGTTCCTCGTCGGGATTCTCGTAGTCGTAGAGTTTGGTGGGAAAGTTAATGAGGAACGCCGGCTCGTCGCCGATGGCCTTGAAGCCGTGCCAGCAGTCGCCGGGGATACGGACAACCTGCTGATTATGTTCGCCGATAACGAAAGTATTCACTTCACCTTGCGTAGACGAATCCTTGCGGTTGTCATAAATTCCGATCTTGATTCGTCCCTTTGGACAAACGAAGTGATCTATTTGTCCCTGATGGTGGCGGTGCCACGCACGAGTAATACCAGCGTAGGTCATCGAATAATAGGACATCGCGGGCTCTGGATCGTATTCGTTCCAGTCTCCTCGAAAAATTTCTACGAGATGACCACGCTCATCCGTATTCACTTGGAGGTTTCGTACTTCGACGCCAGATATCATCGTCATATTATTAGTGAACTCCCTTCACTAATAACTGATTCCACTGAAGCAGCTCAGTATCGCTTGAACCACTATGATTCTCAATGCGATTGATGAGTCCCGTCGTGGCTATCCGTCTATATCAGATTACAGAGGATTTCTCTCCTGCGTACTGGCAAAAGTTCGACGAGTGTGACTGTTAGGATGGCGATGGCGAGTTCTTGTGCTTACCCTGTACCGGGATGGCTTTGAAAAGCCGAACGCCAGCGAGGAGTAAGCAAGGGCTTATCGATACTTATCCTACCCCTGTGCGGGGTGGGGCGACCTGGAGGGGATGCAACCCGGCGCAGACCCGCTTCGCTGCTCTTAGCCGGTCAAGAGGGGTTGCCGCTTTGCGGCAGAGGGATGGATGCGATCCCCCTATCTAACGTCGTATTGAGTATAGAACATAGATGCCGTTTTCTTCACATATATCTCGTAATCGTTCCTCAGCTACCATACACTCATCTATTTTGTATCCTGCACAATCTAATTTGTCGCGGACAACTGCTTTCAGGGCATCGTATATACCGTGTGTCTCTACAACTACTGCTCGCGGACGGATTTCCATTTCTTCTAGGATGCCGATCTCGGCTCCTTCACAGTCGAGTACGAGAACGTCACAATCGGGAAGGTCAGTTGGTGAAACTGCTTGGGCATCATCACTATCCCCACGAAGCGAGACCGCTCGCGCCACAATCGCATGTCGAATAGAAACGCGATCATCAACGTCGTTCAACTGAACTGTGTCTTTGACCTTTGTAACCGATTCTGCACCGCCCTCAAATGTGATAACCTGACCGTTAGAACCAGATTGTCTAGCTGCCATAACTGTCGATACTCCCCACCCACCGCCTACAATGACTACTGTATCACCAGGTTCAACGTACTTTTGAATCCCTTCAACGAGGGCATTCTCATATCCAGGGATGTCTTGCGTGTGCCAAGGAACAATAGAGTCCCCCAACCGGGAAGCACGTACGGGAATACTGTTGTACGAAACGACGCGTTTCGGGAGTATCGGTCGGAACCCTGAATCGTATCCAAACTGGATTCCCCTCTTCGCTAGCGTAATTGGACCGTCCTTACGCCAGATTTTCGCCGCTTTCTGTAGCATAGTCGCCATTGTTCGATTAATTTTATTTTACGCTTGAGGTAACAGTTTCGCAACGAGAGCTCATTAATCGACAGCTCTTCGCATATTGTCAAGGATGACACCACGTGATGGTGGAATTATTAATGCAAAACCGACATATACCGTTATTCCGAATCCGATAGTCAGCAGTAGCATTGGTAAACTGCTAATCTGTATGGCTGATTCAACAATATAAAGGACAATGGCCATACCGAACGATGCGGCTACACATCCACCAATTCGTATGTAAGGAATCCGAATTGAGACAAACTTCGAGAGGTAGTAAGCGTGAAGAATACTATTTATGATGAATGAAAAGGCGGTGGCGACTGCCGCCCCCACAATCCCGTAGCTGAGAACGAGAACTACGTTCAGTACGAGATTCAACGATATCGAGATGACACCCGCTTTCGCTGCAAGATCGGGTCTGTCGATTGCTTGAAGTGAACGACCGAGAATAACGTGTATCGACTGAATGACCTTCTCTCCCGTTAGAATGATCAGAACTAGTGAGGCTGCTGTATATTCGGTTCCAAACGTTAATCCGAGAATATCTCGGGAAAACAATACAACACCGAAGAACGCAGGGATGGCTATGAATAGTGCTACCGCAATTGCCTCCGGGAGCAAAGACTCAATACGTTTAGTAACGCCCTCAGCATCCCACTGACTTACTTGCGGGAAAATCGTAGTGGCGATTGAACTGCTGAAGAGCATCACGACTGCGGTGACCCGCCACGCGATCTCGTAGACACCGACATCCGATTGCGCTAGGAATAAGCCGATAATGGCGATGTCCACCCAACTGTAGAAGTAGCCACCAACTGAGGAAATGAAGGCATATTTAGAATAATTGAATAGCGAGCGGGCGTGTCCGAGCGACGGTAAACCGACTGTCGTCGAACTCTTCCACATTCCCCACACCAGCATAACGACGAATCCAGCAAAAAGTCCATAAATGATGCCGCGAACACCCCTACCAGACCAGACAAGAATAGCGCCAACACAGATGTACACAAGACTCCGAAAAAACGATGGAGCGGCAGTTTCGCCGACGCGTAGCTCTCCTTTTAGTACTTGTATCGTGAGTTTTGCGGACTCTTGGAGGATGAGTGCCGGGATGAGAAGTAACGCCAGATCATCGCCGAGATAGTTGTTTATTGCTCCCTGAAACAATACTATTCCTGCAACGAACGGTAGTAGTAACAGACCTTTGAGGAGAATTGCTGTTGAGAGGATTGATTCCGGGGATTCGCCTTCGCTGAAACGCTTGGTCACGGCATTGTTGATGCCGAAGTTTGCGGGAATAGCGATAATTCCTAGCAGGGCTTGAAAGAGGAACAAGGAGCCCATTTGGTCGGAAGCAAGTTCACGTGCGAAGAACGCGATTCCGAGGAAACCAATGAGACTGCTCGCGCCTTTTGCGGTGAATACCTTAATCGCTGAGCGGGTAAGATTCATCTTAGATATTGTGTATTCCTAGTCGGCAGCGAGTTTAACAGCCTGGTATTTGTTCATCTGGTATGCCACTCAAATTCTCGTATTCGTTCCCTTTTTACTCTTATTAGTCAGTTATTGCGGCTTCAACTGTGAGCTGCTAGATGCCATCTGTGAGGAAATCTAACGTTTGAATCTAGGGGATGAGAGGTGAAAAGGCACTATGTCCGCAACACGATTCTAATTTGTTCGGATAGTGATGTATGACTAGTTGGGGCTTCAGCTACGAATCGTTAGATATTATGGGGTGTCTGTCGGTCAAATTTAGCAGTTCAGGACTGAATCGGAACTGGAATAATCTGGTGAATGTCTTAGTGATGATTGCGGTAACCACGCTAATCACGTCCACCGCGCGTCTGAGGGAGTTTTACTGATATGAATGTTAAGGTGTGGTACAACTTCTGTCGAATGTTGTAGTCCTAATTTTTCGGCTCTGTAGTTTCACTAGACGCTAGGGCTACGACTGCGCTATCTCGGTAGAAAGCGAAGAGACAGATTGGTTTGACATCCGAAATCCGTCTCTTCACACGTGTTACGGTGGTGAAGGCTTAATCAGTTGTCGCTATCTCGGACGAACCCGCCGACCCCGAAGGGGGTGGCGGGTTCACTGAGTGGGCGATGCTCACGCTCCATACACTTCATATCGGGCTGGCAAATCCTACCGCGTTACGGTGGATTTGCTCAGCGAGATGCTCGGCCTCCTCGACGAGATCGGCCTCACGCGGCTTCCTCACTACACCGTTCTCCGCACGTGGTTTGCACGGATTCCGACTACGACGTGGCGTGCGTATCTCGCTGCGTCCGCCGAGCAGGATCATAAACCCGCCGAGTATGATCATAACGCTCTCATAGACCGTTATCGGTATAATCGTCACTCACATCAAGCGCACGCTCGACTCAGGCGTGCGTGCGCGAAGTTGGCTGGAGTTCCGGATGATCCTCAAAGTCACCGTCTACAATCTCCGCCAGAGCGTGAGACATCCGTGAAATCAACTGGCGTGTACCGAAGCTACAGGGCCAAAATATTCTATATCGTAGAGAAAAACCAATCTGGGCCGACTGCTCAGACCGCTGTTGACTTTGAGCGAAACTACGAAGTCGTCCTTAACCACGTCCACAAAGTCCAGGATGTGAGCGAGTCTGGGAAAGCTTAATAAGCTGAATGACTGATTCTTCCTTATGGTTGAGTGGAAGCATAAGAATATTGATTGGTGGAAATGGAAGATTGGGAAAGAAGTAGTAGGATTCTACTTCAATACCATCCGAAATGATGGCGGTGTCTCTGTATTTGAAGAAGATTGGGATAACCTACTAATTCTTGATGCAGCACGTTTTGACGTTACAAAAGAAGTTTTTAACGATCTCTCTATTTCTACTCCTGTTAAGAAAAGGCGCTCAAGGGGGGCATGCACCGGTGAATTTATGGAAAAGAATTTCCGTGGCGTGTTTAACGATACTGTCTATATATCTGCAAACCCGTCGATTGACGATAACGAACTCGACACCTTCCATAACGTCGTCACACTCTGGGACTCGGATTGGGACGATGAAGAGGGGACTGTTCTTCCAGACACGGTCGTTGAGAAGTCCTTGGAGATCGGGGAACGATACCCCGAGAAACGACTTGTCGTGCATTTCCTCCAACCCCACTATCCATTCTTGGGAAGCAATATTGGGGGGTCCGTTGAGGAACTCCGGAAGGATGCCAAGGGGGATGAGCGACACGAGGATGTTAATCCTTGGCGGATGGTGAGAGACGGGATATATGACCCAGATGAGGTATGGAACGCTTACGTTGAAAACCACCGCAAAGTTATCCCGAAGGCTTACAAACTGGGGGATGAACTCCCAGGAAAATCAGTCCTGACGTCGGACCACGGGAATGCGATGGGTGCCCCATTAATAAAATCGCTTGATTTGATCGATATCTATGGACACCCTTGGGGCGTCCACCTCGATGAAATTGTCGAGGTCCCCTGGGTTGAGATTGATTCGTCTCAAAGGAAACCTATTGTTGAGGAAAAGCCTGCCGCTACGTCTGATATATCGGGGGATGCCAAAAAGCGGTTAAAGGAGATTGGTTATCTTGCGTGACGTGCCATCTGAGTAATCCGCAGGGAATTGCCGATCCGCTTCCGAATGTCGGGGTTGAGCCGGACTGGGGATTAGGCGTATATCAGTGAACAGGAAACTCACGCTACATAACCCTGGGAGTAAGTTCACAGGAATTAATGCCCGTCATCGCTTCACAAAGGGCCATCGTAGGTAACGCCGTTCTGGTTGAGGAATGAGTTGAGTTCCTTCTCGAAGACTATACGCTTTTCTATGATTACACTAGATGCAAGCACGCGGTATCGGAGCTATGTTTTATAGTGGTGCGCAGTATCGGATACATCGCTTGGCCGGCTACGCCCACAATCCTCCTGCCCTTTCAGTTGAGGTCAATCACCGCCTACAGGCGCAGGTGATAAATCCACATTCAGAATCCAGAACGAATTCCCTCATAGAAATTATAAACTGGCAATAAACAAATGAAACCTCCCAATTGGTAGGATTTTAGATGATAGTATAGCAAGGTTAGAACTTAATGACCTCTCGCTCCAGGTCTTATCCATCCAGTTCATATAACTATGTGAATCGACGGTAAACCCAGTATTCTCCAGTAAAGACCCTACTTCACCTGCTGTGTATTCTCGAATATGGCCCATATGACCAACTTTTTCTAACTTCATAAATTGTTCATATGGGTCTACTATGATTCCTTCTGTAAGGAGAGAATAAAGATTGGAGAAAGAAAGTACATTGGGGGTAGTAAGGATAAGTTTCCCATTTGGTTTTAATACCCTTTTAATTTCCTCAAAAGTATGAATCGGATTTATATGAAGATGCTCAAGTACCTCCGTGAAAATCACTCCATCAAATGAATTGTCTTCTGCTGGAAATTTATCCCTCTCAACGTCACATTGGTAGATCTCTAGTTGATTTCGTTCCATGAAATCCTCGATGACTGATGGGTCAATGTCCAATCCTTTAATATCATAGCCTATTTCTTTTAATAGGAATGTTATATGGCAGGGTACTGATCCAACTTCCAGGATTCTTCCATCAATATTATTAGTTACAGCAGCGACAATTCCCTGAAAATATGATTCGTGTACATCGAGATATTCTAAAAATCTACTTCTAACGCTCGGGTCTAGATTCTTAACCTCTGCCCGAAGTTGTGGTACTAGTGGATCAATATCCGTCATATTTTAGTCCAAGAGAAAGGATTCTACTAAGGATGGTGGTTTAGTGCGACCAAGCCGGTCGTTTTGAAGAAAATTCCATACGCTCTTGGGTAAGTGATTGTTGGTGGTATCATAGCGCAGCTTCGAGGATTGTTTTGAGCGCTGCATCCCCGAGTTTGGCTCGAAGCGTTGTCGTAGCTGAAAGGCTCTCACGTACGGTGTGGGTTGTCTTTAGACATTCCTCGATGTGACGAGAGCCACCGTCGCGTCAGCGAGGCGTGACTCTCGCAGGTGTTGACGTGCACCTCTTCATCAGCGTATTCTCTCGCGCCGTGGACGACGCACTGTCGGTCGAAGGCGTCGTCCGCTTCCAGTGGCTCGCAGGCTCGAAAGCCGTCCGCGAGACAGTCAATGACTCCTGCTGGTGGTCATCAAGCAGGAGTCGTATCGTCGATTCCTCGGCGGCTTTCACCGGGTGAACGTACGTCTCTCCACTCCCGCGGTCGGCAATGATGAAGACCGGTGGCTTATCCTCCAGATACGTTCCACGTCCGCGTGTGGACAGGCCACGTGAGCGCGACCGTCTGTCGCGCTCGCGCCTTTTCTCCCCACTTTCACGTACAACTCATCAACCTCAACCGGTCTTGCAGTGTGATTCGAGGCACGTCCAGTGCCCGCAGGAAGCGCTGGACGCGCCGATACACCGTATTGAACGACACGTCAATTTCAACGTCTAGTTGCCGAAGGCTGGTGTTGAATCGGATGTAGGCGTAGACAGCAAGAAACCACTTTCTGAGCGCTACTGCCGAGTGTTCAAAAACTATGCCAGTCTTGTCGCTGAAACTCCGTCCGCAATTCTCACACAGATACCGCTGAAAAACCTGATAGCTGCATACCAAATTATCGATTTGACACGGCAGCGCGGGTAATAGACGCCATCACGCCAGCGAATCTGTGCCAGCAAATTCGCCGCACGACGCTCCGAGACGAACGTCCTCAACGGGAACATATTTCGTCGGGTAGCGCGTCCGCGCCGCCCGTGCCCGCTGTGACTTCCAGCTATTGCTGAGATCCGACCATCAATCCTCTACCCAAGAGCGATTACTAGGGTGGATACACTGTGAAAGACGACCACCCTGGCCAGCGTCACAAGTTGATGAACTCTTCGCATAGTCAGAATTAGAGGTGACGCCCGTTACAGAGGAACGTCGGTAGGTACTCCAAGTAGTTAATCACAAGACGATATACCGTTTCATACTAACAAACAGATTATTATATGGGCTATGGTCATTTCGTATAAACATAGTTATCCCCATTATCATAGATCCTATTATGTTTATTGAATTTATTAAATATATTATAGGGATTAATTGTAATGAATTGGTTTCCCGATTTCTGATACCTGGCTGAATAGACATACCGATTCTGGGCCGTTAGTACTATTGCTGAATTTGACGATATTGTACCGGACCGAATTTCATCGTGATGTCCATTCACCTCCTGACCAGTCTTAGGTTGAATCGCAGCACGGACAATTACATCTCCAATCAATTGATTATATTCTCCATATTCTTCCGTAAAGTCTGATAAAGAATGTAATCTGGGCCCAATTCGGGGATCCAAACTTCCACTTTGATAGTCCGGTGGAGTAGAGGAGATGTAATGCGGAGGGACCATTATCACCCCCAAGACTATGAACAAAAGTATAGCAGTTCTAGTAAAAATCTGTCGAGACGGAAGAATTCGATCTAAAACTACGTAGCCATGCATTGCAACTCCACCAGCTACCAATACAAAGACTGTGAATACCCGCATCGGGTTTATCTCAAAAATTGTTATACTAGGAACACGGTTGATGATCACAGCTGCAACACCAGAGGTAGCAACAAGTATCCCAAGATAAAATATATGAATTCTATAATCGTCTTTGTCTCTCCGTATCGAATAGATGCATGATGCGGAAATTCCAATTGCGAGTAATACCTGGAATAGCCACCTCGCTATAAATTCCCTGAAATAAACCAGGGATGAAGGTGACGATTGGTTTGGGAAAACTGCGGAGTGTAATTTTGGAGCAAGCCCTAGAGACGCGAGAATTTCTTGCGTTTCGATCAATCTTAATTGGAAAAATCCTACAAGAGTATATTCTCCCCCATATCCCGCGAATGTAGACCATAATTGGTGAATTAATAAAGTTATGAGGAGAATCAGGGAATACCTCATAAGGTTGTTACGCAAATTGTCCCAGTGTTTAACAACTATATGTGCAAATTGACTACCAACGAGGAGGAGCAAAAGAAACCCAGATAGGTGATTTGTGAGTATTGTTGATATAATAAGAACAATTAATAGAGGGAGATATCGCCTGTCTATGCTCTTGTGATAACGCATTAGAAGTGCGGATGTAGAAACCAATAATAATATAGATAGAGATCTGCGTTGGAAAACCGTGTGGAATATAAACATTGGAGTCCAACAAAGTATAGGAGCGATTATAATTCCTCCGTTGGATATCGATAGAGATGACTCCGAAATCAATCTCTTAGAATAGAAGGCCGCCACAGAGACCGCAAGGAACACGAATATTATAGGGAGTAACTGTGACGTAAGAAGTTGATTCGATGTTTCTGGAATAAGTCCGGCCCCAGTTATAATAGATACTATAGAAGCAAGGAAGTATAGAATGGGATAGCCAGTTCCAACACCGCCTAAATTTGAACCAGTAAGAGGCCAACCACCCATTATTGCTTTTGATTGCGCAGCTGCAGTATGTGAATCAATCCCATAAAGCCAACCAGAGGAATTAATTGGCGCCATAAGCACTAAGAGAAGTACAATTCCGCCCAGATGATATGTTGATGCGTTAAGGTAATATAGAGTTGAAAGAACAATCAAAGAACCACCCAACAAACCAGGTGATTGAACTCTTACGCCAATAATCCCAATAACAAAGGCGCAATTCGCTACGATGAGGTCCAATTTTTTATTCAGCATTAAAATTCTCACCTAAATATGACAACAATTTCTTCGATAGGGTGTGCCAAGTGTATTTGGAGGCAACAGTTTGTATCTTTCTTTGTTGTATTTGCTTACTGCCGGAGCCATACTCTTTAACCCGGTTATATATCGACTCGATCTCATTAATAATAATGGTATTCTCTTCAAATTCAAATCCGCGTACTCCAAACGGAGTTGATATAACGGGGAGACCCCGAGCAAGATAGTCAATAATTTTAATATTGGAACCCGCACCATCTGTGATTGGGTTTAATGCAATATCGGCGCAGGCGTACATTGGTTCGATATTATCAACAAAACCAGTTACAGTTAGATGGTTATTATCAGCGTCAATTCTATTCCCTACATTACCGACAAGAAGGAAATGGATATCCTGGTTTTCATCACATGCTTGTTCAGACCACGTTACAATTTTTCGAGCAGCATCCACGTTCGGGCCATAATCGCTCCCTACGAATAGAGCGACGGTCTGATCTAAATCAATACCAAGATCTTTCCGCACATTAGAACTTGACCGATCAACGTTGTTATGAATATTTGACTCGTATGTTCCATTCGGAACGATCACAGGATTAGACACCGATCCATATATTTCAGAGAACCGCTGGAGATCCTGTTCCGAGACACATATTACCCCGTCAGATTCCGATACGGCAAATGATTCGCTCTTCTTAAGAGAGTTATAGTATCTATCTTTAAGATAGGTATTCTGTAAATGGCTCCAACGATCTATTTCCACATTATGGCTTGAATACAAGATGACACTATTCTCGCTAAGTTGCACAGCAGGACGAACCAAATGAGGTCCCTCAGCAAGGATTACATCCGCTTCTTCTATCTGGTTAATTAGTTCTTGCTGTGGAAACACTTTTAATATTGGTCCTGTCCACGTCCCAGGTACTTCTAATACTGATGCAGGAATGCTCGGAAGGTCATAAAGGGGACATATAGGCCGTATTTCAGTGTAGTTTCTAGAAATTTGTATTTTTGACTCGATCTCGGGGAAAGAATGATTCGAAAAGAGACCACCAACACAATATCTTTGAACGGTGTGACCCAGGTCAGGAAATGAAGTTACTAATCCATGGGTTCGATGTTCGCCTCCACTCTTAGGGGGGTAGATTGTTGTCTGCGAGAGTTGTAATATATTCATCCTTCTCTTATCAGGTATCTTTACCGTGATGATGAAGTCCTTGTTTTCTCAATTTGAGAGTGTATCCGTCATCCTCTTGTCTTTGACTTCTAGATTCTACTAGAACGGGCACAGTCCTAAGCGTAATCAATTCCGAAACGACCATTAAACCTGTGAAGGATTCTCTACTATGAAAATACTGCTTTTCCACTTGTCGGGCACTCCGCTCTATGCAGCTGAGATCGCACATTCACTAGCAGATAAGGGCCATAATGTACATGCAATTGTTGCTCAGCGGAATCTGAACGAAGACTTTTTCGATGAAAATATTTATATAAATCCGATCGGGATATCAACCAACCTCAAAACACTCCTCAGGTGTCTTAACCCATTAACCTATGTTCGTATTATAAAACAGATAAAAACAATCGACCCAGATGTAATCCACATCACACAGGGTTTTCTTTGGCTAAATCCCGTGTTACCATTCATCTCTGAGTATCCGATTCTATATACTGATCATGAGCCAGAGGAAGTGAACGACGTGACCTTATACGACCGTACTAACATCTATTCTTTTTCGAAAAGTCATATGCGAAGATATGCTGACAAAATTATTGTACACGGAGATTATTTGAAAGAGATATTATTATCGCGCGGTATTCCAGAAGATAAGGTCGTCGTGATTAGTCATGGAACATATCGCTACTACGAAGAAGTCGATAACGGAGAAGATACTGATTCAATGCCCAATAATAATGTACTCTTTTTTGGGCTTCTGGCAGACTACAAGGGGATAAGTGTTCTTGCAAAGGCCATACCCCAGATACGTAACCGTTGTCCGGAAGCAACCTTTACAATTGCCGGGAAAGGAGATATTGACTCATATATGCCAGACAATCTTTTGAAGGAAGACTATATTACTATTTATAATGAATTTATTCCAGATGAGAGGGTTGGACCTCTTTTCCGAAATGCGGAGATCGTAGTACTACCGTATACAAGTGGATCCCAAAGTGGTGTCCTTACTATTTCATATCAGTTTAAGACACCCGTTGTGGTGACAAACGTGGGAAGTCTCCCCGAAGCAGTAGATAACCACGAAACGGGAATTATCGTTCCGCCAAATGAACCGGACTTACTGAGTGAGGGTATCTGCAGGATCCTCTCTTCATCAAGAACGCAGAAGAATATGGAACAGGCCATTACTGAGAAAGTCGAGTCAGAACTGTCTTGGGATATAATCTGTAATAATCTAATAGAGTTATATTCCGATTTGAGTGACGACCATTAAAATACATAATTCTAGATAGAGGGTTCTCCACACTTTTTCGTGTATTTTCATCTGGTTCGCTAACTAGGAACAACATTTCCGAACGCCGTAGGATTGAGGAAGAACTGAAATTGTTAATACGTTTCATACGGAAGAATATGAAGTCGGTTCTCGCTCTTGCGAGAGCTCCATTTCGCCAGCAACCGTAACTTCTGTCAAAACGAGGCATCCCATTTAATCAAACTCACACCGTTTCTCAGAGCGTCCATCATTGTCGATGAGTTCTTGCCCAACTTAGTCAGTAACGATCAAGCAAATCGTTCGAGCCATCCTCAACTTGCCAACAATGTTGTGTCCGAGAACGTAGACCTCATGGAGTATCCCGCGACAGTGACGCGGGCTTCGCCGTTTGGCCTCTCCCCAAGACGGAAAGCTAAATGGCTACAAGTGAATTTACTTTCCTCCGTATTCCCTTACCGGTCGTGTGGGAGCAGTAACTCCCTCACACCGTGAACCCCACGCTCTAGAGGTCGTATAGTGCCGCCATAGGTGGTGGGCAGTAGAGATCGTTGGCTTCACTAGGATGGCGAAGCTCAATCCAATAGAGGAGTGTTGGCGACAATTGAGATCTGCACTCGGGAATAGGTACTTCGGAACGCTTGATGAGCTTCGTGCAAGAATCCGCTCACCACTGGATAAAATCAGTCCGCTCGGAATCTATCAATATCTAAGTCGGTGAGTATACCCGCCACCTGGCGAAACCCTTGAGTGGTTTTGCGAGTCGAATAACGTGCTTCCGTATCGAAAAATGACTCCACAGATTATTGTAAGTATAATTTCATAAGGTAGCGTCGGGCTTCGCCCTCGGCGCATAAGGTCGGGGAACGCCCTCAAAATCAGTTTATATTTGGACTATCTTTCGAGTTCCTCAAGAAGCTGTACGCAATTATGGGCATCCTCTAGTGTGACAGGTGGTTGAGTACCATTCTTGACTGATTGTACGTATTGAGTGATCTGCCGGTAATGACCCTCCGATTCATATGGGTTTGCATCCAGTAGCTCGTATCGTAATTTATCTGCTCCTTCTTGAAGCACATTTGAAGTTAGTTGGCCAATTAATCGAAGGTGATTAATTAGGAAATCCTTAGCATTTACAGCATTTCCGTCTGAGAATGTGTCGTTTAGGTACATATCTTTCTTCATGAAGTCAATCTCTATATCTCCTTTTGTGCCTTGGATAAGTAAAGTGTCTCGTGAAGCTGAATTCGTATGTATTTTGATTGTGATTGATATGTCTCCAGATCTATCACTAGCTTCTATGCTTACCCCATCGAATTCAATCGGGTCTGCATACCCTTTGAAATTATATTTTGAGATGTTTTTAATCCCACCCAGTCTGTCTACGAAAGCAAGAGGGAGGTACGCTTGGTGTACGAAACCTTCACCAATCTCGCCGCCAGGCAGATCGAAAACCCACTCACCGCGTTCAGTCTCGGTAAGGTCACGGGGCTCAGAAAATATCATAGAGACAGAGACAATGTCCCCAATCTCTCCATTTTGAATTGACCGGCGTGCTTTTTCTGCAAAAGGTGTGAATAACTTATTATGGACAACTGATACAGTCGTATTAGCGTCTGACGCGAGTTTTTCCATTTTTTCAACTTCACTAGTAGTTGGAGCAGCAGGTTTCTCAATAAGAACAGGGATACGATATTCAAGAACTGTTTCCAGAACAGGGAGGTGAGTCTGAGCGGGTGTACAAATATGAACAGAGTCTATTTCTTGGGAGTCAAGCATATTCTCTAAATCAGAAAATGTCTCAATTGACTCCGAATTCACATCCCGTAACCGAGATGTATCCCTGTCACAGATCGCAATGAGGTTAACTTCAGGATGGGAGTTAAGAATCGGATGGTGGATTGTTTTACCAGCAACTCCATAACCAATTATAGCTGTATTGATACTTGACATATTTTGAGTATCTTCTTGGAAACACAGTATGACCCCACCCTCTTATATTCATCCGGTTTAATCTTCTACATATTGCGAAATGATGAAGACGTCTGGTTCAATACCAAACTATATGGCAGGTGGAGATATAATTCCCACTGATCTGGGGTTATTATGAATTGTAAGACACCTAATCTATCGTTTTTAAGTAATATGGTGGCCCCCTTATGACCAACCAGTTAGTTATCCCAATTATACTAAATTGGAATAATTATGAGGATACCTCATCTTGCATCGAATCTCTATTAGAAATCGATTATGAAAATATATCTCCAATACTCGTTGATAACGGCTCATCTGATGGTTCGGGGGAGCGGCTAGATGAAGAATTTGAGGATATCGAAACAATATTTCTAGATTCAAATCGAGGGTTTGCCGGCGGAATAAATGCGGGGATCAGAGAGGCTCTCCAAAGAGGAGCAGATTACATCTGGGTCTTAAATAATGATATCTTATTCCCAGATAAAAATATCCTTCACAAGTTAGTGACAATTTTAAATCAGTATGAAAAAATCGGTATTGTTACCCCAAAAATAAACCATTATCCTGGTACCGATAAAACTTGGTTTCTTCAAGGAAAAATAAATTGGAGGACTGGCATCACCGATCACATAACAGATACATCGTCCAAAGAGCAGTTCACCATCTTAGAGAATGATACTGTCCCATATTGTTGTGCTCTTTTTCGAGCCCAGGTTTTCAGAGACATTGGGTTACTACCAGAGAAGTATTTCATCTATACAGAAGACCGCCATTATTGTACAGTATTGAGAAATAATGGATATAAGATAGCTACCCTCCCAGATACGTTAATATATCACAAAGTATCAGAGGGTTCGGATAGTGCTCATGGTCCAACTCCAACATACTATATGGTGAGAAACAGCATTCTTTTCTTACGGTCTTTCCCACAAAATCGGGAGACAGGATCAATGATATTTTATCATGCCTGGCTGATTTGGCGGGTAGGGTTTCTTATATATAACAGTAAGACTGAATCTCTCAAGCCGCTTCTAGAAGGGTGGATTGATGGAATTTCTAATGTCACCGGAAGATCGAGGTATCCATAATCCGGTTGTGAACTGGGACTGCAGTACCAAATATAGAGTTAAATGATTTCTGAATTGTATAGAATAAGATACTTCTCGGCGATTGATTCCCAACTGAATTCATCTATTGTAAATTTTCTGCTTTTTTCGCCCATTTGAATCCGCTTATCTTTGTCATTTATTAAATAACCAATTTTATCTGCGAGATAAATAGAATCGTCTGGCGGAACAAGATAACCATTCTCTTCTTCGTAAACTTGTTCGGGGATTCCTGATACGTTTGTAGCCACGATTGGACTTTTAGAAGCCATCGCTTCAGTAACGACCATTGGCATTCCTTCTTCGTGTGATGGAAGTGTGAAGATATCACAGGAGGCATACAGTGCTTTTAGCTCTTCGAGGGTGACAAACCCTGGAAAATGGATCTCTGTCGTTAAATTCTCTGCACGCTCTTCTAACTCGGCCGTAAACTCCTTTTCAATCTCTTGGTTTCCAGCGAATACGAAGCTAAACTCGCCAATAGTACCATTCTCATCAAGTATTTTGATGGCGTCAAGCAGAATATCAGGGCCCTTGCGTGGTGTGATTGTTCCCACGAAAAGGACAAACGGTGTCTCAATACCGAATTCAGATCTCACATCGACAAGGTTGGTGTTCTCAGGAGTATATTCAGTAACGTCTACACCGTTCGGAATGATTTCAATATCGTTTAGAGGGAGTTCTTCCGCTAGTCGTTCATTCAGAACACTAGAAGCAGCCGCACGTCGCATTAGGTGGAGATCCGGGGAAAAAATCGAAAGAAGATACGAGATAAGCCCTTCCCTTGAGAGCCCGAAACGTATGTCCTCCTCGCCCACATGGGCAGTATATGCGGCTCTACTTCTGATTGTAGGATAAATGTGTATGAGGATGTTCGCAACAAACGGGACGTGAAAGTGAACAATATCGTAATCAGTCTGCCTGAAGTGTCTCCGAAGCTTTAGCGCAAGTTCAAACCGATCAAAGAGCATAGTCAGGATTCCAGTGGGACTCTTTATCTGCTTATAGGGTATCTCCTCACCTTCAACATCAGACCCAATGGAGAGCGGAAAGCGGGTGAACTGAACTCCGTCTTGTTTCTCCTGTTGTGGTAGCCCAGACCATTGTCGTTCAAGTACAGTAACGTCGTGCCCGAGTTCTACCTGTGCTGTCGCAAGGTTATAAATCACCTTTGCGACAGAACCCTTCTCTGGACTAACGCGGTAGTGTTCGTCGTAGACGTGAGCAATCTTCATTCGAGGATTCCCCCGAAATAGCACTGAACGCGACTATTCATCGTCCTAGCGAGTCGATCAGACATTAGTAGTCACCTGACTGTAGACCTCTATCACTTTTTCCGTCCGCTGCTCCCACGTGAGGTTTTCAGTGATGTATTCACGGGAATTCTTTGCGAGTCTCGCTCGTAACTCGGCGTCGTCAAACAGTTCGATAACTGCCTGTGCCACTTCGTCTGGATTGCCAGGCTCCAGAAGAACGCCTGTTTCGTAATCGGTGACAACCTCAGGGACGCCGGCAATAGCCGTAACGACGGGCGGGACACCGGATGCCATTGCCTCAAGCATCGTAAGGGGTAGTCCCTCGGAGTAGGAGGGCCGACAAAACACGCTTGCACGATCATACATCTCAGAGATGTCATCAACGTAATCGTAGGTGGTCACGGAATCAGAGAGACCAGACGATTCAATCGTTGCCAAAACTTCCTCTTCCAAGGGACCACTTCCGACAAGATGGATCTCCGCATCTGGATGCGAGTCCAGAATCGACGGGAGTGCGGTCAGTAGATCCTGGATGCCGTTGTTATGAACAAACCGACCGATATACAATAGTGACTTCCCGTTTATTGAATTCGGTGAAAATTCGTTAATGTCAACTACATTCCGAATTACCACCGTTCGATTCGCCCCAAGTGATTGCGCAATCAACTCGGCAGCAGCACTTACACAGATCACCTGTTCGCTCCGAGAGATCACGAACCGACTTATTGTCTGCTCGAACGTCTTCGCTGCGACACCACCGAAACCGGATATCATTCCGATATCACCGAGATGAAGCGTAGTCACCAGTTTGTAATCTGCACAGATTGAGTAGACCGCAGCGAGTACGGAGGTGTAGAAGAATCGGTTGTGAGCGTGTACGATATCCGGCTGAAACTCTCGAAGAACCCTTCTGAACTCACTCAAAGCAGAGACCGAGAACATACTCTGTAACCCAATAATGTCGGTGAGATCAAGAGCCGAAGCAGTGTGGAATGAAACGTCGGGAACATCCTGCAATTCAAAATCTCGGGCCCCGTCGTCTAACGTGAAGACCCCGACTTCGCATCCTTCGTCAACGAGATGAAGCGCTAATTTCTGTACAACCTGCTCAACACCACCGTCACTTGGAGGAAGATAATCCGAACAGAGGAGGATACGGTTCCCAGATCGCTGTTCCATATGTTCTGATCGGTATTGAAGTTCAAAAAGATGTTTCTCGTGACATTTGACAGTCCCGTATTTGAATAATCAATTCGAATCGTCGACGGCCCCCGTCTCTATGTATTTATTCTTTCCGCGGATCAGCCACCAGCTCGTACAGCCCACCGTGATTCAGCTGCGTGATCCTTATAAAGGAGGCATTCATTCAACTACCGACGAAGTAGGATAGTATTCGAATACGCGATTGCTGAACGTAGAATACACGTCGGGCGGGAATGGAAGCCCCCGCGCGCTCGGTGCCTGCGACTCGCTGCGCGCGCTCACTTCGCTCGTGTGCAAACGTCGTCTCGGCAACCGAGCACGCGGGAGCTTCCGGGGTCTTCATCCACCTCGTTTCGCCGGCTCCGGACGTATTCGAACAGTACCGTACCGACGGTCCCGAAGGACTAAGCCGACATCATCGTACATACGTGTATGAGTTCGATTGTCCAAGACGACGCGATCCGCTCGGGTGAGCCACGGGTGGAGGGCACGCGGATCACGGTCTCAGACATCAAGCGGCGAGTGATCGACATCGAGGAGGATCCATACGTTGTTGCCGGAGAATATGGGATTTCGATGGCGGACCTGTTCGGCGCGCTTGCGTACTATTACGAACACCACGACACATTCGAGGACCGTGAGCGGGACGCAGCGCAGACGCGCCGTCTCGGCGAGCGAAGAACACGCGAACACGTTGATGAACTCCGAGGTGAGGACGCGGCGCCGTCGAGTGAGGAAGCGAAGTAGTCGTATTTCAGATTCTCGCCGATGTGAACGTGCCCGAGGAGGGCACCTCCGCGCTCGGGGCCAGGATGTCGCATACACTCGGGAGATCTATCCAGGCGAACGCGCCCAGCGCTACGACTGGGACGCCGTCACCGACCAGGCTGAACAGGCCTATCAACGTGCTATAGACGGCACCTGGTAACCCGTCTGCAACACCACTCTGATACCTTCCTGAGAGCGCCCAGAATAATGTGTAGAATCTGATAAGAACCCGGTCAAAACCGTCGATTAAATACTCCAACAGACGCTAGTCTCGATAGGGTAATCCCCCAGATTTATCACCCTAAAACCCCTCTAAGTATCCAGCGAATCAACAGACAGCGCGGAGGGCGTTCACGGACCATCACAATATCCAAACCGGAATGAGGGGAGTTGTTTAAAAGCAACCCGATGCAGTCCCCCGTATTTGGTTCGTGATGAAGCGTGGTTGTATCTGCAGGCTACTCTGAAATCTGGAAACGCTCCATCTCATCTGACCCACATTTGGGACACTCGTCTGCGCCTGACGCAAGAGTCTCACCGCACTGGCGGCATTCCACGACTACCTCTGTCTGGTCACCGGGCAGTAGCCGAGTCAGTACTGCGCGGACACTCATTGGGTTCCGAAGTTTTGGTGACTGTGAGTTAATGCTACTGGTAATCAGTATCCTTCCAGAAATCCGACGCGTTCGACCCGCAAAGCTGCCAAAAGCTTATCTTGAAGGCCGATTGACATTCATTTGGAAGGACCGCTGTCACACGCTCCTTCCACCCCCTTTCCATGAATGCTGACGAATCAGTCCTCGGTCGCTGTCCGGAATGTGGTGAGGGCATCTCGGAACCGTGGATTCTTGTTGAGTACGAGAAGGACGACGGCACCGAGGGCGTGTGGACCGAGTGTCCAGCGTGTGAGAACGTTGTAGCCCCGGAGCAGACAGCAGAGTGAAGTGTTCGTCGTCGCGTATCCGGAGTAAGGTCTACAAATGGAGATTTCAGAGGAACTTCGGTGTCTGTTCTCGGGCACGGTCGAAGAGCGTAATGGGTCATATGTGATTGAGGTACCGGAGCAAGAACTCCGTCTTGGCGACCTACAAGCAGACGAAACGTACCGTGTGGCTGTTCTACCAGCACCCGCAACCAACGAGGCCGACAACACTGACACCGTTCCACAGCCTGAGCAACCACCACAGAAACCCCCCGTCGAGGAAGGCGAACAACGGACCGTGGAAATCGAAAACATTGGTGATCAAGGCGACGGAATCACCCGTGTTGATCGCGGGTTCGTCGTTATCGTTCCCGACACTGAACAGAGCGAACGCGTCACTATCGAGATCACTGATGTACGTGAGAATGTCGCCTTCGCAGAAGTTGTTGAACGCGTAAGTTACTACGAGTAGTTGAATCGCTAACCCTCTTCGTCCGTGGATGGGGGCGTGTGATCGATACGCGGTATTCGGATTCTGTCTAGCGCGGACTAGTCTATTTCCCGTGATTGTTTCGCATAGTGACTGTAATGCTCTGTTGAATCCGCAGACTCACGGGGAGCGGGAGGTGAAAACAGGACCAGCTGACTCCGTGGTGGTAGATTCACATACTCGGACTTCGATCGGCGGGATGATTTTGGAGAGCGAAACCCCGTTCCGACTCGTCATCTGTCGCCGACACCTGCTCAACCGCTGCACACTAACCCACCGATTCGGCCGCAGTCATCGGAGTCAACAGAGCAGATTACCGAAAAAGTCTACTGTGGCACTCAATCATTCTCCTCAAATCCGCCCATCGCATCATCAATAACAGTGTGCTCACGGCGGCCGTTGTTCAGTGCAATCGTGTCACGGTATACCTCTCTAGCGAGACCAACGTGAAAGTATAGAAATACGGCAATGACAAGCAAAGCGGTAAGTAGTGGAAGTAGCCCGGGGATAATGAACGACCCAACAAAAGCGTTGTACGCTCCTACCACGAGTATCACGATGTAAGACAGAACAACCCTTATTGAACTTGCAAATGCGATCCAAATCTCTCGTGTGTAGAGGTATCCCAGCGGTGGAAACAGAAGCGCAAGGCCGGCTGCCAGATACGGATTCCATTCCCTATCGGGAGCTCGTGAGTCCATCGGGTCAACTGCGGGAGCTTGCTGGCGGATGTAATCGGCTGTCCCAGGGAGTTCCGGTGCGTCCCCGCTAGTGGAAAAGCGGTACGTAGCTCCATCCGAATCGGTGAACGAAAGCGTGCCCGCAGTTAATGATTCATCCCAATCGACGGCAGTGATGTCATCGTAGTCGAATACCCGAACTCTATCGCCCTCTTCTTGCCCCGCCACGTAGAGCAATCGTTGATCAGTGGCAAGCAGATAGCGACGCCCCTCGGAACCACCCTCTTCACCGGTCTCAGGAATCTCCCGACTCGCTCCATCTTCGTCAACTTCAAGATCTTGATTTAGACTCCGAAGCAGATAGGCTGGTCGTTCGTCACCCTCCAGATACTCCATTAATGGTTGGTCGTACAGATACGTTCCTCCGAAACTCCCTGTTTTCGAGAGGCTATCACTGTCAATATCCCCCTCAGCTGCGTCCGCTAATTCCTCTGGATTTCTCCCACCACTCATAAACGCAATTTAGACAGGCTATCTATTGAAATTTTTCACTATTATCAGTCTTACAATTATGTCGCAGTCGACCCGGATGCCTGATTCGGTCAGTTGGAGTTACTCCGCTGTCGGTGCTGAATTTCCCCTTTTGTACTGAACGATCCACGGTCTTCGGTTCCGAGTTTGCGCCGCTGAATCAGACGTATGATCGTGCTTGTATTTGATCAACAGAATTCTGAGTAACACACGGTAAATTTATATAATTAATAATTGTGATGTAGGGTATGAGTATCTCGACTAAACGGCGAGAATACCTTTCCGTTCTTGCCATAGGGGTAAGTAGCGTTACTGCCGGGTGTAACGGTGGTGGGGACAGTAGCGGGGATACTCCAACAAGCGTTGAGACTGCTTCTCCGACTGTCTCTCCCACACCAAACCAAGAAGCGGTAACGCACTTTGAGGCTGCAACAGAGATGCTCGTCGAGAACAAAGAGCAACTAGATGAGTGGGCAGCAAGTTCGTTCGAGCCTGATCGTGTAAGCCTCCTTCAAGAAAGAGTGACGATAGCTCGTGAAGAGCTTGCCGCTGCTGAAGAAAACACAGAGCAGTCGACTACTCTCAGCATCCGAATTGATCAAGCGCGACTCGTCGCTGATTTTCAGGAGTTGAGCTTAGCGTACTACGAGAGCGTGAACGTTTTCTTTCAGGTGATCTCAGAAGCACAATCGTTCGGGGATAACGAACTCCACCAACGAGCCGCCGATAGCTTCGTCGAAGCGCAGGCTGTACTCGAAGACGCTCGAACCGTGATCGAAGATATGGGTATCCTTCTCTCGGAAATCGATACTGGAGCGCTCGACGAGCCGGAACTTGAATACACGGGCGACCCACTCGACCACCTTGATCTTGAAGATCGACGGGCACTCGATGGAGCCGAAAGCTATGCACTTGGCTATGAAAACATACACCTCGCATTCGTTCACTTGGAAGCCGGACAAGGACACTACGAGAATGAGGAATTTATCGAGGCTCGTAAAGAGTGGGAGACCGGCCAGGAACGAGCCACGGAAGCGAAGTCTGAGTTCGAGGCTGCCGTCGATAACGATCATCTCCCGCAAAATCTCAACGAGGAAAGCATCCGACTGATAGGAACTGCGGAAACAGTTATCGAAGCGTTCGACAACTTCGTCCAAGGCGCACGGGAAGCCGAAGCAGGCAACCTAGAAGAGGCTAATACGCTCGTGACTGAAGGATTTAGCCTCCTTGAGGAGCTGTAAGGTAGATGTTGTATGTAGCGGTATGATTCAATCCTGATGACCAACTTATTGGAATTCTATTCTTCAGACACAAAGCGGGATGAAACAGCCGGTCGCTGAAGAGTGCCCATCAATCACGGACCGGTTTTTCGAACACCGATGCGGGATCGGTTACCTGGTTTGAGTCACATACCCGGATAGCACCGTCATCACGAACAAAAACGTCCCACTCATTAACGGAGAACTGGATATGAATCGGCGTACCGTCGGAGCCTTTGAGTAACTTGTCGATCGATTCTAAATCGATCGTGTCGGACAGTACGTCAAGTTCCAGTGGGTCGACACCCTCGGCTGCTGCCACCGCTTCGATAATTGCCAGAGACGGAGGACGTCCGCGTTCATCCTCAAACCGTGTCCCTACCACGGGTGTACACTCACATACACTCTGCTCGGTCATAATAGACGAAACGTATGGCGGCTGGTACTTGTGTTTTAGGGGAAAGAGTGACGGCACGCCTCAGTTGCTTTCCTAGCGAGCGTCGGTACCTGGGTCCTCGAAAGGACGCTCTCGAGCCGTGATGCCCGGCTTTCGTCGACCAGCGCAGCTTTCAGATGATACATTAAAAAACCCAGACTTCCATAGGGTATAAATAGGTAATCATTAGAATAAGTCAAGAGATGGTTTATAAGTAGCTAGTCCAAGGAGTGATGTGCGTTTTTCGGCGAAATGTACAGGAAAGTCTCTCTAACCCCGTTATAGAATCAACCAAGAAGAGGGAGTACCCTCTGTTTCAGTATTATGACTGGTGCTACTAAGTTTTTTACATTAGCAAGCGATAAGTTGGCGTGCAGATGTATCGAACATCCACACGCCGTGGTGAAGCGCGAGCCTGGTTCCAAGAGGTGCGCTGCCATGGTGAGTAAACAGAGGAAAATAAAAAAGCGTATCGTCCGGATCGACCCAGATGCTGGGTCGGACGGCAGTACAGACCCCGAGATCGACGACCGTGACCGGGGTATACTGTTGGAATTCTACAACCGGATTCAAACAATCAACCGCGACGAAAACCGCTTCGGAAAGGCGCGAATCCTAACGTTGCTCGATACGATGATCCTCACGAGCAAACACGTTGATGTCGCTCTTGAGGAGACACTCCTGGACGGTGAGGACGGCGAGCAGGCCGTTGATGCTGTCGCCGACTGGATGGATGACCACTACTTGAAGAACTCGCTGGATACGCGCTACGCCTGCTTCAAGATCTGGGGCGAGGTGATGACCCCCGGCGATGACCAGCCCGATCGGTTTGAGAAGCTCACCCTGAACAACGGGCCCGCGGATCCAACACCGAAAGCGTCGAACGTGCTGCGGTACCCCACCGAGGTGATCAAGGCTATTCAAGTCCAGAATAACATCCGCGACAAGGCCATAGTCGCAACGTGCTGGTCTGCCGGTGGCCGTCCAGAAACCGAACTGCACAAGCTAATGATCGAAGAGGTTGAGGTCGAGGACGGCTTTGTCCGGTTATCAATTCCAGAGGACACGAAGACTGGCAGCCGAGAGGTCCATATGCATCCGGGTGCGCCATTCCTCGTGAAGTGGATCGAAAACCACCCCGGCCACAATGTCGATGGCGGGCTCCAACCCGAGATGCCCCTGTGGGCCAACATACGGTCGGGATACGGAGATGTCTACGACCGCATCTCCTACAACCAGTTCACCAAGCCCTTCGATACGGCTAAAGAGAAGACGGATATCCAGAAGAAACTGACCGGCCAGCACTGCCGCCGGAGTCGGGCGAGCGATCTCGCCGCGAAGACCTACATCAGTCAGGTCGATCTTGAGCGCCGGTTTGGCTGGGCACGCGAGTCAGATTCACCCCGTCACTACATCGTCAAGTTCGACGAAAGCTCCGAGGAGCGTATCGCCGCTGCTGACGGCGTTGACATCGATCCCGGGGCCCAGACGACGAACATCGCGCCGGTGCGCTGTGAAGGGTGTGGCCGCTGGACAGAGCGCCACGTAGACGAATGTATCTGGTGCGGGACTGCGATCCCCGCTGACGCGCTGGAGATCCAAGCAACACCGGCGATCGTCGAAGAGGCGAACCTGCTGGATATGATCGTCGACGGTGAGGTAACCGCCCGGGATCTCCAAGCGTTGCGGAAGCTCGAACCCGTGATCAAACAGCGGTCCGACCTCTTCGAGCGGCTGGACGCATACATCCGGCACGCACGCCAAGTCGACAAGTCCGTCGAGCAACCAGCCTAACGCTAACACAGAGTGCCGCGATCTTGGCTACGAATTTCAGCAGTGGGGCCGACTGGTCTTGGAGAGTGTCACGAAACCATCCAGATGCTACCACATATCTGAAAAGCGTATGTTTAAGTTGATAACTGAGTGTCGACACAGATAGGCGCAGGATGCCTCGGTAGAAAGCCGGGGCCGGTGTCCTAGCACCGACCCCTGTGCCGCCGAGTATGACGGCAGACGACACTACGCACGCCGATCGTGAAAAATTCGGCGTTCCGATCAATCGAGATGTAGAGACCTGTAAACAACTCTGTACTGGTGAGACCGCGTTCGTTTGCGGTGATAGCCACGATTGTGATCAGCCGGATCAACATAAACAGTATAGCCTTAATCTAGACGATGTCTACGAAATCATCAGCTCTAAGCGCCGCCGCCGGTTTATTTTCATCCTCGCAGCCCTGGTTCGTGACCACGACGGGGATGAGACCCCCCAGATTCCAGTTGGTGACGTTGCCGAGCACATCGCTGAGGATACCTTCAACGAGTCTACGGATCGAAAGACGGTGTATATCAGCCTGATCCAACACCACTTATCGAAACTTGACGAAGCTGGTGTGATAACCTACGACGAACGTGGAAAGAAGGTTCAGCCAGAGGTCGGTGTCTACCAACTTGAATCTCTGCTCCTCGGCATTGAGCAAGCGATCAACATTATGAATTCGCCATCAGGGGTGAGCGAATAATGCAACGAACTCCTCAGCCCAAGTGCTACATTGATCCATCACTATCGGCACTGCACCATGCACTTCGTGCCTCGCGTCGACGATTAATCGTCGCACTCATCGCAGACCGGATGCTGTCGTCAAACCGGCATTTATCTTATGACAGTGCGGATGAGGTAGAAATGATAGACGCAAGTCAACTGGCCCGTGAAATCGTCGCTGTCGAAGAGGACACGGGCGTGGATTCTGCGACCGGGTCAAGGTACCATAACGTCTATACTGCGTTGATTCAGACGCATCTCCCAAAGCTTGATAGTCTAGGTGTGATCGAATATCAATCAGATCAGAAAAAGATACGTCCTGACCGGAACTTCTTAGCATTGGCAACAACTGTCGCAATCACATCTCCTGTCGCGCAGTTGCTTTTTGACGAGTCTCTCTCTGAACACAGCCTCGGCGGACCGAGGTCTCAGTAAGACTCAATCGGCAATTGCTGAAGGCATTCCACCCCGTTTGGCTCAGTGTGTATCGAATGGTTGACTCGAACGATCTACTCGCTCCGGACGCCCTCAGTACCGTCCACAGTAAGAATGACAATATAACGGAGTGGAAGATATGCCGCATCTAATTACGTACAAGTGCCAGAAGTGTTTGGCGACGATTGAGTGGATCTATGACCAGGAAAGCGGAGTGTATCCATCAGGAGTTAGAGGCTGTCCAGGAAAGGGCTGTTCCGAGCTACACGAACTGAATGTGAGTGAAATTAGCGAGACCGAAGCGTCTGAACGTAAATCAGGAGAGTTATTCAGCTTATGACGAACTGTAATGAGATTGATTCGGATAGCAGGTGTGGAGTTGATGTGGTGGATCCGGGTCAAAAGACCTTGGTATACGTTCTCTGCGACGACTGTGATGGAATTGATGAGATGCTGATTGTAGATGATTCACGGGATTCAAATCAAACTCAGGAAGTCACTGAGACGTATTCAGCAATAATGGAAAGACATTCTGACAAGACAGATCACCATATCCAGATGGGGATAACTGAAGGATACGAGATCGATCTGGTCCATATTGCACGTGCAGTCACATCGTGATGTTCTGACTCAACTGTAGGAACTCTTGGCAGCAGTAGCAACGCAGCACGGAACGTAATCTGTCCTCACGTATCCGAATTTCCAACTGATATCTACGCTTTCTTTCGGTTTTGTGCATTTCTGATAGCACCAGTTGCTAATTCTGTGACAGTAATCCGCAGATTGGCCCACGTAGGGAATACACCGATGAATTAAACGAAACAGTCATTTATCGGGGTTTCAGGCTCTAAAGAGACAGAGTAGGTGTTATTCGATCACTCGTACGTAGATGATTTCGCTCAGTATCTTGGGTGGATACTGAGTATAAGCCTGAGTTTTAAACCACCCTGGATAATACCGCGGCACAGTTCGATGACGAACCAGTATCGGAGCGGGAAAATAAGGTTAGTCCTCTTGGTTGGTCTCAACCACCGCATTCTCGAATCACTAGAGGGGCCAGACACGCCTGCAGGTGGTTCTCTGTGAGCTCTAATCCGGGGGATCAATCAGAAGTCATCTCTTCTGAGCAGCTATCACTGCTCAACAATCGTCAGTCTGAGATATACTCCGCGAAACTTGCTCGGTTCGCTAACTATCTCCAGAAAGAAGGCAAGAACCCTAAGAAGAAAGTCGGATATGCTGATACTGCAGTTGAGAAGCGGGTTTACCGCGTTCACCGAGCTGTGAAGTGGTTCTGGAACCAGCACGAGATAAAGACAGAGATCACGACCGATGACGCTGACAAAGTTAATCGCGCACTCGAGGTAGACGAATTCTGCAAGGGTAACGGTGAACCATACGCAGAGGGATCGAAGCGAAAATTCAATGACGCATTGAGGAACTGGTTTGAGTTCCAGAATGTCGACTGGACTCCAGAGTACGAGTTTTCAGATGCCGAAGCGAAAAAGGAGAACAAGCCGGATCCGTTCACGCGACCTGAATTAAAGCAACTGTGGGAAACTTCGCTTACGTACAAATCCATCCCAAGCTACAATAATCTAACACCTGACGAACGCGACCGCTGGAAGGCACACATCGCACAAGAACTCGGAAAGCCAAAAGAGACAGTTGTCCCCGATGATTGGGACCGAATCAATAACGATTGGCATATCCCATCCCTCATCCGGACAGCACGCAGTCATGGATGGCGTCCCGACCTTGTTGGTAGGATGAAAGTCCAGTGGTACGAACCATCTGAAAAAACAATCTATATCCCGGAGGGTGAAGCTCCGAAGAATGATACGCACTGGCGGGCTGATTTGACTGATGAAGGTGCCCTCGCGTTGGACAAATGGTTAGACCAGCGCGAGTTGATGGAACTGTACGATGGGCGCGATGTGATCTGGCTAACTCGCAAGGGGAACCCATACTCATCCGGGACATTGAATGACCTTCTTCGGAACCTAATGGATGAAGCCGGAATCAAAAGCCAGGGTCGAAATCTGGTCTGGTACTCGTTTCGGCACAGTATTGGAACATATGTTTTCGCTGAGACGAAGAGTCTCAAGGTGGTCGCTGATCAACTTCGGCAGAAGAGCCGGGCCTCTGCTGAAAAATACGTGCACCCACTACCAGAGGTCAAACGGGAAGCCGCTAATATAATGTAGATATTCAGCGATTGGTAGCTCATCGGGAACGACCATCGGACCACGTCCGGTCACCGCTGACCCAGATCGACAGGTCCGCAGTGGCCGGTCTCCCCGCGGGGAGCAAACCGCCGGATCAAACCGCCGGCACCGGGTCCGTGAGCGTGGAGACGATCCGGATCGACGATCCCTCGAGCGACCCGGTCCGGTCGCGCACGTTGCGGGCGGTCACCCGGATCCGGTAGTTCCCCTCGGGGTCGAGGTCGGTTCCCGGCGGCACGACGATCGTCTCGTCTTCGGCCGTGTACTCGCGATCGCCGACGATCTCGAGGCGCTTGCGGACGATCTCCGTCCCCTCTTCGTCGACGATATCGATCGAGATCGTGTCGAGCGCGACCTGCGGATCGACGACGGTCAGCGCGCCGATCTCGAACCGGTTCGTCTCGAGGGTCACCCGGGGATCCTCGAGGACCGTGATCCGCGGGCCGCGACCCTCGGGAATGATGCGTCCCCACGGGAGGTACCGGTAGGCGGCGACGATGAGGCCGAGGGCGGTCAGCGACAGGAGCGTCTGCCAGACGATCGTGCTGCCGATGCCCAGCGCCGAGAGCTCGGAGACGACCGACCAGCCGGTCGCGACCGCGACGCGCTCGGTGGTCTCCGTGGCGGCTCCGTACTCGTCTGCCACGCGCACGTCGACGACGTGCTCGCCGGGCTCGAGGGGATGGGTAACCGTCTTGCCGGTCTTCGTGGTCCCGTCGGCGAACGTCCAAGTCACCGTCGCGTCGCCGACCTCGTTCTCGACGTCCGCGGTGAGGGTCGCCACCTCGGCCGCCCGGTCGTACTCCGCGGAGACCTCGGCGGTCGGCACGTCGTTGGCGATGACCGTCCGGGTGGTCGAGCTCTCGCGGCCGAGGGCGTCGCGGACGGTGAGTCCGACATCGTACTGGCCCGGCTCCGCGAAGGTGTACTCGAGCACTCGGCCGCTCTGGGTGGTCCCGTCCGGCAGCGTCCACTGGTAGGTGACGTCCGGGTCGACGAAGACCGCGAACGGGGAGAAGCTACGCGTGCGCGCCGACACGACCACGTAGTCCTCGGTCGTCTCCGTCACGGTGGTGTCGAGCAGCTCCCAGCCGGTCTCGGTCCGGTGGCCGAGGGTCGCGCCCGAGGGGTCGGCGTCGCCGAACCGGTCGCGGTCGACGCGCAGCCGCACCGTGGCCGGCCGGTCCCGGCGGTTCTCGGGGGGCTCGATGTCCACTGCGCGCACGATCCGGTCCTGCTCCGTCACCCCGCTCGAAACGCTGATCGTCGACCGCTCGCCCGAGAGCCGGGCCGGTTTCCCGACGTTCGTCACGATGGTGCCTTCCGCGAGGTCGATCGCGTCCCCCTCGGAGTCGTCACTCTCGTCGTTGACGCCGTCGCCGTCCTCGTCCTCCGCCGTCGAGATCACCGCTCGCGGGTTGCCGTCCCTGGCGGTGGCGTCGATCGCATCGAGGTCCTCGTTCGAGAGTTCACGGACCGTAATCCCGGCATCGGCGTCGGATCCCTCACCGCCGTCCACGTCGGGGGTTCCATCCTCCGTCTCGCCCTCGAACTCGACCTCCACGCCGGTCTCGGAGTCGATCACGTCCTCGCCGGGCGCGTCGCCCTCGGGCTGTTCGCCCTCCTCACCCGGTTCGTCCCGTTCGCCCTCCTCGCCGGGCGTCGTTTCCGGGGTCTCCTCGTCCGGCACGCCGCCACCGCCGCCACCGCCTCCGCCGACGCCACCGCCGCCGTCGGACGCGTTCTCGTCGGTGTCGTTGCCGTCGCCGACCTCCTCCTCGAGCTCGTAGCCGGTGTGGATCGTCACGCTCGTGAGGAGCCGGTCGCCCTCCTCGATCCCCCGGCTGTCCAGGCCGACGTTCACGACCACGCGCTCGCCCGGCGCGAGCGTGACCGCGTTCTCCTCGCCCTCGATCGGCCGGCCGCCCTCGTCGCTCGCCATCGAGACCCGCTCGCCGCCGTCGTGGGTCACCCACACGAGGACGTCCTGGGTGTCCTGGTTGTGCAGGTAGAAGACCCGGTCGACGGTCGTGTACGCCTCCGCGTTCACGCCCGGATCCGTGAGGTCGATCCGGAGCTCGCCGTCGTCGTCGCTCACGACGTAGTTCCCGTTCGTCCCGTTGGCCGCGCCGAATTCGACGTCCGGCTCGCCGTTAAAAAGGGACTCCGTCGGCGAGCCCGCGGTCCCCAGCACCGCTCCGGTCGCCACTACCGCGCCGAGCGCGAAGAGTACGACGAGCGCGGCGGTGATGGAGCGGAGTTTCATTGTGGCGTGGTGGCTAGTGGTGGTGTAATGAACCGTCCTCCGTCAGGAGAGACGTGATACCGAACGTCGCTCAGTGAGGGCGAGCCGAATCGTTGTGAGGGGAGACTGGGTTAGTTACCCGTGCTCTCGGCGACGATCTCGATGTTGCTGAGGAGCTCATCGTTCTTCGAGAGCGTGTCATCTCCGGTGATGTCGATCCGGATGGACACTTCGATCATCTCTCCGGACGGCACGGTGGCGTTGTTCGTTCCGTTCGTGATCTCCTGTGAGCTGTCGTCGTAGTCCGTTCCGTTGTACACGCTCACGTACTGCTCATTGTCACCGTTCGTGTTGACGGAGATGTTGACCTCGTTCTCGCCGTTGTTCGATATCTGCAGTATGTTATCGAACTCCGTTGTGGCGTTCAGGTTCACACCCTGAGAGTCACTTCCCCCCGACAAATCGATCTGGATCTCATCTCCGCTATCGTCGACGTATCCGTCTGCCCCAGCACCGCTACCGGGTTCGAGCCCGACGAGCGCGTTCGCGTCACCGGCGACGTTCACTTCGGCGGTCCGTTCCGCCTCCACCGTGGTGAATGCGCCCGTGGCCGTGACGACCGTGATCGCTCCGAAGACCAATACCAGCGCAAGCAGCTTTCCTTTGGGTCGTGCCATAGTTGTTATCTCCTTGTGTACGCGTCAGCGCGGCGGGCGTCGGTGCCCCCGGCCGGCGTCTCTATATCATACATCTACCCCTACCCCCTTTGTAAGCCCGGCCTACCCAGTAGTTAGAGGATCCTAATGTCCGGTATCGGCTAGTTAGGGCACCCTAACGTGCCGAATTCGAGGGTTTGAAGGGTTCGGTGTGTTGGCGTGTAGCGTTGGTGTTGGGCGGTAGTATTCACCACGGTCAACGTGCACACGCCTCGTCGATCGTGGCGAGCAGGTCGTCCTTGCTGAAGGGTTTGGTGAGGTAGGCGTCCGCCCCGGCGTCGGTGGCGCGGTCGCGAATCTCCTCGGTCACCATCGCGGTGCTCATCACGACCGCGACCTCAGGGTTGGCCCGTTTGATCGTCCGAGTGGCCTCGATCCCGTCGGTGCCGGGCAGGTCGATGTCCATCACGACCACGTCGGGGGCGGTGCGGTCCGCCTTGCGGATCGCCTCCTCGCCGGTCTCGGCGACCCCCACGACCGTGTGTTCGGGGGTGAGAAACCCGCGCAGGAGTGCGCGCTGCATATCGGTGTCTTCCACGAGGAGGACGTCGACCATTCGGGGGACTGTGTTATCTGGCGGGGGAATGGTTAAATGCTCAACTATTTCTGACGAGCGCTTGCGCGAGCGAATCACTACCGAGCGGGTGCACCTACTTCGAACCCACAAGAACCAGGTGTGTTTATCATCATCAGCGCGGTTAGGTGAATTTGGAGTTTTCTTATAAGATATATTGGTTTTGACATCCTCTCCGCCCTGAAGGGCGATGATTCCCGAGCGTTGGGATATCACCCGTTGATGACATTGACGAAGAATGATCGATGAGTGTGTTAGTCCCGCGTTCTCTTGGCTTGTTCGACGTATTCTCTACCACGGTTGGAGACACTGGCAGCCTGTCGAAGCAGCGCTTCGTGCGGCTCAACCGCAGCACGCTCCTCTTTCAGTTGCTGGAAGACAGACTCCAGCGTTCGGTCAGTCGATAGTGAGACGACAGTCGCAGCAACCGCCGGACTCCGTGATGCACCAGCTGAACAGTGGACAAGCACACGGTTCTCTGCTTCCCACCTGGTTAGTGTTTCATTGACAGCTCTGACAAATGTCTGGTGATCATTTTGGGGACCATCCATCATCGGGAGACGTACAACGGTCACGTCAGGCGGAAAGCCAGTTTCGGGTTCCGCAAACGTCAGTGAAATAATCACCGAGATGCGATGCTCCGCAAGTCGTGACTGGTCGCCAGCATCGTCGATCGATCCCACGTACAACGCATTGGTAACCTCATCCATTCTCACTAGCGTGTAGTACGCGAATACTCTTGACATCCTCCCCCGCTTTCAGGCGGCGGAATCCCGAGCGGTGAGAGTTTCAGGTTTGCAACCACGACTCCGCCACTTGACGGGAGTTCGCAGCTAACCCAGCCGTCGTGGTCGGTGGCTGTCTGGCTATGCCAAGTGACCGTTACTCCTTTCTTCAGCGTCGTTGACTCCCATCTGTTGTTTGTGCTAGTAGGGAGTCGCTGACACGTCGCGGGACTCGAAGTTATCGTTAGGCTTGCATAGGCCGACGGGTACAAGACGAACCCTTCGAAGATTCGCGTTCACCGCGTCGGCGTTTCGGATACTACCTCGTTACGAGAGCGGGTCGGCCGTGGTTCGAAAATTTTCAATTTTCGTCATCACGAGAGAGCAAAGCTCTCTCGACCGACCTCCGAAGGTCGTTCGGAATCCGCTCCGTTCCGACCTGACCGTACCGGAGTAATGCGATTCTTGGCACTTCAAAGTATCCATTAGAAACTCGAACTGGGGTGTCGAACGTGGCTTGATATCCTTCATCCGTCACGGCCCAAGTACAGAGAATCCTCGCCCTTTGGGGGGAAGGATGTCAAAGACGTATACGATCGACGAGAGACTGATAGAGTATTGTACCGAGAAGTGCGACAGTTAATCCACTCCATCCAGCAAGTAGGTCTAACTTTGTATCGAGAGGTGTGACGTGAAACGGGTACCCAATGCTCCATTCAATTGCTTCCCAAAGGAGTGAGAGTATCACGACGCCAATTGCGGTGTACATTCGGGAAAACAGAATCAGCAACCCGAGTGTAAGCGTGAATCCTCCAATTACGTGCCCAGCGGTATCGAGCCACCACCACGACAAATGAACCGGTAGCAGGGCACCGGTGACACTGAGGCCGGTCCCAGTCGCCAATATCAGAATATACCCAGCAGTACGTGGCCGTGGCTGAACAACCCACGATTGGGGTGCCCAAGCTGATACTGGGGAGAACATTCGCTTCACTGCGTGGAAAAGTCCACCTGAGTCGCTGCGTGACATACCGGTTTCCTCGTCAGAAACAAGACGAATTGGTGAGTATCCCATCGCCAGCGATCAGCGCAAGTGCTGAGCCGCTACAAACTCGTATCGCAGTTCGCCGTGTGAGTTCTGTCATCAAGTCAAAACTGTATGCTCTACAGTAAAGCGAGAACAACCTAACGTTCTGAACAATATGGAGAAATACGTGAGAACAACCTAATTGTTTCAACAGGAGTAACATCCTCACCCGCTGTGAACAGTAGTTGACGAATCAGTTCGCATCGGCTATCGATCTCGTGTGAATAACGATCTGTGTTTGGCGCAGATCTACCGCTGTCGGTGGGGAGTTGAGGTGTTGTTCCGTGAGCTGAAGACGCAGTACAACTTGGATGAGTTCGACACGAGCGACGAACACGTGGTGAAGATCTCACCGTACGCAGCGCTGCTTGTAAGACGTGATTTCTTGGATCTGGTCACTGGGCAGTCGGATGATGAGCTGTGTTTCCGACAGAGCACTGGGCGGCGACCTTCCGGTCGCACGCCCAGCTTTTCCTTCTTGACATCCTCTTCCGCGTGTATACGGAGGGGGATGTCAACCCATCCGATCTAGAGCATCTCGTCGATCTTCAACCGGCGTTTGATCATACTTCATCGTCGTCTCGGGGGAGCGATGACGAAGCTGAGCCTGCGCTGCCGCAAGATCTTCTTCTCTCGTCATATAAGTGCCAACAGAGTGACGTATCGTGTACCAGCTCATCTGTCGATGCTCAATCTCGATGCCGGCAATTTCACATAACCGGTGCAATAGTCCACGAAGCGCTGACTTCCCATACGGGTTCTGTTTACGAGTCAGCCAGAGGGTGTCAGTATCATCGTACTCTGGGTAATTTTGTCGTTGTTGGCACCACTTCGAGAGGACTTCAGCTGTTTTATCTCTCACTCCAACGACCCAATGTTCTCTATTTTTCGCGCTCTCTTCCTTCGGGATACGTAACACGCTATTGTCGGTGTCGACCCAAGATACCGCAGCCCGTTCGACTTCTATCGGACGGAGTCCAGTGTCGAGACTGGCCCAGACAAGAGACGGAAACTTCCAGCCATTCGCGCGGTCCCAGTCTTCAGGAGTCACTTCGGACTTGGGTTTCTCGAACCGCTGGGCGAGATATTGTTTCCAACGATCACGTTCCGAGGGAGTGAGGTTATTGTACGATGGAACAGATCCGTATTCCAAGGCAGCGTCACGGATGGCGCGTCGTTCATCTCTCGTAAGGTAGTCGCGTGGCTTTGAACTACTGTCGGCGGAGAATCGGAACTCGGGTTCCCACTCGCCGAGCCCTCGTTCGTGATGGAGCCACTTGTATAGCATAAGGAGTGCCTTCTGGCAGTTCCGCTTGTGGGCCGCGCTCACGTCACGCTGAGCGAGATGATTCATCCACGAGTCGGCGTGGTCGTGAGTGAGATTCACCGTATAGCCGCCTTCGAGCTCCCAGACGTACCGATAGAATCGATCCATCCGGTAGCAACGGGGTTTCACAGTTCCCTTCGCGTAGCCGACTGCTTCGGTGGGCTTCTTCCCGAACGTGAGCAACCAGCGAAGGCACTCTTCGCGCTCGGATCGATAGTCCAGCAGTTGTCGATGATTGAGGAATTCTTCAGAGTTTTCCGTGACGACAGGGTAGTCATCGAGGTCGATCATAAACTGACCACCGTCCTTCGATTTTGGAGTCGACCCTGCGAATCCGGTTTCAGTGGGCAAATTGCGGAATCGCACGACTGCACCGATGTCGTCTCTGGTTCCTGCGAACCGGATAGCCCGGCGAAATCGGAAAATCGCAAGACTGCGTGGCTGTGTGTGAATCCTTCGAATTTGCTTGGTCTGAGCGTTGAGTCGATCATAGCTGGCCTACGCAGGCCAAAACCGCAAGAAGGTAGTCGGATTAGGATGCTCCGACTGGGATTCGAACCCAGGTCATCGCCTCGAGAGGGCAATATGATTGGCCGGACTACACCATCGGAGCGTGTAGCGCGTTCGTCTGAACGCATCCATCGGTATGATTGACCGAATTAAAACAGTTCCGTTTCACGGCCGCCGTGGGGCGCTTTGCCGTGTCGCGAGGGAACGTGCTGGGACGACCGTCGTCGGGAACCCGATCCCTGGTCACGTCCCGACTACCAACTGATCTCTTGCCCATCGGCCCCATCGTGTGGGTACCGTGGCTGTGTGGAGACTGGTCGACGGATGCGAGCTGCTACCGGTTTGGAAGACGAAGGATCCGGACTCCCCGATTTGAACGGGGGGCAAGCCGATCTACAGTCGGCTGCTCTACCAGGCTGAGCTAAGTCCGGTACGGTCCAACGTAGGTGACGACCCGGACTTAAGGGTTCTCTTTCGTCCCGTCCCCGTGGGTCGATCGCACCGTCGAAACCGGGCGGACCGCGGTCCCGGTCAACGCCTCGGTCGACAGGCGTAACCCGTTCGCGAACCCACAGCCGGCTAATGACTATGCCGTTTCCCACGCCTGGAGGATCGCCACGATGACTGCCGACGTCGTCCGTATCGGGTTTGGAGCCGGCAGTCCGGAGGGAGCCAACAGCGCGTACCTGCTACCCGAGCGCGGCGTTCTGATCGACCCCGGCCCGCCCGGTGAGGCGGCCTTCGAGACGCTCCTGTCGGCGATCGACGACACGGGTCTCGCCCTCGAAGACCTCGAGCACGTCCTCGTCACTCACTGGCACGTCGACCACGCCGGATCGGCGCCGCGGATCGCTGACGCAGCCGACGCGACGCTGTGGATGGGTTCCGACGACGCCCCGCTCGTCCGGGAGTACGCGACCGCGCGCGATCGTCGCCTCGATCGTGACGCGGCTGCGCTCCGAGACTGGGGCGTTCCCGACGAGACCGTCGAGGCGGTCGTCGACGGCGACACGCCCTCACCGATGCCCGATCGAACGCCCGTGTCCGACCTTCACGACGGCGACGTCATTGCCGGTTTGGAGGTCATCGACACGTCCGGGCACACGCGTGGGCACGTCGCGTTCCACGACCGAATCGCCGACCAGGGTGATCACGAGAGCGATACGTATGGAGGCGAGACGCGCGAGCGCGACGACGATCGGAGCGCCCTCTTCGTCGGGGACGCCGTCCTCGCGACGTACACGCCGAACGTCGGCGGGGGAGATACGCGCCTCGAGGATCCACTGTCGACCTATCGCCGAACGCTCGACCGGCTTGACGATCGGTATGACCCGGAGACGACGACGGCGTATCCGGGACACGGCACGCCGCTCGATCTCGACGATCGGATCGGAACGATCCGGGATCACCACGGCGAACGTCGAGGAAACGTCCGCGATGCGCTGACGGAGCGATCGCCGGATCCCGCGACGCCGTGGGAGATCGCGGAGGACCTCTTCGGCGAGCTGTACGGGATCCACGCCAAGATGGGTGCCGGGGAGGCCGCGAGCCACCTCACGGATCTGGTTGCGACCGGTGACGCACGGCTCGTCGACGAGGAGCCGCTGCGGTACGTGATCGACGAGTCGGCGGAGTGACGGCGCCGCAGGCGGTGACGGTGGGTCGGGCAGCGACGACGTCGCCTCGCTCGATGAGGCGACGACCGGTCACGAATCGACGGTCGTCTCTCGAACGCGGATCCCCTTCTGTGCCAGATGACGCATCTGCCGCTGTGCGAACTCCTCCTCGGCGGATCCGCGCGTCGCGAGCACGTACACGAGCGCCGACCCTGTGGGACGCATCGTTCGGCCGGCTCGCTGTGCGCCCTGACGGCGCGACCCGCCGAGCCCGGACGCGACGATCGCGAGCTCCGCGTTCGGGAGATCGATACCCTCGTCGCCGACCCGGGAGACGACGAGCACGTGCCGGTCGCCCTCGCGGAACGCCTCGAACAGGCGGGATCGCTCGGCGTGGCGCGTCTCGCCGCTGATGAACGGGACCGAGAGTGCCTCGGCGATCCGCTCGCCCTGATCGAGATACTCGACGAAGACGAGCGCCTTCTTGCCCGGATGCGCCTCCAGCAGGCTGCGGATCTCCGTGGCCTTCGTCGGGTTGCTCGCGGCGAGCCGGTATCGTTCGCGCCCGTCCGCGCTCACGTACGCGTTGCGCGCGTCGTCATCGCGCCAGGGGACGTACCGGATCTCGACTTCGGGCTCCTGGACGAACCCGGCCTCGAACAGGGCGTCCCAGTCGGCGCCGATCGGCGGCCCGATGAGGGTGTAGATCTCGTCCTCGTTGCCCGTCTCCCGGACCGGCGTCGCCGACAGTCCCAGTCGGTGCTTCGCCTGCAGGTCCGCCGACCGCGAGAAGACCGGGCTCGGGATGTGGTGAGCCTCGTCGTAGACGATCAGTCCCCACTCCCGAGTGTCGAACAGCTGTCGATGGCGGTCCATCCCGGCGGTCTGGTAGGTCGCGATCGTCACCGGCCGGATCGCCTTTTCCCCGCCGTGGTACTGGCCGATCTGTTCGGCGTCCAGGGTCGTGTGCGTGAGCAGCTCCGTTCGCCATTGCTCGGCCAGCTCGCGTGAGGGAACGAGGATCAGGGTTTCGCCGCCGACCGCCGCGAGCGTGCCGATCGCCGCGACCGTCTTTCCGGACCCTGGCGGGCCGACGTAGACGCCGGAACGCTTCTCGAGGAAGGTTTCGACCCACCCCTCCTGGTAGTCCCGAAGATCCGCCGCCAGTTCGACGTCGATCGGATCCCCCTCCTCGAGGTCCCTGTCGTCCTCGACCGGATAGCCGGCCTCGTAGAGCGATCGCTTGATCGCGGCGATCGCCGACTCGTTGACCCACGCCTCCGTCTCGGAGATCGGCGCCCGCAGGTGGTCCTCGGCGAGGTGGTCTTCGGCGACCGTGCCGAGCAGGGACTCGCTGGCCGCCTCAAGGACGACGTAGCCCTCCTCGTGGGTGTACAGCCGGAATCGGTGCGCGCGTTTCCACTGGTCGCGGATCCACTCCTCGAGATGGTCGTGTCTGTTCGGCAGTACCGACCGAAGGCTCGCGAGCAGCCCCGACACGTCGTCGAACGGCGCTGCCCAGACGTCTTCCTGACGAATCCGGTAGAGGTACCCGCGTGTCCCGGGATCGGTCCCCGAGGTGTCGACGAGGTGCGCGAACTGCGACAGCTGCGCGCGTGTGTACTGTGTCGGTTGGTCGACCACGATCTCCCGACGGGTCGGGAAGGTGACGACTCGCTCGCGGGCCGCGAGGTCGTTCCACCGTGCCGGATAGAACACGACCGGATCCGACTCCACGTCGACGCGAGCCACGTCCCCGCCGGACGCCAGCCGATCGAGCCCCTCGCGTGCGGCCGATTGCGTCACACTGAGCCGGCGAGCAACCTGCTGGGCCGTCGCCACCGGTCGCCCCTCAGCCTGTAACGCGTCGAAGAACGTCTCCCGCGAGATCGACTCTTCGGCGACCGCCGTTCCGTCGGCGTCCTGCTCGTCTGTGCCGTCGCTCATCCGGTGATCGATGGTGGCGCTCGCGCAAATGCGTGCCGGCTCGGTACCGAGGAGTCGCCGGGGCTCATTGAGTGTCGTTACCGACAGTGACGCGTCGTGAGCGTCGCCTTCGACCGAAACCGACCGTTACAGTCCGCACACACGACGTATCCGTCGCCGATGTCGGTTCGAACCCGGTGGTTTCCGACTGTGAAGGGTCGATCGACCTCCCGCGGACGGATCTCGTCGGGGATCCGTTCCTCCGACCGAGCGCTGAGCGCCGACCGAAGCTCGATCGTCTCCACGTCGGTCGCGTCGAACCGACGGGCGGTACGCGCGGCTTCCGGGTCGACGATCTCCGTCCACCCGGTGACGACGACCGGGGACGGTGTCTCCGTGTCCTCGACGACGATCACGTATCGAACCCCATCGTCGGTGTACGCGAACCGCCAGCCGTCGGTGGTGCTCCACCGAAGCTGTCCGTGGACGATCGCCTCACGGACCGCATCGAAGGTCACGTACCGTCCGGGTTGGGTGACGCGGTCGAGAAAGTGGTCGGTGAACGCGTACGCGGTCGGATCCCGGACCGGGGGATCGACCGCGGACCGGCGTGCGTGCGATGCCGAGGACGCCCCCTCGTTCGCGCCCGCAGGGGCGCCCGGAACGATATCGAGAGCCTTGCCGGCTCCCGATCCGTCTCGTCGGGATGCCACTACCTGATCCATCGACGTCCACTCTCAAAGGTATTACGGCGGATCGTCGCCGTCGGTCGCCGATCATCGATCCGGACCCGTCTCGAGGCCGTGCTATCCGAGGAGACCGAGATCCTCGATGCGATCGACGATCTCCTCGACGGCCTCCTCGGCGTCGTGGGTGTGTTTCCCGCCGGTGATGACGATCTTCCCGCTGCCGAACAACAGGATGACCACGTCAGGATCGTCCATTCGGTAGACGAGCCCGGGGAACTGTTCGGGTTCGTACTCGACGTCCTCGAGCCCGAGGCCGATCGCCAGCGCGTTCAGGTTCAGGTTGTGTCCGAGGTCCGCACTCGAGACGATGTTCTGGACCGTGATCTCCGGGTCGTCCTCGACCGGGATGGTGAGATCTCGAAGCTTCTCGAAGATGATCCCAAGCGCCTCGTGGACGTCGTCGATGCTCTTTGCGCCCGTACAGACGATCTTGCCCGATCGGAAGATGAGTGCAGCCGCCTTCGGCTCCTGGGTCCGGTAGACGAGCCCGGGGAAGTTGTCCGGGTTGAAGTCCGCGCCGGGAAGGTCCTCCGCCAGCGCCTCCAGGTCGAGTTCCTGCCCGATCCCCGTCGATGCAACCACGTTCTGAATCTCGATCGACTCTGCGGGATTCGTCATTGTTCGCCTTTATATGTGTGCTCCCCCCTTATAAACGCCGGTGTTATAAACGATGATTCCGAAAACCCGGTTTTAACGCCTTCTACCGGCTTTCTATCGGGATTTGACGAGCGTTGTTCTCATATGAACGGTCGGGATGGTCGTCGTCGTCGATGCGTCGCCCAGATCGTTGCCCGGATCGCCGCCGCCGGTGGTCGGATATCGTCGCCGTGGTCGGCGGGATGACGGCCCATGGAACCGGGTGACGCGGCGCCGATCGAACGACGGCGTTAAGTAATCACCACTCCTCGACAGAAATGCAACGGACGCCCCATCCGCGGGGCGCTCCGACCGGTCGACCGCTCCGCGGTCGGTCGATAACTCGTTCCGACGCCCTTATGTATGGGCGACTACTCGGAACGTAATGCGAAGAACGCGACGCGAACTCGGGCCGTTCAACTCGGCCCGGCTTCGCCGGACTCGATCTCAGGTCGACGGGTTTATGCCCGGTCGGCCTGAATCATCGAGTCCACACTGAATGAGGATGTCGCCTCTGCGGTCCGCCGTCAGCCGACATCTGATGTGAGCTTGATGGTCCGGTGTCATCCGGCACTGCCGGCGACACCGGGCACGGACCATGCAATACAACGGTGATCGACAACGACCATCTGGTCGTTCGACATCCCGCCACCCCCTCGTGCGGGGAATCACGCACGAGGAATTCATTCCGGTTGATCCTGCCGGAGGCCATTGCTATCAGGGTCCGATTTAGCCATGCTAGTCGCACGAGTTCACACTCGTGGCATATAGCTCCGTAACACGTGGCCAAACTACCCTTCGGAGACGCATAACCTCGGGAAACTGAGGCTAATACGTCATACAGCTTTCAGCCTGGAATGGCGAAAGCTCGAAACGCTCCGGCGCCGAAGGATGTGGCTGCGGCCGATTAGGTAGACGGTGGGGTAACGGCCCACCGTGCCGATAATCGGTACGGGTTGTGAGAGCAAGAACCCGGAGACGGAATCTGAGACAAGATTCCGGGCCCTACGGGGCGCAGCAGGCGCGAAACCTTTACACTGCACGCCAGTGCGATAAGGGGACCCTGAGTGCACAGGCATAGTGCCTGTGCTTTTCTCGACCGTAGGGAGGTCGACGAATAAGAGCTGGGCAAGACCGGTGCCAGCCGCCGCGGTAATACCGGCAGCTCGAGTGATGGCCGATCTTATTGGGCCTAAAGCGTCCGTAGCTGGCCAGGCAAGTCCGTCGGGAAATCCACGCGCCCAACGCGTGGGCGCCCGGCGGAAACTGCCCGGCTAGGGACCGGAAGGCGCGACGGGTACGTCCAGGGTAGGAGTGAAATCCCGTAATCCTGGACGGACCGCCGATGGGGAAACCACGTCGCGAGAACGGATCCGACAGTGAGGGACGAAAGCTAGGGTCTCGAACCGGATTAGATACCCGGGTAGTCCTAGCCGTAAACGATGCCTGTTAGGTGTGGCCCCCGCTACGAGCGGGTGCTGTGCCGTAGGGAAGCCGCTAAACAGGCCGCCTGGGAAGTACGTCCGCAAGGATGAAACTTAAAGGAATTGGCGGGGGAGCACTACAACCGGAGGAGCCTGCGGTTTAATTGGACTCAACGCCGGACATCTCACCAGCATCGACTGTAGTAATGACGGTCAGGTTGATGACCTCGCCACGAGCTACAGAGAGGAGGTGCATGGCCGCCGTCAGCTCGTACCGTGAGGCGTCCTGTTAAGTCAGGCAACGAGCGAGACCCGCATCCGTACTTGCCAGCAGCACTCATCGTGGCTGGGGACAGTACGGAGACTGCCGTGGCCAACACGGAGGAAGGAACGGGCAACGGTAGGTCAGTATGCCCCGAATGTGCTGGGCAACACGCGGGCTACAATGGTCAGGACAATGGGTTCCAACTCCGAAAGGAGACGGTAATCTCACAAACCTGATCGTAGTTCGGATTGTGGGCTGCAACTCGCCCACATGAAGCTGGATTCGGTAGTAATCGCGTGTCAGCAGCGCGCGGTGAATACGTCCCTGCTCCTTGCACACACCGCCCGTCAAAGCACCCGAGTGAGGTCCGGATGAGGCTCCCGAGAGGGAGTCGAATCTGGGCTTCGCAAGGGGGCTTAAGTCGTAACAAGGTAGCCGTAGGGGAATCTGCGGCTGGATCACCTCCTACAGACCGAGACTCGCCCACACGGGCGAGCTCACCACTCATTGCAGCGTATTGCAGATCCCGCGCCCGCCTCGCCGCCAGGCCGGACACCGATGGACCATCGAGCTCACACAGACACACACCACGCCCACCGCACGGTGGGCGGGCCCGTAGCTCAGTGGGAGAGTGCCTCCCTTGCAAGGAGGATGCCCTGGGTTCGAATCCCAGCGGGTCCATGTACCACGCCCGGCTTGAAACCGTCCCCTTAAGTGGGGTCGGTCGCAACCGGGAGTGAAGCAACGACCGATGCACTACCCCGGGAAACCGTGGGTAGGAAGGGTTCGACGAACACGCCCGTTCACACCCGGGGTGATTCGATGACGACCGTGTATACGTGCGATCCAGACGCCCACTGAACTCGGCGAACGAGTTCGTGGACGTATAGTAACAACTGGCTACTGTGCCAGCTGGTGAATGGCTCGGCTCGAGAGCCGAC
>NZ_FNWU01000015.1 GCF_900108505.1 Halopenitus malekzadehii | reverse complement strand
GTGATCGCTTTTTCTCTCGGTTTACAGAGTACATCACCGCCGACCACGCAAAACATTTCATTTTAGCACTATGTGAAGAATTTGAAGACGATCTAATTGTTGTCCTCGATGGCGCACCGTATTTTCAGGCGTCGGCCGTCACGGACCTAGCGTCCCGTGACGACCTCGCGTTTGTGACGCTCCCATCGTATTCACCGGAGCTGAACCCAGTTGAGGAATGCTGGAGACAACTTCAAGCAGCACTCAGCAACCGTTTCTTCGACTCACTCGACGAGCTGACAACAGCGATCGACAGTGCTCTTGACCAAATCTCTATCCCAAAAGTGAGCAACTATTTCTAACGTCTACTATAGTAGTTAGAGAACAGGTCACGATTCGTGCGGTAGGTGAGTGATTGCTGCATACGTTAGGCGGAGGATCTGATGGCGGAGTCGTCCGACTTGCTACTGTTGGTGTCACGGGGGGCGAGGACGGTCACGTCGTCGACGTCGACCTCGGCCGCGTTCCCACCGTCGAGGCCGAAGTCGCCGGGTTCGGGACCGGAACCGGTGCTTCGTCCGGTAGTTCCGGGAGGACGCCCGACTCGGTTGCGGAATGTCACGTATGCAACCCACCAGTCAGGGTAGCCCTATAGTGTTTTCTTCGACCACAAACCGGGCCGCGTCTGAGGATGACGATCCCCGTCTCCGTCGTCGAGACGTCGGGTGGGCTAGGCGTTCCGATCGATCCAGTCGCAAAAGGCGTCGAAGTCCTGCGCGCCCGCTTCATCGGCGATATCACGGAGCGTCCCGATTCGGAGTTCGTCGTGTAGCGGGACGGTCACCCACCGACGATCGTCCTCGTTCGTTGGGTGTTCATAGTGTAGTTGGGCGTGGTCTCCGATGGTTCGTTGCCACTCGAAGTCGCCGGCGTTGACAAGCACCTTGACGACCTCGTGTCCCGAAAAGGTCCGTCTCCCCATTTATTCCAGCACGTCCGGGGGTTCTTCATCACCCGTCGTGTTGTCCGCCGGATCGATTCCCAACTCCTCGAGTTCCGCATCCGTGGGTTCGTGACCAATCTCTCCCCGATGGAGTGCGACCGCTTCATCGAGGTTCTCGAGCGCAGCGTCACGTGACTCCCCCTGAGTCGTCACACCCGCCTCGACATCCTTGGCGATCCACCAGTCATCCTCCCGCCAGAGGCGGATCTCGTCCTCGTGAGGGGTCCCGTCCCGTGTTGAGGTTGCCATTACGCTACATTCGTGCTGACAGGCGAATAAACATTGGGGGCACACCCGTGGCTGTTTGCGGTCGTTCGTAGCCACTTATTTGCCTTTCATCCGTGGTTGGGTACAGTTGGTCCAATCCCTCGGAGATGTCGTATAACCACTACCAAACGAGGCAAAATAGGTCGGGACTGCCGAGCTGCTCAGCTTGTACCGGCCCTCATTACGGCGGTGTCTCAGTCGAACTGACTGATGGCCTTCCTCCGGATACCCCGACCAACCTGGCCAGTTCCGTACGTTGGAGAGGCACGACCTCACGCCGAATTCGACCGTTTTCTCCGGGCAAAAAAGCTGTTTAGACGACGGATAGGAATTGTCCTTGACTCGATCAGTTGTTTCTCACCGGTGCCCGCCAACTGTCGGACACTCCCGCCAACATTGGCTCCTTCAGAAACTTCTTTCGGTTGATAAATACGTCCATATGTATGCCCCGTCTGAAACGGTATGTGGAGAGTTCGGAACAGGATGGGTACTATGTCCTCGCTCATACAGGACAACCTGTAACTCTCCAAGTATCCGACCTAGGTTACGTTATTTTCCACTTTTTAGGATATTCTCCAAATGAGGGGCTACCATCAAAATTGGTGTGGGCGATGTACGATATAGATATTCTATATTCGTCTTCATCGGTCGACCTGGAGCGAGAAAATCAGAACATCAGCCAGCTCATCGAGGTACTTGATGACCTAGATCTAGACAAAGAGTTCGGGGCTGAGGACCGTCGTCGTCTCGTAGAGTACCTCAAGAATTACGAGGGTCCTGATAAGGAGGATGTACAGGAATTCATTGAGCGGATTGGACTTAGTGACGACATCGAAATCCCTGGTAAGTCTCCCAATCCAATCCCCACGAATTTCAAGGAAGCCCTTTCTCTGATCGAACGCCACGCTTCCTCAAGGAGTGATTTCGAGACGTCTGTGTCGAGAATCCACGATCAGAACTATACGAAGGCATCGATCCAGAGTTTTGCGAACCACCCTCATCTGGTGGAGGAGTCGATCGAAGTTCGACCCCACGGTGTGATACAATACGAACTGTCCCGCGATAGAAAAGGTGAAACCATCATCGTTCGAGATAAACGAATTACCGAAGATGATCCGTACGACTACTCAATCAGGATCAAGTACTCAACCGGCGGGAAAGAGATAGCCACCGTTAAGGACGGATATTTGCAGGAATATCATAACCACGACGCGTCCGTCGGGGCAAGATTCCGCATAAGCAGTATGTTGGACTGGATTCTCCCGACCACTGAAGTCGAGTTTACACGAGAGTCTGAAGAAACGGAAGTAGGATCTGGTTATGTCTCAGAATGGAACGGGATGGAACTGATACCAATAAATGTCGTCCAGCATCCTGACCCATCCGATCTCAAAATATTTGCTGTGGATAGAATCAGCAACGCTGGTAATCCAGTCGTTGAAACGGAAGATGGCATACTACTCCTTGATGAAGGCGAACCTGACGAACGGTATCTGGTTAAAGTGAAGAGTGACCATAATGGAGAGGTCATTTCGAGAGTGAAAGAATAAGGCTCTGTAGTTTCGGTATACGGCGGTTGATTTCACGGATATCGGACGCTCCGGCGAAGGTTGTAGACGGTGGCTTTCAGCAGCATTTCGCCGAACCTCGCCGACCAACTTCGTGCGGCCAGCACCGACGGCGACGCCCATCGGACGTTCGAGAAACTCGTCGCGAAGGCCTTCTCCCGACTCGGGTGTGCTGCGGACTGGATCGAAGGTGGTGGCGACACCGACATCGAAATCCGCTCTCCGGAGCACGTCGTCGTCGAGGTAAAGGCCCGAAGTAATGGCAAAGTTGGCGCCCTCGAAGTCACCAATGTCGACAAGCACCGACGCCAACGTGGGGCCGATCACGCCCTCGTCGTCGCTCCCGGATTCGCCCCCAAGGTCATCGATAACGCCGAGACGACCGAACTGACCACGATCGCCATCGACGACCTCATCGAACTCCTCGACCGTCGCGACCAATACGCGGTCCCACCCGGGAAGACGATGGCGCTCCTGACGCGCTCGGGAGCCTTCCAGGACGACAGACTCGACCGTCTCGATGAATCCATCCACGACCGCATCGAGGCAGGCGAGACGCTTCTCGCGGTTATCAGAGCGCTTGAGCGCGCTGATGGGGTCGTCGAGACGGCCGAGGAGGTTCGGTGGATCGTGGTCGGGATGGCAGACTCGGACGACACCCCGACCACAGAGGGAGTCCGGTCGGCGCTTCAACTCCTCGCCCACCCGAGCGTGGGCGTCGTCGAACGGGACGAGGCGGGATATCGGGCCACCACGGACTACGGAAACGGCGTCCAATTGGTCCAATCCCTCGGGGATATCGTCCAGTCTCCCGGAACGACTGATAACTCTGGCAAGTAAGACAACCGATATCGATGTTTGAGCCCGATCCAAACGGCGGAATTCGACCAGTGCAGTTCATCTTCCCACCTTCGAAATTGGTCGCGGTTCTCGGGGCGCTCCGAGACACAGCACCTCGGAAGACCGTCCGGGGACCCGACCAATTTTCCCGGGAATTAGCCGTGTAGTCCCGCTCCCTCGAAGGCGTCGTCGACGACCGACGGGGTCGGGGCATTGAGGTACGGTTCGATGGCTTGGAAGGAGTCCCACCCGCCAACCTGCATCACGACTCGAGGATTCATTCCCTCGTCCACGAGCAACCGCTGGGCGAATCGCCGGCGAAGGTCGTGGGAACTCACGTGTTGAAAGTCGGGATCCCCCGTCTCCTCGGCAGCTGCCTCGGCCGTCCGTTTGACCGCTGCCCGGACTCCTCGAACGGAGAGGTCGACAAAGGATTGGTCGGGTGCGATGTTCTCAGCGTTCTGGTACTGTCGGAGAGACCGCTCCACGCTCTGTGGGAGGTAGGCGTTCCGGGGTTTCCCTCCGGAACTGCTCGTATCCTTTCCCTCGGGGACGCGAAGGCGATAATGGTCGGCGTCAGTCTGTTGGATGTGCGTCGGCTTGACCTGGGGAATCTCGAAGGCGCGAAGCCCGACGAGTCCCCCGAGCTGAAGGATTACGTCGTCACGATAACTGACGGCGGCCCGCCGAAGTTGGTCGAGGTCATTGTCGGTCATCCAGACCTTGTACGTGTCCGTTCGGTTGGTCGCCTCGAGTCGCATAGTGGTTCCTATAGTTTTCGACACAAAGTATCTTCTGTCTGATTATAATTGGCCGAATAGCTGGAGAAATTGGTCGGAAAATGAGGCCTTGAGCTGGTGTCGTTTCCGAGTTGTCTCACAAAACGGTACCCCCATTGCTCGAGCGATACGTCCCACCAGTAACCTTTTGCGAATCGGTAGGTAGGGTCTGGTATGAGTCTCACCTCGGACGACTTCGAGGAGTTCGTTTCCTCGGATCCTGACGATGACGAGACGGTCCCGCTTGGACAGGCGTTGTCAGAGTTAGGGCTTGATGTCGAGATCGACTCCGTTGAGGCCGTTCGTGACATCCGCGAACGGTTATAAGGATCCTCCTCGACACCAACGTCCGATGCCGAATTAGTCGATCAGGAAGCAGAACTCCCTCGACAATTGCTTGACGAGGGTGAGGACATAACATAGATGTCGTAGAACAGTTCGTAGACCTGATTCACCGCTACTATTGATCGTTCAGTACAGAGGACTCATGGATCGTTCAGCATCTCGGAAAATTCCCTTGGTGTGACGATGTCGATTCCACGGAACGACTCAAGATCGAGTAGGTGCTGATCACCGGAAACAACGTAATCCGTATTGCCTGCCACAGCTGCCTCTAGAAACTTGTCGTCATCCGGATCAGCCTCGACGGCCGTGATTTCTTCATCGGGAACAACGAATTCCGCGAAGTACCGAAGCGTCTCAACTTCGGTCTGTATCTCTTCATCGTCCAATCCGAAGCGTTCAGGATACTTGTGTAATGTTTTCCGGAACTCTATGAGTGTCGGGACAGATGCGACGATCTGATACTCGTTCGTATATCCTTTCACAACTACGTCGTGTGGTGTCCCGGTAGCAATAACTGCGGAAATAAGGACGTTCGTATCGAGTACAGCCTTCATTCGTCGGTCTCACGCGCGGCGTGAACCAGCTGATCCACCTCTTCAAGCGATAGTTCGACATCCTCGGCCCGTTCAGAAACGCGCTCTTGGAACTCTGTGACCGACGGGAGCTCGATCTTCTTCAATACGAGTCCGTAGTCCGTCGGAACGACCATCAGCTTCGTTCCTTGTTCGAGTCCGAACTGGTCTCGAAGCCGACTCGGGATCGTGATCTGTCCCTTCGAGGTAACTGTCGTCACTTCAGGGTCGTCTACACTCATACGTAAGGATTCCTTACGAAGATAGTTGAAACTACCGGTCAATACGCACTCTTCAGCGACCGGCTGTTTCAGTCGGGATGTGTCTGAAGAATAGAATTTCATCAGAGCCGGATCTCAATAGAGCACATATTTCGTACTATTTCTGGAGGGTAGCAAGCACGAGAGGTGAACCGCCTCGGGGTCAAGCCCCGAGGCTTCCCGTGGTTTAGTCGGACACTCCCACTCGACCATCGGCCTGATAGCCTCGAACGGTCGGGTGGGTCACGGTCGGGGCGTCCACGGCCCCCGATGCCCGCCGTCGTCGTCCGAAAACCGAAGATTTTCGGGATCACGAGAGACTCCGTCTCTCGGTCGACACCTTCCGGACAACGGGAAGGCTGTTGAGAGCAGGCACATTCCAATCGAGTTTCTTCACGTCTTTCACGGCGATGTTGACGCTTGCACCACGGTCGCTGTGGTCTTGATGCCCACAGTCCCGACACTTGAACCGTTTCTTGTTACGGTTCGCACGTTCCGTGTGTCCGCACATCGGACACCGTTGGCTCGTGTACTCGGGGTTAATCCACGCAGTCGGGATACCCTCGAACGACGCCTTGTACGACGTATAGAACTGAAGGGCGCGGAACGGGAGGTGGTGCAAGCGTCGGTTCATCCGCGTGCCGTAGTCGATACTGTCGCGCATCTCTTTGAGGTCTTCAAAGACGATGCACGGTTTCTCGAACTGCTGGCTCCACGCCACGATGTGACGACTCACCTTGTGGAGCCGGTCACGGACGAACCGTTCCTCACGCCCTTCCAGCGTGTCGTGGATGCTGTCTTTCCCCGCGTTCTGGACGCGCTTCCGTATCGTGAAGTAGCGGTGGCGCTCGAACTTGATTTCGGGGAAGTCAATAACCAACGAGTCCTCAATGCCATCCTCGGAGAGAACGGTGAGAGCCACGTTGTCTTCGTTCACGTCCACACCGACGACCGTCCGCGAGTCCTGCTTGTCTCGAACGGTCTGTTCGGTGTTGGTGACGTTGACGTGCAACTCAGCGTTGTCGTTGTGGAACAGGGCTTCCGCCGTCCCAATCTTCCACTCATCGCTTTCGAGTGCGGTCTGGAGAATGTCGAGGTTGGCGTCACTCCCTTTGAGGACGCCCGTGACGTGCTTGTACGGCTTCGCGCTGATGCGGAACGCCACGTCGCCGTCGTCGGTGAGCGACAGGTTGTACCCCTCCTCGTAGTTCGCTCGGAGGGGGTACGCGCCGTCCTTGGTGTGACTGGGTTTGCCGAAGTCGTCGTACTCGTAGTAGTTCTCCATCGCGCCGAGTGCTTTGGCGACGACGCGCTGTGTCGTGTTTTTCACGAGGTTGGCGTCGTCGGCTACTCGGTCGGGGATGGCGTCCCAGTCAACGCCTTGCTTGGCGAGACGGATGGTTTCGTTGTACACCGACCGCGCTTCGAGGGTGGCGTCGTACAGCAGGCTCTCGTTGTCACTCTGGGTGTCGAGTTGGAAGTCCAGCGTCTTGACGAGAGCCTGTGCGTCGGTCATTCTTGCTCGTTGGGTTGGACGTGACGGTAGTGGAGGAGGAGCGTGCGGAGTACGCTGTCGAAACTCGTGTGGCCCTCCTCGTCCTTGAGTTCGTCAAGGTCGTCGTACACGGTGTCGGATACCTTGAGTTGTTTCGTCACGTCTACCCCTTGTTCTTCCACGCTTAAAAGTTTACTAGTGGTGGTCTGTGAGTCAATTTAAAGAATACTTTGATTGGTCGTTGTGTTGGTAGGTATGGGCGAGAAGCGGTCGAACCACACGGTGTACAACGTCAACTACCACTTCGTGTGGTGTCCGAAGTACCGCCACGCCATTCTCGAACCAATCGAGGATTCGCTGGAAGCGAGTTTCCGTGCCGTGTGCGACGAGTACGGCTACGAGATACTGTCACTCCACATCTCTCCCGACCACGTACACCTGTTCGTATCTGCTCACCCGAAGTACGCACCGAGCAAGATTGTGCGAACGGTCAAGAGCATCACAGCGCGGGAGATGTGGGAACAGCATAAACCATTCTTGGAGGAGTACCTGTGGGACGGTGGGTTTTGGGAGGAATCGTACTACGTGGGGACAGCAGGTGATGTTTCGACCGACACGATTGAGCAGTATATCGAGCGCACGGAACACGTTTAGCGGGGCTTACGGCCTTCACCCTCGGGGTCAAGCCCCGAGGCACTCGGCCTGCCCCGCCTGTAGAACTCGGAGAGGATGAAACCGGTTCTTGCCTGGATGATGGTGTAGTGGCGTCAACGTTTGCACGTCGTCTGACTCGCTACGTGATACTTCGATTTCTTCTGCATCAGGGGGATATGTCCATCGGAGGAGTGGAGAGGAACCGTTCACCTGCTCCGTTTGATACGTGATAACGAAATCTGCGGTTTCGTACCATCGAACCTCGAGAGTACCAGGTGCTGTCAATGAATCCTGAGCATCAACAGTTGCACGTACCAGACGCGGGTGGGTTCTGCGCGGCTCGAGGCTAAACAGGGAACCCCTCGCCGTATGGCGATTCGATGAAGTGTCAGGACACACAAACTAAATAACAGACAGCGGCGGGATAGCCCCGAAATCGGCCGGGGGCGCATCCCCTCAGGGACACCACCGATTTCGCTAATCCATACTCACAGGACGGACGATGAACCGTAGTCAGGTATGTGATAGAACTGCTCCTCGATGCGGCTATCCACGTCGGTTACGCGGTGAGTGAGCCTCCGCCGAAACGACTATTGGTAAGACCAGCGTATTACGTCTATATGTCCGAAGCAGCTACGAATGATGACGGCGGGGACGACATCGCCACGGTCAACTTCAAACTCACCGAGTCGTTCCTCGAACAGATAGACGACACGTGGCAGGGACGCGGATTCAACAGCCGGAGCGAGTTCATCCGGTACACACTTCGGGACGCCGTTGAGTTCCCGACGTTCGACCGCGACGAACTCGTCGCCCTGCTCGAAGCCGAGGAAGACATCCGCGAGGGACGAACGACGAGCGCCGAGGAAGCCCGCGAGCGGTTCGGCACGAGCGATGAGTGACGACGGGTGGACGTGGGAATGCGCCTCGATGTGTAGAGTGGTTGCGAGGGACAGACACAGTCCCTCACAACACACCGACAGCGAGCCCGATCCGAGTCATCCGTTCCGTCGTGAGGTGTAGAGGCGTCCCCGGACGGTGACTATCGCCGACATCGGTCGTCAGCGATCGAACCATCAATCGTGCGGGTGGAACCGCTCCATCGCGCGTCTGACCGCGTCGGTGTCGCCGATGAAGGTGACGTGGTCGCCGTACTCCAGAACGGTGTCGGCCGACGGGACGTGATTCTCGCCGTCACGGCTGACGACCGCGACGAAGGTGCCGTCGGGGATCTGCGCGTTGAGGTCGCGGATCGTCTTCCCGGCGAGATTCTCCGCGGTCACCGCCACCTCCTGAACGTCGTGGCTATCGCCCAGCTCGTTCATCCAGTGGGAGATCGCCGGCCGCTCGATCTCGTCGTCGATGGCCACCGCCGTCGCCGTCGGCGAGTCGATCCCCGTCACACCGATGCTCTCGAAGGCGTCGACGTTGTCCGGCTCGTTCACCCGCGAGTACACCGATTCCACGCCGAACTTCGTGATCGCGAGCTGGCACGCGAGCAGGTTGACGTCGTCGTCGCGAGTCACCGTGATCACGCGCTTGGCGTCCTCGATTCCCGCGCCCCGCAGCGTCTCCGTGTCGCTGCCGTCGCCCTCGTAGACGGTGAACCCCTCCGATCGGGCCTGCTCGATCTCGTCATCGTCGGTCTCGATGATGATGACGTACTCGCCCCGCTGCTCCAGTCGTGTGGCAAGCGCCCGGCCGACCCGACCGCCGCCGATGATTATCGTGCGCATTGGTGACACTCCGAGGACGTCGCCGATCTGTCGCGCCAGCCCGGCCTCGATCGCGACCGTGGTAAAGATGACGGCGAACACCGTGCCGACCAGGAGATCGCCCGCCGCCACGTTTCCCGCGAGTTCCAGTTCGATCGCGAACAGCGTGGCCACGCTCGCCGGGATGATCCCGCGCGGTCCCACGCCGGCGATGAACAGCCGCTCGGGCCACGTGAACCGCTCGACGCCGGCCGTGGCGATCAGCGCCCCGAGCGGTCGGAGCACGAGCATGATCACGAGGACGAGTCCGACCGCACCGAGGCCGAGCTGCAGTATCGCCTCGACGTCGATCAGCGCGGCCAGCGAGATGAACACGAACGAGAGAACGACGAGCGTCGTGTTCTCCGTGAACCGCTCGATCTCCTCTCTGTTGTTGATGTCGAGGTTACCAAGCAGGATCCCGCTCGTCGCGGCCGCCGCGATGCCCGCTTCGGCGGCGACGGCCTCGGCGGCCGCGAACGCACCAACTGCCGCCGCCAACACGAGGAACTGCGACGCCTGCACGTCGCGTTTGGGGACCAGATCGCTGTTCAGCAGGAAGTATATCACCATCACCGCGAGCATCCCCGCGAGCACGCCGACGCCGAGTCGCTCGACGAACGAGACGACGGTCGCCGGAACCCCGAGGTCGTCGAGCAGCAACGTTTCGAAGACCACCACGGCGACGATCGCGGCCGTCACGTCGTTCACGATCCCCTCGGTCTCCAGTGCGGTCGCCACGTGGTCCCTGACGCGGACGACGTTGAGGATCGGCGTGATCACGGTTGGCCCCGTCGCCACGAGCAGTGCACCGATGAGCAGCGCGATCTCCCAGTTTGCCCCCTCGAAGAACCGGACCGCGGCCGCCGTCCCGAGGAACATAACGAGCGCGCTGACCGTCACCAGCCGGAGCGACACCGTGGATGCGCCCCGGATCCGATCGATCTGCAGGGCGAACGCGCCCTCGAAGACGATGATCGCAACGCTGAGCCCCACGATGATCTCGAGCCCGTCCCCGAACGTCTCGAGAGTCACGAGCCCCAACACCTCCGGTCCAAGCACGACGCCGATGAGCAGATAGAAGATGACGCTCGGCACCTGCAGGTGATGAGCGACCAGCTGAACGACGAGCCCCGACACGAGAATCACCGCGATGACTGGCAACAGACTGGACACGTCTACGAGTTGTACGTCCGTCACCCTCCTTAGTAGTACGCTTCCACGGATTCATCGAACGCCGCGTCGATGAACGTGGTCAGTTCGTCGTTCTCAACGGCCACATTCAGCGATGCAGTGCCTGAGGACCGTGATGCCTGACGACCAAGACCGAAGCGATGGGAGCATCCGTCGATGGCGCCTACAGGAACTCCCGAACCTCCGAGTACCACATATCGTGGTGCTCGACCGCGTCGATCCGGTCGGCGATCTCGACGGCGAGGGCGTGCCAACAGCGCTGGTCGGGGTCGTCCTCGTCGAGGTTGTACGTCGCGTCCGCACAGGTGCAGCCGCCGTCCTCGATCACGTACTCGTCCTCATGGCCGACGACGACGGTGAAATCCCGGTAGCGTTTGACCCGTCCCTCGGCGACGGCCTCGATCGCACGCGTACCGCGATCGCCGTGGGCGTCGACGATCGCGGCGGTCACGGGACCGGTGAGCTCGCCGGTCCCCGCGAGCGCCGCGTGCCAATCGTCGGCCGAGTCCATACCCCCGCGTTCAGGAGGCACCGGCAAAACGGCGTCGGTGTCCAGAGGAACTCGCGGCGGCGACAACGCGGTCACGCCCGGAACGCCCGGTTTTTATCGGCCGTCGCCGAACGGGCGGTATGGAACGCGAGGAGGGCGGGATCGTGATCGAGGTCCCGGAGTCACGCGACGGCGCGAGCGAAGGCACCGGCGACGACGTCTTCTTCAACCCAACCCAGGAGCTGAACCGGGACGTGACCGTCGCGGTCCTGCGCGCCTACCGCGACCGGGAGCCCCGGGCAGCGTCGTACCTGGACGCGATGGCGGCCTCGGGGATCCGCGGCGTGCGCGCCGCCGCGGAGGGGTACGACGTCACCTGTACCGACACCGACGCCGACGCCGTCGAACTGGCCCACGAGAACCTCGAGCGCAACGACCTCGACGGAGCGGTTCGCCAGCAGGGGTGTAACGCCGCGATGCACGAGGGGCTCTTCGACGTCGTCGACCTGGACCCGTACGGGACGCCGATCCCCTTCGCGGACGCCGCGTTCGCCAACGCCCGCAACCTGGTGTGCGTCACCGCGACCGACACGGCGCCGCTGTGTGGCGCCCACCAGCGGTCGGGGATCCGCAAGTACGGGGCGGTCCCGCAGAACACCGAGTACCATCCGGAGATGGGGCTCCGGACGCTGCTGTCCGCGCTCGTGCGGACGGCGGCGCGGTACGACGTCGCGGCGACCCCGATCTGCTCGCACGTCTCCCGGCACTACGTGCGGACCTATCTTGAACTCGACGGCGGCGCGCAGGCGGCCGACGAGTTGATCGACGAGCTCGGGTTCGTCTACCACTGCGAGGACTGTCTCTTCAGGGACCACGAATACGGGCTGATCCCGTCGGCCGATCGCCCGGATCGATGTCCACGGTGTGACTCGAATCGGCTGCTCGTCGCCGGGCCGATCTGGCTGGGGGCGGTCGCCGAACCCGACTTCGTGCGGGCGGTCAGGGAGGCGATCGACGACGGGATGGGCGAAGCAGCGCGGGCACGGCGGCTCCTCGACCGCGTCGCAACGGAGCTCGATACGCCGACCCACTACGACCAACATCGGCTCTACAAGCAGTGGGGCGAGCCCGCGATCGGGATGGACGAGTTTATCGACTACCTTCGGACGGCCGGCCACGAAGCGACACGAGCCCACTACCACGGCACAGCGTTCAAGACGCCGGCGACGATCCCGGAGATCCGTGCGGCGGTCCTCGGGGAGTGAGGGCTCGGACCCACCTGGTTTTTGTAAGCCACCGCCGAATCCGTCGGCGTGTACGCTACGGTGTCACCCCACGTCGAGACCGCACGGCGGATCGTCGCCGCCGTCCGTGACCGCGACGTCACGTTTCTGGCGGCCAGCGTCGCGTACTACGCGTTCATCTCACTCGTTCCCGCCCTGCTCCTGTTGATCGCGATCTCGAGCGCGGTCCTCGGGGACGCGGTCGCGTCGATCGTCGTGACCGAAAGTCGGTCGTTTCTCACCCCGGCCGGCCAGGAGGCCGTCGCGAGCGCGATCGCGTCCGCGGAGGGGCGAACGGGCGCGACCTTCCTCGGCGCGGTCGTGTTGGGCTGGTCGACGCTGAAGGTGTTCCGTGGGCTCGACACCGCGTTTCAGACCGCCTACGGCGTGTCGGAACCCTCGACGTTGGTCGGGGAGATATCCGACGCCGCGGTCGTCGCCGTCGGGATCGGAACGGGGATCGTGTCGATGGTCGTCCTCGGAACGGTGATCGCGGGCAGCGAACTCCTTCCCGCGATCGCGGACGTTCCCGGGATCGGGATCGCCAGCTTGCTCGTATTGCCCCTGGTGCTCGTGGTGGTCTTTTTCCCGATGTACTACGTGCTCCCGAACCGCCCGGTTTCGGTCCGGGAGGCGATCCCTGGAACCATCCTCGCCGCGGTGGGGTGGACGGTCCTGCAGGCGGGGTTTCAGGTGTATGCCGCGAACGCCGGTCAGTACCAGGTGTACGGCGTTCTCGGTGGCATCCTCCTGCTCGTGACGTGGCTCTATCTCGCCGCGATCGTGGTGATAACCGGCGCGGTGGTGAACGCGGTGATCGCGGACGTGGCGGTGATCGAGGACCGGCAACTCCAAGGGGACCCCGGTCGACCGACCGATATGGGCGACCGCGAGGACACCGAGGCGCGCGCCACGAGCGACGACGAGACCCCCCGGGGGGCACCCGACGTCGCCGAACTCGAGGCCGAGGTTCGTCGGCTTCGAGCCGACCTCGACGAGTTCGAGGACGACGTCGAACGACGCACCGTCGACAGGCCCCGGCTTGAAACCGAACTGAAGACGTACGTTCGCAAGCGGATGCGTCGCGGACACGCGCGAGGGTGGGGCCCGTACCTCGTGTTGCTATATGGCACCGTCCTGACGCTGGGCGCCTTCCGATATCTGGATGGCGGCTACGCGATCGCCGCGATGCTTATCCTCGGCCTCTCGACGCTCGGGCTGTACACCCTGTTCGTCCTCGTCGGGGTCGGGCTCAACGCGCTCGAGGCACCGGGGAAGGCGGTCGAGTACGTCCGGAACCGCGGCGACGACTGATGACCGCGATGGGTCGCGGGATCGGCGAGTCCACGATCGTCGAGGCGCTGCCCGACGCAGTGGTCGTGGCGGGCGCCGTCGTGACCACGCTCGGCGACACCGCGTTCGTCTTCGTCCTCCTGCTCGCCGCCTACTGGGTCCTCCCCGAACGAGTCGCGACCGAACCACGGCGGACGGCTGCGACGGTGATCGCGATCGTCACCGGCACGCTCGCCGTGCTCACGCTGTTGAAGGTCGGCTTCGGGCTCCCACGACCGCCGGCCGCCGCGACGCCGGCCGTCGCGCCCGACTGGCTGCCGACGCTTTTCGAACCGTGGTTCGCGGAGACGACCGCCGATGACGGATTCGGGTTCCCGAGCGGCCACGCGACCGGCGGCGCGGTGACGTATCTCGGGCTTGCCGCCGCGCTGGACCGGCTCGGGACCGCCCGTCGCCGGATCGCGGTGGGAGCGATCGTGGCGGGGGCGGTGGCGATCTCACGCGTCGTGATCGAGGTACACTACGTGGTCGACATCGTCGCCGGCGCGGCCCTCGGAACGGGACTTCTCGTCGGTGGAGCCGTGCTCGCGCGCGGGCGGAGCGACGGAGCGAACCGGAGCGCTGCAGTTGCCGGTTGGCTCACGGCGGTCCTCCATGGATCGGCGAGCGGTCGACGGACGCTCGACCCGACGCGACCGTTCCTCGCCGCGGCCGTCGCCGCCCTCCTCGGGGTCGCGGTCGCGATCCGGGCCGGCGACCCCGGCAGCGTCGTCGACGCGAGCGCGGCCGTCGGGACCGCGCTCGGCGGCGCGGCTGGGTGGCGTCTCTGTGACGGGTCGGAGCCCCCGGTGTGGGCGCCGGTCGGCCTGGCCGCGGCCGCGGTTGCCGGGCCGCTGTGGGTCCTCTCGCTGGCGGGCGTCGTCCCGCCGATCGTGGGCGCCTGCCTCGCGTTCGTGGCGGCGGCGATCATCCTCTCGGCGCCGCGCCTCTCAGCCCGCGTGGATCACCGACGCGGGGCGTCCTCGTCGTACAGCGACTCGCCGTAGGTCTCGGCGAGGTCGTCGGCGAACTCCAGCTTGTCGGTCGCCTTCCGGAAGACGCCGAGCAGCGTGTGAACCTCCCGGTCGGTCGGATGGGCGCGACCGAGGAGACGACGAAACAGCGTCTCGCACCTGTCGCGACGGTACTCGCGGTGGTCAGCGTGCTCGAGGAATCGCTCGAAGTAGTCGTGCAGCCGCTCGATGTCGGCCTCCGTGGCACGCTCGAGGTCGACGTCGGGGAGTTGGTACTCGTCGACGGTCAGTTCGCGGAGCTCGTACAGCAGGACGGTCGCGGCCTGGCCGAGGTTGAGAACCGGATAGTCCTCGTCGGCCGGGATCGAACACACCTCGTCGAGCCGCCGGAGCTCGTCGTTGTCGAGCCCGGTTCCCTCGCGACCGAACACGAGCGCGGTCCGGGTCTCGACGGTGCGCAGCGAGTCCCGCAGTTCGACTGGCGTCGAGTAGGGGAACCGGACGTGGCGGCGAGCGTCCTCGCCGGTGATCGCCGTGCAGCCGACGGTGTGGTAGGTCTCGACGACCTCCTCGAAGGTAACCGTCTCGGCGTTCGGGAGGACGTCCTCCCGGGCGTGCCCGGCGAAGCCGTAGGCCTCGCCGTCGGGCTCGAGCTCGGGCGGGTCGACGAGCTTGAGGTCCGTGAGCCCGAAGTTCTTCATCGCCCGGGCGATCGTCCCGACGTTCCCCGGCGTCTCCGGCTCCACGACGACCACAACGGGATCGGTCGATCGGGGGCCCGACCGTGTGTCCGGTTCGAGGTCTGTGTCGGAGTCGGCGTCGGAGTCGAAATCGGTGTCGGAATCGAAGTCGAGGTCGGAATCACGGTCCGTGTCGGAGTCGACATCTGGATCGGGGCCGTGGTCAGAGCCGGAAGCGTGATCGACAGTGGGATCGTCGTCGGTCATCGATCCCCACTCGGATACTCGGTCGAGAGGTCCACGGCGGCGTCGTCGAGGTCCTCCGGCGAGAGACGGTCCTCGGCGGGGTCGTCGTCCGTTCCGTCGGCGTCGTCCGACGCGTACGACCGGATGTCGATCCGGCGGCCCTCGAAGTCGGCCTCGATCCGCTCTTGGATCTCCTGTTGGCCCGGGGGATCGGGAAGCGCCTCCGGGTCGGACTCGACGTGGTCGAGTCCACCGTACCCCTCCGGCGCGCGATTGCCGGCCGCGTACCACTCGTGGAACCGATCGGCGAACGTCTCCTCGCCTTTGTGTTCGCTGCCGTCGTCCTCGCGGAACCAGTAGAGGAAGTCCGCCTCGTGGTCGTCACACAGCAGGAGCTCCCCCATCGGTTCGCCGTAGACGATCGTCGCCTGATTGGCGCGGTACAGCTCCTCCTCGCCGTACTCGAGGTAGCAGGCGTCACACGGCTCCTCGACGAGTTTCGTCAGGCGGACCAGTCGTTCACTCGACTCCTCGGGGATCTCGTCGAGGGACCTGAACTCGCCGTCGTCGTCGAAGATCTCGGACTCCTCGAAGCGCCATCCGCGGAGCCCGACGCTCACCTTGCCCATATCCGTTCGTCGGCGGCGCGGGAGTATAAGCGCGTTCTTCCCAGGGTGGGCCGTGGACCCGCTGCCACACGATCCGAGTCGTCACCTGGACCGGTTCCGGACCGCCTATGGTGATCGCGACCGTGTCGATCGATATGCGAACTGTGGACGCGGCAGGACTCGAGATCGGCGACGGGCGGCCGCCGCGGATTATGGGCGTGCTCAACGTCTCGGCGGAGTCGCCCTACGACCCGAGCGTGTTCGACGACCCGGGTGAAGCGGCCGAATACGTCGACTCGGAGCTGATCGACGAAGGAGCGGACATCGTCGACGTCGGGCTCGAATCGGCGAACAAGCGGTTCGACGTCCTCACCGCCGACGAGGAGATCGACCGTCTCGACACGGCGGTCGAAGCGATGGCGTCGACCGCCGGCGACGCCGTCTGGTCGATCGAGACGCGGTACCACGAGGTCGCCGCGGAGGCGCTCCGTCGGGGGTTCGATATGGTCAACGACGTCTGTGGGTTCGCCGATCCCGAGATGCCGGCGGTCTGTTCGTCCCACGATGCCGCGGTCGTGAAGATGGCCTCGCCGCCGGACCTCGAGCGTCCGGGCGCGATCCCGGACGTCGACGGGATCTACGAGGCGCTGTCGCGAAACGGGTTCACCGAGAAGACGATCATCGATCCCGCCTTCGGCGGCTGGACCGAGGAGAAGACGCTCGCCGACGACCGGGAGACGTTCCGTCAGCTCCGGGAGTTCCGCGGCTACGGGCGGCCGATGCTCGTCTCGATCAACCGGAAGAACTTCCTCCGGGAGGTCGCCGGGCGCGACACCGAGGCGGCGCTACCGGTGTCGCTCGCGGCCACCTCGATGGCGGTCGAGCGGGGCGCCCACGTGATCCGGACCCACGACGTGGCCGAAACCCGCGACGCCGCACTCATCGGCGCCGAGTTCGCCCGGGATCGGTACCGCAGCACGGCCGACGGGATCGGCGTCGAGGAGCTCGACGTGACTATGCCGGGCGAGGCGACGCGGCACCTCGATCGGCTGGAGGCGGCCGCGGCGATCGCCGACGAGAGCGTCGTTCGAGTCCTCGAGCTGTCCGGGCTCGACGGCGAGCGGATCCGGACGCTCCGGGCGGCGACCGAGGGAACGACCGCGGCGTTCGCGCCGGCCGGCTCCGCGAACGCCGAAACGGAGGCAGAGACGAAGGCGACGGCCACCGACGGATCCGGACGGGAACCGACGCGCGGACTCCTAGTCGGAACGCCGGCCGCGATCGCCCGGGTGCACGAGCGCGTCAGGGGCGCCGACGCCGCCCTTGAAGCGGCGTTCGATGGAGTCGTAGAGGACGGAGCGACCGAACGGTCGAAGTAAGAGAACGTGTATGCCATCGGATGGAAAACGGGTCGACCGGACGCCGAAGGGGCACGCGGGTAGGGGCAGTTCGTGCCACTTCGGCCCACACCTTCACCGACGTCGAGCGGCGACGCCGCCGATCGCGGGCCCGGGTCGTCGATCGGCCGGCACCGATCGGTCGACCGGCTCCTGGAGGATGGCCGACCGAGATCGGCGACAGAACCACGCTCGGCGACAGAACCACGCTCGGCGACAGAACCACGCTCGGCGACGCGACGGGAGGGCCGGATGAACTTCGAGACGTGGGAGCCGGCCTACGAGGCGCTCCTGTCAGATTTCGGATTCGACCGTGCGGCCGACGAGCGGGCGCGTGACGTGGCTGCAGCACTCGCATCCCCGTTTCCGACCGATCGATTCGATATGCTGGCCGACGCCACCGTGGCGATCGCCGGGGCAGGACCATCGCTGACCGACGATGTCGACCTTGAACGGGCGGCCGCCGCCGACGCCGTCGTCGCGGCGTCCACGGCGGTCGACGTCCTCGTGGAGGCGGCGATCTCGGTCGACGTGATGGTCACCGATCTCGACAAGAACCCGGAGACTGCACGCCGGCTTACGGCGTCCGGGACGCCGGTTGCGGCGCACGCACACGGGGATAACGTGCCGGCTGTCCGGACGTGGATCCCCCGGTTCACGGCCGAGCACGTCCTGGTAACCACACAGGCCGCGCCGCGCGGACCGGTCGTCAACCACGGTGGATTCACCGACGGCGATCGGGCGGCGTTCCTCGCGGATCACGCCGGCGCCGCGGAGCTGGTCTTCGTCGGCTGGGACTTCGCGGATCCGAACGTGAGCCCGACGAAGGCACGCAAGCTCGAGTGGGCCGCCCGGCTGTTACACTGGCTCGAACTGCGGCGCGACGCCCGGTTCGACGTCCTCGACGACCACCGGGCGGAGCTCTCCCTGCCGTGGCTGTCGACGTGAGCGGGCGATCGACCATCCATCCGCGGGAGCGACCGCGGCTGTGAGCCGATCACGAGCGCGTCTCGTAACGCACCATTTATAACCGCGCCGACGGTAGACGGGCTCACGACTATGCCGAGTTCCAACGGGCCCAACAAAGCGACGCGCAACAAGCTCTCGAACAAACCGCGCGAGCGCGGAACGTCCCCGCCGCAGCGGGCGATCCAGGAGTACGAGGAGGGCCAGAAGGTCCACCTCAAGATCGATCCGAGCGTTCGCGATGGCCGGTTCCACCCCCGATTCGACGGCCAGACCGGGACCGTCACGGGCAAGCAGGGCTCGGCGTTCACCGTCGAGATCACCGACGGCGGCAAGGAGAAGACGCTCATCGTCTCCGCCGCCCATATGCGCGCACAGAACTAGAGGGGACGGAGATGAGCATCTTCAAAGAGAAGCTCGAGGAGGAGACCATCACGACGGCCGAGGCCAAGGACATCCTGGTGGACATCGAGGCCGAGCGGGCCAACGACGAGGAGCGGGAACTCCGCTACGAGCTGGCGCGAGCGATCGAACACGTCAACCGCTTTGCGGTCCTCGAGGCCGAGGAATCACGGGAACTCGTCGAGGAACTGGCCGCCCTCGAGTACGTCGACGAGCAGGCCGCGATCAAGATCGCGGACCTGTTGCCCGGCGACCGGACCGAGCTCCGCTCGGTGTTCGCTCACGAACGGTACTCGCTCGACGGCGAGCAGCTCGACGAGATCCTGAACGTCGTCGCGAAGTACGCCTGAGGGCGGCGCGAGCGCATCAGGGCCCTGCGGCCCGGATCGACGGGTTGGGATCCACGTGGTGGCGGGCGATTTTTAAGTATCACCTCCCCATAGAGAGGCGTATGAACGAACCCCAGCGTTCGCGCGTGCTCCCGGACGGCGGGACCGAGACCGAGTCCGGCGACGCCGCCGACCGCTCGGACGCATCCGATGCCGCCGACGCATCCGAGGCCGACTCAACCGCGGAGGCATCGACGGCGGCCGACGAGGACCGCCAGTTCGCGGTCGCACTCGACGTGTTGCCACAGGGGCGCCCGGGCGACGACCGCCCCCAGTACCAGAAGTCGCCGATCGCGTACGCGCTGGGAGAGGCGGACTTCCGGCTGTTCGAGCTCACGCTGACCGACGACGCCGACCGCTCCGTGGGTGATCGGATCGCCCTCGATCCGCGGCCAGAGGACGTCTCGCGGTACCGGGAGGTCGAGCACGACGATCTGACCCACAACGCGGCTGCCGAGATCGAGTACGCGGTCGAACAGATCGTCGAGACGAACGAGCGCCGGTTCGTCGACTTCTACAACGACGCCGAGCCGATCACGCTTCGGCTCCACCGGCTCAACCTGCTTCCCGGCATCGGCAAGAAGCTGCGCAACAACGTCCTCGACGAGCGGAAACGCGGTCCCTTCGAGAGCTTCACGGACATCGCCGATCGGATCTCCGGGCTTCACCGGCCCAAGGAGGTTCTGATCGAACGGATCATCGAGGAGATCAAGGAGGATGACCTCAAGTACCGGGTGTTCGTCGACCGCCACGAGGGGTGATCGACGATCGAACCGCGGACGACTGACCGAAACGGGACGTTTACCGGGGCGGTCCGTGTAGCGGAGGTATGACCGATTCGCCGACCGCCCCCGAACCGGGCGACCGCGATCCGGACGGCCTGATCCGACGGGCCGGCCTTCGGGTCGACCCCGATCAGGACCAACACTTCCTCGTCGACGACCGCGTTCTCGACCGGATTCCGACGTACCTGCCGGCAGCCGCCGACCGAAGCCACCTGCTCGAGATCGGTGGTGGTGCTGGTGCGCTCACCGACCGCCTCCTCGGATCGCTGCCCGTGGACGGGCAGCTGACCGTGATCGAGCGCCACGAGGGGTACGCGTCGTTTCTGGAGACGGAGTTCGCGGACGCGGTCGACGCCGGCCGGCTCACGGTGGTGACGGGGGACGCCCTCGACGTCGAGTTGCCGCCGTTCACCGCATCCGTCTCGAATCTCCCGTACGGAGTGTCCTCGGAGATCGCCTTCCGGCTGCTGCCCGAAAAGCGACCGCTCGTTGCCACGTTCCAGGCGGAGTTCGCCGACCGGATGGTCGCCGAGCCGGGAACCAGCGCGTACGGGCGGCTGTCGGTGTCGGCCCAACACTACGCCGACGTCGAGATCGTCGAACGGATCCCGCGGGAGGCCTTCGAGCCGAAGCCGGCCGTCGAGAGCGCGGTGGTCCGGTGTACCCCGCGGGACCCCGAGTACGAGGTCGCGAACGAAGCGTTCTTTCTCCGGTTCGTCAAGGCGTTGTTCACACAGCGGCGGAAGACGGTGCGGAACGCGATCCGAAACACGGGCCACATCTCCGGGCTCGAGGAGCCCGAGGCCGTCGTCGACGTCGCCGACGAGGGCCTGCTCCGGAAGCGCCCCGGCGACCTCGCGCCGGCGACGTTCGCCGAGATCGCGGCGGTGGCTCTCGATCACGGAGAGCCGACGGGGGAGTGACGGGACGGGCCGAGTGTGAAGCTTCTTGAGTCAGTACGCGCAACACATCCGACAGTGACTGTGGGAGAGATCGACGCATCGACAGGGCACCCGCGTTCCCCGAAACGGGCACGACTGCGGGTACGGGTACGACCGTCGGAACGGGCACGGCTTTCGACGTCGTCGCGACTGGAGCACGTCCGATGACCGGGTTCGAGGCGATCGTCGGGGTCCTTTCGGGAGCGCTTCCGGCAAGCAATGGGGTGATCCTCGTAAGCGACACCGTCTGGCCCGGGAACGGACAGGTCGCGCTCGGACCGCTCGAGCGCGCGGTCGCGAGCGCCGGCGTCGTCGCGGTCGTGGTCGCCGTTCGGTCCCTCGTGCGACGCTATCGAAGCCGACAGGATGGCGACCTCGGGACGACGAAACGGCTCGCCCTCTCGAGCGTGATCGCTGCGTCGACGGCTGCGGGCGTCCTCACGGTCGTCGGGCTCTGGGGACTGGGCGACCAGCTCGTGGCCGCCTACGGCAGCCTCGAGCTCGCCGAGCAGGTTCCGAACATCGTGCTTGCGGTCATCGTGCTCGGCGGCGCGTACGCGCTGACCGACTTCTTCGGACAGATCATCCGCGAGGTCGTCTCGACCGGAAAGACGGTCTCGACCCACCAAAAGCAGATCATCTACCGGCTGACCCAGCTCGCGGTCTACTCGCTGGCGGGGCTGATCGTCATCGGCCTGTTCACCGATAATCTCGGGAACCTCCTCGTCGGTGCCGGCTTCCTCGGCATCGTCGTCGGGATGGCGGCGCGTCAGACGCTCGGATCCGTCCTGGCCGGGATCGTGTTGATGTTCTCGCGTCCCTTTGAGATCGGCGACTGGATCGAGTTCGAGGAGAACGAGGGGACGGTCACCGAGATCACCGTCTTTCACACCCGGATCCAGACGTTCGACGGCGAGTACGTCACGATCCCGAACGACCGTATTGCGAACAACCCGATCATCGATCGATCGCGAAAGGGACGGCTCCGGATCGAGGTCGAGGTCGGCATCGACTACGACGACGACCCGGACCACGCGGCGGACGTGGCACAGGAGGCGATGGCCGACCTCGACGACGTTCGAACGGCGCCGCGGCCGAAGGTGGTCGCCAAACGGTTCGGCGATTCCTCGGTCGTCCTCGGGGCCCGGTTCTGGATCGACCAGCCCAGCGCGCGCAAGCGGTGGCGCACACAAACGGCGGTCATCTCGGCGCTCCACGAGGCCTTCCGCGAGGAGGGTATCACGATCCCGTTCCCGCAGCGGACCCACGGCGCGCGGTCGGCGGGGCTGTCGGTGACGGTCGGGTCGGGTGGCGACGCCGGATCGAGTGGTGAGGCAGCATCGGGCGGCAACGCTACATTGGGTTCCGACGCGGGAACGGGAGGCAGCGAGTGACCGACCTCGCCGAGCGGCGCGGCGCCGAAACGACCGTTTATCAACCCGCCGAGGACTCCGGCCTGCTGGCCGAGGCGGCGATCGCCGAGGCCACCGGCCGCGTGCTGGAGGTCGGCACCGGATCGGGCTGGGTCGCGGAGCGGATCGCGACGGCCGATGACAGTGCCGACGTCGAGGTGGTCGCCAGCGACGTCAACCCACACGCCTGCAGACAGGCGCGTGAACGCGGACTCGATGTCGTCCGGGGGAGTCTGCTCGACCCCTTTCGGGACGGCGTCTTCGACACCGTCGCGTTCAATCCCCCGTACCTGCCGACCGACCCCGACAACGAGTGGGACGACTGGATGGAGACGGCACTGTCGGGCGGGCGAACCGGCCGTGAGCTGATCGAGCCGTTCCTCGACGACGTCGGCCGGGTGCTCACACCGGGGGGCTGCGTCCTGCTGCTCGTGAGTTCGCTGACGGGCTACGAGGCCGTCATCGATCGCGTCGAGGCGGCCGGCTTTTCCCACGAGGTCGTCCGGGAGGAGTCGTACCCCTTCGAGACGCTCTCGATACTCCGGCTGACGCAGCGGTGAGGCCGTTGGACGCAGCGGTGAGGACCGACGGATACAGCACAGGGGCCGGGTGAGATTACCATTGGGAATAAGTTCCATTAGAAAATATTAAACTACGGCATATCCTAGCTTCGCTGATGACTGAACGAGTCGCGACGACGCCGGGACTGTTTCCGCTCCCGGACTGGGCGAAGGAGACCCTCTCCGATCTGAAGGGTCACCAGAAGGGGGACCTGTTGAGCGGCAACGAGGGGCCGGAGATCGTCTCGACGTACGCCGACGTCCGATCCGAACTGATCGATGACCAACTCGATGCCGGATTGGACCGCATCGTGGAGGGCCAAGCGCGATGGGACGACATGATCGCCCATCCGCTGACGGTCGCCGACGGCGTCGAGACCGGCGGGATCGTCCGTTACTACGACAACAACAACTTCTACCGCGATCCGCGGGTCGTCTCGGAGCCGACCGCAAGCGGCGACGTCGCCGAGGAGCTTGCGTCCGCAAGCGATCAGCTACCGGCCGACGATGACGTCGCCCTCCAGGCGGTGCTGCCGGGTCCGTACTCCCTGTCCGAGCTGGCCACGAACGAGACGGGAGCGGACGCGGAGGCGTTCCGCGAGTCGATCGCCGCGTTCCTGGCGGCTGAGGTCGAGGCGCTCGGGGACCACGAGACGCTGTTCCTGTTGGAGCCGTCGCTCGTGGAGCAACCCCCCGAGGACGGCGTGGACGCGCAGGCGAGCGACGCGATCGATCGCGTCGCGTCGGCGACCGACGCCGACGTCGTCGTGCACACCTACTGGGGGGCGATCCCGGAGAAACCCTACGCCCACCTGCTCGATGCCGACATCGACGCGGTCGGGCTCGATCTCGTCACCGGCGACCGGGACGACTCGGTGTACAACGTCCAGGAGTACGGTGCCCCCGACTCGGTGGCGCTCGGCGTCGTCGACGGGCAGAACACGCTCGTTGAGGAGCCCGAAACGATCGCCGAGCGCGTCGGGTGGTTCGAGGAGCAGCTGCCGGTCGGCGGCTTCGAGACGACCTACGTCACCTCGAACACCGAGCTGTTCTACCTGCCGGAGAACAAGTATCAAGCCAAGCTGAACGCCCTCGCCGCGGGCGTGGAGGTGTTGTCCTGATGGTTCGAGTTCCCGACGTCAACCGCGACCAGTTCCGCCCGAAATCGCACCCGAACGACCACTTCCTGTTGACCACGGTCGTCGGCTCCTACCCGAAGCCGAAGTGGCTCAACCGCGCCGACGACCTCGTCGATGACCCCGACTCGAAGTTCGACGCGGACGACCTCGCGGAGGCCCACGACGACGCCTGTCGACTGATCACCCACGAACACGAGCGCGCGGGGCTGGATACCGTCGTCGACGGCGAGATGCGCCGCAACGAGATGGTCGAGTTCTTCGCCCACCGCATCCCGGGCTACGAGTTCAACGGCCCGGTGAAGGTGTGGGGACACAACTACTTCGACAAGCCCTCCGTCGTCGAGCCGGTCGAGTACGACGAACCGTGGCTCGTCGACGAGTTCGAGTTCACGAGTGACGTCGCCGAACGGCCGGTCAAGGTTCCGATCACCGGCCCCTACACGCTCGGCTTCTGGGCGTTCAACGAGGCCTACGAGACGACCGAGGACCTGGTGTACGACCTAGCCGATCTCGTCAACGAGGAGGTCGAGGCGCTTGTCGAGGCCGGCGCGCAGTACATCCAGATCGACGAACCCGCGCTGGCGACGACCCCGGAGGACCACGCCATCGTCCACGAGGCGCTCGACCGGATCACCGCCGGGATCGACGACGACGTCCGGATCGGCCTGCACGTCTGTTACGGCGACTACTCGCGGATCTACCCCGAGCTCAACGAGTTCCCGATCGACGAGTTCGACGTCGAGCTGTGCAACGGCGACTACGAGCAGGTCGAGGTGTTCACCGACCCCGACTTCGAGCCGGACCTGGCGCTCGGCGTCGTCGACGCCCACACCGCCGAGGTGGAGTCGGTCGCCGAGATCAAACGGAACATCAAACAGGGCCTGCGGATCGTGCCCCCGGAGAAGCTCACGATCTCGCCCGACTGCGGACTCAAGCTCCTGCCCCGGGAGATCGCCTACGGAAAGACCGAGAACATGGTGACGGCCGTCCGCGAGGTCGAGGCCGAGCTCGACGCCGGCGAGATCGACCTCGAAAACCCGCTCGCCGACGAGTAGGCTGGCGGTCCGGATACAGGCGGTCGCAACGCCAAAGGCAGCTCCCGCCATCGGAACGGTATGGACCTCGATGGGACGGATCGGGCGATCCTCCGCGTCCTCGGAGAGAACGCCCGAACGCCCTTCTCGGAGATCGCACATCGTGTGAACGAGACCACCGACACCGTCCGGGATCGGGTGAATCGGATGGAGGACGCGGGCGTGATCGAGGGGTATCACGCCGCCGTGAACGCCCCCGCGTTGGGGTACGATCTCGAGGCGTTCGTCGGCCTCGAGGTGACCCAGCGCAACGTCGACGACGTCATCGCCGCGCTCGACCCGATCGAGGCGGTTCGGGATCGTCACCTCACGGCCGGCGAGTGGGACCTCCTGCTTCGGGTCGTCGTCGAGGACGCCGCGGCGCTTCGTGATCTCGTCTACGACCGGATCGCCGGGATCGAGGACGTGGATCGGTCACGAACGCTGCTCGTCCTGGACGGAGAGACGAACGTGGGCGATCCGCAGCTGTGACCGGTCCGTCCGCAGTCGTCCGTGACCGGGCCGTCCCGGTCGTGGCGAACTACTCCGGTCGTGGACGGACCGGCCACGGTCGTGACCGGAACGCTCAACCCGTCGGTCGTTCGCAGTTGTACCAATGAGTGACCGGATCGACGAGCGCCTCGACGTCTCGCCGGAGGCGGCGTGGCTCACAGCCGTCGTCTCGATCGTGGTCGGGATCGGCGCCGGCGCGGTACTGTTCCCACGGATCGTCTACGACGGCTTCCTCTGGCGGTACTTCTGGGGACCGGTGGTCGCCGACGGCGAGGGGGCCGCCTGTGCGGTGCGCCGCGGCGGCGCGACGGAGTATCTCTACTCCTCGGACGCGTGTGCGGAGGCCGCCGCGGCCGCCGACGCGGTGGTCGCCTCGCCCGGATACACGACCGTCTCGACGGTCTCGTACATCGTCATCCTGCTGGTCGCGCTGATCGGCGTCCTCTTCCTCCTTCGCCGGCTCGGGATCGGTGAGGAGCGGCGGTTCTTCTTCGCGCTGTTCCCGTTCGTGCTCCTCGGGGGCGCGCTGCGAACGATCGAGGACGCGGGCGTGGCCGCGCTCGACGCGGGCGGCCAGCACCTGATCCCTGCCCCCTGGACCGCGCTGTTCATCAGCCCGTTCATCTACGTGACCGTGTTCGCGATCACGCTCGGCTGCGTGGTCCTCGCGTACGCCCTCGCGGACCGCGGGGTGACCGATGACTACGCACGACCCCTGTTCGCGATGGGGAGTGTGGCGGTCATCGGGTCGGTCGGCTACCTCGGGTCCCTCGCCGCAACGACCACGTTCGTCGGGTTCAACGCGGCGGTGATCGTCGCCATCCTCGCGATCGCCACGGCGTCGGCGGGCGTGACCTGGTGGCTGATCGAGCGGTACGAGCCGTCGGTCAACGCGGGAACGGGGTACATCGGACTCGTCGTCATCTGGGGCCACGCGATCGACGGCGTGGCGAACGTGATCGGGCTTGACTGGATGCCCGTTCTGGCCGACAGCGCAAACCTCGTGCCGAAACACGTGGTCAATGCGGCGATCGTCGACTGGACGGCACGGTTGTTGCCCCCGTCCGTCCTCTCGGTGACCGGCGACGCCTGGCCGTTTCTGATCGTGAAACTCGCGGCCGCGACGTTCGTCGTCTGGGTGTTCAACGACGAGATGTTCACGGAGTCGCCGCGGTACACGGTCCTGCTGTTGATCACCGTCCTCGCCGTCGGCCTCGGGCCGGGGACCCGGGATATGCTGCGCGCCACGTTTGGGATCTGAGACGATCGTCCGGGATCGCGGCGATCGCCACGGCCGACTGACTCAGGCGATCTCGGCGGCCGCATCGAGCAGTTCGTCGTGGAGGTCGCCGTTGGAGGCGACCAGTCCGGTCGAGTCGTGTCGCCAGCGGTCGCCCTCGAGGTCGGTGACGGTGCCGCCCGCCCGTCGGATCAGGTGGACGCCCGCGACCGAGTCCCAAGGGTGAGAGACGACGTTCGTGATCGCGCCGTCGATGCTGCCGTGGGCGATCCCCGCAAGCATCGCCTGGGCGGAGCCGATCCGGCGGACGTCCCAGAAGCGCTCGAGCAGCGCCGCACACGCGTTGCCGTACTCCTCACGGCGGTCCATCGGCCACCACATCGCCGGCGCGGCGAGGGCGGCCTCGGGATCGGTCACGTCGCTGACCGCGATCGGCTCATCGTTTCGGACGGCGCCCGCGTCGCCGGCGACGTAGACGTCCTCGAGCGCCGGCATCGCGACGGCGGCGGCGACGGGGTCACCGTCCACGACCGCCGCGACGGCGGTTCCCCAGACGGGATCGTTGCGGACGTAGTTGGTCGTCCCGTCGATCGGGTCGACGATCCAGACGGCACCGGCGTCGGGGACCGTTTTCAGCTCGTCGTTCTCCTCGCCGACGATCGCGTCCTCCGGGAACGTTTCGCGAACGACGTCGATGACCTCGCGCTGGGCGGCGCGGTCGGCCTCGGTGACGACGTCAGCCGTCCCGCCCTTCGTCTCGACGGCGATCCCGGTCCGGAAGTGCTCGTGGGCGACGCGGCCCCCCGCCCGGGCCGCGCGCTCGGCGACCGTGACTCGATCGACGGTGTCGGTCATACTCGGACTCGGCCTGGCGCGCCCGTTAACGCATCGATCGGCCCCGCGGGCGGGGCACAGCACCCATGAAGACAGTGACTGAGACGGGTTTCATCCGCGCTGATCGGAATTCTTGTGGTCAATCACCGACGATTGCCGACCTGGAACGAGCGATCGTCGGGAACAAGTGACGAGAGTCCCTTGAGACGCCCGAAAGCCTCGAACCGATCGCGCAACGATTCACTCGAGAGGGGTTGTCCCATTGGAGTTCCCCGACAGCGGACGACGTGGCGGTACTGTTCGGGCCGTCCGATGTTCAGATGTCTTTTCCGACGGAGGACTGATACTTCTCCATCTCTTCTTCCGGGAGATACTCCCGCTCGAGGTCAACAACCTCGTTCATCCCCTCGAAAGCATAGAAATCCCCAACCGGCAGTTCGTCCATCTCGGCTTCGAACTCGACAACGTGGTCCATTCCCCGGTCTTTGAGCTGGGACATATACTCGTGGACCGCCTGAATCGTCGGCGTCATCGACGCGTGATAGGACACGAGCGAGTATCCCCACTCCGCTAACACTGCCTCGTCGACCGCCGGCGCGAGACTGCGGTTCGGACCGCTTTTGTTGTACAGCAGGGGCCCATCGATACCGCGGCCGATCTCCTCGGCGGTCGATTCCGAGTGGATTCCGTCGACGAAGACGAGGTCCGCACCTGCGTCTATGAAGTCGTTCCCGCGATCGATCGCTTCTGATGGGCCGCCATTTGTCACGCCCAGCGCGTCGGTGCGACCGATGATGACGAACTCCGGATCGATCTCGTCTCGAAGGTCGCAGACGGCACGGACTTTCTCTTGCATCTCCTTCCGTGGGATAACCCGTTTGCCGGCCACCTGTCCGCAGCGTTTCGGATCGACTTGATCTTCGATGTGGAAGCCGGCACACTCGGTGTTTCGGATGACTTCCTCGGCGGTTCGTCGGGCGTTGATCGCGTTTCCGAACCCAGTGTCGACATCCGTGTACACTGGTGTATCCACGGCCTGAGCAACGTTTCGGGAGACGGTTACCGCCTCGGGCATCGTCAGGTATCCGGCGTCGGGCAATCCGAGTGCACTGATGCTTACGCCGTGGCCCGAGAGCGAAATCGCATCGAAGTCGGCCGCTTCCGCTAACTTCGCCGTCAGGGCGTCGTGAACGATCGGTATGCGGGAAACTTCGTCCGATTCAACGAGAGTTCGTAGCGCCGCTCGTTTCGAGGTCACGACTATCGAATTCTCCTACTACCACTATTATTCCTCCGGTGAAACGACCGTCGAAGATGCTCGGCGGCCCAGTGTTAACTTAAGCATAATTTCACCGGATAGAACGGGATTACAACCACGTTTCCGCGATCGGTGGGTCGACGTATCTGAAACAGTTTGTAAACAAAGGGGTTCTCCGTTATATTTCACGAAAGATACGTTGGGCTGCGTTTCTGAAGCCGTGGATTTCGACGCGAAAGTGACGGTTTTCACGCCGAAGCACTCCTCTGAGATCGTCGGCGTCATCGACGAGAAACAGCGCATCGAGAATGGAGGACTCTGTTGGTTTCCGGATCGACAGCATTGACGAGAGCTTCGCCCTTGTTCGCCACTCGGAAGTCGTCACTTCTGATGGATGGTAAAATGTTGTTTTGCGAGGGAAGAACGCTCCGAGAGCGCCCTTCCGCATCACGGGGGATGACCCCGGCGATGCGAGGGGAGGGATTTGAACCCACGGACCTCTACAGGAGCGGATCTTGAGTCCGCCGCCGTTTCCCGGCTTGGCTACCCTCGCACGCGTTCGATGGATGACCCTCGTTAAGGTTTAAGCCTCCGATCCGCGCTCGGCGAGTCTCCGGCGTCACCCATCCGTGATCTCGAAGCGTGCGCCGCCGTCGTCGCTTTCAGTGACGGTGATCTCCCAGTCGTGGGCGTCGACGATCTCGGAGACGATCGCGAGGCCGAAGCCCGTGCCATCCTCGATCGTCGTGTATCCGCTCTCGAAGACGTCCGCACGTATCTCCTCGGGGACCCCCGTCCCATCGTCCTCGACGTAGAATCCGTTCGGGAGATCGCCGACGGTGATGGTGAGTGAACGTCCGCCGTGTTGGGCGGTGTCCGCCTCGTGTTCGACGGCGTCCTCGCGAGCGTGCGAGCGGGGGCTCGTTGAGCTGTGCTCAACGGCGTCCTCGCGAGTCTTCGAGGGAGGGCTCGTCGAACCGTGTTCGACGGCGTTTCGGAAGAGGTTCTCCAGCAGCTGTTGCAGCCGCCGCCGATCGGCCTGGACGGTTCGTTCGGCACCCACCGAGAGCATGGCATCGTTGGTCGGGACCGTTTGCCAGCAGTCCGCAGCGAGCGCGCCGAGATCCACGCGTTCGGTCTCGTCGATGACGTCGCCGGAACGTGCCAGTAGCAGGAGGTCCTCGATGAGCGTATCCATCCGATCGACGGCACGCCGTGCACGGGATAACTGCGCCAGATCACCCGTTTCGTCCGCGAGATCTATCGACCCGGAAACCACGTTCAGCGGATTCCGAAGGTCGTGTGACACGATGGAGGCGAACCGTTCGAGCCGGTCGTTCTGCCGTTGCAGACGATCAGTGAATCGCTCGCGCTGCAGTTCGTAGCTCACCCACTGGCTCAGGAGGTCGACAAGCGTCACCTCCCACTCCGAGAACTGTCCATCGCGAGGCTCAGTGTCGTAGAAACAGAACGTTCCGTACACCTCGTCGTCGACGTATACCGGCGCACCCACGTGAACTACCCCTGCCTAGTCGCTGCCTTCGTCGGCTCCTTGAGGCAGGGGCTTCCTGTTTCGATGACGCGCTTTGCAGACACCGAATGAGTGTCCGTAGGGAGCGCAGTCTCCACAGGCGTGTCTTCGGGCCATTCCAGCCCTAATTCAGAAAAACCGCGTTGAAGCACATTCATTGCTGCGTTCGCGTCACGGTCACACTCGAATCCACAACTTGGACAGGAGTGTTCTCGAACCCAAATGGGCTTGGCTGTCTCCACACCGCACGACGCACACTCTCTGGTCGTTCCTGCCGCTTCAACCTGCACAACGTGACAGCCGTACAACTCGGCCTTGTACTCTAAGAGCGTGAT
>NZ_FNWU01000024.1 GCF_900108505.1 Halopenitus malekzadehii | reverse complement strand
GTGCGGTGTGGAGACAGCGAAATCCATCTGGGTCAGGGAACACTCCTGTCCGTCATGTGGATTTGAGACGGACAGGGACGCGAATGCGGCGATGAACGTCTTGCAGAGAGGCTTTGCTGAATTAGGGCTGGGATGGCCCGAAGACACGCCCGTGGAGACTGTGACCGCTACGGACACGACTCACTTCGAGTCCGTGTCTGCAAGTCATGTCGTGGAAACGGGAAGCCTCGGGGTCGTCCGAGAGCGCGATGCGCTCTCGGGATGACGAGAGAGCAACGCTCTCTCGAACCACTTGACCCCGAGGCGATTCACGCGACGTCGCAGGCGGGAGCGGCGGCGATCACAGTATGTACGGGACGGAGATCCTCCCGGCCTGCCGAAGGGACGACCTCGTCCGTACTCCTATCGGTGAAAAGCTACGAGTAGGCTCGGCGGAAGTGTCCCAACGTCGCCCTCAGAGGACGTACTCGTCGGCGGTGATCTGCGTGTAGCTCCCGCGAAGCTGCCGCTTGGTCCATTTATATCGCAACAGCAGCTTCGTCGCGCCCCATCCGGCGGAGTAGGTCCGCTTCAGGAGGTCGCCGCCGGTCTCGGCCGCGAGCATCACGTCGGCGGTCTCGATCACGCGGTCCCAGTCGGCGGGGCCGTACTCGCTCACCATCTCGGCCATCGCCACGCTGCGCAACACCTCGTCCCCGATCGCTTCCTTCCAACGGCGGTTGTAGGACGCGAGGTCGCCGGTCGCGGCCAGCTCGCCGGCGATCGCTCCGGTTCGAACGGCGACGTGGTCGCCGCCCTCGTGGAACGCGGAGGTGGTTCCCATCGCCCCGCCGGCGACGGCGATCCCGGCGTCGGTCGGCGAGTCGATCGGCTTCGTCGAGGAGATCGCGTACGTCTCGGTGCCGTTCCGCTTGCCGGCGTCCTCAACGATCGGGAAATCCTCGAGGTCGTACTCGTCGCCGTACTGCCACTCGAGGAGCCGCTCGATGTAGGTGGCGCCGTTCGGAATGGTGTCGTCCTCGGGGCGCAATAGCTCGTACGACTCGCGGTCCGCGACGTCGTCGATGTCGATCCCGATCGGCATCGTGAGGCCGACCCGGCAGACCCGGTCCTGGTTGGGGAACACCCACGGATAGGCGGTTTCGCCGGGCATCACGCCCCACCAGAAGACGATGGCGTCCCGGATCTCCTCGTAGAGATCCTCGGGGAACCGTCGGTACTCCTGATAGGCGATGTGGTTGGCCTTCCGCGAGGCGAGCCGTTCGGAGGCGGCCGAGCCGTCCGGGAGATATCGATCGAGCACCTTGTTGGTGACCGGCCGCTGGGGCCCGTCCGCCAGCACGAGGGCGTCGGCGCCGACGGTCTCGCCGTCCGCGAGGTGGAGGACGTGCCGCGGATCGTCGTCGCGGTCCGGATCGATCGATGGATCGGTCTCGACGTCACGGACCGACGCCTGCACGCGGTAGCGCGCGCCCGCATCCTCGGCGCGCTCCCGGAGGAAGTCGTCGAACCGTGCCCGGTGGAAGGTGTAGCCGAAGGCGTCGTAGGAGGAGTCGATCCCGGTGTGATAAAGCGTACACCCCGTGTTCGGGCCGCGGAATTCCGCCCGGTCGAGCTCGTTCTGTACGACCCCCTCCGGGAACTCGTCGGGATGGATGCCCATAATGTCCACCCAGTAGTCGAGGATGCCGGCGGCGTCCGTCGAATCGGGGCCGATACCCTCCCGGTCGGCGCGCGGGACGCCCTTCTCGAACACGATCGCGTCGGCTCCGGCGCTCGCGGCGGCGTGCGCCGCCGAGGACCCGGCGGGACCGCCGCCGACGATCGCAACGTCTACGCGTTCCATACTCGTGAGGGACGCGCTCGGGCTATTAAACCCACGGAGGGCGATCGGTCACTGGAGGGACGGATATCGCCGAACGGGTGGCGTTCCCAAGGACGGGATCGATCAGCCGGGTTATTGCCGTGGGTCGAATACGTTCGGGCAATGGTCACGATGCAGCTCGAGGCCGACGAGATCGACGAGATCCTCCGGACCGCCGGATCCGGGGTGTTGTCGCTGTGTGACGGTACGGAGACCTACGCCGTACCCGAGTCGTTCGGGTACGATGGGGACGCCCTCTACTTCCAGCTGGTCCACGACGACGACAGCGAGAAGATGGCGTTCATCGAGACGACGGGAACCGCGACGGTCACCGTCTACAGCGAGTCGCCCGCCGAGAGCGTCGTCGTCCGTGGCTCGATCGAGCCCGTACCCGACGCCGACCACGCGATCGCGATGAACGCGATCGCCGAGAACGCCGCCATTCCGACGCTGAACGTCTCTCCGACCGCTGCGCTCGATGATCTCACGATCGATCTGTACCAGCTTCGGCCCGAGAGCGTGTCCGGTCGAGCTTTCGGCGACCGACACGAGGCCACCGAGGGCGACTCTCTCCCCCTGGATGACGGGCAGGCGTTTCCCTGACGGGACCGGCGATCCCGCCACCGGGTACGCCGTGAGCGGCATCGATCACCCGTCGACCGGAACGGCCGCACCGCTCGTCACGCTCGTGGCGTCCGAACAGAGCGCACACATCACGCGGGCGACCTCGACCGGATCGACCCACTCCTCGGAGGGCGTCATCAGCTCGCGGTTCATCGGCGTGTCCAGCACGTCCGGTAGCACGGCGTTGGCCCGGACGACGCCGCGGTTTTCCGCGGCGATCGTCTCCGTAAGCAGCCGAACGCCGGCCTTGCTGGCCCGGTAGATCCCGTCACCCTCGCCGCCCTCCAGGCTGGATCGGGCGGAGACGGAGACGATCGATCCCTCGGTCTCCCGGAGGTGCGGGATCGCGTGTTTCGAGACGAGGAACATCGTCTTCAGGTTCACGTCGAGGAGGAACTCGAAGACGTCCTGCCCGGTCTCGTGAATCGGGGTGCCCCCTCGCCAGGTGCCGGCGACGTTCAACACGTGGTCGATCCGGCCGTAATCGGCGACGATCGTCTCGACCGTCGCGGCGACTTCGTCCTCCTCCGTACAGTCGGTTCGGTAGAACCGATCGATCGCGTCGGGGTCAACGAGGGCGTCCTCGTGGTCCGGCGCGCGGCGGTTGACCGCGACGACGTCGGCCCCGGCCTCGTCGAACGTCTCGGCCGCAGCGCTGCCGAGCGCCCCGGACGCACCGGTTACCAGCGTCACGTCGTCCTCGAAGTCGAACTCGACGTCCATACAGTGTGGTATGTCCACACGACACTTCAACGACGGGGTGCTCGTCGGTTCGGTATGGTCAGCGTGGCGGGTGTGGTCGTCGTGGTCGGCTCAGCCTGCGTGGTCGGCGTCGGCGGTATGAATGGCGTCGGCGGTATGGATGGCGTCGGCGGCGTGGGTCGCGTCGGCTGCGGCGTCACGCCTCGGTCTCGAGCTCGCCGTCCCAGTCCCGATAGCCGCCGGCCATACTCGCGATGCAGGCGTCGTCGGCGACCGCCTCGAAGCTGCTGATGAGCTTGGCCGCCTGGATCGACGACTGTCCGATGGGACAGGCGACCACGATCTCCTCGCCCCACTCGTACTCGTCGATGCGGCTCGGGAGGTCGCTCATCGGGATGTTGATCGCGCCCGGGATGTGCCCGCGTGCGAACTGGCCCGGCTGGCGAATGTCGACGATCTGTACGTCCTCGTCGTCGAGCTTCGCCTCGACGTCCTCCGTGGTGATCTCCTCGACCATACACCCACGTGGGATCCTCACGCCCTAACCCGTTTCGGACGCCTTACCCCGTTCCGGGGACGATCGCGACCGTCTCCCGTCGAAAGCCGTCGTCGTCCCCCTCCCAGCGCCAGGAGCCGACGAAGGGCTGCCCGTCGAGCGCGCAGATGACGTACGACCGGCCGGACCAGGTGGCGTCCACGGCGTCCGTCTCGCTGGGGTGTGGCGGGCCGGTCGGGTGAGAGTGGTAGAACCCGATCACCTCGTCGTCGGCCGCCTCGATCGCCTCAAGGATCGTGAACTGCTCCTCGGGATCGATCAGATATCGGGTGCGGGGCGTCTCGGCGGCGTTGTTCGCACGGTAGGTGCTCGTGACGACGTGTCGATCGGCGTCCGCCTCGATGCGGCCCGCGAGGACGCCACAGACCTCGACGGGTTCGGTCGCCTCGCGTCCCTCGATCGCGTGGGTCACGACCGCGTCGTAGGCGCCGCGCATAAACTCGATCATCCCGATCCGGATCACGTGGACGATAGGTATATGCCTCGCGGCCGAGAGGACTCAGCAACCGCTCCCGGCACGGAGCGTTCGCACCCACCGATGAAGGTATCCGTCCGCTCACACACGCTCGAGATCGACGCGACACACGTCGCGGAACCCGCTACCGAGATCCGCAACCAGATCCGTGCCTACGAGCGCGGCGATCGTCGGACGTTCGACCTGTCGGTGACGACCCCGGACGGACTGACCGGCGACGTGATGGCCGCAATGGCCGAGATCCCCTTCGGCGAGACGCGGACGTACGGGGAAATCGCGTCGACGGTCGGATCCGCCCCCGTCGCGGTCGGCGGGGCCTGCGGACGGAATCCCGTTCCGATCGTCGTCCCCTGTCACCGCGTGGTCAGGAGCGACGGGAGCCTCGGAGGCTACTCCGCGGCCGGCGGCGTCGCGACAAAGCGGCGGCTCCTCGAGTTCGAGTCACGGCAGGCGGGGGACGGCACCGTCCAGACGCGCCTTCCAACCGAGTGAGACGGGGTGGTCGGATCCGAGACTCAGTCGTCGCCGAGGATGCCGCGATGGGTCATCCGCTCGGGATCGAGCACCTCGTCGGCCTCGGCCTCGGTGAGGTAGCCCTCATCGACCGCGACCTCGCGGACGGTCTTGTCCTCGGCGAGCGCCCGTTTGGCGACCTTCGAGGCCTTGTCGTAGCCGATCGCCGGGTTGAGCGCCGTCGCCAGCGCCATCGAGCGGTCGACCTGCTCGGCGCAGTACTCCTCGTTGGCTTCGAGTTTGGCGACGAACTTCTCGCCGAACGCCTCGGCGGCGTTGGCGAGCAGTGCAGCGGACTCGAGGAAGCTGTGCGCCAGGACCGGCTTGTAGAGGTTCAGATCGATCTCGCCGCGAGCGGCGCCGGCGCTGATCGTCGCGTCGTTGCCGACCACGCGCTTGTGGACCTGGTTGACCGACTCGGCGACGACCGGGTTGATCTTGCCGGGCATGATCGACGACCCGGGCTGGTTCTCGGGCTGTTCGATCTCGCCGAGGCCGTTGCGCGGGCCGGAGGCCAGCAGGCGCAGGTCGTTGGCGATCTTGTTCATCGAGCCGGCGACGGTTCGGAGCGCGCCGTGTGCCTCCGCCATCGCGTCGTGGGCCGCCTGCGCCTCGAAGTGGTTGTCGGCCTCGCGGAAGGTCGTGTTCGTCTCCTCGGAGATGTACTCGGCCGCACGCTCCGGGAACTCGGGGTGGGTATTGAGACCGGTCCCGACCGCGGTGCCGCCGAGCGCGAGCTCGCGGAGGTGCAGCCGGACGTCGCCGACGCGCTTGATGCCCTTCTCGACCTGGGTCCGGTAGCCGCCGAACTCCTGACCGAGCCGGATCGGGGTCGCGTCCTGGAGGTGGGTCCGACCCGTCTTGACGACGCCGTCGAACTCGGTTTCGGCGTCCTCGAGGGCCGTTCGGAGGGTCTCAAGCCCGGGGATGAGGTCCTTCTCGACCGCCTCGAGGGCGGCGACGTGCATCGCCGTCGGGATCACGTCGTTGCTCGACTGGCCGTAGTTGACGTGGTCGTTGGGGTGCACGACGCGGTCGCCGATCTCCGCGCCGGCGATCTCGGCGGCCCGGTTGGCGATGACCTCGTTGGCGTTCATGTTCGAGGAGGTCCCCGAGCCGGTCTGAAACACGTCGACGGGGAACTGGTCGTCGTGCTCGCCGGCGATGACCTCGTCGGCGGCGTCGACGATCGCCGCGGCCGTCTCCTCCTCGAGCAGTCCGAGGTCGCGGTTGGCCTGCGCCGCCGACTTCTTGACGATCCCGAGCGCGCGGATGAACCGCCGACCGAAGGTGCTTCCCGAGATCGGGAAGTTCTCGACGGCACGCTGGGTCTGGGCGCCCCAGTAGGCGTCCGCCGGGACCTGCATCTCTCCGAGGCTATCCGATTCGATCCGGTAATCGTCTCCCATACGCGCCCGTGGTCGGTCGAGCGTGTAAACCCTACTGAATCGCGCTTGGCCGCCTCGTGGTTGGAGTCGCCTCCACCTCCGCCGGAGATCAGCTCCCGGCGAGGGGAGCCCTGGCTGCGGTCACTCCTCAGCCGGCAACAGACCGGCGTCGCGGACCGCGTCGTCGAGGCTCCCGTCTCCGTGCTCGGCGTACGCGCTCGGGGTATACGTCTGCAGCTCCATCGCGTGGATGTCCGTGGTCATATGTTCCCCGAGCGCGTCGTAGACGCGCTGGTGCTGTTCGACCAGCGAGAGCCCCTCAAAGGCCGGCGAGACGATCGTCGCCGCGTAGTGGTCGTCCTCGTCCTCGTCGTCGTGGACGCGCGGTCGCGTCACGTTCGCGACGGCGTCGGTGATCTCCGTCTCGATCAGCTCCTCGATCGCATCCAGTTCCATACGCAGCGATCGCGCCGGCGTCCTAAAAGCGACGCGGGACGTCGAAGCCGGGGGCGTGGGACGTCGAAGCCGGGGAACGTGGGACGTCGAATCCGGGGAACGTGGGACGTCGCGGCCGCCGGCGCGATCGAGGCGGCCGAGGGTTTTTCACCGATCTCGCCGTCGATCCGGTATGGAGATCGTCACCGAGGCCGACGTCGAGGCGGTCGAGGCCGTTCCGGGCGTCTTCCTCACCGCGGAAGCCGCGGGGGAGCGGACCAGCGTGCAGGGATTCACGGTCGAGCCGGGTGCCGAGATCCCCGAGCACCGCCACGACCACGAACAGGCCGGTATGGTTACCGCCGGCATGTTGACATTCCTGATCGACGACGAGGAGCGCCCCGTCAGTGCGGGCGAATCGTACGTGATCCCCGGCGACGAGCCGCACGCGGCGGTCAATCACGGCGACGTGCCGGTGGAGGGCTACGACGTCTTCTCGCCGCCCCGACTCGATCCGGACTGGATGACGGAGTGACGGAGTGGGCTCTCGATCGATCGCGTGTCGATCACGCCGCGGATCCTCAATGCCGAATACGTTCGGCAGGATCCTCAGTCGATGGGAACCCCCGACCCCCCTATATCCGTGCCGGCGGTAGAACCATCTGTTTATGAGCGATCGAACACGGAACGCGGGACGGAGCCTCGATCGGCGAACGTATCTCTCGGCGACCGCGGCGGTCGGCGCCACGCTGCTTGCGGGCTGTTCGGGCGGCGGAAACGGAAACGGCGGCGGAAACGGAAACGGCGGCGGAAACGGAAACGGTGGGGGAAACGGAAACGGTGGGGGAAACGGGAACGGAAACGGCGGAGGTGGCGACGAGTACCTCTCCGAGGAGCCGAACTACGACGGCTGGTTCGACGACGTGAGCAACTACGAGGGGCAGACGCTCGACCGTCGCGACGCCGACAGCGTCACGGTCGACGTCGGTTCCGGTGACGGGTTGCAGTTCTCCCCGCCCGCGGTCGCCGTCTCGACCGGGACCACGGTCGTCTGGGAGTGGACCGGTCAGGGCGGCCAGCACAACGTCGCTGCCGATGACGGCTCCTTCGAGTCCGAACGGACCGACGAGGAGGGCCACACCTTCGAGTACACCGTCGAGAGCGCGGGAACGTATCCATACGTCTGTACCCCCCACGAAGCCGTCGGGATGAAGGGCGCGATCGTCGTCGAATAGCGCCCACGATCGGAAGCGGAACGCCGATCCGACGGATACATACTTACGACCCGGGGACGATCGGGTCGGATACGGGCCGTCACGGGAGCCAACCGGCGACGACGCTCGAACACACGACAGGACACGACACCGATGACACAAGCACGCCTCGTCGTCGAGATGCCCGATGGACCGTGGGTCGCGGACATCTCCCGCGCGCATCCCGACGCAACGTTTCAGGTACTCGCGGCGCTGCCGGGTGACGGGCCGGGATTCGCGCTGGTGTGGATCTCGGCGTCAGACCTCGACGGCGTCCTCGAGGACATGCGCGACCACGCGGTGTTGACGGACATGTCCGTGATGCAGCGCACCGACACGGAGGCGACCGTGCAGTTCGAGACGACCGCACCGATGCTTTTGGTCGCGGCCAAACGGTCGGGGATCCCGATCGAGATGCCCATCGAGATCCGGGACGGAGAGGCGACGATCGACGTCACCGGCGCCCACGACCGGCTCTCCGAGTTGGGTCGACAGTTCCAGGAGCTGGAGATGGACTTCCGCGTCGAGTACATTCAGGAGCGACTCCAGCCCAGCCAGGTGCTCACGGAGACCCAACAGCGACTCCTGTTGACCGCCGTCGAACTCGGCTACTACGATACGCCCCGGGAGTGTTCACTGACCGATCTGGCCGAGCACGTCGGGATCGCCAAATCGACCTGCAGCGAGACGCTCCACCGCGCCGAAGAGGAGATCATCAAACGCTTCATCGACGATCTCCCGCCCCGAGTGGACGCCGAACCGGAGATGGCCGGGGACGGGCCCGGGTCGAAGGGCCAGGGGACCGCCGCCGAAACGGTCGACACGCCGGAGTAACCCGCGGACTAGCCGTCGGACCGGTCAACACGGTTTTCACCGACGAGTTTCACTCTCGCCGACGTCGTCGAGACCCTCGAGGTCCTCCTCAACGTAACTGTGCTCGTCGGCCGGGAACGATCCGTCCGTCACCGCATCGCGGTAGGCGGCGACGGCCCGGCGGGTCTCCGCGCCGACGTCGCCGAACTGCTCGGAGAAGGAGGGCGACCAGTCGTTGAGCCCGAGTACGTCCGTTATCACGAGGACCTGCCCGTCACACTCGGGTCCGGCGCCGATCCCGATCGTCGGGATCTCGAGACGCTCGGTGATCACGGCGGCGAGGTTCGCGGGGACGTGCTCGAGCACGAGCGCGAACGCGCCGGCCGCCTCGTGGGCCTCCGCCAGTTCGATGATCGACTCGGCGGCCTCGCGGTCGGTACCCTGTCGGGCATACCCGAGTTCGTTGACGTGCTGGGGCGTCAGGCCGAGATGCCCCATCACCGGGATTCCGACGTCGACGAGCGCCTCGGTCAGCGCGACCGTGTGGTCGCCGCTTTCGATCTTCACGGCGTCGGCACCCTCCTCCTTCAGGAGTCGTCCGGCGTTGTGGATCGACTCCGCTTCGTCGGCGCCGAACGAGAGGAACGGGAGGTCGGCGACGACCAGCGTCTCCTCCGTGGCGCGTGCGACCGCTCCGGTTCGGCTGGCGATGTCGTCCATCGTGACCGGGATCGTCGAGTCGTATCCGAGCACGGCGTTTCCCATACTGTCGCCCACGAGGATGACGTCGATGCCCGCGTCCTCGATGATCGACGCCGTGGGTGCGTCGTAGGCGGTCAACATCGTGATCGGCTCCTCGCCGGCCTGCTTCCGGAGCCCCCGCGTCGTGGTCATATCGGAGGATGCCACGGCCGCCGCTTAAATCGCTCGTGTCCGGCGAGACGAGGACGGGGTCATCGGTCCGCCCACTCGACCATCCGTGCGTAAAATGGATCCGAGCTGAGCGCCTCGCGGTCACCGACCAGCACGAGCGCCTGCTTCGCCCGCGTGAGTGCGACGTTGATGCGGCGATGGTCCTCGAAGATCGGACCATCGAGATCGCCGGCAGCGACGAGCGAGACCACGATCACCGGCTTGCTGGAGCCCTGAAACCGGTCGACGGTGTCGACGGTCACGTCGGTCCGGCGCCCGATCTCGGCCACCTGCGCGCGGAACGGCGCGATGACGCCGATGTCGTCCGGATCGACGCCGGCATCGACGTACGCGTCGACGATCGCGGCGACGCGCTTTGCCTCACGAACGTTCCGGTTGCCCTCGCGGGTTCCATCGGGATCGAGAAGGGTGACGTCGTCGCGAAGCTCCGGCGGGAGATCGTCCGGATCGTCCACGAGGTCGGCCACCGACTGGCCAGCGACCGTGCCGGTCGCGGGACGGAGCGCGCCGTCGTAGAACTCCCGGGAGGCGAACGCCTGGATCCGCTGGCTCATCCGATACTGGCGGTCGAGCATCACGCTCGCCTCGGGATACGTCTCGACGAGCCGCTCGAACAGCGAGCGTTGGAGGTCGTTCTCCGCCCGGACCACCGGCGGAAGCTGTTCGTGGTCGCCGACGAGGACGAACCGGTCGGCAAGCGAGATCGCCGCGAGGGTACTCGGCTCGGTGAGCTGTGAGGCCTCGTCGACGAGCGCCACGTCGAAGGACTGTTCGCGCAGCACGCGGGAGCCGCAGGCAGCGGTCGTAGCTGCGACGACGTCGGCTGACTCCAGTTCGCGCGCCCGATCGGTCGGATCGCCCCGTTCACGGAGGCGGACGTCCTGCATATCCCCGCGGACGCCGGTCTCGGTGCCGACGCGAACGATGTCCGTATCGATCTCCCCGTCGCTTCCCGCACGCACCGCTTCGAGCGCGTTGTCGACCGCCCGGTTCGTGAACGCCGCGAGCAGCACCCGGTCGCCGTCGCCCACGAGCGCCTCGATCGCCCGGGCGATCGTGTACGTCTTTCCCGTCCCGGGTGGGCCGTGGATCAGCGCGAGGTCCTCAGCGGTGGTCGACAGGTTTACGGCCGCGTTTTGCGCCTCGTTGTTCCCGATCCACTCGCGTTCGGGGCCGGAAAACGCCGGATCGCGCCGGTCGAACAGCACGTCCTTGCGCCGTTCGTCGCCCTTCAGGATCGCGTCGTGGACCGCGGTGAGCATCCGGTCGACGGAGATCTCCGAGGGGTAGACGTCGAGTCGCCGGAGGGGGACCGGCTCGTCGGTCTCGACGACCACCGTCTCACCGATCGACCGGATCCGCCCGAGTTCGGCGTCGCCAGCGACCGGATCCCCGTCGGAGGCGAGCGCGATATCACCCTCACGGAGTTTCGAGACGGGATTGCCGGGCTTTCGCGCTTCGAGCCGCCAGCGGCCCCCATCAAGTTCGACCTCGTCGACGGGATCGAGGTCGATCAGTGCCCGGTCGTCGTCGGCCCGCTCCGCCGGTGACTGCTCCCAGAGTTTCCGGTACTCCGCGTGCGTCTCGCGCCGTTCGGCCTCGATCGCGCGGTAGAAGCGGTCGACGTACTCGCGCTCCTCGGCCGGCAGCGGGGCGCCGATCTGCCCCGCCTTCGACTCCTGGTTCAGCCGACCGGAGACGACCATACAGGTGTCCTGTTCGAAACAGTACTGGCAGGTCGCATCCGCCTCGTAGCCGGTCGGGATCCCGGGCTGATCGCCGGTTCCGTTGAGCGCGTGCCACTCCATCGCGGCGAGCTCGTTGCGGGTTCGGACCACGAACTCGAGCAGCCCGTCGCCGATTGAGAACTCCTTGGCCGGCGAGAGGTCGCCGGTGGCCTCGCTCCGGTCGAGGGCGGTGTTCTTCGTGTACAACAGCGTGCCGGTGTCGGGCTGCTCGTCGTGTTCGGCAAGCAGCAGCGCGTAACAGGCCGCCTGGATCTTGTCCTGGAACCGGGGATCGCGGTTCGTGTTCTTGCCGGTCTTCAGCTCGACCGGCATCCCGCGCCGGAGCGCGTCTGCACGCCCCTTCAGTCCGTACGTCGGGGAGATCAACGTGTACTCCGAGCGCCAGTCGTCGCCGTCGGTGAGGGTCCCCTGCGCCAGCCAGCCGTCGATCGCGGCGGCGTTGCGCCGAACCTCCTCGACGACCTCAGTGGCGTCGTACCCGAGGATCCCGAGCTCGAGGCCGGCCTCCGCGACGCGGTCGGCGATCGATTCCTCGAGGTCGACTCCGCGAAGGAGATCGCCGAAGACCTCGTGGACGATCGTCCCCTTGACCACCGGATAGTTCAGCGGGATCCCCGAGAGCTTGTTGAGATAGTACATCCGGGGACACTGGACCCACGACCGGATCCCGGTCACGTCGACGAGGAAGTCGGGCTCGAGCACCACGGCGGAGTCACCGGTCGTGGAGTAGGTCGTCTCCCCCCGGTACTCGTCCGCCTCGGCGTCGGTGACGAGCAGCTCCATTCCGATCTCGGCGTGCGCTGCCGTCTCCGTCCACGACCCCCACAGCGTGACCGAAACCGGATCAGCAGCGCCATCCTCGGGGCGGATCGTCACCGAACAGCAGTCGCGATCGCCGTACTGGGTCGACACTGTTCGGACGTCACCGACGTCGACGATCGGCCCCCGAAGGTTCACGCACACGTGTGGGAGATGGGCGCGAAAAACGCTGTCGGTCGGGATGATCCGATCACGATGAGCGATCCCACCGACGCCTATTTCCGGGGCACGACCATACGGGCGGGCGGAGTTCTCCCGATGGACGCACTCGGCCTGACGCTCGTGGTGTCCGTGCTGTTGCGGCTCGTGGGCGTCGGGCTGTCGCTCGTGTTGTTGTATCACGTTCGCGACCGTCGGTTCGCGTTCCTCACGCTGTTGCTGTCACTGATGGCCGTCAGGCAGCTGTTCACGCTCACCGGCTCCCCCTCGGGTCTCGCCGAGATTCCCGGGTTGCTGGTGAGCGTGCTCGCGCTGGTCGTCATCTACTACCTCCACGGCTACGTTCGCGAGGAACAGGCCACGAAGGCCGAACTCACCGAGACGAATCGGACCCTCCGGGCGAGCCGGAGTCGGCTCGCAGCGACCGCCGCGGCATCTCCCGAGGACGTGGTGGTGTTCGACGCCGAGGGACGGTGTGTCGAGGTCATCTCCGGGAACGACGAGGACGTCACCCGGGATCTCGTCGGCCGATCGGTCACGGACCTGTTTCCGTCGGAGCCGGCCGAGCGAATGCGCACGGCGATCGAGACGACGCGACGAACCGGCTCGGTCGAACGGCTCGAGTACACGACCGACCGAGGCGGGACACAACGGTGGTACGACGTGCAGACCGCTCGCGTGGACGATCCCGACTCGTCCGCGGCGGCGGGGGACCGGGTATTGGCGAGCCGTCGCGAGATAACCGAGCGGAAGGAGCGCGAACGCGACCGTCGTCGGTTTCGCCGCGCCGTCGACGCCGCGGGGGCGGCGGTGTACATCACCGATCGGGATGCCACGATCACGTACGTCAACCCGGCCTTCGAGGAAATCACCGGGTACACCGCCGAGGAGACGATCGGTCGGACGCCGCGGTTACTCTCCTCGGGAGCCCACGACGAGGCGTACTACGAGCGGCTCTGGGAGACGATCGAGTCGGGCCGGACGTGGCGTGAGGAGATCACGAACGAACGGAAATCGGGGGAGCGATATCACGCGAGCCAGACGATCGCGCCGGTGTTCGACGAGGACGGCACGATCCTGGAGTTCGTCGCCATCCAGGTCGAGGTGACCGACCGGAAGCTCCGGGAGAGACAGCTCGCGGTCCTCGACCGAATGCTCCGGCACAACCTCCGAAACGATCTGAGCCTCGTCCTCGGCCACGCGGAGACGCTCGAGGACGCCACCGAGGGTGACCTCCGGGAGAGCGCGAGGCTCATCCAGGAGACCGGAACGGGATTGCTTGAGAAGGCCGAAACCGAGCGACGCGTCGTCCAACTCATCACCGAGAACCCGACCCCACGCCCGCTCGACGTCCGGCCGATGGTCGACGCCGCCGTCGAGACCGTCCGCACCATGGACCCGGCGGCGACGATCGAGGTTGAGGCACCCGAGTCGGTCTCCGCGGTCACCCTTCCGGCCCTCGAGACGGCCCTCAAGGAGCTGATCGAGAACGCGATCATCCACGGGGACGCGGAGCCACGCGTGTGGGTTACCGTCGAGACGACCGACGAGACCGTGAGCGTCCGGATCGCCGACGACGGACCGGGGATCCCCGAACAGGAGCGGGCGATCCTGACGGAGACGCACGACATCGACGCCCTCCATCACGGCTCGGGGATCGGACTCTGGTACGTGTACTGGGTGACGAAGCTGTCGGGTGGCCGGCTCTTCTTCGAGGATCGATCCCCCTGCGGCAGCGTCGTCGTCATCACGCTCGATCGGGCGGATCGATAGGACGCACGTAGGGTCGCCGGGACGCACGGAGGACCGACGGGACGCACGAAGGATCGACGGGAACGAGGGGCGGTGCAGCGATCCCGGGCATCGACACGCTAATGCGGCGCAAGCGGCAACGGTGTCGTATGCGCGTTCGCGACTGGCAGGACATCTTACAGGAGGTGACCGAGGAGTCGACCGACCCCGATGGATGGCGCGCGGTCGCCGGCAGCCGCCGCGACGGCGTCGGCGAGGACCTGTTCATTGGCCACCCGAGCGTCGGCGTCTACCAGCTCAAGACGTACGCGAAGAACCCACGGGAGCTTCGCGGCGTCGGCACCCGGGTCGCGCGCCGAGTCGATGACGGTCTCGATCCGCTGTTGCCCGCCGAGGGCGCCGCCGGTCGCTTCGCGGTCCGGACGCCGCCCGAGGACGAGGACCACGCCGAGGAGATGGCGACCCGCCTCGAGGAGACGCTGAAGGTCCACGCCGAGGCACCAACCGAGCCGGATCACCTCTTCGAGGACGTGATGGACGCGATGGACGCGCCGGCGTTCGGCCCGATGGACTACGAGTTCGACGGCCGTCCCGACGAGCTCGACGATCTGACCGACGAGTTCGAGGAGGCCGAACGGCTGCTGTCGGCGGAGATCGACGAGCTCATCGAGGCGGACGACGTCGGTCGCGGCTTCCACTGACTGATCTCGGGGAGCTCTACCGACGGATCCGCGCCGTCCGCTGAGGAAAGCGTGGATTTCCAGGAACGTTTTAACCGCCCGGCGGAAAGAGCGGGTATGCTCGACGTCGCCTTACACACGGGCAGCGAACACCCCGACCTGTGGTGGATCGTCGTCCCGACGCTGCTTGCGTTCCTCGCGGGAACCGGGACCAGCCTCGTTGCGGACCGCGTTCGATCGACGTTCGGGTTCCTCGACGATCCCGCCGAATAACGGGCTGTGTTGGCGTTTTTTTCGTTGATTTTCCGATCGTCGTGAGCGACGGCGTTCATCGATGGGGCGTGACCCGGGAGCGTCCGCCGTGGTCGAACCCACGTTTTAGGCCGCACGAAAAATATTTAGTATTTGATAAATTTGAAGTGGATGGAGGCCCATACTACACACGTGATGAACACACAACGGACCGTTCGTCAGGAAGCGGGTACCGTCGAGGAGAACGCGCTCAGGATCGAGACGGCCAAGGCCGAACAGATCGTCGACGCGCTGAACGCCGATCTCGCGAACGCGTACGTCCTCTACCACCAGCTGCACAAACACCACTGGAACGTCGAGGGGGCGGAGTTCCTCGACATCCACGTGTTCCTTCAGGAGGTCTACGAGGACGTCGAGGACGCGGCCGACGACCTCGCGGAACGACTCCAAGCGCTCGGCGGCGTCCCGCACGCGAGTATGACGACGCTTGCGGACCACGCGACCGTCGAGACCGAGGACGAGGACGTCTACGACGTTCGGACGTCACTCGCGAACGACCTCGAGATGATGGGCGACATCATCGAGAGCTACCGAGAACACGTCGAGCTGACCGAGAATCTCGGCGACTACACCACCGCCGAGATGCTGCGTGACCAGCTCGAGACGCTCGAGGAACACGCCCACCACATCGAACACTACCTCGAGGACGACACCCTCGTCGTCGAGTCCGCGACGAAGTAAGCCGTCGGAAGAACGCACCCGAAAGAACGTATCCGGAAGAAGGACGCGACTGCACGAACGTTACTGCACGGGCGTTACCGGATCTCGAGGCTGGGTTCGTCGGTCCGTCCCGGGATCTCGATCTCGATCTCGAGTTCCGGATCGTCGACGCCCTCGTACTCGACCTCCAGCTGGATCGGCTCTCCGAACGCGAACGGGAGCTCCCAGTCGTCGCCCACGATCGTCACCTCGTCGTCGTCGCGAAGCCGTTCACCCAACGCGATCAGGACCTCGCCAGCCGCCGCAGCGTCGAGTCGGAAGGTGTCCTCGAAGTTCCGTCCCGGCCGGATCGTCGATCGCTCATCGGCATCAGTGTCGGTGTCGGTATCGGCATCGATGTCGGCGTCGGTATCCGCGGCGTCGGCGGCGCCACCGGGGTCCGCCATCTACCGGGTCACCTCGACTGCCCCGTCGATCGCGATCCAGCCGTCGCTGTTCCCCGATTCGGTGAACACCGTCGTTCCGGGGGCGCCCTCACAGACGGATAGCTCCGGCCGCTCCCCGGCGGATGGTTCGACGGCGTCGTCCGCCTCCGACCGCATACCGGTTGGCATACGACTATTTAGGCAAACCTAAAATAAAACGGTTCTGATCTAGTTGGGATGGGTGACGGTGTCACTCACCGCGATCTGGAGGGCCCGATTCGATCACCTCGCGGGGATCCCCGTTCGTGAGCAGCGTCTCGGCGAGTCGATCGGTGACCGACGGGCTGACGATTCCGGCCATCCGCATCGCCTCACGTTCGGCGGCGTCGAGATCCAACACCGCTCGAAAGAACCACGAGAGCGTCACGTAGCTGCGATGCAATCCGTCGGCTCGGTCGCGACCTGACGGCGTCAACGTCGCTCCCTCGTACGGCTCGTAATCGACCAGCCCCCGAGTTTCGAGCCGCTGGAGCATCTCCGTCGTCGCGGCCGGCGAGCGATCGAGGACTGCCGCGAGCCGACCCGAGGACACCGGTGGCGCCGAGCGATGTTCGACTATGTACAGGCCGAGGAGGTACTCCGACTCCGTGGTCATTCCTTCCGCTCCTCGGTGGTATGCGTCTCCGTCGATCGGGGCGAATCGTCGGCGCCACGGGGGTCAACAGCGGTGTCGCCAGCAGCGACATCGTCGGGGGCTCCGAACAGGCCGACGTACAGCCCAGCCCAGCGTCGAGCACGCCGGGAGCGGGGCGTCTTCCGCATCCGTTAGTCCCCCCGATCCCGCGGCGGACGCCCTCCGAGTCGGCCATCGATCATCGAGATCATCGGTTCGAACCCCTACCGTCGAACCGGCATCGGGCAGTCGGCACGGATGAACGGATCCGCGTCGGCGGTCGCGGCAAGCGCAATGCCGCGATCCTCGGTTCTGGATACGGCCCACGCCGGAACCGTCGGGATGCCGTAGTCCGTGGGCTCCCGATACCGTGCGGCGATGACCCACGTGCGGGCCCGCATACCGTCCGTCCCCTGGTCAGCGGGTGACGAACTCACCTGGTCGGCCGACGGCGACGTTTCCTGGTCGGTCGACGATGACGCCGTCGCAGTCGAGGCGGCGTCGGCCTCCGAGTTCCGAGAGGACGAATCGTCGTTTCGCATCCTCAGATCGCCCCGTTGATCACGTCCGCGACCTGCTGGCGGTTGAACAGCGTAAGCGACTCCTCACGGAGCGTGTCGATCCCGTTCCAGTCGCCGAAGGCGTCGGGGTAAAACTGCCTCGCCGCCGCCTCCGTTTGAAAGAGGTTGACGATCGGCCCCTGGTAGGAGCCGCCGCCGCGGTAGAGCCGGTCGTTCCGGACGGCCGAGAGTTGGCTCCCGACCGGATCCTGGCGCATTCGGTCCATTCGGTCCTCGAACGCCGTCGCCGAAACGTGTGAGAAGCCGTACTGGAACACGATCGCGTCGGGGTCGACCGCGAGCAACTGCTCGTAGTCCCACTCGCCGTAACTCCCCTCGAGGTGGTCGTCGAAGGCTCCGCGCATTCCGAGGTCGCGGTACTGCTTGTGGTTGTTCCCCTCCTGGACCGGATAGACGTAGAAGGAACCGCCCTCGAAATCGGAGTTGACGGACACCAACCCGACCGTGGGTCGCTCCGCCGCCGGCGGGATCCCCACGTCGATCGTTCGTTGTGCCTCGTCGTGGATCGCGGCGAACGCCTCGTACCGCTCGCGTTCGTTGAAGGCGTTCGCGACGATCTCGAACGCCTCGTACAGCGAGTAGTACCGGTAGTCGTGCCACTGATCGCCATGTCGCCGGATGTAGTTGCCGAGGAACGGTCCGACGTCGTCCGTGATCCCCGCCGCGTCGTCCGCGTTCCAGTCGTCGTTCAGAACGCCGAGCCAGTTGGGGTCGATCAGGTGGAGGTCACAGTCCAACTCGTAGAAGACCTCCGCGTCGAACTCGCCACCGCCGGCGATCGACGTGACGTCCTCGAGGGAGACCTCGACGTCCGGCAGCGCGTCATAGAACGCCGTCGGCATCGACTCGGGGTCCCACAGTCCCCGGAGGCCGTCGGCTTGTCCCAGGGCGATACCCATATCCCCGTACGTGCTGAGGAAGGCGAGCCAGGTTTCGGGCGGCTTATCGAACTCGACGGTTCCCATCGGCGCCATCGTCACCGAATACGACGGAGCCGCACCGGCCTCCGTCGCCGCTCCCGTTCCTGCCTCCGTCTCCGTCGCCGTTCCCGTTCCCACGGCGGCCGGGTCCGAGGGGGTCGAAGAATCGGCGTCGACGCCGCTTCCGGTGCATCCGGTGAGCAGTGTTCCCGCGATGACCGCACCGGCGGACGCCACGCACTCCCGGCGCGTGAGCGTGTCGATCGTCTCGTTATCGGCGCCGATGGGGTCAGTCGAATTGGTCGGACCATTCGGATCGGTCGGCTCGTCGAGCATATCTTTAGGGTAGCCTAAACACTTTAAAGCGTGTCGGTTTTTAGGCTGGCCTAATACATCGGATCGGGATCTCACCAGGCCCCTCCCACTACGTCGGGGGCGAGCGTCGCGCCGGCGCCGAGACCGACGCCGACGACGATCAGGGCGAGACTGTACCCGAGAACCGGCCCGACGAGCGACCGATCGATCGTGGCGGCGAAGGCGACCTTGACCAGGATCGACGCCGTAGTCCCGGCGATGACGCCCCAGACCGCGGTGTCGGCCGCGATCCCGCCGGTACTGACCAACGTGACCGCCGAGGTCACCGCCGTCCCCGAGGAGACGAGCCCCGCGAGGAACATCGTGATGAGGAACCCGCCGGCGCCGACGGTTGCCTGTGCGCCCGCGGCGACCACGAGGACGACCAGGAACAGCGCGCCGAAGGTCAACGCGTTCGTCGTGCTGAAGGGAGACGTGATGTCAGTCTCGACGGTCGCGTCCCAGTCGCTGGTCCACATCGATAGCACAACGCCGGCGACTGCGATCCCCCCGAGCGGGAGGCCGACCGCGACCGCCTCGGTGGGAACGAACGCCGCGACGACGACGGCGTTTCGAAGCGCCATCGCCGCATTGGCCAGGAGGATGGCGCCAACGGCCAGGTCGCGAAGCGAGGGATCGACGGCGGCACGCTTCGTGATCTCCGCGATGACCGCCGTCGAGTTGACGAGCCCGCCGAAGAAGCCGGTGACGGCCAGCCCGCGTCCCTCGTAGCGCTTGAGCAGGGCGTAGTTGCAAAAACCGATCGCGGCGATCGCGATCACGAGCAACCAGACGACCCGCGGCTGGATGGCGTTCCACGGCCCCATCGGCTCGCTGGGCAACAGCGGATAGACGACGAACGCGAGGATGGCGAACTCGGTGGCCGACCGCACCTCCTCCTTGGAGAGCCCCCACGCGAACTCGTGCAGCTCCCGCTTCAGCACCAACAGGAGGGAGGACAACACCGCAACCGTCACCGCCTCGATGTAGAGTCCCTCTCCGACGAGCGCCCCGATGCTGTAGGCGACGAGCATCGAGACCGACGTCGTCAGCGAGAGCCCCTCGTGATCCTCCTCGATGAAGCTGCGAACCCCGAGCAGGATCGCGTGGGCGACGATCAACAGCCCACCGACGACCAGCAGGCCGCCGGCGTCGAGCACGATGAAGACCGCGCCGAGCAGCCCGAGGAGCGCGAACGTCCGGATGCCCGCCGTCTTGTGTGACCACTCCCGCTCCAGCCCGAGGAACATCCCCAGCAGCGTCGCAACGACCAGCTTCGTCACCGACGCGTCGAGCTCGGCGACCAGCGTGCTCTCGATACCCGTCTGGATCAGCGGCATCGGTGGCGACCCCCGTTGGCAGGCGGCGACACCGGCAACGTGGCCCACGGCGTCGGACTCGTTCGATCGGCCATGGGTGGACGTAGACCTGGCGGCGCCGAATAGGTTACGGATGGCAACGTTTACCTATATATTACTATATATCTATCGGCGGTCGGTGACTCGTGAATCCGTCGTCGTCGGCCCTCCCGGGTGCGTCCCCGATCGAGCTCGCGGGCCGGAGCACCACAAGGGCCATTTCCGTCGGCGTCGTAGATCCGTGTATGCTCGCGAGTGCGTACGACTTCCACCTGTTCGACCTCGACGGAACGTTGGTCGACGCCGAGTGGGCGTACACGCGCGGCGTCTTCGACCGCGTCGGCAACCGGCTGGGTCGGCGTTTTTCCGACGATCAGGCCCGGATCCTCTGGCACGGACTGACCGGATCGCGCAATGAGACGCTCCGGTCGTGGGGGATCGACCCCGACGCCTTCTGGGACGCCTTTCACGCCGAGGAGGATCCCCGCGTTCGGGCAGAGTCGACGTACCTCCACCCCGACGCCGAACGCGTCCTCGCGGCCGTCGAGGGGCCGACCGGCCTCGTGACCCACTGTCAGGAGTTCCTCACCGGGCCCGTCCTCGACGCGCTCGACCTGCACGACCACTTCGACACGGTCGTCTGCTGTACCGAGTCGACCGGCTGGAAACCCGATCCGACCCCCTTGGAGCTCGCGATGGATGACCTCGACGTCGGCCCCGACCGGGCCCGGGGCTACTACGCCGGCGACGGCGAGGGCGACGTCGGGGCCGCCTGGAACGCCGGCCTCGATGCAGTGCACGTCGAGCGGCTCGGTCACGCCGAGCGCGGTCGCTGCGTGCTCGGCGACCACAGGGTCGAAAGCTTCGACCCGCTGCTGTGAGTACGTCCGCTCGCCGGGGGCGCGGTTAGGGCTCGCTCACGCGCAGGACGGGTTTGATCGTCTCGCCGCTCTCGGAGTCCTCGACCGCCTGCTGGACGTCCTCGAAGTCGTAGTAGGTGACGAGCTCGTCGAAGGGGAACTTCCCCTGCCGGTATAACTCGATCAGGTCCGGAATGAACTGCTGGGGGTCGCCGTCGCCCTCGACGATGCCCGTGATCGTCCGACCGTTCAACAGGAGGTTGTTGACGTCGTAGCTCGCCTCCGTTCCGAGGGCGGGAGCACCGATGATCCCGGCGGTCCCGCGTTGGGTAAGCGTCTCGACGACTTGTTCGGCGACGTCGGGGACGCCGGTCGTCTCCAGGGCGTAGTTCACGCCGCCGCCGGTGAGCTCGCGGACCGTCTCGACGACATCATCGACCGCGGCCGGGTTGACCGTCTCTGTCGCGCCGAGCTCCAGCGCCTTCTCCAGCCGGTTGGGCTTCAGGTCGACGGAGATGATCTCGGTACACCCCTTGATCCCGGCGGCCATCACCGCCGAGAGGCCGACCGACCCGGCGCCGAAGATCGCGATCGACGAGCCCGCCTGCGGGTCAAGCGAGTTAATGACCCCGCCGGCGCCCGTCTGGATCCCGCATCCAAGCGGGCCGAGCAGTTCAAGGGGCACGTCATCGTCGACCGGGACGACGTTTCGCTCGGTCGCGATCGCGTGGGTCGCGAACGATGACTGCCCGAAGAACCGGCCGCTGACGCGCTCGCCGTCCCGTGAGATCGGCGACGTGCCGTCCTCTGGACGGGCGCCCGAGAAGTTGTGCTCAAAGAAGTCCTCACAGAAGGCCGGATGACCGTCCCGACAGCTGTGGCAGTCGCCGTCGTAGTCGTAGCTCAGTACGACGTTATCGCCCGGTTCGAGACCGGTCACGCCGGGACCAACCGCCTCGACGACGCCGGAGCCCTCGTGGCCAAGCACTGCCGGCAGCGGCGTCGGATACAGCTGATCGCGGACGATCATGTCGGTGTGGCAGACGCCCGCCCCGACGACCCTGACGAGCACCTCGCCCGCCTGTGGCTCCTCGAGTTGGACCGTGTCGATCTCGAACTCCCCTTCCGGCTCGGTAACGAGTGCCGCGTCTACGTCCATTACGATCTATGAATGGGTCCGTCAGCGCTTGACATCCTCCCGCGCCTGAAGACGTCCCCAGAACGCAGAGCGTTCTGGTGGGCGAACGAGACACGTCGTGTCTCGTCAACGCGGGAATCCCAC
>NZ_FNWU01000037.1 GCF_900108505.1 Halopenitus malekzadehii | reverse complement strand
GACACTCATTCGGTGTCTGCAAAGCGCGTCATCGAAACAGGAAGCCCCTGCCTCAAGGAGCCGACGAAGGCAGCGACTAGGCAGGGGTAGTTCACACGCCCTCGATCGTCTCGCGGTACGCGTTCAGGAGGTCGTTCGCCTCGTTGACGGCGTCCGTGGCGGTCGGCTCGTCGGCCGTGATGTCCTTGAGCTTCTGCTGATGGCGGGCGACGGTTCCGTGGTCGGGCCCGCGATCACGATCGGCAAGCGTACCCAACCGATCCGCCTGTTCGGCGAGTCGATCGCCGGCATTCCCGTCGATCGCGGTCGCTGCCTCCCGAAGCACGTCGCTCGCGTCTCGTAGCTTCTGGCTGCTCATACGGTGCAGTTCGTACGGAAGGCACATAGCGATTGTGCCAGCCAGCGCTCGTGCCGGCCGGCGATCGTGCCGAGTCTTATAAGCGATGCCGCCGAAGCCGGCGTATGGTCACGATCAAGGACAGCGTCCACGACCACATCCGGATCGACGGGGTGGCCGCGGACCTGTTGGACACCCCCGCGGTCCAGCGGCTGCGGCGCATCTCCCAGCTCGGGACCGTCACGCTCGTGTATCCCTCGGCGAACCACACGCGGTTCGAACACTCCCTGGGGGTGTACCACCTCGCGAGCCGTGCTCTCGACCACCTCGGGATCGAGGGGATCCAGGCCGACCGGATCGAAGCCGCCGCGATCCTCCACGACGTCGGGCACGCCCCGTTCAGCCACAACGTCGAGTCGTTGCTGTACCGCCGTACCGGGAAGTACCACGACGACGTCGCGGACCTCGTGGCCGCGGGGGCGGTCGGGGACGTCCTCAGTGACCACGACCTCGATCCGGACCGGATCGCGGACATCATCGCCGGCGAGGGGCGTTATGCCGGACTGATCTCCGGGGAGCTCGACGTCGACCGGATGGACTATCTGGTGCGCGATGCCCACCACACCGGCGTTCCGTACGGAACGATCGACACCGGCCGGCTGGTTCGCGAGCTGACGTTCGTCGACGACACGCTCGTGCTCGACGAGGGCAACGTCCAGACCGCCGAGAGCCTGCTGCTCGCGCGGGCGCTGATGAATCCCGTCGTCTACACCCACCACGTCGCGCGCATCTCGAAGGCGATGCTGCGCCGGGCGACCGCGCGGCTGCTCGAGACGCCCGACGTGACCGCCGAGATGGTCCGCCGGATGGACGATTACGAGCTGATCGTCGCGCTTCGGCGCACCGAGGCCGCACGCCCCATCATCGATCGGTACGACCGACGCGATCTCTACAAACGAGCCGTCTGGGCGGAATACGACGACGTTCCGGCGACCGTTCACGATGCCGACCACGATCGCATTCGCGAACTGGAACGGGAGATCGCTGCGACGGCTCGGACCGGCTCCGGACCGGCGGCGGATGCCGACGACGTGGACGGCTCCCACGACGTTGACGGCGTCGACGATGTCGACGACGTCGACGTGATCCTCGACGTTCCGCCGGAGCCATCGATGCGCGAGTCCACCTCGCGGGTCACCGTCAATGGCGACATCCGCCGGCTCGGCGACCAGTCGCCGCTCGTCTCGGCGCTGCGAACCGCCCAGCGCAACCAGTGGCGCCTCGGCGTCTACTGCCCCGAACCGCTCACCGACCGGGTGGGACGGGCGGCCGCCGACGTCCTCGGGCTCGACCCGGACTCGCTCATCAGCGACGTCCGGCACGGACTGGAGACGACGCTCGACGAGTTCGAGCCGGTGTCGTGACCTTCAAGCGGACTCGGCGGGAGACACCGGTATGCACGTGGAAGGGACGATCCTCCGTGGACCCGACTTCACGCCGGTCGAGGGACGCGTCGTCGTGGCCGACGGCGAGATCGTCGCGATAGAGGAAACGGAGACGGACGGCGACGACGTGATCTGTCCCGCCTTCGTCAACGCACACACCCACATCGGCGACTCGATCGCCAAGGAGGCCGGCGGCGGCCTCTCGCTCGACGAACTCGTCGCGCCGCCGGACGGGCTCAAGCACCGACTCCTCCGGGCTGCCGACCGCGAGGAGACGGTCGCCGCGATGGCTCGGTCGCTCCGGTATATGGAGTCGACCGGAACCGGCACGTTCCTCGAGTTTCGGGAGGGCGGCGTCGCGGGCGTCGAAGCGCTTCGGGACGCGCTCGCGGGTGCGAGCGGGGCGGAGTCGGTCGGCGAGCGCGACATCGACGCCGTCATCCTGGGTCGCGAGGAGGAGGCGGTCCTCGAGGTCGCGGACGGCTTCGGCGCCTCGGGGGCGCGGGATGCCGACTTCGACGCCGAGCGAAACGCGACCCGAAACGCCGGGAAGCTCTTCGGAATCCACGCGGGCGAACGCGACGACCTCGACATCAACCCGGCGCTGGATCTGGACCCGGACTTTCTCGTCCACATGGTTCACGCGGGTGAGCTCCACCTGGAACGGCTCGCCGACCGGGATACCCCGGTCGTCGTGTGCCCGCGATCGAATCTCGTGACGAACGTCGGCGTCCCGCCGATCCGCGAACTCGCCGATCGGACGACCGTCGCGCTCGGAACGGACAACGTGATGTTGAACTCGCCATCGATGTTCCGGGAGATGGAGTTCGCCGCCAAGCTCGCCGACGTCTCCGCGCGGGACGTCCTCCGGATGGCGACGGTCAACGGCGCCGAGATCGCGGGACTGAACCGCGGCACCATCAAGGAGGGCGCCGACGGCAAGCTGTTGGTTCTCGACGGCGCCTCGGACAACCTCGCGGGCGCCGAGGACCTCGTTCGGGCGATCGTTCGACGCGCGGGCGAGGCCGACGTCAAACGCGTCGTGTTGTGAGGCGATCGGCGTATCCGATCGGAACACACCGGTACGGATCTGGGGGAGTACGCTTATACAGCATCGAGGAGAATACCTGACCCTTTAGGGTCAGGATGAATCCGACAACCCCTACACAATCCACCGTCGATAGCCCGACTGGATATTT
>NZ_FNWU01000019.1 GCF_900108505.1 Halopenitus malekzadehii | reverse complement strand
GCTTCGATAATCGGTGGGTGCTTGCCGTTTGAGCCGACCAACGTTGTATCCCTTCTCTTTCTTCTTGCGAAGGTTCGAGAGGTTCCGATAGAAGCGTGCGACGGTGGCTTGGGCGGCCTTTGAGTGTAGTTTACTGAAGACGGGCCACTTTCGCTTCCAGTCGGGAAGTTTGTTGTTCTGGTCGTACTCACTCGGCTTATTGTCTTCCGGGGCTTGTTCGTAGTCCCAGCGGACGTGGTTGTAGAGCTGGCGATGAACATCCAGATGGTGTTCCAGTCCAGCCGCTACCTCTTGTGTCGGGTAAGCGTGGTAGCGGTGACTGTGTTCCATCGCTGTCTATTGATTAGTGATGTGTTCATTTAGTGGTTTGTATCACGAGTTGTCGGCTTCATCCCCGAGGCCAAGCCTCGGGGTATTCGCCTTGTCCGCCGATAAATATCACGATTAGGATTGGTAAGTAGAAAAGGGTTACAGACATAGGATAGTTATTCTCGAAATGGTTTGATTATATATTGTTTTCGTTATGTTTCGATAATACAGCGGACGGAAGGGAGACATAGTCCGTTTCAACGACATTTGAACACATTCATATAAGTTATTTATGAATAAGTCATTCTAATATTTTAATTTATATGTTATACATTTACTACGGTGTAGTTTCCGTGCCGTTCATATCCGCGATCGCTGCCGCGTCGGTGGTAAGCCGTAGAGTCGATTAGCGTCGGCGAGAAACGGCACTCCATCGTGTCGATTTTTACGACGTTACCGGAAGTAACTCATCCGTACGAAACCCGTTTTAAACGCTCTAAGCGGAGATTGGTGGTTTCTGAGGACGTCGGTACAGCATACTGCTGATCGGTGAACCGGATCACGCACTCGGCAACTGCAGTCTGATCCGAACCGGGATCGAATTACGTCGTCGATCAGCGTTCCGTACCGGATCAGGAACGACCTAGCAACGTCGCTATCTGCCAAATGTATCAAAATTCAATACCATATATAAGAGATATAAGTATGCAGCACAGGTCCGAAAACCGATCCGGTACTCGATCGGGATCGTCAGTTGCTGGGTCACGAGACCCGCCTCGATCGAGTCGCATCGACCCGACGGAACTCACGGAGTCGACGGGACGCGGCAAAGGACGGGGCGAGACGGAACGAGACCGATCGACGCGACGTCGGCATCGATCTCGACGGCGACGTCGACGATCGACCCTCCGGCGGCGTTCACCCGTCTCGCGACTCCGAATCGCGGTCGAGCGCGGCGCGTCGCTGCTCGTATTCGTCGTCGGTCAGATCGCCGCGGGCGTACGCGAGCCGGAGTTCCTCGATCGCCCGGTCCGAGTCGTCGTCGCGTCCCGCGGTCGTCCGGTAGACGAGGTACCCGCCGCCGACGAGCACGGCGAGGAACAGGAGCTGCATCGCGACGCCGACGAGGACCGTCCACCCCGCCGACGTTCCGTCACCCCACATCCCGCCGCCCCACATTCCGCCACCCCACATCCCGCCCATCATCGACCCGAAACCCATCATCCCGAACCCCATGAGGAATACCGGAGCGATCAGGACCACGCCGATGAGTATGAGCACGAGCGGTACAAGTGGTGTGTCGTCGGTGGTGTTGGTCATCTTTGGATCCTCCCGGAGTACAGATGGAGATACGGTGTCGAGGTTCAATGTGGTTTCGGCTTTGAATCGTGTCTGAGCGGTGTGTTTAGCGTTTGATACTGAATTGTAATCGGCGATCGATGGCGGGTTGTAAACCGCGTTCGATGGTCGGCGCCCGCCATACCGACGTCGAGGGTCGTAGACCGATCGGCGATCCGTCCGATCAACGTTCTCCGCTCGATCGACGCCGTTCGACGGATCAGCCACCGCCACGAGGTTAAGTCCATCCGGCGATGAGGGACCGTATGCCAAGCGATCGAGTCACGGTCTCCCTCGACGACGACACCAGGGAGACGTTGCAACGGTTACACGACCAAAGCGACGAGAGCCGAAGCGAACTGATCCGGCAGGCGATCGCGTTCTACGCGGCGAACTTCGATTCGGCGACCGCAAGCGACAGCGACCACCTCCAGACGTACTACGAGATGCTGTCGACGGGCGAGCACGTGCTCTTGGACATCGATCTCCTGCATGCGCTGTTGGGCCGGATCGACGACCCCGAAACTCGGGACGACGAGTTCCTCGACACGATCGACCAGGTGGCCGACTACCACGCACAGGAGTACGCCGACCGGTTCGACTCGCTCGGGGACGTCCTCGAGTGGCTGTCGCTGTGCGGATTTCTGACGGTCAGACGGGCCGAAGCGGGGAGCTACCACGTCGTGTTTCCCTCCGAACAGCTGCGGTGGTTCATGGTCCGGTTCATTCGGGGAAGCGTCGCGGACCTTCCGTTCGAGATCGAGATCGAGGAGAGCGTCTCGAAGGTGCTGTTGACCGAGCAGGAGGAGGGAACACCACGGGACGAGTAACCGACCCCACCCTACTTCGCTCGGCCTTGCGGCCTCGCTCGTTGAGGGTGGGGCTTTGATGTGGTTTTCGCCCTCAGTTGGCGCGACGGGGCGTCTTGTGCGCCCCGCCTACCGGACGCCCTTCGGGGTCGACAAACCCACCATTCAGGGCCGGGCTACTGCGGCCCGTACTGCGCGCCGCTTGTGGACGCACAGCACTAACTGGCAATAAGATATGGTGGTAACATAGTGGTTGCGAACGTTCGTGTCGGCTTCCTCTCCGGCCTACTCGCGTCGTGCTTCCGACTGAGCGTCGGAACCCCTCGCTCCTTGAGGCCGGAGGCTCCGCCTCGAAAACTGCGGACGGGGATCGACCCGGAGAGTCGGACCGAACTCGCCCCGACGACGACACGGATCATACGTGAACATATCTGACGCGGTGGCTGATCCGTATCCACATACGACTGATGATCCGCGTACACAGGGCTCTTAACAGTGTTTATGCCCGTTCGTTGGAATCGTGTCACTGGATGTCAAAACGATCATTGATGAACGTTGTACGTCGTCTCAAAGCCGTCGGCCCGGGAGCGATGGTCGCCGCCGCGTTCATCGGCCCGGGGACGGTCACGACCGCAAGCGTCACCGGCGCCGAGTTCGGCTACGCGCTCCTGTGGACGATCGCCTTCTCGATCGGTGCGACGATCGTGTTACAGGAGATGAGCGCACGGCTCGGCCTCGTCTCGGGTGAGGGCCTCGGCGAAGCGCTGCGGGAACGCTTCGACACCCGGATCGTCGAGTTCGTGAGCATCGTCCTCGTCGTGGGGGCGATCGGCGTCGGGACCGCCGCCTACGAGGCCGGAAACATCCTCGGCGGGGCGGCGGGACTCGCGACGATCACGGGGATCGACGCGACCGTCTGGGGCGTCCTGATGGGGGGCGTCGCCGGCGGCCTCCTGTATACGGGGCGGTACAAGCTGATCGAGCGGGCGCTCGTCGGCCTCGTGGTCGTGATGGCCCTCTCGTTCGTCGCGTCGGCGATCCTGATCGGCCCCGACCCGGCCGCGATCGCGGCCGGATTCGTCCCCGGAATCCCGTCCGGGTCGCTGTACCTCATCACCGGCCTCATCGGAACGACGATCGTGGGCTACAACCTGTTCCTGCACGCGAGCAACGTCCAGGAACGGTGGGATGGAGCCGCCGATATCGGTCGCTCACGCGTCGACACGGTCCTCTCGATCGCCGTCGGGGGCGTCATCACGATCACGATCATGGTGACCGCGGCGGCGGCGTTCGAGCCGGGGACGCAGATAAGCGACGTCGGCCGAATGGCTGAACAGCTCCGGCCGCTCGCGGGCCCGTACGCGAAGCTGTTCTTCAGCATCGGGCTGTTCGCCGCCGGGTTCACGAGCGCGACGACGGCGCCGCTTGCGGGTGCGTGGGCGACCACCGGCGCGCTCGGCTGGGACTCGGATATGCAAAGCACGCGGTTCCGTGCCGTCTGGGGGACGATCCTCGGCGTCGGCGTCCTCTCGGTGCTGCTGGGGGGAAGTCCCGTCGAGATCATCGTGTTCGCGCAGGTGGTCAACGGGATCCTGCTGCCGATCGTCGCGGTCTTCCTGATCTACGCGATGAACCAGGAGGACCTCCTGGGCGAGTACACCAACGGGCCGATAGCGAACGTGCTCGGCGCGATCGTGACGATCATCGTCGTCTGGCTCGGCGTCCGAACGCTGCTCGACGTCACGGGGGTGCTGTAGATGGCGGACCGGCGGATCGGCGTCGACGTCGGCGGCACGTTCACCGACGTGGTGCTCTCGCTCGAGGACGAGCTCGTCACGGCGAAGGTTCCGAGCACCGCCGACCAGAGCGAGGGCGTGATAACGGGCATCGAGAAGGCCTGCAGGGAGGCCGGGATCGCCCCCGAGACCGTCGACGAGTTCTCCCACGCGATGACCGTCTCGGTCAACGCGTTGCTCGAGGACGACGGCGCACAGACCGCGCTGGTGACGACGGACGGGTTCCGGGATGTCCTCGAGATCGGCCGGCAAGCGCGCCCGTCGCTGTACGACCTCGACGCGGAGAAGCCGACGCCGCTCGTGCCGAGACGCCGCCGGTTCGAGGTGTCCGAACGGGCGACGCCGAACGGGATCGAAGAGCCCGTCGACGACGACGAGGTGCGTGGGATCGCCGAATCGATCCGTGAGGCGGATGCCGAGTCGGTCGCCGTCTCGCTCGTGCACGCCTACGCACACCCCGAGAACGAAACGCGCGTCGCGGACGTGCTGCGATCGGAGCTCGACGTGCCCGTGTCGGCCTCACACGAGGTCCTCGCCGAGTTCCGCGAGTACGAGCGGACGTCGACGACCGCCGTCGACGCGTACGTGCGGCCGGCGATCGACCGCTACCTCAGCAGCCTGACCGAGCGGGCACGCGATCTCGGCGTTCCGCAACCGCGGATCATGCAGGCCAACGGCGGGATCACCGACGCCGAAACGGTCAGACGAAACGCCGTGACCACCGTTCTCTCGGGGCCGGCCGCCGGCGTCGTCGGGGCGAGTTCGATGGCGGCCGGCGACGACGGCAACGCTGCTGACGACACCGGCGGCGGCAACGCTACTGATGACGACGACGCTACCGCCACCGCCGCCGACGAACGGGACGGGCTGGTCACCTTCGACATGGGCGGCACCTCAAGCGACGTGAGCCTCGTTCGCGACGGCGCGGCCGAACGGACGACCGAGGCCGAGATCAACGACCGGCCGATCAGGACGCCGATGGTCGACGTCGAGACCGTGGGTGCCGGCGGCGGCTCGATCGCGTGGGTCGACGCCGGCGGCGCGCTCCGGATCGGGCCACGCTCCGCCGGGGCCGATCCCGGCCCCGCCTGTTACGGCAACGGCGGGACGGAACCGACCGTCACCGACGCGAACCTCGTGTTGGGCTACATCGGGTCCAGCACCAGCCTCGGCGGGGAGCTGTCGCTGGACGTGGCGGCCGCCCACGACGCCCTCGCGGGTCTCGCCGACGAGGCCGGCCTCGATAGTGCCCTGGCGGCCGCCCGCGGGGTGTACCGCGTCGCGAACGCGAACATGACCCGGGCGATCCGCTCCGTGACCGTCGAGCGGGGGTACGACCCGCGGCGGTTCGGCCTCGTCGCGTTCGGCGGCGCGGGGCCGATGCACGCCGTCTCGATCGCGGACGGCCTCGACATCGATCGGGTGATCGTCCCGCGTGCATCCGGCGTCCTCTCGGCGTACGGCCTGCTTGCGGCCGACGAGAAGCGCGACGCGGTCCGGACGTACCAACGCCCGCTCGAGGCGGTCGATCCGGACGACGTCGACGACGTCTACGCCGACCTCTCGGAAACGCTGCTCGAGGAGGTGAGCGACCGCGAGGCCGCGACCGTGCAGTGCGCCGCGGATCTCAGGTACGCCGGCCAGAGCTTCGAGCTTACCGTGGACATCGATCGGCCGTTCGACGCCGAGACCGCGGGCGAGCGGTTCGCGGCCGCCCACGAATCGGCGTACGGCTACCGGGTCGACGAGCCGGTCGAGCTGGTGAACTGTCGCGTGACGGCGACGATCCCTCGGAGCGCGCCGTCGATCGAACACGCCGGCGGCGGGGGCGAGCCCACGGAGACTCGCGAGGCGGTGTTCGACGACGGCACGTACGAGACGACCGTGTACGATCGGGACGCGCTGCCGACGGACGGCCGGATCGCCGGGGCGTCGATCATCGAAGGTGCCGAAAGCACCATCGTCATCCCGCCGGGATGGACCGTCGGTGTTCGCCCCGACGGCGCGCTGATCGCGGAGGTGAACGAACAATGAGCCCGACCAAGGAGACGAACGAAACATCGACCAAGGAGACGAACGGAACACCGACCGACGACGGAGCCGTGACGACGACCGACGCGGCGACGACGGAACGGAGCGCCGACATCGATCCGGTGACCCTGGAGATCCTCCGCAACCAGCTGGAGAGCGTCGCCACCGAGATGGGCCACGTACTCATCCGTGGGGCCTACTCCCCGAACATCAAGGAGCGGCAGGACTGCTCGACGGCGCTGTTCGACGACGCGGGTCGGCTGGTCGCACAGGCGGAACACATCCCGGTGCATCTCGGGGCGATGCCCGACGCGGTCGACGTCGTGCTCCAGCGGGACCCGAAGCCGGGCGACGTCTTCATCGTCAACGACCCCTTCGCCGGGGGAACCCACCTCCCCGACATCACGCTCGTCTCGACGATCGCGCCGAACGACGAGGTGATCGGCTTCGCGGTATCGCGTGCCCACCACGCCGACGTGGGCGGGAGCGCACCGGGCAGCATGCCTCCGGGGACACGGGAGATCTACGAGGAGGGGCTCCGGCTGCCCGCGGTTCGGCTCGTCGACGGCGGCGAGCCGAACGAGGCGGTCCACGAGCTGATCCGAGCCAACGTCCGGACGCCGGACGAGCGCGAGGCGGACCTCCGGGCGCAACGCGCCGCGAACGCGCGTGCGGAAGAACGGATCGGCGAGCTGCTCGACGAGCACGGGGAGACGCTGCTCGACGCCTTCGACGCGGTCATCGAGTACTCCCGCGAGCGTATCGAAGCGGCGCTCACGGACCTCCCGGACGGGACGTACCGGGCACGGGACGTTCTCGAAGGGGACGGCGTGACGGACGAGGACATCCCGATCGAGGTGGCCGTCACCATCGACGGCGCCTCGATCGACGTCGACTTCGCCGGCACCGCTGACCAGGTTGCGGGGAACCTGAACGCGCCGCAGTCGATCGCCAAAAGCGCGGTCTACTTCGTCGTCCGCGCGGTTACGGACCCAGACATCCCGCCCAATCACGGGTGTTACGAGCCGGTGAGCGTGTCCGTGCCCGACGGATCGGTGCTCGATCCCGACCCGCCGGCGGCGGTCGTCGGGGGCAACGTGGAGACGAGCCAGCGTGTCACGGACGTCACGCTTGCCGCCCTTGGCGAGGCGGTTCCGGACGTGGTTCCCGCCGGCAGTCAGGGAACGATGAACAACCTCATCATCGGCGACCGATCCGGGTCGTTCACCTACTACGAGACGATCGGCGGCGGCTTCGGCGCGCGTCCGAACACGGACGGAATGGACGGCGTGCAGGTGGGAATGACGAACACCCTCAACACGCCGGTCGAGTCGATGGAGACGGAGTATCCCCTCCGGGTCGAGCGGTACGGGTTGCGCCCCGGAAGCGGCGGTGACGGCCGGTACCGCGGCGGACTCGGCATCGAGCGAACCGTCACGGTCGAGACGGAGGCGACCGTGTCGCTGCTGACCGAACGCCGGCGGACGGCGCCCGCGGGGATCGACGGCGGCGAGGACGGCGCGACCGGGGAAAACCGCATCGACGGGGAGCCCGTTCCCGCGAAAGCCTCGGTCGACGTCGATGCCGGAACGACGGTCTCGATCCGAACGCCCGGCGGCGGCGGCCACGGCGATCCCGACGAGCGTGCGGCCACGGCGCGGGAACGCGATCGGCTTGATGAGAAGGTACGCGGTCGGCTGGACGAGCAGGTACGCGACCGGCGCGATGAGACGACGACCGATCGATCCGACGGGACGGTGGACGACCGATGACGCGCCTCGGCGTCGTCGTTCCCTCCTCGAACACGACCGTCGAGCCGGAGTTTCGGGCGGTGCTCCCGGACGACTGCACGGTCCACGCCGCACGGGTCCCGCTCGAGGACGTCACGGCCGACGAACTCGAGAAGATGGCCGACCACGCCGAACGCGCCGCATCGCTGCTCGCGGACGCGTCGGTTGACGGCGTCGCCTACGCCTGCACGACGGGAAGCCTCATCCACGGGTCCGGATTCGATACGCGACTCGAGTCCAGACTATCCGAGGCCGCCGGCGTCCCGGCGACCGCGACCGCCCGGTCCGTCGTCAGGGCGCTTGCGGCGCTCGAGGTCGACCGGGTCGCCGTCGCGACGCCTTATACCGCGACGCTGGACCGGATGGAGCGGGAGTTCCTGACCGACAACGGGATCGAGGTGGTCTCGATCGACGGCCGCGGGCTCGTCGAGAACACGGCGATCGGGGCGTTGGACCCCGCCGACGCCGAGGACCACGGCCGAGCGGTCCTGTCCGCCACACCGGATGCGGACGCGCTGTTCATATCGTGTACGAACTACCGATCCATCCCGGCGATGGCGTCGCTCGAGGCGGCGTTCGATCTGCCGGTCGTCTCGAGCAACGCGGCGACGATCTGGGACCTCTGTACCAGGGTCGGAGTCCGACCGGACCTGGACCTCCGACTGGCGGAGACCGGGTGATCGACGGTCGCGTTCACGCGTTGCCGTCGTCGACGTGATCGTCACCGTCGTCGCCGTCGTTGCCGTGACCGTCGTCGCCGTCGTTGCCGTGACCGTCGCCACCATCGTCACCACCGACGTCGCCGACGCGTTCGATCACGAGGTGGACGAGGACGCCCACGAGGAACGCGACGCCGAGGTTGACGACGAGTGCCGCGAGGCCGATCCCGACCGACAGCGCGAGGTTCGAGGACTGCCGAACGCTCCCGGCGAGCGACACCGAGACGACGGCGAGCAGGGTTCCGAGCAGCGCGAGCGGGAACGCGGCGAGCAGGCTCGCGGCCGCGAACGGTGCCGCGAGGAGGTAGCCGATCCCGAGGATCACGTTCGCGCCGCCGGTCCGGGCGCCAAAGGCGTGTTTGCCGGCCACGCCGTCACAGCCGTGACACATCGGGATCCCGCCGATCGGCACCGCGAGGAGGTTCATCACACCCATACTGGTCGAGAGGTCGTCCGGGGGAACCTCGGCGTCGAACCGGTCGGCGAACAGCAACGAGGTCGCGAGGGCGGCGTTGCCGACCGTCATCGCGAGCTGTGCGATCATCCCCTCGGCCGCCTCCCGCGTGGCTCCCGTCGCGAGTGCGGGCAGCGGCGGGGCGCCCGGCAGCGTCGGGGTCGGCACGCCCGCGGCCCACACCGCGGCGCCGACCCCCGCGAGGAGGACCGCGAGCGCGCTCGCGTTCCCGTACCCGACCGCGACCGCGACGACCGCGATCCCCAGGCCGGCGCCGGCGACGGCCGGATCCGCCACGGCGAGCCCGATCGCCGTCTCGAACAGGATCAGCCCGACCGCCAGCTGGACGCCGCGGACGACCGGCTCGCCGATCCATCGCTCGACGGCCGCGAGCGTTCCCGATCCCCCGATGACGAGGAGGACGACGCCGAGTACGAGTCCCGAGAGGGCCAACTCGGCGTAGCTCAACGTGCCGGCGACGCCGAGCGCGGCCAGCGCCTTCATCGGCTCGACGGAGACCGGCAGCCCGTAGACGACGCCCCAGACGACCTGGAAGACGCCGAACGCGAGGAGAACGTGCGGCAGGGAGACCTCGGTCACCACCGCGAGCGCGACGACGAGGGGGAGAACCGTAATCGAATCACCTATCGCACCCGTCAGCTCGTTCGCGGAGAACGAGAGCCGATGTCGGTCGCGATCGTGGAGTATATCGGCCACCAAACGGCTGTACACGCCAAATAGACTTGAACGTGTTCGGAAACCGTTCGGCGTCACGAACCAACGTGATGAAACCATTTCTGAATACACCCCACACACGTCACCCACCCAGCATCCACCCGACACGCACCCAGCATCCACCCGACACGCACCCAGTACCCACCCAGCAACCACCCGGCACGCACACGGCTTATCCCGGAGCCGACCGAACCTGCGGGTATGAGCGACGGGCGTGACGGAACCGACGCCGAAGCCGCCGACGGGGAGGAGTTCACGGCGGTGGTCCAGGCGGCGATCGCGGTCGCGGAGACGAACGACGGGATGGATCCGACGATCATCGAGGATGCGACCCGATACGCGCGCGAGGAGCGGGACACCGGTCGCGCGCGGTACCGGAGCCTGCTCGTCGACGTCGCCGGGATCGATCCCGCCGATCGGGCGAGCGGATCCATCGCGGACGACCGAACGGCCGACCGCAGCACGACCACACCGACGGATCGCCAGCGCGTCGCGTACGCGCGCCTCCGCGACCACGTCGATCGGAGACGGGGGCGCGAGGCGGACGTCGACGGCCTCTTCGAGTGAAGCTGCCCCGTATCCGGCGGGATCAACCGCCACCGTCACCGGTGACGACGGCGGCAAGCGCCGCCACGGATCGGGGGCTTATACCGTCGGCGGGCGAAGACGGGACCGAATGCCCCGCGTCAGCGTCGCCGCCGGTGCCCGGCTCCATTTCGGCTTTCAAAACCTGAGTCTCGCCCACGAACGACTCTATGGGGCGCTCGGCGTGGGGATCGACGACCCGGCAGTCGAAGTCATCGCCGAGCCGGCCGAAGACGTCTCGGTCGAGATGGACGGCCACGGCGCGGAACCCCGATCCCACGGTGTCGCGGACGCGCCCACGCCGGACACGCCGACTCCGGACGCGCTCGCGGACATCCGGCGGTACGCGAGCGACGCGTGTTCCCTGCTCGACGTCCCCGGCGTTTCGATCGACGTTCGGACGACGATCCCCCGACACGTCGGGCTCGGCAGCGGGACACAGCTCGCGCTGGCGACCGTGGCGGCGGTGGCCCGGTCGTACGACGGGGAGCCGGCGGTTCGCGACCACGCGCCGCGGCTCGGACGTGGCGGGCGGTCGGGCGTCGGCGTCGCGGCCTTCGAGGACGGCGGGTTCGTTCTCGACGTCGGCCACCCGACCTCACGGTTCACCACCCACCGCCCCGAGACCGGCGAGTGGACGGTGCCGGCGGTCGCCGCCAGACACCCGATCCCTGACGACTGGCGGTTCCTCCTGGTGCTCCCGGACGCCGAGCCTGGACGGAACGGCGACGACGAGGATCGGAGCATCCGGGCGGCGGTCGAGCGCGCGGACCCCGACGTCGCCGATCGGATCGCGGGGATCGTGACCCGGCGCGTGCTGCCGGCGATCGTCGAGGGACGGGTCGACGCCTTCGGCGAGGCAGTCGCCGACGTCGGGCGGCTCAACGGGGCGTGGTACGCCGACGAGCAGGGCGGGGTCTATCGTCCACCGGTCGGGGGAATCGTCGCGTCGCTGTCCGACGCGCCGGCGATCTACGGCGCGGGCCAGTCCTCGTGGGGGCCGGCGGTCTACGGCGTGACGGACGCGACACACGCGGCCGCGGCGCTCGAGGCGGGCGAGGCTGCACTCGAGGCGGCCGGCGTCGATGGCACGGTCCGGATCGTCGCGGGGCGCAACCAGGGCGCACGGATCGAAGCGCGGCGTAACCGATAAATCACGCGCGCGCACCTATCCGGTATGTCGAACGTTCCGTTCGGGGTCGCCCGGCTCGACTCGATCCTTGGCGGCGGCGCGCCGCCGGGGAGCGTCGTGTTGTTGTCGGGGGAATCCGGCGCGGGCGCCCGTGAGTTCCTGTACACGAGCGCGGCGATGAACGTGCTCGCGCGGGCCGACGAGGACCTCTTCGATCTGTACTACGGCGATTTGGAGGACTCCTCGGAGGTTCCCCCGGAGGTACACTACGTCTCGTTCACCTCCGGCGAGGGCGCGATCGAGCGGGAGCTCGGCTTCACGATGGCCGACGAGATCGCCGCGGCCGCGACGGACGGGATCCACTTTGCGGACCTGTCGACGCCGTATTTCCAGCTGAGTCCGATCCCGCGCGACTGGTACCACGGGGATCCCTCGACGATCACCGACCTCGGCCAGCGGGAACGCCACGGGGACGTCCTCTCCGAACTCGGGGAGTACCTCTCGGCACACGCCACGGGCAACCTCGTCGTGATCGACTCGGTCACCGACCTCGTCTCCACCATCTCCGAGGAGATGGGCTGGAACGACATCGCGATGGTGATGAAGGGGCTCAAGAAGGCGGCCCATCACTGGGGCGGACTGATCCTGCTGTTGGTCAACGAGGACACGCTCACCGACACCGAGCGCGGGATCCTGATGGACGCGGCCAGCGGGACGTTCCGGTTCACCTGGGAGACCGGCGGATCCCAACGCGCCCGGACGATGGTCGTCAAGGAGTTCCGCGGGGTCCTCTCGCGACTCGAAGAGGAGAACATCATTCGGTTCGAGACGGAGATCCACGAGGGTGGCTTCGACATCACCGACGTGCGAAAGATCCGGTAGTCGGATCCCCCTCGGAGCTCCCTCGAAGCCCCCGTTCGGATACCCCTCGAGTCGTCGCCACCCCGCGGTGAAGCGACCTAGAACTCCTCGACGGTCGGCTCCGGAACGGTCCCCTCCTCGCGTTCCGCGAGGTCGAAGGCGGACCGCAGCTCGGCGATCCGGTCGCGGATGTCGGCCGCCAGCTCGAACTCGAGGTTGCTGGCCGCCTCGTTCATCCGCTCCTCAAGCGCCTCGATCCGGTCGCGGGCCCCGTCCTCGGTCTCGACGTCGCCGACGGCGACGCCGCTCGTGTCCGTCTTCGAGCCGGGGAGGGAGGTCTCGCCGACGGGTTTGTCGATCGTCGTCGGCGTGTGGCCGTGTTCCTCGTTGAACTCGCGTTGGATCTCCCGGCGGCGGCGTGTCTCGTCGATGGCCGCCCGCATCGAGTCGGTGACCTCGTCGGCGTAGAGGACGACCTCGCCGTTGACGTTGCGGGCGGCCCGTCCCATCGTCTGGACGAGCGTCGTCGTCGAACGCAAGAAGCCCTCCTGGTCGGCGTCGAGGATCGCCACGAGGCTCACCTCGGGGATGTCCAGTCCCTCCCGAAGCAGATTGATGCCGACAAGGACGTCGATGTTCCCGAGCCGGAGGTCCCGGATGATCTCGTGGCGCTCGAGAGTGTCGGTCTCGTCGTGCATATACGCGACGTCGACGCCGGCCTCCTCGAGGTACTCCGTGAGGTCCTCGGCCATCCGTTTCGTCAGCGTCGTCACGAGGGTCCGCTCGCCGCGGTCGATGCGGTCGTCGATGCGGTCGAGCAGGTCGTCGACCTGCCCGGTCGCGTCGGCGATCTCGACGGCGGGATCGACGAGATAGGTCGGCCGGACGATCTGTTCGACCACCTGCGCGGAGTGCTCGCGCTCGTACTCGCCGGGCGTCGCGGAGACGTAGAGGGTTCTGTCGGTCTTCGCCTCGAACTCCTCGAAGGTGAGCGGCCGGTTGTCGTAGGCGGTCGGCAGCCGGAAGCCGTTCTCGACCAGCGAGTCCTTCCGGGACTTGTCGCCCTCGTACTGCCCTTTGATCTGCGGGATCGTCTGGTGGGACTCGTCGATGACCGTCAGGAAGTCGTCGGGGAAGTAATCGAGCAGGGTATAGGGCGGATCGCCGCGCTCGCGGTCGTCCATATGGACCGAGTAGTTCTCGATGCCCGAACAGTAGCCGGCCTCCCGCAGCATCTCGAGGTCGAATGTCGTCCGCTCGTCAATGCGCTGGGCGGCGACGAGGTCACCCTCGCGTTCGAACTGCCGGACGCGTTGATCCCGGAGCGTCTCGATCTCCCCGATCGCTTGCTGCAGCTTCGCCTCGGGGATCGAGTAGTGCTCCGCGGGGTGGACGAGCGTCGCGGGCTCCTCGGAGACGACCTCCCCCTGCATCGGGTCGACCTTCAGGATCCGGTCGATCTCGTCGCCCCACAGCTCGATCCGGAGCGCGTACCGGCCGTACATCGGGAACACCTCGATCGTGTCGCCCCGGACGCGGAAGGTGCCCTGCGTGAAGTCGACGTCGTTGCGGTCGTAGTTCCGGTCGACCAGCTCGGCGAGCAGGTCCTCGCGGCCGATCCGGTCGCCGACCGACAGCTCCAGGGCCATCTCGCGGTAGTTTCCGGGGTCGCCGAGGCCGTAGATGGCGGAGACCGAGGCGACCACGATGACGTCGTCTCTGGTCAAAAGCGACCGCGTCGCGGAGTGGCGCAGACGGTCGATCTCTTCGTTGATCGACATCTCCTTGTCGATGTAGGTGTCCGTCTGTTCGACGTACGCCTCCGGCTGGTAGTAGTTGTAGTAGGAGACGAAGTACTCGACCGCGTTGTCGGGAAATAGCTCGCGGAACTCCTCGTAGAGCTGTGCCGCGAGCGTCTTGTTGTGTGCCAACACCAGCGTCGGCCGGTTCAGCTCCTCGGCAACCCACGAGACCGTGTTCGTCTTGCCCGATCCGGTCACGCCGAGCAACGTCTGTTCGGTTGCGCCGTCCCGATAGCCCTCGACGAGCGCTTCGATGGCGTCGGGTTGGTCGCCGGCCGGCTCGAAGGGGGCATCGACACGCAGCGGCCGGTCGACGGTCGGGCGGTCCTCCGACAGCGGGGAGTCGGCGTCGCTCACACTCCTCGTTGGCTGCGCAGACACTTGAGCGGCGCGCCCGGTGCTCGTTACGAACGGGACCGCACTCGGGTCACAGCGCGTTCTCGATCGACGCCGCGACCGACCGCGCCCGCTCTGCGAGCGGCTCGAGGACGGTGCCCGCTTCGACGGCGTCGTCGAGCTCGTCGTCGTCGACGCGCGTGACGGTTCCATCGGCGTGTTTGATCACGTCGACGTGGAGGTCGACGTAGCGGACGGTCTCGGGGAATACCTCGACCGGCGTACAGACGTTGACGTACGTCCCTTTCACTTCGCCCGCGGCGTCGCGATAGGTGGTCGGGTACCACCAGCGACCCTCGGTGAACGTCGTCGTCGCGACGTCGCCCGACTCGCGAGGAATCTCGAGGGCGTCGTAGGTCCCCCCGGCGGTCATCGACCGCTCGACGGTGATCCGGCCCGCATCGGCATCGCGGTCGGTCACCTCGCCATCGCCCAGAACCACGAGATGTCCGGCGGGTTTACCGTGTGCGATCCGGACGGAGTCGCCGACGAGGGGGCCGAACGTTTCGGTGACGACGTCGAACGGAAACTCGCGGTGGAGCGTCTCGGGGGAACAGAACGCCTCGACGAAGTCGACGCCGGCGCGTGCCCCCTCCGATCCGGTCTTCACGCGATGGTGGCCGGGCATCGTCGTCGTCACCTCGCGACGCCGGTCGTCGAGGGCGAACCGCGACTCGCGGCCGAACCAAACCCAGGCGCCGGCGACCGGGGCCACGAGCGGGCGCGGGGCGGAGACGTCAGCCTCGCGAACCGCTGCAACCGCGTCGAGCCGATCGATCGCCCGCGAAAGGCCCGTCTCCAGGGCGTCCATCCCGGCATCGACCGCCGGGCGATGCCAGCGGATCCCCCACCCCTCCGGCGGCTCCAGCCCGAGGAGGTCGGCCATCCCGGCCAGCTCGCGCCCGGCCGCCTCATCGCGGGCGTCCACGCGCGTGCCTTCGCCGGGAACAAGCGAGGCGAGCGGCCCGGGAGCTCGGAGATTGACACCGAGTTCGGGCCGCCGGTCCGCCCAGGGCGGCGCGGGCTCACGAACCTGCACGCGCAGCGCGTCGCCGACCTCGATCCGGTCCGTCGTTTCGCCATACGGAAGGTACCCCTCGATCGCGCCACGACCCGCGACCGCGATACCCGACAGCGTGGAGGCCGTGATCCCCCAGGCATCGTCACTGCTGGCGAGCGCTTCGCGGACGGCGTCGGTTCCGTCGGCCAGCCGGACGACTGCGCCGCCGCCGAGTGTCTCCGTGACCTCGCCGTCGAAGACGGCCCCACGCGGGGCCGGATCGAGCCAGACAAGCGCGTCGACGCCGACCGCACGCAGTCGCTCCGTCAGGGTCGCGACCGCCTCGCCGTCGCCGTGGACGCCGACCCCCTGCCGGTCAGCGGTCGTTCGAACCGAGGCGTCGACGGGCGCCGGCCCCTCGACGTCGGGGAGTGAGTCGTCGGCGAAGCGCTCGCGGATCGGCTCGGACGCATCGACGACGTCGTGTCCGGCGTCGCCGACCATCGCCGTGAGCGCGGTCGCGTAGATCCCACGGACGCGAACGTGCATCCCTATAGCTCCTCGGCCGTCCGCGCGAAGCGGACGCGGTCGTGGACCGTCGGCCCCAGCGTCAGCTCGACGACGTCAGCCGAGAGCACGCGGCCGTCCTCCACGGAGACGCCCCAGGAATCAAACGAGAGATAACCCCGGAGATCGCCGCCGTGCGTGTACAGGTCGGCTCGAACGACGTCGTGTTCGGTCGGCCCGTCCGGGCCGTGGGCGGTCTCCATATCCGAGTAGAACGTCCCGCCATCGCCGAAGAACGACTCGATCGCCGCGGCGTCCTCCCGAACCAGCTCGGCGACGCGGTCGCTCGCCGCCCGGATGGCGTCCGTCTCGAGGCCGGCCTCGCGAAGCGCCTGCTGGGTGCGCTGATCGAAGTGCATACGCGCGATTGGGGCGGCGGGCTTTTGAAGCCTCGCGGTTCGTTGGTGACGGGACCCGCACCGCCGGAACCACTCCGAACGCGAAACCCCCGATTCGCCGGCGTGGCAAGGCCTTACTACCCCGCGGGTGATGTGGCATGTATGCCCGACCGTACGGATCCGATCGAGAGCGCGGACGACGCCGGACGGGACCTCTATGACGTCGCAACCTGGGAGCCACGGTCCCTCCTGGACCGCGCAGCGGTCGCCGGGTACTGGACGCTGACCGCGGGTACGAAGGCGTTCGTGATCGCGCTTGCGGTCGTCATCCTCCTGGGGATCGGTGCCCTCGGCGCGTTCGCCGACCCGGTGATACGGATCCTCACGGTGTTGTCCGTCCTCCCGGCCGCGGCGTTGGCCGGCTACGTCTGGGCGAGCGACGTGACCACGACCGAACCGCTCTCGTTGCTCGTCGGGACGTTCCTGCTTTCCGTGTTGACGGCGACGTTCGCGGCGGTTCTCAACTCCGCGGTCACGAGCGTGTTCGGCCCCTTCTCCGGGGTCGGATACGTGTTCTTCTTCTTCCTCGTCGTCGGCCCCGTCGAGGAGACCGTCAAGCTGCTCGCGGTGCGGCTGTACGCCTACACGGACTACCGGTTCGACGCGGTGATCGACGGGGCGGTCTACGGGGCGATCGCGGGACTGGGGTTCGCAACGATCGAGAACCTGCTGTACATCTCGCGGAACATCGACGCCGTCGAGATGGGCATCAGTCTCGCCATACTCGGCGCGGGTGACGGGATCGCGGCGGTTCGCGCCTTCGCCGGGCCGGGCCACGTCATCTACTCGGCGTTCGCCGGCTACTACCTCGGGCTCGCGAAGTTCAATCCCGAACACCGGGGGCCGCTGGTCCTAAAGGGGATCGTGCTCGCCGCCGTGATCCACGCGACGTACAACTCGACGGTCGGGATCGGCACCGGGCTGATCGGCGCGGTGACCGGATTGGGCTCGCTTCCGTCGATGATCGTGTACGTGCTCGTCTTCGACGGAATCTTCGGGTTCGTCCTCCTGCGGAAGATCTGGCGATATCGCGAGACCTACCGGACGGTGCACGCCGAGATCGACGAGGAAGCGGATCCCGAACTGACCGAGTTCGAGGAGTGACGGGACCAACGAGCTGACGACCGACGTCCCGGCCCGCCACGGGAAACCTTGATACTCGCGGCCCGCAAGCGATCGCGTATGTCCGACGACTGCATTTTCTGTTCGATCGTCGACGGCGAGATCCCGGCCCGAACCGTGACCGAAACGAACGACGTGATCGCGTTCCTCGACGCGAATCCGCTCGCGGTGGGACACACGCTCGTCATCCCGAAGGCCCACCACACACACCTCGGCGACCTCCCCGCGGACCTGTCCGCCGCCGTCTTCGAGGTCGTTTCCGATCTGACACCGCGCGTCCAGACCGCCGTCGAGGCGGACGCCGCCACCGTCGGAATCAACGACGGAGCCGCAGCCGGTCAGGAGGTCCCGCACGTGCACGTGCACATCGTGCCGCGGTTCGAGGGGGACGGCGGCGCGCCGATCCACGCCGTCGCCGGCGACCGGCCCGATCTCGACGACGAGGAACTCGACGGGATCGCCGAGGCGATCCGCGGATAGCGCCAGCGCGACTTATTTTACATATACATCCACCGAATTTAAGATGGTGACTGCCCGCAAGGACGTATGGATGGTTCAACGCTCGCGCTGGTCGGTGCCACCGGCGGCGCGGGAACGACACGGACTGCGGTGGAGATGGCTGCCGCCGGCGCGATCGATGACCGCGACGTCATCGTGATCGACGCCGCATACGCGACACAGGGACTCTCGGAGTACGTTTCCGGCCGGATAGATCCGGACGTTACGACGCTCGTCACCGACGGTCGAACTGACACCCCCGATCCGGCGGCCTACACGGTCGACGGCGACTGGGGCGGGCGTGTCCGACTCGTTCCGGCTTCCGCGCCGTTCGAACGGCTCGCGCGAGCGAAGACGGTCGATGCGGCACGCGGGCTCGTCTCGGTGATCAACGCGGCAAGCGAGACGGCCGACCACGTCATCGTCGACACGCCGCCGGTCGCCGCGAACCAGGCGGTCGCAGCCGTGACCGAAACCGATCGGATCGCCGCGGTGACCCCCGGAACCGTCCACGGTCGCGATGCCCTCGAACGGCTTCGTGGGCGGATACAGGACGTCGGCGAACGCGTCGAGACCACGATCGCGACCCGTGGCTCCCTGCCCGCTGCCGACGTCGACCTGCCGACGACCGAGGAGACGGCGACGACACACCCGACCGTCCGGCCGACCGGCGGTGCCTACGCCGAAGGGATCGCGACGGCACTGGAGGTCTGCTTCGAGACGACGCTTACCGCCGGGTTCGAGGGAGCAAACGTCCTCAATCGGTTCCGATAGCGACGACGAACGAGGGACCGACGAACGAGGGACCGACCTACTCGATCGCCGTCGCAAGCTGGTCGCGAAGATCGACGTAGGTCCCCCGAACGGTAACCGGCGTCACGTCCGCGACGTCGGCCGCCTCCCGCTGAGTGAGCCCCGAATCGTGTTCGCGGCTCGCGGTGTACAGGCAGGCGGCGGCGACGCCGCCGGGGTTCTTCCCGCCGATGAGCCCCGCCTCGAGGGCTGCGTCCGCGAGCTCACGCGCTCGTGATTCAACCGCGGTCGAGCACGAAAGCGTCGAGGCAAACCGGGGAAGGTACTCCGTCGGGTCGATCGCGCCGATCGGCAACCCGAGTTCGCGGTTCATCGCGTCGAAGGCGGCGGCGTGTTCGTCCGCCGTCGCCTTCGCCGCCGCACACACCTCCGGGACCGTTCGCGAAACGTTCGCCGCCCGGGTGGCCGCATAGACGCTCGCTGCGGCGAACCCCTCGATCGACCGGCCGCGAAGCAGGTCAGCATCCTGTGCGGATTCGAACAGGGTACACGCCTGGTCACGAATCCCGTCCGGAACCCCGAGCACGTCACAGAGCCGCCGGATTTCGGTGAACGCGTAGACACGGTTTCGGTCCCGCTTCGACCCGATCCGTGCCCGATTGTGGTGGGTCCGCAGCCGCGCGAATCGACGGCGTTTGCGCGCGGTCGCACGGGTTGGACGACCGATCTCCGTCGAGAGACCGCGATCGTGGCGTGCGCGCGTCCGCGGGGCGCCGGTCCGTTCCGGGTTCGTGTCGTCATCAGCGAAGGACCGCCACTCGGGTCCGTGATCGATGCGATCCTCGCCGACGACGAGCCCGCAGTCGGTACAGACGCGCTCGGTACCGTCCGGACGGACGCGACCGTCACACTCGGGACACCCGCTCTCACTCACCTGAGTAGACTGGGTCTGACTCATCACAACTGAACCTTGGGCCCGATACCTTACTTAAAGGAGGGTCGAATCGCCCGACACAGCGGATGATCAGCGGCAGGAACCGACCGGTAACCGGTTGGTTTCACCTCGGGGGAGACCGTGGCGGTTCGGAGTGAGTGATTATTATTCCATACTATAAATAAATACATTTAATACACTATGCGGGTGATAGAATCCCGTGACACTCTCGGAGATCGCAGCCGGCATCGAAGTGACGACCGAGCAGCGCGACCGCGGCGCTGCAGTCGTCGACGACACCGGAATCGATCTGCACGACCGGCTGCGATCCCACGCATCATCGCTGCCGTGTACGGCCGCCGCGGCCACAACCCTGATCGAAACGTACACCGCCGGCGCGAGCGTCGGCGACGCAGCACGCGAGGCAGCCGTCGCGCCAATGACCGCGGCCAAAACGCTCCATCGCTGTGGAGTTTCCGGCGTCTGTCCGCTTGCCCCCACCCGCCGCGGCATCGTCCGCGATTGGCTCGCGGGCCGGATCGGTAGACGTGACGCGATCGAGCTGACCGGCGGCGACGAGGCGGACTTCGCGCTCGCCGTGTACGTCGAGACGCACGATCCGATCGCCGACCTCGCGGACGCCGTCACGCGCGTCGACGACCACGCGATCGGCGTCGACACGCTCGGCGGCTCGCTCGAGACGCCCGACGAGTTGCGGTAGCGATCGATGCTGATCGTGGCGGGGTCTCCCCGACACACCCAGGACCGCGTGTCGATCGACGGTTCGATCACGCACCGACAGCCGTTCTCGCGACGCCGGAGTCGCGATCCTGAGTCCTCCGGTTGCGTCTCGGTATCGGGACGGCTGGTGCTCGAGCGTACCGCCGATCAGCAGTCGTTCGCAAGAATGAGTACGGCTGAACGGAGGACGGAACAAGCCAAGGGCCGGATTTGAACCGGCGTTGGGCGGCTCTGCAGGCCGCTGCGTCTGACCGAACTCTGCCACCTTGGCGCGTCCGGTCGTAGCCACGTCGCGCGCTTAAGCCTAGCGGTCGACGAGTCGCGACCGACGTCGGAGCCGCTCTGGTCCGCTTCGACGCGATCGACGACTCGATCGTAGTCACTCACCCGCATAGCGCTCCCGCTGTGCGCGCGGTCGTCGGGAGCCGTCGGCTCACTAACCACCCCCTCCCCAATTCTCCCGCCTCCCGACTGATCACACAGTCGTAACTCCCCAACAACCACACGACTCCTCCAAACACTCCTTACCGACCGCTAAAAAAAACCGACCCGCTCCCTCCATCCGAATACCGCCCTCAATATGAATGACTGAATATGAATATGAATGGGCAGGCGGCGAACCACCACTCCCAGAGGGTCTCCCACTCCAGTACTCGGTGATACGCGGGCAGGCTTCACTTCCGTGTTCGGAATGGGTACGGGTCTTTCACTGCCGCTCTGGCCGCCTTCATGCTGACTCCCGGACTCGAACCGGAACGACGCCGACGCGTCGACTCCCGTGTCAGTGGTCCGCCGCGCTCTCGCGAACGCGCCGACCGAATATACGTGCGATCCAAGTACCGCCTGAACTCAGCGCCCGACCGTGGACGCGTATGACTGTGGCTCGGTCTGTTAGTGCTCGTGGGCTTAACACCTCGTTGCCTTGGTGCGTACACCCCGAGTCTATCTACCTCCTCTTCTAGGAGGGACCTCTACGGTACCTCGTTTCCATGTGGGTTTCGAGCTTAGATGCGTTCAGCTCTTACCCCGTGTCGCGTGGCTACCCGGCATCTGCTCTCTCGAACAACCGGTACACCAGTGGCGACCAGTCGTAGTTCCTCTCGTACTATACGACCGTTCACGTCAGGTACCTCACACCCCCAATAGATAGCAGCCGACCTGTCTCACGACGGTCTAAACCCAGCTCACGACCTCCTTTAATAGGCGAACAACCTCACCCTTGCCCGCTTCTGCACGGGCAGGATGGAGGGAACCGACATCGAGGTAGCAAGCCACCCGGTCGATATGTGCTCTTGCGGGTGACGACTCTGTTATCCCTAAGGTAGCTTTTCTGTCATCTACGGGCCCCATTCCGGAGCCTCGTAGGTTCGCTAGACCACGCTTTCGCGTCAGCGTCACTCGTTGGGAATGACACTGTCAGACCTCCGTGTGCTCTTGCGCTCTTCCCCGGATTCCCGACCCGGGTGAGGAGATCTTCGGGCGCGCTCGATATCTTTTCGAGCGCGTACCGCCCCAGTCAAACTGCCCGGCTACCGGTGTCCTCCGCCAGGAGTGAGAGTCGCAGTCACTACCGGGTAGTATTTCAATGATGGCTGGGTGGCCCGCTAGCGCGGGTACCTCTGTAACGCCTCCTACCTATGCTGCACAGTAGCGACCACGTCTCAGCGACAGCCTGCAGTAAAGCTCTATAGGGTCTTCGCTTCCCCTTGGGGGTCTCCAGACTCCGCACTGGAACGTACAGTTCACCGGGTCCAACGTTGGGACAGTGGCGCTCTCGTTTATCCATTCATGCAAGCCGCTACTGAAGCGGCAAGGTACTACGCTACCTTAAGAGGGTCATAGTTACCCCCGCCGTTGACGGGTCCTTCGTCCTCTTGTACGAGGTGTTCAGATACCCGCACTGGGCAGGATTCAGTGACCGTACGAGTCCTTGCGGATTTGCGGTCACCTGTGTTGTTACTAGACAGTCGGAGCGCCCGAGTCACTGCGACCTGCTTTCTCCAAAGCAGGCATCCCTTCTTCCGAAGGTACGGGACTAACTTGCCGAATTCCCTAACGTCGGTTCTCCCGACAGGCCGTGGCTTTCGCTGCCAGAGCACCTGTGTCGGATCTCGGTACGAACATCACGCTCGTCTTTTCACGGACCCCGGATACCATCGAGTTTCCCTATCTCGGGCTTCGCTCGCTTCGTGCCGTGACGGCATCCACGAGCTTCTCCGATTTGACCGGGCGAAGGCCCGGCTCGATGTTTTCCGCGGTGTCGACTTTTACTGCGTGATGGCACTGGAATATTAACCAGTTTCCCGTTGTCCCCGTCGACTTACGGGGGGACTTAGGATCGGCTAACCCTCGGCTGATTGACAGTGCCGAGGAACCCTTGCTCATCAGGCCGTCGAGGTTCTCACCCGACTATCGCTGCTACTGTGACCAGGATTTTCGTTCCCGAACGGTCCACGCGAGTTCTCACCCGTGCTTCCATCCGAACGGGACGCCGACCTACGCGGTCACCCTCTTACGGGTGCGGCAGGGTCTCGGTGGTAGACTTGAGCCCCGATCATTTTGGGCGCCTCAAACCTCGGCCGGTAAGCTGTTACGCTTTTCTTAGCGGGTAGCTGCTTCTAAGCTCACCTCCCGGCTGTTTAGGGCTTGAGACCACCTTCCAATCGCACTTAGTCTACACTTTGGGACCTTAACCCCGCTCTGGGTTGTTCCCCTCACGGTGCACAGGCTTACCCCGCACACCGGACTCTCCAGGTCCACAGCGTATGCAGGTTCGGAGTTCGACAGGATGGCCGACTCCTCTCGGAGGCGGGTCATCCAATCGGTCGCTCTACCCCGCATACTACCTCGCTGAAGGTCATGCTTCGACATGTTTCGGTCGGAACCAGCTGTTGCCAGGCTCGATGGGCCTTTCACCCCTATACGCGAATCACGAGAGGGTATTGTAGGACACCAACTCTAACGGGCCTCCACGTGGCTTTCGCCACGCTTCACCCTGTTCGCGCATAGATCGCCTGGTTTCGGGTCGTATCCGGTTGGCTCCCCGCGCTTGCACACGGTGGCCCTCGCAATGCTGCGGCCGTATCGGTTTCCCTGCGCCTCCCTCGATACTCGAGTTAGACTCGCCAAATCGGATACACTCCCTGGGTCGTTTTTCAAAACGTACGACACGACGTCGGCTCTCTGTGGCTTCTACTGGACGCTCGCGCGTCGCTCGTTACCCACAGAGCCTTCTACGCCCTGTCGCTCTTTCGCCAACTGATTTCAGGCCCTATTGCACCGCCCTTCGTGGGGTGCTTTTCAGCGTTCGCTCACGCTACTTGTTCGCTATCGGTCTCGAGGAGTGTTTAGTCTTCCCAGGGGATGCCTGGGATCTTCACAGAGGATATCCGACCCCTGCTACTCTGGAGCTGACGCACGTCATACTGCCACTTCATACGGGGTTATCACCCTGTCTCACGCTCCGTTCCAGGAGACTTCTGAAGTGGGATCTGACGCTGAGTGTCAGTCCGAAACACCACATTGCCCTGACGGGCTTCGGTTTGGACTGTGTCGCGGTCACTCGCGGTTACTGACGACATCGCTATTGCGTTCTTTTCCGCCCCCTACTGAGATGTTTCAATTCGGGGGGTTCCCCATTGCGCGAAGCAATTGTTGTAGGGATTCCCATTCGGAGATCCTGAGTTCTTTGCCTCCGTGCGGCTCCCTCAGGCTTTTCGCAGCTTGGCACGTCCGTCGTCGGCTCTCGAGCCGAGCCATTCACCAGCTGGCACAGTAGCCAGTTGTTACTATACGTCCACGAACTCGTTCGCCGAGTTCAGTGGGCGTCTGGATCGCACGTATACACGGTCGTCATCGAATCACCCCGGGTGTGAACGGGCGTGTTCGTCGAACCCTTCCTACCCACGGTTTCCCGGGGTAGTGCATCGGTCGTTGCTTCACTCCCGGTTGCGACCGACCCCACTTAAGGGGACGGTTTTAAGCCGGGCGTGGTACATGGACCCGCTGGGATTCGAACCCAGGGCATCCTCCTTGCAAGGGAGGCACTCTCCCACTGAGCTACGGGCCCGCCCACCGTGCGGTGGGCGTGGTGTGTGTCTGTGTGAGCTCGATGGTCCATCGGTGTCCGGCCTGGCGGCGAGGCGGGCGCGGGATCTGCAATACGCTGCAATGAGTGGTGAGCTCGCCCGTGTGGGCGAGTCTCGGTCTGTAGGAGGTGATC
>NZ_FNWU01000003.1:266682-308520 GCF_900108505.1 Halopenitus malekzadehii | reverse complement strand
AGCGCCCCGCGGATGGGGCGTCCGTTGCATTTCTGTCGAGGAGTGGTGATTACTTAACGCCGTCGTTCGATCGGCGCCGCGTCACCCGGTTCCATAGGTCGGCGTTCACACACCCCGGTGCGGAGCGAACCGTCGATCACCCTGGACCCGCCTCGATCCGCACACCGATCCGTTCCCGTCGGCGGCGACGCAAACGGCGGCGCTGGTCGATCGACGATCGGCCCGAAGAATGTATCACGGCCGGAGGCCGGAGGATCATCCGCCGCTGACACGGGTCGTCCAACCGGGTGAAAGCCGTGCAGCTGCGGATGGGCACGCGGTGACCAATAAGGCGTCGAAAACCGGAGCTGCGGGCACTGAAGCTGTGTGAGGCTACTCCTCGTCGAGGTGTTTGATGCCCTGTTTCGAGACGTTCGCTTCCGTGATCGTGTCCTGGTCCTCGAGCCAGTCGGGACTGTTCTCGGGCGGCTCCTCCTCCCAGGCCCAGCCCTCATACACGTGGACCTTGTCGGTCCCTTTCTCCCGGAGCCGGAGTTCCTTCCGATCGGCTGCCGATTCCGAGGAAGCCGGCTCGATCCGCCGGGCAGCCTTCAGCGCGGCCTGCCGCGGTGTGTTCCCCGAGAAGACGCTCGGCTCCGATCCGTTCCCCTCTCGCAGCGCGAAGTTCCGCTTGCCGTCGTCACGTACCATAGGTTGTTGACCTCCATGGCAACCCAGCACACAATCTATTATAAATATACCGGGGGATCGGGGGGTGAGAGTGGCATCAAGCGGCGATGTGGCCGTCGATCGGGGGGATCCGCGAGTGAGACCGAGTCGATATCGGCACAAAATCCGTCGATCGGCCGACGAACGGCGGGTCAAACGCTGGCGCGCGGTCACATCACCGTCGACGGCGTCACCATCGACGGCGGGTCGGCGAGATGGATCGTTCGACGAAGTCACGAACGCGTGGACGCGAAGCGGCCGGTCGCAGCGGGGGAAACAACACTTATGTATCTCGTACGGTGAAGTCCCACGCAGAAACCCGCCGATGGTTCGCAAGAAGAAGCTCAGTCCGAGTGGGACCAAAGACGAGGATGGGGAATACCACAACGTCCACGTGAACCTTCACGAGGACGAACTCGCGGTTGCCGGAATGGAGATCGGCGATGAAGTGTTCGTTCGCGTCCGCGACGGGAAGATAATCATCCAGAAGGCCGATTCGGACCCCGAAGACCTCGAGCACGATTTCTGAGACGGCGGGAGGGTATTCGACGGGAGAGGGCGAGACCCGCGACGTGAGTAACTATTCTAACAGCTCGACGAGGAGCGCCTTCTGTGCGTGAAGCCGGTTTTCGGCCTGGTCCCACGCGAGCGCGCGCTCGGACTCGAGCACCGCGTTCGTGATCTCCTCGCCACGGTGGGCCGGCAGACAATGCATCACCGCGGCGTCGCTACCGGCGAGCAGCTCCTCGTTCACCTGGAAACCATCGAACGCCGCAAGCTTTCGCTCCCGTTCATCCTCTTGACCCATCGAGATCCACACGTCGGTGTAGACGACGTCCGCGTCGGCGACCGCGGCCGCCGGGTCGGTCGTCACCGTCGGGTCGGCCCCGAAGTCGGCGGCACGGTCGAAGATCGCCTCGTCCATCGCGTATTCGGCCGGGGTGGCGACCGTCACGTCGATCCCGGCCATCGCGGCACCGACGACGAACGACTGGCCGACGTTGTTCCCGTCGCCGACCCACGCGACCCGGACGTCCTCGCCGGCGTGTTCACGGATCGTCAACAGGTCCGCGAGCGTCTGACAGGGGTGAGCCTGGTCGGTGAGCCCGTTTATCACCGGACAGTCGGCGTACTCGGCGAGGATCTCGACGTCCTCGTGATCGAACAGCCGGGCCATCACGCCGTCGGTATACCGGCCGAGCACTCGGGCGGTGTCCCGGAGCGGCTCGCCGTGGCCGAGCTGGATGTCGTCGGGACCGAGAAACATCGCGTGGCCCCCGAGGTCGGTCAGTCCGGTCTCGAAGGAGACGCGCGTTCGCGTCGATGGTTTTTCGAAGATCATCGCAAGCGTCTGGTTCGGCAGCTGTGCGGCGTCCTCGCCGGCCTTCATCGCGGACGCGCGCTCGAGCACGCGGTCGAGTTCCGCCGGCGTGAGGTCGTCGATGTCGAGGAAGTCTGTGGTTTCGAGTGCCATCGGTGGAGTGGTGTCTGTAGTGGATCGAACGCGAAGAATCTCGTTATCGTCGGTCGCGGCAGACCGCGGTGAGAACGTCGACGGCGCGGTCAAGCTCCGCGAGAGGGACGTGTTCGTTGGGCGCGTGGTCGAGATCGGAGTTCCCGGAACCGTAGGTAACCATCGGGCAGTCCCAGGCGGCCGCGAACAGGTTCATATCGCTGGTGCCGGTCTTTCGGAGAAGCCTGACGTCGCCGCCAGCACCACGGATCGCGACGCGGAACGCCCGCGCCAGCGGGGTCCGTGGGCTCTTCATCACCGGCGGGATCGGTTCCTTCCAGTGAACGGTTCCGGTTGTCAACTGCCCTTCGGCGATCTCGTGAACCTCGTCGACGGTGCGCGAGGGTGGAACGCGGAGTTGGACCTCGGCAGTCGCCTCGACGGCCAGTCCGTCCTCGGTGAGGCCGCCGTCGAAGGAGACGGGTTTCGTCGTCACCTGCTCGAAGACCGGCGTGTCGGAGTCCTCGGGGGCGAAGGCGTCCTCGACGCCGGCCCACCAGCCGATCGCGTGTTGGATAGCGTTCGGCTCGGGGCGCGAGGAGTGGCCGGATTCGCTCGTGTTGACGTAGGTTCCGGCGAGGAATCCCCGATACCCCAAGGTGACCCCGTTCCAGCCCGAGGGCTCGCCGTTGACGACCGCCTCCGGCGTGTCGGAGCGGTCCTCGACGAGGTGGCGCGCGCCCCGGGAGTCGGTCTCCTCGCGGACGACGCCGACGAACGAGACGCCGGTCCGAACGGCGGCGATCGCCATCGAGACGAGCGGACCGGTCGCGTCGACGGAGCCGCGGCCCCACAGCGCGTCGTCGGGAACCACGTCGCCGTCCGCCTCGGCCAGGGCATCGAGGTCGTACGCATCCTCGTCGGCGGACGTCACCTCGACGGGGATGTCGCCCGGAACGGTGTCGATGTGGGAGGTCAGGAGGACGGCATCGTCCGCAGGGGCACGGACGTTGCCGACCTCGTCGATCCACGCCTCCCGGTCGTTGGCGGCGAAGAACGCACGCAGCCGCTCGGCCGCGGCGGCCTCCTCGCCCGACGGGGAGGGGATCGAGACCATGTCGTACAGCAGCTTACGGGCCGGCGTGTCGCAGACGTCGGGATACGGGCCCTCGCCGCCGGCGACAACCGTGTGATCGGCGTTTTCGTCCCGATCTGAGCCGGACCCGGCCGCCTCGGAGCCTGTCATCACTCCGAGAGCACCTCCACGAACGCATCGACGAACCGCTCGACCTCGGGCTCGTCGACGACCAGCGGCGGGAGCAGCCGGACGACCGAACGACCGGCGGGGAGCGCGAGGACGTCCTGATCGACCGCCAGATCCCGAAGGATCCGGTTGGCCCCGCGTTTCACTTCGATGCCGACCATCAGCCCCGATCCGCGGACGTCGCGGACCGGGAGGTCGTGGTCATCGACCGCCGTCTCGAGCCGACGACGGAGGTCGTCGCCGACCGTTTCGGCGTGGGCCGGCAGGTCCTCCTCGACGACCGTCTCGAGGGTGGCGTTCGCGGCGGCACAGACCACCGGACCGCCCGAGAACGTCGAGCCGTGGTCGCCGTAGTCCTCGGCGATCCAGTCGGCACACAGGGTCGCACCCATCGGGAGCCCGTTGGCGATCCCTTTCGCCGTCGTGAGGACGTCGGGTACGACATCGGCCTGCTCGCAGGCCCACAGCGTCCCGGTCCGGCCGACGCCGGTCTGGATCTCGTCGAAGACCAGCGCGGCGCCGGCGTCCTCGGTCACCTCGCGGGCGTGCTGGAGGTACTCCACCGCGGCCGGGTGGATCCCGCCCTCACCCTGGACGGGTTCGAGGAACACCGCGGCGGTGTCCTCGTCGACCGTCTCCGCGAGCGCCTCGGCGTCGCCGTACTCGACGAACTCGATCCCTCCCGCAAGGGGCTCGTAGGGCGCCTTGTACTTCCCCTTCCAGGTCATCGCAAGCGCGCCAAGCGTGCGCCCGTGGAAGGCGCGTTTGGTGGCGACGATCTTCTCGTCGCCAGTTGCTGCGCGTGCGAACTTCATCGCGGCCTCGTTGGCCTCGGTTCCGGAGTTACACAACCAGACGTTGTCCAGATCGCCCGGGGCAAGCGCCGCGAGCTTCTCGTAGGTCTCCGTACGCGTCCCAACGGGATACGACGCCTGCACGTAGGTGAGTTCGGCCGCCTGCTCCTGGATCGCCTCGGTGACTGCGGGATGGGAGTGGCCGAGCGGCGTACAGGCGTAGCTCGCTCCGAAGTCGAGGTACTCCGTCCCGTCCTCGGCGGTCAGTATTGCACCCTCGCCCGATTCGATCGGGATCGGTTTTTCGGAGAAGACGAACCCGGACATCAGGCACCCCCCGTGGTGGCGTCCTCTTGTGCACCGTCGTCGACCTGTGCGTCGTTATCATCCTCATTCGTGTCCGCGAGTGCGCTCGCGTGCACGTGCGTGCCGCCGCCGGCGAGAGCGTCGACGATCGGATCGGCAGCGTTGGCGTCGGCGACGACGACGCGCGGGGAGCCCGTCGAGAGGGCTTCCTCCGCGGCCATCACCTTCTTGCCCATAAACCCTTCCGCGGCGGATTCGAGCGCCTCGAGATCGACGGGGGTCGAGACGGAGTCGATCAGCGTCGTGGGGTCATCGGGGTCCGCGTAGACCCCGGAGACGTCGGTCAACAGGACGAGCTCCGCGCCCAGCGCGCCGGCGATGGCGGCCGCGGCGCGGTCGGCGTCCGTGTTGACGGGCGTGACGCCCCCGTCACGTTCCTGACCCGCCATCGGGGGAGAAACGACGGGGACGTAGCCGTCGGCGGTGAGTTCCTCGAGCAGCGCCGCGTTCACCGACTCGGGCTTGCCCGAGTGGTCGCCGCGTCGGATCTTCTTCTTGCCGTCCTCGACCACGCGAACGGCGGACTTACGGGGCCCCGAGAGGAGGCCGCCGTCGACGCCGGAGAGACCGACCGCGTCGACGTCCGCCTCCTGAAGCGACGCGACCAGTTCGGTGTTGAGCTTGCCGGCCATCACCATCTCGAAGACCTCCATCGTCTCCGCGTCGGTGAACCGGCCGGTGACGCCGGAGGCCGACTCGACGTACTCGGGGTCAATTCCGAGCCGGTCGAGCATCCCGTCGACCGCGGTCGAGCCGCCGTGAACGACGACGACCTCGCGACCTTCGGCGACCAGTCGTGCGACGTCACCGATCGCGCCCGCGGGGTCGACGGCCTTCGCGCCGCCAACCTTGACCACGACGGGCGGATCGGTTGATTCGGCTGCGCTCACGGCGATCCCACCGGATGGAGTCCCTGGAACTCGAGCCCGGCCGTCTCCTCGAGGCCGAGCGCGATGTTCGCGGCGTGGACCGCCTGTCCCGCCGATCCCTTCATCATATTGTCGATCGCCGAGAAGACGACCACGCGCTTGTTGCTCGCGTCGAGTTCGAACCCGACCTCGCCGGCGTTCGTCCCGGCGACGGCCTTCGGTTCGGGGTATCGGTAGACGCCGCTGCCGCCGGAGACGAGCCGCATAAACGGTTCGTCCTCGTAGGCACTGCGGTAGGCGCCCCACAGGTCGCCCTTCGAGACCGGTCCGTCGGGGAAGACGTGACACGTCGCCGAGGCGCCACGAACCATATCCACCGCATGGACGGTAAAGGAGACGTCGAGGCCGAGGTAGGCGCCGATCTCCGCCTCGTGGCGGTGGCTGATCGGCGCGTACGGACGGACGACCCCCGACCGTTCAGGGTGTGAGGAGGCCGCGCCGCCGCCGGCACCGCCCTCCGAGGAGCCGACCTTGACGTCGACGACGACCTCGCCGGTCTCGGGGCCGAGTATCCCCTCGTCGACGAGGGGTTTCAGCCCGAGTATCGTCGCGGTGGCGTTACAGCCGCCGCCGGCGATGAGGTCCGCCCCAGCGAGGTTCTCGCGGTTGAGCTCGGGCAGAGCGTATTCAGCACGTTCGAGGTACTCGGGCGCGTCGTGGCCCTCGTACCACTCGTCGTACAGCTCCGCGTTCGGCAGCCGGAAGTCCGCCGAGAGGTCGACGACGGTGTCCGCCGCTTCGAAGTACGCGTCGATCTGCTCCATCGAGACGCCGTGTGGCGTCGCAGCGAACAACACGTCGACCGACTCGAGGTCGGACGGCTCGGTAAACCGGAGGTCGAGCGATCGGAGGTTCGGATGTATCGACCCGACGGTCTTGTTCGCGGCCGACCGGGAGGTCGCCTGGACGACCGAGAACTCGGGATGCCCAGCGAGCAGGCGGAGCAGCTCCCCGCCCGCAAAGCCGGTTCCGCCGATGACGCCGGCGGTATAGGTGGCGTCGTTCGAGCTGGCGTCGTCGTCACTCATACCGTCGCCGTCACTCCCGTCCGCTGCTCATTTCCCTCGTCGGCCTCCGCGTTCGCGACGCGCGTCTCGAGCCAGTCGACGACCGCCGCGGGAACGTCGACGTCGACGGCGTCGTTGAGCGCCTTGAACTCGACGGTGTGGTTCACCTCGTGGACGGTGTATTCGCCGGAATCGGCGCCGCCGACCTCCATCAGATCGATGCCGAGAAGGCCGCCGCCGACCGCCTCGGAGGCGCGCTCGACGAGGTCCAGCGCCGTGTCGTCGATGTCGAACGACTCGGCGTGACCGCCCTTGGCGGCGTTCGTGAGCCAGTGGTCCGACGTCCGCGTCATCGCGGCGATGGGCTCGCCGTCGACGGCCACGACGCGGATGTCGCGGCCGGGCTTGTCGACGAACTCCTGGACGTAGAACACCTTGTGCTCGTAGTGGCCCAGCGTTGCCTTATGCTCCAGAATCGCCTCCGCGGCGTTCCGGGAGTCGATCTTCGCCATCAGTCGGCCCCACGAACCGACGACGGGTTTGAGGACGCAGGGATAGCCGAATTCCTCGATCGACTCGAGGGCCGCGTCCGTGGTGAACGCGACCTCGGTCTCGGGCGTGGGGATGTCCGCATCCGCAAGCGCAAGCGAGTTCTTCGCCTTGTCGGCACAGACGTCAGCGGTCTCCGGCGCGTTGATCACGGGAACGCCGTAGCTCGCGAAGAACTGCGTTGCGTACAGCGATCGACTCGTCGCGAGACACCGATCCACGACGATGTCGAGGTTCTCGATGTCGGCCGTCGTGGAGTCGAGTCCGAACCGCTCCTTGCGAACGTCGATCTTCGTGACCTCGTGGTCGCGGTCACGTAGCTCCGAAAGGAGGAGCTTCTCGTCTTTTCGGATACGGGAGTAGAGGATGCCGACCTGCATCTCACTCCCCCCAGTCCTCTTCGAGCTCCGGGGCTCGATCGAGGACCGGCGGGGAAACGTCGATGACCTCCAGCTCGGCGCCACAGGTGCCACAGTCGATTATCTCTCCCACTTCCAGGTCGTCGTACAGGTCCACGTCGGCCCCGCACTCGACACATTCTGCTTGCGTCATTGTCGTACCCGTACGTCATCGTCGACCATACATAAATCCATCGGACCTATCAGATAAAAAACAACATATGGAGCCACGGCTATTGGAAGAAGAACGTGTCAAGACGGCTGTTCGAAATCGTGTGTCAGATTTCGTAATTATATTGTCCCCTCACGGGGACCGCGGCGATCGCGGCGGCCGCGGCGGAAACGGCTGCCGCGTTCGCCGCACGACGGATGCGGGAACCGGACGTCGATCAGACATACGTAGCCACCTCCGTCTGGAGCCGGTCGGCAGCACGGTCGAGCGCGGCGTGGCGGTCCGCAACGCGATCGCGGTCCGTCGCGATCCGTGCGTCGACGTCCGCGATCGCGTTGCGGACCGCTTCCGGTGCGGGACCGCCGGCGGAGTCACGGCTCGCGACGCTGACGTCGGGATCGAGCGCGCGCTCCACGTCGTCGCGGCTCACGTACGTGAACAGCGACTCCTCGAGCACGTCCTCGGCGGCCGCGTCAAGTTTTGCGGCCGCGGCTGCCGCGTCGGCCGCGCCATCGATCGACGACGCGGCGTGTGCAACGATCTCGTGGGCCGACCGGAACGGGAGCCCCGCCATCGCCAGTAGGTCCGCGATCCCGGTCGCCGTCGAGAAGCCATCGCCGGCGGCGGCCGCGAGGTCGGACTCGTTCCACGTCGCGGTGGCGACGGCGCCGCCCGCAACGTCGGTCGCGTCGCGGACCACGCTGGCGATCTCGAAGACGCCGGGGTGAACGCGCTGGAGATCGCGATTATACGCTCTTGGAAGCCCTTTTAGTGCGGTAGCCACCCCGGTCAACTCGCCGACTGCCTCGCCGGCAGTACCCCGCGTCAGCTCGAGCGTGTCGGGGTTCTTCTTCTGGGGCATGATCGACGAGGTCGAGGCGTAGTCGTCGTCGAGTTCGAGGAAGCCCTTGTTGGCGAAGACGATCAGGTCCTCGGCCAGCCCCGACAGCGCCACCGACAGGGAGGCGAACGACGCGGCGGCCTCGAGCAGGAAGTCCCGCGCGGAGACCGCGTCCATCGCGTTCCGGACGACTCCGTCGAACCCCAGCAGCTCGGCGCTCCGGTCGCGGTCGATCGCGAAGGGCGTGCCCGCGAAGGCCGCGGCGCCAAGCGGCGACCGGTTCGTCCGGTCGTAGGCGTCGAGCAACCGGTCCGTCTCGCGAGCCACGGCCGCCTCGTACGACAGGAGGTGGTGAGCCACGGTCGTGGGCTGGGCCGGTTGGAGATGCGTATAGCCGGGCATCGTCGTCTCGACGTGATCGGCCGCGGACTCCGCAAGAACCTCCCGGAACGCGACCGTCGCCTCAGCAACCGCCAGCAGGTCCTCCCGGAGCCGGTACCGGATGCAGGTCGCGACCTCGTCGTTGCGCGAACGTGCGGTGTGCATCCGGCCGCCGTCGGGGCCGATCCGGTCGATGACGGCCGTCTCGATCGCCTCGTGAACGTCCTCGCCCTCCGCGAGGGCGTCGTGATCCGCATCCTCGACGTCGTCGAGCGCCGAGAGGATCTCCCCGGCCGTCTCGGGCTCGATGATCCCCTGCTCGGCGAGCATTACTACGTGCGCGCGATCGACGGCGAGGTCGGCCGCGAAGATCGCCTCGTCGGCCGCGAGGCTCGAGAGGAACCCACGGGCGGGGCCGCCGCTGAAGCGGTCGCGGCGAACGGCCGTCTCGGCGGGGGTTCCGTCGGACATCGGTCTACTCGTCGGTGTCGGTGGTGACGCCGTCGGTTCCTTCCGCGTCGTCCGCCCCGGCACCGTCAGCAGCGAGTTCGCGGTCGGAGACGTCCTCGGAGACCGCGTTCGCGAGGCGCTCCTGGAGGCCGTGGTACTTGGCGACGCCGGTGGCGTCCTCCTGGGCGATGCCGGCCACGTCGGCGGTGTTGAACGAGGCCATCTCCTCGGAGTAGACCGCGTACTCGCTGTCGCGGGCGACGACGCGGCAGTTGCCACCGGACACCTTCACCGTGGCGCTGCCGGTGACGACGTCCTGCGTCTCGGCGATGAACGCGTCGAGTGCGTTCATCAGGGGTGCAAAAACGAGCCCCTGGTAGGCTTTCTCGGACCATTCCTGTTCGATGCCCGTCTTGAACGAGCGCTCGCCCTTCGTCAACACGAGGTCCTCGAGTGCCGAGTGGGCGGTGAGGAGCACGGTCGCGGCGGGATGCTCGTAGTTCTCGCGCACCTTCAGGCCGAGCATCCGGTCCTCCATCACGTCGGTGCGGCCGACGCCGTAGCCGCCCGCGTACTCGTTGAGGTGTTGAATGAGCTCGACGGGGCCCATCTCCTCGCCGTCGACGGCGACGGGAACGCCCTCCTCGAAGGTCACCTCGATGGTCGTCTCGCCCTCGGGCTCGGCGGTCCACTCGTAGATGTCCTCCGGCGGGACGTAATCGGGGTTCTCGAGCTCGCCGCCCTCGACCGCGCGCGACCAGATGTTCGTGTCGATCGACCAGACGCCGCCGTCGCCGGCTTCGACGGGCAGATCCTTCTCGGCGGCATAGTCAATTTCCCACTCGCGGGTGAGCCCCAGCTCACGCACGGGCGCGATCACTTCCAGATCCGAGCCGCGCCAGACGGCCTCGAACCGCAGCTGGTCGTTGCCCTTGCCGGTACATCCGTGCGCGACGGCGTCACAGTCCTCCTCGAGGGCGACCTCGAGGATCGCCTCGGCGATGACGGGGCGCGCGAGCGCGGTCCCCAGGGGATAGCCCTGGTAGGTCGCGTTGGCGCGGACCGCGTCGAAACAGAGGTCTGCGAACTCCGCTTTGGCGTCGACGACGTGGAGATCGAGCCCGAGCGCCTCGGCGGTCTCCTCGGCCTCTTCGAACTCCGATTCGGGTTGACCGACGTCGACGGTGACGCCGATGACCTCGTCGTATCCGTATTCCTCCTCGAGCAGTGGTACACAGACCGTGGTGTCGAGTCCCCCGCTAAACGCGAGTGCCACACGTGTCATTACCGTGTGCTGGGCCCCTTAGACCCTTAAATTCAGCGGTTTTAGAATTGTAATAAAATGGTCTGGCGGACGCTAACCGACCGAAAACTGGACGTTGTGGACGAAGGAACGATGCGTGACGACGATGGGGGGGTAGGTAATATCGGCCTCAAAGGGCCGGTCGTCGTCGCGGTCGCGGGGCTCGCCGCTCTCGGAAGAGTCGAGCGTCACGGCGGGCATCCGCGCTCATTGGGCGTAGGTAGAACCGGTATCCTACAAAACCTTTCTGGATTCGGTTCACGCTGCGGGAGGATCACGAGTCGGTTCCGGGTCACTCCTCCGAGAGCACGACCGGTGCGTGGCGGTCGTACCGGCGCTGCCGAACGCCGTCAACGTCGACGGATTCCACCTCGAGAGTCGGCCAGCGGCCGGTCTTCGTGAGGATCTCGGTGCGGTCGCCGGCGACGAGGTAGGTGTCCTCGCTGCGCGCGCCCGCGACGGTCGGGTTCCAGGCGTATCCCATCGGCGCGGTCACCGGATCGGTGGCCTCGGGGCGTGCGATCCACTCACGGACGTCGAATCCCGCCGCACCGCCCTGGTGGTGCGCGCGCCACTCGTCAGGGTGACCGACCGCGTCGTAGGCGTCCCGGATCGCCGCAAACACGTCGCCGGCGTCCGTGATCCGGTTCGAGTCGCCGGCCGTGACAGCCGATCCGTCGACCGCAGCCTCCGAATCGTCGACCGCAGCCTCCGATCTCCCGACCGCGACCTCCGTAGCGGCGATCGCCGTCGCCTCGATCCGGGCGGCCGCACGGTGTCGATCCCGGAGCCACGCCGGCGGGTCGAAGACGACCGTGCGCGTGAGCGACGCGTGGAGCCCCGCGCGTTCGGCGGTAACGGAGACGATCGCGTACTCGCCCAGTTCCGCGTCGCCCGGGGTGGGACTCCGGAAGCGCGAGGCGCGGTCGTCCCCACCGACGAGCAGGACCGGCGTGGAGACGTCGCGTGCGGCCAGGGCGATCTCGATGGCGGCGGCGACCTCGTACTCGGGGTCGGTCGGTTCGAGCTGTCGGCAGACCGTCTCGACCGCGGCGGCGGCCTCGCGACCGAGCTCCCGGTACCGCTCGACGTCGTCATCGATGAGGGGCTGCCGGAGCCGCGAGGCGTCGACGTCCTCGAACCCCGCGGCGTCGACGTCGAGCGCGGCGGGCATCGGCGACCGGTCCGCGATGGCGGCCAGCAGCGAGTCCTCGTGCCAGGGGACCGACTCGACCGGGACGTCGTCTGGGACCTCCTCCTCGCGGATCCGGTCCGCTGCGTCGGCGGAGGCGATTACGCGAAACTCGCCGTCGTATCCCACCGCCGCGACGCCGACTTCGGCCCCACGATCGACGACGTTCGAACCGCCGATGAGCCAGGCGAAGCCGTTCGGTCGCGCGAACCAGACGGCCTCGAGGCCGTGGGCGTTCAGGTAGTCGTCGAGACGAGCGGCGCGGGCGGAGCGGTCGAAGCGATCGACACGATCGGGACCGTCGGTCATACGTGGCGGTGGCCGTCGAGCCACTTGAACCGGACGAGTGGCGACGAGACCTGACGAGTGGGGACGGAGACGGACCGGATGAGTAGCGGGACGGACGGAGCAGTACCGACGCGCGGGACGGCCCACCGCCGCGACCGCCACCGCCGCCGTCCCCGATTCGAAAGGTTCAATTACGTCCCCAGGGTATCACGAAATGCGCCGGACGAGCCACGGACGGGTTGGTGGTCTAGTCTGGTTATGACACCTCCTTGACATGGAGGAGGCCGGCGATTCAAATTCGCCCCAACCCACTTCTTCGACACCCCACAGCGAACGGCAGCCGGCAGTCCGTCATCCACGTCCATCGTGAGCCACGAATGGAGATGGGGTGCATCCGGCATCGCAGTTGGAGCGCCGCGAGACGCGTCCGTGGAGCATATTTATAACGATCGATTACATACTTTTAGCCGGGAGTGCTATGTATGTCCACACCACACAGGACGGGGACGGAGGGCCACGACCGGAGCACGCCGAGCGTCGCGGACGCGCCGACGCGCAGTGACTCGCCGTCGACGTCTCTCTGTTGTCTGCTCGGCGGCGCCACGGCGGTGATCGCCGTCCTCCTCGCGCTGCCGATGCTGTTGGATCTGGCTCAACCGTTCGGGGGGCTGTCGACGACGGTGATCGCGTTCGTCCTGGCGTTCGCCTGGCTCGTCGCCTGGGCAGTCATCGAGTTCATCTGGGAGCACCTCGTGGTGGCGGATACAGGATCGCCTGCGGAGTGACGGGCCCGGTCGGGACGCAGTCACCCCGACGATCGCCGGTATCCGTCCCCCTCACGCGATCGTCAACGCGATCATCACGAGGTTCCATCCCACGACGATCACGCCGACTGCGGCCAGGCCGAGCGGCGCGCCGACGTCGTACGGCCGGGGCACGGTCGCGTAGAGTCCGGCCCCGATCGCGAGGGCCGCGGCCTTCAACGGAAGCATCATCCAGAACCCGTGTGCGGAAAGCAGCGGCGCCGCCACCGGTCCCGCCTCGACGATCGACCCGTACCGCACCCCGACGCCGGTCGTGAGGAGATCGCCGACGACGAACAGGCCCACCGCCGCGGTCCAGACGGCGGACCGACGAGCGTCAAAATAGTCCGTCAGCTGGTCGAGGCGGGCGATCGCCGAGCGGGGTCGCGTGGTGTGGTCAGCCATTCGATCGTCGATCGGTTGCACGGTCGGGACGTGGCTGTATCAATCTTGGCGACCGGAGGAGCAAAATTTCGCACTCACCGCGGAACGAAGCTCCGCAAGCCCTCGCTCGTTCCACTCGCGAGAACGCGGTTACGACCACCCGAAGGCCCGAGAACATCGCTATCCGGAGTCGAATTGCGGGAGAAGTGGGCCGGCGCGAATTCGAATCGCGGTTACGGCCACCCGAAGGCCGAAGGATACCAAGCTACCCCACCGGCCCGCATTCGGAGTAACGTCAGTCGTTCCTTTAACGCTTCCGAACCGCCACAGACCGTGGCGGAGTCCCGCATATTCGCCAAGGGACGGCGGACTTGCAACGTCGAGTCGCTGGGAGCTCGACGGGTTCAGATCTCGAAGTATCGATCGTAATGGGCGCGACAGCCGGGATTGAACGCGGCGCCACAGGACGGGCAGGCGTCGGCGGCCGCGAGATACGCGGTCGGCGACAGCGTCTCGCCGCAGACGCCACAGAGCACCGCCGGATCGTCGAACCGATCGCGGGGCCACGGGACCGCGTCGTGGTCAGTGGTCTCCTCGTGACACCGGAAACACGGGAAGTACGCGTCACAGCACGCGAACCGGAAGGCGGCGACGTCGACGTCACTCCGGTAGTGTACACATCGCGTTTCGGGATCGACGTCGACGCCACGGACGAGGACGTCGAACTCACCGGTTCGGAGGTCGACGCGACCGTCGGGAACGTCACCGGCTTCGACATCGGAATCGTCAGCTTCGGGGTCAGTAGGATTCATAGCCGTCCGTGTCGAGCCAGTTGTGCGCGACCGTGATCGCGTGGTCGGCGTGCAGCGTCTCCGGACCCAGCCGAACCCGGCTGTCCGCGTGGTCGGCGAGCACCGCTCGCTCGGCGTCGGTGAAATCGCGGTGGTCCGACAGGATGAACACGGGATCGGCCGGCGGCAAGTCGTCGGCAAGGGGCGTGCCGTCCTCGTGCAGCTGCACGATCGAGCCCTCGCGGGCGAGTCGATCGAGGGTCGCCTCGACCCCCATCCGATAGATCTCCACGCCCGGCGAGACGTCGGCGGGCTGGTGACCGATCGCATCCTCGCGATCCCCAAGGGCGTCCCGGATCCGGGCAGCGACGTTGCGCTCGTCGGGATGGAGGTGTCGCAGCCGGTCCGCGTCGAACCGGACCGTGTAGGCGTCGTCGACGACGAGGTGCACCCGAACGGAGTCGCGGATCCCGTGGGAGAGGAACACCGCCGCGCCCACGCATCGACACAGCAGGTCGAGCCGGCCGGTCCCGGGGAGGTCGTCGAGCGACACGTCGGCGGCCGGATCGAGCTCGTGGGCGACGACGACGAACTGGCGCATCGGGATCACCGATGCCGGTTCAGCCGGCGCTTGAGGCGCTTGGCCGACTCGCCGGCCGCCCGGAAGTACGCCGCCTCCTCGTCGGGGCGGTCCGCTCCGCCGGCGCCGATGCCTCCACCGGTACCGCCGGCGTCCTCCCCGGCGAAGATGATCCCGCGCGAGGAGTTGACGAGGCCGACGTCGACGTCGTGACCGGGCCTGGCGGCGAGGCCGTGTTCGACCGCCGCCTCGGCGTCGCCGCCCTGCGCGCCGACGCCGGGAACCAGGAACGGCAGATCAGGGACCGACTCGCGGAGGGTCTCGAGCTCCGCGGGCACGGTTGCGCCGACGACGAGCCCCACGTTGCCGTGGTCGTTCCACAGGTCCGCCAGGGCGGCGATCCGCTCGTAGACGGGCTCGCCGGAGGCGAGTTCGAGGTCCTGGAGGTCGCTCCCGCCGGGGTTCGACGTCCGACAGAGCACGAAGACGCCCGCATCCGCGTGGTCGAGGAACGGCTGCAGGGAGTCGCGGCCCATATACGGATTGACCGTGATCGCGTCCACACCCAGCCCGTCCGTGTCATCGAGCGCGCTCGCGTACCGGCGCGCCGTGTTCCCGATGTCGGCACGCTTGGCGTCGAGCAGGACGGGAACGTCCTTCCCGTGCGCGTACGCGATGGTCTCGCGCAGCGCGCGCCAGCCGTCCGGATCCTCGTAGAAGGCGGCGTTCGGCTTGTAACAGGCCGCGTGTTCGTGGGTCGCGTCGATGATCCGCCGGTTGAACGCCCAGCGCGGAAGGTCCGTGTCGGTCAGGAACGCCGGAATCCGGTTCGGATCCGGGTCGAGACCGACGGAGACGACGCTGTCGACGGCGGCGATGCGATCGGCCAGCCGGTCGAAGAAGGCGGCCGAACCGGCGGTGGTCGTGTCCGCGTTCGAATCAGTGGTCATTGACTCCGGATCCGGGGCCCCGGCGAGTAAGCGTTTCCGTCCGGCGGCGAGAGGATGAATCAGACCCGAAACCGGACGACTGCGACCGCGCGACTACTCCACGCCGCCGACGCCGCTGTCGGCGTCGGGCGTCTCGTTGCGGACGACCTCCATCCCAAGCGCCTCGATCGCGTCCTCCATATGTTCGTCGTCGACGTACTCCGCGCCAGCCTCGACGCGGGCCTGCTGGGCGCGCGCGAACACCTCACCGCGGCGGTCGTCGGGGATCTCATACTTGTCGACCGCGAGTTCGATCGTGAGGCCGTTGTGGTCGCGGGTGTACAGCGAGTGGAACGCGCCGCGGTCGAACTCGTTGTAGCCGTAGCCGGCGTCGTCGAGCGCGGCCTTGATCTCCTCGAGGCGCTCAGCCTCGATCGTGAACGCGAGATGATGGACCTGCCCCAGGCCGGTTCGCTGCGGATTCGGATTCGAGGGGCGGTCGTCGGTGACGAAGAAGGTGAGGATCCGGCCGTCGCCGGTGTCGAAGAAGAGGTGGGTCACCTCCGGCTGGTCGAGGTTGGGCTGGCGCAGGACGAGCGGCATCCCGAGCAGGTCGCGGTAGTACTCGATCGTGTCCGCGACGTTGCTGCCGATGACGGTGATGTGGTCGGTGCCGACCGTGTGAAACGGGCTGTCGGGTCGCTCCGCGGTGACGTCGGGCTCCATATCCCGGGTAGGGTCCCGAGGCCCTTGCGTCTACCGGCGAGGGCCGTTGGGACCCTCGCATCGACGGGGGAGCTGCTGGCCGCCGCTGTCGGCACCACTATGGGCCGGTCGCCCGAACGTCCCGGTATGAAGGTCGTCTTCGATCGCGACACCTGCATCGGGATGTATCAGTGTGTTGAGGAGTGGGACCGGTTCGAGGAGAACATGGACGACGGGAAGGCCGACCTGGTCGGGGGCAACGCCGTAGCCGACGACGACGAACGGGCGGGCGAGATGGGCGCGACCCAGGAGGCGATCGAAAGCGGAGAGGTGCTCGAGGTGACGGTCCCCGAGGGGGAGGAGTTCGATGCGGAGATGTCGGCGCGCGTCTGTCCGGTTGACGCGATCGCGGTGTACGACGACGACGGCGAGCGGATCGTCTGAAGCTCAGAGCCGCTCGGCGACGTCCTCGGCGAAGTAGGTGATGATCAGGTCGGCACCGGCGCGTTTGATCGACTGCAGCGACTCGAGCGCGACCGCCTCGAGGTCGAGCCACCCCTTCTCGGCGGCGGCGTGTAGCATCGCGTACTCGCCGGAGACGTTGTAGGCGGCGATCGGCCGGTTGAACTCGCGCCGGAGGTCGCCAACGACGTCGAGGTACGGGAGCGCCGGCTTGACCATCAGCACGTCGGCGCCCTCCTCGGCGTCGAGGGTTGCCTCACGGAGCGCTTCCCGACGGTTCGCGGGATCCATCTGGTAGTGACGACGGTCGCCGAAGGCGGGAGCGCCGTCGGCGGCGTCGCGGAAGGGGCCGTAGAAGGCGGACTCGTACTTCGCGGCGTAGCTCATGATCGGAACGTCCTCGAAGCCGGCGCCGTCGAGCGCCTCCCGGATCGCGGCGACCATCCCGTCGGTCATCGAGGAAGGAGCGACCATATCCACCCCGGCCTCCGCCTGTGCGACCGCGGTTCGCGCGAGCAGTTCGAGCGTCTCGTCGTTGCGAACGGTGAGCGTCGGATCGTCGGCAGCGCCGGTCTCGAGCACGCCGCAGTGGCCGTGGTCGGTGTACTCACACAGACAGACGTCGCCGATGACGTAGGCGTCCGTCTCGGCCGTGATCTCCCGAATCGCCCGCTGGGTCACGCCGTCCTCGGCGTAGGCGCGGCTCCCGGTGGCGTCCTTCGACTCGGGTATGCCGAAGAGAATGACCGCCTCGACGCCGGTCTCGCAGATCTCCGACACGCGATCGGCCGCCTCGTCGACCGGCACGCGCTCGTGGCCGGGCATCGAGTCGATCGGCACGCGCTCCGTGGCGGTGGCGTCGACGAACACCGGGGCGATCAGATCGGCGGCGGACAGCGACGTCTCCCGAACGAGCGACCGGACGCCGTCGGTCCGGAGCCGGCGGGGACGATCCGTCAGTTCCATACGTCGGATTGGCCGTCGGAGGCCTTGTAGGGTTCGTTCGACGCCGGAGGGAGCTCAACGACGCCGGGAGCCAGGAATCGCACGGAACGACGGAGAAACGGTAGCCAAGCGGACTACTCCGGCCCCTCGACGTCGACGCGCTCCTTGAGCGCCTCGAGCTCGTCGGAGTCGGCCAGTTCCTGCACGCGCTCGCGGAAGTGGTCCTCACAGAGGCCGACGGTGACGCCATCGGACTCCGCCTCGAAGGCCGCCTCGCGGTCGCAGTAGTGGCAGTACATACCCGATGGTTCGGGACGGACGGGGTTAAGCGTAGTCTTCCGTGCGGGCGTTTACCACGGTCTGGGAGCGGTCGGGCGGGTAGCGAACGGTTCGATCTGGGCAGGCAGCGAACGGTTCGATCTGGACAGGTAGCGAACGGTTCGCTCCGGACGCACAGCGGACGGTCACTCGGGAGCGGGGAGCGCCCGCCGGATCGGCTCGAAGGCCGCGGCGGTGAGCCCGGCCCTCCCGAGGGTCCGATCGTGGGCATCGCTCCCGCCGGTTCGGAGAAGGGTCGCGTCGTCAGCGAGACGGTCGATCCGGTCGTAATCGGGATCGACGTCGGACCCGTAGGGGTACCAGCGTTCGACGGCGTCGAGATCCCGAGCGATCTCGAGGGCCGCATCGGGATCGCGATAGCGGAACGGATGGGCGAGTCCGACGATCGCACAGGCGTCCCGAAGCAGGTCGATCCCGCGGTCGATCGGGGTGATATCGCGAGGCACGTAGCAGGGACACCCGGCGCCGATCAGTTCGGCGAAGGCGTCGTCGTAGTCGTAGGGCGCCGGCGAGTCCGCGATCGCCCGTGCGATGTGGGGGCGGCCGATCCCGGGATGCGGATCGATATCCAGCGTGGCGCCGGTCCGGTCCTCGACGCGGTCGATGATGCGTCGCCCCCGATCCATTCGGTCAGCCTGGAGGCGGTCCGTCTCCGCGTCGAGCGCGTCGGTGCGTTCGACCGCGTAACCCAGGAGGTCGTATCGCACTGCGGGCGCCTCGACGCGCAGCTCGATCCCGCGAACGATCCGAACGCCGTCGCGCTCGGTGACCGGCGCCGAGAGCTCGGGATGAATCCGGTCGTGGTCCGTGATCGCCACCCACTCGATCCCCGCCCGTTCGGCGGCGGTCGGAACGTCCGGAATCGTGAGCGAACCATCGGAGGCCGTCGTGTGCGCGTGGAGATCGGCGATGACTCGCTCGTCAGCGTCACCGGATGGCGGATCGTCGCCGGATCGGTCATCGCGTGGGGGAACCATACCGATCCGTACACGCGTCGGCGGGATGAATCACGGGGGATCGTCGGTAGGTGGGAGGGGATCGCGACGTTGTCGTGTGGTTAATTGACATTAAACAGATCCTGATCGATTTATGATCCGAATGGACAATCATTAAGAACCTGCGGCTGGTACGGGATAGTGATGCGATTGAACGGCATCGACGAACGTCTCGAACGGCACCAGTATCCGGCGACCACACAGGACATCATCACGGCGCACGGGAACGCGCACGTGGAGCTTGCGGACGGGTCCGAGCGCCTCGAGGACGTCCTCTCGCGGCTCGGCGAGGAGACCTTCGAGCGTCCCGAGGACGTCTACGATGCGATCCGCACCGGAGTGTGCCACCGAGGCGTCGGTCGACGCTTCTACTCCGACCGCGACCCTGACGCGCTCGGGGAGAACGGCCCGGAGCAGATCTCCTTTTAAACGACGAAGCGACGCGGACGACGTTTTCACGCACTGGGCGGCGACGGCAACTGCCCAGTGACGGCAACTGCCCAGTGACGGCAACTTCCCGGTGACGGCAACTTCCCGGTGACGGCAACTACCCAGTGACGTCGACTCCACGAGAACGAGCTCTCAGGACGAGAGGTCGATGACGTCACCGACGTCGACGGGAACCGATCCGAGCCGGTACCCCTCGATCCCGGGGCCGGGGCGGGCGCGATAGACGACCGCTGGACGGTGGTCTACCTCGGGACGCTCCGCGAGCACCGATCGCCAGTCGTCGTCGGGGAACGACGAGCAGTCGACGAACAGCGTCGCGCCGCCGCCGTGGGCCTCGAGCTGGCCGGCGGTCTTGGTCTCGACGGTGTCGCGGACGGCAGCGATCGGGGTCCCCGCGGCCCGGCCGGCGACCGGCTGGGGGCGAGTGACCTCCACGAGGAACGCCTCGCCGGTGTCGGGATCCGCGGCGCGGTAATCGAGCGAGTGGCCGGTGGTCACCTCGATCTCGGGTGTGATCTCGTAACCGGCGCGGACCAAGACGTCGGCGGCGACGTACTCGGCGATCGCCGCCCGCATTCGGACGAGATCGACGTGCGGGGAGGTTCCGAGCTTGCCGGCCATCACCGACCGATACGGATCGAGGGTACCGCGCCGGAGAATATCCTCGAGAAACGACAGCGCCGTCTCGCGATCGGTGTCGGGAAATCCGGCGGCGTGATCACGGAAGAACGCCCGGGTCGAGTCGGCGCCGTCCTTCGAACAGAGGACCGGCAGGAAGAACCACGCGATGTGCGGGTACGCATCCAGCCACGATTCCTCGTCCGTGAGCCCCGCGAGCAGCTCCCGCTCGGTCCACCTCCGGACCGGATAGGGAACCTCGTCGAAGCCGTACTTGTCGGTCTTCCAGAGCGCGCTCGGCGTCTCGGTGTTGCCGATCCAGTAGCCGGTCGGTCCCGAGGATGTGCCCTCGGGCGGATCGGCGTCGTCGTCGGTCCAGCAGAACAGGGCGATCGACCCGTCGTCCATCTCGAAGCGCCGCGCCTCGTAGCTGGCCGGCGGGGCGAACCAAGGGGTGCGAGCGGTCGCACCGAGGTTCTCGTCCAGCGGGCGTTTGATCTCGCCTCGAACGGCCCCCTCGCTCCAGGACCGGGGGGCGCGACGAAAGCGAAGCGGTCGTGCCACGGTCGGGGTAGGTCGCAGTGACGCTAATGGGTTCCGATATGACGGACGTCGCCGAGGCGTCGAGGATGCCGTCGAGACGGGAGAGGCGCCGCCGGGATGCGAATCCGAGGGTGTCGACGGGGTGAATGACCGTTACATATATGTATAGATGATTCCAAGGAGATATGTAGCATGTCAATGGGTGCCTATGACGAGGACGAGCACGAACGTCGCGAGCAGAAGACTGGCGTCGTCGACGCCGGCTTCGACGACGAGCGGAACGACTACCGGGGGTCGATCACCTACGAGTCCGGCGAGTCCACCGAGGACCTCCTCAACCAGTTCAAGGAACTCAACGACGAGTGACGGGCTGGGGCATCACGCGGCCCAGTGCTCTTCTGCGGAGACCACACCGGACGGAGCGACGAGCAGCAGCTGTTCGGCGTGACGAGCGGCGACTGTGGCGGACGGTGAACGTGGAAGGCGATGAATGTGGGAGACGGTAAGTGTGACGGACGGCAATCGTGGCCGGCGACGTCGGTCACTCGTCGCCGGATGAACCGGCAGCGTCGTCCGTCGTCTCCGTTCCGGGATCGACGTCACCGGGATCGAGGGCGTCCGCCTCCGGCAGCCGAAGCACGTTCTCCCGGCCGAGCCTGAAGCTCTCGAGGGAGCCTTCCTCGCGAAGCCCCGAGACGACTTGGCTCGTCCGGGCGTCGGACCACCCGAGCGCACTCACGAGGTCCTGTTGTTTCATCCGGCCGCCGTTCTCACGAAGCCGTTTGAGAACGCGTTCCTCGTTGCTCAACAGTTCCTCGGACGGATCGTCGGCGGTAGCGCCGTCCGCGTCATCCGCGTCGTCGACGTCGGTCGAGCCGGACGCGCCCTCGGCGGCGGACGTGGTACCACTTTCAGTCGCGGCCACGTCGGCGGCATCATCGTCGGTAGTGTCATCGTGAGTATCGCTGGCGACGTCGTCGGTAGTGTCGTCGTGAGTATCGTTGGCGGTGTCGTCACCGGAACGTCCGGCCGGGAAGAGTCCGGCGAGGCGATCACGACGGCGGTAGACGATGCCCGCGAGAAGGACGAGGAGGAGCACGAGGGCGGCGCCGACGGCAAGACCGCCGATCCCCACGGACGACGAGGGAACCATCACGACTCGGGGCTCGTCGGCGGCGAACTCGATGGGACCGATCCACGTGGCCGAGGTGGCGTCCGCCTGGTCGGGCGTCGGTCGGGTGACGTCGGCCTCGTAGCCGTCGGGCCACGCGATCGTGAGACGGTGGCCGGAATCCAGGAACAGACCCGCGATCGCGTCCCCGACGACGATCCGGTCCTCGGAGACGGACGCGAATCCGTTCCACTCGAAGGAGTACCGGAGGACGCCGTAGGATTCCGGCAGCTCACGGCGGTCCGTCTCGACCGTGACGTCGCCGATCGACATCGACCGATCGGTCGCGTTCTCGGCCGCAGCGGCCGTCGCCGCCATACGCGTTTCGAACCGGTCGGTGTAGGCGGACTCGTTCGCCGCAAGGTCTGCGCTGAGGTTTTCGAAGGCGGCCTCGCGATCGTCGGTGTCCAGCCGGACACGGTACTCAAGCTCCCAGCTCGCGGTTCCGGACTCGGCGACGTCGATCCGGATCGCCACCCGATCGGCGTCGACCGCCTGCGCGGCGACCGAACCGGATCCACCGCCGGAGGTGGCGGACGAGGCCGAGGAGGCCGACGTCGTCGCGTCCGAAACCGAACCGTTCGCGACGTCCGGGGCGTCGCCGAGATCGGCGAATCCTGGAGTCCCAAGGAACGTGACACCGAGAACGCCGCCGATGATGGCAACCGCGATCGCGACCGAGACGAGCCGGGTCCACGCGGTCCGCGAGCGAGTCATACGGATCGATTGTGTCCCCCCGGCGTATATCGGTTTCTCACGTCGGCGAGACGTGTGTTTTCGCTAACCATTCATACACCGTCGGCGATCGGGACGGCGATCTTTTTGTCGATCGGCGTCCGAACGTCGGGTATGACGGAGGCACGCGAGGATCCAGCACGCTGCGACCGGAAACGAAGAGTACGTCGCGGCCGGGGGCGGGAACCACCTCGACGGCGAGATCGAGGGTCGATCGACGTCGAGGACCTCCTGAAGGTGATCCTCGGGCTGGTGATCGTCTGGCTCGCGCTCGAAATACTCGGGCAACTGGTGAACCTGACGTTCGCGGTGGTGCGGGCGCTTCCGACGATCATCGGGATCGTGATCGTCGTCGTGATCGTCCTGTGGCTGACCGACAACCTGTAACCGACACGAAACCACGTGCCACTCGACGTCGAATGTTCAGCCTCAACGTTCCGCTTCCGCCCGCCGTCGACCGGCTCGCCAACGACCGCCATCCGGACCTGGTCGCGTTCGATCGGATCCGGGAGCGACACACGCTCGTCTGCAAGCGGTTGGGCAGCGACGACATCCGGAGCGGAGGTGGCGGTCGTGACGGCGGACGCGATCCCGGTCGGAGTCGGGACCGCGCCGTCACGCGGCTTCGTGAACGACTGCGGCCGGTGCTGACGGGAACCGACCCGCTGGACCTGTCGATCACGGGGATCGGGTACTTCGAGGTGCCCGTTCAAGGGCCCGGTCCCGTCGTGTATCTGCGCGTTGAGAGCGACGATCTCGATCGGGTACATCGACGACTGTGTGGTGCCTTCGATCCGGTCACCGGGATCGAGGGCGAAGAATACGTGCCGCACGTTACGCTCGCGCGTGGCGGATCGATCGAACGGGCGCAGGCGATTGCTGATTCGGAGATGGATCCGATCGAGTGGCGTGCGCGGTCGCTAACGATCTACGACGCAGAGTTCCGAGAGCCGGCCGGGACGGTCTCGCTCGAGTGATGGCCGGCGACGTGTGCGATCACTCGTCGTCGGGGCCCCAATCGCCGGGCATCTCGATGACGTAACGGCCGTCCTCCTGTAGAGAGATGATGTACTCCTGGCGATCGTACAGCTCCATCAGGTTGAGTTCGTACTGGCCCGGACTGACGATCCGGATGCTCTCGAACTGGTCGTTGAGTTCCTCACGAAGCGCATCCAGTCCCGAATCGGACTCCGCGGTGTCGGCGTCACCGTCGGGGTCAGTGACGTCGTCGGGTTCGGTGGCGTCGTCGGGTTCGGTGGCGTCGTCGGGCCGTGTCCCGGCCACCTCCCGCGTTTCGTCGCCGTCTTGGGGCGAGGAAGTCCCGGATCCGGACGATTCTGAGACGGCGAGTTCATCGGGACTCACGATCTCCGATCGCGCGCTCGCCTGCGCGTCGTCCTCGGCGGCATCGTCGGGGACTTCGTCGTCGGGGGTCATCGTGACCTCCGCATCACGATCCGGAGCAGTCCCGGCGGCAGCGGGATCGGCGGCGGAGCGGGACGATGAACCGGCGTCGGCGGATGGAGACGACGAATCGGTGGAAGCCGACGCCGGTCCGTCGGTCCCGGAGTCAGGGTCGATGGTGACGTTCTCGTCGGTGGTCGGGGACCCCGATCGGTCGGTGCTCGATCCGCCGGCGTCGTCGACCGATCCCGGTTTGAACTGGAACTTGTTCCCGCCGCAGTCGGGACATCCGGAAAGCATCTCCTTGGATCCGTCGGGGAAGACGTGGCCACACGACGTACACTGGTGGGGCATCTACTTGCGGGAGACGAGCGCGCTGATGAGCGTCTCGTCCTTGTGGAGGGTCTGCAGCTGGTTGGCCGGACCGATGACGGTCAGCTTCTGTGCGGACTCACGACCCATCAACCGGTCGAGAAGGGTTTGATCGCCCGCGTCCGATTTCGGGTACGTCTCGATCTCTATCCCGGTGAACTCGTCAGGGCTGATCTCGGTCATCGTCACCTCGATGAGCTTCGATTCCTCGTCGGGGGCGAGCCCCTCTTCGAGGATAACGATGTTACCGTCGCGGACGCCGTCGAGGATGAGCCGGATCTTCTCCATACTCGTGAGTCCCTCCATCCGGGCACCGCTTATCAGGTCGATCCGGACGCCGTCATCATCGCCATTGTCGTCGTCGCTGCCGTCGATCCCGTCACCGCCGTCGACGTTTGGCGTTGCTTCGGGCATTATCCGAAGTACTCCGCGATCTTGTCGTAGACTTCATCCATGTTGTCGCCCTCGAGCGCCGAGAGGGGAATCGTCTCGTGTTGCGGGAAGGCGTTGGCGACGCGTTGGATGTTCGATTCGGGGAGGTCAGTCTTGTTCGCGAGGATGAGGACGGGCAGATCCTGGGACTCGATGATGCCGATGAGCATCGTATTCACCTGTGTGAACGGGTCGGTCGTCGAGTCGAGCACGTAGATGACGCCGTCGACGTCCTCACGGAGCCAGTGCATCGCCTCGGCGACCCCCTCAGTCGCCTCGCGGGAGCGACGGACGGCGTCGTCCTTCTCCATATCGTGGTCGAGAAACTCCTTGTAGTCGACCTTGGTCGTGACGCCCGGGGTGTCGACGATGTCGATCGTGACCGTCCGCCCGTTGCGCTCGATCTCGACGCCCTCCTTGCGGCGAGCCCGGCGCGTTTCGTGTGGAACGTGGCTTTCGGGACCGACGGCGTCGCCGGTCCAGTCGCGGGCGATACGGTTCGCAAGCGTCGTCTTTCCGGCGTTCGGCGGACCGTAGATGCCGATCCGCTTCGGCTCCTCGTCCGCGAACAGCCGGTCAGAGACTTTCGAGATGCTGTCTTTAAGGTTCGTGAGCAGTCCCATCCTGTCCTCCGTCCCTGCGGCGGCGCGGGGATATACAGCACGTTCCACGCCGCTTTCACTTAAGAACTGCGTCAGACACGGATCCAGGTGGACACGGGTCCCTCAGCCGTCTTCTACATTCGTTACCAACCACCATATCATCCGTCACCAAACATCATCCTATCTGTTACCGACCACCCCTTAGTCTGTTATCAACCACCTCTTGTTTTGGTATTAATCACCATTCAACGTTCATAGTCTCCGATCGACGCAACCCCCCCACCCCTTCGTTTCGGGTGGAACTCGATATTGGTGGGGTGGGGGGTGACCCCCGTATATTATAGCGGTGGTTTTATATATGAAAGGTTCAAACAGTACCCGTAATGCAGTAGAAGGTATGATTCAGACATATATTAATATAAAATAAAATTATAGAAACCTATTTTATTAATCCAACCGATCGATCGGTTCCGGACAGCCCCCGTCACTCTAACTACCACCTAACCCACCCCCACCCCTCCACCCGTCTCCAGTTGAAACGAAGGGGTGGGGGGTCAAATGAACGGTAACCAGATCTCCAATGGCCAGTTCTGTATGTTGGATGGTACCTTGTTGAATGGTGTTTGTCATCGTGATAAATATTCCCAACCACGATCCCCAACCACGATCCCCAACCAGGACCCCGACAACGACCACCAACTATGATATCCAACTACGACTATCAACTGCAGCTATCAAATGTGGCGCGTACCAGCACGAGTCATTGTGTGACGCGAGAATTGTCGCCAATACTCGTGAAATATCGGTTTCGATCGGCTCCAACAGAATCGTCGATCACCTGAACCACCGACCGTGGTGCTCTGCCGACCTATCGAACCCCTCCGCTTCCACTGGAGATGGGTATCTCGTCACACACCCCACCACCCTTTCAACTGGAGAGGGCAACGCTTTTATTGGATGTGGACATCTGTTTCGTTTGCATCATCTGGACGCTCCGTTTTGGCCTCCTCCAGGAATACCCCGCCGTTCACGTCTGAACCGCGGTATCTACGCGCCATCTCGGAGTTTTCCACCTGAAACAGGGGGGTTATTGATGGGAACAGACCACACGACATCCGAACACGCACCCGAGACGAGCGACGACGAGACTTCGAAACGAAACGGTCCCGCATCCGACGACGGTCCCGCATCCGACGACGGTCCCGCATCCGACGACGGTCCCGCATCCGACGACGGTCCCGCATCCGACGATGATTCGGCTCTCGCTCCCGACGATCCGGATCCCGTCACGGACGATCCGGATGCCGCCACGAGGGCACCCCCCGCCGACGATCGGAACGACGCCGTCGACGACCGAGCACCCGACGATCGTTCCGTCTCCTCCACTCCTGCCTCCTCTACTCCTGCCTCCTCCACTCCCTCCTCCTCCACACCGTCTCCATCCGAAACGAAGGGCTCCGACGTTGCCTCGGATGATTCCACCTCGGACGCCGCCGCCGACACACCTTCGGACGCCACCGCTGACACACCCTCCGATGCCGCCGACGTATCGACGGATACCGACGCCGACGTCACCGTCGCAGTCGATTCGTCCCCCAGCCGGGACCGATCCTCGACCGACGTCGATCTGGACGGCGTCGTCTTTCAGGAGGACAGCGACGACGAAACCGAAAGCCAGGGACTCTTCGACGACCTCCTGTCCAGCGAGCCCATCTTCGAGAACAAGGAGGTGCTTCGTCCCTCCTACACCCCACACGAGCTCCCGCATCGAACCGACCAGATCAACAGAATGGCGACCATCCTCGTCTCCGCACTCCGCGGCGATACTCCCTCGAACATTCTCATCTACGGGAAGACGGGGACCGGAAAGACGGCCTCCGCGAAGTTCGTCTCGAACGAACTCGAGACTACCTCGAAGAAGTACGACGTTCCCTGCGAGGTCGAGTACATCAACTGCGAGGTCACCGATACCCAGTATCGCGTGCTCGCGCAACTCGCGAACAAGTTCATCCAACAGAATCAGACGGTGATCGCGGACCGGATCGACGACCTGCAGACGCTCCGCTCCGCCGTCGTCGATGAGGAATCCACGGATACAGAGAGATCAACGGCCGCAGACGGGGAAGACACCGACGCTTCGCCCGTCGATACCGACAGTTCATCCATCGACGCCGGTGCGGGTTCGGATCCCTCTCCACTCGATGGAACCCCCTTCGAGGACGTTTCGGCGATCGACGACCGGATCCAACGACTCCGGGACGATGCCGAGGAGATGGAGGAGGTCCCGATGACCGGCTGGCCGACCGACCGCGTCTACTCCACCTTCTTCGACGCCGTCGACTACCACGAGCGCGTGGCCGTGATCATGCTCGACGAGATCGACAAGCTCGTCGAGAAATCCGGCGACGACACGCTGTATAACCTCTCCAGGATGAACTCCGAACTCGACAATTCGCGGATCTCCATCATGGGGATCTCGAACGACCTGAAGTTCACCGATTTCCTCGATCCGCGCGTCAAGTCCAGTCTCGGCGAGGAGGAGATCGTCTTCCCGCCGTACGACGCGAATCAGCTCCGGGATATCCTCCAACACCGTGCCGATGTCGCGTTTAAAGGTGACGCGCTCACCGAGGACGTGATCCCGCTGTGTGCGGCGTTCGCGGCACAGGAGCACGGCGATGCCCGCCGGGCGCTCGATCTCCTGCGGACCGCGGGCGAACTCGCCGAGCGGTCGCAGGCGGAGGTGATCGGCGAGGAACACGTCCGGCAGGCCCAGGACAAGATCGAACTCGACCGCGTCGTCGAGGTCGTCCGCACGCTCCCCACCCAGAGCAAGATCGTCCTCTTTTCGATCATCCTCCTCGAGAAGAACGGCGTCCACAACATCAACACCGGCGAGGTGTTCAACATCTACAAACGCCTCTGTGAGGAGATCGACGCCGACGTGCTCACCCAGCGTCGAGTCACCGACCTCATCTCCGAGCTCGACATGCTCGGAATCGTCAACGCGGTCGTCGTCTCGAAGGGCCGGTACGGTCGGACCAAGGAGATGAGCCTCTCGGTGCCGATCGACGAGACCGAAGCCGTCCTCCTGTCGGACTCGCGGCTCGGCGACATCGAGAACGCCCAGCCGTTCGTCCAAGCGCGGTTCGACAACTAGCCGCCTCGCCACCGTCGTATTGATGCCGTCGCCGAACTACCGACGCCGTCGCCGAACTACCGACGCCGTCCCGGCGACTGCCGCACTCCCGATCGCGGTCGATCCCGCGATCGCTAGCGCACCCGGAGTTCCCGGTACGCCGAACGTCCCTTTCCACCCAAGCGTTCCGGACGTTACCGACTCGATGGCTTCGTCCATCGTCGATTGTCCCGTGGCGACGAGCCGGATCCAGCCGAGGTACGGGAGACGAACGCGCGCGACGCCCGTGATCCACTCCGGTTTCACCGGCGGTGCGATCCCGCTCGCCTGGTCGTAGCGACCGTTGTTGTCGCCCTTCGTGATGAATCCCGAATGTGGTGCCGGACAGTTCTGTACCGCCGAACACGTGTCCGCGCTCAGATATCGATCGTCGGCACGGTCGACCCAGTTTTCACCGGCGTCGACGTGGAACATTGTTCGGTGAATGATCGGCGACCCGATCCGGCCTGGGAAGGTGTACACGATCACCGATCCCGGGGCGCCGAAGGACCGATAGCCCTCCCGCTCGCCGACCGCGGCGGGGACGACCCCGACGTCGTTCGTGGCCGCCGCCGGCGCCAACCGCCCCGGCTCGGTCACGACGATCAGGTCACCCTTCTGCATGTTCGGGTCCATACTCCCCGATTCCACGGCGACCATCGGCGGCCACACGCCGCTGACCGCGAACAACAACGCGCCGATCGCGAGGACGATGAGAACGCTCACGACGACGTCACGGATCCAGACTGCTGGTCCCTCCTTGGCGGTCAGAAACTCGCGAATGGACTCTCGATCCTGCCCACCAGTCGATCGACTGAGCCCCCGTTCACGGCCACGATCGCGTTCACGACCACGCTCGGCGGCCGCCGTCGTTTCCGGTGCCTGCGACGGCCGACCGGCCGGCGAATCGCGGTGCTTGGGTCCTGACTCCGAGTGCGTTTCCTGCGTCTCGGTCCCGCCCGTGGGCATCGCATCGTCGCGGTCGCGATCGATAGCTCGATCGTCGTCGGTCCGATCGTTGTCGGTCCGATCGTTGTCGGTCCGATCGTTGTCGGTCCGATCGTCACCGCCGTTTCGATCGGCAGTTCGATCGTCGTCGTCCGGATCGGTCGTCCGTCGACCCCCGTCAGAGTCGCTGCCGGGTCCCTTCCCGTCGGATCCCGGATCATCGTCCGATGGCTCCCTCGACCATTCGTTCCCGGAGCCCATTTGATTCGTCTTTTGCGGCTTCGGGTTTGAACGTTCTGGCTCCGGGTACGCTCCGGTTCCCGACCGAAGTCACCGACGACTGGTCCAAGTCGTCGACGATCGATCGAAGTCGCCATCGGTCGGCATTCTTTTGTTCACGCCTCCCTTTCAGCGATTCGTGCCATTGGAGACGTCGTCGCGGATCGTGATGGAACTCACCGAACGCGGGTTCAACGCCGACCGCGAGGCGATCACGCTCATCGCCGGAACCGACGACCCACGCGCCACGATCGAGGCCGTCACCGAACGCGCCGATGACGACGCTCTCCGCATCACGAGTGACCAGGTTCGGTCCACGATCGAATCCGATCCCTCCATTTCGACTGGATCCAATAGGTCGACAAACACCTCGACTGAAAGCGTATCTCCACCTGAAACGATGGGGTCGGCGAAGACGGACCGATCGCCCGTCTCCGACGCATCCGACGACGTATCAACCGATGCATCCACCGACGAGGGGAACGTCGCCGTCGACGACACGACGGAGTCCGACCCGTCCACATCGGATTCCCGATCGGACACCGACTCGACCGGATCGACAACGACCGCTTCGAACACGGCTGCGTCGACGACCGCTTCGAACGCGTCACGCTCCGAGACGGCTACCTCGGACGCGGACCGGTCCGACACCGCCCATCTCAGGGACCTCGAGATCGCGAACGATATGACCGGCCACAGCACCGGGACGGGCGAATACGCGGACTTCGTCCGAACGTTTCGAGACCGGTACGAGCGCCTGTCGAAGATCCTTCGCGGGCGCGTGAACCACCGTCCGGCGAGCGCGATCGCGGAGATGCCCGGCGGCAGCGACGCCGCGATGATCGGGCTCGTCAACGATGTCCGATCGACCCGATCGGGACACTGGCTCGTCGAACTCGAGGATACGACCGGAACGTTTCCGGCGTTGATCATGAAGGACAAGGGGATCGCGGACGTCGTCGACGAGATCCTCCTTGACGAGTGTATCGCCGTCGACGGGACGCTGGCCGACGACGCCGGGATCCTGTTTGCCGATGCGGTCCACTTCCCGGACGTTCCCCGAACGTTCCAGCCGAGCTACGCCGACCGGCACGTCCAGGCCGCGCTCATCTCGGACGTTCACGTCGGCTCCCAGGAGTTTATGCGCGGTGCCTGGGAGTCGTTTGCCGACTGGCTCCACACGGAGGAGGCCGAGCCGGTCGAGTACCTCCTCCTGGCCGGCGATATGGTCGAAGGCGTCGGCGTCTACCCGGACCAGGACGAGGAGCTCGACATCGTCGACATCTACGAGCAGTACGAGCGGTTCTCCGAGCACCTCAAGGCCGTCCCCGACGATATCGAGATCGTGATGATCCCGGGCAACCACGACGCCGTCCGGCTCGCGGAGCCCCAACCCGCCTTCGACGAGGATCTCCGCGAGTTGATGTCGGCACACGACTCCCGGATCGTCTCGAACCCGGCTGCGGTCACGATCGAGGGCGTCTCCGTCCTGATGTACCACGGCGTCTCCCTCGACGAGGTCATCGCCGAACTCCCGGCCGAGAAGGCCAGCTACGACGACCCTCACAAGGCGATGTACCACCTGCTCAAGAAACGCCACGTCGCCCCGCAGTTCGGCGGTCACACCCGCGTCGCGCCCGAGGAACGCGACCACCTCGTCATCGAGGACGTTCCCGAGGTGTTCCACACCGGCCACGTTCACAAGCTCGGCTGGGGGAAATACCACAACGTCCTGGCGGTCAACTCCGGCTGCTGGCAGGAACAGACCGACTTCCAGAAGTCGGTCAACATCGACCCCGACTGTGGATTCGCGCCGATCCTCGATCTCGACACGCTGGATATGACCGTCCGGAAGTTCGCGTAGGATCGCTTCGCGGTCACGCGCTGCCCCGTTCCACTCACGCACCGGCAGTCGGTACCGAACCTACTCACGCACCGGCAGTCGGTACCGGACCGTTTCGGCGCCGTCGAACCGTGGACCCGATCCGCCCTCCTCGAAGCCGGCGCCCTCGACGATCGACCGGCGCGTTTCGTCGTCCCGGTCGACGATCGCCTCGACCGCCATTCCCTCCCGGTCCGCGAACCGGCAGGGTTCCTCGAGGAGCCGCTCAAGCGCCGTCGCCTCGCCGTCGAACCCGGTCAGATGCACCGTTCCACGTCGCGCGTCGAACGCGACGTAGGCGATCGGTTCGCCGGGAGCTGATCCTGCGTCCGGTCGGTCGTCGCTCTCGCCCTCGGACACCGCGACGCGAACCGACCGGTCGTGGATGACCTCCCGGGTCGCGTCGACCGGCTGTCCGGACAGCGCGGCGATCGCCTCCGCGTCGGCCTCGACGGCGTCTCGTACGCGCACGGTCGGTGATCGGTCGATGGCAACTTAAACGCCTCGGCAGCGATCACCCTCCCGTCGCCGAGCGTGTCGACTCGGTCGAATCGTCGGCAGGAATGGCTCGGTCGAACTGAATGGATTTAAGCGACCGGCACCCACACGTCCGGTATGAGCACCCCAACGAAGGTCGTCCTTGGAACGGTCGGAAGCGCCGCGGTCCTCTCGATCCTCACGATCTTCACGTACGCCTTCGCCTGAATGTTCTCTCGGCGTGAACTGCCCGCCGATCTTGAGGCGATTCGATCGACGCACGCACCCGACACGCCGGTCCTCGACGCCGAGTCGGATTTCGAAACGATCCCACCGGCTGCGGCGGAGGACCTCGGGCTCTTCGTCGACCGGCTCGAGCCGGCGACGTACCCCACGGAGTGGCTTCCGGCGGACGCGCCCGCGGTTCTGGAGCGCTACTGCGGATCCACGTTCACCGTCGGCGCTCCCGGCGACGGAACCGTCGTATGGACCGCCCAGACCGACCCGCCGACGGTGATCTGCAAACGACGCGCCGAAACCACGCCGGACGAGTTCCTGTCGTTCCTGATCGCCGGCGCGTTCGTCGAGATCGGCGCTGACGTCCCCGAGCACTTTCTCCCGTTCTTCGGCGATCGGTACCGGGACCTCGACGCCGCGATCCGTGGTCCGGATGTCCCGGGCGATCTCACTCCAGTTGACGTCTACCAGGTCGCGAACGCCCTCTTCGACGCCTGGATCGGGCTCCGAACCCGCGAGACCTTCGCGGACTGGACCAGTGACCACGACCGACTCCACGACGCGTGGGTCGACGCCGGCAAGCGTCTCACCGACCGCCTCGAGGCTCTCCCGAGCCGGATGGCTCGCGGCGAGGTGACCTTCCCGGATGCGACCGAGTACGCCTGTTCTGCGGTCCGCCACGACCTCGACCTGCCGACCCCGTTCTCCGCGCTCGACACCGCCGCCTACGCCGACCACGGCGCCGACTACGCGGTTCGATGGGCCGAGAAGACGTTCGCGGCGCTCGAGACGTCCTGATCGCGGTCGGTGACGGCGCCGATCGCCGGCTGCGACTCGGACTGCCGGCGACGCCGACCCCTGACTGCGACTCCGACTATCGGCGACGCCGCTCCCGTCGGCTACGACTCGACCGTGACGGTTCCGTCCTCGTCCAGATCGATGACGACGTCGAAGAGCGTCTCGAACCGGTCCAAAACGTCGTCGTTGTGGACCTCCTTCGAGAGGTGGAACAGTCCCACGGCGTCGTGCTTCGCGAGCAGCTCGAGGATCCCCGCCGCGGCCTCGTAGGCCGCCTCCTCGTCCGCGTAGTAGGCCATCTCGGTGAGCGAATCGATCGAGACGCGCCGCTTCCCGTCGTGGTCGGTCAGGAACCGCTCGACGGAATCCACGACGCCCTCGAGGTCGTCCGGCGAGGCCACGTAGTAGACGTCGTCACCGGATCGACGCGAGTATCCCCGTTCGACCGATATCGTGTCGAGGATCGTCGCGCGCGACTCGTCGACGTCGTAGTACTCGAGCTTCTGTTCGACCTCCCGCGCCGTCGTTCGCGTCGAGACGACGAGAAAGGAGTCCGTGTCGGTTTTCAGAAAGTCCGTGTCGATCCGGTCCGTCTCGCCGATGCTCGGATGTACTAACAACAGCCCGGTTCCTCCGGGAATCGTCTCCGGCGCGTTCTCGATCGCCAACGAGTACTCCATACAGGCGGCACCCGCCGGACGAACTTAAGTTGTGTTGCGATCCGTCTTTGCGTCGTCCGGTGTCGATCAGAACACGCTGTCGGCGGTCGCCGCGCCGACGACGCTGAAGACTGCTCCGATCGTGACTGCCTTCGCCGTCGTCACCCACACCTCTCGTCCGGTCATCCCCTGATCGATGAGGAACGTGTCCGGCGCGTCGAAGAGGAGCGCGAGCACCAGCACCGACCCGAAGGAGACTGTCATCAACGAAAGGAACCGGATCGGGATCCCGGCGACCGCCTGCTCCGTGTCGGGATCGCGACCGGTATCCGCACGGTACAGCGCTGCGTAGCCGATCGCGGCGACGACGCCCGCAGTCAGGATCGCCTGAACGGGATGCATCCCCTGTGCAAGCCCCCACACCTCCTCGGTCACGACGAACGGCCCGGCCAGCAGGAACCCGCCGACGGTCTGTTGGGCGGAGTCGGCGATCCGGAAGTTCGGACGCCGAACCCGTGGCCGCTTCATACGTTCCTCTGCGGGGTCAGCAGTTAAAAACCCGCTGCCAGAGGAGCCCACTGCCGGAGGAATTCACTGCCGGAGGGCATTGCTGCCCGCCGTCCAGAACGTGTCGCTGCCGCCGTCCCGAACCTGTTTTGCCCGTCCCGCTCCGAGACCGTCCTATGAGTGTTCGCGAGGAGTTCGATGAGTGGGCAACGACCGGCAAGGACCGCGGGATGGAGGATCGACACTGGCACACCGCCAAACACGTCCTTGCCCGGATGCCGGTCGATCCCGGTGACGTCGTCGTCGACCTCGGAACCGGCTCCGGGTACGCGCTCCGCGCGCTCGCGGAACGCGGGATCGACCGCGGCTACGGGCTCGACGGCGCGCCCGAGATGGCGCGGAACGCCCGATCGTACACCGACGACGACCGGATCGGATTTCTCGTCGGCGACTTCGATTCCCTCCCGTTCGCCGACGACTCGGTCGACCACGTCGTCTCGATGGAGGCGTTCTACTACGCCGCCGATCCCCACACCACCCTCTCGGAGATCCGGCGGATCCTCCGTCCCGGCGGCACCTGGTACTGCGCGGTCAACTACTTCGCCGAGAGCGAACACACCCACGAGTGGCAGGCGTCGATCGATGTGGAGATGACCCTCTGGGACCGCTCGCAGTACCGCGAGGCATTCCGCGAGGCTGGGCTCCACGTCGCGGCCCAGGACACCATCCCGGACCGGGAGATCGAGATCCCGACCGCGGAGGCGTTCCCGACCGAGGACTGGGAGAGTCGCGAGGCGATGGTCGACCGGTACCGCACGTGGGGCACCCTGCTCACGGTCGGCATCGCGCCCTGACTGGCTCCCCCGTGCCGATAGCGGGGCCACGTACCGAACCCTTCGACGCCGCGCACCGAACTCGACACCGCGCACCGAACCCTTAACTCCGAGACCGCCCCCAGCGATCACAATGATACGTGATGAGACGACCGGCGACTCCGCCGGTGGACTCTCCCCCGGCGAGTTCGAGGCGGTTCGCGGCGTCGAGGACCTCTACTACCACGACACCGGGATGTTCGACGCGCCCGGATACGGTTCCGTCTACATCTACGACACGCCCACGCCCGCGGTGATCGACACGGGGACCGGCGCAAACGTCGATACCCTGTTCGAGACGCTTTCGGCGATCGGGATCGAATCCGACGACCTCGCGTGGATCCTCCCGACCCACGTCCATCTCGATCACGCCGGCGGCGCCGGCCATCTGGCCGATGCCTATCCCGAGGCCGCCGTCCGGACCCACGACCGCGGTGTCCACCACCTCGTCGATCCCTCCCGACTCGTCGAGGGGACGAAGGCGGCCGTCGGCGACCAGTGGCGTCATTACGCCGACCCCGAACCGATCCCGGCGGATCGAACCGGCGGACTCGAGGATGGCGACACGATCGACCTGGGTGACCGACGGCTCGAGGTTCTGGAGGCACCGGGCCACGCGCCCCACCAGGTCGTGTTCCACGAGCCCGGGGACGGCGTCGTCTTCACCGCCGACGCCGCCGGGATCTACGTCCCGCAGATCGACACGGTCACCCCGACGACCCCGCCGCCGCAGTTCGACCTCGACCAGTGTCTCGATGACGCCGCCGCGATCGCGGATCTCGACCCCTCCGTGCTCTGTTTCTCCCACTTCGGTCCCCGGTCGTTCGACCCCGCGGTCATCGAGGAATTCCAGCGCGCCTCCGTCGAGTGGGTCGAGGCGATCCGCCGCAAACGCGAGGAACTCGACTCCGACGAGGCGGTGATCCGTCACTTCGAGCGGACCACCGAACTCGATGGGGTCTGGACGAGCGAGCGGGCGCAGGCCAACGAGCGCCTCAACGTCCGCGGCGTCCTCGCGATGCTGGACGCATAGTTCTCAGCCAATATCCCGTCCCAGATGGTTTATGACGACTCCACCCAACCGCCGAGTATGGACTGGCGGGAGGCGGAACGTGAGTTCGACGACGTGGCCATCGCCGAGGAACCGATCCCACGCACCTTCGATCGGAGTGCACGACGCCACGCCGACCGCACCGCCCAGCAGTACAAGGGCGGCATCGCCGACCGCTCGCTCGTCTCTGGGGGCGTGATCCCGGCTGCACCTGACGGCGAGTACGCCGACCTCACGTACGCCGAGATGCGCTCGATCGTCGAGCATCTCGCTGCCGGATTTCGGGACCTCGGCGCCGACTCCGACACTCGCGTCGCGATCGTCTCGAACACGCGGATGGAATGGGCCCAGGCCGATCTCGCCCTCCTTGCGGTCGGCGGCGTCGTCACGACCGTCTATCCGTCCGCCACCGACGCGCGGCTCCGGTACCTGCTCGCGGATCCGGAAGCGACCGTCGTCGTCGTCGAGAACGCGGCGCTGTGCGACCGAGTGCTCGACGTCCGCGAGGACCTCGATCACGACCTCGAGGCGATCGTCACGATCGACGACGTCTCGAACGCGAACGCGGATGGCGTCCCGGACGCGACCGATATCCCGAACGCGGACACGACCGACGATCCGCCCGTCATCCCGCTTGCGACGGTTCACGAACGTGGCCGTGAGACGTTCGATCGGAGTGCCTACGAGGGATGGATCGACGACATCGCGATGACGGACCACGCGTCCCTCATCTACACGTCGGGAACCACCGGCCGCCCGAAGGGCGTCGAACTCACCCACCACAACCTCCGGGCGAACCTGACGCAGTGTTACAGGCGGCTCGGCCCGCGCCCGGACAAGGGACCCGACCTCCCGCGGATCGCCCCCGGCACGACGACGCTGTCGTTCCTTCCGCTGGCGCACGTCTTCGAGCGGCTCGCCGGCCACTTCCTGATGTTCGCCGCCGGTGCCACGGTCGCGTACGCCGAGAGCCCGGACACGCTCCGGGAGGACTTCGCGCTCGTTCGCCCCACGACCGCCACGAGCGTCCCCCGCGTGTACGAGAAACTCTACGAGTCGATGCGCCAGGAGGCGTCCGGATCGGCGATCTCCCGCCGGATCTTCGACTGGGCGTGTTCGATCGGGCGGGCGGCCCACCGAACCGACGACCCCGGTCCCGTCCTCGCCACCAAACACGCGATCGCCGACCGGCTCGTCTTCGGCTCAGTTCGAGAGGCGCTCGGCGGCAACGTCGACTTCTTCATCTCGGGCGGCGGCTCGCTGTCGGCCGATCTCTGCGCGCTGTATCACGGGATGGGGCTCCCGATCCTCGAGGGATACGGCCTCACCGAGACCGCGCCCGTCGTCTCGGTCAACCCGCCGGAGGCGCCGATCGCCGGAACGATCGGCCCGCCGGTCGTCGACACGGACGTCACGGTCGACGAGGCCGCGGTAAGCGACGATCAGGCCGCCAGTGCTGACGGTGACGGCGACGTCGGTGAACTCCTGGTCCGGGGGCCGCAGGTGACCGACGGCTACTGGAACCGTCCCGACGCGACCGCCGCGGCGTTCACCGACGGCGGCTGGTTTCGAACCGGTGACATCGTCGCCATCCGGCCGGACGGCTACATCGAGTTCCGCGGCCGTGCCGATCGGCGGATCGTCCTCTCGACCGGGAAGACCGTGATGCCGGCACCGATCGAGGACCGGCTCTCCGACGCCGCGGTCGTCGAGCAGTGTCTCGTGGTCGGCGACGACCGGAAGTTCGTCTCGGCGCTCGTCGTGCCGAACGTCGAGGCGCTCCGTGACTGGGCCGCCGACCGGGGGATCGACCGTCCCGCCGACCGCCGCGGGCTGAGCCGGAGCCAGGACGACCGCGTGCGCGAGCGGATCCAGCGTGACGTCGATCGGGTGAACGCGGCTCTCGAGGATCACGAACGGATCAAACGATTCCGACTCGTCCCCGAGCCGTTCACCGAGGAGAACGGGCTGCTCACCCCGACGATGAAGAAGAAGCGGCGGGATATCCTCGATCGCTTTGCCGCCGAGGTCACCGATCTCTACGACGAGGACGCCGACCTCGATGATGAGGACGCCGACCTCGACGACGAGGGTGGCGGATCGGGCGGGGCGTGAGGCGTCTCACTCCAGGTTGACGTTGACGTTCTTCGTCTGCGTGTACTCGTGGAGCGCCTCGGTCCCCTGCTCGCGGCCGTTGCCGCTCTGTTTGAACCCGCCGAAGGGCGTCTGCGGCTGGGTGACCGGGAATTCGTTGATGCTTACCATTCCGTAGTCGAGGTAGTCGGCGACGCTGTGAGCCGTCTCGAGGTCGGTCGTCCAGATCCCGGCCATCAGGCCGTACGGGGAGTCGTTGGCGATCTCGATGGCCTCCTCGCGGTCCGAGAACTCGATGACCGACAGCACGGGGCCGAAGATCTCCTCTCTGGCGATCGTCATGTCGTTCGTGACGTCGGTGAACACCGTCGGCTCGATGAAGTAACCCGCGTCCTTCTCGTCGGGAACGCCGCCGCCGGTTGCGACCGTCGCGCCCTCCTGACGCCCGGTCTCGATGTACTCGAGGACCTCCTCGTGGTGGCTCTCGCTGACGACCGGGCCCATCCGTCCGCCGTCATCGATCCCGCTCCCGAGGGGCGTCGATTCCGCCCGTTCGACGACGCGGTCGACGACCTCGTCGTGGACCGACTCGTGGACGAGCAGCCGCGAGCCCGCCCAGCACATCTGGCCGGCGTTCATAAAGATCCCGTAGTGACACCCCGCCGCCGCGGCGTCGAGGTCGGCGTCCGGGAAGACGATGTTCGGGCCCTTGCCGCCGAGTTCGAGCGTGACGCCGGTGACGTTTCGAGCCGCACGCTCCATCACGCCCTTGCCGACCCCCGTACTGCCGGTGAACGCGACGTGGTCGACGTCAGGGTGTTCGACCAGCCGGTTGCCGGCGACGCTTCCGCGGCCGGGCACGACGTTGACGACGCCGTCCGGTAGTCCCGCCTCATCGGCCGCCGCCGCGTAGTAGAGCGCCGACAGCGGGGTCGTACTCGAGGGTTTCAGGACCGCCGTGTTCCCGCACGCCAGCGCCGGCGCGAGGCTTCGGCCGGCGAGCTGGAAGGGGTAGTTCCACGGGATCACGTGGCCGGTGACGCCGAGGGGTTCACGGACGGTGTAGTTCAGTCGGTCGCCCGGAACCGGCACCTCGTCGCCCTCGATCTTGTCGGTCCAGCCGGCGTAGTACCGGACCGTGTCGATGACCATGTCCACGTCGAGGGTCGCCTCGAAGGGCGTCTTCCCGTTGTCGCGGGACTCGACGCGGACGATCTCGTCCTTGCGGTCCTCGATCGCGTCCGCGAACGACTCGAGGAACCGGCCGCGCTCCCGCGGATCAAGCGACCGCCATTCGGCGCCGCGCTCGGCCGCGTCGTGGGCGGCCTCGACCGCGCGGTCGACGTCGGCCTCGCTCGCCTCCGCGACGGTCGCGTACGGCTCCTCCGTCGCGGGATCCTCGGTCGTAAACGTCTCGCCGTCGTCGGCGCTCGTCCACTCGCCATCGATATACAGGTCAGTCGGACCGGTGTAACTCATCCGCGTGTGGTTACCTTGCGGGCACGTAAATACTGAACGTAATACCTCGCGGTTACCTCTTCTCGGTGCTCCGTTCTCGCCGCTTGCTCCCGCCGTCACTCGTCTCCCAGCTGTTCGCCGACGATGGCGTTCGCCGCTGCCACGAACTCCCGCTGGCTCCCGCTCGGGATGGTCGCGCCGGCGGCGACGTCGTGGCCGCCGCCGTCGCCGCCGACCGATCGCGACGCCTCCCGCATCACGGCCGACAGGTCCAGTCCCTGCCGGACCAGCCGGTGGGACCCGCGGCTGGAGACCTTCACGTGGTCGGCGTCCTTCTCGGCGAACGCGACGATCGGCTTCGACCGGTCGACCGCCGGCGAGCCGATCGCCATCCCGGCGACGATCCCGACGATCGTTTCCCGAATGCGCGATCCGGCGTCGAACCACTGGAGGTGGTCCTCCTCGATGACGCCCTCGGATTTGACCCACTGCAGCCCCTCCGAGAGGTTTCGGCGGTGGTTCCGCAGGAGGGTTCGCGCGCGCTCGAGCGGCGCCCCGCGCTCGCCGAGACAGACCGCAAGCCCGACGTCCGCGCGCTCGTACCGGGCGGTCGCGTTGAGCAGCGTCGAGAACTCGCTGACGTCCCGCAGCTCCGTCCCGGGCTCCTCGGCGGTGAGCGTGTAGGACGTGCCGACGAGCTCCTCGATCCGGCTCGCGGGCACCCCCGATGAGACGGCCCGCTGCAACAGCGCGCTCACGAGCGTTCGCCGCTCGGCGTCGTCCAGATCGACCCAGCGCCGCCAGTCGCCGTCGTCGGCTTTCACGTCGATATCCAGCTCCGAGAGGAAGGCGATCGCGCCCGCCTCGTCGTTCGAGATCCCCGGGATCCGAACGTCGCTTGCGTACTCCAACAGCTTCGGGAGCGGGCGGGTCTGGCGCCCGTAGAGGGCGATGTCGGTCCGCGTCTCGACGACGCCCGCCGCGACCGCGTGGTCGACGATCCCCTCGTTCGCGCCGGTCAGCCCTTCGGTCCCGCCCTGCATATCGCCGACCGCACCCACGATCGCGAGCGCCGCGAGATCCCGGTTGTCGGCGTCGAGCGCGTGCGCGAGGACGTAGCTCGCGCCCGCCCCGGACAGCTCCGACGCGCCGTCGATCCCGAACAGGAGCGGGTTGAGATGGTACTCCGTCTCGGCGTCGGCGGGCTGGTGGTGGTCGGCGATGATCGGCGTGAACTCGCCGGCCGCCTCGTGGTCGGCGATGACGTCGAGCTGTCCCGACCCGAAATCGGTGAACAGGACCGTGTCGAACTCCCGAGACGCGATCCCGGCGATCGATTCCTCATCGAGCTGCTTCTCGAAGACGGTCTCGTGGTCGATCCCGGCGCGCTCGAGCGCGCTCGAGGCGATCGCTCCGCTCGTGAGCCCGTCGGCGTCGATGTGGGACGCGAGGAGGACGCTGTCGGCGGATCGAAGCCGTTCGGCGCAGGCAGCGGCCCGCTCCGCGAGGAGTGGCACTGGTGGGTCGGCGGCGGACATACGCGTTCATAGATTCGCCATCCGGCATAAACGCACGCTCCCGTCGGCTCCGCGTGTGCGTTATTCACTCCGACTCGGGATCGGTCTCGGATCCGCTTTCGGAACTGCCGCTTTCGCCACCGCTCTCACCTGCGTCCTCGGAATCATCGTCATCGGTGTCGGAGTTGCCGTCGTCGGAACCACCGTCGTCGGAATCGCCGTCGGAGCCTCCACCACTCGTTGCGCCTCCGCCGGACTGGCCTCCGTTCGAACCGCTGGCGTCGTTGTCATCCGCATCATCGTCACCATCTGCGTCATCTCCATCGCCGCTTTTCTCACCACCTTCTCCGTTTCCTGAGTTCTCCTGTTCCTCTCCGGTGTTCTTTTGCTCCTCGTCGCGATCTTCGCCTTTGTCGTCCTCCTCGTCGGGTTGTTCCTCGTTCCCGTCGAGCTCGTCGTCAGGTTTGTCGGCGTTTTTGTCGTCAGGTTTGTCGGCGTTTTTGTCGTCAGGTTTGTCGGCGTTTTT
>NZ_FNWU01000003.1:0-266672 GCF_900108505.1 Halopenitus malekzadehii | reverse complement strand
GTCGTCAGGTTTGTCGGCGTTTTTGTCGTCAGGTTTGTCGGCGTTTTTGTCGTCAGGTTTGTCGGCGTTTTTACCGTTCGCTTGTTCCGGAGTCTCTCCGGACTTGCTCTCCCCCTCGGTGTTCTTATCGCCGCGTTCGTCCTTCTTCTCGTCGTTCCCGTCTTTCGATTTCTCGAACCCGGCCGACACGTTTTCACCCGAGGTCGAGTTCAGTACCCGGTCCACCTCCTCCGTTGTGAACGTCTCGCCGGTCTCGATCGTTCCGCTCACCGACGCCGAATCGCCGAGCAGCGCAACTGTCGCCGCGCCGCTGCCGACGGCGGCGAGGATGACACACAGACAGACGACCCCAACAACGACCCGATCGTATCCGTTTGGCGTCATTTTCGGTCCCCCTCCATCTCCTCGCCGCGGGTCGTCACGCCCTTCGAGTCATCGTCGAAGAGCTGGGTCGGAGCGGGCGTCTCCCGATCGGCCATCTCGCCCGCAGCTGGCTCATCGGAGTCGGCGCCGCCGAGTATCGGGATCTCGATGCGACCCCATCCGCTGGTCCCGGCCGACGTCTCGGGACCGTCGATCGGCGTTCCAGCTCCGTCGACGGACGTGCCTGCGCCGGCTCCGCTGGCCGCCGGTGTGTTGGTCGTCCCCGCCATCCCCGTCGATCTCGGCGTCGAGTCCGAATTCGGATTCGGAGCCGAGTCGGCGTTCGGCGTCGGATCCGACCGTCCCGAACCATCGTGATCGCGGCTCCGGCGAAGCGAGACCATCGCGCCGCCGATCGCGATCGCCGACAGCGTGGTCGCGAACGCCACCGCAAGCGAAAGCGCCGTCTGCAGCTCCCACGCGATGTAGATGCAGTACGGCACGATCAGGGCCAACACCCACGTCGAGAGCTGGAGGTCGTTCTCGGTGAGCACGACGTCATCGGCCCGGTCCGGAGCGGTCGTCGTCCCGCCCGTCTCGGTCGTCGTCTTTGCTCCCGCCGTCGTCTTTGCTCCTGCCGTCGCTTCTTCACCGTCTTCGGCGTCGGCGGGTGCGGTCGCCGACCTGTCGGCGTCGATTGCGGTCGCTGTCCCGGCGGCGTCGGACGGGGCTGGCTCCTCGCTCGGCGCCGGCCCGGTTCGACTCGAGGCCAGCAGCGACCACAGCTCCGTTGCGATCAACAGCCCGAGGGGCACCGCCACGAGCAGGAGGAATCCGACCCGCGAGTTGACCGCCTGGATGACGTACCCGATGTACGGGATCGTGAACCGGACCTCGCCGAGAACGTTCTCCGCCGGCACCGCGCGGATGTCGGCGTCCTCGTTGGCGTCGCCTTTGGTCTCGAACTGCCGGTCAGTACCGCTTCCGCGGACGTCGATGACGCGGTGTGTTACCGGTGTTTCCGTGTTCTCACGAGTGAAGGTGATCACGTCTCCCGTTTCGACGGCGTCGGGGTCGGTTTCGTCGACGATCACGACGTCGCCCGGCTCGATCGCCGGCGACATGCTGCCGGTGAGCACCACGAAGCCGTATTCGGCGCCGACGACGCCCGGAACCGCGTAGATGAGGAACGGGGCGACGAGCGCGAGCAACACGAGCACTCCGAGCACGCGTGACACGGTACGTCGGTTCATATGTCGTTCACCCCGCAGATGGGCGTCCCGTCCTTCGTCACGGCCTCGAGAACGGTCAGCGTCCGCGTCTCGTCGCCGACCGTCGTTCCGGGCCCGAACGACTGCGAACACCTCGTGTGTATCGTCCCGCGCGTCCACTTGTCGTCGTTCGGATCGCGGACCGAGATCTCGAACTTCGACCGTCCGCGGCCGGCGATCTGGACCGTGAAGGAGTCACCCGGCGCGACGTCCTCGACCGTGACCGTCTTCTGCGGCGGGTTTCCGTTCGACTGTTGTGGCGGGTTTCCGTTCGACTGTTGTGGCGGGTTTCCGTTCGACTGTTGTGGCGGGTTTCCGTCCGACTGTTGATCGATCACGACGGTCACGCTGTTCCCCGCCGGCCCGTCGTATTGGAACGTCGCACCACCGACGCGGCGATCGTTCGAATCCGACCCACAGGAAACGCAGTCGCCGTTCTCGCCGTCACCATCCCCGTTTCCGTCTCCGTTGTCTCCGTTTCCATCTTCGTTATCCCCGTTCTGGTCGCCGTTTCCGTCGGCACACGTCGAGATCGTGATCGACTCGATCCCCGGTCGGGTCTCGTCGCCGCCGTTCTCGTCGCTCGGCGTGCAGACCTTCCCGCGCGTTCGGGTGAGCGGAGGGACGACGTCGTGGGGGGCGGTTCGCGTCTCGGGTTCCAGCTCCTGACCCGGGTCCGTGCGTCCGGTCACCGTGATCGCACAGATCGGCGGCGCGGCGCCCTCCTCGAACTCCCCGGTCCCGTCGGCGTCCCGCAGGAGTCGGACCGCGGCACAGACCGTCTCCCGGTTTCCGTCGCCGTCGACGGCGTCGGTGGTCTGCAGGACCTGCAGCTCGTGTTCGTTCCGCTCGTCGAGCGGGTATCTCTTGCCGGGAACGAGCCGGCCGCCGTCGAGGTCGATCGTTCCGAGTTCGGCACACGTCTCACACTCCACGTCGGGACACGCCGACGAGGACGTCGACGTCTCGAACGGTGGAGTTGCATCCGATTCCGGAACGTGACGACACTGCTCGGCGAGGAGCTCGAACGCGAACTCGCCGGTGGCGCTGCCCGCCCACGCGGCGTCGTTCGGGAGCCGGTAGTCGAACTCGAGACAGGGGTCGTCGGCCGCCGAGAGGCAGGGGTCCGTGGGGTCGTCCACGCGGACGCCGTCGACGAGCGTCTCACGCAGGTCCGCGAGGGTCGTCCAGCCGCTGCTCGGGTGAAGCGTTCGTCGCGGACCGCCGTCGCAGTCCGTCGCGACGTGGAGCCGGACCTCGAGAGCCTCACCCAGCGGATCGACGGCCGGTGGACACGTGGTTCGTAGCCAGACGCGGACCGGATTCCCCTCGATCGAGAGCCCGAACCGTTCGGTTCGCCTTTCGTCGGGTTCGATCCTCTCGAGGGCGAACGTCGTCTTGTGCTCCTCCGTGACACAGTCGTCGCACGTCACGTCGAGGCCGACGCTGCCGGTTCGCTGGGTCCCCGAGACGGTCTCGCGGTCCGAGAGGTACGCGGCGCTGGTCGCTCCGCCGGCGAACCCGAACGCGCCGAGTCCGCTCACGCCCGCGAGCAACCGTCGCCGGCTCACGTCGAGGCGGTCTCGGCTCATTGGCCGCCTCCGCACTGTTCGGCCCGGAACGCGAGCCCGAAGTCTGCGGCCGCGCCCTGGTAGGCGTTCGTGACCGATTCGTCGATCCGCCAGGCGAAGCCCAGACAGAAGTGCTCGCCCTCGGCGAGACAGTCCTCGAGTCCGTCCGTGATGAGGAGTCCCTCGCCGTCGGGACCATACTGCTCGCCCAGGTCTCGGAGCGTCGTCTCGATCGCCGGGTTCTCCGGCATCGACTCCGCCCCGCGACAGCCGCCGATCCCGAGGATCCCGGTGTCGTACCAGAGCGCAACCTCGATGACGTCCGCGAGCGCTCCTGAGACCGGGTTCTCCCCGGTCCCGTCCGTGAGGAACAGCCGGACGCGTGCGTCCATCTCCTCGACCGTCAGCCCGATGCTGACCGTTCCGGAGTCGCCCGGCAGGACGTTCGACGCGTCGATCAGGGGTCCCGGGACGCCGTCGGTATCGCCGAACTGCGGTCCGTCCGGGGTCCCGGAGCCGCTGCCGTTCGTATCGCTCGGCTCGATCGTGGAGTCCGACTCGTTCCCGTCCGCGTCCGTTTCCGCATCTGTTTCGGTCCCGACGTCGACGGGGTCCCCGTTATACGTGCTGTTCCAGCCGACCCGGATCGCCGGCTGGTCGTCGTCGTCCGGGTTCGACGGTCCGGCGTACGTGTACCGGGCGTATCGATCCGGAACATCGGTTGACGGACGGCTCGGTGCGACACGTCGGCCGGCGGTCAGTCCGAGAACGCCGACGCTGCTTGCCCCGGCAAGGAGGCGGCGTCGGGTCAACGTCGGTTGGGTATCGTCCGTCATCTCTGAGGTCACTTCCGGGTGAATCGTCGGCGATCGATCGCCCCTGTTCGAGTGGATCCATCACACTCTCGGACCATATGCATGGATATCCTACCACCACGGGCTTCGACGGTATACTCCTCATACCGGCCGATACGGGCAATGTTGTGTGGCCCCTCGACCGCCGCCGTCCGGACCGAAAGCCGGTCCCAGCGTCGGGTCATACGTCTCCCCCGGTTTCGTCACCGTTCTCGGTCCCGGCCGTGTTCCTGTCCTCGGTCGCGTTCCCGGTCCCGGATCCGGTCGCGTTTTCGACCCCCGGCGACTCGTTGTGGCGGCACTGTTCGGCGTAGAAGCCGAGATCGAAGCCGACCGAGTCGGTCTGCACCTCGTTGCCGACCGTACACGGCAGCCACCACTCCAGGCCAACGTAGTGGGTCGTCGACGGCTCGAAACATCGCGGATCGGGATCCGGGTCGGGATCTGGATCTGGATCCGGGTCAGGATCTGGGTCGGGATCGGGAGCCGGCGTCTCGGCGTCGTAACAGATGCTGACGTGGCTCACGCCGTAGCGTTCGTCTCCGGTCCGGAAGGGGGCGCCGAGCTCCCTGCCTGCGCTCGCGGTCAGGACCTCGCCGTCCTCACTCCGGCTGCAGACGTTCGCGTTCCGGCCGCCCTTCACGATGACCGTGTGGGCCTGGAACCCGTCGAACTCGACGTTGAACTCCAGCACCTCGTCGTCCTCGTCGTCCCACTCCGTCACCGTGATCGTCACGGTTCCGACGGCGGTCGGGTAGGTCAGCGACTCGTCGGGCCCGCTCGGGAGGTCCTCCGATTCGACTTTGATCGCGCGGAGGAGTCCGTGGTCGCTGCAACTGGGGTTGCCCTGCTCGACGTGGCAGTCGACCTCGGTCAGGGTGATCCCGTCCTCGCCGACCGGGACGACTGAGGGGGGGACCGCGCCGTCCGCGCCGCCCGCGCTGCCGTTCGGGGACAACGGGATGCCCCGACCCTGCTCGAGCAGTGCCAGCACCGACCCCAGCGGTCCGGCGACGATCTCCGTCTCGTCGTCCTGGATCAGGTTGTCGCCGTCGTCGTACCACAGTCGGACGAAGATCTGCTCCGCGAGCTGGCCCTCCTCGGGCAGTCCGTCGTACAGTTCCGTCAGGCGATCCAGTTCGGGGTCGGTGTAGCCGTTCTGGGCGTTCTCGGTGAGCTCGCCGGTCAACCAGATGTAGCCGGGGTTGTCACACAAGTGATAGCTGATCGTCACCTCGCCGAAGTCGCACGGCTTGACGTCCGACAGCGAGACGAGGGGCTTTGGAGTTCCCTCCTCCTCGTTCCACGTGTCGTCGTTGTCCGTCCGGAGGCCGGTTCCTGCGCCCTCCTCGCGGGGATCCATATCCTCCGGGGCGTCGGCGCCGAGCGCACAGACGTACTCGTCCGACTCGGGATCGTCCCAGCCCGCCGGCGGGCTCTGGACGCCGTTGTCGGTGTCGTCCGGGTACGCCTCGAGCGCCGTCGCGTCCATGAACGCGTCGACGTTCCCCTGGGAGACCGCGAAGACGGGATCGTCGCTCGGGAAGCCCCGGCGGTCGCCGGGGTCCTCGTCGGCCGTGAGGTAGCTGCCGAGCTCCCTGCCCGCGCTGCCGTCGAAGTAGTGCTCCTCCCAGTCGACCTTGAGATCGAGCGTCCCGGCGGCGATCGCGTTCCCCGCGAACGTTTCCTCGTCGTTCAGATAGGCGGTGGTCCCGAAGCCGGCGCCGGCGGATCCGACGCCGATGGTACCGAGCCCGGCGAGCACCGTTCGTCGTGAGAGTCCGGATGGGTCATCGTTGCTCATGGGTGATCCCCGGGTTGGGGAGGCCCGCGGCCGGAGTCGAACCGGCCTTGGATCCCGACCATTGCGGTCGTATCCGCGGGGTGCGTTCCGGATCGCCGAAACGAAAGTTCGGGGAGCGATGCGTCTCGAGGCGAGATTACGACGGGGGAGTCCCGGTCGGCGTGGGCGTCGGAGTCGTGGTAGCCGTCGTGTTTCCGGGGTCCTCGTTGTGGCGGCACTGCTCGGTGTAGAAGCCGAGGTCGAAGTGCGCCTCGTCGCCCTGGATGATGTTGCCGACTTCGGTGGGAACCTCCCACTCGAAGCCGATACAGAAGCCCGCTCGAGCGGGGTAACAGTCCTCGCCCAGCTGGACCATTCCCTCGTCCTCCTCGGTTTCGAGCTCGAAGGTACCCTCCATCAGCTCGCGGAGCGTTCCCTCGAAGATGGCCTCCTCGCCGTCTTCCCCCTCCTGGACATCTTCGGGGTCGTCGTAGACGTTGTCACAGTCCTCGTCGTACCAGACCGTGACCTGGATGTACTCGCCGAGATTGCCGGAGTCATCGACTTCATCGACGTCGCTGGCATTGGCGTTGTCGAGTATCGCGTCGATCTCGGGTTCGGTGAGCGTGCCGCCGTTCTCGCTGAAGTTGGCGGCGGTCATCCAGACGTAGCCCGGATTGTCACAGAGGTGCAGCGAGAAGGTGATCTCGCCGCTGTCGCCCGGCTTCACGTCGTCGAACTGGACGAGGTGTTCCTGATCGGGGTAGTTCTGGCTGCGGAAGACGTCCGGCGTTTCCAGCTCGACGCCGCTGTCGATTCCACACGAGCTGTGGATGGTGATCTCCTCGACGTTGTCGCCGGCTTCGGTGACTGTGTCGAGAGCGATCTCCTCCGAGCTTCCGAACCCGGAGCCGCCGCTCAGCACGACCAGTTCCTGGATCCCACCCGGACCGTTCGGGCTTCGTGCGGCCGCCTGATTGAACGCGGCCGAGATCCGGAGGGCGAAGTCGTCCTCGAGGTGGCCGATCGCGCCGCCGTCGGTCCGGTCGGTTCCCCAGGACCAGTCGACCTCCCATTCCTCGTACTGTTCGAATCCCTGATTCTGGTCTCCTTCGACGTCGTCCGTGACCTTCCAGTCACCGCTGCCGACCAACCAGCCGGAGCTGCTCGGCGCGCCCTCGATCGTCATCGATGCGGCGCCGCCACCATCCTCGTTCGTGTACGCGTCGTTTACCACGACCAGGCTGAGGTCGCCAGCATCGTCCTCGTGGAGGAACATCACGCTGGTGTCCTCCTTTTGAATATCGTCATTTTGAGAGGAGTACTCGATGCTGCCGCCCGCTTCGGTGTAGTCGTAAAACTGCTCGATCGCCTCTTCAGAGGTAACCGGAGTGATGCAGTAGGACTCGCCGCCGTAGGTGACGTAGTACTCGTCCTCTCCACAGTCACAGCAGGCGGGGACCTCGGCCGCGTTGAACACCGGGTCGATCTCGCCGGCACCGGAGTAGTGAACCCCGTTCAGGTCCTGGAGACCGTCGCCGTAGTCATTGTCACCCGAGGTGTCTGGGTAGGCGTTCACGGCGTGTTCCTTGACCTGGCCCGCGTTCTCGCCGGTCGGGATCGGTCCGTCGTAGGTCTGCTGCCAGTCGACCTTGAGGTCGAGCTCGCCCGCAGCGAGACTGTTCCCCTCGAAGCTCTCCTCGTCGCTGAAATAGGCCGTCGTGCCGAGGCCGGCACCCGCGGAGGCGACGCCGATCGCCCCCATGCTCGCGAGTACCCGTCGGCGTGATAGCCCGATCGTGTTTTTCTTTCTCATTCGTCTCATCCCCCTTGCGGGGAAACCCACCGGCGGAGTCGAACCGCCGTATCACGGGGGGAAGCCCCGTGGTCCGTTGTGGGCGGTTCTCGATCAGTCGGCGGTGCCGTTGGTGGCGTTCGTGCTGTTCCCGCCCGACGGGAGCCCGTTGTCGTCGGTGAAGTTGCCGTCGAACGGGTTGTCCGGCGGCTGATCGTTGTGGCGGCTCTGGAGCGCGTAGAAGCCGAGATCGAAGCCGACCGAGTCGGTCTGCACCTCGTTGCCGACGTCTTCCGGCAGCTCCCACTCGAAGCCGAGACAGTGGGTCATCCCGCCGACGAACGGATCCATCTCCTCCGAGGAGCGGTCACCGTCGAGGGCGATCCCGTTCTCGAGGGCCGCCATCGTCTCGGCGAGCGAGCCCTCTTTGATGACCGTCTCATCGCCGGCGATCGTCTCGGAAACCTGTGAGAAGAGCTGATCGATCGACGTATCAACCGTGCTCGGGAAGATGTAGTTCTGGGGATCGATCTCGGGCTCTTCTTCTCCCGAGCTCGAATCGTAGCCCTCTCCGACGAATCCCTCGAGTTGCTCCATATCGGCCCCGCCAACGCCGATCGCGTAGATCGTGGTTCCCGCTGCTTTGGCGGCATCACCCTTGCCAGTGGAATCGGTGTTGTCCTGGCCGTCGGTGAACACGACCATTATTCGGTCTTTTCCGTCAGGACAATCCAGAAGGCCGGATTCTCCGTCGTCTCCGGATTGCCCGACGTTGATGCCGTTCGCTATACTGGTACCGCCTCCGGATGTAAGGCCGTCAATCGCGCTCTCAACATCACTGAGGCTGTCCGTCAGGGACTGAACCGGGTCTGCAGAATTCTCGAAGTCGACAACACCGACCATATTGTCCGTCTCCTCCCCTTCATCTTCCGGGAGGAATTGGCCGGCAAATTCCTTCGCAGCGCTCCGAACATCTGCCATCGTGGAACTCCCGATCGATCCCGACGAATCGATCACCAGTTGGATGCAGACCGGTCGATCACGCTGCTCCTGCCCGCCGCCGTCGTGGACGTTGTTACAGTTCTCGTCGTACCACAGCTTCGTCTGGATGGCGTCGGCGAGCTCGCCGTCACCGTCGATCGGGCTGTCCGAAATCCCGTTGTTCTCGCCGCCGGCGCTCGCCTCGGGCTCCGTAACGGTGTTCTCGTCGTTGGCCGTCAGCTCACCGTTCATGTACATCCACGCGGGGTTGTCACAGATGTGGAGGCTGACGGTGACCTCGCCGGAGTCGCCCGGCTTGACGTCCTCAAGGGTGAATACCGGGATCTCGTCGCCGTTTATCAGACCGAGGTCCGCGGCACAGAGATCCGTGTTCTGGACCTCGTTTTCCCAGATCTCGTTGGCGTTGGCGTCCGGAACCTCGCCGATCAGGTACGTTCCCGCCTCGCTGGCGACCTCCTCGACCTTGAAGGGCTCGCCGGGTCCGTCCTTGCTGTACCAGCCGTCGATCTCCTCCAGGCGATCCGGCCCGCCCGCGTAGGTCGCCTTGTAGTCGAGTTTCACGTCGAGCTCGCCCGCGGTGAGGCTGTTCCCCTCGAAGCGCTCCTCGTCGCTGAAGTAGGCCGTCGTCCCGAGGCCGGCGCCCGCGGAGGCGACGCCGATCGCGCCGAGGCCGCCGAGGATGCGGCGTCGGGAGAGCCCGTGTCGGTGTGGTGTGTCGTCGGTCATGAGTGGTCCCTGAACGGGGTCGGGACCCCGACGGTCCGCCCGCTCAGTTGATCGTCCCTGTGAGTGGATACCACGTAGTTACGAGTCGACACGTCACTGTGGAACGACGGATTCGGGAGAATACGCGCCTCGTAACGGTCTCGTTCGCGAAAACCGGCGCCGGCGAACCGATCGTTTTCCGCAACGAACCGATGATTCAGGCACCGTAGACCACCCCTACGGTCGATCCAACGCGGTGTTCGTGACCGGTAGGGTCCCCATCCTGACGGTGGTCCCGATACAATCCCGGCTTGACGACGTCACCAGTTCACACACCGATCGAGAACCCGGAGATGATGTCGATATGCCCATGTTTCGAACGAACGACCTTCCAGAATCGGACGTGTATACCGTCCTTGCGAACGCGCGCCGTCGTGAGGCCGTCCGTCACCTGACCACCGCAAACGGGACCGTGACGCTCGGCCAACTGGCCACGGCGATCGCAGCCGAGGAGACGGAGGAATCACCGCCGCCGCAGGCGGCCTACGAGAGCGTCCGCAGCTCGCTTCGCCAGACCCACCTCCCGATGCTCGACGACCTCGGCATCGTCGAGTACGATCCGGACACACACGTCATTCGCCTCCGCGAGCGCGCACGAGACGTGGACACCTATATGGAGGTGATCACGTCCTACGGTATCACGTGGGGGGAGCTGTATCGGACGCTCGGCGTGCTGTCGCTGTTCGTCGTCGTGGCGGCGCTGCTGGATGCGCCACTCATCGCGCGCGTCGATCCGCTTTTGTGGGCGAGCCTCTCCCTGTTCGCCTTCGCGGCTGCCATCGGTACCCAGTTCTGGACCCACCGGTGGTACGTGCTTCGCTCGCTCCGTGGATTTGATCGGGGGGCACGATAGCGGATGACGTTCGACGTCGCTTCGGTACTCACTGATCAGTTCCGTTGCCCGCTCGTTCGGGCAGGTGTCCCCTCCATTCAGGGTCGTTCCCCGGTCGGCCGATCGGACGGATCCGGGCCGTCCAGGGACGGTTCGACGCCCATTGTCACTCGTCCTCACACGATTTCGGGATCGAGTGAAAATGTCGTATGTATATGCTCTTCTCGTTCGTTGGGTGCCATCGAGACGGCGCGGGCGGCGGAGTCGTCACGGTCGAAACCGTCCATCGGAACCACCGGCTCGAAATCCATCCGCGCATCGCATCGACGAGTGACAACTCCCCACCCGACACCAATGGCTTCGTCCACACATCCCCGATCACCCCGATCCGATCGCGCGTATCGATCGACCCAATCACCCGAGTACGAGATCGAATCTGGAATGCCTGCACCGCTGCCGATCGATCCGCGTCGACCATCGACCAAGGGGGTGCAGACGCCATGACGGGGCTCGTCACGTTGGCGACGCAGGGCCGTGCGGTCGACTCTGCCGAGTTCGACGCCGGTCCGGATGCGGACGACGCGACCGACGCGACCGACGCCGACGACACCACGGGCAGGGAACTCTCCAAGGATACGGTCTTCAGTATGCTGTCGAATCGGCGCCGCCGTCGCGTCATCGAACACCTGAGCGAGGCGGAGGACGGCCGGATGACGATCCGCGACCTCTCGGAGGTGATCGCCGCCGAGGAGAACGACGTCTCCCGGCGGGAGGTGACCTACAAGCAGCGCAAGCGGGTCTACACCTCGCTGTATCAGATCCACCTGCCGACCCTCGACGACAACGGGATCGTCGAGTACGAGAAGCGGTCGGGGGTCGTCGAGCTGGCGCCCACGGCGTCGGACTGTACCGTCTACCTCGAGTCGGTTCCCGATAGCCATCTCTCGTGGTGTGAGTACTGGCTCGGGCTTGCGGCCGTCTCGCTGGCGTTCGTCACGACCGCGACCCTCGGATATCTCCCCTACTTCTCCCAACACGGACACCTCTCGGCGGTCCTCGTGGTCTCGACGATCGCCCTCTCGGCGATCGCGTTCGCGGTCTCGGACCGTCGTGTCCGTCTCTAGAGGACCGGACGAGGTTGCCGGGAGAAGAGATCCGTTCGCGGGGACGATCGTTACTCTTCCGGAAGGTTCGACGGATCGACGTCCAGTTCGAACAGCCGTGAGTCACACGACTGGCACGTGGCGGTCACCACGTCGCGGCTCCGACAGCAGGACTCGACGACGTCCTGGGACAACACGACCGCGCCCCCGCAGGCGGGACATCGCTCGAGGAACAGCCGGAGCGCACCGAGGATCTCCGCACGGGACGCAAGCGATCGTCGATCCCAGTCGGGGTCCCACGCCGGGAGTTCCGTGGCCGCCGCCGTATCCGCCACACACGCCGCCCGGGACGGCCAGGAGGCCAGATACGCGTCGTCCGCCCACGCCAGAAACGAGCCGGCGTGTGCGTCGAACTCGATGGCGTCCGGCTCGGCGTTCACGAACGTTCCGAGGCTTCGCTTCGCCGACTGCTCCTCGCGCCAGTGGTCGCGGACCGTCCCCCCCCACGCCCGTTCGAACTCGGGGTCGAGGATCAGGTCCTCGTTCGCCGGATCGTCGATGACGACGCCGATATCGAGCAGCACCGCCTCCGGATTGTCGGTCTCCAGGCCCGCATCTCCACCGGCCATCCGCTCCGGATCGACGTGCTCCCCACCGACCGGTTCCGGCGTCTTCTCGAACCACGCCAGCACTCGGTCCGGAAAATATCGTTTCGTGATCGTTGGCGTCCCCGGGATCAGATATCCGCGAAGATAGATCGCGAGGAGGGAGACCGACAGCGTCACGACACCGACGGCGATCGGCGACAGCTCGATCGTTAGTGCGGCGTACCCCGCAACGATCGCGAGGATGATCGCGATGCCGAGATTGAGTATCGTGCAGGGAGTACACCGGTTGTCGCCCGTATACTCCGGCCGTCTCAGTCGGGACAACACGCCCGTTTCACTCGACGTCTTCATACCTGCCGATCGGCTCATCGGCGGGTAGTTATGATCGTCCTACCGTCGCTCGGTATTCCGGTTCAGGTGGTGAGCGTGAGCGGACCGTCCCGAGCCAGCAGCTGGCGGGTGACGACCACCAGTCCGTTCTCGCTCCCGGCGCCGAACATCGCGTGCTCGCCGTCGGCCGCCGCCCCGACGGTGCTGACGAGCGCCGCCGACCGGTCGATCAGCAACAGCCGCCCGATGGATCGTTCCCCGCCGTACCCGCCGGCCAGCCACTCGAGCCCCGACACGAACGTCTCCGCCCTCGGGACCTCACTCCGGATCCGGTGGTGGAGTGACTCATCGGTCCCGCCGATCAGCAGCGAGACTCCGTCGCGGACGTCCGTAAGTGCCTCGACCACCGTCTCCGAGAGAAACACCCCGTCGCCGACCACCAGTACGACCTCGCTCATCGCCTCATCGATCAGTCGCCGGATCCGGTCTTCGATCCGGGTTTCCCCGGTCATCGTCCACACGTCCGGCAGATTCGGGATCTCCTCGACGTCCGCAACTCGGTCGAGCGACGCCGCGAGCCGTTCAAGTTCCCGCTCGTACCGCTCACGGAACGTGCGGATCGCCTCCTCGGGCGGAACGGCTCGGAACCGCTTGGGGCTCGAGTGTTGGATCGTGACCAGCTCACGAGCTTCCAACACGCGGACTGCGTCGTAGACGCGTGTCCGTGGGACGTCGGTTATCTGGCTGATCTCCTTTGCGGTCCCCGTCGAGAGCTGCAACAGGCCGACGAAACACTTCGATTCGTACTCCCGAAGTTCGAACTGTCGTAACGCCTCGGCGGCCTCTGCGATCGAATCCGGTGTTGTCATTGGTGATCATTCCCCCGTTGCATTGGTAGATATCCTCACGTTGCTATGCTCACGGAATCAGCCGGCTCGATCCCCGCTTCGGAGTGACTCTCGTGTCCTCCGTCGGTATTGTCGACTATGTGATTTATTTACATAGTTCTATCGGCCGGTTTCGATCAGGCTGCTGTATGCCCGTGTCGTATGGCACCACGATCGGGGTCCGGCAGACCTTGCCGTAACTGACGGTTATAGATACATCGAACGATATGCACATAGTACATGTCCAGAGGGTTCGACACCCGGAGTCTCCACGCCGGAACCGATCCGGATCCGGCGACCGGCTCGCGCGCGACGCCGATCCATCAGACGACGTCGTACGTCTTCGAGGACGCCGACACCACGGCGGAGATGTACGCCCTCCGGGCCGACGGCCACATCTACTCTCGGCTGTCGAACCCGACCGTCGCGGCGCTCGAGGACCGGATCGCCGACCTCGAGGGCGGCAGCGACGCGGTCGCGGCCGGCTCCGGGATGGCCGCGATCGACGCGATCACGACCGTGCTCGCGTCCGCCGGCGATAACGTGGTCGCCGCCGCGGAGATGTACGGCGGGACGTCCACGTACTTCACGACGGTCCTCGACCGCCGCGGCGTGGAGACCCGGCTCGTCGACACCCTCGAGTACGACGACTACGCCGAGGCGATCGACGAGGACACGGCGTTCGTCCACGTCGAAACGGTCGCCAACCCCTCGCTCGTGACTCCGGACTTCGAACGGCTCGCCGAGATCGCTCACGACCACGCCGTGCCGCTGGTCGTCGACAACACGTTCGCGACCCCGGCGCTGTGCCGGCCGTTCGAACACGGCGCGGACATCGTCTGGGAGTCGACCACGAAGTGGATCACCGGCAACGGCACGACCGTCGGCGGCGTGGTCGTCGACGGCGGCACGTTCCCGTGGGACCACCCGGACGCCGACTACGACGAGCTCTCCGGGCAAAGCCCCGCGTTTCCGATCGACTTCGTCGAGCGGTTCGGCGACGCCGCCTTCGCGAACGTCGCCCGCCAGCGTGGCGTCCGGCCGACCGGCGGCCAGCAGTCCCCCTTCGACGCCTGGCAGACGATCCAGGGGATCGAGACGCTTCCGCTGCGGATGGACCGCCACTGCGAGAACGCCCACACGGTCGCGGAGTTCCTGCAGGACGACGACCGCGTCGAGTGGGTCGCATATCCCGGCCTCGAGGGCCACGAGACTCACGACGCCGCCTCGACATACCTCGACGGCTACGGCGGGATGGTCACCTTCGGCGTCGCGGACGGCTACGAGGCGGCTAAGACGCTGTGTGAGTCGGTCGAGCTGACGAGCTTCCTCGCGAACGTCGGCGACGCGAAATCGTTAATCATCCACCCCGCCTCGACCACGCATGCACAGATGGACCGCGAGGCCCAACGGTCGGCCGGCGTCTTCCCGGAGATGCTGCGCCTCTCGGTCGGCCTCGAGGACCCCGCGGACATCCTCGCCGATCTCGATGCCGGCCTCGCGGCCGGCTCCGACGCCGGCGAGGGAACCGACGCCTCGCCGGTCGAGACCGACCGGTGACGGTCGGGACCGACGACCGATCGTCGGCTCCCCCCGACGTCGCCAGAACCGACGTTCCACTCACACCATACTGATGACGACGACACTCCACGGATGACCACGACACCACACGACAGCGGGATCGTCCCACTCGGCGAGTTCACGTTCGAGTGTGGCCGGTCGATCCCCGAGTTACGGATCGCCTACGAGACCTACGGCGAGTTCACCGGAGAAAACGCGGTCCTCGTCTGCCACGCGCTGACCGGCAGCCAGAACGTCGCGCGGACGCCCGAAATCCCGGATACCGACGCGAGCGGAGGCGCGGGCACCGGGGATGCCGTCGGGAGTGACGCGGCGGCTGATGAGGGGGTCGACGCTGACGCCGAGATCGATGCCGGTGCCGATGGAGACCCGCCGAACCAGGCGGGCCAAGCCCGCGCGTGGTGGGACGACGTCGTCGGACCGGGCAAGGCGATCGACACCACCGAGTACTACGTCGTCTGCGCGAACGTTCCGGGGTCGTGTTACGGTAGCTCCGGGCCCGCAAGTCGTCGCCCGGACGACGTCGATCCCGATCGGGAGGTCGACCACGACCGCTGGGCGCTCGACTTTCCGCCCGTACAGGTGGGCGACTGGACCCGCGCCCAGCGCCGGCTGCTCGACCACCTCGGCGTCGGGCGCCTGCACGCGGTCGTGGGCGGGAGCGTCGGCGGGATGAACGTCCTCGACTGGGGCAAACGGTATCCCGACGACGCCGACCATCTCGTCGCCATCGCGACCGCGGCCCGCCTCGACCCGCAGTGTCTCGCGCTGGACGCGATCGCCCGGCGGGCCATCCGGTCGGACCCCGACTGGAACGGCGGCGACTACTACGGCGACCGCCCCGGTCCGGACACCGGCCTCGGGCTGGCCAGACAGATCGGCCACGTGATGTACCTCTCGAAGTCCTCGATGGACCGGAAGTTCGGTCGGCGCTCGGCCGGCCGTGACTCCCTGACGCGTGGGGAGGGGCTTGACGTCCCCGAGAACCCGACGGCGGCCTTCTTCCCGTACCGCGAGGTCGAGTCGTATCTGGATTACAACGCGGGGTCCTTCGCGGACCGGTTCGACGCGAACAGCTACCTCTATCTAACCCGGGCGATGGACGAGTACGACCTCGCGGGCGGCTACGCGAGCGACGCGGACGCGCTGGCGGCGTTCACCGGCGAGGCACTCGTGATGTCGTTCACCGATGACTGGCACTTCACGGTCGACCAGTCGGTCGCCCTTGCCGACGCGTTCGGCGACGCCGACGTCCCGGTCGCTCACCACATCGTCGACTCCGACCACGGCCACGACGCCTTCCTCGTCGAACCCGAAAGCGTCGGGCCGCCGGTTCGGGACTTCCTCCGGTCGGGAATCGACGGCAAATCGATCGTCGACGCCGCCGAGTCGGACGAGCCGGTGACCGACGGGTCGGGGACGTCACACGCACCGGTTCACTCGAGCCTCTTCTCCGGGTGACGTCGCGGGATCGGCCACGGTACGATCGGCCGCGGTACGACCGGTTCCAGTACGACCGGCGTTCGATCGTCGATGTCGGCTGGCACCTCCGAAATCGTTTTTCGCGAGTAGCCACAAGGGACCCGTATGAGCGGTAGCCCAGATGACGAACGGATCGAGGAACTCCGCGAACAGAAACGGCAGGAACTCCAGGATCGTGCCCAGGGCGGCGGGAACGAGGAGACTCAGGAGGCGGCTCGCCAGCAGGCGGAGGCTCAACAGGAGGCCGTGCTCAAACAGCACCTCACCGACGGCGCGCGCCAGCGGCTCAACGCGGTCGAGATGTCGAAACCCGACTTCGCCGCGCAGGTCAAAAAACAGGTGGCGGCGCTGGCCCAGAGCGGCCGCGTGCAGGGGCGGATCGACGAGGACCAGATGAAGGAGCTCCTGCGCGAGCTCCAGCCCGACCAGAAGAGCTTCGACATCCGCCGACGCTGAAATGGAACTGGCCCTCCTGTACAGCGGCGGGAAGGACTCCTCGCTTGCGGCGCTGCTGCTCGACCGCTTCTACGACGTCCGCTGTGTCACCGGTAGCTTTGGGATCACCGACGACTGGAAACACGCGGAGCGGGCGGCCGAGGTGCTGGGATTCCCGTTCGAGCGGGTCGCCCTCGAGGAGGCGGTCGCCCGGGAGGCGGTCGCCCGGATGTACGAGGACGGCTACCCACGAAACGGCATTCAGCACGTCCACGAACACGCCCTCGAGACGATCGCCGCCCTCGACGTCGACGCGATCGCCGACGGAACCCGGCGGGACGACCGCGTCCCGACGGTCTCGCGGGCACAGGCGCAAAGCCTCGAGGACCGCCACGACGTCGACTATCTGGCACCGCTGTCGGGGTTCGGACGCCACGCGGTCGACCGACTCGTCGAGGAGGCCTTCGACATCGAAACCGGCCCCAGCGAGGAGATCTCCAAGGCCGACTACGAGGACGAGCTTCGCGCCCTCCTCGCGGAGACGCGCGGCGAGACCGCGGTCGCGGAGGTCTTCCCGGACCACGAACAGACCTACGTCCGCGGTCGAACCGGGTGAGCCGCGCGGACGGTTCACTCCCCCACACCCACCGGTCCGACGCGGGCCCGAAGGGATGGTTTCAAGCGCCCGCTGGCCGAACCGCGGCGTATGTACGACCAACTCAAGGGTTTTCGTGACTTCTACCCCGGCGAGCAGTCGGCTCGCCGCGAGGTGACCGACACGATCGAGGCCGCCGCGAAGCGCTACGGCTTCCGAGAGGTCGCCACGCCGGCGCTCGAGCGCACCCAAATGTATACGGACAAATCCGGCGAGGGGATCGTCGAGGAGCTCTACTCCTTCACCGACCAGGGCGGCCGCGACGTCGCGTTGACGCCCGAACTCACCCCGACGGTCGCGCGGATGGTCGTCGCGAAGGGCCAGGAGCTCTCGAAGCCGATCAAGTGGGTCTCCACGCGTCCGTTCTGGCGCTACGAACAGGTCCAGCAGGGCCGATTCCGGGAGTTCTATCAGACCAACATCGACGTCTTCGGGTCGGCGGAACCGGAGGCGGACGCCGAGGTCCTCGCCGTCGCGGCGGACGCGCTCACGTCCCTCGGGCTGACCGGCGACGACTTCGAGTTCCGGGTCTCCCACCGGGACGTCCTCGGCGGACTGGTGCGGGCGCTGGCCGCCGACCCCGACGCGGTCGACACCGCCGACGCGATCCGCGCGGTCGACAAGCGCGCGAAGATCGACGAGGCCGAGTACCTGACGCTGCTCGAGGAGGCCGGCCTGGACCGGACGACCGCCCGCGAGTTCGACGACCTCATCGTCGGCGTCGACGGCGTCGACGACCTGGACGCGGTCGCCGAGGCCGGCGGCGAGGACGTCGAGGCTGCCGTCGAGAACCTCCGGGCGGTCCTGGCGGCCGCCGACGACTTCGGCGCCGGCGAGTACTGCGACGTCTCGTTGACGACCGCCCGCGGGCTCGACTACTACACCGGCGTCGTCTTCGAGTGTTTCGACTCGACCGGCGAGGTCTCCCGGTCGGTCTTCGGCGGCGGCCGCTACGACGACCTCATCGAGAGCTTCGGCGGCCAGCCCACCCCCGCCGTCGGGGTCGCCCCCGGACACGCGACCCTCAAGCTGCTCTGCCAACGGGCCGGCGTCTGGCCCGACGAGACGCTCGAAACCGATTACTACGTGCTCTCGGTCGGCGACACCCGCGCGGAGGCCGCTCGGATCGCACGCGATCTGCGCGCGCTCGGCCACGTCGTCGAGGCCGACCTCGCCGACCGCGGCTTCGGCGGCCAACTGGGGTATGCCGATTCGATCAACGCCGAGACGACCGTCATCGTCGGCGAACAAGACCTCGCCAACGACGAGGTGACGATCAAGGAGATGGCAAGCGGCGACCAGACCACTGCTCCGGTCGCGGAGTTCCCGCCCGAGGCGGGTCGTCCCACCTACGACGACTACGCCTAGATCTGCCCAGATATATACTAATTCTCTCTCCTATATATTTCTATATATACATATGTCGAATAGATACCGCTAATAGTAGCGTTCATCCCTCCGTCCCGACTTGCATCGGGTGATGGACGTGTCCACCCGCGGCGATCGAACGAATCTCGGAACACGGCGTCGATTTCTTACGACGGCGGGCGCGGCGGCGACGTTCGGCCTCGCCGGCTGCCTCGGCGGCGGTGACGAACGGGAGGTTCGCATTACCGGCAGCAGCACGGTCTTCCCGCTTTCGGAGGCGGTCGCTGAGGAGTACCAGCAGGAGACCGATGGCGTGAATATCTCCGTCTCCTCGGACGGATCGACCGGGGGCTTCGAGCAGTTCTTCATTCCCGGCGACAGCGACATCAACGGCTCATCGCGGCCCATCCTTGAGGAGGAGGTCGAGCGGTGCCGGGAGAACGGGTTCGAACCGATCGAGATCCAGTGTGCGGGCGACGCGCTGACCGCGATCGTCAACAACGAGGCCGACTGGGTCGACTGTATGACCATCGAGGAACTCGGGCAGATCTGGGACCCCGACGCCGAGAACGAACTCTGGTCGGACGTGAACTCGGACTGGCCCGATGAACCCTTCGAGCTCTACGGTCCCGCCACCACGAGCGGGACCTTCGACTACTGGACCGAGGACGTCATCGGCAAGTTCCGGCAGATCCGCGACGACTTCGAGGGCACCGAGCGGGACGACATCATCGCCTCAAGCGTTGCAGGCAGTCAGTACGCTCACGGGTATCTCCCCTTCTCCTACTACACGAACAACCAGGATCAGGTGAAAGCGCTCGACGTCGACGGTGGGAACGGCTGTACGTCGCCGAGCCTCGAGGGCGCTTCGACCGGCGAGTATCCCCTCTCGCGGCCGATCTTCTGGTACGTCAACGGGAACCGCTTGACCGAGAACCCGGCGCTCGAACCGTTCGTGCGGTTCGCGATCGAGATGACCGGCGATCAGTCGATCGTCGCCGACGATATCGGGTATGTCCCGATGAGTGACGAGGAGATACAGACCAACCTCTCGAAGATCGACGACGCCGTGAACGAGTGATCCGATGACCGCAAGCACCGCGATCGGCGACCGGTCGGACCGAGAACGTCGAGTCGGCCGCATCGTCAAGGGTGTGTTCCTCGCGTGTGCGGTTCTGACGGTTCTCATCACCGTTGGGATCATCTTCACCCTGCTTCGGGACGCGACGACGTTCTTCGCACAGGTTCCGGTCGTCGACTTCCTCACCGGCACCGAGTGGAAGCCGACGCAGCTCACCGGCGACGGCGAGTACAAGTTCGGCGTCCTGCCGCTGTTGAGCGGGACGATCCTGATCACCGTGGTCTCGGCGGTCATCGCGCTCCCGACCGGACTGGCGGCCGCGTTGTACCTCTCCGAGTTCGCCTCGGAGCAGGTCAGGTCGGTGCTGAAGCCCGCCCTCGAGATCCTGGCCGGGATTCCGACGATCGTCTACGGCTACTTCGCGCTCGTCTACATCACGCCGTTCCTCGCGTGGGTCGGGCTGCCGGTGGACACGTTCAACGCGCTGTCCGCGTCGATCGTGGTCGGCGTGATGATCATCCCGATGGTCTCGTCGATCTCCGAGGACGCGCTCTCGGCGGTTCCCGACGATCTTCGACAGGCCGCCTACGGGCTTGGGTCGACGAAGTTCGACACCTCGGTCCGCGTCGTCGTTCCCGCGGCCATCTCCGGCATCTTCTCCTCGTTCGTGCTCGCGCTCTCGCGGGCGATCGGCGAAACGATGGCGGTCACCGTCGCGGCCGGCCAGACCCCGCGGATGTTGAGCATCCTGAACATCGACCAGAACCTGCTTCAGTCGAGCGAGACGATCACGGCGGCGATGGTCAACGTCGCCCACGCCGAGGGCGGCGGCGGCACGCCCGCCTACTACTCGATGTTCGCCCTCGGGCTCGTACTGTTCGTGTTCACGTTCAGCCTGAACATCGGCGCGGAGGTCATCCGTGACCGACTCCGGGAGGAATACCGATGAGCGTCGAGACGACGTCGGAGGCCGCCGACGAGGGACCCTCCGCGGACGGACCCGACCCCGACGCGGGGGCCAACCCCTTCGCCCGAAGCGGGTGGGGACCGCTCTACCGCGCCCTCCGTGACAAGGCGTTCGCGATCGCGCTCCTGCTTGCCGCGCTGTCGGGGATCGCGATGGTGTTCATCCTCCTCGCGTACGTGGCGCTCGACGCCTTCTCGATCCTCGACCCCGAGTACGGCTCCTGGGTCGACTGGCAGTTCCTCACGAACCTCCCCTCACGGACCCCGTCCGAGGCCGGGTTCCTCGCCCCGATCGTCGGGTCGCTGCTCATCCTGGTCGTGATGGTCTTCGCCGTCTTCCCGATCGGGGTCGGCGCGGCGGTCTATCTGGAGGAGTACGCCCCCGATAACCGGATCACCCAGCTCGTCCAGATCAACATCGCCAACCTCGCGGGCGTTCCCTCGGTCGTCTACGGGCTGTTGGGCCTGGCCGTCTTCGTCCGCGGGGTCGGCCTCGAGAGCGGGATCGTCCTCGTCGGCGGGCTGACCGTCGGCCTGCTCGTGTTGCCGATCGTCATCGTCTCCTCCCAGGAGGCGCTGCGTGCCGTCCCCGACTCCTACCGGCAGGCGAGCCGCGGGATGGGTGCAAGCGAGTGGCAGACGCTCCGGAACGTCACGCTCCCGCAGGCGCTGCCCGGGATCCTCACCGGGACGATCCTCGCGCTCGGCCGCGCCATCGGCGAGACCGCGCCGCTCATCATGATCGGCGCCGCCACGAGCGTCTTCAGCGTCCCCACCACGCTCTTCGACAGCGTGAGCGCGATGCCGATGCAGATCTACAACTGGCGAGCCCGGCCGCAGCCGGAGTTCCGCTACGGCGTGGTCGCCGCCGGCGTCGTCGTCCTGCTCGCGACGATGATCCTCCTCAACGCGACCGCGATCCTGTTGCGCAACCGGTACCAGCGGCGGGACATCTGAGGACGGCGGCACCCCGCCATCGCTGCTTGTCGACCCGCTCGCCGGCGGTTTCGTCCGCCGGTTCCCCACGGCTTCGGCTCACCCCTTCGTTCTCCGCCGTCGATCGCAACCACTAGGGCCCGGCTTCGCGATCCGACGCGTATGCAACTGGGCGTCATCGGCTTGGGCCGGATGGGACGGATCGTCGTCGACCGAAGCCTCGAGGCGGGCCACGACGTGGTGGCCTTCGACCTTTCGGCGGAGGCGACCGCCGCTGCGGCCGAGGCCGGCGCGGACCCGGCCGACTCGGTCGCGGACCTGTGTGACCGACTCGCTGCGGACGGCGAGGACCAACGCGACGACGGCAAGCGGATCTGGCTGATGGTGCCCGCCGGCGAGGCGGTCGACGCCACCCTCGATGACCTCGAGCCCCACCTCGACGCCGACGACGTCGTGGTCGACGGCGGCAACTCCCACTTCGAGGCCTCGCTGCGGCGCGCCGAGGCGACCGACGCGGCCTACCTCGACTGCGGGACCTCCGGCGGTCCCGCGAGCGCCGAGGCCGGGTTCTCCCTGATGGTCGGCGGCCCCGAGTGGGCCTACGAGGCGATGACGCCCGTCCTTGACGCCGTCGCGACGGGACCCGACGGCCACGACCGGATGGGCGAGTCCGGAGCCGGCCACTACGTGAAGATGGTCCACAACGGCGTCGAGTACGCGCTGATGCAGGCGTACGGCGAGGGGTTCGAGCTGCTCCACGAGGGGCGCTTCGACCTGGACATGGAGTCGGTCGCCCGGACCTGGAACAACGGGGCCGTGATCCGGTCGTGGCTCCTCGAACTCTGTGAGAAGGCGTTCCGTGAGGAGGGGTCGGATCTGGGCGACGTCGCCGACCACGTCGCCGGCGGGTCGACCGGTACCTGGACGGTTCAGGAGGCGCTCGAACAGGAGGTCCCCGTCCCGCTCATCTACGACGCGTTGGCCGAGCGGTTCGACTCCCGGAACGAGGGTCGTTTCTCCCGCCGGCTCGCGAACCGGCTTCGATACGGGTTCGGACGTCACGAGGTACAGCGGCGGGAGTGACGGCGGCGGTCACGGACACGCCGGTCACACCGGATACGCCGGTCATCCGGCCACGATCGCCGGCAGCGCGTCGCTGTAGGCGATCGTGACGTACAGCAGCGTGAACAGGGTCGCGTTGTAGACGCCGTGGATGAGCGACGGCACCACGATGTTGCCCGTGTACTCGTAGCTGGTGCCGAAGACGAGGCTCGGAACGACGAGGATCGCGACGCTGACGAGGTTTCCGGTCGCCGACCCGCCGGTGAGCGCGAACCAGTGAAGCGCGGCGAAGACGGTGCTCGCAAGCAGGATCGCCACGACGGGGTGGAAGACCTCCCGAAGGCGCCCCTGGACGACGCCGCGGAACAGCAGCTCCTCGCCCGGGCCGATGAGCAGGATCGAGGCGGGGATGAGCAGGAGGAGGGTCTCGGGGTTCGACATCCCGACCTCGGCGGCCTGGTTCGTTCCGGTGTCGATCTCCGTCCCGGTCGCCACCTGGTAGGCCGAGAGGGCGAACGCGCCGGCGAGGGCGCCACCGAACGCGAGCACATACCCGCCGATCACGACGAGCACGTCACGGAGGGTCGGGACCCAGACGCCGATCGAAAAGCGACTCGCGTCCGGTGCCATCCCGAGCAGGTCACGAACGACCGGTTGGATCTCGGGGCGGAGGTGTGCGTACGCCAGCGCGACGCCCGCACAGCCGACCCCCTGGACGAAGACGAGGCTGAGAACCAGCCCGAGTGACGCGCCGATCTCGACGCCGAACCCGATTATCAGAATGCCGCCGCCGAGAAACGTCAACAGGAACCCGAGGAGGAGGCCGCCGGCGCCCAATCCGATCGCGCTCACGACCGCGATGACGGTCGAGAGCGGGGAGCGGCGAACCACGTTCATCGACATACCGACGATATGCGACCGATCCGCAAAACGGTTGGCACTCCGGAACCGACTCCGGGATCGTCCCCACCTTCCGCCGGCCCCGGGATCGTTCCCACCCGCTGCCGGCTCACCGCCGCGTCAATTCGTACTGGAGGACGGCGGTCACCGTTCGTCCGTCCCGGCAGTCTCCGTCGACGACGGCCGCGAGGAGGTCGTCGTAGTCCACGACGTCGACCGCGATCGACTCGTTGTGGTCGAGGTTCCGTTCGGCGGTCGGCTCGCAATCACGCGCGATGAAGTGGTGATGGACGGAGTCGGCGATCCCGTTGGTTGGCTCGACGGTGATCAGGTGCTCGAAGCCACCCTGTGCCGCATACCCGGTCTCCTCGGCGAGTTCGCGTGCCGCTGCCGTCTCGAGGTCGTTCGTCCCAGCCGCCTTGGGACCGTCCGCGTCATCGGGCTCGACCGTCCCGGCCGGCAGCCCGTGATTGACCCGATCGACCGCCTGTCGCCACTCGTCGATCACGACGACGTCCCCGGCCGACGTGAACGGGAGAACCACGACCGCCGGCGACTCGTCGACGTAGTGGTACTCGTCCGTGGTCCCATCCGGGAACCGAACGTCGTCGGCGCGCACGTCGAAGCCCGGACACGTGTAGTCGATCCGTGTCCCGCCGGTCTCCCAGGCGAGCGCGTCGACCGCGTCTCGGTCCGTCCCGTCCCCGCGATTCTCACCACGATCCGCCCCGTTCTCACTTCGATCCGCGTCCGGTCCTCGTTCGGTCATCGACCCGTGATCGGCCGAGCACGGGCTTAAATCGGATGACTCGTCGAGTGCGGATCGAATCGGATGGTTCAGCGACGGCGGTATCGCCTCGGCCACCCTCGGATTTTTGGCACCTCCGTCCGTTCACCCGGCGATGTCCGAGGTACTCTGTTTCGACGTGTACGGGTCGACCCACAACCAGCACTCGATCGTCGACGAGATCGCGGCGGTCACCGGACTCCCGACCGACCTGGCCGCCGACCTCTCGCGGCTGTGGGTCGACCACCAGATCGGGTACTCGATGGAGGTCTCCCTGATGGACGCCTACGAGGACTGGCGGGAGCTCACCGTTCGGTCGCTGCGATACGCGCTGGAGTATTACGGCGTCGGCCCGACCGATGAGACCGTCGAGACGTTGCTGGCCGCCTACGAACATCTCGAACCCTACGAGGACCTGTCCCATTTCGGGCGTCTCCGTGAGGCGGGCCACGACCTCTACATCCTTTCTGACGGCACCCCCGAGATGCTCCGGACGCTAGCCGGGAACACCGGCTTCGACGAGTACATCGACGGGATCGCGAGCGTCGACGAGGTCGGCGTCTACAAGCCGCATCCCGACGCCTACCGGACGATCGAGGGCCGCGTCGACCGTCCGCTCGAGGAGTGTACGATGGTCGCGACCCACACCTTCGACGTCGCCGGCGCCTCGGCGGCGGGCATGGAGACGGTCCTCGTGAATCGGTTCGACGTCCCGCCGACCCGGCTCGGACACGACCCCGGGCTCGTCGTCGATTCCTATGCCGAGCTGGCCGACGAGCTTTCGTAGGATCCCACGGTCGATTCGTTCGTCCGCCGTCCGGCCGACTCCGTGGCGTCGTTCCTGTCGACGCCGTTCGGCGACCTCCCGCTCGGCGATCCCCCGGTCGAATATGTTCGTCGGAAGACGGACGGCGGCGGACCGCCGATCATCGACCGTATGCCAACACTCGATGTTCGAGACATCCCGCCGGTCAACCGCCACGAGACGATCCACGACGAGTTCGAAGCGATGGATCCCGGCGACACTTTGACGATCGTCAACGACCACGAGCCGAAGCCGCTGTTCTACGAGATGGCGGCCGAGGTGGAGGCGTTCGACGAGGAGGGGTATCAGCTCACCGAGGCGGCGCCCGACGAGTATCGCGCGGAGTTCCCCAAACTGGAGTGAGTCGATGAGCGCGACCACGGCCCGTCTCGACGTCCGTGAGTCGGACGACCCGCCCTTCGAACGGATCAACGACGCTCTCACCGACCTCGGCCCGGACGACCGGCTGACGCTCGTGAACGGCTTCGAGCCCGAACCGCTCTACGACGTGCTCGAGCGTCGCGGCTTCCGCTATGAGACCACCCGCGTCGCCGACGACGAGTGGCACGTCGAGATCGAACGAGCCTGATCGGACGGACCAGCTCCGACGGGCCTGTTCGGATGGGACAGCTCGGACGGCGGTTCAGCTGTTCCCCCGTTCGAGCGGGTCACGGCTTCTCCGAGTTCGTGGCCTGTTCGACCCGGCGTGACGCCTGATCGAGTCGCCGGCTCGTTGCGCGCGAAAGCGGGGCAGGGACGCTTCCGCCGGCCGCCTCGAGCCGGTCGCGTGCGCGCTGAAGGCGGTCGGCAGCCGCCTCGAGCCGCCGGTTTGCGGCGGTCCGGTTCCCGCCTCGTGACTCTTCGGCTGCCGCCCGCGCGTTCTCCGCGATCGCCGCAAGCGCACGGGACAGCCCGACGACGGCGTTCTCGCTCCCCTCCGGGGCGTCATCGTCGTCATCGTCAGTGTCGCCATCATCACCGATGTCGCCATCACGATCGGCGCCGTCGTTCCCGTCCGTGGTCCCCGAACCGCTCTCGATCGCGGCGATCTCCGAGTGGGTTTCCGCGGCGATGTCGCCCACGAAGGACGCGAGTGACGCGGTTCCCGTCTCGGGACGATCGATCCGGATCTCGGCGGAAACGGCCGGATCCGGGTTGACCCGGTCGGCACCCACGGCGTCGTCCGCGTCGCGGAACTCGATCGTGTACGCGCCGCCGTCGTGAACGTAGACCGCGTCGGACCCATCGACGGCGGTGTCGTACAGGCGTCCGCCGAAATCGTCCTCGATCGCGACTCCCGACAGGTCCACGTCGGCGGCCTCGTCGGTGATCGAAACCCGTTTCGCTCGGTCACGGGCGACGAGCGGCACCTCGCCCTCGGCACCCGCGGTCACCGTCGCCCCGCTGCCCTCGACGGTCACCCGTTCGCTGTGGGGTGCCGTCCCCGCTCCGTTGACGGTCAACTGGTGGTCCCCCTCCGGGACGTCCTGGACCGCCGCGACGCCGGCGAACGTCGGGACGGCCACGGGATCGCTCTCGAGCAGCGCGACCGATTCGACCCCCGACTCGGTGGTCGTGACGCCCTCGTCTTCGGGTGCGTCATCGTCGGTGACCGCGCTCGTCACGCGCGTCAACACGGTGTTGATCGGCGCCGCATCGCCGATCGCGTCGTATCGGTCGGCCAACGCCTGTCGATGGAACGGAACCGTGATGTCCGCCGCGGGGTTCTCGTACCGCGGCTGGCTCCAGGGGGTTCCGGTCGTCGAGATGTGTCCCGCGATCGCGTCCTCGATCGCCACCGGAACGGCGAACTCGAAGCTCAACTGCGGGCCGACGAAGTCGTCGATGTGTTCGATCTCGGCGATCGGGACGAGATCGTACGCCACGTCGATCGCCGCCGCATCGTCACCGCCCCCGGTTGAGTCAGTCGTTTCGTCCGGTTCATCGGTCCCGTCCGATACCTCCATCCCGTCCGATTCGGCCGCCTCAACCGATCCACCCGTCCGCCCGGCGTACCCGAAGACGAGCCCGGTTTCACGCACCGGAAGATCGGTCGGCGGCTCCTCGATGGCCTCGAACGACCGGATCGTGAGGGCATCGTCGATCAGCGACTCCCGAGTGACCGACGGCAGGTCCTCGTGATCATACACCGGACTGCCGTCGATCTCGGGCACCACGTACGGGAGCCGTGACCCCTCGTCCCGGGGGAGGCCGTACGCCAGCGGGATCTCAGCGAGGTCCTCGATCCCCTCGATCGCCGTGTTCGTGATGTCGGCCAACAGCCCGTCGGCGGCGACGCGCTGGAACCGATCCGGCACGTCGTTGACCGAGAGGGCGCTCGAGTGTGACCCGAGTTCGGAGAGGATCCGCGGGGTCCGGTCGGGATCCGGATCGAGAAACTCGTTGTTCGGAACGGCCCGTGAATGGGAGCTTGCGACGTGTAGTTGCGGCTCCCCGGTCTCCGTGTCGACGAAGACCTGGAGGACCTCCCAGTCGTGCCAGTGAAAGTTCGTCGTAAACTGGTCGAAGGCGGCGTAGTACCAGAACTGAACGACCGCGAGCGGTGAGCCGTCGTATTCCCGGACGGTGTAGAACACCGTGGGATTCGGCGGCTCGCCCGAGTCGTCGTATTGCCCGTGATACCCCTCGAGGGCGTCGAACCCGTCGACGACCGTGGTTCCGTCTTCCTCGCTCGCATACGGTCGCGGATCGGTCGGGAACCAGCGTTCGAAGGTGTCGAAGTATAACTGCGGCGCGAACCGTTCGGCGAGTTCGCTGGCGCGGTCCTCGCCAGCCGGGATCGGCGTCGTCGTGGCGTCCTCACCGCGTTCGAGCGCGCTACAGCCGGCGAGCCCGGCCGCTCCCGCGCCGGCGATCGCGGCAAGCATCGTTCGCCGGCCGACGGTCATCGTTCGTCGATCGACGGCCGTCGCTCGCCGGTCGCGGGTCCCACGTGTGCCGGTTTCGATCTCGGACGGGTCGTTCCGATCGCTGCCCCGATCCCCGTTTCCGGATCGTCCCCCCGATCGATCTCCGGTCATCGTCGTGAGCACCGGTCGCGATACGGACGGAAAACGGTTCTGGCTCCCCGAACGACGTCGCCGGGTTCGTGGTGGATGCTACCACTGTGTATGTTCTATATGAATAATACAATCAGTTTTAATGCACAGAGTGTATATATCGGCGTAGATGGCATCATCGTTCACCCCGACGACCTACGAGGACCTCCCGACGGACAGGCGGCCGTCCTTCCGGATCGCGCTCGTCCCGGTCCTCGCGGTCGTCGCGTTCCTCGGGGTTGGATCGGCCGTCCTCGGCCTCGATCCCCACGCACCCCTGCTGTGGAGCATCGTCTTCGTCGCCGCCCTCGGCCGGTGGCTCGGCTACGAGTGGGAGGACCTCTTCGAGGGCGTCTCGAACGGCCTGTTGATGGGTATTCAGGCGCTTTTGATCCTCTTCACGATCTACGCGCTCATCGCGACCTGGGTCGCGTCCGGAACGATCCCCGGACTGATGTACTACGGGCTGTCGGTTCTCACGCCGACGGTCTTCCTGCCGGTCGCCGCCCTGCTCGCGGCGGTCGTCGCCTTCTCGATCGGATCCTCCTGGACCACGGTCGGAACCCTCGGCGTCGCCTTCGTCGGGATCGGCGCCGGTCTCGGCGTGCCAGCCCCGATGACGGTCGGCGCGGTGCTGTCCGGCGCGTACGCCGGCGACAAGCAGTCGCCGCTGTCGGACACCACCAATCTCGCCGCCGGCGTGACGAACACCGACCTCTACACCCACATTCGCCGGATGCGGTTCGGGACGCTCGTCGCCTTCGGGATCGCGATCGTCGCGTTCGGCATCCTCGGGCTCCAGGCCGCGGGGACGATCCCCGCCGACCGGCTCGCCGAGATCCTGGAGGCGCTGACGGGCACCTACGACCTCTCGCCGCTCGTTTTCCTCCCGCTTGCGGTCACCTTCGGGCTCGCACTGCGCGGCTACCCGGCCCTGCCGTCGCTCGTTGCGGGCGTCTTCGCCGGCGTGGCGACCACGATCGCGGTGCAGGGAACCGGCTTCGTGGCCGCCTGGGACGTCTTCCTGTACGGGACGGCCCCGGAGACGGGCAGCACCCTGGTGAACGACCTCCTCGCCGCGGGCGGGATCACCGGATCCGCGTGGACGATCAGCGTGGTCGTCGCGGCGCTGTCGCTGGGCGGCGTCCTCGAGCGGACGGGGATCCTCGCCGTCCTCGCACACGGGCTCACGGGCGCCGTCCGGAGCTCCGGCAGTCTGGTCGCCGGCACCGGGCTCTCGGCGATCGCCATCAACGCCCTCACCGCACAGCAGTACATGAGCATCGTCCTTCCCGGCGTCACGCTACGAAACCTCTACGCCGAGTTCGACCTCGACAGCGACCAGCTCTCGCGAGCCCTCGAGGCGGCGGGGACGCCGACCGGCGCGCTGTTGCCGTGGCACGCCGGCGGCGTGTACATGGCCACCGTGACCGACGTCCCGACCCTCGAGTACGCGCCCTTCTACCTGTTCGGGTTCCTCTCGCCGCTCGTGCTGTTCGCGATGGTGCTTGGCGGGATCGACGTCCCGCGGACCACGCGGGCTTCCGGCCCCGCCGACCCGGCCGGTACCGCCGACTCCGACGGGACCGCGACGTCGACGCCGGTTTCCGGCGACGATTGAGGGTGCCGATCAATCATCACGATCCATTGCGACGATCGCCGTCGGCGGTTCGTGCGAATTCGTTCGATGGTTCGTCCGGATTCGAGCCTTCACAGCGGGCGCACGCGTCGCGTGCGAAAAGACGCTCTACCGGATCGCGGGTCTTTTTAGGGGATTGCGCCGTATCGGTTCGTATATGTTCAAGGCCATCGTGAGTGCGTCGACGCTCCAGGACGCGCTCGATTCGGTGAGCGTGTTGGTCGACGAGTGCAAGATCCATCTGAACGAGGAGGAACTCGCCATTCGCGCCGTCGATCCCGCGAACGTCGGTATGGTCGACCTCTCGCTTGAAGCCGCCGCCTTCGAGTCCTACGAGGCCGACGGCGGCGTCATCGGCGTCAATCTCGCACGCTTGCAGGACATCGCCGGAATGGCCAACTCGGGCGATCTCATCCACCTCGAACTCGACGAGGAGACGCGCAAGCTCCACATCGAGATCGACGGGCTCTCCTACACCCTCGCGCTCATCGATCCGGACTCCATCCGCCAGGAACCCGACATCCCCGAGCTCGATCTCCCCGCGGAGATCGTTCTGGAGGGCGCCCAGATCGACCGGGGCATCACCGCCGCGGATATGGTTTCGGACCACATTCGGCTCCGCATCGACGAGGCCGCCGAGGCCTTCTCGATCGAGGCCGAGGGCGACACCGACGACGTCGACCTGAACCTGGAGCGCGACGACCTCATCGATCTCACGGCTGGCCCCGCCGACTCGCTGTTCTCGCTCGACTACCTGAAGGACATGAACAAGGCCATCCCCAAGGACGCCGAGGTGATCGTCGAACTCGGCGAGGAGTTCCCGGTCAAGCTCCACTACTCCTTCGCCGAAGGAATGGGCAACGTGACGTTCATGCTCGCTCCGCGGATCCAGAGCGAGTAGCGCGGTTCGGGGCCCTCCTCGATCGCCTCAATCCGGGCCGTCTCCGGACGCCGGCATCCGGTTCAGCTCCCCGTTTTCTCCTTCGTCTCACCCTGCCGCTCCCCGTTCGGTAGCCGAAGCTCCGCGCGCGTCCCGCGCGGCGATCGGTCCGTGTAGGTGACCGTGCCCCCGAGCGCGTCGGTTGCCCAGTGGACGATCCACAGCCCGAGTCCGGACCCGTGTTCGAGCGCCGTCTCCCGTCCGGCGGCGATCGCCTCGAGCTCGTGATCGGGAATGCCCGGTCCGTCGTCCACGACCGTTATCACGACGTCGTCGCCGTCGCGTTCGACGGTGACCTGGATCCACGGGCTTCCGTCCGGTCGCTCGCTCCCGCCCCCGTCGTGATGGCGGATCGCGTTCTCCAGGAGGTTTCGCACCGCCGCAGTCAGGGTTGCCTCCCGGAACTCCCCGTCGATCCCGTCGTCCTCGGCGCCGTCGCCGGGGTCGCCGAGTTCACCACTCCGGACGACCACGGTGATCGCCGCGGTCGACGCGTCGAGTCGATCGTGATCCCGGACGTCCGCGACGACCGATCGAACGAGGGCAGCCACCGAGAGCCGTCGCGACGGCTCACCGTCGATCAGCGTCTCGACGGTGCGGGCCTTCTCGCCGAGCGCCGCCAGGGCGCCGGCGCGTCTCTCGATCGCGTCGGCCATCCGACGGTCCTCCGCGTCGACTCGTTCGACGAGCAACTCCGCGTAGCCGTGAACCACTCCGGCGTCGTTCCGGATGTTGTGTCGCAGGATCCGGTTGAGTACCTCCAGCTGCTGCCGGCGCCGCTCCTGCTCCGTGATGTCCGTGAACACCACCGTGTATCCGACGTGTGTCGCAGCGGGATCACGGAGCTGCGAGACCGACACCGCGAACGTCCGATCCCGGCCGTCGACGCGGCGTTCGATCGGATCGATCGGCGTCCCGTCGTCCGCCGCCGCGGCGTCGAGATCCGCACCGACTCCAACGACGGCGGAGAATCCCGCATCCACCGGTGACGCTCCGTCCTCGCCGAAGACCGCCGTTGCGGCCTCGTTCAGCCGGACGATCCGATCGTCGAGATCGAGGATGACGATCGGGTCGGACAGGTCGTCGATCGCGGTCCGATCGGCCGCCCGGATCGTCGTCGGGTTCCGCTCGAAGAGGTCGGCCCGGCCGAACGCGTACGCGTCGAGCGCGACGTGCGGAAGAAACATCACCGGCGCCGGATTGAACTGTGGAACCGGGCCGACCTCGAACGCCCACGCCAGCAGGGCGAATCCCGGCGGGATCGAACTCAACGCGACGGCGGCCGCCTCCCGCCGATACAGCGGTCCGTAGCTCAACAGCGTGTCCACGAGCAGGACCACGGCCACGACGACCGACAGCGTCGCAACGCCCAGCGTCAGATACCCCCACGCGCCGATCGTGTACGAGACCGTCGCGACACCCAGGACCGGATCGAGATCGAAGCCGGACCACATCGCGCCGTGAAGCGGGTTCGTCACGGTCACCGCCGTGGTCACGATCCCGAAGACGGCGAACGCGCCGTAGCCCGGTCCGTGAACGACGTTCCCGCGACCGGTGTACTCGAGCGCGAAGGCCAGAAAGGTAAGGCCGGTCCAGACGATTCCGATCCAGACGGCCATCTCGAAGGCCAGCCGTGCCCGCGGTGCGGCGACCAGCAGACCGACTCCGTAGCCGAGACACCAGACGGCCTGGGCGATCAACACCGCGATGAACCAATTCGCCCCGGGCGTTCCGCGGTGGTCGAGCACGTATCGGATCAGCGCGAGGCTGCCGACTCCGGCGGCCAGCGACCCGATCGCCGGCCACGGGAGCGTCGTGATCCCGACCATACCCTGGCGAGGAACGGCGGCGTGCTAAAGGTGTCGCGGTCGTGGTCCCTTCCCGGTCCACGCTGTTGACCCCTCGCGCTTCATCCGTGCCGTTCGATCACGCGTTTTGCGGCCTGCGCCTTCTCCTTCCAGCCGTACCCGGCGTCGTAGACGTGACGCTTGCTCTCGACGAGCTCCGTCGGCGACGACTCCTCGAAGCCGCCCCGATCCCACGCGCCGGAGGTCTCCAGCCAGTCGATCACGTGTTCTTTCGTCTCGCTCCAGGAGAGGCCGACCATCTCGTACCACGCGATCATCGCGAAGACCGCGTTGTCGTGACACCCCGGCACCGACCCGCGTTCGTAGATCGTCCGCATCGGCTCCCGCGTCGGCTCGGAGACGCGCTCTTTGAACTCCGCGGCGGTCAACAGCCGGAGGGGTCCGTCATCGCCTCCATCGCGGACCACACGCTGTTCACGCTCCAACAACCCGAGCGCGGCCGCGTGGAGGCCGGACCAGTCGTCGGGGATCGCGGCCCGCAGCTCGGATTCCGCGATCCCGTCCGGCTCCCGGGTGAGCACCGCCAACAGATCGGTGTAGGCCCGCTCGATCCGCGGCCAGTCGACACCCTCGAACTCGCAGTCGACCTCGTGGAGGCTGTTCGTGGTGCGACAGCCGGGACACGGGTAACGGAACGTCGGCACTGTCGAGTGATTGTTCCCGGCCGAAATAGGGCTTTCGTGCCGGTTCGATCGACGTCACCCGGTCGATCGGTTGCCGGTTCGATCGACGTCGACGGCCCGGAAACGCGGTGTCAGAACCGATCCGAGTGATCGTTCGGAGGGCCGATCCGGAAGACCGGTCCAGCTAGAGATCGACGCGCTCGAAGACCGTCATCCCGACGTACACCGGCACGACGAACCACAGCACGAGCAGCGCGGCGATCACCGGATCGGTGAAGACGACCGGCAGCTCGTTGCCGAGCGCCGCGATGGCATCTTGATTCGGGATCAAGAAAAACTGGAACAACCCGACACGTGCATCGAATTGGGTCATATAGAGAGAGTCGATTAGCGTTTTGTACGCCGCAACCGGGTTGACGACCTTGAGCCCGAGCTCGACGAGGTACTGCTGTTGGACACTCACGCCGGCGTACTCGTTGAGCGCTGAGGCGATCCGGCTCGACGCAGTCCCCCAAAAGAGGCTGGTGAGCAGGAACAGGCCGACCGACCCGACCATCGCCTGTCGGTCGGTTTCGGAGGCCGCCGAGATCCCGACGGCCAGCCCGACGAAGACGACCCCGAGCACGACCGTCAACAGCGCGAACGCGACGAATCGGCTCACGGCCTCCAAGCTGGCGGCCGGGATCAACACGAGCCCGGCGACGAGGAATCCGATCGCGATCGGCAACGCGACGACGGCGGAGCGACCGAGTACCTTTCCGAGGACGACGTCGCCACGGGAGTGGGGAAGCGACAGCAGGAGCTTCAACGTCCCGCTTTCCCGTTCCCGCGTGATCGACGCGTACCCGACCACGATCGCGATGATCGGCACGAGTATCGCGGTTCCCTCCTTCATAATCTGGATGAACAACACCGTGATCCCGGTCGCCTCGTTGGTGTCGCCGAGCCCGATCCCCAGCGTGAACCGCAGCAGGGCCGGACCGGCGAAGGCCACGATGAACAGCGCCGACAGCACCCATATCCAGCGGGACCGGACCGCGTCCTGGAAGTCCTTGCGCGCGACTGCCCGATAGCTCATTCGGCCACCTCCCCTTCCGTGTAGGCGATGAAGAGGTCCTCGAGGGAGGCCTCCTGAGTCGTGAAGTCCTGGACCGTCACGCCGGCTTCCTCGAGGGCGCCGATCACGTCCGTCTTCACGCCGCTGTCACAGCTCACGCGGACGGTGCCGCCGTCCGTCTCCGCGCTGGCGACGCCGTCGATGGCCCGAACCGCCTCGAGGTCGTCCTCGGTCGCCGCGTCGACGGTGACGATCAGCGTCTCGTCGCTCCCGACCGCCTCCCGGAGCCCGTCGATCGAGTCCTCGGCGACGAGCCGGCCGTCGCGAAGGATGCCGACGCGGTCACAGACCGCCTCGACCTGTCCGAGCACGTGCGAGGAGAAGAAGACGGTCGTCCCGTCTTCGGCCTCCTCGCGGACGATCTCGCGCATCTCCTTGGCACCGGCCGGATCGAGCCCCGATGACGGTTCATCGAGGATGAGGAGATCGGGGTCGCCGACGAGCGCCATCCCGAGCGCCAGCCGTTGGCGCATCCCCTTCGAGTAGCCGCCCGCTTTGCGGTCGCCGTCGCCGGCGAGCCCCACTCGCTCGAGAATCGCGTCGGGGTCCTCGTACGCCCCCTTTGACTCGATCGCGAACGTGACGTGCTGTTTCCCCGTCAGCCGGTCGTAGACGTCGAACCCCTCGGGGAGAACTCCCGTCTGCTCCCGCACCGCGACGCTGTCGGCCTGGGCGTCGTGGCCGAGCACACGGACCGTCCCCGACGTCGGCCGGACGAAGTCCAACAACACGTTGATCGTCGTCGATTTCCCGGCGCCGTTCGGCCCGAGGAAGCCGAACACGTCGCCCTCCTCGACGGTCAGATCGAGATCGTTGACGGCGGTCAACTCCCCGAACCGCTTGGTCACCCCGGAGAGCTCGATGGCTGTCATACGCCCCGGTTCCGCCCGTTCGGATAAATGGTTGTGGGTGTTCGACGCGCTTGCGGGGGTCGGTTCGCCACCGCCCGTTCGGTCGGTCATCACGACTCCGGCGGTCGCCGGGGTTCCGTTCGTCACGATTCCGGCGGCCACTCGATCCCGTGGTCGGCAAGGAGACTCGCGAAGGCCGCCTCGTCGATCGTCTCGACGCTGTGCTCCTCGGCGTCCCGCCGCTTGCTCCGCCCGGGATCCTCGCCGACCACGAGGTAGTCCGTGTTGCCGGAGACGCTCCCGGTCGCGTTGCCGCCGTGGCGCTCGACGACCGCTTGCGCCTCGCTTCGCGGGACCGATAGCGCGCCCGTGAACACGAAGGTCAATCCCTCGAACTCCCCGCCGCCGGACTCGGCCCCCGTCTCGTAGGGCTGCGGATCGACCCCGAGCTCGCGGAGCTCGGCGATCGTCTCGCGGTTCCGCTCGCCGTCGAGGAACTCGTGGATCTCCGCAGCGACGGTCTCCCCGACGTCCTCGACGGCTTGGAGGTCCGCCTCCGACGCCGCCAGAAGCGCGTCGAGCGTGCCGAAGTGTGCCGCCAGGTTCCGGGCCGTCGCGGCGCCCACGTCCGGGATCCCGAGGGCGGCCAGGAACTCGGGCAGCGGCGGGTTCCGGCTCGCCTCGAGCTCCGCGAGGAGGTTCTCCGCGCTCGTCTCGCCCCAGCCGTCGAGTGCCGCGAGGTCCTCACGATCGAGCCGGTAGAGATCCGGCAGCGACTCCACGAGGCCCGCCGCGCGGAGCTGTTCGACCGTCTCCGGGCCGAGCCCCTCGACGTCGAGCGCGTCGCGGCGCGCCCAGTGTTCGATCGCGCGCTCGAGCTGGGCCGGACAGCCGAGCCCGCCGGTACAGTACGCAAGCGGCCCGTCGCGCTCGACGGGGGAGTCACAGACGGGACACGCCTCCGGGAACTCGTAGGCTCCCTCACTCCGCTTCTCGACGACTGCCGGGATGTACGGGATGACGTCGCCGGCGCGGTACACCCGAACGCGGTCCCCGACGTTCACGTTCAACGTTTCGATCTCGGCGGGGTTGTGCAGGGTCGCCCGCGAGACCGTGACGCCGCCGACGTCGACCGGATCGAGGAGGGCGACCGGCGTCAACCGTCCCGTCCGCCCGACCTGGACGACGATCTCCTCGACCGTCGTCGTCTCCGTCCGCGGCGGGAACTTGTAGGCGAACGCCCATCGGTACGACCGGGACGTGGTTCCGAGCGTCTCACACGCCGCCAGATCGTTCACCTTGATCACGATCCCGTCGATCTCGTAGGCGAGCTCGTCGCGGACTTCGGCGGTCCGGTCGCGGTAGTCGATCGCGTCCTCAATGTCCGTCACCAGCTCGGTTCGGTCGTTCCGCCGCAGCCCGAACCCCTCGAGCGCGTCGAGTTCCCCCCAGTGAGTCGCCGGCCGTTCGCGGGGGCCTCCTCCGCCGGAGTCATCCCCCGGTGTGGCCCCGGTCCACTCGAGAACGTCGAAGAAGAAGACGCTGAGCGGCCGGTCGGCGACGACGGTCGGATCGAGCTGGCGCAGCGTTCCGGCCGCGGCGTTGCGGGGGTTCGCGAACGGCTCCTCGCCGCGCTCCTGTCGTTCGCGATTGAGCTCCTGGAACGCGTCCCGCGGGATGTAGACCTCTCCGCGGACGGCGAGGATGTCGGGCACGTCGTCGGGCGCTCCGCGGAGCCGGCCCGGAACGGCGCGGATCGTCGCCACCTGCTCGGTCACGTCGTCGCCGGTCGTTCCGTCGCCCCGGGTCGCCGCGCGAACGTACTCGCCGTTCTCGTAGACGACCTCGACGGAGAGGCCGTCGAACTTCGGCTCACAGACGTACTCGATGGCATCGCCGGCGACGGTGACCTCCGACTCCGCGAGCTCCCGCCGAACGCGATCGTCGAACTCGCGAACGTCGTCGGGATCGGTCGTCTGGTCGATGGAGAGCATCGGCGCGGTATGCTCGACCGCCTCGAGCTCCGCGACCGGTTCCCCGCCCACGCGCCGGGTCGGCGAGTCCTCGGTCGGGAGGTCGAACGCCTCCTCGAGCGCCACGAGCCGGTCGAAGAGCGCGTCGTAGGCCGCGTCCGAGACGATCGGATACGCCTCGACGTAGTACCGGTAGTCGTGTTCGCGGATCGCCGCGCGGAGGCGTTCGGCCTGTTCCCGGGCCGTCGCCGCGTCGAGTTCGGCGACGTCCGTGAACTCGATCGGCGGCTCCCGCACGTAGGGGTTCTCCGCCGGATCCGCGTATCGTGCCGGCTCGTCGTCCGGATCCGCATCCCGCGACGGATCGTCGTCCCGATCCTGCTCGTCGCTCATACCACTCCTGTCTGCGCCATCGACTAAAAGCGGTCGTCGCGAGCCGGACGGGTTCCCAACCTATTTGGGGTGGCACGGCCCAGCCGGTTGTATGCCCGCCCTCCATCGGTCCCGGCGATCCCTCCTCGCCGCGGGCGCAGCGGTCCTGGCGAGCGCCGCGGCCGGCTGTCTCGACGGCCAGTCCTCCCGCAGCCGAACCGTGAACGACGACCCGTCACACCCGCCCGAGTCGGCCACGACCGACTTCGCGGTCGAGACGCTCCGTGACCCGTCGCTCGACTCGATCATCCCGACCGGGTTCGATCCGACTGATCCGGACGGCGGTGTGACCGACTCGAGCGACGTTCCCGCCACCCCGACGCCCGACCTCGCGGACCGGCGGCTCCGAAACCGGATGTGGTTCATCCTCGAGGACGCCCACCGCGATCGGCTGCGGTTCCGACGGGAGCCGGAGGGAACCGACGCGCTTCGGTCGTTTCTGGCAGCGACCGACTTCGATTCCGAGTCGGCCGTCCTGATCCAGGAGCCGATCGCCGCCTGTTATGAGCTCTCGACCGAGTACGTCGAGATCGAGGACGACGAGTTCCACGCCAGCCGCTGTCGGAAGCTCCGTCCGGCGGACGCGGCCTGTGCGGTGGACGACCGCCACCTGCTCGTGACGGCGCTGCGCGTCCCGCAGGCTTACGAGTCATCCCCGTCGGGAATGGGGCTCGGAACCAGCTCGAACTGCCGACCCGAGTCGATCGAGACAAACGGCGGTGATGACGCGTGACCCGGTCGCGTCGCTCGGTTCTCGGTGCGGTCGGCGCCGGAGTGACCCTCGCGTCGGCCGGGTGTCTCGACGTCCTCGATCACGGCGAGGACACGCCGTCCACGTACGATGCCGCGACGCTCGAGGGAACGATCGAGTCGCCGGTCGAGACCCCGCCACGGCCCGAGCCGGTGCAGCCGACCCGGGAAACGGTCGTCGGGGCGGTCGACCGGATCGACTCGCTGCTGGCCGACGTCCCGGACCCGCTCACCGCAGCCGACGTCCCGAACGGGGCCGCACGCCGGGAGATCGATCGGTTTCGTGATCGCGCGGTTCGCGGACTCGACGCCGTGCGGGACGCACCCGCTGCTGCCAACGCACTCGCGGAGTCCTATGAGGTCCGCGGACACGCCCGCAGCGCCGCCGAGACGGTCGCCGCGGTCGGATCGACGACGGAGCGGCGGTCCGTCGTCGAGGGGGCCCGCTCGGACGCACGCGATCGGCTCGCGACCGGCACGGATGCGCTCACCTATGCGGGGATCGACCCGCATCGAACCCTGCTCACCGCCGTGCGCCTCGAGTCGCTCCTCGATCGAGCCCGCACCGATCTCGATCGGCCCACGCATCACCACGCCGCGCCGGAGGGACACGCGCTGTGGATCGGCGAGTTGGCCGGCCAGGTCGAACGCGCCGTCTCGCGGCTGGCGGCCCTGGATCACCTCTCGGCGCGCCATCGCGAGCGTGCCGCGGCAGACGGTGATGCCGACGCTGGCGTCGACGGCGACGGTGACTCTGGCGCCGGCCCGCCGGTCGACTACGAGGAACGCTTCACGACCGCGCTCGAAACCGCCCGCGAGGACTTTCGCGAGGCCGAATACCCGACTGACGACGCGGGCGATCCTCGCGAGCTGATCGGGACCGACGCGGACCCGGCCCGGGAGATCGTGACCGAGGGCGTCAGGGTGGTCTCGCACCTCCACGAGACCCTGTTCGAGGACCGGCGCCGACTCGGCCGATCGCTTGCGACCGCCCTCGAACTCGACGTCAACCGGCGGGCACTCGATCGCGCTCGAAGGACCATCGAGGAGGGCGGACATCGCGAGGCGACGCCCGAGACCGTCCGGGCGGCCCGCGAGTCGGCGGTCGCGGCGCTCGAGAACCTCCCCGCATCGTCCGCTGATCCGACCGTGGGCGGCGACTTCCTCGCGGCCGAACGGTCCCGGCTCGCCTCGACGGACGACCGGATACGCCGCTGGATCGAGGAGGATCGAACGGTCCGGCTGGACCGGGAGTACGCGCTGTACACGCTGTCGGCGGCACGGCTCACAGCGTTTCCCGACGCGTGGGCGACGTTCGACGACCGGGCCGGCAGCGGGGAGTGACGCCCGGCTCGCGTTTCGGGCCAGTTCCGCGCCGAGCCACCGCGCCGATCCCGCACCGAGGCGCTCACTCGCCGCGGTGGCTCGGCGCAGCCCGTTCGACCACCGCGGTCGCGAGCGACTCGAAGGTCGCGTCCTCGGGAACGACGTCGACGTCGATCCCGTGCGCCTCGGCCGTTTCCCGGGTCGGGTCCCCGATGGTACCGACGACCGCGTCGGCGAGTCCCTCGCGAGCGTCGGCCTCGATCCCTCGCTCGGCGGCGGCTTCGAGGAAGTGTTCCACCGTGAGCGAGGAGGTAAACGCGGCCGCCTCCAGCTCGCCGGCGGCGGCCAGCTCGGTCGATCGGCCGGCTCTCTCGGGGCGGACGAGCCGGTAGAGCACCGTCTCGTGGACGTCGGCGCCCGCAGCCGCGAGCCCCTCGGTGAGGACCGCGCTGCCGTGGTCCGAGCGTGCGACCTCGATCGCGACGCCCCGACCCGTGGTGCTTTGGTCCGCGGCGATCCGCTTCGCCGCGCCTGCAGTCCCCTCGCCGCTCCCGCCTCCCTCGGCGATCCGGTCGGCGAGCAGGTCGACGAGTCCCTGGGAGGTGTACTCCTCGGGGATCAGATCGACGGTCCAACCCGCCTCCCGCGCCGCCGCGGCGGTCGCGGGGCCGATCGCGACGAGCGTCGCGTCCGCGGCCGGCTCCCACCCGCGCTCGTCGGCGAGTTCGACGCCGGTCTTGCTCGTGAGGACCACGTATGGCGCGTCCGTCGGCGTCTCCCCGGTCGGTTCAACCGCCAACATCGGGTCCGGAACCGGGTCGGCACCGAGCGACCCCAACAGCTCGACCGCGTCGTCGATCCGCTCGTCGTCGGGTCGGAAGACGGCGACGCGCACCTGCCGGCTCATCGGTCGGTCCCCCGTTCCGGTTCCTGTTCCCGTTCCGTTTCGGCCCCGACTGGTGCCGCGTTGGCGTTCTCCAGGACGTCGATCACGCGGTCACGGCTCGCCGCGACCTCGCCGATCACGGTAATGGCTGGCGGTTCGATCCCCGTTTCGTCGCGGACCGAGATGATCGTCTCGAGGGTCCCGGTCGCTACGCGCATGTCCGGCCACGTCGCGCGTTCGACGAGGGCCACCGGCGTTTCCGAGTCCATCCCCGCGTTCCGGAGCTCGGCGACGTACTCCGGCAGCTTGCCGACGCCCATCAACACGACGATCGTCCCGCCGGTGGCCGCAAGCGCCTCCCAGTCGACCGCCGAATCGTCCTTCGTCGGGTCCTCGTGACCCGTCACGAACGACACCGAGGAGGCGTGCTCTCGGTGGGTCACCGGGATCCCAGCTACGCCGGCCCCGGCGATCGCGGAGGTGACGCCCGGCACGACCTCGACCGGCACGCCGGCCGACGCGAGATGCTCGAGCTCTTCGCCGCCCCGGCCGAACACGAAGGGGTCGCCGCCCTTCAGCCGGACGACCGTCTTTCCCTCACGGGCGAGTTCGACCAGCCGGCGGTTGGTGTACTCCTGGGGCGTCCACTCGCCGTCGGCCCGCTTGCCGACGTCCTCGCGCTTCTCCTCGGGGATCGACTCGATGATCTCCGGGCCCGGAAGCTTGTCGTGGAGCACGACGTCGGCCGCCTCGAGGAGGCGGTTCGCCCGCACCGTCAGTAGCTCCGGATCGCCGGGCCCCGACCCGACGAGGTAGACCTTGCCGGTCGCTTCCTCGTGGCTGTCGGTCGGGATCTCGTCCTCGGGGCCCTCGGTTTGGGTCTCGTCCTCGAATCCGTCGCTCCGACCGTCGTCTTCAGTCATCCTCCTCTCGTCCTCCGTCATCCTCCTCGCTCCGTTCGCGCGCGCGTTCGATCAACTCGTCGGCGCCCCGTTCGGCCAGGTCCCGGCCGAACGCCTGCGCGTCCTGCCCGTAGTGCTCGATGTCGAGATCGCGCGTCTCGGCCACCTCCTCGGTCCCGTCCCGCGAGAGCACGCGGACGGTCGTGTGCACGTACGATCCCTGCACGATCGCGTTGATGCCGATCGGGGCGATGCAGCCGCCGCCGAGCTCCTCGAGGATCGTCCGCTCGACGCTCGTCTCCACGCGCGTCCGCGAGTGGTCGACCGCCGACCGGATCGCCTCTACCACGTCCGGATCCGCCGCGACGACGGCGATCGCGCCCTGGCCGGCCGCCGGGACGAACTCGCCGCGCTCGAGCCGCGCCGTCGGGACCGCATCGAGCAGCCCGGATCGCGCGAGTCCGGCCTCCGCGAGCACCAGCCCGTCGTACTCGGTCTCAACGTCTCGTTCCATCGCTCCGCGTTCGAGTTCGGAGAGCGAGTCGAACCACTCCTCGACGGTCGCCTCGAACTCGCGATCGTCCCCGTCTTCCGTCCGGTCGCCGTCCTCATCGCGGTCGCCAGCGTGGTCGTCTCCGTTCGTCTCGCCGGTCTCACCCTTCTCCTCTGACCGCGCCTCCATCCGGGCCCCGTGTTCGCGCTGGAGTCCGGGCGCGAGCAGCTTCTCGATCCGGGTGTCGACGTTGCCACGGATCGGCTCCACTTCGAGGTCGGGGCGGGCGGCCTTGATCTGGGCGGTGCGGCGCAGCGAGGCGGTTCCGATCGTCGACCCCGGCTCGAGGTCGGCGAGGTCGTCTCCCTCGGGAGTCACGAGAACGTCGCCGGCCGGCGCGCGCTCGGGGACGCCGGCGATGACGAGGTCGTCGAGCCCCTCCGTCGGGACGTCCTTCAGCGAGTGGACCGCGAGGTCGGCGTCGCCGGAGAGCACCTCCTCGTCAAGCGACCGGACGAACGCGCCCGTCTTTCCCAGCTCGTGGATGAGCGCATCCGGGACCTGGTCGCCGCGGGTCTCGACCGTTCGGGTCTTGACCTCCCGGCGCCGGGTCGCGAGCGCGTCAGCGACCGTCGCCGCCTGTTTCACGGCGAGGTCGGATCCGCGAGTCGCGAGTCGAAGCGATCGTGTCATACTCGATCCGTCGGTCCCGGTGGTGAAAAGGTCACCAATTTCGGTCGCGTCAGGTCGTTGCGCGTTCGTCGACTCCGGCCGCGATGCTTTCGTGGCTCGGAGCGCGTCATTTCGCCGCTCAGAGCGCGTGTTTGTACGCCTCGAGCGTCTCCTCGACGTCCGCCTCGGTGTGTGCGTAGGAGACGAACTGGCTCTCGAACTGGTTGCCGGTGAGGAGGATCCCCTGATCCGTCATCTCCTGGCGGAAGACGCGTTCCCAGCGGTCGGTCTCCGCGCGGGCGACGTCGGCGCCCGTCTTCGGGCAGTAGTCGTACCGCGGACAGTCGGGGTCCTGGGTACAGCCCGCCGGACAGCACGTCTCGAGGTCCCCACCGATCGGGCCCTCGCGCGTGAAGACCGTCTTGAACAGCGAGTCCGTCCCGACGACCGTGTACGTCGGCGCCTGTTCGGCACAGATGTCGGTGATCCCCTCCCGAAGCCGGCGCCCGAGCTCGTTGACGTGCTCGTAGACGTCGTGTTCGGCCGCGTACTCGAGATAGGCCTTGCCGGCCGCCATCGCCACCGGATGTCCCGAGAAGGTCCCGGCCTGGAAGACGTCGCCGGCCGGCGTGAACCCCTCCATCACGTCCGCTCGGCCGCCGATCGCCCCGACCGGGAACCCGCCGCCGACGATCTTCCCGAACGTGGTGAGATCGGGGGTCACGCCGAGTTTTCCCTGTGCACAGCCCAGCCCGCCGACGCGGAAGCCGGTGATCACCTCGTCGAAGACGAGCAGCGAGCCGTGCTCGTCACACAGCTCGCGCAGCGTTTCGTGGTAGCCGTCGACGGGCATCACGATCCCGGAGTTGGCGAGGATCGGCTCGACGAGCACCGCCGCGATGTCGTCGCCGTGATCGTCGAAGACCTCGCGTGCGGCATCGGGGTCGTTGAACGGGACCGGCAGGGTGTGTTCGGCGAACTCCTCGGGAACGCCCGCGGTGGAGGGCACCTGCGCTCCCGGCTCACCCTCGACGAGCGTCGACTCCTGGGCGCCGTGGTAGCCGCCCTGCATCACCACGATCTTGTCGCGACCCGTGTGGCCCCGGGCGAGCCGGACCGCCGAAACGGTCGCCTCGGTGCCGGAGTTGACGAACCGGACCTGTTCGACGCTCGGGACGTGGCGCGCGATGAACTCGGCGTGTTCGACCTCGATCTCGGTCGGGACCCCGTACATCGGGCCGTCCGCCGCCGCGGACTGGATCGCCGCCGTCACCGGTTCGGGGACGTCGTGGCCGTACAACAGCGGGCCGTAGCCCATCACCCAGTCGACGTACCGGTTTCCGTCGGCGTCGATCACGTGGCCGCCGTCTCCGTGGTCGACGAACACCGGGTGCGGGAGCGTCGCCCGCACCGAGGAGTTGACGCCGCCGGGCAGCACCGAGAGCGCGCGGTCGTACAGCGCGCGCGAGCGGTCGTTGTTCATACGCCCTCCTTCGGTCGGGAGGTGAAAAAGGGATTCCGTTCGAACCGCGATCGTTTTGGCTCACAGTCGCCATCGATCGATCATGGCACCATCGCGCGTGACTGTCGACTGTGCGTCCTGCGGCTTCTCGGAGACGCTTTCGTCCCTTCGTCGAGCACGGACCGCCCTGGACGAGCACCGTCGAACGCACGATCACGACGTCGACTGGTCGATCGACCGTCTCTCCGCGGGCGTGGAGCGTGCCGGCGCCGACGCCGGCGTTTGCGGCCGGCCCGAGTGCACCGCGTCCGACTCGTCACTGGTTCGGGACCGGCTCGACGCCGAGGAGTGACGCGTCGGGCTGGGCCGCAACCTTCGGGGTCGGCTGTCGGGTTACCGCCCCGTCTCGCGGTCTCGCTGCTTCAGACCGCCTCGGGCCCGGCCGTGCCGGTGCGCACCTGCAGTGCGTCCTCGACTGGCAGGACGAAGACCTTCCCGTCGCCGGGCTCGCCGGTGCTTGCGGCCTCGCGGATCGCCGCCGCGACCTCGTCGGCCGGGATGTCGGCGACGACGCACTCGATCTTCACCTTCTGGTGCAGGTCGACGACGTACTCTTCGCCGCGCCACTGGCCCGTCTTGGCGGGCTGGGAGCCGCGGCCGGAGACGTTCGTGACCGTCAGCGAGGGCGCGCCGATCCCGGCGAGCGCGGTCTTGATCTCGCCGAGCTTCTCGGGGCGAACGATCGCCGTGACCATCTTGATCTCGGTGCCGGCCTCCGCGCCGCCGTCGGCGCGGACGCTGGCTCCGGACCCGTCGGCGGCGATCGGCTTGCCGAACTCGGGGTAGGTGTCGACGCCGTGTTCGGAGACGTCGAGCCCCTCACGCTCGTGTTCGGGCGCGACGCGGGCCTGTCCGGCCACCTTGAAGGCGCCGAAGACCGCTGCGGTCGCGAGGACGGTCCAGACCGTGATCACGGCGGTTCCGACGACCTGCGAGACGAGCAGGTCGACCGAGAAGCCGTCGACGTGGACGAACGGCAGCGCCAGGATCCCGATGACGCCGGCGGAGCCGTGGACCGGGAAGACCGCACAGACGTCGTCGATCTTCAGCGTGTCCGAGACGAACTCGAAGACGAACGGGAGCTGGAGGCCGCACACCAGCGCGACCGCGATGGCGCCCCACCAGGTGACGAGGTCGACGATCCCGGTAACGCCGACCAGTCCCGCCAGCAGCCCGTTGGCGACGTAGAGGGTATCGACCTTCTTGGTGAGTGCGAGGGCTCCAAGCGCCGCGCCGATGCCCCCGGCGGCCATCCCGAGCGTCGTCGTGAGCGCGACGCGACCGACGACCCCGAAGCCGCCAAGCGTCAACTCGCCGTTCTCGACGGCGAAGACGGTCGCGGTGGTGCCGACGTTGAAGCCGTACCAGCCGAACGCCAGGACGAGCGTTCCGAGCACCGCGAACGTCATCGAGTGGCCCGGGATGACGTTCGTCGAGCCGTCCCCGGCGTAGCGGTCCATCCGCGGGCCGATCACGTACGCGGCCGTGAGGCCGGCGATGCCGCCCATCCCGTGGACGACCATCCCGCCCGCGAAGTCCGTGAAGCCGAGCCCCGCGAGGAGGCCGCCGCCGTACCAGGACATCCCCGCGACGACCGGGTAGATGACTGCCGACAGCACGATCGTGTAGCCGACGTACGCGCGGAGCTTCGCGCGGCCGGCGACCGCGCCGGAAACGATCGTCGCCGCCGTCATCGCGAAGACGGCACCGAACAGCCAGCTGTTGACCCACGCGCCGTCGGGCGCGGTCATCGCGGCCGTGAACGTCTCCATCGAGACGCCGCTTCCGCCCGCGACGGCCTCGACGCCGAACCCGATCAGGAAGTAGACCAGGACGCCGACGCTCCAGGTCAGCAGGTTCTTCGTCAGCTGGTTGGCGACGTTCTTCGCACGCACCTGCCCCGCCTCAAGCATCGCGAAGCCGGCGTGCATGAAGAAGATCAGGAAACAGACGACCGCAACCCACAGCAGATTCACGCCCTCGGCGATCACCGAGGGATCGACCTGCGCCAGGAGCCCCGTGCCCACCATCAGACGATCACCGCCCTATCGGGGATGGATGGTTTACGATCGTGAACTATTCCAACCGATTCCTCCGTGTTCGTGTTCGAAATCACGTTCCGATTGGGATGGATGGAGACATATAAATCATAGAGTTGAAAAATAGGTTAATATATGCAGATAAGTCAACGTTCGTCAGATATACAATCGAATTAGGCCAATATAAGGACGTATTCTCGGCAGTTACATTACAAATGTTGCCGGACAATTTGACGATCGTTTTGTCGGATAGGTGGTGTGTGTGCCCGAAACGCTCGCGCGCGCTCCTCGTGAGTCGCCGTCGCGAAAATCGTCGGTCGCCGTCGCGGAAATCGTTGCAACAGATGGTGTCGACTCGCGTGAGTGGTGTGTAACCGACGCCTGCGTGTCCTCTCGGGCCGGCCTATTCCGGTTTGAGGCCGGCGTCCTGGACGCGCATCACGGCCTCGCCGTCGGCGAGGTTCGGGGCGTCGACGAGCCGGACGATCCGCTTGTCGCCCTTCGACTTCCGCAGGTAGATCCGGAAGGTGGAGGTGTGGCCGAGGATGTTGCCGCCGATCGGTTGGGTCGGGTCACCGAAGTAGGAGTCGGGGTTCGAGGCGACCTGGTTGGTGACGAGGATCGACGTGTTGTACAGGTCGCCGATCCGCATCAGGTCGTGAAGGTGTTTGTTCAGCTTCTGCTGGCGCTCGGCGAGCTCGCCCCGGCCGACGTACTCGGCGCGGAAGTGGGCGGTCAGCGAGTCCACGCAGACGAGCCGGATCGGCCACTCGCTCTCCTCGTGTTCGCCGGCGAGCTCCTTGGCCTTCTCGGCCAGCAGGATCTGGTGGTTGGAGTTGAACGCCTTCGCGACGTGGATCCGGTCGAGGAACGCCTCGGTGAGTTCGGCCAGCGCCTCGTCGCTGTTCGGCGTCCCCTCGATCTCGCGCCGTTCGAGTTCCGCCTCGAGGATCTCGTCGTCGAGGCCACGAACCATGTCGTCGATCCGCTCGGGCCGGAACGTGTCCTCGGTGTCCACGAAGATGGCGCCGCCGGCGAGCCCGCCGTGTTCGCGGGGCAGCTGGACGTTGACCGCCAGCTGGTGGGTCACCTGCGATTTGCCGGCGCCGAACTCGCCGTAGACTTCCGTGATCGACTGCGTCTCGACGCCGCCGCCGAGCAGCTCGTCGACCTCGTCGATCTGCCAGGAGAGCTTGCCGATCTGCTCGCGTCGCTCGAGGACCGCCGCGCCGGTCTCGAAGCCGCCGACGTCGGCGGCCTCCCGGGCGGCGTTGATGATGTCCGAGGCGGTCGAGGAGCCGATGTCGGCGGTGTTCGACAGCTCCCCGGGGCTGGCGACCGCGATGCTCTGGTAGCTCTCGTAGCCGGTGTCAATGAGCTTGTCCGCGGTCGCGGGGCCGACGCCTGGGAGGTCTTCGAGTTCGTCTTCGGGCATGTACACCCCGCTTGTTCGCTCTCCCATATAAACCCACGTTAACAGGTGGGTGAAAGTGAAATATGCGGAGGTGTCTCACGATCGTCGCTGCTGGTTCACAGAATAGCGAGGCGGATGCCACGGGCTTGACCCCGAGGCGGTTGACGGCAGGTCCCCTCGCAAAATGGACGCGAAATCGGCTGTACTAGGCGTCGCCGTCCGACTGCCCCGGTTCGCCGACTGCTTCAACCGGAACGTTCCCGAAAACCGCGGCCTCGAGATCCTCCATCGACCGGAAGACGTCGTCGTTCGACCGGGCGACGACCGCGGCCAGCGACTCCCGCCCGTCGGCGTACAGCAGCGTCACGTCGGACAATTCCTCGCGCGCGTCGGCCCGTTCGATCGGGTACTCGAGCGCGTCGATGACGGTTCGGAGCCGGTTCAGCCGTACTCGGTGCTCATACCGTCCATATGGGCGTGGGACGTATTGACGGTACGTGCGTGTGTTCGCGCGGGTTCCGTATTCGCGATGTGATTCCCGTCCTCGTCGGCTCAGAACTCGACGCGGCGTACGTAGGGAAGTTCCCGGATGGCCACGAGTAGTTCGCCCGGCACGTCGTCGTCGAGGATCACGTAGAGCTTCGGGTCGGCGGCGAACTCCGGATCGTCGCTGATGACCTGTCGGATCGTGAGTTCGTGGTCGGCGATGAGTCCGGTCACCTCGGCGACGATGCCGGATTCGTCCGCTGCGGCCACTTCGACCGTGAGAACGGTCAACTCGAGCACCGGCGCGAGATCCATCAGGCTCGGGATCGAGGAGATGTTCGCGAAGATCCGGCGCAGCTCCGGATCTTCTCGGATCGTGTCGGTCGTCGAGTCGACGACGCGGCGGTCCACGTCCAGCTCGCGCGCGATCCCGGTGTAGGGGATCTCGATCCCGCCCGAGACCACGCGCCCGTCCTCGTTGACGGAGAACCCGCGCTCCAAGAGCAGGCGGATCACCGCCTGCTGGCTCGGCGACCCCTCGAACTTGCCCAGGATCTCGTCGAACATCGCTTATAAGTCGCCCTTCGTGCTCGGGGTGTCCGAGCGCCGCTCGTCGATCCGGGTCGCGTCGTCGAGCGTGCGCGCGAGCGCCTTGAACAGCGCCTCGACCTCGTGGTGGGCGTTCTCGCCGCGGACGACCTCGGCGTGCAGCGTCAGGCCGGCGTTGTGGGCAAGCGACATCGCGAAGTGGTCCGCCATCACGCTCGTGAATCCCCCGATCGACTCCTGGGAGAACTCACCCGTGAACTCGTAGTGGGGTCGCCCAGAGACGTCGACGACCACGGACGCGACCGCCTCGTCGAGCGGGACGCGACGGTCGGCGTATCGGCGGATCCCGCGCTTATCGCCCAGCGCCTCCGCGAACGCCTCGCCCAGACAGATCGCCACGTCCTCGACGGTGTGGTGGTCGTCGATGTGGGTGTCCCCGTCACACCGGACGGTCAGGTCGAACAGCCCGTGCGTGGCGAAGGCCGTCAGCATGTGGTCGAAGAAGCCGATCCCGGTGTCGATCTCGCCGTCCCCGTCCCCGTCGAGCGCCAGCGTGAGATCGATCTCCGTCTCCGCCGTCGCCCGCGAGACGGCCGCACTGCGGTCGGTGCCGTCCGATTCGCTCGGGTCGCTCATACCGGCCACTCGCGGGCGACTCTTAAGGGGATTGCGGGCGAGCCGCTCGTGGACCGTTCGATTCGGTCACTTTGGCGGTGGCTATTTCCGATACACCCCCGATCCACGCGTATGGGACGCGATGACGTCCTCGAAGGGACGCCACCGACTGACTCCTCCGAGCCCGTCGTCGAACACGACCGCGATCGAGGCGAGGGTGAGCTCGAACGGACGATCGGGCTCGTCGGCGGGCTCGCGATCGGCATCGGGACGATGATCGGTGCGGGAATCTTCGTGTTTCCGGGGCTCGCCGCGGAGAACGCGGGGCCGGCCGCATCGCTCTCGTTCGCGATCGGGGCGGTCGTCGCGCTGTTGGTCGCGCTCCCGCTGTCGGAACTGGCGACCGCGATGCCCCGCAGCGGCGGCGGGTACTTCTTCATCTCTCGGGGACTCGGCACCGGTCCCGGCGCGGTCATCGGCATCGGCCTCTGGCTCGGGCTCGTGTTCGCGGCCGCGTTCTATCTCGTCGGGCTCGGCAGCTACGCCGGCCAGGTGTTCGCCGAGGCGGGGATCGCCCTACCGGTGGATCCGGCAGTGCCGTTGGGGATCGCCTTCGGCGTCGCGCTCACCGTCCTCAGCGTCTTCGGCACCGAGAACACGGCGTCGCTGCAGAACGCGATCGTGATCGTCTTGCTCGTCATCCTCACGCTGTTCCTGAGCTACGGGAGCCTCGACGCGCTCGGCGTGTTCGGCACGGAATCGACTCCGGAGCGGTTCCTCCCGCCCGGCGGAATGATGCCGGTGTTGCAGACCGCCGCGCTCGTGTTCACCTCGTATCTCGGCTTCGCGCAGGTGGCGACCGTGGCCGGCGACATCACGAACCCGAGCCGAAACCTGCCGCTGGCGATGGTCGGATCGGTGCTCGTCGTCGGCGTGTTCTACGTCGTCACGATCTTCGTGGCGACCAGCGCGTTCGGGAGCGTCCGGCTCGGCGAGTTCGGCGAAACCGCGATGGTCGAGGTCGCTCGCGCCTTCGTCGGCCTGCCGGGCGCCCTCGCGATCGTCGTCGCCGGGCTGCTCGCCACGTTCTCGAGCGCGAACGCCTCCATCCTCAGCGCCTCCCGTGCGGTCTACGCCGTGAGCCGCGACGACCTCCTCCCCGCGTCCGCCAGCCGCCTCAACCTCCGGTACGGCACGCCACACGTCGCCCTCGGGCTGGCTGGGGGTCCGATCGTCGTGCTCACGGCGACCGGCCAGGTGGAGCTGCTCGCGGAGGTCGCCTCCGTGCTCCATCTCGTGATGTACGGACTCGTCTGCGTCGCCCTGATACAGCTTCGACGCGAGTCGCCCGAGTGGTACACCCCCTCGTTCCGCTGTCCTGCGGGATACCTCGTCGCCGGTCTCGGCGCGCTCGCGAGCCTCTCGCTCATCGCGTTCATGCAGCCGGCGTCGATCGGCGTCGGCGCCGCCGTGATGATCGCCGCCTACGCCTGGTACCGATACTACGCCACCGACGTCGCACTCAAGGGAGCGTTCTAATCCATGACTGACACCGATCCCACATCCACGACCGACGCGCCGAACCGTCCGACCGTCCTCTATCCGATCCGGGTTCTCGAGGGCGAGTCGCTGCCGACCGGGATCGCGGACCTGCTCGCGGACGCACACGTCGTGCTCGCCGGCTACCACGTCATTCCCGACCAGACCGCGGCCGACCAGGCCCGCGAGCAGTTCGGCGAGCGTGCGATGGCTAAACTCGAGGAGTTCGCGGCGGCGCTTTCCGACGCGGGCGCCACGGTCGACGTCCGCCTCGTCTTCACACACGAGGCGCAGGCGACGATCGACCGGCTGATCTACGAACACGACTGTCTCGCGGTACTCGTTCCCAACGGCACCGACGCACCCGAGTCGGTGCTGCTCGCCGTTCGGGGCGACGTCGGACTCGACCGAAACACCCGCCTGGCCGCCGGCCTGTTCGCGACGACCGACGCGACGATCACGTTGTACCACGCGCTCGATGACGACGAGGCGGATACCGACGGCGAGGCGCTTTTGGAATCGACCGCAAACGCGCTCGTCGATCGCGGCGTCAGCCCGGGGTCGATCGACACGATCCTTGAACACCCGGACGCGCCGCTCGATGCGATCGCTCGTCATGCCGCCGATCACGACGCGGTCGTGATGGGCGAAACGGACCCGTCGGTCACGACGTTCCTCTTCGGAATGCCCGCCGAGCAGGTCGCCGAGCGGTTTCTCGGGCCGGTGTTCGTCGTCCAACGCGAGCGCCCCGCCGAGGAGCAGTCGGCCGAGGAGTAACGCTCCGGGGTGCAGTCGGCCGAGGAGTAACGCTCACTCTCAAGTCCGCTCCGGGTGCCCGACCGCGTCGCTCACTTCGTGCCGTCGCCGGCCGCGGCTCCCTGTGCCTCCCGGAGCGTGAACGATCCCTCGTACAGCGCCGTGCCGATCACGACTGCGGCCGCCCCCGCCTCCCGGAGCGCGACCACGTCGTCGAGGTTCGCCACCCCGCCGGAGGCGATCACGGGGACGTCGACCGCCTCCACGACTGCCTCGACGGCCTCGCGGTCGATCCCCTCGAGCTGTCCCTCGACGTCGACGTTCGTAAAGAGGATCGCGCCCGCGCCCAGCGACTCGTAGCGCGCCGCCGCCTCGGCGGGGTCGAGGCCGGTCGACTCGGTCCATCCCGAGACGACGACCTCGCCGTCCTTCGCGTCGAGGCTCACCACGACCGTCCCGGGATGCGTCTCGGAGATGACCTCCACGATCGGGGGATCCTCGATGGCCGCGGTGCCCAGGATCACGCGGTCGATCCCCAGATCGAGCAGCGTGCGCGCGTCCTCGGCGGTCCGGATCCCCCCGCCGAGCTGGAGGGCGACGTCGTCGCCGACCGCGTCGACGATCGCCTCGAACGCAGGGGCGTTGACGCGCTCCCCCTCGAAGGCGCCGTCCAGATCCACGAGATGCAGCGTCTCCGCGCCCTCGTCGATCCAGCGCTCGGCCGCCGCAACCGGGTCGCCGTACCGTTTCCCCGTCCCGCGCTCGCCCTGGACGAGTTGGACGACCTCGCCGTCCTGGACGTCGACCGCCGGGATCACCTCGAAGCCGTCGGTGAACGTCCCGGCCTTGGATTCGGTGCCAGTTTCGGCTCCGGATTCGGTCCCGCGGTCGCCCTCGTCGTCGCGCTCGCTCATACCTCCGCGTTGGACGGCCCGGGATTAAGCGGGTCGGTTCCTGCGGGATACTGCTGGTCGGTTCCCGGAGGTGGCTGCCACCGTTTCCGGGACGACGCACAACGCATATATCGTCGCCGACCGCACTCCCGGATATGGCACTCGAACCCGCCACCGTTCGGATCGCCCGTGACCGCGCCGGCTTCGGGTTCGAGTTCGGTTTTCGCTGACTCGCGCGTGGCGGATCCGCCCTGCTGTGGGACGTCCCGCAGCGAGGCGGTGAAACCGCGCGCACCGTGTTCGCGACCCCGGTTCGTTCGGCCCCTCCGGCTGAAACGATCGCGGCGGCCGACCGAACACGGAACGCTTACGACCCTCACGCCGCCGAACGTACGCACGAGAGACGACGCCGACCCACACGATACATCCACCATATGCGACTCACGGAAGCCCAACTCGCGGTCCTCGAGGCCGCGAGCGCGACCGACGACCGACCGATCGACGATCTCGCGGCCGAGATCGACGAGAAACCCGAGACCGTCACGCGGGTCGCCTTCGAGCTCGCGGACGAGGGGTTGCTCACGGTCAGCGAGGCCGAGCAGGTCTCGGTGGCGATCACCGACGAGGGCCGCGAGTACGTCGAAACGGATCTGCCGGAGATCCGACTCCACCGGGCGGCCCTCGACGCCGGCGCCGACGACGCGCCCCAGTCGATGGGCGAGGTCATCGGCGGAGCCGACCTCGAGGGTGGCGCCGTCGACATCGCCCTCTCGAACTACGCCCGCAAGGGCTACGGGACCATCGAGTCCGGCGAGATCACCGCCGACCCCGACGTCGATCCCGCGGACGACCCCGAGGCGCTCGCGCTCGAAGCGATCGCCGCGGCGGCTCCCGACGTGACGGCGGACCCCGGCGAGACGGCGCCCGACCGGGACGCCTCCATCGAACCACCAGAATCGATCGACGCCGACGTCCTCGAGCGCCTGGAGCGCCGCGGACTCATCGAGCGAAGCGAGTCGACCGTGCGCTCGGTCACGCTCTCGGAGGACGGCGTGACCGCCCTGATGGAGGGGATCGAGACGGCCGAGACGGTCGACCGGCTCACGCCCGAGCTGCTCACGAGCGGGGAGTGGCGGGACGTGGAGTTCGCCGAGTACAACGTCGAGGCGGACGCCGAGACTGCGACCGGCGGGCGCAAACACATCCTCCGGCAGACCGCCGACCGCGTGAAGGACGTCCTCGTCGGGATGGGCTTTCGGGAGATGGATGGCCCCCACGCGGATTCGGAGTTCTGGATCAACGACTGCCTGTTCATGCCCCAGGACCACCCCGCGCGGACCCACTGGGACCAGTTCGCGCTCGATCTCCCGCCGATGGAGTCGATTCCGCCGGGGCTGCTCGACCGGGTCGAGCGCGCCCATCGGGAGGGCTGGGGCGAGGACGGCGACGGCTACCACTCGCCGTGGACCGAGGACGTCGCGCGGGCGATCGACCTGCGCGGCCACACCACCTCGCTGTCGATGCGGCACCTCTCCGGGTTCGCGCTCGGCGACCTGGAACCGCCACAACGGTTCTTCTCGGTCGAGAAGGTCTACCGCAACGACACCCTCGACCCGACCCACCTGCTCGAGTTCTTCCAGATCGAGGGCTGGGTGATGGCCGAGGACCTCTCGGTGCGGGACCTGATGGGTACCTTCGAGGAGTTCTACCGGCAGTTCGGGATCACCGACGTACAGTTCAAACCGCACTACAACCCCTACACGGAACCGTCCTTCGAGCTGTTCGGCCGTCACCCCGAGACGGACGAGCTCATCGAGATCGGCAACTCGGGACTGTTCCGCCAGGAGGTGCTCGGCCCGCTCGGCGTCGAGTGCGACGTGATGGCGTGGGGACTCGCCCTGGAGCGACTCTTAATGTTGATGTACGGCTTCGACGACATCCGCGACGTGCACGGGACGCTGTGTGATCTGGAACTGCTGCGGGAGACGGAGGTGGTGCGGTAATGCCCGTCGTCGACGTCGACCCCGACGAGCTGCGCGAGCTGACCGGCCACGAGAAGACCGACGAGGAGTTCATCGACGACCTGTTCGCGCTCGGACTGGAGTTCGAGGGCGAGACGGAGGACGGCGACCTCCAGCTCGAGTTCGCGCCGGACCGCTTGGACCGGCTCTCGGTCGAGGGGATCGCCCGATCGCTGCGCTACCACTACGGCGACGCCCGTGGCGTCCACGTTCCCGACACCAACGACGCCGACTGGACGATCGAGGTCGCGGACTCGGTCCCCGACGAGCGCCCGTACGTCACCGGCGCGGTCGTTCGCGGCGTGGATCTTGACGACGACGCGCTCGACTCGCTCATCCAGCTCCAGGAGAAGCTGCACGCGACGATGGGCCGCAAGCGCGCCAAGGGCGCGATCGGCATCCACGACCTCGCGATGCTCAAGGGCAACGCGGAGAGTGACGGCGACGGCAACGCGATCACCTACCGCGGGGTCGACCCTGAGGGTGACACGTTCGTCCCGCTCGATTCGGACGCCGAGATGACTCCAGCGGACGTGCTCGAGAACCACGACACCGGCCGCACTTACGCCGACCTCGTCGCGGAGTACGACCGCTATCCGGCCATCTACGACGACCTCGGGCTCTTCTCGTTCCCGCCGGTCATCAATGGGCGCCGGACCGAGGTGACCACGGGCAGCCGCGAGCTGCTCGTCGAGATGACGGGAACCGACCAGTGGACGATCGACCGGATGCTCGCGATCGTCTGTTACGCGCTCTCCGCCCGTGGCGCCACGATCGAGGACGTCGAGATCGCGTATCCGGACGGCGACGCTGACGGCGGAGCCGGTGCTGACGGCGCCGCCGACGTCGAGCCGATCGCCGGCGGGAGCGACTCATCGACCGCATCCCACCCGAGCGCCGGCCGGACGCTCGTCCGGCCCGACCTCGATGTGACCGAGAAGTCGGTCTCCCACGACCGCATCGAGTCGACGATCGGCGTCTCGTTCAAGCCCGACGAGGTCGTCGACCTCTTCGAGCGCTCCGGGCTCGATGCGACCTACTCGCTGGGCGAGGACGTCGTCTACGACGTCGAGGTCCCGCCGTACCGCGTCGACGTGCTCCACCCCTACGACCTCGTGGACGACGTCGGGCGCGCCTACGGGTTCAACGACCTCGAACCGCGCTATCCCGACGTCGGGACCGTCGGCGGCCGTCACGACCGGTCGCGACTCGAGGACGCGGCCCGCGACGGCCTCGTCGGGCTCGGCTTCGAGGACCTGCTCAACTTCCACATGATAAGCGGCCCGGAGAACTACGACCGGCTGCGCGTCGATCCCGGGACCGACGTCGCCGGGGGCGGCGAGCCCGTCGAGATCACCGAACCCTACAGCGAGGACTACACGCAGCTGCGCACGTGGGCGCTCCCCTCGCTGTTGATGGTCCTTGAGCGGAACACTCACCGGGCGTACCCCCAGGACCTCGCGGAGATCGGGCTGGCCGCCGAGCGCGACGAGACCGAGAACACGAACGTCGCCGAACGTCGGACGGTCGCGGCCGTCCTCGCCCGGACCGACGCGAGCTACGAGGACGCGAAGGCCCGGCTGCAGGCGGTCTGCCGTGACTTCGACGTCGACCTCGCGACGCCGCCGACCGACCATCCGACCTTCATCGACGGACGCACCGCCGCGATCGAGATCGACGGCGAGACCGTCGGCGTGATCGGCGAGGTTCACCCCGCCGTGCTCGTCGAGCACGATATGGAGCTGCCGGTGGCGGCCTTCGAGTTCCGGCTGGACGCGCTCGAGTAGGCGGAAGCCGGACGGTTCTCCCGACGGCCGTCGCTGCACCGATCGAGGCGCTTAACAGGCAACCGGCGGTATCGACACCCAAGAATGCCCAGCGGAGAGTATGACCCCGACGCCGTCGAGGCGCGCTGGCAGCGCCGATGGGTCGACGACGAGACGTTCGCCTATCCGGAGGAGACCGCCGATCCGGACACCGCGTTCGCGATCGATACCCCCCCACCGACCGTCTCGGGGAACCTCCACTGGGGCCACGTCTACGGCTCGATCCTTCAGGACGTCGTCGCCCGGTTCCACCGGATGAACGGCCGCGACGTTCTCTACCCGTTCGGCTACGACGACAACGGGATCGCCTCCGAGCGGCTGACCGAGCGCGAACTCGACGTCCGCCATCAGGACTTCGAGCGCCGCGAGTTCCAGCGCAAGTGCCGGGAGGTCTGCCGGGAGTACGAGGCCGACTTCACCGAGAAGATGCAGGCGATGGGCCTGTCGATCGACTGGAACAACACCTACCGCACCATCTCCCCCGAGGTCCAGCGCGTCTCCCAGCTCTCGTTCATCGACCTCTACGAGAAGGGTCGCGAGTACCGCGAGCAGGCACCCGCCATCTGGTGTCCAGAGTGTGAGACGGCCATCTCGCAGGTCGAGACCGAGGACGACGAGCAGGACTCCCACTTCCACGATATCGAGTTCGCCGTTGCCGACTCCGGCGAGGGATTCACCATCTCCACCACGCGGCCGGAGCTGTTGCCCGCCTGCGTCGCCGTCTTCGTCCACCCTGACGACGACGAGAACCAACACCTCGTCGGCCAGGAGGCGACGATCCCGCTGTTCGGCCACGACGTGCCGATCATCGCGGACGATCGCGTCGACATGGAGACGGGGTCCGGCATCGTGATGTGCTGTACCTTTGGCGACCAGAACGACATCGAGTGGTACCAGGCCCACGATCTGGACCTCCGCGTCGCCATCGACGAGTCGGGCCACATGACCGACGTGGCCGGCCCCTACGAGGGGATGCACTCCTCGGAGGCTCGGGAGGCGATCGTGAGCGACCTCGAGGACGAGGGCGCGCTGCTGGACCGGCGGGCGATCACCCACACCGTCAACGTCCACGAGCGCTGCGGCGTCGGCGTCGAGTTCCTCGTCACCGAGCAGTGGTACGTGAAGGTTCTCGACAAGCGCGAGGAGTACCTCCAGGCCGGCCGCGAGATGGACTGGTTCCCCGAGAAGATGTTCACCCGGTATGAACACTGGGTCGAGGGGCTCCAGTGGGACTGGCTCATCTCCCGGCAGCGCTCCTCGGGCATCCCGTTCCCGGTCTGGTACTGCGCGGACTGCGACCACGAGGTCATCGCCGAGAAGGACGCCCTCCCTGTCGATCCCCTCTCGGACGACCCGCCCGTCGACGCCTGTCCGGAGTGTGGCCACGGAGAGTTCGTTCCCGAGGACGACGTGCTCGACACCTGGGCCACCTCCTCGCTCACGCCGCTCATCAACGCCGGCTGGGACTACGACGCCGACGCCGGCGAGTTCACGATGGACCGGCCGGAGATCTACCCGATCGACGTTCGCCCACAGGGCCACGACATCATCTCCTTCTGGCTGTTCCACACGGTGATCAAGTGTTACGAACACACCGGCGAGGTGCCCTTCGAGTCGACGATGATCAACGGGATGGTCCTCGACGAGAACCGCGAGAAGATGTCGAAATCGAAGGGCAACGTCGTCGACCCCGACGCCGTGCTGGAGGAGTACCCGGTCGACGCCGCCCGCTTTTGGGCCGCCGGCTCCGCGATCGGCGACGACCTCCCCTACCAGGAGAAGGGCCTGCGCGCGGGCGAGAAGCTCATCCGCAAGCTGTGGAACGCCTCGAAGCTCGTCGAGTCGCTCGCGCCGGAGCCGTACCCGGCGGAGCCCGACGAGCTGGCCGAGCTCGACCGGTGGCTGCTCGCGGAGATCGACCGGGAGCTCGAGCGGCTCACGGAGCATCTCGAGAACCGGGAGTTCTCGAAGGCCCGCGACGGCCTCCGGACGTTCTTTTGGGGCACGTTCTGTGACGACTACCTCGAGATCGCCAAACAGCGGGAGGACGACTCGGCCCGGTACACCCTCCGGACGGCCCACCGCCGGTTCCTGAAGCTGTTCGCCCCGCTGCTTGCACACGTCACCGAGGAGATCTGGCACGCCGAGTACGTCGACGGCGCCGCCGATGGGGCGTCCGACGAGACGCCCGCGGCCGCCGAGTCGATCCACCTCGCCGACTGGCCCGAACCGCTCGGGCTGGAGGCGGACCACGACGCCGGCGAGCTCGCGATGGCGGTCGTCGGCGCGCTCCGGAAGTTCAAAAGCGACCAACAGCTCCCGCTCAACGCGCCCATCGACGTCGTCGAGGTGTACGGAGACGTCCGCGGCTTCGAGGACGACGTCACCGGCGTGATGCACGTCGGGGACTTGCGCGTCCATCCCGACGCGGAGGCGCCCGTCGAGACGGTCACGACCGGGATCGACCTCGACTATGCCACGGTCGGGCCGGCCTACGGCGGCGACGTCCCCGACATCGAGGCCGGCATCGAGGCCGGCGAGTACGAACTCGTCGACGGCGAGCTACACGTTGCCGGTCACGAGCTGTCCCCCGAGGAGTTCACGGTCGAAACCGACCGACAGTATCAGGGCGAGGGCGACCTGCTCGAGGCCGGTGACGCCGCCGTGATCGTGCGGACGGGCGACTGAGCGGTCCCCACTGCGGATCTGGGAGGAACCCACCGTCACAGATCGGCGCCGACGGCGTCCTCGATCGACTCGAACCCGTCGCGATCGAGCAACTCGAGAAGCCCCTCGTTGATGTCGCGAGCCACGCTCGGTCCCTGATACACCAACCCGGTGTATAGCTGGACGACCGACGCGCCGGCGCGGATCTTCTCGTAGGCGCCGTACGCGTCGTCGACTCCGCCCACGCCGACGATCGGCACGTCGGTTCGTTCGGCGATGAACCGGATCAGGTCGGTCGCGGTCCCCTCGATCGGCTTGCCGGAGAGGCCGCCGCGTTCGGCACGCTGCGGGCTCTGCAGCGAGTCCGGCCGGTCCGTCGTCGTGTTGGTCGCGATCACGCCGTCCAGACCGAGGTCGTCGACGACCGCAAGCGCCTCCTCGATGGCGGGTCGCGGCAGGTCCGGTGAGAGTTTCACGAGCAGCGGATCGGCGCCGGCGTCGGTAAGCGTCCCCAGGATGGACTCGAGGGCGTCCCGGTCCTGCAGCGACCGGAGTCCGGGCGTGTTCGGACTTGAAACGTTGACCACGAAGTAGTCGCCGGCGTCCGCAACGCGCTCGTAGGTGTACTCGTAGTCTCCGGGTGCCTCCGCGAGCGGCGTCGACTTCGACTTCCCGATGTTGATCCCGACCGGGACGGTCGGAAGCGGCTCGGCACCGAGTCGCCGGCCGACGCGATCGGCGCCCTGATTGTTGAACCCCATCCGGTTGATGAGTCCACGGTCCTCCCGCAACCGGAACATCCGGGGCCGCGGGTTTCCGGGCTGTGCCTCCGCAGTGACGCCGCCGACCTCGACGTGGCCGAACCCGAGCGCGGCCAGCGCGCGCGGGATCTCCGCGTTCTTGTCGAATCCCGCGGCGACGCCGACCGGGTTCGGGAACGAGCAGCCGAACGCCGAGGTTCGCAACCGGGGATCCTCGACGACGTACCGTCGCCGGAGGAGGTCCGTCACCGGGGTTCCCTGGATCGTCCGCAACAGCCGGTGGATCGACCGGTGTGCGGTCTCCGCCGGGAGCGCGAACAGCGCCGGCTTGCACGCGTCGTAGACGTTCATCGTCGAAGTGGTCGCGCCCGACGGTCAAGAATCCCGGCATCCTCCCGGCGGAATTCGGCACGCGCCGTGTGCCGCGTTCGACCGAAATCGACATCGACGCGTTCGACGGATGCCGCCGCCGCGTTCGACCGAAGCCGACACGTTGATTTATGCAGCCGGCGGATGCTGGGATATGCAAGAACTGATAACGGCAGCGACCGTCGCGGCCGGCGTCGCCGTCGTGGGGATGACGATCGTGATGCTCTGGTTCGTGTGGGACTCCCGGAACGACGAGGTACACGCGCCCGGAAACGGCGACAGCGACGGCGACGCCGCCTGATCGGGCTCGATCTGCTCCGATTCGACCTGTTCCGCTCCGACCTGACCGGTTCCGATCGTCCCCGCTCTATCGGTTACTCCGCGCCGGCGTCGTCATCCGGCTCGTTCGGGTCGTGCTGCCTGGCGTCGCCCGTCGTCTGCGGGGCCCCGATCGCCAGGATCTCGATCGATTCTGCGGCGTCCGCGGGGTTGTACGCGCGCTGTGGATCGCCCGGATCGACGACGAACAGGGATCCGGACGGTACCGTGTAGGTTTTCTCCGGCGTCTCGACGGCCAGCTCGCCCGCCAGTACGTAGAACGCTTCCTCCTGTTTCTCGTGGAAATGGTACCGGAGCGGGATCGATTCGCCCGGGTCGGCCCGATAGCGGTTCATCGCGACGTGTTCGAGTCCCGCAGGCTCGGTCAGCGCACGCTGCTCGCAGGGCCGATCGGGGGTGGGATCGATCGCGTCGGGATCGACGATACGGTAGCCCATGGCCGTCCCCTCTTGGTCGATCGACAAAAAACACGGCGACGCCCGACCACGCGGCCTGCCGGAGGGGCTTTACGGCTCCGTTACGTACGCCTCGGCTAACCGATGGAAGAGAGCATCTCCGGGTTCAAGATCCGCGGGGACTGGGGGGATATGGTTGAACACGGCGAGAAGATCACGCAGGCGCTTCGGGAGGCCGACGTCAACGACGACGCCTTCCACGAGTGGGACGAGTGGCGCCCGCGCGCCCACGAGCTGATCGACGAGGACGTTTCGGCGAAGACCGCAGAACAGGCCTCCGTGAGCAAGGGCGAGGGGGAAAAGGCGGGCAAGAGTGCGAGCGAGGACATGCAGACCGCCGGCGAGAAGCTCTCGGAGTCCTACGAGAAGGTCGAGGCCGGCGACAACGAGGGCGCGATCGACCGGTGGGGCGAGTCGATCGAACACGTCGCGCGCGCCGCCGATTCCGCCGGTCGGAAGGCCATCCGAAAGGTTGAGGACACCGTCTATCGCAACGTGATGACCCAGCTTGCGCCGTACTACTTCGACAACGAACTGATAAGCGCCAACATTCAGCGCGTCGGCCGCGGCGAGGCGGACGAGGAGTTCGTCTTCGAGGTGAACGTCAACGACGACGACCTGAAGGCGGCGGTCTCGGACATCCTCGCGGAGTACGAATCCACGGTCGATCGATGGCACGTCGCGACCGAAAAGGAGACCGCCAACCTGGAGGCGGCCGAGGGCGTCGATCTCCCCGAGACCGAGGACAAGTCGAAGTCGACGACGACCTGATGCCCCGCTCGGACCACCCACCTTTTATGTCGGCGGGGTAACCCTCGAACGATGACGCTCGACCTCGACACGCCCGCGCCGGACGCTCCCGAGTGCGCCGACGACGGAGTGTGGCTCGCCTGTATCGCGTGCGGCTCCACGTTCGCCCCCTTTGAGGACGTCCGCTACACCTGTGACGACTGTGACGGCCTGCTTGAGGCCCGCTATGCGACCCCGCCGACCTTCGAGGACTTCGGCGAGGGCGCGTCCGCGGACGGCCCCGACCGCGGCGTCTGGCGGTACCGGGAGGCGCTCCCGTTCGACATCGGCGTCACCCTGCCGGAGGGCGACACGCCGCTGCACACCGTCCCACGGCTCGAGGCCGACGTCGGCGTCGAGACGCTCCGAGTCAAACACGAGGGAATGAACCCGACGGGCTCGTTCAAGGACCGCGGAATGACCGTCGGCGTCCGCGTCGCCGAGGAGCTCGACGTCGGCGCGCTCGCGTGCGCCTCCACGGGCAACACCTCGGCCGCGCTCGCCGCCTACGGCGGCCGGGCGGACCTCGAGACGCTCGTCCTCCTCCCGGCGGGCAAGGTCGCCGCCGGCAAGATCGCCCAGGCGAGCCTCCACGACGCGCGGATCCTCGAGGTCGACGGCAACTTCGACGCCTGCCTCGACATCGTTCAGGAGCTCGCCGCCCGCGGGGAGGCCTACCTGCTCAACTCGCTGAACCCCTTCCGGCTCGAGGGCCAGAAGACGATCGGCTTCGAGATCCTCGAGGCGTTCCACGCCGATCACGACACCTACCCCGACCGGATCGTGTTGCCGGTCGGCAACGCCGGCAACACCGCGGCGCTGTACAAGGCCTTCCGCGAGCTCGTCCAGTCGGGCGCGCTCGACGTCGACGACGTCCCCAAACTCACCGGCGTCCAGGCCGAAGGCGCCGCTCCGATGGTCGAAGCGATCGAGGATGGGGCTGACGAGGTCCGCCGCTGGGAGGACGTCGAGACGCGCGCGACCGCGATCCGCATCGGCAATCCGGTCAACGCGCCGAAGGCGCTGCCCGGGATCCGGAACACCGGCGGCACCGCCGTCGCCGTCTCCGACGACGAGATCACCGACGCCCAACGCGCACTCGCTGCCGAGGGCGTCGGCGTCGAACCCGCCTCCGCCGCCAGCGTGGCCGGCCTGCGGAAACTCCGTCGCCAGGGCGTCGTCGACGATGACGAGCGCGTCGTCTGTCTGACCACGGGACACCTCCTCAAGGACCCCGACGCCGCCTACGAGGCCGGCAACGACCCCGAGCCGGTCGAAAACGACGTTGGCGCCGTGCTCGAGCTGCTCGAGAACTGACGAAAAACCCGTCTCGCGCCCGTTCGACGCCTACTCCTCGCGCCCGTTCGACGCCTACTCCTCGCGCCCGTTCGCCGCGTCGAGGGTGATCTCCGTGACCGTGATGATCCGGTCGTCAGCAAGCAGCTCCTCGACCGCCGCGTCCGGTACCTCCTGGTCGAGGTTGTAGACCGTGATCGCCTCGCCGCCGTGGACCTCGCGGGCGTTGAACATCCCGGCGATGTTCACGTCGTGGTCGCCGAGGACGGTCCCGATGAGGCCGATGACGCCCGGCTTGTCCGCGTTCCGGGCAACGAGCATGTGCCCGTAGGGGACCGCATCGACGCGGAACCCGTCGATCCGGACGATCCGGGGGTCGTCGCCGGCGAACAGCGTTCCCTCGACCGACAGCTCCTCGTCGCCGTTGTGGACGGTGACACGGACGACGCTCTGGAAGTCCTCGCTCTGTCGGCTCTTCGACTCCACGACGTCGATCCCGCGGTCCTCGGCGAGCTGTGGCGCGTTCACCGCGTTGACCTGCCACTCGAGCGGCTCGAAGACGCCCTTCAGTGCCGACGCGGTGACGAGGTCGATCTCCTCCTCGGCGATGTCACCCTCGTAGGTCACCTCGATCCGGGAGATACGCCCCTCGAGCAGCTGTGCGGCCACCTTCCCCGCGGTCTCGGCCAGGTCGATGTAGGGCTCGATGCGCGGGAACGCGCTCTCGTCGACCGAGGGCGCGTTGAGCGCGTTGATGACCGGCTCGTCGTTGAACGCCGCGATCACCGCGTCGGCGGTGTCGGTCGCGACGTTCTCCTGGGCCGCCTCCGTCGAGGCACCGAGATGCGGGGTGACGACGACGTCCTCGACGTCCAAAAGCGGCGAGTCGGTCGGCAGGGGCTCGGTCGCGAAGGAGTCGAGCGCCGCCCCAGCCAGCACGCCGTCGTCGACGGCCGTCGCGAGGGCATCCTCGTCGACGATCCCGCCGCGGGCGCAGTTGATGAGGTAGCCGCCCTCGAGCTGGGCGAGTTCCGCCTCGCCGATCATCCCCTCGGTTTCGGGCAACAGCGGCGTGTGGATCGTCGCGAAGTCGCCGGCCGCGAGCGCGTCGTGGAGGTCCTCGATGAGCTCCGCGCCCATCCGTTCGGCGCGTTCCTGGGAGATGTAGGGATCATAGACCACGAGGTCCATTCCGAGCGAGTCGAGTCGTTTGGCGACCTCCTGGCCGACGCGCCCGAGGCCGACGATCGTGAGCGTCTTGTTGTTGACCTCGGCGCCGAGGAACTCGCCTTTCGCCCACTCGCCGTCCTTCAGGCGGCCGTGCGCCTGCGGGATCGAGCGTGCGACTGCGAAGGTCATCGCCACCGTGTGTTCGGCGGCGGCGCGGACGTTCCCCTCCGGCGCGTTCGCCACGATGACGCCGTGGTCGGTCGCGGCGTCGATGTCGATGTTGTCGACGCCGATCCCGGCCCGCCCGACGATGACGAGGTCCTCGGCCGCCTCGAAGACGTCGCGTGAGACCTCGGTCCCCGACCGAACGATCAGGGCGTTGACGCCCTCGATCGCCTCGATGAGCTCCGTGCCGCCCTCGATGTCGTAGTCGGTTTCAACCGTATAGCCCGCCTCTCGGAGCCGATCGAGGCCCGCGTCCGCGATCGGATCGGTCACGAGAACGTTCATATCTGAACCGATCCGCGTCGGGTGGTTAATCCTTTTTCATCGACGGCTGTGGGCCGTGTTCCGTGGTATCACGGCATTCGGTTACGATTCTCAGGACGGGTTTTTCGATCCGTTTCACCGACTTTCGATCCGTTTCGCCGGCGATCGACCTGAGCGTTCGTGGCCGACGCTTATGCGCCTCTCACGCGAAGCATCCGTATGAACGTCTCAGCGATCGGCGCGGGACTGGTTACCATCCTGGTGTTGACCGCGATCAGCGCCTTCTTCTCGAGCAGCGAACTTGCCGTCTTCTCGATCGGTCGGCACCGGATCGATTCGCTCGTCGCGGCCGAAACGCCCGGATCGGCCGCGCTTGCCCGACTTCGAGACGATCCACACCGATTCCTCGTGACCGTCCTCGTGAGCAACAACGTCGCCAACATCGCCGCCGCTGCCGTCGCGACCGCGGTCCTCGTCCAGGTGCTGCCGCCGAGCCAGGCGGCCACCGGTGCGACCGTCTTCACCTCGGTGTTCGTCATCATCTTCGGGGAGATCGCGCCCAAGTCCTACGCCGTTACCAACGCGGAGCGACACGCGCTGCGCGTCTCCGGGATCGTCGTCCTGGTCCAGCGCGTCCTCTGGCCGGTGCTCGTCGTCTTCGAGGCGGCCGTCGGCGTCGTCAACCGCATCACCGGCGGGGAGGCCGGCTTCGAGACCTATCTCTCCCGCGAGGAGATCGAGACGATCGTCCTCTCCGGCGAGGAGACGGGCGTCCTCGAGTCCGACGAGACCGCGATCATCCGACGCGTCCTCGATCTCGATGCCACCGCCGTCACCGCCGTGATGGTGCCGCGAACCGACGTCGTCTCGCTTCCCGTCTCCGCCACGCTCGCCGAGGCGATCGACACCGGAACCCGTGAGGGGATCACGCGGCTGCCGGTGTACGGGGAGAACCGTGACGACGTCCGCGGCGTTCTCGACGTCCGCGACGCGATGACCCGGTCCGAACCGGCCGACACCCGTCTCGACGAGCTCGGGGATCTCCTCGCCGACCCGACCTTCGTCCCCGAAACGAAACCCCTCGATGAGCTCCTTTCGGAGATGCAGGCCGACGGCGTCCGGCTGGTGCTCGTCGTCGACGAACACGGCGCGGTCGTCGGGCTCGCGACGATGGAGGACGTGATCGAGGAGATCGTCGGCGAGATCGTCGGGCACGGGGAGGTTGATCCGATCCGGATCGTCGACGACGGCGTGGCGGTCGTTCGCGGGCGGGCGACGGTCACCTACCTCAACGAGACGCTCGGGACCGATCTTCCGACGACTGAGGCCTTCGAGACCGTCGCCGGCCTCGTCCATCACCACCTCGGTCGGGTGGCTGCTGAGGGCGACCGCGTCGAACTCGCGGGCGTCACGCTCGAGGTGCTCTCGGCGACGGCGACACGGATCGACCGCGTACGGGTCACCACCCACCACACGGAGAGCACCCGGGCGACCGATCACGGTGACAGCGGGAACGACTCGACGGTCTCGTAGACCGGCCCCGACTCGGTCAGCCTCGACCGCTTGAGCCGAACCGCCTCGACGGTGAACGTCCCGATGTTCGCCTCGGCGTTTCGGATAGTCTCCTGCACGAGCTCCTTCCCGCGCGCATCGTCCATCCGGGCCAGGGTCACGTGCGGCGTGAACTCGTGGTCGTCGGGTTCGTAGCCGAGGTCGGTCGTTCGAGATTCGATCGCCGCTTGAAGCCGCGTCAGTTCGGCCGCTCCATCGCCCACGCCCGCCCAGACCACGCGGATGTACTCGGTCGAGGGAAACGCGCCGAGTCCCCGGATCGACGCCGTAAATGGTTCGACGTTCGCCTTCCGAACCGCCTCTCGTCCGGCCTCGATCACCGCCTCGATCCCGTGGTCGTCGTCCTCCTCGTCGCCCGTTCCTCCGCCGTTCACCTCCCCGTTTCCGTTCCCCTCGCCGTCGGAGCCCACGGGAACGTCGCCGAGGAACTCGAGCGTGACGTGCGCCTGCTCGGGGTCGGTGAACCGCAGCCCGTCCGCCGATCGGAGCGTCCCCTGCACTTCGGCGATCCGGGCAGCCAGGTCCCTCGGCAGGTCGACTGCGAAGAACGCGCGCATTCCGTCGGTCGATCGGTACCGGACGGACAAAAATGCGCCGCCCGGTGTACACTCGTGGTCACCGCATCCAGTGGCCGTGGATCCCCCGTGACGTAACCCTTACCCGCCGCGACCTCCAAATCGCGCCATATGACCGACGAGCCGGACGATCACGACCACGAGTTCTCGGCCGGGCAGGGGCTCGAGGAGGACTACGAGGAGTTCACCCTCGACCCGCCGGAGCTGAACGCCGACCCGTCAGCCGTGGACCCGGTCGATACGCGCGTCATCACGGACGCGCTCGACCGCCGGAACATCGCGGACGACCAGGTCGACGTCGAACAGCTGCTCGACGTCGGCCTCTCGTACATGGGGATCAACCGCTTCGAGGAGGCGACGGGCACCTTCGAGCGTGCAGCGATGTACGCCTCGGAGGACTCCCTGGATGCCCAGGAGGCCTGGGTGAACAAGGGGGTCGCACACGCCGAGCTCGAGGAGTACGACGAGGCGATCGGGGCCTATGAGGAGGCGCTCCGGATCGACGACGACTCCGAACACGCCGCGACCGCGGAGACGAACCTCGCGTACGCGCTCTGGGAGTTCGGACGCCACGAGGAGGCGCTCGAACACGCCGAACGCGCCGTCGAGATCGACCCACGGTTCGCCCAGGCCTGGTACAACCGCGGGTTCTTCCTGCTCGAGCGCGGCCTCGCCGAGGACGCCGTCACCGCGTTCAACAACGCGATCCGCCTCGGCCACCGGAACGCCGACGTCCTCGAGGAGAAGGCCCGCGCGCTCGAGGAAACCGGCGAGCACGATGAGGCCGAGGAGGTCGCCGAGGAGGCCGAACAGCTCCGACAGGAACGCGAACGCGAGCTCGTCGAGGAGCACGGCGGTGGCGGGCCGGTAACCGATCGCGAGTCGGGAGGGGCCGCCGGCGGCGCCCGAGGGACCGACCCCGGACGCGGCGGCGGTCGCGGCTCAGGCCTTGACGGAAACGCCGGCGGCGGCCTCGGCGGCGGACTCGACGACGTCCTCGGCGGAAACGCTGGAGACGGTGTCGACGGCGACTCCGGGGACGGGTCCGACGGCTTCGACTCGGAGCGCGGAGGCCGGTAGATGCTCCTGCGCGAGCGGGACACACAAAAGGGCGTCCTCGTCTCCGTCTGTGACCCCGACTGTCTGGGCAAGACCTTCGAGAACGAGGCGGCCACGCTCGCGGTCACCGAGGAGTTCTACGGCGGCCCCGACGCGGTCGAGGCGACCCGCGAGGAGGTCGTCGCCGGCCTCCAGCGCGCACAGATCGCGAACATCGTCGGCGAGACGGCCGTCGGCGTCGCCCTCGAGGCCGGCCTCGTCGACGAGGACGCCGTCCTCGAGTTCGACGGGACGCGCCACGCGCAGCTACTCTGGGTCTAGCGACCACCGTCGCCGTCCCTTCCGCTGCGTTTCATCGCTCCCTCGACGATTCCACCGGAACCATCCGCGTCGCGGTCGCCTTCCAGGTCACGACCACGTTCCGGCCCGCGGCCAGCGACAGCCGCGACGCGCTCTCGGCGGTCACGAGCGCGATGACTGCCGTCCCGTCGATGTCGACCGTCACGGTTCGAACCGTCTCCCCCCGGTCGACGCCGGTCACCGTTCCCTGCACCCGGTTTCTGGCGCTCGTCGAATCCGGGCCCGACGCCTCGCCGGCCGCCGACAACGTGGCCGCGTCCGCACCGATCCGGAGCTGCACCGCGTCTCCGTCCCCAATCGCCTCCCGGCCCCGCAGCGCCCGCACCTCGCCGACCGACGTCTCCGCCGTCGCCAGTTCCCCGTCGACGTCGGTCACCGTCCCCTCGAGGACCGTTTCGGGGACCCGCGCCGCCGCGGTCAGCGCGGCCTGGAGCCGGTCATACCGGGTCAACAGCGTCTCGGCCGCCGCGGTCAGCCGACTCCCGCCGCCGCCGCTGCCGCCCCGCGTCCGTTCCACGAGGGTTCCGAAGGCCTCCTCGAGCGTCTCGATCCGCGTGAGTGCGCGCGCCCGAGACCGCTCGAGCTCGGCGCTTGCGGTCGCGACCGACCCGGTCCGGTCGATCGCCCGCAGGAGGGCGGCGTCGCGCTCGCCGAACTCGACCCCGTCGGCGGTCAGGATCGCCTCACCATAGTCGGTTCCCTCCCCCGATCGTTCCGTGTCCTCGCTCACACCTCCCGGTCCGTCCGGCAGCGTCTTGAAACCGATCGTCGCGCCCGGTGATGCGAACCGTGTGAGTCCGTTTGGCCGTCCGATCGGGTTGACCCAGGGGAGTACACGCCTGTCCGCAACTGGTTAGGGATCGGCGGTCGCCGTTCCCGTTCCCCTATCGCAGGAACTGTACGTGGTGACGGATGTCTCCGCGGCGATCCCGAGGCGTTCCATCCGACTTGTGAGTTCACTTCGGCTCGTCTCCGGTGTGTAGATCTCCCACCTATGGCCTCTGGCGGAGGATCTCCCGATCGAGTTCGTTTCAACGCCCGATGCGACATTCAATATCGCATTATGAAATTTATAGAGTCACGGTCCTGATATCGCTTCGATCGCTCGGTAACCCGCTTGAACCCGGCCGAAATACGACTTCGAATCGTTTGCGGACGGACGGATTCGTCTCTCGGTGTCGTGGGTCCGATCGACTCTCGTAGATCGATCTTCGTGGCGGAGATGAACGCAACCGGGACGGACTACGCGGAATCCAGGGTTCTCTTGGTCCGCCTCTCGTGATTCGGCTCTCACATGTCGCGATACGGATCGTCGTGTACGTCGAGCCATAGTGCGAACGCATATTCGCCTCTTCAGGCGCCGGTCACCCGGACAATTCGAGCAGTAGGGCCAGTCGTCGCACCGCTGGAGGGGGTATAAACTATATAGTGCGATATATAATATGGTTCGGGGAAATTAAGACCGTCGGCCTCGATGCATACGCCTCAAACCCCTCTGCTCAGTACTTTGGCCATAGACACTCAAGTCGATCGCCTCATCCTCTACCGTAACGCGACGGAACCGCGACGGCGAAGGTTTTTCCTCGTCACCCGCCTCATCGACGCGTATGCACTACCGAGCGGTCGAGTCGACGGGGGAGTACCTCGCACGGCTGGAGACGGGCGCCGACTGGCGGGCGGAGATCGAGGACCTGGCCCGTGAGGTCGACGCCGAGGCGGGCTGGTTCAACGCGATGGGCGCGGTCCAGGACGCGGAGATCTGGTTCTACGACCAGGACGACACCGAGTACCGGTCGGTCACCTTCGACGAGCCGCTCGAGGTCGCCGCCTGTGTGGGCAACGTCGCGCGGCTCGACGACGACGTCTTCGCACACACGCACGCGGTATTCTCCCGGGAGAGCGGGCAGGCGCTCGCGGGGCACCTCGATTCGGCCACCGTCTTCGCCGGCGAGGTGTATCTTCGCACCTTCGCGGAGCCGTTGGTTCGCGAACACGACGCCGCCACCGACCTCGATCTGTGGCTGTGAGGACGGAGGGCCGGTCGCGATGACGGAGACGGAGATGCGTCCCGACGACGAGCGCTACTTCGCGCGGATCGAGGACCAGCTGGACGAGGCCTTCGAGGTGGCGGAGGCGGCCAAGGAACGGGGGAAGGACCCGAAGCCGGAGATCGAGATCCCCGTCGCCCGCGACATGGCCGACCGCGTCGAGAACATCCTCGGGATCGACGGCGTCGCCGAGCGCGTCCGCGAGCTCGAGGGCGAGATGTCCCGTGAGGAGGCGGCCCTCGAGCTCGTCACCGACTTCGTCGAGGGGACCGTCGGCGATTACGACTCCCGAGAGGGGAAGATCGAGGGAGCGGTTCGGACCGCCGTCGCGCTGCTGACCGAGGGCGTCGTCGCTGCGCCGATCGAGGGGATCGACCGGGTCGAGCTGCTCGAGAACGACGACGGAACCGAGTTCGTCAACGTCTACTACGCCGGCCCGATCCGGTCGGCGGGTGGGACCGCGCAGGCGCTGTCGGTGCTCGTGGCCGACTACGCCCGGTCGCTGCTCGGGATAGACGAGTTCAAGCCCCGGGACGACGAGGTCGAACGCTACGCCGAGGAAGTCGCCCTCTACGACTCCGAGACCGGCCTCCAGTACTCCCCGAAGGACACGGAAACGAAGTTCATCGCCCGGAACATGCCGATTATGCTCGACGGGGAGGCCACCGGCGACGAGGAGGTCTCGGGCTTTCGGGACCTCGAACGCGTGGACACGAACTCTTCGCGCGGCGGGATGTGTCTCGTTCTGGCGGAGGGGATCGCGCTGAAGGCCCCGAAGATCCAGCGATACACCCGCGATCTCGAGGCGGTCGACTGGCCCTGGCTCCAGGACCTGATCGACGGGACGATCGGGAAGGGTGACGGTGGAGGCGCGAGCGACGCGGACGCCGATGATGGTGACGACCCGGACGCTTCCACCGCCGACGCCGGGGATGCCGAGGCGGACGCGGATGCCGAGGCGGACGCGGATGCCGAAGCGGACGCCGCCGCCCCCGCCGATGGAGCGGTTGACGCCGACGTCGTGGACGATTCAGATACGGATGCCGTCGACGCCGGGCCCAAACGCGTCGATTCGGCCACCAAGTACCTGCGCGACCTGATCGCGGGGCGGCCGGTCTTCTCACACCCCTCGGAGGCCGGCGGATTCCGGCTTCGATACGGCCGCTCCCGGAATCACGGGTTCGCGACCGCTGGGGTCCATCCGGCGACGATGCACCTCGTCGACGACTTCCTCGCGACCGGCACGCAGATCAAGACCGAGCGCCCGGGCAAGGCGGCCGGCGTCGTCCCGGTGGACACGATCGAGGGGCCGACCGTCCGGCTCGCGAACGGCGACGTCCGCCGGATCGACGACGTCGAGGAGGCGCTCGCGGTCCGCAACGGCGTCGAGAAGGTGCTCGATCTGGGCGAGTACCTCGTGAACGTCGGGGAGTTCATCGAGAACAACCACCCCCTCGCGCCGGCCTCCTACGTGTACGAGTGGTGGATCCAGGACTTCGAGGCGTCGGGTGCCGACGTTCAGGCGCTGTCGGACGATCCCCACGTCGAGCTCGAGCACCCGACCGTCGAGGAGGCGCTCGCGTGGGCGACCGACTACGACTGTCCGCTGCATCCCGCGTACACCTATCTCTGGCACGATCTGCCGGTCGATCGGTTCGAGACCCTCGCGACCGCGGTCGCCGACGGCGAGGTCGTCGAGGGCGTCCTGACGATCGAGCGCACCGAGGCGACGACGGCGGCGCTCGAGACCCTGCTCGTCGAGCACTCCCGAACGCCGGATTCGCTGCGGATCCCCGAGTGGCGACCGTTCGCGCGCTCGCTCGGGGTCGACGACGGACTTCGGCTCACCTGGGAGGAACTGTCGGCGACGGCCCGGAACTGGGCGGACGGCGAGAACGCGGTGCGGGCCGTCACCGAGGTCGCGCCCTTCGCGGTGCGCGAGCGCGCGCCGACCCGGATCGGCAACCGGATGGGCCGTCCGGAGAAGTCCGAGAGCCGCGACCTCTCGCCGGCCGTCCACACGCTGTTCCCGATCGGGGAGGCCGGCGGGTCACAGCGCAACGTCGCCGATGCCGCCGGCGGAATGGACGATTCGGGGCGTCGGGGCGTCATCGAGCTCGACGTCGCCGATCGCAAGTGCCCCGCCTGCGGCACGCACACCTTTCACAACGACTGTCCGGACTGTGGGTCCCACACCGAGCCCTACTACGAGTGTCGCGAGTGCGGGACCGAATGCGAGCCCGACGAGGCGGGCCGCGTCGAATGTCCGCGGTGTGACCGGGAGGTAACGGCCGTCTCCCGCCGGGAGATCGACCTGAACGACGCCTACCGGTCGGCGCTGGAGTCGGTCGGCGAGCGGGAGGCCGCCTTCGAGATCCTGAAGGGGGTCAAAGGACTCACCTCCACGAACAAGACCCCCGAGCCGATCGAGAAGGGTGTTCTGCGGGCGAAGAACGGCGTGACCGCGTTCAAGGACGGGACGGTCCGGTACGATATGACCGACCTGCCGGTGACTGCCGTCCGGCCCGCCGAGCTCGACGTGACCGTCGGCCACTTCCGGGAGCTCGGCTACGAGACGGACATCGACGGCGAACCTCTCCGACACGACGACCAGCTCGTCGAGCTGAAGGTGCAGGATGTCGTCCTCTCCGACGGCGCCGCCGAGCATATGATGAAGACGGCCGACTTCGTCGACGACCTCCTCGAGCAGTTCTACGACCTGCCGCGCTTCTACGAGATCACCGAGCGTGACGACCTCGTCGGCGAGCTCGTCTTCGGGATGGCGCCGCACACGAGCGCCGCGACCGTGGGTCGCGTGATCGGCTTCACCTCGGCGGCGGTGGGGTACGCGCACCCGTACTTCCACGCGGCCAAGCGCCGGAACTGTTTCCACCCGGAGACCACGGTCGCGTTCGCGGACGAGGGCGGGGACGGGGATGGCGGCTGGCACCGTGACACCATCGAGGCGCTCGTCGAGGAGCGTCTCGACCCGGAAACCGCCGACGAGGACGCCGTCGGCGCGCTCGTCCAGGAGCTCGCCGACCCCGTGTACGTCCCCTCGATCGACGACGACGGCACCCGGACCGTGCGGCCGGTCGAGGCGGTCTCGAGACATCCCGCCCCCGACCATCTGGTTCGGATCGAAACCACTGACGGACGGATGCTCCGCGTCACCCCCGATCACACGATGCTCCGTCGTTCGACGGCGGCCGGGCCGGGAGCCGATCCTGCGGCCGGATCGGGCGTCGATTCCGAGGCCGAAACGGATGACGTCCCCGAGATCGAGCGCGTGCCCGCGTCCGAGTTGACGACCGACGACGAGATCCCGGCGCCGGCCGGAGCCTCGACCGGCTCGGATCGATCCGTCACCGATCGACCTGGATCGGATCGATCCGGCTCCGTCCGGGCCGATGGTGGCGCCACCGCGATCGACGTCTCGGCCGGGATCGATGACGAATATATCGGTATATCGTCGATCTCATATGAAAAGTCGGATGTAGAATATGTATATTGTCTGACTGTCAGTGGAACACATTCATTGGTGGCTAACGGACTTTATTCCGGTCAGTGCGACGGCGACGAGGATTGTGTAATGTTACTAATGGATGGGCTGTTAAACTTCTCGAAGTCATTTCTCCCTGACAAACGGGGGGGAAGTATGGACGCCCCCCTCGTGATGTCCTCGCGGATCGACCCCTCGGAGATCGACGACGAGGCGCACAACATGGACATCGTCCGGCAGTATCCCCGCGAGTTCTACGAGGCGACCCTGGAGATGGCTGACCCCGACGACGTCGAGGACGCGATCCGGATCGGCGAGGACACCCTGGGGACGCCCGACCAGTACCGCGGATTCGACCACACCCACGACACCTCGGACATCGCGCTCGGGCCGGATCTATCGGCGTACAAGACGCTCGGGTCGATGATGAACAAGATGGACGCCCAGCTCGAGCTCGCCCGGAAGCTCCGGGCGGTCGACGAGACCGACGTCGCCGAGCGCGTCATCGAGTACCACTTCCTGCCGGACCTGATCGGCAACCTTCGGGCGTTCTCCAGACAGGAGACGCGGTGTCTCGACTGCGGCGAGAAGTACCGCCGGATGCCGCTGTCGGGTGAGTGTCGCGAGTGTGGCGGCCGGGTGAACCTCACCGTGCACGAGGGCTCGGTGAACAAGTATATGGACACCGCGATCGCCGTCGCCGACCGGTTCGACTGCCGCCCCTACACCAAACAGCGTCTCGAGGTGCTCGAACGGTCGCTTGAGTCCGTCTTCGAGGACGACACGAACAAGCAGTCCGGCATTGCGGACTTCATGTGAGAAGCTCCCTGGGTGAAACGGATCCTCCTCTCACAGGAATTCGTACGGGATGTAGGTCGTGGTTTCGGGTACGAAGACGATGATGAGGAGCACGATCAGCAACGGGACGTAGTACGGGACGATCGCACGCATCACCTCTTCGAGTGAGGCATCGGTCACCTGCTCCAGCACGAACAGGATGATTCCCAGTGGCGGGGTCAGTAGGCCGATCATCAGCGTGAGTACCATTACGATTCCGAAGTGGATCGGGTCGATGCCGGCGATGTCGATCACCGGAACCAACACCGGAACGAGGACAGTTATTGCGGCGACGGTCTCCATAAACGTCCCCACCACGAGGAACAACGCCACTAACAATAGCAGCATATAGGTCGGATCGGTCGTCACCCCGGTGATCGCGTCGACGAGCATCATCGGCAATCGGAGCTCAAGTGCGACGAGGCCATACGCGGCGGCGATCGCAATGATGAACGTGAGAGAGAACGTTTCGACCGCTGCATCACGCGTTTCGGCGACGATCTTGCTGATGGTGAGATCTCCGAACACCATCCCGGAGATAGTGATATACACGACGGTAATCGCTCCGGCCTCCGTAGCGGTGAAGAGTCCGGACAGAATCCCGCCGATGATGAGCACCGGAATGACGAGGGCGATCGCCGCCGTTCCGAACGTTTCGAGCACCCGTCTTGGATCGAACGTCCCCGTCGCCCCGTATCCCCTGATCCGGGTGACAATCGCGACCGAGAGCAGCAGCGTGACCGCAAGCAGGAATCCCGGGATGATTCCCGCGAGGAACAGTGCGTTTATCGATTCGCCGGCCAGCACCCCGTATATGATGATCGGGACGCTCGGCGGAATGATCGGCCCGATGATCGCCGATCCGCCCGTGATCCCGAGTGCGACGTCCTTGTCGTAATCGTACTCACGCATCACGGAGTATTCGACGCGACCCAATCCGGCGGCGTCGGCCAGCGCAAGCCCGGACATACCTGAGAAGATGAGCGATGCGAGTACGTTCACGTACCCGATTCCGCCCCGAACCGAGCCGACTACCGAGTTGGCGAACTCGAAGATGTCCTCGGTGAAGCCGCTTCGGTTCATCAACCGCCCGAGAAGCAAATAAAACGGGATGGCAAGCAGCGTGAACGAGTTCAACCCGAACAGCAGCTGATTGCTGATCAGCGTGTAGTTGAACGACGGTCCGTACGGTGACGCCATCACGGTGATGACGGTAACCCCCATCGCGACCGCGACCGGCACGCCCAGTCCGTACAGCACGAGGAGCGTTCCGAGGAACAACAGTCCGATGATCGCAAGCTCCATCCTTCACCCCTCCTGGTCGGGATTGGCGGTGCGGATTCGATCGACGGCCGTCCGCAGGCCCAGCAGCTCGTAGACGAGCATACTCCCCAAACCGAGCGCGATTCCCAGATAGACGTAGCCCGAGGTGAGAAATCCGATCCCGCCGATGTCCGAGTTCCAGTTGGCGGACATCGAGAGCAGCGTTCCGTACGCTATGAATCCGACGAATGCTACGACGACCGTCGTGTTGATCACGTCGACCCATCGCGTCACACGCGGAGCTCGTCGTTCGAGCTTCTCGAGCAAGTACGACATCCGCACGTGTTCGTCGTTTCGTGAGGCGACTGCAGCCCCGAAATACGTCGCCACGATGAGCAGATAACGGGACGTTGGTTCCGTCCACGGGAGACTGATCGGGAGGTTCAGATTTCGAACTAATACCTGTGAACTCGCCAGGACGATCAGCGTTGCGAACATCCCAACGGTACCGACGAGGACGATCGTATCGAACGTCGTCTGTCGTTTGATACCGAGGGACTGATCGATCTCCATAGAGACGATCCGCACATCAACCATATATATGTTCTGGGTGAATTCCCGACACCTCTCGGGATCGAAACGCGGAGCACCATCGCGGCCGTCGTCGTAACGAGGACGTGATCGACGCCGGTTTGCGCACCGCTCAGACGTTTCGCCACTCCTCCCAGGTCCCTGCCCACCGGTCCTCGAACAGGGCGTTCACCGCCGGCCGTGCCCGGTCGCGGAACGCCTGCCTGTCGACGTCCTCGACGAGCGTCATCCCCTGATCGACGAGATCGTCGATCAGTTCCTGTTCCCGCTGCATTCCCATTTCGTTGGCCTCCTCGGCGACTTCGGCTGCAACCTCATTCACCAACGTCTGGTGCGACTCCGAGAGACTCTGGTAGAGGCTTTCGTTCATATACATCGCCCCTGAGAACGGCGCGTGTCTGGTCGCCGAGAGATAGTCTTGTACCTCCGGATAATTGAACGAGTGGATCTGTTCGATGTCTCCCTCCGCTGCATCAACGACGCCCTGTTGGAGCGCGCTGAACAGCTCGTCGAGCGCGACCGAGGTCGGTTCGACCCCGATCTCGCTCCAGATCTGGACCCACGGTTCAAGCGGCGGCGATCGGAACTGCATACCCTGAACGTCGTCCGGGTGTGACACCGACTCGTTCGCTGTGAAGTAGCGCTGTCCTCGATAGAACCGCCCACCGAGCTGTCGCTGGTTGCCTTCCTCGATCAGGAGGTCGTATGCTGGCGCGAACTTCTCGCTTTCGACGACCTCGAAGAGGTGGTCGGCGTCCTCCATCACGAACGGCATGTCGATGATGTAGTATTCAGGAGCATACATCGAGAAGGGAACCCCGGCGCCCGAATGCATTCCGACGACGTTTTGGCTCGCGAGGTCGGTTATTTCGGCCTCGGATCCGTAGGAACCTCCCGACGCGACTTCCACCGTGATCGCCCCGTCCGATTCGTCCTCGATCCGGTCCCGGAACATCTTCGCTGCTTGCACGTTGATGTGTCCTTCCTCGTAGGTGCTTGCAAGCGTGATGTCGAGTTCCTCGTTTGATCCGCCACTCGAACCGTCTTGAGAGCCGCTTTCGGTTCCATCGGATCCGCCGTTACCACCGTTTCCGCCGTTACCACTTCCATTTCCACCGTTTCCGGTACAGCCTGCAAGCAGCGGCGTGCTGGTCGCCGCTCCAAGAACCGCGATCTTCTTCAGTGATTGACGCCGGCTGAGCGACGGCGAACGCGCTGTTCGCCCGCTATCGTTCGAATCCATATCCGTATGTCTAAGTAGATCATTATAAATATATCTTAAATTTACTTATAATTCTCACGGCGATCGGTCGAACGTGACCCGTCCCGTTCCGGCCTACTGCTGGACGGGATCGAGCAGCTGAATCGGATGTTTCGAGTCCCGATCGAGCAGCGAGTCGAGTTGATCGCCACAGGACGTACCGCTCGCGACGACGATTCTCTCGTCGCGATCGTCGGTCGTAAACTGGTCGCGAAGCCGATCGCCAACCGCAACGCTCAGCTCGTAGTACTCCGATTTGTAGCCGAAACTCCCGGCCATCCCGCAACACTCTACATCGGAGGTGACGACATCGTATCCAACTGCTTCCAGCACCGCGACCGTGTACGGCTCCAGATCGAGGGTTCGCTGCTGGCAGTGGCTGTGGTAGGCGATCGCCCTCTCGCCATTCGATGAATCGGTGACAGCCGTTTCCGGGCCCGCGATCGCGTCCCGGTCCGCGCCGTGTTCGAGCAGACCGTAGACGTACTCGAGGACCTCGTAACTGTTCCCGGCGAGTCGTTCGAACGATTCCTCGGGGAGCAGCCGTTCATACTCCCGTTTGAACATCGCGAGGTCGCTCGGCTCGATAACGACGACGTCCCGGTCGGCCGCGATCGGCTCCGTTAGTGCCTCCGCGACCGCCTCGGCACTCTCAGAAGCCGTCGTCACCATTCCCTGTGAGAGCGGTGCTCGTCCGCTGCCACCCACATCGGGGACCATCACGTCGACGCCGAGTGCCTCGAGGACCCGGACTGTCGACTTCCCGCGCTCGGGATCGATATATTCGGTGTACACATCCGGATACAGCGCAACCCGGCGTGTCGGGTTCTCGATCGTCACGTCCTCACGCGCGTTGAACCACGTCGAGAACGTCGACCGTGCGAACTGGGGCAGCTCACGCCGCCGATCGACGCCGGCGACACGTTCGAGGACCCTGCGGGCGATCGACGAGCTCGCCACCAGGTTCGAGACCGGCGCCGTCCGGCTCCCCACCGTTGCGAGCGTTTCGAAGTTGCCGAAGAGCCGCTTGCCGAGGCCGATCCCCGACGACTCCGAATCGGGGCTGAGACCGTCGACGAGATGGTCGAACGTCGATGGGTCCGCACCCTCGTTGAGCCGATCCCTGACGACGGTGTTGATCCACGGGATGTCGATGTTGACCGGGCAGGCGTCTACACACCGCGAGCAGCCGGTACAGAGGTCGTTGAACTCGGCGGCGCTGTCCATTCCGTGGACCCCCGCCTCCCAGCCGGTCGCGATCCCGCCGCTGTAGGTCTCCCCGCCGAAGGCGTGTCCGCCGACCTCTTGGAAGTTCGCACACGAGTTCGCGCACGCGCCACACCGGACGCAGTACAGCGTTTCGCGGAGATCCTCGTCCTCCCGCATCGCCATCCGGCCGTTATCCAGGAGGACGAGGTGGAACTCCCGGTCGGTTGCCTCGCCAAACCCCTCAACGTCGGGATGCTCGAAATCGATCGCAGGCGTCTCCACCGGCGGCGTGAACAGCGAGAGATAGGCGGTTACGTCCTGTCCGGCGCCCGCGGCACCGATGAGGTTGAAGAACGGCGAGAGGTCCTCCATCGACGGGACCAGCTTTTCGACGCCCGCCACGGCGACGTGCGTGTCCGGCGTCACGATGCACTTGCGTGCGTTCCCCTCGTTCGTCACCAGCGCAAGGGTTCCGGTATCGGCAGTGATGAAGTTCGCGCCGGTGATCCCGACGTCCGCCTCCGCGATCCGATCGGCCAACTGGTCGCTCGCGAACGCCGTCAGCTCCTCGGCCGTTTCGAGCGGCGCCTCGGGGTCGAACGTCTCCTCGAAGAGGTCGGCGATCTCCGCCTTCGATTTGTGGATCGCCGGGGACGCGATGTGGCTGGGCGATTCGTCCGCGAGCTGCAGGACGTATTCGGCGAGATCGGTCTCGTAAGTATCGACCCCGGCGTCCGCCAGCGCCTCGTTCATCTCGATCTCTTCGGTCGTCATCGATTTCCCCTTGACGACCGTCTCGGCGCCGGCGTCAGCGACGATCTCGTTGAGGATCCGGTTCGCCTCGGACGCGTCCTCGGCCAGATGGACGACGCCGCCGTTGGCTTCCACCGTCGCGGTCACCTCCTCGATCAGTTCCGGCAGCCGATCGATCGACTCCTCCTTGATCCGCCGAGACGCGGCGCGATACTCCTCCGTCTCGTCGAGTTCGGCGTACCGCCGATACCGGCCCTCGTTGAACACGCTGACGTTGCCGTGGATCTGTTCGCCCTCGGTCGCCAGCAGCTCCCGGATCCGGGCAGCTTTCTCCGCTCGCGAACTCGAGCGCCCCCGCGTCGCCCCCGTCGACTGCTCGGCGTCGCTCATCGGTCCTCCAGCACGATCACGTGGACCGAGCTGGGTCCGTGTGCGCCGTACACCACCGATCCCATGTCGCCGGTCCCGCTCGGTCCGGTTGCAAGTACCGCACTCGTCAGCCCGGAGGCAACGCGTGCGCCGATTTCGGTGATCGCGTCCGCGATCGTGGGCTGGATGTCGCTTGCGGCCAGCACCGCGACGTGCGTGTCCGGGTAGAGGCTGATCTGCTCTGCCCCCTCGGCTCCCGAACGTACCACCACGCTTCCGAGATCCGCAACGGCGGGGCCGACCGGTGTGACACCGATCCGTGCGTTCCGTAACTCCCGCGGCGTCGGGTTCCTCGTGACGTCCTGCGGGAGCGAGACGCCTTCGAACGGGAGTGGCGCACCGACCGCCGGCCCCTCGAGCACGTCCGCGAGCGCGTCGTCGAACTCGTCTGCGTGGATCCGATCGACCGTCGTTGGCCCTTGCGTCGCTGACTGCTCGAATCGGGTGACTCTCCCACTCATACTGTCTCTCAGTCCGGGACGTATGTTAAACGTTGTGCCATCACTATCGCGATCGACACGCCTGCCGGCGATCGTTCACGACTCCACCTCGCTCTATGCCGCCTCAGAACAGCTTCCCGGGGTTCAGGATCCCGTTCGGGTCCATCGTCTCCTTGATCCGTCCCATCGTGTCGACGGTCGCCTGATTGAACTCCTCGGGGAGGTACGCCGTCTTTCCGCGTCCCACGCCGTGCTCGCCGGTGCAGGTGCCGCCGAGTTCGATCGCGTGGTGGACGATCTCGGCGTCGACGCGCTCGCCGAGTGCGCGATGGTCCGGGTCGTCACGGCGGACCATCACGGTGTAGTGGATGTTTCCGTCGCCCGCGTGGCCGAAACAGGGAATCTCGAGGTCGTGTTCCGCCTCGAGGGTGGAGATGTGGTCGATCAGCTCGGCGTATTTGCTGATCGGGACGGTGACGTCGCCGGAGGTGAGCATCGTCAGGTCGGGGTCGTACTGTTTCAGCGCCGAGGCCATCTCCTCACGCACCTCCCAGAGCCGCTCCATCTCGGGCCCTGACTCGGCGATCTGGACGTCCTCCACCTCGTAACCCGCGAGTATCGACCGGAAGAACTCGATCTCCGACTCGACGTGGTGGTTCGCGTGGAACTCGACGAACGCCATCGGGACGTCCGGCAAGTCGGCGTCGAGATAGCGGTTGGCCATCGCCGCGCTCAGCTCGTCGATCAGCTCGATCTTGGCGACGTCGACGCCCGACCGAACCGCGTCGGCGATCGCCGCGGACGCCTCGGTTCGGTTCGGGAAGACGACTCGCCCGCCCCATATCTGCTCGGGGATCCCGGCGAGCTCGAGGGTCGCCTCGGTGACGACCGCCAACGTTCCCTCGCTGCCGACGAGCAGGTCCATCAGGTTGTACCCCGCGGAGGTCTTGCTCGCCCGGCTTCCGGTCTCGATCACCGTTCCGTCAGCGAGCACGGCTTCGAGCCGAAGCACCCAGTCGTGGATCTCGCCGTATTTGACCGTCTGCATCCCGCTTGCGTCGTTCGCGATCATTCCGCCGATCGTGGAGATCTTTCCGGAGGAGGGCAACGGCGGGAAGAACAACCCGTGTTCGGCCACGGTCTCGTCGACGACCGACCCCAGAATGCCGGGCTGGACGTCGATCTGGAAGTCGTCCGGCCGGACGTCCAGGACGTCGTCCATCCGCGTCATGTTCATGCTGATCCCGCCCTCGACCGGAACGGCGTGTCCCTCCAGGCTGGTTCCGGCGGCGTACGGCGTCACCGGGATCCCACGATCGTTCGCCGCCGCGAGGACGCTCGAGACGTCCTCGGTCGATTCCGGCCACACCACGACGTCGGGTGGATGCTCCTCGCCGGGCATCGTTCCCCAGTCGCTGCTGTGGTCCTCCAGGCTCTGATCGCTCGTGGCGATCTGCGACTCCGACAGCGAGGTGTCGTCCAGAAACTCGATGTCCATGTGTGGTCATTTCACGCGATGGTGGTACTTATACGACTCGACTGTCGGAGGAAAGCCGGCGGATCGCTGATCAGGCCATCGGGACCACGGTCGAGACGATCAGGGTGAGTATCAGACCGGTGACCGACATCACGAGCCCGACGAACGAGAACGTCCGGAGCGTCTCGTCCTGTTCGAGCCCGCCGATCTCGTTGATGATCCAGAACGGGCTGGAGTTGTGCCAGGCGAAGAACATCGCGCCGGTGCCGATCGCCAACAGCAGGTAGACCGGGTGGACCGCCAGCTGGTCGAGGAACGAGGACATGATCGTCGCACCCGTGATCATGGCCACGGTCAGCGATCCCGTCGAGACGATCAACACGGCGGCGATGAGCCAGCCGGTCACGAGCGCGCCGAACCCGAGATTCTGCATCACGTTCACGAGGAAGTCGCCCACGCCGGCCGAACCGAGCATCGCCCCGAAGGCGCCGCCGGCCGCGGTGATCGCGATGATGTTTCCGCCGTCCTTCAGGGCGGTCACCAGCTCGTCGTTGAACACCTCGAGATCGCCCTCCTGGAACCGGTAGAACGTGCCGATGGCGGCGAGGGCGGCCACCGTCAGCGCGATGTTCGCGTCGCCGAGGAATCCGGTGACGGTCAGGATCGATGCCCCCTCCGGCAGGAGGTTCGTCGCGATCGTGTTCGCTGCCACGAGGATCACCGCGAGCACGATGGGCGCCATCGCCTCGAGGAAGCCCGGCAGCTCGGCGGTCGACCGCTCCATCGTCTCGTTGAGGTCCTCCACGGTGGTGCCGAGCGCCTCCCGCAGCGGGACGTCCATCCGGGCGTCGATCCACCGACCGTAGATGAGCCCCCCGATGATCGAGGTCGGGAACCCGATCAGGAGCCCCGCGATGATGACGATCCCGAGGTCGATGTCGAACTCGCCGGCGACCGCGATCGGCCCGGGAGTCGGCGGGATCAGCGCGTGGGCGGCGAACGCGCCGCCGATGATCGCCGTGGTGTACAGCCCCATCTTCTCGCCGGTTCGTGCCCGCATCGCCCTGGCGATCGGGGCCAGCAGGTAGAACACGGTGTCGAAGAACACCGGGATCGACAACACGAAGCTGCTGCCGAGCAACGTCACGTCCTCGCGTCCCTCGCCGATCGTCGAGTGGAAGCCGCGAACGATCCGGTCGGCGGCCCCGCTCTCTATCAGACACTTGCCGATCAACGCGGCCATCAGGATCGGGATCCCGACGGCCCCGAGGATCGACCCGAACGTATTCGCTGCCGAGCTGGGAATATCGGCTACCGGTACGCTCGGCGAGATCAACCCGACGCCGAAGGTCGCGAGGATCAGCGCCAGGAACGCCGGTAACTCCAACCGCATCATGAACAGTACGACCAACCCGATCCCGATCGCCAACACGACGATCGGGTTCAGGATCGTGTCGACGATGAGCGGTGCACTCCCTGTTAACGCGTTCATCGGTAACATTCGACTCATACAATCCGAATCGGTTATTAAGTAACTTTCGATAACTAACACGAACGATATCGATGATCCGCCGGCCGGATCGACCGGTTCCGCGGAGGGCCCCGCGTCGACGGGAGAGTCCGGGTCGGGAGCCCCGGGTCGGGTGTCCCAGATCGGAAGACCCGGGTCGGGTGTCCCAGATCGGAAGCTCCGGATCGGGAGCCCCGAGTCGGCCCGAATGGCGGTCGACGGCGCTACCGCCCCCGGTCAGTACTCGACCGTCTCGACGATCGCTTCCTCGATGCGGGGCGGGTGCGGGATGTAGTAGTCCTCCATCGACAGCAGCGGAACCGGCGTGTCGAACCCGGTCACCCGACGCACCGGCGCCTCGAGGTACGCGAGCGCCTCGTCGTTGATCGTCGCGATCAGCTCGCCGGCGAAGCCGCCGCTTTTGGCGGCCTCGTGGACGATCACACAGCGGCCGGTCTTTTTGACGGACGTCACCACGGTCTCGCGGTCCAGCGGGGAGATCGATCGGAGATCGATCAGCTCGGCGTCGACGTCCGGCAGGTCCGCGAGTGCCTCCTGCGTGTTGTGCATCATCGCACCCCACGCGATCACGGTCACGTCGGACCCTTCTCGGCGAACCGCGGCCTCTCCCAGCGGGGTCGTGTGTTCCCCTTCGGGAACCTCCTCGCGGAACGATCGGTAGACGTGTTTCGGCTCCATGAACAACACCGGATCGGGGTCGCGGATCGCGCTCGTCAACATCCCCTTGGCGTCGGCCGGCGTGCTCGGGATCGCCACCTTCAGCCCCGGAAGATGACCGTAGGACGCCTCCAGGCTCTCCGAGTGGTGCTCGAGCGCGCGGACGCCGGCGCCGTAGGGGGTCCGCACCGTCATCGGCGCGGTGATCTCCCCGCGGGTCCGCCACCGGAGCCGGCTCGCGTTCGTCACGAGCTGGTCGAACGCCGGCGGGAGGAACCCCGAGAACTGGATCTCCGCGACCGGCCGGTAGCCGTGCGCGGCCAACCCGATCGCGCCGCCGACGATCGCGATCTCCGACAGCGGCGTATCGAGGACGCGGTCCCCGCCGAACTCCTCGAGGAGCCCCTCGGTCGCCCGGAACACGCCGCCGGACTCGGCGACGTCCTCGCCGAAGACCACGGTCCGGTCGTCGCTGGCCATCTCCTCGTGTAATGCGTCGTTTATCGCTTCGATGATGGTTGCCTTCATTGGATCACCCCTTGGGCCGGTGCTCGATGTACTCGTACAGCTCCGGTCGCCGTTCGAGCAGGTCGAGGAACGCATCGCGCTGTCGCTCGAGCTCCGGCGGAAGGTCCGCATACAGCCACTCGAACAGCTCCTCGGGGTCCCGCTCCGGGTAGTCGTCCGCCGCCGCGACCGCCTCGTCGAACAGCTCGTTCACCTCCTCGCGGATCGCCTCCTCGTCGACGGCCTCGAGCAGCCCACGCTTCTCGAGGAACGACCGGTAGCGCTCGAGGGGGTCCCGCCGTTCCCACGCCTCGACCTCCTCGTCCTCTCGATACCGCGTCGGATCGTCGCTCGTGGTGTGGGCGGCGCGGCGATACGTCACCGCCTCCACGAGCATCGGCTCGCCGGCAAGCGCCCGTTCGCGGGCCGTCGCGACCGCGTTGTAGACCGCGAGGACGTCGTTGCCGTCGACCCGGATCCCGTCCATTCCGTAGGCGAGCGCCTTCTGGGCGACGGTGTCGGCGGCAGTCTGCTCCTCGAAGGGCATCGAGATCGCGTACTGGTTGTTCTGGGTGAAAAACACCGCCGGGACCCCGAGCACGCCCGCGAAGTTGATTCCCTCGTGGAACGCGCCGGTCGAGGTCGCCCCGTCGCCGAGGTTGACGAACGAGACCGCGTCCTCGTCGTCGAGCTTCTGTCCCCAGGCCTTCCCGGTCGCGACCGGGATGTGTGAGCCGATCGAGATCGCGAACCCGAAGACGTTCGCGCCCTCCATCCGCGAGGCGTCCTCGACGCCGCGCCAGTACAACAGGAGGTCCCGCATCGAGAGGCCGTGCATCAACAGGGCTCCGGCCTCCCGCCCGTACGGGAAGATCCAGTCCTCGTCGACCAACGCGAACGCGCTGCCGATGATGCTCGCCTCCTGGCCCTGCCCCGAGGCATACGTCCCGAGCATCCCCCGCCGCTGGAGCTTCGTCGCGCGCTCGTCGAAGGTCCGTTGCAACACCATCCACCGGTACAACTCGCGGAACCAGTCGTCGTCGAGGTCGGGAACCGCCTCGGGGGAGACCACCGATCCATCGGCGTCCACCACCCGGTGGGTCCCGACGTCGAGATCGCCCTGTGAGACGCCCTCGACGTCGACGGATCCCGAGGGTCCCGGACGTGGCCGTTCGTTCATACGATACGATCACCCTCGAACAGGGATGTAATATGTGTTCCGGTGGTCGGATGGCGTGACCCGGCGTCCGCGGATCCGTCGTGGGGACGGTCGTCTCACCGATTGAGGGTGTGTATCGCCTGCCCGAGGGCGTTTTCTGCGGCCTCCATCACGGCTTCCGACAGCGTCGGATGGGTGTGAACGGTCGTCGCGACGTCCTCGAGGGTCGCGCCCATCTCGATCGCGAGGCCGATCTCCGCGATCAGTTCCGACGCCTCGGGGGCGACGACCTGCCCGCCCAGGACGTAGCCGCTCGGCTCGTCGGCGACGATCCGGACGAAGCCGTCGGTCTCGTCCATCGTGAGCGCGCGCCCGCTCGCACGAAGCGGCATCTCGCCGACGACCGGGTCGAACCCGTCCTCGGCGGCCTCGGCCTCGGTAAGTCCCACCGTCCCGATCTCCGGATCGGTGAACACCGCGCTCGGGATCGCCTGCGCGTCGAGAGCGGCCGGTTCGCCCGCGATGGTTTCGGCGGCGACGATGCCCTCGTGGCTGGCGGCGTGGGCGAGCATCGGGTCGCCCGCGACGTCGCCGACCGCGAAGACGTGGTCGAGGTCGGTCCGGCCCTGCGCGTCGGTCTTGAGGACCCCGTTTTCGTCGGGCTCCAGGCCGGCTGCGTCCAGTTCGAGCGTGTCCGTGACCGGCTCGCGACCGACCGCGACCAGCACGCGGTCGGCCCCATAGACCGACTCCTCGCCGTCCTCGGTCTCGGTGACGATCTCGATCCCGTCCCCGTCTCCGTCCCCGTCGTCGGTCTCGCGCCGGTCGCTGGCGCCCTCGCCGAAGGAGAAGTCGATCCCCAACTCCTCGGCGCGCGACCGGACGACGCGTTTCACGTCGTCCTCGTAGATCGGGAGCACGTCGTCGAGCATCTCGACCACGGTGACGTCGGCGCCGAGCTTGGCGAACGTCGTCGAGAGCTCCATGCCGATGTAGCCGGCGCCCACGACCACGAGCCGGTCGGGGACGGTGTCGGCGGCCAGCGCGTCCCGCGAGGACCACACGGCCTCCTCGGCGAACGGGAAGTTCGGGATCTCGATCGGCCGGCTCCCCGTCGCCACGATCGCGTGCTCGAACTCGACGGACTCCATCCCCTGGCCGTCGCCGCCGTGGGCGATTCGGGCGGTGTGTTCGCCGGAGAACGCGGCGGTCCCCTCGATGAGGGTCACGCCGTTCGCCTTACACAGCTTCTCGACGCCGCCGGTAAGCTGGTCGACGACGTCGTCCTTCCAGTCGGTCAACGCGGCCGCGTCGACCGCCGGATCGGCGTGGATACCCATCCCCTCGGCGTGTGCCGCCTCGTGGGCCACGTCCGCGGCGTTGATCAGCGCCTTCGAGGGGATACAGCCGTGGTTCAGACAGGTCCCGCCGTAGGCGTCCTTCTCGACGAGCGTGACGTCGAGGTCGCGTTGTGCGGCGCGGATCGCGGCCACGTAGCCGCCGGGGCCCCCGCCGATAACCAATACGTCCGTTCCGGTCGTGACGTCTCCCATCACCATGATTACTCGAGCAACAGCAGGTCCGGGTTGTTCAGGTACCGCGTAACCTCGTTCGTGAACCGGGCGGCGTCGGCGCCATCGACCACGCGGTGGTCGACCGACATCGAGACCGTCAACAGGTCCCGGGGAACCACCTCGCCCTCGTGGACCGCCGGCTTCCGCTTGATCTCGCCGAGCGCCAGGATCCCCACCTCCGGGTAGTTGATGATCGGCGAGGCGTGTTCGCCGCCGATCGCCCCGAGGTTCGTGATCGTGAACGTGCTCCCCTGCAGCTCCTCGGGCGAGATCGTTCGATTCCGGGCCCGGGCGGCGAGATCACGGACCTCAGCGGCCAGCTCGAGGAGCCCCTTCTCGTCGGCGTCCTCGACGACGGGCACCATCAGCCCCGCGTCGGTCGCGACCGCGATGCCGATGTCGTAGCTGTCGTGAACGATGATCTCCTCGGCCGCCTCGTCCAGCTCCGCGTTGAGGATCGGCTGTGCACGCAGTCCCGCCACGACCGCCTTGATCACGAACGGCAGGTAGGTTAGCCGGGGTGCGTCCTCGGTCGTCGACGCGGTGAGGCGTTCGCGCGTCTCGACCAGGTCGCTGACGTCGACCTCGTCGTGATGGCTGACGTGCGGGGCCGTGTACTTCGCGGTCGCCATCCGTTCACCGATGGTCCGGCGGACGCCCCGATACGGGATCCGGTCACCCAGCTGGGTCCCCTCCGTATCCGCTTCAGTCCCGGCTTCTGACTCGGTACCGGAACTTGCGCCCCCGGCGGCTGCTGGGCCGGATCCGGTGGTTCCGTCGTCGACTCCGGATCCGGAAGCGCTGGCGTCGACGCCGGTCTCGCCCGCGACGTATGCGCGCACGTCCTCGGGCGTGACGTACGCCTCGCCGTCGCGCCGCTCGCTTGCGGGAACCGCATCGATGTCGATATCCTCCTCCCGAGCGAGTTCTCGGGTTGCGGGCATCGCGAGCGTCCGATCCCGATCGGCGTTCCGCGCGCCGACACCGTCGCTCCCGCCGACCGTCGGGTCACTCCTCGTTCGGCCGTTCTCGCCCGCCGGCGGTCCATCATCGGCATCCGTCGGCGTGCCTCCGGACGCCATCGATCCGCCCGGGGTCGCCATCGATCCGCCCTCGGACGCCGTCAGCTCGTCCTGGCCGTCCGGTGGCGATCGTCCGGTGATGGCTGCACGGAGGTCATCGCCGGTGATGCGCCTGCCCGGGCCGCTTCCCGGGACGGTCGCCAGGTCCACGTCGGCCTCGCGCGCGGATCGGCGAACGCTCGGCGGGGCGAACACGCGATCGGTCGGGGTGTCGACCGTGCCGGTGCCCTCGGTCACCGCCGCGTCGGTTTCATCGCCGGCGGCGTCACCGTCGTTCCCTCCCCGGTCGGCGTCGGCCGTTGCCGACTCCGTGTCGCTCTCGGTCGTCGATCCCTCCTCGTCGACGTCGAAGGTAACGATCACGTCCCCGACGGGCACGATCTCGCCTGCCTCGGCGTGAAGCTGCGTGACGACGCCGTCGTAGGCTGCGGGGATCTCCACGATCGCCTTGTCGGTTTCCACCTCGGCGACGGGCTGGTCCTCCTCGACGCGCTCGCCCTCCTCGACGAGCCAGGCGACGAGTTCGCCCTCGGCGACGCCCTCGCCGACGTCGGGCAACGCGAATTGGGTTTCTCCCATCTCGATCGGTGGTCTTGCTCCCGTGATATATCTTCTTCGGTGGCGTCCCCCGGACGAGCCCGTCCGCAGCGGCACACCACCGTCGGCACGCCCGCACAGTCACGTCCGCGTTGCCACGCCTGCGCCCCCGCGTCCGCCGTCGATCCCGGGATGTCGTTCACTATCGATGAAAAGGTATTTGCGACCACGCCCTGTGTCCCATACGTATGGGTGGGACCACCAAGACGATCGGTGCCGTCGAGCGAGCGTTCGAGATCATTGAAGCGATCGAACGGCTCGAGAGCGCCGGCGCGTCCGCGATCGCGGACGAGCTGTCGCTGTCGAAGAGCACGGCGTACACGCACCTCCACACGCTGCAGGAGATCGGCTATCTCCGGAAGGAGGACGGCCACTACCGGCTGAGCGGCGACTTCCTGCGCCTCGGGACGGCCGTCCAACAGGGCTTTCCGGTCTATCGACGCGGCCGGTCACACGTCGAGGAGTTGGCCGATCGGACCGGCGAACGGGCGAACCTCGTCGTCGAGGAACGCGGCAAGGGTACCTGCGTCCACGCCGCGAACGCCGGCGGCGCGGCCGACGGCGCGATGACCCGCGGCGAGCGCCGGCATATGCACGCGACCGCGACCGGCAAAGCCCTGCTTGCACATCTCCCCGAGGACCGCGTCGACGAGATCGTCGAGACGCACGGGCTTCCCTCGTTCACCGACCACACGATCACCTCACGGGAGGCTCTGGAGTCGGAACTCGCGGAGATCCGCGAGACCGGGATCGCGATCGACGCCGAGGAGAGCATCCTCGGGCTCCGCTGTTTTGCTGCCCCCATTCTCGTCGAGGAAACGGTGATCGGATCGGTCAGCGTGTCGGGCCCATCGCGTCAGTTCACCGATCCGGACCGTGAGCCCGAACTCACCGAGGCCGTCCGCGAGACGGCCAACGTCATCGAACTCGACTTCGTGTTTGGATGAGGATCTCAACCGCGTCAGCTGTCATCGGTGATCCGTTCTGTAGTGGTGAACAAGGAGTCATCCGGCGCGTACGAGGCGTGTCATCTCGAACCATATTCGGCGATGGTGAACGTCTTGCCGCCTTCGTTCCGTTCCGCCCCCGATATATTACAAGATTATGGCTGTAATCCGAACGCTTCAATGACCCTCATCGGTCGTCGTCTCCCTCGTCTCCCTCGTCTCTGCCGTATTCACGGTCTCTGCCGCGCCTTCCGTGTCCGTCGTGGTCGGCGCAGCCGTGGCGTACCGGACGATCAGCAGGACGCCCAGGCCGACCGCCAGGGCCGCGACGGCGGCGAAGACGAGAAAGAACGTCCCGGTCGTTCCGTAGGTCAACACGAATCCGGCGAGGGAGGCGCCGACGGCGCCGACGCCGTAGACCCCGAGGTAGAAGTAGCCGAAGGACAGCCCGCGAACGTCGGCGTCGGAATACTCCGCCAACAGGGCCTGTCGGATCGGCGCCGTCATGTAGATGGTGAACCCGAGGGCACCGCAGACGATGAGCATCGGTACGATGCCCGCCTCGGCTGCGGGCAGGAACGCGAGCGAGGCGCCGACGAGGACCACGTACGTCGCGATGAGCGCGACCACCGTCCGCGTTCGATCCGTCAGTTTGCCGCCGACGTACTGGCCCCCCGCCCCCAACAGGAGCAGCCCCGCGAAGACGTATTGGCTCGGCTCGATGGTTCGCTCGCCCAGCGGAACCGGGGCGAAAAGCGGGAGGTCGGCGAGGATCTCCGGCAGGAACGAGAGGATCCCCCGTGAGTAGACGCCGTGAACCATCATGATCGCGAACGCCACGAGGAACCCCCCGGTGAAGAGGTGTTTCGACTGCGCCAGAAACCCGCGGAGGTCGGTGATGCCTCCGCGGGTCGTGCGCTCGTCGACGTCGGTTCCGGTCTCTTCGTCGACGTCGGTTCCGGTCTCTTCGTCGACGTCGGTTCCGGTCTCTTCGTCGACGTCGGGGCCGTCTCCGTTCACGCCGTCGGATCCGGCGCGCTCGTCGAACTCGAATCGGAACGCGATCGCCGCCGCGAGGACCGCGGGGGCCGCAAACGCGATCGCCACCCACTTCCAGGGAGCGACCGTCAACAGCACCGCCGCCGCGAACGGTCCGAGTGCGGTCCCGACGTTTCCCGCCGCGCCGTGGTACGCCAGTGCGGTTCCGCGTTCGGTGGGTCCCCGGGTCAAAAGCGACAGCGCAGCGGGGTGATACAGGCTGGAGGCGATCCCCCAGACGATCAACGCGAGCGCGAGGACCTCGATGCGCGGCGCGAGCCCGATGAGCAGGAACGACCCACCCATCCCGAGGATCGACGCCGTCATCAGCCGTTTGGACCCGTATTCGTCCGCGAGCACGCCGCTGCCGATCGCACCGAGACCGATCATCGCCAGGCCACCGCCGACGAGCAACCCGATCACTGCTGCGGAGACGTCGAACGCGACGAGCCAGTAGACGATGAACAGCGGGATCGCGAGCTCGTACAGGTGAAACATCGAGTGGCCGATCATCGAGAAGCCGACGATCGCTCGATCGTTGGGGGTCATCGGTGTGTCTCTACCCGTCGGAAGGTCGCCGATCGGCTTAAGCGTAGGCCTTCCGGCGATGCGGTCGTGTGGCTGCCAGGCCCCTCCCCGTTGAGACCGTCCTTCGAACCGCCATCCACGTTCTATATGATCGAACGATATTTGTAGGCCCCCGTCAATAGTGGATATATGACACGGGGAACGGACACAGGGAACAGGGATACGGTGCAAACGACCAGAACGATGCTCGAGACCGTCGAGGTGATCAAGCGGCTCGAGGGAGCGACGGTGACCGAGGTCGCCGCCGAGCTCGGGTACGCGAAAAGCACCGTCTATCGACACCTGTCGACGCTTTCCGACCTCGGATACGTGGTCAAGACGGACAACGAGTACCGCGTCGGCCTGCGGTTCCTGGAGCTCGGCCAGCACGCCCGAACCCGCCAGGCCGGGTACGACCTGACGACGAAGAAGGTCGAGGAGATCGCCGAACGGACCGGCGAGCGGGCGCAGTTCATCGTCAGGGAACACGGCGATGCGGTCTACATCCACCGGGCGTTCGGCGACGACGCGGTGCGCACCGATCCGGGGATCGGAAGCCGGATCCCCCTGCACGCGACGGCGGCGGGGAAGGCGATCCTCGCGAACCTCGATGAGGACGAACTGTTCGACGTTCTGGAACAGACCGACTTCGAGGGATTCACCGATCACACCATCACGGACCGGGAGGAACTCCTGGACGAGCTCGCGGAGATCCGGGAGCGCGGCTACAGCTTCAATCGGGAGGAGAACCTCAAGGGCCTCCACGCGGTGGGCGTCCCGATCCTCGGTGACGGCGGCGTGGTGATCGGCGCGTTGAGCGTGTCCGGCCCGAGCCACCGACTGCGCGGCGATCGGTTCCACGAGGACCTTCCGAACCTCCTGTTGGGGACGGCGAACGAGCTCGAGTTGAACATCACGCACACCTGACCGTGTTGAATTACAATATTACGATAGTCAGTATCTCCGGTCGGCGCGGTCGGTGGCTCCAGGATTCGATCGTCGTTCATCGTCTTCCGTTCGACGCTACGCAACAACGGTCTCGACGGTGGATTCCGGACGTTTCGGCCGTCCACGTGTGACCATTCCGACGCGATTTTCGCCAGTTCGTTCCGCAATGTCGAATCGGTGGCGTTGAACCGGCATCCACGCTTCCGTGTCACCGCTGATCGCGTGTCCCGCTCCCGATCGTCACTCGTCCCGCCCCGTGACGTCATCCAGACGGTCGCGTCGGAGATCGCCGGCATCCAGGATCCGCGTCCCGTCGAGCTCGACGGTCGGCTTTCGCACGAGCCCGTCTAGATGGATCGACGACCGGGTCTCTCCCGCAAGCGTTTGGTCGTCGCCGATCGCGAAGTGGATCGTTCCGAGCCGTTTCTTGTCCTCGGCGAGGTTGCCCACGAGCCGGGCGTCCGGGTTCGTCCCGATGGCGAACTCGGCGAGGTTCCGCGCACCCGCGTCCGCCCCCTCGATCGTCTCACGAAGCTCGTCGGCCTCCCGTCCGCCCGACACCGCGGTGACGTCGCCGTCCTCCAGGGTCAACTCGATCGGGTCGTCCAGTCGCCCGATGCCGTCCATCGAATAGTCGATGACGATCGTGCCGGTTCCCGAGGCGGGTGAGGTCGGCGACTCCCCGGCCGGGTACGCACCGAGGTTGTCGTTGTGTTCGTGGCAGTATCCGTCGAGCGAGAAGGCGGGCTGGCCGCGAAGGTCGAGCGTGACGTCCGTCCCCGCGGGGCTCCGAACTGTCGCCTCCGAGGCAGCATCGAGCGCCTCGCGGACGGCGAGGGTCCGCTCGCGCAGTCGCTCGTAGTCGGTGTCGATCCCGCCGGCGACGAACATGTCCTCGGTGACGCCCCGGAACACCGCCGTTCGAGCACCCGACTCGAGCGCGTTCCGGAACCCGTCCGTGTGGGTGATCGAGTTGGTCGTCGCGGTGAACACCACGTCCGCCGCCGTCATCGCGGCGATGACCGTGTCCGGCGCCTCGTTGCCGTGTTCGTCGGTTCGCGGCATGATCTCCACGACGGTCATCGCCCCGGTCGCTCGACAGGCCGCAGCGATCGTCTCCGCGATGTCCAGTTTCCCCGTATCGGTGAGCACGACGACGTCGTCCGTCGCATCGACGCCGATCACGTCGTCCACGATCCGTCGGGAAACGGCGCTCGTCTCGATAGATCTCATCGTGTATCGATCACACGTCACGTATAAAATAGGTGTGTATTCTCGACGGGCGGGACGGCTACTCCGAGCGGCCGATCACTCCGAAAGCACGATCTGGGCGGGGCCGCGTGCTCCGTATTCCGCCTTGTTCAACGTTATCTCGACGGCCGTCTCGAACGACTCGAGCCCGTCGAGCTCGTGGGTGATGTACTCCTCCAGCGAGACGCGGCCGTCGTCGACGAGCTCGCCCGCCAGCTCCCCGGTCGTCGTGTTCGGCGTCGGCGCGGTGACGCCGGTGACCGGGTTGATCCAGTCGACGCTCTTGGTGCGGACCGCTCGCGGCGCGATCGAAATCTCATCGATGATGTAGCCAACCTGGACGACCGACCCCCCGGACCGGGCCATCCCGAACGCCTGCGCCAGTGGGTCGGACCCCTCGGTCCCGTGGCTCTGTTCGCCACCGACCGCCTCGAAGACCACGTCGGCGCCGACGCCCGCGGTGGCGGCCTCGACCGCCTGAACCGGATCCGTTTCGCGTGCGTTGACCGTCTCGAAGCCGTGGGCCGCGAGAACGTCCAGCTTTTCGGGATCGACGTCGACCCCGATCACCGTCCGAGCCCCCTGGGTCCGCGCCAACTGCGCGCACTGATACCCCATCACGCCGGTTCCAATCACCGCGACGACGTCACCGGTTCCGATGTCGGCCTCGTCGACGGCGAGGATCGAGCTCGCCAGCGGCTGCAGCGCCGCCGTCTCCGCGTCGGAAACGCCCTCTGGAACCGTACACAGCCCCTCCGCCGGAAAGACCGCGTACTCGGCCAGCGCCCCCGGCGTGTCGTAGCCGAGATAGGTCTTGTTCGGACAGTGGAGCTCGAATCCGCGGTCACACTGCCGGCAGTCGTGACACGGGATCTTCGCCGGGGCGTACACCCGGTCGCCGATCTCGAAGCTCGAGACGTCCTCCCCGAGCTCGACCACGCGGCCGCAGAACTCGTGGCCGAACACCTGCGCCGGACCGTCCTCGAACCGGCGTTTGATCGCCTCGTAATGGGCGATCCGCTGCCCGCGGTAGAGGGCGCATTCCGTGACGCTGAGCTGTACACGATCGATGGCGACCTTCACGTCGCCGTTCTCCGGCTCCGGCTCGGGGACCGTCTCGATGCTGTGGTCCTCAAAGCCGTGACACACGATTGCCTGCATCGTCTGCCCCCTCGGCGGAGAGACGCTTAAAGCCTTGTTCCGATCCATCGCCTGTCGCCCGATGGGCGGCACCGCCGGCGATCGGTCAACGACGGTCGCCTGCCGACCGCTGACGGCGACGTCGATCATCGCATCGACTGTTCGTCGCCCGACCGCGCCCACACCCGCCAACCGACAGGTTATTAGCCATCGGTTGTAATTCGGTACCAAGGTATACGATGGCTGGGTCACACGCACCGGCCGCGCTCCGAGAGCGACTCGACTCCTCGGATCCGGTCGCACTCATCGACGTTCGACCCTCGCTCGCGTACGTGGAGGGACACATTCTGGAGAGCACGTGGGTTCCGCGCCGCGAGCTCGAGCGGCGGCTCCCCGAACTCGTGCCGAACCGATCGACGCCGATCGTGTTGTGTGATGATCACGGCGAACGATCGGTGACCGACGCGAGATGGCTGGAAGCGCTCGGTTACGAGACCGTCGACTATCTGGACGGCGGCGTCGAGGCGTGGGCGGCGGCAGGGTACGACCTCGTGGAGGCCGACGGGGACGTGCACGCCACCGCGTTCAACTACGAGAGCAAGGCGTTCGGCGAACAGGTGGCGGCGACGCGAGATCTGCCGACGATCAGTCCGGACGATCTGGAGGAACGACGGGACGACGTGACCGTGATCGACGTGCGTAACCCGCCCGAATACGAGCGATGGGGAACCATCCCGGGATCGGTCAACGTCGAGGGGTTCGATCTCCCGCTGTACGTCGAGGCGGTTCGAGAGGACGACGAGCCGGTCGTCGTTCATTGTGCCGGTCGAACCCGAAGCATCATCGGCACGGCAACCCTTCAGGCGCTCGGGATCGACAACGTCTACGAGTTGGAAAACGGCACGATGGGGTGGCAACTCGCCGGCAAGGAGCTGGCGGCTGGCCCCGGTCGCCCCGACGACGCGACGGTCGATCCGGACCGACGCGATCGGCTCCGGAAAACGGCGCGGGAGCTGCTGGCCGACACGGACGTGTCGATGCTCTCGCCCGCGGACCTCGATCGGCTCGAGGAGTCGGCCGCCGACGAGGACGTGGTCTACCGCTTCGACGTGCGAACCGAGCCGGAGTTCGCGGATGGGCACCTTCCCGGATCGACCCACGTCGCCGGCGGGCAGTTGGTTCAGACTGCAGGCCGCCACATCGCCGTTCGCGATGCAGAGATCGTCGTAATCTCCGAGACGGACGTCCGAGCCGGGATCACGGCGTACTGGCTCGACCGTATGGGGTTCGAGAACGTCCACGTGCTGGCGGGCGGAACGACCGCGTGGACCGAGGACGGCCGGTCGCTCGTGACCGAGGATGACGTCGAGCCCCTCGGCGGCGACATCGTCGCGCGCAGCGTCGAGTACGTCTCCCCGGCAACGCTGTCGGACACGATCGACGAGCGAACGGTGGTTCACGTCGGCGACTACGACGCCTATACGGACGGACACGTGCCGGGTTCGTGGTGGGCGCCCCGGTACGAACTCGGCGACGTGTTGACCGATGATCTCAGTGGCGCGGACGACGACGCCGAAAGTGGCCGGACTACCGACGTCGTCTTGACCTGCGAGACCGGCACGGTCGCCGATCGCGCCGGCGCCCAGCTCGTCCATAGCGGCCGGATCGAGACCGTCACCGTCCTCGATGGGGGCGTCGAGGCCTGGCGGGCTGCCGACCTGCCGATCGCGGAGGGCGACGCCGACCGCGTGCTGCGGGAGCCACGGCGGGCGACGCGGAAGCCGTACGCGCAGGGCGATCGGGAGATGGACCAGTACCTGCGGTGGGAGGAAGGGCTCGTCGAGTGACGGCGGCGGTCGGTCGAACCGCGGGGACTGTTCACGTCCGAACCGCGGGGACTGTTCACGTCCGAACCGCGGGGACTTTTGACGCCCGGCGTCGAACGCAGGGATAATGGCTCACTCAGCGGTGGAGGGAATTCAGGCGGACGTCGCCGTCGGCGTCTTCCTCGTGCTGTCGGGGATCGCGATTATGGTGATCGGTGATCGGACTTACGCGCTCGCCTGTTTCGGCGTGGGGCTCCTGTTTCTGGCAAGAGCATTGACCAGAGCCTGGTTTTATAACCGGTGATCTGACTGGGGACCGGTCCTCCGACCGACTTCGGTGACTGGTTCTCCGACCGACCTGATCGATCGCGTGTGTTCACAACTGGTGACCGGAGCCGTGGTACACGTTTATATCGGTTCCCGTTGTATCCGCGCTATGACGAACGTCGTTATTTGCTGTGACGGCCTCGATCCGACCTATCTCGGTGACGTCGACACCCCCGGCTGGGACGCGATCGCCGCGGCCGGGCGGGCGGGAACCTGTTCGGCGGCCGTGCCGACCCTCACGAACGTCAACAACGTCGGGATCGTCACCGGCGTGCCGCCTCGCGACCACGGCATCACCGGCAACACGTACTACGACGCGGAACGCGGCGATCGGGTGTATATGACGGACCCCTCGTTCCTCCGGCATGACTCCGTCCTCCAGCGGGCGGCCGACGGCGGTGATCGCGCCGGCGCGTTGGTCGTCAAGGAGAAGCTCCGGCGGATGATCGGACGCGGCTGCGTAGTCGCCGCCAGCGCCGAGGATCCGCCGACCTGGCTCGAGGAGGCGATCGGCCCGGCGCCGGATATCTACTCCGGGCACGCGAGCGAGTGGGTCCTCAACGCCGCCGCGTTCGTCCTCGCGGACCGCGACCTCGACTGGCTGTACGTCTCCACGACGGACGTCGTCCCCCACAAGCACGCCCCGGACGAGTCCCGCGCGGTCGAGTGGATCCGGGCGCTCGACGAGGGGATCGCCACGGTCGCCGACCGCGCCGACGACGTCGTCGTCACCGCGGATCACGGAATGTCGCGGAAGACGACGGTCGTCGACCTCGAATCGATCCTCGCCGCGGCCGGACACGATCCCGTCGTCGTCCGGCTGATCCGCGATCGGCACACGTACCATCACCGAAACCTCGGCGGGGCCGCGTACGTCCACGTCGACGATCCGGACGCGGCGGGCGCCGTGATCCGGGACCATCCCGACATCGACGTCGTGTGCTCGCGGGCGGAGGCGGCCGCACGGTTCGACCTCCCACCCGACCGTATCGGCGACCTGGTCGTCCTCGGGGCCGAATCCGCCGTTTTTGGCCCCGTCGAGGACGGCCACGTCGGTCCCGTCGACGTCCGGTCTCACGGCTCACACCACGAAATTACGGTTCCGTACGCGACGACCCTCGATGGTGCCCTCGATCGAAACCGAGACGCCTTCGACGTCTTCGAGACCTCGCCGTCACGCGACACCGCCTGACGCGCCGATCCCGTTCCGACCGATCGAGTTGGACCCGACCGTCCCGGGACGATCACGTCACGGGATCACATAGAAGAACTTTAGTGATCTTCCGCCGTCACTCCGTCTAGATGGATCTCGAACTAGCAAACAGAACGGCGATCGTCGCCGCATCGAGCAAGGGGCTCGGCTACGCGTCCGCGCAGCGGCTGCTCGAGGAGGGTGCGAACGTCACGGTGTGTTCCCGGTCGATGGAGCGGGCCGAGGAGTCGGCGGCGTCACTGGCCGTGGAGGCCGACGTCGACGCCGATCGCGTGTTGCCCGTCGAATGCGACGTGACGAACCGGGACGACGTCGACCGACTCGTCGAGGAGACCGTCGACGAGTTCGGCGGCGTCGACGTCCACGTGAACAACCACGGCGGACCGCCGGCGGTGACCTTCGAGGAGGCGACCGAGGAGCAGTGGGACGACAGCTACGCCGGCGTCATCTCCAGCACGCGGTGGATGACCGAGGCGGTCCTGCCCCACTTACAGGAGAGCGACGTCGGGTCGCTCATCACGGTCACGAGCGCGTCAGCACGTGAACCACCCAAGGGGCACGCGATCTCGAACGTGTTCCGGCTGGGGCTGTACGGGCTCGCCAAGACGATCTCGCGGGAGTACGCCCCGGAGGTCCGGTCGAACGTCGTCACGCCCCGGTTCGTGATGACCGACCGGCTCAAGTACAAGGTCGAACGGCGCGCGGAGCATCGGGACATCACCGAGGAGGAGGCGTTACAGACCCGGATCGATGAAGTGTCGCTGGACCGGTCGGGTGATCCCGACGAGTTCGCCGACGCCGTCGCGTTCCTCGCCTCGCCGCGGGCGAGCTACATCACCGGCGAAGTCGTCAGCGTCGACGGCGGCTGGAGCAAGTACGTCCTCTCGTAGGACGACTGCCGATCCCGGTTAATATTGTTTATATCCCCTCATATTTACATACCGGAAGTGCTTGCTACACGAGCATGCAAATAACCGATGTTGAAACGGCAGTTCTCGGCAGTGCCGTCGATGCAGCCTCTCTTCCGGCGCAGGTCGGCGCTCGCGAACTCGAGATCAGCTCCGTCGTGGTGCGGATTCACACCGACGACGGCATCACCGGCTACGGCGAATCGTTCTACCGTTCCGAGGAGAACAATCGATTTCTCGCACAGTCGATCGACTCGCTGTCACGACACATCGAGGGGAAGGACCCCCGACACGTCAAGGACATCTGGCACGAGCTCTACCTCCACGTGAAACGGGCGGGTGCCTACGGCGCCCTGAGCGCGATCGACGAGGCGCTCTGGGACATCAAAGGCAAGGACGCCGGCAAGCCGGTCTACCAGCTGCTCGGCGGCCAGACCGGCGAGGTCCAGACGTACGCGACCTTCCCGGCCGACAAGACCGCCGAGGAGCTCGTCGAGTACGCCGACTGGCTCCACGAGAAGGGGTTCGAGGCGATGAAGATCGGCGCCGGCTTCGGCGTCGAGGAGGACCGTCACCGGATCCGGACCATCATGGACGCCGTTCCGGACGACTTCGGGCTCGCGATCGACGCGAACACCTCCTACGACGCGACCGACGCACGCCGCGTCGCGGAGACCGCGAGCGAGTATGAGGTCGAGTGGTTCGAGGAGCCGATCGCCCACACGGACATCCAGGGGCAGGCCGAGCTGACCCAGTCGGTCGACGTCCCGATCTCCGGCTACCAGACCCATACGCCGCATTACCCGGCGCTCGACCACCTCAAAGCCGGCGCGCTTGACATCTACCAGCCGTCGCTCGATTACGTCGGCGGCATCACCGGTGCCTCGCGCGTCGCGACGCTGGTTGAGGCGTTCAACAAGCAGCTCGTCCCCCACGCGCTCGGGCCCGCGATCAACTACGCGGCGAGCCTCCACGTCGCCGCCGCGAGCCGACAGTGCACCCTGATCGAGTTCGCCGTCCTCGACGACGACATCGAGGACCCCGGCGAGTACATCGCCGGTCCCTACATCGACAACCGCGAGGCGATCTACGTGCAGGATGGCGGCCGGATCGACCCGCCGAGCGAGCCGGGTCTCGGCGTTACCATCGACGAGGACGTCTTCGAGGAGTACCGCGTCGACTGACGGGGTCGATCGGCGGCCTCGATCACCGGTCCCGATCGGCGGCCTCGATCATCGGTCCCGATCGGCGGCCTCGACCATCGACTTCGGCTGACGGACGCGGGATCGTGTCCGTACGTTTCCGATTCCAATATATTTATCAGTAGTTACTTGGAGATACGACTATGCAACTGACCAGCGAGCTGCTCGCCGAGTACGCCGCGGAGACGGCGGACCGCGATTTCCCCGATTCGGTCGAGGCGAAAGCAAAACGACTGACGCTCGACACGCTCGGGTGTTGTCTGGGCGGATACACCAGTCCCCCGAGCAAGCGGCTGCGGTCGATATACGGCGGGTCCGCCGGCACCGACGACGCGACCGTGCTCTGTAGCGGGTCGCCGACGTCGCTCGAGTATGCCGGATTGTTGAACACCACGATGGCTCGGTACCTCGATTACAACGACACCTACATCAGCCAGGGACGGGCCTGTCACCCGAGCGACCACATTCCCGCGCTGCTGTCCGTGGCCCAAGCTGAGGGATGCTCCGGGATGGAACTGCTCCGGGCGATCGTTCTTGCCTACGAGGTCGAAGGGTTGGGGCTCGATACGGGCGTCACCTGGGGCAACGGGTACGACTACGTGACGTGGGGCTCGCTCGCAACCGCCGTCGCGGCCGGGTCGCTGATGGGGCTCTCCCGCAGCGAACTGCGGAACGCGATCGGGATCGTCGGCGCCTCGACCGTCTCGTTGGGGATCTCCCGGCGCGGCGAGGTGAGTATGTGGAAGGGGATCGCGACCGCCTACGCGACACATGGCGGGATCCAGGCCTGTCAGATGGCCCGTGCCGGCATCACCGGTCCCGAGGCGGTCTTCGAGGGGCCCGCGGGATTCTTCGAGGTCGTCGCCGATCGCGAACTCACGGTCGACCGGCTCGGTGGCCGTGACGGTGCCGACTACCGGATTATGGACGCTCACCTCAAGCCCTTCCCGTGTGGCTACTACATGCAGCCGATGATCGCCGGTGTGCAGGCGCTCGTTCAGGACCACGACATCGATCCCGACGCGGTCGAGGAGGTCGTGATCCACACCTTCGCCGAGGCGGCGGAGATACTGGCCGACGAGACGAAGTGGTCGACCGACCTCACGCGCGAGAGCGCCGACCACAGCATTCCGTACACGACCGCCATCGCGATCCTGTACGGCGACGTCACGCCCGATCACTACCACGCCACCCATCGCAACGACCCGACCGTCCACGCCCTGATGGAGCGCGTCGCCGTCGAGGACAGCGAGGACCTCACCGCGTTCGTCGAGGAACACCCCGATTCGACGCCGACCATCGTCGAGATCGTGGCCGACGGCCAGCGCTACGAGACGCGCCTCGATCACGCGCCCGGTCACGCTCGCAATCCCTTCAGCCGGGATCGTCTCGAGGCGAAACTCACCGAACAGGCCGCGGGACTGCTCTCCGACGATCAGACCGACTCGCTCGTGGATCTGTGTGACGACCTGGAGTCGCTCGATCGCGTCGATCCGATCGTCGACGCCACCATCGTGTGAGTTCCCGACCCGATCGATCTCACGTATGGCGCCCACCTCGTCCCACGTATGACCCTTGATTCATCCCGCGTTGACGCCGTGCTGGTCGATTCCTACAGCACGCTCGTCGACGTCGAATCGACGCGACATGCCCTCGAACCGTATACGGACGAGCCGCGGGCGGTTGCCCGCATCTGGCAGCTTCGGTCCCGAGAGTACGCGGTCGTCGGCAACGCGGTGGGCGTCTATCGCCCGGCCACCGAACGCCACCGGCACGCGCTACAGTACGCGCTCGACGTCCACGGCGTCGATGTGTCCGCAGCCGATCGCGAGGAAATCCTCGCGAGCTATCACGACCTCGACGTTTACGCGGACGTTCGCGACGGTCTGGAAGCAGTTCGTGACGCGGGCTATTCGATCGCGATCCTCTCGAACGGTGATCCGACCCTCCTCGAGTCGCTCGTCGAGACGGCCGAGATCGACGATCTTCTTCGGGCGACCATCAGCGCTGACGCGATCGAGACGTACAAGCCGGCCGCGAAGCTCTACGAGTACGCTGCGACGCGGCTGGATGTCGCTCCCGAAGCCCTGCTTCACGTCACGGCCAGCTGGAGCGACGTCAACGGCGCTCTCAACGCCGGGCTGCAGACGGTGTGGCTCGACCGAACGGACCGCTCGTGGGAGCAGTACGCACGTGACCCCGACGCGATCATCGACTCGCTCCGCGATCTCCCGTCGCTGCTCTCCTCCCCCTGACCGGACGACTGTGGGAGAACCAGACACTGACGTTGGTGATCCTCGCCCCGTGTGAACTACCCTACCCTACTCGCTCACGGCTGACGCCGTTCGCTTCTTGAGGGTAGGGCTTCCTGCTTCCACGACGCGCTTTGCAGATACAGGTGTATCCACAGGGAGCGCAGTCTCCACAGGCGTTGACGAGAGCGCAGCTCTCGTCCGCACATCAGAATCGCAACGCGATTCTGAGGACGTTGATTCGGAGTATCCCACTCCTACTTTTTCGAGGCCGCGAGAAAGAATGTTCCACGCCGCATTCGCGTCCCTGTCCGCCTCGAACCCACACGACGGGCACGAGTGTTCACGGACCCACAACGGCTTTTCCGTCGAGACACCACACGACGCGCACTCCTTGGTCGTACCACGCGGATTCACCGCGACGAAGTGCGTTCCCTCTCGCTTGCACTTGTATTCGAGCAACGAGAGAAACGTCCGCCACGCGGCAGACGCCGTGTTGCGGCTGTTCGACGGCGACTCCATCATCCCCTTCACGTTCAGGTCTTCAACCGCCACGAGGTCGTACTCCCGAGCGTAGTACGCTGAGAGTTTGTGCAAGAAGTCGCGGCGCTTCCGACGGAGATCGGCGTGACACTCCGCAACGCGCCGCCGTTGCTTCTCGTAGTTGTTCGACCCGTGTTGCTTCCGCGAGAGTTTCCGTTGCTCGCGTTCCAAACGTTCGCGTTCGTCGGAGAGGTCGAGCGACCCGACCGCCGTACCATCCGTGTCGTGGGCGTACTTGAGAATCCCCACGTCGATACCGACGCACTTCTCGGGAGTCTCAGGCGGTTCGGGCGGCTCACGGTCCATTTGGACGCCGAAGGTGGCGAACCACTCGCCCGTCGGTTCCTTCTTCACCGTGACCTGCTTGAGTGTGGCGTCGTCGGGGATGGGTCGGTGGAGCCGAATCGGAATGTCTGCGAGTTTCGAGAGTGACAGCACAGTCTGACCGCCCTTCTTGTCGAGCTTGAAGCCAGACTGACTGTAGGTGAAACTGCGGAACTCCCGTGGCGGCTTCCAGTTGAGTTGACCGACGCCGTAGCCGTTCTCCTTGAGCGCCGAGAGCCCTTTGAGATTGTCGAACAGGCGTTCCACGACGGTTTGGAGAACTTTCGAGTACACGTCGGAGAGGCCGTCCCACCACTTCTTGAGGTCGGGCAGTTTCGACCGCAGGGCGGTCATGGACGGCAGTTCTCCGTGTTCGTTTTGGTACTTGTTGAGGCGGTAGAGTGTATGGTTGTAGAGTTGCCTACAAATATCTCGGTGGCGGTCCAACTCTTCGCGGTGAGCATCGGACGGCTTGAGACGGTACTTGTAGGCGTAGTACATGGCTCTCTACCCGCGTTGGTTCTCGACGTACTGTTTCAGCACATCCAGCGACACCTGCCCCGTCGAGATGAGGCAGTACGAGTCGTTCCAGAACGAGTCTCCCCACAGTTCGGTCTTCAGTTCGTCCGCGTACTCGTTGCGGATTCGGCGGGCGGTCGCGCCCTTGACCGTGTTGATGAACTTCACGAGGTCTGTGGTTGGTTTCGCTCGGAACAGGATGTGTACGTGGTCGTCCTCGCCATCGAGGTTTGTCAGTTCGACACCGTAGTTGTCCGTGAACCCGCTGATGACCTCGTGAATGAATTGGGTTCGCTCCTCGGTTAGCACTCCGCGCCGATACTTCGTGGTGAGTATCAGGTGGTAGTGCAGGGAATACGTCGAGTGCGCTCCCGAGTCGAGGTCGTACTCCATTGGGTTCGGTCAATACTATGCTACCCTACTGCAAAAACGTTACGACTGCGTGGGCCTGTAACCGTAGAGTGTATGAGAACCGTGCGGCGCTGTATCCCCTCCCTGCTCGCTCCTCCCGTTCGGTCGGCGCTCGCTGAGGAAGGGGGCTTACCGCCTCAAGTCAGCTAAACCGGAGCGTTACGGATCCTTCCTCATTGCGCGACGACGACGCTAGCAGGGCGGAGATATGACACCGTCCGCGTTTCGTGCCGTCGACAGACCCGAACGATGGAAGGGAACGCGGAACGATGCGGCCCCGTCGACAATGATTACCTGAAATGGGAACCGACGTCCGGACGCGGCGCGTCCGGGGGCGGTTCAGTCGAACAGGCCCGCGAACCGCGGCTGTAGAACCTGCTTGAGCAGGTTCGCGAGGGGGCGTCCAAGCAGCGAGACGGCGATCAACACCCAGAAGATGTTCGCGATCGTCGTCTCGAAGAAGTACGTGTAGTCGTTGCCGCTGATCAGCATACTCCTGAGGAACGCGCTCTCGACGATCGGACCGAGAACGACGCCCAGGATCAACGGCACCGCCGGGTAGTCGTTCTGCCGCATCACGACTCCGACGATTCCGAACAGGAGCATCAGCCACGCGTCGAACATACTGGTCCGAAGCGCGTACGCGCCGATGACCGTTAAGACGAGGATCACCGGGACGATATACCGACTCGGCAACAACACCACGCGGACGATATATCGCGAGATGGCGAACGCGAATATCAACAGGATGACGTTGGAGATGAGCAGCGACACGATGATCAGGTTCGCCTCGAAGGCGAAATCCTGCATAAAGGTCGGCCCGGGCTGGACGCCGTGGAGCAACAGCGCGCCCAGCATCACCGCGGTCGTCCCGCTCCCGGGGATCCCGAGCGCCAACGTCGGCACCAGCGACCCGGCGGTCACGGCGCTGTTGGACGACTCAGAGGCGATGACGCCGTCCGGATTCCCTTCACCGAACGACGACGGATCCGAGGACATCAGCTTCGCGATCGCCCAGCTGACGAAGTTCGCGATCGACGTCCCCGCGCCGGGCATCGAGCCGACGAGCAGTCCGACCGTCATCGCGCGAAGCGTCTGGAACGGCCGCGAGATCACGTATCTGAAGCCCTCGAGAATGCCGGAGTACGACGTCTTCACCGACGTGTCCTCGCTGATCTGATCCTGATTGATGAGGAAGAACAGCTCGGTGATCGCGAACACACCGATGATGATCGGGATGAACGGCACCTCGTCGTACAGGGCGAAGTAGCCGAAGTCGAGCCGGCGCTGGCCGGTCGTCGGGTCGATCGGCATCGCCGCGATCAGCAGGCCCAGGAACCCCGAGAAGAGCCCCTTTCGGAGGTTTTCCCCGAGCGTGGCACCCACCGCAGCCAGTCCGAACAGGCCGAGGACGAAGATCTCGCGGTTCGTGAACTGGAACGCCAGCTGACCGATGGGATCGAGTAAGACGAGGATGATGATCGCTGCGAGTATCCCGCCGATCACGCTGGCCAGTATCGATATGCCGAGGGCCTTCGACGCCTTCCCCTGTCTCGACATCGGGAACGCGTCCAGGACGGTCGCCGTTGCACCCGAGGTTCCGGGCGTATTGATAAGCACTGCCGGGATCGCGCCACCGTAGTTCGCGCCGATGTAGATGGCGGACATAAACGCCAGCGCGATCGCCGGCGACATCGGAAGCGTGATCGGGAGCGCGATCGCCACCGTGTTCGCGCCGGTGAAGCCCGGGATCGAACCCGCCACGACGCCGACGCAGACGCCGGCGATCAGGATGGCGAGGTTCCCCGGCGTGAACAGGATGCCGAGCGCCTCGATGATCGGCTGTACCGCGGTCATCGGCCGATCACCTCGCTGAGGGCGGTCCGCGGTCCCGTCATAGGAACAGTCCCTCCGGCGGCGACATATTTAGGAAGTTGATGAATACCCGGATCACGACCAACACGGTCACCGTGATCAGGATCACCCGTCGGTAGTCCCGTTCCCCCGCAACGACCATCAGCGACGCGATCAGGAGCGTGGAGGAGACGAAGAACCCGAGGAAATCAACTAACCACAGGTAGATGAAGCCGAACACGGCGAGCGCGATCGACTTCCGCCATTTGTGGGCCCGGTCGGTTATCGAGTCGACGAACGGCGGTCGGTCCTCGTTTCGGCGGATTCGCCAGATCGCACGTAGTTCCTGTACGTACACGCCGAGCGTGAGGAGAACCAGCACGCCAATGACGGCATACGGATACCGGAGGTTCAACATCGAGATCCGCCCGTGCACGCTGTTCACATAGAGGATCGACAACACCAGCGCTGCCGTCGGGAGCACGAGCCGCTGGATCGCCTCCTCACCGACCGCGAATTTGTCTGTACCCTCAGTTACTGACTCGTTTTCATTGGCAGACATAATAAAAAAATGACGGCGTTCAGTTCTGGACGTACTCGTTGAACAGGGGGATGAACTCCTGGTACGTCTCGTAGTCTCCGATGTTCGCCTCCAGCGTCGCCTCGGGACCCATGTAGTCCAGCTTGCCGGATTCGTCGTAGTCGCCGCCCTCGAGCTGGGAGATGTACTCGTCGCTTTCCATCGCCGCCTGGAACGACTCGACGAGGTGGTCGAACTGGTCGGGATTCTCGTCCGCCAGGGCCGCGCTGACGAACCAGAAGTATCGACCGACCGTCCCGGCGAAGTCGATGTCGGTGCCGAGAGCCTCGTTGACCGGCGGGGCGTCGTCGGTCAGCTCGGGCCAGCGGTTCTCGTCCCAGAAGACGCCGATACACTGGGAATCCTCGATGATGTCGAGGCTGTTGTAGACGCTGCGGTTGGCAACGTCGATCTCACCCTGCAACAGCGCGGTCTGCGTCGGTCCGCCGCCGTCGTAGGGGACGTACTGGAACGAGGCCTCGGTGGCTTCGGCCAGCTTGATGTTCGCCAGCATGTTTCGTTTCGTCGGGCCGGAGGCACCGACGGTGATCTCGTTGTCCGCCGCGTAATCGACCAGCTCCTCGATCGTCGAGAAGCGGTCCTCGTCCTCCCGGATGCGGAGGATGGACATCTGGCTGACGTGGTTCCCGATCGGCATCATATCCTCAACGCCGTAGCCGGTGTCGGTTCCCTCAGCGTCGTCGAAGGCGACCGCCGCGCCGGCCTCCGGCGTCGCGACCATCCCATACGTGTGGAGACTGTCCGCTTCGAGCACGGTCCGAACGCCGCGCCGCGTTCCGGCACCGGCGATATACTCGGGAGCAACCTCGACGCCGACTTCCTCGGTGAAGTACGGCTGGATCTGACGGAATTCGCGGTCCACACCGCCACCCTCGGAGTACGCGACGACGCCGGTTAGGGGCTCGGAGGGGAAGTCAGATCCGCCACCGTTGCCGCCACCGTTTCCGTCGCCGTTGCCGCCACCGTTTCCGTCGCCGTTGCCGCCACCGTTTCCGTCGCCGTTGCCGCCACCGTTTCCGTCGCCGTTGCCGCCGCCGTTTCCGTTGCCGCCACCGTTGCCATTGCCGCTGCCGTTTCCGTTGCCGGTACATCCGGCAACCAGTCCGACCGTCCCAGTCGCAAGGCCTGATTTCAGGACTTGCCGTCTATTAACACGTTTCATGGTGCATCCATAACATACCCACACCCGATTAAAAGGGTTTTTGACTTTATTTGACATACTTTGCCGACGGAGCCGCTTTGGATCGACGGCCGCGAGATGACCGATCAGCACGGCCGCTATGACCGGACGCCGACGTCAATTTGGTGCCGACGTCGATGGCTGGTGACCATCGCTCGCCGATGGTCGACGGAAAAGTGATCGAGATGGACGATCGCAGTGGTGGAGATGGACGATCGCCGATGGTATGGTCAACCGAACAGGGGGCGATGAATGGGAGATTGATAGGGAACGATGGACGACAGATAGCGACGTGTGACCGGTTCCGGAAGCCGGTGCTCTTCTCCACTATTTCTATATTCAAATAGAAATACTCAATTGATATATCGGCTGGTGACGACGTTACAGAGTCACGTCTCCGCTGCTCTCGTTCGATCGTGACGGACGGCTTCGATCGTTTCCGCCCCGATTAGTGGCCGTATTGTGTCGATCTCGGCAGTCTATTCCGTGATACCGATATCTGCCCACCACCGAAACCCCTCATCTCCACGATTTTTCACCCGTCAGAATATATGTCGATATATAAATATAACTGTCGATATCACTACTTTATGACTGGCTCTTGTGGTGGCTGGTTCGGTGGGTAATCCACCCAGTCCTACCCACTCCCGTCGCTCCGCTTCGGTTGCTCGTTGCGGTTGGCGGCTCCACCCCCCACAGTGCTGAAACGGGTCCCCATCTGCCGGTCGCCGCGCCCTCGACGTGGTTAGAGATCCTTGGGCTGTGTCCCGATCCCCTCGGGCCATCCCGGCGGGGTCGCGGCGCTCGGATCGGCGTGTTCGCGTTTGAGAACCATCGGGGTTCGCTCCAGGCTCAACACGAGATCGTCGTTCTGGTTGTACGCTCGCAGTTCAGTCTCGACGATCCCGACGTGGTCGCGGGATTCGAGCTCGCGCTTGCTGAGCACTTCGCTTTCGGCGAACAGCGTGTCGCCGTGGAAGACTGGGTTGTGGTGGCGCACGTTGTCGTAGCCAAGGTTTGCCGTCGCGTTGACCGACACGTCGATGACGCTCATCCCGACCGCTAACGCGATGACGAAGGTCCCGTCGACCAGGCGTTCGCCGAACTCCGTCTCGGCGGCGTATGCCTCGTTGAAGTGCATCGGGTTGAGGTTCATCGTCACGTTCGTCATCCAGACGTTGTCGGTCTCGGTGACCGTCCGGCCGAACGGATGTTTGTACACGTTCCCGACCGCGAAGTCCTCGTAGTAGCGTCCATGCCACCCAGCGATCAGTTCCCTGTCCTGCGCGTCCGAATCGTCGTCGGTATCCGTGGTCGTCATATATTCGTCACTCTCGATCGGTCGTTGATCGGCACCGATCAGCGGATCCTTTCCGCCGCGCCATCATAACTGTATGGTCCCGTCCCCCAGTACGCTGTTCGTCCTACACCCGACACACGCCACCCTACATCCGAGATATGGCCACCTACACCCGACACACGCCACCCTGCCACCTGAACCCTATACCCTCCCCTGTCCGGCACGTGTGTGGCTACCGTTACTCCGCCGCGGCGATCGCCGTCGGAACCGACTCGACGCTCGCCAGCGACGTGAAGACGTCGTGTAACTCGGCGGCGACCGGTTCCTCGAGCACGACCGTGGCACAGTCGATGAACTTTCGGCGATACGCCGCGGCCGAGAGCGGATCGTCGTGTGTTCCCGGCGGTCGCTCCAGCTCCCGGCGGTAGGTCGCCCCGTCGTCGGTCTCGATCCGCACCGTGGACGCGTGTGCGTCGTAGGCAAGGTCGGCGTCAGTGTGATGCGTGACGCGCTCGCGAACGCGCTGGACGGCCCGATCGTCGATCGCGTCGTCGTCGAACGTTCCGAGGGCGACGCGGTCACGGACCGCAGCGCTCGCCACGCAGTACTCCATGGAGAACTTCGCCTCCAATCCCGTCGTCGGGTCCGAATGGCTCAACGCGTCGGCGGCCCCCGGTGACGCGGTGACGGTGATGTCCTCGATCGTTTCGGGATCTAGAGACTCCCGGTCACGGATGTCCTGTGTCGCCGCGATCGCCGTGTGAGTGAAATAACAGCACGGGTACGCCTTGGCGTTGATACCCACTTCCGCAAGCCGCCAGCGGTCGCCGATCGAGAACGCGTCGGCGTCGCCGGCCTCGGCGTCCACACCGTCGTCCTCGCTCCCTGCGGGGCCGTACAGATCCCAGAACCCGCCGTCACCGCTCACCGCGGTCGCGTCGGCCGAGAGCCCGTCGCGCGCCAGGCGGGCGGCAGTGACGCCCGACCGGCAACAGAGCCCGGCGTGGAGCGGTTTCGTCATCGATCCGAAGTTCCGTTTCAGCCCGGCGACCGTCGAGGCCGCGATGGACAGTGCGGTCGCGGTCCGGTCGGCGTCCAGCCCGAGGAGGTGTGCCGCCGCCGCGGTCGCCCCGAACGTCCCGAACGTCGCGGTGGCGTGCCAGCCGCGCTCGTAGTGTGCCGGGCTGATCGGCTCGGCGACGGCGCATTCCGTCTCGAACCCGGCGGCGTACGCCGTTATGAAGTCCTGTCCGCTCGTCTCCGCGTCGGCGAGTGCAAACAGCGCCGGCACGAGCGTGACGCTCGGATGCCCGTCCATCGCCCACGAGAGGTCGTCGTAATCGAGCGCGTGGCTGGCGGTTCCAACCCGGAGGGCGACCTCCGCCGGCGACGCCGATGCGTCGAGTCCGAGCAGCGATGCGGCGTCCGCCGTGTCGGGATCGGGACCGTCTGATCGTGTCGTCGCGCGTCCAACCTGCGCGACCGCGCCCGCGAGCGTGACCCCGATCGTGTCGAGAACGGCCCGTTCGATCGTCTCGATCGCCTCGTCCGGGACGTCGCGATACTCGAGGTCGGCGACGAACGATCCGATCCGTTGCTCCGGTGACGTCGGTGACATACATAGCGATACGTCCCGGGGTAGTAAATCGTTACCGTGTCACGATGCAGCGTATGCGTCCTCCCGATGTCCGCGATCACCGATCGACGTGCCAGTCGAGTGCCGTCTCGATGTCGTGGGGGATGTGCCCGCCGCGTCGCTCGCCGCGTTCGAGGTACTCGTGCAGGTCGTCCCTGTACGCCGGATGCGCGCAGTTCTCGATGAGCGCCGTGGCGGTTTCCCGCGGCGATGCCCCGCGGAGGTCCGCGACGCCCTGTTCGGTGACAACGACGTCGATATCGTGTTCGGTGTGGTCGACGTGGGGTGTCATCGGGACGATCCGGGAGATGTCGCCGTCGGCCGCGGTCGCGGGGAGCGCGAGCACGGTCAACGCCGCGTTGCGGTTGAAATCGCCGCTTCCACCCACGCCGTTCAACACTCGCGTTCCGTTGACGTGCGTCGAGTTCACGTGTCCGAAGAGATCGACCTCCAGGGCGCTGTTCACCGCGACGACGCCGAACCGGTCGATCAGCGTCGGGCTGTTCGAGAGGTCCGCCGGGCGGAGCACGATGTCCTCGGCGTACCGGTCGACGTGCTCGAACAGCCGGTCTTGCCCCTCTGCGGAGAGGGCGAGCGAGGTCGCGCTGGCGGTCGCCAGGTCCCCGTCGTCGAGCAGGTCGAGGAGGCCGTCCTGGATGACCTCTCCGAAGTAGATCAACTCGCGATCGCCGAGGTCGGCCTCGCCGAGCGCCCCCATCAGCGCGTTCCCGAGGCTGCCGACCCCGAACTGGATCCGCAGGGAGTCCCGGAACAGCGGCGACCGCTCGACTTCGGCCTCGAGGAACGTCCGGAGCGCGTCGGCGATGGCGCGGTCGTCGGCCGTCGGATCGCGGAATTCGTAGGGCTGATCCCGACGGTCGGACTCCACGACCCCGACCAGCGACTCGGGAGCGAACGTGACGCGGTCGGTGCCGATCCGGCCACCGGGATCCCGCAGCGGGATCGGCTCCCGGTTCGGCGGCCGTCCCGTCCGATAGACGTCGTGAAACGCACGGACGTCCCGGGGGACCGTCCGGTTGACCTCGACGATCAGCCGGTCGGCGTTCTCGACGAACGCGGGCGTCTGTCCGATGCTGGTCGTCGGGATCAGCCAGTCAGGGCCTACCGCGAGGGCCTCGATGATCGCGACGTCGCCGTCGGCCAGGTCACCGTAGAGGACTTCGTCGCCGAGCGTGCTGATGTTCCTGTCGTGAAAGGCGACGCGACCGTCGTTGATCGCCGCCTGCGACGTCGCGCGAGCCTGGTAGGGAAACCGCCGCTCGAGGGCTCCCGCCTCGACGAGCGCGTCGTCGATCTCCGGCCCGACGCTCCCGCCGCTCACCACGGTGAGGGATCGATCGCGGTCCGACTCCGCCAGCGCGAGCGGGACGACCTTCGGGTAGCCGACGCTGCCGAACCCGCTCACGAGCAGCGTGTCGTCGTCGCCGACCTCGCGGGCCGCCTCGGTCGCTGAGAGGCGCGGGGGATCCCCGGTGATGCGGTCCCTCATCAGTACGATCGTGGCAACCCGAGAACGTTTTCGCCGATGTAGTTCAACGCGAGCTCCTGCGTGATCGGAACCAGCCGCGTGAGACGTGCCTCACGGAGGTACCGTTCCACGTCGTACTCCCGCGCGATGCCGAACCCGCCGTGGGTCTGGACGGCGGCATCGGCGGCCTCGAAGGCGGCCTTCGCGGCCAGGAACTTCGCCATGTTCGCGCGGGCGCCGACGCTCTTGGAATCCGTTTCGTCGTCCACGACGCTGGCGGCGTCGTACACCATTCCCTTCGCCGCCTGGACGTGTGCGTGCCCCTCGGCCAGCGGGTGCTGGATGGCCTGGTTCGAACCGATCTTCCGGTCGAAGACCTCCCGCTGGTTCGCGTACTCGACGCCCGCCTCGATCGCGGCCTCTCCGAGCCCGATGCACTCGGCGGCGATCACGAGCCGCTCCTCGTTGAGGCCGTCGAGCATCTGATAGAACCCCTCGCCCTCCTCGCCGATCACGTGTGAGGCGGGAACCCGGAGATCCTCGAAGAACAGTTCATAGGAGTGGACGAAGTTGCTGGCCGTCTTGTCGATCCGTTCGATCTCGAGGCCGCCCTGGTCGTAGGCGTCCTCGAGGTCGACGAGGAACATCGTGAGCCCGCGCGTTCGCTTCTCCACGTCCTCCTTCGGCGTGGTTCGGGCCATCAACACGAGGTAGTCGCTCGCGTCGACCCGCGAGATCCAGATCTTCTGGCCGTTGATGACGTAGTCGTCGCCGTCGCGGACGGCACGCGTCTCGATCGATGTCGAGTCCGAACCCGCGTTCGGCTCCGTGAGGCCGAACGCCTGGATCGATGTCTCGCCGCTGGCGACCGCGGGGAGGAGGTCGGATTTGAGCTCCTCGCTGCCGTATTCGACGATCGGCACGGAGTTGTAGATCGCGCCGTGGACGGACTGTGCGGCGCTGAAGCCGCCGCCGGAGGCCGCGATCTCCTCCATCATCACCACGACCTCCTCGGTGCCCATGTCGGCGCCGCCGTACTCCTCCGGGAGCAGCGCGCCGAACCATCCGCCGGCGGCGAGCTCGTCGACGAACTCCTGCGGGTACTCGCCCTCGGCGTCCTGCTCGCGCCAGTATGCCGCATCGAAGTCCGAACAGATGTCGCGTATCGAGTCACGTACCAATCGCTGTTGATCGGTGAGCTTGACGGTGTCTCTCTGAAGCATTGAAGTATCATACAAAAACATACCGATCATAATAAAGCTATTGAACGGGGAAGTTCGTGGTCCCGATACCCGAGACGTGATCGGCCCCGATACCACATCCCGGTCGACGCTCCCGTGCTCGATATCGTTCCGTCATACGGAATAAACGTCCGCCTGCCGTCCGTATCGATTCACCGCTGATCCCCCTCGTGTCGGCTACACGGCGTGTCTCTGTGTGTGAGTTGTGTGTGTGTGTGTTTATGTCATTCGCCGTCTCCGTCGTTCGCTGCGGATCGATGCCTCGACTGCACCCGTCACGGCGTGCCGTGATGTCCCCACCCGCCACCCCACATTCGTTCTGTATGATCGAACGAATTGCCGTGCGCGATCACATCGGCGGTTCGATTCGGATCGCTCTCGAACCGCATCCTCCCGGGTGAGTGAGGCGTCATCGCGCGATGTGGTATGCTCTGCCGATGCGGCACGGTCCGCCGACGAGTCCGTTCCGTCGTTCCGCTTCGTCGTTCCGCTTCGTCGTTCCGCTTCGTCGTTTCGCTTCGTCGTTCCGCTCCGTCGAGTCCGCTCCGATCGGTTCATCGGGGTGTCATCTCCGCTGTTCGCGTCGATCGACGGATCCGTTCCCATCACCGTTCGGGCATCCGTCGTCGTTCGTGGTTCCACCGTTTCCTCGTCGTTGCCGACGCACGCCGCGATCGAGAATCAAATTACACAAGTAGTTATGTAAATACAATCCGCACGGCGCGTCGTTCAGTCCGGTTTCACGATCCTCGCCTGTTCGAGTATGTGGAACGATAGCCTCCACAACGCTCGATACGGGCCACCGGGATCACGCTGGTCGCATCAGGCTGGTCGCATCAGGCTGGTCGCATCACGCTGATCGCATCACGATGATGAGCACCACCGATCCGGCGAGGACCGCACTCAGGAAGGAGAATGCCGCGATGTAGCCGCTCACGTCGGAGATGTATCCGACCGCGGCAGGCCCGATCGCCCCGACCGCGGTCATCAGCGTCCGGACGATCCCGAACGTCCCGCCACGAATCGACTCCGGGATGAGTTCCATCAGATGTGCATCGCGGACGGGCCTGAACCCGTGAAACCCGATCCCGATCAGCAACGTGATCCCGCCGAGGGCCCACACGCCGTCGACGAACAGTATCAGCGTCAGGCCGACGACGATCACGGACAACAGACTCAACATAATGTTCACCTGGCTGAGCCGATCGCTGATCCAGCCGGTCGCGGTTTGCGTCAGGCTCGCGACGAACAGGAGGCTGTACACGAGGCTCGCGGTCTCGTCCGCGAGGGGCTTTGCGTCGATGAGGAACAGCGGCAGAAACGAGGTGAACCCGTTCCAGGCGAAGGTGTACGCCATCACGATGAGGACGAACAGCAGGAACTTGGTGTTGAAGAAGATCTCCCTGTAGGAGACGTCCTCGTCGTCTTCGACGTCCACCCCTTCGTCATCCTCGACGCCCTGCACGTCGTCATCCTCGACGCCCTGCACGTCGTCGTCGCCGTCGTCGTCGACGATCCCCACCGGGGCTTCGCGCCGAACCACCCGGACGTAGAACAGCCCTGCGAACGCGGCGCTCACCGCCGCCCCCGTCAGAAAGGCGACGTTCCACGGGAGCGCCGATACCAATATCACGGCGATGAAAAGCGGTGCTGCGGCGCCGCCGAACTGGCCGATCGTGTCCATCACCCCGATGGCGAATCCCTTCCGTTCGGCGTACGTTCGGGAGAGGTACGGGATCGCGACGGTCTTGTGGATCCCCGTCGTGAGCCCGATCAGAACCGCCGATCCGGCAAGCGTCGGGAACGTCGGGGCGCTGGCCGCGATCAGGGCCGCGACCGCGAACCCCGCCGCGCCGCCGGCGATCATCTTGGCTTCGCTGACACGGTCCGCGAGCGTCCCCGCCGGGAACTGGACGATCGAGTACCCGATGAGCAGCGCCGTAAACAGGAGTCCGGTCTCGGTGTTCGAGACGCCGTAGGTCGTCTGAAACGTATCGAACAGCGGCGGGAACAGGTATCGAAGCCCCTGCACGAGGAACCAGATCCCCGAGATCAACAACACGACCTCATAGGAGGCAAGGCGATCGCGGACGGTTCCCGCTCGCTTCGCGAGATTCCGGGTGACCATTGTACTGTGTGTGACTCCTTCGCGACGGATTTCTCGCACGCCGGTTTACCTCTTCGGTTTCTGTGGGGTCTTACCGGATCCGATCGGCGTCGTGAGGACGGGCTCTCCGACAGCTACCCCCAACCGTTATTATGGTCCGCCCTGTCGATACCGGATATGGTAATCGTGGCAGCCGTTGACGACACGACCGATGTCGATAGTGTCTCCGAGGGACGGACCCTTGCCGGCGCGTTCAATGAGGAGCTTCACGTCGTGCACGTTCGCGACCGCGAGGAAGTCGAGGCGGCAAGCGGCGGTACGGAGACGGTTCTCGAGGGTGCCGAAAGCGACGCGGCGGACATCGCCTCAGAGGTGACCGACGACTTCGTCCCGGTCGGCCGGATCGGGGACCCGGCACAGGAGCTCGTGAGCTACACGAATTCGATCGATGCCCGCTACCTCGTTGTCGGCGGCCGGAAGCAGACGCCGATCGGCAAGGCGTTGTTCGGCAGCGTGACGCAATCCGTGTTGCTCTCGACGGAGATCCCGGTCGTGACCGTTCCGGCGGAATGACCGACGAGCAACCGGTGTCAGCTCGTCGACCGTGATCCGTGACAACGAAACGCTAATGTGACCGGACGGCGACTCCCGGGTATGGGAGAAACAGCCGTACTCTGTGAGTTCATCGAGTCGACGACCTACGACGACATCCCGGATCCGGTACTCGATCACGCCAAGACCGCGATCATGGACAACGTCGGGGTCTCGCTGTTCGGGGCCCACCACGAACTCGGCGACACGATCTACGACTACGTCGACGCCCACGGCGGGGACGGGGAGGCGACCGTGTATGCCCGTGAGCCGCGGTCGGCGCCGGCCGCCGCGCTCGCGAACGGGGCGTTCGGCCACGCCGTCGACTACGACGACACCTTCGAGTCGATCGTGATCCACCCGACCTCACCCGTCTTCTCGGCGGCGCTGGCCGCCGCCGACGAGGTCGACGCCTCGAGTACCGACCTCCTCACCGGCTACGTCGTCGGCTGTGAGGTCGCCTACCGGGTCGGTCACAGTACGTATCCCGAACACTACCAGAACGGATGGCACAGCACCGGCACCGCGGGATCGTTCGGTGCTGCTGCCGCGGCGGCGACGGTGCTGGACCTCGAGGGCGACGCGATTCCTAACGCGCTGGGGATCGTCGCCTCCGGCTCCTCGGCGCTGAAGAAGAACTTCGGAACGATGACGAAGCCGCTCCACGCCGGCCACGCGGCACAGATCGGCGTTCGGGCCGCGCTGCTGGCTCGCTCCGGATTCACGGCCGATACCGAGATCCTCGAGGGGAAGATCGGCTACAACCGCGTGATGACGATCGACGACGCCTACGACCCCGCCGAGATCACCGACGGTCTCGGCTCGGACTGGGCGGTCCCCGACATCGGGTTCAAGCCGTATCCGTCCGGCGTGATCACCCACGCCGCGATGGACGCGATGCGCGATCTCGTCCAGGAACACGACCTCTCGCCCGAGACCGTCGAGGACGTCGTCGTGACCCTCGACGACGCGGCCAGCGAGATGCTCCACCACGAACAGCCGGATAACGCCCTGCAGGCGAAGTTCTCCATCGAGTTCTGCCTCGCCGCAGTGCTCCGTGAGGGCGACGCCGGCATTCACGAGTTCACCGACGAGTACGTCCAGGAGCCGGCGACGAAGGAGGCCGTTTCGATGGTGTCGCGTGCGTTCGAGGAGAACCTGTTCGACGAGGAGTTCGCGGGATACGGTGCCATCGTCCGCGTGACCACCACGTCCGGCGAGAGCCTTCGCGGGGAGATGCAGTACGCTCCGGGCAGCCCGAACAACCCGGTCAGCGAGGAGCGGCTTCAGGCGAAGTTCCGCGAATGTGCCGAGACCCGACTCGACCCCGAGCGCGTCGACGACCTCGCGGAGACGATCCGGACCCTCGAGGACGCCGACCTCGAGACGTTCCGCGATATCGTCGCCTGATCCGCGCCTGGCGCCGGTCTCGGTCACCAGCACCCGGATTCATCCACCACCCCCACCATCGCCCACGCTCCCCCGAACAGTTTTCACACATGGGTGGTAATGGCGCCTCGTGAGCCACGACATCCTCAGTACGCGATCGATCGATCGCGTCGAGTCGGCCTTCGACGGCGTCAACGTCCGCGTGATCGACAAGCAACGCTACGACCCCCAAACGCTCCGCGACTACGTCGACGGCGCCGAGGGCCTGTTCGTCCACTCGGAAAACGAGTACGACGCCGACCTCATTCGAAACGCGCCGAACCTCAAAGCGATCGCGAAGCCGGGGTCGGGAATCGACAACATCGACGTCGAGGCGGCCACCGAGGAGGGCGTCGTCGTCCTGCACACGCCCGGGATGAACGCGGTCGCGGTCTCGGAGTTCACCGTCGGCGCGATCCTTTCACACATCCGGCGCATTCCCGAGGCACAGGACCACATCGAGGCCGGCGGCTGGCGCTCGCAGGACTGGTGGGGGACGGAACTGCGCGGCAAGACCGTCGGCATCATCGGACTCGGGGCCGCCGGCTCCGAGACGGCGAAACGGATCCGCCCGTTCTGTGAGCGGATCGTCGCGTACGACCCCTATATCTCCGAGGAGCAGGCCGCCGACGTCGGCGCGGAGCTCGTCTCGTTCGACGACCTGCTCGCGACGTCGGACGTCACCTCGGTTCACGTCCGGCTCACCCCGGAAACGCGCGGGTTGATCGGCGCGGACGAACTCGACGCGATGCGGGAGTCGGCCCTCCTCGTCAACACCTCACGCGGTGCCGTGATCGACCGCGAGGCGCTCCACGACGTTCTCGAGGAGGATCGGATCGGCGGCGCGGTGCTGGACGTGTTCCACGAGGAACCGCCGTCGCCGGACGACCCCGTGCTCGGCCGGGACGACACCCTCACGACGCCACACCTCGCCGGCGCCACCGTCGAGACGCGGACGATGATGCTCAACGTCACCGCGGAGAACCTCATCGCCGTCCTCGAGGGGCGGACGGTCGACGAGGAGTACGTCGCCAACCCGGACGTCCTCGAGTGAGTCCCGCCGTGCCCCCGGGAAGGGGCCGGATCGGGTGTGCGGGATCGGGTGTGCGGGATCGGGTGTGCGGGATCAGTATGATGGGTGATCGGTACTCCGATGACGCACGGGCGTCCTTAGAAGAGTAATATAATGTGTATATTCATATACTATATTAATTCAAATGCTATATAAACAAAATAATATCTTCCTCCATCGATACCTCACATAGCGATTGAGACACGTAGAAATCGGTAAAACCGTCCGTGAACTCCGATCGTCGTCGCCGATCGCGTCTCGATCGCTGGTCGTTGCTGCGCCCCGGATCGATGTGCCGAATAACGCGCGTATTCCGGTGATCGGCGACGTCGACGCCGTCTCTGACGCGTCGGTGACGTCCGAACGCCATCTTATATTATTAATAATATGTCTGATCACAATTCAATATATAAATTCGATGTTTTGGTCCGCCGCGGATCGAGGATCGACCGGCCGATGTCCCGGCTGGCCGTCCGCTTCGGAACCATCGATCGCTTTCCGCCCCTGGACCACCAACCGTTTTGCCGATCCACGTCGGATCCGGATGTATGCGGATCCTCGTCTTCGGCGCCGGCAGCCTCGGGAGCCTGGTCGGCGGGCTGCTCGCCCGAACCCACGACGTCACGCTCGTCGGTCGGGACCCACATATGTGCCGGGTTCGCGAGGACGGCCTCCGGATCGAGGGGGCGATCGAGGCACACACACGGCCGCGCGCGCTCACCGACGGCACGGGCGAGCGTGCCGACCTGGCGGTCGTGACGACGAAGGCCGGCGACACCGACGCCGCCGCCCGCGTGCTCGCGACCGGTCGCTACGACACCGTGGTCTCCCTCCAGAACGGACTCACCGAGGAACGGCTCCTCGCGGCGCTGGACACGCGCATCCTCGCGGGCACGGCCACCTACGGCGCGCGCCTGGTGGCGCCCGGACGCGTCGAGTGTACCGGCGTCGGGGAGGTGACGGTCGGAGCGCTCTCGGGGGGGCAGGACCCCGCCGCCGAGCGCGTCGCGTCGGCGTTCCGTGCCGCCGGGATCACGGCCGCCTCGGCGGCCGATATGCCCCGGCGTCGCTTCCGCAAGCTGGCGGTCAACGCCGGGATCAACGGGCCGACGGCGCTCGCCGACGTCGACAACGCCGCGGTGGCCGCCGGCCCCGCGAGTGAGGTCGCTCGCGAGGCGGCCTGCGAGGTCGCGGTGGTCGCCCGTGCCGAGGGGGTCGACCTCTCAAACGGCGACGCGCTCGCGGCCCTCGAACGCGTCGCGGACGCGACGGCGGCGAACCACTCCTCGATGCGGCAGGACCGGGCGGCCGAGCGCTCGACCGAGGTGGACGCGATCTACGGGGCGGCGATCGACCGCGGGGAGACCCACGGCGTCGAGACGCCGACCTGTCGAACGATCGCGGCGCTGGTTCGGGCGTGGGAACGCGAACGAGGTCTTCGACCGACCGACGCCGCCGGACGTGGACTCTCGCACCGCTGACGGCGGTGGTGGCTGAGGGCGGAGATTGCTCTGACGGCGGTGGTGGCTAAGGACCGTCGCCGCTCTCTGCGGTCGCTCCGAACGGTTAGCACCACTCCTCGAGGACCGTGGCGTCGGACTCCTCGACCGACACCCACGCGTCCTCCCGGGAGACGTCCGCGATGACGAACTCCGACCGGGACGGGGTGGCGTCGATCGACGCCATTACGTCGGGTGATGACACCGGCTCGAGCGCGTCCCGCGCGTGCGGCAGCGGCGGGTCGCGTGGTTTGGTGTCCGGCTCGTCCCAGGGGGTGGAACTCCGTGACATGGTTGACATCAATTCGCACTCACATATAAACTCATCGAACCGAATCCACGAACCGCGGCGGTATACACGATCGTGGTGGACAAACGACTATCGAACACGTTTCCAAGCGTGTGGATGTGGTGTTTACCGTTCAATAATACCTTGGTATTGAAACTGATACCGGGCGGAGACGCCGATATCGGTCGAACCCCGACGGCACCGTGATCGAACGGTCGATACGGCGTGAACCGTCGGGCGCCCTTCGCAGTATACAAGAGGTATGGTGGCGAAAGGCGGGCTATGAACGTAGCCGACGCGATGACGCCACGCTCCGATCTCGTCGTCGTCGAGATCCCCGGGACGCGCGACGACGTCCTCGAGTACATTCAGGACCACGGATTCTCCTCCGTTCCCGTCGTCAAGGAGACCGACTCGGGCGAGGTCTACCGCGGCCTGGTCTCCCGCGACGACCTGATCGATCATCCCGACGAGGACCAGCTCGCGATGTTGATGCGGGATGTCCCGACGACCGGCGCCGACGTGGACATCCGGGAGGCGGCCGCCGTGATGGTCGCCGAGGACGCACGTCGCCTGCCGGTCGTCGACGGTGACGCGCTCGTGGGGATCCTCACCGTGACCGACGTCGTTCGCGCCATCGCGCGCGAGGACGTCGACGGGGACGCCGCGGTCGGCGACCTCGCGACGCCGTCGGTCAACGCCACCTACGTCGACGCGCCGCTCCCGGTGGCCGGACGCGAGATCGGCCTCTCGGCCGTTCCGTACGCGGTCGTTCTCGACGACGACGCGACGATGGCGGGGATCCTCACCGAGGTCGACATCCTCGCGGTCGCTCGCGTCGTCGAGGGTGAGGAGGGAACCGGGGACAGCTTCGCCAACCAGGACGACGAGTGGGCCTGGGAGGGGATCAAGGCGGTCGGCAACCGGTATCTCCCGACGCGCAACGTCGAACTGCCGGTCGGCCCCGTCAGCGAGTTCATGACCGCCGACGTCGTGACGGTCTCGGGGCGGCGGACCGCTGCGGCAACGGCCCAGGAGATGATCTCCAACGACGTCGAACAGATCCCGCTCGTCAGCGGCGGCGAGCTCTCCGGCATCGTTCGGGACGTCGACCTGCTGGAGGGGCTGTAAGCGATGGCCGGCGAGCAGCTCATCGAGCTGGCGAAGCGCCGGGGGTTCTTCTTCGGCTCGAACGGCGCCTACGGCGGGACGGCCGGTTTTTATACCTTCGGTCCGCGCGGCGCCGCGCTCAAGCGGAACGTCGAGGACGCCTGGCGCGACCGGTTCACGCTCAAGGAGGGGAACCACGAGATCGAGGCCCCGACCGTGATGCCCGAGCCCGTCTTCGAGGCGTCGGGTCACCTCGACGGATTCGACGACATGCTCGTCGAGTGCGGCGAGTGTGGAGTCTCCCACCGCGCTGACCACCTCATCGAGGACGCAACGTCGATCGCGGACGCGGAGACGCTTCCTGGCTCGGAGGTCGAGCTGCTCATCCGCGACCACGACATCGCCTGTCCGAACTGCGGGACGCCGCTTGCGGGCCAGGACGTCGAGGACTTCAACCTGATGTTCTCGACGAACATCGGCCCCGGCGACGCACAGCCCGGATACCTTCGTCCCGAGACCGCACAGGGCATCTTCGTCGAGTTCCCGCGGATCAAGGCGTACGCCCGCGGACAGCTCCCGTTCGGGGTCACCCAGATCGGTCCGGCTTACCGTAACGAGATCTCGCCGCGGGGCGGCCTCCTGCGGCTCCGGGAGTTCACCCAGGCCGAGCTCGAACAGTTCATCGACCCCGAGGACGACGACCCGCCGCTCGACCGCGTCGCCGACGTCGACGTCCGGCTCTATCCGGCCGCCGCACAGGAGGCCGACGACGGGGACTACCTCGACACGACGGTCGGCGAGGCGGTCGCTGACGGCGTCATCGGCTCGGCGTGGGTCGGCTACTACCTCGGCGTCGCGCAGGAGTGGTACGAACGGATCGGGGTCGACATGGGCCGGTTCCGGTTCCGGCAGCACCTCCCCGGCGAGCGTGCCCACTACGCGGCCGACTGCTGGGACGCCGAAAGCGAGGTCGGCGGCGACTGGATCGAGATCGCCGGATTCGCCGACCGAGGCACCTACGACCTCTCGAAACACGACGCCCACGCCGACGACTCCTTCACCGTCTTCAAGCGGTACGACGAGCCCAAGACGGTCGAGCGGGCGACGGTCGATCCCGACATGTCCGTGCTCGGTCCCGAGTTCGGCGGGGACGCCGGTGCGGTCGCCGAGGCGCTCGAGGCGCTGGCCGAACGCGACCCTGACGCCTTCGATGCCGAGACGGTGACCGTCGATCTTCCGGATGACGACGCCGCCACCGTCGACACGGACGTCGCGAACTTCTCGATCGAGACGGAGACGGAGACCGGCGAACACATCATCCCGAGCGTCATCGAGCCCTCGTTCGGGATCGGTCGGATCGTCCAGACCGTCCTGGCGCACGCCTACACCGTCGACGAGATCGACGGCGAGGAGCGCACGTACCTCGAACTCGCGCCCGAGATTGCACCGGTCGACGTCGCGGTGTTCCCGCTCGTGAGCAACGACGACCGCCTGGTCGACCTCGCCGACCGAATCGCCGGGGACCTCCGCGGCCACGGGCTCTCGGTGGCCCACGATGACTCCGGATCGATCGGCCGGCGCTACCGGCGACAGGACGAGATCGGCACGCCGTTCTGCGTCACGGTCGACCGCGACGGGCTCGAGGGCGAGGGTCCCGATTCGGTCACGGTCCGCGAGCGTGACGCGGCGAGGCAGGTCCGAGTCCCGGTCGACGCGCTCGCGGAGGAACTGGCCGCACTGCTCGGCGACGGTGATGCGGCGAGCTTCGAGACCCTTCTCGAACGATACGACTCGGTCGAGACGGACGTCGAGGCCGCCTGAGGCGGATGCCGGCTCCCCGACCCGAGAGCGAGAGCGCCCACGATTCGGGTTCAGCCGGCTGGCGCGACCGGATAGAGCTGGAGCGCCGGCTCGTTCACGCGGGCGGGGCCTTTTATGTCGCGCCGTATCTGCTGGGATGGATCGACTGGCCCGAAACGCGGATCCTCCTGCTTGCCGGGCTGTGTGTCGTCGCAGTCCTCGAGTTCCTTCGACTCGGGATCGGGTGCGACCACGCGATCTTTCGGACGCTGACGCGCTCCTACGAGCGGGACAACGTGGCGGGATACGCCCTCTACCAGCTGAGTATGACCGGCGTCGTGGTCTGGTTTTCCCCGTCGATCGCCATCCCCACGCTGTGGATGCTGGCGTTCGGCGATCCCGTAAGCGGCGCGCTCGGGAGGAACGCAGCCGACGAGTACAAACGCCCGGCGGTCTGGATCATCACCTTCTTCGTCTGTGTCGCCGTCGCCGTCCCAATCACGGTCCCGGCGTTCGGACCCACGATCGGCACCCTCGCGGCGGTCGTCGGCGCGATCGGTGCGACGATCGCCGATGGGCTTCCGCCGCTGATCCGCGGCCAGCCCGTCGACGACAACCTCACGATCCCGCTGTTCGCCGTGACGGGGATCTGGAGCGTGGTCGCGGTCCTTGGGTGATGGATCGGCCGCGGCGGCCTCGTGGATGACTGTCCGATCCACGGACGCCGCCGGACCGCGTCCCTTTATGAATCCCTTCGCCCAACGATCGTGATATGACGGTCACAGAGACGGAGCTTCCCGGAGTCGGGAAGAAACACGAGATCGACCTCGGCGACGGGGAGACGCTCGTGATCCTGACGCACAACAGCGGTCGCCGGGAAGTCTATAAACGACCGACTCCGGACGCCGACTCCGAGAAGCTCTTCGACCTCCCCGACCAGCTCGCTCGGACCGTCGGGACGATCCTGGAGGGGGCGTACTTCCAGCCCGTCGAGCACGACGTGCAGGAGGCGATGCTGCCCGGCGGCGCGATGCTGGAGTGGTTCGAGGTTACCGAAGGCTCCCCGGTCGTGGGGAAGACGCTTGGGGAGATGGACTTTCGTGCCGAGACGGGCGCATCGGTCGTGACGATCCAGCGGGGCGAGTCAGAGGTCATCGCCAGCCCCGGCCCGGACACCGCTCTCGCGGTCGGCGACACCCTCATCGTCGTCGGCGACCGCGAGAGCGTCGAGGCGCTGGGTGAACACCTCGGCCGACCGGTCGACGAACGGTGATCGACGCCCTGAGGGAGGCTCCCGATGGCGGCTGAATCCCTGTTGTTCGAGGTCGGGGTCCTCTTTGCGGCAGTGGCGCTCGTGGGGGCGCTCGCGAGCCGGCTCGGCCAGTCGGTCATCCCCTTTTATATCCTCGCCGGGATGACGCTGAGCCCATTCGTGCTGGGCAACGCCTCGCTCCCGGTCGTCGGCGGCTGGTACGTCCAGGAGACGGCCTTCGTCTCCCTCGGTGCGGAACTCGGGATCGTCTTTCTGTTGTTCTTCCTCGGGCTGGAGTTCAACCTCGACCGACTGATCGAGAGCAAGGACCGGATCGGTCGCGCCGGGACGATCGACCTGGTCGTCAACTTCGGCATCGGGCTGGTGCTCGGCTACGTCCTCTTCGGCGCGGCCCTTCCCGCCGTCCTGTTCGCGGGGATCGTCTACATCTCCTCGTCGGCGATCATCACGAAGTCGCTCATCGACCAGGGGTGGATCGCCAACGACGAGGCCGGTCCGATCCTCGGAACGCTCGTCTACGAGGACCTGTTCATCGCGGTCTATCTCGCGGTGGTCTCCGCGGTCATCCTCGGCGGTGGTGACCTGCGTGCGGCGGCGACCTCGGTCGGGGTCTCGATCGGCTTCATCCTCCTGCTGCTCGCGCTCGTCATCTACGGGAGCGCCCCGTTCGAGCGGCTGCTTGCGACCGACTCGAGCGAGTTCTTCCTGCTGCGGGCGATCGGGGTCACGGTCTTCGTCGCCGGCGCCGCGCTCGCGCTCGGCGTCAGCGAGGCGGTGGCGGCCTTCTTCGTCGGGATGACCTTCTCGGCGACGAGCCACGTCGACCGGCTCGAACACCGCCTGGAACCGATCCGGGACGCCTTCGCCGCCGTCTTCTTCTTCTGGATCGGTCTCGTGACCGATCCCTCGCTGTTCGGCGGCGTCGTCGGCCTCGTCGCGGTCGCGGTGATCGTGACGGCACCGGCGAAGTTCGTCTCCGGCTTCCTCGGCGGGCGCGTGTACGACCTCGGCATCCGGCGATCGACGCGCGTCGGGCTCGGGATGGTCACCCGCGGGGAGTTCTCGCTCATCATCGCCTCGGTCGCGCTCGCGGAGGGGACCCGCCTTGCCGGTTCGGTCGCCGACGAGATATACGCGTTCACGGTCGCGTACGTGCTCTGTATGAGCGTCATCGGAACGATGCTGATGCAGTATTCGGCGCCGTTCGAGCGGCTCCTCGTCGACCGCCTCGGCGATGGCGTGACCGGCGACTGATTTCGACGATCGTCGACGTTCAATATCGACGGTATCGGTTACCTTTTTGGTCGCTCGCCGGAAGCGGTGAGTATGGGAATGGACGACGACGCGCGGGAGTACCACCGGAGCGAGCCACCGGGGAAGATCGAGATCGCGACGACGAAGCCGACGAACACCCAGCGGGACCTGAGTCTCGCCTACTCGCCGGGCGTGGCGGCGCCGTGTCGCGACATCGAGGCGGAGCCGGACCGAGTCTTCGAGTACACGGCGAAGGGGAACCTGGTCGGCGTCGTCTCGAACGGCTCGGCCGTGCTCGGCCTCGGCGACATCGGTGCGGGCGCCTCAAAGCCCGTGATGGAGGGGAAGGGCGTCCTATTCAAGCGGTTCGCCGACATCGACGTCTTCGACGTGGAGCTTGACATCACCGATCCGGATGCGTTCGTCGAGAGCGTCGCCGCGATGGAGCCGACCTTCGGCGGGATCAATCTGGAGGACATCAAGGCGCCCGAATGCTTCGAGATCGAGAGCCGGCTCCGTGACCGGATGGACATCCCCGTCTTCCACGACGACCAACACGGCACCGCGATCATCTCTGGAGCCGCGCTGCTCAACGCCCTCGAGGTCACCGGCAAGGACATCGAGAACGTCGAGATCGTCTTCTCGGGCGCCGGTGCCTCCGCGATCGCCACCGCCCGCTTTTACGTCTCGCTCGGCGCCCGCAAGGAGAACATCACGATGTGTGACTCCACGGGCATCATCACCGAGGCTCGGGCCGAGAACGGCGAGCTCAACCAGTACAAACGCGAGTTCGCCCGCCGCGACGTCCCCGAGGGCGACCTCGCGGACGCGATGGCGGGCGCGGACGTCTTCGCCGGCCTCTCGGTCGGCGGGATCGTCTCCCAGGAGATGGTCCGGTCGATGGCCGACGACCCGATCCTCTTCGCGATGGCCAACCCCGACCCGGAGATCACCTACGACGACGCGAAGGACGCCCGCGACGACACGGTGATCATGGCGACCGGTCGGTCGGATTACCCGAACCAGGTGAACAACGTCCTCGGGTTCCCGTTCCTCTTCCGGGGCGCCCTCGACGTCCGCGCGACCGAGATCAACGAGGAGATGAAACGCGCGGCCGCGGAGGCCCTCGCGGAGCTCGCGCGCCAGGACGTGCCCGACGCGGTCGTGAAGGCCTACGGCGACGACCCGCTGCAGTTCGGCCCCGAGTACCTCATCCCGAAGCCGCTCGACCCTCGCGTCCTCTTCGAGATCGCGCCGGCCGTCGCGCAGGCGGCGATGGACTCCGGTGCGGCCCGGACCGACGTCGACGTCGCCCAGTACCGTGAGCGCCTGGAGGCCCGGCTCGGCAAGTCCCGGGAGATGATGCGCGTCGTGTTGAACAAGGCGAAAAGCGACCCCAAACGCGTCGCGCTCGCGGAGGGAACCGACGAGAAGATGATCCGCGCGGCCTACCAACTGACCGAACAGGGGATCGCCGAGCCGGTCCTGCTCGGCGACGCCGGCGAGATCCGCCGGACCGCTCAGCGGCTCGGACTCTCCTTCGATCCGGAGATCGTTGACCCCAGCGAGCGCAGCCTCGAACCCTACGCCGACCGGCTCCACGAGATCCGCAAGCGCAAGGGCATCACCCGGACCGAGGCCGGCGAACTGGTCCACCGTGACACCAACTACCTCGGCAGTGTGATGGTTGAGCGCGGCGACGCCGACGCCCTCCTCACTGGGCTCACCCACCATTATCCCTCCGCGCTGCGTCCGCCGCTGCAGGTGATCGGCTCGGCCGAGGACACCGAGCACGTCGCCGGCGTCTACCTGCTCACCTTCAAAAACCGGGTCGTGTTCTGTGCGGACACGACGGTCAACCAGAACCCCGACGAGGAGGTGCTCGCGGAGGTGACCAAACACACCGCCGATCTGGCCCGCCGGTTCAACGTTGAGCCGCGCGCCGCGATGCTGTCCTACTCCAACTTCGGCAGCGTCGAGAACGAGGGCACCCGCAAGCCCCGGCAGGCCGTCGACGCGCTCCACGAGGACCCCGAGGTCGATTTCCCGGTCGACGGCGAGATGCAGGCGGACACCGCCGTCGTCGAGGACATCCTCGAGGACACCTACGAGTTCTCCGAGCTCGACGAGCCCGCGAACGTGCTCATCTTCCCGAACCTCGAGTCCGGCAACATCGGCTACAAGCTGCTCCAGCGGCTCGGCGGCGCCGAGGCGATCGGTCCGATGCTCGTCGGAATGGACGAGCCCGTCCACGTCCTCCAGCGCGGCGATGAGGTGAAAGACATCGTGAACCTCGCCGGCGTCGCCGTCGTCGACGCACAGGAGTGAGTCTGTCCGGCGCGTCGTGAACCGGTCCGACGCTCGTGAGAGCGGTGCTCCCGGTCACCGATCGAACAGGTCGAACAGCCGGGCCGGCGTGTACAGCTCGACGTCCGCCCGGTCACGCGCGATCTCCCGCATCGAGTCCGTGAACCCCGAGCGGGCGAACAGCGCATAGCGGGCGGTTCGGTCCCGTCCGCGCCACCGGACCTCGGGTTCGAGCGCCTCGAGTTGGGACAGCAACGAGGGGCCGACGGGATCGCGGGTCCATTTGCACTCCCCGAGGAGCACCGTCTCGCTCGTGGGATCGAGGCCGACGACGTCGATCTCATCCTCGCCGTCCCACCACCGACCGACCCGGGAACACGGGACGGGAAAGGCCGGTAGCAGCGTCGCCTGCTGGCAGACCTCCTCGAAGGTCACGCTCGTGTGCGTCGGCATCGTCTCGGCGATCGTCTCCCGTACGGATCCGGTGTGTCCCTGTTCGAGCGTCGCCCGGTTCGGCGAGACGTATCGGAACCAGAACCGGAGGAACTCGTCGGTCAGTCGATAGACGCCACGTCCGTCCGGATCGGTGACCTGAGTCTCCCGTTCGAGGATCGCCAACTCCGCGAGGTTCTTGAGATACCGTGAGAGGCCACTCGCGTTCCGATCGATGACTGAGGCGATCTCGGACACCCGCGTCGCGCCGCCGGCGATCGCCTCGAGGATCGCCAGGTACGTCGCAGGTTCTCGAAGCTCCTGTCGGAGGAGGAACTCAGGTTCCTCGTGAAGAAACGCTCCCTTCGAGAGGATGTGCCGTTCGACGTTCTCGAGGAGGTCACGGTCGGCCTCGAACTGTTCGAGGTACGCGGGGATCCCCCCAACCACCCCGTAGGTTTGGATCATCGTGTCGGGGCCGTACTCGGGGAAGAACTGCCTCGCGCTCGCGATCGGCAGCGGTTCGAGCCGCCACTGGCCGGTTCGCCGTCCGTACAGCGGACTTTCGTAGCTGAGGACTCCCTCCTCCATCATCGAGATCGATGAGCCCAACAGCACGATCGAAACGTCGGTTCCGGCGAGGACGTCGTCGACCACCGTTTGGAACACCGACGGCACCGTCTCGTCCGCCTCGACGAGGTACGAGAACTCGTCGATCGCCACGACGAACGAACCCTCGATCCGGTCGCGGAGGTATCGAAACGCGTCCGGAAATCCGTCGACGTCGGGCGGAACGTCGTCGAACCGTTCCGCACATCTGGACGCGAACCGCCGGGCGTTCGCCCGCGTTCCGCGCTGGTCACAGAGGAAGTACACCGTCCCGGCTTCGAGCTCCTCGAGGGCCGCCGTGACGAGCGTCGTCTTCCCGACGCGCCGTCGTCCGTACACGACCAGGAGTTCCCGACTGTCGCCGGCGAGGCGGGTCCGCAGCCACTCGAGTTCGCGCTCCCGGTCGATTATTATGCATACGATCATATGATCTCGGTCATAATAGATTCGCCGGTCCGATCCGACTGGCCTCCACCGTGGGCCCGTCATCGGATATGCCGATCCTGCCGCTCCGAAACCACTAACCGCACCTCCCCCCTTGCCTCGACAATGAGCGACTGGACGGAGACGTACCGCCCGATGAGCCTCTCGGAGGTGCGCGGCAACGACGAGGCGGTCTCGGCGCTTTCCGAGTGGGCCGACACGTGGGACGACCACCGCGAGGCGGTGGTCGTCCACGGCAGCCCCGGGATCGGCAAGACGAGCGCGGCCCACGCGCTGGCGGCCGACCGCGGGTGGGAGACCGTCGAGCTCAACGCCTCCGACAAGCGGACCGGGGACGTGATCGAGCGCTTCGCGGGCCGGGCGGCCAAGAACGCCACTCTGGGCGGCAGCGCGGCCGGCGGCGGCGCGGCCGGCGGCGACACCGAGAGCCGCCAGCTCGTGATCGTCGACGAGGCCGACAACATTCACGGCAACTACGACCGGGGGGGTGCCTCCGCGATCACCGACCTCGTGAAGGAGGCGGGCCAGCCGATCGTCCTCATCGCGAACGACTACTACGAGATGTCCCGCGGGCTCCGGAACGCCTGTCAGGAGATCGAGTTCCGGGACGTCTCCGCGCGGTCGATCGTCCCCGTCCTGCGCGACATCTGTCGGCGGGAGGACGTCGCCTTTGAGTCCGACGCGCTCGAGCGGATCGCCGAGCAAAACGCCGGCGACCTCCGAGGTGCCGTCAACGACCTTCAGGCGATCGCGGAGGGGCGCGACCGGATCGAGCTCGCGGACGTGGTCACCGGCGACCGGGATCGGTCGCTTGGGATCTTCCCGTTTCTCGACGCCGTCCTGAAGGAGGAGGATGCCCAGGAGGCGCTCGAGTCGGCCTACGCCGTCGACGAGACGCCCGACGACCTCACGAAATGGATCGAGGGCAATCTCCTGAAGACTTACGACGCCGCCGAGGCCACGCGCGCCTACGACTTTCTCGCGAACGCCGACGTCTGGCTGGGCCGTGTCCGCGCCACGCAGGACTACTCCTACTGGCGATACGTCACCGACAACGCCGCCGCAGGCGTCGCCGCAGCCCGCGACGGCACCGCCGGCGGCTGGACGCGCTGGGGACGACCGCAGTTTTGGCCCTCCTCGGACGCGACCGTCGACGAGATCGTCCAACGGATCGCCGCCGCCGAGGGCTGCAGTATGGCGATCGCCCGGCTGCAGGTCCTCCCCTTCCTCGCCGCGATGACCCACCACTGCTCGCCCCGGGATCTGACCGTCCGGATGGCCGCCGCCTACGACCTCGATGTCGCCGGGGTGTCGGCCATCACCGGCTCCGGCGAGTCGACGAACAAGGTCGCGTCCATCGTCGAGGACGCCCAGGACCGCCGCGAGGAGTTGCTCGAGGAACACGCCGCCGGTGCCTTCGCCGGGGTCCCGGACCGGGATATGGAGGCGGACGCCGACCCTTCGGGACCGACCGACGACGGCGCCGCCACCGGCGACTCCTCGGACGACGCCACGTCGGACGCGGCGGATGACGACACGGCGGACGATGCCGCGGCCGACGATGACGACGACCAGCTCGGGCTCGGCGATTTCGCCTGATCCGGGACTCACTCGCCCCGCGAGGCGGCGCCGCCGACTGACCCGGACTCCGATTCGGGCGGCCGGTCGGCCCTAGCAAGCGTCCATCCCGCCGCGGCGGTGGCGACCACCACGACCGCCAACAGGAGTCGGTTGACGCCCTCCCAGAACCCGGGGTAGATCACGAGGTCGCGACCCAACAGGAGGGTCACGAACAGCGCGGCCAGCGCGACGGCGGCCAGCGTCCGCACTCGACGGGCGGTTTGGTCGGCGATCGTCGTCGCCGGCGTCCGGAGAGCCAGCGCGAGGAGACCGAGAAACCCGACGAGCGACCATAGGTAGAACGCAGCCTGTGCGCCCGGCGAGTAGGTCACGAGCGGCACCGCCCGTGAGAAGAGCGCGCCGAGGAGGATGCCGCCGATCCCGATGCCTGCCGCGATCCGGAGCCGCTCGGGACCGTCCCGTTTCGCTCCGGGACCGTCCCGACCGAGCAACACCACTCCGAGCAGGGTCACGATCAGCAGCGCGACGATCAGGTGGGCGGCGTGCGTCGAGACGGTGTATCCGCCCGGCACCAGGCCGCCGATCGTCACCGTGACCGCGCCGACGAGGATCTGGACGGGGAGGATCACCACCGCGAGCGTGGCCGCGATCCGCGTCCGGCGCGGGACGTCGTCGATCCACGTCCACCCCGCGAGGCCGATGATCAGGAAGCCGGTGACCATCGCCCACACGCGGTGGAACCACTCGATGAAGTCCGGGTTGATCGTCAGCGTCGGGATCAACTGGTCGGAACACAGCGGCCACTGGGCCTGGCAGGCAAGCCCGGACCCGGTGCCGGACGTGTAGACGCCGAGTGCAACGAGTATCGTCGTCATTGCCGTCGTCACGGCGGCATAGCGTCCGAACGTGAGCCAGGACGGCCGGTAACTCATACCCGGGAATCGGGTGTGCGCGTACTTAGGCGGTTCGACGCTCCTCCGCGTGTGAGAACGCGCCCGAACGTAGTTCGTAGCCGTCGGAGGTCACTGGAAGCCGATGCGGCCGCTCCCGCCGCGCTCGCCGAGGGCCTGCTGGCCGCCGGTGAACTGCTGTTCGACGTCCTCGTAGTAGGCCATAATGTCGTCGGTGATCGTGGGCCGGACCGACTCCATGGCGCGCCGGAAGTGCTTCATCTCGACCTCCGTGGCCTCGTCGTCGTCCCGTAGCGCCTCGATCGCCGCCTCGCGGGTGATCCCCTCGAGGTCGGATCCGACGTAGCCGTCGGTGATCTCGGCGACCTCGCGGAGGCTGACGTCCGGAGCCAGCGGGGTGTCGGCCGTGTGGATCCGAAGGATCTGCTCGCGGCCCTCCTCGTCGGGCTGGCCGACCATCACGAGCCGGTCGAAGCGGCCGGACCGCAGCAGGGCCGTGTCGATCATGTCCGGCCGGTTGGTCGCGCCGATCACCATCACGTTCTCCATCTCCTCGAGCCCGTCGAGCTCGGTAAGCAGCTGGTTGACGACGCGCTCGGAGACGTTGTTGCCCATCTCCTGGCCCCGCGACGGCGCAAGCGAGTCGAGCTCGTCGAAGAAGACGATCGTCGGCGAGACCTGCCGGGCCTTCCGGAAGGTCTGGCGGATCGCCTTCTCGGACTCGCCGACCCACTTCGAGAGCAGCTGCGGGCCCCGCACCGAGATGAAGTTGGCGTTCGTCTCGTTGGCCACGGCCTTCGCCATCAGCGTCTTGCCGGTGCCGGGCGGTCCGTACAGCAGGACGCCCTTGGGCGCCTCGACGCCCATCCGGTCGAACTTCTCGGGCGAGGAGAGCGGCCACTCGACCGCCTCCTCGATCTGCTGTTTGGCCTCGTCGAGCCCGCCGACGTGGTCCCAGGAGATCTTCGGCAGCTCGACGAGCACTTCCCGCATCGCCGAGGGTTCGACCTCGTTGAGCGCGCCGGCGAAGTCATCGCGTTTGACGATCATCCGGTCGATGAGGCTCGGCGGGACCTCCTCCTCGTCGAGGTCGATCTCGGGAAGGTAGCGACGCAGCGCCTTCATCGCGGCCTCCTTCGTGAGGCTCTCGATGTCGGCGCCGACGAAGCCGTGGGTGTCGTCGGCCAGCCCGTCCATGTCGACGTCGTCCGACAGCGGCATTCCGCGGGTGTGGATCTGGAGGATCTCCTTGCGGCCGACCTCGTCGGGCACGCCGATCTCGATCTCGCGGTCGAAGCGGCCGGGACGGCGCAGCGCCGGATCGACCGAGTCGACGCGGTTGGTCGCGGCGATGACGATCACCTGACCGCGCGTCTCCAGCCCGTCCATCATCGTGAGCAGCTGTGCGACGACCCGGCGTTCGACCTCGCCGGTGACGTCCTCGCGTTTGGGCGCGATCGAGTCCAGCTCGTCGATGAAGACGATCGAGGGCGATTCCTCCTTGGCGTCCTCGAAGATCTCCCGGAGCTGCTGTTCGGATTCGCCGTAGTACTTCGAGATGATCTCCGGGCCCGCGATCGAGAAGAAGGACGCCGACGTCTCGTTGGCGACCGCCTTCGCGAGCAGCGTCTTGCCGGTTCCGGGCGGGCCGTGCAGCAGGACGCCCTGTGGCGGCTCGATGCCCAGCTTCTTGAAGATCTGCGGGTGCTTCATCGGGAGCTCGACCATCTCCCGGACGCGCTGGATCTCGTTCTGGAGGCCGCCGATGTCCTCGTAGGTGATGCCGCCGCCGGCCTTCTCGAACCCCGAGATGGGCTCCTCGCGCAGTTCGACGTCGGTGTCCTCCGTGATCAGACAGACGCCCTCCGGTTCGGTCTCCACCGCGATGAGCGGGATCGCCTGGCCGGGCGAGCGCATGAACGGATGATTCGTCGAGCTCATCACGGGGACGATGTCGCGCTCGACGACCGGCCGCTTGAGGATCTGGCGTTTGACCATCCCGGCGGCGTCGGATCCGAACTGCACCGACGCCTCCTCGGGCGGTGCCAGCACCAGCTTGTCGGCTTTTTCCGCCTCCGCCTTCCGGATGGTGACGCGCTCGCCGATGCCGACGTCCGCGTTCTGTCGCGTGAACCCGTCGATCCGGACGGTGTCGGTGTTCCAGTCCTGACGATCGGCGCGCCACACCTTCGCGGCGGTGGTCTCGGCGCCATCGATCTCGATGATGTCGCCGGGGGAGAGTTTCAGATGTAACAGCGTGTCGGGGTCGAGTCTGGCGATTCCGCGACCCGAGTCGTTCGGGTACGCCTTCGCCACTTCGAGTTGAACTTCGTTCATGATTGACTCGCGGGGGGTATCCGTGATTCTTCGCGGTTCGGGGTTAAGCCTGTTGCTCCCGTCGATCGCGGCCGATCTCCGGGCGATCCGACGGTCACACGAACTCGGTCGTGTGTCATCATATCCCACGGTATGTGGAGGGGATACAAAACCCCGTCGCCTCCGTGCCTTTTTTCTGCTATCGGGAGGCCGGTCGGCGCGTCGACGAGCGGGAGGCTCTTTACGCGGCGCCGCCGTCGAATTCGTATGGACACGCTCGCGTTCGACGGTCGGACCGGTGCGGCCGGCGACATGATCTGTGCCGCCCTGATCGCGGCCGGCGCCGATCCAGCCGTCCTCGAACCGTTGGAGGCGGCGCTTCCGGTTCGGTTCGTCGTCGACGAGACGACGAAAAACGGGATCCGGGCGACGACGGTCGACGTTCTGCTGACGGACGAGGAGGGTGATGTTGGCGGCAGCCACGATGACCGCTTCGACCACGATGGCTCCCCCGATCACGATCACTCACACGACCACCCCTCCGATCACTCCCACGGCCACTCACACGACCACACCTCCGATCACTCCCACGGCCACTCACACGACCACACCTCCGAGCACGGTGACGAACACGCGGAGGGTGCCGGCGTCCACCGAACGTATCCCGAGGTCGTCGACCTCCTCGAGTCGATGGACCTCCCCGCCGACGTCGAGGCGAACGCGCTCGCCGCCTTCGAACTGCTCGGCGAGGGCGAGGCAGCCGTTCATGGGACCGCCCTCGCGGAGACGCACTTTCACGAGGTCGGCGCGGACGACGCGGTCGCCGACGTGGTCGGCGCGTGCCTGCTGCTTGCCGACCTCGGGGTCGACCGGGTGCTCACCGGTCCGATCGCGGCCGGCGGCGGCGAGGTTCGAATGAGTCACGGCGTCTATCCGGTTCCTGCTCCCGCGGTCGTCGAGATCGCCGAGCGAGCCGGTCTCGCGCTCGCCGCCGGTCCGGTCGACGCCGAGCTTCTGACCCCGACCGGCGCCGCGATCCTCGGCGCCGTCGCCGACCCCGTAGACTCCCTGCCCGCCCTCTCCGTCGAGACCGCCGGATACGGCGCCGGAACCGCCTCCTTCCCCGATCATCCGAACGTGCTGCGAACGATCGGGGGGACGGTGGTCGATGAGTACGACCACGGACACGGTCATCACGACCACAGCCATCACGGTCACAGCCATCACGACTACGCCCCCCACGATCACGACCACACCCACCATCCCGACGTCGACGCCGACACCACACACTCCGAGTCCGGCCACGATCCACGGTTAACCCACGACGCGGTCACCGTCCTCGAGACCACCCTCGACGACGTCCCGCCCGAGGTCCTCGGCGGACTGCAGGAGACGCTTTCGGCCGCCGGCGCGCGAGACGTCACGATCGTCCCCACGACGATGAAGAAGTCCCGTCCCGGACACCTCGTCACGGTCATCTGTCCGCCCGCCGACGCCGACGCCGTCGCCGAACGGCTCGCCCGTGAGACCGGCACCCTGGGGATCCGCGAGACCGCCGCGACCCACCGGTGGATCGCCGACCGCTCGTTCCGATCGGTCACGATCGAGATCGACGGGACGGCCCACGACGTGACGGTCAAGCTCGGCGCGACCGCCGACGGCGACGTCTACGACGTCAGCGCCGAGTACGATGACGCCGCCGCCGTCGCCGCCGACACCGGCCTCCCGATCCGCGAGGTGATGCGCCGCGCAGAGACCGCCGTCCGCGGGGCGGACGAACGGGACGATCGGGATCCGAAGCCGGATTCGAACTAGGCGTCGCGCAACCGACCGGGCACCGCAGCTGGCCGCGACAGCCGTCACCTGACGCCGATCGACGTCCCGGCGATACACGCGTCGCTCGGACGTTGCGACTGGCAGGGGTAGCAATTCCCTCCCGTCGATCGTCCGCACTCCGTTCGGAAAATGCGCCGTCCGGGAGTCCCGTGAGCGAAGCGAACGGGACGTCGGACGGCGCACGACCGCAGGGAGTGCGCCGTCCGGGAATTGAACCCGGGCTATTAGCTTGGGAAGCTAATGTCCTACCACTGGACCAACGGCGCGTGCACGCTGGCGTTTCCAGCGGGCGTACTTGAACGTAGCGCTTCAGTGGTCCGATCCGACTCGCCGCCGGACCGCGGCGGTCATCGCGGCGGCGTGTCGCGCCGTGACGTGCTCCTCGGCGAACGCCGTCCGCGTGCTGTCGATCGCCTCGGGATCGGGATCGAACCGGATCGCGGTATTCCGGCGGTCGTCGCCGTCGACGGCGTCTCCATCGGTGTCGGTGCCGTCTCCGGAGTCAGTGACCTCCTCGTAGGCAACGTCCCAGAGCACGAGCGGCGTCGGCGGAGCAGGGCCGACCCCCTCGGGACCAGCGACCGGATCCGGCGAGAGCACGCGATCGACCCGCGAGAGCGACGCGTCCCCGGTTCCGACCGCGCGGACGAGCGTGACGAGCCGTCTGACGAACTCGCGCGGGAACCCGTCTGCGGCGACCTCGAGGACGAGCACGTCGCCGGTTCGGGTAGCACGTGCCGTGATCGACCGGATCGTTCCGTCGGTATCCGGCGTCAGGTTGTGCACGTCGTGCTCGCCGGTGAGGCGGTCGAGCGCCGCCCGAACCCGTTCATCGTCGACTGCCGGCGCGGTCGGCGCGGTCCGCGTGGTCGGTGCGGTCGGTTCGGTCGACGGTGTGTCGCCGTCCGACTCCGCGGGGGGTGCATACAGGTGATACCGGTAGGTTCGCCGGGTCGCGTCGTGGGTTGCGTGAAAGTCGGCCGGCACGTCGGCGGCGGCCCACGCCCGAACGTGCTTCGGGAGGTGTCCGTTGAACGCGCGCGGCGTGAGCCACGACGGGGCCTCGAAGGCGATCGTCTGGGCGGCGGCGGAGACGCCCGCGTCGGTCCGGCCGGCGGCCGCGTAGCCGGGTGGACGGGGACGCCGGCCGGACCGCTCACGGGGGAGGTCGGCGACGCCGAGCCCCTCGAGCGCGTCGAAGATCGCGTCCTCGACCGTGGGCATGTCGGGCTGGCGTTGAAACCCGGAGAACGGCCGCCCGTCGTACGCGAGTCGGAACGCACGCACGGTCGACGTCACTCCATCGGGACCGACAACACCGGGACCGGTGACTGTCGGATGATGCGTTCCGTCACCGATCCGAGCAGGACCCGTTCGAGCCCTTCCCGGGAGTGGGTCGGCATCACCACGAGGTCGACGTCGAGGTCGTCGATCGTGGCTCGGATCGCCTCGTGGGGCGTGCCGCGGTGGACGTGGGCGTCGGCGTCGATCCCTCGCTCGTCGAGTTCGGATCGGACCTCGTGAACGCGGTCGTGTGCCGCGGTTTCGAGGCGCTGGGTGAGCGTCTCGAGTTGGGGGTCGCCGAGCGCCTCCTCGAGCGTGTCGACGATCGCCAGGACGTGAATGCGGGCGTCATAGCGCTCCGCAAGCGTCACGACGTGTGGAACCGCCCGTGACGTGTCGCCGTCGGGAGCGACCGGAAGCAGTATCTCGTCGTACATACGTGCGGGATCGGCCGGAGCCGTGAAAACGATCGGGGGTCGACGCGGTTCAAAGGTGAATCGGAGGCACGGGAGAGAGTGGTCACATAACGACGAACCGCAGGACCCAGAACGCGACCATCCCGGCGCCGATCGTGGCGAACATGTCCTCGGTCCGCCAGGCGACGGCGCCCGCGAGGACCGCGGCGAGGAGCCGTTCGTCGACGATCGTCGCCTCGAGCGTCGGGCCGACGGTGATCACCGCGGGGGCGACGAGCCCGGCGAGGACCGCGGGCGGGACGAACCGAAGCGCGCGCTCGAGAGCCGGCGGAACGTCGTCGATCCGGCCGAACAGGTGGATGAACGACAGCCGGATCAGGTAGGTCGCGACGCCGATGAGGAGGATCGCTGCCCAGATCGCGACCGGGGAGTGTTCGGTCATCTGTTTCGGATCACCTCGGTGAGGAGGCCGGCACAGATCCCAACCACGGCGCCGATCGGCAGGCCGAGGTTGAAGGGGGCGCCGGCGAGCGCCACCGCGACGACCCCCGACACGGCGGCGGCGACGGTTCGCGGACGATCCTTCATCACGGGTACGAGGATCGCCAGGAACACGAGCGGGACCGCGAAGGACAGCCCCCAGGATTCGGGGATCCCCGCGCCGAGAACCACGCCGATCACGGTACAGACCATCCAGACGATCGATATCGGGGTTGCGACGCCGAGGTAGTACCATCGCTCGTCGTCAACCGCGTCGTTCTCGTAGGCCGTCAACGAGAGCGCGTACGCCTGGTCGGTGAGGAAATACGCCAGGAAGGCGCGGGTACGACGCCGATAGTCGGCCAGATGCGGTGCGATCGACGCCGAGTACATCACCATTCGGAGGTTGATGATGATCGCGGTGAAGACCACGACGACGATCGGCGCGGTCTCCCCGAGCAGCTCGATCGCGGCGAGCTGTGAGGATCCGGCGTAGACGAACAGGGACATCCCGATCGCCTGCATCGGCGTCAATCCGGCGTCGATCGCGGCGATCCCGACGACCGTCGCGAAGGGAGCGACCCCGAGCAGAACGGGGATCACGTCGCGAGCTCCCGTCCGGAAATCCGCGTGCATACACCCACCTTCCAACGGGGCGGCTGAAAGCCGTATCGGAGTCGGAGGGTCCCGCCGCGTCTCAGTCGTCGTCGGCCCCGATCACGACCACGGACCGGATCTCCAGGGCGGCCTCGAACTCCGCGCGTCGGTCGTGCACGGATCCGGACCGCGTCAGCTGCGCCTCGTGGGTTCGTCTGGCGGCGTCACGCGCACGGTCGTCCAGCCCGACGTCGGACGCAAGGACGTCCCAGTGTGACGGATCGACGAGGAACAACTCCCGGTCGGGTTCCCGGAGGACCCGCTCGTACTCGCGTCGATACTGGTCGATCCGATCGCCGAGATGGCGCTGAAGCGGTCGGAGGATCCCGGGGAGCCGTGAGAGCGGGACGCTCGCGAGGGCCCCGGCTTGGACCAGTACGGTTCCATCGAACGGGAGCTCGTCGGCGGCCTCACCGGGATCCGACCCGGAGTCGGGGTCGGATCCGGACTCGGAGTCGGAATCGGCATCCGATCCGGAGTCGGATCCCTCCGCATCAGCCGGTGTAGCCCCCTCAACGTCCGTGGAGGTCGTTCGATCGGGCGACGATCGGTCCGGCGTCATCCGCCCGCCCGCATCGCCTTCTGTGAGAACCGTTCGATCAGGTCGTCGAGGATCGACGGATCGCCGGTGAAGCCGATCGTCACCTCGGTGAGCGTCAGGGAGCCGCCGATGGCCACCGTATCGGCCGACAACTCCGCCGTCCAGCCGTCGCCCTCGACCCGAGTCGCCTCGACCGGATCGTCGGTGCCGACCAGGGTCCCGCCGAGGTTCCGGAGGTAGTGGGCCGCCAACCGTCGCGAGATCCCTCTGTAGGACCGTTCCCGACGATCGGTCGCGTCGGTTTCGTCCGCGCCTTCGGGGACTTCATCGATCCCGCCGGCGACTGGTGGAAAGATCGAGAGGGTGTCCCCGGCCGAAAGCGGCGTCTCGAGGCCCTGTATGTGCAGCACCTCGCGACCGTTCTTCAGGACGTTTATTTGCGGGGCGAGCGCCCCATCCTCGATGAGGCGCCCGCGCATTCCCTCGTAGTCCTCCTCGAGGGCCGCGAGCACGTCGCCGACGATCACATCGTCGCCGTCGACCTCGTAGTGAACCGTCTTCGACCCGGCGGCCTCCCGAAACGTGGCGAAGAACCGCAACTCGAGTTCCATACCCGATCACGGGCCGGTGGATGCTTAAATACGGGCGGTGGACGTCGTCGGTTATGGAGGATTCAATACTCAAACCCCGCCCTCAGGGCGGGGAGGATGTCAACCGCCGAATCGGATCCCGTCCTCGACGATCCGGTAGTTCCGCTCGCGGTCGAGCTCCTCGGCGAGCCACTCGTGGTCGTACAACTGCGCGATCAGCTCCGCGTACAGGTTGCGCCAGGTGATGGCGTAGATCGGCGACTGCCCCCACGCACGCAGCTCCGGGACGAACGAGTCGTATCGCTCCATCCGGTCCTCGAGGAACTCGACGGCGTCGACGACGATGCTCGCCGCCTCGGCGGTCCCCTCCGCCGCCTCGATCTCGGCGTTCAACCGGGATTCGATCCCGGAAACCGCCCGTTGGACGTCCTGTTTCGTCGCCTGGCTGTCCTCGGGGAGGCCGTCGATGACACCCTGCGGGATCGCGAGTGAGATCTCGCTCATACCCGGTGTGGGATCCGCAGCCGAAAAAACGTCCCGGGGATCGCGACACGGATCCGCGGCGCCACGCCCGATCGACGCCGGAAGCGCGGGGACGTTTAAGAGGCTGCCCGGCGAGACTCACCGTATGACCGACGCCGACACGGCTGACGACCTCGAACGGCAGGCACGACGACTTCACGAGGAGACGACCCACGCGTTCCGGACCTCGGTGTCGATGTCGCTGGATACGCGAAACACCCTGAGCGCGATCCGTGACGACCTGAACGACCGGATCGGCCACACGGTGGTTGACACCGACGACGTCGTCCGGCTGGCCCTGCAGGCGGCCGCGCGGCAGCATGAGCTCACGGATGGGGTGGATCGGACGGAAGACGACCGTGCAGATGGCGATCGGACGGAAGACGATCAGAAGGAGGCCGATCGAGCGGATATCGCCGCGTTGACGGCCGCGATCCACGACGCGGTCGACGACGTCGATCGTGTCGCGGATCGCGAGTGAGCCGCTTTCGAGGGGAGCAGCCGATGGATCACCTCAGCGGATCGTCGGTGACGACCAGGTTGCCGCGGTCCTCGGCGTTTCCGAGGCTGCCGGGCGAGAGGTCGAACTCGAAGGCGCCGGTCGGCAGCGCCAGCGTCGAGCACGCGTTCGGCACGTCGACGACGCCGCTCTGGCGACCCTCGATCGGGACCGTGCCGAGGATGTGCAACGCCTGCTGGCCGGTGTACCCGAACTTCTTCAGGTAGTCGATGGCCTGCAGACAGGCCCGCCGATAGGCGGTGTGGGAGTCGATGTACTTCTGCTCGCCGTCCTCGGTGACCGAGTAGCCGCAGAACGTCACGTAATTCTCGAAGTTCGGCCCGCGGTGGCCGGGCTCGAAGATCGGATGGGAAACCCCGTGTTCCTCCATCCCGTTCTCGATCACCTCGAATTTGAGGTCCACGTAGGCCGCCATCTCGATGGCGCCACAGAAGGTTATCTCCCCGTCGCCCTGGGAGGCGTGGAAGTCGCCGATGCCGAACTTGGCGCCGTCGACGTAGACCGGGAAGTAGACCGTGGAGCCGATCGAGAGGTCCTTGATGTCGTGGTTGCCGCCGTGTTCACGCGGCGGTACCGTTCGGGCAGCCTCTTCGGCGGCCGCGTCGGCTTCCTCGGGATCCATCTCGCCCATCTGCGCGCCGTCCTTCGTCGGCGGGTTCGCGACGCCGGGTTCGGCCTCGCCGGTCGGGTGGTTCGGGATGGACTCGGGGTCCTCGGCGTGTTTGTCGATGAGCTCCTGTTCTCGTTCGTTCCATTCTTCGAGGAGCTCCTGGCTGGGGGCACATCCGGCGAGTCCGGGATGGATCTTGCCCTCATACCGGACGTCGGGAACGTGTCGAGAGGAGACGGTATAGCCGTCGAGGTCCCAGATCGACTTCGCCGCCTTCGAGAAGTGGTCGGTGAGGAACCCGCCGCCGTTCTGCTGGGAGAAGGTGCCGGTGAATCCGAACTCCGAGCGCCCGTTGAGCGGCCCCATATCGAGGAACTCCACCTTCAGGAGGTCACCCGGTGAGGCGCCGTTCACGTGGACGGGACCGGCCAGATAGTGGACCTGATTGAGGTCCACGTCGCGGACCTCGTTCGGGTCGTCGTTGTCGGATATCTGGCCGCCGGTCCAGTCGAGGGCTTCGAGACGGGCCGTCTCGCCGGGGTCGACCTCGACCACGGCGGGGATGTCTGGGTGCCACCGGTTGAACGGGTTGGCACCGGGCTGTTCGTCAGGGGGACTGTCGACGTCGACTTCGAACTTTACCTCGGGCATTGGTATCGTGGGCCATATGACCCGTCCGTGTCTACTCGTGAATCGTACTTAGAGGTTTGGTAGCGGTGAACACGGAATATTGCCGTAAAACGTGGACGTTCGATCACCCCCACGGCCAGTAGCCGGCGGCCATCAGGTACCCGGCGACGGCGGTGAGAACACCGGTCGCCGCCGTGAACCAGCCGACCGGGGCAGTGAACTCATCGCGCTCGAGCCCGAGCAGCACGAAGAACGCCGCCCAAAGGACCGCCCACACCCACCACAGTCCCGTCAATCCGACGTCGCCAGTGAGCAGGACGAGGTATCCGGTTGGGATCGCCGTGAGCGCGACGAAGAAACAGTACCACCCGAACGATCGCTGGTCCTCGATGCCCCGATACGCGTTGGCGCCGATCCAGAGGTACGTGAAGGAGAAGAGCATCGTTCCGGCCGCGTTGAACGGCGTTCCGAGGGAGGCGTCGCCGCCGAAGGCCCAATACAGGACGATCAGGAACGTGATCAACCCGGTCAGAAAGTTGAATACGGCGACGTCGTCGTCGGAACCGTATCCCAACAGCCACAGCCCGTTGACGAAGAGCACCCCGCCCACGAACAGTAGGCCCATTCCCAGGACGCTATACACCATCAGCATCACCCCGATACCGATCCGCGATGCCACGTTTCGTGTTGGTTGTCATCATTCCACAAAGACCTACGGACATCTGACACATTACTCTATCGGTGCGTGGGACCGCCCACCGTGAACCGTTCGCTCCGTCGGTAGAGGTATGTACGTTCCACCCACTCTCGGTGATATGTTCGCGGGAAACGGATGGGGCCGGACGATGGAGGTTGCGCTGCTGATCGCGATCGGGGGATTCGTCGGCGGCACCCTCAGACACGCGATCGCGGGCGTGGTCGCCGCGCCAGGCGGCACGCTCGTGGCCAACGTCCTCGGCTGTCTCGCGCTCGGGTTCCTGACCTACGAGGCCGAGCTCGCGGGGACGCTGTCCGAGGAGACGGGATACGTGCTCTCGACCGGATTCCTCTCCTCGTTCACGACCTACAGCACGTTCGCGCTCGAGACGATGCAGTCGGCGCCCCTCCTGGGCGCCGGCAACGTCGTCGCCAACTACGGGCTCGGAGCGATCGCCGTGCTCCTGGGTCGATCGGCCGCGATGACGGTCACGGAGGGGTGAGACGGGGATGGTCGACCCATCGCTGCTCGTCGGGCTCGGGGCTGCGGTCGGGGCACTACTCCGTCACGGAACCGGCTCGGTCGTTGCGGCCCGTCTGGGCGATCGCGACCTCCCGTACGGAACGTTCACCGTCAACGTCGTCGGCTCGTTCGTCCTCGGACTCGTGGCGTTCGCCGGCGCGAGCACGTCGGTCCAGTTTCTCGTCGGCACCGGCGCCTGCGGCGCCTACACCACGTTCTCCTCGTTCTCCGTCGAGACGGTGCGGCTGTGGGAGGCGGGCCGGCGGCTGCGTGCCGGCTGGTACGCCGCGGTGAACCTCGTGGGCGCGCTCGCCGCGCTCGGCCTCGCCCGGATCGTGGTCGGGGTCGTCTGACTGACGATCGATCGATGAGTGGTCCTCAGTAGGACCTCGGCCCGTCCACGGGAACTCGAACCGTCAGTGGCCGATCGCCCACGGATACCCGTGGGTGGAGGGTTGGTGACCGCCACCGCTTCCGTGATCGTGGTCGTGTCCTTCGAGCCCATCCGCGTCGTGAGGTCCGGCGTCACCGATCGACCCGGCGATCCGGATGATCCCATCGATCCGGAGGATCGCACACGCCGCCTGGGTCGCGTTGGAGATGATCCGCGCCTTCAACGGAAGGGGATCGACGATGCCCTCGTCCAGAACGTCCGTCACCGTTCCGGTGGTCGCGTCGAAGCCGACGGATCGATCGCCCGCATCGTGTCGTCGTCGCAGCTCGAGGACGATCTCGAGCGCGTCGGCGCCGGCGTTTCGCGCGAGCGCGGCCGGGATCGTCTCGAGCGCGTCGGCGAACCGACCGGCCGCGAGCTGTTCGCGGGTGTGGATCGTCGGACTCCACTCGCGAAGGTCACGGGCAAGCGCGATTTCGGCCCCTCCACCGCCCGGAAGCAGCGCCGGCCGGCGGCCGAACCCCTCGAGCAGGCGGAGCCCGTCGGCGACGATGCGCTCGGTCTCCTCGACGACGTGTTCGGGGCTGCCCCGGAGGAGCAACGAGGTCTGCGTGGACGTTGCAGCACGAACGATCACGAACGTCGACCCGCCGAGGGAGCGACGCTCCACCAGGTCCGCGCGTCCGAGGGCTGCCGACGTGAGGTCGTCGACCCGCATCACCGGCTCCGCGCCGGTCGCGCGCGAGAGCTTGTGGATCTCGTCCTGTCGGGTTCGCTCGACGGACACGATGCCCGCCTGCGCAAGCCGGGACCGGAGTCGGTCGTCGATCGACTTCTGTGTGAAGAGCACGCCGACCTCGAGCCCGCGAAGCGTTTCGATGATCTCGTCGTAGGCCTCGGATTCGAACTCCTGAAGACGTCGACGCTGGTCGGCGGTCTCGATCGAGACCCGTGCCGCGGAGCCGTCGGGTTCGAGGGCGATCTCGTCGTCGACGATCGCGATCCGCGGATCCGAGAGCCGGTCCGGAAGGGCCGCCGGCACGTCCGATTGCGACGTCGAGGATCGGCCGGTGTCCACGACGAGCCCGTCGATCAGCGCCGAGTCAGTTGTCTCCCCGCCCGGCGCGCGCTGGATCGTCAGGCGTTCGGATCGGGTGGTTCCGTCGCGGTCGCCGGTCAGCGTCGACCGATAGCCGCGAACGGTGAGGGCCGACAGGAAGGCCGTTCGCTCCGCGTCCCACCGTCCGGTGATCGCGGTCGCGACGACGTCTCGGAGCGCCTCTTCATCGTCGACGCGCCGCGAGTCGGCAACCGCAGCCGCCCGCTCCCTGGCGCGGTCGGCCGCGGCCGTGTAGCCGTTCACGATCGTCGTCGGATGGAGACCGTCCTCGAGCAGGGGTTCGGCCTCCCGGAGCAGGGCGCCCGCGAGGACGATGGCGGACGTGGCACCGTCGCCGAGATCGACGCCCTGTGCACGGGCGAGGTCGGCGACGATCCGCGCGGCCGGCGCCTCGACGTCGAGCCGGTCCACGATGTGGGACCCGTCGTTCGTCACCAGCACCTCGCCGTTGCTGACGACCATCTTGTCGCGGCTGACGGGCCCGAGCGTCGTCCGTACCACGTCCGCGAGCGCGGCGGCGGCGGAGACGTTGTGCGTCAACGCCTCGTCGCCGTCGATCTCACCGGACACGTTCGCGATCGTGTGTGCGCGACTCATTCGGTACCTGTGTGGTTGTGAAACAAGGGCATAAAGCTGCTGCCGGATGGCGGTTCTCCGCGGTGGCACACGGCTTCGTCGAACGACCAACGTCGGGATGGATCCGTCTGTCCGGGATGGTCGGGGCGGCGTCAGGGTTCCGGATCGAGGAAGTAGTCGTCAGCGGCGAACGGCTCCTCCTCGCCCGCCACGGCGAGAACGTCGAGGTGGATCACCGTGGCCCCGACATCGAGCAGACCGGCGAGGCTCGGCTCGGTACGGCCCTCATCGCTCGAGACGAGCTCCTTGATGTAGAGTCCACCTTCGCCGTGAATGTCGACGATCGCGTGGCGGGGATCGTCGGGATCGAAATCGGGGAGCGCCTCCTCTGCACGCGATCTCGGAACGGCGGTGTCGATCGTGTCGTCCACCGAGGTGCCGTCCGTGGGATCCGAACGGTCCGGGAGGTCCGCAAGCGACTCGTGGACGGTGACGTCGTAGACCTCGCGCTCGCGCGTCAGAGAGGCCCGCCGGTGGTCGACGCGGTTCGGCGTGTACTGTTCGATCGTGGACCCCTCAAGCTCCGTGGCGGCTGCGCGGAGGTCCTCGGGGTCGACGGCCTCATCGAACGCGACGAACGCCCGATAGCGCTTGGAGGCATCGAGCTGCTTGACGCGCTCGACCATCTCATAGGTGGCGAGCCGGAGCCCCTCGACCTCGACGGCCCCCTCCGCGAAGGCGTTGACGTCGGACTCGAGCCGCTCGACGTCGACCCGGCGACGACGCGGCTCCTCGACCTCGACCACGAACGGCCGGCCGGTGCCGAGCATCCGGGCGTCGACGTCCTCGCGGCCGGCGCCGTGGAAGACGGCGTCGGTCCCGTCCATCACGTCCTCGACGATCGGGGCGACGTACTCCTCGACGCTGTGCTCGTAGAGGTAACCGGTCCCGCCACAGTGCTCGCAGGGCTCCCGCCCGTCACGGCCGGACCCGTGACACTCCCGGCAGGGCCACTCGGTCTGCGGGATGTCGCGCTCCAGCTTCCGGTAGCGTCCGTACACGAACGCGGAGTTGACCTTCGCGTCGATCCGGTCCTCGGCCAGATCGATCGTGAACTGGACGTGTGGCCGGTCGAAGGAGACCTCGGCGTCCGTCAGCCGCCCGACGCGCTTGCCGACCTCGCGGTTGAACTCGGAGTTGAACGCCTCGCCGGCGTCGGGGTCGAGCCCGCATTCCTCCCGAAGGAACCGGTCGTTCTCCTCGATCAGCGGCGGCGCTCGGGTGCCCACGTTGTAGGTGTCGAACGCGATCCCCTCCACGGCCGCCGCGGCGCGGTCGGCCCAGTCGTCGAACTCGGTGCAGCGACCCTCGCACACCCAACAGTCGTCCGGCTCGGGTGGTTCGAAGGGCTCGTCGCGGGCGAGCGCCAGCGCCGTCCGCAGCGAGCGTCCGCGATCGGCGTTGGTGAGCCCGAAGCTCCGGTCGGCGACGAGCCGGCCGAGGCAGGCGTCACAGACCGGCCCCGTCGCGACCGCGTCGGCGGCGACCTCGAGTACGTCCATACCCGATCGAGGGCGTGGTGCCGCTAAAGCGTGCGGATCCGGGTGCGTGGCGACGTGGATCGGCTTCGTTGAAAGCCGATTTGGCGAACACGAAAGAGGTGAAACGATCGATTGCTGAAGATTTCTCTTATTTTACGGTGAATTATTATAATTCACATATTTCTGGAATATATGAAATATATAGGGCATATATTCATTATATAAAAAGACAGATGGGAGGAGTGTGACGATCGTGCAGTACAGTCTCATCACAAGACATGTACAGTTGTAAGATGTACCTGAACTATGTCGTACTCCCGCTCGCGCCGTTCAGCTCTCCAGTTAGTTGGCATTACGGCCTGTGGACTCGCAGGGTGTTTGTCGTCATCCGGATCTGACGGGAAGACGCCATCATCTGCGGATGGAACTGCGAGCGAAACGCAATCTCCGACATCGACTCTTGACCAACAAATCCAAAATCTGAGTTTCAATGCCGAGATGCTCTCCCAACAATCAGCTGACACACCAGCTCGTTTTGAAGCGACACTCGCAAACAGAGGGCCTGAGGCTATCACAACCGGTATGGGCCCCGCGCTGATGATTTCAGATACCGGCTCTGAGGAGAATCCTACGTGGGCAGACAAACTCATCATCGACCCAGACACCGACGTCGGCCCATGGAGCGATCCCGTACAAACTGGGGATGACTGTTGGCGCTTTCCCGAAGACGGAACTCGATCTATCCAAAGTATTCTCAAATATAATACTATTGATCCATCAGATAACATTACAGAACGGTATTCCGTGTATACCGCTGCTACTGTGTCTGCCTGTCTCCCCGCAGGCAGATATACGTATCAGAATATAGCTGACGTATATCCGGATGGACGAGGTGCGGACCCTGCTCCACGATCGATCGTACTGACAATTCATATCGATAGTACGCAAAGCCAACAGCTATCTGTTTCTGCAGAATCACCAGAATTACAAACTCAATAGTTATATTATATTTCACACAAGGTATAGTATATATACTTCGATAATTATCAGTTTAATTTCTTATAAATAGGAAGACATTACACGATTGAGACCGTTTCGACAGTTATGTCCCCGCCCCGTCGTACGTTCCTCGTCGGGTTGAGTGCCGGTCTACCTTCCCTTGCAGGTTGTTCCGCTCGCCGTCAGCAGCCTCAAACTCGTATCGGCGAGATCGTATTATTAAATAGGAGCGATCGTTCCCACACTGTTCGAGTACAGGTCCAATCATCAGAAGACATACACTACGATGCCAGTACAGCAGTCCCCCCAGCAGAAGAGGAACAGCCTGTTATTACACAGGACGGCGGATTGCCGACCGAACCCCGAAACTACACAATTTCTGCTACGCTCAATGATGGAGAGGATTCGATAGAGAGAACGTATCCGACGAAAGGCGGAGACTGTTATTCAGTAACTGTTCGTATTGGAACAGACGGTAGATTTAGAGATATGCCATCTGAGTCTGAATTTAAAGGATGCAATTAGTAAGTCGTCTGTACTGAGCGATTGAGGGCGTTGCAAGCTATCGACTACGGAGGATTTCAACGGAGCTCGTACTCTCAGATCCGAAGTCCGACGGCCGAGCCGACAGAGTGTCCGTTCTACCAGTGGATCAGTGGCCGGCACCTATCTATTGAGTATCCATCAGTTAGCCTTGACAGAGACACTCGTATGATACCCGAGTCATATCGACGAGGTGCCGGTGAATGTCGTCGGCAAGCCGGTACATCGCCTCGGCCTGTTCCTTCGTTGCGATGCCAAGCCTGTAGTAGGTCTTCGTTCGGTTCCGGGTCCACAGCTCGGCGAGGTCGTCCCCGAACGTGTCGTCATAAAGACCGATCTCGGCACCACGTTGGTAGAGCCGTCGGTGGCTACTGATGACCTCCTCGGGAGACATCGCCCCGTCGTGGATCAACCGGAACTGGATGGTTCGCTCGATGGCGACGAACGCCGACTCGATCACGACCGTGTAGTACCCTCGTTCGGGGAGATTTGCTCCGACGTCCAATAGCCGGCATGCACGGCAAAGTTGGACCAACTCCGCGTCGTCCACATCCAACCCCTCCTCGATCGTTCCGGGACTGCCCTCGAAGGTCCGCTCGGCGTCGACCAATTGGTCTCGGATATCGTCATTCATCCGTGTACACCTCGGTCCGAAGCTCGGAGAGTTGGTCGGAGCCGATCAACGTGATCCCGGCGTCGAACTGGGGGCGGAGCTGGTCACCGATTCGTCGAACGCTGTCAGTCGATTCGACGAGCGGCTGGAACGTGTATCGGTTCCCCTCGAACCGGTGGTCCTCGAGATCGCTGACGATCGCCTGGATGGTCCGACGAGCTGCCGTCTTGTCGTCGTCGACGATCACTAACAGATCGATGTCGCTGACCCTGTCCGCCTCACCCCGAGCGACGCTGCCGAACAGGACGACTCCGACCAACTCATCCAACTCGTCCCGGATTCGTTGCAGGAATGCTCGAATTGGACGGTGAAACTCGCTTTGCGGGATCGAGAGAATCGGGTCCGGTTTCGTGAGCCGGTCACGGTTGATCCGGACCTTCTGGGTCCGCCCGTCCCGCGTCGTCTCGACGATCTCGAGTTCGGACAGCAGCCTGACCGCCTTCGAGATCGTTCCTTTATTTGCCCCCGTGACGGTCGCGAGATCGGTCATCGAGTACGCCGCATACGGTTGGTCGATGAGCACGTCGAGGACGTCCTGCATTGCCTGATATCGGAACACCCGTTCCTCCGGAAACGGATACCGCAACTCTATCGAGATCGACTCTTTCCTATTAGGCATACGATTCCTATTAGGAAACAGTCTGAAAACTCTAGCGGTACCTCGCCCGATTCCAACGGTTCGTTAGCAGCATAATATAATATATTTAATAAGAAAGTAGTTACAACGATCCTCCATTGGAATGATGGCATCGATATATGGGATCCCCCTCTCCGGACCGTCTACCACATTTTTCACGCCATATAGGTGCCAGATTGGTCAGCGACCGACTCCCGCTTGGTCGAATCCGAAACGTGGCGAGTGTCGAACATCCCCACGGAGGGCGGCGTTCGCGGCGTTTAACCACGCGCACGGCGTCGATCCGGGTATGACGAACGCGCTGGAGATCCACGATCTCCGCAAGAGCTACGGGGACGTGGAGGCGTTGCAGGGGGTGTCGCTGTCGGTGCCCGAGGGCTCCTTCTTCGGCCTGTTGGGCCCGAACGGGGCGGGCAAGACGACGTTCATCAACGTCCTGGTCGGTTTGGTCCGGGCGTCGGGCGGGGAGGCGTCCGTCTTCGGCCACGACGTCGAGGACGACTACCGGGAGGCCCGCGACCGGATCGGGCTCGCGCCCCAGGAGTTCAACGTCGACCGGTTCTTCCCGATCCGCGAGGTGCTCGAGCACAAGGCGGGCTACCACGGCGTTCCGCCCGAGGAAGCCAGCCGGCGCGCGGACGAGGCGCTTAAGGAGGTCGGGATCTGGGACAAACGCGACACGCGGTTCGACTGGCTCTCCGGCGGGATGAAGCGCCGGTTCATGCTCGCGCGGGCGCTCGTGACCCAGCCGGACCTGCTCATCCTCGACGAGCCGACCGCCGGCGTCGACGTCCAGCTGCGGCGGGACCTGTGGGACCTCGTCACCGACCTCAACGACCGCGGAACCACGATCCTGCTCACCACCCACTACATCGAGGAGGCCGAGCGGCTGTGCGACGAGGTCGCGATCCTCGATTCGGGCGAGGTCGTGACCGTGGCCTCCCCCGAGGAGCTGATGGACCGGGGCAACGACCGGATCGTCGTCACGCTGCGGGACGACGCCGCACCCCTCGAAACGATCGCCGCCTCGGTCAGAAGCGACGACGATCGCGTCGACGAGGTGACCGCCGAGGACGACCGCCTCGTCGTGACCGCTCGACGGGGCGGGCTGGTCGCGCCGGACCTCGTCCGGGAACTCGACGGCGCCGGCCACGAGATCCTCGATCTGGAGATCAAACGGACCTCCCTCGAAGAGGTGTTCGTCGACCTCACACGCCAGGCGGAGGCGACCGGCGGTGGCGCGGAAAATACTGCCGCCGACGCCGACGATGCGGGCGACATCGAACGTGCTGCCGGTGCCGACGTTAATGGCGACGGTGCCGACACTGAAGACTCCGGCACCGACACTGAAGACTCCGGCACCGACGCTGAGGACTCCGGCACCGACGACGCCGAATCCGAAGTCGAACCCCTGATCGGGGATGGCGGGTCGGTCGGCGGGTCAGTCGACCGGGAGGGAGGGCGATAATGGCCACCGAGGACTCACGGATCGACCTCACCGGCTTCCTCACGCTGACGAAGCGGGAGATCCTCCGGTTCATCCGGCGACCCCGGAACACGTTCGCGCCGCCGTTCATCACGAACGTGCTCTACTTCTCGGTCTTCGGCGTCATCCTGGGCCAGCGCGTCGGGACGATCGCGGACGTCCCCTACATCCTGTTCATCCTTCCCGGGTTGATCGTGCTCGGAGCGGTCTCGAACAGCTTCGAGAACGCCTCCTTCTCGATCTTCCACGGCCGGTGGAACGAGTACATTCACGAGGTTCTCACCTCGCCGCTGTCGTACACCGGGATGGTCTGGGCGTACATCCTGTCGGCGGCGACCCGAGGCCTGATCGTCGGCGGCCTGATCGGCGTCATCGGTTGGGGGATCATCTCCGGACTCTATCGACCCGTCCCCGTTGAGGAGCCGGTCTATCTGCTCGCCTTTATGATCGTGATCACGCTGCTGTTCGCGAGCTTCGGCGTCATCGGCGGACTCGTCGCGACCGACTTCGACGACCTCACGGTGATGAATCAGTTCATCCTCCGGCCGCTCGTTTTCTTCGGGGCGGTCTTTTATTCGCTTGAGGACCTCACACCGCTGTTGCGCGACGTCTCGCTCGTGAACCCGATGGTGTACATGGTCAACGGCGTTCGGTACGGCTTCCTGGGAACCGCCGAGGTCGACCCGCGGTTCTCGCTGGTCGTGCTGTCGGGGCTGACCGCCGGCGTCGTGCTGATCGACGTCGCGCTGTTCCGGCGTGGCTACGGGCTGACGGACTAGCGATCGTCGCGAACCGGACACCGTGACCGGTCCGAGGTAGCCACAAACCCCGCCACTACCTACGGGCTATTACACGTCGAGGTGGTAGCAAGCGGTATGTCCGAGGGTATCCACCTCAACCTCTTCACGATGAACTCGGTAGAACACGTCTCGCCGGGTTCGTGGACGGTCCCGGGCGACCAGTCACACCGATATACGGACCGGGAATACTGGACCGAGGTCGCGCGAACGGCCGAACGCGGCGGGTTCGACGCGGTTTTCTTCGCCGACGTCCGCGGCGTCTACGACGTCTACGGCGACGATCGCGAGACCGCCGTCCACAAGGCGGTCCAGACGCCGGCCAACGATCCACAGCTCGTCGTGCCCGCGATGGCCGAGGTCACCGACGAGTTGGGCTTCGCGATCACCCGATCGACGACCTACACCCACCCCTACCAGCTCGCCCGCGAGTTCAGTACGCTCGACCATCTCACCGACGGCCGCGTGGCGTTGAACGTCGTGACCTCCTACCTCGAGTCGGCTGCGGAGAACCTCGGGCTCGCGGAGCGGATGGACAAGCAAACGCGCTACGACCGTGCCGACGAGTTTCTCGACGTCTGCTACGCCCTCTGGGAGGACTCCTGGGAGGACGACGCGGTCGAGATCGATCGCGAGGCGCGCCGGTATACCGACCCCGAGAAGGTCCATGCGATCGACCACGAGGGCGAGCACTTTTCGGTGCCAGGCCCGCACGGCTGTGAGCCCTCACCGCAGCGCACGCCGGTCATCTACCAGGCCGGCTCCTCCGACCGCGGGCGGGAGTTCGCGGCCGCGAACGCCGAGGCCGTCTTCGCGAGCCAGCCCACCGAGGAGGGGATCCGGGAGTATATGTCGGACGTGAAGTCCCGCGCAGCCGACCACGGTCGTGATCCCGGGGGCCTGCGCTTTTTCATCGGCGTCGTCCCGATCGTCGGCGAGACCGAGGCGATCGCCGAGGCGAAACACGACGCGTACCGTGACCACGTCGACGTCGATGCGACGCTGGCGCTGCTGTCCGGATTCCTCGACATGGACCTCTCCGAACTCGATCCCGACCAGAAGGTCGAACACATCGAGACCGACGCGATCCAGGGAACGATGAACGCGTTCACGAAGTCCCAACCCGACCGCGAGTGGACGGTTCGTGAGGTCGCCCAGTTTTGCGGACTTGGAACCACGTCCCCGACGATCGTCGGCACGCCGAGCGAGGTTGCCGACGAACTGGCCTACTGGCACGAGGAGGTCGGCGTCCACGGATTCAACGTCAAGGAGGTCGTCCGTCCCGATTCGCTCCAGGACTTCGTCGATCTGGTCGTTCCGGAACTTCGCGAACGCGGACTCCTCTCGACGACCGACGATGACGACGGCGGGTCACGCGGTAGCGGTACCCTCCGCGAGCGCCTGCACGGCCCCGGGAACTCGCACCTGCGTGCCGACCATCCGGCAAAGCAGTGAGGATCGGCCGGTCGAGAGTGCGTCGGTGATTCGCCGCTCCAGAGGATCAGCGTCCCAATACACGACGAATCAGCGTCCCAGCGGATCGACCGACTGCGTCCGCATCAACTGACCGATTGGACAGGGGATTGCTGCCGCCCCCGGCACGCTTAAGTTCACGTAGCCATTGGGTTCACGTGACGCTTCGCTTGGAGGGCCGAAGCGTCAGCGGGGACCTATTTAGGGCGGCACGCCCGGGCCGTTTCGGCTCGGGCGCTCCCCTTTCGTTTTCACCACCGGTCAGCGATGCGTCCGCGTCGATCGACGTGGGGTGACCAGTAACAGTCCCGTAACAGTCTCACCCATACTGCACCGATCTCACGAGGAATCGTCGGATCGGTGCTCGTCGATCGCTTCCTCAAGCGTCAACTCGCCGGCAGCGACCCGACGTGCGAGGACTTCGTCGATGGTGCGGTCGCCCGCCGACCGCTTCCGGGATTCGTCCTTGATCCGCTGGAGTTCGCCCGCCGTGGGTTCGATCTCCCGCCGAGCCGTGGGCTCCCCCTCGATCCGGGCGATGTTGACCGCGGCGAGGACGTCGCCCATCCCACGAACGCCGGCCCCGAGGTACGGGGTCGTGCCGGATTCGTCGACGAGTTCGACCGCGAGGTCCTCCGGGAGGTCGTTGACGATCCGGGCGCCTTTCAGCCGGTCACCGTCCCCGACTCGCACCAGCGCATCGGGTTCGCCTGTCGTCTCCGAGCCGATCGTCTCGACTGCCTCGGACAGCGGAACCCGAAAGGCGGCCACGACGGTGTCCCCGACGAGGACCGCGATCCCGGGCGAGGGGCCCGGATCGACGCCGACCACGGTCCGGCCGCCGCCACCGCGGAGCGCGGCCAGCGCCTCGTCGACGGCGGCGCGGGGATCCTCGGGATCGGCGGCGACGAACGCGATGTCGTCCCGGTCGCCGAGGCTGACTCGATCCTCGGGCGTCGCGATCACCACCGATGTGCGGTCAGGGAGGCCGTTGTTGACCGTCGCGTCCGGCTCGATCGTGGTGAAGGTGACGCCGCGATCGCGCAGCTCCTCCAGGACGGTGTGGTAGAGCTGAAAGTCTGCAGTCGCGACGACGATCACGACCATAAGTACCGGCGGACGTTTCCTAAGGCTGTCGGCGCCCGGCGACCGATAGACGAAAGGCGATCGCGCCCTGATCTACACCTATGAGCGACGAGCGCGAGGATGTGGTTCGCCCGAGCGACATCGGCGGTGAGGGCCCCCCGATCGAGGAGAAGCCATATAAGATCGTCTTCGAGGCGAACAAGTGCTTCGGCGCGGGGCGGTGTGCGGAGGCGGCCGACAACTGGGAGATGGACATCGGGACCGGGCTCGCCAAACCCCGATCCTACTACATCGGCGAGGACGAACTCGCGGCAAACGTCGAAGCGGCGCGGCTGTGTCCCGCCAAGAAGGGCGACGGCATCATCCACGTGGTTGACCGGCGGACCGACGAGGAGATCGCCCCGGATCCGCACGGCGACGGGACGCTGTCGGTCGACTGGTGATCGCTGCGCTGTCGGTCGACTGGCGACGGGACGCTGTCGGTCGACTGGCGACGGGACGCTGTCGGTCGACTGGCGACGGGACGCTGTCGGTCGACTGGCGATCGCTGCGGCCGATCGACGGAAGCGTCGCTGCCTCAATCAGCGGTTGAGTCAGCCGGTATGGCGCGATCCGCGGCGGCCGTTGCCGTCGTCGTCGGGGTGTTCTCGATGGCGTCCGTCGTCAACTCGTCGATCGTGAGGGTGAACGTGGCGGTCGATCCCGCGTTCTCGAGCGACTCGATCGTACCCGCAAGGGTCAATCCGGTGTTCGGCGTCGGTCCGATCGAGACCGTCTCGCCGCGAGACAGCGACGACGCTCCAGCTCGAGCGGTGACGGTCGCCCGGCATCGTTCGGGGTCGTTGACCGAACGGAAGTCGATCGACTCCACCACGGCGTCCGTCGTGATCCCGTCGTGCTCTATCGGGACGACGGCGACCTCCTCGAGGTCCTGCGTGTCGAGAGTTCGGTAGGCGTCGACGGTCGGCTTGTAGCCGCCCCGTGGTCCGGGAATCCCCTCGAGCAGTTGGAGCGCGGTGAGTTGTTGCATCTCCGTCCGGATCGTGTACGGATTTCGATCGATACGGTCGGCGATCTCGTCCGTGCACACCGCGTCCTCGCGGGTGGCGATGAGATCGACGACTGCGTCGAGGATCTCGGTCTGGCTCCGTGTGAGCGTGTTCGGGGACATCGTGAGTCGTCTGTCGACGGAGGATCCGGACGGATAGTTTCATCCCTGATATACCTATAAGTCATTAGATGATGTCCGGAATTGATGTTTATATATGGGTATAATTCCGATATATCTTGATCGTTTGTCGAATATTTCGATCGGCGGAGGTGCCCCACACTACTACTCGAACCGATCGACGTCGAGGAGACCGATCGATGGGCTGGGCTCACCGAAAGTGGTTTGTGCCCGCCCGGAAAAGCCGCAGGACGCGCGGGGGTGGCTGAGCCTGGCCAAAAGCGGCGGACTTAAGATCCGCTCCCGTAGGGGTTCGAGGGTTCAAATCCCTTCTCCCGCATTCGCGCCGCGAGCAGGTTCGCGAGCGGCGGGTTTCGGCGGGGATTTGTATCAGAGACGTCGCAGCGCCGAGCGGAAGCGAGGCGATCGTCGTCACGTGGTTCAAATCCCTTCTCCCGCATTCGCGCCGCGAGCAGGTTCGCGAGCGGTATGCCTCGGCGCGAAGCGGTTCGTGAACACCGAGGCGCCCGTTATGAGCGCGCCGTCACTCCTCGGCGTCCGGTGGGGTGAGATCGCGCTCGAACTCGTCGAACTGCTCGAGATCCGGCGGGAGTTCGACCGGGATTTCGCGGTCGTCCTGTCGGGTTTCGAGGCGTCCATCGTCGAGTTCCGTTGCGACCGATTCCCAGCCGGGTTTGACGCGGACGCTCTTTGCCGGCATCCCGACGACGACGTGGTGTGCCGGCACGTCGCCCTGCACCACCGCTCGTGCGCCGACGACGCTGTTCTCGCCGATCCGACACCCGGCACGCACCATCGAGTCGTAGGTGACTCGGGCGTCGTCCTCGACGATCGTGTGGAAGTTTCGGATCGACGTCTGGTCGCCGATGTCGTGGTCGTGGCTGTAGATATGGGCGCCGTCGGAGACCGAGACGCGATCGCCGATCGTCAGCTTGCCGCGATCGTCGAGGTGGACGTCGTCGTGGATCACGACGTTGTCCCCGACCTCGATGTTGTGTCCGTAGGTGAACGAGATACCCTTGAAGAATCGACAGTTCTCGCCACACTCCGCGAAGAGATGCGTGCCAAGCATCTGCCGGAACCGAAGCGCGAAATGGATGTTGTCGGCCATCGGCGTCGCGTCGAACTGTCGCCAAAGCCACTGGAGATGTTTCGAGCGCTCGAAGGCCTCCTCGTCCTTCTCCGCGTAATACTCCGACTCGAGCGTCGCGTTACACGGGTCATAGCTCTGGAGCCGTACCTGCTCGGCTTTCGAGACGTCCTCGCCGGCCTGCCAGGCGTCCCACGCTTCACGATCCCCGTGGAGATCAATCAGGACGTCCCTGACGACGTCACAGGTGTCCTCCGACGATGAGAGGCGGTCGTCCACCTCGCCGATGAACCCTTGAACCCCGGCCTCCGCGTCGTCGGGGAGGGACACGTGTCGCTTTGTCATCGCCGATCGTTGGCCGGGGATCCACAAAGGGATTCGGTTGTGCGCAACCGTCGATCGACCCTGCTTCGCTCGCGTCCACCGACGCCCGATCGTGGCGACCACCACGCGATCGCCGCGATCGACGGTCGAACCACACGCGCTAAGTGGGACGCACCCCAACCCCGCGATATGCACGACCGCGAACTCGGGAACTCCGGCGTGGCAGTGAGCGAGATCGGCTTCGGCGCCTGGGTCATCGGGACCGACTGGTGGGGTGACCGCACCGAGGACCAGGCGGTCGAGATGGTGCAACACGCCCTCGATCGCGGGATCACCTACTTCGACACCGGCGACGTCTACGGTCACGGGAATTCCGAGGACCTCCTCGGGCGCGCGATCGCCGAACACCGCGAAGAGGTGACGCTTGCCACCAAGATCGGCTACGACTTCTACAACAATCCGCAGGCCGGCCACGGCGAGCTGCCGAAGGACCTGTCCTCCGAGTATCTTCGGGAGGCGTTCGACCGGTCGCTTGACCGGCTCGACACCGACCACGTCGAGTTCCTCCAGCTGCACAACGCCAACGTCGACGAGGTGACGCCGGAGGTCCTCGACGTCCTTCGGGAGTTCAAAGCCGACGGTCGAGCCGAGTCGATCGGCTGGGCGCTCGGGCCCTCGATCGGCTGGCTGGCCGAGGGCGATGCGGCGGCCGAATACGACGTCTTCGACGCGGTCCAGACGGTCTTCAACCTCCTCGAGCAGGACCCCGGGATGCACTTCGTCGAGACGATCCGCGATCTCGACGCCGACACGTCGGTGCTCGCACGCGTTCCCCACTCCTCGGGACTGCTCAACGAACAGGTCACGCCCGACACGGAGCTCGGCGACGGCGACCACCGGTCCTACCGCCCGGACGAGTGGTACGAGGCCGGCTGGGAGAAGCTGGACGCGATCCGGTTCCTCGAACGCGACGGTGACCGGACGATGAGCCAGGCCGCCATCCAGTGGCTGCTGTACCACGACGAGGTCGCCTCGGTCACGCCCACCTTCCGGACGACCGACGACATCGACGAGTGGGCGGCGGCGAGCGAGGTTCCGTCGCTGTCGGACGAGGAGTACGATCGCGTCCAGGAGCTGTACGCGGAGAACTTCGAGATCGACCGGTTCGACGGGATGGACGAGCTTCGAACCTCCGTCGACGGCGACGACATTGAGGCTGCGGGTCTCGACAAGCGAGCTGCCTCCTACTGAGTGCCGTTCGATCGGGCTGGCGAACAGCCGGTACCTCGGGCGGACCCCACGACGGCGTGCCGGGCTCCCGCCTCGACCGACGTGGGTGATCGGCTACGTCACGCGACGCGGTGGTTCGTGATCCGCTATAAACGACTGGCAGAGTCCCGGCCGGTCCCATCCCGATGTGTTCGAGTCGAAACCGGATGACTGCGACGGTGGTGATCGCATCAAGTTCACTTCCACTCCGGGGCCGTCGGCCCGCCGCGATCCTTGAGACGGTGTCGGCCGACCGTTCACGATCGTCGCACCGCGGACCGGGCTGGTCCGGGTCGTCGCACTGCGGACCGGGCTGGTCCGGGTCGTCGCAAAACGGGCGGCTCGGAAGAAAACCGATCGTCACACGGGGCTCGGTGGGGGTAACCCCTCGTCACCGCCGCCCGTCGTCGCTAGAGGCCGGCGAGGCTTGAGTTCCCCGATCGAGGCGAGATGGTCCCGGCCGCCTGCGTCACTCGCTCGGGACCAGATCGTACCGGCGTTTGAGGTAGTAGGCCGCGAGCCCGGCGACGACGAGCGGGACCAGGATGCTGCCGACGAACATCCCCTGGATCCCCATCGCGACCATCGCCACCATTCCGACGAGGCTGCTCAGGATCGGCGCCAGCGCCGCGATCCCGACGAACAGTCCGGTCGAGGGGTTCCAGTCGGTCGCGTAGGCGACGTACTTGCTGTCGTAGTAGAACGCGATCGGTAACACGACCCACGCGATGAGCTGAATGGGGCCGCCAACGAGCAGTGAGGTGAGCGCCTGGCCCCCGGCCGCAAGCGGGGATCCGCCACCCTGAATGCCCTGAACAGCCGACATTGCACGGAGCTGGAGGATCGCGACGATCACCCAGAGAGCGGTGCCGACGCCGACGCCGTAGACCCAGCTATCGGACGGCGGGGAGCGTTGCGTAGCCGCGCCGCCCTGTGCGCGTTGTTGCCCGCCAGCACCGCGCCGCCGACCGCCGCCGCGAGCCGGCTGGGCGCCCTGGTGGGCCTGGTTGCGGACCCCGCAGTTCGGGCAGATCTCTGCGTCAGCTTTGATCCGTTCGCCACAGCTCCGACAGTAGACTTCGGTAACGCTCATTCTCCATCACTCACCAAGTTGCTCCCGCCTGATCGAGTTCTTGTCGGGCGTTATCGATGATCGCCTTGGCGTGGAACGGAACGATGAGGTGACCCAACAGGAAGTAGTGTCCACTCAGGAAGCTCAACGCCGCGAAGACGGTCTCGTCGATCATCAGATAGCCCGCCCAGGGAAGGATGAAGCTCACGAGCATCACGGTACCCTTGTTCTTTCTGGCGACCTTCTCGAGTTCGTGTCTCCGCATATCCGATATCGCTGCGGCGCCGCCGGCCATCCCGCCGCCAGCCGGAGCGCCCCCACCCCGGGCACCCCCACCCGGAGCACCCCCGCCCGCCGGTACGCCGCCTCCGGCCGGTGCCGTAGCGGCCTGCTGTCGAACGCCGCAGCTCGGACAGATCTCCGCCATCTCCTTGATCACCTCTCCGCAACTCGTGCAGTAGACCTCGTCCGGTCCGAGCTGACTGCCCGTCCGATCGGCTGCTGCCGGTTGCCCGTTGTCGGTTCGATCGACGCTGTCAGCCGCCGTGCCGGCTTGGGCGCCGCCGGTCCCGCCGGTCCCGGGTCCCGTATCGGCCGACTGTCCGTTCGGTCCGTCGTCAGTCGTCGTCCCCTGCGGGCGTGCGTCTCCCGCCGTCGACGACGCGTTCGTCTCTCCCCCGTTGCCGCCGGTTCCCCCGGCCGAATCCGTGACGGAGTCTCCGTTCGACTCGGAACCGGTGGTGCGATTCGATCCCGTACCCGTACCGCCGTGTGGTCCCGTTCCGCTGGCCCCTCCGGGCCGGTTTCGATCCGCAGTCCGCCGACGATTCGGATCGTCGTTCCGTCCCTCGGCCGTCGACGGTCGCCTCGATCGCCGCCCGGATCGGCCACGATCGTCCGATTCGTCGGCGTTGCGTCGCGTTCTCGATCGGTGCGACCGGTCGGATCGACCGGACCGGGACCGGCCATCGGACCGGTCTCCCCCACCATCGTCGCCCGACCCAAACTGCCACTCACCGTCGTTGGACTCCTCGTCCCGATCCGAGTCGTCCCTGTCGTTCCCTGGCATCGCCGTTGATTACATACGCTTTCGACCCGCACTTATAAATTTCGGGCAGTTGATACGCGGTGGCGATTCCGGCTGCCTCCGCCAGTACCGTCGAGGTTTTCCCCTCGCCCGGCCGATACGGAACCGTATGGACGTGTTTGCGGTCCCCGGTCTGCCCGAGATACGGGAGGGAGACGACCTCGCCGCCTTGATCCGCGACCGAGTCGACCTCCGCCCCGGCGACGTCGTCTGTGTAGCCAGCACGGTCGTCTCGAAGGCGGAAGGTCGCGTCTACGACTTTGATGACTTCCCGCCGGGACCGCGGGCCAGGGAGATCGCCGACAGGCTCGAAGCAGCGACCGGCGAGTCGAAGGACCCGCGCTTCGCGCAGGCGGTCCTCGAGGAGTCGACCGAGATGATTCTCGAGGAACCGTTCCTGCTCACGGCGACCCGGTTCGGCCACATCGGGGTCAACGCCGGCATCGATCGGTCGAACGTTCCCGCCGGCGACCTCCTGTTGCTTCCGAAGCGGCCCGCCGCCAGCGCGGACCGGATCCGCGATGGGCTGCCCGCCGATCGCGTCGTCGTCACCGATACCTGTGGTCGTCCGTTTCGACACGGCCAGCGGGGTGTCGCGATCGGGTGGGCGGGACTGCCCGCCAGCCGCGACTGGCGGGGCGAATCCGACCGGGACGGGCGTGAACTCGGTGTGACGGTGCAAAACGTGGTCGACGAGCTGGCGGCGGCGGCGAACCTCATCGCGGGCGAGGGGGACGGCGGAACGCCGGTGGTGGTCGTTCGCGACTTCACGTTCGGCGACCACGACGGATCCGACGCGCACTTTCGGGACGTCGAAGACGATCTGGTCCGGCAGGCGCTTCGCGACTGGACGTACGACGGCGGGAACGGTGGAGCCGGCAGTGACGATACGACTGGCGGTGACGATGGGACTGGTGGTGAGGACGGCGGTGGCGGCGAAGGTGGCGACTGATCCCGGCTCGTGATTGATTATGCTTGGAATCGAACTCACTCCGGAGGAGGAACTGGATCGACTCATCGACCGCGGCGTCGCAGCGGAGGCTGCCGGCTACGACGCCGTCTTCTCGACGTGTCACTACAACAACCGCGACCCGTGGGCGTTCCTGTCCCGGCTGGCGGCCGAGACGACGACGGTTCGGATCGGCCCCGGAGTCGTCAACCCGCTCGAGACGCATCCGGTCACTCTCGCCTCGCGGGTCGCGACGCTCGATGAGGTTTCGGACGGCCGCGCGGTCTTCGGGATCGGTCCCGGCGATCCGTCCACGCTCGCGAACCTCGGCCTCGGCGACCAACGCGGCCTCCGGCCGGTGCTCGAGGCGTTCACGGCGGCACGGCGACTCTGGGATGGCGACCGGATCGATCATGAGGGGACCTTCGAGGCGACCGACGCCGGCCTCAACTACGAGCCGCCACAGGGGTCGGACCTGCCGGTCTACGTCGGCGGCGAGGGGCCGCATATGTGCCGTATGGCCGCGAAACACGCCGACGGCCTGCTGTTCAACGGCTCGCACCCCGACGACTTCCGCTGGGCACGTGATCAGGTCGAACGGGGGCTTGCGGATCGCCCAGCCGATCGCGGCGAGTTCGATCTGATCGGCTACGCAAGCGTGAGCGTCGACGCCGATCCCGACGCAGCTCGGGACGCCGCCCGCCCCGCGGTCGCGTTCATCACCGCCGGCGCGGCGCCGCCGGTGCTCGATCGACACGGGATCGACCACGGAACGGCCGACACGATCGGCACCCTCGTCAGTGCCGGACAGTTCTCCGAAGCCTTCGAGACGGTGACGCCGTCGATGATCGACGCGTTCAGCCTCGCCGGATCGCCGGCGGAGCTTCGTGAACGCGCGGACGAAATCGCGGAGTACGCTGACGGACTCGTCGTTGGATCGCCGATCGGTCCGCACGTCGACGCAGCGGTCTCCGACGCCGCGGCGGCACTTCGAAACGTCTTTTCAGAGTGACTCGGCGAACGTGAACCGACTGCGGTGACGATGCCTGTCGGGAACGGTTACTTTCTCGGGAACGGTTACTTTCTCGGGGACGGGATCTGTATGCCGACCGTGCTCGCCAGCGCGCCGACAGCGAGGTAGGCGATCGCGGCGATCGATCCGACGATCAGCACCTGTCCCACGAGGAACGCGACGATCGAGAGCGGGTCGCCGCCGGCCACCACGTTCTCGATGAAGATGCTTGCCAGTTGGTACACGCCGAAGACCAGTTCCGCGAGGAACTCGACCGGTGTCATATCTCACGCTATGGCGGTGGGGTATTTGGGTGTTGTTGATGGGCACGGCGGCCTCGGAAGCGGTGTCCGCACGGTCCGTTCCGACCGTTCGTTCCAGTCGACCCGTGTCGGCGATCGAACCCCTTACCCGGGACGCATCCGAACACTCGCCAATGAGTTCCCTGTTGTGGATCCTCTTGGGGGTGCTCGCGTACACCGCGGCGGCGGCGTGGCTGGACAACCGTGGGCTGCTCCCCGAGTCGGTGCGGGTTTCCGGGCCGATGACGACGATCCACACGAAACGCGGGAAGGCCATCCTCGACCGACTGTCCGCGCCGAAACGTCTCTGGCGAGCGGTCGCGAACGTCGGCGTCGGCGTCGCGCTCGTGATTATGGTCGGGACGTTTCTCCTGCTGATCGCGAACGCGCTTAGCGTGCTCTCGAACCCGCCGGAACCGACCGGCATCAACACCCCCCAGAACGTCCTCATCATCCCCGGGGTCAACGACTTCCTCCCGCTCTCGGTCGCCCTCGAGATCGTCTGCGGGCTGCTCGTCGCCCTCGTCGTTCACGAGGGGGCACACGGACTCGTCTGCCGCGTCGAGGACATCGACATCGACTCGATGGGACTCGCCTTGTTCACCCTCGTTCCGGTCGGGGCGTTCGTCGAACCAGACGAGGAGTCGACCGGGCGGGCGAACCGCGGCAGTCGGACCCGGATGTTCGCGGCCGGCGTCACCGCGAACTTCATCGTCGTGCTCGTGACCTTCGGACTGCTGTTCGGTCCCGTTGCGGGTGCCGTCTCGGTCGCACCCGGCGCGGCGATCGGCGGCGCGTATCCCGGATCGCCCGCTGCGGAGGCCGGTATCGGTCCGGGCGATCGGATCGTCGCCGTGGGCGGCGCTCCGGTCGACAACGCCACCGACCTCTCCCGTCAGCTCTCCGAGAACACCGACGACCGCATCACCGTCACGCTACACGACGGCACCGACCGGACCATCGATCGATCGCTGCTCGTCACCGGCGTCGCGGAGACGTCGCCGCTTGCCGGCGATGGGGGGCTGGCCGTCAACGACACGATCACGGCCGTCGACGGCGATCCGGTCACCACTGAAGCGGCGTTCCGTGAGGCCGTCGGCGACGACCACGTCGCGACCATCGAGACGGCAAACGGAACGACCGTCGAGGGTCCGATCGGCGCGCTCACCGTCGTCGTTCCCGATGGACCGCTCAACGCCACCGCGGGCGCCCCGGCCGGCGAGGACGTCGTCATCACCGCCGTCGGTGACGATCGCGTCGTCGATGGGGCAGACCTCAGCGCGGCGATCGATGCGCGGGATCCCGGCGAGACGGTCACGATCGTCGGCTATGTCGACGATGACCGCGAGGAGTTCACGGTCACGCTGGGATCGAACGTCGGCGACGGCGCCGCAGCGGGAACTGATGAGAACGCGACGCCGGCCGGCGGGGATGCACCGACGGGTGAATCGTCGCCCGATGACGCGTCGGCTGGCGACCGGTCGACGGGCGATGCCTACCTCGGGGTCCAGATCGCGGCCGGATTCTCAGGCGTGTCGATCGATAGCCTCGGCGTGACCGACTACCCGGCTGCTCAGTACCTCTCGATGTTGACCGGCACGGCGAGCGACACGTTCCTCGGCACGCTGCTGTTGATCACCGTGTTGCCGTTCTACTCCATCGTCGATCCGAGCGTGCAGTACAACTTCGCGGGCTTCGTCGGGACGAACGTCCAGTTTTACGATGTGACCGGGCCGCTGTCGGCGCTCGGCGATCCCGCCGTCTTCCTCGGCGCGAACGTGCTCTTCTGGACCGGGTGGATCAACCTCCAGCTGGCCTTCTTCAACTGCATCCCGGCCTTCCCGCTCGATGGCGGTCGGATCCTCCGGACCGCGACCGAGGCGGTCGTTTCGCGGCTCCCCGTGGACGCAAAGCCCCGTCTCACCCGGACGATCACCACCGGTATCGGCGTGACGATGCTCGTCGCCCTGCTCGTGATGCTGTTCGGCCCCGTGGTGCTCGGCTAATCGGGAGCGCCGAACGCAACCCTTACCGCCCGCCCCGACGCAGACGCGATATGCGCGAGCAGTTCGAGATCCGGGACCACGACGGCGCCGGCCGTCTCGGCCGCCTTGCCGTTCCGCGGGCCGGCGTGACCGTCGAAACCCCGGCCCTCCTGCCGGTGATCAACCCGAACGTGCTCACGATCGATACCGGCCGCCTCCAGTCGACGTTCGGCGTCGATGCCCTGATCACCAACTCCTACATCATCCATAGCACCGACCGCGTTCGCGAACGAGCGCTCGAGGAGGGGCTCCACGATATGCTGGGGTTCGACGGCGCGATCATGACCGATTCCGGGTCGTTCCAGCTCGCGGAGTACGGCGACATCGACGTCACGACCGCCGAGATCGTCGAGTTCCAGCACGCGATCGGCTCCGACATCGCCACGCCGGTCGACGTCCCGACGCCCCCCGACGTCGACCGCGATCGTGCCGAAGCCGACCTGGAGACGACCGAGACGGCACTGGCGGACGCTGCCGCCATTGATACCGGGGAGATGCTCGTCAACGCCCCGGTTCAGGGGTCGACGCACCCCGACCTCCGTGAACGCGCCGGCCGCCACGCCGCCGCGACGGGCCTCGACGTCTTTCCGATCGGCGCGGTCGTCCCCCTGATGAACGGCTATCGGTACGCCGACGTCGTCGACGTGGTGATGGGGGCGAAACGCGGGCTCGACCCGGACTGTCCGGTGCACCTGTTCGGCGCCGGCCACCCGATGATGCTCGCGCTCGCGGTCGCCTGCGGCTGTGACCTGTTCGACTCGGCGGCCTACGCGCTGATGGCTCGCGATGGTCGTTATCTAACGGTTTCGGGTACCGAACACCTCGAGGAGCTCACGTACCTGCCGTGTTCCTGCCCGATCTGTGCCGAGCACACGCCCGCGTCCCTCCGTGACGCCGAGGACGCACGGCGGGAACGACTGCTTGCCGAACACAACCTCCACGTCACCCTCGAGGAGCTCCGCCGGGTCAAGGAGGCCGTTCGGTCCGGCACCCTCCTCGAACTCGTCGAACGCCGTGCCCGGGGTCACCCGGCGATGTGGGACGGCTATCGGGCGCTGCTCGACCACCGTGACCAACTCGAGGCGACCGACCCCGTCTCGAAGGGGACGTTCTTCTCGCTCTCGGCCGACTCCGCCCGTCGCCCCGAGATCGTACGCCACCACGATCGACTCGGGCGATTGTCGGTTCCCGAATCGCTCCTCCTGACCGTCTCGAAGCCACCCTCGGACCACGACTACGACGCCGTGTGGCGAGTTAGGCCCCCGTTCGGACCCATCCCGCCGGCGCTGTCGGAGATCTATCCGTTGACCGCTGAGACACCATCCCGTCCGAACGCCGCGCTGCGACGCGCCGCCGTCGACGGCGTCGCTCGACTCGCGACGGACCACCCCGACACCGCGATCACGTTCGCACACGACGGCTGGGAGGAGACGGTGCTCGACCGGCTCCCCGAATCGGTCGCACTCGAGAACCTCGCGACGATCGGACGCTGATCCAACCGCTCGTCGCACGGACGCTGACTCACGACGATCGTCGCACCGATCGTCGCACTGGTCACATTCTACGCCTGGTCCGTCCGGAAAACGGGCCGTGACCCAAAGGCACATGTACGCCGAAACCGTACCACCGGCAACGAATGTCCCACAGTCCGTCACTGCCGGACCGTCCCCGCCTCGAACTCGATCCCGAGATGAGCGATGGGGAACGGCTCGAAGCGATCCGCAAGCACTTCCGGCGGATCGTGCAGGTAAACGACGAGATCGAACAGCGGCTCGAGGACGCCGAAAGCCGCCGGTCGGAACTCCAGCGCGACGTCGACGAACTCAAACGGGAGAACGAGGTCCTGAAGACCTCCTCGCTGTACATCGCCTCCGTCGAGGAGTCCACAGAGGACGGCGTCGTGATCAAACAGCACGGCAACAACCAGGAGGTGCTCACCGAGGCGGCCTCCTCGGTGTCGGCCGATCTCGACCCCGGTGACCGCGTGGCGATCAACGACTCCTTCGCCATCCAGACCGTGCTCGACGACGAAACCGACGCGCGGGCACAGGCGATGGAGGTTGACGCCTCGCCGGACGTGACCTACGAGGACATCGGCGGCATCGACGACCAGATCCGTGACGTCCGTGAGGCCGTCGAGGATCCCCTTGAAAACCCCGAAACGTTCGAAACGGTCGGCGTCGAGCCGCCAAGCGGCGTCCTGTTGCACGGGCCGCCGGGCACCGGCAAGACGATGCTCGCGAAGGCCGTTGCCAACGAGTCCGATGCCACCTTCATCAAGATGGCCGGCTCCGAGCTCGTCCGGAAGTTCATCGGCGAGGGGTCACGGTTGGTTCGTGACCTCTTCGAGCTCGCGGCCGACCGCGAGCCCGCCGTGATCTTCATCGACGAAATCGACGCCGTCGCGGCCAAGCGGACGGACTCGAAGACCTCCGGCGACGCCGAGGTCCAGCGGACGATGATGCAGTTACTCTCCGAGATGGACGGCTTTGACGACCGCGGCGAGATCCGGATCATGGCCGCGACTAACCGGTTCGATATGCTCGACGAGGCGATCCTCCGGCCGGGCCGCTTCGACCGCCTCATCGAGGTCCCCAAGCCCGACGCCGAGGCCCGCGAACGGATCCTCGAGATCCACACCGAGGGAATGAACGTCGCCGACGACCTCGACCTCTCCGGGCTCGTCACGGACCTCGAGGAGTTTAGCGGCGCGGACCTCGCCTCGCTGGCCACCGAGGCCGGGATGTTCGCGATCCGCGACGGCCGAACCGAGGTGACCCGATCCGACTTCGAGGACGCCGTGGAGAAGCTCGACTCGGCGGAGGAAACCGCGGACCGCAACATCCACTACCAATACTGACCGTCTCGCGTGCCCCGATCGGTTCTTCATCCGGGGCCACCATCCGCCGACCGGACCCGTCCGCCGATCGGTTTCGAAATCCCTTAGCACGTCGCCCGCCGATCATCGACGATGGCATCGATCCACGTCGCCGCCGGCGTCGGCGTCGCCCCGACGGCGATGGCGGCGTACGACGCGGCCCTCGCGGACGCGAACCTGCACAACTACAACCTCGTCACCGTCTCCTCGGTCGTTCCGGCCGATGCGACCGTCGAGATCGTCGACCGGGCCCCCGACCTCGGTCCGGCCGGCAACCGTCTGTTCGTCGTGCAGGCGAAACGCCTCGTCGGGCCCGACTCGGCGACCGGCGCCGCCGAGGGTGACTCCGGGACGATCGCGGCCGGGCTCGGGTGGGCGACCGGCCCGGGTCCCGGATTGTTCTACGAGGTGACCGGCGACGACCCGACGGCGGTCCGGGCGGGGATCGACGACGGTCTCGATGCGGGCGCCCAACTCCGCGACTGGGACTTGCGGGACCGGACGACTCTCGTCGAGTCGGCGGAGCCGGCCCCGGACGCACACACCTGCGTCGTCGTAATCGCGGCCTATGGGGAGTCGGAACCGATCTGCTGACCGGCTCTGCTGACCGGATCCGCTGACCGGCTCTGCCGATTGACCGAACCGTTGATCCGATCGATCTCCCGTTCCGCTCCGCGATCGCCGACGCCTTTTTGAACGCGGTGGCCCTATCGATCCCATCCTCAATGAACGGCAATAACCCGTACGCGGGATCACCGGGCGTCACCCCAGCCGGCGAACCGGACCGGGCGGCCATCGAGCTGTCCGCGACACAGGAACGCGAGCTTCGAACCGCGGTTGCCGGGATCGTCTCGCGGACGGAATCGTACCTCCCCGACAGCTACGTCGTCGGATCGGAACTCTCCGTCGGGAGCAACGGCCCGCAGGCAACCGTCGCGGTAAACCCGCCCGCCGGACATCCCGTCTCCGCCGGGTTCTCCCCCGACGTCGAGGACCTCGAGACGGGGCTGGCCGACACCGACACCGAGGAGGTCGCCAAGGGGCTCGCGGCGAGTGCGGCCCTCCAAGTAATGGACGCCGTCGGCGAGATCACGCCAACGGCGAAGTGACCGCCCTCACCGACGCGTAGCGACCGGATCCATTCTTCACTTCCCCCAGAAGGGGTCACGACTCCGCCGCTTGTCGAGGTAGCCGTGGAGCGCCTCGAGCTCGTCGGCGGTGATGTCCTCGGAGAGTTCCTGTTCGAGGATCTTCGCGTGCTTTTCGGGGATCTCCGTCCAGAGGATGTCGCCCTCCTCGATCTGGCGGCCGACGGTCGGACCGTCGATGGCGACGCTGACGCGCTCGCCCGCCCGCGCCTCCTCGACGTCCTCGCCCTGCTTTTGGATGCCCGAGAGCTGGCCTCGTCGGTCGGGCTCGCCGTTCTCGAACTCGACGACGTGGCGGTTGTTCTGGAGCGTCCCCGCAAGCACCTCGACGCCGACGACGGCGGGGTCGTTCTGCCGGAAGGTGTGGTCGGGCAGCAGGCGGAACCGCGACGGTCTGACGATCTTGTCGAGGATCGTCTCCTGTTGGGCCCGTTTGCGCTCCTCGACGAACGTGTCGTACTCCTCGATGAGCTGGTAGATGACGTCGTCGGTGAACAGCTTGACGTCGGCGGCCTCCAGCTCGTCGCTGGCGTTCGCGAGGATGTCGACGTTGAACCCGAGGATCGCCTTGTGTTCGTCCTGGTTCGCGGTCTCGGCGATCGCGACGTCCCGCGGCGCGATGTCGCCGACCTCGGCGCGCATGATCGGGATCTCGGCCTCCTTGAGCGCGCTCGCCATCGCCTCGAGCGACCCGAGCGTGTCCGCCTTGATCACGACCCCGTCCTCGGCAGTGTCGACGTCGATCTCCTCGAGTTCGGCGGTCACCTCGGTGATCACGTCGTCGATGTCCCGGTCGCGGACGACCCGGACCGGCGCACCGGCCATCGCGTCCGCGAGGTCGGGGGCGGCGATCTTCACGCCCGCCGCCGCGGCGACCGAATCGACCTTCTCGAACTGCTTTTCGGTCCGGATCTCCGCGAGCGGCTGGGGCTGTAACAGCGCCCGGATGTCCGTGACGATCGGCTCGTCCTGTCCCCCGATGACGACCTGATCGTCCGTCCGGATCACGCCGTCGTACATCACGGCGTCGACGGTGGCGCCGAAGCCGCGCTCCTCTTTCACCTCGAGGACGGTGCCGACGCCGGGGCCGGCGACGTCGATCGCCATCTCCTCCTTCATAAACCGTTGGGAGAGGCCCATCAGCACGGTCAGCAGGTCCGGGACTCCCTCCCCGGTCATCGCGGAGACGGGGACGACGCCGATGTTCTTCTGGAAGTCCTGGACGCGCCAGTAGAGGTCGGCCGAGAACCCCGCATCCGAGAGCTCGCCGATGAGCGCGTAGAGGTTCTCATCGAGCATCGACCGGGCGCGCTCGGACTGTTCCTCGTAGGTCTCCTGGATCGGCAGTCCCTCCTGGGGATTCCACCCGGCCGTCGTGTCGATCTTGTTGGCGGCCACGACGAACGGGGTTCCGGTTCGGCGCAGGATGTCGATCGCCTCCTCGGTTTGCGGCTGAAAGCCGTCGTTCACGTCGACGACCAACACCGCGATGTCGGCGAGCGCGCCGCCGCGCGCGCGCAGCGTCGAGAAGGAGTGATGCCCCGGCGTGTCGATGAACAGCAATCCCGGCAGGTCGAAGTCCTCTGGCTGGACGAGCTCGCCGGCCATCGTCGAGATCGTCGCCAACGGGATGTCCGTCGCCCCGATGTGTTGGGTGATCGCGCCGGCCTCGCCCTCGCTGACGGCCGATCCGCGTATCTTGTCGAGCAGGCTGGTCTTGCCGTGATCGACGTGGCCGAGCACGGCGACGATCGGCGTTCGAAGGGTGGTGGAGTGTGTGTCGTCGGTCATCGGAATGCCCCCGAGAAGGTTACTTACCGTGTTCGAGTCGTGGACGCCAGTTAAGTGTTTCAAAACGCGAAGGGGCGATCTCGCCCGTTTCGGGGCGCTCCCGACCACGGACCGATCGGTCCCGTCCGCCGACCGTCTGACGGCCCGTGGCGTTTAAGGTGACGCCCCGGATCGATCGACGTATGGCCGACATCCTCGCGGAGAACCTCTCGGGTAAAGCCGTGATGGGCGCCGACGGTACCGAACTCGGCGACCTGTACAACATCACGATGAACCTCAAAACCGGCGAGCTGCGAAACCTCCTGGTCTCGCCGCACGAACAGCTCGACCCCGGTCGCGTGGGCTTCTCGGCCGACGACCGAGGACGGATCGAGATCCCGGTCGGGAACGTGCAGGCCGTCAAGGACTACATCGTCGTTTCGCGGTAATGTTCGTTCTCGACTCGTCGGCATTCATCCACGAGTACGACGTCGACGGCCCCACGGCGTCGATTCCCGCGGTCCACGAGGAGCTCGACGGCGGTCACGCCCTCCGGTTCGACGCGATGGAGGGGTCGGGAATGCACGTGCACGTTCCCGACGCGGACGTCATCGCGCGCGTCGAACGCGCCGCCCGGAACTCCGGCGACGCCGACACGCTCTCGGAGACCGACGTTCGCCTGATCGCCGCGGCCGTCGAACTCGACGCCACGCTCGTCACCGACGACTACGCGATGCAGAACGTCGCCGAGCGGCTTGACGTCGCCGTCGATCCCATCGCCCGCGAGGGAATCACCGAGGAGCGCGAGTGGCTGTTTCAGTGTGCCGGCTGCGGCCGGACGTTCGACGACGACCGGGATCGATGTCCGGTCTGCGGGAGCGATCTGACCCGCAAGAACCCGAGTTGAGGTGCCGAAAGCCGGTCTTCGGGCTCGACGTTCCTCGCCCCTACGGGCTCGGCGGATCCCCGTCGTAGGCGTCGTGGTCCGTGAAGAAGTTCAACATCCCGAACTTCACCTTCTCCGGTGCGATGTCGATGAGCTCCGAACGCTCCTCGGGCGGGAACCGATCCCTGACCGAATACTTGCCCATATCGGCACCGGTGTAGCGTCGGTCGGCGAGGATCCGGGCCCCGAAGTCGTCGGGGCCCCGAATGACCCGACCGAGCGCCTGCCGCGTCTTCCTGACCGTCGGGACTTCCACGGCGTAGGTCCACCCCGGGTCGCGGGTTCCGGAGCCGTCGGCGAACGCACGGTCGTAGGCCGCCTGGACCGCCTCCATTCGGTCGGAGAGGTGTGGGTACGGGACGCCGACGACGATCACGGTTCGTGCCGCGTCGTCGTCGAAACTCACGCCCTCAGCGAGCGTTCCCCACAGCGAGGTGAAAAGCGTACAGTCGTCGCCGTCGACGAGGCGGCGGCGGAGGGTCTCCGTCTCCACGCTCGAACCGTCGAGGAGGAGCGTCCCCAGCGGACCGGATCGATCCGGTTCCGGGCGTCCGTCGATCCCGCTTTGGAGTCGTTCATAGTACCGTTCGGCCTCGGCATACGACGGGAAGAAGACCAGCGTGTTCCCCGGCGTGAACCGAATGGCGTCCCGGAGGAGTTCGCCGACCGTCCCCTGAACCTCCGGGTCCGATCGGTCCGAGGCGAAAAGCGGCGGCGTGTCGACGGCGTAGGTGACGCGGTTCGACGCCGGATACGCGAGTTCGTAGGCCAAACTCGCGACGTCCTCGAGCCCGAGCACGTCGGCGGTCACGTCGAAGGGGCGCAGCGTCGCGCTCATCAGGACCGACGCGGCGACCTCCTCGAACAGCTCGCTCGTGACCGTTCGCGGGATACAGGTGTACAGCTCCGCCCGGCCGTAGACCTCGTCGGTGGCCTCGTTGCGTCGCACGGAGACGACCGGGTACTGGCCGAACTCGGCTCCCTCCTCCATCCACGTCGCGATGAACTGTGCGGCCTGTAGGGTTCCCGATTCCTTCCGGCTCGTCGTCTCACCCTCCCGATATTGGCGGTCGTACTCCTCGTCGAACGCCCGCCCGAGCTGGACCGCGAGCTCGGCCTCGACGTCGATCCCGCGACCCGCGTATCGGTCGAGGAACGCGAGCGTGAGGTCGTCGCGACGGTCCTCGTTGGCTATCGAGACGTCCTCCCAGCGATCGCCGACCGACTCTCGCTCCCCGAACCCCAGGGCCGAATCGTACGTCTCGACGAGCGCCTCGTGGAACGCCGAGACGACGTTCTCGGCGGCCTCGGCTCGGGAGTCGTCGCTCCCGTCGATCTCCTCGAGCGCCGACTCGAGGGTGTTCTCGGTGAGCGTTCGCGTCGCGTGCTCGCGTGCGGCGTCCTCGACGTTGTGTGCCTCGTCGAACACGGTGATGATCTCCGAGGGATCCCGGTCGATCCAGCGGAAGAACTGCTCACGGATCGTCGGATCGAGCAGGTGGTGATAGTTGCAGACGACGAGGTCGACGCCCTCCATCCCCTCCTTCAGCAGTTCGTAGCCGCACAGGTCGCGCTCCTCGGCGTATTCGTAGACGTCTTCGGGCGTTCGGACGTCCTCGAAGAGCCACTCGAAGAACGCGTCCGTGTCCCGCGTGAGATTGTTGTAGTAGTGGTCACAGACGTTCGCCGAGTCGATCTCCGCGATCTCCTCGTCCAGATCGTCCAGTTCCTCCATCACGACCTCGCGCGCCTCCGCGGCCGCGGCGTCGCCGTCGCGACTCTCCGCCAGCAGTTCGCGTTGGCGGCGCTCGAGCTCGCCCTTGTCCGCCTCGGTCTCGACGAGCGACCGCGTCGTGTCCCGCAGCGTTTGACACTCCTGGTAGTCGACGTCGATGTGGCACATCGACGACTTTCCTTTGAATACCACCGCTCGGATCGCTTCCGTTCGCGTGATCGCCCGCGCGTCCTCGACGAACTGGCGCATCTGCTGGTGAACGTTCGTGGTGATGACGACCGTCCGATCGTGCTCGCGTGCGTGCTCGAGCGCGGGAACCAGCGCCGAGAGGGTCTTCCCCGTTCCGGGCGCGCCCTCGAAGAGGACGTCCTGGCCGCGTGAGAGCGCGTTCGCGACCCTATCCATCGCTTCGCGCTGGTTCGGATAGGGTTCCTCGTACGGAAAGAACCGCAGATACGCCGGATCTGACACGGTCGATGGTTCGGCGTCATCGGCTAAAAGGGGTCGGGTACCTCAGTGAAACTGGTAGCCTCTCGACCAAACTGGTGAACCCTCGACGGAACTGATCGGGGACCGAAGCGGTTCGTGGACTCGGGGACGGTCACCCTCGCGGTCGGGGACGACGAAACCGGGTTTTTAAAGATTCGGCGGCCGATATCGCCGACAATGACGATCGAAGACCGCGACGACGCCTACCTGATCACACACGCGCTGGCGAAGGATACCCTCTCGCGGCTCCGGGACGTCGAGACCGAACAGGTCGCCTTCCGGAAGGGACTCGTCAAACTCGGCCGCATCTGTGGCTACGAGATCATCGACGGCGCGATGGACACCGAGTTCGTCCCCGTCACGACGCCGCTTGCCGAGACGACCGGCGAGCGCGTGAAGGGCCTCGACGACGTCGTGATAATCAACGTGCTGCGCGCCGCCACCCCGTTCGTCGAGGGCCTGCTCAAGGCGTTCCCGCGGGCCAAACAGGGCGTCATCTCCGCGGGGCGCGACGAGGACGCCGGGATGAACGACGCCGGCGAGTTCCCGATCACGATCGACTACGTGAAGCTCCCCGAGATCACCGAGGACGACACGGTCATCATCGCCGACCCGATGCTCGCGACCGGGTCGACGATGTGTGCCGTCCTCGACCACGTGCTCTCGGAGGCAGACGGCTACGAGAACCTGTTCGTCCTGTCGGCGGTCTCGGCACCCGATGGCCTCGTTCGAGTCGGCGACGCCGCCCCCCAGGCCGACCTGCTCACCGTCTCCATCGACGACCACCTCGACGATGACGGCTTCATCGTCCCGGGACTCGGCGACGCCGGCGATCGGGCGTTCCGCACGACCTGATTCCGTTTCCGATCGGACTGGTACGCCTCCGGACGACGATCGCCCCATCCATTTTAAGAGACTGCCCGATGAGCTACCGGTATGACCGATGCGGAGCCAGACGAGCCCTGTAGCGCCTGCGGGGACCCGACGCCGGACGCGCTCGCCCGAACGATCCGGCTGAGCGTCGACCGCGCGAACATCGACACCCAGCGGCTCTGCCCCGACTGCTTCGCCGAGTGGATCGACCGGTATCAGCGGGAGATGGAGCCAGATTCCGGCGGCGTCGCCGGGAACAACTCCGACATCATCGTCGACTGAACACCACGTTTCGAGTCGAGATCCGTCCGGAGATATATACCTGATACCGCTCCAGCCGCCGTATGTCCTGACTGCCTGTCCCACGGCCGGCGAGGCGGGTGCGCGATGTCCGCCGTGGGATCTCTGTTCTCTGCCGAGCGACACCCTCACGTTCGGTTCCAGCTTTCATCGCCTGTTCGCCATTCCGACGCTCGGGATCGATCCGGCGCCGGCGCCAGCTGGCTCGTCCGATCGATTTCCGCCGAACAGCTCGATCAGTCCTCGGCCGCAGTCGATCACCCATCGATCGAGACGCGTCCGCTGGTCGCGCTCCGAAGCCGGTCCTCGATCTCCGCGACGTCCACGACCGGAACCCGAACCGCGAAGCGCACGTCGACGTCGTAGTTGGCCTCGAAATCCACGCCCACCGACTCCAGGATCCCTCGAACGGTCCCGGAGTCGTCGTAGGACGTCGTCACCGTTAGTTGCCTGTGTGGGACTTCTTCACGGATGCCGGCCGCCTCGATCGCCTCCTTCGTGGCACGTCCGTACGCCCGTACGAGCCCGCCGACGCCGAGGTTCGTCCCGCCGTAATAGCGCGTGATCACGACGACCACGTTGCGGAGATCACGGCCCTGGAGGACGTTCAGCGCCGGCTTTCCGGCGGATCCGGACGGTTCGCCGTCGTCGCTCGCGTATTCCCGGATCATCACGGAAGCGTCTCCGTGCCCATTCGACGACCGTTCCTCCGGTGGTGTCGCCGGCACACGGTACGCCGGGACGTTGTGGGTCGCGTCGTCGTATTCGGTCCGGATCGCGTCGACGAACGTCTCCGCCCCCTCGACGGACGATACCGGCCCGACGTGCCCGATGAACTCCGACCCCCGCACCTCGAAGGCGGCCCGTGCCCGTTCGGCGACCGTCAGGTACGGGTCCGGATCGGTCATTCCTCCGGTCCTGTCCGCTCAGCATCTTCTCGGAGACGCTCAAGCGCGACCGCCGTCGGCGGTGCAAGTCGGTACAGCGCGACGAACGCGATGACGCCGACGCCCTCAGCAGCCTTCCCGACGAGCGCGTACGGGTCGCCGACCAGCGCCTCGATCGGGGCCGTCCGATGCCACAGGAGGAAGCCGACGAGAAACGCCGCCAGCGTCCCGGCACCGAGGGCATACAGCCGGCGGTACTCTCCGCCTCGAACCGTCGCAACCGCGATAAGCACGGTGAACGCCGCCGCCAGGAGGAACGTGGCGGGGCGCGGGTCGGTGTCCGTACCGAAACGCGGCCACGCCCAGAGGATATGCGCCGCCGCCGAGAGGACCGCCGCTTGGACCGCGATCGATCGAAGCACCGGCTTCGGGGAGCGGTCTCGACCGCCATACCGGGTGTCGTCCCGAGGCGAGTCTCCCCGTCGACCGATCCCGTCATCGTCGGTTGCGCCGTCCTCCGCCGTCCCGGCTTCAGCAGGGCTCTCGGTTGGTTCGCCCATCCGGGTCACTCCCAGGGATGATCGCCGGACGCGTCCGGCCACAGTGGGTACCAGTAGGACTCGTCGTCCTCGACGTCGAGTTCGGACTCGAGCACCGACCGAAGCTTGAACTCGACGCGCTCGTCACGCTCGCTGGATCCGGTCGGGACGAACGGGTAATACGCCCCTCGGCGGAAGGAGTAGATCCAGTACGCACGTCGATCAGCCGTCTCGAAGCCGAACACGGCCGCAAGCAGTCGCGACCCGAATCCCGCCTCCACGAACGTGTCGGCCGCGAAGTGGACGCTCGTCACGAGGTCCTCCGGATCGTCATCCTCGAGGACGAACCAGCGATAGCCGTGGTCGTCCTCGTGCTGGTGGAAGCCGGTCCCCGTCTCCGCCTCGCCGGCGTCGAGGATGGCCTCCACGTCGTCGACGGCGTCGGCGAACGCCGTCGAGTCGACGCCGGAGAAACACAGCGCTGCCTCCCCGACGTGGTCGTACCCGAGGTCAGCCTCCATCGTCATATAGGCCGTCGACATCCCGAACAGGTCCTCGGGATCGGCGGCACGCGTGGCGTCCGACTCCGCGTTCGTGCCGAACACGGACCGGATCGTCTCGAAGAGTCCCATCTACTGTCCCGGCGTAGGGCCCGGAGGGATTAGGGCCTTTCTCACGCGGTTTCCAGCTCGCGCTCGAGCTCGCGGAGCCGCTCGACACGTCGCTCCATCGGCGGGTGCGTGCTGGCGAGCTTCCCGATGAGCCCCGACCGGATCGGGATGATGAAGAACGCGTTCATCTCCGCCTCCTGCCGGAGGTCCTCGCTGGGGACTCGATCCATCCGCCCGTTGATCCGCTGCAGCGCTGACGCGAGCGCGCTCGGATTCCCGGTGATGCTGGCCGCGCCGCGGTCCGCCGCGAACTCCCGGTACCGCGAGAGCGCGCGGATGAGCAGGAAGGAGACGACCCAGACGAGCAGGGACACCACGATCGCGACCCACACGGGCGGGGCGTTTCGGTCGTTACCGGCGAACAGCCAGCCCCACCGGACGATGAAGAACGCGATGGTCGAGAGGAACGATGCGATGGTCATCACCATCACGTCGCGGTTCTTGACGTGTGCGAGCTCGTGGGCGAGCACGCCGTCGAGTTCGTCCTGATCGAGGGTGTTCAACAGTCCCGTCGTGACACAGACCGTCGCGTTCTGCTGGTTGCGCCCGGTCGCGAACGCGTTCGGAACTTGGGTGTCGGCGATCGCCACCGTCGGCTTCGGGAGGTCCGCCTGCTGGCTCAGTCGCTCGATCGACCGATGTAGCTCCGGCGCCTCGTCGGGCTCCACCGTTCGGGCGCCCATACTTCGGAGGGCGAGTTTGTCGCTGAAAAAGTACTGTGCAAGCGAGAAGCCGCCAAGTAGCAGGAGGGTGACGAAGATTCCCGCGTTGAATACGGACACGAGGACCCCAACGAACGCCAGATAGAGGGCGAACAGCAGGAACATCGTGAACGCCATTCTGCCCCTGAGGCCCCAGTCGGTGCTCCACTCCATACACGCATATACTCGGTGAAGATGCTAAAGCGTGCCGAACCCAAACGCCGCGAACCGACCGCCCTGGACGGATCGATCCCCACGTTTTTGCCGGCTTGCGTCCAATGACCGGTATGGCATCGAGGCGGCGGAAACCGAACTGGCTCAAGACGCAGCCACCGGCCGGCACGCGGTTCACCGAGATCAAATCCACCCTCCGCGACCGGAACCTTAATACGGTCTGTGAGGAGGCCAACTGTCCGAATCTCGGCGAGTGTTGGTCCGGCCGCGACGGGCCCGGAACGGCGACGTTTATGCTGATGGGGGATCGCTGCTCGCGCGGGTGCAACTTCTGTGACGTCGAAACGGGTGGGATGGAGCCGCTCGACCCCACCGAGCCCGAGAACGTCGCCGACGCAGTCGCCGAGATCGGGCTCGAGTACGTCGTGTTGACGTCCGTCGATCGCGACGACCTCGCCGACGGCGGATCGGCACACTTCGCGGAGACGATCCGGGCGATCAACGACCGCGATCCCGAAATTCTCGTCGAGGTGTTGATCCCCGATTTCGGGGGCGACCCCGACGCGATCGACCGGATCATCGATGCGGATCCCGACGTGATCGCCCACAACGTCGAGACGGTCGAACGGCTCCAGTGGCCGGTACGTGACCGCCGCGCGGGCTATGAACAGTCGCTGTCGGTGCTCGATCGCGTGAACCGAGCCTCGGACATCCACACCAAGACGAGCCTGATGCTCGGCGTCGGCGAGTACGACCACGAGGTCTACCGGACGCTGTCGGATCTCCGCGAGATCGACGTCGACATCGTTACCTTCGGGCAGTACCTCCAGCCCTCCCGGTCACATCTCGACGTCTTCGAGTACGTCCATCCCGACGTCTTCGAGACGTGGCGACGGGTTGCCGAGGAAGAGTTCGGCTTCCTGTACTGCGCGTCGGGGCCGATGGTCCGGTCCTCCTACAAGGCCGGCGAGCTGTTCGTCGACGCACTCCTTCGTGAGGGCACCTCGATCGAGGCGGCCCGTCAGCGTGCTCGTGCGGTCGGCGGTTCCTGACGCCGGTCGTGGCGATCGAACCGTCGACTTCGACGATCGAACCGCTGACTAGCCGATGATCTCGAACTGCCTGCCGATGGCGACGTCACCGGGAAGTCCCCAGTAGACGAATCGGTGCGTTCCGGCGCCGAGAGCGGGACAGACTTTGAGATCGGCGGTCGACAGCGTGTCCGCGACCGCCTCCTCCCGAAGCGTAAGCGACCACGTGTATCCCCCGCCGGAGTTGACGACCTTCGTCGTCTCCGGATACGTCACCTCGCTGCCGTCGGGTGTTCCACGGACGTCCTGCCACCCGGACGCCGTTCGCCGCTGCACCGCGATGTGTTCGTCGCTTGCGATCTCGGCGTCGACGTCCTGATCGAGACAGCGGAGCACCACTCTGAGATCGCTGCCGTAGGTCTTCTCGGCCCCCTGGAGCGCGAGCTCGAACCGGACGTCGTCGGCGGTGTATGCCGAGACGTAGCTCGCCCCGTCCTCGGGAAACCGCTGGTCGAGTCGCCGGAAGGAGTCGTCGTCACACGACAACTCGTCGATCTCCCCCGACGGTCCCTGTGGCCCCTCTCCGGCGGCGAAGTCGAGACAGCCAGCAACCGCGATGGTCCCGGCGGTCCCGACGCTCGAGAGCAACGCCCGTCGTGACAGCGTCATACGTTCGCGTAGCCGCCGCGGTCGTATGAACGTCCCGACATCGCCATCGTCTATCCCCTCGAGTGGGGTGGCTTCGGACCTCGAGTGGGGTGGCTTCGGAATCGCTTTCCCCGGTGCGTCCGTGCACCCGGTATGAAGCTGTTCGGCTCGAGCGGGACGCGCGGGGTCGCGATCGCCGACCTGTCGCCGGAGTTTGCGCTGCGGGTGGCGAAGGCGGCGGGCACGGTGTGGGAGACCGACCGCGTCGCGGTCGCACGGGACACCCGGACGACCGGCGAGTTGCTCTGTAACGCCGCCGCGGCCGGGATCGCGGCGGTCGGCTGTGACGTCGACCGGCTCGGCGAGGTCCCGACGCCCGCAGTCGGCCGGTACTGTGCGGTCCGGGAGACTCCGTGCGTCCTCGTGACCGCCTCCCACAACCCGCCGGAGTTCAACGGCATCAAGCTGGTCGGGGATGACGGCGTCGAACTTCAGGTCGACGCCCTTGAGCGCGTCGAGAACCACGTTCTCGGCGAGGAGTTCGATGAGGCTGACTGGCGGGGCGCCGGCCAAACGACCCACATCGACGGCGTGAACGATGCCTACGTCGAGTCCGTCGTCGATGCCGTCGACCGGGCGGCCATCGCCGATGCCGACCTCACCGTCGCCGTCGACCCGGGCCACGGGGCCGGATCGCTGACCAATCCGGCGATCTACCGTCGTCTCGGCTGTTCGGTCCGCACCGTGAACGCCCAGCCGGACGGCCGGTTTCCCGGACGGCTCCCGGAACCGGTTCCGGAACATCTCGGGGATCTCCAGCGGCTCGTCCGCTCGAGCGACGCCGATCTCGGGATCGCGCACGACGGCGACGCGGATCGGGCCGTCTTCGTCGACGAGACCGGTGCGTACATCGAGGGCGACGCCTCGCTCGCGGCGCTGGCTGCCGATGCTCTCTCGGCGGGTGACGCTGCGGTCTCGGCGGTCAACGTCTCTCAGCGGCTCGTCGACGTGTGCGAGGACGTCGGCGCCGACCTCGAGTTGACGCCCATCGGTGCGACGAACATCATCACTCGGGTCCGAGAGCTCCAAGCAGCCGGGAAACGGGTCCCGATCGCCGGCGAGGGCAACGGCGGCGTCTTCTTCCCGGAGTATCGGCTCTCGCGGGACGGCGCCTACATCGCGGCGCGGTTCCTCGAACTGCTCGCGGACGGCCGCCCCGCCAGCGAGGTCGTCGTCCCCTACGCCGACTACGTCAACGTCCGCCACAACGTCTCCTACGACTCCGACGCCGAACTCGATCGCCTGTTGGGTGCCGCCGAAGCGTACGTCCGCGAGGCGGCTGCCGAGCCGAACACCACGGACGGCTACCGGCTCGATTACGGCGACGCCTGGGTCCTGGTCCGCCCCTCGGGGACCGAGCCGAAGGTCCGCGTCTACGCCGAGGCCCGGTCAGCCGACCGCGCCGAGGAACTTGCGGACGGGGTGCTTGCGGCGCTCGAGGACGCACGGTAACGACTCCGGCCATTCACTCCTCGTTTCGACGTCCTACTCTGCGGTCTCCGCGAGCACCGTCTCGATCAGATCGAGCACGTCGCGGGCGGCCGCAACCCGATCGTGGATCTCGCCCGAGGCGAGCATCTCCCTGTCGATTTCGTCGAGTTCGGCCCGCGTCACTGCCGCCTCGCGTGTTCGCTCGTAGTCGTCCTCGCGCGTCCGGTCGCGGACCGTGCGCAGGAGCGCGACCGTCTCCTCGTCCGCGAACCGCGAAGCGAGCGGGGTCAGTTCCTTGATCCGGTAGCGGAGCTCTTCGGCCGGCGCCGGCGGCCACGCGAGCGTGAACGGTTCGCCGTCGAGGCGGTCGATCCAGGTCCGGTGGACCGCCACCGCGGTCCGGAGTGCGCCGGGGTCGTCGACGTAGTGGTCCAGTTTCGACTGCGAGTAGTCGGCGTACTCGAGCAGCGTCGGCAGCGGCTCCTCGCCGGCGGCGTGGTCGGCGGCGTACTCCCGAAGATCCCGGGGCGGTTGGTCGATCTCGACGAGCGGATAGCGGTCGGCCGTCTCGAGCAGGGCGAAGACCTCGCGCGTGCTTTCGGTTTTCAGGAACTCCTCGAAGTCGTCCTGGATGGCCTCGTTGTAGCGCTCGACCGGCTCGCGGATGCGGTCGACCGGCGCGTCGAGGTCGACGTGGTCCCGGTCCGCGACCGCCTCGCGGTCCGCCAGGTGATCGGCCAGTTGGTCGCGAGCCTCGCTGGCGTCGTGTCTTGCCCGCCGATATTCGTCGACCGCCTCGTCGCGCTCCTCGAGCAGCGAGACGTACTCGCCGGCCGGTTCGAGCGCCTCCCGGGCGGCGTCAAAGTCGGACTCAGAGAGACGCCGCTTGTCGACTGCCTCGTTCGCGGCTGCGAACGCCTCGCCCGCAGGCACGTCGTCGTCGACGTCGGTGGCCGCCTCGAACTCGCCCTCGAAGCGGACGTAGGAGCCGAAATCGCCGGTGCCGGTCGCGTCCTCCTCGTACCGGTCGAGCACCCGGACGGCCCGTCGATATGCGTCCGCGGCGGCCTCGACGCGGTCGCGACCCACCTCGTCGATCCGCGACTCGATCGAGCGGCGTTCGTCGTATCGTTCGCGCAGTTCCGCGGCCGCCGTCGCGGCCGCCGCAACCGGCTCGACGTTCGTGACGGCGTCGTTCACGCCATCGTCCCCCGTGGTTTCGGCGTCGCGACGGCGACCATCGTCAGTACACCTCGTCGGGATCGAAGACGCGCTCGCCGACGTGCTCGCCCTCGACCGTCCGGTGGAAACACGATCGATGGCCGGTGTGGCAGGCGCCGCCCGTCTGGTCGACGAGATACAGGAGCGTGTCGGCGTCACAGTCGACGCGAACCTCGGCGATGTCCTGGGTGTGTCCGGAGGTCCCGCCTTTGTGCCACAGTTCCTCGCGGGACCGGGAGTAGTAGTGCGCCTCGCCCGTCTCGAGCGTCCGGTCGAGTGCCTCCTCGGTGACGTACGCGAGCATCAACACCTCGCCGGAGTCGACGTCCTGGGCGATCGCGGGGACGAGCCCGTCCTCGCCGAAGTCGACGTCGATCATCGCGTCAGGGCCTCCGGATTCTCGGTCGCTGCCGTCCGCGGCCTCCGTGTCTCGGTCTGCGGCCTCACTCATACTCCGATCGAGGCGGAGCGGTCGAATAGGCCTTTTGGGGGCTCGCTCACTCGCCATCGGATGTCGTGTCCTCCCAGTAGTCGACGTCACCGTCGATCGGGTAGTATCCGTGCAGCGATCGTCCGTCGCGTCCGCCCGGCGGCGATCCCACGAACACGCCGACCCGGTCCCGGTCCGGATACACCGTCACGTCCGGCTCTCGCATCGTCGACACGACCAGATATCGAAGGGGATCGTCGCCGTCGTTGACCACGCGATGGCCGCCGGACGCGTCGGCCGGGAGGGCGACGTAATCGCCCGCCTCGATCGAATGCGTCTCCTCGCCGAGACGCAGCGTTCCGGCTCCCGCGAGCACGTATATCGCCTCCTCGTTCGCGGTGTGGTAGTGGTATGGCCACGACCGTCCCGCGGCCGGAAGCTCGTAGAGGCTACAGCCGAGATCCGCGCCGCCGGCCGCCTCGCCGAGCTGCTTCCTGCGGAACGTCGTGTCCTCGCGGTCCAGTTCGGTCCACTCCAGATCCGCCTGGTTGACCGGATCCATATGACGCCGTTGGCGGCGAACGACGTAGTCGTTGTGCAGCCCCATCCGGAGGTCGATCCGGCGACTCATCACGCTCGACATTCGGTCTGTTCGCCCGGAATCCGCGGTCGAGATGGCTCAAACGGGCCTTTGTTCCAATCGTGATCTTTTCGGAGACGGTTTCGTACTGGTAGTATGGATCCGACTCGACGACGGGTGCTCGTCGGGATCGCACTCCCGGCGATCGCCTCCGTCGGCGGCTGTCTGGGTGACGTCCTCAGTGACGGCGGCGGAAACGGGATCGATCCCTCAGTCACCGGAACCTCAACCGGCACTGACGACGGGAAACCGACGGATGGACCCGACACGCCCGGCGGATCCGACGCGACCGGCGTCACCGTGCACGACCTGACCGTTCGTCCGGAGCTCGTCGCGATGGACTCGCCTGACTCCTACGGCGTCTATGGCGGCCGCGGGTCGCAGTACGTGGTCGCCGACGTCGCCGTCGAAGACCCGACGTCGTCCCCGCCTGACTCCTTCGCGCTCGAGACGCCGGCGGAGACGTTCCCGGCGACGACCGGGATCGGCCCGTCGCCGGGGACCCTCGTCGACTTCGGCGAGGCGTACGGGTGGCCCGAGCCCGATCCGGCCGAGCGCGGCTGGGTCGCAGTCCCGGTTCCGAACCCGATCCCTGCTGCCTCCGACGCTCGACTCGTCTGGGGAACCGACGACGGAACTGGCGAGGGTGACGGTGACGGATCCGCCGGTGCTCACGTGCTTGCTGCCGACACGACGGCGGCGCTTGAGCGCGGCCCCACCGACTTCGCGGTCTCGGTCGACGCGCCGGACGCGATCACGCTGGGCGAGACCGTCACCGCGACGATCGCCGTCGAGAACGTCGGCGACGTCGACGGGACCTTCGTCGCCGCGATCAACCGGATCGGGCCGCGCATCGCCTACGCGCCCGAGGCGGCGGTCAGCCTGTCGGTTCCGGCCGGCGAGACCGCCACCCACACCTACGAACACGCAGTCACCGACCCCGAAATCGCCGAGCAGGAGGGGCCGACGCTGCGGCTCCGGATCCACTGGCGCGACGGAGATCGGTCACACGACGTCGCGATTCGGACCGGGGAGTGAGTCGGTTTTGACCGGAGAGTGAGTCGTCGATGGGCACGGATGGCCGCCCGCTCACGCCAGCCCGATCGCCCGCAGGACCGCAAAGAGGACGTCGCCGTAGGTGAGCGAGACGACGATCCCGAGGAACATCGGGACGACGAACGGCATTCCCGGCGAGACCCACACGCGATCCCGGTCGGGGTCGGCGACGGTCTCGAGCCCCTCGTGCAGCGTTTCCGGATCGGTGCCGTAGGCCGTTCCCTCGATCGACTCGAGAAACCGGGCGGCCGCCCACGGATCGTCGGCCGATCCGTCGTCCGGCGGTTCGATGTCCATCGGTTCGGCGTCAGCCGCGGGTCTCTCGGCGTCGCCAGTCGCGGATCCCTCGGAACCGTCAGTCACCGGTTCGAGATGGGCTGCGCCGTCGGTCGGCGCGTACGTCTCGGTCACGCTTTCCGGGTCGCGATAGCGGTCGGGGTCCTCACGCACCGCGGTCAGCGTCGTCCCGCGCCACCGGAGGTACATCCGGAGCGCGTCGAGGTCGAGCCCGTTCCGGGTGTAGCCCCCGCGCGTCTCGAAGAGTCGACCGTGGACCGCCAGCAGTCGGTGGATGGCGACCGGTCGTGCGAGGACCATCACGGGAGACCGCCGGCCGCGGAGGGCGTTGTAGATCCCGAGTCCGACCGGGTAGCAGGCACCGACGAGGACGGTGTTCGTGAGGATCGTCAGGGAGAACACGCCGAGCGCCGGCTCGACCGCCGGCAGCGCCGGGATCCCCGCGATCGGGAGCACGTACGTCGGAAACGTCGGGTAGACGATCGCCAGCGCCACGAGCGCCTTGGCGTCGGCGCCGCCGAACCCGCCGACGTACCAGAACGCGACGCCAAGCGGCGCGATGAACAGGAGACTGATCGCGACCCGAACGAGGAACAGCCGGTCGGCGACGCCGCCGATCGGCCAGCGGATCAGGAGGTCGACCGCCAACAGCACCGCGCCGAAGAGATACACCGGGGGCCACAGCCGGTTCGGGAGTCGCCGCGTCCGGATATCGCGGAGCGCAGCCCACGCGAAGACCGGCACGATCGCCAGGCGGAGCAGATCGGGTGCCGTCGCGTACATACCTCATCCGTGGCGTCGACCGGCATAGTGGTTGGGATCGGTGATCGACCGTATCGTCGCGGGGAAACGTTTGCATACCGGCGGGTCGATGTCCGAGATGGGAGAGCCTCCCTCGTGTCCGACCGCGACGCAACCAACACGGCCGTGATGGAGCAGAAACCGACCCGGGACGTCCTCGATTCGCTGATCGAGAGCGGTCTGCACGAAATCAACCGGGAGCGATCGGGACTGCTGCTCTCGGGGATCTCGGCGGGGCTCGACATCGGCTTCGGCCCATTGCTGATGGCGACAATTCTCACGCTTTCGGCGGGCGGGTTCGGCGATCTCGCCACCGAGTTGCTGCTCGCCAGTGCGTATTCGGTCGGCTTCGTCTTCGTCATCCTGGGTCGCTCCGAGCTGTTCACCGAACACACCACACTGGCGGTGGTTCCGGTGCTGGACGGTCAGGCGTCGATACGTGGGTTGCTTCGGTTGTGGGGGCTCGTGTACGTCGGAAACGTCGTCGGCGGGTTCCTGTTCACCCTGCTCGCGGTGCTTTTGATGCCCGGGCTCGGCGTGGTGACGCCGGCCGCCTTCGAGGCGATCGCGCTCAAACTCGTCACGCACGACCTCGGCTGGCTGTTCGTCGCCGGGGTCTTCGCCGGATGGTTGATGGGGCTGCTCGCCTGGCTGATCACGGCCGCACAGGAGACGACGAGCCGGATCCTCATCATCTGGATCGTGACCGCGACCATCGGGATCCTGCATCTCCCGCACTCGATCGCGGGCAACGTGGAGGTCCTCTTCGGCGTGTTTATGTCGCCGTCGATCTCCGTTCTCGACTACCTCGCGTTCCTCTCGTTGGCGACCGTCGGGAACCTCGTCGGCGGCGGGGTGTTCGTCGCGCTGCTGAAGTACGGACACGTCGTTCGCGGCGGAAACTGACCGGACGATCGACGGACGGTCTCAGCTCACGAACCCGAGGAGGTCGTCACGCTTCGCCTCGTGAAACCGGGTTCGCAGGCACTCATACAGCGGCTCCATCGAGCCCCGTTTGGCGCAGATCGGCGCGATCGTCTCCCCCTGCCACTGCTGCCAGGGCGGGTAGACCCCGAGCCGGTCACAGATCGCGTTCAGCCGCTCGTCCTCGTCGTCGACCTTGTCCATCTTGTTGACGGCGACGATCGGCTCGATCCCGACCTCCCGGAGGAACCCGAACATCTCGACGTCGTGTGGCACCTCGCCGCGGTCCGCGTGGCGGTCGATGATCTCCACCGCGCTGTTGCCGTCCAGCACGAGTACGCCGGCCAGGATGTGGTCCGCATACTCCTCGAGATAGTGGACGATGTCGGTCTGTATCTGCTCTCGCCGCTCGTCCTTGACGCCGGACATGAAGCCGAACCCGGGAAGGTCGGTGAACATGAAGTCCTGTGCCGTCCAGTCGAAGTGGTTCGGTTGGCGCGTGACGCCCGGCTTCCCGCCGGTCGAGACGTCGTGGCCGGTTAGCTCCCGCATCACCGTCGACTTCCCGACGTTCGACCGCCCGACGAGAACGACTTCCGCGTCGCGATTTGGCCGGTCCTCGAACATACGGACGCTACCGGCCGCACCCTTTTAACTGTATTCAGAAAGCGCGTGTACGGCCGTGTCAGGACAGCCGGTGACGTGGCGGGCGGTTCGTCACGCTTTTCACCGGCGCGAGCGAGGTTTCGCGTATGAGCGCGGATGATAAGTACCCACCCGAGTCCGGACGACGACGGTTCGTGAAAGGCGTCGTCGGCGGAGGCGCCCTCGCGGGCGTCGGCGCGACGGGATCAGCGACGGTTAACTCCCTGACGAGTTCCACCGGGACGGGCGGTGGGCAGACGACCGCGATGGCCATCGAGCTCACCGGTGGCCCGGCCCCTCGTGGGATGCCCCAGATCCCGATCGAGATCACCGATGACGGCTACCTCCGCGGAAAGTGGCCGGAAGTGACGACGATCACCCAAAACGGCGTCGAGATCACCGTCGCCCAGGAGGATATGGCGGGCGACGTGACCTACTCCGGCGAGTGGTTCCAGTACTGCGGGATGGAGGGGTATGAGAACATCCAGCCCGAGTACGAGTCCGACAACCTCTTTCGGTCCGCCCCCGGCGGCTACGACTGGCAAAGCGAGGAGTACGAAACCGGCGAACAGCTCCACGTCGACTCCTTCGACGACTACGAGGAGTGGGGTAACGGCATCGGACAGGATGGAATGGGCAAACCTGCAAGCGCGAACTGGCGGTCCCAGGACGCGGAGGACACGCTCACAGCGACGGTCATTCGATCGCCGCTGATCGAGGAGGCGGCACAGGAGGACGAGTGGCTTGCCGCCTCGACGGAGAACGGCTTCCTCGCCTGGCTCAACGTCTGTACCCATTTCTGCTGTGTTCCGGGGTACAAAAAGAACGAGGAGTCTTCCCGCTATGACGCCGCCGACGGCGTCTACTGTCAGTGTCACCAGTCGGTGTACGACCCGTTCAACATCGTCCAGACGCTGTTCATTGCGCGCCCGCGCCCGAACTGACGTCGACGTCGATTCGGGTGGCCCCGATCGGCCAGCCTCCAGGCCCACGCTCCGCCCGACCCGCGCCCTTTTGTCCTCTCGCCCGCCACCGATCGGTATGCCCACGCCCGATGCCGGCGACGGAGTCGATGACGACGGCGAGACGGATGCCGCGACGGACGACGATGCGTTCGCACGCGAGGTCGAACACGCACGCGACCTTCTCGATGCGGACGTCGACGCGCTCTTTGCGGGCGTCGTTCGGGACGGCGAGGTCGAGACGACCTTCTCACAGCACGCCGACGATCGCGAACAGGAGGCGCTGCAACCGCTCGCGTTGCTTGCCGCCCATCTCCGGCTCGTCTCCAACGAGGCGGGCGTCGACCCGTCGACGGTCGCGGGCGACGCGGCCACGTTGGCCGGCCAGGTCGAGGAGGTGCCGACTTCGGCCGACGACTTGCCCGAGGAGTGACGGCGGCCGAGCCGGGACCCACCCGCGGAAACGGTTAAGCGGGCTCGGCGACGGATCCGAGTCGTGACCACCTTCCTGTGTCCCACGAACTCGGTTCACGCCAGCGCCGCGAGCTGTGACTATCTGGCCGATCGGGTCGATGCCGACGACACCGTTCACGCCGTCAACTCCCTGCTCGGCGGCGACGACACGAGCGCTCGGGACGTCCGGGACGGCGAGGAGGCACTCAACGTCGTCGCCGTCAGGCTCGCGGCCGCGACCGTCGAGACCCATCAGTTCGTTCGCGGCAACGACCCCGCCGAGGACGTCCGTGCCGCCGCCGAGTCGTTCGGCGCCGACGAGATCGTGATCTCGTTGCGCGACCGATCGCCGGTCGAGGAGGCCCTGTTCGGCAGCGTCGCTCGACGGATCCTCGCCGACGCCGATCGTCCGGTCGTCGCCGTTCCGCGGGAGTGAGCGTCGGTCCCGTCGCTCCCGGTCCTCGCCCTGCGGCCTAGAGCTCTCCGTCGGTTCCGCCGTCGTACCCCGCGAGGCCATCGAGAACGGACGATGTCTCCCCGCCCGCGCCGCCGAGCACGTCGTCGAGCGCCTCACGGAGGGCGCACACCCCGTCCGTATCGGTCCGCTCAGCGTTCGCGAGCACCCGAACGTCCTGGACGCCGAGCGGGCAGAATCCGGTTCCGAGCCGCTCCGCCGTCGTCCGAAGTCCGAGGCCGACGTCCGCTTCTCCCGCGAGCACTCGCCGCGCCGGGCTCTCGAAGGCGCGAACCGTCAGGTCGTAGCCGTCGATCGCGTCCGCCAGCTCCCTGCGGTCGGTCCCTCGCTCCGCCGCGAGGTCCTCGAGTGCGTCGTCAAGACTCGCTCGCAATCCCGAGTCCGTCCCCCGATTCACGAACCGTACCTCCCGGTCCACGAGGTCGGCCAGTTCCGTCACGTCCGCGGGATTTCCCGCGGGCACGATCAGCCCCCACTCGCGTGTCCAGCCGCCGAGCGAGACGGCCTCGACGTCCCGGTCGATCGGTCCGGCTGCGACGGCGACGTCCGGCAGTCCGTCACGCAGCCGTCGGAGTCCCTCTCGGGTTCCGACCGGCAGGTATCGCGGCCGATCGATCCGGTCGAGCAGCCGGTTGAGCGCCGGATCGTCCTCGCCGACGCCGAGCAGCGTTGGCGGCCGCACGTCCGGCGAGAACAGCTGGACGGTGACCGGTTCGCCAGCCTCGAGATAGTCCGTATCGGGGTCGACGGCCACCACGCCGTCGGCCTCGACCAGGCTCGTCGTCGCGCCCGATCCCTTGTCGACGGGATGGACGAGCGGACGGTCGCCGCTCCCGTCCGCCGTCATTCCGTGGTCGAGACGCCCGTCACGCTCGAGTAGCCCGACCGGCATCAGGCGGAGCCGCCCCTCCCCGTACCGCTCGCGGACGGCCATCTCGCCCTCGATCGTCGCGGTCCGGGGTTCGGGCTGGCCGGCGGCCTCGCGGATCGCCGGCGCGACGAACGTCCGGAAGATGGTGAGCGCGGACACCGGGTAGCCGGGCAGCCCGATGTAGGCCGATTCCCCACGTCGCTCGTCGTCGGCGTCCGTCGCGGTGGTGGCGTCAGTCGTCGTGCTCGCGTCCGACGATCGTTCGAGTCGGCCGACGAGCATCGGCTTGCCGGGTTTTACCGCGACGCCGTGTAACAGCAGCTCACCGCGGTCCTCGATCACGCGGTAGATGACGTCGACGGCGCTCGCGGAGGTCGACCCCGAGGAGACGACCAGGTCGCACTCGTCGGCCGCTTTGAGCAGCAACCGCTCCATCTCGTCGTAGTCGTCGCCGGCGTGTGGGTACAACACCGGCTCGCCGCCCGCATCCTCGACGCCGGCCGCGATCGTCGTCGAGTTCACGTCGTAGATCTGCCCCCGAGCGCTGTCGAGCGTCTCGCCGGGACGGACGAGCTCGTCGCCCGTCGAGACGATCCCGACGCGCGGACGCCGTCGAACCGGAACGGTTTCGACGCCCAGCGCCGACAGAAGGCCGATCTCGCGGGGCGTCAGTTGCGTCCCCGGCCCGAGCGCTCTGGCACCCGCGGCGATGTCCGCACCGGCCACCATCACGTGGTCGCCCGGTGCGACCGACGTCCGGACCGCGATTCGGGTGTCTTCGTCGTTCGCATCGTTCTCGCCGCCGATAACGTCGGTCCGTTCGACCATCACGACTGCGTCGGCGCCTTCGGGCAGCACCGCGCCGGTCGAGACCTCGGCACACGTTCCGGGCTCGACGGCCACGCCCGGCTCCTCCCCGGCGTGGACCGCCCCGACGCGCTCGAGTTCGACTGGATCTGCCTCGTCGGCCCCGAAGGTGTCGCGGGCGCGGACCGCGTAGCCGTCCATCGAGGCGCGGTCGAACCCCGGGACGTCGAGGTCCGCGTCGATCCGCTCGGCGAGGATCCGCCCCCGCGAGTCGGACAGCGGGACCGCCTCGACGCCCGGGTCGAGATCGAGCGACGCGATCGCGTCGTGGGCGGCCGCCGGCGTCGCGAGATCGCGGAACTCCTTGCGGTCCGTCATTCGGTCACCTCCCAGTACTCCACGTCGACGGCGGTTCCGGCGTCGATCCCCTCGCGGTCCTCGGGAACGACGACCCAGCCGTCCGCGAGCGCGACGCTCGAGAGCACGCCGGAGCCGCTCGCGCGCGTCGGCGTCGCCTCGGGAAGCGAGTCGGCCGGTGACGTCGACGCCGACCCGTTCTCGGCGTCCGATTCCTGCCCATCTCCATCGGCCGACTCCTCGACGCGGACCCGAGCGAACGTCCGCGTTCCGGGCTCGCTGGCGATCTTGCGGGTGAGTCGGGCTCGCCGCGTCGGATGGGGATCGACCGTTGTGCCGAGCGACCGCGCCACCGCCGGCCGGAGGAACTGCACCGCGTTGACGATGCAGGCCACGGGATACCCCGGCAGCGAGACCACGGGCGTCTCAGACACGGCCCCCAGACAGACCGGATGGCCGGGTTTGAGCGCGACCCCGTGGACGAGTACCTCGCCGAGATCGTCGATCACCTCCGGCAGGAGGTCGCGCTCCCCGACCGACGATCCGCCGGTCGTGACGACGACGTCGGCGCCCGCCCCGATCGCGTCGTCGATCGCCGTCCGGAGCAGCGATTCGTCGTCGGTGACGACGTCGTGGTACCGCGCATCACCGCCCCACCGCTCGACGAGCCGGGAGACCGTGAGACCGTTCGTCTCGATCACCTCCCCCGGATCCGGATCCGACTGCACGAGCTCCTCGCCGGTCGGGATCACCGCGACCTGCGGCGGCTCGACGACCGGCACCGACTCGAGGCCGACCGACTTCAGGAGGCCGAGATCGGATGGTCGAAGCCGGTGACCGGGGTCGTAGAGGTGTGCCCCCTCGGCGACGTCCTCGCCGGCCGCGCCGACGTTTTCCCCCTCAGCGACAGCGTCGAAGGCCTCGATCTCGTCGGTCGAATCGACGGTCTCGACCTGCTCGATCATCACGACGGCGTCGGCGCCCGCCGGGAGATCGCTCCCGGTGTGGACGCGTGCGGCCTCCTCGCGCCCGACCGTTTCGGTCGTTTCCCGGAGTACCGCCGGCGACCGATCGCTTGCCCCGAAGGTATCACTGGCGCGGACCGCGTAGCCGTCCATCGCCGCCCGGTCGTACCCCGGAACCGGACTCGGTGCGGTGATCGGCTCCGCGACGGTTCGCCCGTCGGCCTCACCCACCGGGACCCGTTCGGTTCGCCCGTGGCTCCGAACGGCCTCCAGCAGCGTCGATCGCGCGGCCGAAACGCGGGTTCGGTCCTTGAACCCCGCCTCGTGTCGCTTCGTGTCCATACGCCCCCTTTCCGCTCGGGGGGCAAAAGGCCGTCTCCGCGTCGATCCCATCGGGTCCACCGATCCACCCGATCTCGTGACCCTCGAACGTCTGCCGATCGCGACCACACCCTTTTTCGACCTCCCCCGCGTACCAGTGGGTATGTCCGCGCTCCGCGATGCGCTTCGGGACCTCCCCGAGGCGGTGTTCGCTGACCTCCTCGAGTCGGCGGACGCCTACGTCCTCGTCGTCGACCTGCCTGGCGCGACCAGCGAGACGACCGAGGTCGTCGCCGAGTCCGGTCGGATCGACATCGAGGCTCGCCGGGAGAAGACGACCCCAGACGGCTACCGGTACCTCCGGGAGGACCGTCCGCTGTTCCTCGACGTGGATCTCCCGTTACCGCCCGATGGCGTCGGCTCGGAGGCGGCGGCGACGATGGACCGCGGCGTGCTCGAGCTCACGGTTCCGAAGCGTCGTTCGGCCGACGGACAACCGATCGCGATCGACGAGCACTGACGGGTGATCACGCTGGTCACTCTCCGCGCATACTGGCGGTTTTGGGTCGTTCTGCGGCGTTTTTCGCCGCTCATCATCGCGTACTGGCGCGACCGACGACGGTTCTTCCTGTTCGGCGGTTCCCGCGAGGTCGACGCCGAGACACAACGCGACCGCGCAGCCACCCTGCTCGATGTCCTGCTCACGCTCGGCCCGACGTTCATCAAGCTCGGACAGCTGCTGTCGACCCGACCCGACGTCCTGCCGCCGGCCTACATCGACGTCCTCTCACAGCTCCAGGACGACGTGCCGCCGGCGCCGTGGACGGAGGCACGCGAGGTGCTCGAGGCCGAGTTCGGGTCCGTCGACGCGGTCTTCGACGACTTCGACGCCGACCCGATAAGCGGTGCGAGCCTGGGGCAGGTGTATACTGCCACCTACGAGGGGGATCCCGTCGCGGTCAAGGTCCGCCGTCCCGGGATCGAACCGCTCGTGAACGCCGACCTGCGCGTGATCCGGTGGTCGCTGCCGATCGTCAAGCGGTTCATCGACAGCGGGCGAGCCTTCTCGCTGGAGAACCTCTCCGAGGAGTTTGCCAAGACGATCCGCCAGGAGATGGACTACGACCGCGAGCGCGAGATGCTCGCGGAGATCCGCGGGAACTTCGCGGACGACGACTCGGTCCGGATCCCCGCAGCCTATCCCGAGGCGTCCGGCGAGCGCGTCCTCACGATGGAGTACATCCCGGGGACCAAGATCGACCGGATCGACGACCTGGAGGCGGCCGGCCACGATCCGACCGCGGTCGCCGAGACGCTCCAGCGTGCGTACCTCCGGATGATCATCGACGACGGCGTCTTCCACGCCGACCCGCACCCGGGGAACCTCGCGGTCGCCGAGGACGGCTCGATCGTCTTCTACGACTTCGGGATGTCCGGCCGCGTCGATCCGTACGTACAGGAGCAGATCGTCGAGTTCTACGTCGCCGTCGCGAACCAGGACATCGACGCGATCCTCGACACGCTGATCGCGATCGGGACCCTCTCGCCGGAGGCCGACCGTGAGGTGATGGGCGAGGTGATGGAGCTGGCGATCGCCGACGCCCGCGGCGAAGACATCGAACAGTATCGGGTGAACCAGATCATCGAGCAGGTCGAGTCGACGATCTACGAGTTCCCGCTGCGACTGCCCCGGAACCTCGCGCTGGTGCTCCGGGTCGCGACCGTGGTCGAGGGGGTCTGCGTCACCCTCGATCCGGAGTTCGACTTCATCGAGACGGCGACCGACTACCTCCGCGAGGAGGGCTACTACGAGCAGACCGCACGGGATATGGCCGCCGAAGCGGGCGATCAGATCCAGGAGACCGCCCGATCGCTCATCACCGTTCCGCCGAAACTCGATCGCGTCCTCGACCGGGCCGAGCGCGGCGACGTCCACCTCAACGTCACCATCGAGGACGACACCCACGTGCTCGACAAACTGGCGATGCGGATCGCCTACTCGGTGTTGCTGGCCGTCGGCGTCCTCTCCGCGACGATCCTCTACTCGTTCGCGAACGCCTGGGAACTCGCGGCGCTCTCGCTCGGTCTCTCGGCCCCGCTCGCGATCGCGTTGTACCGGTCGTTCCGCTCGCGAAAGGGGATCCGCGCCCGCCCGCAGTTCACCCGGCAGAGCATGCGCGAGCGGCGGGACGAATAGCGATCGGACGCCATCCCCGGCGTCGATCGATGCCGAAGACTGATTGGCTCGCCGCCCCGATCCCCCGATATGGACGAGGGCATCGAGCGCGCGCTTCGCCGGGGTCTGCGGCGCGCGGGCCGGGAGTTTGAGTCGGCCAAACGCGCCTATCGGTCGGGACTCGAGGACGGCGACGGCGCCGAGTCCGACCGATCCGGGACGGACCGGACGGGAGCCGACCGGTTCGACCTCCCCACGGACGCGGACGGGAACGCCCGGATCGTCTGCCGGCGACACGCCGAGACCCGAGCGGTTCCGGTCGCCGAGGACGGGACGCCGGCCTGCTTCGATGCCGACCACCCCGACTGTGCCGGCTGTCTCGAGGACGTTCGCGAGGACCGGATCGAGACGTGGTGAGACGCGGGATCGAGATGCAGTGATGTGACCTCGCGGCCGGTCACCGTTCCTCGCAGTGTCGGACCGTCACCGCGATCCCGCGCGTCGAGTCGATCATCTCCCTGCCGTGCATCTCGGCGCGGCCGACGGCGAACGCTGCCGGCCCCTCGATCACGACCTCGTCGCCGACGCGGATCGCGTCGTCGGCGTCGACGATGCCGGGCGCCAGCACCGACCCCTGGGGAACGAATCCGTCGATCTCGACCCGCTTCGTCGGGACGTCGCTGTCGACCCAGCGTCGCGCGCCCGCGAGCGTGAGCGAGAGGACGCCGTACTGTGGCACCATCGTTGCTAACTGCGTGCCCGCGTCGCCGGCCGGCCCCGACCACGCCTGCAGCTTCGGGTAGCGGCCGGTCGTGTGGAGGTCCTCGCCGAAGATCTCTGTGCCGGCGTCCTCGCCCGTGCCCGTGCCTGCGTCCGTGCTTCCGACCGGGCCGAACTGGTAGTCGGCGAGTGCACGAACCGTGTTGTGCTCGCGCTCGCGCTTGCTGTAGGCCGGTTCGCCCTCGAGCGCCGCCGCGAGAGCGTCCAGGGAGTCGTCGGTCGTCGGATGGTCCCCGCAGGTGTACTCGAACGGGACGTCGACCGCGCCCGCCACGCGCGCGCAGATCTCTCGATAGCCGTCCTCGGGGACGTGTGCGATGACGCGGGGGTAGTCGTTCCGCTCCAGATACCGCCGGAGGACCTCCGCGACGAACTCGATCTCCTCGCTCGACCAGTCGCCGGTCACCACCGAGTCGTAGTGTTGGGCCGGGTAGGTGGTCTCGAGCTCCTGGGGCACCACGCCGATCGGCGAGGTCATCGAGGCGATGTGGCCCCGCCACTGGATCGCGTCGTGGAACTGTCGGTGGCTCTGGGAGTCGCTGTAGGGCTTCGTCGCCGAGCAGGGCACGAGCACCAGCGGCGCGTCGAACCGCGATCGATACCGGCTCGTCACCCGGTCGGCGAACCGCCGGATCTCGACCCGGTCCATCGTCTCGGCGCTTGCGGCCGTGATCTCCGCGTCGCGGATCACCGGCGTCCGCCGCTCGAGGAACCCCCACTCGTCATCGAGCCGGCGGAACGTGGCGGTGAGCCACTGGTCGTGGCGCGCCTGCCCCTCGATGTAATCGCGCAGCCGGCCGCGATGGATCCGGTGGCGAACCCGCCGTAGCTCGGCGTCGAGCGCGTTCAGGTTGTGCTGCTCGCAGTCTTGACGGGTGAACTCGTCGCGGGGGCCCGCACACGCCGGGCACGCACACGGGAGTTCCTCGAGGTCCTCGAGGAAGTGTTCGCCGTCCGCTGTCAGGTACTTGCCCTGTGAGCCCTTCACCCGCGCGAGCGTTCCGTCGACGAGATCGACGCCGGCGTACGCGAGCGTCGCGACGTTCAGCGGCGTCGCGACCCCGGACAGCAGCACGGCGGTGTCGGCCGGCAGGGATCGTTTGATCCGCACCATCGCCTCGACGAACGCCCGCGCGTGCCCGACCAGCGTGGGCGCCTCCGAGATGACGTACGCGTCGGCGCCGGACGCAACCGGATCCTGGGCGCTCACGACCGCCGCGCTGGGGAACTCGACGTCGGGATGCTCGACCCGAAACGCCTCCCGAACCTCCTCGCGGGTGCCGGCCGGGAACCCGCGGTGCGGGAGCACCGTCAGCGTGTCCTCGCCGCAGTCCGGTATCGATCGGTCGGCCGCCCAGAGACTCCCGGCGTCCTCGATGAACGGGTCCGCCCGGGCCGGCGTTCGGACGGGATCCGCGAGCCGGAGTTCGCCGAGGCGGGCGGCGCCGTCCCGCTCGTGAACCTCGAAGTAGTCGGTCATACGTCGCGTCGGCCGCCGACGGCCGAATAGGTTGCGTTCCGGTGCGACCCGATCAGCCGGGATCACGCCAGCGTGACGATGCTCTTCGCCGTGGCGAGACGCGGTCGATCCGCCGGCTGGGCGCCGTTTCCGGACCTACCGTCCGAGCCCCCGGAATCGGAATTCCCGTTGTTGCCGGCGTTATCGCGGTCGTCGGTGTCTCCGTTTCCGCTGTTGTCGGGGCCCGTATCGCTGCTGCTTTCGGATCCGCTGTTTCGACCACTACCACTGCCGTCACCGTTTCCGGGATCGGTTTCGGCTCCGCCATCGGACGGTGGTCCGCTGCCATCGTCCGACGGTGCTCTCTCACCCGCGTTCTCCCCGGAGTTTTCGTCGTTTCCGGAGTCTCCGTTCCCAGGACCGTCGGTTCCGGAGCTCTCGCTTCCGGCGCCGTCGTTTTCCGAGTTACCGCTCCCGGCGCCCTCGTTTCCTGGCCCGTCGCTTTCGGGACTGCTGGGTTCGGAACTGCTCGAACCGTCACTGGCGTCGTCGGCCTCCGGATCGGCCGGCGCGTTGCCGTGGTCGTCTCCCGCCCCGTCACCCGGCCGGTCGTCGTTTCCGGCTGCGTCGTCGTTTCCGGATGCGTCACTTTTCCCGTTCCCGGCCTCCGGTCCATTCCCGCTTCCTGGCGCGCCGTCCCCCGACTTCCCACGGTCGGTGCTGGTTCCACGGTCCCCGTCACGTTCGCTTTCGGAGGGCCCGCCATCTCCGGCGGTTCCGCCGTTTCCGGTGTTCTCGGAATTCCCGGCGTTCCCCGGCTGTCCCCTTTCACCGGCTTCGCCCCCGCTTTCGTTTCCGTCCGCAGCGTTCCGGCTCCCCGAACCGTCGGCGTTCGGACCGGGATCGTCCGGCAGGATCGGCCCGTCCCACGGGAACGTCGCCTCGTTTCCGGGCACCTCGCTCGGTCGCTCGGTCGCGTTTTCGAACCCGGTCCCGTTTCCGGGGCCGCCACCGACGGTTCCGGGAGCGGTCGCGTTCCCAGGGCTCTCACTCGGCGGTCCGTTCCCGTCTTTCGGAGTCTCCGGCGGTCCCTGGGCGGCCGCGGCGGCGTTCTCGACGGCCGCGAACGCCCGGCTCGAGGCGGAGTCGTCCGGCGTCAGCTCGCGTGCTGACGCGGCGGCCGCGCGCGTCGCCTCGAGACGGGCCTCGAGTCGCCGGTCGGCGGCACGATATCGAGCCCCGTCGATCGTCCCGTTCGAGCGGTTCCACGCGAGCGTCCGACGCTCCGCGTGGATCGATCGGACCTGTTCGGCGAGCTCGGTCGCGCGATCGACTCCTTCCTCGTTGTCCACTGACTCGCCGGCGCCCGCTTCCCACATCCCCTGATCGACCGTCGTTTCGGTTTCGGCTGAGGTCGACTGCACGAAGGCGCTCAGGCTGGCCCCGAACCTGGGGGATCCGCCGGTCGTTTCCGCCGTCCCGTTCGTCGTCGGAGTGGTTTCCGGTCCCGAAGTCGGTTCCTGCTCGGTCGTGGTTCCGGTTCGGGATTCCGTCCCCTCCTGGGACTCCGTTCCGTTCCGGGCCCCCGTCTCGTTCTCGGTTGCCGGTCCGTCGCCGGCTACTTGCGGGCGTCGGGCGTCATCGGCTCCCGCGTGTACCGCAGCGACGTCCGCGCCGCTCACGGTCTCGACCGCCATCTCCGCGGGCGACTCGGCGGCCGCATCCCCGACCGCGACGCTCCCGAGACCCCCGACGCCGACCGCGACCGCAAGACAGACCGCGATCGCGGCCACACGAACCCTCATCAAGCGTGGGGACGGGACGCCCACACATAAACGATCGAGTCCGTTCGAACCGTTCATCGTCGTGAACGGTCGGTCGATTGACTGGTTTCCCTCGATCCTGCCGGATCCACGCGGCCCGTTTTATACTTTGGCGCCGTCAACGATATGATGTGTTCCCCGAGCTGATCGAAACCGACCGTCTCCGACTCACGCCGCTGTGGCCGGATCGGGTCGACGTCCACGAACTGTATCGGATCTGTTCGTCCGATCCCGGGATCGAGACCGTCACCGAGTACGTGACCTGGGATCCCCACGACACGATCGACGAGACCGCGGCGTTTCTCGACCGAGGGCGGTCGACCTGGGAGCAGCGGTCGGCCGTGAACTACCTCATCCGACCCGCCGAGGGAGAGGAGGGTGCCGGCGAGATCGCGGGCTGTACGGAGCTACGGATCGACTGGGACCGTCGCCTCGCCGAACCCGGCATCTGGCTCCGGGACCGGTTCCAGGGGAGTGGCTACGCCGGCGAACGCGCCGCGGCGTTGCTCGAACTCGCCTTCGACCGGCTCGATCTGGCGGTCGTGGCCGTCTCGCACCATCCCGACAACGACCGGTCGCAGCGGGCGATCGAACGATACGTCGACCGGTTCGGCGGCCGCCGCGAGGGACGGCTGCGGAACGATCTCACGTTCCTCGACGGGAGCGTTCACGACCGCGTCCGCTACACGATCAGCCGGTCCGAATGGCGCACCGCGACCGATGGCGGCACCGATATCCTGTGACGCGGCGGCCGCTCTCGCCCAGGTCGCGGCGGCCGCTCTCGCCCAGGTCGCGGCGGCCGCTCTCGCCCGGCTCACAGCGGTCGGGCCACCAGTTCTCCCCACGCCTCGAACCCGTGTCGGTCGTAGAACCGGCGTGCCCGTTCGTTGTCGGGATCGACGTCGAGGATCAGGCGGTCGATCGGGAGGTCCTGGTCGGTCGCCAGCGCCAGTGCAGCGTCCATCAGGTCGTCGGCGACGCCCTCGCCGCGGTAGGCGGGCGCGACGAAGATCTCGTTGAGCACCGCCGCGTCCCAGATGAATCGGTGCGTCTCGGGGAGGACGAAGACGTATCCGACGATCCCGTCGTCCTCGCCCTCGCCCTCGTCCCCGATGGTCCCGTTTTCGGACTCGTCGCCGGCGTTCTCGGCCTCGTACCCGTCGCCGGCGTCCGCGACCGTCACGCATCGCTCCTCCGCCGCGACGCACCGTTCGACCCACTCGAGCCACTCCGCCCGGTAGGAGTCGGTGATCTTCGCCTCGTAGGCGGTCGCCTTCTCCTCGCCGCCGGTTTCCGCGCCGAGTCCACGCTCGAAGGCCTGCTTGTGGGTCCACAGCGCCGCAACGTCGTCGGGATCGTCGGGATCGTACGGTCGGATCTCCATACCTGCCGTCGAGCGGCCGGCTTTCTCACGGTTTCGGCCGCGGGATATCGATGATCGCCGAACCCCGATTTCGACACCCTTTTGCCCGGTTCGACCGCACGTGGTGACGATGAGCCAGCGCGCGCGCGAGGAGTTGGCGCGGCGGATCGCCGGCGAGATCACCCTCAGCGACGATCCGGGCGCAACCCTCCGCAAGTGGCGCACGGACTTCGACGTCTCACAGACCGAGCTTGCCGGCCAGCTCGGCGTCTCCTCCTCCGTGGTCTCCGACTACGAGAGCGGCCGCCGCGAGAGCCCCGGGATCGGCGTCGTTCGGCGAACCGTGGAGGCGCTGATCGCGATCGACGCCGACCGGGGCGGCGACCGACTCAGACAGTACGCACGCGTCATCTCGGCCGGTTTCGAGAGCGACGTCGTTCTCGACCTCCGGGAGTACACGACCGCCGTCCCGCTGTCGACGTTTCACGACGCGATGGACGCCACCGAGATCGTTGCGGGCGAGCGCGACCGGATCTACGGTCACACGGTCATCAACTCCATTCAGGCGATCTCGCGGCTCTCGAGCGAGGAGTTCTACCGGCTTTACGGTCAGTCGACGAACCGTGCGCTCGTGTTCACGAACGTGACACGCGGAGAGTCCCCGCTCGTCGCACTCCGGGTCGTCACGCCGACCCCGAACGCCGTGGTCCTGCACGGGATCGACGAGGACGACCTGTGGGACCACGCCGGCGACCTCGCGCGGGCCGATGGCTTCTCGCTCGCGGTCGCGGACCGCGACATCGACGACACGCTCGAGGACCTGCGCGGCCTCTAGTGGCGCTTCGTCGACTGCGCCGACGCCGCCCGTCTCGAAGCCCTTACCCTCCCGGCCACCCGACCGCCGGGTATGACCGAGACGCACGTCGAGTGGCGCGACTGGGGGCCGGACGCCTTCGCCGAGGCCGCGGAGACCGACCGCCCCGTACTGCTCGCGCTCACCGCGACGTGGTGTGACGGCTGTCACGAGATGGACGCGAAGACGTACGGCGAGCCGCGGATCGCCGCCAACATCAACGAGTCGTTCGTCCCGATCCGGGTCGACGTCGACCGCTGGCCCCGGGTTCGCGAACGCTACAACATGGGCGGATTCCCCTCGACCGTCTTCCTCACGCCGGGCGGCGAGCTGCTCACCGGCGCCGGCTACCTCGGCCCCGACGGAATGCGACAGGTGCTCGAGTCCGTCCGCGACCGGTGGACCGAGGACGGCGACGCGGCTGGGCGCGTCCCGCGCGCGCTCGCCGGCGACCTGCCGCCGTCCGGCGAGGTCACCGAGGCGATCGAGGAGCATCTCGCCGGACAGCTCGACGTGCAGTTCGACGCCGAGCACGCCGGCTGGGGGGACGACGCAAAGTTCCCGCTGCCGCGAACGATCGAGTTCGCGCTCAAACGCGAGCGGTCACAGGCGCTGCGGACCCTGGATGCGATCTCGACGAACCTCCGGGACGACGTCGCCGGCGGCTTCTTCCGGTATGCCGGGACCCGCGACTGGAACGACGTTCACCACGAGAAGCCGATCGACGCGAACGCCGCGTTGACGCGGGCGTTCGCGAACGCCTATCTCCACACCGGCGACGCCGCCTACGAGGAGATCGCTCACGAGGCGGTCGGGTTCCTCACCGACGATCTGTGGACCGGCATCGGCGTCGGCGGATCCATCGGTCCGGGCGAGGGACGGGCCTACTACGCCCGCGACGCCGACGGTCGTGCCGAGCGCACCGCCCCCCGCCGTGACCACACCGTGCTTGCGGGCGGAAACGCCCTCGCTGCCGACGCGCTGTTGACCTACGCGGCGTATACCGACGACGACCACGCTCGCGAGTACGCCGAGCGGATCCTCGGGACTCTCGAACGCGAACTGGTCGACGCCTCGACGGGCGAGGTAACCCGATACCTCACCGAGGAGCCGGGCGGCGAGACGGACGTCCTTGAAGATCTCGCCCGGGTTATCGCCGTCTTCACCCGGGCCCAGGGCGTCCTCGGTGAGGGGATCGACGTGGCCCAAACCGTCGCCGATCGGGCCATCGAGACGCTGTTCGTCGACGGATCGTTCCTCGACGGCCCGCGAGAGGGCGCCGGCCTGCTCGACCACCCTTTCAGGCCGCTCGACACGAACGTCGAGGTCGCCACGGCGCTTTTGGATCTCGGCATCGCGACCGGGACCGACCGATACGTCGACGTTGCCCACGAGACGGCGGCCGCCTTCGCCGGCGCGACCGATCGATACGGGGTACAGCTGGCGAGTTACGGAAGCCTCACTGCGCGGCTGTGTCACGGGACGCCGGCGGTGTTCGTCGGCACCGAACCGGGAACCGATCTCCACCGTGCGGCGTGGCGCGTGGCCGACCACGGGAAGGTCGTCGTGGTGAACGCCCACCGCGAAGAGGTGCCGACGCCGATCGCGCCCGACGCAGGAACCGCGATCGTTGTGGTGTCTGCTGACCACTCCGACCCCGTGGAAACTCCTGATGAGTTGCTGAACGCGGTTTCAGCGATGCGCTAGGATCGGAACCGACGGTTTCGGCAGTTATACTGCCGGAACCGGTTCCGGGACCGCGGTGTGATAAACCGGCGATGTGTTTATACCGGTCGCGTGTGGACCTCCTGTATGGCGAACCTTCGCGATCTCGGGCTGTCGGAGTACGAGGCACGGACCTACCGCACGCTGGTGGGAACCGGTCCGATCATCGCGAAGGATCTGTCACGGGCGAGCGACGTCCCGATGGGTCGGATCTACGACGTTCTCAACGAACTCGAGGATCGCGATCTGGTCCGGAGTCAGGACGCAAGCCGGCCGAAAACGTACGTCGCGGTCGAACCGGACGTCGCACTCGATCGGCTGCTGGCCGAGAAGCGCCGCGAGCTCGACGAACGGCTGACACGGTATGAGTCGGTCGTCGACACCCTTACTGCGGAGCTTGCGGCGGACGACCCCGTTGCCGAGGAGTTTTGGACGGCGGCGGTCGGCGACGAGGAAACGGTTGCCCTCCTGTTAGACCGTCTCGCGGCGGCAGACGACCGGATCGTGATCGTTGCCGGGACGCCGGCGACCGGCGTCGATCTGCCGGCAGTAAGCGATCGCGTGACCGCCGCGATCGCCGATGCGCTCGACCGTGGCGTCGACACGCGCGTCCTCGTGTCGGCGGCCCTCGTCGATCGACTGCCGGACCGGATCGGCAGCGGCAGCCGATCTTTGGAGCGATTACTCGACGACGAACGGTTCGAATCCCGTGTCGTTGAGGGATCCGGTGACCGTCCCGTCGAGGGCATCGAGGGGTCGTGTACCCTCCTCGACGACACCGAGGTGTGTCTGGAGGTCCCCCATCCGCTGTCGGCGGGGGAACCGTTCGCGATGATCGATCTGACCGATCCCACGTTCGCGGCCGAGGTCCGTGACCGGTTCGAACCGCGGTGGGCGGCGGCGACGCGGCTCGATCGGTTCCGATCGCGTGACGAATTCGACGGCCGGTAGCTACGATCCCGATGCCGAGTCGTCGGCAATGTCGTCGCCGTTCACTTCCGATCGAAGCTGTCCGATCGTGACCTCGCGTTCGGCGTGTGCGTTGTGCTCGTGGATGGACTCGTCGTTCGACTGGGCGATCCGGATCACGGCGTCGTCGTCGAGATGGTCGAACGCGGAGACCGTCTGATCGGCCAGCGACCGGACGCAGTCCTCGACGAACTTCGCGTTGGCGTGGGCGTGGTAGGTCATGTGGTCCTCGTCCGGACGCTTCGCGAGGTTGTAGATACGCGCGCTCATCGAGTTCCTGGCGATGTCGATGATCTCCCGAAGGTCGACGTCGGGATCGCCGTCGGCAGTCACGGTCAACGTCGCGTGACCGCGCTGTGAGTGCCCCGGCTGGGGTACCGCATCGAGGAACGCCTCGGTCGTCTCCTCGTCGACGCCCAGCTCGTGCAGTTCCTCGCGGGCCCGCGCCTCGGACATTCCCTGTGAACACGGACAGACCGTGATGCCGGTCACCTCGGCGCCGATCTCCTCGCGAGTTCCCTCCTCGGTCGCCTCCGCGGAGGCGATGATCGTTGCGGTGTTCTGGGTCGGCCGGTCGGAGGCCGGCGTCCGTTCGCGCGTGATGTAGTCCGCGGTCATCTGCACCTCCGCCCGGGAGGTGTACTCGTGTTTCTCGAGGAGTCGTTCGGCCGCGTCCCCGCAGACGTCCTCGACGCGATAGGCCTCCTCGCGGGTGATGTCCTCGAGGATCTCGTCGATGACCTCCATGTTCCGGGACATGTCGATGCCCTTCCGGCCGCTTGGCAGATCGACGAACACCTCGAACTCGGCCATCAACACGATCGGCCGGTCCCCGCCCCGTGACAGTTTCACGAGCTTCTGTACGTCGGTGACGCCCACCTGTGAGAGGCCGACGGCGACGTCGGGCGTGGACGCCTGCACGTCGGGGAGCTGGTGGCTCATTACCGGTATGAACGGGCGAGACCCGATTAGGACTTTCGAAAGGTGTGGGTTGCTACCGCTGATCGCTCCGGAATCAGCGTCAGTCGTCGCGTTCGTCGGCGCTCAGGGCCAGTCGTCGCGTTCGTCGGCGTCCGTCTCGGCCGTCTCCTCGGCCTCGCCGAGGGTCCAGCCGGCGGCTTCCGCCGCGTCCTCGACGTGGAGGAACTCCCAGCCGGCCGCCTCGGCGACCGCCTCATCCTCGTCCGTGATCCCGACGAAGACGTGTCGGTCGGTCTCGAACTGGGTCTTGATGTTCTCGAGGCTCTCCTCGACGCCACGCGGCCCCGAGAAGAAGTCCTGGCGAACGCGGTGTTTCCGGGTGAAGTTCGTGACCACGTAGGTCGGCTTCTCGCTGACGACGCCGACGTATTCGGTCCACTGTCTGGCGTTGTTGAACACGGCGTTTGGGTCCGCAACCCGCTGTAGGGCCGCCAACTCGAACGCCAGCGTCATGTCGCTGGATCCGCCACTGTCCATACCGCTCGATTCGCCTCGCCGGCCGAAAACCGCTTCGTTTCCGTCCGCGATCGGGACCGGCGGCGAACGGAATCGTCGGGGGCGTACGTGACTGACGGACGCGACCTAGACGTACGTGAACCAGTCGTCGTGTTCCTCGGTCCGACGCTCGACCAGCTCGAAGAAGGCGTCCTGTAGCTCCTCGGTCACCGGGCCACGCGTGCCGGGGCCGATCTCCGTGTCGTCCACGGAGCGGATCGGGGTCACCTCTGCCGCGGAGCCGGTGAAGAAGAGCTCGTCGGCGGTGTACAGCTGTCCACGCGAGAGCGTCGCCTCGTCGTGGACGGTGTAGCCGTTCTCGCGGGCCAGCGTGATCACGGTGTCCCGGGTGATCCCCTCGAGGATCGACTGTGCTCGGCCCGTGGTGTAGATCTCGCCGTCGTCGACGAGGAAGACGTTCTCGCCGGGGCCCTCGGCGACGTTGCCCTCCTTGTTCAAGACGATCGCCTCGACGTAGCCGTTCCGGCGGGCCTCCTCGCCCGCCAGCATCGAGTTGACGTAGAGGCCGGTCGTCTTCACGTTCGTGGGGACCTGTGAGGAGGCGTGTTTCCGCCAGGAGGAGACCATCACGTCGACGCCGTCCTCCAGTGCCTCCTCACCGAGGTAGGTGCCCCACGGCCAGGCGGCGATCGCGACGTCGGTCGGGCAGTCCTTCGGGGAGACGCCCAGCGAGTTGTACCCGTAATAGGCGATCGGCCGGATGTATCCGCTCTCGAGGTCCTGCCTGCGGAGCAGCTCGAGGGTCGCGTTCGTGAGCTCCGCACGGGAGTGGTCAATCTCGAGATCGTACATCTTTGCGGAATCGAACAGGCGATCGAGGTGTTCCTCCCAGCGGAACAGCGCCGGCCCGTTCTCCGTGTCGTAACACCGGGCGCCCTCGAAGACGCCGGTTCCGTAGTGGAGCGCGTGCGTGAGCACGTGGGTCGTCGCGTCCTCCCAGTCGACGAAGGACCCGTTCTTCCAGATCGTGTCGACATCCATCTCCTCGAAGCTCATACTCGCTCCTCGTCGGCGTCCGCCATAAATCAGGCGGAACACGCGACGGGCTACCGCATTCGTCGGCCGTGCTGGTGGCCTCTTCGACGGCTCGGATGCCCCGTCGATCACGCCGACGCGTCACTCGAGCGCCTCGACGAGCGTTTTTCCCTCGACGTAGGGGATCCCCTGTCGATCTGCGTAGGCCGCGGCGTCCTCCGGCGTGACGGCCGTGCCGGTCTCGTCGTCCATCATCTCGCAGACGACGACGGCCGGCGGCTCCCCGGCAGCGGCCGCGAGCGCGAGCCCGAGTTCGGTGTGGCCGGTTCGATCGGCCAGTAGATCTTCGGCTCCGCGGAGCACGTGGACGTGGCCCGGCGACCGGAACTCCGACGCGAAGGTTTCGGCGGTGTAGGCCTCGGGGTCGCGTTCGACCGCCGCTGCCGCCGTTCCCAACTCGGTGATCGTCCGCGCACGATCGATGTCCGTGATCCCGGTGAAGGTTTCCCGGTGGTTCACCGGGAGCGAGAAGGAGGACCGGGTGTCGTAGGCCGGGTCGTCGTCGATCGCGGGGTGGTCGATCGCGTCCGCGAGGAACGGCAACTCGAACGCCTCCGCGACGCGGTGGCTCACGGCGACGCAGATCAAGCCACCGGCATCGTTTCGCATCCGCGAGACGGCCGCCGGGGTGACTGCGCGGGCGGGATACACGAGATCCGTCTCACCCTCCCGGTCCACGAAGTCGTGGATGCAGACCGGTCCGCCGGCACGGAAGGCGTCGAGCGCCCCCTCGAGGGCGGCTTCGGCGTCCGCCCGCATCACCGTGCCCCCGTGGTTGCCCCGTCGCGGTCCGGGCGGTCGGCCGGCTCGATCCGGACCCGCACCGTTTCGCCGTCGGTAAGCGCGAGCTCCTCGCGGAGCTTGTCGGCCGCGATCACCTCGAGCTGGGACTCGTCGTGGTGTGTGCGATCCGGAACGATGACGTGTGCGCCGGCGTACTCACGCGGCTCCCGATCGTCGGACTCGGCATCGGTCCCGTCGGCGACGATCGTCGCCGCGTAACACGACGCGGCGCCGTAGGTCCGGTCTTCGCCCTCCCACTCGTCGATGTCGACGGCGGCGATGCCGGCCATCTCGCCGCGCTTTCGGACGCTCGCCTCGTCGAGCTCGACGTTGAGCGTTCCCGGATACGGTTCGTAGCCGAGCCGCGTTCGGAACTGCGACATGTATCCATCGAGCGTGATGTAGTGGCGCCCCTCGCCCATCCCGCTCGTGATGACGCCGGTCAGGGACAGCTTCGTCTCGGTCTCGAAGAGTCGCCGGTAATCGGCGTATTCGCCGCGGAGGACCGACTCGCCGGCATCGGTTACCTGGACCCACTGCCCGTCGCCGACCACGTCCCGCTCGATCAGGTCGTTCGCCTCCAGCCGCTGGAGCCGCCTGGAGGCGGTCTGTGTCGACGCGTCAAGGTCCGCCGCGAGCCCCGCACACGAGATTTTCGTCTCCGAGAGTCCGCCCGCCAGGGCGATCGTTTTGAGCGCCGCGATCTCGTCGGGGCCCGTCCGTTCGGATGCTGCCGCCGCGTCTGGCATATACTCCGACGTTCGGGCCTGCCGGGCATAAGTATAACGAATGCGGTATGGATAACGAAAATGTGATTGGACGTCACACGATCGTGATGTATCCCGGTTACCGGAACCCAACGTGCCTACATCCCACGGGATATATAAAGGAACGTCGGTCACGACGAAAGCCGCCCGTATCTCGGTTCCACCGTTTCCGTCCTGTCGTCTCCATCCTGCCGTCCCCATCCTGGCGTTCCCGTTCCGCCGTCTCGTTCCGTCGTCGCTCCGCCGTTCCGTCGCTCCCGCTTCGCAAGGGCCTTTTAGCCGGCCTCTCGAACGAGGAATATGTTCCGACAGTTCCGGTCGGAGGTCGAGGCGGCGCTTTCGGCGGCGCTTTCCGACCTCGATCTCCCGACCGACGACCTCGGCATCGAGGAGCCGCCGGCCGACACGGACGCCACGCTCGCCTCGAGCACGTCCTTCCGGCTGGCGGGCGAGCTCGGGGACGCGCCCCCGCAGGTTGCCGGCCGACTCGCCGAGGCCGTCTCGGAAACGATCGACGCCGAGGCATACGATTACCTCGCGGCGGTCGAGACCGCCGGCCCCTACCTCAACTTCCGGACGACCGACGCGTACCTCGCTGACACGCTCGCCGCCGGCATCGATGCCGACTACGGCGCGCTCGCGGATCGGGACACGTCGGTCGTCGTCGAGCACACGAGCGCGAACCCGACCGGCCCCGTTCACGTCGGCCGTGCGCGCAACCCGATCGTCGGTGACGCTGTCGCCAACGTCGTGGACATGGCCGGCTACGAAGTCGATCGGCACTACTACGTGAACGACGCCGGCCGCCAGATGGCGGTCTTCACGTGGGCCTACGAGACCTTCGACGAATCCGACCTCGAGGACTCGCCGGCCCGCGACCGGATCGAGTACGATCTCGTCCGGTATTACCGCAAGGGGAACAGCTACCTCGAGGAGGCCGCCCCCGAGGCGGTCGAGACGGCCGAGGACGAGATCCAGTCCATCCTCCAGGGTCTCGAGGACGGCGACGAGGAGACCTACGAGCGCGTCGGCGAGGTCGTCGACCAGGTGCTCTCGGGGATGCGGGAGTGTCTCGCGCGCCTCCCGGCCGACTTCGACGAGTTCGTCAAAGAGACGCGGTTTATGCGCGACGGCTCGACCGACGAGATCGCCGACCGGCTCACGGAGACCGACCAGGCGGTTTACGAGGAGGACGCTTGGCAGCTCGAGCTCGACGAGTGGGGGATCGACAAGAACCTCGTCTTCCTCCGGTCGGATGGCACCTCGCTGTACACCACCCGCGATCTGGCCCATCACGAGTGGAAGTTCGACAACTACGACCGCGCCGTCACCGTCCTCGGCGAGGACCACAAGCTGCAGGCCGACCAGCTCAACGCGACCCTCGATCTCCTCGGCAACGACGTCGACCAGCTCGAGAACGTGATCTACTCGTACGTCAACCTGCCCGAGGGGAAGATGTCGACCCGCCGCGGGACCGGCGTGATGCTCGATGACCTCCTCGACGAGGCGATCGACCGCGCCCGCGAGGAGGTCGAGACCCGTCTTGACGACCGGATCCGCGACGACGATCTCGACGAGTCGGACGTCGAGCGCATCGCCCACCAGGTCGGAATCGGCGCGGTCCGGTACGACATCGTCTCGAAACAGCCCGCCAAGGCGATCACCTTCGAGTGGGACCGGGCGCTCGACTTCGAGGCGCAGTCGGCCCCGTACGTTCAGTACGTCCACGCGCGCTGTTGCGGCATCCTCCAGGAGGCCGCGACCGCGGACGTGTCGGTCCCCAGCGTCACCGCCGATGCGACGACCGGACGTGACGACGCCGGCGGGACGGCATCCGTCGACGTGCACGCGGACGTCCTCGAAACCGCGGAAGCGCGGGCCCTCCTCCGTGAGATCGCTCGCTTCCCGGCCGTGATCGAGGAGGCTGCCGACGAGCTGAAACCGCACATCGTCGCGACGTACACCCGCGAGATCGCCGACGCGTACAATTCCTTCTACCGCGAATGTCCGGTCCTGTCGGCGTCGTCGCCGGAGCTACGGGACGCGCGGCTGGCGATCGTCGCTGCCTCGAAACACACCGTCGCGAACGCGCTCGGGGTCCTCGGCGTCGAGGCCCCCGAGTCGATGTAGTCGGTCGCCGACCCGACCGGAGGTTGTCGGTCCAACCGTCGCTCCCGGATCGGACGTCGCTCGCCGGATCGAAAATCGGCCGCCCTACTGTTTGCTCGTTTGCGTCAGGTCGTCGACGGAGAAGCCGTCCGCAAGCAGCGCCTCCGTCTGGTCGCCGACGTATCGCTCCTCACGCATCAGCTGTTTGTACGCCGACTGCGGCGCCAGGTCCCCGATCAGGACGCCGCCCACGATCTTGCCGTCCTTGAGCGCGAGCTTGCGCCACTCGCCCTCGCCCGTCGTCGCCTCGATCGACTCGTCGCCGAGCGTCGGGTGGCCAAAGGAGAGGAACGGGAAGTCGAAGTGGGTAATCGAGTACGAGGAGACCCACCGGAACTCCGCGGAACCGTACTCGACCATGTTCTTCGCGGCGATCGTTCCCTGTTCCTTGGCCGATCCCCACGCCCCGTTCTGGGCACGCTCGCCGAGGATGGTATCGTGGAACTCGGTGATGTCGCCGGCCGCGAAGACGTTGTCGACGTTCGTGCGCATGTATTCGTCGACGATGATGCCATCGTCCGTCTCGATCGGCGTCTCCTCGACGATCTCCGTGTTGAAGTTCAAGCCGATCGCGATGCCGGCGAAGTCACACGCATACCGGTCGCCGTTCGGATCGACGGCCGCCTCGACGTGGCCGTCGTCGTCGACCTCGAAGTGGTCGACGCCCGAGTCGAAGACGGGTTCGACGCCGCGTTCCCGCATCGCCTCGTGCATAAGCTCGGCACCCTCCTCCGAGAGGGCGTACCGCCACCAGGCGTTTCCACGCATCAGGTATTTCGCCTCGACGTCCTGGGCGCCGCAGATCGCCGCGAAGTCGATCCCCAGGAGGCCGGCACCGACGATGACGCCGGTGTCGGCGTCCTCGACGCTTTCTTTGATCTGTCGGGCGTCCTGGAACGTCCAGAAATGCTGGATACCGTCGGCGTCGGCGTTCTCGACGGGCAGCTGTTGGGGGGTGCCGCCGATCGCCAACAGCAGCGCGTCGTACCCGAGGGTCTCCCCCTCGTGGGTCGTCACCGCGTCGTTCTCGACATCGATGTCGACGACGAGGGTGTTCAGCCGAAGGTCGATCTCCCGCTCGGCGTACCACTCCTCGTCGTGGATCGAGATCGGCGCTTCGGGCAGTTTCCCCTTCGCGAACTCCTTGATGAGGATCCGGTTGTAGAGGGCTTCACCCTCGTCGGTGATGACCGTGATGTCGGCGTCCGGACGCTCCTCCCGGAGCGTCTCCGCGGCCGACGAGCCAGCGACCCCGTCGCCGACGATCACGTACGAGTCGGTCATGACCCCGGCTTCGGCTTCGGGGTTAATGTCGGTTGCTATCTGAATGAGGAATCGTGAGGATCCATCCCATATTGTGCGATCGTTGGGTCCTTTAGGACCTTTCAGGGTCGAGGTGGTCGATCCCGGGCCACCCGGCGGGACCGCCACGGGTTCCCCGGCGGGACCGCCACAGATTCAAGGTCGTACGACCCCAACGGAGCCATATGAAGATCAGCCAGAACGTCCGCCACTGGGCCGCCAAGAAGGCGCTCACCGCACCGGTGCTCGGGGAGGTCGCGAGCGACAAGCTCGTCGACCTACACACGACGATCTTCCTCAACAAGGCGGACGACGACCGCCGCGAGCAGCGGCGCGCACACCTCGACGACTTCTTCGAGGCGACGATGGACGCCTACGTCGCCGCCCTCCAGGCGGGCTATCCGGAGGCCGAAGCCCGCGAGATCACCCACGTTCAGGCCAACTTCGACTTCTTCAACCACGGCTGGACGGAGATGATGGAGATCCCCGGCGACGAGCTCGAGCCGCACTACCGGCGCTACGAGGAGTTCTTTACAGACCACGGGATCACGATCGACGATCCCCTCGGCGAGTTCCATCCCGTCGACGGGATCGTCGACGCCCCGTCGACCCCCGGGAAGCTCGAGGATCCCGAGTACGAGAACGCCAAGGCCGGCTTCGCGGACGACGTCTACGTCGAGACCGAGGACGGCGAGACGATGCGTGGTGACCGCGGCGAACCCGAGGACGTCGATCCGACCGCTGCGCCCGGTCTCGACGAGGACGCCGCCACCGACGACGGAACCTCGACGGCCTGATCGCCGCCACCGGCGCGGTTCTGGAACCGCCGCCACTGGGGCCGTCCGTGAGCGCCCCGAACCAGCACCGTTTTTCCGTCCGCCGTCGACGTTCGCGTATGCTCATCACCGGCGGAACGCTCGCCGACGGCCGGGTTCGGGACGTTCGCGTGACCGAGGAAACGATCGACGCGGTCGCCCCCGATCTCGATCCGGCGGCCGACGAACGCGTGATCGACGCACACGGGAAACACCTCCTTCCGGGCGCAATCGACGTCCACGTCCATTTTCGGGAGCCGGGCGGATCCCACAAGGAGACCTGGCGGACGGGATCCCGATCGGCGGCCGCCGGGGGCGTCACGACCGTGGTCGACCAGCCGAACACCGACCCGCCGACCGTCGACGGCGCGGCCTTCGACGCGAAGGCGCGGCTGGCCGCCGACGCCTCCCTCGTGGACTACGGGATCAACGGCGGCGTGGTCCCCGAGTGGGACCCCGACACGCTGTTTGACCGTCCGCTGTTCGCCCTCGGGGAGATCTTCCTCGCCGACTCGACCGGCGAGATGGGGATCGACCTCTCGCTGTTCGAGGACGCTCTCGAGCGGGCGGCCGACGCCGAGGTCCCCGTGACCGTCCACGCGGAGGACGCCACCCTGTTCGATCGGGACGCTCTCGACGGAGACCTCGGCGGATCCGGGCGCGAGGCGCGAAGTGATCGCTGGTCGGCGTTCCGGACGCCGGAGGCCGAGGCGGACGCGGTCCGACGAGCGGTCGACGCCGGCCAGCGTGCCGCCGGACGGCTCCACATCGCACACACCTCGACGCCGGAGGGGGTCGACGCGACCGACGGGACGGACGCGACCTGTGAAGTCACGCCACACCACCTGTTCCTCTCGACGGATGACTGCGACCGGCTGGGGACGTTCGGACGAATGAATCCGCCGCTTCGTGATCCGGACCGCCGGGACGCCCTGTTCGAGCGGCTTCGTGACGGGCGAATCGACGTCGTCGCGACCGACCACGCGCCCCACACGGTCGCCGAGAAACGGCAGCCGCTCACGGATGCACCCAGCGGCGTGCCCGGCGTCGAGACGATGCTCCCCCTCCTCCTCGACGCCGTCCGGCGTGAGAAGCTCACGCTCGAGCGCGTCCGGGAGGTCACGGCGACCGCCCCGGCCGCGATCTTCGATCTCCCGCAGAAGGGGGCGATCGAGGAGGGGATCGACGCCGACCTCGTCCTCGTCGACCTCACGGATGGCCGCGAGATCGAGGCCGCCGCGCTCCACTCTGCGTGCGGGTGGACGCCGTTCGAGGACCGCTCCGGCGTCTTTCCCGAGCTGACGACGGTTCGCGGTCGGGTCGTCTACGAGCGGGACCCCGCGACCGGCGCCGAGTCGTTCGGCGAGCCGCTCGGCGAACCGGTCCGATCGTCGGCCGATCCCTGACTCCCGACACTATTTAATACCGCCGTCCAGTAGATTCAGCTTGTAATGTCGGAAGTCTGCTCGACGTGCGGGCTGCCCCAGGAACTCTGCGTCTGTGAAGACGTTGCCAAGGAGTCCCAGCAGATCAGCATCCGCATCGACGAGCGAAGATACGGAAAGGAGGTAACGGTCATCGAAGGATTCGACCCCAAGGACGTCGATCTCGACTCGCTGTCGTCGGATCTCAAGTCCAAGTTCGCCTGCGGCGGCACCGTCGAGGACGGCTCCATCGAGCTGCAGGGGAACCACTCCGGGCGCGTCGAGGAGTTCCTCAGCGAGAAGGGGTTCAACGTCGCGTGACCGTCACCTAGCACCCGCCGTCGAGCCGTTTTTCGCGTTAGTTACCCCGCGAGCGACGCGTTCGTCGATCGGGGAACGGAACCGGTCCCGTTCGGGGACCGCCGACCCGACTACGCCTCGATCGAGGTCTCCGACTCGGGATCGTTCCCGTCCGACTCCTCGCCCGCGTCGTCGAGATCCTCGAGGGCGGACAGCGCGGCCGCCTTATACGTCTCCGGATCGAGGTCGTAGTGCTCCTCGGTCATCCGGGCGTACTCGTTGCCCTCGTCCTCGAACCGGGCGACTCGTTCGAGGGTTCGTTCGGCGGTCTCGGCGACCCAGCGGTCACGGACCGTGGCGTCCACGCGGGTGATCGACTCCGGCCGGACCGAGACGTTGATTGACCCGTCGTCGGTCTCGTAGGTTCGCGGCTTGCCGACCACCGCGACGTACGCCGGCGGTTCGAGTTCCCGCAGCGTGTTCGCCGCCTCGGGCTGGTACTGACCGGCGTAGACGAAGAACGTGCCGGTCGGATCGACGATCCGGCCGCGCCAGTACTCGTTGTCCTCGCCGACGTCGTCCTTCTCGGTCAGCGTTCCGACGAAGAACACGCGGTTCGCGGACTCGCCGGTCGGCAACAGCGAGTAGACGGGCGCGCGCTCGTCCTCGGACTCCTTGAACGTGTAGCCGGCGTCGTTGAACTCGGTGGCGAAGACGCGCCGGGCGACCTCTCTCGTCGGTGTGGATCCGCTCTGGCTCATGTTAGATCGACCTCGCGTTGATAAGCGCCTGCTCGACGTCCACCGGTCCGGGCTCCTCGAGATCGTTGACGAGCACGTATCGGCCCAGCGTTGGCCCGGTCACCCGGTAGTACCGGCCGAGGACGTCCGCGGCCATTCCGTCGGCGACGACGGTCGTATCGAGTGCGTCCATCGCCTCCTGTTTGGCTTCCTCGAGGGTGACGCCGGTCAGGTCCTCGGTCGCTTCGCGGTCGAAGATGACCTCGTGGACGTCGGTCCCGTCGTCGAGGACGGCCTTGATCCGGAGGTCGAACTCACCCTCGACCTTGCCGTGTTCGCTGCACCGGCCGTTCTGCAGCACGCGGGTACAGTCCTCCTCGGGGCATCGCTTGATGAGCCCCGACCCCGACTGGACGTCGACGAGGGCACCCTCGACCGTCTCGGCGTTGTCGCCCACCTCGATGTCCGCGTCGATCTCGGTGATCGACGTGGTTCGGTTGAGCTTGACCGAGTAGCGGCCCTCGTACTCGTCGCTGACGACGTTCGAGAGCTCGTACGCCTGGTCCTCCTCGAGCAGGGGGAGATCCGAGGTCTCGAAGGCGGTGAACTTGATCGTCCCCGACTCGTCGCCGAGCAGGCCGACCTGGGCGACCGCGTCGCTGCGGGGTTCCCACAGGTCGACGACGGTCACCCGCAGGTCGACCCACTGTTCATCGTCGTCGATCTCGTTGACGTCGACGCGCTCGCTCCCGCCACGGCCCAGCTCGTCGCGCTCGAGACCGGCCTCCTCGAGGTAGCTGTTGGTGACGCTGCGTCGAGCCTCCTCGATGGGGACCCGGTAGTCGGTGACGAGGTTGTCGAGTTTGGCCTCGATCTCGTCGACGTCGGGACTCGGCTCGATGTGGTCCGAGAACTGTTCCGCTATCGCTTCCGCGTGGTCTCGTAGGTCCGTCATGGCTGTGTCGCCTCCGGCGTGTTTTCAATGGGAGGCGTACGCTCCTTGGGGCGGCATCCCGTAAAAGGTTCCGTAACCGTAGTGAAAGTGAATGAACGAGCGATAACGTCGCTCTCTCGGCCGATTTCCGTGACTGTTCGGCCAGACGTCTGACCTTCGTCCGACACGCGCGGGCGCCGTTTCGGGTGGAGATGACGAGGAGATGACGATCGGCGACGGTTCACCGGAGCCGACTCGACGACATATCGAAGCCGCCTCGGCGGCACAACGAAGGGTAGTTGACGCTCCCCGCCCACTCGTCGGGTATGCGAACAGCGCTCATCGTGTTGGATGGGTGGGGACTCGGCGATCACGACCGGTTAAACGCCGTCGCGGCCGCCGACACCCCGACGTTCGACGACCTCTCGGACCGTGGCGCGTCCGGTCGGTTGACCGTGCACGGCCGCCGGGTCGGTCTGCCGGAGGGGCAGATGGGCAACTCGGAGGTCGGCCACCTCAATATCGGTGCGGGCCGAGTCGTCAAGCAGGCGTACACGCGCATCTCCGACGCGATCACGGCCGGCGAGTTCGCCGACAACGACGCGATCCGGTCGGCGTTCTCGTACGCACGCGAGCACGACGGGCGCGTCCACTTTCTCGGGCTCGTCTCCGACGGTGGCGTGCACTCGGACATCGCGCACCTGCGCGCCCTGATCGACGCGGCGGCGGCCGCCGGCGTGCCCGCGAGCACTCACGCGTTCACCGACGGGCGCGACACCGCACCCGAGATCGCCGAGACGTTTCTGGCGGATCTCGCGGAGCACACGGCGGCTGCCGGGACCGGCGCGGTTGCGACGGTGACCGGTCGGTATCACGCGATGGACCGGGACGAGAACTGGGACCGGACGCGGAAGGCCTACGACGCCATCGTGAACCGGGAGGCGCCCCACACCGCCGACTCGGGCATCGAGGCGGTCGAGCGTGCGCACGACCGCGGGGAGACCGACGAGTTCATCGAGCCGACCTGTATCGCGGGCGAGCCGGCGCTGTCCGACGGCGATGCGGTCGTCTTCTTCAACTTTCGGGCGGACCGCGCCAGACAGCTCGTCCGGCTGCTCACCGACACGTCCCCGACGTGGAACGTCGATCTCGACCAGCCCGAGATACGGCTCGTCACGATGACGGCATACGACGAGACCTTCGAGTTCCCGGTCGCGTTCCCGCCGCAGATCCCGGCGGACACGCTCGGTGAGGTCGTCTCCGAGGCGGGCTGCACGCAGCTCCGGATCGCGGAGTCGGAGAAGTACGCCCACGTCACCTACTTCCTCAACGGCGGCCGCGAGGTCGAGTTTCCCGGCGAGATCCGGACGATCGTCGAGAGCCCCGGCGTGGCGACCTACGACGAGCGCCCGGAGATGTCGGCCGCGGGTGTCACCGACGAGGCGATCTCGACCATCGCGGCCGACGACCCCGACCTGCTCGTGCTCAACTACGCCAACCCGGATATGGTCGGCCACACCGGCGACTTCGAGGCCGCGGTCACGGCGGTCGAGGCAGTCGACGCCCAGCTCTCCCGGCTGCTCGAGGCGATCGCCGACGCGGGCGGCCACGCGATCGTCACCGCGGACCACGGCAACGCCGACGATATGGGGACGCCGGAGGAACCGCACACGGCACACACGTTCAACCCCGTTCCGTTCATCTATCGCTCGCCGGCCGGCGACGACGGCGGCCGGACGGTTCGAGCGGACGGATCGCTGTGTGACGTCGCGCCGACGGTTCTTGAGCTGATGGACCTCGATCAACCCGCGGCGATGACCGGCGAGTCGCTGTTGGAGTAGCCGTTGGCGACCCTATCGGGGTCGTCGTCGGCGGCGCCGTCTCGCGAGGGACCGTTCACTCCGAGAAGTCGCGGCGCATCGCGATCTCGAACCAGGGACAGAGTCGAAGCTGGCGGTACAGCTCCGGATGCTCGTGGAGATGGTCGTACTCCACCCACAGCATCCCGCCGATCTCCGCCTCGTCGGGATCCAGATTGACGTCGTCGAGGGTGACCTTCAGGACCGCACAGACCTCCCACTCCAACCCGGCGTTCTCGTAGTAACGTTTGTACTCGAACTTGTCGGTCACGCGGAGGTCGTTGTACTGGTCGGGACTGATGCCCAGCTCCTCCTCGAGGCGCTGTTCGGTGGCCTCCGTCTGGGACTGCCCCTCGACCGGGTGGGAGGCGACGGTGCCGTCCCAGTGGGTGTTCCACAGCCGTTTGCTCGGCGCCCGCTGTGCCAGCAGGATCTTTCCGTCGCCGTCGAAGACGAGGCAGGTGAACGCTCGGTGGCGGATCCCCTCGCCGGTGTGGGCGTCAAGCCGGTTGACCGTTCCCTGCGCCGTGTCGTCCGGATCGACGGCGATGACGTCCTGGTTCGCGTTCTCGTGGTGCGGAGCGTCCTCGGATGCCGCGTTCGCGTCGGCCGTCTCGGCGCCGCCGTCGGCGATCGGGTCGCGATCGATCGCGTCGTCTCGGTTCATACGGAAGGGGACGGCGAGCCACCCTAATAAGAATTCGATCGATGTGGCGTCATCCGAGCCGTTCGTCCAGAATCAGCCGCGTCTTCGTCGACTTCACGTCGTCCATCTCGCGGGCCTCGGTGATCAGATCGTTGACCGCGCCCGTGTCGACGGCGTCGACGACGAGGACGATGTCGTCCTCCCCGGAGACCTGCCAGACGAAGTCGACCGCCTCCCAGTCGGCCATCCGGTCGCCCACCGCGCCCGTGTCGACGTTCACCTCGACGGAGATCTCGATCATCGCCTTCACGTTGCCGGTCCGGGTGGTCACGGTGAACCGTTCGATGATCCCCTCCTCGTTCATCCGCTCGACGCGGTTGCGGACGGTCCCCTCCGACGTGCCGACCTGGTCGGCGATCTCCGTATACGGCGTTCTGGAGTCCCGTCGAAGGACGGAGAGGATCTGCCGGTCGAGCTCGTCCATACCGCCCCGAGGCCGGGCAGGCAGTTAGTGATTACGAATTTCGTAATTCGCCTTCGAACGACGCACTTATTAGCGTAGCTCCGTACGTTTCTCGTAATGTCGGACGCCTACATCGCGCTTGCGGACGGTCGCGTGCTCGAGGCCCGCACGCGTTCGCCCGGGCGCACACGTGGTGAACTGGTCTTCACGACCGCCTACACCGGCTACGAGGAATCGCTGACCGATCCCTCCTACGCCGAGCAGGTTCTCACGTTCTCCTACCCCCTGATCGGAAACTACGGCGTCCGGTCCGAGCGATTCGAGTCCGAAACCGTCCAGCCCCGCGCGGCGATCGCCCGCGAGTTCACCGACGACGTCGCCGAGTGGCTCGACGGCGAGGACATCCCCGCGATCGACCACCTCGACACGCGCGAGCTCGTCACCACCGTCCGCGAGGAGGGCGCGATGGCCTGCGGGATCGCCGCCGGTGAGGATGTCACGCCCGAGGACGCCATCGCGGAGATGGAGGCGTGTGAACCGATGAGCGACCACGTCGACATCGGTGCCGGCGTCTCCGTCGCCGAGCCCGAACTCCACGAGGGCGACCCGGCCGGCGAGTCGGACGTCCGGATCGCGCTGCTCGACTGCGGCGCCAAGGGCTCGATCATCGAGTCGCTGAACGAACGCGGGGCGGACGTCCACGTGCTCCCGTACGACGCCACTCCCGAGGACGTCTCCGCCGTCGACCCGGACGTGCTGTTCGTCTCGAACGGCCCCGGCGACCCGGAGAACTTCGTGGCCGCCAAGACGGTCGTCGACGTCTTCGCGGGTGAGCTGCCGCTTGCGGGGATCTGCCTCGGCCAGCAGATCGTCGCGAGCGCGCTCGGCGGCGACACCGAGAAGATGACCTTCGGCCACCGCGGCGTCAACCAGCCCGTCAAGGACCTCCGCACCGACCGGGTCGTGATGACCACCCAGAACCACGGCTACACGGTCGCCGACCCCGGCCCGCTCGAGGTCACCCAGATCAACGTCAACGACGACACCGCCGAGGGACTGGAGGACGACGACCTCGGCATCCTCACGCGCCAGTACCATCCCGAGGCGAACCCCGGTCCGCACGACTCGCTCGACTTCTTCGACGACGTGCTCGCGATGGCCGACTCGACGACCGAGATCACCGCCGACTGATACCGCCTCGCGTTACGGTTCGACCTTCCATCGCGGCGGCACCGCTCCCGTTTTTGATTGCGTTTTCCCGTGCCGTTCGCGCTCGTCCGCCCGATCGGCGGCATCACCGCACTTACCGCAGCCAGGAGGCCACCCGCGCGATCCGGTGGGCACCCTGTACGGCGCCGACGCGCGCGGTCGAGGCGGCGGTCATCGCGCCCCACCGCGCCGCGGCGGCGCTCCGGATCGCGCCGGTCTTCGCGTAGTAGCCGGACTTTCGCGCGGCGGCGATCGCGTAGTGGCGGGCCGCCATCGGGACCGGCGCACGCCGACCGGCGACCGAGGTCGACCCGGCTCGGAGCGCGTCCAGCACGTCCGTCGCCGTCACCGCGGCGACCGAGTCCGCGTCCGGAATCGTCACCTCGGTGAAGGCACGCCCGACGTACTCGAGGGTGTGGGCGTCGCTGGCCGCTACCGCAGCGAGGTCGTTTTCGGCCGCGAACCGGCGTGCCTTCCGGTTCCGGTAGCCGGTGAACAGCCAGGCGTTGAAGGCCTCGATGGCGTCGACGCCGTCGGCGCCAGCGACGGCAGCCGGCACCGTTTCCTCCGTGTCTCCCGACGCGTCCGCGCCGCCGATCGGGATGTACTTTCGACGGACGCCGTGGCGGGAGCGCTGGAACGGGTGGGGAACGATCGCGACGCCGCCGTGGTCGTGGATCCACGCCACGGTCTCCGCGTACGACTCCCGATGGGGCGGCATCGAGTCGACGCCGATCGCCAGCAGGTGGCCGTGGGCCGTCGAGACCTCGACGCCGGGGATTCCCACGAGCCCGTATTCGGGGGCCATCTCGGCGGCCCGCAGCGACTCACCCATCACGTCGTGGTCGGTGATCACGACCGCGTCGAGCCCGATGTCCGCCGCGTGCTCGAGGATCAGATCGACGGGTTCGTGGCCGTCGTAGGAGTCCTCGGAATGGACGTGCGGATCGATCCGGAGGGTGAGGTTCTGCGTCGACACGCCTCCGAGTACGGGTGAGAGATATATAAGCGCACGTCCCGGTCACGTCCACCTCGCCGCTCGACCACACGCGGTCCCGTCCGTCACATCCCCTCGATCCGCGCTTCAGCGTCGGCGTGATCCTCGCGTGTGTTGACGTTCCGGAAGGTTTGCTCGGTCGAGATCCGTTCGATCTCGGCGTCGTCGACGACGACGTAGTCGAGCTCGAACAGCGGCTCGATGATCTTCCGTTCGCCGGCCGCGAGCGCGCAGTCACAGGCGTCGCCCATCGGCGCCGCACGGTAGACTGCCTGAGTCGTCTGAAACCATCGATCCTCGAGCCGCGGGACCGCGGCCTCGTGGCTGTGACACCGCTCCAGCAGGTGAGAGATCAGGGTCGGATCGACGAAGGGCATATCACAGGCGACCACGGCGACGTATTCGCCGGTGGCGGCCCGGCAGCCGTCGCGGATGCCGGCCATCGGGCCGCGGTCCGGCTCCTCGTCCTCGGCGTAGGTCACCGGCAGCGGGAAGCCCTCCATCGCGGCCGTGATCCCCGATCGCTGGTCGTCCCGGCAGTTGATCACGAGGTCGTCGACGACCGGTTCGCCGCCGCTCGCGCGCCCGCCGCCCGGATCGACCGGATCGTCAGTCCCCGCGAGGCGGTTCGCGACCCGGCGGATCATCGGCGTTCCCGCAAGCGGCGCGATCGCCTTATCCCGGTCGCCAAAGCGCGTCGACCGGCCGCCGGCGAGGATCACGCCCGTGACACCGCCGGCGTCGTTTTCCACCGAGGCGTCGACGTCGTTCGCGTCCGACACGCCGGCGTCGTTTGCGTCCGACATACCGATCGGTGCGTGGGCCGCCGGGAATACGCTGTCGCCCTCGGCGGCCGCGTTCGGGATCGCGTTCATCGGTCGTTCGTCGGCGCCGTGAGCCCTCAGTGATCGTCGGGTGCCGTCTTCCGGATCGACCGGGTGGCGTCCCGCGATCGACCGGGCGGCATATACGTCGGGGGGTGCAAGATTGCCACAATGACGGGACGGACCCACGTATTGCGGGCGGACCTCTCAGCGGGGACCGTCGAGCGCGAGCGCGTCCCCGAGCGCTGGCGACGGCGTTATCTCGGCGGGAAGGGGCTCGGCGCGCGGTACCTCTACGCGGAACTCGCTCCCGACGTGGACCCCCTCGGCCCCGATAACCTGCTGGCGTTCTGCGTCGGTCCGCTGTCCGGGTCGCTTCCCGGAGAGTCGCGATACGCCGCCGTGACGAAGTCGCCACTGACCGGCGTCTTCCTCGACTCGTACGCGGGCGGCACGTTCGCCGAACGGCTCGCCGGGTCCCTGGACGACTGTCTGGCGCTGCTCGTGACCGGTGCCAGCGACGAGCCGGTTCGGATCGAACTCGGGGACGGAGAGGGCCGGATCGTCCCCTCGCCGAACTGGGGCGCGGACACGGTCGAGACCGCGGCGGCCCATTCCGACGCGGCGGTCGCGTGTATCGGCCCCGCCGGCGAGAACGCGGTCCGATACGCGACGATCGCCTCCGATGCTGGCGAGCACCACGCGGGTCGCGGCGGCGCCGGCGCGGTGATGGGTGCGAAGGGCCTCAAGGCCGTCATCGCCCGTGGCGACCGCGCGGCGCCGCCGAACGAGGACCTCGCCCGGCTTCGTGACTCCCTGGCCGAGGCGTACGCGGACGACGACACGGGGCGCTGGCAGGCGGCCGGCGAGACCCTCGAGTCGATCGACTTCGCGGACGAAGTCGGCGCGCTCGCCACCGAGGGGTGGCGAAAGGGGACCTTCGAGGGGACTGACGAGGTCGGGATCGACGCGGCCCGCGAGGCCTCGGTGGGCCGTGAGAACCCCGACGACCCGGTTCCTGGCGGGTTCCGCGTCGAAACCGACGACGGCGAGACGGTTCCCCGCGGGGCAACACAGATGACGCTCGGCGCCGGGCTCGGGGTCGACGACTTCGACGCGGTGGCCGCCCTCGGCGGCTGCTGTGACCGGCTCGGGGTCGACGTCATCTCCGCCGGCAACGCGGTCGCGTGGCTCGCCCGCGCGAGCGACGCCGGCGCCATCGATGCGTCGGTTGAGTTCGGCGATCCGGACGCTGCCCGGGCGGTGATCCGCCGTCTCGCCGGGAGATCTGCATCGACCATCGATGACCTCGATCCGGCCGTGATCGAGACGCTCCGGCGCGGGGTCGATGCGGCTGCCGATCGGTTCGACGTCGGTGGGATACCGACGGTGAAGGCGATGGAGCTGCCGTCCTATGACCCCCGAGCGGCGGTCGGGATGGCGCTCGCGTACGCCACGAGCGACCGCGGCGGCTGCCACCGGCGGGCCCGCCCGATCGAGCGCGAGGTGTTCGGTTCCTGGAGCGACGCCGACCGGATCGAGGCGGTGATCGAGGCGCAAACCCGGCGGTCGCTGCTGTGGAGCCTCGTCGCCGACGACTTCGCCGGTGAAACGCTTCACGACGACGTGGGTGTCGCGTTCTTCCGCGTGCTGGCCGACGCCACCGGTCTGGCGTATCCGACCACGGCCGACGACCTCGCCGCCGCCGGCGAACGGATCTGGACGCTCGTCCGGCTGTTCAACGTCCGGGAGGGGGTCGATCGAACCGACGACGCGGTTCCCGACGTTCTCACCGAACCGATCACCGACGGTCCCGCGGCCGGCAGCCGGATCGACCCCGACGAGTTCGCGGATCTCCTGGACGGCTATTACCGTGTTCGCGGTTGGGGACGCGACGGGGTTCCGACGCGGGAGACGCTCGACCGGCTCGGGCTCGCGGACGTTCGCGACGCCGAGACCCCGGTTGGATCGCCCTTCGCGGATGCATCCGAGTGATCCCGCGATCGTCGCCGGAACGGTGACCGGTCGGAGGCCGCCGGCGACGGTGAACACGGAGTGAGCGGTCAGGCGCCGCCGGCGACGGTGAACAACAGCAGGTTGTGCGCACCCGGACCGAGTCCGACCGCCGCGATGAATCCCAACAGGAGGTATCCTTCGGTCGGGTCCTCCTCGACGTAGTCGACGAACAGCACGACGATCCCGCAGACGAGCGTCAGCTTCACGAGGATGAACAGCCAGCCGACGCCGAGCAGATCGGCCGTCGGGAGGGCGGCGGCGCCCTCCATGATCAGCCGCGAGAGCGGAGTCCGTTCGCTGAAACCCAGGACATCGACGCCGACGGCGGTCGAGACGGCGTCAAGCGCGTGCCCGAGGACCGCCAACGCGCCGACGCCCCCCGTCACCGACGCGCGGGGAACCAGTCGGACGAGTCCGACCCACGCGAGGGCGCCGACGCCGATCGAGACGACCAGCGCGATCGCCGGCCACCGTGGCGTGAGGGCCCCGGCGTCCGAGCCGACCGCGAGCGCCGTCGCGACCACCGGAAGCAGCGCGGTCACGCCGACCGCTGCGATCGTGGCGGGAACTCGCTTCGTCTCCGGCGTGGCGTCCGTGGGTTGGTCCAGGCCGGCGGCTGCCACGTCGATCAGCAACCACGTCGCCCCCGCGATCGCGGCGACCGAGAGGTAGACCGCCGGCGTGCCGGCCAGCGGGCGGACGGCTGCCGGCAGTCCACCAACTACATACAGCACGTGGAGACACGATCCGACGGCCATCCAGGGCGCGAACGCGACCACGTGTCGGTCGGTCACCGTCGGCCGACGCCGTGCGATCCCGGCCGCGACGAACGCGACGGCGACGAGCAGTCCGACGAGATGCGGGAGCGGAGGGAGCCCGAACCCCTCGGGGAGAAGCACCATACCTCGCCACCGGCGCGGCGATCGGAAAGCGTTTCGGTCGCTTCCGAGCGCGATATCTTCAACTCTTTACGTGCGGATGCCGACACCTCGGGTATGAGCCACCACGTGCTGCTGCTCGGTGCGCCCGGTGCGGGCAAGGGAACCCAAAGCAAGAAACTCGCCGACGAGTACGACCTCGAACACGTCACGACCGGCGACGCGCTGCGCGCCCGGAAGGATCTGGAAACCGAATACGGCACGCCGCGGGAGTTCATGGAGGCCGGGGAACTCGTCCCGGATCCCGTCGTGAACGAGATCGTCGAGGCGGCGCTTGCGGACGCCGACGGCTACGTCCTCGACGGGTATCCACGGAACCTCGATCAGGCCGAATACCTCTCGGAGATCACCGACCTCGACGCCGTGATCTTCCTCGACGTCGACGAGGAGGTCCTCGTCGACCGGCTGACCGGTCGGCGGGTGTGTGACGACTGCGGTGCGAACTTCCACGTCGAGTTCGCCCCGCCCGAGGAGTCGGGCGTCTGTGACGACTGCGGCGGCGAGCTCGTGCAGCGGGAGGACGACACCGAGGAGACCGCTCGCGAGCGTCTCTCCGTCTTCCGCGAGAACACTGAACCCGTCATCGAACACTTCCGGGAGACCGGCGATCTCGTCGAGATAGACGGCGAAGCCGCCCCTGAAGAGGTCTTCGACCGCATCTCCGACGTCCTCGACGCGGAGTAACGGCCGAGTTCGGGACCGCGCGGTCGCGGTTCCCCGCCGCGCGGTGGCTGCTCCTGGCGCCAAGCTAAAAGGTTCTTAACGGTCCGTTTCCTACCGCGTGACAATGAGCACGGTCGAACGGAAGGTCAGAAGCCTCGTCGCCGAGGACGACGGGATGCGCGAGGCGATCAAGGTCGTCCTCGATCACGCGTCCGACGGGGAGGTCAAGTGGGTCGACGTCCGCGAGGAGATCTCGAGCGGTCAGTGGGGCCGGCTGATCGAGAAGGGGATCCTCGAGGACGGCGAATCCGGGTTCGCGCTCGCCGATCGTGCGGGGATCGAGGACGGTCTCGAGTCCGCGGACGATTCGGGACCGATCACTTCGGGCGGCGACGCCGACGCCCCCGAGGGAACGTCCTGGTCGAAGTGGGACAAGGCCGCGGGGCTTGCGACCGTCGGCCTCTTCGCCGGCTACGCATGGGCCCCGGTCCGGCAGGTCATCGCGGGTGCCGTCGACGTCGTGTTCGGCCCGCTGATGAACGTCGTCCCCTTCCACGTCGTCATTATGGTCGTCGCCCTCGCGACCGGCCTCTACTCGACGCTTCTGCGCGCCGGCCTGATGGATATGGAGAAGATGGGTCAGTATCAAGATCGGATGAAGAACATCCAGGAACGCCGCAAGGAGGCAAAGAAACGGGACGACCAGGAGGCGCTCGACGCGATCCAGGACGAGCAGATGGAGGCGATGGGCGACCAGCTCGGGATGTTCAAAGAGCAGTTCCGCCCGATGGTGTGGATCATGTTCCTCACCATCCCGGCGTTCCTCTGGATGTTCTGGGTCGTCGGCTACCGCGGCTCGGAGGCGAACTACCAGCTCGGTGAACTCGTGATCCCGATCGCCGGCCAGGCCGTCGAGTGGACCGAGCCGATCCTCGGCCCGATCCAGATCTGGATCGTCTGGTACTTCCTCTGCTCGATGGCGTTCACCCAGATCATTCAGAAGAGCCTCAACATCCAGATGTCGCCGACGTCGGCGTAGTCGTCGACGCCGAATCGGTTCGCCCGTTCGGTCCGTTTCTCCGGAGTCGCGTGCGTTCGCCGCCACGATCCCCGTCGATCGGCGTGCGCGGCCGTTACAAAGCGCGTCGTTGAAACAGGAAGCCCCACCCTCAAGCGCGAGGTCGTCAGCCCGAGCGGTAGGGTGGGGTAGTTCACGCCGTTCCGTCTTCGGGCACGCGCTCGGGTGCGTGCGTCCGGATCAGCTCGAGAACTCGCTCGACGCCGACGAACCCCTCCGCGAGCCGGTCGACCGGCGCTCCGTCGACGAACAACACGAGCGTCGGCACGCTCCGAACGCCGTACGCCTCCACGAGCGAGAGGTCGGTCCGCGGGTTGACGGTCGCGACCGCGACGTCCGTCGCCGTGGCGACCGTTCCGAGGACCGGTTCGACCGACTGACAGAGGGTGCACCCCTTGGTGTAGAACTCCACGAGCGCGACGTCGTGTGTCGCCAGAAACGCGTCGAGGTCGTCGCCGGTGTCCAGATCGACCGGCCGGTCGTCCGCAGTGGTGGATGTGTCCGCAGCCATGTTTCTCCCGAGGGTCGCGACGCGGAAAGCCTCGTCGGCGACGACCGCGGGGGCCGGTCACCGGCGGCCGCAGATGCTCACGAGGTCGTGGAGGTCGTCGATATCGTAGGTGGGTGTTCGGCTCAATTCGAACTCACGGCGGTGCGGGCGGCGGATGAACGCGGAGTCGATCCCCGCGTTGTCAGCGGCTTCGAGGTCGGATTCGTTGTCGCCGACGAACAGCGCCGTCTCCGCATCCAGGTCCTCGAGGACTCGCTCGAGGTAGTACGGAGAGGGCTTCTTCCGCGAGAGGCTGACGATCGACGGCTCGCGGCCGTAGACGGCCTCGAAGCGCTCGGACAGCTCGAAGTGGTCGAGCAGGAACTCGACGGTCGCCTGCTGGTTCGAGGAGACGATCCCGAGCGAGGCGTCGAGATCGTCGATGACGTCGACGTCCTCGTAGGGAGTCTTGCGTCCGGCTCGCGCGTCGTCGATCTGCGCGTCGCTTGCGGTCCGGTCGCGGGCGCGCCAGAACTCGGCCGGATCCACGTCGTATCGCTCACAGACGTCCGTCAGCGTGGCCGGCGTGACGCCGATCGCGAGGTCGTCGACGTGTGCGAGGTCCGGGTCCTCGACGCCGACGCTCTCGAAGGCGTTCCAGGCAGCTTCCCGGAGAGTGTCGAACGGGGTCCGTCCCACGAGCACCCCGTCGTTGTCGAAGACGACCGCGTCGTACACGGCGGGTCTCGGGGCGACACGCTCAAAAAGGTTTCAACTCGCGGGGTCACTCGACCGTCGGATCGTCGCCGTCCACCGGCACCAGATCGACGACGTTCCCGTTGATCAGCCGCCCGAGCACGACGTGGGGTACCGACGGGAACGACGACGTGCCTCGCGACTTCCGTCGCTGCTCAGCCATCCGTTCCCGAACGACGCTCGCGACCGCCCGGGCGGTCGCCGCCGCGTCGGCATCGTCGACCTTGTTGAGCAGAGGGATCACGGACGCGCCGTCGGGAATGCCGGCGAGTCCGCCGTCCGGGCTGGCCAGGACCGTGCCGACGAGTTCGGGCGTGACCGTATCGCCGAGCGCGACGTCGAGCCCGGATCCGCGGGCGACGTCGACGACGCGCTCGGGGCGGTGCACCAGCTCGTCGGTGAGCGGTTCGCCAACGACGGCGACGCTCGCGACCGGCACTACCACGTCCGCGGCGTCGGGGATCTGCGGCTCCGACTCGCCGGGCGCCTTGAACTCCCGCGTCCGGGCCCCGTCCGCCTTTATGAGAACCGGCCCGTCGTGGGCCTCGATGATCCGACTCACCGTCTCTCGATCGTAGCCGAGATATCGGTCCTCGCGTTCGCGGGCCGGGACCAACCCGAGCGGGAACGCCGCCTTCGGGTTCGTCGTGATTCGATCGAGCCGCTCGACCGGATCGGCCGTGACCGAGACGCTCGCCACGTTCGGATCGAAGATCGGGATCCGGACGGTCGCGGTGACGACCGCGTGGTCGAGCAGATTCGCGAGCGTGTACATCGTCGTCTTCTTGCCGCCGGCGCCGACGACCGCCACGGCGGCGCCATCGGCTCGGAACGCCTCGATCGGATCCATCTCGATCCGGCGTTCGGGCCTGTCGCCGAAATGGGTGTCGACGGCGATCGGTCGCTCTCTCGGTCGGTCGACCCCTCGATCGCTCGGATCCTCAGTCGGCCGGATCGCCCGATCCTGACGAGTCACCCGGTTTGCGGTTCGTGGTCCCGTCCAGGAACGCCCGCAGATCCGCCGCGCAGTCGACACACACCAACACCTGCAGCTCCCCGACCGGATCCAGAACATCCACGGCGCCGAACTCCTCGCCCGGGTCGATCGACGTCCCGCAGCGAACGCAGTCGTGGGAGCGACGAAGCGTCACGCCTCGACCCCAGCGTCCGTAGCCGCATCAATCCCGCGGGTCCCGTGGCTGTGATCAACACACACGACGGAAAGGTTATTATTCTCGATTCACTACAACCAGGTGCCGCGCGGGAAACCCAAATCGTGTGCCTCTGACAAGCGACTTGGTTCGTCGTCCCCCCGACGATCCCCCCCGTCCGCGGCTTTTCGCGCGCTCCATCCCGTGAGTCCCCGGCGAGTCGCCGGATCGATCCGATTCGTTCGATTCCGTTCCGTTTCACATCCTCGTTCACTCGGACGTTCCGATCGCCGTCTTGCTGCCGGTACCGATTTACCACGCCGACCGCTACCGACCGGTATGGACGCGGACGCGCTCGCGGACGAACTTCGAAGCTTCGGGGTCAGCGTCGAGTCGCTCTCCCTCACGGCGGGGACCGTCGACGTGACGTACCTGACCGCCTTCCCCGGTGAGACGGTCACGAAACGCGAGATCGGACGGGCGTGTAACGCCCTCATCGATCTCGCCGAACAGGGCCGGTGGAACCCACAACCGGTCGAAGCGACGGTGATACGCGCGCCCGGCGACGTGCTCGGCTGGTGGTCGGTCGACCCGGCGTGGATCGACGACCTCGTCGCCGAGGAACTCACGGAGACCGAATTCTCCACGCGGGTGCTCGAGACGGTCGTCCACGACGTTGACGCCGACGCCGGTGATGGACCCGATACGGAAGCCGATCAGGGGGCCGGCACTGGACCCGATCCGGAGCCCGATCAGGGGGCTGATCGATGACTCGTCGGATCCCCCGAAACCGGGCCCAGCGCGACCTCGACCGTCCGGCTCGCGAGCGGTTCGCGACCCGAACGCTGACCGCGGACTGTGCCGGCGGCAGCTGTCGCGGCCGCCTGTATCTCCCGTCGTCGGACGCAAGCGCGCCGGCCGAAGACCCGCCGGTCGTCGTGATGGGACCGGAGATCGGTGCCGAGGCCACCTTCGGGCTGCCGGCGATCGCGGAGCGGTTCGCGGCCGCGGGCTATGCCGCGTTCCGGTTCGACTATCCGGGCTTTGGCGACTCCGACGGCGACGACCAGCGGATCGATCCCGCGGGCCACCGCCGCGCGTATGCGGCCGCGGTCGACCGGGTTCAGGAGGTTCCCGACCTCGGATCCTCGGTCGTCGCCTACGGCGCCGGGTTCGCGGCCGCACACGCCCTGTGGGTCGCCGAGGAGCGACGTGCCGTCGACGCCGTGATGGCGATCACCCCGATCCTCGATGGCGGCGCGTACCTTCGACGGCGCGGATTCGGTCCGTTCGCCCGGGCGGTCGGCGCCGGGATCCGCGGTCGGATCGGCGAGGTGATTCCGGGCGGAATCTCCGGCGGCCGGGCGGTTCCGATCGCGGGGGATCCCGAGGATCGGGCGGTGGTCGCCGCGCCGGACGCCAAACGCGCCTATCTCGACCTCGTCGACCGGGATTCCGACTGGCGCAACGAGACTCCTGCAGGCTCGCTGCTGTCGATCGCTCGAGCCGACGTCACGGACCGACTTGCGGACGTCCGCGTCCCCGCGCTCGTGCTCGCGGGGGCTGACGACGTGCTTGCACCGGTCGACGCAGTCGAGCGGGCGGCCGACCGGCTTCCCCGTGGGACCTACGTCCGGCTGCCGGCCGACCACTGGTCGGTCTACAGCACCGACTTCGAGCCCGCGATCGGCCATCAGCTGTCCTTCCTCACCGACGTCTTCGCGGACTGACCCGTCGGCCCCTCATCGCCCCTCACCGCCTCTCCCGACGCCGTGATGCCGCGACGTCACAGCGTCGCCATATCGCCGCCCGCTTTTAAGCCGATGCGGGACCGATCGATCGCGTATGACCGTCGTTGCCCTGTTGAGCGTTGCGCCCGTGATCGAGGGGAGTATGTCCGAGGAGGTCGCCGCCGCCGTCGCGGCCCTCGACGACTTCCCGGTGAGCTACGAGACGAACCCGATGGGGACGGTGATCGAGGCCGACGACGTCGGGACGTTGTTCGAGGCGGTCGAGGCGGCCCACACCGCGGTCGATGCCGACCGTGTCTCGACGGTTCTGAAGATCGACGACAAGCGCACCGTCGACGCCCCAGCCGCCGCAAAGGTTGCGGCCGTCGAGGAGCATCTCGGCCGCGAGGCCACCCGCTCCCGTCACGATTGACACGGCTCAGACGGCCTCCGTGTTCACGGTCCCGCCGGCGTCGGCACTCCCCTCCGGATTGCGAACCGCGACCTCGAAGCTCGTCGTTCGCAGCACGGTCTCGGACTCGCCCTCATAGCCGGTCAGATCCGCCCGGAGGACCACGTCCAGCACGGTTGCGGCCGTCTCCCCGGCCTGCAGTGTCGGGTCGCTCAGCGAATCCCTCGTGACGGCGTCGCCGATCTCCGTCGCGTCGAGTCGCTCCAGCGTGAGCGAGAGGGCGCCGGCAACGTCCCCGAAGCCGGTCGTTCCGTCCGCCGGTTTCGTCTCGGCGATCGGGCCGGGCGTCTCCGTGGCGGTCGCCAGCGTCTCCTCGACGATCGTGTCCACGCCGTCGTCGCTCCCGACCGCGACCGTCAGGTCGATCGTTTGGACCCCGCTTCCGAAGTTCGCCCACTCGACGGTGACCTCGGGCGTGAGATAGACGGCCTCGATCCCGCCGTCGTTGCTGATGACCGTCGGCGTGTCGCCCGCCTCCAGCGCCGCCGGGTCGCCGTCGATCGCGGCGCTTGCGACGGTCGGGCCCGTGGTGAGGAGGACGCCGCCGGTCGCTGCCGCGCCGAGGATCCCGGCGGTTCCGCCGAGGATCGACCGTCGTGAGATCGCGTCGTCGGACCGCCGGGCGAGTGCGTCGAACATCGTGGCCCGGGATGTGTCGGTATCCGGGATAAACCTCCGGCGATGGACCGTCGACGATCTCCGGAATGTCGTCGAGACGTGCGCGGCGACCGGGTCCAACGACGAACGATTCCTGGCTGCTTGATAAGCCCCTTAGGCGAGGAGTCCCCAGCGTTCGTATGGACAGCATCAATCGGACCGCGATCGAACTCGTCGACGAGGCACTCGACTTTGCCGGCGAGCTCAAGATCGTCCCCCACGAGCTGGACTCTGAGGCCACCGTCATCGACTTCGGGGTCGAGGCGGACGGCGGCATCGAGGCGGGGATCCTGCTCGCGGAGATCCAGACCGCCGGACTGGCGAACCTGACGACACGGACGGGGCAACTGGCGGGCACGCCCCGACCGTACGTCGAGGTCTCGACCGACCATCCCGCGATCGCGCTATTGTGCTCCCAGAAGGCCGGCTGGGAGCTCTCCTTCGATGACTTCGAGGGGCTCGGCTCGGGACCGGCTCGCGCGCTGGTGGGCCGCGAGACCGAGTTCGAGCGCGTCGGCTACTACGACGAGTCGGAGTTCGCGACGCTGGCGGTCGAATCGGCGTCGCTGCCGGATGACGCGATCGCCGAGCACGCCGCGGATCTGGCCGGCGTCGACACGTCCGGCGTCTTCCTGCCGACCTTTGCGACCGGCTCGATCGTCGGCTCGGTCACGATGGCTGCCCGCGCGCCGGAGCTCGCGATGTTCCGGTTGCTCGAGATCGGCTACGACCCGACGGACGTCCTCACGGCGACCGGCTCCGCGCCGGTGGCCCCGGTGAGCTACGACGAGGACGTCGCGATGGGTCGGACCAACGACGCGCTCGCGTACGGCGGCGAGGTCTACCTCCAGGTCGCCCGGGACGACGACCGGTTCGACGAGATCGTCTCCACGGTTCGTGACGACTACGGCACCCCCTTCATCGAGGTGTTCGAGGACGCCGACTGGGACTTCCACGACGTCCCCGAGACGGTGTTCGCGCCCGCCAGCGTCACCGTCGACGTCGTCGACGGTCCGACCTACAGCTACGGGGAGACCGACGAGGATCTGCTCGCCGAGTCGTTCGGGATGACTGACGCCGCCGGATACGGCTTCGAGTAACCCGCCACGAGACCCACCGATGCGTTTCAAGATGCTCCCCGCGCCGCCCGCCGCCCTCGACCGCGTTCGCGAGGCGCAACGGGCGGTTCCGCTGGTTCCCGGCGACGAGTCGGACTGCTGTGCCCGGCTCCAACGCCGGCTCGACTTCCCGAGCCGCGACGTGGCACGCACCTGGCTCACGTTCCTGCGGGCCCTCGAGCTGGCGCAGGAAACCGACGTCGGGTTTTCCCGCACCGACCGCGAGCCGACCGTCGAGCACCTCCGCACGTCGTTTCTCGACCGGGTGCTGCTCGCTCCCGAAACGCTCGCGGCGGTCGCGGCGGTCAATCAGCACGCTACCGACGCTGGCGAGCGTGGTGCATCCCCCGACGCCGTGTTCGACCGCGTTCGCGACGACGTCCCGACCTACGAACACCACAAGAACCCGGACACGTGGGAGACGATCTGGCACGACCGAACCGCCGATCTGCTCGGCTGGCTCGCGCTGCTTGATCTCGTCGACGCCGTCGACGGCGAGGCGACTGCGCCGACCGACGGTGAGACGAACGCAGCCGATACAGCCGTCCGGTACGCTCTCACCGACCGCGGGCGGGCGGCGCTCGGCGACGATCGATGCGACGGCGATCGATGAGGGTCCGGATCCCGTCAGCGTCGTCGCGAACCGTCCGTCGGCGACGTGACAAGGCTTTTGCCACGCGCCGGTGAGTGTCGCGTATGGGACGATTCGAGGGGGATCGGACCCCCGAAACGGTCGAATACGAGCCGGCGAGCGTCAAGGACCTGCTCGTCGAGATGAAGGACACCGCGGAGCTGCTCATCGACCTCTCGTACTCGGCCGTCCTCCACCAGAGCACCGACATCGCCCGCGAGGTGCTCGAACTGGAGCACAAGATGGACGTTCTCCAGATGCGGGCCCGAATGAGCCTGATGCTTGCCGCCCGGAATCCGAACGAGGCCGAGCAGCTCGCGCCGGTTCTCGGCGTGATCGCGGGCGCGGACAAGATCAGCGATGCCGCCGGTGACATCGCGAAGGTCGTCTTAGAGGAGATCGGGCTCCCCGACGCGATGCGTGGCGCCCTCTCCGAGGCGGTCGAACTGCTCGTTCGCGGGACGATCGCGGAGGGATCGCCGTACTCCGGCCGGACGCTACAGGACATCGACCTCGAGTCGGAGACCGGCGTCCGGATCATCGCGATCCGCCGTGCGGATGAGTGGATCCTGAATCCCGGCCCCACGACCACGCTGTGTCCCGACGACGTGGCCATCTTCCGCGGGCCGGAGGCGTCGATCCCGGACGTCCACGAGACCGCGACCGAGGAGGCCTACGTGGCCGACGAGCCCATCGAGCCGGACGTCTCGGACCTCGAGCGGGCGGTCGATTCGATCGTGTTGATGAAGAATCTCTCGGAGCTCGCGGTTGATCTCGCCTACGGATCGGTGCTGTTCGACGCCGAGGAGCTGGCCGAGGAGGTGAGCAACCTCGAGGTCGAGGTCGACGCGCTGCAGTCCCGATTCGAGGCGTGGACGCTCCGGGCGGCCCGGGAGGCCGACGACCCGGTCGCACTCCGGGGGCTCATCCACCTCGGCGTCGCGACGGAGGTCATCTCCGACGCCGCCGTGGAGATCACCGAGGGCGTCCTCCGCGACCTCGACGTCCATCCGGTCGTGGAGCTGGCGGTCAAGGAGTCCGACGAGATCATCACTCGAACGACGGTGGATCCCGACAGCGACCTCGACGGGACCGCGATCCACGAGGGCGTTCCCGAGACATCCGTCTCGACGAGCGTCCTGGCGGTTCGACGGCCGGGGGAGGGCTGGCTCGTCGGCCCGGACATCGATACGGTGTTGCAGGCCGGCGACGTCCTGATCACGAAGGGAACGCGCACGTCCGCGGCCGAGTTCGCCGATCGAGCCGCCTGACGATCCGGACGCAGTCCTCGGAGGGGTCACCCGAGCCGGAAGGACGGCTCATCGGCGTCGCCGTCGAGCTCCTCGAGCTGGATAACCTCCTCGTCCTCGTCCTCGAGCTGCTCGCGCAGGTAGGTGACGTAGCGTTTGTGCTCCTCGAGCTGCTCGCGGAGGTGGTCGGCCTCGAGCTCCAGCCGCTCGTGCTCGCGGATGAAGCTCTTCGGTACCTCCACCTTCGGCGGGAAGGAGTCGTCGCTTTCGCCCGCGCTCTCGAGTTCGTGTTCGGGGACGACGCGGACCTTGCCGTCGTGGGCAACCAGCGTGTCCACGTAATCGCGGAACACGGCGGACAACGAGATGTCGCGCTGCTCGGCGATCTCGCGGAGGGTCTCGAAGGCGTCCTCGTTGACGCGGAACGAGATGGTCTTGTTCTTGTTGCCCATCACCGACTATTGGTCGGCCCTGCTACTTAAGGGTTTGTCAGACGGTGGCGTGATCCGGTCGACGGGCGTCCGCTCGTCGACGGTGCATCCCCGAGTTATAAGGCGATCGTCGCGCGTCACGGCGTATGCGCGCGCACGTTCACCGGGTGATCGCGCTCGCTCTGCCGGTGTTGCTCCTCGCCCGCGTCGTTTCGGCTCCGGTTATGGCGGGTGCGGACCTGACCGCCCAACAGGCAGTGCCGACGGCGATCGAGGCACCGGCGACCGTGACCAGCGGGGAGCCGGCCACCGTGACAAGCGAGGCACCGGCCACTACAACGGCCGATACATCGTCCGCTGCGATCGACGAGGCGCCGTCCGCCGCGACGACCGACGCGATCCGGGTCCGGAACGCGCTCCGACGGGTCGACCGAGTTCGGTGAGACGACGATCGAGTTCGGCGGGAAGCGCGTCTCGCTCACGGTCACGGAGGACCGTGAAGGGACCGCGGACGGCGACTCCGCTGCCGGCGGATCGACCGATGTCGGCTCGGGCTCGGACACGCGGACCGATGAGGGTGTCCCCGGATTCGGTCCTGTGGTGGCGATCGTCGTGCTGCTGCTCGCGTCCATTCTCGTTGCGGCGCGAACGCGACGATCGTAGAGGCGGACGGGGGACGATCGTCAGCGGGCCGTCTGCAGGCCGTCTGCGGGTCGTCCCCGGACGGTTTGCGGGTCGGCCTCAAAACGGTGCCTCGGGGTCAGACCCGTTCGGACCCGTCCGCCGAGGTCCCTCATCCGTCGGTTCCCGGTAAGGTCCTTCGTCCGCCGATCCCTGGTGGAGCCCCTCGTCAGCCGATCCGGCGCCGGTCGCGGCCGTCTCCATCGGGCCGTCCCAAGCTGCCAGTCCGCCGCGGAGGCTCTCGACGGTCACGTCTGCCGTGATCGTGGACGACGCGATCAGATCGGCCGCCTGCTGGCTGGATATTCCGTGGGGACAGACCGTCACGATCCGGTTTGCATCGGCCATCTCCTCGAGGCGGCTCCGCAACTCGGGGGCCGGGACGTTCCGACTGCCGGGGATGTGGCCGCGATCGAAGGTCCGTGTCGACCGGATGTCCACGATCACGAGCGAGCCCGCGGGCGAATCTCCCTCGCTCTCGATCAACGGTTCGAGTTCGTCGACGTCGATCTCGGCGCTCATCGGTCACGGGAGCGGACAGAGGCTCGCGGTCAGTACGGCCCGGTCGTCGGATTCGTTGCGGGCGCCGTGGGCGACCCCGCGCTCGTTGTGTACGACGCCGGGCGCCTCGATCCGTTCGGTCTCCGCCCCGCGAACGATGGTCGGAGATCCCTCGAGGACGTGGAAGACGTTGGTGGCGCCGTCGTGTTCGTGCGGTGCGATCTCCCCGCCGGGCGCGAGGACGAACGCCTTCACCAGCACGTCGTCGGTCACGACGACTTCGGTGCTTTGGACCTCGCCCTGGTCGGGATCGAGGTCGGCGATCGCGTCGGCGTATCGGTCGAGGCTCATACACACGATCGATCGCGCCAATGAATAAATACCGTCGGCTCGTCGGCGAACCAGCCCGGACGAACACGGATGAGAATATGGCCGGGGCGGGCTCCGAACCCGCGATCTCCGCATCGCCCAGGTCCGAGGCTCGGCGGGGCCCCGGTGGGGTCGCGGACGCTTCCAAGGCGACTGCCGCACCGAATCTCTGAACCCTATGAGTGCGGCGCTATGTCCAGCTAAGCCACCCGGCCGCAGTTGCACGTACCGGGATGACGACCTTTAACCTTCCCATCCGCAGGCAGTTTGCGACCGCGGGACAGGGTGGGGGTCGCCGGGGATGGTCGGGATGGCGTGATCGCCGAGGTGGGATCGTCGATCGGGTGCAAGCGACCCCGCGATGGCGGCGATCGACCCTCGCCGTCCGCGATCGGTCCCCACCGTCCGCGATCGACCCGCGGATTTATAGTTGGCGCGGCGAATGGATTTTCCAATGAGTCTTCCCGACCTGCTCGCATCGGCAGTCGGCGAGGAGGACGTCGTCGCCCGCGTCGATCTCGGCGGCGAGGACGTCCTCGCGGTGACGCCGACACGAACGCTCGTCTATCGGTCGGACGGGCTGCTCTCGGACGAGACCGTCGACGCCTACCCACACGGCGCCGAGCGGGTCGACGTTTCCGAGGGCCGCCGCAAGACGAAGATCACCCTCGATCGCGGGCTCGACGGCGAGGAGACGATCACGGTCCCCGCGAAACGAACCGACGACGCCCTCCACCCGATCCTCGCAGGCGTGCTCTCTGCGGCGGGGGTCACGGATCCTGGTGAGTCGGTCATCAGCACGTTCCGCTTTTCGGAACTGACGCTCATCATCACGAGCGACCGGCTCGTCAAACACATCGGCTCGGTCGTCTGGGACGAGGAGTTCGAGGAGTTCCACTATGACGGCGTGATCGACCTCGATTTCGAGGAGGGAACCGTCGCGACCTCGGTCGTCCTCGCTATGCGGGACCGTCGTGAGCGGTTCAAGGCCCCGAACGAATCGGCCCGTGAGGTCCGTGAGACACTGGCTGACGCCGTCTGTGCCTACCACGACGTCGAGAGCCCGGCAGAGTTGCGGGCCGTCCGCGAGGAGGACCAGGCGGATGCCGAGGAGGCGTCCGATGACGCCGGCGGGGAGGACTCGCCGGACTTCGGCGTCGGCGTCGACCCGCTTTCGGCCTCCCCGGCGGCGGACGCCGACGCCGCCGATCCCGAGGTCGATTCCGGCGCCGACGTACCCGCCGGAACCGCGGGAGCGACGGGGACGACGGAGCACAACGGGGGCGGTCCCGAGGACGCCGGATCGGCGGGATCCGGTGACCCGCTTGCGCCCGACCCGTCCGCCTCGTCGGCGGCAGTCGACGGGGCGTCGTCGGACCGCTCCGACGCGGACGCCGCACAGGCCGCACAAGCCGGACCGTCGCAGACTGAAACCGCACGACGGACCGGCGCCTCACAGAACGGGACGGGTGATGTCTCCTCGGAACGATCGCCTCGCGGCGAGGCCCTCGACGGTACCGCCGCGCGTGGCGAGCCCGATGGGTCCCGGTCGGCTGCGGAAGCCGCCGGTGCACCCGGTGACGCGTCCGCGGCGGACGCCGACTTCGGAGATTCGGGGTTCGAGCCGGCCGGCGTGACCGACGACGCCCTCGCCCGGGAGGTCGCCGAGCTTCGGGCGGCCGTCGAGACGCAGGCGGAGCGGATCGATGAGCAGGCCACGCTCATCGAGCAGCTGATCGAGGAGCTTCGTCGCGGCCGCTGACCGGTCCTGCAACCGGGAACCGGGGAACCACCCACTCCAGCCGGGATACTTCACCGACCGAGTTACGGAACTTCGAGGAGACCGCCCCGCCGTTCACTCCTCTCGACCGAGCACCATCCGGACACACGAGGAGCCGAACGGACCGAGTTCGCCGGTTTCGAACTCGATGAAGTGTCCCGTCGAGATCGACGTCCCACAGCGACGGCACTCGAAGGTCCCCTCGCGGAGCGTGATGCCCTCCTCCGGGGAGACGGACGTCCCCCCGCGTCGCGTCCGGATCCGGCCGTCCTCCCGGTCGATGACGCCGCGTTTTCGGGCGGCATCGAGGATCTCCCGGGTCAGCGAGGGGCTCGTGGTCACCGTCTCGATCCGGTCGATCGCCTCCGCGAGCGGGATCGACTCCACCTCGAGGCTGGCGAGGAGTTCGATCCCGAGTTCGCGCTTCCGGTCGCGCGTTGCGTCGGCCTCGGGTTGGCGATCGCGGTCCACACACCCCCGTTCGACGGCGGTCCATAAAAACTGACAGGACGACCCTGGGAGACGATCCGCGGTTGGCCTCGCCGATCGCCCCATCGGGGCTCCACAAGGCGTTTATCAGTCGACCGGATAGCCGGTCGCGTGAAGCGTCGTCTCGCCGCCGGACTGGCCGTTCTCGCCGGCATCGTTGCCATCGCGTGGCTGGCCGGCCCGCGAACGCTCGTGGCGCCCGTCGAACGCGTCGTCGACGAGCCGGCGCTGTTCGCGGTCGCGTTGTGTGGACTCGCGGTCGTCCGCCCGGCGCTGGCGCTTCCGACGACGCTGATCGCGGTCGCCGCGGGCTACGGCTACGGCTGGGCGGGGGTTCCGGCCGGAATCGTCTTGGTGACGGCCACCGCGCTCCCGCCGTACGCGCTCGCCCGTGCCGGCTGGGACCCGTCCGGAAGCCGGTTCTCGCGTGTCGGCGTGCGCCTCGTCGCGGCCGCCGGTGCGACGCGAACGATCGCCGCGAGCCGGCTGTTGCCGGTCCCGTCCGACGCGGTCTCGATCGTGGCCGGGGTCACCCGAGTCGACGTCCGCCCCTTCCTCCTCGGGACCGCGATCGGCGAGACGCCGTGGGTGATCGCCGGCGTGGCGGTCGGCGTCTCGGCCGATCGGCTGCTCGCCGGCGGCGGGGTGACGTTCGACCCGGTTCTGCTGCTCGGGATGGCCAGCGTCGCGATCCTTCTTCTGGCGGGACCGTGTTACCGTCTCTATCTGGATGAGTCGGATCTCGGGGCCAGTTCCGCCTGAACGGCCGTATCTGTGACCCACGAGGCTCTTCCTCTCACTCGATGTGCTCGCGGATCGCCCGAGCCACCCGGTTCGGATGCTCGTGGAGGATCCAGTGGGTCGCATCGTGGACCGTCTGTAACGTCCCGCTCGAACAGTGCGCGAGGCTCTCGACGGCCATCGACCGCTGGAGGAACCGGTCCCCGGCTCCCCAGACGATGCGCGTCGGGACGTTGACGATCGTGTGCGTCGGCGTCGGCCGCTCCCGCCCGACCGCCCGGTACCAGTTCACCATCCCGGTGAACGCTCCGGGTCGATCCCACGCGCGGCGATACCGGTCGAAATCCTCGGCATCGAACGTGCCCGGCCGACTCGATCGACGCATTCCCTCGACGACCGGGGCCCAGTTCCTCACTCGGGCGATCCGTTCAGGGGCCCAGGGGAACTGAAACGCCAGAATGTACCAGCTTCGACGGCGTTGGCGCCACGACCGTCGAAGCGTTCGCCGGAAGACGGTCGGATGCGGGAGATTGACCGCGACGAACCGCCGGAGTCGGTCGGGATGGTGGAGGGCGATCCACCAGCCGACCGCCGCGCCCCAGTCGTGGCCCGCCAGAACCGCCGTCTCGCGGTCGTATGCGTCGATCAATCCCGCCACGTCGCGGGCCAGCTCGTCGATCCGATACGGCGCGATCCCGTCGGGCTTCTCGCTCAGGTTGTAGCCGCGCTGGTCGGGGACCACCACGCGAAACCCCGCGGCCGCGAGCGGTTCGATCGCGGCGTGCCAGCCGTACCAGAACTCCGGAAATCCGTGGAGGAGCACGAGCAGTTTGCCGTCCGCGGGACCCGCCTCCACGACGTGGAGCCGAACGCCGTTCGTCTCGTGGACCCGTGATTCACCGGGGACCGCCGCCGGGATCTCGTCGGCCGGAATCTCACCCACCGGAACCTCCTCGGCCGGAATTCCGTTGCCTGGGGTCTCGTCGTCCGGCGGCGACGCCGGGCCATCCGTCGACGGCTGGTCGGTCGGCATACCGATGGCTATGGGTGGCGAACCGGGTAACGACTTCGGCGAGTTCCGACCGTGTGCGCGGACGCGAATCGGTCAAGGACGACGGAGGCGGACTACTCGGCCGCGCCCCAGTCGGCGACGCGCTTCGGGCGGTCCGAGACCGCCATCACGTCCAGATCGTCGTCGGCGTGGTCGAGCGCCTCGAGGGCGGCCTTCGCGCTCGCCGGCGTGGAGAAGTAGGTGATCTCCTCCTCGACGGCGACCTCGAGCAGGTCACGCTGGCGGGAGACGATCAGGTCGAGTTCGCCCGAGCGGGCGGCCTCGATCAGATCGGTGGCCGTCGACAGCTCGAAGTGCTCCGCGAAGCCGTTGACGAGCGCCTCGCCCGCCTCGGTGCCCGGGTCGGGGAACTGGTCGGCCGAGAGGTCGACGACGGCGGTCCCCTCCTCGGGGATCGGCTTGCCGGTCGCGTCCTGGGCCTTGTCGTAGGCCTTGCCGAACGACGTCGCGGTGCCCATCACCTCGCCGGTGGACTTCATCTCGGGGCCCAGACGCGGGTCCGACCCCGGCAGGCGGTCGAACGGGAGGACGACCTCCTTCACGCTCAGGTGTTCGGGGATCTGTTCGTCGACGTCGAGGTCCGCAAGCGACTCGCCGGCCATCACCGTGGCGGCGATCTTCGCGATCGGGACCCCGGTCGCCTTCGAGACGAACGGGACCGTCCGCGAGGATCGGGGGTTCGCCTCAAGCACGTAGACCGTCGGGTCGGCGCCGGGATCGTGGACCCCGGTCACCGCGAGCTGGACGTTCAGGAGGCCGACCGTATCGAGCGCGGTCGCGATCTCCTCGGTGACCTCGCGCACGCGGGTGAGCGTGTCATCGTCGAGCGAACGCGGGGGGATCATACACGCGGAGTCGCCGGAGTGGACGCCGGCGCTTTCGACGTGCTCCATCACGCCGCCGATGAGGACGTCCTCCCCGTCCGCGACGGCGTCGACGTCCAGCTCGACCGCGTCGTCGAGGAACTGGTCGATGAGGATCGGCTTGTCCGGCGAGACGCGAACCGCCTCCTCGATGTACTCCTCGAGCTCCGCGTCGTCCTCGACGACGCGCATCGCGCGGCCGCCGAGCACGTAGGAGGGACGCACGAGGACCGGGTAGCCGATCCCGTGGGCGAGCTCGAGCGCCTCCTCGCGACTCGTCGCCGTGCCGCCGGCCGGCTGGGCGATCCCGAGGTCGTCCATCAGGGCGTTGAAACGGTCGCGGTCCTCCGCGAGGTCCATCGCCTCGACGGAGGTCCCGACGATCTCACAGTCGAGGTCGCGGCGCTCGAGTTCCGCCTCGAGCGGCTCGCCGACGTTCACCGAGGTCTGACCGCCGAACTGGACCATCACGCCGTCGGCGTCGGTCGCCTCGACGACGTCGGCGACCTCCTCGGCGGTGATCGGCTCGAAGAAGAGCCCGTCGGAGGTGTCGTAGTCCGTCGAGACGGTCTCCGGGTTGTTGTTGATCACGTGTGCGTCGATCCCCATCTCGCGGAGCGCGCGCACCGCGTGAACCGCACAGTAGTCGAACTCGACGCCCTGCCCGATGCGGATCGGGCCGCCGCCGATGACGACGACGCTCTCGACGTCGGGGTCGATCCGCTGGAGCTCGCCGTAGTCGCTCTCGCCGCTGCCGGCGTCGGCGCCGGCGAGGTACTCGGGCAGGCGCGCGGAGTAGTAGTAGGGCGTTGTCGCCTCAAACTCCCCGGCACAGGTGTCGACCTGCTTGAACGTGCGGCTCGGCGTTGATGAGGTGACCTCCTCGACGGAGACCGTCTCGATCGTGCCGCCGTCGGTCGAGGTCGTCTGCGGTTCGACGTCCGCGGGCGCCTCCGAGGAAGCTGCGTCGGCGATCTCGGCGTCGGTGAAGCCGGCGATCGCCGCCTCCGTGAACTCGCCGTGTTTCGCGCCCTCGTGGGCGTCGGCGATGCGTTTGAACCGCTCGACGTACCACTCCTTGATCCCGGTGAGATCGCACATCTCATCGACGGTGTAGCCGCGCGAGAACGCCTCGAAGATCGCGTACGGACGGTCCGGCGTCGGCGTCTCGAGGTAGTCGTCCTCGAGCGTCTCGTCGTCGACGTCGACCCAGTCGACGGCCGGGTCGTACTCCGAGGAGCGCAGCGCCTTGAGCATACTCTCCTCGAAGGTCCGGCCGATCGACATCGCCTCGCCGGTCGATTTCATCGCCGTGCCCAACTCGAAGTCGACGTCGTCGAACTTGTCGATGGGCCAGCGCGGCACCTTCGTCACGACGTAATCGATGGCCGGCTCGAAGGCGGCCGTCGTCTCACCGGTGATTTCGTTGTCGATCTCGTGAAGGCGCTTGCCGAGCGCCACCTTCGCGGTCACGCGGGCGATCGGGTAGCCGGTCGCCTTCGAGGCGAGCGCCGAGGAACGGGAGACGCGCGGGTTCACCTCGACGACGCGGTACTCGCCGCCCGGCGTGCCGTCATCGCGCCAGGCGAACTGGATGTTACAGCCGCCCTGGATCCCCAGCTCGCGGATGACGCCGAGCGCGGCGTCGCGCATCTCTTGGTGGCCGTCGTCGGGGATGACCTGCGAGGGAGTCACGACCGTCGATTCGCCGGTGTGGATCCCCATCGGGTCGATGTTCTCCATGTTGCAGATGATGATACAGGAGTCGTCGGCGTCGCGCATCACCTCGTACTCGAGCTCGACCCAGCCGGCGATGGACTCGGTGATGAGGACCTCGCTGTTGCGCGAGAGGCGCAGTCCCTTGCGGACGCGATCGACGAGTTCCTCGAACTCCTCGACGACGCCGGAGCCGGAGCCGCCGAGGGTGTAGGTCGTCCGCGAGATGACCGGCAGGCCGCCCACCTCGTCGACGGCGTCCTGGACGCGCTCGCGGAACGCCTCCTCGTCGAAGTCGGTGACCGACTCGTCCTCGCCCAGCGAGATCGTCGTCGACGCGGGAACCGGCTGACCGATGTTCTCCATCCGTTGGCGGAAGAGGTCGCGGTCCTCGGTCGCGTAGATGGTGTCGAGCGGCGTTCCCATGATCTCGACGTCGTGTTCCTCGAGGATGCCCTGCTCGGCCAGTTCGGCGGTCACGTTGAGGCCGGTCTGTCCCCCGAGCCCGGCGATGACGCCGTCGGGGTTCTCCTCGTGGATGACCTCGGCGATCGCCTCGGGCGTGATCGGCTCGATGTACACGCGGTCGGCCATCTCCGGATCGGTCATGATCGTCGCCGGGTTCGAGTTGACGAGGACGACCCGGGCACCCTCCTCCTGCAGGGCGCGACACGCCTGCGCGCCGGAGTAGTCGAACTCGGCCGCCTGCCCGATCTGGATCGGGCCGCTCCCGATGAGCAGGATGGTGCGGTCCTCGGACGTCTCCGTCGCCTCGGAGGCCACTGCTGAGTCGCTCATTATGCGTTCGGAGTGCGTACATCGTAATAAGGCCGGCGAAAGAATGCGATTCTCGAAGGAGTTTTTCGAAATTCGCAAGTTATGGCGTCACGTACCACGATCGAGGTCGTCCCGGCGACGTTCCTGCTCGGCCACGCCGCTAGTCAGCCGTCATCATCACGCTCCGCGGCTTCCGGCTGCGGGTCACGTGTTGAGTCGGTATCGGTAGGGGCTGTCGGCGATCACTTCGACTTCGCCACGTTCGGCCCACCGTCCCAACACGGTTGCGACACGATGCGGGTTGTCGAACTCCTCGCGCTCCTCGAGCAGCGAGAGGATCTCCCGCGCCGTCAACGGCTCATCGGCCTCGGCGAGCACACCGCGCAGCGGTTCGAACTTCCGGGTGTGCATACGTCTTACGTACGGGAGCCACACACATAGCGTTCAGTGAGACAGGAGTCTGACGTTCGTCGGACACCGTCCGATCGCTTATATACCCGACCGCTATGCGGCCGGATCCTCGGTCTCGAGGTCCACCTCGGCGTTCGGCTAGGCGTACGGATCCTCGGCCTCGAGGTCGCGTTCGGCCCGGTATCGATCGACGAACTCGGCGACGTCGAACTCGGTCATCTGCTCTTCGAACTCCCGCAGTGCGCCGTCGTCCTCGGCGTGGCTCACGGCGTGTTCCATCAACTCGATGACGAGCTCGACGATCACCTCGTGAAGCCGCCGGGAGTCGAAGTCGGTCACCCAGACGAGCGCGTAGCCGACGTCCGCGTTCTCGGAGGCGTCCTCGGCGACCACTCGGTCGGGGAACTCCTCCAGAACGACGCCGAGCAGGTGTGGCGTGCCGAACTCGGGCATCTCCTCGCTGGTCGTCTCGACCGCCTCGCGCAACACCTCGACGAGGAACTCCGGCAGGAACCGCTCCGGGGGATGGACGTCCATCACCACCGCGTGCGTCTCCCCGCACGCGCAGTCGTACTCGCGCATCCCGAGATCGAGGTCGCCGTGCCCGATCGTCTCCCCGCACGGGAGTTCGATCGCGTCCGCCGTCCCCGGGACGCGTGGTTCGCTCATACCCGCGGTTGGCGCGTCTCGGGGTTAAAAGGCGCGGAACGACGCGATCGGCCGATCAGTCGAGATCTCCCACGGTGTCCCGGAAGTGGCCCGTGCCCGCATTTATACCCGATGCCGACCTCATCTACGGTATGGACACCGACGGCAACACCCTGCTCAACGCCGCGATCGGCGCGATCGCGACCACCGTCCTCACGTGGGTCCCGCTGTCGCCGATCGCCGGCGGGATCCTCGCCGGCTACCTCCAGGGCCCGGATCCCGAAGACGGCGCGATCGTCGGCGGCCTCTCCGGGCTGTTCGCGTCGGTCCCGTCGATACTGATCCTCCTCGTCGTGCTGGCGTTCCTCCCGCTCGTCCCCGACGCGGTCGTCGGCTTCTCGATCGCGGTGCTCGTCGTCCTCGCGATCCTGGCGATCCTCGTCTACTGGGTCGCGCTGAGCGCGATCGGCGGGCTACTCGGGAGCCATCTCCGGACCGAGATCGGGTGATCGTGGTTGGGTGACCGTGGTAGGGTGACCACGGGGGTCGCGAGGAACCCGACGACGACGCCAATCAGCCGTGAGGACCTCGGGGTACCGTGGATCGCTGACCGACCGTCAGTGTTCGCCGCCGGTGCCGCGTCGGTCGGATTCGAAGTCGATGTCCATCCCCTCGAGCAGCGCGGCCGCCTCCTCGCGTTTCTCCTGGTGATCGGCGAGGAACTCACGCATCAGCTCGGCGGCCTGTTCCTTACACCCGCCACAGAGCCGGTCCCCGTCTTCACACTCCTCGTAGACCGTCCGCGCCAGATCGTCGTCGTCGTTCGCAAGCAGGTAGGCGTACAGCTCGTAGACCGGACACTCGTCGGGTTTGCCGCCCAGCTCGCGCTGCTCCTCGGCGGTCGATCGTCCGCCGGTGGTCGCTGCCTTCACCTTGTCGTATCCGTCCTCGGGATCGTCCAGCAGCGAGATGTGGCTCGCCGGGATCGACGAGGACATCTTGCCGCCGGTGAGCCCGGACATGAACCGGTGGTAGATCGAGGACGGCTGGCGGAACCCGAAGCCGTCGTGGTCGAGCTCGACCTCGCGCGCGAGCGTTTCGGCGACCTCGTGCGTCAGGTCGAAGGCGTCGATGTGCTCCTCGAAGACCCGCTTGTCCCCGTCGACCCGGCCGATCAGGTCCTCGAAGGCGTCGTCGGTCGCGTTCCGGTCGAGGAACCGGACCCGTGGACGGAGCGGTTCCTTCCCGGCCGCGCGGAGCTTCTCGATCGCCGGCCCCTTCGCGTCCGTCAGATCCGGCGTCGGATCGTACGTGTCGAGCCAGTCGGCGGCGTCCGCACAGCGAACCCGGTCCGCCGTCGCCGCCTCCATCTCCGTCCCCTGGTCGGCGTCCGCTGCCACGTTACCGCCGTCCGCGCCCCCGTCACCGGCGGCCGCGAGCGCGTCGTAGGCCGCCCGGACGAGCTGCCGTTCGTCGTCGGTCAGCTCGAAGCTCGCGAACGCCTCGGTGACCTTGAAGTACCGCATCCGCTCGGAGAGGTCCCGTGCGAGCCGCAGGTGGGGGTCCTGGTCGGGCCCGACCGGCACGACGGTCGGCTTCGGACCGTCGACGAGCTGCGGGTAGAGGATATCCGCCATCTGGGTGATCGTCGACTGCATGTGCGAGACGTTCGTCTCGCCGTCGAAGCCGTACAGCGCCTGCAGCTCCGAGAAGTTCGCCTTCGACCCGAGTTCGAACGCGAGGTCCTGTACCTCCCGGTTGTCGGACTGCCGATAGACGGTTCCCTCCTCGGGATCGAATCCGAGCGCGATCAACGAGAGGACGTAGCTCCGGGCGTGTTCGTCGATCTCGTCCCAGGAGAGCCCGCGCGCGGAGTGGGCCTCCAGGTCGGCGATCAGCCCGAAGGCGTCCCCGCCCTGCTGCTGGTGCCAGATCAGCTCGTCGAAGACCAGCTTGTGGCCGATGTGGGGATCGCCGGTGGGCATGAACCCCGACAGCGCCGCGAATGGGTCGTCGTTCGCCATCGCGTCGGCGACCGCGTCGTACTCGCGGTGGCCGAAGATGACGCCGCGACGCATCAGGTAGTGGGGATGGGGAACGTCGGGGAGGACGTCGTCGAACTCCTCGATCCCGAACTCCTCGAAGAGCTTCCGGTAGTCGTCGACCGTCGCCGATCCCCACGGGTCGAGCTCCACGTCGTCGGCCCCGGCTGCGGTGTCGGTTCCTCCGTCGGTCACGGTCCCGCGGCCCGCGGCGTTCGCATCGGCGTCGTCGCGCGCGTCGGCGGCGGTGGCGACCTCGCGTGGCGTGTGATCGTCGTCGGTCATGGAGTGAGTCGATCTACCGAGAGGTAGTCGATGGAACTCGCGTCGGTCAGCGCAAAAACCATTCGCTTGCGGACGCCGCCGGCAAGCCGGACGTCGAGCGACAGCTCCCGCGGGACGAACGCGTGGTCCGGCTCGATGACGCGAACCAGATGTTCGGAGTGTGGCAGGTCCTCGACCGTCCCGACGTCGAGGTACGTCCGGAAGTCGGCACCGAACTTGAACCCCGTCTTCGGGACGATGTCTCGGTTGCGTAGGTCCCTGTAGATGCGACGACGTCGGTCGAATTTTTTCCCTTCGACGGCGCGCCCGCGTCCGCGGATCGCCGCGGCAGCGCTTCCGTCATCGTCACTGCTGACGCCGCCGTGAGTGCTCCCCTTACCCACCGGCTCCGAGAGCGCGAGGGTCTCGGTCAACCGCAACGACCCGGTTCCGGCCAGATACGCGGCCTCGAGCAGCGACAGCTGGAGCGCGCCGTCGAGCGTCGCAGCGCGTCCGGATAGCGGGCGTCCGTAGAACCCCCGGTCGTAGAGGTCCGTCGGCGCGTCCCAGACGACGACCCGGTCCGCGAGCAGAACGCCCGTGATCCCCTGGGGTGCGTCGTAGTCCGTTCCTCCGGCCGGATCGATCGCGGCCGTCTCGAAGTACGTGATGTCGCTCTCCTCGTCGACGACGGCGAGCGTCGTCCCCGCGAGTCCGGCCGCCGGGATCGACTCGCGCTCGCCGACCACACGCAGCCGGTGGGCGATGCCCCCGCTCGGCGGGCTCTCGCCGCGTTCGTACACGATGAAGTCCGCGTCCGTCCCCGCCTGCCGGTCGTGTCCCGGCCAGCCCTCGCGCGTCGGTGAGAGGTAGAACCCCCGGTCCCGGAGGTCCGCGTACACGAGGAACCGGACCGCGAACCGGTCCTGCACGGCGGCCGCGTGGACGAAGAAAGCCTCGAACCCGAGGTCCTCTCCGTCGACGCTCACCGCCCCGAGATCCCCCCGGAACAGGAGGTGTGCCGCCTCCAGCGGCGTGAGCGAAATCGCGTTGCCGTCACGCGGGCGCCCGTAGCCCCGCGAGTCGTAGAACCGCTGGCGGGCATCGCCGCCCACCTGTATCCCGTCGTCGCGGAGTTCGCCGTCCGGTTGCATACCTGACCGGCCGGGCGGCGGTCCTAAACGGGTTGCGGTCCGTGGATGACGACTCAGGCTCCGGGCGGCTCGGCGTCCTCGCCGTTCTCTCCGCCGTTGCCGTTGCCACTCCACGCCTCCCACGCCTCGCAGGTGCCGTCGAGACAGCGTCGCCCCGTGGCGCTCTCGAGGATCGGCAACCCGCACGGGCAGTCGTCGACGACGACCCCGTCGGGGATCGAGAACGTCGTCTCACACGCCGGATACGCGTCACAGCCGAGAAAGACCCGGCCGGTCGCCTGCTGAACGCGGAGGTCCGAGCCGCAGTCGGGACACGTCCAGACGCGGTCGAACCGGTCGACGACGGCGTCCGCCAGCGAGTCACAGGAGACGTCCAGACAGACGGTGAAGGCCTCCCCCCGCTCGACGCGAAGCAGGGGAAGTCCACACTCCTCACAGCTCCGGTCGAGCACCGTTGCACCCGTCGGAAGCCCGTATCGGTCCTTACAGCCCGTGCAGGCGACGTGCCCGCCCGACCGGATCAGCGCGGACGCACAGTCCGGACAGCTTCCGACCGGGAGCCCGGCCTCGGTGACCGGGACCTCGATCCCGGCCTCCTGCTCGTGGGTGATCACCCGAAGGGTTCGGTCGCCGTCGCGCGCGGTGACGGTGAACCCCGCGGCGTCGGTCTCGATCGCCACCGAATCGGGCCGGGTGAGCCACTCGATCGGCTGGTAGCCGTCGGCGTCGTGGACGAGCGTCGTGTTGTCCGGCTTGACGACGACGACCACGCGGCCGCGCTGGGTTCGCTCGCGGGTGCCGCTCAGGGTCGTGGTACAGTCACCGGCCAGAACGCGGAGTCGCGATGGCATACGCCGTCTGGCGCGGCATCGCCTTTGAACCCTCCCTGGGCGTGGGGCGTCGGCAGCAACTTCGCTGTCCCGATCCCCTATTCGACGTCGACGGCGCGGCTCGCACGCACCGGGAACAAGGGATGGTCGGGGAACGTCACCTCGACCACGAAGGACAGCTCTGCCGCGTCCGGCGGTCCGAACACACCGACGGGAACGGTCGCCTCACCGTCGAGATAGACCGTCTTCGCGTGCATCTCGACGTCGTTGACGGTCACGCGGACGCCGACTCGGGCGCCGCCCCCGTGGTTTCGAACCGTCACCTCACACAGCTCGTTGTCCCCGGTTCCGACGCGCTCGGGGAACGACCCCCACTCGACGTCGATCCGCGGGAGATCGCCGGCAGCCTCGACTATCCGGCTCGCGACGCCCTCGCTCATCCCGACTGCCTCGAGGGTGCTCGGGTCGGCTTCGGCCACCACGGTCGGCGAGTCGAGCCCCGCGTCGGCGAGTCGGTCGGCACGGTTCGCGCCGACGCCCTCGATCGCCGTGAACGCGACCGCCTCGCGGGCGACGCCGTGATCGAGCCGTGCCTCCACGCGACGCGCGAGATTGGCCGCGCGCGGGCCGGCAAAGCGGTCGAGGAACTCCGTCAGCGCGGCGATCAACCGGAGCGCGTTCTGCCGGATCACCCACGCGTCGGACCGGAGGTCCGAGGGGACCGCGTCGTCCATACTCGCCGCCAGGATCGCAAACACCTTCCGGTGGCCCTCCTCGAGGCTCGTCTCGAGATCGGACGCCGAGAGGATCCGGTCGATCGCGTCGGCCTCCGCCGACCGCGCGGAGACGGAGTCGAACTCGCCGGCGGCGGCGATCGCCTCGAGGATCGAGGCCACCGACAGCGAGTCGCGCTCGGCCAGTTCGTGGAAGCGGCTCGCGGTATCGAGCCGAAGGTAGTACTTCGAAGCGAGTCGCCCCACCGCGGTCGGTTCGATCCCCAGATCCGCGTCGGTCTCGACGAACCCGTCCGTGACCAGGTCCTCGAGCGTGTCCCGGACGCGCTCACGGATCGAGTCGAAGTCGTACCGCTCGGGTTCCGAGCGCGCGCGCACGAAGTAGAACGTCGTCTCGATCCAGTCCATCACGTCATCGAGGTCGCGGATCGTCCCCATCGCGATCTCGGCGTTGAGGTGGCCCGGGAGGTCCTCCGCGAGCCGTGACTCGATCGGCTTGCCCTCCCGGAGCAGCCGGCGGTACCGGTCGGCGTCGGACCGGTCACAGACGACCCAGCCGTATCCGATGTCGTCGTAGCCGGGGCGTCCGGCTCGACCCAGCATCTGGAGCACGTCGAGCGGCGAGACGTCGGTCTCGCCCGCCAACGGGTCGTGATACTTCGTGTCCCGAATGATCACACAGCGGGCCGGGAGGTTCACGCCCCACGCCAGCGTCGACGTCGAAAAGAGGATCGAGATCAGCCCCTCCCGGAACCACTCCTCGACGCGGTCGCGGTCGTCCTTCCCGAGCCCGGCGTGGTGGAAGCCGACCCCGTCGAGGACCGACTGTCGGAGCGTGTCGTTCGTGAGCTCCTGTGCCGCCGTGTGGAAGTCGTACTCGCCGCGCGCGCCGACCGGGACGTCGCGCTCGGCGATCTCGTCGCGGGCCTTCTTCGCGGCCTGGACGGTGTCCTGTCTGGAGGAGACGAACACGAGCGCCTGCCCGTCCTCGCGGATGTGGGGCTCGGCCAGGTCGAACGCCCGGTAGAGCCGGCGGTACTTGTCCGCGAAGGCGTTGTCGCCGTGTGAGTAGGTCTTCACGTCGGTTTCCAGATCGACCGGGCGATACTCGTCACCGAACTCGAAGGTTGCCTCCGGCGGCGCGTCGAGCCAGTCGGCGACGTCCCCGACGTTCGACATCGTCGCCGAGAGGGCGACGATCCGCGGGTCACAGATCCGGCGCAGCCGTGAGACGACGACCTCGAGGACGCCGCCCCGGCGGTCGGAATCGAGGAGGTGGACCTCGTCGATGAGCACGCAGTCGACGTCGCCGATGAACGAGTAGCGCGCGGAGTCGTGTTTCCGCGTCGCCGAGTCCGCCTTCTCGGGGGTGATCACGATGACGTCGGCGCGTTCCGCCTGTCTAGGGTTCAGGTCGCGCTCGCCCGAGACGACGTACACGGAATAGCCGAGATCCTCGAAGCGCTCCCACTCGCTTTCCTTCTCGTTCGTGAGCGCGCGCAGCGGCGCGACGAACAGCGCCGTCCCGCCGTCGGCGAGGGTCTTGCAGATCGCGAGCTCGGCGAGGGCGGTCTTACCGGACCCCGTCGGCGCGCTCGCGACCACGTTCTCGTCGGTGTCCAACAGGGCGGGCAACGTCTCGCGTTGCATCCGGTTGAACTCCTCGAAGCCGAACGCGTCGGCGAACTCCGGGACCGCTTCGGCGACCTTCATCGTGTCCCTCCCCGGGACGGCCTCCCACGCATTGTTCGAAGTGGGGCGCCTCGTGGGGAAAGGCGTTTCCTCTCGTTGAGGGCGTTTCCGCTCGCGGCCGGCGAAACCACTATGCGAACCGGAACCGATCGACCGGTATGACACGTGTTGCCGTCGTCGGGTCCGGCGTCGCAGGATTGAGCACCGCCTACCGGCTCGCGTCGGACCACAACGTGGTCGTGTTGGACCGGGACGCGATCGGAAACGGAACCTCGAGCCGCGCCTCCGGAGTGATCACGACGCCGGTCGACTACCCCGACCAACCGGCCTGGAGTCGGCACGCGATCGAATTCTTCCGCGAGTTGGACGGGACCGGGGTCTTCGAGTGGACCGACCGCGAGTACGTCCGCGGGGTGCGACCCGCGGACGTCGAGGCGGCCCGGGAAACGGCGACGTCGAACGACGATACCGGCAGTTCCGACGCCGGTGACGGCGTCACCGACGTACAGCTCGTCGATGCCGACGCGTACGCGGACGTCTTCGACCCCGAGGCGCCTTACGAGAAGGCGCTCGTTTGGCCGGGAACCGGCTACTTCGACGTCGACGAGTTCCTCGCGACGATGCACCACGAGTGTGTCCGTCGCGGCGTCGAGTTCCGGCCGGACACGACCGTCGAGTCGGTCCGCGTTACGGACGGTGCTGTGGCGGGCATCGAGACGGAGTACGGTTCCGTCGACGCCGATGCCGTGGTGGCGGCCGCGGGCTCGGCCACGCCGGACCTGCTTGCGGACGTCCTTCGGGTCCCGATCCGGCCGTTCACCTGGAACGTCGCGTACCTCGAGGTCGATCTTCCCGACGGAGTCCCGATGGGCGGGGATTCGATCCTCGGCGCCTACTGGCGCGGCACCCGGGACGGTCGGCTGCTCGTCGGGACCGAACACCAGTACGGCGGATCGGGCCGGGCCACGGCCCCGCCCGAGGACCCGCGGGAGATCGGCGACGAACTCGATCGACTGCTCCGCGAGGATCTCCCGGGAATCCTCGCAAGCGTCGACGCGGACTCGACGGTGGTCCGCTACGAGTGCTGTCCGATGGCCGACGCGACCACGCCGGACGCGAAGCCGATCATCGACGCGCCGGCCGAGGCCCCGGACGGCCTCGTCATCGCGGCCGGATTCCACGGCGCGGGCGTGATGGCCGCCGACGCGATCGGCACCGCGGTCCGGGCGCGCCTCACGGACGAGCCGGTCCCGTTCGCGCTCGAACCCCTCTCGCTCGATCGCTTCGAGACGCGGGAGATCGACTTCCCGTTCCGAACGATGTTCCAGGGATCGGTCACCGGATCGGCCGAGGAGTGACTCGAGGACGTCGGACGGGATTCTCCGACGACGCCGGAAGGAGCACCCCAACGACGCCTGATCGCGATCGCGGCCCCGTGGACGGACCACGAACACTCGTCCCGAGACGGGAGCCCTATCACCATCGGGGACGGATCGACCGCTATGTCCAAGTGGCTCCACAGCGGTCGCCGCCGCGACGTCTGTGCGCTCCTGTACGAGGCGGGGAGCCTCCGCGCACAGCAGTTGAAGAACCGGATCACGTCCCATTACAACGAGCGGATCGACCCGCAGTCGTTCCACGCGATGCTGACGGCGCTCGAGGAGTCGGGCCACGTCGAGTCGCGGACCGAAGGGATCGCCGACGTCTATCGGCTCACCGACGCCGGAGTGAGCGCGCTGCTCGACCACTACGACTGGCTCTCGGAGCGGATCGAAGGTGGTTCCGAGCGGATCGAGGGGGAAAAGGAGGACGGCGCGAAAAGCGGGAGTGGTGACGGCTCCAACGCGTGAACGACCCACCGATCCGGAACCTACCTACCGATTTGCTTGCAACCGAACTGGCGAGCTAGAGCCAGCCGCCCGGCACCGTTTCCAGTATCTCGGCGTCGGATTCGTATGCGGCGTCGATTCGCTCTATTGCCGCCACGACTGCACTGGGAGTCGGGTCCGTAACTTGATCATACACTAGCAGCCCGTGATCGCCGCCCACCACATAAAAGTCCTCGTCGTTCGTGAACACGACCTATCCATCACGTTCGGCGCGTGCGACGATCTCGCGGTCCGGAGCATCGTGCCTGAGTTGCTCGTCGACCGTCGTTGCCGTGAGTCGATCGTGTTGTCGGAACGCGGTGACGTATTTTCGTGGAACGTTCTGGTCACACAGCAGCCGCACTACTCGGCTCTGGTCGTCGCGTCGATCGTTCGCTTTCGCGCCTCCCGCTGCGTGCGGAGCGTAGCCATCACCTCGGGATGGTCATCGTAATACGCGAGTGCAGCCCGAACGTGATCGGCGTCGATATCGAACTCGTCGGCGGTTTCCTCGACCGTCCATTCGTTCCGACGAACTGCTTCGCCGACCTGCAGCACGCCGATGCGCGTGCCGGCAATCCGTGGCTTCCCGTGAAGTACCTCCGGCGTATTCACGATCTGGATCGCGGAACTCATTGAGCGAAGATACGACGGCTTCCGAAATAAGGGTTCGCTTCGCTAGAGTTCGACGCGCGGCCGCTACGCGATCTCGGCGTACTGCTCGGAGAGCTTTTCGGCCGCCTCAGCGAGCAGCTCGCGCTCGTAGTCGTCGAGGTCCCACTCGACGATCTCCTCAATGCCGTTCGCCCCGAGCTTGGCGGGCACGCCGAGGGCCGTGTCCGTCTGGCCGTACTCGCCGTCGAGGACGACCGAGCACGGGAGCACCTCGCCGGTGTCCTCGAGGATCGCCTCGACGACGTGGGCGACGCCGGTCGCCGGCCCCCACTGAGTGGCGCCCTTGCGCTCGATGACGTCCATCGCGGACTCCTGGAGGTCGCCCAGGATCGCCTCGCGCTCGTCGGCGTCGAAGCTCGGATCCCGGCCGTCGACGCGCACCTTCGAGAAGACGGGCACCTGTGCGTCGCCGTGCTCGCCGAGGATGGTGGCCTCGACGTTCCGGACCGGCGTGTCGAACCGATCCGCGAGGACGTACCGGAACCGGGCCGAGTCGAGCCGGCCACCGAACCCGACGATGGCGTGGCGGTCGCGATCGCCGGATTCGTAGAGGTGCCGGTTGAGGAGGTCCACCGGGTTCGAGGTGGTCACCGTGACGAAGTCGTCGTTGTGTTCGGCCAGCGAGGAGCCGATGTCGTCCATGATCGGCGCGTTGTCGCCCGCGAGGTCGATCCGTGTCTGACCGGGCTGACGGGGGATCCCGGCGGTGATCACGACCACGTCCGAGCCCGCGGTGTCCGCGTAGTCGCCCTGGCGAACGGTCGTGTTCGCGTCGTAGGCGACGCCGTGATTGACGTCGGCGGCCTGACCGACCGCTTCCGGTTCCTTGTCCGGGATGTCCACGAACACGAGCTCGTCAGCGACGTCACGCAGCGCGATGTTGTAGCCGGCCGCAGCACCCACGGTGCCCGCGGCGCCGACCACGCTTACTTTGGTCATACCGTCTGATACCGGGGGCGGAACGCCCCTAATCGTTTCGGCGAACGATCCTACTCCGTCGCGGTTTCGATCGCCTGATCGAGGTCGGCGATGACGTCCGCGGGGTCCTCCAGGCCGACCGAGATCCGGACCATGTCCTCCGTGACGCCCGCCGAGAGCAGCTCCTCCTCGCTGAGTTGCTGGTGGGTCGTCGAGGCGGGGTGGATGATCAGGGTCTTCGCGTCGCCGACGTTCGCCAGCAGCGAGGCGATCTCGGTGCTCTCGACGGTCGTCTTCGCGGCGTCGTAGCCCGCCTCGAGCCCGAAGGTGATCATTCCGCCGTAGCCGCCGTCGAGGTACTCGCTGGCGGCGTCGTGGGTCTCGTGGGTCTCGAGTCCGGGGTAGTTGACCCAGCTCACCTCGGGGTGGTCGAGGAGGTGTTCGGCGACGATCGCGGCGTTCTCACAGTGGCGCTCCATCCGGAACGGGAGCGTGTTGAGCCCCTGGATCGTCTGCCAGGAGTCGAACGGCGACTGCTGGCAGCCGAGGTCGCGCAGCCCGCGGGCGACGGCGGCGTAGGTGAACGCCGCGTCGCCGAACCGCTCGGTGAAGTTGACGCCGTGGTAGGCGGGGTTGTCGCCGCCGATCTCCGGGTACTTCTCCGCGTGCTCGCCCCACGGGAACGACCCGCCGTCGACGAGGACGCCGCCGATGGTGGTGCCGGCGCCGTGGATCCACTTCGTGGTCGAGTGCCACACGAGGTCCGCGCCGTGATCGAGCGGGTTACAGAGGTACGGCGTCGCGAACGTGTTGTCGACGAGGAGGGGTGCGTCGTGTTCGTGGGCGACCTCGGCGATCGCCTCGATGTCGGGCGTCACGAGTGCGGGGTTGCCGATCGTCTCGAGGTGGACGTAGGCCGTGTCCTCGTCGATCGCCTCCGCGTAGGCGTCGACGTCGAGCGTGTCGACGAAGCGGGTGGTAACCCCCTTTCGCTCGACCGTGTGGGAGAGATACGTGTAGGTGCCGCCGTACAGCGAGGAGGCGGAGACGATGTTGTCGCCGGGGCCGGCAAGCAGGAAGGTCGCGAGGTTCAACGCGGCCATCCCGGAACTGGTTGCGACCGCGGCGATGCCGTTCTCGAGGGAGGCGATCCGCTCCTCGAGGACGGCGTTCGTCGGGTTCATGATCCGCGAGTAGATGTTGCCGGGCTCCTCCAGCGCGAACAGCGACGCCGCGTGATCGGCGTCGTCGAAGGCGTACGACGTCGTCTGATAGATCGGCGTCGCCCGCGATCCCGTCGTCGGGTCGGGCTGTGCGCCGGCGTGGAGGCTGCGCGTGGCGAACCGTTGCGTCTCCTCGTCCGCAGGATCGTCTGCCATACGCGGCACATCGCTCCCGTCGGTGTTAAAGCCACACCACCGGTGCAGACGCTGCCGGCGTTCGCGATCCGTCACTTGGGTCTCCGTGTCACGGATGTGGACCGATCTCCGTTCTGCCCCGCGATCGCCGACGCCACCGACGTCGACGGAGCCGGGTGATTCGGTCGACTTAACCGGTCGAGTCACCTACCGCGAGGCAATGACCGACTCCCGCGAGTTCTGTCCCCGCTGTGGCGATCCGGTCGCGGATCGAGACGAGCCGCGCCCCGGCGAGCCGCGCACGCGGGATCGAAAGCTCTGTGACGACTGTTACTTCGAGGACTTCGATCTCGTCGACGCTCCGGACCGGATCGAGGTCCTCGTCTGTTCCGGGTGCGGCGCCGTCCGTCGCGGCGAGTCCTGGCGGGATGTCGGCGCGCGTGATTACACCGACGTCGCCGTCGATGAGACGGCCGAGGCGCTCGGGGTCCACGTCGACGCCGCCGAGGTGAACTGGGGCGTCGAACCCGAGCAGGTCGACCAGAACACGATCCGGATGCACTGTGAGTTTTCCGGGATCGTTCGTGGAACGCTCCGTGAGAAATCCGTGACCGTGCCGGTCAAGATCTCCCGCGGGACCTGTGACCGATGCGGCCGGATCGCCGGCGGCTACTACGCCGCGATCGTTCAGGTCCGGGCCGACGACCGCGACCTTACCCCCGCAGAACGGGATCAGGCGCTCGAGATCGCCGAAACCCACGTCGCTGACCAGGAGGAAAAGGGCGATCGGGAGGCCTTCATCACCGAGGTAAACGAGACCGAGGACGGTCCGAACGTCAAGATCTCTTCGAACGGGTTGGGTCAGTCGGTTGCGACCCGGATCGTCGAGCGGCTCGGCGGGAGCTTCGAGTCCTACCCGACGCTCGTGACCGAGGACGGAGACGGTAACGAGGTGTATCGCGTGACCTTCGCCGTTCGGCTGCCCCGCTACGCGGCCGGCGAGATCATCGACCCGAACGACGGCGACGGGCCGGTGCTCGTCGAGAGCGTCTCCAACCGGATTCGGGGCACCCGGCTCGCCTCCGGCGAGGAGTACGTCTCCGAGTACGCGGAGGGCGAGACGCCCGATGCCGACCGCGTCGGCCGGCACGAGGACGCGACCGAAACGACCGTCGTGACCGTCGAGGACGAACACGCCGTGCAGGTGCTCGATCCCGAGACCTACGAGGCCGTCACGGTCCCGAATCCCGACTTCTTCGACGACGAGGACCGTCCCGACGCCGTGTCCGCGGTGAAACACGACGGCGACGTCTACCTCGTTCCCGACGAGGAGGAAACCGGCGCCGACGTCGAGGCCGACGCCGTCAGCGAATAATACGGACGGTTCGGGCCGAACGGTGCGGATGTACGGTCAACACGGCGCCGCCGCTCCCGTCGTCTCGACGAAAACGCGTCGAGAAGGGCCGCCGTGAGCCGTCGATCGGTCTCAGTCGGCGGTCGCGGCGACTGCGTCGGAGTCGAGCGCGGCGGCACGCTCGGACTCGGTGACCTCGATGTCGTGTCGCTCGAGCTGTTCGATGAACTCGGCCTCGCTGAGCCCCGCCTGCGCGGCCGCCTGCGACAGCGTCAGTGTTCGCGACCCGTACAGCGTGAGCGCGGTCGCCAGCCCGTGGGATGCCATACACGTCGGTGAGGCGTGAGGGATTATGAAGGTTACTATCTCCTAAGGGGTATATTGACACCTTATATGGTATAAGGTATACTGCAGGTGATCCGGCACAGCCACGGTGTGTATTAGGTACATATGTATTGACCGTTGGTTGTTACCACTGTCGAGGGGTTCTCACACGAGAACGGGATTCGATCACTACGACACCCTCGCGTTCAGGGTGCCGTCGATGACTGATCCGTGGGTTGCGAGTGGAATCACGATCGTGGGACACAGGAATTATGCGTGTTCGACCGCCTACTCAGCGTATGGACCGAGAGAAACTGTTCGCGCTGTTCTTTGCGTTCCTGATGGTGTCTTCGATGGTGGCCTGGGGCGTCTCCCTGATCTGACGCCCGGCTACCCGTCGCCCCAGACGTCGGAAAGCGGGTGATCATTGCGGCGCTTCGCGTCGCGTTCGGACCGGGTTTCGGCCCCGCCTCCGCCGCCGGTCGAGGTGCTGCGTGCCCCGCCACTCGTGGTTCCGGGTTCCGAATTCCGGTTCGTCGATGCCGATTCGGTGTTCCCGTCCTCCGCTGCACCGTCCGTCGACGCATCGCCGGTTGCGGTTGGGGTTTCCGTTTCGGCGTCGACGGCCTCCTCGGGAGCCGCAGCCGCGGTCGGCGACGGTGTCGCGTTGACACCGGACAGTGCCGCCGACGGGTCGGCCGCGGGGAGGTCCGGTGTCCGCATCGCTGCGACCTGGTCGGCGAACCACGGCGGGGTGTCGGCCCGCGCCCGGTCGAAGAGGTCGAGCAGCGAGTCGTCGGCCAGGTAGGTCGTCCCGTGGTCGTCCGGCGCGCGCACGACGCGCCCGCAGGCCTGGATCACGGTTCGAAGCGCGGCACGATGGTACCACGCCCACTGGCCCTCCTCAAGCCGGCGCGCGACGCGGGAGTCGTTCGTGTTCAGGTACGGCGCCTTGCAGATGACCTGCCATCGACACAGATCGTCTCGGAGATCGAGCGCCTCCTCCATCTTCACCGAGACGAACACCTCCGGGTCGTCGCTCGCCTTCCATACCTCCAGTTCATCGTCCCGGGTCGCCTTCGTGTGGCTGCGCATCCGCGGTGCGACGCCGCGATCGCGGAGTCGATCGACGAGCTGTTCGGCGATCGCGTACGAGTGGGCGTGGATCAGCCCCTTCTCGTCGGGATGACGAGCCATCAGGCGGACGACCAGATCGGCGATCCGGGGGATCGTCTCCGCGCGGTGCTCGTAGGTCATCTTCCCCTGCGTCACGTCGTACAGCGGGCGGTTCTCGAGCGGGAACGTGTGCTCGACGTCGACGAGCGCGACGTCGGCCGGGTCGAGCCCGACCCCGCGGCAGAATGCCTCCTTCGAGAGGATCGTCGCCGACAGCAGCGCGAAGCGGTTCCCTCGGTCCCAGACGGTGTGTTTCAGGTACCGTGCCGGGTCCAGCGGCTTGATCGTGATCGCCGTTCCTTCGCCGCCGGGCTGATCGACGACCCAGGTGGTCGGGCTCCGCGGGTCCCGGTAATCCTCGAGGAACCACCCGAGTTCCCCGATCAGCTCTTGGAGTCGGTCGCGGCGGGCGACCTCCGCGGGCTCCAGCTCCGGCCGGCCGACCAGCTCGTCCTTCGCGCGTTCGCAGGCGTCACGGAGCTGCTCGACGAACCGGGCGGTGCGGTCGAGCGGAGCGTGGTCGGGGTTCCCGTCGCCGTCACCGTTTCGACTACCGCCACCTTCTCGACTGCCGCCGTGACCGCCCGATTCGCCCGAGACGTCGGGCACACCGACGTCCTCCCAGACGGGAACGCGGTCCGGGGTGAGTTCGATCGTCGCGTACATCTCCGCCCACTCGGCCAGTCCGTGGGCCTCGTCGATCACGACCACATCCCGCGTTCCGAACACCTCGGACCCGGCGGTCTGCATGAAGTAGGCGAGCGTCATCGCGGCAAAGCGCCGTGAGGAGGCGATCGATCGGTCGGAAAAGTACGGACATCGGTGTTGGATGCTGCAGTCGAACCCGCGCTGTCGGGCACAGGGCGCGCGGTCGACCGGTGTGTCGTGTTCACCGGGGAGGACGCAGGCGTAGTTCGACTTCCCGCGGATCACGTTCAGGTCGTCGAGGAGATCGTCGGTCGCGACGTCATCGAGCTGTGAGACTTGCGGCGTCGTGTAGTATGCGCCGGTCGACTCCCGCGGTTCGGCCGCCTCGACCGACCGGGCCGCACCCATAATCGACCGCGCCAGGAGGGACTTGCCGCTGCCGGTCGGGGCACGCACGAGTACCACGTCGTTACCGGCCGCGAACGCGTCGTTGATGTCCTGTAGGGCGTGCTCCTGTGCGCCGCGAAAGCTCGGCGCCGGGAATTCGGCGGGGATCCGGTCGGGGTCCACACTCCCGGGTCCGTTGCGATCGGAGTAAAACTGTCGGGTCGATCGACACCGACGTCGGGGCCGTCTCGCCGTTCTCCGAGCGGGCGTCGGTTCCGTCTCGTCGCTACTTCGACGGGACGTCCGTCTCCGTCCCGTCCGCCGCCGTTCCCGCGTCGGTTTCGGCCGCGGCCTGCAGTCGCTCGACGTCCGCCGCGGTCGGTTCCGTGTCGTCGGGGAGCCGTTCCAGACAGTCGAAACAGAGGAAGAACTCGGAGCCGTCGACGAGCTCGAGCGTCAACCCCTGCGTCGACTCGAAGGCGAAGCTCCAGAGATCGCCGATCCCGCCGGCGATCCGCACGTCGGTGTCACAGACCGCACACGCCTCGGTCGCCATACCCGCAGTTCGGTCCCGACACGGATAGGGGTATCGCGTCGTTCGATGCCGGGATCCGCCGTGGCTGGCTCACGGCCGCCAGCCGTCCGGGTCGAGCCGCCAGGCGACGGCGATCGCGCCCGTTCCGCCGCCGAGTCCGACGGCAGCGGCCAGAACCGGCGTCGGCGACGCGGCGACGGCCGCGATCGCCACGACGAACCCCGCCAGGAGGACGATCGTGTGTTCACGGAGCGCTCCGACGACGACGGGTGCGACCGCGGTTCCGACCGCGGTTCCTGCGATCGCAAACGTACTCTCCGGTGTGAGACCGCCGACGCCGGCTCCCACGGGATCGCCGGTGACCGCGGTGAGGGTGCCGCCGAGGACGCCGCCGATCAGCGCGAGACCGAGGCCGATGGCGGGAATCACGAGGGACGTTCGCGGATCGATGGTCCGATCACGGACTGCGGCGGTACCCGCGACGAGCAGCGTTGCACCCGCCGCGTAGGCGGCCGGGTGAAGCACCGAGTGGCCGCCGATACCGACTCCGCCGCCCGTTCCGCCGCTACCCGGACCGCCGAGCGCCGCGGTGACGCCCGGCACCATCGTGAGGGCACCATCCAGGGTGCCGATCCCCGCCAGGACGACCGCGGCGATCGCAAGACTGCCCCCGATCCCGATCGACAGTACCCCGCCGACTCGTCGCGTGAATCGCATACCGGACGGAACACCCGTGACCGGCTAAAGCGCGTCGACTCCCACGACCGTTGCGCAAGCTTACTTATGTGTTGGCGTCGAAAAGGCGGTAGATGGGTGATCGCGATCGGATGACACTTCCGGAGGAGGACCGGGAGGGAGCATCCCCGGGGGACGACGAGTGGCCGGCGGAACTGGCGGAGCTCTCCGCCGACCGCCGGGAGGAGCTGCTCGCTCGTGCGGTCGTTCGCCTCGCCGAGGAGCGCGGGGTGGACGTTCCCGACTCCGAGACGCTCGATCGGGTTCGTGAGGGCCTCGATCGAACGGACGCCGAACTCGACCGGATCGAAACCGACGTCGAGACGCTTCGTGACGAGCTCGACGAGCAGATCGCCGACGTTCGCGAACGCGTCATCAGCGTGCTCCAGGAGGCCGAATCGCGAGCCTCGAAGGACCACACCCACCCCGAGATCGACGACCGCCTCGGGACGCTTCGATCGACGGTTCAGTCCGTCTCGACCCGGATCGACGACCTCGAAGGGGACGTCGACGCGGCCGAAACGCGTGTAGACGGGGTGCGTGCGGACGTGGACGCCCACGCCGAGCGCGTTTCGGACCACGACGAGAAGCTCACTCGGCTTGCGGGCGCGCTCGTAAACGCACAGCGCCGTCTCGACCGGCTCGAGACGACCCACGCACGGCGGGATGCACACGAGGCGCTGCTCGAGGAGGCGAACCGAAACGGGGTGGCTGAAGCCGCCTGTGAATCGTGTGAGAAATCGGTCCGGATCGGACTCCTCGGCCGCGCTCGCTGTCCACACTGTGACAGCCACTTCACCGGCGTCGAGCCGAAATCGGGCTTCTTCGGCAGCGCATGGCTCCTCGTCGGCGACCCGCCGGCGCTGGAGGGTGACACGACGGAGCCGCGCGAAGCGGCCGACGTCTTCGAGGGTGAGGGTGAGTCGGAATGAGCGAGGATGGATCGGCGGAGCCGGGCGACGAGCCGGAGTCGACGGAGCCGGCTGAGCCGGCTGAGCCGAACGGGACGGACACGTCCACGGACGAGGCGACCGAGATCGACCCGATCGATCTCTCGGAGTACGGGACCGACCGGTACCGCGCCGGAACGGATGGCACCGAGACGGATGATTCCGGTCCCGACCGCTCCGCCGCCGACCCTGCGGACACGACCGGTCGTGGGCGGGACGAACTGGACCGGATGGTCGACGAGCTCGCGATCGATGCGGATCCGACCGATGCGGATCCGGCCGATGTGGATCCTGCCGATACGGCTGCGGACGATCCCTTCGAGGCGATGGACGTCGACGTCGGTGAGGTGGACGTCTGGGGGACGCTCGAGACTGACGACCTGGGATCGGTTGAGTCAGCTCCCCCGACGGAGTCGGCCCTCGACGCCGAAAGCGGTCCCCGACCGAACGCGGCGACCGACTTCGCCGACGACGCCGGCGAGTTCGGGGAGTCGCCCGAGTACGACGACCGGGTCGTCGACAAACGCGAGTACTGCCAACGCTGCCCACACAGCACCGATCCGCCGACGATGGCCTGTACCCACGAGGGGACACAGATCGTCGAAGTGATCGAGATGGACCGGTTCCGCGTCCGGAACTGTCCGATGGTCTCGACCGACGGTCCGATGTTCGACCGCGTGAACGAGTGAACGAGAGTGGATGCGTGAGCACGGGCGCAAGAGGCTCCGTCGGTCCGGTCGGCTCTCGGAGCGAACCTTCAAGCCGCTCCCGGCCATAGCCCGGTAAACAGCACCGATGCAATTCTGTGACGAGTGCGGATCGATGATGGTGTCGGTCGACGGCCGAATGGTGTGTCAAAACGACGACTGTGGCGCGACGGCGGACCAGGACGACGATCTCGCGGAGCAGTTCGTCTCGACGGAACGACAGGGCGACTCCTCGCCGATCGAAACCGAGGAGAACGCGAACTTCGAGGGGAAGCCGACCGCGACCGACGTCGTCTGCGACGAGTGTGGCCACGGCGAAGCCTGGTACACGATCAAACAGACCGGCGCGGCCGACGAACCCCCGACGCGCTTTTTCAAGTGCCAGGAATGCGGCCACCGGTGGCGCGGCTACAACTAAGTGGTTCTGAATCCCTCGAACTAGTCGGATTTGGGCTGAACTCGGGTGCCAAAGATCGTCTCAATGTGCTATCCGGTAGATCACCGTTTCGAGATAACTTCGTTCTGTTGACTGAGCTTACGGAAAATTCGAGGCGAAAGCCTCGCCCTTCAGGGCGTCACCAGAACGCTCTGCGTTCTGGTTGCCCGCCAGACGGAGTCTGGCGACGGGGATGAAGCCGACCAACAGTATTCAACCGCCAACGATGGTATAGACGGGGTTCCAACGCAATCTTTAAGCCGTCCGACCGTGATAGTATGCATAGATTGTAAAGAGCACCCGTCACGCGAAATACGAACTCTACTACCACATAGTGTTCGTGCCGAAATCGGGCGGGACCGGAGGTCCCGCTGACCTCGCGGAACAGGGTTCCGCTCAGTATCGGCGTTCGCACCTGACGGGGTAGACGAAGGAACGTCTCGAAACCATCTTCGCGGAAATCTGTGAGGATAAGGGCCTCGAACTGGCCGAGTCCGAGGTCATGCCCGACCACGTACACCTGTTCATCGGGAGTCCACCGAAGAACGCCCCGTCGCTCATCGTCAACTGGGTCAAGGGCATCTCTGCGCGGAAGTACAACCAGCGGTACGACGACCGCGTGAAGTGGACTCGTTCGTACTACGTCGGTACGGCGGGCAGTGCCTCGAAGGGCGCTGTCGAACGCTACATCGCTGAACAGGAGGGTGGCGACGCATGAAGCGCGTCAACACCTTCGAGGTCATACCACAGACCGAGAACGACAAAGAGTGCCTCCTACGTCTACTCGATGCATCCGCTTCTCTGTGGAACGAACTGACCTACGAACGTCGTCAGAACTACTTCGGTGACGGCGACGTGTGGGACACTTCCGAGTACCGAGGACGCTACAACGGTGTCGTCGGAAGCGCGACTGTCCAACAGGTCACGCGCAAGAACAGCGAAGCGTGGCGGTCGTTCTTCGCCCTCAAGGAGAACGGCGAGTACGCCAACCCACCGTCGTACTGGGGCAACGAGGAGGACGGACGCGAACTCCGTACCTACATCCGCAACAACCAGTACACGATTGAGTGGGGCAAGCGTAGCCGTCTCGAAATCCCTGTCGGGCAAGAACTGAAAGACGAATACGGACTCGGCTACCACGAACGACTCCACCTCGAAGTCCGAGGCAACCCGAAGTGGGACGGCAAACAGGGTCGTCTGGAACTCGAATACGACGAGGTTAGCGACACGTTCAGGGCATTTCAACCAGTCACCGTACCTGATTCTCGACTGGATTCACGGAAAATCGAAGATTTTCCTGAAGTCGAAAACGCGAAGCGTTTTCGGAATTCACCACTGGCTTCGGAAGAAGCCGCCCTCGACGTTGGAGCGAACAATCTCGTCGCCTGTTCCACGACTACTGGGAACCAGTATCTCTACGACGGTCGGGAGTTGTTCGGACGGTTCCGCGAGACGACCGACGAAATCGCTCGCCTACAGTCGAAATTGCCCGAGAGACGAAGTCTCTCGGAATCACGGAAGACGGAGTCTTCCGGACGACTCTGTGAGAAACGCTACTCCTCGAAGCGGATTCGACGGTTGTACCGACAGCGGACGAAGCGCCGTGACCACGCACAGAACGCGCTGGTGCGCGACCTCGTTGAACGGCTATACGACGAGGGCGTGGCGACGGTGTACGTGGGCGACTTGACCGACGTGCTGGAAACGCACTGGTCGGTCAGGGTGAACGAGAAGACGCACAACTTCTGGGCGTTCAAGAAGTTCATCCACCGTCTCGCGTGTGTCTGTAAGGAGTACGGCATCAGCCTCGAAGCCGAGTCGGAAGCGTGGACGAGTCAGACGTGTCCCGAGTGTGGCGACCACGAGAAGACGATTCGCCACGAGGATACGCTGACGTGTCCGTGCGGTTTCGAGGGACACGCCGACCTCACGGCGTCAGAGACGTTCCTTCGAGAAAACAGCGATTGCGAAATCAGGCCGATGGCACGGCCCGTGCGATTCGAGTGGGACGACCACGACTGGTCGGGGAAACCACACCCTCACGAAAGTCCCAAAGAAGTGCGCACAAACCCGCAAGTTGCCCCGTGGGTCGGTAGCT
>NZ_FNWU01000004.1 GCF_900108505.1 Halopenitus malekzadehii | reverse complement strand
CGGTGTAGCCGAGCGCGTAGTGGTTGGGAATGACGCCGACGCGACGGACCTTCCCCGCCTCGTTGAATCGCGTGATCGTTTCGATCACCCACTCGACGTCCGCGTCGATCGCCGCCGCGACGTCCGCGTACGGCGTCTCCGTGATCGGGAGTCCACCCTGGATCTCGACGACGAGGTCCCGTTCGGCCGGCGTGAGCGTCTCCCGATCGACGGGGTGGGCCGACGGGCCGCGATCGGACAGATCGAGGTCACCGTCCGAAACCGGCCCGTCGAGGAGGAATTTCGCGCCGACGTGGAACTCCTGCTGTTTGGGCAGGTTGTACGTCGGTTGTCCCGTCGCCGCCTCGATCTCCTCGAGCACCTCGCGAACCCGGTCATCGCCGTCCTTCCCGGGGTCCGGATGGTCGGCGACGCTGACGACGAACCACATGTTGAGATGCGGATGCTCGCGCTCGTAGTTGTGGGCGACCTCGGTGAACCCGTTGACCGTCTCGGCGACCTCGTCGTATCGGTCCGGTGGCGCGTGCATCGCCACCAGGGACGCGGCCCCGCCGATCGCCTCGGCGTTGACGAGCGCGCCGAACCGCGAGAGGACGCCGTCGGCGTCGAGCCGTCGGACTCGATCACACAGCTCCGAGCCGGTCACCTCGATCCCCCGATCGGAGAGGGTTGCCGCCGCCGGTTCAAACGGCCGCGACGTGACCGGGAACCCGCCCTGAAAGGCGTTGATGATCGCTCGGTCGAGCCTCGAGAGGTCCGCATCGACCCGTTCCATACGGTTAATTCGGGACGTGGCGGATTAAGCCGTTCGGAGCAGCTGGATCCGCTGCCGCCGAGACCGGAGCTACCGGGGTCGAAACGCCGTCACCCGTCAAGATCGCGGGCGATGTCGGCAAGCGATCCGCGAGGATCGGCGTCGACGTCGTAGACGGCACGGTCTCCCGGGAGCCGGAGCCCGTAGGCATCCCCGGACACGACGACGTCCAGCAACAGCACGTCACCCTCCTCACGATCGTGTTCGCCGAGCCACTCGCGAAGCCGATCCTCGCCCTCGCCCGGCGTCCGCGCCAAACGGCGGTTGTCGAACAGTCCCCGAAGCACTCGGCCACGGGAATCCGCCTCGATACGGGCATATCGGGTTTGGCGATCGACGATGACGCGGACGAGGTCCCCGCCGCTCAGACCGAGCGACTCGGCAGTGCCGCTCTCGAGGCGGCTCGCGAGCTCGTCGTCGTCGGGGAGGCGAACGCAGAGCCGGCGAGTGCCGCCGCTGCGAACGATATCGATGCGAACAGCGGCAACCTGCTCATCGTCCGAGGTGATCCGAGCCATCGACCGCCAGGGAGAGTTACTCCGCGTCCTCGTCCTCGTCCTCGTCCTCGTCCGTCTCGCCCTCACCGAACGCCGCGGCGACGTCGCCGTCGCCGTCGACGATGGCGACGTTCACTTGCGCGATGTCGTCGTCGATCTCGGCGCCACGGACGGTGACGCGCTTGCGCTCGCCGTCGGCGGTTGGTTTGTAGCCGACGCCGCCGTCGAGGAGAATCTCCTTGAGGCTCGTCCCCGGGACGTCGGCGCGCATCGGCCGCCCGGTCTCGTCGGATCCGCCGGTGATCTCGAGGGAGAATCCGTCGAGTCCGACGGCGCCGCCGTCGACCTCCTCGCCGAGGCTCCGGCCGAGGAACCGGTTCGCGTCCTGTCCGTCAACGTCGCGCTGATACGTCTCGCCGGCGTCCGGGTCGGCGACGACGACCTTGAATTCTGCCATACGGTGATCGACTCCCCCGTCGAGTAAAAGTACGTCGAAACGGTATCAGGTTCGACGGATCCGGGATCGACGAGGTGGCTTCGGAGCCTACTGGTCAGAGTCGTGCCACGGTTCCGTCGAGAGGGCGGCTTCGATCGCGGCCGCGGCGCGACCCGGGCTGGAGGGACCACCGGCGTCGGCGAGACACCCGACTGCCCCTGGATCGAAGGCAACGCCGAGGGCGTCATAGACGGGATCAAGGACGTCGACGGTGGCAGCCACGTCGCGGCGACACACCGTGAGACACCCCGAGACGAGGGCGGCGTCGCGCCGAACGCGCTGGGCGATGCCGGCCACCTTACCGCCGTCGACGACGCGTATCGAGTGACTCCCTGGACAGTAGGCGTTCGGCGGCTCGCCCCGTTTGACGGCGGCACCGAGGTCACGGAACGTGGTCGTGAGCAGTTGAACCACGCGGTCGTATCGGTCGGTGATGTCGGTACGGATTCCGGTGGTTGGAACCGCCAGCGCGAACGCCACCGTCCCGCCGGTGTGGGCGACGGCTCGTCCTCCGACGCGGCGTTCGACGGGAGGGAATCCCTTTTGATGAGCGAGACGCTTCGCGGTCTCGAAGCCGTCGGATCGGGCGTCACGCCGCCCGAAGGTGACCTGTCGAACCGGACGCCAGATCCGGAGCATCGGTTCGCGTGTCTCCGCAACCCGATCGAGTGTTGCCCTCGTCCGATCACGTGTTGATCGGGGCGGAGCGGAGCAAACGCCGTGATCGGTCGATCCGGACCGCGTGCCGGGATCGCAGCGGGCCCCGGCGTCGTCGGAACTCGGGAGCTGGCTCCCGTTGAAATCCACTCCCCGACCGCGAACGATTCGCATATCGAACCCACGCCGGGGATCGATATAAACCGGTCGTCGACTCCGCACTCGATTGGCCGGTGATCGGTTCGGTGGGTCCGACGCGGCTAAGCGGCTCGTCGTGAAAGCGTGCACTGATGGGCGTGACCGTCCCCCACCGGTTGATCGAGCCGTACCCACGGTTCTCGCTGTACAACTCGCCGTATCCGGCCCACGACGACGCGTCGGGGATCGACCTGTATCCGGATTCGAACGTCGCGATCTCTCCGGTTGAAGGCGTCGTTCGCGGAAGCCGGACCGTCGGATGCCCGGATCGGGAATACGCCGTCGATCACGATCACGTGATCGCCATCGACGTCGACGACGACTGGGCGACCGAGACCGGCCTGGTGGGCGGTGGGCCACTCACTGCGCGGGTCCTCCACGTCGATCCGAGCGTCGAACGGGGCGATCGAGTGACCATAGGTGACGCCCTCGGCGAGATGGTCCGATCCGGGTTCTTCGGCCCCTGGGTGGATAACCACGTCCATCTCGAGTTTCGCGACCGTGACGTCGATCCGTATCGGGCGAGCGGGTCCCATCGGCTCACGGTCGGCGGGGCCATCGAACCGGTCCCGTGGGACGGAACCGGCAACGTGGTCGAAACCGGTTCGACGTACGTCCGACTCGATAGTCCCCGCCTCGCTGGACCGCACCGATCGGGAGCGAACGGGACCTACGCAGGGCTCGCGAGCGATGACGGTATCCCGCTCGACGGCGGACTCACACACTACGGTGGCGGTGGAGCGTTCCTCACCGGTACGGAGGTTTTGGGGACGAGGGATACCGAGTCATCCGGCTCGACGACACGTACCGGACCGGAACGTGCCGGGACGATCGACCGCCCGGCCGGCGAAACGCTGTCACTGCTCGGTGAACCGATCGGAGCCGCCGAGAAACGGTCGGATAATGCCTGTCTCGAGGAGGGGACGGGCTGGACGACCGTCACCTGGCGGGACGTCGCCGTGTACGCCAACGGCGATCCGGTGACCGGACTCTCGCTGTTCCTCACACGCCGATCGGATCCCGGGATTAAGATCGTCTGGCGTGATCACGGGCTGTCGGTCGGGGACGAGGTCACCGTCTCGATCCGACCGACCGACGATCCGATCCGGCTCGGACCGGGGCGGTAGCGCCGGTCCCGGTGAGCAGCGTCCATTGATGGCGTCGATCGACGGCGGGAGACGATAAGCAGTGACGATGACGATGATCGGTGAGCAGTGACGCTGACTATGACGGTGAGCAGTGACGCTGACGATGATCGGTGAGCAGTAACAGTGATCGGCGATGATGCCGGCTGCGGTGATACCGGCCGGAAATGATGGCGAACAGCCAGAGCGTGTTCGATCCCCACGACGGCGCCCTGAGCACCCGCCTCGACCGCCGTGGGAACGTCGGTCAGGTCACGGGACGGGTGCGTCGGGATCCCTGATAAACCCTCGTCGTGACGTGGCGTCAGTCGCCGGCTTCGAGCACGAACTCGGCCAGCGTGGGGACGAAGGTCCCGATGTCGGTCACCATCCCGACGGCCTGCGCGGAGCCACGATCGAGCAGCTGGGTGACGGTCGCGGGGTTGATGTCGACACAGACGGTCTTCGTGGTGGAGGGCAGACAGTTGCCGACGGCTACCGAGTGGAGGAGGGTTGCAAGCATCAACACGAGATCGGCCTCACGGGCCTGCTCGCGGATGGCGTCCTGCGCCTCGACGGCGTCAGTGATCGTGTCCGGCAGGGGGCCGTCATCGCGGATCGAGCCGGCGAGGACGTAGGGGACGTCGTTGCGAACGCATTCGTACATCACGCCTTCGGTGATCACGCCCTTTTCGACGGCGGCCTCGATCCCGCCGGCACGTATCACCTCGGAGATCGACCAGATGTGGTGTTTGTGTCCCTTGCGGGGATGTTCGAGCGTCTCGACGTTCATCCCGAGCGAGGTCCCGTAGATCGACCGTTCGAGGTCGTGAGTCGCGAACCCGTTCCCGGCCGAGATCGCGTCGATGTATCCCTTCCTGACGAGTTCGGCGAGGGCGTCGCCGGCACCCGAGTGGATGACGGCGGGGCCGGCGACGACGAGCACGTTTCCGCCGTTCGATTTGGTCTCCGCGAGTTCCTCGGCGATCTGTCGGATCGTCGATTCGGAGGGTCGTTCCGCAGAGATGCCGCCCTGCATAAATCCGAACGGACCGTCGGAGCCACGCGGGCGCTCGGGGGGTTTGACGCGGATCCCCGACTCGTCGGTTGCGACGAGATCGCCCTCGTCGATCGCGTTGAGGACCTTCGTGTATGCCCGTGGGCCTCCCTCGGGACTACCCTCCGGCTCGACGACCAACGCGCAGTCCATCTCGATGTGTTCGACCGGGATCCACTCGTCGTCGTAGCGGACCTCGGTGGGGTGGTTCGTCGTCGAGTAGAACCCCGACGGAACGACCTGGTCCGCGGGGGCCGGCTCGAGCGTGACGTTCGGTGGGTCCCGAAGCACCGCGCCGTTCTGGTGCAGTTCGTGCAGGATCCCCTGAAGGGTCGCCTCGTCGTCGGCGGACACGGACAGCTGACAGTAGGACGCTTCGTCCTCGTTCTTCCCGACGTTGAACTCCTCGACCTCGAAGGACCCGCCCAGATCCATCACGGCGGTGAAACACTGCTGCATCCGCCCCGAATCGATGATGTGGCCCTCGAGTTCGACGGTCCGAGTGAGACTCATACCCACACCTTTCCCTCGGGGGCAAGGAACGTTTCGTCTCAGCGGCGTCTTCCCAGCCGTGAGACCTATCCGGCCGAGTCAACGGACACCACGGAGCGGTGCCGCGGGCGAACACTGAAAGATTCATTGGGGCCGCTCCCGCGCTGTGAGGTATGACGAGTGTCAAGGAGTTCCGCGTTGCCGAGCCGGCGACGGCCGAATCCCTCGGACGTGGACGGTTCGTCTTCACCGACGCGTACTCCGTTTTCGACTGGGGGCGAATGCCGGATCCGATCCCGCGGAAGGGCGCAAGCCTCTGTACGATGGGCGCGTACAACTTCGAGCGCCTGGAGGAGGCAGGGGTGCCGACGCATTACCGCGGCGTCGTCGATCCGAATCGGGCGGGTGAACCAACCGCCGAACCGAATGCGGCCGAACCGGATGCGGACGAACCGATCCCCGACGATGCGATCGTCGGCCTCGACGCGGTCTCGACGCCCCCGACCGAGATGGTGATCGAGTTGACCCAGGTTCCGGAGCTCCCGTACCTGGGCGATGGGGACGGGTACGACTACGACGCCTATCACGCGAGTGCGGCCGAGAACTACCTGATTCCCCTGGAGGTCGTCTTCCGGAACACGGTGCCGATCGGATCGAGCCTCCGTGATCGCCGCGAGCCGAGCGACGTGGGGCTCGATGCGTCGGAGTGGCCGGAGACGGTCGTCGATCTCCCGGAACCGGTCGTCGAGTTCTCGACGAAATACGAGGAACAGGACCGGTACCTCACTCGTGAGGAGGCCACCCGGATCGCCGGCGCCGCCTCGATCGAGGACCTCGAGGCGACAGCGCTCGCGGTCAACCGTGTCGTGACCGATCGTGCGAATGCAGCCGGGTTCGACCATGAAGACGGGAAGATCGAGTGTCTGTACCTCGATGGAGAGATCCGCGTCGCCGACGTCGTCGGCACCTTCGACGAGAACCGGTTCGCCTACGACGGCCAGGAGGTCTCCAAGGAGGTCGTCCGGCAATGGTACAAACGCAACGACTCCGAGTGGGTCGCGGCCGTCTCGGAGGCCAAGCAGGCCGTCGCTGACCGATCCGTCGCCGACTGGCGGACGATCTGTGACGACGAACCCGTCCCGCTCCCCGATCGCGTGATCGAAGCCGTGTCGGCGATGTACGCCGCCGGCGCGAACGCCTACACCGGAGTCGACCTGTTCGACGCGCCCGCGATCGAGGAGGCGGTCGACGACGTTCGCGAACTGTGAAGCACTCCGGCTTGTGACATCCGGAACGAGATCGTCGAAAACGGGAAAGCCGGACCGCGTCAGTCGTCGCCCGGGGCCGGCGTATCGACGGCGGTCTCAGAAAGGGATTCGCCGTCGACCGGCGACTCGGGATTCGCCTCGCGTGCCGCCGGTGACAGCCCGAGCTGTGCGTCATCGATCGTATCGGCTATCGTGGTGCTGTCCTCCTCGGTGGTCGAGTCGAACTCGGAACGAAGGTGGACGCGACCCTTGTGGATGGTGATCGCGTCGGCGAGATGGAGCCGGACGGCCTCGAGAAGGACGTCTGCTTCAAGCGGCTGTCCGCGGCGCTTTATCGTCTCCACATCGGCGCCGTCGGGGATGTCGAAGGCGCGCTGGGCGATCGTTGGCCCCTGATCGAGGTCGGTCGTCACGTAGTGGGCAGTGACGCCGGCGATCCGAACGCCGGCCTCCTTCGCCTGCCGGTAGGCCTGTGCACCCGGGAAGGCGGGAAGCAACGAGGGGTGAACGTTGATGATCCGACCCTCATACCGAAAGACGACCTCCGGCGAGAGGATGCGCATATACCGTGCGAGGACGATGAGATCGATGTCGTACTCGGCGAGCAGATCGAGTAACCGGTCTTCATCCGGCGATCCGTTGCCGTCGCCGATGTCGTAGAAGGGTTTGTCGTATCGCTCGGCGAGATCGCGGAGATCGCCGCGGTTGCCGATCACGACCGGAATCTCGACCCCGTCAGCCTCATCCTCGAGGAGGTCGCCGTTCGCTTCCGCCTCGAGCAGCGCCTCGGGTGTATGGGTTTCCTGCGTCACGAGCAGCGCGACCCGGCGTGCGGTGCGGTCGCTCGGGTAGCGGACCTGGATCTCGACGTCGAGCTCGCGACCGAGATCCGACAGCGTCCGCCGGAGCTCATCGCGGGAGGTCTCGAGCTCGCTGGCGTCGACGCGCATCGTCATCCGGAAGATACCCTCGCGGACGGCTTGATCGAGGTCCTCGATGTTGACCCCGCGCTCGAACAACGCGGAGGTGACCCGGGCGATGAGTCCAGTCTTGTCTCCTCCGACGACCGTGATCTCAGTGAGTTCGCGGGTCATACGCCGATCACCTCCGCAAGGTCGAGCGGATGCATTACGTCCGCCAACACGGTCGACGGTTTAGCCCGTTTCGGTCGTCCACGCCCATCGATCAGTGCCATCACACCACGCGATCCGTGCCGTGACCGACCCACTTTTGAGACGTCCCGCCCCCAGAGTATCCGTGACGCTCGATCCGATCCACGTGGACAACATCGCGCGCCTCGCGTCGACCATCGCGGGCACGGTCGAGACGGCCGACCGGGAGGGGCTTGCCGAACGGGTGTGGGCGGACTGGCTGCCGGAACTTCGCCGGGACGGTCGCGTGATCCTCGAGCCGGTCGACGAGCACGCACGCCACCGCGTCGACATCGACGACGTCGCGCTCACGGATCCCCCCTTCGAGACGGTTCACGGGCTCGATTCGGGAACGATCAACCCCACGACGTTCAAGAACGGGCTCGTCGTCGACGTCGCCCACGCGGCGATGGCCGCCAACCCGACCGACCTGGACCTCCACCGCTCGCGGACGATCGTCGCGACCGTCCACACCGCCGACACGACCGTCGACCACGACACGGACTGGGGGCGCCGCGACGAGGGGTACACCCAACAGCGCGTGCTGCAGGCGCCGCCGATCAACCGGTACGCCGAGGGGGTCGTTCACGCCCTGGCGCTGTATCTCGCCGAGAGTAAACACGCGCTCGACCACGCCAACACGGTCACCGACCTGCTCGTGCTCGACGGGCCCATCTACCCCAAGGAGTTGTTCACCTGGGTCGACCGTGATCCCGAGCTCGGCGATCTCGCTCGCGAGGCGAAGCCACGGTCGGTCATCGAGAACTACGTTCGGCTGGTGGAGACGTTCATCGAATCCGGCACGCCGATCGCGGGGTTCGTGAAGAACCCCTCCGGGCGGGCGATCACGCGCGCGCTCTCGAACGCTGGGATGGACGCACCCTGGCCGGACGATGCCGCGCTGTTCACTCGGTTGCTCGAGCGACGCACCGACGCGGATGGCTCGAGCGTGACGTCATCGGGGTCGACCCGCCGGGGAGAACGCGTGACCGACGAGCTCACCGCGACCACGTGGTTCCGGAGCCGCGGCGGGACCGACCGCCACGTCGCCGCCGACGGGGACGCGTTGGGCGTCGATCGGCGCCTCGATCCGGAACTCTACGAGCCGACGTTCCTCGTCATCTATGACCCCAGAACCGACGTGACCTATAAGCTCGAGGCACCCTACGCGTTCACGCGCGATCCCGACACGCGGCGGGCGCTGACGACCCAGGTTCTCGCCGAGGTGGCCGCCGAACGCGGCCCGCCGAAAGCGGTCGCGAAGGCCGACTCGCTGGCCAGGATCGGATCGGCGGAGACGGCCTCCATCCGCCGCAAGTTCGCGGAGCAGTTCGACACGGACCAGCTGCGGTCCTACGACGACGTCCGTTGGCCCGACGTCGAGGGGTGAGAACGGTCGTCCCGATCGAGGAGTGGCTCACGTCACGTGAGCAGCGTACTGGATCGCGTAGATCGTGCCGTTGTAGAGTCCGTGCACCAGACACGGCACGAGCACGTTGTCGGTCCGTTCGTAGAGGTACCCCAGCACGCAGCCGAGCCCGGCGGCGACGACCGCGTACAACGCTGCCTCGCCGGCCGCGCCCACGACCGCGGGGACGTGGATCGCGCCGAAGATCGCGCTCGCGGCCAGGATCGAGGGCCACGCTCCCCACGACCGGCGGAACAGCCCTTGAACGGTGCCGCGAAACAACAGCTCCTCGCCGGGACCGACGAAGAGGATCGAGACGGCGACCATATAGAGGAAGTAGGTCGGAGCCGACTGGCCCGCCAGGATCGCCTGGTTCTCACCGGTCGAGACGCCGATCTGGTCAAAGACGAAGAGGGCGGCGAACTGGATCCCGAGGAGGACGACGGTCCCCACGACGACCACCGCCGCGTTTCGGGGATCGATTCGACCGATCCCGATCAGGTCCCAGTCGTCGGCGATCGCAAGGTATCCGCCGACTGCGGCCCCGAACCCGACGAACTGGAAGACCGTTCGGACGACCGTCTCCCCCCAGCCGTCGGCGGCGACCAGTCCCGCTCCGACGACGAGATCCGTGAAGGGTTGGGTGATCGCGCTCGAGACGAGCAGCGCCCCGAGCACGACCAGGAGCCCCTGCCCGAGCGTCCACGCGTGCTCGCCGTATTCGACGATCGCCGGTCGCCGTGCCATTGGACACCGGTAGAACGGGGCGTCCTATAGGCACACCGGAACTGGAACGTCCGGAACGGAGGTTCGAACATCCAGAAGGGGAATCCGAACATCCGGAAGGGGAATCCGGTCACCGATCGCCGGAGATGACGAGCTCCCGCTTGTCCGAGACGGCGTCCGCTTCCGGGAAGTCCCCGCCGCCGAGAAGCCCGCGGGCGGCCCGCTTACCCCACTCGACGGCCGGCTGGGTGAACGTCTCGAGACTGGCGAGTTCGCCGTAGAGGACGCAGGCGGCCTCCATCCCGTAGAGGAGTTCGCCGAGCGCACGCTCGTCGACGCGATCGATCTCGATCCGGACGGTGGGCCGGTCGGCGGCCGCCAGACTCGCCTCCGTCGCCTCGAACTCCGCGTCGAGCAGCCCGCCGAGGGAACCGCCGCCGAGGTAGGCCAATCCCTCCAGGTCCGTCTCGGGAATGGCGACGTCGGCGCGTTCCCGTGGACGCACGAACGTCACGAGCTTGTCCCGCGGTCCGGCCCGATAGAGTTGGAGTTGGGAGTGCTGGTCGGTCGCACCGAGCGCGCGGGCGGGGGTCTGTCCGACGCCGTCCTTCCCCAGGCTCTCGGCCCACAGCTGAGCGAACCACTCGGCGAACGTCTCCAGCGACTCGGCGTAGGGCAACAGGACGTTCGTCAACGCCCCGCGCTCGGCCAGCGCGTACGCGACCGCGCCGTACGCGTATGCGGGCGAATCGTACAGCGATCCGGCGAGGCTCGCCTTCCCGTCCGCGCCACCCCGGATGATCGCCTCGACGTCGTGACCTTGAAGCGCGGCCACTGCGAGTCCAACCGTCGAGAGCACCGAAAAGCGACCGGGGACGCCCGCGGGGACGTCGAGCGCCGGGAGGTCGTGCCGATCGGCGAGTCGCCGGAGGTTGCCCTCCGGACCGGTAGTGACGACGGTGCGCTCGGTCCAGTCGACGCCGTTCCGATCCATCGCCTCGCGGATGACGAGGAAGTTCGCGAGCGTCTCGGCGGTTGTCCCGGAGTTCGACACCACGTTGACGACCGTCTCCGCGAGCGGAAGCTCCGCGAGGAGTCGCTCCGTATGGTCCGGATCGACGTTGTCGAGGAAGTAGGCGTCGACGTCCGACTCGAGTGCGTTCGCGAGCGTGGCCGCGCCGAGCGCGCTGCCGCCGATCCCGACGGTGACAACCGCCTCGGGGTCCTCGAACCCCGAAACCGTCGTTCGGATCGTGTCCGGATCCGCCGTCTCGGGGAGGGTCAGGGCTGCATAGCCGAACTCCTCGGTCGCCATCCCGTCCTCGATCGTCCCGTGTGCGTCCGTGACTCGGTCATCAAGCCGGTCGAGGTACTCCGTCGTCAGTCCCGGACTCGTCCCGAGAACGTTGCCGATGTCGACGTCCATACCGGACGACCGGGCGAACCGGACTTAGGGGTTATCGTCTCCGTGCGACAGGTCGGATCGATCGGTCGCCGGATCGGCCGGGACGACCGGGTCATCAGGGTTCAACAGCGCCCACAGCGCGTTGGTTCCGACGAGATCGGCGAACGGAACCGGAGGATCGGGGTCCGCGGGGCGGTCGCGAAGCGTTCGGTGCCACCACCGGACGTCGTGCCAATCCCCGTGTGAGATATAGACCTAGATCGCGTACACACGCGTGGTCCAGAAGTCGGCGAAGGCCGCCTCGAGCGCCGTCTCGGGATCGCCGGTCGCGTCGGAGACGTCCGTCACGTCGGCCAGATCCCGAAGGTCGCCGAGAACGCTTCGCTCGCCGACGACGATCAGCCGATCGAGGTCCGCGTCGGTGGCGAGCGGTTCGAGCGCGTCCCGGGCTGCATCGAGGTGCTCGTCGATCTGGTCATCACGACGGCGCTCGAAGCGACCCTGCGAGAAGCCGCCCTTCGAGTGGGCGCTTTTCACGTCGCTTTCGAACCCCTCGTAGTCGGTTCGTTCGACGTCGTCTCCACCGGGATCGGTCCCCTCACCGTAGACGCCGACGGCGAACAGGTCCGACCGAACGAGCGCGAACCCGAATCTGCCGGTCGGAAGAAACCGATCGCGGGGGAGTGCGAACGTGGAGTCCCACCCCGCGGTCGTCTCGGCGGGCTCGATCGGCGGGCGTAACGCGGCGCTGATCATCCCGGAATCGTCGGCGACCACGATTGCGGGTGCGGCCCGGCGGACCAGCGGCGTGGCGTCGCCGTAGTGGTCGGCGACCGGCTCGGGAACGGCATCCTCGCTCGCGACCATCGCCGTGAGCGCGCCCTCGTTCCCGGCCTCGATCGCCGACAACCGATCCAACAGGTCACGCGTTCTGGCGCCGCGAGCGTCGTGCACGCGTCGGAACTCCCGCTCCGAGTCATCGCCGCTCGCGCGCTCAACGCGGTCCTCGAGCTCCTCGATCCGGTCCTCGAGGCGATTGATGCGCTCCTCGGCGTCCTGTTTGGCGGCGGTCGCCTCGGCGCGGCGCTCCCGTTCGGCCTCGAGCTGCCGTTCGAGGTGATGGTTCGTCTCCTCGAGCTCCTCGATCCGCGATTTGAGCTCGGCCCGGCCGAGCAACTCATCGAGCATACAGACACGCGTGGTACGGGCAACTTAAACCGTCGGCGTCGATCGCCGCGAGTGACGGACGAGCGATCGACCGCTGCCCGCCCGATGACGACACCGCGATCGCTCCCGCCGACGGTCGTTTCCTAAACGCTTATGCGTACCCTACCGTAAGAGGCGAGTGCGGGCCGGTAGCTCAGTTAGGGAGAGCGTCCGGCTTTTAACCGGACGGTCGGGGGTTCGAATCCCTCCCGGCCCGTGAAACGAGACCGCAAGCCACAGCAGGCGGTCGAGTGAACCGACAAGTGGGACTCGAACCAGGGAGCACGCGCGCAGCGGAGCGAGCACGTGTGAGTGGGGTTCGAATCCCTCCCGGCCCGTGCAACGAGACCGCAAGCGACAGCAAGCGATCGAGTGGACCGGCAGGGGAGACGAGGCTTCGATGGGGGGGATTTGGGTGGTGAACGCCACGTCGACGTCCCGCGTATCCGTCTCGATCGCCAACGTGTCCGCCCCACGCTTATACCGGATGCGCCCGAACGGGAGGATATGCGAGGCATCAAGATCGGGAGCGCCTTCGGCATCCCGATCAGACTCAACTGGACGTTCCTGCTCGTTCTCCCGTTTTTTGCCTTCCTGATCGGGCAGGATATCGCGACCATCGCGTCGGCGATCGGCGGTGCGCTGCCGGTGTCGATCGACGCCGCGAATCTCGCCGGTGGATCGATGCCGTGGATCCTGGGATTCGCATCCGCGCTGGGGCTATTCGTCGGCGTCCTGCTGCACGAATTCGGCCATTCCCTGGTGGCGATGCGGTACGGGTATGAGATCGACTCGATCACCCTGTGGCTGCTTGGCGGACTTGCCAGCTTCACCGAGTTCCCCGAAGACTGGCGTCACGAGTTCTGGATCGCCGTCGCGGGACCGGCGGTGTCGATAGCCGTCGGCGTCGGCTGTTACGGCGTCCTCCTCCTCACGAGCGGACTCCCCTCGGACTCGATTGCGGTCCTCGGCGGCGTCGATGCGGTCCGGTTCGTCTTCGGCTACCTGGCGGTGTTGAACGTCGTCCTCGCGGTGTTCAACATGCTTCCGGCGTTCCCGATGGACGGCGGCCGCGTCCTTCGGGCGCTGCTTGCACGGAACGCCCCCCACGCCGCAGCGACACAGCGCGCCGCCGCGATCGGGAAGGCGTTCGCCTTCATGCTCGCGATCGTGGGGCTGTTCTCGAACTGGTTCCTCATCTTCCTCGCGCTGTTCATCTACATCGCGGCCTCCGGCGAGGCCCAACAGACCACGCTCAACGCCGCGTTCGAAGGCGTGACCGTCGCCGACGTGATGACGCCCGGGCCCGAACTCGACGTCGTCACCGAGGAGACGACCGTCGCCGAACTGATCGACCGGATGTTCCGGGAGCGCCACACCGGGTTCCCGGTGATGGATAATGAGACCCTCGTCGGGATGGTGACGCTCGCGGACGCTCAGGGGGTATCCGAGGTCGAACGCGACGCCTACCTCGTCGAGGACGTGATGGAACGCGATCTGATAACCGTCTCGCCCGGCACCGAGGCGATGGACGCGCTGCAGACGATGCAGCGCAACGACGTCGGCCGACTGCCGGTCGTCGACGCCGACGGGACCCTCGTCGGGCTCGTCTCGCGGACCGACCTGATGACGGCGTTCAACGTGATCCAGAACAGCGGCCGGCCGACGATGATCACCGGCCGAGCGCTCGGCGGCGATCGTGGCACGTCCGCGATCAACGGGGATCGTTCGTAGATAGCCGGCCGGCCAACGAGAACGGACTGGGCAGCCAGAACGGACTGGGTAGGATCAGGACGGCGGGGACAGACCGATGTCGAACGGTGAACGGCGATCGGTCTCCACGTCTATGGGCGGAGCAGGCCGAGTCGGTTCACTCGTCAGGTTCGGTCTCGTCCGCGTCCGGTGCATCCCGCTTGACGCTCTCGACCGCGGACACGGCCCCCGCCCGCGAGGCGTATCCCTCGCCCGAGTCGGCGAGGATGTTCCCGTTCCGGTGCCGGAGCCGCCAGCGCCACTCGCCGGCCGCATCCTCGTAGATCTCGAAGGCGGCGTCCTGGATGTCGAGCACGTCCGCGTCGGGGACGTAGGTTTGGACCCGTTCGACCGCGTCCGTCGCGTTGCGCTTCGACGCGTATCCCTCCCCGGAATCCGCGATGATATTGCCGTTGTCGTGTCGGAGCCGCCAGCGCCACTCGCCGGCAGCGTCCTCGTAGACTTCGAAAGTTGCGGCCATAGTTCGAGTAATACTGTTCGGGCAGCGACATAATTGTACCGCCGAACGAGGGGTGATCGGGGACCGACCCGGACCGGTGGCGTCGACCCGAGCCGTGCCGGTAGCGCTACTCCTCGTCGAGGATCTCGACGGGTGCGCCCTCCGCGTTCGACCGGACGCTGTCGACTCCCTGACGGGCTTTGGCCCGCGAGGAGTACCCCTGTCCGGAGTCGGCCAGGATCTCGCCGTTCTCGTGAAGGAGGCGCCACCGGTATTTGCCGGCGGCGTCACGGTAGAGTTCGAACGCCGTCGGATCGACGTGGAGATAATCCGCACTCGCGACGTGGGAGCGAACGCCGTTCATCGCTCGAACCGCGTTGGATCGCGAGGCGTAGCCCTCGCTGGAGTCGGCGATGACGTTGCCGTTGTCGTGGCGAAGCCGCCAACGCCACTCCTCGGCGGCGTCCTCGAAGAGCTCGAAGCTGCTCTGGCTCGCGACCGATTCGGAGGGGACCGCAAGATCGGGTTCGGCGGCGTCGTCGGGCTCCGACGCTTCCTCGTCTTCGACCGTGGCCGTTGACTCGGCCGGCTCGATCCGTAACACGCCGGCGCCGAGCGCGTTCCGCATCACGCTGTGCATCCCCTGCTGGCACTTCTGCCGGGAGCTGTATCCCTGTCCGGAGTCGGCGATGACGTTCCCGTTTCGATGGCGAAGCCGCCACCGGTGTTTGCCGCCCGCGTCCTCGTACAGTTCAAACCGGGCCCGACTGCTTCGAACCGCCTCCAGCTCACCCTCGGTCGCCGACAGCTCCTCCTCCAGCTCGCGAACCCGCGTTTCCGTCCCCTCGAGCGCCGCCGATGTCCCGGCAGCCGTCTCCTGCAACTGCTCGTGTGCTTCGTATACCGGATCGGTGGCGATCGGCACGATCGCCCCCGCGAGGGCGATGAACAGGATCCCAAGCGTGTAGAGCGCCATCACGCCCGTATGCCCGGCTCCCGGCTCCCAGCCACCCGGGTAGACCACCACGAACCAGGCGAGCGCGACGACACAGACGCCCGTCCCGAGGGTTGCAAGCGTCGTGGCCCGCCGTCGAAGCGGGAACCGAACGATCGCTCCCAGCATCACGAGCGGCGCCCCGATGCCGCTGAGTACCACGCCATATTGCCGATACGCGTAGTTCACCGTGGACGGTCCGGATCCACCGGCGGTGCCGGCTGTATAGATGATGACCCCAAGCAGCGTGAGCAGCGCTCCGAGCGCGAAGAGCCAGTACCCCCGTACCTCGTCGTCGGTTCGCGGCGTTCCGATCCGGGTTGTGTACACGTCCGTCAGTCGATTCGGGTCACCTTGATCAGACATATGGTGTCTATTGTCGTGGTGATACTTACCAGTATGGGCGATCGACGACGGCGGCGATCGCACGATGTTCGCAAACGACCGAACCGGTCCTGACAACGGGGCTGACTCGTGGGTCATCCCGTCAAACTGGCTGATTCACGAAGTCGGATTTCGGGGATTCGGTCGTGTTCGGCCCGTCGATGGCACCCCGGACACAGCGTGACGACGTTCCCGAGGTAGTGGGCGTCGGCGATCGTGTGACGGTCCGACTCCGCGAACAGCCGGACCGGGAGCAGGTGGTGGACGTCGGGGTTCCGACCCAGCTCCGACCGCGTCGTGCCGCAGTTCACGCAGGCGTATTCGTCGCGCTCAAGCGCCCGCCGGCGAACCGCCGCCCATCCGGGTCCGTAGTTCCGGTCGCTCCCGCCCGTCCAGTTCGGATGCCCCTCGCCCGCGAACGACTCCGAGAGCCACTTGGCGTGACAGGACCGGCTACACAGAACCACGTCGTATCGATCGCGTTCGAAGGGGCGTCGTTCCACCGACGTTCCACAGACCGAACACTCACACCGCTCCGTCCCTCCCTTCCAGTTCGGATGATCGGTACCCGAGACGGTCGGCGGATCCTGCCAGTCACCCGACTCGACACACGACCGACAGTATTTCCCCGGTTTCTCGGACGGATAGTACTCGAACTCCGACCCACACCGATCACACGACGTCGTCGTCGTTCCGCCTCGGTAGTTCGGGTTGTTCTCCCCTGCGTATGCTCCGGATCGGTCGAGACACTCCTCCGAACAGTACCGTCTCGCGTACGGTGAGTGAAACCGTTCGCCACAGTGGTCACACGTTCGATTGGGAAGCTTCTCGCCGTGTATTTGGCTGTGGTGAACGCCCAGCCCGCGCCGACTCTCGAAGTATTCATCACACTGTGGACACTGGTGACCCATACCACGACCTGTGCCGTCTTCGAGGATAATTGTTTCTCCCGAGGACAAATATGTCAAAAATGTTGTGAGTCCGGGTGCGAGAATCGAACCCGCGTCTCAGCCTCCACAAGGCTGAAGGATAACCACTACCCTAACCCGATTCCATCACCGTCCTGCGGTTTTGCGCTGTTCTTACACCTACTGTCCGAGGCTTCCGAAATAAATCCCCGGCTTTCAGACCCCATAGGCATCGCCGACTCAGTGAGCCGATTTGTATATAAAAGAACACGAAATAGTCGAATATTCTATACTTTGTACCCGCAGTGCGCGTCCGTACAGACAGGATTATCGAGGAGGTAGCTCACATGTGGCCTGTCGCTACTCAGTCAATCGTTTGTGAGTGGCACCTCCTCGGTCTCCCCGATAATACTACTCTGAGCCCCACACCCGTCCTTCAACCGAAAAACGAACCCGGCATCTCACTCGTGGACTTCTGCTCCTGTCCGAAAGCTCGTGAGCTCATCAATTCGGCCCTCAAGATCCTCGATCTCCTGGCGTAGTTCCTCGGCCTCTTCACCCTCCGTCGCCGCGAGCTGTTCCTTGAGGCCCTGTAGACGCGTTTCTTTAACCTCCTCGTCGACGTCGGCCTTGCGGACGTACTCGCTCTCCTCGATGTCGTACACATCCGTCTCGGACAAGTCTGTGACCTCTAACGCGTCGTCGACCTTGCTCCGATCAATTCCCGTCACGCGCTCGCGGTCAATCCCTTCGACCTCCAGCTTCGCCAGTACCTCGTCCTCGTCTTTCAACGACCGATTCCGACGAGTCGTCCGCTGAACCGAACCGAAGGGACCGCTCACAGGTCGATCGTGGTGAAGTCGGTTCAGGAGCACGCCAGCCACATCTTGGCGGAGGTCGTTGGCGTTGCGCTGGACATCCGACAACAGCGTGTAGAGGTTCACCAGCGCGTCGGTCTCCATCTCCGACAACGTGGTCACGTCGTGGCGCTCAAGGGCGTCTACGAGCAGCAGTGAGTCTGCATACACGTCCAAGTCCGGCTCTGACCGTTGTTCGGTGTCGGGGTCGGCATCAAGGAGCTGCGTCGACGTCGGGCCGTCCGTCTCGGTGATCACGCCCGCATCCTCGTCGATCTCGAAGCGTGGATGTAGGCTCAATACCGCCGGGTACGGGTCCGCGTCTGGCGGGAGCCGATCAAGTTCGAAGCCGCTCGGCTCGTCGGTGATACGTCGGTACAACGTCTCAAACTGGTCGCGCTGGAGTGGTCGCTTCTCGGCTGTGTCTTCAAAAATGATTATGACGCGTTGCTCCTGTACGTCGTCGATCCGGAATCGGTCGTGCGACAGCGGCGTAATCAGCGTAGCATCCTCGGGTAGATTGTCGAGTGCGTCGAGGAGCGTATGCCAGTTCACGCTGAAAGCCATGTTCAGGCGAACGCAGACGGAGGGTAAAACCGTGAGGGACGCCTCTCGGAGCGGTCGGAGCCAAGGCCGCCGCTGGAGTTGGCATATCCTCTTATTTTCTGTGAAAATAGATGATTACGTCCCCTGTCGAGATGTGCAGGATGTGAGGGGTCAGTGTCGTGAATACAGCGCGCTTATCGGTCACCCAACAATAATAATGTCGTAGAAAAAAGTGGAGGACCAACGAGTGCGTCATATGTCAGAGCAAGAAACTTTTGGTGAGGAATCCACTCCAGCAGAGGCCTTGGTATTCTACAGGCCCATTAAGGTCGATTCACGTGGTATTCCAAAGCTGGATGCTACGCGTATCCCTCAGGCTGACGAAGTGGACGAGCTTCTAACCCATATTAAGGAAGACAAGCTGAAGTACCCGACAAGTCTCAAGGATGCGGAGATGGGTGAGGTCGCTTTCGACTACGCCGTTGACATCATAGGATCCGGAGCGGACAAAGAGATGAACGTCAAGCTCTTTCTCGCCAATTTTTGCGACTCTCTCCAGTCCAAGCAGCGGACAAAAGACAAATACGCGATGTTAGTCTGTTATGAAACCGACTTCCTGCTCGCGCACGTCAAAGCAGAACGTGGAATGTCGATCCAAGAGGAGAGTGGCGACGTGGAACTCGTCCGCCGATTTCTTGACGTCGATAATATCCTTAGTGCGGCCTATTTCGAGGACTTAGAAGACGATATTAAGTTCTCACATTTCACTGACACAGACTCTGGTTCGTTCCGTGACTTTCTCGGTGTCTCCGAGAAGCGGTTCAACTACCGTCGCAAGAACATCCAAATAATATGTCACTACGAGGGTAAGAACGGTATTGAGTGTAAGTTCGAGTTCAGCAACGATCAGATGGAAGAACGGTGGCTCCAGCAAGGCTCGCTTGAGTTTTCTAATGGAAGGTTCAAACTCTCAAACGGCCACTCGCACAACATCAAGGAAATCCGATGGGGGCGAGACTCCTACGAAAGGCCGCAGAGTTTCATGAGCGAGTTCAAGGAGTACAGCTACGAACTCGATGGACAGGCTCGCCGATACAATGATCTGAAGCGGCTTCCTGGGAACGATTTCCCCTCGGCCTACAGCGACGCTGTGACTCTGACCGATTACAAAAGCGAGGTCATTATTGAGGGCGAGGATGGTGAGCCAGAAGTACAGCCGAAGGGAGAGGTTCCCGACCATATCCACGTGATGTACGCAAACAACTCAATCGCATTGAGTGCCGACTTTGCGGGTGACATCTTTCGTGACCTAATCGACACCGCCGACTTTTCGCTTTATCACCCGTCGGAGTCGTTCGCATCAGAGGAGTTCAAACTCAACGGACTCTCGCTTCTCAACATCGACAAGGCTGAAATCGCTCCGGAAAGAGCCTCGTTGCTCGCAACCACCCACAATCACTTAGACAACGCCACGGGCCAGACAGTACGACGCTGTCTTGGGTTTGTTTTCCTTCATATACTCGCCGAATCCGACTGTATCAGTATTGGGTTCAAGAACGGTATCAAGGAGCTCATCAATCTGAACCATGGAGCAACCCGCCAGCACGATGTTGTGACGACGAAAGAAAAAGAGGGAGATGGGTTGATCGAATACAAAGACAAAGACGATCTTAGCAAAGAGGACACCGCAGCAAGCATCGTCGAAAACATCGAAAAAGAGAGTCGGAACTACGATGAGAAGCTGTTCCTTTGGGGTGTAGACGAGGATACTCGGCGTATCGACGGTTTACGGAAACAAAAGTGGGGGGACGATCGCGTGTCCGGAGTTCAGCGCCACGTGCTTGAAGAGCTGGCCGACCGAAACGTAGAGTACACAGACTTCAATCTACTGAACCTCCCGATCGGGGACGAGCAGGAGCGATGTATTATTGTCGGCATTCTTCATTAGCAGCGACTCACTCGGACTCCTCGAACGTCTGTCGATACATTCTAAGACAGTCATCCAGTCAGTCATTCTGGTCAAACTCGTCCACCGTAGCAGATAACACACCCGCGTTATAATGATGCTATCATGACACTCAAACTCAGCAATAAAGAGGACTTACAGGACTGATGGACTTAGAATTGTCTGATGTTGAAATCGCCCCTCTGCGGTCAGCCGTTTTTGCTGCGCTCAGTCTGCTACTCGTCATAGCCACTATTGCTGTTTGGGCGATTATTACCTTCTCTGCTGTTAGTTCTCTATTTCCAGATGCAGATACTATTGAGATTGGAAAAGTTTCGGCATCTATACTTGGAATTGTTGTGAATTTAGCTCTTTCTGCGGGTCTCATCTATATTTATTACCGCCAAACAGGCGTGTTACGAGACCAGAGAGATCTCAGTGCTGAACAGACATCTATTCAAGAGCAACAACAAAAGATAATGGGCGCTGAATACATTCCTGAAGTAGATATATTTGTAGATGATGTTGAAGATGACGAGGTGAAACTCCAGTGCTCAAATGAAGGCACAGGTTTAGCAAAACAATTCGAGGTCAATGTTGAGTTCTTCGTTAGCGAGAGTTCTATGGACGGTCCACCTGACTACGATCGTGGGATAGAGCTAACGCCATTGTCGGAAAATATTTTCACCTCAACCTCAGATACGCGTAATCACGGCGAAATAACTCACGAAGCACACTATATTGGAAAAGCATCGACACCACGTAGAGAGACATCTGATGACAATTTAGCTCAGGTGCGTACCCCAGAAATACTACGTGAGAAAGAAGATGCGACACTTCAGTTCCGCACATATTTTGAACGGTTTGTGGAACCTGGAGGAGATCCTGGCAACCCTAATCGACTTTCATTTTCCGAAGGAGTAGATGCCTTACAAGATGAGGAGATAGAAACTCTTGGCTTCAGGATGCGTGTATCTTATCGGGATATCTTTGATGAAGAGGCGGCTAACGAGCCGCTCACGAGCGGATGGGTTGACATACGAGATGGAACCTCAGTAAGAGAGATGCTTGAGACAGCAGAGAATAGAGGAGTGTTTCACCAAGATTCTCACCTACTCCAAGACAGGGGAACAACCTATCATGCACACCATTATTCCTACATTTGAGTAGCCTTGTATTTTCAGTCAATACTGCTGAATGTCTACGAGCTTAGGATAGAAAATTCTTAGCTATATAACAATCGCCGCATAACGGTGGTAATGAACCTCTCGTCAGGGCCATGGTCCAGAAACTCCATGGCGACTTGTTGCTCTTCGGAGACGCGGAATCGGTCGAGCGATAGCAGCGTGATGAGTGTTGATCCCTCGGTGAGATTGGCAAATTCGTTAAGGAGTATTTGTCACGAAACGCTGAACGTTATATCTGCGAAGAGGCGGATGATAGCTAAAACCGCGAGGCACGCTTCTGGGGCCGAACAGGGTCAAGGCCGACATCGGTGGTGGCATGGATTCGGTTTCCCGGTAAATCGTTTCTAAACCTGGAATTCCGGACTATCACGGTATCTATTCGGCATTTTCTTTCTGGTGAGCGGCGCACCACTCGAACAGCTCCTGCTTCAGATCGTCCGATGTGGGACCGAATAGTCGTCCAAGACGATATCCGAGGTTATCCCACGTGAGGTTCGTTAGCTCCGCGTCGGTATTGTATCGGGAGGAGTCTTCCTCGCCTTTCACTGCAGCTCCCCACCCTCGCTTGAACGCACCCTGGCGATCAGATCCCGGATTCTCCTGTCGTTTATCATCCTCGTAATCAACCAGATTTGATGGCATATGAGATGGTTGGATTGGCGAGTTTCATAACTCTCCCGCCGGCATTGAATCCCTATTCGGGATTCACCTACCAAACGCCAATGCTCTCCGAATGGGGAAAGCTACTCAATCACGTCTGGGAGTCGAACCGCAGCAAAATACTTGACGAACTCCTTGATTCCGTTTCGTATGTCGTTCGGAGTTTTGTCTGTCTGACCTTCAATCACGTCAAGCTGCTTTGCTATCGCGCGAATTTCCTCAGTTAGATCGACTCGACATACCTGTCCCTCCGTGTTGTTGTGAAGGTTAGAGCGCCACAAAGTCCAGCGGAGCCCATCTGTCCCGATAGCAATCATCTGCTCGTGTTCCATCTCGCGGAGGTACTTACAGAAGGCATTTACCTCGATGTACTCGCGTATGTCGCTCGTCGCCGCACGCTTCGTTTTCTGTTCCTTGTTTGCGGCCTTAGCTTCGAGGATACAGACTAACGACGGGTCGACCTGCTTCAACAGGTAGTCCGGGCGCTTACTTTCGACGCTCCGGAACGTAGTCGGTCGACGAACAAAGTGAGCTCCGACCCCATCGTACTCGGTCGATGCAGGATTAATGTACCCCAGGCCGTGGAGCACGGGTTCGATGAGATATTGCTCGGTGAACATCTCAGGTTGCTGGCCGACATAGGGTCCGGGGAGCGTCTGTGTTTCACCGTCAGTAAGAATCTGTCTCAACTTGCCACCCTCACCCAACTCTCGGAATTTGAGGGGGAAGGTGTGAAGCTGTTGTCGGACTCGTTCGGCCACTGGATCGAACTCGTCCAGTTGCGTCTCAGTCATCGGCGACAGCTTCCTCGACGATCTCGATTTCCTCGTCAGTCAGCTCGTAGAGGTCGTAGACGATGTCATCAATCAGATCGTCAGTCCGCTGAATCTTCTCGTCAAGATCTTCCGCTCGTTCTACAGCACCCCTGTACCGTTCGAGATCATCGGCCGTCTCATCAGGGTCGGGGAGCGTCATCGCTTCCAGCCGGTCGACCAATGAGTTCGTCTTTGTAGCCGTCTCACGGAATCCTGCGAACCCACCGGCCTCCTCAACGGCGACGGGGACGAAAGCCTCCACAAGGTTGGCCTCGGTCTCTGAAAGATCCGTCAATCGCATGGCTGGCATCGGTTCGGTTTCTGTGTATCCCCACTGATCAGTCTCATGACGATCTTCGTCGTCGGGTTTGTAACGGGCGGTAGCGAAAACCGTGACCGACCCAGGCCCATCACGTTCACATACGACCTGTCCGACACGGAGATTAGTTAGGTCATCTTTTGTTTTGGCAAGCTTCGACTCTCCCACCTTCTCCGGCGGTTGATACACGCCGATATTAGACAGAGAGGGTCCCTCGGAGTATGGTCGGATGTAATCCAAGAGGTTGAGATTGAGGGGACGTCGTTCGGCAATCAAGTCGATAATGTCTTTGACGGTACTCGGAAGTTCTGACCCGGTTTCCGAGACAACTGGGAACTCAGAAAGGTGAACTGTTCGATACTCCAGATAACCTCCACGAACGGTGGACAGCTTACTTCTCGCCCAAAATTCACCAAGTGTCGAGTTGAGAATGCCCACCAGAGCGTAGTCGGTCTCGGGGATGACGAAGCATTTGTTGTTAGCATACGTGCCATCGAAATCGAGGCTGAATCGGGGTCCATCCGAGATCTCCGGATACACGATCTTATCGCGTTCAAATGCTTCGTAGTAGTCGCACGGACGAAGCTCCCACCAGCATTCTCCTCGGTCGTAGCGCGATTGAGCGTCTTCGCGGAAGTTACCAAGATGTTCGGCAAGCCCTGGATACTCAGATGTAAACCAGTCCCACGCCTCAGACTCCGAGCTTAGTCCGGATTCAGACATAGTCCAGCCCGAAGGAACGCGGATTAAGTACCTGTCCGAGAATCCAGCGAGGTACCGTTCCGCGTCGTCACCTTTCATCAACCGGAAGATGAACTGCTCGGAGGCGGGGTCTCGTTCGAGTATCTGTTCTCGAGTTTCGTTGTCTATAATGAACGCCTCGTTAAGACCCGTTTTCACTCCCCAGTATATGTCTACACTAAGATATTCCTCTAAAGAAATACCAGTTTCATCAACTTGATCAAGCAACGCTATTGATTCAGGGGTCGAAATAGACCATCCAGAACCAGTCAGACGGTCTTGATCAATGATTGTATTATTCCGCTCAATTTCGTACCGTAGACTGCTGAATTCAAGTGATTCAACATTAGTGATTGAGACTGTACTCTCGGTTTCTGGTATCTGCTTATCAAATACAATTACTAACGGATAGGCGGACACCGATCGACCAAATACTGGGAGGTCGTGGAAGTCACAGATCGTTCTCAGCCGCGTATTTTCACTAAGAAACTGACGCAGTGGTCCACCGTACTCGGCTCGAGTGAATTTATTGGAAATGATGTATCCCAGACTATTATTATGGTTCAGTAGATCGTATCCGCGCTCCACGAAGTAGGTATAGAGGTCTGCTGCTGAGGCGTATACGTCATATCTGGTCGAAAATAGTTCTGTGAACTCACGGATCTGTTCTTGACGTACGTATGGGGGGTTGCCGATTATTGAGTCGAACCCAGCTTCCGAGTGGAGTGTGCCATCCTCTCCATAGAACACTTCTGGGAACTCCAGCCGCCAATGGAAAAATCCCTTCTCGTCACTCATTTCCATGGCGGTTGAGTACCAGTCTTGCTCCTCCACTTCTGACCACGCCTCATCGCTTTCGAGAGCCTTAGCCATACGTTCGTATGCTCCCGAGGGGAGATCGACACCAAAGTCCTCGGCTGTTCGGACATCCGCAATCGACACTAACCTGCGTCGGAGCTCATCTTGTTCAATTTCGGCATATTTACGCTTCATTTCGTGAACATCCTCGACGGTCTCGTTCTCGATGGCGAGGAACTCGCTGTAGACGTCCATCAGGCGTTCGATCGTTCCCTCACGTGTTGCGCCGAACTCCGCCAGCGAGTATTGGTCGTCCTCGCTGGCTGCGTCTGATTCCAGTTCTTCGATGGCTTCGAGGTCTGAACCGACCAGCGAGTTGCCCTGCTTGAAGTGGTGATCAAGGAACGCCAACGGACGGTCGGCTGACAATGTTTCCAGCCACATCGACAGCTTTGCTAACTCAACGGCCATCCCATTCAGGTCGACGCCGTAGATACACTCTTTGGCAATTTCTCGCCGGATGTGTTGTTCGTCGAAGGCAACACCGAACTCGGATTCAGCCTCGCGAACTTCAGCCATCACTTGTTCAGATAGATACCCCGTCGCTTTCGTCAGGAAATGACCCGAACCCATCGCTGGGTCAAGAATCTTCAGGTCAGTCACGCGCCGGAAGAACGGCCCGATGTACTCCTGTGTACCTGGCTCGAATCCTTGATCAATCAGATCCTCACGTATCTCCTCGACCAGCGGCCCGACTGTCTCCTCAACGATATACGTCACCACGTAATCAGGCGTGTAGTACGCACCTGTGGCTTTCCGCTCTCCCTCATCGTTGACAACGTACAATCCACCCACGGGAACGTTCTCGACAGCCTCTGAGTCACTTACTTCTGTAGCTGGCTTCCATACCTGGCTACCGTCTTCGGCGACCGCCATGTACTGCTCAGGCGCAATACGGAACTGGTGTTCAAGCAGACCCTCGTAGACGCTCCCAAGGTGACGTGTGTCGAGGTCAGCATAGTCCGCCAGCACGTACCGCCCCTCGTCGTTTTGCGTGGTTGAGAGCCGGTAGATGACCTCTGCGAGGTACTGGTTGCTCACCTCGTGGTCGGTCAGGAAGTCATGTGCCTCGTGGTCGAACAAGCCGCCGTTGTACGGTGGGATGCCGAGATCCTCTTCACCCTCATCGATAAGTCGGAACAGATCTTCCAACCGGCTCCACATCGTCGTCGAATAGTCGCTGAACTCGTCTTCGAACCCCTCATCAACCTCACCGATGGTGTCGTGGATGTCCAGCCGGAGCTCGTCGAGGCTGAAGTTCTGGTCGTACTCGTCTTGTGCTGACTGATTATCGGGATGGATGAGTCCCCGAGACTCCGCGTACAGCACGAACATCAGCCGATAAAGGAACACGAGTGACTGCTCCTTCAGTTCATCCAGGGCCTCCTCGTCGTCGGGATCGATGTCAAGAGCAGCGTTGGTCTCGACGAACCCGCGACCGAGTACCCGGAGCGCGGTGAATACATTGTCTTGGAGGCTCTCACCGAGTTCCTGCGAAGCCGTTTCGCTCTCTGACCAGACCTCGTCGAGGAACCTCGTTCCACTCGATTCACGGAACGCAGCTGGCCGGAAAAAAACGTAGAAATATTTGAACGCCTCTAAATCGCCTCGCTGGAGTAGTTCGGGGAGATCGACCTCATAGTAGGTCTGCGTTTCGTAGTCGTTCGTGCCGTAGAGCCGCCACTTGCGGCCGTTCGTCAGCACGCCCCACTGGATGTTCGGCGGGGTATTTTCCAGATAGTGCTTGGTCTGGTGAGAGGCATTTCGATAGGGACGCTGTTCGCTGAATTGGACCGTAAAATCAGCATCCCACTGCTTAGCCTCAACGATACCGACACCACGCTCGAATAGGTCGGTCGTGTCTTGGGTATCCAGATAGATCTTTGCGGCTTCTCGGCGATCTGTCGGTGTCTCAAAGAGCAGTTCGTCAACGAAACCACCTCCATCCGGGAGCGTTACTTCGTCCTGCGTTCCGTAGCCAAGGACATCGAGCACCTCGTCAATCCAATTGTCGATGAGAGCATCTTCGCCGTAGCCTTCGACGAGATCACCTTCCAGACCGTAGAGCGTCCGGAGCTCGTCCATCGCTTCCTGAGCAGCATCATCACAGTCCCATTCGTCCCGTTCTTGGACCCGCTCATCGAGATAATGGCCGGAAAATAGAGCCGAGTTGTGGTAGGATCGCTCCTGAAGTGTCGACTGGCTCATGCGAGATATACCGTATTGGGCTGTGGCGCGCACAAATAAATACCGGAGCCACCCTTCGATATCAGGAACTGATGGTATTGCTCATTGTTATCAACCCAACAGTTTATTACACTACCTTCCATCGGTTTCTAACCAGATGTCAGATAGGTGAATGAGATGGAGGTACTCATCGATACGAATGTATTTATCGAACGCGAGGGAGACTGGACGGTCCCCGAGCCACTCCAAGAGCTGGAGAAGCTGCTGAAGACGGAAGGGCACACTATCCTGATCCATCCACTCTCGAAACAAGAGGTTCGGAACTACGAGAACGATGAGCGACGCGAAACAGATGAGTCGAAGATCGAAACTTACGCCGAATTAGGATTTCCTCCGTATCCGAATCCTTCATCGACGGCGTTCCGCAACCACGTCCCTGAAGCGGATAGTTTCAACGAGCAGGTAGATAATGCGCTCCTCTATACGGTATTTGAGGGCCGCACCGATATGCTCATTACCGAAGATGGGGACATGCATCGGAAAGCCGACGAACTCGGTATCAAAGAGAACGTATTGAGTATCGAGGAAGCCAGGGAGCAGTTCAAGGAGGAACCAGCAGCCTACGAGGGCCCACCATCGATTCAGAAGCAACAGGTTGCAGATATCGATGTCGACGATCCGATTTTCGATTCACTGAAGGAAGATTACAACTTCCGAAGCTGGTTTGAAAGTATCCCCGACGAGCGAGATGTCTATGTGAACTGGAATGGAGACGGAACACTCGGTGCAGTCCTCATTCTAAAACCTAACGAGGCTGAGCCTATCGGCGAGAAACCAGAACTCGGCAAGCGAGATCGAATGAAGATCTGTACGCTCAAAGTGGCGTCACATAGGCGTGGATCGAAAATTGGAGAACTTCTGGTGAGTATCGCCATACGTGAAGCTGTCCAGCACGAGCTCGAGGAGATATACCTCACACACTACATTACGGAAGATGACTATCTCGTACAGTTGATCTCCAAGTACGGATTTAGACGAGCTTCACAGACCGCCAGCAGCGAGACGATCTTCGTCAAACGACTAACCCCTGGCCCCGGAGATGATCCTGACCCACCAGAGGTACACATCCGATTTTATCCCAGCTTCTACGATGGCCCCTGCGTGAGCAAGTATTTGGTTCCGACCCAGCCTAAGTTCCATGGACGACTATTTCCGACGTACCAGAACCGCCAACCGAAATTAACCGAGTTCTCGGGGCAACTTCTCTCTGAAGGTAATGCTATCAAGAAAGCATACCTCACCCACGCGAATATCCGACAAATCGAATCGGACGACATTCTACTATTCTACCGGACGCACGACCACATGGAAGTCACCTCTTTGGGAGTCTGTGAGCAAGTAGAGTATGAAATGACTGAAGCCGAGGCTGTACAGGAGTTGGTAGGCAAACGATCCGTATTCACGGAACGAGAGATTGCTAAAATGGTAGAGTCTCCCACGACGGTAATACTGTTCAAATGGCACTTCGAGCTTGAGAATCCAATTCACTATCAGGTACTGCTGGATGAAGGCGTTTTATCTGGAGCGCCTCAATCTATTCAACAAATCGATGAATCAGGTTACCAGTATATTCGCGACAACGGAGGTATAGATGGACGTTTTACTGTCAATTAAGCCCGAGTTTGCAGAGAAGATTCTCGGTCACGAGAAACGGTACGAGTTCCGTAAGACTCCCTTTCGCGATCCATCCGCTATCGGGACCATCTATATGTACGCTTCCTCTCCTGTCCAAGAGATCGTAGGGTCGTTCTCACTGAACGGCGTATCTGAAGGTACTCCGGCGGAACTCTGGCGGGAGTTTGGTTCCAATTCTGGGATGGATCAGCGGTCACGATTCATGGACTACTTCGCGAACACGGACACGGGGTACGCTTTCGAGGTCGCCGACGTTCAACGATTCACGGAGCCTATTGATCCACAGCAGCGTATCGACGATTTCCGTCCGCCGATCTCTTTCCAGTATCTTCGAGGCGAGTACGACTCACTGCTCACCCCTGATCCGCAGTCAGCGAGCGATTAGTTCTCTCTCAGCAAGATCTGCTCTGTGATTTTCTCTGAATCTTCCTGGCACCGAATCGCCGTATCCATCGTGTTATTTGATTGCCACAACAGGCGTCGGGGCTTTTCACCCGGTGAACTCGGGGTTTGAAATCCATGCGAACGGGATCTTACTTGTCAAACTGTATGGTGGAAATTGAGACATACTCACGGAACGGCGGGGAGAGACAGCTCCGCGAGAAAGACGTGCTCGAGGAGGTTCTCGAAATCCCAGCTATCTGGGCGGCAAACGCCGGTCAGCGGAACTACTCGGAGCGGTCCGGTGCCTTAGACGAACTGGGTGGATGGGAGACGCAAGTCCAAGTCGATCTCGGGCCGGAACACCAAGATCATCACGAGCGTTTGACGCCGTTCTTGGACGCCTATCATCGGAAGCATCGCGTTGCCATCGAACACGAAAAGAAAGAGCAGATGCGAGCCCGGTGGCATCTGATGAAAATCCAGGCGGCTCACGAGCGCGAGGAAACGCTTGATATCGACGTCGCCGTCCTCATCTTCCCGGCGGATCAGGACCCGTCGCTGCGCCGGACTCGCCGAGAGCTCGAGGGCCCGTTCTTCACGAAGCATTTCCCAATCCATATGCCGGTGTACGCAATTGAGTACACGAACGAGTAGCCCTCCGAGCTACCAAGGGGAGAATACTGGATCACATCGAAGACTTCTATCGATAAATCAGAAACTACAACCGGATGGGATTCATTTCATTCACAAGTGTTCTAAGAAGTAATATAGGCGTTCTTTGGACGTTAGACGCTCTATAAACGATTGTGGTGGCATTTCAGCGAATGGGATATGAATAGGGACACCTGTAATTGGAGACCATCTCCCCTCAACAAAGTGTGCAGTGTTTACGAGGGAGGGACAGGGGGTGGGGGGTGCCCTCTCGTTACACACTATGTTTTCTTCCCCAGTCATCCCCCTACACTAACCCAACACTATAGCCGTCAGTTGTTTTGTTTTGACAGTAAAGGGGGGCACCCCCACCCCCTGTCCCACCATCCGAATTTCTGCACGCTTTGGATCAGTTATGCGGTGCCGATCTCTTGATCATCAAACGGCCAGCTGAGCGGACCCGGATTACTCTCCTCAGTGTCCTTACTGAACAGCCACATCAGTCTCTCGTCGTTGAGCTCAACGATATCGGCACTACCGCCCCTTGTGGTCTGGCCTTCTGGTGTGAAGACTGCGAGCCCGAGATTCTCGACGGTTTGCATCCGATTCTTCGCTGTATGTTTCGATCCAAGGTTAAGTGCCGTCATAACCTCTGCTGTAGTGAACTTTGTGCCGTTTTTCGGGTTACACAGCAAGCGGATGATCTTTCGGCGCTTCTCGGGCATTGTAGCAAACGCAATCCGAGCACAGAGTTGGAGGTCACGAGTTTCTACCGACGAACGGCCGTCCATCGCGGCCCTCGCCCTCGCGGTGAAACGAATCATTTGGGTCGCACGTTTCCGATCCTCGATCTGGCTCCCGCCTTCGAGATCTCCGTCTACATTCTCGGTCGCGTACGAGACCGCCCGACCGTGAGCAATGATTTCCCCGAGCTTGAGAGCCGTCTCGGCGACTTTTCCGTCAACGTCCTCGTTATTCATCTCGATGTGACCGTCATGCTCGTGGTAGAGGGTTCGGAGCCAGTTGCTGATCTTGTCCTGAACGATGCTCTTTTTTTCCGCGTAGCTGATCCCATTATTTCCGAACAGTTGTTTGAGCACCTCGTCATCATCGTCGGTGTTCGGCATACCGTGCATGAGGACTCGAGCACCAGCATTACCCATCTCTGACCAAGCACTCGGGCTTGGCGGCGTCGTTGCCCCCATGAGACCAAACTGATATTCACCGGGTTCACCATCATAGCCATGAGATCCCTGTGCTCCGGTAGATTTCACGTATCCACTTCCGTCAGCGACACCTGAGAGCGTCCGCATGTACTTCTCGATACCATCGCCTGAGAACCAGGTTCCCATCTCCGGAACCCATAGGACCTGGTCGGTGATCTTCGGAAGCAGGTCCATCTTTCCGAGGTCATCATTATCTTGATCTGCGTTGTGAGTAACGAACGCCGCCGGAGTTACTTCGTGCGTGGTGTAGACCCGATCCCATCCCTTGAACAACTCAAGCACAGTTGTCTTTCCTGAGCTGGCGTTTCCAACGATGATCACCATCGGACAGTCGGTGAAGTCGTCAAACATCAGCTGAATCGGCACAGTAGCTAATGCTTCAACCGCATCGAGCGTATTTTGATTGAAGTACAGCAGTACGATATCCTCTACTTCCTTCCACGTGACCTCTTCGTCTGGCTTGGCAACGTCGGGAGTTTCGTGTTCGATTAATTCGTCATCGAGACTGGTTCGGTCCAGTCCGTCATATTTTGATTCGTCTATCTCGTGATCGCTCTCGATTGTTTTCTTCCATTCCTGGATTCCAGAAACGTCCGGATCATCGTCACCTTTGAACTCACCGTACAGTTCCCAGAACTCCCACCGTGTATCATTATCTCTGTATAGGAACCGAGCCGAATCCAACACCGTCGGATAGTGGGCATACGCGGGATTGTCTATGGCTGCTTGAAGTACACCATCAAAGGTGAGTAAACCATGCTCATCCTGTTCGTATACTTCCGCATTGAAGCTATTCTCTTCTTCAGATGTCTGGTTGTCGTTTCTCATTGTGTATTGCGCCTTTCACAGGAGTGGCGAACACCTCGATGACAGCCAGTTGCGAAACAATTAATCTCCTTCCGCGTGTAGTACACACGTAAGGAAGGTGTTAATTTGCCTTGCTTATGGTCATCATCAGTATGACAGAAAACCGGTGATAGGGCACTTTGTACAGGTCACCCATTGTCACCGATTATTTCTACACCCAACTATACGTCTGGCTGATACTCTTCAAACACTCTCCTGATGAGAGTATCATACGTCTCGCCGCCACGTTTCTTTGATTGGACGACTTCGTGAGTATCGCTTGACACGGGGAGTGTAGCTTCCGCCATACTATACATAGTATTTCTGGTGCTATAAGTATTCTGATTATTAAGTATTCTTAGTATATCTGGTTATCGCTGATAGAGTTTTGCTTTTATTTCCCAAATATATTCTATTGATAGAAGCAATCTGGCGATCCTCTGGGGTGGATACACAGAAAAGTCGCATCCGGCATCGGGGTGGGTATGTCAGTCAAATAGGTATGATCTTCCGACACTTACGGCGGAGGGCTACCAGAGCGTGCTATACAATGACAGCCACGAAACGAGTCGAAGATTATCGCTCCGATCTATCCGACCAAGTGAGACGACCTAAAAAATCCATGCCACCACAAGCGGAATTAAGAACCAGAGAGAACCGCCAATCTAACGATCTTCTTCGTGCATCGCTGGTAGATCATCGACACCGAGCTCACCCTGAAGATACTGACGTCCACGCTCCGTGATCTGATACAGCGGCTCATCACCCTTCTCTACGAGTTCGTTCTGCGCGAGGATTCGAATCCGCTCATTCACGTACAGTCGGTTGTAATCGATGTTCGCAGCAATTACATAGGGAGTTGCGACGATCCCCTTCTCGTCAAGGAACTCAAGGATACGATTATCGGCGCTGGTCATCCACGGTACTCGGGGCCGCATTGAGCGGCGATTCCCACGATTATATGAATAGCCCTTCTAAGCGAAATCGATAGCATATCAGGCGTAAGTCTGTAGCTATACGAACGTATGTTTATAGCATTACGCTGAGACGGTTCTGTCGGTGGAGCTATTGGAACTCTATGATTTCGAAGACTTTGATCAACAAGACGCCAATCGATGTGAGCGCATAGTGATTGACCGGGAGAACGATGAGAGCGGACAAAATACATCGCATCGCTTTGTCTGGACTTCTGATCGGTGTTTTAACACGTAATAATGGTAGAACACAAAGTAGTAAAATTAGATGCAGCTCCGAAAAACCGCCCCGCTCGAGCGAAAGAGATTCTGGAAAAGCTTGAGTCAGATGGATGGGAGTTCAGAAATACGATTATGAACGGTGGACACAGTGTTGCGATGGTTCTGATTAGAGACAAATGACCAGCTTCTCGGAGGTGAAATATAAGCAATGGAATCCGTGTCCAGACTGCGAAGAAAAGACGATCCGCCTGAAAACTTACTGGGCGGGTTGGCCTGACGGATTCAACGGACGCCTTCAGTGTGACAGCTGCGGCGCTCAATTCGAGGATAATGATACTGTGGGAAGAGCGGATGTCACCAAATCAGCAACTGGTGATGACTCAACGGATTCTGCGGTGGAAGATGATAGCGAAGACGGTGTAGAAATTAGAGAACCGGGGTTTTCAGAAGGAAACTCAGGTGTAGTACTGTTCGTGAACTTGATCGGTTACTTGAGTATTGTTACCGGATTTTTGTTGGTCATCACGCTTGTTGGGATACCTCTTGGAGTCGTATTTTTTATTGGCGGAGTGATATTGGCGGCTTATGGAAACGATTCTGGGGATACCGTTGAGACTATAACTTGATTTTGGCATGGACCCGATCTAAAACGGTGTGCCCGCAACAGTAGGTCAAGGACAATTACCACTCGGAATAGTACCCATTTGGGGCAATCGACAGGAGGGGGCCGATATGACATCCGTACGTACCCGCTTGGCACTACGTACGCGCGGAAATTCAAGGGTTACCGGGTTGAAGCGCATTGTCCCCGCCGTATTATCATGGGGCATAGACTCGTGCTTAGCCCTGATAGTCAAATTTTACCAACGAGTCCTCACAGGCCCTCTATTCACTATCATCGGGATTGAACGACTCAAACACTTCGTGGCCGAGTTCAATCAGTTCCGTATATCGTGTCACGACACGGTGAACGAATGCGTCATCACGTAGATCTTCGATGCCGTCTATCTCCCAGGTGTCGACAACGATTCGCATTGAACTCCGCTGACTGACACTGAACCCTCGGTTCTCAAAGACGTCTTTCTGCTCCCGAAGATACTCTGGCGCGGCCTTGTTTCCATCGCCGGGAGCATCGATGGCGACTTTTATTTCTCGATCATCGTAGGGGTTGACTCGAAGGGCGTACCGCACGTTGTCGGGATGTTTGTCGGCTTGCGTTTCCAAGTAGGGATAATTTGTCGACAGATTCCCGAGAACCGAGTCTATGCTATCGACAGACAGTAGATCTTGTACCTCCGGGAAGGCGGCGGTAAACACGTTGTTGGAAAATACTCTATCACCGGGTTTTGAGGAGTCCGTACCCTGGGTCCGTGTTTCATCGTAATCCACGACGGTTGTAACGCCGAACCCGATCTCGTCAGATGGAAATTGGAATCGCTGTACTTCCACACACTGAATATCCAGACCCTGATCTCGGAGCCACCGTGCGGACTGTCTGGTCTGTCCAGTGATCGTTTCCGCCACGATGACGAGTCGTTGCGCTTGGTTCAATTCCCACGGATCAATGTCGCGATCAAAGAACGAATTGAATGCGAGCTGGAGAGAATCATGTGCGGCAACAGGATCTGGAAGAACCTCTTCTCTACCTCTGTATTCCGTATATAGCGCATCCAAGTCGTGGTAGTCGTACCGGTCAAGAGCTTGTGCATACAATTGAGGCTGACTGACGATGCTGGCCTCAGAGGCGGATTCAGACCCGGACCCACCTCGTTTGAGTTCAAAGACAAGGACATTTCCAAAACGGTCCAAACCCAACAGATCTGGCTCCCCGGTCGGGAGGTTCGGCTGTCGAGAAAAGAGTAGCACAGGTTCATTCAAGAGCGACTCGGGAGCTGCGTTCAGCCACCGCTCAAGTTCAGCTTCACCTTCTCCGTCGCCAGCAGGTTTGATCGGATTGCGTTCGGCGGGAGTCGATCGAGGGTGTTTCTTATTCTCGTCGAACTGATGAATCCGCATTACATAAGCACTCTAAGCAATAGGGATAAACAGTCGTGTTATTGAGACGTTTTGGAACTAACTATTATTCCCGTCACTGAATGCGATACAATTGCCTGTCAGAAACAGGTCTCTCTCTGTTACCGGATTGCTGTACCGGGGCCACGATCATCGTGGGGCATATCTTCTATCTACGTGGATACACTTTTTCTCATAACGAACACTATCGGAAATAAGTAACTGACCTTGGGAGCGATCTCTATCACCAGCGACGAGTAATGACACGCAGTACAGATGGTACGGCGCGAATCCGGAACACACTCTCTTGCTCTGCGAACGCTTGTGAGTGGCACTCAGCCAGTCTCCATGAGAAATCAAGTGTACTGGGCCCTCAGTGCTGTAGAGTGACTAATCGCAGAAACGGTTCCGACCGGGGCTGATAACCCGGCCTCTGGATGCCGTCTCTCCAGAAGGGTGCTGTCGTTACCCAAATGGATACCTAACCTCCCCAGGTTAGTGAGGCCTCTAACTGGGCCTCATATGAAGATAGTCACTTTTCAGGGATATTCCTTCTGGTTATACGACATTCTGTTCTGTTTCAGCCGCTCTGACTAACTCTTTGATCTCTTCCGTCGGTATCGCATTTGTCGCGCCAATATAGTTGATTCCGTCTCGTAGCTCGGCAAGTTCGACCACTTCATCTGCGGTGAGTTGTCGACCGGGTCGGAGCAGTTCCAGTGCGGATCGCCAGTTCTCGTAGGCTTCGTGCTTCGCTGCGCCCAGGAACGCGGTGGAAGAGTTTTGCTCGAGGTACTGGTCGATAAGTTCGATCAGCTCGCGGCACTCGGCTCGGCTTGATATGACCCACTGGTAGCCTTTCTGACTCTTATTTACCGTTCCGAGATCGTAGAGCTGAGACTGGTTGCGAAGCATTTTCTCTTCCTTCTCGCCCATCGAGATCGCGAACTTGGGACCGTAGTAGACGTCGTGCCGATACCGATCATCCCGGCTGAACGTGATGAAGAAGCTTGATTCGCCAGCTATCAAGCCCATGGTGAAGGCCAGGTCTGTTGTGCTATACTCGGGTGTCGTCGTTGCTGCTGTACGTGATTTCATTTTATTTGTTTTCGCTGTTCGTAGGACGGTGCCGCCGCTCGTCGACTGTGAGCTTCCTATTACCTATATGGAGATAGACACTAACCGAGTATGAAGAGTCTTGAAGCGGCTGTGTGAGGGGGTCTTATTTCCATCAATTATGGATCCACATAGAAAGATTAGGTGCCACCAGCCACATCTCCCGCTCTCCTAAAGCTGGTATAACCTAATAACCGGACGCGATTGATAGAAGCGTGACTGCGAGCTTGAGATTACATATCGAGTTCAATACGTATCGTAAGAAAGTCGACAGTTTGATGATCTCGCTCAGTGTCCTTTACACGATGGAAAATTCGATTTTTCACCAGACACTCGGCCCGGATGAGATTGCCACTCGATACGCCAGCATCGATATTGAGTGTAATTCCCTCGATCCGACGAGCGGCCGGACAGTTGCAATCGGGATCGGCCTGAAGGACACCGTGGCTGGCGAGCAGTCTATCGACGTGCTGACCCTTGGAGGTGCACTCGGTGATGAGGGGACCATGATTCGTCGAGCGTTTGAGCGCATCAACGAGTTTGATCCCAACGCACTCGTGACATACAACGGCGAGGCCTTCGATTTGGACTATCTATCAAAACGCATCGAGTCGCTTCAGTTCCGTCAGCAACCCGAGCTCTATTGCGCAAAGAACCACGTTGACCTATTTGTCCCTCGGAAAAGGTTAGCCGACGAGGCCGGTGTCAAGTGGCCTTCGCTGGAGGAGGTACTGGATACACATGGCCTTACTGTTCAGCCAACGATGTGGGAGGGGGAAGAGCTCAGTAATTCCATATTCGGAGAGCGACTTGCTTCGAAATATATCGCTGCGGTTTCTGAGGATCGCAAGGAGGAAATTGACGAACTCGAAAATGTGATCCACCAATACGTCGTAGGAGACATTGAGTCAAATATCGCTCTGTACGAGATAGATGCCGGTCGTCGTTAGAAGCGACAGTGACCGGTAGACTGATAGAAGCGATACACCGTTTGGTTAGCAGACCTGTTGTGGAAACTATTACTCTCGTTGGCCGAGATCTCCGACAAGCATGCCGACTGGCTTGTGATCGGATTCGAGGGGAGCGGACCGCTACTGTTGCGTCGCCAGACTCGTACTCGGGACCCTCAATATCTGAGCGGCATTTTGTCGGTCTGTTAGCCGAACTCGCTGTAGCCGAGTATTTTGGGCTACAGATCAACACGGCGACCTCAACCGACCCAGGATATGATTTTCCGATCGAATTTGACGGAGAACGTGGTGGCCTCGATTCGAAAGGATCTACACATGATGACCCACGACTACTGGTTACAGAGGGATCAGTTGATTCCGAGTTTTATCTCCTTAGTCGGGTGAACCTACGAGAGTATAGCGTGGATTGCCAGCAAAACACGTATGATGTCAACCCGAATAAAATCGTCCTGGATCGAAGGCCGCCCGTCGGAGATCGGAACACAGACGAGAGTACCAGACGTACCGAATCTGTTGAGATCGACCTACTTGGGTGGGCCACGAAAGACGATATTCTTGATGCGGAAGTCCTGGTGCACTCTTCCTCACCCAGTCACACCCTTTCGACAGGAAAGTTACGCGCTCTTCCAGTTCCGTCCGCAGTGATCCACTCAACCGATAGTAGACCTCCGAAGTGGGACCGGTGAGGCCGGTGAAATTCCCAACTAAATTATCTCCATCACCCCATTCGATCCAGTGCCTCCCGACGATCTTCAACAGGAGCTTGGTCGTACCGCATCGTCGAGACCTGGCTCTTGTGTCTCATCTGTGCTTGAGCGGCCGCCAGCCCCTCCTCACGAGTCATATATGTCGCCAAGCTATGTCTGATCGCATAGAATGTTCGTCCCTCTGAAGGGATGCTCGCGTCCTCACAGATGTCTCTGAAGATTCGATTCAGAGAGTAGTACTGGTACGGATTCCCGATCCGATTCAGCCACAGCTCGTCTCTCCCGTCGTATTTTGCGTATTGCTCACGCTCAGCCAACCAGCGCCCGAGTGCGTTGGCCGTCCGCTCTGTGAGAGACACCGTCCAGTTATTGTAATTCTTCGACGAATCCTCCTTCGGGATACGGAGTACCTTGTTTTGTACGTCGGCCCACTGCTTTTTTGCTCGTTTGACTTCGACTGGTCGGAGGCCGGTATCGAGAGCGGCCCAGATGAGGCTCGGGATCTTCCACGAGTTCGCTCGTGAGAAATCATCTGGACCGATGTCCCGTTTCGGTTTTTCAAATCGTTGAGCGAGGTGGGCCTTCCAGTGATCCCGCTCATCGGGTGATAGGCTGTTGTAGTTCGGGACGCCGCCGTACTCGAGTGACGCATCCCGAATCCGCTGGCGCTCTTCCTGTGTGAGGTAGTCTTTCGGATTGGTCTGTCCAGAGTTCGTACTGAACGTGATCTCTGACTCCCACTCTTCACCCCCGAACTCCCTGGCACGCCACCGGAAGAGCATCTTGACGGTCTTCAGATGACTGGCCTTGTTCTCTTGTGAGGTATCGCCATACGCGAGCTTCCGCATCCACTCGTCTGCGTGGTCGTGCGTGACCTGGGTCGTGTAGCGACCCTCCTCTTCCCAGACAAATCGGTAGAAGGCGTCGAGACGATACGCTCGTCCATTGACTGTGTCTTGGGCGTATCCCTCGCCTTGCTCTGGCGACTTCCCCAGATTTTCCATCCAAGAAATAAGCCGCACCCTATGCTCAGCGTAATCTTCGAGCTGACGGTCTGTAAGCTGCTCTCTCGTGGGTTTGGGAACGATGGGCCCCCCGTCGAAACCCGCCTTTGTGACTTTAGCCATTGTATCACTTCTTGTACAAGAACAGGCAAAACCGCACAACGGCTACGGGTTTAGAAGTGTTAAGGTCCGGGTGCGAGAATCGAACCCGCGTCTCAGCCTCCACAAGGCTGAAGGATAACCACTACCCCAACCCGGACACGCAGCAGTATCTATCGCGGTGTGACGGATATACGTTACGACTTTTCCCGTTCCGTGTGACGATTCAGCATACGGCAGCGGCATCGCACCCCGTCGTTCCAGCGCTCAAGACACACCACGCCGCTTTTACTCACCCAACACCTATTCCGGTCCAACTGTGGCGATCACGGACAAGATCTACGTGAAGAACCACCGCCAGATCGCCTCCCAGCTGGAGGCGAGCCTGCCGAAGGGTGCCTTCGCCGGGGCGACTCTCGATCTCCTGTTCACCGGCGACGGGATCGCGAAGCTCGATTCGGCCACCCGCGATCGGGTTCTCGACTTCGCCGAGGATTTCCTGGACTGTGACTGCGACCAGAACCCCTACTGTGGGTGTCCGGAGCGGAAGTTCGCGCGCTATCTCCTCGAGTTACGGGCGGAGGGACTCGGCCCGAACGCGATCGTCGACGTGATGACCGACGACTATCTGGTCTACGCGTACACCGGCGACGTCCGGTCGTTCCTCGACGACTCCATTCGGACGATGGAAGCCGTCGAAACCCTCGCTGACGTCGACGGGCATCCGGAGATGGCCGACCGCGCCCGCCGGGCGAAACGCGACCTCTCGGGCTGAGTCGTCCCCGACGTCCTCGAGGTCCCGCTCTTGACGTCCGCGTTCCGTCGACCGTCTACCGTGTGAACTCGATCGCGGCACCCTGCCCGAAGCCGACACAGAGCGTCGCGAGCCCACGGTCGGCGTCGCGAACGTTCATTTCGTGGACCAGCGTCACCGGCAGCCGAGCCCCCGAGGCGCCCAAGGGGTGGCCGATCGCGATCGCACCGCCGTTCACGTTGAACCGGTCGTCAGGAACGCTGAGTTCCCGTTTCGAGTGGACACACTGTGAGGCGAACGCCTCGTTGAGCTCGACGAGGTCGTAGTCCTCGATCGACGTTCCGGCCCGGTCGAGCAGTCCACGGGTCGCCGGAACCGGACCGATACCCATCACGGTCGGGTCGACGCCGGCAACGGCATTGGTACCGACCTCGGCGAGGACGTCGAGGCCGTGGTCCTCGGCGAACGCCCGGCTCGTGACGAGCGTCGCCGCCGCACCGTCGGATATCTGTGAGGCGTTTCCGGCCGTGACGGTGCCGTCTCCGGTGAACGCCGGCGGCAGCTCCGAGAGCGCATCCACCGTCGTGTCCGGGCGGATCCCCTCGTCCACTTCGATGAGGCCGTCGGCGGTTTCGACGGGGACGATCTCCCGGTCGAACCGCCCGGACTCGACCGCCTCGGCCGCCCGTCGATGGCTTCGTGCGGCGTACTCGTCCTGTGTGCGACGACTCACGCCGTACTCCTCGGCGACGGTCTCGGCGGTCATCCCCATCTGCAGTTGGAAGATATCGTACTGCTGGGCGAGATCGGGATGGAGAGCATCGTATGCGCTCGTGTCCATCGGCACGCGGGACATGTTCTCCACGCCACCGGCGATGATACACTCGCGGTTGCCGGCAGCGATCGCATCCGCCGCGGAGATGATCGCCTGCATCGAGGAGGCGCACCACCGATTGATGGTCGTCGCGGGGACGCTCTCACCGAGCTCCGACAGCAACGCGATGACGCGTGCGACGTTGTTGTCCTGTTCATCCCGCTGCTGGGCGACGCCCCACATCAGGTCGTCGACGTGGGCGGCCGTCAATCCGGTCGTTTCGAGGATGTGGTCGATGAGGGTGATCGAGAGGTCCTCGCTGCGAACCTCGCTGAAGACCCCGCCGTCTTTACCCTGTGGGGTCCGGCGGGCGACCGCGATCACCGGTGTGGTAGCTGCCGACATATCGATCGCTCGGTCCGGCGGCGGCTTAAGTTCGGGTGGATCCGCCTTCCGTGTGGGTTCCGATCCACGTATGGGGGTGCTTCGACGCGCTTAAACGCCGCCCGTCCCAACTTTTGGGGGATGAGTGACCCGGCCCTCGACGTGGTCGAATTCGTGTTGACGACACATCTCTATTCGGACCGCCGCGATCTCGACGAGAACGACCTGCCGCCACGGTTTCGGCAGGTGTTCTGGACGGATACGCCGGGGGAGGACGGTCCCGGCGGCGTGGAGCGACCGCTCAAAGCCACCGACGACACAGTGCGCACCGCGACCGGCGTGGAACGCCCCTGGGAGGCCGTTTCCGACCTGCTGTTCACGCAGCGAACCGACTTCTCCGGCGAGATCTCGCTCACCCAGCCCGAGATGGCCCTCGAATGGGTCCACGAACGCGCCGACGACGAACGGATCGCGACGAACCCGACGCTTGCGGCCGCCTTCGAGGATCACGACGACCTCGAGATGTCGGTCACCCACGAAGAGGCCCGCGAGGACACCCGCCCGATCCACGCCGACCGCGTCTGGATCGACGCCCTGCTCGACGAGTATTTCGACGAGGAGGAGGACGCGGAGATGCTCGATCTGGTCAACGTTCGCGCCCCTGAGGAGATCGAGACGACGCTCGAGGACCTGGTTCTCACCGGCGACCAGGAGGAGGAGATCCAGAAACTCGTCAAGGCGATCGAACACCGCGAGTATCTGGCGAGCATCGGCCTCCGGGAGATCGGGAAGCTCCTGTTCGTGGGTCCTCCCGGAACCGGGAAAACGACCATTTCGAGGGCGCTCGCACACGAGCTTGGCCTGCCGTTCGTCGAGGTGAAGCTCTCGATGATCACGAGCCAGTACCTCGGCGAGACGGCCAAAAACGTCGAGAAGACCTTCGAGGTCGCAAAGCGTCTCTCCCCGTGTATCCTCTTCATCGACGAGTTCGACTCGGTCGCGAAGACGCGCCGATCGGACGAACACGCCGCACTCAAACGCGCGGTCAACACGCTGCTCAAGTCGATCGACGACATCTCGCTGATCCGCGACGAGGTGTTGCTCATCGGTGCAACGAATCACCCCGATCAGCTGGATGCGGCCGCGTGGCGACGATTCGACGAGATCGTCAACTTCCCCAAGCCCGACCGGGAGATGCGGGCGGACATCCTTCGGATCGTCACCGAGGAGATGGACATCGCGGACTTCGATCCCGAGGAGATCGCCGAATCGACCGCGGGGCTGACGGGGTCGGACCTCCGAATGGTCCTTCGTGAGGCCGTCCTCCGCGCGCTGACCGAGGACCGAATGACTCTCACCCAGGAGGACGTCGTCGCCGCCGTCGAGGACTTCGAAGAGCGGGACAACCTGAAGAATATGGACATGATCGACGGAGAGGGCGCCGAAATCGTCGGCGACGGCGGCTCCGGCTCACACGACCACGACGACGAGGGCACCGGCCACACCCACGACTAGCCGCCTCGTCAGGTATCCGCTGAGTCGTCAGGTGACGTTCCCAGCGCGCTCACATGGACCTCATGTGTTCGCGGCCGAGTATCGGCTGCGTCCGACCGCGATCGGCTCTGGTCTCGAGGAGTGGTCTCTCCCTCGATGGTGATGGGGACGGTCTCCGCGATCCGACCGCGAACCGTGTCCCGCCAGTCGGCGACCGCAGCGGCGTGTCGGCTTCGGTGCGTCTCGATGTCGTAGGCGTCACGAGCACGGAGCGCGTCCTCGGTGTCGTCCGGATCGGGATACGGCGGTGGATCGACGACCAGATCTCGAGGGGGGATGTGGACCGCTTCAGTCGACTCCCTCCCGGATTCCGAACTCGCCTCCGGGTGCGGGGGATCCACGCTCTCCGCGACCGTACCGTCGCCGTCCGCTGGGGCCGCATCGCGATCTTCGGCCGCAGCCGCATCGTGAAGCCGTGCACGCATCCGTCCCGTGAACGGGGGTGTGGCTCGGAGGACCGTTCGTCGACGACTCCGCTCTCGGGCTTCGAGCGCCGTCACGACGTCGGCGGCGTGGACGACGACGACGCGGATGCGTGTCGGATCGGCGGACCGTGTCGCGGAATCATCAGTGTGTTCCGTGGGATCTGTGGGCATACAACGTGGTACGGCGTGGAAACCCAAAGTTCCGTAGGGAACAGGGTCACCAGGGCGGCGTTCGTTCGCCGGCGTACACGGCGATCTCGAGCCAGTTCTCCTCGGGCGGAAGCGGACACGAGAACGTCTCGGTGTACGCACAGAAGGGGTTGTATGCCAGGTTGAAGTCGATCGTGACCTCGTCGCCGTCGGCGAGGTCCTCCTCCGGTTCGAGTTCGATGTAGCGCCCGTTGTGGTAGGTCTCCTGGCCGGTCGTCTTGTCACGGAAGGGAATGAACAGGGCCGCGTCCTCGTCACCCTCCTGGCGGTAGGCCGCGAGCGTCAGATCCGCGCCGTTCAGCTCGAACGCGAACGTGACGACGCGAAGGTACCGGACGTTCGGTCCGGCGGTCGTCTCGAGTTCGATCGGCTCGGGATCCTCGTGAACCGTGACGGTCGCCGAAACCCGGGAGTCGGGATCGGGATCGAAATACGCCAATCCGTCGAAGTCGTCTCGGCGTTCCGGCGGGATCGGTGACTGGGGATGCTCGTCGAAGAACTCGTCCTTCTCCGCGCGGCTCTCACGGACGCGGCTCGCGTAGTCGTCGGTCATACCCCGATATTGACCGTCGATCCGTATGAGCGATGGGATCCGGTGCGACCGAGAGTTTACCTTCCGGGATGACCGAGGGGAACGTATGCAGGCCCGCGATCTGATGATCACGGACGTACAGACGGTATCGCCGGAGGATGACGTTGCGGACGTGCTCAAACGATTTGCTCGCGTCCGGTTCTCAGGATTCCCGGTGATCGACGACGAACGGTACCTCCTCGGGATCGTCTCCGAATCCGACCTCGTCGACCTCTTTGAGCCCGAGGACGAAACGCTCTGGATCCCGATCGGCTTCCCGCCGTTCGTCGACACGCTCACCTACCAAATCGACGTCCCGTGGAACGACATCGACACGGGCCTCGATTTCGTTCGCGAATCCGGCCGTCCGATCTCGAAGGTGATGACGACCGACGTCGTCACGGTGGATCCCGATGCCGACGCTGAAACCGTTCTCGACCTGCTTTCCGGAGATCCGGACGTAAACCGGGTTCCGGTCGTCGACGCGGACGGTCGACTCGTCGGACTCATCGCCAGACAGGACGTCATTCGGGCGTTGCGTGACCGCGGATTGGACTGACCCGCAGAAATCGCAACGTACACGGCCGTATCATTCACACACGGTTATGTAACTCCGTACACGGCCGTACCGCCCCGTACACGGTCGGAACTGCCGCGACGGCGATCGGAGAAACGACTCTTCTCAACCCGGACGGATCCGGCTCGAAGTTCGGTCTTCGAAACCCTCAGGGTGAACCCCTCCGCAGTGGGGATGTGCGCAGCTACCGAAACCTCCTCCTGTTCCTCCTGCTTGCGACCCTCTGGGGGTCGGCGTTTATGACGATCAACGCCGGACTCGAGTACTTCCCGCCCGTCCTGTTCGCGGCGTTTCGATACGACGTGGCAGCGGTCGTGATGCTCGGATACGCCGTGCTGATCGTCGACGACCCGATTCCGCGAACGCGCGGCGAGTGGACGCTCGTGGCGATCGGCGGCGTCCTTCTCATCGCAGCCTACCACGTCTTCCTGTTCATCGGTGAGTCGGATCCCCACGTGACGAGCGCGGTCGCCGCGGTGATCGTGAGCCTGTCGCCGGTCTTGACGACCGTCTTCGCTCGCGGGTTCCTTCCGGAGGAACGGTTGACGATCGTCGGAACGGTTGGGCTTCTGTTCGGACTGGGCGGCGTGATCGTGCTTACCAACCCCGATCCTGGATCCCTTCTCGGCGACGGTGCCGTTCCGAAACTCCTCGTGTTCCTCGCCGCCGCATCCTTCGCGCTCGGAACCGTCCTCACGCGAACCGTCGACGCCCAGCTGCCGATCGAGACGATGGAAGCATGGTCGATGCTGATCGGTGCGGCGATCATGCATATCGTCTCGATCGGCCTCGGCGAATCGGTCGGCGACGTCGTCTGGTCCTTCGAAGCGATCCTCGCGTTGGGATATCTCTCGATCGCCGCCAGCGCGATCGGGTTCTTGGTCTTCTTTGATCTCCTCGAACGCCTCGGTCCGATCGAGATCAACCTCGTCTCGTACGTCGCACCGGTGTTCGCCGCGCTTTCGGGATGGGTGTTCCTCGATGAGATCATCACGATCGCGACCGTTCTCGGCTTTCTCCTCATCTTCTGTGGCTTCCTCCTCGTGAAACGGGAGGCCATCCGCGCGGAGATCGTCCGATACCGGTCCACCGGGTGAGCCGTCGACTCCCTCAGTCGGGCGTCGCGTGATCTCCCCGCTCATCCGAGACGGAGTCCATCGTGGTAACATCTCGCATAGGTTTTTGATGCCGGTCGCCGTACGGCGAGGTATGGAGATACTCGTCGTCGGATTCGGACGGGTCGGCGCACGGACTGCGCGAGTACTCGACGCGGAGGGCCACGACGTCCGTGTCGTTGACAACGACCGCGAGAAGGTCCACAGGGCTCGGGAGAGAGGGTTCGACGTAATCGACGGCGACGGCAGCGTTCGGTCGGTCCTCGAAGAGGCAGGGATCGACAATGCCCGCGCCGTCGGTGGGCTCACCGGTTCGATCGAGACGAACCACCGGATCTGCCGGATCGGGTCGACGTACGACTGCCGGACCGTAATGCGGCTGAGTGAAGACGTCGAACGCGACACGTACGAGCGGTACGAGAAGGATGCCGATGCGGTCATCTACCCTGAGCGGTTCGGCGCTGCGGGCGCCAAAACTGCGATCCTCGGCGGCGACTTCAACGCTCTCGACGACCTGACTGAGGGACTCCAGCTGCTCACCGTGACCGTCACTGCAAGCGCACCGGTTATCGGGGGTCACGTCAACGAGGTCGACCTGGGGGATCACGGCCGCATCTACGCACACGGTCGCGACGGCGACCCCCTGACGATCCCGCTCCCGGGGACGGCGATCGAGGCTGGAGACAGGCTCGCGCTGCTCGTCGCGACCGGTACGATCGAGGACGTCGAAGCGACGCTGCTCGGGACCGCGTGAGCGAAGTTCGGATTGACCAGGGCCGACGAACGGGTGTGTAGCCCTGAACGAGCGTGTGACGGGGGCGCGCGGGGTGAGGATGGGGGGAAACTGTGGATTCGCGCGCCCAGTCGGTTCGGGAGTCCCGATGCCCATAAACCCACGTCAGACGCGCGGCGGTCGTCCGGCTGAACCGTCGGTCACCGACGGCTTCGATCGTGGTGGCGCCGTCGTAAATCCGATATCCGATCGGCCCGTGTGCGGGAGTGTGCACTGGAGCGACCTCTTCGATCGACCGCCGACGGGAGTCACGCGTTCGGATGTTCGCGACGCGCTCGCGGCGCGACGCTCACCACCGGTAGATGACGAGATCTCGGAGTCGCCGGCGGACGATCGAACGAGCGAGACAGGGGACGCTCGCGACGACTCGGCGGACGATGGTGACGACTCGGCGGACGATGGTGACGACTCGGCGGACGATGGTGATGGTCCCGATCCCTCGATCGCGCGGATCGTTGTCGACGCGGACGTACTGGCGGCCGACCTCCTCGTCGGCGGCGAGGCACGCGCCGCGTTGGACCGGATCCGTGGTCACTCGTGGCTCACCATCGTCGCGACCCCCGACCTCCTTGCGGACGCGCAGGCAGTCATCAGCGATCTCGCGGGGCTCGAGATCGCGTCCGCGTGGCGGTCGCTTGCGGCGGACCGTTTCGTCGTCGTCGATCAACCACCCGGCGACCATCCCGCACTCGCGGCGGCGTACCGCGGCGGCGCGATGCACGTGCTCTCCTTCGATCCAGATCTGACCGGCGTCGCTGCGGGGGTGGCACTCCGTGACCGGGTCGACCTAAGCGTTCGGGAACCGCGGGCGTTCACGGCGGTCTTCGACCCCGAACGCCTGTACCCGACGGTGGTCGGTGGCGAGTATCCGGGGCCGGACCGTGACCCTCACGAGTGATCGGCTCACGGTCGAACCGTGACGACGATCACGGCCCTGCCGCGGCGATGCCGGGTACACTCTGATCGTGGGTTGGCGTCAGTGGCGAACTGGCGTCAGTGGCGAACTGGCGTCAGTGGCGAACAGGCGACACGGGTGCGCGGTGGGGAGGATCCCCGACCCGACGCCGCGTGTCGCACGGTCGCGGAGACGTCGGGACGGTTTCGTCGAGCACGCGGCGGGGTGATTCTCGATCACGGATATACCTCCGGGCGGGATCGCCGGTTGCTCGTGTCGAATCCGGTGTTTGCCCGCTACCGCTGGGCGAACCACTCGGCGAACTTCGCGAGCGCACGGCCGCGGTGGGAGACCGCGTTCTTGCGCTCGGTGTCCATCTCGGCGAACGTCGTCCCGTTGTGTTCGAAGATCGGGTCGTAGCCGAAGCCGCCGTCGCCGCGCGGAGCGACGATCGTTCCCGGAACGTACCCCTCGAAGAGCTTCACCGGGAGGACGGACCGATCGTCGGTGGTGTCGGTCCGGGCGTCGGTGGCGCCGTGTTCGGCATCGGTGGCGTCGGGTTCGGCAGCGGAATCGGGGCCGGTCGTGGCCGCGGCGGCCATCCGGTCGTCGCGGTCGATCGGGTCAGGCGTGGCCGCGAACTCCTCGCCGTCACAGTAGGCCAACACGCACCGGAACGCGGCGCTTCGATCCGGCAGGTCGGCGGCGGCGTCCCACACGCCGTCGACGCCGAGCGTGTCCTCGACGTACGAGGAGTACGGACCCGGGAACCCATCGAGCCCGTCGATGAACAGCCCGGCGTCGTCGACCAGCACGGGTTCGCCGGCATAGCGGTACGCCTCGCGCGCGCCGTGAGCAGCGATCGGGCCGAGATCGTCGCTTTGGATCTCGGAGTAGTCGTACTCGAGGCGGTTGATCGACCCCGCCGAAAGGTACGATTCGGCCTCCCGGACCTTCCCGGGATTCGTCGTCACGTAGGTGAGCATACCGGAAGCTCGCCCAGCGGACACGAATAGCCGTCGGTCCCGGACGACCGGAGCAGGCCTCGACGGTCCGACGGTCCGAGGGTTCGGCGGTCTCGGTTCGGCCGTTCCAGCGGTTCGACGGGGGCGGGGACGGCTATGCCTCCGAGAGGAGCTCCTCGTACCGCGCACCGGTCTGTTTCAGCGTCTCCGTCGAGTAGAGCCGTTCGTGGGGTACCGGGAGGTATTCGGCGGCGAGTTCGTCGATCTTCGCGTCCACCGCCTCGGCCTCGCGACCGTGAATCATCGTGAACAGGTTGTACGGCCAATTCTGCTCGGGGCGTCGCGGCCGGTGGTAACACAGCGTCACGTACGGCAGGCTGCCCACACGTTCGCCGTACTCGTCGAGGTCCGCGTCGGGCACGTCCCAGACGACCATACAGTTGTTCCGGAAGCCGGTGACGACGTGGTTGACGACGCAACCGATCCGTTTGATACAGCCGTCAGCCAACAGCCGCCGGATCGCGGCACGAACCTCCGCAGACGATGCGTCGATTCCGGCGGAGGACGAGTTGATGTCCGCCGCGACGTCCCGGTAGAGCGTCGCCGACAGCGGAAATCCGTCCTGGATGGCGACGAGGAGGTCCGCCTCCAGCGGCGACAGGTCCCCGCGCGCGTCCTCGGAGATCCGGGTCGCCGAGGCATCCTCGCCGGCGACGGATTCGCGAGCAAACCGATCGCCGTTGACCACGGGGAATTCGAGATCGATGTAGTAGTCGGTGAGCATCGGAAGCGTGAGCACCGAACAGCCGGTTTCAGCCTCGATCTCGGCGAGAATGTCGTCGCGTCGTGTCCGGGATCCGGCGGTGACGACGAACCACATGTTCCACTCGTGGTCGCGGCGGTAATTGTGGTTCACCTGCCGGTGGTTATTCACCGTTTCGGCGATCTCCTCGAACCGATCCGCGGGGGCCTGCACCGCGGCCAGCGTCGAGGATCCGATGACCGGCGGATTGAGGACGGCGCCGAACCGGCGAAAGACGCCCGCCTCCCGGAGGTCGCGGACGCGCTCGAGGATCTCGTTCCCGTCGACGTCGTGGCACGTCTCCGCGCCGATCGCGTCCGCAACGGTCTCGAAGGGACGGTCGACGACCGGGAACCCGCTCTGGTAGCCGTCGATGAGCGCGGCGTCGACGGCGTCGAGGTCGGCACGCCAGTCGGCATCGAGGGTCATTACCCCCGGTATGGTCGGCGCGTACCTACGGCTTTCGGAGTGGTGGTTCGGTCGAGGGCCGTGCTCGTGGCCGGCGAGCGGGACGCTTTTGCGCACGGCGATCGAACTCGGCGTATGGCGAACGCGACCCTTGAGTTCGGCGAGTGGCCCCTCGAACGGCTGATGACCGAGGTCTGCGGCTCAGGCCCGAAATCGGCCGAAGACCTGACGCGCGAGCAGGCGACGGAGGCGTTCGAGCGCATCCTCGCGGACGAACCCGACCCGACGACGCTTGGTGCGTTCTGGCTCGCGAACCGGTGGAAGAAGAACACGCCCGAGGAGCTTGCGGCGTTCACCGACGTGATGTGCGAGCGCGTCGACTACGCCGAACCGGACGCCGATCCGGTCGACTGCGGCGCCAACTACGATGGGAAGGGCGACACCGCGATCCTCGGCGCCGCGGCGGGGATCGTCGCTGCCGCCGCCGGCACCCCCGTCGTCGCTCACTCCGGCGACCGTGTGCCGACCCAAAAGCAGGACGCCTACAAGCACGTCCTCGACGAACTCGGCGTCGCGACCGAGCTCACGCCCCGCGACTCCGCAGCGATGGTTGACGAGACCGGATTCGGGTTCTATTACGAGCCGGCGTTCAACCCCGCGATCGACGACCTTCACGACCGGCGCGAGCGGATGGGCGTCCGCACGTTCGTGAACACGATCGAGACGCTCGCGAATCCCGCGGACGCGGACGTTCACCTGGGATCCTTCTACCACCTCGCGTTCGCGAAGAAGATCTGTGACACGTTCGCGACGAGTCGGTTCCACGACCTCGATCGGGTGATCATGTTCCAGGGGATGGAGGGCTACGACGACATCCGTCCCGGCTACACGAAGGTCGCCGAGTGGAACGCCGCTGCTGCCGACGAGGACCTCGACGCCGACGCGACCGGCGACGCCGACGATGCCGACGCCGGCCCGACGTTTACGGATTATGAGATCGAGACCGCCGAGTACGGGATGGACTTCGAGACGGACGACCTGGCGGTCGACGAGGTCGCGGCGGACTCGGCGGCGCTCACCGAGGCCGTCCTCGAGGGCGACCGAACCGACCGCTTCGCGGACGCGATCGCGCTCAACGCCGCGTTCCGGATCTACGCCCGCGACGACGTCGAGACGCTCGCGGACGGGCTGACGGCGGCACGCGCGGCGATCGACGACGGCTCCGCCGCCGCGGTTCTCGAGGAACTGCAGGCGTTCTGACGGTCGCGGCCCGGTGGCGGGTTGCTGGTCGATCCGCGCCTCGGACTGAGGTCGCGGGATTTATCGCTCGAGGACTCGAAGTCCGGGCGATGACCGAGGCGTATCGCGGGGCGCTCGGCGCGTTTCCGTACGCGGTTCGCGCCAGCGACTCGTGGTTCTTCCGCGTGTACTGGCTCGTCGGCTCGCTGGCCGCACTGTTCATCGCCCTCGTGGTCGGGATGGGGCTGATCGTCGAGTTGGCTCGGACCGCCGACCTGGTTCGTGGCGGCCTCGTCTCGTTCTCCCGATCGCTGTTCGTGCTCGTCGGGTTCCTCGCGGTCGGGCCCCTCGTTGCTCCCGTGTTGCTCGTGGCGCGGCGCCACCGGCTCGGGACCGCCGTTCACCGACAGTACGACCAGGCGCTTGCGGCGTGTGGATACGCGTTCCTCGCGTCCCTGTACCTCGCGCTCGTGATCTCCGCGCCGCCGGATTTCCAGACGTCGACCGACTCGGCGGTGTTGGCGCTGTTGTACGCCGCACACCCGCTGTTCGGTCTCCTCCCGCCGTTCGTCGCCGCCGCCGTGATGATCCTCGCCCATCGACGCCTCCGCGGGTGACGGCTCGAAACGCCGAAAAGGGTTGACCGTCTACCGGGCCGTATGACCGACAAGGAGCCCCCGACGACGCCCGCCGGCGGGGACGCTGACGGCACGGCGACCGACGACGTCCCCGCCGACGGCAAGGCCGGAACGTTCCTCGTGACCCACGCCGACACGGACTCGGCGGTGCTCAAGGACGTCCACGACGGGCAGGTGCATACCGTGAGCTCGAACCCCGGCGTCGAGACCGAGGACGTGCTCGAGGCCACGATCGCCCCCGACCCGCCGCTTGAGGTGACCTACCAGGTCGTCGCCGTCGACCGGCGTCGAACGGTCCCGATCCAGACGAGTGAGGAACCACCGACGACCCAGGAACGGTCGATCGCCGCCGACCAGCCCGTCGGCGAGCTCACGCGGGAGCCCCGGGCAGGCGACGGCGAACTCCACGTACTCACGGTACCCGAGGACGCCACCGAGGAGGCCGTCTCCGACGTCGCCGAGGACCGGGAGGCAACGCTTTCCCGAGCCGCCAGGCTGGGCGTAAACCGGGTCGAGATCCGCTCGGAGCCCGGCCTCGTGAGCGTTCGCTACCTCCCGTGATGGACGCCACGCGTCGTCGTGATCGGATCCTTCATCATCGTCCACTCGGAAGGAACACGTTCAAGTCGCCAGCCCGCTTGTGATCGGATATGTCCGAGGCCCAGGCCGTTCGGCTTTCCTACGAGGACGGCGCGCGAGCGGTCGAACTAGCGCGTGAATCGGTCGAATCGTTCGTACGACACGGCCAACGTGAACAGCCGGGCAGTATGCGCGACGCCTTCTACAACCGCACCGGCGCGTTCGTCCGCCTGCAGTCGACACGCGGACGCGGCCGGCTCCGCGGGTGTGCAGGAACCTACAGCGAGGGCGACCAGCTCGGCCACGCGATCGTCGACGCGGCGATCACCGCGGCCTCCGACGATTCCTGCGGCTCGGAGGTCGGCCCCAAAGAGCTCGACTCGTTGCAGATCTCGGTGTGTATCGTCTCCCAGACGACGCTCACGGACGATCCGATCGCGGATATCGAGCTCGGGGTCCACGGCGTCGCGATCGACGCCGACGGGAGCCACGGCTGGATGTACCCGATGTTGCCCGTCGAGAACGACTGGTCGGCAGCCGAGTTCCTCTCGCGTGCCTGCCGAAAGGCCCAGCTGCCCCCGAACGCCTGGCAGGAGGATGACACGATGGTGACGCTCATCGAGGGACAGGTCTTCCGCGAGCGCGAGGACGGCGGCGCGGTCGAGGCGTTCTCGACCGAGTGATCGGCGACCTGACTCGACGGACTACTCCTCGGACCCGTACCCGACTCGATCGGCGTCGGCCAGTGCCCGATCGGCGGCCACATCGAGGTCGAACGACCGGTCGTTGACGAGTTCGCCGTCCCGGAGCAGCGGCTCCAACAGCGGCTCGCCGTCGGCGGGACCCTCTCGGTCGGCACGGCCGACGTGGTGGCCACCGTCGGCCGTCCGGTAGACCTGCTTGCGCCCCGAGAGCTTGCCGCGTTTCGCGGCGGGCTCGCCCCCGACGCTCACGATGTCGAGCGCGAAGTCGACCGGGTCGGCGTTCGAGACGTATCCGCCGACGCCGAACCCGTCCGCGACGTCGCGAAGTCGGCGGAGATCGGCAGGATCGAGCCCGCCGGAAACGTACACGTCGACGTCCTCGTGGCCGCGTGCGTCGAGTTCCCACTGGATCTCGCGGACGATGTGTCGGAAGTCGCCGCGCCGTGACCCCGTCGTGTCGAGGCGGACCCCGTCGAGGTCGTCGCCGAGCTCCCGGGCAGCCCGGATGACCTCGGCCTTCTCGTCGGAGTAGGTGTCACAGAGCGCGATCCGCGGCACGTCGTCGTCGACCTCGTCGGCGAAGGCCCGCCAGGCGATCTCCTGGTTTCCGTTCCCGAAACAGATGACGAGCGCGTGCGGCATCGTCCCCGAGGCCTCCCGGCCGATCACGTCGCCGGCGGCGACGTGGGAGAAGCCGTCGAATCCGGCCACGAGCGCCGACCGCTCGACCGTCGCGGTCATCGCCGGATGGACGTGTCGGGCACCGAAGGAGAGCACCGCCGACTCCGGCGCGGCGACCCGACAGTCGAGCGCCGCGGTCGCGATCCCCGACGCGTGCGACAGGAACCCCAAAAGCGACGTCTCGAAGCGGCCGAACTCGAGATAGCGTCCCTCGATCCGCATCACGGGGCCGCCGTCGAACAGCCGGCCTTCGGGGATCGCGTCGACGTCGACGTCGAGCCCCGAGAGGAGTTCGACCGCGTTCTCCAGCCCGGCGAACAGCTCGAAGTCGCCGTCCGGAAACTGGTCCGCGGTCACCTCGGCGACCACCCGCGGGTTCCGGCCGGCGGCCGCCAGTACCTGCTCGGTCCGGTCGAAATACGCGTCCGTCGCCCGACCCTCCCGGATCGCGTCGGCGCCGACGATGTCGAACTCGCTCATACGGGACCGTTCGACCGCGCCGGGAAAAAGCCATCCGTCGCCGTCACCCGCCGATCCACGGCGGCGAGGGTCGGTCGTTCAGGTTCGTCGCCGACCCAGTAGAAGCGTCGCGAGAACGACCGTTGTCAGGGCGGCGATGGCGGCCCCGATACCGAATCCGGGCGTCCGCTCCGCCGTCGGGTCGGTCTCGGTCGGCGTCGTGTCGCCGGTCATCGGATCGTCCGGGATCGAGGGTGGGATTCCGCCGGCGTCCGTTTCAGGGTCGGCCGGCGGCTGGACCGGATCGATGTCGGGCCGAATGTCGAAGACGTCCTGGGGAGTGGGTGCGTGGACGATCGTCACCCGCGTGTCGTTCCGCTCGATCGCGTAGGCGCCGCTGAACCCGCCGTCGGCGACGTACCGCGTACCGTCCTCGCGACGGACCGGGTCGTGGGCCCCGAGCATTCGCCGGTAGGTCGTCTGGAACTGCCTGGCGTCGGTCGACGACCGCCACTCGGTGACCCAGACGTAGCCGTCACGCTCGGCCGTCCCCTCGTCATTCCGGTAGGGGAACAGCCGATCACCGGCCCACCCGGCGGTGGACGGATGGTTGTAGTTGTAGACGGACTCGGGGTGTGAAGTCTCGAACAACACCGATCGCCAGTCGAACGTGTCCGCGCCGTACTCGCGGCTCTGGTACCAGAACATCGTGAACATCGACGCCTCACCGACGGTGTCGGAGCCGTTCACGCCCTGATGGGGATAGGTCCGCCAGCCGTTCCGTCCGGTGTCGGTGAACGTGATGTTCGCGGGGCGGCGTGGCTCGCGGTGGATCGTCTCCGCGGTCGTGGTCGGCGGGTTCTCCATTCGCTCCGTGACGCCGCTCCAGCCCTCCTCGTCGATGATGTCAGCGACGTACGCCGGACCGTCCGAGTACGGCTGGAACACCGTCAGGTAGACGCCCCAGTTCTCGGGCCCACCCCCGCCGCCCCCGCCGTCGTCGTTCGGAGTCGGCAGACACTGCCACTCGTCGGTCTCACACCGCTCGCGGTAGCGGTTCTCCACGTAGGATGCCTCTCCCTCGACGATCCCGTTGACGGCGAGGTCGGCGTCCTGGGTCCGTCCGGCGTATCGTGGGTCCGAGAGGTCGTGATACTGGTCCTGCATCGCGTGGGTCAGCTCGTGGACCAGCGTGGCCTCGTTGATCCGGATCGTCTCCCCTTCGGGAACCACGATCACGATCCGGTCCTCGGCGGGCGAGTAGAACCCCGCGACCGACCCCGAGAGCGTTCCCTGGATCGCCTGCTCGGAGGAACCGTCCTCGCCGACGATGAACAGGGCCTTCCAGACCTGGTCGTTCCAGCGGTTGAACGTGCTGGCGTTCCCGGCCGCGGACGCGTTCCCGTCCGCGCTCGCGTTCCCGTCCGTGGACGCGTTCTCGTCGCCGGTGTCGGATCCGGAATCGGCGCTCGTGAACGTCGACGCGTACTCCTCGCGCGTCATCGTCTCGACGGGGACCGAGCGATTGAAACTCCGGTTCCGGACGTACTCGACGCGTGCCATCCCGCGATGGACGAGCCTGGTGAGCTCCGCCTCCGAGAGCCCGTCAGAGGGATCGACGTCGAGGTCGGCGTCGTGACAGACGCCGTTCCAGTACCCGATCGTCTCGTTGGTGGCCGCAGTACATGTGCCGTCGACCTGTGGCGGTCCTGCCGGACGTGCGGGTGCCGGTTGGTCGGCGCTGACCGTCGCGGGGCCGGAAGCGGCGGCCGTTGCGGGGTCGGAAGCGGCGGCCGTTGCGGGGCCGGAAGCGGCGGCCGTTGCGGGGTCGGAAGCGGCGACCGCCGTCGCGGGCTGATCCATCTCCTCGACCGATCCGGCCGACGCGACGGGCGTGGCGGACGCTGCGACCGGACCCACGAGTGCGGTAAGACACAGCACGGCGACGAAGAGGCTGAGAACCCGTCGCATACCGGGTCATAGGCACAGGGGCGTAAGTACCTTACCGAACCGACGAGTCGTGTATCGAACCGACGAGCCGAGCGATGTATCGACGAGCGGACGGATCGTGGTCGAGCGACGGGGAACGGTTTTTGTGTTCTTCGATCAACCGATCGATATGCGCTTCGATCCGAGCGAGACCGCGGTCGTGGTCGTCGATATGCAGAACGGCTTCTGTCACCCCGACGGCAGCCTGTATGCGCCGCCCAGCGGGGAGGCGATCGATCCGGTCGCACGCCTCGTCGAACGTGGGCGCGAAGCGGGGTCCCGGATCGTGTTCACGCGTGACGTCCATCCGCCCGAGCAGTTCGAGGACGCTCACTACTACGACGAGTTCGACCGGTGGGGCGAACACGTCACGGAGGGGTCCTGGGAGGCCGAGATCGTCGACGATCTATCGGTCCGGGCGGACGACCACGTCGTCGAGAAGCACACCTACGACGCGTTCCACCGGACCGACCTCGAGGGATGGCTGTCCGCGCGCGGCATCCGCGATCTGGTGATCTGTGGGACGCTGGCGAACGTCTGCGTCCTCCACACCGCCGGAAGCGCGGGGCTCCGCGACTTCAAGCCCGTCGTCGTCGAGGACGCATTGGGCTACATCGAGGCGGACCATCGCGAGTACGCCGTCGATCACGCCGACTGGCTGTTCGGGGAGACGACGACGCTGTCGGACGTCGCGTTCGAGTGACGTCGGTCGCGGATCGTCCCAGTCAGGTGACACGGGATCGCCCGTTAGGTGTCGACGGTGACGACCTCGCAGTCGAGCTTCTCGCGCAGGAACTCGTCGATGTCCGGATCGGAGAACACTTTCCGGAGGGTTCGGCGCCATCGGCTCGCCTGTCGGGACCCGATCACGACGACGTCGGCCCCCTCGGCGGCGACCTCCTCGAGGATCGACTCCTCGACGAGGAATCCCTTGCGAACCACGTACCGAGCCCGGTCGAGCGTTCCGAACTCCCGCTCGACGGCCCGCTTCAGGTCGACGCGCGTGACGTTGTGGCTGTCCTGATAGAGATCGACGTGAAGCACCGTCAGGGCCGCCTCGCGGTCCTCGGCGATCCGGGTCGCCTCCCGGAGCGTGGCCGCGGAGTTGCTCGTCAGCGGGTACCGAACGGGGACCACGACGAGGGTCATATCCGACACCTCGCCCGCCCGTTACAAGACCCTGCCGTTCCCCAACCGTGGTGCCGGTTTCGGTGGCACTCGCGGACCTCGGGACCGGTTTCGGTGGCACTCGCGGACCTCGGGACCGGTTCGGCGTCACGAGTTCGGTCGGGCCGGATCCGCCTCCGAAACGATCCGTATCCGTCCCTCGACCGCGGGATCGATCCCGTGTTCGGCGGCATAGCGGTACAGCTCCTCGTACTGGATGCCCCCCTCGTCGACCCGGTGACGCTCCTCGAGGGTCGGAAACTCGTGGTCGGAGTGCAGCAGGTACTCCGAGGTCGCGATCGTGTACGCCGCGTCGCGATCGATCGGTTCGCCGCCGACGGTCGCCTCGCGAAGCCGTTCGGCGTCCGCGTCCCAGACGATCCGGGCGTTCGACACGTGACCGTGCCACCAGTCGTCCGCGCCGAAATCGACGTCCGGCGCAGCCATCTCCCGGAGGATCGACCGCAGTTCCGCGCCGGTGACCGCGGCACGAACGACCGGCTCCTCGAACGGGACGAGACCGATACACACCGCCTTCGTCACCGACCCGACGATCGGGTCGCCGGACCGGATCCCGCCCGCGTTCGAGAGCCCGACGTCGGCATCGACGGCCCACCGGAAGGCGTCGGCGACGAAGTTCCCGACCCGACATTCGCCGCCGTGAACCACCGCATCGTCGCGGTGGATGGGCTCGGTAACGGTCGCGACCACGTCCGAGAGGTTCGCCCGCTCCAGCCGGTCGGTCAGGGCCGTCCGGAGCTCCGAGACCGGGTCGGCGCCGTCGCGCTCGTGGAGCCGTGCCGTCGGCGGTCCCGATCCCGATCCGGACCCGGAAAACTCGACCTCCGCGACGGCCCGCCCGTTGACCCCCGGCCGAACGAGCAGCGTGCCGTCGACGACGTCGACCTGGCGGTCGTGGACGTGGCCGCCGAGGATCGCGTCGACGGGCGTCGATCGGGCGAGCTTCTCGTCCCGTCCGCCGAGGTGTGAGAGGACGACGACGTGGTCAGGGGCTTCCTGGTCATCCATCTCCGCGACGGCGGTTCGGACGGCGGTGACTGGATCATCGAAGGTGAGGTCCGTGGCGTGGGGGTTCAACGAGTCCGTGGCCGGGTCGGTGACGCCGACGAACCCGACGCGCTCGCCGTCGATCGTTCGAACCGTGTATGGAACGACGCCCTCGGCGTGGCCGAAGGGATCTCCGTCCTCATCGCGGACGTTCGCGGAGACGAACGTCGGGCCGGCGTCGGCGACGATCTCCCGAAGCACGTCGGGCCCGTAATCGAACTCGTGGTTTCCGAAGGTCTCGAGGCACGTCCCGGCGGCCGCGTAAAAGTCGATCGCCTGGCGACCGCGGGCGACCAGCGAGCACACGCCCGGCGCGACGGTGTCGCCGGTCCCGACGACGGCGGCATCCGGTCCGTCGAGACTCCGGAGTCGGCCGGCAAGCGCGGCCGCCCGCGCGGGCGTATCGAAGACGTTCTCGACGTCGGAATGGTGGAGAAGGCGCGGCATCGGATACCGATCGTATGTGGGGGACCGAATAAAAGGGATCGACGCGGGGTGCCGCGATCGACACGAGATAACCGGTTTATCGACGTGAATCGCCAGTGGATCGGAACCGGAAATCGGGATGAAGGAACCGCGGACGAAGATGAGGAAACCCACGGACGAGGGAGAATGAATACCACGGCACTCATCGGCCGCCAGCCCGATCCGTGGATACTGTTCCATCGTCACCCGAATATTGAAACGCGGTTTGATGTTTTCCGATGATTCCGATACAAAAGTCGTTCACAGCATAAACGTTTATATACTATGGACCATATGCGAAAGTGTACCTATGCCACGGAAACACGACGATCGTCGAACCTTCCTCAAAAGCGTCGGGGCTGCGGCAACCACCGTGGGGCTCGCGGGCTGTGCCGGACTCGGAGGCGGCCCCGAACGGGATACCTTCCTGCTCGGCGCGGTCACGTCGCTGTCCGGCGACCTTCGGTTCGGCGGCGGAGTCACCCAGCGCGGCTACGACATGTGGGCGGACACGATCAACCGCGAGCAGGGCGGGATCGAGATCGGCGGCGACACCTACGAGGTCGAGGTCGAGTACGCTGACGCGCAGTCGAACCCCTCGGCCGGCGCCGACGCGGCCTCACAGATGATCAACGACGGCGCCGACGCGCTGCTCGGGCCGTATTCGAGCAACGTGACCCTCTCCGTCTGCCCGATCGCCGAGCAGAACTCGATGCCGCACATCACCGGCAGCGCCGAATCGCCGCAGATCTGGCAGGAGGGATACGAGTACAGCTTCGGGACCATCCCGACCGTCAGCATCATCGGCAACGAGGCGACGTCCGCGCTGTTGAACCTCGAACCCCAGCCCGAGTCGGTCTACGTCACGGGCGTGAACGAGCCGTTCTCGGAGGCGACCGCCGTCTCGATGCGGACCGCCGCCGAGGACGCCGGTGTCACCGTCGAGAACTACGAGCTGTTCCCACGCGACACCGACTACACGAACGTCGTGAGCGCGGCACAGAACGCGGACCCGGACCTGCACCTCCACGGCGGCCACATCGGGAGCCACGTCGACCTCGTCAGCGCGTCCGAGCAGCTCGGGTACACCCCGAACGGGTTCCTGATGCATTACGGCGTCAACACGGGATCCTACAAGGACGGATCCGGCGCCCAGGCACCCTACACCTTCGGTGCGACCGTCTGGATCCCGAGCGTCGACCGGTCCGGCGGCGTGCTGTTCGACTCCCCGCAGGCGTACGCCGACGCGGCCGAGGCCGCGTACGGCTCCGCACCCGACTACACGCAGGCCGGCTCGACGGCGGCCGGGATCGTCTACCAGGAGGCGCTCACGGAGCTCAACGCGGCCCCGCCGCTCTCCCAGGACGACAAGGACGAGCTCATTGGCATCCTCGAGGAGATCGAGGTCAACACGTTCTATGGCGACGTCACCTTCGAGGTCGGCGGCGAGTACCACCACAACAACATCAACACGCAGACCCTCCTCATCCAGCTCGGCGAGGACGGATCGCCGACGATCGTCGGTCCCGAGGACGCCGCGACCGGCGAGGCCAACTACCCCGTCCCCGCCTGGGACGAGCGGTAACTTCCTCGCCATTATTTTAAATGGTCGATATTGGACTCTTCACGCAGATCGTGATCAACGGCCTCCTGCTCGGGGGGATCTACGTCACGATCGGCGTCGGCTTCTCGCTGGCGTTCGGCGTGCTCGAGGTCGTCGACTTCGCGGTCGGCGAGTACGTGATGGTCGGCGCGTTTATGGGCGCGGTGCTTGCACCCCTGTTCGGCGCCGAGGGGGTCTTCGTGATCCCGATCGTGCTCGTCGTCTTCTTCGCGGTCGGCGCGCTCATCCAGCCGCTGATCCACCACGTGACCACCGGCGATAGGCCACATCCGCTGTTGATGGGGCTCGTGTTCACGTTCGGGCTCGCGACGTTCCTCCGCGGGGGCGTGCTCACGATCTTCGGGCCGAACAGCCAGGACGTCCCCTCGTCCCTGTTGACCGGCGGCATCGCCGTGCCGGGGCTCGGAACGTTTCCCGTCGTTCGGACGGTGACCGCCGTCTTCGGCGTGAGCGGCCTGGTCGTGTTCATGTACTACCTGTACCGAACGCGCGGCGGGATGGCCATCCGTGCGATCGCCGAGGACCGGACGAACGCCAGGCTGATGGGGATCAACATCAACCGCTACCAGTCGATCGCCTACGGCGCCTACGCGGCGTTGACCGGGAGCGCCGGCGTCTTCATCGGGATGACGTTCAACGCAAGCCCGGGAATGGGCCTGCAGTACACGGCGTTCGCGTTCTTCATGGTCGTGCTCGCCGGGATGGGCTACCTCCCGGGAGTCATCATCGCGGGGGTCGTGCTCGGGCTCACCCAGTCGTTCACGGCGGTGTACATCAGCGGGAACGCGGTGCTGCTCGTTCTGTTCGCGATCATCTACGTCGTGTTGCTTGTCTCGCCGGCGGGCATTCTCGGGAAGGGGGAGTGGGCCACATGAGCGCGTCCGCTCCCGTCATCGGACGGCTCCCCGGCGACCAGCGATACTGGTTCGCCGCGATCGCCGTGCTGTTGCTCGCCTGGCCGTTCCTGTTCGGATCGTTCTGGGCGCGGATCGGCCTCGGCGCGCTGATGTGGATCGGACTGGCCCAGTCGTGGAATATGATCGGCGGGTACGCCGGCTATCTGGACTTCGGCCACGGCGCCTACTTCGGCATCGGCGGCTTCGCGGCCGGGATCGCGATGGTGCAGTTCGGGTATCCATTCGTCGTCGGATTCGCCCTCGCGATCGTGGTGGCCGCCGTTCTGGCGTACCTGGTGGCGGTGCCGACGCTCCGTCTCACGGGCGCGTACTTTGCGATCGCCACGTGGGCGCTGGCCGAATCACTTAAACAGGCCGCACTGATCCTCGAGATCACCGGTGGGACGTTCGGGTTAAGCCTGCCACGATCGCCGGATACGTTCATCGGGATCGCGGTTCCGTTCGCGATCTCGGAGACGTTCTTCTACTACGTGATGCTCGTCCTGTGTACGGCCACGATGCTTCTCACGTACTACCTCTTCGAGCGTCACGAGTTCGGCTACCGGGTGAAGGCGCTGCGTGACGACCAGGACGCCGCCGAGTCGCTCGGAATCGATACGACCCGCGTCAAGCGACAGGTGTACGTCCTCTCCTGTGTCGTCGCGGCGACCTTCGGATCGGTGTATGCGTGGTACATCGTCTTCATCCACCCGAACGACGTCCTGGCCCCGATCATCACCGACCGGATGGTGATCATGGCGCTGCTCGGCGGGCTCGGAACGCTGACCGGGCCGATATTCGGCGGGCTGTTGGTGTTCCTACTCCAACGCCTCTCGTCGGTGTTCCTCGGATCGAGCACGTTCTACCTGCCGCTCATCGGCGTGCTCATTATGGTCACCGTACTGTTCGCGCCCAGCGGGATCATCGGGATCCTCCGCGGCGAAGTCGGTCGCGACGATGTGCGAAAGAACCTCAAGGAGCTCGGGGAGAAGTTCGATCTACTATGACCGACCGCGATACCATCCTCAAGACGACCGACCTGACGAAGCGTTTCGGCGCGCTAACTGCCAACGACGAGATCTCGCTGGCGGTCGAGCGCGGCGAGATCCGCGGTATCATCGGCCCGAACGGGTCCGGAAAGACGACCTTCTTCAACACCGTCACCGGCTTTTACGAGCCGGACGGCGGAACCGTCCACTTCGACGGCGAGGAGGTTACCGGCTGGGAGCCCCACCGGCTCGCGCGGCGCGGGCTCGGGCGGACGTTCCAGATCGTCTCCCCGTTCAAGAACATGACCGTCCGGCAGAACATGCTCGCGGTCCAGACCGACGACGGCCGCTCCCGCGAGGAGAAGCGCGACCGGGTCGGGGAGATCCTCGAGTTCCTCGAGATCGACCACATCGCGGACAACGAGGCCCGTGGGATGTCCGGCGGCCAGCAGAAGCTGCTCGAGCTCGGCCGCGTGCTGATGCTCGATCCCGACGTCGTGATGCTCGATGAGCCCGCAGCCGGCGTCAACCCGGCACTCGAGTCACGGATCATGGACCACATCCACGAGCTGAACGACGACGGGACGACCTTCGTCGTCATCGAACACGACATGCACGTGATGAAGACGCTCGCCGACACGGTGTCCGTCTTCGATTCCGGGCGCCACATCGCACAGGGCGACTTCGAGGAGGTCTCCCAGGACGAGGCCGTCCGGGAGGCGTACCTCGGCGGAACGACCGCGGAGGACGACGAGGTGCCGGTATGAGCGACGCGACCGACGGGGCCGACGCGACCGGCAGCGGATCCGGCCGGACCCGGGACGCGAACGCCGTCCCGACGCTCTCGGCGACCGGCGTCGAAGCCGGCTACGATCAACACCAGGTGCTCCACGGGATCTCCTTCGAGAGCCGCGACGGCGTGACGTGCATCTTCGGCCCGAACGGATCCGGCAAGTCGACGTTCCTGAAGACGCTGAACGGGATCGTCCCGGTCTGGGACGGCACGATCACCTACGGCGACATCGACCTCACCGGGGAGAAGCCGGAGGACATCGTCACTCACGGCATCGCGACGCTGCCGCAGGGCGGCGGCATCTTCGCCAGCCTCTCGGTCGAGGAGAACCTCGACGTCGGCGCGTTCACCGTGGACGATGCGGACGCGATCGCCGATCGAAAGGCCGAGGTGCTCGAGGTGTTCCCGGCACTCGAGGACAAGCTCGACCAGAAGGCGCGTGATCTCTCGGGCGGCCAACAGATGATGGTCAGCCTCGGTCGGGCGATGATGACCGGGGCCGACACGTTCCTGCTCGACGAGCCCTCGGCCGGCCTCGCACCCCGGCTCGTCGACGACGCCTTCGGCCTGATCGAACGGCTCGTCGACCGGGGCGCCCAGGTCGTGCTGATCGAACAGAACGTCCGGGCAGCCCTCCGGCTTGCCGACTACGTCTACATCCTCGCGGAGGGGGAGGTACAGTTCCACGGCCCGCCGGAGGACCTCTCCGAGGAGGACGAGCTGATGGAGCTGTACCTCGGGCTCTGAGGCCGGCGGGTCGCGACCCGGTCCGACGACACGCTGCCGCGTGCTATGCAGCCGCCTCGCACGCTCGGGGCGGTTTGAAAGCCCTTTTATGCCATCCCGAAGTATCACGGGGCACAGCCTCTTCGGGGTTGATGATGTGGCGCGCCGATAGGGACCGACCGCGGCGCGGCCACGCGAGCCCACGAAGGGGAACGGTGACCAACTATGGCAGTTTACGTAGACTACGACACCCCAGCCGACCTCGCTGACCGCGCGCTCGACGCGCTCGAGGTCGCCCGAGACACCGGTACGGTAAAGAAAGGCACGAACGAAACGACCAAGTCCGTCGAACGCGGCAACGCGAAGCTCGCCTTCGTCGCCGAGGACGTCTCGCCGGAGGAGATCGTGATGCACCTCCCCGAACTCGCCGAGGAGAAGGGCATCCCGGTCGTCTTCGTCGAGACCCAGGACGACGTCGGTCACGCGGCCGGCCTCGAGGTCGGCTCCGCGGCGGCCGCGATCGTCGACGCCGGCGAGGCGTCCGACGACGTCGAGGACATCGCCGGAAAGGTCGAGGAACTCCGATAAGCGGTTATGAGCGCAGAAGAGGGAACCGGCGACTCGACGGCCGCGGAGGTCATCGAAGTCGTCGGCAAAACCGGGATGCACGGCGAGGCTATGCAGGTCAAATGCCGCATCCAGGAAGGATCGAATCAGGGCCGCATCATCACGCGAAACGTCCTGGGCCCCACCCGCGTGGGCGACGTGCTCCAGCTGCGGGAGACCCAGCGTGACGCCGACTCCATCGGGGGGCAATGACGATGGTCGAGACACGAACCTGTGACTACACCGGCGAGGAGATCGAGCCCGGCACGGGCACGATGTTCGTGAAGACGGACGGAACGATCCTCCACTTCGTCGACTCGAAGGCGGAAAAGAACTACTTCATGGGCCGTGAATCCCGCGACCTCGAGTGGACCGAGGCCGGGCAGGCCAACAAGGGCGAGAACGAATGAGCCACCACGACGAGCGCACCTTCGTGATGGTCAAGCCCGACGGCGTCAACCGCGGGCTCATCGGGGAGATCGTCTCCCGATTCGAGGACCGCGGCCTCCAGCTCGTCGGCGCGAAGTTCATACAGATCGACGAGGAGCTCGCCCACGAACACTACGGCGAACACGCCGACAAGCCGTTCTTCGACGGCCTCGTCGAGTTCATCACCTCCGATCCGGTCTTCGCGATGGTCTGGGAGGGCGCCGACGCCACCCGCCAGGTCCGCGCGATGGTCGGCGAGACCGACCCCGCCGAGTCCGCCCCCGGAACGATCCGCGGCGACTTCGGCCTCGATCTCGGCCACAACGTCATCCACGCCTCCGATCACGAGGACGAGGGCGCCAATGTGCGCGAGATCGACCTCTTCTTCGACGACGAGGAGCTCGTCGACTGGACCCGCTCGGGCACGACGTGGGTCTACGAGGACGTCGAGGAGTAACGACGCGGCGTCGCGTGACGCCACGCGCTTCCGGTTTCCGAAACGGTCTCGAAGACGCCAGCCACGGCACCGCCCTGAGGCTTTATGCCGTTTCCGGGTGAAGGTCGAGCCATGGTTGGAATCACCTACGAGGACTTCCTGGATCGCTCCTACGAGCCGACGGACGACGACCTCGTCTGCCGGTTCTACGTCGAGCCGGCGGCGGACATGGACGCCGAGGCCGCCGCCTCGCGGGTCGCCTCCGAGTCCTCCAACGGCACATGGGCGGCGCTGCAGGTCGAGGGGTCGGTCACCGACCTCTCGGCGATCGCCTTCGACATCGAGCCGGCGGCCGTGGGCGGCGACACGCCCGGCACTGACCGGCGTGAGGGCTACGGCGTCGGCGTCGCCTACCCGATGGCACTGTTCGAACCGGGCAGTATGCCGCAGGTGCTGTCGTGTATCGCCGGCAACATCCTCGGGATGAAGGCGGTCGATCGGATCCGGCTGCGTGATTGTGTGTGGCCCGAGCCACTGGCGACGTCGTTTCCCGGGCCCGCCTTTGGCTCCGCCGTACGCGACCGGATCTTCGACGCCGGCGACCGGCCGATCACGGCCACGGTCCCGAAGCCGAAGGTCGGCCTCTCGACCGACCAGCACGTCGAGGTCGGCTACCAGGCCTGGACCGGCGGGATCGACCTGCTGAAGGACGACGAGAATCTCACCGACCAGGCGTTCAACCCGTTCCACGACCGGCTCACCGAGAGCCTCGACGCGCGCGACCGCGCCGAGGAGGAGACCGACGAGCGGAAGTCCTACCTGGTCAACGTCACCGCACCCGGCGGGGAGATGCTCGACCGCGTTGACGCCGTCGCCGAGGCGGGCGGCGAGTACGTGATGGTCGACGTCGTCACCTGCGGCTGGGCATCGGTCCAGCAGGTCCGCGAGCGCTGTGACCGTCACGGGCTCGCGATCCACGCCCACCGGGCGATGCACGCCGGCTTCGACCGCCTGCCCGACCACGGCGTCTCGATGCGCGTCATCGCCCAGATCGCCCGTCTGTGCGGCGTCGACCAGATCCACACCGGAACGGCTGACCTCGGGAAGCTCGCCAACGAGGACACCGTCGGCATCAACGAGTGGCTCGGCTCCGAGCTGTACGGTCTGTCGGACGTGCTGCCCACGGCCTCCGGCGGGCTCCATCCGGGGCTCGTCCCGGAGCTCGTCGACCGGCTCGGCACGCAACTGTGCATCCAGGCCGGCGGCGGGATCCACGGCCACCCGGACGGGACCCACGAGGGCGCGAAGGCGCTTCGGGCCGCCGTCGACGCGGCCGCGGCCGGCGAGGACATCGCGGCCGCCGCCGAGCGGGAGCCCGCGCTCGCCACGGCGATCGAGAAGTGGGGGACGGAGACACCCCGGTAGCGGACCTCGCGTCGCTCGGGGGACATCGCCGTGGTTACACGGGATCGCCAAACGCGTCGGTGTTATACCGGCTCGCCGAACGCGTAGACGGTGTTGTGGCCGGTGACCTCGACGGTCGTGAAGTCGCCCGGTTCGAGCCCGTGATCGGTCGCGTTCTGCACGATCACCTGCCGGTAGGCGGAGTCGCGACACTTCACCGAGTCGCCGGTGCCCTCCTCGACGACGAGCACCTCGCGCGTCGTCCCGACCATCGTCTCGTAGGCCTCGCCGACGACGTCCATCTTCAGCTCGGACATTGCCTTCGAGCGCTCCTTCTTGACGGTGCCGCCGAGTCCCTTCATCTCGGCGGCGTCGGTACCGGGCCGCTTCGAGAAGCGCGTGACGTTGATCTTCTCGGGGCGGACCTCCCGGAGGAGGTCCATCGACAGCTCGTGGTCGGCGCTCGTCTCGGTCGGGTACCCGACGATGAAGTCCGTCGAGAGCGTCCAGTGGTCGAGCCGGTCGTCGAACGTCTCGACGATCTCGCGGAACTTGTCGACGCGGTGTTGTCGGCGCATCGACTCAAGCACCTCGTCGCTGCCCGATTGCACCGGCACGTGGATGAAGTCGTAGAGCTTCTCGTTGCGCGCGAAGACGTCCGCCAGCTCCTCGTGGATGCCGTGGATGCCGCCGGGGTTCGCCATCCCCAGCCGGACCCGGAACTCGCCGTCGATGTCGCAGATCCGGTCGAGCAGCTCGGGGAGCTTCCGATCGCCGTCGTCCCAGCCGTAGACGCCGGTGTCCTGGCCGGTGACCCGGATCTCCGTGGCGCCGGCGTGGACGAGCGCGCGCGCCTTCTCGACGTTCTCCTCGATCGGCGGCGAGTCGACGCGACCGGTCGCGAACTTGGTGATGCAGTACGAGCAGTTGCTCATACAGCCGCGCGCGATCGGGAGGATCCCGACGACGCCGTCGAGGATCGGCTCCGTGTCGGACGCCGGGGTCGGACACTCCCCGTTGCGCACGTGGGTCGGGACGTCGTCCCAGTGGAGCACCTCGGCGTCGATGCCGGCCTCGCGGAACTGCTCGCCCTGCGCCAGCGCCATACAGCCCGTGACGATCAGGTCGGCGGTCTCCTCGGCGAGCTCCTCGGCGCGGCGGAGCATGTTTCGCTCCGTTTTCTCGACGACGGTACAGGTGTTGAGGATGGCGACGTCGGCCTCATCGGGCCCCGCGACGGGGCGGTGGCCGCCGTCGCGCAGCGCCCGCTCGATCTCGCGGCTCTCACCCCGGTTCGACGTGCAGCCGTACGTCTCGATGTGATACGTCGCCATCGGTTACACACGGTAGCGTGCCTGCGGCCAAAAGCACGGCGGATCCGCGGGGCGTCGACGTGCGGTACCGATCCTCACTGCGGTCCCGGGACGGGGGTGTTTTCAGGGAGCCCGCAAAGTATCGGTATGGGCTTTGGCAGCTACGATGAATCCGAACAGGAGAACGCGAACCGGGACGACGAGGACGACGACTCCGAGGCGGTCAACGTCCACGAGAACGACCACGACGGATCGATGTCCTTCGAGAGCGACGCCTCGACCGACGACCTGGTGGGGCGGCTCTCGGAGATGAAGGACGACGAGGACGAGTGAGTCGTTCCCGTACCGATAGTGGTGTTCGATCGGTCAACGATCGGTTTCTGACGATCGATATGGACGTGGTCCGCCTGCGAGTCTTGAACGTTTAATTAGTTGGCGGCCATTGGGTGTGACGAGAACGGGCAGTAGCTGACTCGCACCCGAAAATACCGTGGGACGGCGCTTATGAGCAATCATTCACCGCCCGTGCCACGACTCGACGGTTCGACGACTCGGCGCTCGGTTCACCCGCAGCTGGATGGTGCCCCGACGTGCCTCCCTCCGTCACTGCCCGGCCACGTCGGTCCGAACCCGCTTGGAAACATCGGCCCCCTCGTTTGGAGAGCCCGACCCTCGATAGACACTAACTGTCTGGAATGAGCGATCACACAGAACACGATGAACCGATGGCCGGATCGATGGAACGATGAGTACGGCTGACGAGGAACTTGCGAAGGACCTCGGCCCTCTCGCGGCGCTGACGATCGGCGTGGGAACGATGATCGGTGCCGGGATCTTCGTCCTGCCGGGCGAGGCAGCGGGGGTCGCGGGACCGCTCGTTGCCGCTTCCTTCGTGGTCGGCGGGATCATCTCGTTGTTCACAGCGTTGTCCGCCTCCGAGCTCGGCACGGCGATGCCGAAGGCGGGCGGGAGCTACTACTACGTCAACCACGCACTCGGGCCCCTCTTCGGCTCGATCGCCGGAATGGGCAACTGGATGGGGCTTGCGTTCGCCTCCGCGTTCTATATGCTTGGGTTCGGAAGCTTTCTCGTCGAGCTGGTCTCGCTTCCCTCAATCGACATCGGAGTACTCGTGATCACCCGGATACAGGTCGCCGGGCTTATCGCGGGCAGCGCGTTCGTCGGTGTGAACTACGTCGGCGCCAAGGAGACCGGGCGACTCCAGAACGTGATCGTGATCCTGTTGGTCCTCATCCTGACGCTCTTCTCCGTTCTCGGCGCACTCACCGCCGACCTCTCGACGCTTCGACCGATCGCACCCCAGGGGTACGGGGCGTTGCTGCCCGGGACCGCGCTCGTGTTCGTCTCGTTCCTCGGCTTTGCCAAGATCACGACGGTCGCCGAGGAGATCAAGAACCCGGGTCGAAACCTCCCGCTGGCGATCGTCGGATCGGTCCTCATCGTGACCGTGATGTACGCGATAATTATGGTCGTGTTGATGGGCGTCATCGACTGGGCGACCCTCGCCGAGTCGTCGACTCCCGTCATCGACGTGGCGCGGGTCGCCTTCGGGGACGTGCTCGGGCTGGCAGCTATCGGCGGCGGACTGATCTTGTTCGCCGGACTGCTCGCGACCGCCTCCTCGGCAAACGCGTCCATCCTCGCGTCCTCGCGGATCAACTTCGCAATGGGACGGGACCGGCTCATCACCGGCTGGCTCAACGAGACGCACACCCGGTTCGCCACCCCGTACCGGTCGATCGCGGTTACCGGAGTGTTCATCCTCCTGTTCATCGCGGTCGGCAACGTCGAGACGCTCGCAAAGGCGGGGAGCGTCCTCCACCTGATCGTGTACGGCCTATTGAACCTCGCGCTCATCGTGATGCGCGAGGCTGACGCCCCCGAATACGACCCCGACTTTACGGTGCCGCTGTATCCCGCGGTCCCGATACTCGGTGCCGTGACTTCCTTCGGACTGATCGCCTTTATGAAGCCCACGGAGATCGCGCTTGCGGCGGGATTCGTCGGGTTCGGGGTCGTCTGGTACTTCGCGTACGCCCGCTCACGGGCCGACAAGGAGGGGATCCTCGGGACGTACATCCGGTCGCGATCCGGGTCTCTCCCCGACGGCGTGGTCTCGGCGGCGGACGGGATCCAGCCCGACGGCGGCGACTATCGGGTAATGGTTCCCCTTGCGAACCCGCAACACGAGGGGCCGCTCGTCACCCTGGCCAGCGCCGTCGCGAAACAGCACGGCGGCGAGGTCCACGCGGTGCACATCGTGACGGTTCCCGACCAGACCTCGCTCGAGTACGCCGTTGACCACCTTGAGGAACACGAAGCCGATTACCACGACGTCCTCGACGACGCCCGCCGCGACGCCGAGACGTTCGGCGTTCCGGTCAAGACACACACCATCGTCTCCCATCGCGGGTTCGAGGAGATATTCGACGCGGCACGGACCCACGACGTCGACCTCGTGGTGATGGGATGGGGGCCCGACTCCCACGGTGTTGCCGGCCGGATCGAAGGACGTATCGCCGAAGTGGTCGGAGACATCCCCTGTGATTTCCTCGTCTACCGGGACCGTGGCTTCGATCCATCCCGTGTCCTGGTTCCGACTGCCGGCGGTCCGGACTCGGTACTCGGCGCCGGGATCGCCCGGCTGCTCCGAGACCAATACGGCAGCGAAGTGACACTCCTCCACGTCACCGAGGAGGGGGAGCAGGAGGCCGGTCGGGAGTTCCTCACGGACTGGGCCGCCGAACACGATCTTGCGGACGCCACGCTCCGGATCGAGACCGGCGACGTGGAAGCGGCAATCACCGGGGCGGCGGCCGACGCGACGCTGGTGGCGATCGGGGCGACCGAACGCGGCCTGTTCCCCCGGCTGCTCGGTGGCAGCGTGGTGGCGTCCGTCGTCGACGCCGTCGACTGTTCGGTTCTGCTCGCGGAACGCTCTCGAACGAGGAGCCTCCTCGATCGGCTCTTCAGGTGGCGGTGACCCTGCTCTCGATCCCGGATCTCCCGATCGAAGACGGAACGAACTAAGCGTATCGCCTCCAAAAGCCCGGTATGTTCCCGTCTACACGTCGGCGTTCGAGTCGCGATCGTGACCGGCCGCGACCGGTCGATCGACCGGCTACCCGGTCGGGAGCGCTTCCGCGATCGATGCGTGAACGGTCGATCCATACTCGATCGGGTGGATTCGGGGTGCTTGACGCGTGAGCGGCGACGAGGAACTCGCGAAGGACCTCGGGCTGTTGGCGGCACTGACGATCGGGATCGGGACGATGATCGGCGCCGGCATCTTCGTCCTTCCGGGGACCGCCGTGGCGCGGGCCGGACCGCTGTCGGCCGCCACGTTCGTGATCGGCGGCGTCGTCGCCCTGTTCACGGCGTTGTCCGCCTCCGAGCTTGGGACCGCGATGCCGAAGTCCGGCGGGGCGTATTTCTACATCAACCGTGCACTCGGGCCCCTGTTCGGGTCGATAAGCGGGTGGGCGAACTGGCTCGGGCTCGCGTTCGCGTCCTCGTTCTACATGTACGGCTTCGGCGAGTACGTCAACGCGCTCGTGGGCGCACCGGCGCTCGCGCTCGGCCCGGTATCGTTGTCCGCGGCCCAGACGATCGGCCTGATCGGGGCCGTCCTGTTCGTTGGGGTCAACTACGTCGGCGCCAAGGAGACCGGTGGCCTGCAGAACATCATCGTGCTTACCCTGCTTGCGATCCTCGGGTTGTTCACGATCGTCGGCATGCTGAACGCCGAGCTCTCATCGCTGCGCCCGATCGCCCCGCCGGGCGCTGCCGGGGAAGTGTTGCCGGTCACGGCCATCATCTTCGTCTCCTACCTCGGGTTCGTCCAGATCACCTCCGTCGCCGAGGAGATCAAGAACCCGGGACGGAACCTCCCGATCGCGGTCATCGGCTCCGTCGTGATCGTCACCACCATCTACGCGCTGTTCTTGGTCGTCCTGCTTGCGGCGGTGCCGACCGAGATGGTGGCGAACAACGATACCGCGGTCGTCGAGGCCGCACAGCTGCTGTTCGGCCAGTACTCGATACTGGGGTACAGCATCGGGATTCTCGGCTGGGGCGCGTTGCTGTTCGGCGGCCTGCTCGCGACGGCCTCCTCGGCGAACGCCTCGATCCTCTCCTCGTCCCGGATCAACTTCGCGATGGGTCGGGAGAAGATCGTCACCCCGAAACTCAACGAGATCCACGGTCGATTCGGGACGCCATATAAATCGATCGCGGTGACGGGCGCGCTCATCATCGTCTTCCTCGTGTTCGGGAACCTCGAAACCCTCGCGACGGCGGGATCGGTGCTTCACCTCATCGTCTACGGGCTGTTGAACATCGCGTTGATCGTGATGCGTGAGGCCGAGCCCGATGGCTACGATCCCGACTTCACGGTGCCGCTGTATCCGATCGTCCCGATCGTCGGAGCGATCACCTCCTTCGCGCTCATCGCCTACATCGAACCGCGGGTCATCGTGCTCTCGGCCGGACTGGTCGCGTTCGCGACCCTCTGGTACTTCGGCTACGCCCGGAGCCGGGTGGAGAGCTCCGGCGTGCTCGGGACGTGGGTCCTCGATCGCGCCGAGGAGATGCCCGATGCGGCCGTCTCCGCGGCCACGTCCGTCCAGCCCGAGGCTGCCGACTACCGCGTGATGGTTCCCCTCGCGAACCCCGCGACCGAGGGCCACCTCATCTCGCTTGCGGCCGCCGTCGCCAAGCAGCGGGACGGAACCGTCGTCGCCGTCAACATCGCCAACGTTCCCGACCAGACCTCCCTCGAGGCGGCCCGCGAACGCGGGGCTCACGATGCGGCCTATGACCTCCTCGAGCGCGCCAAGGAGGACGCCGAGACCTTCGGCGTCGACGTCGAGACGCACGTGATCCTCTCGCACCGAACGTTCGAGGAGGTCTTCGACGCCGCCCGGACCTACGGCGCCGACCTCACGGTGATGGGGTGGGGCGAGGACGTCCACGGTTCGCCCGGCCGCGCCGAGTCCGCGATCGACGAGATCGCCCACTCGCTGCCCAGCGACATCCTCGTGTTCAAGGACCGCGGCTACGACCCCTCGCGGATCCTCGTCCCGACCGCCGGCGGCCCCGACTCGGAGCTGTCGGCGGCCGTCGCCCGAATGCTGCGCGCGGAGTACGGCTCCGAGGTCACGCTGTTACACGTCGCCGACGATCCGGCCGCAGGCCGGCGGTTCCTCGAGGACTGGGCGAGTGAGAACGACCTCGCGGACGCAACCCTTCGGATCGAATCCGGCGACGTCCAGACCCGGATCGCCGAGGCCGCCGCCGACGCGACGATGCTCGTGATCGGCGCCACCGAGAAGGGGCTGCTCTCGCGGCTCGTGCGCGGCTCGCTCGTGCTCGACGTCCTCTATGACGTCGACTGTTCGGTGTTGCTCGCCGAGAAGAAACACGACCGCGGCATCCGGTCCCGGCTGTTCGGATCGGGCGCTCGGTCGCGAACGTCCGACGACGATCGATCCGAAGACTGATCCGACGCGAGGACCGAACCGGCCCGGAGACCGAGCCGACGGTTGATCGGATCGGTCCTCGTCGTCGATCGTACTCGAGACCGCCCGTCACTCGGGACCGCTCACGACCCCGGACCGTTCGTCACTCCGGCGCGCCCTCGAGGATCGCCACGCCGGAGGACGCACCGATCCGTTCCGCGCCCGCCTCGATCATCGCCATCGCCGCCTCGTAGCTGCCGATCCCGCCGGACGCCTTCACCGGGAGATGTTCGCTCATCAGTTCGACGTCGTCGGTCGTCGCCCCGCCGTCGGCGAATCCGGTCGAGGTCTTGACCATATCGGCGTCGGCGGCGACCGCGGCCTCGCAGGCGCGCCGCGTCTCCGCGTCGGTCAGCAGGGCCGTCTCGACGATGACCTTCACCGGGATCGGGACCGCGGCGACCACCTCCGCCAGATCGGCCGCAACGGCGTCGTCCGCGCCGGCTTTCAGCCGACCGATGGAGATCACGACGTCCAACTCGTCGGCGCCGTCGTTCCAGGCGGCGACGGCCGCCTCCCGCCTGGCGGCGGTCGAGCCCTGTCCGTGGGGAAAGTCGATCACGGTCACGAGCAGCGTCTCCGTCGACGCCTCGGCCGGCTCCGCGTCGAGGAACGCGGTCGCCTCCTCGAGGTAACACGGCGGCACGCACGCGTTCATCCCGTGCTCGACCGCGGCCTCGAGGACGATCCGGACGTCGTCCCAGGTCGTCGTCGGTCCGAGCACGGTGTGGTCGATCAGCGGGGCGAGTTCCCGTCGGTGCATACCGTCCGGTCACCGCACGAGGGGAAAGACCTGTGGGTCGATCGGCGCGGATGGTGGCCCGGTCGTAAGTGGGTTGATCGGCGTCCGATGGTGGCCCGGCCGTGGGTGGGTTGATCGGCGTCCGATGGTGGCCCGGCCGTGGGTGGGTCGATATCGATCGTGAGCCGCGGTTCCGTCACGGTACCTCTCTCCGCTTCGTATCCTAAATGTATTTTAAATTATATGTATGTATTCTAAATATCTGTGTGACGTTCGACTACATCGGTCGGAACCACCGATCCTCGATCTCGCGGGTCGCGTCTCTGCAGTGGTGATCGGCAGTCACCGGTTCGAACGCGGTAGTCACCGTATTTATTTATAACGTGTATGTGGTCGTTCGACCCGCATCGGCGCTACGTCGCTCAGTATGGCGGGAGCTGATCCTGTGCCCGGATCGACACGACGAAGCGGGAGGGGACGACTCGATCGAACGTCCTGGACCGGAGAACCCGCCATCGATCGACGTTCAGTCGGTGATCAAACGTGTTTGTAGTATGAATAGTTTGTATTTATACATTATATCGTACATAACTGTGTTCGTCCGGGAGACGCCTACGCCTCCGTCGCTTCCGACTCCACCTCCACGAGGTTCGTCTTGTACTCGGAGAGCTCGATCGCCGAGGGTGAGACCGGCTGCGGGTCGATCCGGACCTTGAGTCGTGACCGGACGCGGTCGATCGCGTCCTCGACGACGGCGTCGGCCTCCCGGTCCGAATCCGGATCCAGGACGACGGTCACCGGGATCGGCGACTCGAAGCGGACGGTGTCGGAGTCGGGGACCGTGACCCGGGCGTACGGGAGCGTGCCCTCGACCTCGGCGACGACGTCGCGGATCGCGGACGGGAACACGTTCATTCCCTTATAAATGAGCATCTCGTCCACGCGGCCGATACACTGCATCCGCGGCGACGTGCGCCCGCACTCGCAGTCGGTGCCCGTGATCCGGACGTAATCGCCCGACCGGTACCGGAGCAGCGGCGTCGCCTCGCGGCCGAGCGGGGTGTACACGAGCTCGCCCTCCGCACCCTCCTCGAACGGGATCACCGTCTCCGTGTCGGGATCGAGCAGCTCGACGTGGGCGTATCCCTGTCCGCAGTAGTGCATCCCGGCCTCCGCGGCGCACTCGGCCCACAGACAGCCGACGACGTCGCCGAGACCCATCAGCTCGCGGACCAGATCGGCGTCCCACGCCTCGTAGAGCGTCCGCCGAATTTCGGGGGAGGAGATCCCCGGCCCGCCGCCGCCGATCAGCTTGACGGCCGGCAGCTCGTCGACGCTCCGGTCGATGATCTCCGGCGCCCGCTCCGTAAGGTACCGAAGGTGCGAGGTCGTCGTGAACAATACCGGCGCGTGTAGGTCCTGCAGGGCGTCCAGCAGCCGCTCGGTGCTCCCGCCGCCGGCGGGGACGACGTTGGCCCCCAGCTCGGTCATCGCCTCGAAGTACGGCGTGCCGCCGGGGACCATCGTCTGGCCGACGCCGAAGATCACCGTCTCCTCGGGGCGGATCCCGGTGGCGTAAAAACACCGCTTGATGACCGCGTTCCAGTGCTCGCGGTCGCTCGCCGTCAGCCCGAAGTAGGTCGGCTTGCCGGTCGTTCCCGACGACGAGATGGTGCGGTTCAGGTCCGCGGTCGGGACCGCCTGGTGCGCGCCGAGGGGTTGGTCGGGGTCCGGGTCGGCCTGGTTGCGTCGCTCGTCCTCCTTCGTCGTGAAGGGGATCTCCCGGAACGCCTCGAGGGTCGTGATCGACGCCGGGTCGACGTCCCACTCCCGGAACTTCCGGCGGTAGTAGTCGGAGTGCTCGGCGAGGTACGCGAGCTGGTCGGACAGCAGCGACTCGTGGCGTGCCACGACGTCGTCCCACGGGTCCGTCTCGATCGGGTCGTATACGTCGGTCATGGTGTGTTGATAGTGAAATATGTGTGTCGATACCGGCTCCGGATCGTTACATCCGGAGCACGGGACCTTCCTTCTCCGCCTCGGGCCAGCTGCCGTAGTGCTCGAGGATCTCCTCCGGCGGTTTCTTTTGCTCCCAATCGTCCTGGAACTCCTCGAACGGGACCGCCTCCTCGAGGCGCTGCTCCCGGTAGCGCTCGCGGCGCTTTTCGGTCGCCTCCTCATCGACGGTCAGCGACTCCTCGTCGTATTCGATCTCGTAGATGTTCTCCGCGGCCCAGTGGGAGACACGATCGGCTTCGATGTCCTCCATCACGGCCTCGGGGTCGCGCTCGAGCGCGTCGCCGTAGCCGCAGCCGCCGCCGGAGTGGCCGATGAAGAGGTCGCCGTTCTCGTAGGGCTGTGACTCCCGGACGTGGCTCGTGACGTTGTAGTCGGCGTCGAGCGGCTGCTCCTGGAGGAGCTCGATCATGTCGTCCGGGACGTACTCCCCGTTCGCCATCCGTTCCTTCAGATCCGAATCGGTGACCGTGAGACCGGGGATGGTTCGGGGCGGATATCCGCCGAACAGCCCCTGTCCGGTGACGAGCTTCGAGTTGTGACAGATCGAGAGCCACTCGACGGCGGGCACGTGGTGTTGCATGTACGCCATCTGCATCCCGATCCCGCCGCGGTGTTTCCCGTGGCCACACGAGTCGGTTCCGTGTCGGAAGTACTGGTGGGTGAACGGGTACTCGTTCTCGACGAACTCCATATTCGAGGCGTGCCCGAACGGACACCACGGGAAGATCGCCTCGTCCTCGCCGTCCCGGCGAGCCTGTCCCCCCGTGCCGTCGGTGTTCAGGGCGTGCGACATCAGGTCGGCGACCGGCTCCCCGTGCTGGCTCACCGCCCCGAAGGCGTATCCGGCGCCGGTGTTGGCCATCGGGGCCGTGACGTGTTCGTTCTCGGTCTCGTCGTCGTACATCGACCGCGAGAACAGCGTCGTCGTGGAGTCCATCACCACCTGATTGACCATCACGGCCTGGACGGTCGACGCCTCGGCGTCCGGGTACAGGATCGATCCCTTCGGGATCTCGAAGTCGATCAGGTCGTAGGTCCCGTTGCTCTTCGGCAGGTCGTGGAAGGGAACGCTGAACAGGTAGTTCGCCGTGTGGGCGATCGAGGCGACCGGCTGGGAGTTGAACGATCCGTCGTTCTCCGGGGAGGTCCCGGTGTAGTCGATGGAGATCTCCGGTCCCTCCTTCTCCATCGTCGCGTTCAATCGCCAGAGGCCGTCCTCGTACCCGACGGAGTCAGCGAAGTGGACGGTCCGGAAGGTCCCGTCGTTCCAGGAGTCGACCCGTTCCTTCGCGCCCGTCCGGGATTCCTCGATGTTCCGGCGGATGAGTCCCTTGAAGAAGTCGGGGCCCTGCTTCTCGATGATGAGGTCCTTCACCCGGCGTCTGACCCGGTCACAGGTCGTCAGCCGCGCCCGGAGATCGATCTCGTGCATCCGGGGGGCTCGCGAGATGAAGTTCTTCTGCATCTCGAGCATATCGGTCTTGAGCTGGTAGTCCTCGCCGATCTTGATCGGCGAGAGCTTCATTCCCTCGTCGTGGCGGGTCCGCGCCGAGATGGGCATCCCGCCGGGCTCGATCGCGCCGGTCTCGGTCGTGTGAACGGCGGCGGAGACCCACGCCATGATCTCCCCCTCGTGGAAGATCGGCATAAAGGCGATCTGGTCCGGGTTGTGGATGCCGCCGTAGAGGGCGTCGTTGGCGTAGAAGACGTCGCCCGGTTCGACGCCGACGGTCTCGTCGTCGGCGAAGTTGTTGATGACGTACTTCAGCGGCGGGATGCCCGTGACGACGTGCAGGTACGCTCCCGCCGCCGAGTCGATGAGGTCCCCCTGTGGCGTGTAGATCGCCACCGCCAGGTCGCGGGCGGCAATGAACTGTGAGACGCCCGAGCGGACGAAGACGTCGACGCCCTCGTCGAGGATCAGCCGGAGGCGTTCCGAGTAGATCTCGTAGTCGCCGTGGCCGAGGTCGTCCATACAGGCCAGTTCCTCGTCGGTCGGTTCTTCCAGGTCGAGCCAGTCGATCAGTTGGTCGCGGTTGACAGTCATTGGGTTGCTCCGTCGGTTTCGAGGATTCCGTTGCGGTACTCGTCCATCCGGTACGTCCAGCCGTCGGGGACCGCGGTCGTCGTGTAGTCCGCGTCGACGACTGCCGGCCCCCGGATCGCCATTCCCGGTCGGACGTCGTCGTATTCAAAGACCGGGGTCGAGACGGTCCCGTCGCTCGACTCCCAGTGGACGTCCCGGGAGCCCGCCTTCGCCGCCGCCGGGTCGCGCTCGCCGACCGTCGTGGTCGGCAGGTCGATGTCCGAGCTCTCGACGCGGGACTTCAGCGCGAAGTTCTCGACGGTGATGCCGTGGCTCGGCGTCACCGAGTACGAGGAGAAGCGGTCCGTGTACTGGTCGATGAAGTGGTCACAGATCGCCTCGACGTCGGACTCGTCGTGGATCTCGAGCCGCGGCGACCTGATGCGGGCGACGTGGATCTGTCCGCCGAACCGCATATCCAGCTCGAGTTCGTAGGTGATGTCGTCGGGGTCGTAGCCCTCGCTCTCGATGTCGCGACGCCCCTTCGCACGGAGATCCGCGACGGTCTCGTTGAACGACTCGTAGTCGGCCGAGTAGACGGCCTCCTCGCCCGACTCGCGCAGGTACATCGAGTTGGACTGCTCGTAGAGGTGCAGCGTGTCCATCGTCGCCGACCCCATCGCGCAAAAGACCGGCGAGTAGGGCGTCGTCACGACGGTGTCGATGTCGAGGTACGACGAGTAGGAGGCGGCGTGGAGGGGTCCGGCCCCGCCGAAACTGTAGAGGATGAACTCCCGGGGATCGTGACCCCGAAGCATCGTCTCCTTGCGGACCGTGTTACCCATATTGCCGTCGGCGATCCGGCGGATGTTGCGCGCGGCCTCGGTGACCGACATTCCCGCGGGGTCGGCGACGTGGGTCTCGATCGCCTCCTCGGCGCGGTCCACCGCCAGCCGCTGGTTGCCGGCGTAGAACTTCTCCGGGTTGATGAACCCGAGCACCACGTCCGCGTCCGTGACGGTCGGCTTCGTGCCGCCGCGGTTGTAACAGGCCGGACCGGGGTCCGCGCCGGCGCTCTCGGGGCCGACCTCCAGCCGGCCGCCGAGCTCGTCGTTGACGGAGGCGATCGACCCGCCGCCCGCGCCGATCGACTTCGACTCGATCATCGTCCCCGAGACGCGCCAGCGGTCGATGATGGGCTCGAACTCGTAGGACTGGACGCCGCCCTGGGTGAGGATGCCGATGTCGAAGCTCGTGCCGCCCATGTCCGTCACGACCGCCTTGTCGTAGCCGAGCAGGTCACAGAGGTACTCGCCTCCCTTCAGCCCGGCGACGGGCCCGCCGTTGAACGTCTCGACGGCGGTCGTCTTGTAGGATTCGGCCATCCCGCCGGTGTTGTGCAGCATCTGGACGTCCCCCTCGTAGCCGTACGCCTCCAGCCGCTCCTTGATGTCGGCGATGTGTTCCTGCATCAGCTCCGAGAGGTAGGCGTCCAGCAGCGTCGTGTTGGTCCGCTCGTACTCCTGTTTGGTCGGCATTACCTCCGAGGAGAGGAACACGGGGATGCTCCCGAGGTACGAGGGCGGGTACTCCTCGCGGACGAGCTCCCGGATCCGCTGTTCGTGTTCGGGGTACTCGTAGGACCACAGCAGGTTGACGACGATCGCCCGCGCGCCCCGGTCGACGAGGTCGCGGATCTGCTCGCGGGCGTGCTCCTCGTCGAGTGGCCGGAGGACGGTTCCCTCGCTGTCGACGCGCTCACGGATCCCATTGGTTCGGGAGTCGGGGACGAGGTACTCCGGCTTCTCCGCGTCGGAGATGTTCCGCTGCTCGTTGTCGGTGAGACCGTCCGCCCACCGCGGGCCGCGACCGATCTGCGGGTAGTCCTGCACGCCGGCCGTGGTGAGCAGCCCGAGCTTGGGCCCCTTTCGCTCGATCAGTCGGTTCATCGCGGTCGTCGTGGAGTACCGGATCGAGTCCACGTCGGCGATGAGTTCGTCGAGGTCGACATCGAGCTGGGACGCACACTTGCGGATCCCCTTGAAGAAACACTCCGACATGTCGTGTTCGGTCGTCGGCGTCTTCGCCGACACCGCCTCGCCGTCGTGAAGGGTGAAGCAGTCGGTGAACGTCCCGCCCGCGTCGATGTTGATGCGCGTCGTCATCGCGACCCTCCGTTTTCGACGAGCGCGTCCACGTCCAACTCGGTGTCGTGGGTGATCGGATGACCCGGCGGGAGGTACTCGTTCTCGATCATCGTCCCGCAGCCCGGGCAGTAGAACTCCACGATCCGCACCCAGTCGGGGTCCGGCGCGAACGAGTACTCGGCGTCCTCGATCAGGGGTCGATGGACCTCGTGCGGATGGCGTTCACGCACCACACAGCCGCGTTTGTAGTTCTCGTCGGCCGGCGCGATGGTCTCGGCACACTCGGTGCAGGTCCACGTCCGGTCCTCGAGGTCGATCTCCAGGTATTCCGTGATCCGTTTCGTCGTGCTCATCTGGTCTCACTCCGTCGGTCGTGTTCGAACGCGTCGGTCGCTGCGATTCCGTCAGTCGGATCGGTTCCGTCGGTCTGCTCGGTTGGCCGGTCGATGCTGTCTGTCGCTGTGATGCGGTCGGTCGAGTTCGATGTGTCGGTATGTCCTGTCATGGTTTCTCGGTCCGCTCACGTCGTCGCCTCCACGACGCGGGAGACGGCCGTGAGCTTGCTCGGGTGCGTTTCCGGCGGGATCTCGGTTCCACTGGCGGGAAACACCGCGTCCGGCGCGTCCGTGAAGCGATCCTCGATCGTGGACTCGATCTCGTCCGTCGACTCCGCGAGCAGCTCGGGAGTGATCCCGCCGCCGACGCGGAGGTCGGGGAATCGGTCGGCGAGCGTCGCGGGATCGCTGCTGTCGAGGAGCACGCCGTCGATCGACGTCCGCTCGGCGATCTCGGCCGCGACGTCCACGTCGTACCCCTCCGGCACGAACGCCACGGGAACGCCGAAGAACTCGGCGATGTTCCCGAGCATCTCCAACGCCGCGACGTTCGTCTCGATGACGGCGGACGGCGATTGGGCTCCCGTGGCGAACTCGGTCACGAGGAACGCGTCGACGCCCGCCCGGCCGTAGGCCCGTGCCACGTCGCCGAAGACCTCCCGTATCAGCGCCGTCGTCTCCTGGTTCGCGTCGAGGCGTGCGTCCGGCAGCAGCTCGTTGAAGGTCGCGACCGGACCGGGGAGTCCGCCGACGACCGCGACGTCCTCGAGGGTCGTGGTGAGTCGTTCGGCCACGTCGAGGACCGTCGGGACGCGTCCCGCGGCGGCCACGTCGGTCGGCGCGCTCAGCTCGCCGCCGCCGGAGACTGAGTCGACGACGAAGCGATCGGCGTCATCGCTCCACTCGACGGCCGCGTCGAGGACGTCACACAGCAGCGTCCGGTCGAGGGTGGTCGCCACTGCGTCGTGCTCGAAGAGCCGCTGTGCGCGCTGCCGGCCGTTCGCGGACTGCGTGGCGTTCCGGTGGTAGATCTCGTGGGGCACCTGGTTGATCTCCGCCGCCAGCGTGTCGACGAGGGGCACGAACGGCTGCTCCGTCGAGAGTCCTTCGAGGTAGTCGACGGCCGGCGGCGATCCGAAGCTCATCGTTCGATGATCCCGTTGGCGTATTCGTCGATCGTGTAGGTCCAGTCGTCGGGAACGACGTAGGTCGTGTCGGTCGCCTCGATCAGCGCCCGTCCCTCGACGACGTTGCCGGGCTCGAGCTCCTCACGCTGGTAGACGTCGGTCTCGACCCAGCCGTCGACGGGCCAGTACGCCTCGCGGGATCCCTTCCGGGCGTCGCTGGGATCCGCGTCCCCGAGTTCGTGTCGAGCGAGATCCTCGGTGGCGACGGGCCCGACCGCGGTCAACACCAGCGTGTCAAGGTCGATCTCGTCCTCCGGATCGGCGTCGAACGCGTCGATCACGGGGTCGAGGTCGTCCGGACCGCCGATTCGGGACGGCACGTCGACCTCGTGGATCTCGTCGCCGAGACGCGCCAGGATCGACGTCTGGAGCGCGACGTCGTCCGCGTCGAATCCCTCACCGGCCATGTCCTGGATCGCCTCCGCCTCCAGCCGCTCGACGGTTCGGCGGAACGCGTTCCCGTCGACCGAGGGAACGTCTCCGGCGATGGTCTCGCCGAGCGCCGCCGAGTAGCGGTGTTCGACGTCCAGAGTCGCGCCGCCGAAGGCGCTGAACTCGGCCGCGGCAGGGGCGGTGATGATGCGGTTGACGCCGGCCGCTGCGGCGAAGGTACAGCAGTGGGTCGGCCCCGCGCCCCCGTAGGCGATCAGGGTGACGTCGGCCGGGTCCTCGCCACGCTCGGCCAGCTGCGACTCGATGCTGTCGGCGATGTTTCGGTCGACGCGCCGTCTGACCTGGAGCGCGGCCTCCGCGACCGAGGCGTCGAGCGGGTCGGCGACCTGCCGCTCGATCGCCTCCTCGGCCCGGTCCGCGCTGAGCTGCTGGTCCCCGCCGAGGAAGTAGTCCGGGTCGATGTACCCAAGCGCGACGTCCGCGTCCGTCGTCGTCGGCTGGAACCCGCCGAGGTCGTAACACGCCGGTCCCGGTTCCGCACCGGCGCTCTCGGGGCCCACCGAGAGCTCCCCGTCGCTCACCGAGGCGACGCTGCCGCCGCCGGCGCCGGCCGTGTGGACGTCGATCATCGGGACGTGGACCGGCATATCGGCGACCTCCGGCAGGAGGTTTCGTTCGAGCTCGCCGTCGACGATCGTGCCGAGGTCGATGCTCGTGCCGCCCATATCCGCGCTCATCACCGACTCCAGGTCGTACAGCTCCCGGAACGCGTCGGCGCTGAGCACTCCCGCGACCGGGCCGGAGTTGTAGGTGTGCAACGCGACGGTCTTGGAGACGCCGGCGACGCCGCCGGTCGACTGGCCGATGAGCAGCGGGTTCGAGTAGCCGCTGTTTCGGGCGTCGTCCTCCGCCTTGTAAAGCGAGCGGGCCATCGGCCGATGGACGTACGCGTTGACCAGAGCCGTGTACGTGCGCGTTCGATACCCCGGTCGGCTGCTGACCTCGTTGGCGGTCAGCACCTGGTTGGGGCCGAGGTAGTGGGGCGGATACTCGGTCTCGATGACCGTGCGTGCCCGCTCCTCGTTCGTCTCGTCGTGGAACGAGTTGGCGAAGCTGATCAGGATGAGCTTCGCGCCCCTGTTCATCAGGGTCTTTGCGGCCGCCTGTACCTCGTCGGCGTCCACGGGATCGACCACCTCGCCGTCGGCGTCGGTCCGCTCCTCGACGCCGATCACGAGGTCTTCCCCCGAGATCAGACCGTCATCGTCCTCGGCGCTGAACAGGCCGTCCTCCTCGCCGGCCGTCGCGATGAGCCCGATCTTCGGTCCCGACCGCTCGATGATCGTGTTCGTCCCGATCGTCGTCGAGAATCGGATAACGTCCGTGTCGACGAGGAACTCCTCGGTCGGTTTGTCGAGCTTATCCGCCGCCTTGTCGATACAGTTACGGAAACACACCGTGAGGTCGTGGTCCGTCGTCGGGACCTTGACCGTCGTCGATCCATCAGGATACGACACGTAACCGTCGGTGAAGGTCCCACCGGTGTCGATGCTCACGTAGTAGTCATCCTCTGCCATGCGACCGAACTCTTGGTTACAATCGTTATAAATATTCCGGTGGTTGTGAACATATTCCGTGGGGACTATAATCGTGACAGAAAACCGCACCCATTCCGTCGTCAGCCCTCCAACGAGTCGTCGATCGACTCCGTCGGCCCGGTACGGATCGCTGTGCCAACCGCCCGAGGACCGAATCGCCTCACGATGAGATCTTTTGGTAATGACAAATACAGTCAAACTCAGCGGGTATTCGCGCGCCGAGCCAGACAGATCTCGCCATCACACCCCGGTGAATTACACCTATATACGTGTAATTATTCCGGAGGATCGACGAGGGATCTCCCTGGCTCTTGCTTCACCAAGCCCCCCCAACTCCCGTCTCACCAAACCTCTCGTTCTCGCGAGTGAATCCGTATTTCGATGTCGGTGGCCGCCTCCGTGACGGCAGCCGGAATCGTCTCCTCGAACCGGGTGCCGGTCCAGCTCGCGGCCGATCCGGAGACGCTAACCGATCCAATGACCGCGCCATCCTCATCACGGCGGATCGGTGCGCCGACCGCCCGTATGCCCGGCATATGTTCCTGATCGTTCCGCGCGTATCCGTGTTCCCGGATCGTTTCGAGTTCCGTGAGCAGCGTCTCGCGGTCCGTAATCGTGTGTGAGGTTCGGGACGGGAGTCCGTGGTCCGCAAGCAGCTCCCGTACCCGATCGTCGGACAGATACGCCAGGATCGACTTTCCGTTCGCCGTACAGTGCAGATGTCGCTGCAGCCGGCCACGCTTTTCGACGTGGAACTCCTGGCCGATCGCGTTCGCTCCGTAGACCTCCTCGAGTATCAGAAGCCGATCGTCGTACTCACGTGTCAGGTGGACACAGCCGCCGGTCTCCTGGGCGAGTTCCTGAAGGATGGTCTTCGAGGCGGCATAGAGGTCCGATCGGTTTCGAACACGGACGCCGAAGGGAATGAACATCGATCCCAGCCGATACTGTGTCCCGTCCTTGTCGACGAAACCGTGATCCCGCAGCGTCGCAAGGTACGTGTGGATGCTGCCGGCCGACAGCTCCGAGTCGGCCGCCAGTTCCGAGATCGTCGACGGTCCGTTCCGGCGAAGGGTCTCCAGGATCTCACACCCCCGATCGACCGATTGGATGGTTCGTTTTTCGGTCTCACGAGCCATACTACCACATCTCGTTCGAGACGGTTAGTTTTTGTCATTACCAAAAACGATCGCGGGCCAGAACGATTAGTTATAATACTAATATACAAATACCTCGTATATTTTACTTAGATACATACTATCTATCGTCCGGGAGACCGCCACGATTCCGGTGGATAAGGTGATCGCAGGTCGGCGTCGAGCAGCCGTCACTCGGCGATCAGCCGTGAACAGCCGTCACCGAAAGGAGTGTTTGAGTGGTCTTTCTCAGCCGTTTCTCCGTAGTACGGTCGCTCTATCGTCGCTACTCGGTGATCAAATAGTTCATCCGTCGATCTCAAACCGGTCCGAAGGGGGTCGATGGTACCAGTTCCTGCGTTTTTAATCTGCAGAATTATAAATATACAATATATTATATTTAATTTATATATTTATAGTTGCGCTATGCCACCATTCAGCTGCGACGCGCGTTGTCGATCGATCCTGCATCGCGATCGAATGCTCCCACATCGAGATCGTATGTTCCGTCCCACCGTCCAAAACTCGTTCCACTATCCGAGAACTCCGTCCCACCGCCCGCCTTATTAGGCCCGCCGCGAAACCGTGCCGTATGACCCGATTCGACGCCGCCGAGGAGACGGAGCGGCACGCGCTGTTCGCCGACGCGGTGAGTGCCCACCGTGCCCGGTCGAGCCCGGTGGCGACCCTCGACGTCGACGCCGACAGCGACACCACGACGACCGAGGACGACCTCCCGCCGTGGATCCAGGTGGCGGGCACCGAGGTCGTTCTCGACGTCACCGACGACGAGCTCGATCGACTGAAAACCCTGCTTGACGACTATCCCGAGTTCCGGATCGACGAGCTGCACAGCCCCGAGGACGCCGAGGGGACGAACGCCGTGATCACGGCTCGTTCGGACGCCAACCGGATCGCCGACTTCATCGAGCGGACCTTCCGAACCGTCTTCGAGCTCGACGACGACTACCGGGTGTGGGCGAGCGAAATCTGAAGCGCACAACACTATACCGACGGGGTTCAAACCGTCTAGTATGACCGATCTCACCGACCGCATACTCGTCCCGATCTCGAGCGAGGCCGACGCCGTCGCCACCTACGACGCCCTCTCGGGATACCTCGACACGGAGACCGCACTCGTCGTCATCAACGTGATCGAAAAGGCCGGCGGCGGGATCGACAAGGCGAGCGTCGAACAGCGTCGCGAGGTCGCCGAGGAGGCCTTCGAGGCGATCCGCGGGCTCGCCGAGAACGACGACGTCCCGATCGAGACCGCGATTCACTACGGAACCGACGTCGCCGAAACGATCACCGCCGCTGCCGCCGAGCACGATGCGACCACGGTCGCCTTTCGGTCACGCGGCGGCGGACGGATCCTCGATTTCCTCTCTGGCAGCGTTCGCACGAAGCTCGTAACGAACAGCGATCGACCCGTCATCGTGCTCCCACGAAACGGGGCCGAGACGGACACCGAGACGGCATAAGGCAAGTTCCCGTCGGTTCTGGGAAGTCTCGATCGGGCGGTTCCGTTCCCTACGGATCCCGATCGGCCGGCTCGGTCGCGTGCTCTCGGGTTCGCTGGCCGCGGACGTAGAGGTACGCGAGCACCGGCACGATCGTCAACACGAGCGTCGCGACCGCCCAGACGGCCGGATAGCCGATGCCACGGTCGCGTGCGTCGCGGTAGATCCAGACCGCGACCGCGAGGACGACGCCGTAGATGGCGCCGTAATACACGAGCGACCGGACCGTCGCGAGGTCGACGGCGAGGGGAACCACCGTGACGAGGAGATCGGAGGCGGCGGGTGGCGCCATCAACGGCCCCCGAACCGCCGATCGCAGCCGGATCGATCGCGACGGGTCATCGCCAGGGCCGTGACTCGGCGGTGAGCTCGCCCGCAAGCGACGTTCGCATCGTCCCCGCGACGTCGTCGGCGTTGGCGACCGCCCACATCAGCTTCACCATCGCCGTCTCGAGAAGCATGTCGCCGCCCTCGATCACGCCCGCATCGAGCAGGTCCCGGCCGGTGTCGTAGACGCGGTCACAGACGCGCCCCTCGAGACACTGACTCGTCATCACGACCGGCGTCCCGTCGTCGACGAGCGCCTCGATCCGCGGGATGAGATCGGTGTGGACGTGTCCGAGCCCCGTGCCCGCGACCACGACGCCCGCCGCGTCCTCGAGGTACTCCCAGGCGGCCGGGTCCATTCCCGGAGCGAAGGTGGCAAGTTCGACGTCGGCGGCGAGGTCGGGCTCAATGTCGAGGGTCTCTCCGCGGCTCGCGTACTCGCGGCGGAGCGTAATCGCCTCGTCTGCGACCGCCCCGTCCGAACCGTCCTCCGTGGCGGTTTCGTAGTCGATCTCCCCGAGCGGCTTCGCGCCGACCGTCTCGAAGGCGTCCCGCCGGGAGGTATGGTTCTTCCGCACGCGCGTCCCGCGGTGGAGCGCGCACGCATCGTCGGACTCATCGGCGTGCATACAGACGAGCACCTCCGCGCAGTCGGATTTGGCTGCCTCGACCGCACAGACAGCGTTCATCACGTTGTCCGAGGAGGGGCGGTCCGCGGAGCGCTGGCTGCCCGTGAGAACGATCGGGACCGGCGTCTCGAGGATGAACGAGAGCGCGGCGGCGGAGTACTGCATCGTGTCGGTGCCGTGCATCACGACGACGCCGTCGGCTCCGGCCGCGATCTCCTCGTGGACCGCATGCGCGAGGTCCTGCCAGATGGACGGGTCCATGTTTTCCGAGAGGATGTTCGCGACCACCCGCCCGCGGTAGTTCGCCCGCCCGGCCAGATCGGGGACTGCCCGGAGAACGTCCTCGGCGTCGAACCGCGCGGTCACCGCGCCGGTCCGGTAATCCACCGTCGAGGCGATCGTCCCGCCGGTCGAGATGAGCGAAATCGTCGGCAGGTCGTCGTCGAAGGTGATCTCCGAGACGTCGCCGGCCTCGGGGTCCGGCTCGTCGTCGACCACGTGGACGTCCGACTCGAGGACGTCGACCGACGCCGCCTCGCGGTCGACGCCGACATTGTATCCGCCATCGAGTTTGATCACGAGATGTTCGGCCGTCGAGGAGGGCATCAACACGCCCTCGTTCGTGACGTCCGCCCGTTCGACGCGGACGCGATCCCCTGGGTTCATACTCTCCGGTTGCGAGGGCGCGGACTTGAATCCACTCGTTCGGGACGCTCGCGGGCGTCCCGATCGACGCGCCGCTCGCCGTCGGGATCGATCGAAATCCGCCGGGAGGCGAGGCTTTTTGCGGAGCTCCCGAGTAGGCGGAGCCGTATGGCGATGCCCGCCGCCGGTCCCGACGACGTTCGTGAGCGCTGTGCCGATTGCGGTGAGGAGACCCACCATCGCGTCCGCGTCGAGATCCGGACCGAAAGCGAGGACCCCGAGAACGCCGCCTTCTCCCGGGAGCCGTACCGCGTTGCGGTCTGTACGCGCTGTGGCCACGAGACCGCGACCAGAATGAACAACGCGTGAGGCGGGACACGACACACTGCCGCGACCACGACGGTCTCAATCGAACCGGTGAATGCCCGCGGTCGTGACCTCGACGCCGTCCTCGGTGACCAGGATCGTGTGTTCGGCCTGGCTCACGAGCTGTCCGTCGGATTCCTTGAGCACCGGGTAGCCCGTGATCACGTCCCGCTGTTTGAGCCGGCGCAGCGCCATCTCGACGCCCTCGATGTCGAGCCATCTGGCGGCGAACGGGAGCCCGTCGAACTCCCGGATCGCGTCGAGGACCTGCCGGGCGCGGCGGTCGCGAACGCTCCGGTCGTGTTTGAGCTCGAAGATCTCCTCGGTCGGCCCCTCCCCGACCTTGCCGCGGCCGTCGGTCGCGAACGGCTCGATCGCCACCGCCTGGCCGGGCTCGAGCGTAACCGACCGGTCGACGCCGCGGTTCGGGACGTTCGGGCCGGTGTGGGCGTCGTACCGCTCGACGCCGTGGCCCGAGAGGTTCAACACCGGGGTGTAGCCGTAGCCACGGATAACGTCCTCGACCGCCTGCCCGATCTCGCCGACCGGGACGCCCGGACCGGCCTCGTCGACCGCGGCCTCGAGGGCCATCTCCGAGGCCTCGACGAGCTCGGTCGATCCGGTGTGGTCGACCGTCACCGCGGCGTCGGCGATGTAGCCGTCGACGTGGACGCCGACGTCCAGACACACCATCTCCTCGCCGATCGCCGCGTCGTCGTCGACGCCCGGCGTCGCGTGGGAGGCCTCCTCATCGACGCTGATGTTGACGGGAAACGCCAACCCGGCGCCCTGCTCCCGGACGTAGTCCTCGGTCCACTCGGCGATCTCGAGATGGGTCGTGCCGGGCTCGACCATCTCCCGTGCCTCATTCATCGCATCGGCGAGTATCGCCCCCGCCTCCCGGTAGCTCTCGATCTCGTCCGGATCGAACGGCTCGTCGCTCATACCCAGCGGTTCGCGGAGCGAGCGGAAAGAGGTTGCGGGACCGGCCGACAGCCCCGGATCCAGGAAACCGATCGACCGGATCTACGGCGTCGGCGCGGCCTTCTGCAGCGCCGTCTCGGCGATGTTGCCGCCGTAATCGGCGCTCCGGAGGACTGAATCGACGACGAGCCCGAGCAGTTGTGCCCGCGTCGGGTCCAGATCGCGGAGCAGCTCGTCGATCTGGCGAACCCGGTCGTCGATGTCGCGGACGTGTTCGCGCGCGTCGTTCGCCATCGCCGTCGCCTGCTCCGTGTCGTCCTCGAAGAGGGCGTCCATGGCGGTGTCGATCACCTCGACGGCGTCCTCGTGAAGGTCATCGATCGCCGAGAGGACGTCGTCGGGGAGCGGCTCGTCGATGTTGAGGGTCAGATGGGCGATCTTGGTCGCGTGATCGCCGATCCGCTCGAGCTGGCGGGCGCTGGAGTGGTTATCGAAACACGCCTCACGGGGCAACCCGAGCTCCTCGGCCGCCTTCGGCGTCCGCAGCGTCGACCGGAAGATGCGGGAGACGACCATCCACAGCCGGTCGAGATCGTCGTCACGCCGGATGACGTCGCGCGCGAGACCGTCGTCGAGATCGCGAAGCGCCGTCAGCGCGTCCGAAAGCATCGACGTCGAGATCAGCCGCATTCGGGTGACCGCGTTGTGGATCGACAGCTCCGAGGAATCGAGTAGGTCCCGGACCACGACTCGATCGCGGGTCTCCTCGAGCACCTCCAGCCCGACGAGGCTCTGGGTCGCGTCCCGGATCGTCGACCGCTGCTCGGTGGTGATCTCCGAGCCCTCAAGCGCGATGACGTCGAAGCCGCTCACGTACATCGTCATCACTGCCCGAGTGAGCTCGCGATCAGTGAGGTCGGTGATGTCGAGGGTTCCGGTGGTCCCCTCGTCGTCGGATCGCGGGCTCAAAAGCAGCGAGTCCCCGTCGGGGTAGAACTCGACCTCGCTGCCGGCCTCGACGTCGTTCCGGTTCGCCCACGTCTTGGGGATCGACACCGTGTACGTGGACCCACCCGTCACCTGGACTTTCCGCGTTTCCATAGCGTATCTCTCTGTAGGCTATGTATAAATGTAACTATATATATACCGCCCAGACTTCGGATCGCCAATCCACCATATACCCGTTACATCTTCGGATGTCGGCGTGATATACCAGAACGGGAATTGGAGTAAATCGCGGATTTTCCGCAGAGATCCGTGTCTGAATATATATCTATATAGATCTTATAGTAGGTTATTTACGTCCACGAAGCCCTCCACTAGGTGATGACGGACGACTCCTGGGCGCTCCCGGTTGGCCGAACTCGCCGGCGACGGCTCCCGTCCGTCCAGACGTGTTCCCGTTGTGCGTTCTCACCGCGATCGATCTACCAATGAGCGACAGTTACCACATCCAAGAAACCGACGCCGACTCGTCATCCTCACCCGATCCAACACCGGACGACTCGTCCACGGACGACACGGTTCGGCCCGGCGAGACCGACGACCTCGTGCCGACGATCGAGGACGTCCCCGAGTCGCAGTCGGTGATCCGATCCGAGGATCTGACGGTTCACTACGGCGACGAACAGGCGCTACAGTCGGTTACGGTCGGCATCCCCGAACGGGAAGTGACGGCGATCATTGGTCCGTCCGGCTGTGGGAAATCAACGTATCTCCGGTGTCTCAACCGGATGAACGATATGATCGACGCAGCGAAGATATCCGGAACCGTCCGGTTCCGCGGAACCGACATCTACGCCGAGGACATCGATCCGGTCGCGCTCCGCCGGAAGATCGGGATGGTGTTCCAGAAGCCGAATCCGTTCCCGAAGTCCATCTACGACAACGTCGCCTACGGACTGAAGATCCAGGGCTTCGAGGGCGATATGGATGCCCGCGTCGAGGAGGCGCTGCGCAACGCCGCCCTGTGGGATGAGGTGAAAGACCAACTGGACAGCTCCGGACTCGACCTCTCCGGCGGCCAACAACAGCGGCTCTGTATCGCCCGCGCGATCGCGCCGGATCCGGAGGTCGTCCTGATGGACGAACCGGCCTCCGCGCTCGATCCCGTCGCGACCGCGAAGGTCGAGGACCTGATCGCGGACCTCTCCGAACAGTACACCGTGATCATCGTCACGCACAATATGCAACAGGCGGCCCGGATCTCCGATAAGACCGCGGTGTTTCTCACCGGCGGCCAGCTCGTCGAGTTCGGCAATACGGACCAGATCTTCGAGAACCCCGAGAACCAGCGCGTGGAGGACTACATCACCGGCAAGTTCGGGTAGCGACACGCCGTTTCGGAGGTCGGCGATCGACGATCGCCGCTCAACCGTCAGCGGTTGACGATCGACGATCGGACACGCGGCGAGATACCCGACGGGCCACTGCGGGGGGCATATTTAAGTATCCCCGACCATTCGACTGGAAGCGATCGGATCGACGCACGAAGTCGGGGCGTTCGTCCCCGACGGAACGACGACACGGGTTCACCGACATACGGGTTCACCGATGGTTCGCAAGGAATACCAGACCAAACTCGACGAACTGCGCGACGACGTGCTCTACATGAGCGAGGTCGTCGCGGAGCGTCTGCGGCTGGCGCTCGACGCACTCGAACAACAGGACGGCGACCTCGGCGAGGAGGTGATCACCGGCGACGCGGAGGTCAACGAGCTCTACCTCGATCTCGAACAGGACTGTATCGACCTCATCGCGCTCCAACAGCCGGTGGCCGGCGACCTCCGGTTCATCGCCGCCTCCTTTAAGATAATCACCGACCTCGAGCGGATCGCGGACCTCGCCACCAATCTCGGCGGATACGCCGGCGAGGCACACCAGGAGCTCTACCCCGACGTCGACATCCAGCGTATCGGCGACGCCACGCTGGAGATGCTCGAGACCGCGATGAACGCCTATCGCGAGGAGACGGCCGAGGCGTGTTATGCGGTCTCGGAGATGGACGACGAGGTGGATGAGCTGTGTGAGGCTGCCAGCGAACTGGTCGTGCGCGACCTGATCCAGCGCGATCAGCTCGGAAGCGACGAGGACATCGAGGGGACGATGCGCGACGTCTCACGGCTGCTACTCACGATCCGCGATCTCGAACGCGTCGGCGATCACGGCGTCAACATCGCGGCCCGCTCGCTGTACATGATCGAGAACAACGACGACCTGCTCTACTGATCGCCGGCCCACCGGCGTTTCGGACCTCGTTCGACGGCGCCCTCGACGAGGACCAGTCGCTCGTTTTTATATCCATCCCGGATCTGTATCCGGTATGGACCACCAGCGAATCGCGATCCTCGCCCACGAGAAGTTCCCGGACCGAGCGAAGACCGCCCTCGGCGTGATGCGGTACGGTGATCAGGAGGTCGCTGCGGTTCTCGACCGCGAAACCGCCGGCACGCGTGTGCACGACCACCTCGTCGAGAGCGACGCGGCGACGATCGACGATGCGCCGATCGCGGCGTCCTTCGCGGACCTTCTGGAGGCGGAGGGCGGTCCCGACGACCACGGCATCGACGCCCTCCTCGTCGGGATCGCGCCGATCGGCGGCGGCCTGGACGACTCCTGGCGCGCGGACATCCGGGCGGCGATCGAGGCGGGTTGTGACGTGGTCGCAGGGCTTCATTACTTCCTGAACGAGGACGAGGAGTTCGCCACGCTCGCAGCCGAGCACGGCGTCGAACTGATCGACGTGCGCGATCCCCACGAGGGGCTCGGCGTCGCCGAGGGACGTGCCGGCGACGTGGACGCGGACGTGATCTGTACCGTCGGGACCGACTGTTCGGTCGGGAAGATGACGGCGACGATGGAGATCGTGGCGGCCGCTCGCGATCGCGGGATCGATGCGGCGGTGATCCCGACCGGACAGACGGGGATCCTGATCGAGGGCTGGGGCAACCCGATCGACCGGGTGATATCCGATTTCACCGCCGGCGCGGTCGAGGAGATGATCCTCGAGAAGGGCGACGAACACGACCTGCTCGTCGTCGAGGGACAGGGCAGCATCGTCCACCCGGCCTACTCGGCGGTCACCTGCGGCATCCTTCACGGGTCGATGCCCGACGCGCTGGTGCTGTGTCACGCGGCCGGCCGCGAGGCGATCCACGGCTACGAGTCCTTCGAGCTGCCGCCGATCCCCGAGTACGTCGACCTCTATGAGGGCCTCTCGGCCCCGGTCGCGGACGCGGACGTGATCGCAGGCGCGCTCAACACCAAGGACGTGGCGGACGACGCGACAGCCCGGAGCGCCGTCGACGAGCTGGCCGCCGACCTCGCGGCGCCCGTCAGCGATCCGGTCCGCTTCGGTGCCGGCCCGATCGTCGAGGCGATCGAGGCGGAGGTCCTCGAGGGATGAGCCTCTCGACGTCGTTCGAGCGCCTCTCCGTCGAGCTCGAGACCGCCTTTTCCATCTCCAGGGGAACACAGACCCACGCCGAGAACGTGATCGTCAGGGTCACCGACGGCGGCGGAATGACCGGCATCGGCGGCGCCGCGCCGGCGGCCCACTACGGTGACACGCCGGAGACCGTCGCGGCGGTGTTGCCGGACCTGCTCGCCGTCGTCGAGGAGATCGATGACCCCCACGCGCTCGCCGCGATCGAGTCCCGAATGGCCGACACGGTTCGCGGGAATCCCGCCGCCCGAACGGCCGTCTCGATCGCCGTACACGATCTCGCGGCCCGCCGGCTCGGCGTTCCGCTCCACCGATTGTGGGGGCTCGACCCGACGGCGACACCGCGGACCTCCTACACGATCGGCCTCGACACGACGGAGCGCGTCCGCGAGAAGACCGAGGCCGCCGTCGACGCAGGATACCCGATCTTGAAGATCAAACTCGGGACCGATCGCGACCGCGAGCTGATCGAGGCCGTCCGGTCGGCCGCGCCGGAGGCGACGATCCGCGTCGACGCCAACGAGGCGTGGTCACCATCCGAGACCGTCCGGAAAAGCGAGTGGCTCGCGGAGTACGGGGTCGAGTTCATCGAACAGCCCGTACCGGCGGAAAACCCCGAGGGGCTGCGCGTGGCCTACGAACGGTCCGCGCTGCCCATCGCCGCCGACGAATCCTGCGTCACGCTCTCAGACGTCCCGCGGATCGCCGACCGGTGTGACATCGCGAACCTGAAGCTGATGAAGACCGGGGGGATCCGGGAGGCGAGACGGATGATCGCGGCGGCCCGCGCGCACGGGCTCGAGGTGATGCTTGGCTGTATGATCGAGACGAACGCGTCGATCGCCGCCGCGGCACAGCTCGCGCCGCTCGTCGATTACGCCGACCTCGACGGCTCACTGTTGCTTGCCGCCGATCCCTTCACCGGCCCCGACCTCTCGAGTGGACGGATCCAGCTCGATGCGGACGCAAACGGGATCGGCGTCCGGGAGTAGGGGATCGGCGTCCGGGAGTAAGGGATCGGCGTTCGGACGGAGTGAGATCGGTGTTCTGACGGGCGGTTACCGATTCTCTGCGTCGACGTCCTCCGCCCCGAGGTCCTCAGTCTCCAGGTCGGCCACATCGACGTCCTCGTCCGCGTCCGCCGTGTCGACCTCCGCCTCGAGATCAGCGAGTTCCGACTCGACCTCGTCCGTCGACGCCGCGGAACCCGACCCATCGCCATCGGCGCCGGTTCCGGCCTCGGACTTGAGCGTCTCCAGTTCGGCCTCGACCTCCCGGTCCGAGGAGACCTCCTCGAGCTCGCGGTCGATGCTGTCCTTGTCCGAGAGGGCGTCGTCGAAGGCGCCGGTGTCCTGCAGCTCGTCCATCGCCTGCGACCGCGCCTCCATCTCGTCGGTCCGGTCCTCCGCGCGCTCGATCGCCCGCCCGACGTCGTCCATCTCGTCGCCGACGCCGGTCATCGCCTCCGACACGCGCGTGGACGCCTCCGCCGCCTCGTAGCGCGCCTTCATCGTCTCCTTTTTCGTTCTGAACTCCTCGATCCGGCTCTGGAGTTCGTTCTTTTTCTCGACCAGCGAGTCCTGTGTGGACTGGAGCTCGGCGATCTGGCCCTCGATCTCCTCGATCTGCTGCATCTTGGAGTTCTTCTTCTCGAGGGCCTGCCGCGCCAGGTCGTCGCGGTCCTGTTGGACGGCCTCCCGCGCCTGGCGGTTGTGCTTCTCGACGTTCTCCTCGAGGCGACGCTTCTGGATCTCCAGCCGTTTCTTCTGGGTCGTCAGGTCGGCGATCCCCTGTTTGACGTCCTGGAGCTCGTCGCGCATCTGTTCGTAGGAGTAGTCGAGCGTCTCGGTCGGGTCCTCCGCCCGGTTCAGGATCGAGTTCACCTTCGAGCGGATGACGTACGAGGCGCGTGAGAGGATACCCATATACGTCATTGACGGCCTGTCCGGTAAAAAGTCGTGTGTCCGGGAGGAAGTCTGGTGTTCGGGAGCGATCCGTCCAGACGACGGATCATCGACGTTTAATCGATCGCCACGCAACCGTGGGTATGCGACTCATCGCGTTCGACTTCGACGGGACGCTCTCCGACTCCGAGATGACGGTGTTGCTCGCCGAGCGCGCCGGCGTCGCCGACGAGGTCGCGGCGATCACCGAGCGGGCGATGAACGACGAGATCAGCTACGCGGAGAGCCTCTACCAGCGGGCGGAACTGCTGGAGGGGCTCCCCGAGGCGGACGTCGAGGCCGCCTTCGACGACGTCCGGGTTCGACCGGGATCGGCGGCTCTCATCGAACGGCTACAGGCGGCGGGCCATCACGTCGCGATCCTCACCGGCGGGTTCGAGCGCGGCGTCGAGGCGGCCCTCGAACGCGAGGGCGTTTCCGTCGACACGATCGTCGCGAACCGGCTACCGCAGTCCGGCGGTCGCCTGACCGGGGACGCCGAGGGGCCGCTCATCGAGGGAACCAAGGACGACGCCCTCGAGTCGCTGGCCGAGGAGGTCGGCGTCCCGATGGCCGACACGGTGGCGATCGGCGACGGCGCCAACGACCTCCCGATGCTCGAGGTCGCCGGGCTCTCGATCGGATTCGTCCCGAAAGACGCGGTTCGACCGTCCTGTGACGCCGTCGTCGCCTCGATGCCCCGACTGGGTCGCGTACTCGAGGGGTATCGGGTGCTTCGGGCCGACGACGACGCCGAACGGGTTCCCGAGCGGCGGCAACCGGAGTAACGATTAAGACGACGGCTTCGATCAGGTACAAGTGATGAACGGTCACACACCCACCACCCCGGCCGGAACGAGCCGATCGCGGGTCGCGGAGTGGGCCGCGCTCGTGGGCGAGGACGTCCCGGAGGACCGGCTGTCGGAGGACCGCATCCCCGACGACGACACGGACCGATAGGTCACCCGCCTCCGGTCGCTGGTTCGATTCGGCCGCTGGCTCGCGTCAGCGGCCGACGGATCCGGTCTCGAGTCCGTCGACCACTTCCACCACGCATCGCGAACCCTTTTCCGCGATGCCGGCCAAGACCCGCCGATGGCGACCGAGGCCGACGCGGTGAGCATCGACCACCCCCTGCTCGTCGAGGGCGTTCTCCAGCGACGCCGCTACCAGATCGAGCTCGCGACCGCGGCGCGTGCGGGCCACACCCTCGTGTGCCTCCCGACGGGCCTCGGAAAGACGACGGTGAGCCTGCTCGTCACCGCCGACCGACTCGCGGAGGCGGGCGGAACGGCGCTGTTTCTGGCGCCGACCAAGCCGCTCGTCCAACAGCACGCCGACTTCTACCGGGAGGCGCTGTCGGTCCCCGACGACGAGATCGTCGTGTTCACCGGCGACGTCTCGCCGGACGACCGCGGCGATCTCTGGGAGTCGGCGCGGATCGTGATCGCGACCCCGCAGGTGATCGAGAACGACCTCGTCGGCAACCGGATATCGCTGCGGGACGTCACGCATCTCACCTTCGACGAGTGTCACCGGGGCACCGGGGACTATTCGTACGTCTATATCGCCGAGCGCTACCACGCCGACGCCGCCGACCCGCTTGTCACCGGGATGTCCGCCTCCCCGGGCGGCGACCTCGAGGAGATCGAGATCGTCTGTGAGAACCTCGGGATCGACAACGTCGAGGTGATGACCGAGGACGACGCCGACGTCGACGAGTACACCCACGACACCGACGTTCGCTGGGAGCAGATCGAACTTCCCGATGAGCTGCTGGCGATCCGCGACGCGCTGAACGAGGTGATCGCCGACCGGCTCGAGAAGCTCAAGTCCATCGGCGTCGCGGACACGACCGATCCCGACCTCTCACAGCGCCAGCTCAACGCGATGCGCGGGGAGCTCAAGCGGATGATGGACGCCGGGAACTCGGACGGGTACACCGGGATGTCGACCCACGCCGAGGTGATGAAGCTCCGGCGCGCGGTCGAGCTCGTGGAGACGCAGTCGGTCGAGTCGCTGCGCCGGTACTTCGAGCGCCAGCGGAACGCGGCCCGCTCCTCGGGTGCCTCCAAGGCGAGCCAGCGGCTCGTCGCCGAGCCGAAGGTCCGCGAGGCGATGCGCAAAGCGGAGGCGTTCGACGATCTCCACCCGAAGTTCTCGAAGACGCGGCTGTTGCTCGCGGAGACGCTCGGCGTCAACGGCGGCGACCGTGCGATCGTCTTCACCGAATCACGGGATACCGCGGAGGCGCTCGTGGAGTTCCTCGAGGCAAGCGTCGACGTCGAGCGGTTCGTCGGACAGGGCGACAAGGAAGGCTCGGACGGAATGAGCCAGACCGAACAGCAGGAGACGCTCGACGCCTTCCGCGCCGGCGAGTTCGAAGTGCTCGTCTCGACGTCGGTCGCCGAGGAGGGGCTCGACGTTCCCGAGGTCGACCTCGTGTTGTTCTACGAGCCGGTTCCGACCGCGATCCGGTCGATCCAGCGGAAGGGTCGGACCGGCCGGCAGGCCAGCGGACGCGTGGTCGTGTTGATGGCCGAGGACACCCGCGACGAGGCGTTCTTCTGGATCTCCCGCCGCCGGGAGAAACAGATGCGCCAGGAGCTTCGCGACCTCAAGGCCGCGACCGGCGACCTCGAGGCCGAAATAGCCGACGAGGACCAGGCGAACCTGGACGCGTTCGAGGAGCCGGGCGGCGAGACGGGGAACGCAACCGACCACGAGGACGCCGGTTCCGAGGCTGCCGACGCCGAGGTTGCCGGCTCCGGAGACGTCGATCGCGGAAGCGTCGGCCCCGACGACGCCGCGAGTCCCGACGCCGACGGACAGCCAGGTCTGACCGACTTCGCGGCGGAGACGACCGCCGATGAGGCAACGGCGGACGCGATCGGGGACGGTATTGACGACGACGGCGTGGTCGCCACGGCTGGCGTCGCCGACGCTGACGACGTCGTCGAGGTCGTGATCGACCAGCGCGAGCTCGACGCCGGGATCGCCAAGGACCTCTCGACGCGCTCGGGGATCCGCACCCGTCTGGAGACGCTCGCGGTCGGCGACTACGTGCTCTCGGACCGGGTCGCCGTCGAGCGCAAATCGGCGGCCGACTTCGTCGACTCCCTCCTCGACGGCGACCGATCGGTCTTCGAGCAGGTCGGCGAGCTCTCGCGGGCCTACGCCCGCCCCGTGATCGTCATCGAGGGCGGCGACCTCTACACGCAGCGGAACGTGAACCCGAACGCGATCCGGGGCGCGATCGCCTCGCTCGCGGTCGACTTCGGACTCAGCGTGCTGCGCACCGACGACGAGGAGGACACGACCGAACTCTTCGAGACGATCGCCCGCCGCGAACAGGAGACCCGCGACCGCGAGGTAAGCGTCCACGGCGAGAAGACGACGAAGACGATGGCCGAACAGCAGGAGTACGTGGTCTCCGCTATCGCGGACATCGGCCCCGTCACCGCCCGATCGCTGCTCGACCACTTCAGCACCGTCGAGGCCGTGATGACCGCCCGCGAGGACGACCTCCGGGAGGTCGAGGGCGTCGGGACGGTCACCGCCGAACGGATCCGCGAGGTCGTCGGGAGCGATTACGCCGGATCCGGACGCGGTTCCGATACCGGTTCCGGGTCCGGGTGATCCGGCGTCGTCCCACGACGTGGCGGCCGCCGATAACGGTATACGTGAGCCGTGTGACCGGCGGATATGGAACTGCCAGTCGAGATACTCTACGGGATCTACCTCGGACTGCTCACCGGGATCATTCCGGCGATCGTTTCGGGCGTCCTCGGCTTCCTGTTCAAGTACTTCACCGGGGTGACGATCCCGGGGTTCGGTGTCGTCGTCCTGGCGCTTGCGATAGCCGGGGTCAACGGCGGTCTGCTTGCGCTCAACGATCCTTCGGTTCGCGCATCCGAGCGCGCGCCGGCGATCCTGACGGCGATCATCGTCGTCCTGATGCTCGCGCTGTACGCACACGCACAAGGGGACACACTCGGCGCAAACGCCCCAAAACGCCTGTCGTTGCGCTCGCTGCGGAACCGGACCCTGTCGGCGGACGTCGTCGACTTCGTCGGTGGCCGCGGCCGGGCACGAGTCGAGATCGTCGGAGAGGTCGGCGATATGGAGGGCTACCCGCCGCTGTCGGCCGAAACTCGTCAATCGATCGCCGACGGGGAGTGGACATTCCCGGCGGACCTCCCGATCGCGGAGCTCGAGACCCGCTTTGCCGACCGGCTTCGGACGGAGTTTGAGCTTGCGGACGTCTCCGTGGGCATCGATGAACACGCACGGGCAACCGTCCAGGCTGCGCCCCCGACGGGTGGCCTTTCGCGGCGGGTTCCGGACGGGCGACGGGCGGTCTCGATCGCCGCGTTGATACCGACCGGCATCGCCCGCGGCGACGAGGTGACGGTTTTTACGCCCGGCAGCGCCGTCGACGGCACCGTCGTCTCGGCACGATCGAGCCCGGACGCCGACCGCGTGGACGGCGCCCCCGCTGCTCGGAACCCCACCGATGACGACCTCGCCACCGACGGGGGAGCCGATTCCGAAGCCGACGCCGACGCACCGTCCCTCTCGGTTCCCGTCACCACGGGCGGAGAGGGGCGGATCACGGTCGCAGTGACGCGGTCCGACGCGCGTCCGTTGCTCGAGGCCGACCGTGGGAGCGTCCTGGTCCGTTCGCGCGGGACGCGGCGGGAGTTCGAGCTGACCGCCCTGATCCGCCGGGCCGGAAATCGTTTCCGGCGCGTCTCGGTCGTCGCCGGCGGCCCGCTCGACGGGGCTACGATCGGGGACGTCGACGTCCGCGACCGGTACGAGGTCGCGATCGTGGCCGCGAAGCACGGATCGTGGGTGATCGCCCCGCGCGGGGGGCAAGAGCTGTCGGCCGGCGACGAGCTGTTCGTCGTGGGAACCCGCGACGCGCTCGACCGGTTCACGGAGGTGGCGGCGTGACCGGAACCGGAGCATCGGCTCTCGAGGCGGGTCTCTCGGTCGCGACCGACGCCGTACCGCTTGCCTCGGTGGTCACCTTCAGCGAGCCCCTGCGGGCGGCCGCGACCCTCCTGCTGTTCGCGTGTCTGGCGCTGCTGATCACGGGGGCGATCGCCGCGCTCTACCGGTGGTATTTCCGTCAGCGGGCCCCGGAGGGCGTCGCGATCCTGTTCGGCGTCGCGGTGGTCGTGTTGTACCTCAACACGACCTCGCTGGGCGGGCTGATCGGCGGCGGAGAGTTCGAACTCCTGCGGCTCGACGCCGTCCTGTTCAACGTCGTCGCCGTCGGCGTCGCGGCGGCGGTCTCCCCGGCAGGCCTCCGCGTCGGCGACACGGTTGCGCGGAACGTCTTCTCGCTGGCCGGCGGCAAGCGGCTCGAGGGAGAGGTCGGTGCAGTCGTGCGGACGGTCGGCCGCGTGACTCCGGTCACGCTCCCGCCGGCCGAGGAGATCGAGGATATGGAATCCTACGAGGCCGTCTCCCCCGATCGGAAGGCCGAGATGGCGGAGAAAACGCTGCTGTTCCCCCGGCAGCTGACCGTCGAGGAGCTTCGAACCCGGCTCGTCGCCCGCGTGAAGGAAGATTTCGGGATCACGTACGTCGACGTCGACGTCGACGAGCGCGGCGAGATCGAGTACTTCGCCGTCGGAACCCGGGCGGCCGGCCTCGGGCCGACGCTCGCGCCGGGTACCGCCGCGGTGGCGATCATCGCCGATCCGGCCAACACCGCGACACCCGGCGACGTCGTACAGGTGTGGCGCGGCGGTGAGACCCCCGAACGGGTCGCGACCGCCGAGCTCCGCGCGACGGCCGGCGACGTGGCGACGCTCGCGCTCGACGCCGCGGACGCGGAGCGCCTCGACGATGCGGCGACGTACCGGCTGGTGACGCTTCCCGCCCAGCCGCAGGCCGACCGCGAGTTCGCGAGCCTGCTGCGGAGCGCCGACGAGACGATGAGCGTCGTCACCGTCGCTGCGGGAAGCGAGCTGGTCGGCACCGCGGTCGGCGACGTCTCCGCCGTCGTTGCGGCGATCCGGCCCGCCGAAGGGTCCGTTCGAGCACTTCCGCCAAGAAGCCACGTCTTCGAGCCCGGAGACGCCGTCTACCTCGTCGGTCGGCTCGATGCCATCCGTCGGTTCGAAACCTCGGCAACGACACCGGCGGCGTCCGACGCTGCGGCCGGGGCCGACGCCGAGTCGACGGACGAGATCGGGAACGATGGTGGCGGGGACGGCACGGCTGACCGAACCCAAGACGGCGGCTGATCGCGAGTCGGGACGCAACCCTCATACTCCCGGCAACCGGTGTGTCGGATATGGAGTGGAAGCTGTTCGCTGATCTCGCGGAACTGGCCGGCGACCGGACCGTGACCGTCGCGGCCGCTCCCGGCGATACGGTCGGGGACGCGCTCGACGCGCTTCTCGCGGAGCGACCGGATCTCCGCAATCGAGTGCTCGAGGACGGCGATCTCGCCGACCACATCAATCTACTGCGGAACGGCCGGAACGTCCTCCACCAGGACGGGCTCGCGACCGAGCTGGAGGACGGCGACGAACTCGCGCTCTTCCCGCCGGTCAGCGGCGGGTCGTGAGAAAGTTTATCACACAGGAGCCCGAACGCTCGAGTAGATGGCCCCTGTTAGCATGCCACCGACGACGGAGGCCAGAGACGTTTTCCGTGAACTAGGATACACCGTCGACGGGGACGGGTCCGAATTCGTCGCCGAGCGGAAGTGGCGACGCGTCCTCGTCACACCGGTGTGTGCCGACGACGCCACCGACCCGGAGCCGTATCTGGCCGATGGCGGCGAGACGCCGCGCTTGCGATGTTTCGTGACGTGGCGGCGGGCGGCGACGGACCTCCGTGACCACCTCCTGAAACTCAAACCGCCGTTCGACTGGGCGGTCATCGGCGTCGACGACGCCGGCGAGTTCGACGTGATGCAGGGGCGGCCGGGAAGTCCCTGAGACGACGATCGGTCCGGCTGCGGGACGGAGCCGGCGGCCCGAACGGGTCGCGGGGTACTTTTATACTGCCGCGCGCGCTATCTCGCGGTATGGTATATAAGAAGATATCCCTGATCGGAACGAGCACCGAGAGCTTCGACGACGCGGCCGACGACGCGATCGACCGCGCCGAGGACACCCTCGAGAACGTCTACTGGGCGGAGGTACAGGAGTTCGGCGTCGAGGTGAAGAACGCGCCCGAGCGGGAGTACCAGGCGGAAGTTGAGATCGCCTTTGAGTTGGCGGAGTAGCACTTCGGGTCGACCGACGATTACACAGTAACGCCCGCCGAAGCGCGCACCTTTTTGGATCATCGCCGCCCACCGGTGGGTATGACGGCCTCACGTGCACCCGCCGATCCCGACGTGCTGGCGTTCGAGACGACCGTCGAGCGGATCGACGGGACCGCAGTCGAACTCGCGGAGACGTACTTTTACCCCGAGTCGGGCGGTCAGCCCGCGGACCGGGGAACGATCGCCGACGTCGCCGTCACCCATGGCGAGACGGTCGACGGCGGCGTCGTCCACCACCTCGCCGAGAAACCGCCGGTCACGGTCGGGGAGACGGTCGCGTGTTCGATCGACCCCACGTTCCGAACCTACTGTATGCGGGCACATACGGCCTCTCACGTGCTCTACGGCGCTGCCCGGCGTTGTTTCGACGATCTCGGCTACGCCGGCTTCGACATCGGCACCGAGACGATACGCGTGGACCTCACGACCGCAGACCCGATCGACGAGGACGACCTGATCGAGCTCGAGCGGCTCTCGAACCGTGCCGTGTGGGACGCCCTCCCCGTTACGTGGGAGACGATGCCGGCCGAGGAGGCGCGAGCGCTGCCCGACATCGCGTTCAACGAGCGAACCGAGGAGGGTGCGATGGCCCACCGGGCAGCGTCAGTCCGCGTCGTGACGATCGAAGGATGGGATACCGCCGCCTGCGGCGGCACCCACGTCTCGAACACGCGCGAGATCGGTCCGATCGAACTCATCGACCGGTCGAACCCCGGCGAGGGCCGAACCCGGATCGAGTTCGCCGTCGGCCCGACCGGGATCGAGCACCGCGCCACCGTCCACCGAGCCGCGCGGGCCGCGAGTCGCGCGGCGGACGCGAGCGTGGCCGATCTCCCCGAGACCGTGGACCGGCTTCGCGAGGAGGCCGATGAGTTGGCCGCCGAGGTGGCGTCGCTGCGAAAGGCGGTCCTGTCGGCCCGGATCGCGGACCTCGAGACGGTCGATGCGTCCGGTTCTTCCGCCCTCGATGCGGGCTCCGACCACGGCGACGGCGACGGCGACGGTGACGCAGCCACGGCGACCTGGGCCGTCGGGACGATCGACGATGACGGCCCGCTTGCCGACGTCGGCCCGAACGATCTGCAGGGACCGGTCGAGGACGCCGTGGGGACCGACCCCGAATTCCCGGACGTCGTGGCCGTCGTCGGCGCGGACGGCACGCCGTTCGTGGTCGTCGCGACGACGGGGGAGGCGCCCCTCGACGCCGGCGGGATCGTCGACACAGTCACCGACGAGTTCGGCGGCGGGGGCGGCGGTAGCCGGACGTTCGCCCAGGGTGGCGGGCTGGACGCCGATCCCGCGGCGGTCGCCGAGTTCCTCCGGTCCGAGACAACCGCCCTCGCCACTCCTGGCGCCGAGCGATGACGGGCAAACTCGATCCCGAGGGGCTCGCGGATTTCCTCGGTGCGGTGGGCGCTGACGACCCGTCCGTGATCCAGGGCGCCGCCTACGGCGAGGACGCGGCCGCGATCGACCTGGGCGACCGGACGCTCGTGGTGAGCGCCGATCCCATCTCGCTGGCGGCCGAACGTGCCGGCCAGCTCGGGATCCACGTCGCGTGCAATGACGTCGCGGTCAGCGGCGCGGACCCACGGTGGGTGACGAGCACCGTCTTTCTCCCCGATGAGGACCCCGACACGCGCCGGACGCTCGCCACGCAACTGGACGAGACGGCGAGCGACCTCGGCGTCGCGATCGTCGGCGGCCACACCGAATACCTGCCCGCGATCGACCGGCCGCTCCTCTCGATGACCGCGATGGGAACCACGGATCGATTCCTCCCGTCCGGCGGCGCACGTCCCGGCGATCGGCTCGTGTTGACGACGGGTGCCGGCATCGAGGCGACGGCGATCCTCGCGAGCGACTTCGCCGAGGAGTGTCGAGCCGCCGGCGTCGAGGAGGCGACCCTCGAGGCCGCCCGCAGCTTCTTCGACGACGTCAGCGTCGTGCCCGAGGCAGCCGCGATCCGGGAGTTCGCCACGGCAATGCACGACCCGACGGAGGGCGGCCTGCTCACCGCCCTCCACGAGATGGCGAACGCGGCCGGCGTCCGTGCGGAGATCCACCGCGCGGACGTCCCGATCCGCCCGGAAACCCGGGCGTGTTGTGCGGCGGTCGACGTCGATCCGCTCCGAACCTTCGGCTCCGGCGCGCTGCTTGCGGCCGTCCCGTCGAACCGGACCGCGGAGGCCATCGAGGCCGTCGAATCGCTCGGCATCGCGGCGGCGACGATCGGCGAGATACTGCCGACCGATGGCGGGTCGGGCGACCACGGCGGGACCGACGCCGGCGGATCGGGCGACCAAGGCGGGGCCGATGCCGGCGGGTCCGTCGTCCTCGACGGGACCCCGATTCCCGAGCCCCCGCGTGACGATATGTACGCCCTGTGGGAAGCGGCCGACGGGGAGTAACTGCCGGGGAGCGAGGGACCCTGCGGCGATCACGCGGACCGAAACACACAGTGTGACTGCCTCCCAATCGTGAGGTATGACCGAGTTCGATCTCGGGTTCGACCCCGACGCCTACGACGCCGTGATCTACGACCTCGACGGGACGCTCGTCCGGCTGACCGTCGACTGGAACGTCGTCGCAGAGGACGTGCTCGCCGTGTACACCGAACACGCGGTCAAACCCCCGAGCGACCGCCTCTGGGACCTCCTCGAGGCGGCCCCCGAGTACGGCATCGCGGACGCCGTCGAGGCGGCCATCGCCGCCCACGAACACGACGGCGCCCGGGAGTCGCGACGGCTCGCGGTCGCGGACGCGCTCTCGACCGATCGAGCGTCCCGGACCGGGGTCTGCTCGCTCAACGCCGAGGAGGCCTGCCGGATCGCCCTGCGGGCCCACGGGCTCGACGACCGAGTGAGCGCGATCGTCGGCCGCGACACGATCGGGACGTACAAACCCGATCCCGAGCCGCTTCGGGCGACGATCGAGGCGCTGTCGGCCGACCCGGAGCGATCGATGTTCGTCGGGGATTCCGACCGCGACGCGCGCACCGCCCGCCGGGCCGGGGTCGAGTTCGCGCGCGTGAACCCGACCGCGGCACGACACGATGGCGGCGACGACGGCGGCGACGGCGACGACGACTGATAGGTTTAAAAACGGTCACGCCGGCCGGCGGCGGTCCAGGCGTCACGGGGCGCCCCGTCGGGAACACGGCCGGTCCGTCCTCCAAGTGCGGCCGTTCGTCCCGCGAACGCCCATCGATCACCGGTCCAGCCGTCGTCCGTCTCGCCGTGGGCGCGTTCGGCCGCCACCGCGACGGCGCGAGCGCGATCCTGATCCCGCAGATGGGCCGCGATGGCGGCGACGATGGCGGCGGCCTCCTCGTCGTCGGCGTCGGCGGGGATCGAGAGTCGGTCGCGGACGTCCGCGTCGGCGGATCTCGCCCTGGGAGCGTCCGCATCCGGGGAGTCCGTGCCCGTCGTGTTCGTCGGCATCTGGTTAGATCGGGAGGTTACCGTGTTTCTTCTCGGGGAGATCGGTCCGCTTGCTCGCGAGCAGCTCGAGGTCGTCGACGAGCCGTGCCCGGGTCTCGGTCGGTTCAATCACGTCGTCGATGTAGCCGCGGTCGGCGGCGGTGTAGGGGTTCGCGAACTCCTCGCGATACTCCTCGATCAGCTCCTGCCGGCGTGCCTCGGGGTCCTCGGCGTTGGCCAGCTCCTCGCGATAGAGGACGTTCACCGCGCCCTTCGGGCCCATTACCGCGATCTCGGCGGTCGGCCAGGCGTAGTTGACGTCGCCGCCGACGTGTTTCGAGGCCATCACGCAGTAGGCGCCGCCGTAGGCCTTGCGGGTGATGACGGTGAGCAGCGGGACGGTCGCCTCCGAGTAGGCGTACAGCAGCTTCGCGCCGTGGCGGATGATCCCGTTGTGCTCCTGGTCGGTGCCGGGCATAAAGCCCGGCACGTCCTCGAAGGTGAGGATCGGGACGTTGAACGCGTCACACAGCCGGATGAAGCGAGCGCCCTTCTGGCTGGCCTCGATGTCGAGCGTGCCGGCGTTGACCCGCGGGTTGTTCGCGACGATCCCGACCGACCGACCGTCGAGCCTGGCGAAGCCGATCACGAGGTTCTTCGCGAAGTTCGCCTGCACCTCGAGGAACGATCCCTCGTCCACGATGCGCTCGATCACCTCGGTCATGTCGTAGGGCTTTCGCGGCGCGTCCGGAACGATCGTCTCGAGCTCCTCGTCGGCGCGTTCGGGATCGTCCCAGGGATCGACTCGCGGCGGGTCCTCGACGTTGTTCTGCGGGAGGTACGACAGCAGGCGAGCGATCCGGTCGAGCGCCGCCTCCTCGGACTCCTCGGCGAAGTGGGCGACGCCGGTTCGCGAGGAGTGGGTGACCGCGCCGCCGAGCTCCTCGAAGGTCACCTCCTCGCCGGTCACCGTCTCGATCACGTCCGGCCCGGTGATGAACATGTGGGAGGTGTCCTTCACCATCACGGTGAAGTCGGTGATCGCCGGGGAGTAGACGGCGCCGCCGGCACAGGGGCCCATGATCCCGGATATCTGTGGGACCACGCCGGAGGCCTCGGTGTTGCGCCGGAAGATCTCCGCGAACCCGCCCAGCGCGCCGACGCCCTCCTGGATCCGGGCGCCGGCCGAGTCGTTCAGGCCGACGACGGGCGCGCCGACCTCCATCGCCGTGTCCATCAGCTTGCAGATCTTCTCGGCGAACACCTCGCCGAGCGATCCGCCGAAGACGGTGAAGTCGTGCGCGAAGACGAACGTCTTGCGGCCGTTCACGTCGCCGTATCCCGTCACGACGCCGTCGCCGGGAATCTTCGTCTCCTCCATCCCGAAGGAGTGGTTACGGTGGGTCCGGAACTGGTCGAACTCGTGGAACGTCCCGTCGTCGAGGAAGTAGTCGATCCGCTCGCGAGCGGTCATCTTGCCCTTCTCGTGTTGGGACGCGATGCGGTCCTCGCCGCCGCCCTTCCGCGCCCGCTCCCGACGCTCGCGGAGGTCGTCGATCCGGTCGTCCATCGTCACGTCGGACCACCCTGACTCATTGTGTGTGAGTCCGCCAGACGGGGCAAAAGGGTTCTGTTATGCGACGATTTTGAGATCGACGATCGTCGAAATATCGGGATCGGCGACGCCGGATCCGGGATAGTCGTATAAGTGGTCGGGGCATGAACCTTTATGGAATGACCGACGACCGCGGAGCCGCCGACCTCGTGCCGGCCGTCGAGGAGACCGCCGAGTCGATCGCATCGATGGAGATCCGGGGCGCCGCGACGATCGCCGGCGCCGCCGCGGAGGCGCTCGCCGAACAGGCCCGGGAAATCGACGTCGACGATCCCGCGCGGTTCCGGGCGACGATGCGGGCCGCCGCCCGCCGACTTCACGAGACCCGTCCCACGGCGGTCTCGCTGCCGAACGCGCTCCGGTACGTGCTCCAGCGGATGGAGGGCGAGGACGTCGAAGCGCTCCGGCGACGCGTGGTTCGGGCGAGCGCCCGATTCACGCGCCGACTCGAGGAGGCCCGCGGCCGGCTCGGGGAGGTCGGCGCGAACCGGCTGCAGGACGGCGACGTGGTGATGACGCATTGTCACTCCACGGACGCGCTGGCCTGTATCGAGGCCGCCCTGAACCAGGGGAAATCCCTGTCGGCGATCGTCAAGGAGACCCGCCCCCGGAGGCAGGGACACATCACCGCCGAGGCGCTCCGGGAACTCGACGTGCCGGTCACCCTCATCGTCGACTCCGCGGCGCGTCGGTACCTCGATGAGACCGACCACGTGCTCGTCGGAGCGGACTCGATCGCCGCCGACGGCTCCGTCATCAACAAGATCGGCACCTCCGGACTCGCGGTCAACGCCCGGGAGCGCGGCGTCCCGATCATGACGGCGGCCCAGACGATCAAGCTCCATCCGGAGACGCTGACGGGCCACACCGTCGAAATCGAGACCCGCGACGAGGACGAAGTGATCGACCCCGAAACGCGCGCGGGGATCGGCGACATCGCGGTCGAGAACCCCGCCTTCGACGTGACGCCGCCGCGATACATGGACGCGATCGTCACCGAAAGCGGCCAGTTCCCGCCCGAAAGCATCGTCACGCTGATGCGCGAGCTGTTCGGCGATGGGGCCGAAACCCCGTGGGCGGAGCCGTGACCCGGAACGCGGACGGGCCGGCCGACCACGTCTCCGAGGCGCCGCGGGCGTTGTGCGCCGGCCACGTCAACTGGGACGTCACGATGCAGGTCGAGCGGCTTCCCGAGCCGGACGGTGAACGACCGATCGACCACCTCCGGCAGGCCGGCGGCGGAAGCGCGGCGAACGTCGCCACGGGTCTGTCGGGGTTCGGGGTTCGTGCCGAGCTGTTCGGCAGCGTCGGGGACGACGATCCGGGTACGTTAACGCTGCGCGAACTCGACCGCACTGGGGTCGACTGCGACCCCGTGTCGGTCCGAGAGGGCCGCCAAACGTCGGTGAAGTACCTCATCGTCGACGCCGGCGGCGAGGTGATGGTGCTGTCCGCGTCGGGCGCCAACGAGGCGTATACCGCCGCCGACCTCCCCGCGGCTCGACTCGCCGACCTCGACCACCTGCATCTGACCGGACAGGACCCGAAGGTTGCGACGGAACTCGCGCGGACGGCGGCCGACCACGGCGCCGCGGTGAGTTTCGACCCCGGTCGGCGGATCGGCGACCGGGGCTACACGAGCGCCTTCGAGCACGTCGACGTCCTCCTGGTGAACCGACGCGAGGCGGCGACGCTCGAGGAATCCGGCTTCGACTCGACGGCGACGGACGCGCCGATTCTCGTCGTCAAGCTCGGCAGCGAGGGGGCCGCGGTCCGGGACCCTACCGCCGGCGCCATCGACATCGTCGGCGACGCCGATGCCGTCGACACCACCGGCACCGTCGACACCGCCGACCGTGATCTGTGTCGTGCGCCCGCCTTCCCGGTCGATCCGGTCGACACGACCGGCGCCGGCGACGCGTTCGCTGCCGGCTTCATCGCCGCGTGTTTCGAGTCCGCTCGCGGCCGCGAACCCGAGATCGGGAACGAACTCGCGGGGGACGTGGACGCCGGCGATTCGACCGATCTCGGGGGATCGAACCGCGGGATTCCGGGGACGACCGCTCCTCATCTCCGTGACGCCGATCTCGCGTACGCGCTCCGGATCGGCAACGCCGCCGGCGCGCTCGCGACCCGGGAGTACGGCGCCCGAACGACGCTCACGTGGGACCGGATCGACGCCTTCATCGCCGATCACGATCTCGGAACCCGGGCAGGGTCGGATTCGCCGACGTGACCACGACGATCGATGCCCGGTCGACGTTCCTCATCGACACTCGGACCACGACCCTCATCGACGCCGCTCCGTCGTCCGCTCGATCCGCCGGAGCCACGTCGTGAGAACCTCCTCGGCCGTCACGAACAGATTGTACCAGACCGGGACGGAGACGCCGACGAGGAAGACGGTGGGCGTTTGCCCAATGTCCGCCCGAACCAGGAAATGCGCCGTCACGATCGGCACGAGTGCGGCGACGTAGTGGATCCCCGCGAGCACGTGGTAGCTCGGGTCGCCGTCGACGTCGACGGCCGCGAGTACCCCGTCGAAAGTTCCCACGAGCAGGAGCCCGAAGCCGGTGACCGCTCCGACCGCGTACGCGAGGACCCCACGGATCCCGAACACGCCGAAGGCATCGACGAGGAGAACCCCGGATCCCCAGAAGGCGATCGTGAAGCCATAGGCGAACGCCTCCTCGACGAGGAGCCGGCGGAGGAACTCCCGATCCATCGTCGGAGGAACGCGTCCGCCACCGGCAAAACCGTTGCCGTTCGGGGTCGAACGGGCCGCCGGTTCGCGAGTCGAAAGAGCGGGATTTAAGCGCCCGACGACCCCCTTTTCGGACGCCAATGAAACTTCACGAGTATCAGGCGAAGGGAATCTTCGCCGATGCCGGGATCCCGGTTCCCGACTCGCAGCTGGCCGAATCCGTCGAGGAGGTCCTCGACGCGGTCGACGAGATCGGGTACCCGGCCGCCATCAAGGCACAGGTACACGTCGGCGGCCGCGGCAAGGCCGGCGGCATCAAGATCGCGACCGACCGCGAGGAGGCCGAACGGTACGCCGAGGAGATCCTAGGGATGGATCTGAAGGGCTACACCGTCGACCGCGTCCTCGTCGAGTCCGGCGTCGATTTCGTCGATGAACTCTACGTCGGCGTGACGATGGACCGCGGCGAGGGCCAGCCGGTCCTGATGGTCTCGACCGAGGGCGGCGTTGACATCGAGGAGGTCGCCGCCGAGAGCCCCGACGCGATCGCCCGCGAGCACGTCGACCCCGCCTTCGGCCTGCACCCCTATCAGGCCCGCAAGGTCGTCTACGAGGCCGGCGTCGACGCCGACGTCGCACTCGACGTCGCCTCGATCCTCTCGACGCTGTACGACCTCTACGAGGACAGCGACGCCTCCGAGATCGAGGTAAACCCGGTGATGATCACGGGCGACCGCGACGTGATCGCGGCCGACGCCGTGATGAACATCGACGAGGACGCGCTGTTCCGCCAGCCCGAACTCTCCGAGATGGCCGAGGAGTCCTACGAGGACGACCTCGAACGAAAGGCCGGCGAGTACGGTTTCGATTACGTCCGCCTGTCCGGAAACGTCGGCATCATCGGCAACGGTGCCGGGCTCGTGATGACGACGCTCGATCTGGTCGACCACTACGGCGGGTCGCCCGCGAACTTCCTCGACATCGGCGGCGGCGCGAAGGCCGAGCGCGTCACGAACGCGCTGGACATGGTCTTCTCCGACGAGAACGTCGACGCCGTCGTCTTCAACATCTTCGGCGGGATCACTCGCGGCGACGAGGTCGCCAAGGGGATCAACGAGGCCCTCGAGCAGTTCGACGAGATCCCCAAGAAGGTGGTCGTCCGGCTGGCCGGAACGAACGCCGAGGAGGGGATGGAGATCCTGAACGCCGACCTCGTCGAGGTCGAGGAGACGCTGGAGGACGCCGTCCAGCGTGCGGTCGCCAATGCCGCGGAGGTAGAACAATGAGTGTATTCGTGGACGATGACACACGAGTCGTAGTACAGGGCATCACCGGCGGGGAGGGGAAGTTCCACGCCGAACAGATGATCGAATACGGGACGAACGTCGTCGGGGGCGCAGTCCCCGGCAAGGGTGGCGAGGAAGTCGCCGGCGTCCCCGTCTACGACACCGTCGACGAGGCCGTCGAGGCCGAGGACGCGGACGCCTCCGTGATCTTCGTGCCGCCGGCGTTCGCCGCGGACGCGATCTTCGAGGCGCTCGACACCAGCCTCGATCTCGTGGTGGCGATCACCGAGGGCGTCCCGACCCAGGACATGGCCAAGGTGAACAAGCGCCTTTCGGAGGTCGACACGCGACTGCTCGGCCCCAACTGTCCCGGGATCATCACGCCGGGCGAGTCGAAACTCGGCATCCTGCCGGGCAACATCTTCACCGACGGCAACGTCGGGCTCGTCTCGCGGTCGGGCACGCTCACCTACCAGGTCGTCGATAACCTCACCAACCGCGGCATCGGCCAGACGACCGCGGTCGGCATCGGCGGCGACCCGATCATCGGCACCTCCTTCATCGACGCGCTCGAGGCGTTCGAGGCCGACGAGGAGACCGACGCCGTCGTGATGTGCGGCGAGATCGGCGGCGAGGACGAAGAGCAGGCCGCCAAGTACATCGGCGAGCACATGGACACGCCGGTCGCCGGCTTCATCGCCGGCCGCACCGCGCCGCCGGGCAAGCGGATGGGCCACGCCGGTGCCATCGTCTCCGGCTCCGGCACCGGCACCGCCGAGTCCAAGATCAACGCGCTCAACGACGCGGGCGTCCCCGTCGGCGATACCCCCGAGGAAGTCGCCGACCACGTCGAGGACTTCCTGTAACGCGGCTTGCGTCGACCGATCCGCACGGTTTTACGCCGGCGCCGCCTTCGTTCCGGTATGTCACCGACGCCGACGATAACCCGCGATTCGGAGGTCGACTACGAGGTCGTCACAGCCGCAGAGGGGCTGGGTCGCGGCGTGCTGATCGACGAGACGGACGGCGCGCCCAACTTCGCGATGCGTCGGTTCATCCTCGAGCCTGAGGCGACCGTCCCGCTGCACACCAACGCGGTCGAGCACGTCCAGTACGTCCTCGCCGGCGAGTACACCATCACCCTCGACGGCGAGGAACGGACGGTCTCACACGGCGATTCGCTGTTCATTCCGGCCGGCGCCGAACACGCCTACCACAACGACGGCCCCGAGCGCGGGGCGTTCATCTGCGTGGTTCCCCACGGCGACGACGAGATCGAGCTCGTCGAGTAGACGGATCGCTTCGAGACTTCGGATCCGCGTTTCCCGATCCGAGTTTGCTCCCCCAGTTCGACGTTGGTCACACGTTGTCGGCAGGCGCGCCGTGCCCCTCCGGGGACCCCTCGAACCGGCTCAGCGAGAAGTACTCGAGGTCGACGAACTCGCTCGTGCCCTCGGTGACCAGGTCGGTCACGATCCGGCCCACCGCGGGCGCCTGTTTGAAGCCGTGTCCCGAGAAGCCGCAGGCGACGTAACAGCCTGTCGGGCCGACCGCGTCGATGATGAAGTCGTGATCGGGCGTGTTCGAGTAGACGCCGCAGTAGCGGCCCTGGATCCCCGCATCGCGCAGCTCGGGGATCAGGTCGCCGAGCCGGTCGACCAGCTCAAGGATCGTCGACTCGTCCGGCGTCGCGTCGTACTCGTCGGGATCGACCGCCTCCCCGGTGTGATGGGTTCCGACGAGGATCCCGTCGCCGACGTCGGGTCGGACGTACCACTCCCCGCCGGGCAGCGCGGTTGTGGGCACGAGCGACGGATGCGTCTCGGCGTACTCCGCGGGCGGGTCGAGGATGAGGACCTGCTCCCTGGTTGGGACGATCGGCAGCTCCACGCCCACCGTCGCCGCGAGCCGCGGCGTCCAGGGACCCGCGGCGATTACGACTTCCGAACACACGATCCGTGTCCCGTCGGCGTCGACGCCGACGACCGTGCTCCCGTTCTCATCGGTCACGATCGACTCGACGGCGGTGCCGGTGACGACGGTCGCCCCCTGCTCCCGCGCGGCGCGTTCGAACCCCTTCGCGGCGTCGGAGCCGTCCGAGTAGCCGGCCGCGTCGTCGGAGACCGCGAAGTCGTACCGCTCGGCGTCCGCGACCATCGGATATCGGTCGGGGAGCGACTCGCGTTCGTACCGCGTGACCGGAACGTCCAGCTCCGAGAGGACCTCGTACCCGTCCTGGGCGTACTCGCCGCTCGGCGTCCCCTCGACACCGAATCGGACGAGCGGGTTTTCGGCGTGTGAGAGCGGCTGACCCGTCTCCGCCTCGAAGCGCCGGTAGAACTCGTGGCTCCACCAGGCCATCCGGCTGTAGATCGCTTGGTCTCCGTAGTGGTGTCGGAGGATCGCCGAGGAGTCGCCCGTCGACCCCGCGGCGATCGCGTCCTTCTCGAGAAGCAGCACGTCGCGGTCGGTCTCCCGGGCGAGAAAGAACGCCGTGCTCGTTCCCATCACCCCGCCGCCGACGATGACGACGTCTGCATCATCGGGGAGGTCATCCATACCCGTCCCGTTCGTCGTCCCGTCTTGTAAGGCTATGGCCGACGCCGGTCGGTGCTCGGTTCCGTCGAACGTGGCAAAGAACGTGAGAGTCGGTGCTCGGGTCGACCGAGCGGTTCGACCGTGATCAGTCGTCGGCGGGCGCGGCGCCGTCGGACTGGTGCTGCCGTTTCGTCCAGGAGAGCTTGCCGCCGGCCGCGAGGATGTCGAGCTCGCGGTCGGAGGCGTCAAGCGTCGCGCTGAACTCCCAGTCGCCGTTCACGCTGACCTGGAACTCCTCCTGGCCCGCGCGGACCGCGGCGTCGACGTCCTCGAGGATATCGAGGTCGTCACCCTGGTCGATCCGGTCGTAGGTCTCGGCGTCGATCTCGAGCGGGACGATCCCGAAGTTGAAGAGGTTCGCCTTGTGGATGCGGGCGAAGCTCTGCGCGAAGACCGCCTCGATGCCGAGGTACATCGGACACAGGGCCGCGTGTTCACGCGAGGAGCCCTGACCGTAGTTCTCGCCGGCAACGAGCACGCCGCCGTCGGCCTCGCGGGCGCGGTCGGCGAACGTGTCGTCGATGCGCGAGAGCGTGAAGTCCGAGAGCTTGTCGATGTTCGAGCGGAACTTGAGGATGTCCGCCGTCGCCGGGATGATGTGGTCGGTCGTGATGTTGTCCTCCATCTTGAGGAGGGCCTCACCCGCGACCTCGGAGTCGATGCCGTCCCGGAGGGGAACGTCGCCGATGTTCGGACCCTTGATCAGCTCGTCGTCGATAGCCTCCTCGGGCGTGATGATGTCGGCGTCGTCCTGGCCCATACCGTCGGTATAGGTGGTGCCCATCTCGAGGCCGGGGGCCTCGAGGTCGTCGAGCTCGTCGGCCAGGTCCCGCGGGTCGACGATCTCGCCCTTGATCGCGGCCGCGGTGGCCACCTCGGGCGAACAGAGGTAGACGGAGTCGTCCTCGATGCCCGTCCGTCCCTCGAAGTTGCGGTTGAAGGTCCGCAGGGAGACGGAGTCGGAGGCGGGCACGTGGCCGATGCCGATGCAGGCGCCACACGTCGCCTCGGAGAAGTTGACGCCGGCGGCCATCAGCTCGGACGTCCAGCCCTCACGGGCCAGCATCTCAGAGGCCTGCTTGGAGCCGGGCGCGATGATCATCTCGGTGTGTTTGGCGACCTCGCGGCCCTCGAGCATCTTCGCGGCCGGGAGGATGTCCTCGTAGGCGCCGTTCGTACAGGAGCCGATGATCGTCTGCTCGACCTCGGTCCCGGCGACCTCGCTGACCGGGACGACCTTGTCGGGCATCGACGGGCACGCGATGAGCGGCTCGAGCTCGTCGAGGTTCACCGTGATCTCCTCGGCGTACTCGGCGTCGTCGTCGGGCTGCAGCTCGACGTACTCGTCCTCGCGGCCCTGTCGGGCGAGCCAGCTCTTCGTCTTCTCGTCGGTCGGGAAGATGGAGGAGGTGGCGCCGAGCTCGGTGCCGAGGTTGGTGATCGTCGTCCGCTCGGGGATGGTGAGCGACTCCGCGCCGGGGCCGGTGTACTCGAAGACCTTGCCGACGCCGCCCTTGACCGTCAGCTCGCCGAGCAGGTGCAGCGCGATGTCCTTGGCCGTCGCCCACTCGGGCAGCTCGCCCTCGAGGTGGACGTTGACGATCTCGGGCATCTCGACGTAGTAGGCGCCGCCGCCCATCGCGACGGCGATATCGAGCCCGCCGGCGCCGATCGCGAACTGGCCGAGCCCGCCGGGGGTCGGGGTGTGCGAGTCGGAGCCGAGGAGCGTCTTGCCGGGCGCCGCGAAGTTCTCCTTGTGTACCTGGTGACAGATGCCGTTGCCGGGGCGGGAGAAGTATGCGCCATAGGTGCCCGCGGCCGAACGGAGGAAGCGGTGGTCGTCGGTGTTCTTGAAGTCGAACTGGTAAGTCTGGTGGTCACAGTACTGCGCGGCCAGCTCCGTCTGGACCTCGTCCATGTCCAGCGCCTCGAACTGGAGCCAGACCATCGTCCCCGTGGTGTCCTGCGTGAGTACCTGATCGATATCGATGCCGATCTCCTCGCCGGGCGTCAGCTCGCCGTCGACGAGATGGTCATCGAGGATTTTCTCAGTTATCGTTTGTCCCATATCGACCGTAAGTCGAGTCGCCTCGGATATAAATCCCGCGAGTTTTTCGCCTATACGACCGTGTAGGATCGCTGTGTCCGGCAATTTTGGGGTGATCGAGATCGCGGTAACACGCAACAAAACTGGCCAGTGAGAACAGAGGACACGGACGGCGATCGACGACGATCGACGCCGATCGGTCTCGACGGCGTCGATGGAACGTCGGCGCGTGACTTCGACGTGGGCCCGTCGTGTGCTTCGGCGTGGACCCGTCGATACGGTTTTGCCGGCCGGGGGTCGATCGCTGGGTATGTTCGAATCCGGAGCCCGCGTCGCCGCCGCGCTCGAGGCGGCCGGCGCCGACCTCACAGCCGCACAGCGACAGCCGAACGGCGTCGATCTCACCCTCGGAACCGCCTACGAGCAGACCACCCCGGGACACATCGGCCGCGACGGAAAGACAGTCGGCGACCGGACGCCGGTGCCGATCGAGGGTGGTGATGCAGATGGCGATGCGGATGTCTATCGGTTCGAACCCGGTGCCTACGTCGTCGAGTACGGCGAACCGGTCCGGATCCCCGAGGGGCACGTCGGGTTCGTCTACCCACGCTCCTCGCTGTTGCGGAACTCCTGTATGCTCAACACCGCGGTCTGGGACGCGGGCTATGAGGGGGTCGGCGAGGGACTCCTGCAGGTCGGCCGGCCGATCACGATCGAACGCGATGCACGGATCGCCCAGCTCGTCCTCGCCGCGGCGGACCACGAGGACACCTACGACGGCGCGTATCAGGGCGAGGGGCTCTAGGGCCGCCGCCGGGGGCTATAAGGATATCGTTGAGACGCTGGCAGGGAGTAGCTACTCGTTGACGGCTCGATCGTCAAGTGGGTCGGGCATCGGAAGCTCGTCGACGTCGGTTTCTATTTCGGCTGCGGTGTGGTCGGTCCCGTCCGCAAGGTACTCGCTCACGCGCTCGCCGAGGTCGTCGACGGCGTCCTCGAACGCGTCGAGTTCGGCGTCGCTCATCGGCTCATCCCGCGGGTCGGATCCTGATTCAGATCGTGCCATTGTTCGAACCTCCGGAGCAGTATCCCTGCGTGCTGCTCAATGTACGCAATACAGTAGCGCGGCGCTCGTGTTAAGTCCACGGGTGGGAAGTCGTCTTTCACGCGGCTCTTTTCACCATTACGGTACACGTCCATATGGAGTCCTTCCTCGATGATGTCGTGTCCCATCGGATTCTCCGGGTCGTGATCGAATCGAACGACCTGCTGCCAGAACTCGTCGACACGCCGTTCGAGTTGAACGACGAATCGAGTGGGAACGCCCGCGGTTTTGTCGATTTCGACGCGAAGCCGAGCGTGTGGATATTCGACCCACTCGATGTAGTGTACGGTCCCGTTTCCCATCGTCTACGCCGTCCGAATACCTGGAACCGTTAAGCAGTTCTGCTCCGTCTCCTCGGTCGCGGTTGACTAGGTGAATGATGGTGAACTTCCGGGAAACGGCCACGGTTCTCGAACGACTGAAGATTGTTGAGCTGCCGAACATCGACGACGTTGCCGGTCAAGTGCTGTTTGTCCCGGACCGTACTCACCAGTAACTCACAAATGCACGCTCACGGTGAATTCAACGAGCACGGTGGGATTCGAACCCACGACCATCGGATTAGAAGTCCGACGCTCTCTCCTGGCTGAGCTACGTGCCCTCATCGGAACGTACGGTCGATCGCTTATAAGGGATGAGGTTCTCGGCCGTCGATCACCGTCGATCGACGTCGTCGCCGGCGTGCTCGAACGGATCGGGGTCGCTTCGCAGCGCTTAATGGCGGTCGCGGCCGACGACGGAGTAATGCGCGTTATCGGTACCGTCGGGCTTCCCGGGAGCGGAAAAGGGGAAGCGGCGACGGTCGCGACGGAAGCGGGAATCCCGGTCGTCGTGATGGGCGACGTGATCCGCGAGGCGTGTCGGAACCGCGGGATCGATCCGGCCGAGCACCACGGTCGAGTCGCCGGCGAGCTTCGCGAGGAGGAGGGACCCGACGCCATCGCGGCCCGGACCGTCCCCCGGATCCGGGAGGCGATCGAGACGGCGGGGTCGGACGTGGAAACGGTGCTCGTCGACGGGCTCCGGTCACCGGTCGAGCTCAAGCGGTTCCGGGAGGCGTTCGGTGACGACTTCACGCTCGTGGCGATCCGGGCACCGTTCGACGTTCGCGCGAAGCGCCTCGCCGCCCGTGGCCGTGACGCGGCCGACGCGGACGTCGAGGCGCTTCGGGAACGCGACGAGCGGGAACTCGATCTCGGGCTGGGAGCGGTGATCGACGCGGCCGACGTCGAGATCGACAACACCGACTCACTGTCGGCGTTTCGCGACCGGGTCCGGGACCTCCTCAGGATCGACGCGGGATCCGACGACACGACCGGGGACACTGCCGTTCGGGCCGAACGGGGCGACGGATCGTGATCTACAGCATCGACGTGCGGATCGAGGCTCCGGTCAACGACACGGAGGTCACCGACCGGGTCGCCGACGCCGTCAGACACGTCTTCCCGGAGGCGGAGCTGACGTTCCGCGACGGCCGACTCGTCGCGGAGACGCACACGCTGGATCCGTTCTCGGACGTGCTCCACGAGCAGGAGATCCTCGACACGGCTCGCCGCGTGTTCTTCGAGACCGCCGACGAGGACGGCTTCGAGTTCGCGATCAAGAAACAGCCCGCCTTCGAGGGTGTCGTGACCTTCGCGGTCGGCTCGCCGGATGAACTCGGCGACATCGACGTCTCGGTGACGGTCCGGGAGCCGGACGTCGAGTCGTTCATCGACCACATCGCCCCGCGGACCGAGGATGGGGTGCCGATCGACCCGGACGCCTGATCGACGCGGATCCGTGCGTCCCGCGGTGGGCGAATACGGGTCCTACTCGACGTAGTCGTAGGTGCGCTCGTTCATCCGGCCCCAGCCGGTGAAGACGAACTCGCCGTCGGGGACGGTGAACTCCTCGACGTCGACCGACTTGTCGTAGTCGTGGACCTCGTGGACCTGCGTGTACTCCTCGAAGGAGAGGTCGTACCGCGACGCGAGCTGCTCGTCGATGTCGAGCGCCTCGATCTCCTCGCGCCAGCCGGGCCGGACCGTCTCGGAGTGGATCTCCGCCTGGGCGCCGGAGCCGTACGAGCCGACCAACAGGCGTTCGCCGACGAACGCGTCGTCGAGGCCGCGCTCGGCCGCATCACGGAGCGCGCTCGTGCGAGCGAGGTGGACCGATCCGGTGTACCAGTTGCCGACCACCCGCGAGAGCCCGAGGGTCGGTTCGATCGTCTCGGCGTACCAGTCCTGATACCGGTCGGTTCCCTTGAGCGCGTCCATATACTCGCTGATCGCCTCCTCGTAGGCCTCCCGGGAGCCGTAGTCGTCCTCGCGGGGCTGGCGACCGATCGAGTCGGCCAGCTCGTCCTCGATCGAGGTGTTTCGGGTGATGTGTCGGTAGGCGAACAGCCCCGCCTTCCGGACCATTCCCGGGAACGGGGTGTGGAACGGGGCGTACGCGACGGTGTCGGGTTCGACTGGACCGACGATCGACTCGTAGTCCTCGAGCGCCTCGCGCATCCGGGACAGGTACACCTGCATCGAGCGCTTGCCGTCGACGCTGGGGAACTGCTGGTTCGGCTTGAGGAAGTCCGTCTCGTCCATGCTTCCGTAGCCCTGTTCGGTGGATAACTCGACGATCGAGGGGTCTTCGGTGACGAGCATCGCGACGGCGCCGGCGCCCTGGGTGGCCTCGCCGGGGTCGCCCCGCTCGTACAGCGCCGTGTCGGTCGCGATCACCAGCGCCGCGCGCCCGCGGTTGCGGCCGGCGCGGATCCAGTTGTACGCGTCGTCGATCGCCTGGGTGCCCGAGACGCAGGCGAACTTCCGTTCGCCCTTGTTGGCGTGTCGGAAGTCGCCGTCGTAGACCTGTTCGAGACAGCCGGCGATGTAGGTCGAGACCGGCTTCGAGTGGTCGAAGGCCGACTCGGTCGCGACGTCGATCCGGCCGATCTCGTCGGGCGCCAGTCCCTTCCGGTCGAGCAACGACTTGGCCGCGTTGGCCCCCATCGTGACGATGTCCTCGTAGACGTCCGGGAACGAGGAGGTCTCAAGGCCGAGCCCCTTCGTGTACTTCTCGGGGTCCTCGCCCTTCTTGGGGGCGAAGGTGTTCGGCAGGTCGAGCTGTAGCTTGCCCGTGCGGATCTCGATCGCGTCGATGCCGACGGCAGTCATAGCCGGGGGTTCGGGAACCGCCCATAAGGGCCTGTCGATAGGATGGTACGTCAATGATCGAAACGGAAGCGACGATCACGGAGTGGACCGTTTCCGCCGGAGCCACGGGGAGGGGTCTCAGTCCCGTTCACACGAGAAGTCCGCCCGGGTGAACGACGTTGAGCCGTCGACGTCCTCGACCGTACACGTCATCCCGTCATCGGGACCCTCCACGGTCGCACGGATCGTGATGCCCTGGTCGTTCACATTTTCGAAGGTGGTGGTCCCCGATACGGCCTCGGACCCCTCGAACTCCGCCTCGAGATCGTCGTCGATCCCCTCGATCGCGATCGTGACCATCTCGACGTCGTCCGCGCGCCAGGAGACGGTCGCGTCCTTCACCTTCCCCGATTTCCCGGTCTCCTCGGTCGTCGCGGTCAGCGTCTCGAAGTGACTGACCGCCGCGACCTCGAAGTCGTCGTTCTCGGTGATCGGATCCGTGTCGTCGGCATCGACCGTGATCTCGTAGCTGTACTCGCCCGATTCAAGCTGTCCCGTATCGAAGGGTACGGTCCGAGACTCGTCGTGGATGGCACCGAGAGAGTCGTTCGTCACGTTGAAGACCTCGTTTCCGTCCCCGTCGGTGACAAGGAACCGAACCGACACGTTCTCCGCCCGAACGCCCTCGTCCTCCTCGATCTCGACGGACGCCGCAGTCGGAGTAACGGAGTCGGCGTCGTCCAGCCCGTTGACGTCCTCGATCTCCAGCTCGGGGCCGTCAACCTCGAAGTCGCCGTCCTCGGAAACCGGATCCACGTCATCCGCGTCGGCGGTGACCTCGTAGGTGTACTCGCCGGGACCCAGGGTCCCGACCCTGAACTCCACGGTGGCGGTCTCCGCGATGAGGGACCCGATGGAGGTGTTCGTCTCCTCGTAGACGATCGACCCCTCGCTCTCGTCCTCTTCGTCGACTTCGTCCTCTTCGTCCACGTCGTCGCCAGCATATATCTGGAGTGAGACGGAAACGTTCTCCGCGAGCGCGCCGTTATCCTCCTTGATATCGATCGCCGGCGCGTAGGACCCCGACGTGCTGCCATCCTCGAGGCCGCGAACCTCCTCGATCTCGATCGCCGGCGACTCGTCCTCCTCCTCGACCAGGATCGTCCCGGTCTCCGCCATCGGGTCGGTCGTGTCGGACTCGACAGTCAGGGTCCACTCGTAACGCCCCGCGTCGAAGTCGCCGACGTCCTCGAAGGTGACCGTCGCGGTCCCGTCCGCGGAGACGGTTCCGACGTCGATCGTCTCCTCGACGCCGTCGTCGGCCTCGATCGTGAGCGTCACGGTCACGTTCTCGGCGGTCACACCCGCGGTTTCGGCGACCGTGACGGTGGGTTCGTACTCGTGGTCCGTGTCGGCGTCCTCGAGCCCGTCGATCGAGGCGAACTCGAGGGTCGGTGCGGTGGGCTCCTCCTCGTCATCATCAGCATCGCCGTCATCGGTGTCGTCGCCGTCATCGGTGTCGTCGCCGTCACCGGCATCGTTCGTGGCGGCGAGGTCGCGGGTGGTCCGGTCGAGCACCTCACCCGAGGCGTCGTGGACGACGGAAACGACGACGGTGTCCGCGTCGCCGTACGGCGGAGACGTGAGTCGCCACTCGTCACCGGGGCGCCACGTCCCGGTGACCGGGGTGACGGTGCCCGGACCGTCGGTCCTGTCCAGCCGATAGCGGTCGACCTGGTCGTCGTGTTCGATCCGTATCGAGACCGAATCGGCGGCGAGCGCGTCGCCGCCGCCGTGAATCACGGAAACGGCCGATTCGGTCACCTCAGTCTCGACGATGGTCGCCCCGGTGCTCCCCGGGGCGTCGTCGGTCACGGCGGCGAGGCCGGCGACTCCGACCGTCGTTGTGAGGGCAATGACTACCCCCAGAATCATGATCGCGCCGATCGCCGACGACTGTGCACGCACGGAAGGTATATACGACACGGATCGGTATAATTGTACCCTTTGAGAGGTACTCCGGCCGATCGAGGTGTTTCAGGCCGAGCGTTCGACCGGGATCCCGTGACGACGGAACGTGAGGACCACCGCGGTGATGCCGATCAGGGCCAGTGCCATAGCCGAGCCGGTGGAGGTGTCGATCCCGACGATTCCCGCCACGCTTGTGACGAGCGTGAACGCGAGAAAGACCGGCAGAACGACCGCGATCGCGTAGTACCACGGCGCTTCGAATATCTGGGCGATCGGGCCGGCCCCTCGGCCGAACTCCTCACGGGCGAGTCGGCCGAGCACCCACCCGTCGAAGAGCAGAAAGCCGATCAAGCCGGCCGTGAGCACGACGTTCGAGAGCGTGTCGGCGAGCAGCCCGAAGGCGGACGGCGAGAGCGCGGCGATCGTTCCGGTGACGAGGAAGATTCCGCCCGTTCCGAGGGTCGCCCAGCCACGTGAAAGGTCGTGTTCGTCGACGAGGTAGGCGACGAGCACCTCGAGGATGCTGATCGCCGAGGAGAGCGCCGCCAGCAGAACGACGCCGAAGAAGACGACGCCGACGAGACGGCTATACGGAAGCTCGGCGAAGGCACCGGCGAGGCTCACGAACAGGGCGCCAGGACCGCCCTGGCCGGGTGAGACGCCGAGCGAGAACAGCAGCGGGAAGATGACCAGTCCCGCAAGCACGCCGATGGCGGTGTTGAGAACCGCGATCAGGGTGCCGTCGGCGGCAAGCGACCGGTCCTCGCCGAGGTACGACGAGTAGGTGAGCATCGTGCCGGCCCCGACCGAGAGGGTGAAAAGCGCCTGTCCGGCGGCGGCCGGCAGGACGCTGAAGAAGTTCTCACGAAGGTACGAGACGTCCAGCGAGAGGTAGAAGTCGTAGCCGCCGCCGGCCCCCGGCAGCGTCGAGACCCAGACGGCGAGCCCGCCGAAGAGGACGACGATCCCGGGCACCATCACCGTCGTCGACAGCTCGATCCCCCGTTCGACGCCGAGGTAGACGATGGCGACCGTCGCCGCCAGAAAGAGGACGTGGAACCCGACCGCGCCGAGCCCGTAATCGATCGCGGCGAAGTACTGCTGGGGCGCCGCGAAGTAGGCTCCGGTGGTGCTCGCGAACGTGTACCGCAGTATCCACCCGCCGACGACCGAGTAAAACGAGAGGATCACCAGACACGCGATCAACGCGATCGCGCCGAGTGGGCGGTACCACCGTCCGGCCAATTCGTCGAAGGCCCCGACCGGATTGCGGTTGCTTCGACGGCCGATCACGAACTCGCCGATGAGTCCCGGAACGCCGACGCCGACGACCAACACGAGATACAGCGTCAAAAACGCCGCCCCGCCGTTCTCGGCGGTTAACCACGGGAACCGCCAGATGTTCCCGATCCCGACCGCGCTCCCGACGGCGGCGAGAATGAAGCCGATCCGGGTCCGCCACGTGGATCTCGTCATCGTCGTGCGCTCGGGGACCGGCGCGAAAAAGGCTGACGAGACGCATCGACGGCGGGCGGCGGCGCGAAGGACGCCGACGCTCAGAACGGCGCGAAGAACGCCGCGTCCTCCACGAGGAACAGCTCGTTGATGCCGAGCGCGAGCGTGAGCAGCACGCCGCCGACGACCACGAGGCGGATGGTCCATAGCCAGACGGTACCGAACGTCGCGTATCCCTCGGCGCCCGAGAGCAGTTCCTCGACGGACTCCCGGCCGATGACCCACCCGACGAACAGGACCGTAAGCAGTACGGACAGCGGGAGGAGTGCCTGGTAGGCGATGTTGTCGAACCAGGTCAACCAGGCGGTGTCCCACGCGGAGGGCACCCCGAGCAGGAAGAGGGCGATACCGATCGCGATCGACAGCATCGGCCGCGGCACGTCGTAGTTGTCGTTGGCGTACGAGACGGTCACCTCGAGCAGGCTGATCGCCGAGGAGAGCGCCGCGATGAACACGACGCCGAAGAAGACGACGCCGAAGAGCCGGCCGAAGGGGACCGATCCGAAGCCGGCCGCGGTGGCGACGAACAGCGCGCCGGCGCCGCCGGTGTCGGTGGTGATGTCCGCCCCGGCACCGATCGTCAACAGGATCGGGAAGACGACCAGTCCGGCGAGGATCCCGACGAGGGTGTTCGTGATGACTACGGAGCCGCCGTCGAGGATCAGGTTGTCGTCACGCCCCACGTACGAGGAGTAGGTGATCATGATCGCCATCCCGAGCGAGAGGGTGAAGAAGGCCTGGCCGACCGCGAACGGGATGATGGTGCCGGCGTTCTCGATCATCGTCGAGAGGTCCGGCGACAGGAAGAAGGCGTAGCCCTCGCCGGATCCGGGCAGCGTCGCCACCCAGATCGCCAGCGCGACCATCAGGATCACGATGCTGGGCACCATCACCTTGGTCGCCTTCTCGATGCCGTCCTCGATCCCGAGCGCGACGATACCGACGACGATCGCAAGGAAGACCGCCTGTGCGAGGACCGCCCCCGGACCGGCGGAGACGGCGGCGAAGTACTCGCCGGGGTTCGCGAAGTACGCGCCGTTGATGCTCCCAACGATGTACCGCAGGACCCACCCGCCGACGACGTTGTAGTACGAGAGGATCCAGAAGCCGGTCACCACCGCGAGTGCGCCGGCGATCCGCCACGGACCGGAGCCAAGCCGGCCGAAGGCGTCGATCGCGTTGCGTTTCGTCCGGCGACCGAGCACGAACTCCGAAAGCATCGCCGGAAAGCCGATCAGGAGGACGGCAGCGAGGTAGAAGACGACGAAGGCCGCGCCGCCGTTCGTCGCCGTCTTGAACGGGAACTGCCAGAGGTTCCCGAGTCCGACCGCGCTACCGATCGCCGCGAGGATGAACCCGACACGGGTCGCCCAGGTTTCTCGTTGAGCCATGTATCGGCTCGTTTCACCGTTGTACCCGATAACCCCTGTGGTTCCGGATCCGACCGGTCCGGCGCCGGAACGAACCGACGACGCGCTCGATCCGACCCCGGAACGACGTGCCCGATTCGACGCCGGAACGACGCACCGACGACGCGTTCTGGACGACCTTTATACCCCGGACGCACGTACGATCGCTATGGATGTGGATCCGGAGATCGGGTCGCTTTCGGGCGAGTCGATCATCGTCATCGGCGGCGGGTTCGGCGGGCTCTCGACGGCGTGTTACCTGGCCGATGCGGGCGCCGAGGTGACCCTCCTCGAGAAGAACGAGCAGCTCGGCGGGCGGGCGAGCCGACTCGAGACCGACGGGTTCCGGTTCGATATGGGGCCGTCGTGGTACCTGATGCCGGACGTGTTCGAGCGCTTCTTCGGGCATTTCGGTCGATCGCCGTCCGACTATTACTCGATCTCGCAGCTCGATCCGCACTATCGCGTCTTCTGGAAGGATGGCGATCAGGTCGACGTCGTTCCCGATCTCGAGACGAACAGGAAGCTGTTCGAGTCCTACGAACCGGGCGCCGGGGACGCCCTGGAACGATATCTCACGGAGGCGGAATACACCTACGAGGTCGGGATGGAACACTTCGTCTACGAGGACCGGCCACGACTCCGGGACTACGTCGATCGCGACGTCCTCCGACACGCCCACGGGCTCTCGCTGCTCGGCTCGATGCAGGACCACGTCGAGAGCTATTTCGACCATCCGAAGCTGCAACAGCTGATGCAGTATTCGCTGGTGTTTCTCGGCGGATCGCCGCGGAACACGCCGGGGCTGTACAACCTGATGAGCCACGTCGATTTCAACATGGGCGTCCACTATCCCGACGGCGGGATCGGCGCGGTCGTCGACGCCGTCGTCGATCTCGGGGCGGAGCTGGGCGTCGAGTACGTTACGGGTGCCGAGGCGACCGCGATCGAGGGTCGTCGCGGGGGGTTCGCGGTCGACGCCGAAAACGGCGAGCGGTACCTCGCCGACCTGGTCGTCTCGGACGCCGATTACGCCCACACCGAACGGGAACTCCTCCCGCCGAAAAAGCGGCAGTACACCGACGAGTACTGGGACTCGCGGACCTACGCGCCCTCGGCGTTCCTGATCTACCTCGGCGTCGAGGGTGAGGTCCCCAAGTTGGCCCACCACACGCTCGTGTTGCCCACGGAGTGGGAGCAACACTTCGACCGGATCTTTGCGAATCCCGCGTGGCCCGAAGACCCTGCCTACTACCTCTGTGTCCCGTCGAAGACCGACGACACGGTAGCGCCGGCGGGCCACAGCAACCTCTTTGCCCTCGTGCCGATCGCGCCCGGCCTCGACGATGACGCGGAGACACGGTCGTGGTACCGCGACCTGATCCTCGAGGACATCGCCGAGCACACCGGAACCGACCTGCGCGACCGGATCGTCCTCGAGGAGACGTTCTCGGTGAGCGAGTTCGACGACCGCTACAACAGCTACCGAGGCTCCGCGCTCGGGCTCGCACACACGCTCCGGCAGACGTCGCTACTGCGGCCGCCGCACGTCTCCGAGGCGGTCGACGGGCTCTACTTCACCGGCTCGTACACCACCCCGGGGATCGGCGTCCCGATGTGTCTCATCAGCGGCCAACTGACCGCGGAGTACATGACGGGATCGTGACGTCGACCGAGCCGACCGAGTCGACCGGATGCGACGGCGGATCCGACGCCGCGAGCCAGGCTCCCGTCCCGACGGTTCGTGGCCGGCTCCGATACCTGCTGGTGCTGTCACGGCCCCGGTTCTGGTTCTATCTGGCCGGACCGGTCATCGTGGGCGTCGCATACGGTGCCGACGCCGTTCCGGAACTGTTCGGTCCGGCGGCACTCGTCCTGTTCGGCTACTTCCTGGTGCCCGCCAACGTCCTCCTGTACGGAGTTAACGACCTGTTCGATGCCGACATCGACGCCGAGAACCCGAAGAAGGCGGCCGAGGACGGACGCGAGTCACGGTGGCGCGGCGACCGCGTCGTCACCGCCGCGATCGTGGCGGCCGGCCTTCTGAGCCTCGTGACGCTGGCCGTGACGCCGCCGATCGCGTGGCCGTACCTCGGCGGCTTCCTCCTGCTTGCGGTCGGCTACAGCGCGCCGCCGGCCCGGTTGAAGACGACGCCGCTTCTCGATTCCGTCTCGAACGGCCTGTACGTTCTCCCGGGCGCGGCCGCCTACGTCGCAGTCTCGGGGACGTATCCACCGACGGCCGCCCTCGTCAGCGCCTGGGTGTGGGCAATGGCGATGCACACGTTCTCCGCGGTTCCCGACATCAAGCCCGACCGCGCGGCGGGGATCCGGACGACCGCGACCGTGCTGGGCGAGCGACGCACGTACATGTACTGTGCCGGCTGCTGGGCGCTGGCGGCGGCCGCGTTCGCAACCGTCGATCCCGGGCTCGGAGCGTTGCTGGGCGTCTACCCGATCTTCGTCGTCGCCGTCGCGGCGACCGACGTGGCGGTTGAGCGGGCCTACTGGTGGTTCCCGGCGCTCAACACCGTCGTGGGGACGGCCCTCACGATCGGCGGCCTAACCAGGATCGTCCGGCCGGCAGACGCGGGACTGCCGATCGAGGTGTGGGCCCTCGTTGTCGAGGTGTGGGCCCTCGTTGTCGAGGTGTGGGCCCTCGTTGGGGTGATCGTAGGTGTCGCGTGAAGACGGGGGCGGACCGCTCGGCAGCGCACTGAATCGATTCCCGCGAACGCGTGCGGACGTCGAGGTCGCCTTCGACCGGCTCGTTGCGGAGAATCGGTTCACGATCGCGGTGGTGTTCCCGATCGTCGGAGCAGTTTCGCTGGTTGCGAGCGCGGCGGGGTGGCTTCCCGAACCGCTGGCGTTCAACCCGTGGTTCCTGCTGATGGGGGTCGTGGTGATGCGCTCGCCGCTCGTCGCCGGGGTGTTGCCGCTGGTCGATCGGCGGGCGGCGGCCTGGATCGGCGTGCTCGTCGCCTACACCTACGCGATCGAGGCAGTCGGGGTGGCGACGGGGTGGCCATACGGCGCGTTCACCTACGGGATCGATCTGGGGCCGATGCTCGGCGGCGTCCCGCTGGCGCTGCCGGTCTTTTTCATCCCGCTCGTGGTGAACGCGTACCTGCTGTGTCTGTTGTTGCTGGATACGCGCGCGGAGACCGCGATCGCCCGCCTGCTGGCCGTGATCGCGGCCGTGATCGCGATGGACGTCGTGTTGGATCCCGGCGCGGTCGCGCTCGGGTTCTGGCGCTACGACGCCGGCGGCGCCTTCTACGACGTTCCACTCTCGAACTACCGCGGCTGGGTGCTCTCGGCGACCGTTGCCGTCGTCGCGCTCGATCGGGCCTTCGACCGGCGGCGACTGCTCGACCGGCTCGAGTCGTGCCCGTTCATGCTCGACGATATGGTGAGCTTCGTGATCCTCTGGGGCGGGATCAGTCTCTGGTTCGGGGCCCTTCTGCCGGCCGCCGTCGCCGTAGTCTTCGGTGTCGGGCTCGTTCGTGCCGACCGGTTCGACGCCCGCGTCTTCGATCCCCGCCACCGCGGGACGTGGGGTCGCGCCGCCGACCCGCAGGAACCGGCGTCCGACGACGTCACACACGACCTCGAAACCGATCGGAGTTAAGGCCGGTCGGTGCCTCTTCGAGGGTATGTCACGGCAGGGTGACGGGTCGGCACAAGCAACCGACCCGGAGGCGACCGACCCGGAGGCGACGCCCACCGACGCCGGCGGACGACCCTGTCCGCTGTGTACGCGACCGATGCAGCACCGCCACTGCAAGTACGTCTGTCCGACCCACGGCGTGGTCTACGACTGCAGCGATACGTTCTATTGAGCAGGTCGAACCGGACGACGATCGGGCCGTCGACGCCGTCGCCGTCGATCGAAAGCGCACGAACAATTATGGGTCTACGTCCCGTGTGATCCGATGGTATGGGAACCCGCACATACACGTCCGATCGATCGATCACGGCCGATCGTGACGCGTCACGGGTGGACCGATGATCGACGACGACCGGGTCGCCCGCGGCAAGCGGATCCAGCGGCAAACGGGGGCAACCTTCCACGTCGCCACGCGCCTCCTGCCGGAGCGGATCCGGTACCCCACCTACGTCCTCTACGGCTTCTTCCGCGTCGCCGACGAGATCGTCGACGCGGCCAACACCGCTCCGCCGGCCGAACAACGGGCCGAGATCGAACGGATCCGACGGATCGTCCTCGGTGAGGAGCCCCCGGGCGAGGATCCGGACGACGAGGTGCTCGCCGCGTTCCGTGACCTCAGGACCGAGACCGGAATCGCCCGGACGGACGTGGCGGTGTTCCTCGAGGCGATGGCCAGCGATGTCGACCGATCGCGGTACGAGACGTACGCCGACCTCGAGGCGTATATGGATGGGTCGGCGGCGGCGGTCGGTCGGATGATGACCGCAGTGATGGACGTCGAGGACCCGGAACGGGCGCTTCCACACGCCACGACGCTCGGCGAGGCGTTCCAGATGACCAACTTCCTGCGGGACGTCGGCGAGGACGTCCGCGAGCGTGACCGGGTCTACCTGCCCGCCGAAACGCTACGCGAACACGGCGCCTCGGTCGATCAGGTCCGCGAGCTGCGCTTTGACGGGTCGGTCGCCGCCGCGATCCGGGCGGAACTGGCCCGCACCGAGGATCTCTACGCTGAGGGTGTGGCGGGGATCCGGTATCTGCCCGCGGACTGCCAGCTCGCGGTCCTGCTCGCGGCGGTGTTGTACGCCGACCACCACCGACTGATCCGGGATCTCGACTATGATACGCTCTCGCAAACCCCCGAGCTCTCGATCGCGCGGCGGCTCCGACTGCTCGCGCGCACCTGGTGGCTCTTCCGGCGGTACGACGACCCGGAGACCGTTTTCTATGCGGCAGTCGATTCCTTCGACGTCGAGGCGCCGGCGCGAACCACACACACGCACAGCTGGCGGGACTGTCAGCTGATGTCGTACCTCTCGCGGTGAGAACCCGGCCGCAAAACCGCGAAAACGAAAAGACCGCACGAACGCGAACCCGAACGTCAGGGTACCGTTACCGATTCAGCACTCGGACCAGCCGCAGGACTCGCACGTCTTACAGCCCTCCGAGAAGTAGAGGCTGAGACCGCCACACTCGGGACACTCCGGCGACTCGCCGGCCGCGATCAGGTCCTGCGTGGCGTCCTGCTCGGGCTCGGCGACGTCGCTGCCGGTACCCGGCGCCGGACCGACCTCGTCGGCCGCCGCGTCAGCAGCAACCCCGCCGCCGTCGGTCTGTTCCGCGCCGGTTGCCGGCACGTCCTCTGTGCCGTCCTCCTCGAGCTCGCTCAGCGACTGCTGCTGGGGGATCCCCTTGTCGATCTCGTCGTCGAGGTAGCGACGCAGCGCCGTGCCGATCGCGTCCGGGATGGACTGGATCTGCTCGCCTTTGTCCCAGGCGACCTTCGGGCTGCGCGTACCCTGCAGCTCGTCGACGATCTCGACCGGGTCGACCCCCGAGCGGAGCGCCGTCGAGATGACCTTCGCGAGCGCCTCCGTGAAGGAGTTCGTGTAGCCGCCCGAGTGGCCGATGTTGGCGAACAGCTCGAAGGGCCCGCCGTTCTCGTCCTCGTTGATGGTCACGTAGAGCTTGCCGTAGCCGGTTTCGACCCGCTGGGTGACGCCGTTGAGCGAGTCGGGACGGGGACGCGTCTCCGCGTAGTTGACCGTCGGTCGCTCGCTGGCCTCGAGCAGGCCGTCGATCTCCGCGTCGATCTGCGCCCGAACGTCCTCGTTGTCGAGGAACGCCTCGACGCCGCCGAAGACCTCCTCGATCTGTTCGACGATCGTCTCGGCCGCCTCGGACTCGTCCGCGAACTCCGCGTTCTTCGCACGGGTCGTCAGCACCTGCTTCGAGCGCGTGCCGTCGCGGTAGACGGTGACGCCCTTTCCGCCGTGGTCGTAGATGTATCGGTACACCTCGTCCATGTCCTCGGGCGACGCCGAGTTGGGGAAGTTACAGGTCTTCGAGATGGCCGAGTCGACCCCGCGTTGGCAGGCACACTGGACCGCCGCGTGCTGTTTGCCCGAGAGGTCGCCGGTGACGACGAATAGCTCGCCGATGGGGTTGGGAACGGTGTCGAGCCCCTCGACGCCGTCGAACTCGTTGTTCGACATCTGCTCCTGGGCCTCGCGTTTGACCGCCTCGACGTCGACGTCGTTGGCCTCAAGCGTTCGCAGGAAGTAGTCGTCGAACTCCACGAGCATCTCGTCGCCCTGGACGTCGTCGGAGACGTTCTTGTAGAAGGCGACGTTGTAGATCGGCTCACAGCCACCGGTCGTGTTGCCGATCATCGACGTCGTTCCCGTCGGCGCGATCGTCGTCGTGTTGTGGTTCCGGATCGGGTACCCGTCCGCCCACTCGTCGGCGTCCTCGCCCGTGTGGTGTTCGAACCACTCGCGGTACTCCGTCGGATCCGCGTACTTCGAGTCGGCCCAGTCGTTGAAGGAGCCGCGCTCCGCGGCCAGCTCGTGGGAAGTCTCCTTCGAGACGTGGTTGATGTGGGTCATCAGCTGGCCGGCGATCTCGTTGCCGGTCTCGGAGCCGTACCGGACGCCGAGCTGGATGTACAGCTGGGCCAGCCCCATCACGCCGAGGCCGATCTTCCGCATATCCCGGACCTTCTGTTCGATCTCCGAAACCGGGAAGTCCGACATCGTGACCACGTTCTCGAGGAAGCGCGTGCCGTAGTCGATGCGCTGGTCGAACTCCTCGAAGTCGATCGCCTCCTCAAGGAAGGCGTCAACGGCCGCCTCCTGGGAGTCGTACTCGTCGGCGTGCTCCTCGCTCCAGACGCGCCAGTCGGGCGCGCCCTGGTCGGCGAGCGTCGAGAGGTTGATGTGGCCGAGGTTACAGGCCTCGTACTCCTCGAGCGGCTGTTCTCCGCAGTTGTGAACCACGAGACCGTTAGCAACGAACGAACTGGTGTCGGGTTCAGTCAGGTCATACACGGCCTCGTGGCCGTCCGGCTCAACGGACGCGACCGTCGCTTCAAATCGCTCGGAATAGGGACCACGATCGTAGTCGTCGAGTCGCTCCTCGAGTGCCTCACTCTTCGAGTCGAGCAGGAAGCCGATCTCGTCGCGGAACCGTAACAGATTGTCCTTGGAGATGACGAGATCGTGATCCGCCTGACGTTCGTACTCGGCCGTTCCACCGTTTCCGTCCGGCATCTCCTGAACGCCAGCTTCGTGGCGTTCCTCGTAGATTTTGCTGTGGACTCCGAAGTTAAGCAGAAGTCGCTGAACCTGCTTCAGAAGGTCCGTACTCGTGCTTGTCAGACGAACCGAGTTCCCCTTCTCGTGAGTTCCGTGTACGCCGCCATCAGCAGTAAACAGGGCGCGAAGGAATCCGCGGGCCATCTCCTCGCTTCCTCGCATTACTGCGTCGGGTACCTGGAGTTTCTCGTCGACGAGGTCAGCCTCTGCAGCGTACTCGTACAGTCGAGACGACCGAACGCGCTGCTCGACTGCCTGTGCACCGCGATAGTCATCGCTTCGAGAGATCTCCGAAACACCGACCTCGTAGTCAGCGTTTCCGGTCGGCTCACGGACGACGTCATTTACGTCCGTGGCGAACGCGTCGGAAATCTGACTGTCCTCGTCGTAGAAATTGAGAACCGCGCGTTCCTCGCCGTGCTTGAGGTGCCCGTCACCGACGAGCCAGCCAAGGACTCGGCCTTCCTCGGTCGATCCGTGCTGTCCAAACGCGCCTTTCCGGTTCTGAACGTGGACGGTATCACCGGTATCGAGGTTCTCCGCCTCGACCCAGCCGTCGTCGGTCATCACGCGATGGTCGGCGGTCAGACGGAGTTCATACCCTTCCTCGGTGGAGAGTTTATAAACGTCCTTTTCACCGGTCTTGTAGACGCTGCTCGCCTCCTTGAGCGTCTCCTCACTGAGACGACCGTCGACCACGACGTCACGCGCGACGCCCTGTTCGTAGAGTTCTTCAGCTTCGACGAGGCCGTTTTCTGTACTGATCAGCGTGTCACCGGTGACACACGGATTCGTTGCAAGGATGCGGTGGTCGGGATGCTCCTCGACGTCGAAGGAGTGCTGTTTGTTCACCCGTTCGAGGTAGATGACGCCGGGTTCGCCGTTCTCGTGGGCGCCCTCGACCATATGTTCCCAAATCTCGTCGGCCGGGATCGACAATTCCTCGCCGACCTCGACGTGGTGGCCGAGGTCGAACATCTCGTAGAGCTCCTTCGTCTCCGCGGTCGCGATGTGGGGCTCCTCGGTGCGGGGATTCGTGAAGACGAACTCCTCGTCGTTGTACAGCGCCTCCATGAAGTCGTCGGTGACGCCCACGGAGATGTTGAAGTTCGAGAGGTGCCCCTCGACGGCGTTTCGGAGGTGTTTGGGGACGCGCCCCTCGTCGTCGATCAGTTCGCGGGCCTCCGCAAGGGCGTCCTTGAAGGAGGTGTGGGTGTAGTCGTCGGGGTCGTTGAGCCGCAGGGAGTGGGCCAGCGAGACGTCCTTGTTCTTCGCGTGGATGAACTGGATGACGTCGGGGTGGGAGACGCGCATCACGCCCATCTGGGCGCCGCGCCGGGCGCCGCCCTGGGCGATCGTCTCGCACATCTGGTCGTAGGTCCGCATAAAGGTGATCGGCCCGGAGGCGATCCCGCCCGTGGAGCCGACCGCGTCACCGTAGGGGCGGAGTTTCCAAAACGCATACCCCATTCCGCCGCCGCTTTGGAAAACCTCTGCGGCCTCCTTGGCGGTCTGATGGATGTCGGTGATGTCGTCGGCGGGTGAGTCGACGAAACACGCCGACAGCTGCTGGAGCTCGTCGCCGGCGTTCATCAGCGTCGGCGAGTTCGGCATAAAGGACAGCGACTCCATCCCCTCGCGGAACGTCGCGGCCGTGTCCTCGACGTGGTCGCGGATCTCGGCCGGGAGATCCGGAACGATCGTTTCGTAGGCGAATTTGTTGACGTTGTGGGCGGTGAGCGTCGTTTCGCTGTCGTCGGCGGCGGTGACCCCGGCCCCAAAGACCTCGGCCGCGAGTTCATCGCGGCGCGGGTGGTCGGGCTTGAGCTGGTCGGGCGTGACCGTGATCTCGGTGTCCCGTTTCTCGGCTTCATAGACTGCCTCCGCGAGCGCGACGTTCTTCGCGACGCGGACAAACAGTTCTTCCTGGGTTTCGATCTGGTTTCCGTCGGCGTCCTTGCGGAGGTAGCGGGCCGGCAGAATGTTGTGATAGGCGTTGGCCGTCAGTCGGTCTTCGAGTGTCTCGCCCGTGGTGCGTTTGATCGGCAGTTCGAGCTCGTCGGCGGAGAGATCGCTCCCGCTCATCGCGGGATGACGCCCCCTCGATCGTGTGCTGTCTCGTGCATCTATCGTGATATGGTACTGTTGTGGTGGACCCTTGTATCTTCCCTTCCCGGCCCAATAGGTGGCGATCGTGTCGGATACGTTAGTATTTCTCGACGGCGCGAACCGATATCGCGCCCGTACGGTTCAGTATTCAGTTACCGAGCCTCATAAGGATGCCCCCTCCGGAGCGAAAGTGAATCCGAAAACCCGAATACCGGTAGCAGGCAGCGGTTTATACAGTGGAATCGAAGGGGTGTTCGAGGATTTGGTTGGAATATCGACCGGACCACACATCAGCGGCACAGCTCCCCGAAACGGGCCGAACGTGCCCGGTACGTGCCCGATACGTGCTCTATCTGACGTATTTTATATATGTGTCTGACACTGGATCGGCCACAGACTTATGTCGTCGCTGTCCCTCCGGGACGGTATGAACGGGATCCTTCCCGCCGCCGAGACCGCAGCAGTCGACTCCGAACTCACGGCGACGGCCGGGTCGCTGCTCCTGCAGCCGGGGTTCGCGTCGACCCCGCTCCGCCAGATCCTGATCGCGCTGGTCGCCGCGGCCATCGTGATCGTGGTCGGGCGGATCGTGCTTGCGATCGCCTGGAAACTCGTCACGATCGCCGCGGTCGTCGTCGCGCTGCTGTTGCTGCTGTCGACGTCCGGAATCGTCTAGAAACGGCCCGACCGTCGAGCGACTCGTTCGGAAGTGGTCGTCGCGCGGCGATAGCGGGCCGTGATAGCGGTCACGGCGTCGGCGCCGCGACCGCGGCCAGGAAGTTCCGGATCACGTCGTGGCCGACGCCCGTGAGGACGCTTTCGGGGTGGAACTGCACACACTCGATCGGATGCTCGCGGTGGCGGATCCCCATCACGAGCTCCGTTCCGTTATGGTCGGTGGTCGCGGTGACCGCAAAGCAGTCGGGAACCTCGGTCGCGATCAGCGAGTGGTATCGCCCGGCGCGGAATCCCTGGTCGAGGTCGGCGAAGACGCCTTTGCCGTCGTGGTCGATCGGGAAGGCCTTCCCGTGGACCGGCTCGGGCGCGTGGCCCACCGATCCGCCGTACTCGTAGACGGCGGCCTCGAGCCCCAGACAGACGCCGAGCGTCGGGATCGTCGGCGAGAGCTCCCGCAGGACCGCGGTCGTGACGCCGACGTCCCGGTCGTTCTTCGGGTGTCCCGGGCCCGGACTGATGACGATCGCGTCCGGGTCGGTCTCCCGGACGTCCGACAGCGTCGCCCGGTTCTTCAGCACGGTCGTCTCGACGCCGCCCGGAAGCGGCTGTTCGGAGACGTACTCCACGAGGTTGTACGTGAACGAGTCGTAGTTGTCCACGAACGTGACTCGGGTCGTCATCGGTCCGCATCACCTCCTGCCTCCCGAATCGCCTCGACTGCGGCGCGCACGCCGTCCATCTTCTGTTCGGTTTCCTCGTACTCGGCGGTCGGGTCCGAGTCGGCGACCAGGCCCGCGCCGGCCTGGATCGTGATCCGGTCCGTGGGCCGGGTCTCGGAGGAGGAAGGGGAGGATGACACATCCGATACGGCGTCGATCGGGACGTCGTGGTCAGTCGGAACGTCGTGGCCGACCGAAACGTCGTGGTCGATCGTCGCCGTCCGGATGACGATCGCGAAGTCCGCGTCGCCGGTCCAGGAGTAATAGCCCACGCCGCCGCCGTAGACGCCGCGAGGCGAGCGTTCGAGCTCGTCGATGATCTCCATCGCGCGCACCTTCGGCGCGCCGGTGAGCGTGCCCGCGGGGAACGTCGCGCGCGTCGCGTCGAAGGCGTCGACGTCGTCGGCGAGCGCTCCCGTGACAGTCGACTCGATGTGCTGAACGTGACTGTACTTGAGGACGTTCATGAACTCCTCGACGCGCACCGATCCCGGCTCGGAGACGCGCCGGACGTCGTTGCGGGCGAGGTCGACGAGCATCGTGTGCTCGGCGCGCTCCTTCTCGTCGGCGAGCATCTCGCCGGCGAGGCGCCGGTCCTCGACCGGGCTGTCACCGCGGGAACAGGTCCCGGCGATCGGGTTCGAGACGATCCTGTCGTCCTGCACCGACACGAGCGTCTCCGGGCTCGCGCCGACGATCGACCGATCGCCGTGGTCCAGGAGGTACATGTACGGCGACGGGTTGATCTCCCGGAGCGCCTCGTAGAGCCCCAGCGGGTCGACGTCGCCGTACAGCTCCCGCGTCCGGGAGACGACGCCCTGGTAGACCTCGCCGTCGAGGACGCGCTCCTTGGTCGTCCGAACCGCCGCCTCGTAGTCCTCCTGTGGTCCCGCCGTCTCCGCGATCCCCGTGAATCCGCCGGGGTCCGGATCGGTGGCAGCCCGAAGGTCCGCGAGAACGTCGGCCGCCTCCGCGACCCGGTCGTCGTAGACCGCACCGGGATCGTCGGCGGGCGTGACGACCGGCGTGAGAACGAGGTCGACGGTCTCGGCGACCTCGTCGAAGACGAGCGTGCGCGTCGTGAGACAGAACTCGGCGTCGGGCACGACCGGATCGGGACGGTCGACGCCGATCTCATCGAGCCAGAGGTCGTAGACCGCGTCGTACGCCAGAAAGCCGACGAATCCACCCGAGAGCGTCTGCCGGTCCGTCTCGGGGAATCCGCAACGCTCCACGTCCGGGAACGCGCCGCGAACACGGTCGAGAACGTCCCCGTCAGCCGGCGTGACGTCCCCCTCGAGCAGATCGGCAGCGGGGCCGAGCCGCGTCAGGTCGGTTCGGTCGGGATACACCGAGAGAACGGCTTCGGGGTCGTACCCCACGAAGGAGTAGCGCGCGTGGCGGTCGGCGCCGGTGCTGGGCGCGAAGGCGCCGTCCGGGTCGCTCGAGGCGACCTTCTCCGCCGACTCCAGCAGGAAGCTGTGGTCGCTCCGGTCGGCGAGCGCGGCGTAGGCGGTCAGCGGCGAGACGTCGACGTCGAGCTCGATCGCGATCCGAACCACGGCTGGACCGTCGGCGTCCGCAACGTGGTCGACGAATGCCTCCCGTGACAACGAGGGATCGAGATCCGTACGCGAGGGAGCGGACTCCGACTCGGAGCGAGTCGTCACGCGAGCGTCACCTCCCGACCGGCGTTACGAACGAACCGCGCGAGCGCATTGTGGTCCTTGCGGCCGCCGGACAGCTCCACGCCGGAGGCGACGTCGACTGCATACGGGTCGGCAGTCTCAACGGCCTCGGCGACGTTCTCGGGGTCCAAACCCCCCGCAAGTACGACCGGCGAGGTGAGCCGGGTCGCAAGCGAGCCGGTCGCCTCCCAATCGTGGGTCCGGCCGGTGCCGCCCGCGCCCTCCTCGGTCGTCGAGTCGACCACGAGCGCGTCGACCGCCTCGTCCAGCCGCTCGGCCAGCGCGTGCTCGTCGGCGTCGACGGTGACGAGCACCTTCACGCCGGTCTCCGCGCGGACGTAGCCGATCTCCTCGGGAGTCCACTCGCCGTGCAGTTGCAGCGCGTCGGGGCCGACGGTTCGAACGAGTTCGACCGCCCGTTCCGGGGAGTCGGGCATCGTCACGAGCGTGGCGGTCACGAACGGCGGCACGCCGGCCAGCAGGTCGGCCGCAGTCGCCGGGTCGACCTCCCGCGGCGTGTCGACCGGAACCTCGGTGATGGCCCCGACGGCGTCGGCACCGGCCTCGATCGTTGCGCGGACGTCGGCGCCGCGGGTGAGTCCGCAGACCTTCGCGCGGGCCATCAGTCGTCCGCCTCGGCGCCAACGTCCGTCTCCTCAGGCCCCGATTCGGCGGTGTCGCCGCACAACGCGGCGAGCTTCTCGGCGGCGGCGCCGGAGTCGATCGCCTCGGCGGCCGCGTCGACGCCCGCCTCGAGGGAGTCGACCAGGCCCGCGACGTAGACGGCCGCGCCGGCGTTCGCGAGGATCAGGTCGCGCTTCGGGCCGGTCACCTCGCCGGTGACGATCCCGCGGAGGTCGGCCGCGTTCTCCTCGGGACCGCCGCCCGCGACGTCCTCGATCGGCGCGCGTTCGAGGCCGAGGTCGGCCGGCGCGATGGTGTACTCGGTGACGTCCTCGCCTTCGACTTCGGCAACGACCGTCTCGTCGTGGAGTGCGATCTCGTCCATCCCGGAGCCGTGGACGACCAGCGCGTGCTCGACGGGCATATGCGCGAGCGACCGGGCGATCTGCGGGACGAGATCGGCGTCGTAGACCCCGAGGACCTGCCCGTCGGCCCCGGCCGGGTTCGTGAGCGGGCCGAGCACGTTGAAGACCGTCCGCACGCCGAGCTCCTTGCGCGGGCCGATCACGGCCTTCATCGCGGGGTGGAACACCGGCGCGAGCATGAAGCCGATGCCGTCCTCGTCGATCGCCGCCTCGACGGCCGGCGGCTCGGCCTCGATGTCGACGCCCGCCACCTCGAGCACGTCCGCGCTCCCCGAGGTGGAGGACACCGAGTAGTTGCCGTGTTTGGCCACGGCGGCCCCCGCTCCAGCCGCGACGATGGCCGCGGTGGTGGAGACGTTGATCGTGTCGTAATCGTCGCCGCCGGTACCGCAGGTGTCGACGAGGGACTCCCGGTCCGGGTCGATCGTCCGGGCCGCATCGCGCATTCCCGTCGCGAACCCCGCGATCTCCGTCTCCGTCTCGCCCTTCGTCCGGAGCGCCGCAAGCAACGCCCCGATCTGTGCCTCCGTGGCCTCCTCGAAGACGATCCGGGCCGCCTCGCGGGCCTCCTCGACGGTCAGATCCTCGCCCTCCGTGACGCGCTCGATGATGGTTGTGATGTTCATTGTGGGCACCGATGTATAGGTTCGTCTTGTAGTGTACATATCTGTACATCGCCTTAAGCGTGTCGTCGCCGGCGTCGGATTCCCCGTGAGAGGACATCACTCGACACACTGGAACCCGGACCCGAAAACGAAGGAAGCGACCGCCAGGGCGGCCGGCATCACATATCGCGCGATCGGCCGATGTTCCACAGGTCGCCGCCGCAGTCGTCACAGGTCGGGGTTTCCGGATCGACCGTTCGATCAAGGCAGTCAAAGCATTCGTATACTGAATCAGTATTTATCTCCGTCTCTGGCCTCATATTTCCCACAAAACCATCGAGATATATAATTCGAATCCTGAAGGACCTTATATTGATCAGGGACGTTGATGTCCGTCGATCTCGTCGATCGGTCTCGTTCCACACGGTTCGTGGCCACGTATACCACTATCGGGATGGCGAGACTCGGTCGGATTCCGGACCCACCACCCTTATAAACCGTCCCCGGACGCCGTCACAGTTCCTTATAAACGACGTCGCCGTCGACGACCGTAAGGTCGACGTCGATGTCGCGGATCGACTCGGGACGGTCCCATGGCGAGTCGTCCAGGGCGACGAGATCTGCCCGCTTGCCGGTCTCGATCGTTCCCAGTCGGTCCTCGTCGAAGCCGGCGACCGCGCCGCCGCAGGTGTAGGCACGGAGCGCCTCGGTGACCGAGAGTCCTTGATCCGCAGCGGGGTCGTTGACCGCCCAGTGGAGCCCGACGAGGGGGTCCATCGGCATCCCGTCGGAGCCGAACGCGAGGGTCACCCCGGCGTCGAGGAGGTCGCGGAATCGGTTCGTCCGGGTCCGTCGATCGCCGAGTCGGCGCTCGTAGAGGCCGCCGTCGCCGGCCCACTTGCGGAAGTTCGGCTGGACCGAGGCCACGACGTCGTCCGCGGCGATCCGGTCGATCGCCTCGTCGCTGGCCAGTTCGACGTGTTCGATCCGGTGGCGTGCATCAGTGCCCGATTCCGTTACGTCCTCATAGGCGTCGAGGACCGCGTCGATCGCCTCGTCGCCGATCGCGTGAGCGGCGACCTGGAGGCCGGCGCCGGCGGCGTCGGCCACGAGAGCGGCCAGCTCGTCGGGTTCGACGACCCACTGGCCGGTTTCACCGGACGCGTCGGCGTAGGGGTTCGAAAGCTTCGCCGTACGTCCCCCGAAGCTGCCGTCGGTGAACGTCTTGATCGCGCCGACCCGGACGACGTCACTGCCGGCGTTCGACGGGAGTCCGGCCTCCAGGAGCGCATCGAGGTGGTCGCTCCAGTAGTTGATCCGGACGCGGACCGGCAGCTCGTCCGCGGCGTCGAGCTCCCGGTAGACGCGCGGGGCGTGCGAGCGGCGAACCATATCGTGCACGCCGGTTATCCCCCTCGCGGCGGCGTCCGTCAGCGCCCTCGTGACGAGCTCGCGCGTCTCGGCGAGACCCGGGTCGGTGGCGTCCCGGACGGGGTCGATCCCGTCCTCGACGATCACGCCCGTCGGCTCGCCGGCGTCGGTCCGGAGGCAGTCATCGGGGATCGATCCGACGATCCGGTCCAAGGCGGTCGAGTCGACCGAGGCGAGATGCATATCCGCCCGAAACGCGACGACCGGCCAGTCGGTCCCTACCCGATCGAGGTCCTCGCGAGTGAGGTACCGATCCTCGTTCCAGGTCGACTCGTCATAGCCGTAGCCGATGACCCAGCGGTCGCCGTCGGGGTCGGCCGAGTCCCCGTCCAACTCGTCGGCGCGCGCCTGCAGCCGATCGACGGCGTCGGCCGGCCCCGTCGCGTCCGACAGATCGGCGTGCACGAGCTTCCGGCCGGCGATCGTCACGTGCGTGTGCGCGTCGATGAATCCCGGCAGGAGGACGCGGCCGTCGAGGTCGAGGACGGTCGTGCCGGTTCCGGCGAGGAACTCGACGTCGTCGCTCGACCCGAGACGGACGATCTCGCCGTCCCGGACCGCGAGCGCCTCGTCCGTCTCGTCCGGCTCCGCCAGCGTGTGGATCTCCCCGTCCAGCAGGACGAGGTCCGCGGCGTCGGTCATACGCGTTGGACCGACGCGAACCGGGTTAACGGTTCGGGCCCCGGATCCGGCCGTCAGTTCGGCGTCCGCGTGCGTCGAACCGACACGCCTTAGCCCGCGCCGCGAGCACACCCGGGTATGTCACTCGCCGAGGACCTCGCGGAGCGCGTCCGCGAGGGCGAGATCCGCCTGCACGAACTCGAGGACCACACCGACGCGGACGCGGCGGCGACGGCTCGCCGGCTGCTCGTCGCCGACGAGTCGGGCGCCGACCTGGAGGCGACCGGGGCGTACGCCTTCGACGCCGCCGTCGCGGAGCCGAACGTCGAGAACATGGTCGGCGCGGTGCAGATCCCCCTCGGCGTCGCCGGGCCCGTGACGATCTCGGGCGGGGCGCTCTCGGGCGACCGATACCTCCCGCTTGCGACCACCGAAGGGGCGCTCATCGCGTCGGTCAACCGCGGCTGCGGAGTGCTCGATGCGGCCGGCGGCGCGAACGCGCGCGTGACGAAGACCGGGATGACCCGGGCGCCGGTGTTCAAGACCGACGGGATCGTCGAGTCGGAGGCGCTCGCCGCGTGGACGCGCGACAACGCGGACCGGCTCCGGGAGGCGGCCGAGTCGACGACGAGCCACGGGGAGGTGACCGACGTCACGCCCTACGTCGTCGGGAACAACGTCTACCTCCGGTTCCGCTACGACACGAAGGACGCGATGGGGATGAACATGGCCACCATCGCCACCGGCGAGGCCTGCGAGCTGATCGAGGCGGAGACCGACGCCTCGCTCGTGGCGCTCTCGGGCAACCTCTGTACCGACAAAAAGCCGGCCGCGATCAACGCGATCGAGGGACGCGGCCGGTCGGTGACCGCCGACGTCACGATCCCGGCCGAGATCGTTGAAGACCGACTGCACACCACTCCCGGGGCCGTCGCGGAGATAAACACCCGGAAGAACCTGGTCGGGTCCGCGAAGGCGGGCTCGCTCGGGTTCAACGCGCACGTCGCGAACGTCGTCGCCGCGATGTTCCTCGCAACCGGCCAGGACGAGGCGCAGGTCGTGGAGGGGGCCAACGCGATCACGACCGCGGAGGTGACCGACGGCGGCGATCTCTACGTCTCCGTCTCGATCGCGAGTCTGGAGGTCGGCACCGTCGGCGGCGGAACGAAGCTCCCGACACAGGCCGAAGGGCTCGAGATCCTCGGCGTCCGCGGCGGCGGGGAGCCGGCGGGAAGCAACGCCGACGCGCTCGCGGAGGCGATCACGGTCGGCGCGCTCGCCGGCGAACTGTCGCTGCTGGCTGCGCTCGGGTCGCGACACCTCTCCTCGGCACACGCGGACCTGGGCCGATAGCGGACTTGAGCCGGTAGCGGACTCGAGCCGATAGCGGATCTGGACCGGCAGCGGACCGAGAACGAGGGTCTCCTGGAACCACCTGGAACGGTCAGGTGGTCAGGTGGCGTCCAGCGATCACACCGAGGCGCCGCCACGGCCGCCCCGAAGGAACGCGTCCTGCAACAGGACGCCGCCGCCGATCACCAGGAGCACGATCCCCAGCCAGGCGATCCGGCCGCCGCCGCCCACCGCGACGACGAGGAAGCCGGCGCTCGCGAGCAGATGCCCCGCGAGCTGTTCGGCGCGTCCCTCGCGAGCGTAAACGAGCGCGATGGCCACAAACCCGACCCCACACGCCCCGAAGGCGACGCGCACGGCCTCGGCGCTTGCGACGCCGGGGGCAAAGGCGCGTACCACAAGCGCCGTCGCACTCGCCCCGCCGAGAACGGCCACGGCCACGAGGGCGGCTCGGATCCTGGACGCCATTTGGTATGAATACACATAGCAATCGTTTAAAACCGCGTCAGACAGCCGTCATCACGGATCCCGCCGAGTGGGCTTGGTTTTCTAGGTTCGTTCAGAGCCGGCGATAGGTGCCGCCCGACTCCGACACCTCGCCGCGACGCCGAAGGCGCTCGAGGAGGTCGCGGGCCGCCTCGGCCGGGACGCCGTCAGCCGTCGCGTACGAGACGATCGACTCCTCGGTGGGATCCTCGACCGCGTCGACCGCCTCCCGGACGACGTCGAGCCGGGAGCGGCCGGCTGACGCCCCGTCGGATCCCGAGGCGGTGTGATCGTCCGTGCTCCCGATTTCGTCGGGATCGAGGCCGACGCCCTCGAGGTACTCGCGGTCGTCGATCCCGGCGTCCTCGGCGCGGGCCGCGAGCTCGCTCGCGTGGTCCACCTCCGCAAACGCCTCGGAATCGCCGTGTTTCTTCGCGAGCAGCGCCGACCGTGCCTCCCGCGCCGCCTCGCGGTCTTCGGACTCGAAGAAGCGCTTGAGTCGATCGGTCCGGTGCCGTTTCTGACAGCGGGGACAGGTAGCCGTCTCGCTCGTCTCGGGATCGGTGAGCAGCCACATCGTCGCACAACCGTTGCACCCGACGACCGCGTACATACACACGCGTTGTGTCCCCGCGGACGTGAACGTGCTGGTCCGGAGCGCACGCAGTCGGCACACGGAACGCTCCGGGGCGATCCGTCCGCGTCGAACTGCCACCCTTTTTACTCCGGCGAGCCGGAGACGCTGCCAATGAGCGAGTACGATTACGAGGAGCTGGGCCTCGTCGCCGGGCTGGAGATCCACCAGCAGCTCGATACGGCGACGAAGCTGTTCTGTGACTCCCCCACGACGCTCCGGGAGCCCGAGGAGGCCGACCGCGAGTTCACCCGATACCTCCACCCGACGAAGAGCGAGCTCGGCGAACTCGACGAGGCCGCCCTCGAGGAGAGCCGCGTCGACCGCGAGTTCACGTATCTGGCGTACGACACCACCTGCCTCGTCGAGGAGGACGACGAGCCGCCGAAACGCCTCGACGAGGAGGCGCTCGCGGTCGCCCTCCAGATCGCCGACCTGCTCGACGTGTCCGTCGTCGATCAGGCCCACGTGATGCGCAAGCTGGTCATCGACGGCTCGAACACCTCGGGGTTCCAGCGCACGCTGTTGCTGGGCCAGGACGGCGAGATCGAGACCGAGGAGGGCCCGGTCTCGATCGTCGACCTGCTGCTCGAGGAGGAGTCGGCCCAGCGCGTCGAGGAGACCGACGACGGCGTCGTCTACTCGCTGGACCGACTGGGGATCCCCCTCGTGGAGATCGGCACCGGGCCGGACATCCGATCGCCGGCACAGGCGCGAGAGGCCGCCGAACGGATAGGGACCCTGCTCCGGTCGACGGGCTCGGTCAAACGCGGCCTCGGGACGATCCGCCAGGACGTCAACGTCTCCATCGCCGATGGCGCCCGCGTGGAGATCAAGGGCGTCCAGGACCTCCAGGGGATCGAGGACATCGTCCGCAACGAGGTCGGGCGCCAGACCGAACTCGTCGCGATCGCCGACGAGCTGGCCGCACGCGACGCAGCCGTCGGCGAGCCCCGCGAGGTGACCGACCTGTTCGCGGACACCGATTCCGGCGTCATCCGCGGCGCGCTCGAGGACGACGGCGCCGTCACCGCGGTCCCGCTGTACGGCTTCGACGGCCTCGTGGGTCGGGAGATCCAACCCGATCGGCGGCTCGGGACGGAACTGTCCGACCACGCCAAACGGCACGGTGCCGGCGGCATCTTCCACACCGACGAGCTCCCGGCCTACGGCGTCACCGAGGCCGAGGTCGACTCCCTCCGTGAGGCGGTCGGAGCGGGCCCCGACGACGCGGTCGCGATCGTCGCCGCGGATCCGGAGACCTCCGAGTTGGCGATCGAGGCGGCTGCCGATCGCGCCGCGGACGCGATCGAGGGCGTTCCCGAGGAGACCCGGGACGCGAACGAGGACGGAACCACCCGCTATCTCCGACCGCTCCCCGGCGCCGCCCGGATGTACCCCGAGACCGACGTGCCGCCGGTCGAACCCGATCCGAGCGAGGTTGAGACGCCGGAGCTGCTCGACGAGAAGACCGACCGATACGTCGAGGACTTCGGTCTCGATCCCGGTCTCGCCGAGCAGATCGCCTTCGGACAGCGATTCCCGCTGTTCGACACGGCCGTCGATCGCGGGATCGACCCGACGCTTGCTGCCACCACGCTGGCGTCGACGACGACCGAGCTCCGACGAAACGGCGTCGCGATCGAGCGCGTTGGCGACGAGCAGTTCCTCGGCGTGCTCGATCTCGTCGAGTCCGGCGACCTCGCTAAGGAGGGCGTCGGCGAGGTGCTCTCCGAGATCGCCGCAGATCCGACGCTATCAGCCGACGAAGCCGTCGAGGCGGCGGGTCTTGCGGGCGTCGATCGAGAGACTGTTCGCGAGGCGGTCAGTGAGGTCGTCGAACGCAACGCCGATCAGGTCGCGGAGGAGGGGATGGGCGCCTTCTCCGGGTTGATGGGCGAGGCGATGGGCGCGCTCCGCGGGAAGGCGGACGGCGAGGTCGTCTCCGAGGTCCTCCGCGAGGAGATCGGCAAACGGTCGTAGTTACTCGGTGAGCTCTTCGTTCAGCGACTCCAGGTCGTAGGTCGCCGGGCCGCGTGGCTCATCGCGCAGCGTCGAGATGACGAACGTGGAGTTCGTCCGCTCGACCTCCGGAAGCGCCTCGAAGTCGCCGATCAGCCGCTCGACGGCGTCCGATGAGGAGAGCCGCGCGAGGACGATGAAGTCGGTCTCGCCCATCGTGAAGTACGCCTGCGTGACGCCCTCGACCGTCAACAGCTCGTCGGCGAACTCCTCGTAGGGGCCGTCGTAGTCGGCGAGGATCTCGACGATCACCGTGACCCCCAGACCCAGCTCCTCGTGGTCGAAGTCGTAGAGGTCGTTCCGAATGACCCCCGCATCACGCAGGTTGTTCAGCCGGTAGTGGATCGTCGAGACCGGGATGTCGGTCTCCTCGTGGAGTCGTTCCGGGCTGCCGGTGCCGAGGTCGGCGATCGCCTTGAGCAGGCGAACGTCGCGGTCGTCCATGGGGCGGAGTTTCGCGTCGGGATCCATTGGTATTCCGATCGACACGCTTGGAGGAACCTCCAAGCGGACCGACGGGGATCGGAGCTGGATCGATCCAGAAACAACCGTTTGATATATCATCCCCAAAACCAACTTTGTTAGAGATGAGTTTAAGAGTATAGAGATACTTCGATCGAACAACCAATGAATGGAGATTCGTTGTTGTCGTCTCCGATCTCGATCGCCGCGGCGTTCTCGCTGTTGGCGGTGCTGTGGGGCGGGTCGTTCGTCGCGATCGAGATCGGGCTGGAGTATTTCCCCCCGCTGTTGTTCGCGGGGGCGCGCTACGCGATCGCGGGCGGGATCGTGTTGGGGTACGCGATGGTCGTCGGAACACGATGGCTGCCGCGAACCCGGACCGAGTGGACGAGCATCGCCGTCACGGGCGTGCTCGTCATCGCCGTCTATCACGCCTTCCTCTACGTCGGGGAACTCTACGTCCCGGCCGCGATCGCGGCGGTCGTCGTCAGCCTCTCGCCGGTGTTGACCGCCGCCTTCGCCGCCGTCCTGTTGCCGAACGAGCGGGTCGGCCCGGTCGAGATCGGCGGCTTTCTGATCGGCATTCTCGGCGTCGCACTGATCGCGAATCCCTCGACCGGCGGGCTCGTCTCCACCGAGCTGATCGGGGTCGGGCTCGTGCTCGCCAGCGCCGCGTCGTTCGCGCTGGGCGCGGTCCTCCTCCGGCCGCTCCGCACGGAGTTCTCGATCGTCGCCCTCCAGGGCTGGGCGATGGTGGTCGGTGCCGGACTGCTCGGCGTCGGCGCCGCGGTCACCGGCGAGTCGATCGCCGACGTCACGCTCACACCCGCAGCCATCGGGACGCTCGCGTACCTCGCGCTGCTGTCGGGCGTGGTCGCGTTCCTCATCTACTTCGCCCTGCTGGACACGATCGGCCCGACGCAGCTGCACCTGATCGGCTATGCCGAGCCCGTCACGGCCGCGGCGGCCAGCTGGCTGGCCTCGGACATCTCGTCGACGGCGACGCGCTGCTCGGCTTCCTGGCCATCCTCGTCGGGTTCCTCGTCCTCGAACGGGACGCGATCCGCGGGCTCCTTCGGTCCCGGTTCCCCGCGCGGGCCTGAGCCCTGAGCACGTCCCGCTGACCGGACGTGTGTTGGCGACTACATGTACATCCGGTCGTCGGGAAGGTCGGCGTTCCGGTCGTCCATTCGCTCGGCCAGATCGGCGTAATACTGCTGTATATCGGTCGCGAACGTCTCGAGTGGTCCCGAATCGATCTCGAGGTCGTAGATCGTCGAGACCGTTTCGACGAGGCGGATCGCGGCCTCGACGTCGGGGACCTGGGCGTGCACCGGCGTCACGTACACGCACACGCCGAGCGGCGAGTCGATGCCGCGTTCGAGCAGCGCCGCGTTCGTTCCGTCGAGAAAGCCCGACCCCATCCCCTCGATCCCGGCGTCAGTGAGCCGGCGTTCGCGATAGTCGTCGGTCGCGACGTAGTAGGTCCGATGGCCCTCCGGTCCGTGTGGGACGGGAACGCCGGACAACACGGCGACCTCGGCGGCGTCGGTCCCGTCCGCGACGGCAGTCGGGTCGGCGGCGGGATCGTCGACGCCGTCCGCGGCGTCGGCATCGCCTGCGCCCCCGGTCCACTCGAGGATCGACGCCGCGAAGGCGTCCCCGAACTGGACGGGGACGAGCAGTTCGCCGACCAACACGGTGATGTCGAGGTCGTCGCGGGAGAACAACCGGTTCGGACGCCGGGGACGGCCGTTCTCGAAGGGAGTGATCGAGGGGAATCCATCGACGGCAACGTGACCGGTCTGTGTGAGATCGAGGGCGTCGACGAGATAGTTGACCGCCGTCAATCCCGCCAGCCCGTAATTGGAGAATCCGGCCAGAAGGACGTCGCTTGGGGCCGACTCGTGTGTCACTTCGAAGGTCGGATCGTGTCGGTGGGGTGCGGACATAATCGATGGGTTCGGTCGGGGACTGCTTATCGGTTCGGGTGAAATCAGACGACTGCGGGCGGCGACCCGACGGCAGCCGACAAGCGCGATCGAGGGATGGTGGGAGGAAACGCTTTTTCCGATGGGGGTCACCCATACGCTATGGATGCCACGGCGGCCCTCCAGTCCACGTCGATGACGGATGCGGTGCCCAACTGGCTCTCGCGGATTCCCGGTGTCGATCTTCTGGTGGCCGTCGGTGTCGTCGTCGTCGGGGTGTGGCTCTCGAAGCTGCTCGTCCGCCTGCTGGGCAGGCCGGTGGCCCGCCGGTTCCACAGACAAAGCGTCGCCCAGACAATCCTCCGGTCGGTCCGCGTCGCGACGGTGCTCTCGTCGCTGTTCCTTGCCGGGTGGGTCGCCGGGCTCGGCCTGCCGGACCTCGTGTTGTCGGTCACCGTCTTCTCGGCCGTGGTGGGCGTCGTCCTCGCGCCGCTGATCGGGAACGTCATCAACGGACTGTTCGTGCTCGCCGACCAGCCCTTCGAGATCGGCGACATGATCGAGCTCGACGACGGCCGGCGCGGCTTCGTCGAGGACATCACCATTCGGTACACGAAGGTGATCACCATCGACAACACGTTCCTCGTGATCCCGAACTCCAACACCCGGGAGCGGGACATCACCAACTACTCCGCCGAGGACGAACGTACCCGGCTGACGCTCGAACTTCTCGTGACCTACGAGTGCGACGTGGACGCGGCACGCCAGCTGATGGAACGTGCCGCCCGCGACTGTGAGGACGTCATCGACGGCGGCCCCGACATCCGGATCGGGGCCGCGAGATACGCCGCCGGGCCCGACTGCCGGCTGGCGGAGTACGCCGACGACGGGATCCTCCTCCAGCTTCGCTACTGGGCGAAAAAGCCCTACAAGATCCCCAAACTCCAGTCACAGGTGAACTCCCGCATCTGGGAGCTGCTCGCCGACGCCGACGTCGAGGTCGCCTACCCGCATCGACACATCGTCTTCGACGACACGAGTGGGGTGGCTCGCGTGGGGAAACCGATCGACGGCGATCCCGCGGGTCCAGTCGATGACCCCGTCGACGATGCCGCCGAGGACCCCGTCGACGCCCCTGTGGAACCCTCCACTACCGGGGATGAGCGGACTGACGATCGGACCGGCGTCGACTCGGACGGCGATCCCCCACACGGCGACCTCGATCACGGGAACGGCTGATCACGGGAACGGGTGATACTCCCGGTCGAGGTCGGGTTCGAAGCCCATCGTCGCCGGCACCGACCGGGCTCGATCGCCGAAGAAGGGATCACCGGTGAAAAGCGGCTGTGCCGACGGAACGAGCACGCGCGTCGCCTCGAACCCGAGCGTCTCGAGATCCCGGGTGGTGAGGCGGGCCGCATACGCCGTCAGTCCGGCGTCGTCGAGATGATCGAGAACGGCATCCAGCTCCGTGGTTCCGGCGTATTCGGACTTCCCGACGGTGTCCGGGCCGACGGCCGTTTCGGGGTCGAAGAACCGCCGGGTCTCGTCGGGGAACTCGGCGTGGTGTGCGATCGCGCCACCCTCGGTCGCGGCCGCCTCGGGCCCCATCGACCGGAGCTCCATCCAGTTCTGGAGCGCCTCCGAGACGGCCGACCGAGCCGCCGCGATCGGGTCCAGATCCGCGGCCGATCCCGCGGCGAATCGGGGCCACGCGCCGTCGCGATGGACGGCGGCGGCGACGACCGGCACGTCGACGTCGGTCGTCACGAGCACCGTCCTGACCGTGAGCCCCTCCGCACGGGCCCGTTTCCGAAGCTCGACGAGCGCCGTCGCGTCGTCGGTCGGCCCGTCCGGGTCGGACGCGGTATCGGCACCGGCTGCAGCCGAGTCGGCGGCCCGATCGGCGATGCCATCGAGCGACAGCCCGAGGGGCTCGAACGTCGAGTACCACGCCACCATCGTTGCATCACGCTCGATCGTCTCGTAGAGCCCCGACAGCAGGGCGTCGACGCCGGAACTGCCGACGCCGAGGCCCGTCGTGATCGAGGGGCGAAACCGGCGTTCCGGGGGCGGAAAGTGGACGAACTCGGCCGGAAGATGGACGGGTTCATCGCCGGACGTGTCGAGCCGAACGCCGGAGACCCAGGGGATCGACTCGTTCGGATCCACCGCAACCCGCTCCGGCGTGACGAACGCGTCGGGGTGAACCGGGTCATCGACGGCGGCGAGGGGTTGCCGTTCGAGATCGGCCGCACGATGGACGCCGGCGGCGTATCGCTCGAGCCCCTCGCCGAGCGCCTTCATAAAGGCGGCGTCCCAGTCGACGTCGACGCCAGCGGCGAACTCGGCGGCCCGCACGTCACTGAACCCGCGGGTGTCCGCGGTCCGTGCGATGTAGTAGGGGACCGGGAAGGACTCGCGCTCGCCGACCGTCTCGATCGGACCGATCCGGTCGTCGACGGCGCGTTCGCCCCGATCGAGCGTCTCGGCCAGCGACGCTTCGCGGTGCGTCCGCAGGACCCCGATCGACCGGCTGCCCGACCGGTCGCTGCGGGGGTTCTCGTTGGCGGCCGCCGTGGCATTCTTCCCGGCAGCCGCCGTGGCATTCCCCTCGGCGCACGCACAGCCCGGAACCGGAAGCAGGGTGCGTTCGGGCCCCGGAATCTCCACGACCGTGTCGCGGACCGCGTCCGCTCCGCCCGAGAGGACGCCGATCGCGTGTCGCCCGGCCACCGCGCCGGCATACCGGACCGCGGACCGAACGCCGGTCGGTCGGTCGCACGTTTCGGGGTCGCCGGCCGCCACGCGACGGCGGAGACAGTCGTAACAGGCCTCCTGCAGGACGGTCACCGCGGCGTCGATCGACTCGATCGGGTGGCCGCCGATGCCGCCGATCTCGATCGCGATCCAGGCGTCAAGGGCCTCGTTTGCCGTCGCGAAGACCGGGTCACCGGTCGTGGCCGCGACCACGGCGAAATCCACCCCGGCGAGGAGATCCGGGTCGGCACCCATCGGGAGAACGTTCACCTCGACGTCGCCGAGTGCCGCTTCGACCGACTCGATCGCGGGGCCGTCGCCGACGAGACCGATGTCCATACCCGGCGTACGGACACCCGCGAGAAAAACCCACGGTCCGGCGCGGGAATGCAAGGGGGTTCGGCGCGGGAAAGCGAGGGAGTCCGGCGCGGGAAAGCGAGGGGAGCCGGACCGGTCAGTCGTCGCTGCCGAGCGCGGACTCGCCGACCGGATCGTGGCCCTCGATCCGCTCCATCCCGCCCATATACGGTCGGAGCGCCTCGGGGACGGTGACCGTCCCGTCGGGGTTCTGGTAATACTCCAGGATCGCGACGACGATGCGGGGCACGGCGAGTCCGGATCCGTTGAGCGTGTGGAGGTGCTCGGCCGACTCGTGGTGCTCCTCCCGGTACTTGATGTCCGCACGTCGCGCCTGGAAATCCTCGAAGTTCGAGACGCTGGAGACCTCAAGCCATCGCCCGCCGCGGTCGGGGCCCTCCGGCATATCGTCGGCGGGTGCCCACACCTCGATGTCGTACTTCTTCGCCTGCGTGAAGCCGAGATCGCCGGTACACATCTCGAGGATCCGGTAGGGAAGTTCCAGCCGGCGGAGGACCTCCTCGGCCTCGTCAAGCAGCCCCTCGAACCGCTCGTCGCTCTCCTCGGGGCGGACGAAGTTCACCATCTCGACCTTGTTGAACTGGTGGACGCGGACGATCCCGCGCGTCTCAGTGCCGTGTTCGCCCGCCTCCTGGCGGAAGTTCGGGGAGTAGGCCTGATACTTCAGGGGCAGGTCCTCCGAGAGGAGGATCTCCTCGCGGTGGAGGTTGGTGACGGGGACCTCCGCGGTCGGCAACAGCCACAGGTCGTCCTCGTCGTAGGGCTCGTCGTTCGACCCCTCGATCCGGTAGGCGTCCTCGGTGAACTTCGGGAACTGACCGGTCCCCTCCATCGACCGGCTGGCGACCGGCAGCGGCGGAAAGACGTCGCGATAGCCCTGCTCGCGGTGGACGTCGAGCATAAACTGAACCAGGGCGTGTTCGAGCTGGGCGCCCTGGCCCATCGCGAAGTAGAAGCCGCCGCCGGAGACCTTCGCCGCGCGGTCGAACTCGAGGATCCCGAGTTTCTCGCCGAGGTCGTAGTGGGGCTCCACGTCCGTGGGCAGATCGCGGACGTCGTCGAACAGTTCGCGGCGGCGCTCGACGTTCTCGGACTCGTCGGCGCCGACCGGCACCGACTCGTCGGGGATCTGCGGCAGCTCCAACAGCGCCGCCTCGAGCTCCGCCTCGAGTTCGTCGGCGCGCTCCTCGACGTCCTGCAGCTCGGCTTTGAGCTCCTGGGAGCGCTCGATCGCCTCCTGGGCGGCCGCCTCGTCGCCGGCCTGTTTCAACTCACCGATCCGTGAGGAGACCTCGTTGCGCTCGTGACGGAGGTCGTCGCCCCGCGATTTGAGCTCCCGCCACTCCTCGTCGACCTTGAGGATCCGATCGAGGTCGACGTCGACGCCCTTGTTCTGCAGGGCCTCGCGGACCGTTTCCGGGTTCTCCCGGACGAATTGACGCGACAGCATTTGGGAAGGCTTTCGCCGGCGCACCCAAAACCGTATCGGAGCCGCACCGCGGGTCGCTCTGGCGCGTCGGTCCTCCGACGACCGTCGATGACACACCCCCGCGTTTTTATCGGGTGACGGCGAACCTATCGGTGAGATGCAGGTCACCCTCCTCGGGACCGGCGACACGACCGGGACGCCGACCGTCGGCTGCGACTGTGACACCTGCACCGCGGCCCGCGAGCGTGGAATCTCCCGATCGCGGTTCTCGGTTCACGTCGAACACGAGACGACCGGCGAGTCGCTGCTCGTGGACTTCAGCCCCGACTTCCGCCAACAGTTCCTTGAGAACGACGTTCCACTGCCGGACGCCGGGCTCGTCACGCACATCCATTTCGATCACCTCGACGGGCTGGGAAACGCCTATCGCGTCTTCGACGCCCTCACGGTCCACGCCCCTGACGAGGTCGATCCGGTGACCGACGAGAGCGTCGCCGAGACGGTCCGCCGCAAGTACGACTACCTCGAGGACCGGATCGGCGTCGCGGGCCACGACCCGATCGAACCCTTCGAGACCTGCGGGTTCGAGGTCCGGTTCGTCCCGGTCGACCACCCGCCGCTCGTCTGCTACGGCGTCACGATCGAGGAGCCCGAAACGGGCACGAAACTGTCTCTGACAGGAGATTCGAGCTACGACATCCCCGAGCGATCTCGGGAGGTCCTCGCCGACCCGGACCTGCTGCTGGCCGACGCGATCGTCCCCGCCCCCCTGTGTGAACACCACCCGATGGGCGGCCGCCACGAGCGTCCGGACGGCACGCCGCGTACCTTCGGCACGAAGCACATGACCCGCGAGGGCGCGCTCGATCTGGCCGACGAGTTGAACGCGAGCGAGACGCGGCTGGTCCACCTCGCACACTTCTACCCGGCCGACGAGGCCTTCGAGGAGCCGCTGGCGATCGACGGCGAACGGTACCGGTTGGGGTGAATCTGGACGGTCCGGGGCGCTGCAGTCACCCGAATCGGTCGAGCCCCGTCTGCCTGCGCGGCGCGCGATCGGGGCCGGCGACCCACGCCGAATTGGCCGCCCGCAGCGCCCGGTGATCGGTCTGGGGCGGATCGGCTGGATCGTACGCCGTACAGCCGTTTCCGCAGTCTCGACCGGGGTCCACCACACGGTCGAAGCGGTCGCAGTAGGGACGACCGTCCGCGGTCGTGCTCGCGTGGGCACACCCCGGCGGGTCCGGTCGCCAGCCCTTCCCGTAGGCGCGCTCCGCGATCCGGCGTCGCTTCCGAGACTTTGCTGCCGGAGTCACGACCTCGACGTCGGTTCGAAGGCCCTCCGCCGCGACGATCTCGATCCCCGGATCGGCGACGGGAAGCGCCGTCGGCTCGCGAACGACCTCCCGATCGCCGGTCTCGGGGTCGACGCGCTGCACGCCGACCTCCGTCGGGATCCGGTTTAAATGTGCGCGGGTGACGTGTGACGCCGTCGCGAGCCAGACCCGGTCGAAGAGGCCGAGTTCGACGTCGAACCGGAGCTGCGCCCGTAGGTTGCCGGGACGGTCGAGGTCCGGCTTATTCTCGATTGCGACGAGTTTGCTGACCCAGTCGTCCGGGTAGCGTGCGATCGCGCGCACGAGGTCTCGCCCATCACGTCGCTCCCGTTCGAGGTAGCCGGCGTCAACGGCGGCGTCGACCACGGTTCGTGCTCGTTCCGGCGGCAGATCGAACGCGTCGGCGACCGGGACGGCCGTTCCGGGACCAACGTCGGCCGCCAGGGCCGCGTCCGGGATCGCCGCCGGGGTGATCGACGTTCGATCGGCGAACCCCGGGCCGGGTTCGAGCACGCAGACGTCGACGACCCGCGCGCCCGATCGCGCGACCGCACCGCCCAGCTGTCGAGCCACCACGCGGTCGGGTTTCTCGAGGGCGGCACACAGCGCCAGCTCGAAGCCGAACTCCGAACCGGGCGAGGGCACCATACCCGGTGACAGGTCCCGAACGAGGAAAACTCGTTCGACGCGATCCTCACCTCCCCGCTTCGTCGGCGCGAGTCCCCTCCCCCACCGCTTCGAAACCCGTATTCGCTCGGGGTCCGTACCCCGGTCGTATGCGCCGCGTCACGCGGAACCTCCTCATCGCGATCGGCATCGTTGCCCTCGCCCTGCTCGCGCTCGGCGCCCTGCCGAGCTATCTCGGGACGGGGGAACCCTACCACCTCACCGTGGAGCCGACCGATGACGAAGGGCCCACCGTCGACGTCTCGAACGTGACCGATCGCCGGTATCCGTACCTGGCCGGGGCGCTCGCGTCGGACGACGGTCGATCGCCGGGGTATCAGGAGGGACCGTTCGGGGTCAAAGAGCACTTCACGCACACCCCGTTCGACGAGCTGGACGCGCTCCAGCGGCGAAACCGCGAGGCGGTCCGCGAGGACGGGCGGGTCCGGGTGGTCCACGATGGCCGGCGCCTTTACGTCGACGTGCGGAGGGGATCGGCGTGACTGATCACGACGCGACCGGCGGCGACCGCGCGGCCGACGACGATGATCACGCGACCGACCACGAACCGGACGGCCCCGGCGCGAGCGAGCGGCCGATCGCCCACGAACCGGCCGCCGACCTCCGGGATCTCCCGGCGTTCAGGGATGGCCGGGTCCACTCGCTGCCCGGCGATCCGGATTGGCCCGTCGAATCGGTCGCGGTCGAGTACGAGACGGGCTGGCTGACCGCGGGCTACGACCGCGTCGAACAGCCGGACGGAACGGCAAAGGACTACTACTGGGCCGAGCTGCCGCCCGCCACCGTCGTCGTCGCGATCGCCGACGGCGGCGTCCTGTTCGTCGAGCAGTACCGCCCCACGATCCGGCAGCGACAGCTCGAGTTGCCGGCCGGGATCGTCGAATCCGACGAGTCCTACATGGACGCCGCCGCGCGCGAGCTGGCCGAGGAGACCGGCTTCGCGCCGGCCGAGACGACGCTGCTGCAGGAGGTGTGGTGTTCGACCGGCGTGCTGCGCCACCGTCGTGGCTACGTCCTCGCCCGGGACCTGGAGCCGGTCAAGCGGACGTTGGACACGAACGAGTTTCTGGAGCCGCGTGCGGTTCCGATCGAGGACGCGCTCGCGACCGCTCGCCAGCCCGGCTGTAACGACGCGACGCTGGAGGGGCTATTGCTCGCGAAAGCGGACGACCATCTCGACGAACAGTGATCGATCGTCTTCCTGTGAGTTTATAACCACCCGATCGATCAAAAATTGGTGCCATCAATAGCCTATTAGTCGCCGGCGACGCAAACCCGACTCGATGACGAACCCGCCCGCGGAATCCGTCCTGTTGTCCGAGGACCCGCCGCTCGACCTCCGGCTCTCGGAGACCGAACTTGAAACGACCCGCGACCGGATCGTCTCCTTCATCGAGGACACGGTCGCCGCCGCCGGCGCCGAGGGGGCCGTTCTCGGGCTCTCCGGCGGGATCGACTCGACGCTCACCGCGTATCTCGCCGTCGAAGCGCTCGGCGCGGACGGGCTTCACGGGATCACGATGCCGGCGTCGGTCAACGATCCCGAGACGATGAGCGACGCCGAGCGCGTCGCCGAGGAGTTGGATATCGAGTACGACGTCGTCGAGATCGACCCGATCGCCGAGACGATCTTCGATCGCTATCCGGAGGCCGCCGAAGACACGATGGCGGCAGGGAACGTCTACGTCCGGACGCGGGCGGTTCTCAACTACTTCGTCGCCAACGCCGAGAACCGGATCGTTCTCGGCACCGGTAACCGGTCGGAGGCGGCGACGGGCTATTTCACCAAGTACGGCGACCAGGCGGTCGACTGCAACCCGATCGGCAACCTCTACAAGATGCAGGTACGCCAGCTGGCCGCCCACGTCGGCGTTCCCCAGGATCTGGTGATGCAGACGCCAACGGCAGGAATGTGGACCGGACAGACCGACGAGGAGGAGATGGGCGTCGGGTACGACACCCTGGACGCGATCCTCGCGATGCACGTCCACGGGCCCCTCTCGAAGGCCGCGACCGTCCGTGAACTCGGCGTCGACCCCGAGCAGGTCGAGTCCGTCGTCGACCTCCACGAGGCGAGCGCGCACAAACGCCGACTGCCGCCGGCGCCCGAGCAGTAACGCTCCGCCGCGAGCACCCCGTCAGTCCCGGCGTGTGGCGGCATGGGCGTGGGTGAACACGAACTCCCGAAGCAGTTTCCCCGCGAGCGCCGCCGTCTGGCCGTCGTCGCGGTCGTTCACCTCGACGACGTCGACGCCGTCGGCGTGTGGTGCGACCGCCCGAACCGCGTCCCGCAGTTCCCGCGGCGACAGGCCGAACGGCTCCATCGTGCCGGTTCCGGGCGCGTATCCGGGATCCGCGGCGTCGATGTCGACGGAGAGGTAGACGGACGAGTCCTCGCCCGGGAGGATGTCGCCATCCTGAACCGACCGCGTCCACTCGCCAACGTTCTCGGGCGGGACGACGGTCACGTCGTCCGCCTCGGCGCGTTCCCATTCCGCGGCCGAACCCGTGCGGGCGCCGATCACGTACGCGTGGTCGACGACGTCGAGCGTCCGCCGGGTGACGCAGGCGTGGCTCCAGGGGTTCCCGGCGTAGTCCTCCCGGAGGTCCAAGTGTGCGTCGAGCACGACGAGCACGTCCGGATCGACCGCCTCGACGCCGGCGTACGTGACGGTGTGCTCGCCGCCGAGAAGCGCCGGGACGGCGTCGTCGAAGGTGATGCCGCGGAGTTCCGCGGCGAGATGGTCGAGGTACGATTCGACGTCGTCCCAGGGATGAACGTCGCCGGCATCGTGGACGCCGAGTTCGGTGAAGCGGCTGTCCGTCCGGTGGTCGTAATCGTCGGAGGATTCGGAAAACCGCCGGATCCGGTCCGGTCCGAACCGGGTGCCCGGCTGAAAGGTGGTCGTGGCGTCGAGGGGAGCGCCGACGACCACGTAGGATGCGGCCTCGCGATCGGTCGTCGCTCCCGGAAACATCTCGATTATCCGACGATCTTGCGTTGGCCCTCGTACTCGAGGTACTCGATCTCGTCGTCGGAGGCGAGGCTCTCGTCCTCGGGGATGCGCATCGTGAACGTCTCGTAGGTGTCCAGGTCCATCACCTGGGCGTCGTCGCCGGAGACGGAGACGACCTGGCCCTGCTTGCGCTCGATGATCGGGACCCAGACCTTCGCGTCGACCGGCTGGGACAGGGACCGCTTCCTGTCGTCGAAGACGCCCTTGCCCTCGATGCGGGCCTTGGCGCTGCCGTGTTTGCCCGGTTTCGCGGTGCTGTAGTGGTTGATCTTACACGGCGCTTCGTCCATCATCACGTAGCTTCCCTCTTGCAGTTCGCGAACCTGCTTTTGCTCACGAGGCATACCTCCGCTTCCCTCGCGGCCGGTATAAACGGTTTGGAACGCGTTGGGCGTGGGACTGGCGGAAGAACGGAACGGGCGGAGCGAGGGGAACGTGGGGGCGCCGACTCGGTCTGCGTCATTCGGCGTCGTCGGCCAACGCGGATCGGCGTCAGTTCCCCCCGTCACCGGTCCCGTCGTCCGGCGGGAACTGGCCGGAGATGAGGAAGCTCACGAGGATGAAGACGAGAAAGCCCGCGCCGACCGCGGCAGTCGTCTGGACGACGAACGGGATGTCGTGGTACCAGGCGTATCTGTCGACGATGATGATCGCGACGATCGCGAGCAGGATCGCCTTCTGCTCATCGGTCGGATCCAGAACCGCCCCTTTGACGTCGTCGACGAGTTCGGTCACGAGGCCCATCGGTACTCGGGGGTTGACGGGCCGCGTGGAACCGTGTTTCGATCGCGTCCGCCGATCGTGGCAGGGGAGCCGTCGATGGTGGTGGGGAGCCATCGATCGTGCGTGGGAACCACCGATCCGAGCTAGATCGTGAACAACTCGCGCGGGAAGTCGGCCAGCGGCTCGGCACCGGTGGCGGTCACGTGGAAGGTCTCCGAGAGCTCGACGCCGAAGTCGTCCTCCCAGATGCCGGGGATCATGTGGAACGTCATGTCCTCCTCGAGAACCGTCTCGTCGCCCGGCCGAATGCTGGCGGTGTGTTCGCCCCAGTCCGGCGGGTAGCCGAGCCCCATCGAGTAGCCGATCCGGTCCTCCTTTTCGAGTCCGTACTGGGCGATCGTCTCCCGCCAGGCCGTCTCGACGGCCTCGCAGGTGACGCCGGGCTCGACGGCGTCGAGGGCGGCCTCGATCCCCTCGATCACGACGTCGGCGGTTTCCTGGACGGCTGCAGGGGGATCGCCGACGTACGCGGTTCGAGCCAGCGGCGAGTGGTACCGGTGGCGACAGCCGGACAGTTCGATGAGCACGAGTTCGTCGTCGGTGAACGGGCGGTCGGTCCAGGTGAGGTGGGGCGTTCCGGTGTGGTCGCCGGAGGGCATCAGCGGAACGATCGAGGGATAGTCGCCGCCGTAGTCGTCAGTGCCCCGGATCAGGCGGTCGTAGATGGCCGCGGCGGCCTCGTACTCGGGGATGCCGGCTTCGATCGCGTCCAGACCGGCCAGCATCGCCTCCTCGGAGATGCGGGTCGCCTCGCGCATATACTCGAGTTCCTGCTCGGACTTCTTGATCCGGATCCAGCCGACCAGCAGGGTGGCGTCCTCGAAGTCTGCCTCGGGGAGGTTCGACTGCAGCCGCGTGTAGGACTTGGCGGTGAAGTAGGACGCGTCCATCTCCAGGCCGATGCGTCCGTCGTCGACGTCGAGGTCCTCGAGCACGCCGGCGACGTAGTCCATCGGGTGGAGATCGTGCGGCGAGTGGACGTGGTCGTCGCTGTAGGCACGGATGCTCTCCTCGGAGAGCCACGTCGTCGCCCGGGCGCCGTTGCCGTCCATATCCCGGCCGACCCACACCGGCTCGTCGCGCTCGCGGGTGACGATCACGGCCTGGTGGACGTAAAATGACCAGCCGTCGTAGCCGGCCAGATAGTTCATGTTCGCCGGGTCGGCGACGACGATCGCGTCCAATCCCTCCTCGCGTAGCCGCTGTTTCGTGCGTTCGACGCGCCGTTCGTACTCCGATTCGGTGAAGAGGTCTCGTGGCATGGCGACGGATCTCACGTAGACGGTCGTCGAGCCGGTGTAAAAACATTTCGTGTACGCAAGGAACGGTTACTGTAGACGGTGGGTCCTGCCTCCGCCGAGGATCGTCAGACCTCCGGCGGCGCGACCGCCTCGTCGGCGGCGTCGCGCCAGGACCGCGTGGGTTTCCACCCGAGCAGTCGCTCGGCCTTGGCGGTGGCGTACGCCGACGCGTCCCCCTCGATCGAGCAGTCCGCCGGGAGCCGACCGTAGTGGTCCCGCAACAGCTCCCGAAGCGGCTCGCCGAGCGCGTTGTCGGGAGCGGCGCAGTTGAACGCCTCGTGGCCCGCGATCACGGCCGGCGTCCCGTCATCGTCTACGCCCTCGACGCCTTCCCCCTCGTCGCCCGTCTCCGTTTCGGATGCCTGCGCCGTGACGCCGGCCAGTGCGACGACGACGAGATCGACGACGTCGCGGACGTCGACGTACGACCAGTAGTTCCCGGCACCGGCCGATCGGTCCGTGACGTACTCGGGGTCCCGGCAGGGGTACGCTCCCGGTTCCTGGATCCAGGTGGGGCGGATCGAGGCGATCGAGACGTCGTCGCGGCGTGCGACCGTCTCGGCGATCTCCTCGGTCACGACCTTGGAAAGCCCGTAGGCGTCCTCGGGACGCAAGGCGTGGTCCTCCGTCACCGGAAGCGCGTCGGGGACCGGCGTCTCCTCGGCGAAGAAGAACCCGTAGGTCCCGTCGGAGGACGCCTGGACGACGTCCGCGCCGACGCGCCCGGCGGCCGTGAGGACGTTGTGAGCAGCCAGCGTGTTGTTCCGGTAGACGTCGACACCCGGATGCGTGCCGGCCACTGGGATCGCGGCCCAGTGGATCACCGCGTCGGGGTCGATCGCGGTGATCGCGTCGAAGGTCCCGCCCGCCTTCGTGAGATCCAGCGCCCGATACTCGACGTCGGGATGGCCGCCGTTCGACGGCAGGGACCGATCCAGGACGACCACGTCGTGATCGGCTGCAAGCGCGTCGACGACCCAGCGGCCCGAACTCCCGCGACCGCCGGTGACGATGACGTTCATACCGGACGTTTTGACGTTCATATCGGACGTTTTGACGTTCATACCGGGATGCTCGGCGGCGGCGTTCAAAACGTGCCGGATCGACGGATCGTCCCGTTTCGTCGGTCATATATCCGTGCCCCGCGAACGATCGTCGATGACACGTGGTCCCGCGCCGTCGATCGGCGTCGATCGTGTGCCGCCGAACGCGGACGCGGTCCTGGTTCGAGTCGGCGCGATCGGCACGAAAAGCGAGCGCGTCCGCTACGAGATGCAGTCACAGCTCGGCCGGAACCTGCGCGCGCTCCTGGCGGACCGCGGGATCGACGCGCCGGTCCGCCATCGACGAAACCGCCTGGTCATCGAGCCGACAGCGTCGTCGGATCAGGCGCCGGATCCCGCGGGCGTCGCCGCAGCGGTGGACGCCGCGACAGACGCCGCGGGCGTGGTCTCCGCGAGCCCCGCGATGACCGTCGCTCCGACGATGGCGGCGGTCACGGACGCGCTTGCGGCCGTCGCAATCGACCGGTTCGACGGCGGAAGCTTCGCGGTTCGGGCCAACCGCGTCGGCGACCATCCGTTCACGAGCGAGGAGCTCGAGCGCGAGGGGGGTAGCGCGGTCTTCGAGGCGGTCGCGGACCCGGATCCGACGGTGGATCTGGAGGACCCGGATCTGACGTTCCGCGCCGACGTCGCCGACGACGAGGCGTTCGTCTTCGTTGAGAAGCACCCGGGTCCGGGCGGGCTTCCACTGGGGAGTCAACGGCCCGTCGTCGCGCTGCTCTCGGGCGGGATCGACTCGCCGGTTGCCGCCTTCGAGCTGATGCGGCGGGGGGTCCCGGTCACGCCGGCCTACCTCGATCTGGGCGATTTCGGCGGCCCCGACCACCGCGCTCGGGCCGAGGAGTCGGCGCGGCAGCTGGCACGGTACGCGCCGAACCACCTCGACGCGATCCACGTCGCCGACGCCGGCGACGTCTGTCGGCGGCTCGCCGACACGATCGAGCAGGGCCGGATGCTCGTCTTCCGCCGCTTTATGTACCGGGTCGCCGCCGACATCGCGGCGGACCGCGGGGCCACCGGAGTCGTCACGGGAGAGGTCATCGGCCAGAAGTCGAGTCAGACCACCCAAAACCTCTCGGTGCTCGATTCGGTCACCGACTTCCCGATCCATCGACCGCTGCTCACGCTCGACAAACCGACGATCACGGAGCGCGCCGAGCGGATCGGGACCCGCGGCACGGCCGACATCACGGTCGGCTGCGACCGGTTCGCGCCCGATCGCGTCGAGACGCGGGCCGGCCTCGATCAGATCGCCGACGTCGAGCCGGAGTGGCTCCGGGACGCGGCCCGCGACGCCGCCGACGGCGCCGAGCGCGTCTTGCTGTAGAACGGTTGGGAAGTGCGGTTGGAGAATCCTCGATTAATTACGTCACCATATATAAATTCACCGCCGCTTCCGGTCGGTAGGGAATCGCCAGGAACGACTTATATATCCCGACGCTCGTCGCGAGTGGGCAGTCCTGACATGCGCGGCCACCCCGGCCGTCACCGAAACCCATCTGCCCACTGCGTGAACACGTCCCGCTCGTCCCCGGGACTTCGTTGTCCGACCGTGCGGAGGCGATCCTCCACACGGTACGTTTCTGGAAACGATTATGTATTCAATACTGATATTTTAGGTTACAGCCGATCGCGTGAACACACGGATCACGACCGGTGGAAAGGATCACGGCCGGTGGAAAAGATCACGGACGATGGAAAACCGATCGGCGACGGGATCGATCGGGGCCGAACGAATCGAGTATAAAATCAATTCAGTAACTGAAAGGGTGACTGGCCGGAGAACCCCTCCACGAACGTCCACTTTGGATACCAAGACGTCGAACGTCGCTCGTGTTTTTGAACCGCCCTTAAACATAATATATAATATAATTACTTGGAAAAGTAGTTTATTCGATATTTCAACCGACGAGGGTCATCGAACTCGATAACAATCTTAATGAGTCCGTTCGGCAAGCTATGACTGATGAACGTTACCGTACTCGGAGCCGGGACGATGGGACACGGTATCGCACAGGTGACCGCGATGGCGGGCCACGACGTCACGATCCGCGACATCGAGGAGTCGATCCTCGAGGACGGGGTCGAGGCGATCGAGAGGAACCTGCAGGGCGGCGTCGAGCGCGACAAGCTCACGCAGGCGGAGGCCGACGCGGCCCTCGACCGGATCGACACGACGACCGACCTCGCGGGCGCGGTCACGGACGCGGCGTTCGTGATCGAGGCCGTCCCCGAGGACCTCGACCTCAAACGCGACACGTTCACCGACGTCGAGGAGCACGTCACCGACGACACGATCATCGCCAGCAACACCTCCTCGCTGTCGATGACGGCGATCGCCGACGCGCTCGAGCATCCCGAGCGCGCGGTCGGACTCCACTTCTTCAACCCCGTCCACATCATGGGGCTCGTGGAGATCATCGTCGCCGAACAGACGAGCGAGGACACGCTCGCGGCGGCGACCGACCTCGTCGAGGAGATCGACAAGGAACCCGTGACGGTCACTGATACTGCGGGGTTCGCCTCCTCGCGGCTCGGCGTCGCGCTCGGCGTCGAAGCGATCCGGATGCTCGAGGAGGGCGTCGCCTCCGCCGAGGACATCGATCAGGCGATGGAGCTCGGCTACAACCACCCGATGGGGCCCCTCGAGCTGACCGACGTGGTCGGCCTCGACGTCCGGCTCGACATCCTCGAGTACCTCCGTGAGGAGCTCGGCGAGCGGTTCAAGCCGCCCCAGACGCTCAAGCGGAAGGTTCGCGCGGGCAAGCTCGGGAAGAAATCCGGCGAGGGCTTCTACGTCTGGGAGGACGGCGAGATCGTCGGCGTGAGCGGGGACGACGACCGATGACTGGGAGTGATTCCAACGCGAGTGACGCCGCTTCGGACGATGTCGACGCCGACGGAACCGGGAACGACGGCGCCGCCGCGGACGATGCCGCCGCGGACGGCACCGCGGCCGTCTCCGCCGACTGCGACACCGTCGACGTGGTGCTCGACGACCTCGCCGAGGGAGTCGCGACGGTCACGATCTCGCGACCGGACGCACGGAACGCGCTCGACGCGACCGTCCGCGAGGAGTTCTCCGGCGTCCTCGCGGCGATCGACGACGACGATGCGGTTCGCGTCGTCGTGGTGACCGGCGACGCCGAGGGAAAGGCGTTCGTTGCGGGTGCGGACGTGAGCGAGTTTCGCGACCGGGATGCGATCGACCAGCGTGAGGTCAGCGAACGGCCCCGGATCTACGAACGCGTCGCGGAGCTGTCGAAGCCCGTGATCGCCCGGATCAACGGCCACGCCCTCGGCGGCGGCTGCGAGCTGGCCCAGGCGTGCGACGTCCGGATCGCCTCCACGCGAGCGAAGCTCGGCCAGCCCGAGATCAACCTGGGCATTATCCCCGGCGGCGGCGGCACGCAGCGCCTCCCCCGGATCGTCGGCACTGGCCAGGCATTGCGGTTGATCCTCTCCGGCGAGCTGATCGATGCCGCGGAGGCCGCCGACATCGGCCTCGTCGACGAAGTCTATGAACCCGACGAGCTCGACGACCGGGTCGCCGAGCTGGCGGGGATGATGGCCGACAAGAGCCTCGTCGCGCTCGAGTTCGCCAAGGACGCGGTCCGAGCCAGCGGGCAGCTCGGGCTTGAGGACGGCATCGACTACGAAGCGGAACTGTTCAGCCAGCTGTTCGCAACCGCCGACAAGGACGAGGGGATCGCCGCGTTCTTCGAGGACCGCGACCCCGAGTGGAACGACGCCTGACTGCGACCCAAGCGGGACGAAGCCTGACTGCGATCCGAGCAGGATGACGCCCGATCGGGACCGTCACCTCACTCCCCGGTGAACTCCGGATCCCGATCCTCTCGGAACGCCGCCACGCCCTCCTCGTGGTCCGCCGTTTTCAGGAGCGTGCTCTGGGCGAGCGACTCGACGAAGCCGGCGGTCCGGGTGTCGGTGTCCCGTGCCGTGTTGACCGCCCGCTTCGCCAGCCCGAGCGCCTGCGGCGGCCGATCAAGGAGGTCCTCAGCGTAGGCCGCGGCGGCGGCGTCGGGGTCGTCCTCGACGCGTTCCACGAGGCCGATCTCGGCCGCCTCCGCGCCGTCGATCAGATCACCCGAGAAGATCATATCCTTCGCGACTCCGGGCCCCACCAGCTCGACGAAGCGGGAGCAGCCGCCGAGGCCGGGGATAAGTCCGATGTTGTGCTCCGGGAACCCGAGCGTTGCGTCGGGCGCGACGATTCGGACGTCACACGCGAGCGCGAGCTCGAGGCCGCCGCCGACGCAGGTTCCCTCGATCGCGGCGATCACGGGCTTTTCGATCGTCTCGAGTCCGTCGAAGACGCGACCGAGGACGCGGGAGTTGCTGCGGAACTCGGCGGTCGTCCACTCCTGCGCTTCCTCGAAGAGGCCGACGTCGGCACCCACCGAGAAGACCGTCGGGGTGCCGGCGAAGACGACGACGCGGACCCGGTCCTCACGGAGCACTTCGAGCGCGTCGGCCAGCTCGTGGCGCATCGCCTGGCTGATCGCGTTGACGGGATCGCTGGCGAGTCGGACGGTCGCGACTCCCTCCTCGGAAACCGTGACCTCGAGCGTGTCGAACGTGGGCTGCTGGTCGGTCATCGATACGTGGTGGCTCGACGGGAACTAACTTGTGTCGATCGATCCCGCGCGTGGGGCGCGAGCGACCCGTGTCGCTGTGCGACCGCGGTTCAGTGCCACTCCGGCTCACGTCGGTCGAGGAACGCCGAGAGCCCCTCGTCGAAGGTGTCGGTCCCGCTCATTCGCTTGATCGCGGTCCGCTCCTGTTCGAGATGTTGACTGAGCCGGCCCTCGTAGGAGGCGTCGACGAGGGTCTTCGTCTCCGCGTGGACGGCGGTCGGACCGGCGGCAAGCTCGCGTGCACGATCCGTCACCGTCTCGAGGAAGTCGTCGGCGGAGCCGCCGTAGGTCGCGTTCGCGAAGCCGAGATCGACCGCCTCCGCGGCGTCGATCGGCTCGGGATCGAACAGCAGCTCGCGAGCCTTGTACGGGCCGACCGTCTTCACGAGAAAAAAGGAGATCGCGTTATCGGGCGTGAGGCCGATCCGGGCGAAGGCGGTGTCGAGGATCGCGGATTCGTGGAGGTAGTTGAGGTCCGACGCGAGCATAAACCCGAGCCCGCCGCCCGCCGCGATCCCGGTCACGGCCGAGATCACCGGTCCGGGGAACTCCCGGACGGCACGGATATACCGGCTCGAGGCCGCCGCGATCGTGTCGATCGTGACCGGCCGCATCTCGATGGGTGCCTCACGAATGAACTCGAGGTCGGCACCGGCCGAGAACTCTCCCTCGCCGTAGACGACGAGACAGTCGACATCGTCGGCAAGCGCCTCGACCGCCGCGGCCATCGCCTCGAGTTTGGGCGGTCGGAAGACGTTCAGGCTACCGTCGCCGCGCTCCATCACCAGCCTGGCGACGCGTCCGCTCCGTTCGTCGCCGACGTCGCCACGATCGCTGCCGTCAGGACGCTCGATACGAACCTCCTCGTGGACGCGTTCGACCTCGTACTCGGCCATCATCGCTGGCCCGTATTCGGGACGATCCGGCCGGGTCGTCTCGACGTCATCTGGAGATCACTGCCTGCGATACGGGGTTCATACCGAATCGGTGGTCGATTGAGGGGTTTATACTTTCCGGCGATGGGCACGGCATCGTCCCGGCGCCATAAGTATCGCCGAGGAAAACCAACAAGTATAACGCGACGAAATAGTATGAGATAGGGTAGATGCAGCCATCAGTACCACAGGAGTACCTCCCGGACGAATCGGACCGGCCGGATTACATCCACCCGCTCCCGGAGCTCCACTACTCACAGGAGATCAACGCCGCCGAACAGCTCGTCGACGTCCACGTCCGTAACGGCCACGGCGACGCCGTGGCGATCCACTTCGAGGACGAGGAGATCACCTACGCCGAGCTGCAGGAACGGGTCAACCGGATGGGGAACGCGCTGACCGACCTCGGCGTCGAGGCCGGCGACCGCGTCGTTGCTCGGTTCCCGAACCGCCCCGAGGCGATCGTTACGTGTCTGGCCGTTCAGAAGATCGGCGCGGTCGCGCTCCCGTCGATGAAGCTGCTGCGTGCGAAGGAGCTTCGCTACATCATCAACAACGCCGAGGCGTCGGCAGTCGTCGTCTACGACGGCCTGGTCGAGGAGGTCAACAACGCGCTCCCGGATCTCGACACGGTCGACGACGTGATCGTGGCCCAGCGCAACGGCGTCGAGCACGACCACCACGACTACGACGAGCTCCTCGAGGCAGCCAGCTCCGAACTCGACGCGTACCCGACCGAGCGCGACGACCTCGCGTTGATGCTGTACACGAGCGGAACGACGGGTCGACCGAAGGGCGCGGTCCACACCCACCGACACGTGCTGTCGACCGCCGACGGATACGCACGCTACTGCATCGAGCCGACCGAGGACGACGTCTTCGGGGGTAATCCGCCGCTGCCGTTCGCGTACGGCTACGGCGATCTGGTCACGTTCCCGCTTCGATTCGGCGCGAGCGTGAGCCTGGTCGAGGACGCCTCACCGGAGGACCTCCTCGAGGCGACCGAGGAGCACGGCATCACCGTGATGTGCTCGATCCCGACCGGCTACAACCAGATGCTCTCCCAGCATCCGAACGCGACCGACGAGTACGACCTCTCCTCGCTCCGGCTCGGGCTCAGCGCCGGCGAGCCGCTCACGCCGACCACCTTCGAGAACGTCAAGGAGGAATACGGCATCAAGCTTCTCGACGGGATCGGCACGACGGAGATGCTCCACATCTTCATCAGCCACCGACACGACGAGGAGATCGATCCGACCGCGACCGGCTTCGCGGCCCCCGGCTACGAGGGGAAGATCATCGACCCGGACACGGGTGAAGAGTGTGAACGCGGCGAGGCCGGGCTCCTGGCGGTTCGCGGTCCGACCGGCGTCGAGTACTGGAACCGACCCGAAAAACAGGAGGACGCCGTCGCGGATGGCTGGTCGCTGCCGGGCGACATCTTCGTCCAGCGAGAGGACGGACGCTTCGAGTACAAATCACGCAACGACGACCTCATCGTCTCCAGCGGGTACAACATCCCCGGCCCCGAGGTCGAGGCAGTCGTCGAGGAGGTCGAGGAGACCTCCGAGGTCGCCGTCGTCGGCAGCCCGCACGAGGAGCGCGGTGAGATCGTGAAGGCGTTCGTCGTCACCGCCGAGGGCGTCACGGGCGACGACGCGCTCGTCGAGAAGATCCAGAACCACGTCAAGGACACGCTCGCGCCCTACAAGTACCCCCGCGCGGTCGAGTTCGTCGAGTCCCTCCCGCGGACCGAGACGGGCAAGATCCGCCGGACGGAACTACGCGAGCGCGAACGTCAGTAGACACGGAGCCGGCCCACGAACAGGGCCGAGACGACGCGTTTTCCAGACGACGCCTTTTCCATTTCGTTGCCGGCACTAGCTCCCGAAGAACCGCTGTCCGTCCAGGAGGCGTCCCACGCCGTCTTGTAGCGTGTCCGGGCGTTTCGTTTCACGCATAGACCGACCCTATGGGTGTAAACGTATTTTGTATACGGTTGCGTATACGATTACGTATACGAACTCGGGCGCTCGAGCGGCCGCCGTTCTCCGGTCGGAGCACAGAAGATTACAAGACTATGTCTGTTTGTATAACCGAAAGTGACGAACCAAGGCCGACCCGACCACGAATGATCGAATGAACCAGACGGTCGAACGGACGGCCCGGTCGGCGCGGTCAGCCGATCGAAATAACGTATACATTTACCGTATACACACAACTGCGGGCGGGAACGATCGAAGTGGCGACCGACGGGACGAGTGGCAAACAGAGCTATCACGAACAGAACGATGATCAAGAAACTGTGACGGCACGCCCGAGAGGGCAGACGGGCACCGGACGGCACAACGAGCCAGTCCGTGGGCGACGATCGTCGTCAGGGTCAGGGACCGCGGTCGGTTTCGATTTTCAGGTCCGTACGCGGCTTCGCGATACAGGTCAACACGTATCCCTCCTCCTTCTCCGAGTCGGAGAGGAACATTCCCTCGGTCTGATCGACGTCGCTCGGGTCGCTGTCGCCGGCGAGCTTGGCCGAACAGACCCCACAGACGCCCATCCGGCACTGGTAGGGCATATCGATCCCGGCGGCCTCGGCGGCCTCCAGGATCGGCTCGTTCTCCGCGACCTCGATCGTCTGATCGAGGTCGACGAACTCGACGGTATGGGTCTCGACCATACTTAGGCGTCCTCGTCGAGGCGCTGTTCGTAGACGTGTTCGACCGGTTCGAACTCGTGGGCGCGGTAGAACTCCGCGGAGTCCTCGTCGCCGTGCATCACGTCGACGCGGTAGAAGTCGATCTCACGGGGATCCTCGCCGAACCACTCACGGACGGCGTCGATCATCCGTGTGCCCAGTCCCTCGCCACGGTGCTCCTCGGTGACGAAGTGGCCGTTGATGTAGCCGTGGTTCTGCAGGCGGAAGATCGGGTGGTTTCCCCTCACGCGGGCCTCGAGGACGCCGACGAGGTCGCCGGTGTCGGTGTCCTCGGCGACGACGACGGTTCCGTATTTCGAGTTGAGCAACTGGTTCTCGAAGTACTGCAGCCAGCGGTCGTTGGCGCTCTCCTTGTGGCGATAGCGCTCGTCGTATTTCGAGAGGTGTTCGGTGAATCCGTGCCAGAGCTCGAGGAGTTCCTCGCCATCGCCGGGTTCCGCGTGTCGAACCTCGTAGGTCATACGAGCCCGAACGTCGTCGAGGATTAAAAAAGTCGCCCTCCACGACGGCCGGCTCACCGGGATGAGCCCGCCACGTTCGGGCGGTCAATTACGCCGTTCGTATACAGAAAAGGATTATAACCCTCCGCAGCCAAAGGGATGATAGCGAGTCAGCTATGCCCACGGAAGCGAAACTCAAAGAGCAAGTACAGAACGGCAAGATGATCGAATCGCGCGAGGAGATGACTGAGGGCTACGAGAAGGCACTCAAGCAGATCCTCACGGTTTCGGGTGACACCGAACTGATGAGCGCACCGGCCTACTACGAGCAGTCGCTCAACGCCCCCTCGATGGACGCCCGTGCGTCCTGTATCAGCGTCATCCAGGACGAGCTCGGTCACGGCCACATCGCCTACCGACTCCTCGAGGATCTCGGCGAGGACCGTCACGAACTCATCTACGAGCGTGAACCCCACGAGTTCCGGAACACGTACGGATTCGACCAGCACATCGACAATTTCGCGGAACTCGTCAGCGCCCACGGGATGTTCGATCGCGCGGGGATCGTCCTCCTCAGCGACGTTCACGAGAACACCTCCTACGCGCCCTGGAAGCGCGCGCTCACGAAGGTGAACAAGGAGGAGCAGTTCCACCTGCGCCACGGCGAGACCTGGATGCGTCGGCTCGCCAACAAAAGCGACAAGACGCGGGCGAAGCTCCAGGACGCCATCGACTGGATGTTCCCGATGGCGATCGAGTGGTTCGGCCTGCCGGACGACAAGAAGAAACACGACGACCAGCTCGAGTACTGCATCAAGGGCAAGACGAACGACGAGCTGCGCGAGGACTGGCTCGAACGTGCGATGCCGCTGATGAACGAACTCGATCTGGACGTCCCGGCCCACTATGACGAGGCGTCCGACGAGTACGTCCTCGATTACGAGTTCCCGGTCGCCTTCGACGAGGACAACAAGGAATGGCGCTTCGACGAGCCTATCTCGTGGGACGACGTCATCGACCGCTGGCGCGGTCGTGGCCCGGCCAACGAGAAATACGTCGACCTGATCCAGTCGAAGACGGTCGAAGTGCAGGTGTAAGATGTCCTGTAGCACCCCGACGCCTGACGATTCGACGCCGGACGACTCGACGGCGCCCGCGACCTCGAGCGACTTCATCGAGCGCCGCCGCCGGAACGCGACCGGCTTCGAGGCGGAGGCCTGGGACGTCGTCGACGAGATCCCGGACCCGCACATCCCGGTGAGCCTCGTCGAGATGGGGATGATCTACGACGTCGACTACGCGGACGGTCACGTCGACGTCGAGATGACCTTTCCCTGTATGGGCTGTCCCGCCTACGACATGATCCACAACGACATCGAGAGCTGCCTACTCGTGTACGAGGAGGTGGACTCGGTCGACGTGGACGTCGTCTGGGAGCCCGTCTGGTCGAAGGAGATGTTGACGGCGGACGTCCGCCGGAAGATGAACGAATCGGGGATCAGCCTGTGAGACGAACGACGGACACACACCACACGAAACACACTACCACTCAACGATGACACGATACTACGAAGTCTTCGCCCGGATCAACCAGGGCGATGAGACGCTCCACATCGGAAACGTACAGGCGGACAGCGATCGCCTCGCGAAGCTGTACGCACACAACACCTTCGACGAGGAGGACTGGGACTTCCTGGCGGTCGTTCGCCGAGAGGACGTTCACGAAGTCAACATCGAGCAGGAGGTGCTCTCCCCAGCATGAGCGAGTGGCCCGACATCGCCGTGGATTACGTCCAGGCGATCACGGACACCAAGATCGTTCTTGGACACCGCTACGCACAGTGGTCCCTGACCGGTCCCTCGCTGGAGGACGACATCGGCGGCGCAAGCGCCGCCCAGGAGGAGGTCGGCCACGTCCGACAGCTCTTCCGGCTCCTCGAGGACCAGGGGCGCGACTCGGACTGGCTCGATGGACACCGTGACCCCGAGGCGGTCAACAACGTCGCCAGCCTCGATTCGATCGACGGCGAGTGGCCCGAATATCTCACGACGATGGCCACCGCCGATCGCGCCGCGTGGTACCTGCTCGATGCGATCGACCACGAGGACTTCGGCGGAATGGTGACGAAGATGGGCGAGGACGAGTACTTCCACCTGGAGTACCACGACGCCCGTCTCGAGAGCCTCGCCGAGAAGGAGACCGACGCCATCCAGTCGACGCTCGAGGAGACGCTGCCGCACACGCTCGCGTTCATCGGCCCCGCCGAATACGACGCCGAGTCGGACCCGCTCTACGAGGCCGGGTTCACCGACCGTCCTGTAAGCGAGATCCGCGAGTCGTACCTCGGCCACTTCGAGGACCTCTTCGAGGGAACGCCGGTCTCACTCGAGAACGTGGACCGCTCGGTCCCCGACATCGAGGCATGGAACGAGACGCGTCGCCGCGTGAACGGCGGCTCGATCCCCGAAGCCGACCTCGTTCAGATCCGCGGGGACAGCAACGAACTGTACGTGATGGACTGATGACGGTGGCATCAGAGGGCCGGACCGGCGGGGAGGTGGACCCCGACGTCGAGGGCGCGGAGTCCGACGTCGAGGACGCTGCTGACGCCGCCGCCGAGACCGACCGCGACGCCGACGAGCCGACGGTCGGATGTCCGTTCTGTGACTCCACGGACGTCGAGCAGGAGTCGCAGTTCGGCAGCGAGATCTCGAAGTCGCAGTACTACTGCAACGGCTGCCACACCGTCTTCGAGCGGATCAAGTACGACGGCAAGCGGCCCGACACGAGCTGAGGGCCGCATCCACGATCCGGATCGGGCCGGAACGAGCCGAATCGGAACGGGTCGACCCGATCGTCGGGTCGAACTCGACGTCGCGATCGGGATAACCCGGCGTCGCCGTCGGCGATCGGCGCGGCGTTCCGTACCACCGGCGTCGCCATCCGTGGTCCACCATCCGGAGTCCGACGAGAGGGATCCGACGTAGATCGCGTCGAGAGCGGCTGCTGTGCCGATATCACCGTCGTTCGGTATGAGAAGCTATTTATATACTGCTTCCGATCGTTTGGGTACATGCAATCGTTCACCGAGCTCGACCTCGAGTACTTCGAGACCAACCTCGACGACCACGTCGGGTATCTCCGATTGAACCGACCGCCGGCGAACGCACACCACATCGACGTCCTGCTGGAGCTCCAGCGCGCCGTCGAAGTGATCCGGTTCGACGACGACGTCCGCGTGGTTCTGTTCGGCAGCGCGAACGAGAAGATCTTCTCGACCGGCTTCGACATCGGCGTCCTGCAGGAGAAGTCCGGCCAGCAGATCGGCTACGCGAGCCAGACGAGCAAGGAAGTCATCATGAAGATCCGGACCACAGACACGATCTTCATCGCGATGGTCAACGGCCACTGTATGGGCGGCGGCCTCGAGCTCGCGCTCGCGTGTGACTTCCGCTACGTCGGCAACGACGACGACTACAGCGTCGGGATGCCGGAGGTCCACCTGGGCCTCATCGCCGGCGAGGCCGGCACGCAGCTGCTGCCGCGGTACATCGACCGCTCGACCGCGCTGAAGATGATGATCACGGGCGAGACGCTGACCCCCGAGGAGGCGACCGAGCGCGGCATCTTCGACGAGATCCACCCGCCGGAGGAGATCGAGGACGCGGCCCGCGAGTTCGCCGACCAGATCGTCCAGAAGCCGAACCTCGCGGTTGGCAACAACAAGCTCGCCGTCAACGAGGGGCTCGAACTGCCACTGTCGGACGCGCTCGCCCACGAGCGTGAGCTGCAGAACCGCCTGCTCGGCTCGGACATCGCCAAGGAGGGCGTCGACGCCTACCTCGGCAAGCGCGACCCCGACTTCCTCGCCGTCGAGAAGGGCGAGAAGGAACCGGGCAACGCCGAGTAACGACGACAACGCGGTCCCACGGACGGAGACGCAAGTCCCAGATCGGTTCTCACGTTTTTTCGGCAGTGTCGTCCGCGAGCCGCGCGAATATCCTTCGAACGGTCGCTCCGCCGTGCGCACGGTAGTCCCGCCGGGAGCGACCGTGTCGGGTTCCGGATCGACCCCGACAGGGAACGTGGCGACGAGTGATGTCGGGAAGGGTCGGTGTCCGGCTGTGGACTCCGATCGTGGCGTCTCAGGCAGTTGGTGCCGGTGACGCCTCAGGCAGTTGGCACCGGTGGCGTCTCACGCGGTTGGTGCCGGTTGTGCCTCAGCCAGCAGTGAGCTTATAACTCGAGCGCGTGCTCGGCGACCGTCGTCTTCTGGATCTCGGTCGTCCCGCCGATGAGGCTGAGGATCTTCGCGTCGCGGAAGTACCGTTCGAGGGGGTAATCCGTCCGGTAGCCCGTCCCGCCGTGGATCTGGATCGCGTTGCGGGTGACGTACTCGACGACGTCGCTTGCGACGTACTTCGCCTTGCTGGAGGCGCGGGTGTCGCCCTCGCCGGCGGCGATGTCGTGGGCCGAGTTATAGACGAGGTGGCGTGCGCCGTCGAGCTTGGCGTCCATCTCGGCGACGAGCACCTGAACGGCCTGATACTCGCCGACCGGGTTGCCGCCCTGTTCGCGGTCGCCGGCGTAGTCGATCGCCTCCTCGAAGGCCGCCGTGGCGATGCCGGTCGCGATCGCGCCGAGGCCGGTTCGGGCCATGTCGATCGTCCCCATCGCGATCCGGAAGCCCTGTCCGACCTCGCCGAGCAGCGCGTCCGCGGGAACGGCGACGTCCTCGAAGGTGGAATCCCCGGTGACGTGCCCACGCATCCCCATGAACTCCACGCGGTCGAAGGTGAAGCCGGGTGCCTCCTCGGGGCTCGGAACGAGGAAGACGCTGACGCCGTGGCCCTCCTCGGGCGCCGGCCGTTTCCGCGCGACGACGAGGTGGACGTCCGCGACGCCGGCGTTCGTTCCGAAGGCCTTCTGCCCGGAGATCGCGTAGCCGTCGTCCGTCTCCTCGGCGACCGTCGACAGCTCGGTCGGCGAACTGCCCGCGTCGGGCTCGGTGAGCAGCATCGAGCCGATCGACTCGCCGCGGGCCATCGGCTCGAGGTACGCCTCCTTCTGGGCGTCCGTGCCGTGGTGGGCGATGGGTAACGCCGCGAAGGTGTGGCCCTGGATGCTCTCGGCGACCGCGCCGCTCGCCTGCGCGATCCGCTCGATCACGAGACAGTATGAGAGGAAGTCGGACCCTTCCCCACCGTATTCCTCCGGCAGAAGGACGCCGAGGAGTCCACGGTCGCCGGCTTCCGCGAGCACGTCGTCGGGGAACTCGTCGGCGTCCTCGATCGCCTCGGCCCGCGGGGCGACCACGTCGGTTGCGAAGGCGTCCGCCCGGTCACGGAACTCCCGATGCTCCTCGGAGAGCGCGCTCTCGATGAGGCTCATAGGCGTGATAGCGCCACACGCCCTAATAAGTCCCGCGGGCTCACGCGAACGGTACCCGAGTTCGCGCAAACAGCACGCGAGTTCGTGCAAACGACACGCGATCTCACGCGAGTCGTGCGTGCTGCGGCGCCGCCGGAGGGGACGATTTATGTGGAACGACCTCCCACTGGCGGGTATGAGGGATGTGTACGTCATCGGGGCCGGCCAGTCGCCGTTCGGCTCCTTCCCCGACGAGACCTACCTGACGCTGTTCGAGACGGCCTACGAGAACGCGCTGGAGAGCGTGGGCGGCAAACTGGACCCCGACCGCATCGACGAGGCGTTCCTCGGAACCCTCGGCGTCGGCGGCCGACAGATCGGCCTGAGCAGCCCGGCGGTCACCGAGCACCTGGGACTGCACGGCGTCCCGACGACCCGCGTCGAGAACGCGTGTGCGGCAAGCGGCTACTCGTTCCGCTCGGCGCTGACGGCCGTTCGGGCCGGCACCGCCGACGTCGCGTTGGCGGGCGGCTACGAGGTGATGACCGACACGAGCGCCGACCAGACCAAGTGGTGGCTCGGCGTCAGCGGCGAGACCGAGTGGGAGCGGATGAGCGGGACGACCTTCGCCGGCGTCTACGCACAGATGGCAAGCGCCTACCTCGACGAGTACGACGCCACCGTCGAGGACCTCTCCCGGGTCGCGGTCAAAAACCACGGCAACGGCGCGAAGAACCCGAAGGCGCACCTCGGCTTCGAGTGTTCGCTCGAGGACGCCAACTCGGCACCCGGCGTCGCAGACCCGCTCAACCTCTATCACTGCTGTCCGACCACCGACGGCGCCAGCGCGGCGCTGCTGGCCAGCGAGGAGGTCGCCGCCGAGTTCGACGGCCCGTCCGTCAAGATCGCCGGCGCCGGCGCAGCGAGCGGGCGCGTGGGGCTGTTCCAGCGCGAATCGCTCACGAGCATCCCCGCGAGCGTGCAAGCGGGCGAGGAGGCGTACGCGGAGGCGGGAGTCACTCCCGACGACCTCGATTTCGCCGAGGTTCACGACTGCTTCGCGATCGCCGAGCTGCTGGCGTACGACGACCTCGGGTTCTGTGAGCGAGGCGAGGCCGGCCGGCTGCTCCGCGAAGGCGTCGTCGATCCCGACGGCGAGCTGCCGACGAACACCAGCGGCGGCCTCAAATCGAAGGGCCACCCGATCGGCGCCACCGGAACCGGCCAGGTCGTCGAGGCGTTCTTCCAGCTGCGCGGGGAGGCCCACGTCCAGGTCGACGACCCGACCTACGGGCTCACCCACAACGTCGGCGGCAGCGGCGGCGGGGTGACGGTTCACGTCTTCGAGCGCACGGAGGTGGACGCATGAGCGACGAGCGTGACGTCGCGGGCGATCTCGCGACCGACGGCGGGACCGCGACGGACGCCGATCCGGTCGGCATCGAGACCGCGGCGATCCGACTGCCGGCGTTCCGGCTCTCGAGTGAGGAGATCGCGGACGCCTGGGGCACGAGCCACGCCCCCGGTGTCGAGCGGAAGGCCGTCGCGGGCGCCGACGAGGACGCACTGACGATGGCGGTCGCCGCCGCCGAGCGCGTGCTCGCCGGTGGAGACGAGGGGGCGGCGGAGGCGCCCACGACGGTCGTGGACCCCGGCCGAATCGACCTCGTCGTGACCGCGACGACGACGCCGCCGATGGAGGAGGGCGAGTTCACGCCGCGGCTCGTTCGCGCGCTCGGCCTCCCGACGGACGTGGCGACCGCGACCGTTCGCGGATCGACCGCGGCCGGCGGCGAGGCGCTTGCCCGCGGACTCGAAGCGGCTAGGTCGGGCACCGCGCTGGTCGTCGTCTCCGACTGCCCGACGGGCGACCCGGCCGAGACGGACCACCCGATGGGCGCCGGCGCGGCCGCGTTCGTGCTGTCGGCCGACCCCGCGGTCGAGGTCGGCGATCCGGCCTGGCACGTCGAGGAGTATCCGGGGATCCGTCACCGCGAGCGCGGCGCCGAGACGGTCGACACCCTCGACATCACGACCTACCAGCGAACGGCGATCCGCGAGTCGATCACCGCGGCGACCGAGACGCTCGCCGACGACGGCGGGCCCCTCGAGGCGTCGGGGTTCGAGGCGGTCGACGCCGCCGCGGTCCATCAGCCGAACGGGAGCCTCCCGTATCGCGCGACCGGCGATCTTCCGGTCGATCCCGGGACGGTGCAGGCCGGCACCGTCGCCGACCGGATCGGCGACGCGGGCGCCGCCACGGTCCCGATCGGTTTGCTCGCGGCGGTGGCCGACCGGAACGCCGACGGGGACGATCCGGACGCCCACCACGGCGTCGCGACGTTCTTCGGCGGCGGCACCGCGGTCTCGATGGCCTGCCGGGGAACGCTGTCGGTCGCCGGGGTCGACGAACTCGACGGCGGGGAGTCGATCACCTACGACGACTACCTCCGCAAGCGCGGCACGATCGTCGACGGCGCGGTCGCGGGCGGGGGCGCCCACGTGAGTCTGCCGAACTGGCAGGGCTCGCTCGACCAGCGGTACCGGCTCGCCGCCGGGCGTTGTCCGGAGTGTGGCGGCGTGACGTTCCCGCCGACGGGCGCCTGCCGGGAGTGTCACGAGCGCGTTACCTTCGAGGAGTTCGAGGCGCCACGGACTGGAACCGTCCGCGCCGTGACCGTCATCGGTCAGGGGGGTGCACCGCCGGAGTTCACCGGCCATCAGCAGCGTGACGGCGCCTACGGGGTCGCGATCGTCGATCTCGGGGAGGGTGAAGACGAGATCACGCTTCCGGGGCAGTTGACCGACGCCGACCCGACCGACGTCGAGGTGGGCGAGACCGTGGCCGCGACGGTGCGTCGGATCTACGAACAGGAGGGCGTCCCGCGGTACGGCGTGAAGTTCGTCCCCACGGACGCGGAGTCCACGGACGCCGAGTAGGTCGTCGACCTCGGGGCGACGCGATCACTCCCTATCGAGCCCGAACTCGTCCCACCGCTCCCGAACAGATTCGCGAACGTTCTCCGGAAACGACTGCTCGAAGGTGACACGGGGCGCGATGTACTCCTCGTCCCAGCGCGGGTCCCACGTCGCGGCGATGTGGAGCCGCGAGCCGGTCTCGCCGTCGCGCCGATAGCGCGTCGCGGTCGCGCTCGGGGCGTGCGGCTCGCTGAAGGCCCAGTCGTTGGCGGGATGCGCCTTCACCCACATATCGTCGAGCGCCTTCGCGAGGTCGGTCGGATCCGAGTTCTCGTCGACGATCAGGACCTTATCGAAGAGGTTCGAAAAGGAGAACAGCGTGTTGGCGAGCTGCCACTCGAAGCCGGCATACAGGATCTCGCTGGCGACCAGACAGATCCCGAGCCCGCCCTCAGGCGGCAGTCGAACCCATCGGACCGGCGAGACGCCCCAGTAGCCGTTGACGCGCCGGGAGAGCCGCGCCGCCTCAAGCAGACTCACGAGCTGGGTGTCATCGGACAGCGGCGCCCCAAGCGGTGCGAACGCCACGATCGGGTCCTCCCGGGTCGCGATCCGGTCAGCTCGCACCACGGCCGTGGCGGTCGCACAGGTGGCTTCCCACGCCGCGCGCCACTCATCGGCCGCGGTCGCAGCATCGACGGCGGTCGTGGTCGCCGATCGTCGATCGCCGCGATGGGCCGGCTCCGGATCGGCGGTCGGTTCGAGAACGCCGTCGATCCGAACCTCGGCGTCGCGAGGGACGATCCTGTCGGCCACACGGGAGACGGCCACGGGCGCGAGACCGGCTGCAAGCTCGGGCGTGTCGGTTCGGACACGGTCGCCGATCCAGCCCTGCAACGCCGCCAGGAGCACCGGCGCGGAGACGCCAAGGAGCACGCTGACTCCCGTCGCAGCCGCGTCCGCAGTACCGTCGACTGTAGCGCTCTGAGCGCGCCCGAGACGGTCGTGAAACGCGCGGGGGAGGATGATCCGGAGCCGTGAACTGCCGCGCACGTCGCCGCGGACCGGGACCCACGTCGTACCGGCATCGGGACCCAGATCGACCGCGAGCACGCCGAGCGACACGAGGGGGCGAGCGTTGGCAGACAGCGTCGGCAGCCCGAGGGTGTGCAGATCGAGAGTCGGGTCCGGCGTCGCTGCCGGCTCCGCGTCGCTCCGCGGGATCGGTTCGGTCCCTCGCCCGGCAAGCAGATCGAGCAGGTCGTGATAGGCGTGGGTGGATGGAACGGCGTCGACGTCCTCGCCGGCGGTCAACGCGTCGCCGATCCGGTCCCACGGTTCGCGATCGTGGGCCGCAAGCTGGTCGGGGCCGCCGAACGCGCCCGCGACGAACCGAACGCGTCCGGGCGTTTCCTCGAAGATGACGGCGGGTCCGCCCTCGCGTGCGGCGACCGAAGCGACCGCGGCAGCCTCCTCGTCCCAGTGAACGCGGTCGTCTATCGAGACGATATCACTCCGATCGCGAAGCCGCGAGAGGTGATCGCGGAGTCCGATTCCGGGTCCGTTCATCTGCGCCATCCTCCGGCCGTCGGTTCACGATCCGGCCGGTCACCGAGCAGGGCGTCCTCGAGAGCGACCGACACGCCCGCCTCACGGAGCGTCTCGCGTGCCCGTCGCTCCAGTTCCGGTGGACGATCGACCGCCGGTGACGATCGAGTCGCGTCGATGTAGGTCTTTGCCGTCTTCGCCTTCGAGGTGCCGGTCTGGATGTCGCCCTTCTCGCTGGGGGTCTGGTAGATGTTGAGCGGCACCTTCGGCATCGTCTCGACGCCGAACTGGTGGAAGTCCGCGTCCGGATCCGCGTGCAGCGCCAGCGCCTCCACGACCGCCCGGGAGTCGGTGGGTTCGACGTCGGCGTCGACGAAGACGAAGAAGTCGACGTGCAACATCCCCCAGGTGGTGAAGATGAAGTTGGCGAGTTCGTGGAGATAGCCCGGTTCGGTGCGGTCGGTGGCGATCACGTAGACCGTTCGCGGGGTGGACGTCCACGGCGCACAGCACTCGACGTCGAACCCGGCGGTTCGTAGCCCCAGCGTTGCGTCGGGGCCCACACAGCCGGCCTCCATCGAACTCGTGGAGTTCTCGGCGTAGCCGACGCCCGACCCCTCGACACAGAACGGAATGATCGGGTCCTCGCGGTGGGTGATCGCGGAGACCTCAAGGACGGGCATCGACCGACGGGGGCCGTGCATATAGCCGAAGTAGTCGCCGAACGGCCCTTCGTCTCGCCGGGCATCCGGCACGATCTCCCCCTCGATGACGAGCTCGGCGTTCGCGGGGACTCGAAGGTCGTTCGTCTCACACTCCACGAGCTCGATCGGTTCGCCCTTGAGCCCGCCGGCGAACTCGGCCTCGCTGCGGTCGGTCGGGATCCACATCACCGACGTGTACTCGACGGCCGGCTCTGCGCCGACGACGATCGCGACCGGCATCGGCTCGCCGCGGCGTTCGTACTTGTAGTAGTAGAGGTTCGGCGTCTGTTCGCCGGCAAGCAGGAGGACGCTTGCGGTCTCGCCGTCGTGGATCATCGCGCGGTGATACGACCAGTCGACCCACTCCGAGTCTGGATCCGGTGCGACGAGCGTGTGGAGGTTCGAGTACCGGCCGCCGTCGCCGGCGTGGATGTATGGCCACGGGAACCGGAGGAGGTCGACGTCCTCGCCGTACAGGACCTGGTCTTTCACCGGCGCGTCGGCGGCGGCGACCGCCGTCGGCGCGATCGGGTCCTGGAGGCGGTCGATCACCTCCTCGTAGAACTCGAATCGCGAGAGGTCGGCGGGGAGGTCAAGCCCGAGAGCGATCCGGTTCCAGGGCCGGTTCCCGCTCCCGCGGTAGGGATCGCCGACGAGCCTGGCGGCCTCGGTCCGTTCGAAAAGCGGGACCCGTGCGTCGCGCTCGTTGGCCAGCATCGTGATCGCGCTGGCCTCGAGGTTCCAGGACACCGACTCCTCGACGCGTTGGAGGTCGTCGTGTGACTCGAGGACCGCGAGGTACTCCCGGAGGCTGTCGACCGTCATCGGCGCCCACCGCCGATGTGAGATATGTCCCCGATCATTCCTCGGCGTCCGTCAACGCCGATCGGAGCCCGGCCCGATCCCGTTCGACCTTGCGATCGACGTATGCCTCAAGCAGCGCCGGATACTCCTCGGCGAGGTGATCGAGCATCAGCCGTCGGCTCGCCTCCGAGACCGAGTCGAACTCGCCGGTCCGTTCGAGATACAGCAGGATCGTCTTCACCTCCGCCGAGCGCGTGTTGATGACGGTGCTTTGGTCGGCGGTCTCCTCCATAATCGACTCCAGCAGGTCGACGTCGACGTCGGGCTCCTCGACGTCGGCCTCGATGACGTCGATGTACCACCGCTCCTCGACGTTCTCGTGGGGGCCCTTCAGTACCGTCAGCGGCTCGGGATCCGAGAGCGATTCGGGATCCCGGCTGACCCGGGCACGCGTATCGAATATCTCCTTCGTGTGTTGGTCGGTTACCTGCAGCCGGATCTCCCCGTCCTCCGGGTCGGGCGGCAGGTTCGTTTCCGATGTCACGTACGTGCCGGGCATCGTCTGCCGAATGGTACGGGGGAGCGATAATAAAGCCTTGCTGGACGCGCGTCCGGCGAGGGACGCCGTTCGGACGAGCCGGGAGCGGTGGCGGGAACGACGGCGGCGGTCGAACGTGGTCGATCGAGACGACGGAATGGCTTCCGGCTCAGTCGGCGGCAGCGGGTTCGGCGACGTCGGCGTCGTCACCGGTGTCACCGGCATCGTCCGCGGCGTCGCCGTTCGTGGCGTCGTCCGAGTCCTCAGCGCGCGGGAACTGGCCGATCGTCTCCGCGCGGAACGCGTCGACGTCGAACGCGTAGTCCCCGTCGAGGAACTCGATCACCTGCTCGGTGTCGGCCATCGCGTTCTTCAGACAGGTCGAAGCGCCCGGCGAGGGCGTGATGTTGAACAGGATGTCCTCGCCGGTGATCTTCGCCTCGCCCATATCGAGGTCCTTCGCGTCCGTGTCGACGATCTGCGGCCTGACGCCGCCGTAGCCCGACGCCCGATCGATGTCGGAGAGTTCGACGGTCGGGACGACCTTCCGGACGTTCGGGAGGAAGGCGCGCTTGCCGACCTCCGGAAGGTCGTAGACGAGGTTCCGGAGGACGTAGGGCAACAGGATCCGGTCGGCGAGGATGTTCGCGTAGCTGAGGAACGAGTCGGACGAGAAGCCGAAGACGTCGAGGAAGTCGCCGGCGGTCGAAAAGCGCCCCCGCTCGAGGGTGGGCACGACCTTCGCAGTCGGGCCGAACCGCGTGATGTCGCCGTCGTGAACGTCGGCGTCGCCGTGGACCGCGGCGAACGGCAGCTTCTTCATCTGCAGGGTGTAGACCTTCCCGTTCAACAGGTCGTCCGCGAGGAAGAAGCTCCCGGCGACGGGCAACAGCGACATGTTCTGCCCGTAGCCCATCTCCTTGGCGATCTGGAGGCTGTGGGAGCCGGCCGCGACGACCGTGGCGTCGGACTCGAAGATGCCGTTGTCGGTGGTGATCCGGAACCCGTCACCGCCGTCGTCGATGTCGGTGACCGTCGTGCCGGTGTAGACGTCGACGCCGTCCTCCTCGTCGGCCAGGTCGACGAACGATTTTGAGACCGCGCCGTAGTCGACGACGTAGCCGTCGGGCGTCTGCAGCGCGCGCAGTTTCATATCCGGGTCCCGACCTTCGACGACCTTCGGTTCCAGATCCGCGATCTCCTCGCGGTCGATCGATCGCAGCTTGGGGTAGAGGTCGCCAAAGCCCTCGTCGTGGTACCGCGATTCGAGCTTCTCGACCTCCTCGTCGCCGACCGCGAGCACCATCTTGCTGCGCTTGCTGTGCATCTCCCGGTCGGGATCGTGGTTCTCGAGGTAGCCGGCCAGCAGCTCGGCACCCTCCTTAACCTCCTCGGCCTTTTCCAGGGTGTAGTTCGTCTCGATGTCCCCGAAGTGCAGCGTCTGGGAGTTGTTGGTGTGATGGGAGTTGATCGCCGCGATCTCCGGCTCCTTTTCGATCAACACGACGTCCTCGACGTCGGTGAACTTCGCTACCGTGTACAGTAGCGACGCCCCGCTGATGCCCCCTCCGATGATGGCTAGGTCGTATTCATCCGTCATGGTTGGCGTGAGGTACTCTCGTGTCCATCTGGAACGCCAATCGTTAATTTACTTTTCATACGCGATTCATCCCCAGCACCAGAATACACATTGACATCCTCCCGCGCCTGAAGACGTCCCCAGAACGCAGAGCGTTCTGGTGGGCGAACGAGACACGTCGTGTCTCGTCAACGCGGGAATCCCACGGCACCGCACCGCTGAGTTGGGATATTAGGGTTTGCAGTCTACCACCTCTCGTCGAGGTTGGAATCCTCGGGAGAGGTCGTAAAGGTAGACTCCGGGCTGTGCCAACCAGCCGGTACTCCTATCCTCGTCCAAACTGGCCGAAGATTCAGAGTTACTTTGGTTCAAGTCGAAACGGATGTTCTCCGCCCCATTCACGTCAGCGTTGAACGCATCGTCGTGCCCTTCACACACGTACAACCCACGCTCGACACGCTGACTCTCGTCTTTCCTACCGCAGACGCAACACGTCTTACTCGTGTCGCGCTCTGAGACTTCTACGACTTCGATGCCCGAAACCTTGGCTTTGTACGTGAGAATCTTGGTGAAGCGGTCGAACGCCCAGCCGTGCAAGTCGAGGTTGCCGTGCCGGCCCCAGTTCTTTGACTCACCGTCCTCGTCATCACGAACACCCGCGAGTTTCCCGACGTTGATACTCCCAACTTCCTGCTCAACA
>NZ_FNWU01000038.1 GCF_900108505.1 Halopenitus malekzadehii | reverse complement strand
TTCATCCCCTCCCTACTCGCTCACTGCGTTCGCTCGTTGAGGAAGGGGCATTCTCGCCTCAATTCTGGTAATCGTCAGTGACGAACCAATGGACGTCGAGACGCGCCCCATCGACGCCGGACGGATAGGCACTTGCGTCGAGCCGGATCTCGAGATGCCGAGGTGAGAGACCGTTCGGTTGGAGCTGCCAGGATGCAACGAGTGGATGTGATTCCGATCGGCTTCCCATCGTGTGCAGCGTCGTCGAGTCGAGGCGTCCTTGTGGAGTCGGGTCGTCGCATTCCGACGGCTCGGGCATCGTAACTGAACTCCGTCAAGCGGATCAGGCAGACGCCGTGTCGCCGACGTCGTTCCCGTTTCGTTGCTCCGCCCGATGTGCAGCCCGTTGCAGGACGTCGATGTCGTGACGCACGCTTCGCCATCGTGAGAGGGCCGCAAAGCGATCGTGGATCGCGTCGTGGTCGGTGATTTCGAAGGTCGCCGGGGGGATCGAATCCGGATCCGTCGCGTCGAACCGGTCCCGGAACTCCTCGTCCTCCTCGAGGAGATCCGCGACCTGCGACCGGAGCGCAGTCGCGGAGTGCTCTCTCGCGAGTTCCTCGATGCGTTTCCAACGGAAGTAGGAGTCGTTCCGCCGATACTCGGCGGGACGGCCATCACGTCGTTCGACGATCCCCATCTCGACGAGCTGGGCGAGTGCGTTCCGTGCCCCGTCGGCGGAACACCGGGCACGCTCGGCGACGTCGGCTGCCGTCGCATAGTCCGACACGCCGGTCATCACGTCGTAGACGCGCTGGAACGTCGTTCTCTCCGACGTCCATCGAGTTTTCGCGTCCGAACTCCGTTTCGGATCGGGCGTAGAGCCCGGCGACTCGTCGCTCATACCTTACTGTGGCAGCGCATCAAAGATATATGTTTCCCGAACACGGTATATATTGTCTCCGTTCGTCCCATCGACCTCGTGTTTTGATGCGTCGCCCTCGACGTCTCGATGCATCTCACGATACTATGCATCCAGTACGGTGGCTCCGTTCGTTTCCGACGGTCGTATTCGGGTGAATAGCGGACTCGTCCCGATATCGCTTTGTCGGGTCCGATCGGTCTCCCGCCGTGCGGCGACCCGCCGCTACTCCGAGACGGGCTCGGCGCGTCCCATTGCGGCGACGTCGTCGGCGATGGCCTCGGCGATGGCGTTCGCGAGGCCCGGGGGGACGGCGTTGCCGACGACCTTCAGCTGCGTGCTCTTTGCGCCCTTGAAGACGTAGTCGTCGGGGAACGACTGGAGGACGGCGCACTCGCGGACGGTGCCGACGCGGTCCTCCTCGGGATGGATGAACGGCGCGTTGTGGTTCTCCTTGATCGTGAACGCGGGCTCGTCGGGTTCGAGCCGGCGCCAGCTGTCGCCGTAGCTCTCATAGAGGCTGTCGCCGGGCTCGACATCGGCGATCCGGTCGACTATGTCCGCGGAGTGGTCCGTGGTATCGGTGTTCGGGAGGTCCTCGAGGTCCCGGTCGAGGATGGCGTCGGCGACGGTCACGTAGGGCGGGCGCCGGTCGCCGGTCAGCGTGGCCTGTTCGGCGGGACCGTGGGTGCGGTCGGGGAAGGTGGGACGCTCGCCGTCGCGGCGGCCGACGAAGATCACCCGGCGACGCGTCTGGGGGACGCCGTAGTCCGCGGCGTTCAGCGTCTCGTAGTGCGTCTTTTCGTAGCCGGCGTCGGCGAAGCCCGCCAGGATCGATCGCAGGGTGTCGCCGTCCTCCATCGAAGTGATCCCGGGGACGTTCTCCATCACGAAGACGGCCGGCTGGACGTACTCGACGTAGTCGATGAAGCTGCCGACGAGGGAGTTGCGCTCGTCGTCGGGATCGCGGTGGCCCGCGATGCTGAATCCCTTACACGGCGGCCCGCCGATGACGACGTCGATCGCATCGGGGTCGATCGGGTGCGTCGCGAAGAAGTCGGCGGGCTCGACCGACGCGAGGTCCGTCCGGATCGCGAGTGCGTCCTCGTGGTTGTGCTCGTAGGTCGCCAGGAAGTCCTCGCTGACGTCGACGCCGGCGACGACGTCGTAGCCGGCCTGGAGGAACCCCTCCGAGAGGCCGCCGCCGCCACAGAAGAGATCGAGCACGCGGACGGTACCGGGATCGAGGTCGGACGTGGGCATACGGGATCCTCTCGTGAGGTCGGGTTACCTCTACCGGTTCGGGCTCGACGGTATATAAACGATCGCGTGGTAGGGGTCCGAACGGGCGACGGCGGGGGCCGCGGGGCGGGGCTCCCCATACAGCTATCCAGGTGCCGGCCGACAGGGGTGTATGAACGTCCGCGGACAGCTGTATCTGGCCGGCGCCATCGGGGCCTCGATCTCCTACATCTTCAACGTGTTAGCAGTTGTATTTGAAGGTCCGGAGTCCGTCGTGCAAAGGATTATCCATATACGCTGGCATAGCATGTGTATATGTCTGATGCTGATACTGGAGCTAGCGACAACGGACCGGAGATGGTCCAGATCAACCTCCGACTGAGCAAAGCGTTCCTCAAGGACATCGACACGACGTGGGAGGAACAGGGCTTCAACTCCCGGAGCGAGTTCCTCCGCTACGCGGCTCGCGACGCAGTGAAGCATCCCGAGTTCTCCCGAGAGGGGTGGAAACAGATCGCGGCGAGCGAGCACGACCTGCGGTCCGGCAGCGCGGAGTTGGTCTCGCGAGAGGAAGTGGTTGAGATGATGGACCGGGGCGAGGATGCCGAGTGACGAGGACTGGACTTGGAAGTTCACGCCACACGCTGCTGATCAGTTCGACGGGCTCGATCACCACGTCCAGGACCGCATTGTCTCGAAGCTCGACGACATCGTGAACTACCCCTGCCTAGTCGCTGCCTTCGTCGGCTCCTTGAGGCAGGGGCTTCCTGTTTCGATGACGCGCTTTGCAGACACCGAATGAGTGT
>NZ_FNWU01000020.1 GCF_900108505.1 Halopenitus malekzadehii | reverse complement strand
GATTGAAAATTCGTCTTTCCAGTCGGGCAGTCTGTAGTGGTGTTTGTACGCAGAGCCGATGTCGTCAGCATCGACGTTTTCGTACTCGTACAGGGTGTAGTTGTACGCTTGGCGATGAATGTCGATGTGATGTTCCAGTTCAGCCGCTCCCTTTTGTGTCGGGTATGCAGGGTAGCGGTGACTGTACTCCATCGCGGTCTCTCGGTTAGGGATGTTTCGGGTTAATGGTTTGTACTGTCGTGCGGCGATTCATCCCCTCCCTACTCGCTCACTGCGTTCGCTCGTTGAGGAAGGGGCATTCTCGCCTCAATTCTGGCGATTCATCCCCTCCCTACTCGCTCACTGCGTTCGCTCGTTGAGGAAGGGGCATTCTCGCCTCAATTCTGGTAATGGCGACCCAACCACCATCGGTCGATGCTGACCACGAGTCCGACCACGACGACGCCGAATCCGACCACGGCTCCGGGGACGAATCCGATCCCGACGACGTCGAAGGACGGAACGCGGACGTCTGTACCGTCGTCGCCGCCGTCGAGGAGATGGGATCGAAATGGAAGCTCATCGTCCTCAACGACCTCCAGGACGGTGAAAAACGGTTCAACGAACTCAAACGATCGACCGGCGCGAGCTCCTACACGCTCTCGCGCGTGCTCGAGGACTGGTTGCGGGCGGGTTCATCGAGAACCGCAAGGAGTTCGAATCGCCGGTCGCGAGCTATTACTCGCTGACCGAGAAGGGTGGCGCCCTCTGTCCCGTGTTCGAGTCGCTCGACGACTGGGGCGAGGACTTCCTGTGAGAGCGAGTTTCGCCGACACGCCCCACCCATCATCTCACCCGCCCGTTTAACTCCGATCCCACATAATCCGACGGTATGCGCGTCGGATTGATCGCCGATGTCCACGCCAACCTCCCGGCGTTGGAGGCCGTCTGGTCGGATATGCCCGCGGTCGATCGTGTCGTCTGCGCCGGCGACGTCGTCGGGTACAACCCCTGGCCCGCCGAGTGCCTGGAGCGGGTTCGCGAGATCGCGGACGCGATCGTGATCGGCAACCACGACCGCACCGTCGATCGGCCCCACGAGTACGCGGCCAACCGGATGGCCGAAGCCGGCCTCGAACACGCCAAACGGGAGTTGACGGACGCACAGCGCGAGTGGCTCGCCGACCGCCCGCGGTCGGTGACGATCGCCGACGGCGACCTGCTCGTGGTGCACGATCATCCCACCATCCGAGACAAGTACGTCTATCCGTCGGAGTTCCCGTCCCTGGGTCGGTATCTGACGGAACACCGCGGACTCGTTCTCGGACATACACACGTCCAACACGCCGACGTCGTCGACGGGCGCCGCATCGTCAATCCTGGCAGCGTCGGCCAGCCCCGAGACGGCGATCCGCGAGCCGCCTACGCGGTCCTTGAGCTCGACCAGTCGGATCCCGGGACCGGCCGGTCCGATCTGAACCCGCCGACCGTCGACCTCCATCGCGTCGCGTACGACGTCGATCGCGTCGTCGACCGGATCGCCGACGTCGGCCTCCCCGATCGGACCGGGGAACGACTCCGAAAGGGGGAGTGACCGCCGGAGCTCGGACTCCGGGCGTGCAAGGGGCAGGATCGACCCGAAACGCTTAGGCCCGTTCCCGAGTCGAATCCGACCGTGACGACTCCCGCCCTCCTCCCGATCGTCGCCGCGGTCGCCGCGATCGTGGTCGCCGTGGCGCGCCGACTGTCGATCCTCCTGATCGAACTGTCGGGATCGGTCCCCTCCCCCGTAACGATATCCGCGGCTACCGTCGGTGGTCGTGCGGTCGCGTTCCTCGCGGTGTACGGCCTCGTCCTGGCCACCGCGTATCTGGTCGCGCGGGGAGCTCCGGACGAACCGGCGCTCCGAACGGACCGCATACTGGCGGCCGGAAGCGCGGCCGCCCTCGCACACCTGCTCGTTGCCGTCGGCCTCCTCGCGCTGATCGAGCTGTCCCAACCGTGGATCGTGACGGGCGCGACGGTCGTGGGAACGAGCGTCGCCGCCGGGGTCCGGATCGCGGTGGTCACCGTTGCGGGGCTGGCGCTCGGCGCCCGCCGCTGACCGGATCCCGGACCTTTAGGCGCGGGACGGCTTCCCTCCGGTATGCACATCGGCGTCGTGGTGAACCCGATCGCGGGGATGGGCGGTCGCGTCGGGCTGAAGGGAACCGACGGCAAGGTCGCCGAGGCGCGCGAGCGCGGCGCGAGCCCGCGGTCGCCCGACCGTGCCCGCCGGATGCTGACGCGACTCGTCGAACACGACGCGTCGATCCGCGTCTCGACCGCCGGGGACCCGATGGGGGAGTCGCTCGTCCGGGTTGCGGGGCTCGATCCCGAGGTGGTCTACGAGCCGGCCGGGGACCCGCCGGCCGCGAACGATGGTACGCTGGATGGTGGGCCGTCGGACGATGGAGCGCCGAACGATGGAGCGCCGAACGATGGAACCACGGAGGACGATACCCGGTACGCGCAGGCCTTGACGAGCGACGACGACACGACTGCCGCGGTCGAGGCCCTCCAGGAAGCCGGCGTCGACCTCGTCCTCTTCGTCGGCGGTGACGGGACGGCCGCCGACGTTGCGACCGCCCTCGAGGGGACCGGGATCCCGATGCTCGGCGTGCCGGCCGGCGTCAAGGTCTACTCGTCGGTGTTCGCGGTCTCGCCCGAGGACGCCGCCGACGTCGCGGTCACATTCGACCGCACCGAGCGCCGGGAGGTGATGGACATCGACGAGGACGACTACCGCGAGGGTGAGGTCTCCCCGGAGCTGCGGGCGGTTGCGTCCGTCCCCGTCGCCGACGCGCTCCAGTCGTCCAAACAGCTCGGCGGCGGCACCGTCGAGGCGCTCGCGGAGGGGATCGCCCGCGACGTCGATCCCGGCGTGACCTACGTCCTCGGGCCGGGATCGACCGTCGGCGCGATCAAGGCCGAACTCGGCTTCGATCCCTCGCCGATCGGCGTCGACGTGTGGCGCGACGGCGAGGTGCTCGTCCGTGACGCGACCGAATCCGAGATCCTCGAAGCGCTCGGCGAGGAGAACGTCATCGTCGTCTCGCCGATCGGCGGCCAGGGGTTCGTCTTCGGGCGCGGAAACCCACAGCTGTCGCCGGCGGTGATCCGGCGCTGTGACGTCTCGATCGTGGCCTCACGGAGCAAGCTCGACGAGCTGTCGGTCCTCCGGGTCGACACCGACGATCCGGAGCTGGACGCGGAGCTTCGGGGCTGGACCCGGGTCCGGATCGGCGCCTTCGAGACGCGGATGATCGAGATCGTGTGAGGTGAGATCGTGTGAGGTGAGATCGTGTGAGGTGAGATCGTGTGATCCACGATCTGCGCATCGACGTCGCGTTCCGGATCTCGAATTATCCCTTGTATTTTTCGAGGCGTGTATAATTGTCATAGGGATAGGGTTAAGGTCGCTGACGCGATATCGAACGGTATGGAAACGCGGAAGGTTCAGCGGCTCGGCCCCTCGACGCTGGCGATGACGCTTCCGGCCGAATGGGCGAGCGAACACGACGTCGACAAGGGCGATGAGGTCTCCATCCGGATGGGTGGAACGGGAACGTTAACGGTGCTCCCCGAATCCGCCAACACCGAGGAGTCGGAGGCGACCATCTACGCGGATAACCTCGACTCCGACGCCGTCGAGCGGGCGATCGTGGCACAGTACGTGCTCGGCCGGCGGGTCATCCACGTCGAAAGCGACGGCCCGCTCGGCAGCGACCACATCAACGCGGTCTACCGCGCGGAGACGCAGCTGATGGGGCTCGGCGTCATCGAGGAGACGCCCGAGAGCATCGCGATCCGCTGTTCGGTCGACCCCGAGGACTTCACCCTGAACAATCTGCTCGAACGCCTCGAGAACACCGGGTCGACGATGCGCGGTGAAGCCGTCAAGGCGCTTGCACACGGCAACATCGACCTCGCCCAGCGCGCGCTCAACCGGGAGCGGCAGGCGAACAAGATCTTCGTGTTGCTGTTGCGGCTGATCTTCACCTCCTACCAGAACCCGGCGTTGACCCAGGCCGTCGGGCTCGATTCGGGGTTCCCGCTCATCGGCTACCGGTCGGTGGCGAAGAACCTGGAGCTCACCGCCGACAACGCCGAGGACATCGCGGAGATCGCCCTGGAGACGGACGGCGAGTCGCTCGCCGTCGAGCAGTCGACGATGCGACGGATTCGGGAGTTCACTGACCAGGTCGACGAGCTCACCGCGATGGCGGTCCGTTCGCTCGTCGAGCGCGATTACGACCTCACCGTCGACTGTCGGCGCCTGTTCCGGGACATCGGCGACCGCGAGTCGGAGATCCTCAACGATCTCTCGGAGATGGACAACGAAGAGCTGCTCCGGGTTCGTGAGGTACTGGTCAGCCTCCAACACACCGCCGAGTACGCGATGCGGAACGCCGAGATCGCCGCCAACCTCGCGCTCAACGAGGAGTCCGAACACGTCGACATCGAGTGACGGGGATCGACCCCCCGTGACGCTGACGCCCGCCCGACGGAGCCGGCCGACCGGCAAACTGTCCGGCCGGCTCGGGGCGGCCGAACGACGGGGACTTATACGGCGTGAAGACGAACCGCCGGTATGAGCGAGGACCTCCCGGAGGCCGTCGAGCAGTTCCTCGAGGCGACCGACACGGCGCTTTCGGAGTACGACCAGGGGTACGTCGACGCCGACGCGACGCTGTCGGTGGTTCGCGACCACGTCGAAACGCTCCGTGAGACGGCTGCCGACGAGGAGTAGGCCACGAACCGATGGCGGTGGCGGTGCTCCCGCCGTGCGACTCGTCGCTTTTTATACGGTGCCGCGCCGATCGACCGTATGGTTTCGCCGATCTTCGATCCGGACGCCTGGGAGCCGGTGACAGACGAGTTCGAGGACATCACCTACCACCGCGGCGTCGACGTCCCCGCGGTTCGGATCGCCTTCGACCGCCCAGCCGTCAGGAACGCGTTCCGGCCAGGAACGGTCGACGAGCTGTACGCAGCCCTCGATCACGCGCGCAAACAGGCGGATGTCGGATGCGTCCTCCTGACCGGAAACGGGCCGTCCCCGAAGGACGGCGGCTGGGCCTTCTGTGCGGGCGGCGACCAGTCGGTTCGGGGCGGGTCCGGCTACGAGTACCGCGACGACGACGAGGCGAGCGAGGAGGAAGACGAACTCGTTCGGGAGGCGAAGGCCGGGCGGCTCCACATCCTCGAGGTGCAGCGGCTCATCCGCTTCATGCCCAAGCCGGTCGTCGCCGTCGTTCCGGGGTGGGCCGTCGGCGGCGGTCACTCCCTGCACGTGGTCTGTGACCTCACGCTCGCCAGCGAGTCGGAGGCGAAGTTCCTCCAGACCGATCCCGACGTCGCCTCCTTCGACGGCGGCTTCGGGTCGGCATACCTCGCCAAGCAGATCGGCCAGAAAAAGGCGCGTGAGGTCTTCTTCCGCGGGAAAACCTACTCGGCTGCGGAGGCCGAGGAGATGGGAATGGTCAACGAGGTCGTCCCCCACGAGGAGCTCGAGACAGTCGCGTTGGAGTGGGCCGACGAGATGACCCGAAAGAGCCCGACGGCGATGCGGATGTTGAAGTACGCGTTCAACATGGCCGACGACGGACTCGTCGGGCAGCAGGTTTTCGCCGGGGAGGCGACCCGGCTCGCGTACCGGACCGCTGAGGCCCAGGAGGGCCGCGACGCGTTCCTCGAGGGACGCGAGCCCGAGTTTCGGGAGTATCCCTGGCACTACTGAGGAGACGGTTGCGGATGGCAACCTTCAGGACGGCCGCCAGCCAACGTCCGACAATGAGTTCCACGGAGGTCTCGCGGGCGAAGGCGTGGGTCCTCGCCGCGCGACCACAGACGCTGCCGGTGGCGGCTGCGCCGGTGCTCGTCGGCGTCGGCCTCGCCCTGCAGGACGGCGTCTTCGCGCCGCTGCCGGCGCTGGCCGCGTTCGTCGGCGCCGCGCTGATCCAGATCGGGACGAACTTCGCGAACGACTACTACGACGCGAAAAAGGGCGCTGACACCCCGGATCGGGAGGGGTTCACCCGAGTGACCGCGTCGGGGATCATCGAGCCGCCCGCGGTCAAGCGGGCGATGTGGGTCACGTTCGCGGCGGCGGTTCTCGTCGGCGTCTACCTCGTCTCCGTCGGCGGCGTCGCGATCCTCCTGGTGGGGCTCGCGTCGATCGCCGCCGGGATCGCCTACACGGGCGGTCCGTATCCGCTGGGGTATCACGGGCTCGGCGACCTCTTCGTCTTCGTCTTCTTCGGCGTGGTCGCCGTGACCGGCACCTACTACGTCCAGGCCGCGGCGGTCGTCGCGTCTGCGTTCCCGACCGACCTCGTCTCAGCCGGGCTGTCGGTCGACGCCCTGATCGCGAGCCTCCCGATCGCGGCCATCGCGACGAACGTCCTCGTGGTGAACAACGTCCGTGACCGCGATGAGGACGTCCGAACCGGCAAGCGGACGCTTGTGGTCCGGTTCGGCTACCGGTTCGCGCGGGCCCAGTTCCTGGCGCTGACCGCACTGGCGTACGTCGTGCCCGTCTGGTTCGCGGTCGGGGCGTCGGGATACGGGATCGCTGTCCTCGCCCCGCTCGCCACTCTCCCGCGTGCCGCCTCGATCGTCACCACGATCCGAACCGAGACGTCCGGCGAGGCGCTCAATCCCGCCCTCGAACGGACCGGCAAGTGGCTCGCCGCCTACGCCGCCCTGTTCGGGCTCGGGCTGGCGGTGTGAGGAGAACGAAGTATGAGGAGGAAAAGCGAATGCGTGTGACCCCCGTCACCCTCGAACTCGACAGCCCGCTGCGGACGGCCAGCGCCGAGATCCTCGAGCGGGAGGGCTGGCTCGTCGGCCTCGATCCCGACGTCGACGACGTTCCCGCTCGCGGCGTCGGCGAGGCGACTCCCCTTCCCGACTGGACGGAATCCCCGTCGGCGTGTGCGGACGCGCTGGCGACCGCGCGCGAGTCCGGATCGGGTCCCGCCGGCGTCGAGACGCCTGCCGCGCGCCACGGGATCACGCTGGCGCGGGCGGACGCAGCCGCCCGGGCCGACGACCGACGACTTACCGACCACCTCGCGGAATCGGTCGGATTCTCGACGCCCGGTCCGGCGGCGAGCGTCCCGGTCAACGCCACCGTGGGCGAGGGATCGGCTGCGTCGGCCGCCCGGGCGGCCCGTCGGGCGGTCGATGACGGGACCCAGGCGCTGAAACTGAAGGCCGGGTCGCGACCGCTTGCCGAAGACCTCGACCGGGTCCGCGCCGTCCGGCGCGAGGTCGGTCCCGCCGTCGAGATCCGCGTGGACGCCAACGGCGCCTGGGACCGCACGACCGCACGACGGGCGCTCGACGCGATGGCCGACATCGGCGTGATCTACGTCGAACAGCCCCTTCCGGCGAACGACCTGAACGGCCACGTCGCGCTCCGCGATGAGCTCCCGGTCGACGTGGCGCTCGATGAGTCCGTCCGTGAGTTCGGGATCGATCGCGTCCTCGAGGCCGGGGCTGCGGACGTCGTGATCTGCAAGCCGATGGTGCTGGGCGGCGTGGACCGGACGGTCGATGCGGCCCGGAAGGCCCGAGCCGCCGACGTGGAGCCGATCGTCACGACGACGATCGACGGCGTGATCGCCCGCACCGCCGCGGTTCACGCGGCCGCGGCGATCCCCGACGTCCGTCCCTGCGGACTGGCGACTGGGTCGCTTCTCCGCGAGGACCTCGCGCCCGATCCGGCGCCGGTCGAGCGTGGGACGATCGACGTTCCTGAGGGACCGGGGATCGCCGGCGACGCGTTCGACGACTACGTGTTCGACGACCGCGCGGTCGACGACCGCACGGTCGAGTGACTCGAAATCGGCGTGCTCGTCGACGATCGCGTATGGACCTCACGCATCGACCTCGCCGATCGTCACCGAGTCAGATGGTCATCGAGTCAGATGGTCACCGAGTCAGGTGGTCACCGGGTCAGATCGTCACCGAGTCACTCCGTCTCGCCGAGCGTGAGGACGGGCACGGGCACGTCCCGGACCGTCCGCTCGGCGACGCTACCGAGCAGGACGCGGTCGGTCCCGCGCCGTCCGGTCGTTCCCATCACGACGACGTCGGCGTCGACGGCATCGATACGATCGCGGATGACGTCCGCCGGGTCTCCGCAGTCGACGTATTGCGTGGTCGTGACGCCGCGTGGTTCCGCCGCCGCGATGACCGCCTCCACGGCGTCGGTCGCTGTCTCCCCCTGGCCCTCGCCCGGCTCAGTCGTCGATTCGCCGTCACGATCGAGCCATTCCTCCTCGAGGATGGAGAGAACGTGGACCGTCGCGTCGAGGGATTCGGCGAGCGCCACTCCGTGGCGTGCCGCCCGGGTCGCGCCGGCGCTGCCGTCCGTGGGGATGAGGACGTCGTCGTAGGGGAACCGTAGCCGTTCGTCGGGCTGTGTCCTTACGGTGAGGACGGGGACCGAAGCGTGGCGGACGACCGCCTCGCTGACGCTTCCCCGGAGGTATCGTGTCACTCCGGTTCGTCCGTGGGTCGACATCACGATCAGATCGTGTCCGTACCGATCGGCGTATTCGACGATCGTTGACGACGGAGTCCCCTGGACGACGTCCGTCTCGAACTCGACGCCGGGCGCTTGCAGCCGCTCGCGGACGTCCTCGACGACCGTGTGCCCCTTCCGCACGAGTCCGTCAACGACGTCGTTCTCGACGACGGTCACGCTGTGACGTCCCGTGTCCGCGACGAACAGGAGGTGGATCGTCGCGTCCGCCCAGCTCGCGAGGTCCGCAACGTGATCGAGGACCGCGCTTGCGGGTTCGCTGTCGTCGACTGGGACCAAAACGTCGTCGTACATGTTTCGATACGGACCCATACACGGGGGGAACGGTAAGGTGTTTCCTCGGGTAGGTTCGACCCGCACGTCTCGGTGACGCTCCCATCGGTTCCCGGGGCAACCTAAAAGACGCTCGCCCACGAACCACGTGGTATGGTCACGACTACCGAACGGGACGGCGCGACGTGGTTCGCGTGTGAGGTGTGCGGAATGCTCTTCGACGATCGCGAGGACGCGACCCAGCACGAACGGTCCTGTGAGGGCGAGGAGCCGACGTACTTGCAGTGAGTGGATCTTGGTTCCCGATTCGATCGCCACAACGCGGCGGCTCGGTGTCCGCGGCTCCGGCAAGCTATATGTCGTCTGCTGACGTACCGATATCCGAACCGTGAGCGACCTTCGTCCACCAACCACAGACGAGATCGAACGCTACGCAGCCGCCCACCATATGGACCTCTCCGCGGAGGAGATCGAGGAGCTGTCGGCCGTCATTCCCGAGCTGCTCGGGGCCTACGAACGGCTCGATGAACTCTCCGCCTCGGATCCACCGGTTCAGTATCCCGACCGGGAATCCGGATTCGAGCCGACCGCCGAAGAGGATCCACTGAACGCGGTCATTCGGACGTGTACCGTCGAGGGGGCGGATTCGGGAATCCTGGAAGGGTACGACGTCGGGTTGAAGGACAACGTCTCGCTGGCCGGCGTCGAGATGACGTTCGGCTCGGACGTGGTACCCGGCTACGTCCCGGAGATCGATGCGACGATCGTCACCCGACTGCTCGACGCCGGCGCCCGGATCACCGACAAGCTGAACATGGAGAACCTCGCGTTCTCCGGCAGCGGCGAGATGTCCGCGTACGGCCATGTGCTGAACCCCCACGACCGGGATCACCTGGCCGGCGGTTCCTCAAGCGGCTCCGCCGCTGCGGTCGCCGATGGGACCGTCGACGTCTCGATCGGCGGCGATCAGGCCGGGTCCATCCGCATTCCGGCCGCCTGGTGTGGCGTCGTCGGTCACAAGCCCACCCACGGGCTCGTCCCGTACACCGGGATCCTCGGGCTCGGCCGCTCGTTCGACCACACCGGGCCACTCGCTCGAAGCGTCCGCGACTGCGCGCGCGTCCTCGAGGCGATCGCCGGAAAGGACCCGATCGACCCCCGACAAGGGGCCGTTCCGACGCAGCCATACACGGACGCGGTCGTGTCGGATCCGGATCCGGACGACCTCACGATCGGCGTGCTCGAGGAGGGGTTCGGCCACGAGGAGAGCGAGCCGGGCGTCGACGAGACTGTCGAGGCCGCCATCGACGAACTGTCGGATGCCGGCGCGACCGTCACCGAGGTCTCGATCCCGATGCACCTTGACGGGCTGCCGATCTGGAACGGAATCGCCAACGAAGGCACGACGGCGACGATACGCGGCGAAGGGATCGGTCACTTCGGAAACGGCTACTACGATACCGACCTGATGGCGGCCTTCGCCGAGGCCCGCCGGGAGAACGCCGACGACTATCCGCCGACGATCAAGCTGGTCGCCACGCTCGGCGAGTACCTGTCCGAGGAGTACCACAGCCACTACTACGCGAAGGCACAGAACCTCTCGCTGGATCTGGCGGCGGCCTACGACGAGGCGCTCGCGGACGTGGACGTCCTCGCGATGCCGACGACGCCCCAGACCGCCCACGAGCGCATCGCCGATCCCAGCCGGCTCCAGATCCTCGACCGCGCGGTGAATATGCTGCCGAACACCGCCCCGTTCGACGTCACCGGTCATCCCGCCATCTCGGTCCCCGCGGGCACGAACGACGGCCTGCCCGTCGGGCTGATGCTCGTGGGGGAACAGTACGACGACGCGACGGTTCTCCGGGCCGGCCGCCTCCTCGAGCAGCACGGTGAGTGAGACCGAGGACCGATCCCGTCAGGCGACGTCCTTGCGGTCCGTCGCCGGGGCCGAGAGCGCCAACCGCGCGGGTCCGTCGATCGACTGAAGCGGGTCGACGTCGACCACTCGACCGATCACGGCCACGGGCGAGGCGGCACGCGGCCGGTCGTCCGTGCTCGCCGGCGTCGGGCCCCAGAACAGACAGATCGCCGGGCCGGACGGCCAGTAGGCGATCGTTCCGGGCTTCACGACCGTGCGCGTCTCGGCGACCGGTGCGTCGACGTCGGTCCCGACGTACAGTTCGTCGCCCCAGCGCGCCGCGTCCCCGTTGATCGGCAGCGTGTCGGCGATCGTGGCCCGCGTTTCGGGGTTCGCGTCGGCCCACTCGGCAGGCAGCGTCTCGTCGTCGACGTGAACGGTGAGATCGCTCATCGGTGCCGATCGGAACCGCGTCAAGAAACGCCTTTGGGCCGGTTGGCCGATGCGGCCGTTCTTCGCCCTTCGTCGGGCTCGGTGTGTGACACACGGCGATCGAAGCCGCAATGTCGGTGGCCGTCGAACCGGCACTCAGTGGGAGACCGGACGGGGAGATCACGGCACGTCCGCGGCGTCCACGAGCTGTCGATCCCCCGACGGGACGGTGGGTTGGTGTGAACTGGCGGTATCGGCACACGGTGTTGGTGCTGTGTATGGGCGCCTTCTTCGTGACCTACTTCGCGCGGCTGGCGATCAGCCCCGTCGTTCCGCTCATCGTTGCCGACCTGGCGGTATCGAACACCGTCATCGGCGTCGCGCTGTCGGGGATGTGGCTGGCATACGGGCTGTCACAGTTCCCGAGCGGGATCCTTGCGGACCGGTTCGGGGAACGCCGGGTGATCCTTCTGGCGGTGGGCGGGACGACCGTGATGAGCGTTCTGTTGGCGTTTGCCCCCGTGTTTCCGGTGTTCGTGCTTGCGGCGGTCCTGCTTGGGCTCCTCGCGGGTCTTCACTACGCGGTCGCGACGACGCTGCTGTCGCGTACCTTCTCCGACGTCGGCACGGCGGTCGGGATTCACACCGCGGGTGGGCCGTTGGCCGGGCTGGTTGCGCCGACCATCGCGGCGTGGATCGGCGTCAGATACGGGTGGCGCCCCGCGATCGCGGTTTCGGCGATCGTCGGCGTGCCAGTGTTGCTCGCGTTCGCCTGGCGGGTCCGACCGACCGAGCCGCGTCGTCCCGACCAGCGAATGCGCGAACGCTTTCGGGTCGGTCCCCTGGTCGAGTTGGTGACGCGGCCGGAGTTGCTGGCGCCGCTGCTGGTCGCGATGGCCGGCACGTACGTGGTCCAGGGCCTGATGTCGTTTCTGCCGACGTTCCTCGTCGAGTTCCGCGAGTACACGACCGCGACCGCCGGCGTCGTCTTTTCGGCGTTCTTTCTGGTGCGGACGGGCGCACAGGTGGTGATCGGCCGGCTGTCGGACCGCCTCAGTCGTGACGCCGCGATCGCGCTCGCGATGGGGGCCGGCTGCCTCGGGACGATCTCGTTCGTCGCCGGCCCCGGCGCTGTCGGCGTCGCAGGGGGCGTCCTCCTTGCGGGGTTCGGATCGAGCTTCTTCTCCGCGATCGATTCGCGGTTCATGGACGCGCTCGGCGACGCCGAGCGCGGCGCCGGGTTCGGGCTGGTGCGGACGACTTACACGGTGGTCGGGGCAGCCGGATCCGTGGGTGTCGGATTGGCAGCCGACCTGTTCGGGTGGGCGATCGCGGTGTGGATCCTGGCTGGACTGTTCGGACTCGCGTTGCTGATCGTCGTGATCGACCACGGGCGATGAGGCGGACCGCGGACCGTTCCCGTCCCCTCAGAACTCCCCGAGGTGCCGCTGATCCGGATCCAGCGCCGGGTCCTCGATGTCGGCGTCGGGATCGGCGCCCAGCAGTCGTGGGAGTGCGGTGTACGCGAAGGTGAGCGCCAACACGAGGATGATCGGCGCGAGGAAGAGCCCGTGGAACCCGAGGACGACGGGGCCGAAGATGTACGCGAGCATCAACAGGCCGACGTGGGTCGTCTTGCCGCTGAAGTAGGGTCGAAGCAGGATGTCGGGGATCGTGTCGACGACGACGACGGTGAGTGCGAGGAATCCGACGACGTACGGAACCGGACCCACGTCGCCGGCGAGCACGGACGGGGTGACCATCACCGCCGCGATCGGGAGGTAGACGATCTTCATCCCGACGACCGGGATCAGGCTCGCGACGCCGGTGAGCGCCCCCGCGAGTGCGGGATACGGGACCTGCGCGGCCGGCGGCACGAAGACGTTGTACCCCATATACGTCGTGACCGCGATGAGCGAGATCGCGATGACGTTGAGCAGGTTGCCGAACAGTACCGACTCCAGCTCGTCGTCGGCGGCTTCGAGGTACTCTCGGACGATCGCGTCGTCGTCGAACGCCAGCAGCCACTCGTGGACCTTCCCGCCATCGATGAGGAGGTAGTAGGTGACGACGACCACGATGAGCAGGTTGAGCACGAAACTCGAGAGCATCGACGTCAGGAAGCCGGCGTGATCGAGCCCGAACTCGATGAGGGGATCGAACCCGCCCGATCGGTACAGCTCGACGATCCCCTCGAAGGTCAACTCCGGCGGGGTGTCCCCGGTATCGAGCCATGCGACGTTTTCCGCGGCGGCCTCCATCACGGCGTACTGTTGGACGAACTGTTGGGCCTCCACGACCAACAGGACGACGGTGTAACTGATGAGTAACAACAGCGGGATCCCGACCATCGAGAGGGCTGACGCGGCGCGAACGCGTTTCGGCAGCCGGAACCGGGCGAGCCCGCGATAGAACCGTCGTGTGGAGTAGTAGATGAAGACGGCAACCGTGAGGGCGGCGACGAACCGATAGGCGATGTAACCGGTGATGAGGGCGATCACCAGTCCGAAGAGGGCGACGACGAACCGTTTCTCGTCCATGGTCCGGGCTTCCACGGGATGGTATATAAATTGTCAGCACGCCGATCGGCGTTGGCGATCATCGGGCTGACCGGCTGCCGATCGACCGATCGAACCCGGTGGGAGCGGCTACCCGTCCGGGTCGTTTCGGGAGCCGTCCGGGTCGCCGGCCGCCTCACCAGGTTCGGTCCCGGTCTCATCAGGTTCGCCGGTCGTCTCGTCAGGTTTGCCGGTCTCGTCCGGTTCGTCTCCTCGTCCCTCGCCGTCCGCGCGGCGTTCACTTAGCGTCTCCCATATCTCCGTGCACCCGGCGCCGGCGGGAACGTCCTCGAGGTGTTCGGCGTCCTCGTGGTGCTGCTCGCTCATTCCGTCGACTCCTCCCGTCTCGGTGGGTCGAACAGTTCGGGGGCGACGTCGGCGGAGGTGTGTTCGATCGGCGTCGTCGGTGTCATCGTTACCCGACAGGTCTCCTGCCCCCATAAGCGACCGCGCCCGGACAATCGCTACCGGGAGTCGGTGATCCCGGAGCGTCTTGCGGCTACCCCGGCTCCCCCTCGTCGGAACGTATTCTGCCCGAAACGGTGCCCTAGGTGCCGATACGGGTTGGTCCGCTCCGTGGCCGGCGTCGGAGATCGGGGGAAGGGTGACGGGTGGCGGTGACCGTTTCCGGCCGGTGCTCGAACGACCGGTATGGCGATCTCGCTGCGGACGCTCGATGACGGCGCATGGGTCTCCGTCGCGGACGAACGACGAACCGGCGTCAGCGAGCTCTGGCGCGTGCGGGGCGTCTGTGACTGCCCGCTCGCCGAGTTCGTCGTCGAGGGGATCACCGATGTCGCGGTGGACGGGCGGACCGTCGCCGCGGGAACGTACGGGCGGTGTATCCGCTGTGGCTGCTCGACGTCGACGACACCGATCCCGGTCGGCCGCATCGTCGATGGGTGCTACGAGCCGATCGACCGGGATGCGGTTCGGCGGCCGGTCGAAACGACGCGACCCAGCGATCGGAAACGCTGACCGGTATCCGGTTGCTCCGGGGAGGATTGACGCCGAAGGACGGTTTAGGACCCTCTCGCCCCCAGACGGGAACGAGATGCCAACCGACGTCGAACGGTGGAAATCGGAAACGTACGGCAACGAGATACGCGAGCACCTCCTCGAGTTCGCCGAGCAGGGCTGGGAGTCGATCCCCGAGGACGAACGCGACGCCTGGTTCGAGCGGTTCAAATGGTGGGGGCTGTACCACCAGCGAAGCGGCCAGGAGAGCTACTTTATGATGCGGATCGGGACGCCAAACGGCGTGCTTGAGCCGGGGCAACTCCGCGTCGTCGCCGAGATCGCCGACGAGTACGCCCGGGGACCCGCGGAGAACCCGGAATTCGGGGCTGCCTACTGCGACTGGACGACGCGGCAGTCGATCCAGCTCCACTGGATCCGGCTCGAGGACGTCCCGGAGATCTTCGAGACGCTGGAGGCCAACGGGCTGTCGACCCAGCAGGCCTGTGGCGACTCCTGGCGGAACATCGTGGGCTGTCCCATCGCCGGAAAGGACCGTCACGAGTTCGTCGACGCGCTCCCGGTCGCGATGGACCTCCACGAGACGTTCAAGGGGGACGACGATCACGCCAACCTCCCCCGGAAGTGGAAGGTGAGCGTGACGGGCTGCCGGGAGGGCTGCGGACAGGGCGACATCAACGACCTCGCGTTCGAACCCGCCGAGAAGGACGGACGGCGGGGCTTCAACGTTCGCGTCGGCGGCGGGCTCGCCCGCAACGAGCCGCGGTTCGCGCGCGACATCGACGTGTTCGTCGAGCCCGATGCGGTCGAGGCGGTCGCCGGCGGTCTCTCTGCGCTGTTCCGCGAGTACGGCGATCGGGAGGACCGGTACTCCGCCCGAAGCAAGTTCCTCGTCGACGAATGGGGGGCTGAGAAGGTTCGACGCGTCCTGCAGGAGGAGTTCGTCGAGTTCGAGCTCGAACCCGCCGGCGAGGACCTCCGCGAGGAGTACACGTACAACGCCGGCCGGACCGGCGGGGCAGCCGCCGCGGATCTCCCCGACGGCGGCCACAACGACCACGTCGGCGTTCACGAACAGGCCGACGGGAACTACTACGTCGGGTTGAACGTGCTCGTCGGGCGGATGGGCGTCGACGACGTCCACGAACTCGCCGACCTGGCCGACGAGTACGGGTCCGGCGAGGTTCGGCTCACCCAGCGACAGAACGTGCTTGTGACCGACGTCCCGGAGGACCGCCTCGACGCGTTCCTCGCGGAGCCGTTGCTCGCGGACTACTCGCCGGCTCCCGACCCGTTCATGCGCGGCTCCATCGCCTGCACGGGGACGGAGTTCTGTTCGCTCTCCATCGTCGAGACCAAGAACCGACAGGTCCGGTACGCACGCTGGCTGAAGGAACACGTCGATCTCCCGGACGACGTCGACGAGTTCCACGTCCATCTGTCGGGGTGTACCGCCTCGTGTGCCCAGCCGCAGATCGCCGACGTCAGCCTCCGCGGGATGAAGACCCGAAAGGACGGCGAGCCCGTCGAGGCGCTCGACATCGGTCTCGGCGGTGGGCTCGGTGAGGATCCACGGTTCGCGGAGTGGGTCGGCCAGCGCGTCCCCGCAGACGAGGTTCCCGGGGCGATCGCGACGTTGATCGACCGGTTCCGCGACCGCCGCGCGGACGGCGAGGGGTTCCGGGCGTTCATCGAACGGCTTGACGCCGAGGGGGACCTCGAGGAGCTCATCGAACCCGCGGAGACGAGCTACGAGGACCCGTACATGCACAACACGAAGATGACGTGGTATCCCTACGCCGACGACGACGGGATGGACACCAGCCCGGCACCGGCTCGGGCGGACGGAACGCCCATCCCGAGCGAGGACTGATCCCGTCGATGCCCGACCGACTCATCCGGATCACCGCATCCACGACCTTCCCCCTGCTCGAGGCGACCGCGGCCGGCCACGACTTCGCGGAGGACGCCGAGGCAGTGCTCGACGTGACGACGCCGACGACCCCACCGGAGAACGAGACCCCCGACCACGTCACGGTCGAACTGGAGCTCGACAACACCGATCTGACCGAGCTCTCTGCCCACGTCGACCGGGTGACGCTGTCCGCGGACCAGGCCCGCCATCTCGCCGGCGAACTGACCGACGCCGCCGATCGCGTCGACGAGCCGAAGTCGTGACCGGTCACGGTCCCCTTCCCACTCCCTCTGCCGACTCATTCTCTCTGCCGTCCCACCCCCTCTGCCGTCGTCCTCCCCCGATCAGTCGGGCGTGGTCGCGAACGCGGTCAATCCGACGCCGAGGACGGTGATCGCGATCGTCACGACGATGGCGGTCGTGTACCCGTCCGTGTACGCGATCGTGGCGGCACCGAGCGGCGGCATCGCGATCGCGCTGACCCCGGGCGAGAGGTTGAACACCCCGATGATCGCCGTGTCCCGCTCGGGGGAGTACACCTCCATCAACAGCGGCACGTACAGCGTTGCGCCGCCGCCGGACCCGAGACCGACCAGGAAGATACCGAGGGCGAGCGTGGAACTCGACGGGACGAGCAGCGCTCCGAGGCCGACGATCACACAGCTCAACGACCCGATGAAGGCCAGCCTGGACCCGATGCGGTCCGCGACGTACCCGCCGCCGATCCGGGAGGCGATGCTGACGCCACCGACGAGCCCGAAGGCCGCAGACGCCGTCCCGCCGGCCAGTCCGCGGGCGGTGAACAGGTCGATCGCGTAGGCGGCGAACAGCTGATACCACGCGAACGAGAGTCCGATCCCGACCACGAGCAGCTGAAACGTCCGCGTCCCGACGAGACCACGGAGCCACACGACGAGTTCCCCGAGGGAGGACCCCGAGGTCTCGGCCCACTCCGGTCGTCGGCAGACCGCGCCCGTACACGCGAACGCGACCGCGGTCACGCCCATCAGCCAGAGAAACCCCTCACGAACGCCGACGGTCGAGAAGGCGTACTCCCACGCCGGCGGCAGGACGGTCAAGCCGACGCCGTTCCCGACGAAGACGAGCCCCGTGGCGGCGCCGCGATGCCGTCGGAACCAGCGCGGGACGATCGACGCCACGAGGACGAACGTCGTTCCCCCGGCCAGTCCCATCGTCGCGAACACCACGAGCAGTCCCGCCAGGGAGTCGACGACGTACAGCGAGGGCGCGAGCAGCCCGGTCACGACCGAACACGCCAGGAGGACACCCCGAGCCGGCAACCGGGCCGCGAAGATGCCCACGATCCCGGACCCGATGAAGAACGTGAACAGCATCGCGGAGAAGACCGTCGAGAGCGCGACCGGGTCGACCCCGAACGTCGCGCTGACGGGGGCCCGGAAGACGCCGTAGGAGAAGGCCGTTCCGAAGGTGAACACCATCCCGATCGCGCCGGCGATCGCCACGATCCAGCTTCGGCGGCCGTCGGGGGCCGGGCCGTCAGGGGCCTGGCCGTCAGTGACCTGGCCGTCGCTCGGATCGATCGCCTCGGTGGCTCCCCCGGGTGGTCCGTCCGTACTCGGTTCGGTCACGGTATCCGGTTACTGTGAGCGCCCGCGAAAGCGTTGTGGTCGGGGCGGTCGGTTCCGGTTCGTCACGGGTCGCGATCGTGACCTCGGCGGCGACACCTCTGGTCTGGGTCGTCCGGACACGAAACTGCGCCGATCGACGCGTTCAAAGGCTCGCCACCGAAACCACGGCGTGATGACCCTCTCCGTGACGGATACCCTGCGGGACGAGCGCGTGGCGTTCACGGCCGACGGCGACGAGGTATCGCTGTACGTCTGCGGGTTGACCGTCTCGGACGACCCGCACCTCGGCCACGCTCGGCTGTGGGTCCACGCGGACGTCCTCCACCGGTGGCTCGATCACCTCGGATACGACGTCCGCCACGTCGAGAACGTCACCGACGTCAACGAGAAGATCACCGCCAGAGTCGGCGAACGCGAGGACTGGCACGCCGAGCCCGACGTCGCCGAGACGTTCACCGCCGAGATCTTCGAGGCGATGCGCGGGCTCAACCTGCGTCGTGCCGAGGTGTATCCCCGCGTCTCCGGGCATATCCCCGAGATCATCGACCTCGTCGAGTCGATCGTCGAGGCGGGATACGCCTACGAGTCGAACGGCTCGGTCTACTTCGACGTCACCGCCTTCGAGAACTACGGCGCGCTCTCGAACCAGGAGGTCGCCGAACTCGAGGCACAGGGCGAGCCCGACGAGCGCTCCGAGAAGCGGCACCCGGCCGACTTCGCCCTCTGGAAGGCCGGCGGCGTGAGCGAGGCCGCCGTCGAGGAACACCGGAAACACGACCACGACGTCGCCCTTCCGGACGGGGAAACCTGGGACTCTCCCTGGGGCGAGGGGCGTCCGGGCTGGCACGTCGAGTGTTCCGCGATGTCGATGACCCACCTCGGCGACACCCTGGACGTCCATATGGGCGGTCGGGACCTCGTCTTCCCCCATCACGAGAACGAGATCGCCCAGTCGGAGGCGGCCACCGGCGAGACGTTCGCCCGCTACTGGCTTCACGCCGGGTTGCTCTCGATGGAGGGCGAGAAGATGTCCTCCTCGATCGGCAACTTCTGGACCGTGCCCGACGCCCTCGAGGAGCTCGGCGTCAACGTCCTCCGGACGTTCTACGCCGGAGCGGCCTATCGGTCCGAGCAGGCGCTCACCGACGAGACGATCGCCGAGGCCGAGGAGCGATGGGACCGCCTCTCGCGCACCTACGACCGGGCGGTCGATGCCGTCGACTCCGTCGACGCCCACACGAAGGCGGCCGATGAGTCCCTCCGATCCGCAGTCGAGACGGCACGGGACGACTTCGCGGCCGCGATGAACGACGACCTCAACGTCCGGGAGGCGACCGCCGCGCTGTTGGCGCTCACCGACGCTGTCAACCGCCATCTTGACGACGCGGCGACGGAGACGTCAGCTGGCGGCCCCGAATACGACTACCGCGGCCTCCGGCGAGCCGTCGAAACGTTCGAGGAGTTGGGTGAGGACGTTCTGGGGCTCCGGTTCGACGCCGCCGGTCCCGGTGTCGGGGACGGCGAGGTCACGCTGGCGGACGACCTCGTGGACCTCGTCCTCGACCTCCGCGAGGCGGCCCGCGAGGCGGGCGAGTACGAGCGGGCGGATGAACTGCGCGACGCGCTCGAGGACGTCGGCGTCGTCGTGGAGGACGGTCCCGAGGGACCGACCTATCGGTTCGAGTGACGTCGGGAGTCGGGAACGGGCGCGGGGCGCGGCGGCCGGAATCCCCCTGGTCCGCCTCCGCAACAGCTCCTTCCGTCGCCGTCGAGGACGTGAGTCCATCGGATATCGGATCGACGAAATCGAACGTGAGTTCGCCGGCTTTGAGGATCGCGGACGGGACCTCGACCATATTCCGTTCGTGGATCCCGATCCCACAAATATCCCCATTCGATCGACACGGGACGGTTCCATCCCGGTCGCGTCGGCGTAGCCTTTTAAACTCGCCGCGCATACGGCCGACGATGAGCGGTAAGCCCACCGTCGGCGAGTACATGACGCGCGACGTCAAGACCGTCGCGCCCGACGACACGGTCGCGGAGGTCGCACAACGGATCATTGATTCCGACGGACACAACGGCTTTCCGGTCACCGAGGGGCGAACGGTGCAGGGGTTCGTCTCGGCTCGGGACCTCCTGTTGGCCGATGAGGAGGCCCAGATATTCACCGTGATGACCGAGAACCTGGTGGTCTCTCACCCCGATATGAAGATCACCGATGTCGCCCGCGTGATCCTCCGGTCGGGGATCCAGAAGCTGCCGGTCGTCGACGACGCCGGCAATCTCGTGGGCATCATCTCGAACACGGACGTCGTTCGGTCGCAGATCGAGCGGGCCACGCCCCAGAAGGTCGGGAAGCTGATGCGGACGCTCGAACAGATCCACGGCGTCGGCGTCGAGGAGGAGCGACGAACCGTCCAGCTCGACCGACTCACGCCGACGCAGGTGCGGGTGTACGCGGACGAGCTCGAAGGGCGGGAGTACGAGCTCGAGAACGGGCTCGCCGAGCCGCTCGTGGTCATCGACAACGATGGGGAGCTCTACCTCGCCGACGGCCACCACCGTGTGATGGCCGCCGAGTCGATCGGCATGACGGAGATGGACGCCTACGTGGTCGTTCTCGACGAACCGGTCGAACTCGGGATGGCCGAGACCGCCAGCGAGGAGGGGCTCGACTCGCTGTCCGACATCGAGGTCGTCGATTACGCCCGCCATCCCCTCGTCGAGACGACCGAGCGGCTACAGTAGCGGTCGAACGACGCCGTTTCAGCTCGGTCGGTCGAACGCCTCGCGCCAGTCGTCGACCAGTTCGTCCGCAGCCGCCTCGTCGGCGACCGACTCGCGCCGATACGTCCGTCCCTCCGGCGCCTGTTCGAGCCGATCGACGCGGACGACGTAGCCCTCGCCGTCGCCGCGGTCGCGTTTGCGGATCGAGGCGAGGCCGTCCGATCGTTCCCACTCGGTGATGCCGTCCCGGTCGCGGCGAACGCGCCAACTCATACCTCACCGACGGCGCGGGACGAGCTAAAAGGACGCGGTCACGGTCGCGGCGTGGGTCGACGCGGACGTCGCTCGTCGACCGCCGCCGATCGACGGCGTCCGGCGGCGATGCCGACACTAACGAACCGACCGACGACGGATCCACGTCCTTTTAGGCGCGCCCTTTTAACGTGGTCGTATGAGTTTCGAGAAGGACGACACCGTCGTGCTGTCGGACAAACACAGCGAATACGACGGCGAGGCCGGCACGATCACCCAGAAGATGGACACGATGTTCGGCGACGCCACCTACACCGTGAGCTTCGAGGACGGCCAGGAGACCGGCGTTCCGGCGGACGCGCTCGAGGCGGCCGACGAGGAGGCTCCCGAGGACGACGCCGACGCCGCCGAAAACGCCGACGAGGAGTAACGCGACGCCACGATGGCCCGGGTCCCGCTTCATTACGTCGAGCTTCGAACGTTCTGTTACGCCACCGAGGACGAGAAGCGCGTCACGGCGGCGCTCGAGACGTTTCTCCCCGAGGACGCGGCGATCGACCGCGTCGAGAACGTCGGCCATCACGGCGACCGGATCGTGGTGCTGTCCGCCCGGGTCGAAACGGCCGACGAGATGCGGCACGTGCTCGATCGCCTCGCGGACCTCGAGGCCATCGACCGGGTGATCGACGAACTCGGCGAGCGCGTCGACGAGAACTGCTCGCTGTTCCTCCGGCTGGACAAACAGGCGGCGTTCCGCGACGACGTCCGGCTCGGCGACGGGATCACCCTCCGTGGAAAGGTCGAGGCCTATCCGGCGAAACGGGAGGCGGCCGTCGAGAACGCCCGCGAGCTGCTCGAACGGCACCGCGATGACGGCGTCTGAGCGCTCCGTCACCGTCCGTTGACCGTCGTCTCTCCCGGTGCACTCTCATTCTCGCCGTCTTCCGTTATGCGGCGGACCGTTCGGACGCCGAGGAACCGCGGAACGCGATCGACGTAGCGGTCGTACGCCTCGCCGAAGGCGGCACGCAGATGCGGTTCCTCCGCCCGCGGCAGGAGGAGCACCCACCCGACGTGTACCGCGGCGAGCACCGCAACAAGCCTCGCGTCCGCGACGACGGCGAATCCCGTCACGCCGACGATCATCCCGACGTACTGCGGGTTTCGCGTGTACCCGTACGGGCCGTCCGTATAGAGATCGCCGGTGACACCCATCGTCTCCGCCGAGCGCATCGTTCGAGCGCCCCACACGAAGATGGCGGTCCCACAGAGCGCGAGCACGCCGCCCGTGACCGCCACGAGGCGGGACAGTCCCCATGTCCCCCACTCGAGGACGGCGGTGGCGACGAACGACACATCGAAGACCGCGACGAGCGTCCAGTGGCAGTAGTACGCCGGTGTGCGGTCGCCCGGCGGCCACCACTCCCGATCGGTTAGCAACGACGCGAGCACGATCACGTAGACGCCCAGGGCCGACACGAGGCCGGCCCCGAACACGAGTACGGTCGGCGTCGATCCGAGGTCCAGTAGCGTCATGCACGATCGGATCCTGACGCGCCCGACGGGCGAGAGTACTGCCTCACAGCTGCGGCGACTATTTATATATAGATCGGGGACGCGGGATCGAACATGCGATACGCCCGCGTTCGGATCCACCACGATCCGGGAACGCGCCACCCGATGCACACCTTCGAGATGGATCACGACCGGATCGAGCGTGCCGAACTCCGATACTGGAACGCGCTGCTCGACGGAACGAACGCCTTCGTCTTCCGGGTCGTCGGCGATCCCGACCCATTCAGGGCGAGGCTCGGAGCCCGCAAATCGACGATCGACTACGCGATCACCCCGGCACGGAACGGCGTGTTCCACTGCTGTGTCCGCGACGAGGCGACCGCGACCGACGAGGACTACATCGCCGCGTTTGCACGGGGAACGCTGGTCGTCGTTCCACCGGTCCGATTCAACTCCGACGGCACGACCGATCTCACGATCGTGGGAACCGCGACGGACGTGGCCGCCGCCGTCGAGGACCTGCCCGAGGGAATGCGTGCGACCGTCCGATCGGTCGGTCCCTACGAGCGCTACGCTGACCCCGCAGCGACGTCAACCGAAGGTCCCACGACGGGACGGCTCACGGAGCGACAACGCACGGCCGTCGCGGCCGCGGTCGAACACGGTTACTACGAGTCGCCACGGGCCGGGACGGTGGCGGACGTGGCGGAGGAGCTCGGCGTCTCGACCGGGACGGCCGCGGAACACCTCAGAAAGGCCGAAGCGACCGTGATGGGTCAGCTCGTCGATCGGTAGCTTCGATCACGGACGACACCGCCGCCGGGGGCGACGATCAGTAGCCCAGCGACTCTCGCACCAGCACGACGGTGGTTCGCCCCTCAGCCATCTCCCGTCGGAAGATCAGCTGCTTGGCGATCGCGGAGTCGACGCCGTAGGCCTCGTTCGCGCGCTCGTTCTCGAGCGGGTACGCGACCGACTCGAGCCGGTCGAGCGCGTCCTCGAGCGTCGGCACGATCTTATTGACGCCGCTGACGATGAGCACGTTTCCGGCGGCGAAGGGGTACGCGCCGATGCGGCTGCCGGACTGGTCGGCCGCAACCAGCTCGCCGCTGGCGGCGACGGCGTTGATGCCGCCGAGGAAGTAATCGGCCGTCTGCGCCTCCCGACGGGCCGTCTGTCGGGCGGCGTCGTCGTCGATGCTCCGGATCTCCTCGGGCAGACTCTCCCACTGGTGGTCACCCGCGGAGAGGTACTCCATGAAGCCGATCTCCTCGAGCGTCGTCGAGTGGCCGTTCATCACCGACGCGCCGGCGGGAATCCGGTCCTGAATCGTCTCGATCCCCTCGTCGGCGGAGTCAACCACGACGACGTCGAACCCGTTCGCCTCCAGGTTCGAGACCGCCTCGGAAACGGTCTCCTCGTCGGGGTGGGTGTCGAGCGATGCGTCGATCTGGGCGTCGTCGATGTAGTCGGCTTTGGTCTGTGACATCGGGTGGTGTCACGTAGCGTCCCCACCCACTTAACCACGCGCGGACGCCGGGATCAGCCGGTGACACCGGTGTTACCAGAATTGAGGCGAGAATGCCCCTTCCTCAACGAGCGAACGCAGTGAGCGAGTAGGGAGGGGATGAATCGCCAGAATTGAGGCGAGAATGCCCCTTCCTCAACGAGCGAACGCAGTGAGCGAGTAGGGAGGGGATGAATCGCCGCACGACAGTACAAACCATTAAGCCGAAACATCCCTAACCGAGAGACTGCGATGGAGTACAGTCACCGCTACCCTGCCTACCCGACACAAAAGGGAGCGGCTGAACTGGAACATCACATCGACATTCATCGCCAAGCGTACAACTACACCCTGTACGAGTACGAAAACGTCGATGCTGACGACATCGGCTCTGCGTACAAACACCACTACAGACTGCCCGACTGGAAAGACGAATTTTCAATCTTCTCGGAG
>NZ_FNWU01000027.1 GCF_900108505.1 Halopenitus malekzadehii | reverse complement strand
GATCCAGTCGCAACCACCGCTGAGGCGTGTGATTTCGGGCATAGAGCACTCAGAAATCATCACGCCTCACTTTTCACCCTTAACTAAACACGACCGTATCAATACCGCTCTTGAGCGTCCATCAGTTCTTGAAGCCGTGTTATTCGAATCTTCATATCCGGATGTGTGGCAACGATCTGATCCAGTCGCTGATGAAGCGTAGCGAACGCCCCGTCGGACTTGACATCTAGGGCGACGATCGTGAACGCTCCGATCTCCGCACGTGGAACTGTCGTGGCCGATCGCTCATCGACCGCGTTCTCGATCGTTCGGAGCGCCGTTGCGAGTGCTGCTGGTTTCCCGGTGATCGCGACTGCACCGCGATCAGCGGCAAATTCCCGTGCCCGCGACAACGAGACATACAATAGAAACGTACAGATCCCAATCGGGAGCGCGACGACAAGCCCGACCGTGAGAAGCGCGTCGGCATAGTCCGCACGACTCACGGAGCCGTGCTCTACGCCTGCCGTCGGTCCCGCCAACAGGGTTCCGACGCGTCCCGCTGCCGCGATCGGAAGCGCGACGGCGGTCATCACCGCAGCATCACGGTTCTTGGTGTGTGCAACTTCGTGTGCGACGACTGCTTCAAGTTCTGCATCGTCCAGCAGGTCGACAAGACCGTCGCTGACGAGCAGACGAGCATCCTGCGGAGAGAATCCAGTGGTTAGCGAGAGTGGCTGCTCAATCGGGGCAACATAGATGGCAGGAATGGGCGCGTCGGCCTGATGGCTCACGGATCTCACCGTCGCTTGCAATGTTGGATATTCGTCTGCAGTGGCAGGTCGTGCTCCAGTCGCATCGATCACGTACGACGGCGCATCGCGTTCACCCCATACAACCGCGGCCAGAACGGCCACCGTCGCGACTCCGACGAGCCCGTTTGCGACCGGCGTCCCGAACTCCAGGGGCATCGGTGTGAAAAGGGTGATAAATCCGATACTGAGTGCGACGGCGACCCCGCTGGCAACCGATGCAGCAAAGACGAGGAGCACAAGTCCAAGCAGCGACACGACCATTCGAAGCTGGAGGCGACGGTTCGGGGACCACTCCATCATCGAACGAATACGATAGCAATCCGTTAATTCTGTGGATTAACTGATGAGGTCCGCGCGAACCAGTAGCCGTAACCGAACGGAATGACGCCAGTGAGTAATCCGAGACACACGGCAAGTGGTCCAAAAACCAGTCCAACGAGGCCAATCACGGCCGACAGTGCTGCCGTGGCGAACAATCCGATTCCGACCGTCACACCAACGAGCAGGAGCCACCGTCGCTGGGCCGCAAGAACACCCGCGACGAGGCCGGTGGCGACGACGACAGCGGTCGTCGGACCGGTGACGAAACGGGTGGGTGAGCCGCTCTCAAAGAGTGCGGTTGCACCAAGTGCGATCGGAATCGCAAGTGCGGCGATCGCGGCGGCACGACGGACGGTCAATAGACGGGCGCGCGTCGGTTCACGATAGCGGTACCCGAGAAGCCCTAACGCGACTGCGACGTATCCACGTCCGACCGGTGTGAGCAGAAATCCGATGGCCACGCTCGCCAACTGGGTTCCCAGTGCGCCCTCGTACTCAGGCGCGACGACGTAGTACGTGCCATCCTGCTGGTACAAGCCCTGTTCGACGATCGATGCGGTCGTCGTTCCTGATTCAATAGCTGTCCGAACCTCGGATGGGGCTTCGGATACCGGACGAGCAACGGTTGAGAACACCGTTTCGGGGTTGGTTCGCTCCATCTGGATCGTCGCGTTCGTCGTCTCCTCTTTCGTCGAGATCGTCCACGCGTAGTAGCTCCCGTTATACCAGACATACGGCGTCCTGACGTCCTCGATCACGATGTGCAACTCCGGCTGGAGCGTTCCGTTATACGACCCGGTTGCGACTGCGGTTCGAATCGGGACTTGATATTGAGCGGGTGTATCAGACAGTCGTTCCTCGAGGTCGGTTACGTTGCTCGTTGCACGCGTGACGAGCTCCGGATTCTCTCCGGGTTCGACGGACGTCGCCTCGTACGTGATGGTTGCACTCCCCGTCGTGGCGTGGAAGGCGAAGCTGAAGGTACTGCCAACGACGAGCAGGATGAGCAGTGCGACGGTACGGGTGGAGGGAAGCGAGCGGGGCATAGTTCGGTGAGGGCTGGAGTTTGGTTGATTGCATCTCCGACGATTTCAGAGCGGGAACTACGGTGGGGCTGAGCTACCGTCGATCGCGTTATGTCTGATTCGGTAGTTTGTGTCGAAACGCGTGAAGGGCGTTTTGGCCGGTATCGGTTAGTGAAATCTGTTTCGTGCGTCCCACTGATTCGACCGCAATGTATCCGTCTTCCTGGAGTGGATCAATGATACGACTGTTTAGTAATGCGAATTTCGCCTTCTCATTTGTCGGGTCAGACTGCGTGATGAAGGAGAGATCGTTCTCCTCAGCAAAGGTGATGAGGTCGCTTTTCTTCGGGGTATAGGTCGACTCGGTGGTCGTCTCGATGTAGTTTAGGATCCGGACCTGGTCGGTCGTCGGCGTCTCTAGCGGGTACGATGGCAACTGTTCCGCGAGCTGCATTCCCTCCGTTCGTGGTGACTCCTGAACAGGATGCGCCTGTGATTCCGGATGAACGTGATAGCCGCTCGCCCCAGTCGCCATACACGCCAATGCGGCCCCAACCGTCGCCAGCTTCGGCCCACTTGAGACATTGACGCGAACGATATCGTCCTGATACTCGTCCGCGATCGTCGTTACTTCGCCGAGTACGTCGTACATATCCGTGAGATCGATTTCGCGGGCTTCCATCGTCACGCCGACGTCGGTGAGTTCAGCTACCAGGTCGTCGTGGTACGTAACTGGCTTCCGTTGCGGGTCTCGCAACAGGTAGAGCACATCCGCGTTGTACGTGAGAACGGGTTCTTTGATGCGGTCGTATTCGTATCCAAGAGGCGCGATATGGACTTCGACTACTGACCGAAGTTCGGTCTCGTCACTCATTCTCGATAGTATAGATAGTAATAATACTATAATTGTATTGATTGTATTTTTAGTTTCTTTAGTATCGTAATAGAGTATAATAATTCTCTGCAAGTACTCGAATATGCAACGGTGTGTCACCCAATGTGCCTCCCTGCCGTTTCGAAACGCCCGCGATCCCCGATGCAGACCGTACCACCCCTCCAAAAAACGCCGGTCGACGTCGCCACGAGGAGGCGCTCCAATGAAAGTTAACGATCTGATAACTGCTGAGTTCACAGCTGGGGACGAGTGTTCGCCCGGCGTCGTAACGCTCGACGACAGCGACGTCATCAAATCGCTGTCATCAGCAACCGCTCAGCGAATCGTCGCGACGCTGACGGGGTCACCGCGGACAGCGTCAGCGATCGCCGATGAGGTTGATACGTCGATTCAAACGGTCTCATACCATCTCGATCGCCTCGAACGGGCTGAACTCATTGCCCCCATCGGGACGACGTATTCCGAAAAGGGGCGGAAGATGGATATCTATTCGCTGACGACGCGGAAATTGGTGCTCAGTTTCCGTGACGGGCAGCAGTCATCGACACCACGTGAAGACTCCTGATGGTGCCCCTTTTTGATTCGTAAGGGATGTCGAAGCTGTAGCGATCTCCGACTGAGCACCGGCACATCTTCCAGCATTCGAGGCAATCATACAGTCCCACTCGAGGCATACGAGTTGTCTTGCGGTCGTCACAGGGAACGCAGCAGTTGCCGGATGGTCCCATATAGTGAACCCCCAAGAAAAGGCTACGCGATGCGGCCAATCGACGACGAACGCGAAATGGTGCGCAACGAAAATGGGAAACTCTAGGCCATATTGAAATTCTGTTCTTCAGGCATATTTTTGTCTGAAACAGCCGGTCGCTAAAGAGTGCGTACTGATCACTTCAAGGCATCGCGCCTAACGTAGCGGCCACTGCAATAGGTATTAGAATTGCCAAAAACAGCCACTGATGCTGATCCGTCCATTGTCGAACTCTCGTTGAACGGTGGCGTAAAAGAGCAATCGCACTGAAGGAGAGAAGCCCCAGCACACTGACTGGGTTCCCAGCAAGTCCCATCCAGAGTGCAACAGGGAGCGGAAGAACAGTCATAACGAGATCTGCTGTTCTTTCGACATTCATACTCTCCACTTTCGACATCAAAGTATATTTCTACTGGTCTTGGAGAATATTTCACTCTATAGATATTCTGTCTTGTGTGATCTGTGGCCTGTCTCTATTGGTCGTCTTGAGTGGGGGTGAACGCGTTGAACTGTCGGCCGGATATTTCGATTGGCGCTATGCGGTAGTATTCCATTGTGAACTCTTCTGGTGTCGTTTCGGTGTAAATACACCGACGCTGTTTTCCAGCCGGAAGCTCTCCCGAACAGTTTTCAGACTCCTCGCTAACGCCGGCCGATCATATCGAGAATGAAAGACAGACGATCGCTGGACAACTAGATGACGCTGACGTTTCCCGAGTGCTGCTGCACCGTTTGACGTCGTCACTCCCCAGCAGGCGTAATGTCGGACGGAAATTCGGCGTAGGTGATGTACGCCGTCCCCTCGTACTCCGGGAGCCACGTCCCATATGAATCGCTGGTTTCGAGCCCTCGATGAGCTCGGAGTCGTGAGATGACTGATCGGAACGCGTCGGTCGCGCCGTCGAAGTATCCACTGTCGATCGCCTCCTCAACGATCTCTTGTTCGGCGGATGACAGCCCCGACAGGGGAAACAGGAATTCCGATCGGATCCGTTCGGCGTATGCCGCAGTACTTGGTGCGATTTCGGTCATCTCGTACCGGTACGTCACTTCCTCGACGGTCTCGCTCTCGAGTTGCACGCGGTACGTCGTGCCCTGATACTCGATGAATTCGTACTGTTGCGTCGGAACGAGTACCGACGCATCGGTTTCGGTCTCGGGATAGACGTATCGCGTTCCCATATCGAATCCGTCGTTCTGCGGTGGATCGTCTTGCGGCGGGATCACCCCATCCAGCGCCGTTTTGTCCACGTCCGGGAGGTCGGCATACGCGATCGAGTCATTTGCCTCGGCCGAGGCGGTTTCGTCCGGATCGTAGTCCACACGGATGTCGTAGCTGGTTCGATCACGACGGCCGATTTCGGTCGCGGAAACGTCGTAATACCGTCCCTGAAACGCGACTGGCTCGTCCGTATCGATTGGGCGGGAGATCCCGGCTGCAGTCGCCGATCCGTTCTCGACAACCTCCTGAAGGATCGCGTGCGCGTCGGACTCCGGAGAGATGGACCGAGAGGTTTCAGCGGCGAGCCGGTCAGGCGTCGCTTCCTGCATATCGAGAACGTTCGACGGATGCGCACATCCAGCGAGCGGGACCGTGAGGAGGGCCGTCGTCGCGAGGTACTGGCGGCGGTGCACGAACCACCGAACGTTCGATGTCACTGAAAAGGTTCGGTATACTAGAATGAGCGTTTGAACGTCTCGAATACCGAAAAGAAACCATCATTCCTATGACGGAAGACCCGGCACGACCTGATATGGCCCTCCCACGCTGGTTTCCGCTTGCTCGAGCGGAAGCACGACGGCTACTCACGTCCAAAGGTCCCTGGATGCTTGCGATCCTACTTGTCCTCTGGGCGTATCGTCCTAGCTACGTCGGGTGGGACGAGCTCGGTCCGAACTTGACGGTTGGATTCATCCAGATCGCCGGATCCGTGCTTCTCCCGCTCGGCGTCCTCCTATTGAGTTATCGCTCGATCGTCGCCGAGCGCTCGTCTGGGAGCCTCAAATTCCTGCTGGGGCTTCCGCTCACGCGAACCGACATCCTCGTCGCCAAAACGCTTGGCCGGAGTGCGGGGATCGCGATCCCCGTCATTGGAGCTGTGGTAGTTTTAGTTCTCGCCGGCGGATTTCGATTCGGCCTCTTTTCACCGCTCCGATTCGGCGCCGTGCTGCTGGTGACGCTGTTGTACGTCGTCACTCTCGTCTCGATCGCGACTGCCGTCTCAGCGTCAACGACGAGCACGGTTCGAGCCACCGGCATACTCTTCGGCGGGTTCTACCTCGTTCTGACGGTTCTCTGGAAGCCCGTCGCAAGCGCGATCTATAGTGCCGCCTCCGGACACGCGGTGAGTGCGTACGACGCTCCAGCTGACGGGGCGTTGTTCCTTCTTCTTCGCGTGTCGCCCGAACGATCGTATCACATCGTGACGAATTGGCTACTCGGGGTCGGGAACTCGGGGGCGTTGTTCGAACCGGCACTCACCAAACTCCGGACGCCGACGTCGATCAACGTGTACGCCGTCGACGCGGCGTTCGAACCCGGATCCGTTCCGCTGTATCTTCACGAACTGTCCGGACTTCTGGTCCTGTTGTGCTGGCTGATCGTTCCCCTTGGAGTTGCCCGATATCGGTTCGAACGGGGTGACCTCGTATGACGTCGATGGCGATCGAAACCACCAATCTCACGAAACGGTACGGGGACACCGTCGCGCTCGACGGGCTCGATCTGTCCGTCGAGCGAGGAGAAGTCTACGGATTTTTAGGACCCAACGGCGCCGGCAAATCGACGACGATCAATCTCCTGCTGAACTACATCAAGCCGACATCGGGAACCGCACGCGTGCTCGGATACGATCCGTGGACCGACGTCGTCGCCAGTCACCGCCGGATCGGGATCTGCCCCGATCGGTTCAGTACCTACGACGGGATGTCCGCCCGGCAACACCTTCAACTCGTGATCGACACGAAGAACGTCGATGACGATCCGGAACGGCTCCTCGAGCGCGTCGGGCTCGCCGACGCAGCTACGCGCCCTGCAGGCGAGTTCTCACAGGGGATGGAACAGCGACTCGCCCTCGCGATGAGTCTCGTCGGCGAACCTGACCTCCTGATTCTCGATGAACCGTTCACTGGCTTGGACCCACACGGGGTCGCGCTCGTTCGCGACGTCGTCGACGCCGAATCCGATCGCGGTGCGACCGTCTTCTTCTCGAGTCACGTGCTCGGACAGGTCGAAGTGGTCTGTGACCGCGTCGGCATTCTGCATCACGGCCGACTTGTCGAGGAGGGAAGTCTTGCTGACTTCCGGGATCAACTGGAACTATCTGACGACGCAACGATAGAGGACGTCTTCGTGGAGCTGACATCGGAGACCGTTGCCTCCCCGGAGGAGAGTCGATGAACCGCCGCCAGTACCTTCTCACTTCGACGACTGCACTGGCCGGGCTGTCCGGCTGTCTCGGTGAGACGGAATACACGGTGACCGACGTGTCAGTTAAGCACACGAACGCGCCACTCTCACTCGAGGTGATCGCGTCGGACACCGGCATCACGGTCGACAGTCCCGGCGTGCTGGACGTGAGACTGCACAACACGAGCGAGACCTTGATCGACGTCCGCAGTACCGGTACGTGGCCGTTCGGGCTACTTGCGCTGGATCCGCCGACGGACCGGAATTCCGGTACGGTGCTCTTGCTATCCGATCACTATGCCGACTCCGAGCACGTCGAGGTCGGGGCAAACAGCGTCTGGACGGACAACGAGCCGATCAGTCGATCGGTGGACGCCGGAGCCTCCGTTACCGAACGGTACGAGATCCACGGAGACCGCATCTACCGTCCTGGGGATCATACGCTCCGTGGATACTTTGAGCCGGTATTCCTCTCGTTCCGGTCCGGCGAAACCGAGGAGTGGGTCCCGTTCCAAGCGGAGGCCGTCGTCACTATTACGACGCGCTCGCTACTCCCCTGACCCAGTCCACGGGACGTCGGTTCGGGGGAGGCCCGATATCGAGTGCCGGGTGCGCGTTTGTACGCTACTGTACCGCCTCATCAATGACCCGATCAATGACCCTGACGAATTCCTCGGGATGTTGTGTTCCAACGAGCACTGCACGCCCGTTTGTCCGTTCGATCCACATCCCTTGGTCGCCACTCACGTTGTATGCAATCTCCCCGGGAGTCCAGCGGATACCCCAGCCACCGAACTCACGAAGAGGACTGTACCGTTTCGCCTCGTAACGCTCGATCTCTGACCACGAAATCTGACGGAACGATCGGTGAAGCGGCCACATTTTGAAATAGATGCCATCGGCTCTCACTTCGGTCCTGAGACGAAGGCTGTAGAGGAGTGCCGCGACGCCGCCGACAACGAGGAGTCCTCCCCACGAAATGGGACCGAATATGATCAGAAGAAGGGAGATAGCTCCAAGAAGGGCCCAGATCCACGGCTGACGAAACCGCTGTACTTCACGAAATCGTGGATCTCTCTCCATACGGTGTGGTGAACTACCCCTGCCTACTCGCCGCCTTCGGCGGCTCCTTGAGGCAGGGGCTTCCTGTTTCAACGACGCGCTTTGGAGACACAACATAGGGTGTTCCCTCAGTGTCCCCAGAGAGCGCAGTCTCCGCAGGCGTTGATTCGGCCATGCCCTGACCTACATCTTCCGCCGGAGTTTCGATTCCGAGTTGTTGCAGTCCGAGGCGTTTGATCTCTAACGCGGCGTTGTAATCCCTATCAGCTTCGAATCCACACGAGGGGCACGAGTGCTCGCGGACCCATAGCGGTTTGTCCGTCTCACACCCGCATTGTGAGCAGCGTTTCGTTGTGCCTTCCGGTGGCACCTCGATGACGTAACACCCGTTTTTCTTCCCGTGGCGCTTGAATGCCTGAATCGTTTGCCGCCACGACATCGCTGCAATATTCCGACTGTTCCTGCCATCTTCTTTCATCGCTTTCACGTCCAGGTCTTCAAGGAACACTGCATCGTACTGGGTGGTGTATTCGTGGGCGAGTTTCTCCCGGTAGTCTTCACGCCGGGTCTGCAATCGCTCGTATGCCTGAGCAAGTTGTTGCCGGGCTTTCTCCCAGTTGTTCGAGCCGTGTTCTTTCCGGGAGAGATTACGGTGCCGGCGCTCAATTCGGTCCCGGTCACACTGGTCGTCAAGTGACTCGAACGACCGACCGTCTGAGTCATAAATGAACTTCGTGATGCCGAGATCGATCCCGACTGTGTCTTCCGGTGCGATGTCCTCGACAGCCGGGTTTTCTGGGTATTCCGGGTCGTAATCTACGAGGATGCTGACGGTCCAGTCACCGGTTTTCTCTTTCTTCAGGATGACCTGTGTGATGTCTCCGTCGTCGGGGAGTGAGCGGTGGTAATTCAGGTGGAAGTCACCGATTTTGGAGAAGTTCACGATCGCGTGGTTAGTCCGATCCGTGTTATTAGCCACGTCGAAACCGGACTGATTGTACACGATGCTGCGGAACTCGTGCGGTGGTTTCCATTTTAGCCGCCCAACGCCGTAGCCTCGGGCTTGAAGAGACTCAAGTACGCTCTCGCTTTGTTTGATCCGGCGAACAGCCATCTGCAGGCACTTGGAGTATGCAGTGCTCCATTCTGGCCACCGGTCTTTCCACGCCGTGATTTTGTTTTGCATCTCCCGGTACGATGGTTTGTCGTAGTCGGGTCGGGGGCGGTATTCTTGCGTGAGTGCGTGGTTGTACACTTCTCTGCAGGTTTGAATATCGCTCCACGCAGCGGCGGCTGTCTCGTCGCAGTCTGGCGTTGCAGCGTACTTGAACGTCTCCTCAACCACTACTATTTTGGTAGGCTGACTGGCACTTGAACGTTCGGGAAGTCAAGGAGTGTACGGCTGTATCCCCGCCCTACTCGCTCCCTTCGGTCGCTCCTTGAGGACGGGGACTTAGCCTGCAAGAGTTGAATCGTCGCTCCTCGGTAATAGGTTCTCTGGCCATCGGGAATAGTGGTCAACACGCAGACGTCAGCGACCGACTGTGAACCGTCGCGCTCGATTACGGAAACACGTGCGGACGACCGCTTCAAATGTGCTGAAAACGACACCTATTTGAAGAAAAATACGAACGGTATCGGTTGTGCAAGTACGAGAGATACTCTCTACTCATCTCCCGGATGCCGTGATTGCTGCGGTTATATTCACGATTTTTAATATCTATACGGACGAGGTTGTTGGTCCGTTCTCAATCATTCTCGATTTTCTTCTCCACGTCGTCGCGATCTTCCTCGGATTCATCGTCATCAATGCGATCTGGAACAGCGTATTCGGGAGCGAAGCAACGTGACCTCTCCCGCCTGCTCGATCCTCAACGAGCGATTTCTTCACGAGGGGCGGAGCGGTAGTGTTGGAGCACTTCCTCACAGGGAGATGGCGGACGGCGCTGGAAACTAGCTATCCCGTTCGGGCACGTCACCAAGGGCTCCGAGACCGTCGATGTGGGTGGCGGTAAAGAACACGGCCCCGTCAACCAACACCGGTGGTGATGTCACCTGGTGGTGGAACCCTGGATCGAACCCGTAGTACCAGCGCAACTCTCCCGATTTCCGGTCGAACGCGCTGATCGTTATTTCCCCGGATGCGAAGTCGGGGTCGTCAACCGGGAGCACGACCGTTTCGGTTCCGACGCAGATCCCCGCCACATACGACACTGGAACGTCGCGGCGCCATCGTTCAGCTCCGGTTTCGACGTCGACTGCGACGACGCCGGACGCGGTAGTCACGAACACGGTCCCGTCGGCAGCGGCAACCGTCTGTGGATCTTCGCTCTCGTCGAACGAGTGGAGCTCGCGGAGCCGGTCGCCGGTTGCCTCGTTATAGACGACCAGCGTACGGTCGTCGACAACGACCACTCCCTCCTTGGTTGCGACGGGCGCGGCGGACCCGGGTGTGGACGTGAATTCCCTCCGCCAGCGCTCCGAGCCATCCTCCAGCGAGAGCGCAACGAGGGACGGCGCTGCGTCCACGTTCCCGACGGCAAACACACGCCCGTCAGACACTGCAGGCGCACGGACGAGTTGACGTACCGTGTCGATGTCCCAGTGTTTCTCCCCGTCCGCTGCGCTAAACGCCTCGATGCCGCTCTCGGAAGCGACTAGTACGGTTCCGGTGGCTTCGTCCGCGACAAGCAGTTCGGTAGAGTCGATCCCATTCGTCCGTTCCGTCCAGATCTCTTCGCCCATTTGCGGATCGAGCGCAACGAGTTCCGTATCGTACGCCACGAGAAATCGATCGTCGACGACGACGGTCCCGTGGTCTCCGCTGGCATTGAGAGTAGTTCGCCACTGTTCGGTGCCGTCCTGTGCGTCAAGCGCGATCGCACTCCCGTCGTTACTAGGGTCGAAGTTCGTCAGATATACCGTCCCGTCGGAAACCACGGGCTGCCAGCGTGTGAAGGCCTCCGAGGTCCACGCCAGGTTTCCCCTTGGGGGTGCTGAGGCGTTCGTTGCGAACGTGTTCGTCCCATCGGCACCGTACTGTGTCCACGCACCGGTGGGTGCCTTCGGAAGGGGCGTGTCCGAGTCCAGCGATGGGAGCATTGACAGACATCCCGAGAGTGTACTCGCGCCGACGACCGTCGTCGACAGGATCGTCCGCCGGTTCATATGGTACTCGAATGACAATTTTCACTTCTTTCTTCCGATATGGTAGCGGTCGGCTATCCGGGACATCGCTGCATTGAATCGTTCGCTGGTGCCTTCCGATCGATGTCGATCCAGTATTCAACGACGCACAGGCCGTGTACTTTACCACAACCGGATCGCTTCTACAGGCTAGAAGAATCGCCCAACCTCAACCGCGATATCAATGATTCCAGTTTTCGCTTGATTTACGAGCCCGTTTCCTTGGACGGTAATCGCATCGTCACGGTACATCTGCTGAGCCACCGAGACGGGATCGTCGGCGGTGGAGACGGTGCAGGCAGTCGTCCGATTCATCGTAACTGTAACGTCAGGGTCTGCAGCTGGCCCAACGTTCACATCGGTGATCGTGAGGGATTCGTTGAGAGAGACAGTGTAGGATTGCTGCGACGCGTTGGAGATGCGTATTTCAGTTGTATTCGAACTGACGATGGTTGCCACTGACGAGGGGATCGCATCCGTGTTGTCGTTGAACAGCGCAACAGATCGATCGACGTTCGCATCTACTTGTTCGCTCCCACAGGTGAGCTCTGGCGAGTCCTGGGCCTGAACCGGAGCAACCCACACAGTAGCGAGAGCGCCGAGAATCAGTATCGTTACCGTAAGTATTCGACGCATAGGTCCTATTCGTGGTCAACTACCTTTAGTGGCAGGTCGTATGCAGTCCTCGGTAGACCAACACTGAGCGTGTGTGCAGTTCTCACGTCCGGTATAACGAGTAGAGAATCAATCCTAACCCACTTATCTCAAGCAGTCGGCTCGCCATCGGAAGTACGTACGAGAGGAGGAACTCCTCGTTTCCGATTCCAGGTGCAAATAGCGTGAATACTATTGAGAGCCCGAATGGAGCAACTGTGATCAACGCAAGCCCGACTGCGAGATACAGCATTCGCTGGCTGTCATTCCGTCTATACCCCCGAAATGCCTGAAAAACGATGATCAGGCCGAGCGCGCTAGCAAGGAGTGTTGCCGCGAGCAGCGAGAGGTACAAGACTGGTTCGGTCGTCGACATCGTCACAGGTCCTCCCACATATCGGTGAACCGGTCGGCTGCATCATCGGGTTCAGTCACGACGTCTGCAGAGAACTCACCGTCAGTCAACTCGATCGTGAGGCGGCTAAGCGTAGCCTCGTAGACGCTGTAGTGACGTCCCTCGTCGCGAAACTTCTTCCGCTCGGCGAGGAGATCCTGCTCGGAGAGGCGGTCAATACGCCGATAGATCGTTGGAAGCGATGCGTCACACGCCTCCGCGAGGTCCTTTGCAGACATTGGCTGTATACTCGTTTCAATGAGGATCCCTCGAGCGAATTCGTCATCAAGGACTTCGAGCAAGTCCTCGATCTCGGAATCCTCACTCACAATATCGACATCGACTCACGCCACCGTATAAACGATCGGTCTTTTCCGAAGGAGAAATTCGAGTGATCGTGCTGGGCTGAGGCCCTGTAACCAGTCACGATGATTGAGTATAAAAGCATAGCTCCTCCTTTCAGGACGAGAACAAGATGCTGAGTTCTATATGAGATGCGGACATCGGCACGGATGAATGGCCCTCCAGATCCAGCAGGTTATCTCTGATGGGATATCGGTAGCAGCGTCACGTAACGGAGCGATATTTGCGGTCCTGTTTGTCGTAGTCGAGACGGTTGGACTTCTCCTATTCTTCGGTGCAGGAACGCTCTATGTTCCCGTCGACGTTGGAACAGGAATTACATCAGGGACCGACATCGCTGCGGGCGGGGAACTCCCACAGATGGCATCCAGTATCGCAATCCTCCTCACAAGTGCCTTCACATCAATCATCACGATCCCGCTTTCGATCATCGCGATCCGAACGTTCGTTGGCGGGCATACCGACTCTATACCGGATCCCTACATCTTCGATCGCATCGGCCGCGCAACGGTATCCGGAGTGATTGTGAACTTTCTGTACGGGATTCTGTTGTTCGCGATCCCGATCGCCGCGGCGATCGGACTCTTACTTTCGATCGCCACGATCGGCAGACTGGACGTCCTCCCGGATCAATACTCCATCGTCGTCTTTGCGATAATCGGACTTCTCATCATATTCGGGACCATACTTGTGCTCGGAATTGTTTGGCTCCACTTTCTGTTTATCCTGCACGAGGTGAGCATCCGCCATCGCGGCGTTCTTGGTGCCTTCAAAGGGAGCTGGGACACGGTTCGCGGCCATCGACTCACGGTCGCGATGCTTGGTGTTGCCCTCGTGGCTATTCGGATGAGTGTGAGTTGGTTCGCCGTTCCGTCGACTGGCGGCCACTGGTCACCAGTTCAGATCGTGATAACGTCGGCCTCGATTGTCGCTTCGTCCATCGTCGGCGTGTTCGTGGCGGCGATCTTCGCCCGAGCGTATCGCAATCTCCGCCCTGATGTCACGGATGGTTTTATGTGATTCAATGTGTCTCACTTAACACAGAACTGCCGAAGACGTGAACTGACTACTATGCAGGTGACTACGCGTACTCAGCTCTCATTCATCCTCCGAACGATCGTTGCGTTGTGTCTCGTCGGCGTTGCAGCGCTCGTCGTCTTTGGGATCGTCGGCGCCATCGGGGCATTCCTCGGTTGGTACGGACTCGGCTACGTGCTTGGGCTCTTCGGGATGGCGACGGGCGATGAAACCAGGTTTTACGTTTTTCTGGAGCGGTCCGGAGTCTGGCTCCTAGCCACGTTCGTGATCCTGGCCATCATCTGGAGTGCTCATCGGGCCCGGGTGGCCGTCAACGAGTTTCGATCGGCGCTTCTCGCGGATGCAGATACTGATTCGGATGTACTCTCCGATCGGGTTCGAAAACTCGCGATACAAGCAAACACACCGACGCCGGCGGTCCAAGTGCTTGACGTTGATGACCCTGTCACGTTCACACTCGGAAGTGGAGGGGACGCAACCATCGTCGTGTCGTGTTCGATCATCGATCGTCTCGATAACAACGAACTCGACGCCGTTCTTGCCCACGAACTCGCGCATCTCAAAAATCACGATACGCGGATCATCGCCAGCGCATTACTCCCACTGCTGGTGGTGGACGAACTGTCCCCGGATCGGCCTGCCGGTGGGATAGGAGAACTGATCACCTATGCGATCGGTATCGTGCTGTCGACGTATATACAGTTCTCGGTCGCACTCCTATCTCGAGGTAGAGAGGGGGCTGCGGACATCGCTGCGGCTCGGATCGTGGGGTCGCCGGCAACGGTAGCGAACGCACTTGCAAAGCTCGATAAAGAGTATTGTACGCCGACAATGGACAAACGGTCGTGGGCGCACGCAACAAGCGCCCTTAACATTCTCCCCGTTGAGAACGAACAGGTGAGGACCGGTCCGTTTCAAACGCATCCGCCGACCGAGACACGAATTGAGCGGCTGCGATCGCTTGAACGCAATGCAAAATAGAGGATGTCATAGAAGGACCCTCAAACTCAAATTAAGGATCGCTCACTACAGCTGACTCACTCACCACTCACTTCGCTCGCGATTCGTGCCTTGCGCAGAGAGACACGCTGTCACTTCTAGGATGTCTGTATATCTTGTAGTTCCCCCCCACCAGTTTCGGGAGTCGACGTCGATTGCTGTGCTGGTGAGTCGTTAATGCCAACGAGTTCACGGTAGAAAATCACCGTAAAAACGACGAAGAAGGCCATAAAGACTGTTGTTCCAACGACAGAAGCAAACGTCCCGATAAGAGCGGGACCAAGATCAGGCGTCGGAGCAGGTTGTCCAGGAACCGACGGAGTGGGAATGATGAACGACATCAACAGCGCGTATCCAACCCCAAAGAGACCGCCGACGACGAGAGATAAAATCCCGTATCCACCGACTGTTCGAAGGTTGTGACGAACGACGTGAACGCTCCGAGAGAGTCCCCCAACCGGTCCCTCACCCTCGATGACGATCGCGTGAGCGTAGAAATGGATTGCAAAGAGAAGACTAAGAAATGCAAGAATGATGAGTGAGAACGCCAGAGCTAGCCCGATCGTGAGTGGTAGTCCACCACCACCCATACCAACCACGAAAGCGGCGATCAGTGTTCCAAAGGAGAACAGCAGACTGAATCCAAACAGTACACCTGAAACAGCTAGATACGCGAGTAGTACGGAGCCATACGCCGACTTCGTATGTTTCCAAAATCTGCCTAGCGACGTTTGAACCCCGGTTACTCCTGACCACTCACGAGAGCCTCGGTACACTCGACGAGTTCGTCCTCAGTTGTCCACTGGCAGAGGCGCCCAGCATCGTCGAGCATCTCGAAGATTGCGGTTTGCATTCCGCTGTAGGGGTTATCGATATTAACATTCGTGTCGATCGTGTCCGCATCCACCTTGTTGTACTTGCGGTTGAACACGTGCGTCTTCGCGAAGTACTCCTCGAGAGCCATGAAGTAGCCCTGTTCGACGAGAAAGCCGCCCTGGGCGTGTTCGGCGACGCCCACGAGGATGTCCGTGTAATCGGCGAGCAGCCGGAACTTGAGGTAGGTGTTCGTCCACTCACTCCGAATGTCGACCATCAGGAACGCGTACGCAGCGGGTTGTCGGTTGAGGCGGTCTTTCACGAGCTGGAGACGACGGATTTCGTGTTTCCCGTAGCTGCCGAGGACAAAGTACGACTCTTCAGCTGAGAAGATAGGCGTGAGCTCAGCAACACTCTGTTTGAGCGCTTCGTACTCCTTTGGCGTGAGTGAGGCTTCGTGGAGATATTCGTCTGCTTTCTCGGCGAGTTCGTCGACAGTAACCGGATCCTCACTCATTAGTACGAGAATTGCCCGTATCTTGCTTTAATGTGGCGAACGCATCAGAGACCGTATTGCTCTATACCGATTCGCATTTGAGCGAAACGCTTTTGCACGCACTACACGAATTGTGGTGTAATGAGTACCACCGACCACACGCCAAGCGATCTAGAGTCCGTTCGGGAGTGGCTCAACGTCGTCACCCAGGAGACGCGATTCGCGCTCCTCCAGGACATCCTCGGACACCCGTCGGAACTACCGACGCTGAAGGAACTCGACTACGTCAACCCGAGCAAGAGTCAGACGACAATTCGTCAGCACCTCCAGCAGCTCGTCGACGCTGGCATCGTCGAGGAAGTGCTCCTCCCCGAGAACCGCCGTCAGAACGACCTGCCGTACAAGTTCTACGGCATTAGTGAGAGTGGTCGACAGTTCCTTGAGGAGCATAAGCTCCACCGGGCACAAGACACGCTTCGAGAGATCTACGACCGCGTGGAGAAGACCGACGACATCAAACGCTACGAGACTGCCCCGCGACCCGAGCGCTAACAGCCCTCCTTTCACTTCGCAGATGGGGTGTCACCCTGAACAACTAGCCATTCGATTGGGGGCGCTCGCTTAGTCTATTCATCCGGGTTGACCGGGCCTTTGTACTTTGATTTGATTTTGTCCCCCTCACGCCCCTGCCAGTAGTATGTCGTCGCGCTCGATCGATTGGACGCCCCACGGAAGAAGAAATTCTCCCGTAGGTATTCCTCAATCCAACCATCAATACATCTCGTATATATGTGATCTAACAAAGATATAATAGATGCCAGAAGGTACGATCGTGTATGACTGACCCTGGTCTCGGTTCGTGGAGTGATGGTCTCTCCGCTCGGGAGCGCGTCAGAGAGATCGCCACGACTCTCACTGAAGCCCGTTCAGTTGAGTGGGTGCGCGAAGAAGCGCAGATCTCCTCGTGGCAAACTGCGAAAGACGAGTTGGAGATGCTCGTTGAATTCGGGCAAGTGCAGGCTGTTGAAGGCGACGACGGGAATACGAAGTACGCACCGAACTACCAGATCCGGTACTTCAACGAAGTGACTGAGTTAATCAACAGCCACACGCGTGAGGAACTCCGCGAGGAAATCGCATTCATCCAGGAACTGATTGACGAGTGGAAGCGCGAATACGCCGTTGAGTCGCGGGACGAATTAGAAGGCTGTGTTGAATCGCTGTAAGGCGGAGAGATTCACTGTGTGACGAAGCGTTTGATGTTATAGACGACACACATCAGCGCGATTTCGCGGAACTCACGAAACCATGACCGCGCTCGCACGGCGAAGCCGAGCGAGCGCTTCACAGCCGAGTTCACAGTTTCGGTCATAGAGCGCTGATTGTAGCGATTATCGTCGATTCTGGCGTTGTGTGCGTGGTCGTACGGTGCGAAGATGCGGTGCTTGATCAGCGGTCTGATCCCGAGATCGCGTAATCCTTCGCGGAGCGATTGCTTGTCGTAGCCTTTATCGGCCGCGAGAGACCGCAGATCGCCCGCATTCCGGCGGGCGATCTGCTCAGCAAGATCGGCGTCACTTCTCTCCCGGTTCGTTGAGCAGTGAACGTCAAGGACGGCTTGCGACGCTGTATCGACGAGTTTCGTGACTTTGAGCTTCTGAACGCGGTAGCTGATTCGCTGGCAGTAGTGGTGGCTGGCTGGTGAGCGGTCGTAGAATGTGGCGTCGATCGCGGCGTGTTCAGAGAGATCGTGTAGCTGCGCCGACTGGCGCAGCAGCACTCGACAGACGCTCATGCTGATCCGGTCGAACGCCTTACACAACATTGACGGCGCAGGGAGATCGGCCGCGTTGAGGCCGATCTCCCCGATTATTTGTGGCATCTCTTTGAGCAGGTCGATCGTCATGCGGTACGACGAATCGAGGTAAATCCGCAGACAGTGAAGGGAAACGAGTGCGTAGTCGGCGAATCCGCCGCCACCGTCCGGGGCGGCGGATTCGCCTCCATCGCCAGTAACTCTTTGAGCAACCGGTACAACCTCCCCGATGAAGCGGGAGATTTGCGTCATGGTCAACGGAACTCTCCCGCTTCAACTCCTTTGATTTAGCGTCCTACCTCGCCTCCGTATGGCGATTCAACACAGCCAATTAGAAGCAACGCTCACCGATGACGACCTCGACAGCGAGACGATTCGGGAACGTAACCGCGTGCTTCGCCAGTGGGAACGCTACGTGGACAACAAGCGTCTGCTCAAACACGCGCTGGAGCTCTACGATGACGCCCGGGAACTCTCCGCGGGACGGAACAATTCATCGAATTCATCGATACCACTCTCGCAGTAGAACCGAACAGTTTAATGATTTTTCTCGCCGATCGCGCCAATCTCGATAAACGAACGCTTCTCACACGAATCCATAGCCGGTTCCAGACACAGGCTCCCAACGAAGCGTCTCCCATTGAGCAGGTCCGGTATCATACGTCTGCAGGGAACAAAACCGGTGTCCGAGCGACGATCTCATCGGACGGATTTCTCGACACACCGCATCCAGTCGCTGAAGCGGAGCTACAGGTCTCGTTTGACTTCCCGCAAACTCACGCATACGACTGTTACAGGATTCAATGGGTCGAATTCGACCGGAACCTGATAGTCGGGTGGCACCAGGACGAGACACATGTGGACCGTGGAGAGTGTCATTTCCAGATTGATCACCACGGAGAAACAGTACAGCGAGAGACAGCCGAGTTTCTCGGTACGCACCCGTTGAACGTGCTCGACGAGCGAATCGACGATCTCGTGGACGTACTCGATGCATTGACGTGGGACGATGGGATCCCACGTGTTCCAAAACAAGCCGTCCGGTGAATACCCACCTCAGCAAACCAAAGAATCATACAACACATCGGTACTTGTCTTGCAGTATCGAACGACGATTGAATCCTGGTGACGGTAGCCTTCCTCGCACTCATAGCTGCGAACGTCCGGTTTCGCAGTCGTTCACGCCCGAGCGATTCGCAGACTACTGGGCTTGACGATACGGATTTACCAGAATTGAGGCGAGAATGCCCCTTCCTCAACGAGCGAACGCAGTGAGCGAGTAGGGAGGGGATGAATCGCC
>NZ_FNWU01000010.1 GCF_900108505.1 Halopenitus malekzadehii | reverse complement strand
CGTGCAGGTCAAAGCCCGAGGCACGAGCAAAGAATGCGCGTCGTGCGGTGTGGAGACAGCGAAATCCATCTGGGTCAGGGAACACTCCTGTCCGTCATGTGGATTTGAGACGGACAGGGACGCGAATGCGGCGATGAACGTCTTGCAGAGAGGCTTTGCTGAATTAGGGCTGGGATGGCCCGAAGACACGCCCGTGGAGACAGTGACCGCTACGGACACGACTCACTTCGAGTCCGTGTCTGCAAGTCATGTCGTGGAAACGGGAAGCCTCGGGGTCGTCCGAGAGCGCGATGCGCTCTCGGGATGACGAGAGAGCAACGCTCTCTCGAACCACTTGACCCCGAGGCGATTCACCACCTCGTGTCGGAGGATCCGAATCACGAACAACGCCCGGTTCGCCTGGCGTCGATTCCGCTCTCGTTCGCGTCGGTGTTTCGCCGACCGGTCCCCGACGATGACACCGGCGACCGCGCCGCTGATGAGGACGTTCGCCACGAGTGCGGGTGCGGTTGACGGGGGGATCGCTCCCGCACCACCGGACCCAACGAGGGTGATCGCAACGACGACGGCCATACCGCCGGTTCCGAGCAGACACCACCGAGCGACGGTCGCGACGTAGTCCCGGGAGAACACGCCGACGGCGAGCGCCACGCCGTAGACAGTCAACGAGAGTCCCGCGACGAGCGGCAGCAGCCCGACGGCCAGAAAGAGGACGGAGCGGTCGACCACGAGCGCCTCGGCGACGAAGAACCGGGTGATCGCGAACCCGATTAACGCGACGACGAAGCCTCGATACCGAATCCAGGTTGGGACAACCATATGGTCACTGTCCGCCGATGGTGTACGCAGACGCCCCGAACACTTGAATGCGCGGAGCGTGTGGGGATGCGTTCACGGGCCGTCGCAGCCAGCCGAACGGTCGTTCGTGCTCAGCCGAACAGCCGCTGGAGGATCGTTCGATCGCCGGGGCGTTCGGTCAACAGCACCGAGCAGTCGACGTGGTGGATCACGTCCATATGCAACGAATCGGTCAACAGCCGCGAGAGCAGCCCCTTCTCGGTCGCCCCGATGAGCAGGAGCGTGCTGTCGTTCGCCTCGCGTTCGATGGCGGCCTCGACGTCGCCGGAGTCGTCGACGATCGTCTCGGCATCGGTCAGGCCGTGGTCGAGGGCCCACTGGGAGAGGAACTCCTCGCCGGCCTCACGCTCGTCCGGACCGTCAACGACGTGTAACAGCGAGACCTCGACGTCGGCGACCGCGGCGATCATCTCCGCGACCTCCGCGCTCAACGCCGAGTTCGGACCGCCCGCGGTCGGGACGAGGATCCGCGAGACGTCGAGGCCGCGGTCCTTCACGATCAGGAAGTCGCTCGGCAGTCGGTTGGTCAACTCGGTGAGCGGGCGCTCGGCGCGCGCGTCCGTCCAGAGTCGGTCCTCTCCCCAGCCCATCAACACGAGGTCGGGATCGGTCCGGCGGGCGGCGTTGAACACTTCCTCGAACGATCGGTTGGTGATGACCATCGACGTCTTCAGTCCCGCGTCGTAGTCGTCGGCGACGTCGCGGAGGGGTTCCATCAGTCGATCCGACTCCTCCATCACGCGCTGACGCTGGCCGTAGCTCGGATCGGCAGCGCGGCGGCCCGGCGTCTGGATCACGTGGACCGCGTGAACGATCGCCCCCTCCCGGGCGCTCGCGATGGTGCAGGCCAGCTCGATCAGCCGCGACTCGGTTCGTGGGTTCGCGATCGGCACCATAATCCGGTAGGTCCCCTCGCTCGAGAGCCCCTGCTCGGAGGGGTCTAGCATCGGAACGTACGACCGGCCGGCGAGGCGGCCGAGGAACCACTCCCGGAGCGTGAGTCGGCGTTCGATCCCCTCGAAGCGGGCCGACTCCAGGCGGTCCTCGCTGGTCTGGAAGTAGTTCACGAGGGTAACGAGCGCGACGCCGCCCACGGTGTTGCCGATCAGGACCGGCAGGATGAATCCGGTGAGGCCGACGAGGATCCCGAGCTCACCGTGGATGATGAGGTAGAACGCCTCCGCAAAGGAGACGACGACGTGGAAGAGTCCCCCGAGCGGGACCGCGAGGAAGGCCAGGTAGGTCACGACGATCCGGGAGATCGTGTCACGCGAGCTGAATCCGACCCAGACGACGCCGGCGACGATGAGTCCGGCGAAGACGGCCTTCGAGAACAGCGCCCACGCCGACGTTTCGACCCCGTGTCGGCCGAGCTCCATCGCCTTGTCGGCGGCCGCGGGATCGAAGACGTCGCCGTAGACGAGCACCAGGGTCCCGATCGCGCCGCCGGTGAAGTTACCCACCAGGACGATGCTCCAGTGGCGAAGCAGGGCGGGGAGGCTGGCGATCCGCTCGAGGGTCAACGCCACCGGCGGCAGGGTGTTCTCGGTGTAGAGCTGGTAGCCGCCGATGATGATGTAGATGAACCCGAGCGGGTACAGCAGGACGCCGAGGACGGGATTGTCCGTCGATGCCGAAAGGGACGCGTACAACAGGAAGGTGATGCTGATCGCGAACCCGGCCGCGATGCCGCTGAAGAACAGTTCCCGGCCCGAGGAGGTGACCTCCTCGTCGGCGGCGGCGACGATGCGCTGAAAGACCTCGTCGGCCGAGAACCGGTCACGGACCGCCTCGCCGACCGCGGGCGCGCCCATCCGGGACCGTTCGACGGCCTGGCGGACCGATTCGTCGAGATCGCTCGGTGTCGGCGTGTCCTCGGCCCCGTTCTCCTCGTCCTGATCGGGCGGGTCGTCGTCGGGATGATCCGCGAGATCCGTGTGTTCCGGGTCGGCCATTATCCGATCCCTGAGGGTGCGCCGACTTGAAGGTCACCGTCTCGTCGAGGCTTCGATCCGGAATCACGGCGTCGGCTCCCCCAGAACGCAGCACCGACTACTCGCGAACGCCCCGGTCGTGGCTCGATCCCGACCCAGTCGGATGCCCGCGGTCCTCGCCGACGTCGCCTCCCTCCGACCGCCCGGAGGCCTCGGATCCGGTATGGGTCACCTCACGGCCCCGATCCGAACCGCCATTCGATCCCGCCTCGACGGCGGCGCTCGACCCAATACGATAGGCGAGATAGATCCCGACGAGCGGGACGATCGCCAGAATCGGCGAGGGCTGGAGCTCGTAGAAGGGGGCATCCACCAGTTCAACAGCCGAAATCCGACACCGATCGAGACCACCGCCAGGCCGGCCGCGACGAGGCCGCTCGGCAGGCCACCCCGCTCGCCGGTCCCGACCGCGACCCCGAAGCCGGCGGCGATCGCGGGCAGAATCACGAGGAGCCCGTAGACCGTCTCCGTTTGCACCGAGACCCACGCGAAGACGGCCGCCCCCAGGAGATCGAGGACGATCCCCAGAACGATTCCAGCGACGATGCCGCCGCCGATCAGTCCCTCTGGAAACGACCCATCGGACCGGTCGTCGGCGGCGGACGGCCCCTGGGCTGCGGCAACGACCGTCTCGGGCTGCGGGATCCCCGCGGTGGCGGTCCAGGCGAGGTAGGTTCCGACCGCGGTCGCGGCGATCGCGACCGGGCTGACCGTCACGAGGGCCACGAGGAGGCCGAGCACGTACCAGACCGTCCCCGCCGCGTGGACGACCGGCGAGCGCTGGGGGAGCCCGAACCCGTGGCCGAGATAGACCGCGCCGGCCACGATTCCCCAGACCCCGAGCGCGGGGAACCCCCACAGCTGTACCCCGACGAGCAACGATGAGAGGACGAGGAGCCCGCCGAGCGCGTAGCTCAGGTAGCTCAGGTAGGTGAGCCGCTCGTGGCCGGCCTCCCGCGGATGAACGAAGACGGGAGCGACCGCGAGAAGGTCCCGAACGTCACCGGGTGTTTCGATCTCCGCGTCCTGGAATCGATCCCTGATCTCGGCCATCGACATCCGGCCGTCGGTCACGTCGCTCCCGGGGTGACCGGGTTGCCTGCCGGCAACCTCGCCACCGACAGCCTCGCCATCGGCAACCTCGCCACCGACAGCCTCGCCATCGGCAACCTCGCCACCGACAGCCTCGCCATCGGCAACCTCGCCGCCGACAGCCTCGCCGCCACCGGCGCCGCCGACCACACCCGTACGCGCGTCGTTTCGCACCGACTCGACGTACTCGTCGAGGAAGACGACCTCGGTCCCGCCGCGGGCTCGCAGTCCGACGCGGAGGACCTGCACCCCGCCGATGACGATCGCGATCGCGCCGAGGCTCGTCGTCAGCAGCGAGAGTCCGCTGAGGGTAAACAGGGTCCAGCCGACGATCCCCGCGAGCCACGCCTCGGTGGTCCGGTAGGTCCGGATCCCGTACCAGGCGATCGCGAACCAGGCCGTCGTCACGAGGAGGGTCGTCGTGCCGCCCAGCGCCGTCGTGGCGAAGTCGAAGAACCCGACGACGATCCCCAGCGGCGTGCCCGAGGCCGCCGCCGTGAGCGGCGCGGAGACGACGGAAACGACGAGGAAGAACCCGAGGATCGCCGTGAGGTACGTGTTCGCCCTGTTGAACTCGCGGAGCCGATCGCTCGACTCGGCAGCCGTCTCGGCGACGGCCTCGGGTTCCGACCGGCCGCCGTGGTCCGCGTTCGATCCTGTCGCTGCGCGGCGTCCCGCGCCGGCGCGCCTGGTGCCTGCCGACCGGGAGCGACGGTCGTCGACGAGGTAGCGGAGCGCGATCCGTGAGGCCGCCCACGTCAAGAACGCGACCGCGGTCACCGCGGGCGGTACGAACAGCACCGCGGTTCCGAGGACGGGCACGTCCAGCGATCCGACGCCGAGCGCGTAGAAACCGACGACGGCCACCACCGTCATCCCGAACTCGATCAGCGCGACCGCGCCGGCAAGCTTCGCGAGCCAGCCGAGTTCCGTGTTCCCCCAACCCATACTCGGAGAATGTTGTTCATTCACAAAAATTTTTAAGCAGGGATAACGGCGGGCGAGAGGCTCCATCAAACGACTTCACAGCGGTCGTGACCGCCGCGCAACGGAATCCGACCTCCAAGAGAGGAAAGAAACGAAAGAGGAAAGAAACGAGATCTGAAAGTGTGCCGACAGCCGACAGCCGACTCGTGACGGCGCCCAGCCAGATTCGGGTCCGGGAAGCCTATGACCCTCACGGTCGCTGAGTGCGTATGGACGCGAACGAGATCCGAACGTGGAGCGACCGGTACGACGAGGTGTACGACGACGACCTGCGGGCGATCGAGGAACGCCTCCACGAGGCGCTTGCCGACCAGGAGTCCATCACTCGCGAGCAGCTCGAGGACGTCGTCCGGTGGAAACTAAACGGACAAACGGGACGGCGTGACCGCAACGTCGAACAGGTACGGTCCGTCCCCGACGAGTTCGTTCGGCGTGTGAGCGAGGCGGCGTTGCTGGTCGACGATCCGACGCTGCAACTGAAGACGCTGCGGTCGATTCCGGGGATCGGCGGCGCGACGGCAACGGTCGTGTTGATGTTTTATGACCCCGAGAACTACGCGATCGGCGACCGCTACATCGTGCACGAGTTCTTCGGGGAGGACCGGGGGATGCGGGTCACCGACTATCCGAAGATCCTCGCGGAGCTCCGCGAGCGGAACCCTGGCGATTTCGACCTCCGGACCGTCGAGAAAGCCTACTACCAGAGATATCGGGTCGAGAACGACGTCGGGAACTGGTGAATCCCGCGCGAAGACACGGTCTCGGCCTCGATACGGTGATCGTGGCACCGAGACGGTCGACGACCAAATGAGATGCAATTTTTTGTGGAGGCGTCAGGAGGTTCGCGGTCGCTGGGTAGTTACTCTTGGATGAATAAATCAACAAATTGAGGTGAGACGGAGAAAACTTCGGGCAAGAACTCGCGCATTGTGCGTAAAATTTCGTCGGCTTCAGGGGGTCTACCACCCTGTCTCCCGACAAATAATCGACCACCACGTTCCTCATCCACACCAACTACTTCAAGATCGTTTCTATTAGCAATTGATTTAATATTCTCCCAATCTTGAGTATCAAACTGTCCAATACTGTTGCGTTCGTTAATAAATCCGTGCAAATTGTAAATATCATCGGTGAGTTGAGGTGATATGACATACCCTGAATCTGAACCGTCCAAATAGACTCCCACAGAAACCGTGCCAGAGTTCTGTTTTGATAGCCGTATCGCCTGATTCAGTATGTCTTTTTTACTTCTATCCCGAATCTCTGACAAGGTTACGTCAGAGTCGTGTTCCGTTTCCGCAGGAATATATTTCTGTAACAGATCATCCGTTTTCAACTCTGTAATCATGGATATGAGCCGTTCGCTGTTGACTGTTTTAACGTTAAGATCAGCCGCAGCCGCTTCCGCTTGCGGAGTGAAATCGCTGGTCGTCACCACAACGACGGCGTCTACGTTATCCGTCCGGTGTCTTAAACTGCTGTACTGCTGTATGTCCGGACGCCCCACCTTGGTGCGAGATGAATATCGCTTTGCTTGTATCAATTGTTTTTGATAGAATGGCGTGTCTTTTTCAGCAATAACATCCACACCACCATCGTTTGAGCCGGACGTAACCGTCGTACTCCATCCGTGTTTCGCCCACAGATCAGCAACCAACTCCTCAAATTCATACTCGTCCATCTCCTGTAATTTTTTGAGGAGTTCCGTATCAGTCAAATTTATATTATCCATAGTGGTCAGTCGTCGGAGGAACGGGAAACAACCATCGGTGATTTATAAAGGCTGCATCCCGACGTTAATTTCGAATCCAATCCGAGCGGAGAAGGGATGCCGCCTCCCGAATTTGAACGGTGTCTCAGACGCCGACTGGCTGCCCTCAAGCGCCGGACGGATTCCGCTCAGACGCCGCTCAGGGCTTGAACCATCGCCCCGATGGTGGGGAACCGTTCTGTGGGGAAACTAACTATGGCAGAACTGGAACACCGCGGTGCCGCAGAACTTCCGCAACTCGCGCCCACTGTCTATGACGAGCGGTTAAGGAACGCCTTGAGATAGTATTGCACCCATCGGGCGGTTGCTCAAGATGACCGCCGACGCTTCTCATACTGTCTGAGAACGAGCGAGGTTCAAACTGATTCACTTGCTCGATTAGATTTGCGTGGATTTGAATAGTCGTTGGTGATGGTAGTCCACTGCCTCTGAATTCGCTCAACGATTTTCTTGCGTCTTTGGCGCCTTGATCCCGTATATTCGACTTCCTCGTCCTTAGGTAGCAAAACGTCGTACACATAACTCCCCGAATTATAGTATAGTGTATACTGTCCCTAAAGTGCTGAAAATATGTGTTTCAGGCTCTCTAATTAATTTAGTCTCGAATCTAAAAGTGAGCCAAAAGACATAAATCAATTCGAAATGTAGTTGTGAGTGCGATGCCCGAAGTACGAACTGAGCTCGATGACGAGGTGTACGAGATGGCGAAGCAGATGAAAGAGGAACAGGGTCGGACTTGGAACGGCCTCATCTCCGCTGCTCTCAGGGAGTTTGCAAATTCGGACTCCCCTGATGAACGTCTACTGGGCCTGAAGCACGACTGGGACGAGGACCAACGGGTTTTCCCTGAACCCGGTAATGACCGACTTGGGTCTTTCAAGGCCGGTTGGACCAAAGCAGAAAACGGTCAGGAGTTCGGTCAGAGGGCACTGAATGGGCTCTCGTGGCATAACCTCGGCTGGAGGTTAGGGATGCTATTCGGCGAGACGCCGACTGAACTGAAAGAAGAACTCTACCAGTGGTGTGTCCAGCAGCAGAAAGAGACCCGAAAAGATACGAAAGAGTAGAGTTTTCGGTAGTGCGGAAAGGTACCATTCTTCCATTACCGCAGACACCTGAATACCGATAGATTGTGTGTCAGTAGTGTCACGACAGTTGTCGAGAGACATCTATCCACCTCCAGTATCGAACCTCTCCTTCGACTCAATTGAACAGGGCCTGTGACAGTTGTGACCCCCACCGGTACTCATATCGACCACCTCGTCCGAGGATTGCTGTGTACCGAGTCGTTCCTCATCGGGACAGTGGTACGTTCGGACGAGGGTGGACACCGCTTAAGCGTGCGCGCACAGACCGATTCTCTTGATAGCCCGTTTCTCCCACAAAAGGGCGGTATCTGGCCTCTGCCAAGGAATTAAGCTTTCTCCGGGCGTTTCAAACAGTACAGAACGCAACACGCCGTCGGGGTCCGTCCAGTGACCGGTCCCCATCGCACAAGGGAAACCGGAATCGCAGGACGGCATTGGCACTCTCAAATCTCATTCGAGCGGTAAGGGTATGCCGCCTCCCGGATTTGAACCAGGGACAGCTCGATCTTCAGTCGAGTGCTCTCCCAGTCTGAGCTAAGGCGGCTCGCATTCGAACCAATGCCGATTCGGGACAAAAGGATTTCGAAACCCGGCGCGGGGACGTCGACCGGAATCCTCAGGAAGCGGGCCGGTCATCGCCGGACAGTGAACCCGGTCCGGGGTTCGATCCACGATCGGACGGGTGATTATCTGATCCGGGGGCAGTATACGGAGCGATGGGATCGAACGAGACGACGGACGACGACGTTACGGCGAATGCCGTGACGTGGTGGCGACGCCCGGACGAGCGAGGAGATGGATCGCAACAGGAAGATGGGACCGCCCGGATTCGAACCGGGGTCACGGGCACCCAAGGCCCGGAGTATACCACTAACCCACGGTCCCGTAGCCCCATCTACAGCGATTACGCGCTAAAGGGTTTCGTTCGTGGGACCGTGCCGATCGCCTGGGTCGCCGCCGATCGTCTACCGGTCGTCCTCACGGAGCTGCAGCTCCGCGACGAGGTCGTAGGGATCGGTTCCCTTCCGAACCCCATCGAGGATGCGGAACGCCTCGTCCGGCGAGAGGAAGTGCCGGGTGACCGCCCGGCCGAGTGGCGTCGGCTCGAGGCCGTCGATGAAGCCCCACTCCAGCAGCTTGCCGACGGCGTGTTTCGTGGGGACGTCGCCGATCATCCGGTCGTTGAGCCGCTTGGCCCGATCGCCGGCGACGGTGATGTTCGCGAGCGTCTCCTCGACGGCGGCGGTCTGGTCGTAGACCGTGTTCACGTCCTCCATCTCGCCTTTCAAGAGCGTGAACGCCACCTCGTCTTCGCTGCGATCCATCGAGTTGTGGTAGGTGCAGTCGGGTTCCACGAGCAGGTAGACGGTGCCCTGATCGTGGTAGTCGGGCCGGCCCGCCCGCCCGAGCATCTGGGAGAACTCCTGGACGGAGAGCCACTCGATGCCCATCGCCAGCGAGTCGAAGACGACCTGGGAGGCCGGGAAGTCGACCCCGGCCGCGAGCGCAGCGGTCGTGACGACCGCCGCCAGGTCCTGGTCGAGGAACCGCCGTTCGACCTGCTTGCGCCGACCGTGGTCGAGGCCGGCGTGATACGGGGCCGAGTCGTACTCGAGCTTCCGGCTGATCTCGTGACAGCGCCGTCGGGAGTTGGTGAAGACGATCGTCTGGCCGCGATAGCCCTTCGAGGATTTCGTGTCGAACGCCCGCTTGACGAGGGTGTCCGCGATCCGTGTCTTCTGTTGGCCGTCGGCAAACGTGACGTGGCGCTCGATCGGGATCGGGCGCTCCTCGAACTCGATGAGGGTCGCCCCGAGCTGTCCGGCGAGCCACTCGGGGTTCCCGACGGTCGCGGAGAGGTAGATCCACTGGGCGCCGTCGTATGACTCGCGGGCGGCGACGCGGCGCTCGCTGTAGTGTTTCAGCCGCGAGATGAGCCCGTCGAGGCGGTGGCCACGCTCTCCCTCCTTGAGGGTGTGAACCTCGTCGATCACGACCGTCCCGACGTCGCCGAGGTCCTTGCCGGTCCGCAGCGCGTGGTCGATCCCCTCGTAGGTCCCGACGATCACGTCCGCGTTCGGATCGAATCGATTGCCGTCGTCGTCGATCCGCGAGGATCCGACCCGGATCGAGACGTCGAGGACGTCGCCGTACCGATCCTGGAAATCCTCGTGTTTCTGGTTGGCCAGCGCGACAAGCGGGACGAGAAACAGCAGCGTCCCGTCGCCCTTCAGGGCGCGGTCGATCCCCGCCAGCTCGCCGACGAGCGTCTTGCCGGTCGCGGTGGCGCTCACGACGAGCTGGTCATCGCCCTCGAGCAGGCCGTTGCGCACGGAGAGGCTCTGGACCGGCAGCAGTTCCTCGAAGCGTGACTGCACCCGATCGGCCAGTGTCGGGTGGAGGTCGAGGTCGGCGGTCCGGACCGGGCTCACGTCGTCGACGGTCGCCGAGACCTCGTCGTATTTGGTGAGGTCGGGATCGAGTCCGCCAGACAGCAGGTTCGCGATCCGGTCGAGGTCCTGGACCTCAAGCAGCAGCTCCTCGAGGCGGTCCTCGGCGGCGCCGGTGAACCCGCCGCCGTTGGTCCCCCCGACGCCGCTGGCGAAGGAGAGCTCGCGGTCGAGCTCCCGCCTGGCGCAGTCCGGACAGATGTGCTCGTCGTTGTGGACGATCGCCGTGTCCGCGGTGATCGGTGAGTAGCGACCATCGCTTGCACACCGGCGACAAGTGCGGACGACCGCCGCCTCGAGCTGGTAGCCGTCGAGTGCCGCCTGGAGACGTTCGCGTCCCTCCGGAGAGGTCTGCTGGGAGATCCGGATCCGGGAGGCGGCCCGCGCCAGGTCGACGAACTCCTCCGGCCGTCGCGGCTCGGCGTCGTCGCCCCGAATCGCGTGGAACTTCCCGGGTCGAGGGCCCGCGTCGGTGTCCTTGAGCTCCAATCGCCCGTGGAGGACACGCGACCCGTCACGGATCGCGGCCACGACGTAGTGACTCCGCGCCTCGTGGAGGAACAGCGTGTCGACGTCGGCCAGCTGCTGTGACACTACCGGTGCGTAGGCGATCGGGGTACTTCAGCGGTTCGTCTCGGGGGATCCCCGGAGGCACAGTCGATCACGGGAGGGACACCTCGAGACGCCCACCGACGAGAAAGCCCTTTGGGCGCCGGCGCCCTCCCTCGGCGTATGTACGACTTCGCCGTGGTCGGCGTCGGCCCCGCAGGCGCGCGGTTCGCCCGTCGAGCCGCCGCGGCCGGCCACGACGTCATCGCCCTCGAAAAGGGGGATATCGGCACGCCGTTGGCCTGCTCGGGCCACGTCTCCACGGACATCTGGGAATACCTCCCCGACGACGCCGCGGACGATCTCCGCCAGAATCGGGTCCGCGGCGCGCGATTTCACGTCGGCGGCCCGGGATCCCGATCCTACCCGTTTTATAAACGCGAGGCAGTCTCGAACGTGATCGACCGGGTCGAACTCGACCGGACGCTGGCCGAGTGCGCTCGTGAGGCCGGCGCCGATGTCCGGGAAGGACACACGGTGACGGGGATCGAGGAGCGCGACGATCGAGTCGTCCTCGAAATCGCCGCGGACGACGAGCCGACCGCGGAGACGATCACGGCGCGGATGGTGGCCGGCTGCGACGGTCCCGTCTCCCGCGTGCGGCGGTCGCTGGATCTGCCGGAGCCGGCGGAGATGCTCCACGGCGTGCTCGCGTTCGACGATGCGCCCGACGACGGCGACTTCGTCGACGTCCACCTCACCGCGCCGAGCTTCTTCGCCTGGCGGATCCCCCGTGGGGAGGCGGGCGTCGAGTACGGGCTTGCCGCCCCGCCGGGCAAGGACGTCACCGAGCTGTTCGATGCCCTCACTGACGCCTACGGCGTCGAGACCGACCGCTTCTGTTCGGGGGCGATCCCGATCGGCCCTCCCGAGACGGTCACGAGCGACCGGGCGTTCCTGATCGGTGACGCGGCCGCACAGACGAAGCCGTTCACCGGCGGCGGGATCCTCTACGGCATAACCGCCGCCGACGTCGCGGCCGAGCGGATCGACCCCGCGGACCCGGCAACCCTGGCCGACTACGAATCGGGCTGGCGCACGGAACTCTCCAGGGAGATCCGACTGGGGAAGCTGATCCGGGCGTGTTACTCGCTTCCCGAGCCCGTCCAGCGCGTCGGGCTCCGCACCCTCTCGGGGGAGATCGGCGTCCATATGGACCGGCCGTCGTCGTTCTTTTCGCGTGAGCAGCTCCGACGGCTGCTTCCGTGAGGCAGTCGAGGACGGCCTCAGGAGCCGTTGGGTTCCGAGTCCGGATGTAGGTCCTCGACGATCGGAAGTCGAAGCGTGATGACCGCACCGCGAGGGTCGTTCGCGGCGTAGGAGACCTCGCCGTCGACGTCGGTGACCGCCCAGCGAACGAGCCACAGGCCGAGCCCGGAGCCGTGGTCGGTCGGCGTCTCCGCGGTTCCTTCGAGCGCGTTCCGTTCGGTTGCGGGGATCCCGGGCCCATTGTCCGCAATGCGGAGGACAGCCTCGTTCCCATCGACGCGAAGCGTGATCCCGATCTCAGGGTCACGATCGGCGTGTGTGATCGCGTTCGTCAGGACTTCCTCGATCGCGAGCTGGAGCCCGCCGTTCGACCGGACCATCGCGGGAGAAAGATCGCTGTGGAGCGTCACCGCCGGGTCGGTCTCAGCCACCGTCTCGAGCAGATCCACGAGGAGACTATCGAGCCGGACCCGCTCGAGGGGGGCGTCCTCACGCATCGCCGAGCGGAACCGGCGGGCCGCGTCGGACAGCTCCATCAGGCTCTCGGCGGCGTTCCGGATCGCTGCGGCGTGCTCGACGGCGTCGCCGTTGCCGCCCTCGATCTCGGCAGCGTGGCCGGTCACGACGTTGAGCCGGTTGCGAAGGTCGTGGCGCAGGACGCGGTCGAGCACCGCGAGCCGCTGTTCCCGCTCGTGTCGGTCGGTCACGTCCCGCTGGAACCCGAGGAAGTACTCGACCTCGCCGTCCGATCCCTCGATGGGCGTGATGTCGAGCTGGTTGTACCACTCGGTGCCGTCCGTGCGGCCGTTGCGGATCTCCACGGAGATCGGCTCGCCGGCTTCGATCGCCGCCCGAATTCGGGCAACTGTGTCGGGATCGGTGTGTTCAGTCTGGAGGAACCGCGGGTTCCGACCGAGCACCTCCTCCTGGGATCGACCGGTGATCCGCTCGAACTCGTCGTTGACGTAGATGAGCGGATTTCCGGATAGCGACGGGTTGGTGATGGAGATTCCGACCGTAGCGGTCTCCATCGCCCGGCGATAGAGTTTGAGCTGATCCTCGCGGGCCTGCCGCCTGGAGACGTCGTGGGCGACGATCTGGACGGTGCGGCCCGAGAATTGGCCGATCCCTGCCGGCCAGGTCGCGTCTTCGTCGTCGACGCGCGCCACCGCAAGCTCGGTCGGAATCGTGTAGTCGTTTCGTCGGAAGTCGACGTCAACGAACTCGATCGATCCCCCCGGCGACATCGCACCGATGAGGTCGAGGACGCGATCCCGGTCGGCGGACGCGACGAATCGCGCGAACGGCTCGCCACGAAGGCCGCCGTCCGCGCCGAGAAGCCGCTCGGCGGCGGCGTTGGCGTAGGTGATCCGTCCGTCGTGAACGAGAAAGACCGCCGCGGGCGTGTGTTCGACGAGCTGTCGGTATCGTTCCCGGCTCCCGGCGAGATCACGCGAGAGCCGGCGCGTGCGGAGCGCGCTTTCGAGCCGGCGTTTGAGGATCGGCGTCCGAAGGGGGATCGAGACGACGTCCGTGACGACGGCGGCAAGCGGTGCCGGCAGCGCGGCAAGCGTCTCGCCGGTGTCACCGGGCGTGAGCAGCAACACGGGAAGCAGCGACTGCGACCGGCTGTGACGTTCGAGGATCGGGTCCCGAACGTCCCCAAGCGTCCGGCGGTCCACGATACAGAGGTCGAACCGGACGGCGTCGATCGCCTCCGGGTCGACCCGAACCGGATCGTAGCCGTGCTCCTCGAGCCAATCCGCAAGCAGTTGCTCGTGGCCGCCTCGGCTGAGACAACACCCGATCCGGGGCCGACGGTCGCCGTCGGTCGGATCGAGGCCGGACCGCTCGGCCGCGAGCCCGAACAACGGCGGCGGATCGGCGCTCATCCCGGCGTCGCCCGACCGTCGTGGCGGTCGCTCGGGGAGCCCATCGAGCGCGGAGCCGTTTCTCGGGTCATCGTCGGTCATCTGACTGATATCAATCGTCCTCGACGAACTCGGGCGTTCCGGTCAGGATCCCGCGGAGTCCGGTCAGCGGTTCTCCGAGAACGATACCGTCGCCCGTGATCTCGAACTCTCGGAGCGTCCGCTCGAAATCGCTCGCGCGTTTTTTCAACACGCCAGCGGCCTTCCGGAGTTCGCCGGCAACCTCGATGTAGCGCAGAAACATAATGTTGTCAGCGAGATAGCTGATCCGGGAACTGGTCGGAGTGAACTCGCCGGTGACGGTCCCGACGTCGTCGACGAGGATCACGGTGACACCCATGTTCCGGAGGTACCGACACAGCGCGTGGAGCTCCCGAACGAGGTCGTCGTCCTCGCCGCGCAGCGAGAGCCGGTAGCCGGAGATCCCGTCCAGCATCACGACGCGGGCATCGCGGTCCTCGACCTCGGTGCGAACCTGCGCCGCGAACTCGTCCGGCGAGACCGACAGTGGCTCGATCTCCTCGACCGCCAGCGAACCCTCCTCGACCATCTCCTCGACCGGCACGCCGATGGAGCGCGAGCGGTGGGCAAAGGTCTCCCGTGATTCCTCGAACATATAGATGACCGACCGCTCGCCACGGGCAGCGGCTTCCTTCATAAAGTGGGACCCGGTCGTCGTCTTCCCGACGCCGCTGGGGCCGGAGATGACGGAGACGGTGCCGCGTTCGATCCCACCCGACAGCAGGGAGTCGAGCGAGTCGACCCCGGAAGAGACCGTCTCCGCCGTGAACGCTTGCGAGTGGATCTCGGGGGTGAGCCGTGGGAACACGCGCAGGCCATCTCCATCGATCCGGACCGTGTGAGCACCCGACTCGAAGTCGGATCCACGGAACTTCGTCACCTCGAGCGTCCGCCCGGTCTCGCCGTGACCGAGTCGGATGCTGCCGTCACAGAGATACTCGAGGTCGTCGACCGACCGGTCGGGCGTCGACTGGGTGGTAAAGAGGACGGTCGCACCGGAATCGGTGAGGTAGCGCATAAAGCCGTTCGCCTCGCGCCGGAAGGCGGTGTCGTCGGAGACCAGCTGGCGAAACTGCGTGAGCGGATCGACGAAGACTCGGTCGGGCTGGACGCGGTCGACGGCGTCGACGATCCGGTCGGCGACCCGGCCAGCCTCCGTCTCCTCAGGGCCGAACAGGCCGTAGGTCCGATCCTCAGTAAAGGAGTCGGCGTCCGCAGTGAGATCGAGAAAGGAGACGTCGCCGAGGTCGAACTCGAGCGACGCGAGGTTCTCGCGAACGTGTTCGGTCGACTCTTCGAAGTTCACGAACAGCGTCGACTCGCCCGCCGCGACGCCGGTCGTGAGGAAGTGCGCACCCAGTATCGTCTTCCCGGTTCCGGGATCGCCGCGGAGCATATATGACCGACCGGGGCGCAGACCGCCGTCGAGCACTCGGTCGAGCTCGTCGATCCCCGTGCCGACCCGATCGGAAGTAACCATTCGATCGGAACACGAGGGGAAGGATATTGAATGTTCCTCCCTTCGGATCGAGCACGACCCGGTCAGGGAAACCGAAATGGGTCCCAGTTCGGTCGGTGAACGGCGCAACGTTCACAGTTCGGTCGTGGGGCGGCGTGGGAACCCTCAGTCCGAATACCTCGGCAATCGCGCCGATCCCGCGCTTCCCTCGTGAACCGGGAGGTCGACACGACGCGCCGGGACGTCCGCCTCGTGGACGCGAACCGCGACCGTATCGCCCGACTCCACCGCGCCGTACTCGACGTATCCGAACGCGATCGGCACGTCCAGCGTCGGGCTCTCGACGGCGCGCGTGATCTCGCCGATCGCGGCGTCGCCGTCGACGATCGCGGCGCCGGCTTCCGGAAGAGATGCGGGCTCGCTCCCTTCATCGAGAGCGCTCCCCGACTCGAGCGCGAGCCCGACCAGTCGGCGGCTCGGCCGCCCCTGGTTCTCCACGCGTGAGACGACCTCCTGGCCGACGTAACACCCCTTCTCGAAGTCGAGCGCGTTGCGGATCCCCGCGACGTTGGGGATCCGTCCGTCGAGCTCGTACTCGAACAGCGGCGTCCCCGCCTCGAGGGTCAACGCGTCCCACGTCCGGTAGCCGAACGGCGCCGAGTTGAGCCCACGGACGAGCAGCGTGTCGAAGACCTCGGAGGCGTCGGCGGCCGCACAGACGACCTCGTAGCCCTCCTCGCCGAGCGGGGCGTCGGTCGCGATCACGGTGACGCCGGCGTCGACCATCGTCCCTCTGACGAACGAAAGCGCGGGCTCCGGCGATCCGGCGCCGTTGAGCACGGAGGCGATCTTCTCGGTCGCGGTCGGTCCGTGGACGCCGAAGACGCCGAACTCGGCGGACGCATCCCGGATCTCGACGTCCTGGATGAAGACGTTCTCCCGCCACTGCTCGACCAGCGGTTCGGCTCGGTTCGGCGGGGTAAACACGAGCAGGCGCTCGCCGGCGTTGTAGACGTACATGTCCGTCTCGATCCCGCCCTGGGGGTCGAGCAGGAGCGCGTAGACGCCCTCGCCGTTGGCCCGGGGAACCGTGTTCGAGACGGCGTCGTCGACGAACTCGACCCGGTCCTCGCCGGTCACGACGACGATCCCGTAGCCCATCTCGATCGTTCCGACCCCGTTCCGGACCGCCCGCCCGACGCTGTCCGGGCGGCCGTAGTGATCGACGACCTCCCGACCGCCGCGGTCGACGAAGGCGGCACCGTGGTCCGTGTGGGCGTCACTGACGAGCGTCATACCGATCCGAAGTTGGCGCGGGGTCAAAAGCCCCGTGACCCGAAGCGACGCGAGACGTCGTGGCCGGGGACGTCGTGGATGGGGACGTCGTCGTCCGCGGCCACGGGCGGGGGGACGGTCACAGGCCGAGCTTCGACCGGATCCGCTGGAGCACGCCGGGGTCGTCCAGTTCCGGCGTCGCGTCGGGGACGACGCGGTCGTGGGGATACACGCGCAGGCGCGTCTCGGCCTGCTCGACGGTGATCAGGCCGTCGTCCTTCAGCTCGCCGAGCGCCGCCTCGATCCGGTCGATGTCGGCGTCGACGGCGGCCCGAAGCTCGAATACCGTCATTCCCTCCTCTCGGCGGTCGACGAGGGCGTCGAGGATCTCGACCTCGACCTCGGGTCGGTCGCGATACGCCGGCTTCGCTGCCATATCGGGGGCAACGGTCGGATCGGGTTTACGTCTACCGGCGTCGATGATCTCCCGGGTCGACGTTGGCGACCGTCCGGAACCGGCGTCGGCGACCGTCCGGAACCGGCGTCGGCGACCGTCCGGAACCGACGTCGGCGATCAGCCACGCTCGCCCGTGGATCAGGGTTTATAACCGCAGGGCGGACGAGGGACGGGGTAATGCCCACCGACGCCCAGCAGGCCTGCTTCGAGGCCGGGATCAAGTTCGGGTCGCTGTACCACCAGTTCGCGGGCACGCCCGTGAGTCCGGCGAGCACGCGCAGCCTCGAGCGCGCGATGGCCGAGGCCATCGAGAACCAGCCGTTCTGTGAGGCGGTAACCGTCACGATCCACGACGACCGCGTCCGGGAGGCGATCGACCACGAGAACGGTTATACCGAACTGACGGGATCGCTGATGGATGTCACGATGCGGATCGACTACGAGGGCGTGACCGTCCGAACGCGTATGGAGATGGCGGACGGCTACCCGCTGATGACGCTCGTCGCCGTCGAGGAGTGACACCCGTCGCCATTGATGAGTGACGCCTGTCGCCATTGAGGAGTGGCGACCGCCGACGCCAGCGTGGTGACGCCTGTCGTCGAGGGATACTGCTCGGTCCGCGACGCCGCCTCAATACGCGTACTCGATCCGGACAGTCCCCGACTGATCCCGGAGGATCACGGTGTCTCCGTCGTTGTTCCAGACGGCCGAGTCGGCGTCCCAGTACAGCTCGGTCCCGGAGTCCGTCCCCGCGCCGGAGTAAACGGTCACCCGGTCCCCCGGTTCGAGGACGACACCCTCGGGAACCGTGTGCGTGTTCCCGGCCGCGTCGGCGAGGGTCCACCCGTCGAGTGAGACCGGCTCATCGCCGCGGTTCTCGAGGACGATGAACTCCCCGTTGCGGTTCTCGTGGTCGTTGCCGGGCGCGTCCGCGGTGACCGACGCGACCGCGATCCCATCGTCCGTCGTGGTGGTTCCGCCACCGGCCTCGTATCCCCAGACGCCGAGGCCGTCATCACGGGCGGCCGCCTCCGCGGATCGGTAGGCGGACCGCTCCGTGAACGGCGTGTCGTACAGCCGGGCGTATCCGCGGTCGATCAGCCGGCGGTTGAACGAGACCTCCGTCGTGTCGTTCTGCGAGACGTACACCAGCAGCCGGCCGTAACTCCCGCGAGCGTCCGCGTTCGGGTCGGTCTCGATGTACACCTCCTCGCCGTCGAGGCGGTCCTCCGCGTACGCGCTCGCCCGATCGGCCCAGCCGGACAGCCACGCCCGGCCGTCGGCGTCGTCGGGGATCGACTCCCACTCGTCGGGCGAAACCGACCCGGACCCAGTCTCAGGCGTGTCGACGCCGAGCAGCCGGATCGTATCGCGCGTTCCGTCCGGCAGTCGGACGTGCATCGTGTCGCCGTCGACCACCTCGGTGACCGTCACGGTCGTGCCGGCAGCGGCGTCGAACTCGGCGGTCGCGGTCGAGGCCGGTCGGTCGGCGCCACCGCCGTCACCTCCCGGCAGCGACGGAACAGCGGCGATCGCCGGACCGCCGACGATCGCGGCGACCGCGATCACGCCGACGAGGAGGACGACGCCGACGCCGGCCGCGACCTCAAGCTCCCCACGATCACGGCCCGGCGTCGCTCCCGGATCGGGATCGGAACCGGAGTCGGGAGTGGAAACGGCGTCGGGCCGGTTCGTGTGCATCACGAGTGATGACTCGGCGAGCGCCCTAATCGTTTCCCATCCGAGGCGTGAGTGGGAGTCTAGCTGAAGAGGCGGACGCGTTGCCGAGGAGGATGCGTTGTCGAGGAGGATGCGGACCGGCACGGACGCATCGCTGGGGACGGGATCGTCGAAAAACCGCGATCGAGCCGTCGCCGTCAGCGCGGCGACGCTATTGGATGTGTCCTTCCTCGCGCAGCTGGTCCGCCTCGCTCTTCTCGTAGCGCCAGGCGATGTCGGCCTTCTCGTCCTGCCAGTCCCACGGTTCCACGAGGACGATGTCCCCCTCGCGGATCCAGATGCGCTTTTGCATCCGGCCGGGGATACGGGCGGTTCGCTCCGTGCCGTCTGCACAGCGAACGGTGACGCGATTCGCTCCGAGCATGTTCGTGACCTCGGCGAACACCTCGTCCTCGTCGGGCATTCTGAGGTCACGTCGGCCCTCGCCGTCGTCGCTCATGGGCCCCGGTTCGATCCGTCGCGGTTTAAACCCGCCGGACGCTGGCTGGCCCGGAAGCGGCCGTGGGAGGGGCTGTGGAGACGGCCTACTGATCCTGGAGCTGCTCGCGGCCGGGCGCGATGAGCCGATCGAGGGCGTCCGCGAGGGCGGATTTCGCGTCGGCCGGGTGGAGCTCACCGGACTCGAGGTCGGCCTCGAGGGCGTCGTAGGCCTCGTACTCGAGGTCGCCGCCGTACTCGTCGGGGCGCTCGACGACGACGCTATCGAATCGGGGGAAGACGTGGTACTCGAAGATCTGGAGGACGGGGTTCTCCCGCTCGCGGCCCTCGTCGTCGGGGTCGGGATCGGCCGTGGGCGGACAGTACGCCTTGTTCACCTTCTCCTCGATCTCCGCCGTGGCGTCCTCCATCGAGATGGTGACGCCGGTGCTCGAGGACATCTTCCCGATCCCGGAGGCGAGATCGGCGATGAGCGGCGTGTGTAGGCTCGTCGGCGGCGTGCGGTCGATGCTCGGCAGGACGTCCCGCGCGAGCATGTGGACCTTCCGCTGTTCCATCCCGCCGACCGCCAGATCGACGCCGAGGTAGGGAATGTCGAGCGCCTGCATCAGGGGGTAGACGGCCTGGGAGACCTTTACGGAGTCGCCGGACTTGATCTCGGCCATCGCCCGCTCGGCGCGCGCGAGCGTAGTCTCGAGCTCCAGGGCGTGCAGGTCCAGGGTGTAGTCGTCCTCGAGCTGGAAGTCCGACCCGAGCACGAACTGCGTCTTGTCGGCGTCGAGACCATAGGCGATGAACTGGTCGCGCATCCGCTCGGCTGTCCGGCGGATCGCCTCGAAGGACCCCTTGTCGTTGAGGTAGGCGTGAACGTCCGCCAGGAGGACGGTGACCTCGAAGCCGGCCTCCTGGAGGTCGATCAGCTTGTTCGCGGTCAGCATATGCCCGATGTGGAGGACGCCCGAGGGCTCGTAGCCGACGTATGCCCGCTTCCCGTCGGGGTCGTCGGCCAGCGCCTCGATCTCCTCCTCCGTGACCACCTCGGCGGCGTTCCGGGTGATCAGCTCGTAGGCGTCCATACACGCTCGGTCGGGAACCGTTCGGATATGCCTTCTGAAAGCGACCCCGAACGATGGTCCGGATCCAGTGGATCCGATCGACGCCGTCGGAGCCGACTCGGCCGTGATCGGGCAAGACGTGGTCGGACAAGCCGTGATCAGGCGAGCTATGATCGGGCGAGCCGTGATCGGGTGTCCACCGATCCGGGACTCGCCGATGAACGGAAATACGTCCGTCCCGGATCGGGACGTATGACCGACCCGATCGTTGGCGGGCTCCACACGCAGGAGACGATCGCGGCGCGCGTCGACGACGGAACCGCGCCCGACTGGGTGGCCGACCACTGGCGGACGTTCCGTGAGGGGCTGCTCGGCGAGCGGAACGGGTCCCCGTTTCCGTGCTACTTCGGCGCGCGCTCGGTGGAGGCGGGTGCACCCCTCTATACCGCCGTCGACTCGATGACCGATCCGGCGGCGCTGGTGGATCTAGGCCGAACGCTGCAGGCGTATCTCGACGTCTATCCGGAGTACGACGACCACGCCTCGCTGGTGACGTTCTTCAAACCGCCGGACCGACCGCTGTCGGAGGCCGCCTATCACGAGCACCTCTGGAACGTCCTCCAGTTTCTCCACGTCCACGACCCCGACCCGTGGCCAGACGGGATCCCGACCGACCCTGACGACCCCTACTGGGAGTTCTGTTTCGCCGGCGAGCCGATCTTTCCGACGTGTCGGGCACCGTTTTATGCGGACCGCAAGAGCCGGTACTGTCCGATCGGCCTCGAGATCACCTTCCAGCCGCGAGCCCTCTTCGAGGAGCTGGACGTCACTGCCGACACCGAGAAGGGCGATCGTGCCCGCGAAATCATCCAGGACCGGCTCGCCGACTACGACGGCGTCTGTCCGCACGCCGACCTCGGCGACTGGGGCCATAAGGGCGACCGAGAGTGGTCCCAGTATATGCTCTCGTCCGACGAGGACCAGGCTCCGTCGGAGCCGCCGATCGCGATCAGCCGCGAGCATCCCAAGTCGACGCGGCTGGTCGAGACGGAGCCGGTGACTCCGTCGATCCCGCAGGAGGCGCAGCGATGACCGACGAACGGGGATCGACGGGAGCGGCGAACGGAGATCGCGGAACCGGGCCACGGGACCACGAATCCGGGGCACGGAACCACGAATCCGGGGCACGGAACCACGAAACCGGGCCACGGAACGGCGACGCCCCCGTCCTCGTGCTCGTCGACTTCCAGCGCGGGTTCGACGAACCCGGCTGGGGCACCCGCAACAATCCCGACGCCGAGGCGAACGCGCGAACGCTGCTTGCGGCCTGGCGTGAGTCGGATCTCCCGGTCGTACACGTGCGCCACGACTCGACTGAGCCGGACTCGCCGCTTCGCGGGGACCAGCCCGGGTTCGCGTTCAAGGAGGGATTCGAGCCCGCCGACGGTGAACGCGAACACCTCGTCACGAAGCGGGTCAACGGCGCGTTCGTCGGGACCGACCTCGAGGAGTGGCTCCGCGAGCACGGCTCCGATAGGCTGGTGATCTGCGGGCTCACCACCGACCACTGCGTCTCGACGACGACGCGGATGGCCGAGAACCGCGGCTTCACGGTGACCGTCGTTCGGGACGCGACCGCGAGCTTCGACCGCGACCTCGACGGCGAGTCGTTCGGCGCCGACCTCGTCCACCGGACCGCGCTAGCGCACCTCGAAGGCGAGTTCGCCCGGATCGAGACGGCGGCGTCGGTTCGAGAACGGGCGATCGACCACGGCTCGGAGTCGGCCTGATCCCGGACGGGACCGTTCCCGGTGGGACTGATCCCGAATCGGCATCGATCGGTTTTTACTATTAAGAGTGTTTAAGGAATACACTTATATACTACTTGAGTGTCTTTTTCTCACGTGAGAAAGGAGACAAAAGGACTCCTACGAGTCATAAAATGACAGAATCGTTTGATTGGTGAGTGGCGAAGGGACCGATGGAGGAGAGGTGATCGACCACGGGACGAACGAAAGCGATGGAGGACCGACGACCGCCCGAGACGTACCGGCCGCCGACCCACGACGCCTGATGGCCAGACACACAGCGAGGTCCTGAGACACGTCCGCACTGTGGATCTGCACCGGGATCGCCCGCCGACCGGCCCCGCTCCAACCGATCCGCCGTCTCAGCCGACGGCGGTGCCACGCGCAAAATCGCCGCTGGCTCCACGACGACACGGGGGCTCGGCGGGGCGATCCCACTCAGACACGTTTCCGCTCGTTCATATCGCCCGTTCGGCCTGACGACCTGACGACCTGACGACCTGACGACCTGACGACCTGACGACCCGACGACCGACGTCGCCGCTGACCTGACGACCCGACGACCGGCGCCGCCACCCTCACGACCGCTCGGCCCGGTGCTCGGAGATGATCTGATCGACGAGCTCGCTCTGTTGCTGGCGTTCCCGCTCGCGTGCCCGTCGCTCCCAGTCGTCGATGGCGGCCTCGACGTCGCTCTCGCGGGCGACCGCGAGGTCGTCGACCTCCTGCAGGGCGACGTCGTCGGCCGGCGCGACCGGGACCGACTCCTCGAAGAGGACGGCGTCGGCCGCCTCGGAAAGCGTCCCCTCCTTCAGAACGAGGCGGGGTTCCGTCTCCGCCAGCAACGCGGCAGTCTGCCGGCCCGCACCCGAGGCATCCCGGAGATAGACCACGTCGCCGGCGGCGAGGCCGTACTCGCGGTCGGCCGTCTCGATCGCGGCGCGGGTGAACTGCTCGACCGCCTTGACGGCCACGAGGTCGCGCCCCGCCGCGACGTCGGCGAAGTCGGAGTGGTCGAGCTTCCAGAGCGCCTTGAGCCGCTCGAGCTTCTCGGCGAGGCGGTCGGCGCGCTCGCGGGCCTCGTCGCGCTCGCGCTCGAGCCGGTCCGTCTCGCGCTCGAGCCGGGAGACCGCGCGCCGCTCACGGGCCTCGATCCGCTCCTGGCGTTTGGCCTCGGAGAGTTCGGTCTCGAGGTCCTCGATCCGGTCGTCGCGGTCGTCGAGTTTGTCGGTCAGGTCGTCGACGTGCCCCTCGAGTCGCTCGACGCGGTCGCGGAGCCGGCGTATCTCGCGTTCCTCCTCGGTGCGTTCGGGTTCGGCGTCGCTGTCGCCGCCACCTCCGTCTCCCTCGTCTGCAGACCCCTCACCGCCCCCGTCGCCCGCGTCGTCGCGGAGATCGTCGATGACCGTCTCGACCGACTCCTCGCCTGACACGACGCGGGCGATCACGGCCTCCCGGTCGAGCCGTGGTGGGGTCTTCTCGGCGATCCGGTCGAACTGGTCGGCGTGGTCGTCGAGCGCGTACAGGGCCGCCGCCAGCGCGTCCCGCTCGTGGTCGTTGTCGGTCGCGAACTCGCGGGTCCGGTGGAGCTTCTCGTCGACCGGGAGGTCGCTGTCGGGGATCCACCCGGCCGCGTCGAACGAGCGCCGGATCGACTCAACGGTATCGGGCATCGGCTCGACGTCGGCCGCGACGATCGTCGGGCGACCGCGCTCGATCACCCACTCGATGACCTCGGCGGTGTCGGCGGTTCTGGTGGAGTACACGTCGTGGACCGTTTCGTCGAGGCCGACCACGGCCGCCGCGGTCGTCGTGCCGGGATCGATCCCGACGATCACGTGGTCGCGCCGCTGCACGAGCGGTTCATAGGCGATCCCGTCCCGCCGTTCGCGTTCGACCTCGACGCGGACGTCGCCCGCCCGGGAGTTCGAGACGGGGATGTCCTCGGGGCGGGCCGAAACCGTGAAAACGGCGTTGGCGTAGCCGCCGTACTTCTCGGTCACCTCGCGGTCGTACTCGAGGTTCGCCGACCGGAGCTCCGATTCGACCTGTCGGCTCCGCTTTTTCACGTTGCCGTGGATCCGGCGGGTGTACCGGTCCTGGCTCCACCCGCCCTTGCCGGTCGATCGACCCCGAGCGACCTTCACGGTGGTCTCGTCCGTGAACGCCGTCACCTCGTGGCCGACGTTGGCCGCCGCGAGCCGGGCGGCCGCCTCCGCCTCCGCCATCGGGTCGGAGTCGTAGGGGATGCCGTGGCGGGAGGCCACCCGCGAGAGGGGTTCGGGTCGTTCGGCGCCGGTCACCTGGACGAGCCGAGTTCCGTCCGGTAACGACCGGAGGAGCTGGACGAGCTCGCCCGTGTCGGCCGCCAGCTCGTAGGCGTTGTCGGTGGCGATCCGGGCCGGCTCACGCTCGTCGATCAGTCGGAGGAGCTTCCGGAGGGAGACGACGTCGCGGTCGACCCGGGCGATCGGTCCGTCGACGTCGGGACGCTCTGCCTCCGGCACCGCGTCCTCCTCGGCTGCGGACAGCGGGGTGAGGGTGACGAGCGCGTACGCGGGAGCGTCCCCGCGGACGTCGCCGCTTTGGACGTCGACTCCGAACACCGGACGGTCGAGGGCGCGAACGGTCCGGGCAGTCACGTCCGGCGGTAGGCGATCGACGGATAAATACTCCACGGCGAGGGGGATCGACGCTGACCGGGAGTCGGAGGACCGGTTCCAGTACGCCGTGTTCGATGATTAATGGATCCGCGACGAATGGCTGTTTGCCGGATCGGCAACGAATGGCTGTCTGCTGGGTCGTGATCGACGATCTCGACGATCGGTGGCTCAGTCGTCCTCGGCGTCCGGATACGGAACGTCGATCGTCCGGCCATCACCCGGAACGAAACACTCGCGGGCAAAGGCCTCGCGGGCCTCCCGTTCGATCGCCGAGGCGTCGCCGGCGTACCGCGAGGAGACGTGTATCAGCGCGAGCCGCGCCACGCCGGCGCGGTCGGCGATCCCGGCGGCTTCACGACCGGTCGAGTGGGCAGTTTTGCGCGCGCGATCCGCCATATCGTCGGCAAAGGTGGCGTCGTGGATCAGCAGGTCCGCGTCCGCGGCGACCTCGACGGTGCGCTCCTGCGGGCGGGTGTCGGCGGTGTAGACGATGCGGCGGCCCGGACGAGGCGGACCGACGACCTGCTCGGGACGGACCACGGTGCCGTCCGCGAGTTCGACGGGCTCGCCCTCGTGGAGCCGGCCGAACTTGGGCCCAACGGGGACACCCAGCTCCTCGGCCTTCGGTCGATCGAACCGCCCCGGCCGGTCGTCCTCCTCGAGGACGTACCCCTGTGATCGCGTGCCGTGTGACGTCTCGAAGGCGTGGACTGCGTACTCGTCGGCGTCGAGCGCGACGGTTCCGGGTGCGACCTCGGAGAACCGCACCTGAAAGGCGGGGTCGTGACCCGCGGCGTGAACGAGGTCGTGGAGGTGTCGGGTCGTGTTCGGCGGGCAGTGGATCGTCAGGGGCTCGGTGCGATCGTTGAAGTCCATCGTCTGGATCAGGCCGGGAAGTCCGAGGACGTGGTCACCGTGGAGGTGTGAGATGAAGATATGGTCGACGGTGAACCCGGTACCGAACCGCATCATCTGGCGTTGGGTCCCCTCGCCGCAGTCGAAGAGCAACCGATCGCCATCGCGGTTGCAGAACACGGCGCTTGGGGCTCGTTCGGTGGTCGGGACGGCGCCGCCGGTCCCGAGGAAGGTCACGCGCAAGGACATACCGTCAGGTGCGAGCGGCGCTTATAAACCGGTGTCGAAAGGGGGGCTGGCGGACGCCGCCGACCGGTCGACCGGATCACTGCCACCGATCGGCCGACTGGGCCACTGCCATCGACCGAGACGCAGCCGATCGACCTCACCGATCGACCGATTCTTGACTGCGGGTCCCCGAGGACCCAGTAATGGACGGACCGCTGTGGACGAGCCGGCACGCGCCCGACCTTGCGGAGATCCAGCAGGCCGAGGCCAGGGAGCGGTTCGATCGCGCGCTCAGCGAGCCGATGAACCTCGTGGTGCAGGGGCCGCCGGGCGTCGGCAAGACGGCCGCGACCCGGGCGCTCGCCCGTGCGGCGCACGCCGATCCCGACAACGACCTGATCGAGATCAACGTCGCCGACTTCTTCGGGCGGACGAAAAAGGAGATCCGCACCGACCCGCGTTTCGAGTCGTTCCTCACGGGGCGCAGCGGGATGGCGAAGCGCGACATGATAAACCGGGTGCTCACGGAGTCGGCCGCCTACGCGCCGATGAGCGGCGACTACAAGACGATCGTCCTCGATAACGCCGAGGCGATCCGTGAGGACTTCCAGCAGGCGCTGCGGCGCGTGATGGAACGGCACCACCGGACGACGCAGTTCGTGATCACGACCCGCCAACCGACGAAGCTCATCCCGCCGATCCGGTCGCGGTGCTTCCCGATCCGGCTGCGTGCGCCGACGATCGACGAGACGATCGACGTGCTCGCGACGATCTGCGACCGCGAGGACGTCGACTACGACGACGACGGCCTCGAGTTCGTCGCCAGCGCCGCGGGTGGTGACCTCCGGCGAGCGATCCTCTCCGCGCAGGCGACCGCGGTCGAGGGTGGGGAAGTGACAATGTCGACCGCCTACGAGACGCTCGGAGAGATCGGCCACGACGAGGCGATCCGCGAGGCGCTCGCGGCCGCCGTGGACGGGGACCTCGCCGACGCCCGGAGCACGCTCGGCGACCTGCTCGACGACGAGGGGTACGACGGTCCGGGCCTCCTCCGCGAGATCCTCCGGGTAGCCCGCGCCGGATCGACGTACGGCGGTGCGGAGCTCGCACGCCTCCACACGCTTGCCGGCGACGTCGACCTGCAGCTCGCCGAGGGGCTCGACGACCAGCTCCACCTCACGCACCTGCTCGCCGCGTGGGCGGCCGGCCGGGAGACCATCGCGGTCGATCTCCGGGACTCCGAGGCGACGAGCGTGGCAGCCTGAGGGATCGGGACGCGCGGCGGCCTGAGGGGTCGACGTTCGTGGCCCGACGGTTCGGGGCGGTGTAGCGGCCTGAAAGCGTATCAGAAGTGCTACAGAGGGAGCATCACTCGAATGGGTTATCCGGAGTGGTGAGACGAGTGAGTTCGGGAATCCCGTCAAATCCGTCGTCGAAGCTGTACAGATGGTCGATCCCCTCACGCTCCATCGTTGCGACGATGACGGCATCAGTCAACGAGAGCGATTCGTACCGTCGAAACACCGATCGACCGGCGTTAAAATCCGCTTTTGAGGTCTGCAGAAGTGAGAATCCGCTGCTCTCGATGAGCGCATCAAGAGTCTCGATAGCCACGTCGTGTCCCGCTCTCGCCTGGAGATAATTGATGACTTCCTCGAGAACGTCGCTCAGGACGTATGCCGTCGGGAGGGTCGATCTATCGCGTCCGCGATCTCGGTCCCTCGCTCGTGGTTCTGGTCGCGTGAGAGACGGGCAGCGATGAGGACGTTCGCATCAACGACGACCGTCGACATCACGAGTCCCCAGCGATGAGATCGTGGTCCTCCGCGGCGTCGGTTGATTCGCCGATGTCAACCGGATCCAGCCGTGAAAACGCGCCGTAGCGCTGTTTGACGAGTTCGACCGAGATCGTCCCGTCCTCGTCCACGTGCCAGCGGAGTTTGTCACCCGCTTCGACGCCGGCGGCTTGACGTACCGCCGCCGGAACCGTGATCGAGTAGCTCTCGTTGACCGTCGTTTCGTTCTCGATCTCGTGGGACATATCCGGGTGTACGCGGCACTTACGAAAGTGACTTCCTCCCCACCCTACTCGCTCGCTTTCGCTCGCTCGTTGAGGGTGGGGCTTCCTGTTTCCACGACGCGCTTTGCAGGGACCGAAGTGGTCCCCGTAGGGAGCGCAGTCTCCGCAGGCGTTGATTCGGGACAGCCCGTCCCTACTTGCTTGAGACCGCGAACGAGGATGTTGTAGGCCGCGTTCCAATCCCTGTCCGCCGTGAACCCACACGCCGGGCAGGAGTGTTCGCGGACCCACAACGGCTTGTCTGTCTCGACACCGCAGGCCGCGCACTCCTTGGTCGTCCCTGCCGGCTCGACCGCGACGAAGTGCGTGCCGTCGCGTTTGCACTTGTATTCGAGCATCCGCAGGAATGTTCCCCACGCTGCTCCGGCCCGGTTGCGGGAGTTGCCGGGGAGTTCGATCAACCCCTTCGCGTCGAGATTTTCGACGGCCACGAGGTCGTACTCCCGGGCGTAGTACGCCGAGAGTTTGTGGAGGAAATCGCGGCGTTTCCGTTTCAGGTCGGCGTGGCGTCGGGCGACGGTACGCTGTTGGTCGCGGTAGTTGTTCGACCCGTGCTCCTTCCGTGAGAGGTTGCGTTGGGCGCGTTTCAACCGCTCGCGTTCGTCGCCGAGGTCCGGCGACTCGACGGCGGTTCCGTCGGTGTCGTGGGCGTACTTCAGGACACCTACGTCGATGCCCACTACGTCGGTGAGTTCGTCGGGTTTCTCGGGCGGGTCGTCGGGCGTTTCGACGCCGAGGATGGCGTACCAGTCCCCGGTGGGTTCCTGCTTGACAGTGACGGTCTTCACGTCGGCGTCGTCGGGCAGGTCGCGGTGGAGGGTGAGCGGTATCTCGCCGAGTTTCGAGAGCCACAGTCGCGTCCGACCACTCGTGTTCTTGAGTTCGAAGCCGGATTGACTGTAGGTGAAACTGCGGTACTCGTCCGGTCCCTTCCAGTTGAGGGTGCCGACGCGGTAGCCGTTGTCTTTGCGACCGCGAAGGGTCGAGAGGTTGTCGTACAACCGCTGAACGACTTTCTGAAGGACTTTCGAGTGAACGTCTTTCAGGTCGGTCCACCAGTCCTTGAGGTCCGGCAGGCGCTTCTGTTCCGAGTAGGCCGAGGTGTCGTCTCCCCGGTTCAGTCGGTGGAGAAAGTGATTGTAGACCTGCCGGCAGGTATCGACGGTCCACGCTAACCGCTCTTTGAGGGCGTCGGTCGGATTGAGCCGATACCTGTAATTGTAGTTCATGGCCTACTCGTCGTCTGAGCCACGGTCGGACACACGAACGACCTTCACGTCCTCGCCGAGCCACCGTTTCGGGACGTAGACGTGAGCGCCGTTGCCGGTGGCTTTCACGTCGCGGTCCACGACTTCGTGACCGTCGAGTTCGAACTGGCCCATACACTACGTATAGACTGAGTAGGTACATAAGCGTTACGGAACGTGGGGCTGCGGACCGGCTGTATCGCACGCAAGAGAGACGATGACGGCGCTGTATCCCCACCCTACTGCGCTCCTTGTCCGCTTCGCGGACTGCAGTGCTCCTTGAGGGTGGGGCCTTAGCGCCTGTATTCAGGTAAAAAAAAAAACGTGCCGGGATTCACTGCGGTCCGGTATGAGCCATCTCGCCTTCGTCCGCGGACCGTCGTCGTGGACGTTGACGTGGAGCTGTTCCTTGGAACGTTGTTTCCACGACCAACGGCGAAAACTGGAAGTTCTGTGGCGGCCACGAGAGGGGACGGACGTACAACGTGTACACTGGATCGATGACCTGGTGACCCTCGGTTGGCACAAGGACGATGACCATCCGGATCTCGGGACGACACACTTTCAGCGAGAGACAGGTGAGGAAACGATCCACGACCCCGGACACATCGAGGTCGAAGCGCCACTGGGATTCCTCGAGATCTGTCTCGATCGACTCCCCGAAGAGCTCCACGAGACGACCGAGTGCTGACGACGGCGTGAGCCGCCTCGGATCTCGACCCGGAGAGGTCCCGTGGAACTACTCGTCACCCGCAGCGACCCCCGGTCTTTTGACCGATGCGGCGCGTAAGTCGATCCACAGTGTCCCACGACCGATCGACCACGCCACAAGCCGGTTCGGATGCCCCTCCGTCGGAATCTCGGTCGGACGCCCAGCCGCCGCTGGCCCGTCTCCTGCCGTTCCCGGTCGTCGACGACGCCTGGCGGCTCGCCCGGCCGCCGGCGCTACTCGGCGCGGCGGTGCTCGTCTTCGTCCCGCCCGCGGGCCTCGCCCTCCTCGCGCTCGCGATCGGGGTCCTGTGGTTCCATCGCGATCCGCCGCGATCGCCGCCGGACCTCGACGGGTCGGGAGGGTCGAACGGGACGATGGAACCGGATGACGCGAGGGAGTCGGACAGGACGACGGAGCCGGACAGGACGACGGAACTGGACGACTCGGGAGAACCGGATGAACCGACGGAACCAACAACGATCGCCGCCGTCTCACCTGCTGACGGGACGGTATCGGTGGTCCGTGAGGAGGGCGACCGCCTGCGCGTCGGGGTCTTCATGAACGTCACCGACGTCCACGTGAACCGCGCACCCCTGTCGGGAACGGTGGCGGCGGTTCGCCATCGGCCCGGCGCTTATAAACCCGCCTTCAGCAAGGACTCCGACCGGAACGAGCAGCTCGTGATCGACTGCGACGATCACGAGGTGTTCCTCATCGCGGGCTGGTTCGCCCGCCGGATCCACCCTCACGTCGCGGCCGGCGACGAGATCGAACGGGGCCAGCGTATCGGCCACGTCTCGTTCGGCTCACGCGCCGACGTGCTGTTCCCGCCGTCGGTGAGCCGGTCGGACCTGTGCGTCCGGGAGGGCGAGACGGTTCGGGCCGGCGAGACCGTGCTGGCGCGGATATGAATACGTCCCGCGGGACGTCCTAGACGTACCCGTCGATCATCCCCTCGACGTACTTCGCGATCACGTCGACCTCCAGGTGGACCGGGTCGCCGGGCTCCTTCTCCGAGAGCGTCGTGAGTTCGTAGGTGGTCGGAATGATCGCCACGTCGAAGGCGTCCTCACGGCGGTCCGCGACCGTGAGTGAGATCCCGTCGAGGGCGACCGAGCCCTTTTGAACCACGTATCGTGCATGGTCGACGGGGAGCGCGAACGTGAACCGCCAGTCCTCGCCGACGGGCTCGATGGCCTCGACGGTCGCGACCGTGTCGACGTGGCCCTGGACGAGGTGGCCGTCGAAGCGCCCGTCGGCCAGCATCGCGCGCTCGACGTTGACGACGTCGCCGACGCCGAGGTCGCCGAGGTACGTCTTCGCGACCGTCTCACTCGCGAGGAACACCTCGAAGACGCCGACGTCGTCGCCGGCGCCGGCGTCCGTGGAGCGATCGGGGCCCGTCGCCGTCCCGTCGTCCGCGACGCGCACGTCGTCCCCGTACGCCTCGACCGTCAGACAGACGCCGCTGACGCTTATCGACTGGCCGTGATACAGCTCCGAGAGGCCGGGGGCAGCGATCGCGATCCGACGCCCGTCCGCGGTCTCCTTGACGCCGACGACCTCGCCGGCGGTCTCGACGATCCCGGTGAACATAGGATCGCTTCGAGCGGGGGCGTGAAGTCGGTGTCGTCCCGCTGTAATTACATATAATGAATATTTATAAGCTCGGAGCGACGACCGGGTCATATGAGCGAGTACACGACGATATCGCTGCGCAAGGAGTTCGTGGCGGACGTCGAGGAGTACATCGAGGACGAGCCGTTCGGCTCGGTCAAGGAGTTCGTGAAACACGTCGTCGTCCGGGAGATGGAGTCGACCGACGAGATCTCCGAGTCGGAGGCCCGCGAGATCGGACAGAAACTCCGCGATCTCGGGTATATGGAGTGACGACCGTGTCGTCGTCACCGTTCGGGCTCGAGAAGGACGCCGTCGAGGACGTCGTGGTCGCGATCGCGAGCGCGTTTCACGTCGACGACGCCACGAGCCCCTCGCGGGAGGACCTGCGGCTCGCGCTCATCCCGGCGTTATTCATCGGTATCTACGGCGTCGGCCGGCTGGCGATGGGTCCCACGGCGATCCCAGCTGCGGGCGCATCCCTCGTCTGTGGCCTCCTGATCGCGGACGGCCTCTTCTGGCACTCGCCGCGGCGCTTATAAACCGGCGGCGGATACCGATCGGCGATGCGACTCGGCCTCCTCGACACGATCGGCCTCGCGACCACGCTGATCTTCGCGATCCCGGTGGCCAACTACGGCGTGGTGCGTGTTCTCGACGGGGAGACGACGCTCGGCGTCGCGATGGTCGTGATCGCGGTCGCGATGGTCGTCCTCCCGCAGTACTTTCTGGATCCCGAGCGGATCCTCCGCGGACTCCTGGCGGGGCTGCTCCCGAGCCGGCTCCGAGCGGCCGGAAGCGACGACGCCGAGGAGCCGGCCGCGGGAAGCGCCGATCGGGCCGACGTCGACGGATCGTCCGAGGAGTGAGGGGATCGACGGCCGTCTGACGGGGATCACCACTCCGCGATCGCCGTCTCGACCCGAGACCGGACCGACGCGGCACGGTCGGTCAGATCGGCGATCATCGCCAACACGGGATAGGTCGCCTCGCAGTCGACGTAGAGGTATCGTGGAACGTCCCGGGTTTCGCCCGGAACGCGAAGATCGCGGCGCTGGCGACGGATGGCCGCTTGTCGTTTCTGCGCGACCGTCTCACACCGGTCACGCAACGTCCCCGCCCGGGCGTGGTATGCCTCGAGGGCGCCGAAACCGCTGTCGTCGACGTCGACACCCCCCAGGTCATCGACGTCGCGGGCCAGCGCCGGGAGCCGGGTTCCGAGTTCGTCGAGAGAGGTCGCCTCCGCATCGAGCGTGTCGAGCAGATCCGCGCGGCGGTCGCGACGAACGCCGGCGACGCGCCCGAGTTCCCGCTTGATCGCGGGATCGAAGGCGGTCCCGGTAGTGAGCGTGACGGACAGTTCGCGCCCGAACTCCGCCGCAAGGCTTTCGGGATAGGTATCGTCGTAGTCGACGGCGTAGTGTGGGACGCTCATCACCGTCTCCTCGTAGGCGTCGCGCACCGCACACAGTCCGGGCGTGGCAACTGACACGTGGGCATCGCCGACGAGAGGCGTCGACACCGAGGTCCGAGTCGTCTCCCGCGGACCGATCTCGGAGAGCCGCTTTCGAAAGGCGGCGAACGCCTGCCGTTCGTCGACGACACGACGGCGCTCGGTCCGAACCGTCTGCCGGAGGTCCGCGAGCCGATCGCCGATCCGCTCGTCGTTCGGTCGCGTCGCCGATCCGGTTGCCATACGTTGACGCCTCGCGGATCGGGGTTAAACGCTTATAAGATATCTATTGCGTTCCGTGGAGTGGTAGCCGTCGATCCGAGCGGTAGGGATGGCTATATAGCACACGGAGCGGGGCCACAGGCGTGAACGGAAACGGTGCCGCGAGCAGAGCACGCAGGAACGGAGCGCGTCGACGGATTCTCACCGCTCGATCCCGGAGAGCGCCTCCCGAACGCGACCCCAGGGAACGGGCGGGTCGAACCGCGCCAGCGCCCGCTCGGTCGCGGCGAGCCGAGCGCCGATCCGGTCGTCCCAGCCGGGTGCAGCCAGCTCCGAAAGCGTCACAGCAAGCGCGGCGCGGCGACGCTCGGCGGCGTCGATCCGCCCCGGGATCGGTGCGGGAACAGACACGTCCTCGCGGTCAGTCATCTCCTGTATGTCCGCCGTCTCCGATCGGAGGTCGGCCACCAGCAGGTCGAGCACGCGCGTCCGAACGAACGCGTCCGCCCACGCATCCTCGTCAGTCCGGTCGACCTCGAGCGTCCGGTCGCCGTCCTCGTCGATCCACTCGCCACCGTCGTCCATCCACTCATCATTCCCGTCCATCCACTCACCACCGTCGTCCATCCACTCGTCATTCCCACCATCCATCGTTGGCGGGGTCCGAGCCGCCGTCGAGGACTCCTCCAGCCCTTCGACCACGGTCGACAGCTCCTGGAGCGACTTCTCGAGCGCCTCGACGTCGGCCGCGAGCGCCTCGGTGCGCTCGGCGGGTGACCCGAGCCAGGACGCGAACGCGTCGACGTCGGTCGCGAGGTCGTCCGCGACCCGGACGACGCGCTGTGCGTCAGCGGCCGCCTCGCGCAGGTCGACCGCCGATCGGTGGATCTCCACGGGCGTACCGAGCCGGTCGCGGGCGGTCCCGACCGTCTCGCCGAGCTCGGCAGTGCGGCGCTGCAGGGCAGCAAGGCGATGCTCGAGCGTCCGAAACCGACCCCGAACCGTCCCGAGATCCGACATCGGTTCGGCCGCCGCCCTCACGTCGTCGACCGCCCGGGTCGCGAGGTCGACACGCGTCTCCGCAGTGGCGAGGATCTGGGAGACGTCCGAGACGGTGGCGTCGACCGCGTCGTGGGTGAGAACGCCGTCGTCGGAGACGGGGTCGAGGTCCCGTCGGACCGCCGCGGGATCGCGATCGGTTCCCGCGGCGACCGCCGTGGCGACCGATTCGACGGTCGGGTCGTGATCGAGGAGCGACTCCGCAGTCGACGTGTCGGTAGCAGTCGGATCGGCGGCGGTCGATGCCGTGTCGGCGGCAGCCGCATCGGCGTCGGTCGGAGCGGAACTGTCTGTCTCGGTCACGGGCAAGGGTTCCGCGCGACGTCGTGTATATCTTCCGTCAGAACCGATCGGTTCGGACCGTTTCACACGGGATCACTACTGATCCCTATATAGGACTCGTAACCATCAATAGCCGTCCATTCCCCGGAATATCGGACCGTACGGTTCGGTGGGGTCCCGGACCACTACGCGCGAGTCCGGACCGATACGAATGGAGATATATCAGAAATATAAACCCGTTTACAAGGACCCGCGGATCGTTTCAGTGATGTCAGACCGTAACTGGGCTGAACCCGGCGTATCACGGCGAAAGTTCCTGGTCACCTCCGGCGGCGTGATGGGGGCGGCCGGGTTGGCCGGCTGCAGCGGAAGCACGGGGACGGACGGCGGCAACGGTGGCGGCAACGGGAACGGCGGCAACGGTGGGTCCGGCAATGGGAACGGCGGCAGCGGAAACGGCGGGAACGGCGACGACACCGAGACGGGGAGCGGGAGCGGCCCGGCGCTGCTCACCGCCGAGGGATCCTCGACGGTCTATCCCATCTCGAACACGGGCAGTTCCTACTGGAACGCGAACGCGCCGCCGAGCGACGGCGAGTACTGGGGGTCGAACGACGAAACGTCGGTCCCAGGCTGGGACGAGATCGAGACGGACATGTACCTCGCCGACTACTTCGCGAGCCAGTTCGGCTTCGAGCCGACCGGCCAGCGCTCGAACCCGCCGTACAACACGACGGTGAGCCTGAGCCACTCCGGAACGGGCTGTGAGGCGGTGCGGGACGAGCTGGTCGACATCGGCAACTCCTCGGGGCCGATCACGGCGGAACTCGGGCTCAGCGAGTCCGAGGCGGACGAGCAGTTCGTCGACCACGTCGTCGGCCGGGACGGCCAGCCCGTCGTCGTGAGCAGCGACGTCTACGAGAACGGCGTCCAGCAGCTCACCGGCGAGCAGATTCGTGGGATCTACCAGGACGAGATCACGAACTGGTCGGAGGTCGGCGGTCCCGATCAGGAGATCTACGCGATCGGTCGTGCCGAGGGGTCGGGAACGGACACGTCATTCCGGCTGAACATGCTCGGCAGCGCCGACGCGTCGATGTCCGGGGTCGACACCCGGTTCGGACAGAACCAGCAGGTCGCCGAGGCGGTCGCGAACAATGACGGCGCAATCGCGTATATGGCACTCGCGTTCACGAGCGACGCGGTCCAGCCGATCGCGATCAACTTCGAGGGGACAGTCTACGAACCCGACCGGGACGCTGAGAACACGATCTTCGACAGCGAGTATCCGCTCAACCGCGACCTCCACATGTACACGAAGGTCACCGATGCGACGCCGAGCGGGACCGACCGCCGCGAGGGCGCGTTCCTGAACATGTTCTTGACCGAGTTCGGCCAGACGGTCTTCGTCGAGGACAACAACTACATCCCGCTGCCGACCGCCGACATCGAGTCCGAGGCGGAGAAGCTGCCGGACCCGGCCTGACGAGCGAGAACTGACCCGTCGGGACACGTCGATCTTTAGCACTATCCATTCATTATGACACGAACGACCGATACACGAGACGATCCGGCGAGACGTGCGAGACGGTGGCGAAAGCGGATTCACGCGTTCCGGTCGGAGACATCAACCGCCGCGCTCGTCACCGTCGGCACGATGACGGTCGCGCTTGTGGCCTCGCTCGTCGGGTTCCTGCTGGCCTCGCCGTTTACGGCCCTCCCCGTCGCCCTGTTCCTCCTCGCCGCCGGCGTTGGCTGGGTACGGTATCAGGGATTGACCGCCCGGGTGTTGACCTTCGCGATGACGATCGCAACGGTACTCATTCTGCTGTTGATCACCGTTTACATCACCGTCGAGTCGATCCCCGTGATCCGCTACGAGACCACGACCGTGTTCGGCGTCCCGGTGCCGGGGCTGCGGCTGTTCACCGAGACGCGGTGGGACGCGGTCGCGGAGCCCATCCGGTACTCGATGGTGCCGATGATCCACGGGACCGTGATGGTGACGACGATCGCCACCGCGGTCGCCGCCCCGCTGGGCGTCGCCGCCGCGCTGTTCCTCTCGGAGATCGCGCCGGGAGCAGTCCGCGAGGTCGTCAAGCCGGGCGTCGAGATCCTCGCCGGCATCCCGTCGATCGTCTACGGGTTCATCGGCTTCACGATCCTGAGCCCCTGGGCAAGCGAACAGTTCCGGACCACCGGCCAGGGATCGTACCTCTTCGTGGGAATCGTGGTCGGACTGATGGCGCTCCCGACGGTGGTCTCGGTGGCCGAGGACGCGTTGAGCAGCGTCCCCGAGTCGATGAAGAGCGGCTCGCTGGCGATGGGGACGACCGACTGGCAGACGATGACGTCGATCACGATCCCGGCGGCCTTCTCGGGCGTCTCGGCGGCGGTCCTGCTCGGCGTCGGGCGGGCGATCGGGGAGACGATGGCGGCAACGGTGATGCTCCGGGGCGTCCCGCAACTGACCGAACCCCTGTACAACGTCTTCTACGGCCAGGAGACGCTCACCTCGCTGATCGCGAACAACTACGGGAACGCACACGGACTCCAGATGGACGCCCTCTTTCTAGCGGGCGTGATCCTGTTCATCACGGTCCTCGCCATCTCGATCGGCTCACAGTACATCGAGTGGCGGATGCACCGGAAGCTCGGGGGTGAGGTCTGATGGCGGGAGCAACGCGAACGCCCCTTGTACGCGCGGACGCCTCACGTCCCGAGGCGGTCGCCAGTCTGGCGATGGCGATCGCGGTCGGCCTGATCGCGGTCGGGATCGCCTCGCTGTTCGGCCTCGTTCCGATCGACGCCGCGATCGGCGGCGTCCCGACGGTGACCGCTCTCGGCGGCCTCCTCGTAGTGCTCGGCGCGGCAGTCATCGGTCTGGGCGTCGGATCGGCGCTCGGGTACATCGAGACGGAACCCAGCCCGAACGCCGGTCTCGTCGCGACCGTCGGGTTCGCGTTCGTCTGGTTCGTGCTCGGCGGGCTGACCGCCTCGCTGGTGCTCGAAGGGGGACTGGCGTGGCTTCCGGCGGGGGCGGTGACGGGTGGCGCCGCGTTCGCGATGACGGCGGCAACACGGGAGGACATCGGATCGACGCTCCCTGCCGGTGCGGTGGCTATCGTCGTCGGCGGAACGTTCCTGACCGGGACGATCGGCCCCGTGTGGGTGTGGGATCTCGGGTTCGAACAGCAGGCGTCCATGACCGCGACGTTCCTCGTCCCGGCGGCGACGATCGCTTGCGGACTGCTCGCCGGCTGGGCCGCCGCGACGGCCTATGGCGGCTTCGGCGCCCGCGGGCGGCGGATGGGCGCGTACCTGCTCATCTACGTGAACGCGAGCGCCATCATCGGCGTGCTGTTCCTGTTGATCGCCTTCACCGCCGTTCGCGGCATCCCGGGCCTGCTGACCGGCGCGACGGTCGGCTCCGGCGTCGGGCCGACGGTGTCGGTCCTCGGCGTCTCGGTCACGCTCCCGGTCGCGGTCCCGTTCGTGATGAACGGCGTCTCGCTGCTGAACGACTTCCAGGGTGTTCTCCCGGCGATCGTCGGCACGGTCTGGCTCGTCGTCGGCGCGGTCGTGCTCGCGGTTCCGCTGGGCGTCGGCGCCGCGGTGTTCCTCACCGAGTACGCCGAACGCGGGCGGCTGACGCAGGCGGTCGAGGTGGCGACCAACGGGCTCTGGAGCACCCCGAGCATCGTCTTCGGCCTGTTCGGGTTCACCTTCCTCGTTCCCCGGTTCGGCGGGAACAAGTCGCTGCTTGCGGGAATGGTGACGCTCGGATTCATGCTGCTTCCGCTCGTGCTCATCACGAGCCGGGAGGCGCTGTTGGCGGTGCCGGACGAGTATCGGGACGCCAGCGCGGCGCTCGGCGTCTCGAAGTGGCAGACGATCCGGAGCGTGGTCGTTCCGGCCGCGCTTCCGGGAGTCGTCACGGGGACGATCCTCGGCGTCGGCCGGATCGCCGGCGAGACCGCGCCCATTCTGTTGACGATGACCGGCGGCACCTTCGTATCCGGTGACCGGGCGGCCGACGTCATCGGCGGCTTCGCGTTCACCAGCCAGCCCCCGTTCGTCACGAACCCCGAGTTGCTGCAGGCGACCACGGCGTTACCCTTCCAGCTGTACGCGCTCATCACCGCCGGCGTCGGGCTCGGCGACAACGTCTCGAACCCGGTCGAGTTCCAGTGGGCGACGGCGTTCGTGCTGTTGCTCGTCGTGTTGTCGTTCTACGCGGTCGGCATCGGCGCACGATACTACTTCCGGAGGCGACTTCGACATGAGTGAAACCACACCGACGACGAAGACGGACCGACCCGCGAAAACGGACCAGTCGACGGAGGCGGACCAACCGACGGAGGCGGACCAACCCGCGAATGAACCGGACGTGACGACGGCCGCCGACGCCACGAACGGCGACGGCGCGACCCACACCACGGCCGGCGAGACCGACGAGCAGGTGCGCGAGGAGTGGCGTGAGTACGACTTCGAGGGGATGGCGAAGTTCGCAGTCGAGGACCTCGACGTCCATTACGGCGACGACCACGCGCTGCAGGGCGTCTCGATCGAGATCCCCGAAAACAGCGTCACCGCGCTCATCGGGCCCTCGGGCTGTGGAAAGTCGACGTTCCTTCGGAGCCTCAATCGGATGAACGATCGGATCAAGAGCGCCCGCGTCGACGGCTCGGTCCGGATCGACGGGCAGGAGATCTACCAGGACGGGGTAAACCTCGTCGAGCTGCGAAAGCGGGTCGGGATGGTGTTTCAGTCGCCGAACCCGTTTCCCAAGTCGATCCGCGAGAACATCGCGTACGGCCCGGAGAAACACGGCGACATCGAGACCGGTCCCCTGGCACGGCTGCTCGGACGCAGCGACGCGGCTGCCCGCGACCGGCTGGTCGAGGAGTGTCTCCGGGACGCCGCCCTCTGGGAGGAGGTCAACGACCGCCTCGACGACAACGCGCTCGGGCTCTCGGGCGGCCAGCAGCAGCGGCTCTGTATCGCGCGCTGCCTCTCGGTCGATCCGGAGGTCATCCTGATGGACGAGCCCGCCTCCGCGCTCGACCCGATCGCCACCGCGAAGATCGAGGACCTCATCGAGCAGCTCAGCGAGGAGTACACCGTGGTCATCGTCACGCACAACATGCAGCAGGCGGCACGCATCTCGGACCAGACCGCCGTCTTCCTCACCGGCGGCGAGCTCGTCGAGTACGGAGACACCGACCAGGTGTTCGAGGACCCACACAGCGAGCGCGTCGAGGACTACATCACGGGCAAGTTCGGGTGATCGAATGCCACGGGAACGCTACCAGGACGCCCTCGAGACGCTCCGTTCCGACGTCCTCGAGATGGGCGAACAGGTTGATACGCAGCTCGAGACGGCCCTCGAGGGGCTCTCGAACGGCGCGGAGTCGCCGGCACAGTCGGTCATCGAGGGGGATGCCGCGATCAACGAGCGGTATCTGGCGCTCGAGACCGACTGCGTCGACCTGTTCGCGCTCCAGCAGCCGGTCGCCGGCGACCTCCGGTTCGTCACGGCCTCGTTCAAGATCATCACCGACCTCGAACGGATCGGCGACCTCGCAGTCAACCTGGCACGGTATGCACGCACGAGGGATCGCTCTCTCGATCCCGACGTCGCCATCGACACGATCGGCGAGGAAGCGCGGTCGCTTCTTGCTCGCAGCCTCACCGCCTACGGCGACGAGGACGCGGCGGCGTGTCGGCGCATCGCCGCCGACGACGACGGGATCGACGCGCTGTGTCAGCGAGCCAGCGAGAGCGTGACACGGGACCTGATCGAACGACGCGTCGAGGACGACCCGTGGGCGGTCGAGCGCCTGCTCGATGACGTTTCGAGCGTCCTATTGACGATCCGCGATCTCGAACGGGCCGCCGATCACGCCGTGAACATCGCCGCACGAACGCTGTACATGGTCGACGGCGACCCCGAACTGATCTACTGAGAGAAATGCACACCAACACGGTGGAAACGCGCAAGGTACAGACGGTCGGAAACGGAACGTACACCGTCTCCCTGCCGAAGGAGTGGGCCGAGGCGGAGGACGTCACGGCCGGGGATACGGTAACCCTCCATCGCCACACCGACGGCATCCTGGCGATCCAGGCACGGAACCGAAACGGCGTCCACGGCCGGAACGACGACGCCGACACGCGATCCGAGGTGAACGTCCGAAACGGATCCAGCGTTCGAACGACTGCGCTCGATCCGCCGTCCCTCGAGGGCACGCTCCGGGCGGCCTATGCGGCCGGCATACGGACGGTGGAGATCGCCCACGAGGAGCCGCTCGACGCCGAGCACCGACACGCCGTCGAGTCGGTGTGCAGGAGCCGGATCGGGACGTCGACGGCGAAGACGGACGTCCCCGGGACCGCCGTGCGAATGCTGCTCGATCCCGAGGAGGTCTCGGTCACCCAGTCGGTCCGTCAGCTCGCGTTTATCGTCGAGGCGACACAACGGGCCGCGATCGAGTCGGTCGCGGCGGCAACCCAACGGGCGGCCGTCGCGGAACGCGCGGAACACGCCGAGCGGCTCTCGGCGATGATCGATCGGACGGTGGCACTCGGGATGGCCGATCTCGAGGCGGCCGACGCGATCGGCGCGTCGCGGTCGGCACTGTTCGAGTCGTGGACGGCGATGCGCGAGCTGGCGCGCGTCCGCGAGGCCGCCGCCGACGTCGCCGAGGCCGGATCGCGAATGGACGACCCGCCGGCCGAACCGCGGCTCGACGAGCTCCGGGAGATCGCCGCGACGGTCCGGTCGGGCGTGTCCGACGGGACTTCGGTCATCGTCGGCGATACCGGCGACGAGACGGCACGGCAAGTGCTCGAGGACGCGGAGCAAGTCCGTGAGCGCATCGATGCGTTCGATCGCCGGCTGGCAACCGCCGAGGATCCCACGCCGGAGCTGCGGGCAGTGCTGTCCCGACTCCGGCGCACCGCCGAACGCGGCGGGGCCATCGCGGAGTTGGGTCTCCGACGTCCGATCCGGCAAGCGGGCGAAACGACGGGCCGGACGGCGGAGGCGCCCGGATCCGCGTCGCAGTAGCCCCGCCACTCAATACCGGTCCGAGGCAAGGGCCGTCGGGCACTCCGACAGGCGCTCGACGACCGAGTCACGAACGACGACGAGGTCCCGCAGCCGGATCGCACCGTGGTCGGGATCGCGAACGCTCGCCTCGACCGCCAGCACGGTTCCTGGCCGAAGCGACGCGCTCGAGTCGGGAGCGGGCTGTTCCCGGCGGGCGAGCCCGACGCCGTAGCCACCGGCGTGGGTGGTGCCGGTGGTCCGGTCCGTGAGGGTCGGATCGAACCCGTAGGCGCCGATCTCGGCGGCGACCTCCTCACGCAGCAGCGATACCGGGTCGCCGGGATCGACGGTCTCGATCCCGGCCGCGAGCGCGGACTCGACCGCGAGATGGGCGCGTCGTTCCCAGCCGCCGTCCCCGTCGACGACGACCGTTCGCGTCAGGGTCCCGTGATAGCCCGCCGGGCCGCGCGGCGCGAGCGAGACGACGATCGGCTCGCCGGCTCGAAGGGCGTCATCGTCGGTCGACGGCGACCGAACGGCCGTGTTCCCGGCAGGATCGACGCCGGCGCGAGCCAGCGCCGAGTTCGCCTCCCGTCGGAGCCGGTCGGCCGACAGGGAATCACCCTGCCACCGAAGCGATCGCGAGGCGTCGGCGACATCGCACGCGGCCAGGATGGCGAACACCGCACGCATCGCCGTCACGGCGGCGGACTGGGTCGCCTGCAGACGGTCGATCTCGACGGGGGATTTGACCACACGCGCGTCCCGAACCGCGGCCGTCGAGCTGACGTCGTGGCCGGCGCGCGCGAGGTAGACCGCGGCGTCGTGCGGAACGGCTCGGGGGACGACCACGTCGGCGTTCGAGCCGACGAGCGACGTGATCGTGGCGGCCGCGCGCTCGCCGACCGGGGCCCCGTCGTCGGCGTCGATCGGCCGCACGCCGCGATCGATGCCAGCGGCCTTCGAGGTCTCGTGAAATCGGGTTGTGGGCGCCGTGAACTGCTCCGAGCAGGGATCGGCCGGGGGACACACCACCGCCTCGGTCGCGGTCACGACGACCGCGGCCCGCGCCTCGAACGATCCGAGTCGGGCGAGATACTGCAGATCCGCGTCGAAGCGGTCGCCGACGACGACGAGCGCGTCCGCGTTCGCGGCCGCGAGCGCGTCGACGACACGGGTAACGGACTGGCTCACGAGGCGCTCGCGGACCCCGGTGTCCGGTCGAGCCATCGCGGCTGGATCCGGCCCGACGGTCACGGCTCCGGTTCGGGAGCGGCCAGTTCGGCCTGAACCTCCTCGACCAGCTCGGCGGGCGGCTCATCGCGCAGCTCATTGAACAGCAGGACGCTCACGGGGAGCGTCGGCGCGCCGGTGATGAGGTTCTCGAGGATCACGAGCCGCTCGCGGGCCCGGGACATCCCGACGTAGAAGACGCGGCGCTCGTTGTCGGTGAGCACCGGCACCGGACTGGTAGATTTGGTGAACTCTTCGACGCCGTCGACGTCGGTCGGATCATCCACGGAGGCGGCGAGCTGTTCAACCACCTTCTCGGTAAGGTCCGTCGAGACGAAGACGTGGTCGGCCTCGCGGCCCTTCGCGGAGTGGATTGTGCCGATCCGGACGCGACTCGGGTCGACGTCCTGGTAGTCGCCGTCGAAGTAGGCCTCCACCGAGTTGCGCTGGAAGCTCGTCACCTTCCGGACCATATCGCTGGCGCTCGCCCGGTCGGGCATAAACGGCGCGTACTCGTCGATCACGTCGGAATCGACCTTGATATCGGTGATATCGTCGGTGTCAGCCGTCTCCTCGCGATCGTCGAGGTAGTCGTAGAAGTCGTCGCGCTCGTTCGTCCCGAACGTCGACTCCTGAAGCATATCCGCAAGCCGGCGGGCCTCGAGACCGGTAACGGGCTCGCCGTCGTTGTACTTCTCGATCGCCCGGACGTAGTCGGTGAGCCGATCCGTCCACATCCGACCGTCCGTGAGCAGCTTGAACGGGATGCCGTGGTCGATGAACTCGTCGATAAAGTCGAACATCTGGTAGCGCGCCCGGAACAGACACATCACGCTGCCGTCGTCGTCGTCGATCGTGTACCGGACGTTGCGGACGAGCTCGAGCATCGAGGGGCTCTCGATGGCCTCGACGTCCCCGCCCTCCTTGCGCGGCCGGAGATCCTTCTCCTGGCGCTTGTCGATGTGGCGAATCTCCGCGTTGACGACGTTGAGGATCCGGGAGGGCAGCCGGTAGGAGTTGGGGAGCACGACGTCCTCGTCGACGTCGGTATCGAGCAGGAGGTCGGGATCGGCACCCTGCCAGGCGTAGACGACCTGGTCGTCGTCGCCGGCGATGAGCGCCTTCTCCACGTGGGGGAGCCACTCCTCGAAGACGTCGTACTGCAGGGTCGTGATGTCCTGAAACTCGTCGATCACGAGGTAGTCGACGTTCGGAACGAGCGAACGCTGGGCGACGCGCTCGAGCATATCCGCGAAGCCGACGAGCTCGTGCTCACCCTTGTAGGCCCGCCAGGCACGGATCGTCTCGGGGACGTCGATCCGGTCGTCGTCCGCGGACCACGTCGGCGTGTACTTGTTCCCCTCCTGGGCGTTCGGGTCGGTCTCGGGCGGCAGGCGAACCTCCTCGACGTCCCACTGGAAGGGCACGTCGTACCAGTCGGCGACGTCGCGTTTCGTCCGCTGGAGCCACTGGGAGGTCGCGATGATCTTGTTGCCGATCGTCGTCGATCGCGCGGTTCGGCGGTTGGCGCCACCGTACTCGTCCTCGAACTCGATCCCGAACTCCTCACAGAAGTCGGATTTGTCGTCCTCGCCGACCACGTCGCCGCGCGAGAGGTTGAGCAGCTCGTAGGCCTTCGCGTGCATCGTGCAGACGTTCCCCTGCAGCGAGCGCGGGGAGATGTCGAGTCGCTCGGCGAGACGATCGCGGACCTCCGCGGCGGCCGCACGGGTGTACGAGACCACGAGCACGTCGCGAACGTCGACGTCGTCGTCCTGGAGGAGGTCGTCGACGCGGTCGAGCAACGCGGTCGTCTTCCCGCTGCCCGGACCACCGAACAGACGGGTCACGGTCGGGTCGGCTTCGGTCATTGTACCCCTACAGGGGTCCCGGCCGGATAAACGACGTGGGTTCGGCCAGCTGCGTCGAATCGCGGCGTTCGGGGCCATCACCGTCGCAGATCGTGGTCCCTATCGCCACGGTTCCGGTGACCCGCTCCCGCGTCGGATCGGCGACCGTGTTCCCGGACCCCACACACGCCGACGGACCGTAACCATCTTAAGTATCTCCCGGTTACTGGAAGATGAGTCCTGGTAGGGTAGTGGACTATCCTCTTGGCTTGCGGAGCCAGGGACCGGAGTTCAAATCTCCGTCAGGACGTTCACTTCGTTCGTTTCACTCACTCCGTTCACGTCCTGACTAGCTCCACGCTCGCTTCGCTCGCGTGGAACTCCGTCAGGACGTTCACTTCTGATACGATGATCTTTGACCACGAGGTCACTGAAGAGGTGTGAAGTACCTCGTGGTCAAGTGGTTCGAGAGGCGGAGTCTCTCGTCATCAGCCATCACTTCTGGCGGATGGTCTGCGACCACGAGGCCACCGAGGAGTTGTGGAACCCCGGACGCTCACTTCTGACACGATGATCACGTGTCGCTGCGGACGGGCGTCGGTCCATCGGTGTTCTCCGGATAGTACGGTTCCGTGATCGAGGCGATCTCCTCAACCGTGGGAACGGCGCCAGGATCGACTCGCTCCACCGCGAACGGTTCGAGCTGATACACCTGTTCGCCGATGAGGCGGGCGTCGTCGTCGTAGGGCCAGAACATCGCCTGGCGGCAGGTTCGCTTATACATCGCGTCGGGATCGATTCCCTCGACGTCGTTCCGGTAATACGGCTTGCCGAGCCCGTCGGCGATGAGATCGTCGCCGGACAGAAACTCGACGTACGTCGCCAAGTCGGCGATCCCCCACTCGTTGACGAACAACTGGTGGCCGTCCTCGTCGGAGAGCAGGAAGACGTCCTCCTCGCCGGCCTCGTAGAACGCCTTCACCTCCTCGGTGCCATCGAGTACGATCGGCGCTTCCGTACCGAGACGCATCACGTACTGCGGATCGTCGACGATCATCTCGGGATCGAAGATGGCTTTCCAGTCGCCGCTCACTTCGAGGGCGGCGTGGTGGAGGTAGTTCCACAGCATCGCCCGTCGGTGCGGATCACGCTCCTCCTGTGCTGCCCGTTCGATGTCGCTGATGTGGCCGAGGTGGCCGTCCGGGTAGTGGGTCATATGAGAACTATTGCCACCAACCGGAATAAATATACCCGGGGGATCCGGTGACGTCCGCACGGATTGTCGAGCGAAGGACGTTCGCCGACCTAGAAGCCACCGGCCGCCATCACGAACAGCGCGACGGCGATGATCGCAAAGAGCACGCCGACGCCCTCCTTGATGAGACTCGTGTCCAGCGTCGCTGAGATGTACGGCGCGATCTGGCCGCCGGTGACCGTCGCCGGGACCGTCCAGACGACCATATTCCACGGAGTTGACGCGAGGCTCATACTGTGGCCGCCGGGGACGTACTGGCCGCCGAAGACGTGGACCAGTGACGCCAGCACCGCGGTCAGCGCGACGACGATGTGGTTGGTGCCGATGGCGACTCTCACCGGCACCTCGGTCCGAAGCATCGAGATGATGCCCAGTTCGCCGATCCCGAAGCCAGCGAGTCCGTAAACTACCCCACCCTACTCGCTCACGGCTTCGCCGTTCGCTTCGTTGAGGGTGTCGTCAGAAGCGGAGCTTCTGACTGCTAACCAGAACCTTCAGTTCTGGTGATGGGGCTTTCGCGTGGACTCCCGCTCTGGCCGGAATTTTCGGCAGGAGATTCATATTCTCCGTTCGCGTTCAGCGTCCCGCGATTCAAGCGCACGCCTACGGGTGCGCCTCCGCCGTCCCCAGTTTGGTTACGGCGGAGATACCGCAGTCCGACGTTTTTCGCCGCGTTGTAGTCAGCGTGGTTCTCGTAGCCACATTTCAGGCACGCGAACACCTCGCCGTCGCGGTTGTCCGGATGCGTAAACCCACAGTGTGAGCAACGGCGTGACGTATTCTCCGGGTCCACCTGCTCCACGTCGATGCCGTTGGGTTCGGCCTTGTATTCGACGTACTCGTACAACCGCTCAAAGGCCCACTTGTGTCCCCACGAAGCACCCGAGAGGCGGTCGCGGATGCCGGTCAACTCCTCGAAGGCGATGACCGTACAACCGTTTTCGGCGGCTTCTTCGATGATGCCGTTCGCAATCCGGTGGAGCATCAGTTTGAACCGCCCCGTCTCTTTGCGCCCGACCGACTGGATGTTCTCGTGGGCGTGACGTGACCCACACTGCTGGAAGGATGCACGGCGTTTCTCGTACTCGCGCCGCCAGTGGTCGAACTCGCGACCGCTCCAGAACGTGCCCGTCGAAGTGACCGCGAGTTGGTTCACGCCGAGGTCAACGCCGAGGACTGTCCTGTGCCCGGTCGTCGCCTGTTCCGGCGTGTCGGACTCCACCACCGCCTTTGTGCGAAGATGGAGGAACCACTCGCCGTCCCTGTTGTGGAGTTCCGCTCCCGTCACCACGTAGTCGTCGTTGTCGAGATACCGGCTGTGAGGTGTGTCGCGGTCCTCGTCTGGCAGAACGTACACGACTTCGATACGTCCATCTACGGTCGCCAGCGACACGTACTCGTCGTGGAACGTGGCGCACCGCTTGTCGTACACCACGGTCGGCTTCGAGAAATGTGGTTTGCCAGCGTACTCGCCCTGTTTCCAGCGAGCGACGACGCCCTGAACGGCGTCGGCGGCCTTGTTGCGGGCGTTCTGGACGAGATTGGCGTGCAACCGTGTCCGGTCGCGGACCTCGTCGTAGGTTTCCTCCTGCAACTGTGCCTTGCTGGTCGTCTTGTATTCGCCCTGCCAAGCGTGGTCCACGACGTAGTTGGCGGCCCACAGAAACTCATCAACTGTTTCGCGGAGAAGTGCGGCGTCGTCGCTGTCCACGTCGAGTTTGACCGGGACAGTGCGCCGCACCTCCATACGTCAGATGTGTGGCTGGTGGTTTATTAGCGTTGGGGAGAAAAGGCGGCCACAGTCCGTGGTCTGCGTAGGAATTGTCGGCTTCCTCTCCGGCCTACTCGTTCGCCTCGCTCACTCCTTGCGGCCGGAGGCTCCGCCTCGAAACCGCGGCTGAATGAACGCGAGCGCGGAACTGGAGAGGCCGAACGACTCGCTGATGAGCCCGACCTTCACGAGCGTCTCGGGCGTGAGTGTCTCACCGGCGATGAGCGGGAACAGGAAGATGAGGAACGGGACGAAGAGTGCGGATCCGCTGATACCGACCGTATTGACGATGGTAGCGCCGACGAGGAAGGCGAAGAAGAGCCACCAGTACTCCAGCCAGTAGCTCAGTCCCGACGCTTCCGTCGGAGCCACGAAATACACGCCCACCACGAACAGCAGCGGGGCGAGGAACACAAACACGTGCTGATACTTGAGGAAGGTCTTCTGGACAGTATCTGACGGCGAGGACGTGCTCATTGCGAGTTAGCGCTACGGTCAGGAATTCTGACATAAATGCGTTTTCTTTCATAGTATGTGTCTCGATGATTCGTGTAGAATTCCAAGATACCGTGTGTCCTGATGTAACAAATCCGGACCTGTATTCAGCATACACGTTGTGTCAATTTATAACACATTCAACGGAGCACACCATCGACTCGCGGCGACTGGAACGGTCGATCAGCGAACTCGGGCACGGTGAGGGAGCCACGTTGGTCGAGTATCCGCCGTGCTGCGGTCCGGAGACGTCGTCGTGATTCGTCGGCGGAGAACGTGCTCGGCGAGGACCGCATTTATAAGCGACCGAGCTAACCCGAGAGATATGCGGAGACGGATCTCACGCCGCGCCCTCCTCGGAACCCTCGGCTCGATCGCGCTCGGCGGCTGTCTATCCGGCGGCGACCGAGCGACGCCGACGCCCGCGCCGGATACGGACGGTGACGGCGTTCCGGATCACGGCGACGACTACCCGACCGACGACCGACGAGCAGTCCGAACGTTCCGGTCCACGGGAGCGCCGACGCTGCAGCCGGGCGAGTTCACGGCGATCGCGATCACGAACGCGCCGACTGCGCGCGGAGACGTCCTCCACTACGAGGTGACCGTCGCCGGATCGACGCCGGTCGACTGTCTCGTCCTCGAGCGGGACGCCTACGACGCGTACATCGAGGGCGCCCGCGACGTGCGGATCGTGAACGAATATAGCCGGATCGGGGTCCGTGAGGCCGAGATGACCGTCGAGCTCGACCGGGGCGAGTACCTGTTCGTCCTCGACCATACCGCGTTGAAGACGGATCCAGGATCGAATCCGGTCACCGTGGAGCACGTCGTCGAGATCGCCGAACCAGCGCCCACGACGAAAGCGGAGCCGAAGTGATCGGCATCGATCGATGTGGCCGTACCCTTCGTTTCGTTGCGCGTTTCACTTCCGCTTTCGGGGTCGCTTTTAAAGGGTGACGGGGAGAATCGGTACGTATGAGCCAGTCGACGTTCGACGACGACGACCTGTTCGGCGAAGCAGCCGCCGAAACGCGCGCGGAGGTCGAGAGCCACCTGGAGGCGGCACGCGCCGAACTTCCCGACCCCGACTCGATCTGGGAGACGGAGGCTGAGAACGTTCTGGGCGTACTCAACGGCCTCAAATCGGCCCTTGACGCCGGCGAGGCGACCGACCATCTCCGACAGGCGAAGAAGGCCTACGTGCTCGGCGAGCGCGCGGACGCCTTCGAGGACGCCGAGGACCTCGAGGCGGCGATCGACGACCTGGCCGACCAGATCACCGACCTCGAGGACGCCGCCGAGGACGTCGGCGACCTCACCGGCACGGTCCCCGCCATCCGCGACGCGCTCCAGGACGCGGCAGCGAACGAGGCAGCCGAGACGGACACGGACGCGGATATGGACGCCGAGGAGGCGGACGCGGCCGAGGCCGAAGAAGCCGAGGAGTAGCGCTCCACGGTCGCTCGGACTGTACGTCGGACGAGCGTCGATCAGGCAACGCCGGTCAGGCGATATCGATCAGTCGACGTCGAGGTCGCGGTCGGCGACCGCCGCCGCGAGCTCCACGAGCGACTTGCTCGCGAGCTCGAGCAGACGCTCACCGCGCTCGCGGTCACCCTCCCGCGGATCGCCGACGACGCCGTTAGCCGTGAACGCGTCGGAATCGTGCTCCAGGTTGACGCCGGCGACCCACTTGCCCCAGCGGTCGGCCGCGTCGGCGGCTGCCGCCGCGATCCGGTCCTCGCGAACGAGGTCCGGGTGGGTCGCCCGGAGGAGCGCCGTCTCGAGGGGACCGCCGTGGCCCATATCGCCGGCGTGCTCGCCGACCGCCGCGAACCAGGTGAACGCGACCGCGTAGCCGCCGTGGTCCGGATCGCGGGAGAACCGGCGGGCAACCTCCGCGAGGGCGTCGACGTTGCCACCGTGACCGTTCACGAACACGACGCGGCCGATCCCGTGGTGGACCAGCGAGGCGGCCGTCTCGCGGACGTACGCGCGGAAGGTGTCCGGGGACACCCACAGCGTCCCGTCGAAGCCACGGTGCTCCTCGGCGATCCCGACCGGGATCGTCGGCGCCACGAGGAGGTCGCCGGAGCGAGACTCCGCCGTGGCGTATCGATCCGCCGTCTCGGTCGCGACGGCGGCGGCCGTGAGCGCATCGGTTCCAAGCGGCGCGTGGGGGCCGTGCTGTTCGGTGCTGCCGACCGGAACGAGCGCCGCGTCGATCGTCGCGTCGCGGACGTCGGTCCAGGTCGAATCCGAGAGGTGCATATCAGCATCCAGGGGGTCCGGGGTCTTTATTCAACACATTTCCGAGAATACGAACACCAAACGGGGCGGTATAGAACAGTTAGAATGCGTATATCGCTCCTTGGGAGCCGATCAAGACAGAGTATGTGAGTACCAACCGAAGATACTTGGTCGACCTTGAGTTATCCCGAAAAGTGGAACAAAACCTGTTCACGTATCTGAAAGGGGTCGGGTTGGTTCTTGCTCTGTTTTTTGCCCTCTATCCAGCCATTCTCATCGTTCAATTACTAACGAACACAGTTACGGAATCCATTGTCCAAATAACGGTTCTGTTAGTCCTGTCCGTTATCGCGTGGGTCTGGATAATTCGTCTCTATCGGGCGTATCGCTCCGTTGGATTGACGATGAAAGCCTCTGAATAGCGAGGAGTCACAGACTGCATCCCGGAACCGTCAGTCGTCGTTGCCGGCCTCCGCATCGGTCTCGGTCGCGGACGTCCCGTCGGCCGCGGCCGCCTCGTCGGCGTCGATCGCCGCGGTTCGCTCGGTGGCGCGTTCGATGAACTCCTGCGGGAGGTCGTCGATCTCGCCGGCCTGGACGCCCCAGAGGTTCGCGTAGAGCCCGTCGGTCTCGAGCAGCTCCTCGTGGGTTCCGCGCTCGACGATCTCGCCACCCTCCAACACGAGGATCGTGTCGGCGTCCTTGATCGTCGAGAGCCGGTGGGCGATCGCGAAGGTGGTGCGGTCGGTCGTCAGCCGGTCCAGCGAGCGCTGGATCAGCATCTCCGTCTCGGTGTCGACGTCCGAGGTGGCCTCGTCGAGGACGAGGATCTCCGGGTCCGCAAGGACGGCGCGGGCGATCGTGAGCCGCTGGCGCTGGCCGCCCGAGAGTTTCACGCCGCGCTCGCCGACCATCGTGTCGTAGCCATCCGGCAGGTTCTCGATGAACGAGTGCGCCTCGGCGGCCTTCGCGGCCTCGACGACCGCCTCGTCGCTGGCGTCGAAGGTGCCGTAGGTGATGTTCTCGCGAACCGTCCCGTAAAAGAGGTACGAGGACTGGCCGACGTAGCCGATCGACCGCCGGAGCGACGGGAGCGTGACGTCCCGAACGTCCTGGCCGTCGATCCGGATGGCACCCTCGTCGACGTCGTACATCCGGAGCAGGAGCTTGAGTACGGTCGACTTCCCGGCGCCGGTCGGACCCACGAGCGCGAGCGTCTCGCCGCCCGCAACCGTGAAGTCGACGTCCGAGACGGTCGGCTCCGCGTCGTATCCGAAGGTGACGTCGTCGTACTCGACGCGGCCCTCCTCGACGACGAGCTCGTCGGCGTCGGGGTTCTCGCCGAGCCGGGAGGGCTCGTCCATCAGCCCGAAGACGCGGGCGGCGGAGGCGCGGGCGCGCTGGTACATATTGATGATCTGTCCGAACTGCGCCATCGGCCAGATGAACCGCTGCGTGTAGAGGATGAAGACGACGAACATCCCCGGCGAGAGGTCGCCCGAGAAGGGGCCCGGCGGCCCCTGAAAGACCCACAGGCCGCCGACGATGAAGGTGATCACGAAGCCGATCCCGGCGATCAGTCGGAGTGCCGGGAAGAAGGTGATCCGCGTCTCGATGGCGTCCCAGTTGGCGTCGAAGTACTCGCCGGAGACGTCGTCGACGCGGTCGGACTCGTAGCCCTCGGTCGTCGCCGACTTGATCACCTGGATGCCGCCGAGGTTGTTCTCGAGCCGGGAGTTCAGCTTCCCGACCGTCGACCGCACGGCGGCGTACTTCGGCTGGATCGTCCGCACGAACAGATAGGTGAAGCCGGCGATGATCGGGACCGGCGCGAGCGCGACGACTGCCAGCTGCGGGTTGATCCACAGGAGGATTCCGCCGATCCCGAGCACCATCACCGCCAGCCGGAACAGCGAGTTCATTCCGTCGTTGAGGAAGCGCTCGAGGCGGTTGACGTCGTTCGAGAGCACTGACAGCATCTCGCCGGTCTGTTTGTCGGCGAAGAAGGTCATGTTCAGCCGCTGCATCCGGTCGTAGGTGTCGGTCCGGACGTCGTGTTGCACGTGCTGGGCGAAGGCGTTGAATCCCCGATTGCGGAGCCAGTGGAACCCGGCCCCGAAGAGGAACGCGCCGGCCACAACCGCGACGATGAACCGGAACTGCGCGAACTGCTCGGCCGGGAGCCACGCCTCCGGCAGGAGGACGAGCGGGATCTGCTCGGCGAAAGCCGGCACCTCGCCCGCCTCACGCTGAGCGGGCGTGACGAAGATGACGTCGACGGCGATCCCGAGCATCAGCGGCGGCAGCAGGTCGGCGAGCCGCGCGACCACGCTCGCGAGGATCCCCACGATCGCGTGCCGGCGGTAGGTCCAGCCGTACTCTCGAAAGAGCCGCTTCATCGGATTTTCGACCGCTTCCCGCTGGTCCTCGAAGGGATCGTCGTCCTCCCACTCCGGGGCGCTCATTCGGATCCCCCTACCGGCGTCCCGGCAAAGAGGCTTCGCTTCGGAGAGTTACAGCGAGTCGCGCCGGACAGTCACAGCGAGTCGCGCCGGGCGGTCACAGCGAGTCGTCGATCACGACGCGGTCGCCGACCTCGATCCCGCGCTCCTCAAGGTAGCCGTACCGGACCTCGAGGACGTACTGGCCGTGACCGTCGTACCCCGTGTAGGGTTCCGACTCGGGCTCGGCCGAGTAGGCCGTCGTGATCGTCCCGTCGGCGTCGATAAAGACGATGTCGATGGCGAAGGACATGTTCCGCATCACGTAGGTCCGGTTGCCGGGATCGTCGTAGGTGAACAGCATCCCCTCGTTCGGATCGAGTGACTCGGTTTCGGAGAGCCCGGTGTAGCGCTTATCGAACGTGTCGGCGATCCGGACGTCGACGGTCGCCAGACGATCGCCGGTTTGCGCGTCCTCGATCTCGACCGTGGTTCGGTCGTAGTCATCATCAGGCTGCCAGAGATCGACGACGAGGAGTCCGAGTGCGGCGGCGACGAGGACCAGGACGATGGCGATGAGGCGGCGGTTCACGGGTGGGGTTCGTGGCGCGGAAAGAAACCGTTTTCCGCTCCGGGAGCGATCGAAACAATACGGGCTTGTGGTCTAGCTGGTTATGACGCGGCCTTTACAAGGCTGAGGTCGGCGGTTCGAACCCGCCCGAGCCCACTATCGGCGCCGCGAACAACTCGTGAGCGGCGCCGCTGTGCCTGTTCGAGGGCGGGGTTCGAAGCAGGGAGCGGGAGGTGAGCGAGCGGAGCGAGCGAAGTGAGGTTCGTTACCCAGGGAGAGTCGTCGTCGACGTCAACTCTCTCATCGGAACCAGGCTCAACGGATAGAGTTCCAGGAGACACTCGATATAGCCCGTCTCACGACAACTTCTGTCGCTCGATCTGAACCGCTTCCTCCGAAATCGTCACTAACCACGTCGATGGTTGATTCTCCCGAGTGGATTTGCTGATCTCCGCAGTCGGACCGGTAACGAGTAACGGCGTCTCGTAGCCTGCTATCGACCCACGGCTCCCGACGTGCATATGCCCCGAGACGATCAGGTCCAGCCACTCATCAGCTCGGTCGAGGAAGTCCCTGAGATCGAGGTGATTTGGATCGTTTCGATGGATCGGCGACCCGGTCTCGTCGACCGCCGGATAGGGCGTATCATGAAGGACGAGGATCGATGTTGAGGGATCCCCGCCGGCAACGGCCTCCGGTAGTGAACCCGAGAACTCTCCAGCTCCGTAATCGAGCCCCGATATGTGGACGGAATCCCGCCCGAGAGTCATCGTTTTCCCCCCGAGATGAATCCCGGGTCCTTGACGTAACGTCTCGTTTCCAGCCTCGTTGTCGTGGTTCCCGTGGATGAAGTACAACGGTATCCCCACGTCGTGGATCCACTGGATCTCTTTGCGAACGTGGTCTTTGTCCACCTGAGTTATCCTGTGGTCGAACACATCGCCGGCGTGCACCACTGCGTCGACGTCGAGAGCGCGAGCACGGGCAAGGCTCCGAGTAAACGTGCGTCGATTGTCTACCGCGTGGGCCCATCCCGGCTTCGTGCTGCTCGCCCGATGACGATATCCGACGTGCGTATCGCCGACGACGAGCACTTGGCACGTGTCCGGTTCGGGAACACGTTTGACAGTGAAATCGGCGTTACTGTGGATACGTAACTCGGGACCGGACGCGTCGATGTACCGCTTGGCTCGTCCACCCCAGATCTCGTAGGTTGAGTCGGGACGCCAGTCGGTCGTAACATCGTGCGTTTCCCAGAGTACGACTTGTAACTCCTCCCCGTCGGCGTCGGTAGCGATGAGTTCTACGTCGCGAGGTGGCTCCGGGTCGGTATCGATGGTACGGACAGTAACCGCTACCGGCCCTTTTACACCCTGATTGTGTCGAAGACCAGCACTCGTCGTCACGATTGATTGCAAGTCGGATATTGTTTTAGATGTATTGATCAAATCGACGTGAGAAGCGGCCGTTACTAGATGTCTGTTTTGTAATATGCATCGTCATTGTACGTGGGATGCACCTACTACACCGTATGATATGCAGGTGAACGACCCCACCCTACTCGCTCACCGCTGACGCGGTTCGCTCCTTGAGGGTGGGGCTTCCTGTTTCTACGACGCGCTTTGCAGATACAGGCGTATCCACAGGGAGCGCAGTCTCCACAGGCGTTGACGAGAGCGCAGCTCTCGTTAACGCTACTCAGTCGCTTCGCTCTCTGCGTTGTCGTCCGAAAATCTTCGATTTTCGTGATCACGAGAGAGCGAAGCTCTCTCGAACGACTCCTTGAGGAAGGGGACTTAGCGCCTAATTCCAGTTAATCCGCCGATAGTTGTATCTGTACTCGCTACAAGTATTTCGGACAGATATGTCTGGCAGTGCTATGGTCTATCACCGTCTCTATGAGGTGATGGACGATTCGGCTATGTCACTGGCCGAAAAACAACAACGGGCCCTCGCAATCGGCCGGGAGTTCTTAGGGGTTGAACATAGCCACATCCAACGCCGCGACGGCAATTCCACCACGGACACCGTCGTCGCCAGCGACGGAGACAACCCGGAGCTCACCGATGGTGTCACACTTGATCGCGAAACGACTTATTGTCGGCGCGTCATCGATTCTGATGGCCCCGTCGCACTCACTGACGCCCCCAACCAGGGCTGGGACGATGATCCAGCCTTCCAGCAACACGGACTCTACTGCTACCTCGGAACGACGATCTTCGTCCACGGCGACGTGTACGGCACAGTCTGTTTCTCCTCCCGAAATCCCCGAGAAACGGCTTTTGCCAGCGAGGAAAAGGCCGCCGTCGAACTCCTCGCAAGACTTCTCGGGCGAGAAATCGAAACGTCCCACCACGAACAGCGTATCACAGAAGCACAACAGGCCCAGCAACGAGTTGAAAACAAATACGAGGCACTCCTCCAGCAGGCACCTGACGCAGTGTTCCTCGCCGACACGGACACGGCCATTATCTCCGAGGCCAACGAGAAGGCAGCCGGACTGACCGGCTACGCACAATCCCAACTGGAGGGAATGTCGGTCCTTGACCTACATCCGCCAACCGAGCGTGACCGGTACGCGCAACTGTTCGACACGGAGTCGGTCGGTGAATCGGAGCTGTCCGGCGACCCGCGTGATCGGTTTGCGGATGGGATGCCACTATCCCTCAGATGCGCTGACGGAAGCGATCTCCCCATCGAGATGAGTATGGGTGTGATCCGTATCGACGGCCAAGAATTCATACAGGGCATCGTGCGGGATATTTCGGCCCGGCGCGAACGTGAAACGGAACTGGAGCGAACCAAGGAGTTCCTCCAGCAAACCCAAGAAGCAGCCAATATCGGCGGCTGGGAATACGATCTCCGCTCGAAAACGCTCCGGTGGTCAGACGAGGTCTATCGCATCCACGGCGTTCCGCTCACTCATAACCCCGATATCTCGGACGGACTCGATTTTTATCATCCGGAAGACCGCCCAATCGTCGAAGAAGCGTTTGAGAAGCTAACGACCGGCGGGGAGCCCTATGATCTGGAACTCCGGCTCGTGACCGACGACGACACGGTTCGATGGGTGCGGGTGATCGGACGCCCCCAGTATGCCGATGACGAACAAGAAATCGTGGCCGTACGGGGCGTTTTCCAGGATGTCACCGAGCGCAAAGAACGCGAGCTCGACCTGCAGATGAAGAGTCAGGCCTTAGAAGAGTCAACCGTCGGCATCACGATCGCCGACGCAGACCAAGACGACCTTCCCATCGTCTATGCCAACGAGGGATTCACGAGAGTGACCGGGTACCCCACAGGGCGAGTGCTGGGAGACAACTGCCGGTTCCTCCAAGGCGAGGAAACTGACGAAGCCACTGTTACCGAGATTCGGGAGGCGATCGATTCGAATACGCCGATTCGGACGGAGATTCTCAACTACCGTGCCGACGGGACACCGTTCTGGAACCAGCTGACGATCGCGCCAGTCACAGGTGTCGACGGTGAGACTGTGTCACACTTTGTCGGGATTCAGGAGGATGTCACAGCAAAAAAACGGAGTGATCGGCTGATTGAGGTGCTCAATCGCGTCCTGCGCCATAATCTTCGAAACGATATGAATGCGGTTCAGGGATTCGCCGACGAAATCGCACAGCGAACCGAGGGCGATCCCGCCGCGATGGCACGACGGATTCGCGATATTGCGACCGATCTCACAGACCTGAGTGAAAAAGCCCAAGACTTCCAGACGGCAGGAAATAACGCCGAACCGCTCGCTCCACGTGATATTCTGGCGGATGTCAAGGAGGTCGTGAGCGAGTTGCGAACAGAGTTCCCCGAGACCGAGTTCAGCATCGAGACGGATCCCTGCGAGGACGTGATGGCAACAGAACGTCTGCGATTGGCGCTTCGGGAGCTTGGGGCGAATGCCGCACAGTACGGTGGGTCCGCGGGCGTAACATACACGGTAGAGATGACTGAGGATGGTGAAGTGGCCGTTCGCGTGCAGGATGGCGGTTCAGGACTCCCCGAGATGGAACGACGGGTACTGGAAGCTGGCCGCGAGACGCCGCTGGAACACGGGTCGGGGTTGGGGCTGTGGCTGGTCAACTGGATCGTCACGGGACTCGGTGGGGAGGTGACCACCACCGTCGATGACGGGACGACGGTCACGGTGCGACTGTCGCCGACGACAGATGAAGCGGTTCCGGAGCACCGAGACGCGGCACTCAGCACTCGGAGCGAATGAACAGTCACATCATAGATCAAGCGGAGATCTGGGAACGAGCGGACGGGTATTTCGAGATCGACGACGAGCTGTCGGACATCCCGTGAGACGACCGGCGTCTCTGTCTCGACGCACACGACGTCGCGGAGACGACGGACCACCTGATGGAGTCAGCCACCACCACTCCGACCGATCTGGTTGACGACGGGTATCGGGAACTGATCCTCTCCGACACGTCGCTCGTGGATGTGGTGTCGCTCGCCACTCGTTCATAGAGGGCTGTCCGCCGAAGATTGGAGACAGACCGCCGCTCGATTCCGACGAGGGGAAGTCTCTTTGATGCGACGAGCCGAAAGGGGGTGTGAAAGAGACGAACCACAGTTGGTACTTCGTCGAACGGCCAACCGGTGAACCGGACGCGGACTGTTTCGAACTCAGAGAGGAGGCCGTCCCGGAGCCCGCCGACGGTGAGCTGCTCGTCCGTGTCGAGTACCTCTCCGTTGACCCGTATATGCGCGGCCGGATGCGGGACAGCGAATCGTACGCGGAGCCGTGGGACGTCGGCGACGTCCTGAAAGGAGGCGTCGTCGGCGAAGTCGTCGAGAGCACCAGCGAGCAGTACGACGACGGCGACCTCGTGACCGGGGAGGGAACGTGGGCTGAGTACAGCGTCCTCGATGCGGATGACGTCGCCCCAGTCGATCCCACGATCGCTGATCCGCCGGCCTATCTGGGCGTGCTCGGGATGCCGGGTCGGACGGCGTACTTCGGGTTGCTCGACGTCGGCGACCCCACCCCCAGCGACACCGTCGTCGTGTCCGGAGCGGCGGGTGCGGTTGGATCGATCGTCGGGCAGATTGCGACGTTAAGCGGCTGCCGCGTCGTCGGATTCGCCGGGTCGGACGAGAAGACCGACTGGCTCACCGAGGATCTCGGGTTCGACGCCGCGATCAACTACAAAGAGACCGACGACTACGAAGCGGCGCTTGCGGAGGCTGCACCGGACGGCGTCGACGTCTATTACGACAACGTCGGCGGACCGATCACCGACGCCGTGTTCACGAACCTGAACCTCGACGCTCGGGTGGCCGTCTGCGGGCAGATCGCACACTACAACGACGAAAGCGTCCCGACGGGCCCGCGAAAGCTGCCGCTGCTCATCGCGACGCGTGCGAAAGTCGAAGGCCTTCTCGTCGCCGATTACGCCACCCGGTTCGGGGAAGCGAGCGAACGGCTCGCAACGTGGGTGGCAAGCGGCGAGATCGAACACCGTGAATCGGTCGTCGAGGGCTTGGAGAACGCACCGGATGCGTTCCTCGGACTGTTCTCCGGCGACAACATCGGGAAGCAAGTCGTCCACTTGACATCCTCCCCGCGCTAAACAGTGGTTGCCGAATCAAATCTCATTCTGTACCACCCAAGCCGTTGAGCTCGCAAATCTCCCGATCGTGGGAGATTTCGCTGTAACAGATCCAGTGGGAGAGCGAGGGAACGCCGCGCCAGCGGCGTTCCCGAGCGATGCCTCTCCGAAATGAGGCGTACTCACCGGTCATCCCGGTCAGATTCGAGTGTGAACTCAGCCGTCGTCTGTTGAGAGAACGAATCTCCGGAAGATCCGTGTTGAGATCAGCGGTGTCTCTGGAACTGTTTCAGCTGAAGCTAAGATGTTGGCTAACACCCACAGATTGTACAGCGACACCGCAAACAGAAAGTAGAACAGTCGCACCGAGAACGTCGTCGCCGACGTTCTCGGGAGAGAATCACCGAGCTGTCGATATGACGTTTCGATCCCCCAGCGGCGGCGGAACGCCGCCGCGTATGCTCTCGCTGTCGATCGGTCTACGTCTAAGCTCGTCACGAACCAGACGTGCTCGTCTTCGCTTGTGCGGTGCGGAACCG
>NZ_FNWU01000032.1 GCF_900108505.1 Halopenitus malekzadehii | reverse complement strand
TCATCTCATCGAGACCATCAGTACAACCGCTTCGAGACAGAACTCAGGCCGCAGAAACAGCTAGCTGTGGATGCTTTGTGAGGTACTGAGACTGGGTGTACGAGACCTACGCTTCCGGATCGCGATGGACAGTCAAGACCGGGATCTCGGAGTGTCGGACGACGTCTTCGGTTACGCTACCGAGGAGCGCCCGTTTGACACCCGTCCGGCCGTGGGTACCCATCACGATCACGTCGATATCGTTCTCTTCGGCGTACGTGAGAATGTCGTCGTGCGGGTTTCCACGTCGGACAGCGCTCGTCGCCTCGACACCACGGTCCTCCGCTCGCGCTGCAACATCGCCGGTAGCTTCCTCTCCCTCCTGCTCCAAGGCGTCCAGGAGATTATCCAACCCGGGAACCCCCTCACCAGTCCCGGAAACGGAGGTCGGCTGATCGACGATGTAGAGGACGTGCAGCGTTGCATCGTGGACATCAGCGAGTTCGATAGCAGTTTCCTCTGCGCGTCGGGCACCCTCACTACCGTCCGTCGGGAGAAGTACGCGGTCGAACATGGGCTTTCAAATCACCGCTAAAAACTATCAGGGGACGCGTGTTAAGGGTGACCACAGATACGGACCTGGAGTGTCTATCTTCGCCTGAGACGTTCGTCATACCCAGTGATATATACGTCTAAGCCCAAAATGGCCGTTTAATGCGTCAAGACCTGGACTTCTTCCGGGGTCTCGTGAAGACCACCAAATCAGTGGGTTCAGCCCTCCGGAGTGTTGTCAAAGAGGGCATTCACCGGTTGGCGACCCACTTTCAAGAGTGGCCGGAACGGTACATCAAAATGCGAGCATCGCTCTATCGAGACCACCGATAATCCCCCCTTCGCTGGGGCCGAGAAGCACTAGATGGCAGGAGTCTCCGGTGATTCGTCATCTCGGTCGGGTCGGGATAACGATATCCGAGAGCCCACATAAATGACATCTTGGAAAGAGAAGGCGTCCTCACTCTCGCGTGGCAAAGAGCTGGTATTGGCGTTTGCTGGTGGGCTATATGTGGGAGTAGTTGCTATTGTCTGGTCATTCGCCCTTACCGGGGATCCTCCCGATATGTCCGTCTACACAGTCTCCACAGCAGCGATCGCGAGCGTCGTCGTTCTCGCCGCTTGGTTGGGGCTCTTCGCGTACTTTGTTTGGACTGATTCGAAGGCCTCTGCCGATGCCTAACAGGTGGGTACGTCAATCGGAAGAAAATCGGACGAGATTGAAGCTATGACCGTGCAAATTCCTCATTGAATGCCCCAGAGGCGGCATCTGTATCTGGACCCACCTTTCGCCGGATAATCTGTAGCCCGGTTACGATGAGGACCGTCCCCGCAGCGATAGCGACTGACTGAATCGTCGGGAACCCCCCAATCGCAGCAGTGAAAGTAGTGACATAGGCCATCGGATGGGTGATGCTCAGGACGTAGAAGACTGCTGTACTGGCGATAAATGCGAGTAGCGCGCTTCCGACGATCCGGAGCCCCGGCTCCGACATCGGCTCGATACTCGTCGGCGCAATCCCTTGGGCGAGGACAGTATACGTAAGCCACCCCGCGACAAGCGCGGTCAGATGGCTGACCACGACTGTCTTCGGCGAGTTCTCCGAATCATGTGGGAAGAAGACGAGAAGATACGCTGCGGGCGCAAGAGCGACAAGAATAGCCCAGTGGCCAGAAGCGAACGCAATTCCCGCGAGTACGGCGAGGAGGACGACGCCGTGACCACTCGCCCAAATCACTCGTTCGTCCATCGCTTGTATCGAGATGGCGTTTCACCCTCAAAGAGTGTTGCGTACGAGTATGCGGGGACGTGAGCGAAGAAACTATTCTTCGGTCTGATTCCTCGTCGAAGGTTGATCCCCACGTCCACCGGGAAGTTGACCATCCTGGGTGTCGAACAGTCTATCAATAGAGTATGAGCTCCTCTGACCGTCTCGAGGATACGTACGTCGCGGCGCTGCAACACGACCTCGTGGATGTTCCCTCGGAAGCAACGCTAGTGGGAGTCGTCCGGCGGCCAACCGGCTGGTTCCGAACAACGGTCGACGAGAACTATCCGGCACTCGGTCCCCCCGAGAACCTCCTCGACGAGTTCAAACAGCGCCACGAGGACTTCAAAATGCAAGGGATGTGTGACGAAGGCGCGCATAATGCGGCTTGGGACGAAGTCAAATTTGAAGAGCGGTACCGCTCGTATCTCACTGACGGTGCGGAGGCTCAAGAGGCAGTCGCCGAACTTACTGACCGACTGCAAGACGGAGAGCAGCTCGTCTTCGTCTGTTTCGAAAACACCGATCAGAAACGTTGTCATCGAACGCTTCTCAAAGAGCATCTCGCTGCACAGCTGTAGCCAGTTACTCAGGCCGGTGCAATCAGTTTCCGGATAACGAGCGCGTCTGCGTCGACCTACAGGAGAAGGTCGATCAGTTGGAATACTGCGAGGACGCGCTGCGTGAACGGTTCCAAGATGCAATGGCCTGACTCCGCGACGGTGAGGGAGTCGTCTGTTCTGTCTTTCTCGCCCTTGAGGGATGGAGGGCAATAGAGATGGAAAAGTCCGTGGGTCACACCGGGGCTGACGACGAGTTCCCACCCGAGAAGCGTCTCGAAGCACCGAGTCATCGACTGATCAAGGCCGGTATCGCGACGATCCCCGATATGGAGACACTCCGGGAGTGTGTTGCCTACGAGAACGCGCACCAGAACCGGACACAGATTCTGCGTCGGCTCAAGTGGAAGGCCGAAGAGCTGCGTGAGAACGAAGAGTAAGCTCAATTCTTAACCAACACACCCCACGTGAGTTCCCCCTATTGTTGGTTAATCCCCTGTGCCTCGGTTTTTCGGGCCCCTGAATGGGTGCGGGGCAGCCAGCAGCGGCCTCGCGAGCCTAATCATGTCCCTCGAGCTGAGCTCCAGCGCCAGCACCGCCCGCGAAATCGCCGCCGCCAGACGAGCAGACTACGTGGCGTTTCTGCATCGAGCCCCGTTCGTCGCCGATGCTCTAGCCCTCGGATTTCTCCCCGGGTTTCGGGAAGACTGTGGGTATCAGACGGATCAGTACCTAAACCTCGAGATTCCAGTTGGGATGCTCGACAACGATTTCCGGAATCCCGATCTGGAGCGGTTCGTCGACCGTTTCTTCGAGTACGAACCAGAGGTCGGGGTCATCGGGGACGTCGACGATACTGACGATGTCGACGCCCACGTCGCTGCTGCTCGTGAGATTCAAGCGAGCTATCCAGAGGCCGAGCTCATCGTCGTTCCGAAGTCCCAGGCGGTGATCGACGCGATACCCGAGACCCTCGTCCTCGGGTATTCACGGGGATACGCCGACCGCCTGGCCCACAAGTTCTCCGACCCAGCCGATTGGAGGGGGCGACGCGTCCACATCCTCGGCGGGAGTCCGCCCAAGCAGCTCAACGCCATTCGACAGCTGACCAGACCGACACTCACGGACGAGCCACCGGCCGACATCGTCGGCGTCGACTGGAACGGGCTGCATCGTGGCGCACAGTTCGGTGAATTCTGGACGGCCGACGGCTGGGACGACAGCGGTCGCGACGCCGACCACGTCACCGTCCGAAAGACGGTGCGTCACAGCCTCGCTCGCGTCCGTGAGTTCTGGCAGCAACACGGGGTCTGGCCTGAATCGACACCAGAAGACGAGGGGATGACCGTCGGGTACGAGGGTCCGAGTCCTGCCGATCTCGAGGACGCCGCCTGTACCGAGTGCGGGACGAACGTCTGGCGAACTCGCCGCGGCCCGTACGTCGCCGAATACGATACCGGCGCAATCTGTGGATACTGCAGTTACGAGTGCTACTTCAGCCATCGTCACCGGAACAACCTAGAGGAGATCGCCGGCGAGCAGAGCGTCTACCTCCCGTCGGCGTGACTTCGCGACCTGTTTTTCGTGCCCCCAGAGAGGGCGAGGGCTCCTTCGAAAGCTCTCAGAGGTGACTTCCAGTGAGTCAACAACAGAGTCCCGACAACGTCTCAATCGACGATATCCCGGTCGATATCGACAACACGCAATCAGCGGAAATCGATCCCGCCGACGTCCCCGACGAAATCGAATCCATCACCCGTGGGCTCGCCGGTGAGCAGCCGCCGACGAACCCCATAGTGGTTCTCAAGGCGGCCCGGTGGTGGTATCTACACGGCAAGGGCGGGACAGATCCCGCCTTCCAGTGGGCCATCGAGTGGACGCGTCACCTTGCGACTGACTCACCCAGCGACGTCGAGCGCTTCGACGAGTTCCTCGAGTACCTCGTCACGGTCGGCTTTGCGGACGAACGCCACGAGCTCCGCTAACCGACAGACTCGGTTTTTTGAACGCCCCTGAGGGGTGCGGCGCGGTCTGAACAGACGCAGTCGCCGTGAACGTAATTCGGTGAACACAATGGCTACGACTAGTGACTCGTCGGTCTCCTTCGACCAGACCGACACGCGATCCGACGAGATGAACAGTACCATCGAACAGTGGATCGACGACCTCGTCGCCGGGGTCGACGACGCGCAGGCCAGCGGTGAGTTCCAGGAATGGCTCGATGTCCAGAGCCGCTTCCACGACTACTCCTATCGAAACACGCTGCTGATCAAGCGGCAGTACCCCGACGCGACAAAGGTCGCCGGCTACCGAACGTGGCAGGAGGAGTTCGACAGGCACGTCCAAGAGGGCGAATCGGCCATCTGGATTTGGGCCCCGATCATCACCAAGCAGTGTCCGGAGTGCGAGAACTCGCCGAGCTACCACGAGGACACCGACTGTGAGTACGACGAGACACCGCCCGAAGAGTGGTCCGAGGGGCTGGTCGGGTTCAAGCCTGCGCCGGTGTTCGACGTCTCTCAGACCGAAGGCGAACCGCTTCCTGATCTCGATACGGAAGCCACCGGGGACGCCGGCGACCTCGTCGGTCGGCTGACTGGAGCCGCCGACGAGCTTGGCGTGACGGTGCGGATCGTTCCGGAAGCGGAGTGGACGCACGGCGAGGCGAAAGGCATCTGCGAGCAGCTGAGTCTCGTCGATATGCAACCGCGTGTCGAGGTGCGTGATCGGGAGAATGAGGCCGACCTTGCGCGGACGTTGATCCACGAGTACGCCCACGCCCTGCTTCACTTCGACGTCGACGACGACACCGAGCGGTCGAAACGCGAAGTCGAAGCCGAGGCGGTCGCGTACGTCGTCGGGCGGTACTGTGGGTTAGATACCAGCGGGTCGGCGTTCTACTTGGCTGCGTGGGAGTCGGACGATCCCGAGATCGTTCGCGACCGTCTCGACCGGATCAGTTCCACAGCAGAAAAGCTCATCGACGTAGTCGAAGACGGCGCTTGAATCCTTAACCAACGCACGGTTCAACACCCCGGTTCTGTTGGTTAAGTCTGCTCGTCTCCGCTGTCCGCGGCAGTCACAAGGCTAAAGCAGGCCCGTGTTTATACTCTATGTAAGAAACGCAGGTATGAGCACCATAGAACAAACGCAAAATATACGCCAGGGGCTCTCGACTCGAGAAAGTCGACTCCTTGCACGACTCGCTGGCGCGGGTCACCAAATCATCTCCGTCGACGACATCGAGACGACGCTGGAGGTTTCCCCAAACACCGCCCGCGAGATTGCCTCCCGGCTCACCGAGAAGGGCTGGCTCGACCGGCTCTTCCCGGGCACGTATCTCATCATTCCACTCACAGCCGGCGAGGAAGCCGTGTACACCACCCACGAGTACCTCATCGCCGCCCACGTCGCCGAGCCAATGTACATCGGCTACTACAGCGCCCTCAGCCACCACGGGCTGACCGAACAGGTTCCCCGGACAGTGTACGTCGTCACGCCGACCCGAGCGCAAAGCCGGGAGATCCACGGCGTCCCGTACCGCGTCACGACAGTCACCGAGCGGAAATTCTTCGGCGTTGAGCCGACATCGATCGAGGGCACGACCGTTCAGGTCAGCGACCTGGAGAAGACGCTGGTCGACTGTGCGGACCACCCCGAGTTCTGTGGTGGCCTTCGGGAACTCGCAACCGCGATGCGTACTGCCGACGAACGGGGTTGCGACTGGGTCACTGTCGGCGAGTACCTCGAACGCCTCGACAACGGCGCTGCGACCAAGCGGATCGTCTACCTCGCCGACCAGCTCGGCATCGACCTCCCCGCCCGCGAAGAACTCGTTGCGTCGTTCACGAGTGGGTACTCCCTGTTGGACCCCACGCGGCCCGACACCGGATCGACCGACAGCACATATCGCCTCCGGATCAACGTCGAGCCAGCCACGCTGGAGCCGGCGGAGTCCTGATCGCGATGATCAGTCAGGACCGGCTCCGGATTCTCGCTCGCGAACTGGGCGTTCGGCAAGGGTACGCCGAGAAGAACTACGTCAATTCGTGGCTCCTCTGGGGCATCTTCACGAGCGGCTACGGCGACAACCTCCTGTTCAAAGGCGGGACCGCGCTGTCCAAGCTGTATTTCCCGCAATCGTGGCGGTTCTCGGAGGACCTCGATTTTGGCGTCGAAGGGGAGTACCAGGGGTCCAAACAGGAGCTCCGAGCGGTCCTCGATACGATTGCCGACCGCTCTGGCATCGAATTCGAGATTCGCGAGCACCACGAATCCCAGCAGGACCACTACCCGACCCACTACGTCGACATCAGCATTCAGTACCGCGCCGTCCTCAACCACCCCAACACGACCAGCATCGATGTGATGGTCGACGAGCACGTCGCCTTCGACCCCGTTCAGCACACGCACGCGTACGAAGACGTGCCCGAATTCGACCTCCAGGCGTACAGCGTCGAGGAGATCTTCGCCGAAAAGCTCCGAGCGATCTACCAGCGCGGAGCCGCCCGTGACTACTACGACCTCTATCAGCTGCTCGAAACCGATTCGGTCACGATCAACTTTGCCGACGTGGGTCCCGCCTTCGACGCGAAGTGCAAACACGATGGGCTCACCGTTGATCTGAACGACGGACTCCCGGACGAGCAACAAGAGACGATCCGCCACCAGTGGGAGACTACGCTGCCGGACCTGACCGGTGATCCGCTGGCGTTCGAAATGGTCTGGGAACAGTTGGAGACGGCGATCTCCCGACAGGGATCGTCGTAGGCAACGGTCGATGTCGGTGTCGATGACCGATAGGTGCCGTATCCAGAGCTCTGGTTATTAACCAACAAATCTATGCCGATGCGCGCTTTGTTGGTTAACACGAGGCGACCGCTGATGTCCTACGAGCCACCGACGCCGCCGGCGGAACTCCCGCCAGACCTCGTCAACACACTCAACGAGTACCCCTCTGAACAGCTACAACACGTTGCCCGCTACGCTGAAGAGTTAGCTGAGCACAAAGCTCGCGAGGCACGTCTCGAAGAGGACTCAGATGAAAGCGAGATCGAAGAGCACCCCGACGATCTGCCGGACGATGTCCCGTCGAAAGCGACGATCACGATCAAGGAGATTAACGACAACCGCTACTACTACTGGCAGTGGAGAGAGGGAGACAAAGTTACGTCCAAATATAAAGGACCAGTCAATCCAGACGAATGAGAGGACGATACGTCCGATTATAGATTTTCCACACCCCGTGTGCTATTTGATTTTGGTGCACTTGGAAAAGTAGTGACTACACACCCCTCGTCCAGAGTGAAAACAGTGGGAACGAGAACAGATTTTAGATATATTAAACCGTTAATAGTCGATAGAGCCGTTTTTACGCACGAACAGTAGGATAGGGTTGCCCAGTTGAAAGATGTTTTTGGCTCTGTTGAAATCCTCAGAAAGTGACATATTCTGACCCGGTCGCGGTCAATACAGGTAGTCCACAGCCCAGACAAATCCGGTGTGCTGTGGACGATCTTGTTTCTTGACTGTCGGGCGAGACGGCGAGCTCGTCTGAATCGTCTGGACAGGGATGAGGACAGTCTGATTAACGAGTAGCGGCACCTGCGGCACCCTTATATCCTCAGATAGCTATTATATAATCAGTGATACAACATGGCATCGTCTACTAACCAAGCAGTCGAGAGTATTGAGCGGCCGGCCGATGTGAGTCGGTGGAACTACCTGCGGGTCGGTGGTTTGGCAGCGCTCACAGAGGCGGCGATCTACGTGGCCGGCATCATGTACTTCCTCGTGGTTCTCGACTTTACGAACGTTACCGGGCCACTCCAGCAGGTCGAACTGTTCGTGGCGAACCAGACGAGTCTGTACGCGATGAACCTACTCATCTACGTGGTCTTCGGCGTCGTTCTGGTAGCGCTCGTCTTGGCACTTCACGCGCGCCTTAAGAACAACGCACCGATGCTGATGGTGGCGACGACCGCGTTCGGACTGATCTGGGCCGGGCTCGTCATCGCCAGTGGAATGATCGCCAACATCGCCACGGGCGTCGTCGTAGATCTGTACGGCACGGACCCGACCCAAGCGACGACGGTCTGGCTAGCGGTCAGTCCCGTCATCGACGGGCTCGGTGGCGGCAACGAGATCATCGGCGGTATCTGGACCCTCCTCGTGAGCGTGGTCGCACTGCGGGCACGGGCACTACACCGGGCGCTGAATTACGTCGGTCTCGTGGTCGGTACGGCAGGCATCCTCTCAGCCATCCCGGCACTCGGCGAAATCGGCGGCGGCATCTTTGGCCTCACCCAGATCGTCTGGTTCATCGGCCTCGGCATCCTCCTGTTACGCGCGAGTCGGCGTGAGGCGGCGTCTGTACCTCAATAATCCGCGTTGACACTACCAGGCCTCTCCAATATAAAGAGAAACAGCGACGGTCGGCTTCGTCGCCACCCCGAAGTGATGGAAGAACGTGTAGTTGTCTTCAGCTCAGACGCCTTTCCAAACAGCGCGGCTCTGTTGAAATCCTCAGCAAGTAATATATTCTGACCCAGCTGCGATCAATACAGACGGTGGACTTACCGTCTCCTCACGTCACCTAATAGTATATGAGTGGGGAAAGCGAGACAGGGCCGAGCGGGAAAGACACCGGAATTGGGATGGCGATTGGACTTGCAATTGGGGTCGCTATAGGTTCTGCTACGGATAATCTCGGACTGTGGCTCGCTATCGGAGTGGTACTTGGTGCTGCAATTGGTGCCGGACTGAGTAACCGGGAATAGAACTGTATAACTCTTGATTGCGGAGTAGGCAGATCTACTGAACGGCTGTTTCACACGAGAACCTATTTGAAGAATAGGATTTCAACAGAGCCGGATAAATCAGAATACGTGAGGCCTATTGTAGCGTATCGAGAGAAGCAGTTAGCTGCTGTTGCATATCAAGACCTGTGTGGAACCGACCAACGATCTCCACTTGATGCTCTGGACAGGCAAGGATCGCAACTGCTCCGTCCTGTACCGGAACCACAGGTTGATCTGGATTATGGGGTGCGAGGTGGCAACTAGGACAGTTGATACCGCCGGCTGGCCGATGATCTATGAGTTCAGCTGTGCTCTCGGTAGTGAATCCACAGACAGAGGTGAATTGTTCAAGGTGTTCATCACATCCAACGAGCGGGAGTGTGAGCTGATCCACGAGAAGGAAGGACAATGTGTGACCTATGTTAGAGTGGAGAGCAGACTCGCACGCATCACACTGGATAGGCGGATGACTATGGAAGTCGTCCGTCTGTTGCTGGGAGGAATCTGCTGGAGGCATACTGAGGTGTGTAACTTGGAGTTTAGTTGGCACACGGGTAAGTTATGGGAACATATTGTCGTCTCCAGTAGCCTGCTGGAACTGGAAGAGGTCGATATTCTTCAGGATATCTATGTCGGTATATTTCTCGGTGAAGATTACGATCAAGATACCGAGTACGATTACTGCGCCAGCGCTGAGTGCAGCACGTATCTCATCGACGCTAAGTTCCCGGACATCTTCTGACGAGTCTGATTCTTCACCGACCGGAACAACGCGGTACGACGCATCTCCAACGATGACGACCGGCCC
>NZ_FNWU01000005.1 GCF_900108505.1 Halopenitus malekzadehii | reverse complement strand
TCGATTCACTCGACGAACTTACAACGGCAATCGATACCGCTCTTGACCAAATTTCTATCCCAAAAGTGAGCAACTATTTCTAACGTCTACTATATTGACGAGGAAAGTTTGATCGCTGATGTCGGCGAAGGAGTACGAATACTCCACATAGAAGACGACCAGAGCTTTTCTGATCTTGTAGCGACGTTTCTCGAACGCGAACGCGACTACTTTGAAGTGGAAACGGTAAACGATCCACGAGATGGGCTTGAATATATAGAAGAGGCTAACGTGGATTGTGTTGTCAGCGACTACGAGATGCCTCATTTAGACGGACTGGCCGTACTCGACGAAGTGCGAAATGAATTCCCAGACTTGCCGTTCGTTCTGTTTACTGGAAAGGGAAGTGAGGAGATCGCCAGCGAGGCCATCTCCAAAGGTGTGACGGAATACTTACAAAAAGGTGGCAGTACGGAGCAGTATGAAGTTCTAGCTAACCGAATCGAACAGGCAGTAGCACGTCACCGCGCCGAGCGACAGGTCGCACGGGGATTCCGCGCTATTGAAACGGCACATGACGGCATCAGTCTTCTCGATAACAACGGACGATTCATCTACATCAACGATGCGTACGCCGACATCACTGGGTATGATCGTAAGGAACTGATCGGTGAGCACTGGGAGACTCTGTACCCGGACGACGAGGTAGAACGAGTTCACGAGGAAATGTTACCTGAAGCGCGGGACGACGAATGGACGGGACGTACTGTCTACGTTAGGAAGGACAGTAGCTTGGTTACTGTTGATCATCGTCTCTCCTACACAAAAGATGACGCCCTAGTCTGTACGATCTCCGATATTTCCGAGACGAAGCAGGTGCGTGAGGAGCTGTCGTTGAAGGAACAGGCGATGGACGCAGCGCCGATTGGCATCACCATTGGGGACACTGACGGGGCAGATAACCCACTTATCTACGCGAATGGCGGATTTGTCGATTTAACTGGCTATCCCCGTGAAGAGATTATCGGGCAGGACTGCCGGTTCTTACAAGGAGAAGAGACGCGAGAGCCACCCGTAGCTGAGATGCGCGAGGCGATCAACAATGCGGAACCGGTCACTATCGAGTTGCGCAACTATCGCAAGGACGGCGAGATGTTCTGGAACCGCGTCAGCATCGCACCGATCTTCGACGAAGACGGCGAACCAGACTACTTCGTTGGCTTCCAGCAGGATGTGACCGAAGAGCGCGAAATACAGGAACGGCATGAAGAGTGGGTCGAAATGATGCAAGGGTTCGGACAGTTGCTATCCCATGACTTGCAGACACCACTCGACGTGATCCAAGGGCGGATTGAGTTAACCCAAGAGACTAGCGAAGTCACTCATCTGGAAGATGCACAAGAGGCGCTTGACAGAGTAGAGGAATTGATTGGGGACGTGGCGGATGTAATGCAGACTGGAGAGTTAGTGAGTGACGAGGAATACGTTGACGTTGGGAAATTGACGAAGGAAGTGTGGCAGACGCTGGACGTTGGAGACGCGTCGATTAAGATAGCCGATGAAATACCGGACGTGTACGCGGACGAATTAGCATTAAAGAGATTGCTGGAGAATCTGTTAGGGAACTCGCTGGAACACGGCGAAGAGGACATTCTAGTCCGCGTGGGACGACTAGATGACGAGCCAGGATTTTATGTAGAGGATAACGGGCCGGGAATTCCAGAGAACGAGCGAACCGATGTGTTCGTGCCAGGATTTACGACGAAAGAGAGTGGTACTGGCTTCGGGATGGCAAGTGTGGCGCAAATCGTCGCGGCGCACGGATGGCGAATACGAGTACAAGACGGGATCAACGGTGGTGCAAGATTCGAAATTTTCGAGATAAAGGGTACGTAGAACCTAAAACAAATTTTTTGACAGGTCTCCAAAGATATTTTCCAACCGTCGGACTGCATCTGGCGCAATTCGTTGAGCAGCCATCGGTTCAATGATTCGAGACGCGAACACGGCAGCAGCAAGTTCCTCGTCACTGCCTTTCCGATAATCAACGAACGGTCCATCCGTTTCAATCATCGGGCCATAAAGTCGCTCCGAGAGTCTCCTAGCCTGTTCTTTTTCATCCGGCATTCGGAAGAGCCGAGGGTGCTCTTCGATTCCACTATCCGGACTCCACGCATCATAGAATGCGTGACCCACTTCGTGTGCAAGCACAATTCCCGTGCGGAACCCTGGAAAGTCGTCTGAGTCTGTCCCGATCTCGATTAAGTTGACCCCACGCCAGTACTTCCCGCGCACGGTCTCGTCTTCAAATGTAACATCACGGGTGACGCTGTCAACGTAACCTTCCTCGGTAGCCAGCTCGGCAACCCGGTTTGCACGACGACGCTGTTCGTCAATCGGAATAGTATCTACGAACGGGAAATCGAGCTCCATCATATTTTCCCGCCACTCCGACAGGGCTCTAGTGACTGGCTCGTTCGACTCTTCATCTCGTTCCCGTTCCGATTCTTCACGTTCGCTATGGAGCTGTTGAGCTTGCTCTAGCGGATCGCCACCCTCTCGAAGCGTGAATGGTGTGTCTTCGTCTCCAAGGCGAACAAATCCGTCATCCAGTTCCTGAATCCGATTATCTATTCGATCCGCGAGTGTTGGCGATGGAAAGCGACTCATTCAGCGTCTCCTCGTATCTTATGAGAGGGGCGTAATGTCGCTTGAGGAACTCGCCTCGTCACTGACCCCTGCCTCATCAAAGAAGTCTGGATGAACCTCAGCGAGTTCATCAGCATCGACATAGACGAACTGAACCAAGTTCTCTGCCGCGGTCAGTTTCTCTTTCGCCCGCTGAAGATGCGTATCGACAGTACTCGGGGAGATGTTGAGGATTGCAGCCGTTTCATCACGGCTGAACTCCGCTTTCTCCCGAAGCGCGTATACATGGGCTTGTTTGTGACTAAGCGGCGTCAGATCGCCAAAGTGCCACGCCTGTAGGAGCGCTTTTCCCACGGTCGAGAGTTCAGTCTCTACGTCGGCGGTACTAAATTCTCGAACACAGGCAGACATCAACCGGCTCTCACACTCAATCGTGTACTCCGGTTTGAGTTCCTGGCTCTCATAGTGACCGATCAAGATGCTTCCCTGGCCGTGAATGTAGTAAGCAGCTAATCCAGCGAACTTACCGTCGCCAGTAACGCGTCCAATAAGAACCGCATCCTGGTCCAGAAGCCGTCGGGGAAGACCCTCGAATTCGGTTTCTTCGGAGACAGTTGGCTGATGGGGCATCGTCTTGCTACATATTTGTAGCAAAAGGTCAAAAAGCTATCGCCGCTGAACTCATCAGCGCTGGAATCGCTTGGACAGGATAGTCAAATCAATCAGAGAACCGGAGCTGGTGAAGTGAACTACTGATTATCGCCATTTCGACTCAATACTGGTCCGATACCGTAGTCCAAGTACGGATGTGTTACAGCAATCCTTGATTTCCTGCGGCGGATACCGGTCACGAACCTTCTGAATATTATCTTCACTCTCGATGAGGTGCGTCAGTGCTGCGTCGATGACATCGCTCATCGGTGGATCATCATCTGGTCCGCCAGCGACAATCTCACTAGCCCGGTCAAGTTTGCGCTTCCGTTCGTCACTTAGTCTGAGTGTAGTTCTGTCAGTCATTTATGTACCGTTGTCCATACGGTGGGGGAGTTGACGTGGTCCTAAGGTGACCGAACGCAGTTTCCTTATAAACGGCTCAACAGTGCTTGGTCGGGTGGCAGGATGATCCCGGTGGACTGCCACTCGATCTATATACGCAATTCCGCTCTCACCGCTGGGGGTGTACATACATCGAGACAATTGCATACATTCGCGTGCGACCCCGTGGGGTCGGCCTCGAAAACCTGGTTCCCGGTACTTGAACAACCATTTGTGACGCATATATACTGGTTCTCCTTGATCCCCGTATAAAGTCGGAAAGTCACCCACAGGGTGTACACGGTCACCTGACCGCGTATAGGGACACGGTGTTCTCTTGCTAAGCGTTGCGACTTCAGTAAGAGTGCTTTCCGTGCTCGGCTCTACCAACAATCTACATCACAAGAGCGATTCTCCAATTCACATTCTTCAAACAGCGAATTACTGTACGTTCAGACACTATACCGCCGCCTTACGATGGCCTCAATCTCTCTCATATTGTCTTTCGTACGACTTATTCGGGCGCCTGAATCATCGCTCACCCCTCATTTCGTTTGTAGAAATGCCAAACAGTCAGGTTGGACAAACCTAGTGAAGCGATGTGAACTCACGATACTTGATCAGTGGGCGAATCTCGTATTGACGGGCACGTCTGATTTTCTGGTCGTCGTAGCCTTTGCCGACGAGCAGGATGTCAACAGACACAGACTCAAAGTCAGATGGTAGCAAGGACGATAACCAGTAGCGTCACTCACTCAATCCAGCGATAGCGCGTACACCTGGGCTAAACACTTCCTTGCCGGTTCACCTGTCGCTCCTGCACTCAACCATCTCCAGAGTTTCCTCGTAACTACAGGGGCACAGGTTATGACCAGCTATCTGAAACGAATGTTTGGATGTTTACTTCAGGGTTTGGAATCGCTAAGGGATCAACCGAGATATTGTTGTTACGAAGGTATCTAACAAATCGGCCAGTGGTTGCTACGGCAGGTTGAAAGATCTCATGAGGCGGTATTGCGACTTCATGCGATGACCAAGTTCCGCCTGCACGGCCGATATTGTGTTCTTGTGTGCGTACAACTCCTTTTTCTCGTAGATTAGCGATGAGTTGTTGGACCCTTCGCTTTGAGATATTATCAAGATTAAACGACTGACATTCTCTATCGTACTTATCATATAATTCGTCAGTAGAGATTGGCTTTTCATCCATTTTATTGTGAACGGCGATAATAACACAGATCAATTGTTCTTTCGGCGTGAGATCCTGCTTAAATGTGTAATATGTGTTGAGAGCGTCACGAGATTTTGTCGCTGTATCCAAATGAGCTAATGTCACTCTTGACTCATCGTTTCGATACGCTACGTACCCGGCCAACTCAAGCAATTGAAGTGCATCTCTTGCACTCCCTGTTTCCTGAGATATAATTGCCGCACATTTCGGTATTACTGCATCAGCAAGTGCATTTTCCCTGAACGCTTCGTCCGCATGAAGATTCAAAATTTCCTGTAATTGAGGGGCATCATATGGAGTGGTTTCCAGTATGTTCATATCTGGCCGCTGGAGTACATCCATTGAAATAGACTCAACGAGAGCAGACTCATTACTAATTCCGATTACTCCACATTCTGTCCGGTCTGCTCCGTACGTTGAAATTGACTGCTGTATCTCTTCGAATGGTATTTCACATTCATTGAATTTTTCAAGATTTTCTAATATAATATACCAAACAGTAGATGGATCATCCATTCGTCGTAGAATTACCTTTTCTAACTTATCCTGATGTGTACCACTAGGGTAATCTTCTTCACAAATTCTGCTAGCAAGTTCAACGAATATTTGATATAACGAGGTGTCTTTGTTGCAATTGACCGTCAGAATTTCAATGTCTCTATCAATCTCGTTCTCAAATATTGATAAAAAATGTTGTACGACTGTTCGCTTCCCTGTTCCGTAGTCACCATAAATCAAGAGAGACGGGGCTTGAAAACCATCTATGTACTCTTGAAAAATATTCACTAGCTCAGAGATCGTTTCGTTATGTGCTACAATCTCGTCGGGAGTATACTCATCTCGAAATGGTTGTCTTGTGTTGAATATCATCACTTGTGGTAGATACGAATTAGGGGAATATATGAGTGTGCTATTCAATCAAGTGTTCCATTACGGTTTGAGAGATGACTTTCTTTTTGTGTATTTTAGGTTTGAGTAGAGGAGCGAAGTAGGTATTAATATTATATCCTTGGGACACCCCCACCCCTCATTTCGTTCGTTTCTGTGTTATCGGTGGGGGTAGACTGGCAGTACCGTAAGGACCCCCACCCCTCATTTCGTTCGTTTCTGTGTTATCGGTGGGAGTAGACAAGGGTGTCAAGGTTAGAGGATTGCATTGCGGAAGGCTGCGAAGGCTTTGACCCAGCGCTCTACCGATTTCTAGGAGCTATAGTGGGAGAACCGGTTGTAGAAGAGCCTGGTTCGGTATTCCAGCAGGCCGAACCAGGCTTCGACTAGAGACCATTCCCTACGTTTCTCGACGTGGCTCACAGAGATCGAGGTCCTCAAGCGCCCAATTGTACCACTGTCTGCGCTCCACGAGTACAACAGGATCGCCACGACAGCCCTTCAGTACTCGCTTGAGGAACAACAGTGTGTCGAGGTCAGATCGGTCAAGAGGCACCTCGATGTGGATAACCTCGAAGCTATCCACATTGACTACAGCCCAGACGTAGACCTCGGTATCTTCGAAGTTTAGTTTGGTCTCGTCGATTGCAACCGTCGAATGGTAGTCAAATCGGGATCAAACAGATACGCCAATCGATGATACTACTGGCGCACAGCCTCGTATGACTCCCTGACTACCCGCTGGACGCGACGATACGAGAGACCGGCGTGATACAGGAACGCTGCCTCAACGCGCTGTTCCGTCGGAGTATCCTCACACTTCTTGTTCGCGTGCTTTCTCAACTACGCGGTCAAGCATTGTCTGACCACCTATCAGACTGCTTGCCCGCGTTCTCCTTCACGCTAAGGTTAATACCCTTCCTTCTACCTAACTACTATTATTTATTATATCACTAGTATATTATTTATTTATAAAGTTTACTGTAAAGGCAATATTTATCTGTGAATAGGCTGTAGAGGCCCTATGGATCGAATTTATCCATAACTATCATAAGATCAATACTATATTTAAATATCCCGAATGGATTCACGGAATCTACAACACTTCGCTAATCTCTTGACCATCCTTGCTCGGGTAGAAACGTACGAAACAAGGGGTGTGAGTGGGCGGGTGTCAGATGAGTGGAAAGGTCAACAGATCGTGCTAACTATTTTCTCCCGGCGTTTGCACAACTCAGCGAAACACGTTGACCGCAAAGCAGTCAATGACCCCGCTCAACAGTACTCTGGTAGGGTTTAGCGTCCGTACGAACCCATAAGGTTACAGTTAATCGACACAAAGTATGCGTATTGTGTTCGAGGACGGCACGCTGCTCTTGGAGAACGCTCCTGAGTCAGTACCGTATGCTGAGTGGGATGATCGCGTTGCGGAATATCGAGCACAAGCGCATCATTACAAGGCCCTGCGAACGTGGGCGCAGGTCAACAGTAGGGACCAAGCGACACTTCACGAATCGGACGCGACTGTTGAAACGCTTGAAGATACAGCGCGCGCCTACAGCGATTTCCATCTGTCGACTGCCGTTGCGATCGAACCCCGCGATTACCAACAAGCCGCCGGGGTACCGGAAACGCGGCGACCGACACCCACGCTCAACTGTGACGTGGAAACAGAACGGCATCAAACACGACGACAAACACGGCCAACTCCGTCTCTCGAAAGGCTGGAACCTCAAAGACGGGCGCTCAGACTTCATTCTCGTAGAGTATGAGACACGACCGGATGTGACCGTTGAGAACATCCAGCAGGTCCGGGCAGTCTGGACCGGCGACCGTTGGGAGCTGCATCTCGTCTGTGAGACAGTAATTCCCGTCGAAGACGCGCCCGGCGACAACACTGCCGGAATCGACCTCGGTATCAGCAACTACCTCGCTATCGACTACGAGGACGGCCCAAGCGAGTTGTACCCCGGCAACCGGCTGAAACAGGACAAGCACTACTTCACCCGCGACGAATACCAGATAGAGGGTGAGAACGGCCCATCAAAGCGGGCGCGTCGTGCCCGCCGGAAACTCTCGCGCCGGAAAGACCACTTCCTGCACACCCTCTCGAAACACATCGTTGAACGATGTATCGAGGAAGAAATCGGCACGATAGCCGTGGGCGACTTGAGTGATATTCGAGAGGACGATGACGGCGACTCACGAGACTGGGGCCAGCGTGGAAACAAGAAACTTCACGGGTGGGAGTTCGACCGCTTCACGCGCCTGCTGGAATACAAAGCCGAAGCATATGGGATACTGGTTGACCGTGTGGACGAGGAAAACACCTCGAAAACCTGCTCCTGTTGTGGACAGATTTGAGACGCTAACCGCGTCGAGCGTGGGCTGTACGTCTGTAACTCGTGTGCAACGACGATGAACGCAGATGTGAACGGTGCGGTGAATATTCGCCGAAAGATAACTCAAACTCTCCCAACCGGGGATATGAGTAACGGTTGCTTGGCACGGCCAGGAGTCTACCTGTTCGATACAACTACGGGTGCGTTCCACCCAAAGAGCAGGCAGACTGCAAACCCTAATATCCCAACGCTCGGGATTCACCCCGCCTGCAAGCGGGTGAGGATGTCAACGTGCAGTACCAGTGTGTAGTAGTTCGCGTGCGTCTAGGATCTGTGGCTGGACTGCTACAGGGTCAGGTCAGTAATTTCCCAGTCTTCAGGGAGATCCTCATCGATGCCGTGTTCGCGGACGAGGGCTCGAATCCGCTGCGCAACATCGTCGGCTAGTTCGAAGTCATACTCTAACTCTTCGTTCCACTCCCAGTAGCGAGGGATCGTCGGCCAAAAATCACTCGCTGCGCCAGCTGGGGCGTCCAGCAAGTGGCGTACTTCGGTGATTTCACCGCTTGGATGCCGGATCGTGTGCTGGATTGCGTCATCTTTCAGGATCCGTTCCAGCAGATCCATAGCCGTATGCTGGTCGGCGTAGAAGGCGTGTTCGAGCATCGGATTCACGACGAAAATATCCGCTGCGGCGTGGTCGTGAACCCGGTCAGCGACCGAATGCTCGGGATGGCCAATCCCCCACCCGTAGGGATGGAGTCCTTCCTTGATGTACCCGTACTCCGCTTCGACATCATCGAGAATCGCTTCGAAGTATTCGAGCGCCTCGACTGGAATTGCCTCGACAGCGTCGCTCACTCGCGTTCGGATAAGATACCGTCCAGTGACATTCTGGATAATCGTCGTCACGTGCGGGAAGTCTTGCGCAGTGGTTGGGTGGTACGCGTCAATGAATTCAGCGAGAAATTCCCACCCATTTGCCCGTGTCGCGTCATCCAATGCAGTGACGAGTGGCTCTCGATAGGTACGTGAGACTTCTTGATACCAGTCAGTGTTGTCTTGCTCGTGGGCAGTGGCCTGTCTCGTTTCGTACGTCGCCATCGCTTGATGAAGCGCGTCGAAGTCATCGTTTTCCACGTCAGCAAGAAGGGAATCCAACTGCTCGCTGTTCACTGGATCGTCGGTTGGAGAGGCGGACGTACTGGATGGCGAACAGTCGTGGAGACGAAGTTGGGTAAGCGTCTCGAATGTGTCGCCACAGTCCTCACACGTATGGCTCATATCCAGCGGTACGGGATCAAACAGAAAAATAGTGGCCACGGGAATTTCTCAGACAGTGCATCTCTGTCCTTGGAAGGAGCTGTTGTGTTGAATAGCGGTATCCTCGTAGATAGTTGAAATCGGACCATCACCGTTAGGCGTTCACAGCGGTGGTCTCAGAATTCGAATGGCCTCACCCCCGCTCAGGGATCGCTATTCAACACGGCACTCGCTACTGGTTCGTTGTTCCACGTACTCGCGTGTTTCTCCTTGCAACACGTATTCCACCTGCTGGAGATCGTCGATCGAACCTGAGCCGGTGACGAACATTGCTGTCTGTAGTTCGGCGATCAGGTCCTCAATTCGCTTGATGACAGCGTCCGACCCGTCAGTGGCTGGTTTCAGGAACGGCTTCGCCAACCCGCCGGCGTTGGCTCCCAAGGCAATCGCTTTTGCCACGTCCAATCCCGTTCGGACACCACCACTCGCAATTACGCAGTCGTGTTCGGCAACACACTCAATTGTACTTGCAGCGGTCGGAATTCCCCACTCTCGAAACAGAGTGCCGATTCGTTTCTGTCGCGGCGCGTTCGCGGCCGCTGCTCGGTAGGCCTCGATTCCGGACCACGTCGTCCCGCCTTTTCCAGCGACATCGATCACATCAACGCCTGCCGCAGTCAGCTCTCGGGCAGTCTCCCCGGAGATCCCGTTGCCCGTTTCCTTGACGATAATCGGCACCGAGAGTGCCTCAGTCACTCGTTTGATCGCAGCTAAACAGTTCCGCCCATCGACATCTCCTTCAGGTTGAGTGGCTTCCTGGAGAAAGTTCAGGTGGACCGCGAGCGCGTCGGCATCGATCATCTCGACTGCCCGCTCGACCATTTCGATGTCATACTCTCGAAGCTGTGCAGCCCCGAGATTCCCGTAGATGAACGCATCGGGCGCAGCATCGCGGGCGACAGTATACGATTCAAGGACGCGTTCGTCGTTGAGTTCGAGGCCTGCTCGCTGGCTACCGAGACCCATAGCGATACCGGTCTCGCTGGCGGCCTGGGCCAGTGCCCGATTAATCTCCGTCGTGTTGTGGTGCCCACCAGTCATACTCTCGATGAAAATCGGGGCAGAGAGGTTGTGACTCAGGAACTCGATAGAAGGGTCGATCGCGTCGTAATCGAGTTCCGGAAGCGCGTTATGAACGAGACGGACATCATCGAAACCCGTACCAGTCGTTTCAACGTCCCGTTCCTGTACAATTTGAAGGTGGTCGTCTTTCCGGTCTTCAGTCTCCGAGGAGTTCTGCGCCGTCATTAGTCGAATTTGTAAAAGGGATGGGAAAACAGTACTGTTGTATCGATTCAGTTCTATATATTACCGTTGTATAAAAAGTGGAACAAAAGCGTACAGACAGGCGATAATGCTAACGATAAAGAAAGCGGTCGCTAATGGGGTCTCCGCTGATTATTAAACCAGTTGCGAGAACTGATACTGCTACAGCAATAAGTGCTGAGCGAATCGAACGAAGATGCGCGAGAAGCTCTGACTGCTCATCCATCACACGTGATACCTTATGGTTGTCTGACATCCACCTTTCGATCTTGGATAGAGGAAGGAGCTGCTCTGTTGAATAGCGATCGTATCTGCCGACATCACGGTTTAGAAGGATGAAGCCGAGGAGATCGAACCTGCCATGGAAATCGACATCCTCGACTTCATCGAACAGTGTCGTCACCTAGCTAAACAAGCGTTGGGAAAGCACGCGGGCGAGCCCGCCAGCGGCGGGTTCGCCCGCTGGGTCCACGTGGTTTTGCACTGTTTTCGGCTCGAAGAGGGCTACAGCTACCGTGAAACGCCGAATCGGTTGAAGTACATGGCTGAGGTGCGTGACGCTCTCGGCCTTGATCGGGACGATCTCCCCGATCATACCACGCTTTACAAATTGTTTGATCGGTTGAAAATGTGGGTGTGGCGGGCGCTGCTGCGCGTTTCCGCCCAACAGCACCCGCAGTCCGGCCACGCTGCTCTCGACAGCACGTTCTTCGACCGACGGCGTGCCTCCTCGTACTTTCGCCAGCGGGCAGGACGGACGATACAGACGCTAAAAGTGACGACCTTGACTGATGTGGAATCGCTTGCCGTTCTTGACGTTCACATCACAGCGCGGTGGCAGCACGACACGAAGACGGGACCGCAGGTCGTCCGCCGAAACGCGGACGACCTGCAGTCCGTCGCCGCCGACAACGGCTTCCAAGACTGGCACACCGAGTACGAAATCGCCGCACACGACGTTGAGTACCTTGTTCACTACCGTGGCTCGTCGGCCAAAGCAGCTGCAAACAACGTACTCAACCGAGCAAACGGCTACGCTCAGCGCTGGATGGCCGAAACATCCTACTCGACAACCAAGCGCTCGCTCGGCGACACCGTGCGAGCGCTGAGCTGGTATCGGCAGTTCCGTGAGATCGTCTTGATGTTCGCCATCATCAACATAGAATCGCTGTGTGAGACCCTGTAACCGTGACTCAGCATCTATTCAACACAGCAGAAGGAGCCGGTACTCAATAGGAGCGGCTACCAACGGATACACCGCGATGATCGAGACCTATGCCCTCACGATTGGGGTCGAATCCTACGAGTACGACGGGGAATTCTACATTGTTGGGGAAGGGCATAGGACGCCGAGCGAGGTTCTTCAACACGTCGCTGGAAACCACATTCTACTGCTTGATCAAATCGTTGAACTCCTCGACGACAATCTCTCCATCGATCGACCGTTCTTCACACCAGTCAACTGCTTCTTCATCTGTTAGCAGCTGGATCACCTCGCCAGGAGTACGTTGATTGCTGATTTTCTCAGCCCACTTGGTCGAAGCACCGCCCTCAGCATGGAGAAAGTACTCTCCATCAGAGGTTTTGTACAACGTCTCAATCAGGTAGTTAAAATCGCCACGATCGGTGAGCGGCGCGTATCGGGCGACCTGTTCAGCTTGCTCCGTGTCGTAGAGCTTGCGGTTGATGACTTGTTGCATCGCACTAGGTGGTATTTTGTAGTGTTTTAAAGCACCTTGGGACTTTCAGAATCTCATATCCCAAATCGCAAGACGTGGGCGGGGTGAGTTGTCGTGACGACTCCGGTATGAATCCAGAAATCCCAACTTAGATAGGGATGGTTTTACCTGAGAACTTGGAAGCTATCTGTCGGTTTTACACAATTCTGTTGAAGTGTAATGGCTTCGTCGTCGTAGTTGCATTACCTGAGACTATCACCAATATAGGCGTCGGACAGAAAATTCCCGACATCATTACTCCTGTCTAGCAGGGAGTCATAGAACTATTCGCAAGGGTTCTTTTCACACCGTCAAGTCTGAATCACCCTTCAGAACGTGCTTGCTAACTTATCGGATTTTTCACCGACCGCAAACGCTATACTGTATTGGAGTTATCGTTCTAATATGTCTGGGACTGTTCGGGAATCGCTTGAAGACTGGTATAATCCGAGTATTCAGTCGGCGATGATTGTCTTGATGGGTTCGAGTTTTTGCCTCTTTCTGTTCCTCAACAGTCCCGATTTCACGAACCCGTACTACGTTTTCGGAGTCGGAGTGATGAGCTTCTCAATCGTCTTTGCGGCGCTTATGCTCATTTCTGTGCTACTGAAGCGCCGATAGACTACTCCCCTGCATTGACCGCACCCGGGTCAGAATATATCACTTGCTGAGGATTTCAACAGGGCCTGTGGGGTGTATTATACATTAATTTCTTCAGTCAGCCAGTCGCTCATTCACTATCCCATTAACCTGATGCAGAAGCTCAAGGAGCTCGTCATCAACATTCACCCGGTACCGTTCTGGCGAGGAATCTTCAACGGGTTCGAGAACTTCCAGTACCAGCAAAAGATCCAAATGAGAATACACGGACTGGCGACTGACGCCTGACTTGTCGGCTAGTTCCGATTTCGTGAATTCAGACCCTGGTAGTGCATCCATCAGTGCATCAAGGATATAGCCGACGCTTTCGTTCTGAACGAGAATTCGCCATCCACTGGGGTACTCGTCGCGGAGTTCGTCCATTGAGAGGTTCTCAACCGAATCGATGGGTGATTTCTGGCTTGGCATAGTGTGTTCGAGCGAGGGGTGCTCTGGTACCCAATCTTGAACGTGGATCGTGTTAAAACTATTGGGCATATGTGTTCGACAGGATTGAGTACATATAAATGTCACCGATACTGAAACAACCGTAATGTCGGATGTTGCGGCGAAGTTCGTTTGGAAGTTGGCCCGCCGTCATTCATGGGGATCACCAATTCCAGCTGAACAACTGATTCGATTGGTAGCGGGAACAGAAGATCACAACGAACTCGCTCGTATTCTTGAAGAAGAAGTGCTTGAACTCCCATTTATCGTACAGTCTGTAGATGGAATATACATCCCAAACGGTCAGGACGCACACGTTGAAGCAGGTAACTGGTTGCGACAACAGACGGGTTTCGACGATCTCACAATCAAGGCAACATTGTCGCGGATGCCTGATGACTGGCCAAATGACGAATGAACGGGTACGGGGAGTAGCAGAGAACTAGCGACACCCTACAAACTCGCGGATACGTTGATCTGATAGAGTATCATAGAAAAGTTGCCATAGTGTTTATTTCACGAGTTTCACAGCCAAACCAGACATAAGAATCTGCTTGCTTATTTGCCAGAGGCAAACTCGGGTTCTCAAGAGTTGATTCGTTCCGCCCAGATTTTTCGCTCCGCCCTGAATCCAAACCAGAATGCGGTGAGCAATGTTGGAATTGCGACGCGGGTTGTCAGCCCACTCAATGCCATCAGCGACCATGATCCAAGTACGAAGAAATAGCCTGCTGCATTTGTCGAGCTCGTTGCGTCTGAGGTGAAAACCAGAACCGCACCAATCCCGTTCACGCCCGCCAATATCATCGATAGGCGACCAGGAAACACCAGTGAACCGTATGCACCCGCGACACTCAGAACGCTTCCGAGCAGATCGCGTGAGGCAAATGAGTGGAGTTTCAAGCCACCAGCGTCGGGAGAATCTGTGTCTGGGGACTCATTCATAGTAGGACAACTGGGAGTGGGGAATAAAACGTGACTGAAGAGTTTGCTATGTCTGCTCTTTGTATTGACTGTAGATGAGTTGGGGTTCACGGGTAGAGTATTTCAACAGATCCAATACATGTTTCATTCTCTGTATTTTATACAGTACTTGTAACAAGTTACAGAAAGATCAAGACTGGCTACGGGATGTGTATTTCCTTAGTCACCCGTTTCCTGACTCAACGGAGCGGCGAGCCTCATCGATGATTTCGAGGTACTTCCGAGCTTCAGTTATCTCTATATCGGCACTAAGTAGATATGCATCGACATCGTGCGGTGACATATCTGTCTTTTCGGCAGTTAGTTGGCGATCAAAACCTGCGATTTCTCGGAATGCGAACGCCTGGGCTTCTTTTTCGGTGAGAATCTTGGAGCGGGACAACATACTTACCAAGTGTCGTGCCCGGGTGAGCTCTATGTCTCTGTGTTCGCCCGCATCTGCAAACTCGTTTTGCGAGGATTGTCTGTCTTCCCTACCGTTGTCAGTACCGTTCGTTGGTTCAGAATTATCTCGTGTCATATATCGGATTGTGGCCTCTATCGCTCTTTGTTTGCTGTGTGTTCCGACGTGAAGAATCCGCGATCCGGTGAGAGACGGCTGTAATCGCTTGATTTCGGGATCGCATCATATTCTATCACGCTGGGTCGTATTTTGTAGTGTTTTAAAGCACCTTGGGATTTTCAGAAGTTTCACATCCAAATCGCAAGAAGTGACCGGGATAATCGATAGGCTGATTTTCGTGGCGAACCCAGTATGAATGCAGAAATCCCAACTGAGACAGGGGTGATTTTACCTGAGAACTTGGAAGCTATCTGTCGGTTTTACACAATTCTGTTGAAGTGTAATGGCTTCGTCGTCGTAGTTGCATTACCTGAGACGATCGCCGATATAGGCGTCGACCAGGAGTTTCCGACATCATTACTCCTGTCTAACCGAATCCACCGCTATGCTTCGTCGAGAATCTGATCCCAGAGTCTCGACAGATCGTCGATTTGTTGCCACCCATCAGCCTCGTCCACGTCTTTCTCAACGATGGTGATCTCCATGAAGTAGTCATCCAGTACTTCAGCGCGTTCCATCGCAAGTGGTGGTGAGCAGTAGTCTTCCTCAATCCAGACAGCCTCACCAGTTTCCGGATCGAATCGAGCCTGCTCCAGCGCCCGTGTCATCGCGCGACCGAATGGTTCCATCGCCCCAATCTCGCTGCCGTCGAGGCGTTCACGGAGCTCTGTCAATCGTGGCTGCCGGGCCGGACACGGACGAACCGCTTTGCCATACACGACCATTAGAGCCACTCATTAATCAATTCGTAGCTGGGAACTACAGGTTAGTTGAGGTTGCCCGGACTGCGCGTCGGCGTGTTCCAGATCGGCACTCTCGTGTGGGACCGATGGGGTCTGTTGAAGATGTGGCTACACAGATTGTGTTGATGTCCGTCAGGCACGGGACACCGTCGAATATATGGAGCACCCAGAACGGATAGCGCGTCTAACCTAAGTCCTGGACCCCTGTCGAATCTCCCTCACCAAAGTCAGCGCTTGCTGATCGTGTAGGTTTCCGTTGCCGCTGGTCGTACGTGTCAACCCACTCTTCAATGACCGACCGGGACGTGATGAAGAATTTCTTCATAATTCACCCGCGAGATCGATCCAGACCCTACCCAGTAAATTGGTTGTCTCTGCCCCACCGTCACACAATTCCCAGTCCGTTTGCTAGCGCAAGGCTGCCGAGGGCTGCAAATCCACCTGCTACCAGTACGTACTTCGGAATCTGGTAGCGAAGACTGCGGCTGAATTCATCGAATCCTTGATCGGAAAGAATCAGCGGTTCTTTGTCACTTCCCTGGAGCACGGGAGTGCCTTGATCGACGGAGACTTCTCCGCAGACCGCCAGCATCTCGCCGTCGAGAATGGCTCTCGCCTCAAAATACTCGTCATCAGGGATCTCTTCGGGCCCGTCCGCATCGAAGATGTACTCCATAATGGGAGTGGGGTTGACAGTCCAGTGTTCTTCTAGATGGATGTACGGCGATCCCCAACTACGCTTCGACAGCCCGGTCGATACTGTCCACTCAGGAGACACTGTTGTGATGTCGGCGCTGTCGTGGGTCTCGGTCAACCACTCTGTGTCGATCTGAATCTCACGGCGACCGTCGTCCACAGAAAACGTCCCGGACTCAATCCCGGATGCATACGTAATCAGATTCATATCCGCTCCGGGCTCTTCGGCATCGAGATTATAGTTATACGACTCGGACTCCTTGAGCCGCCACACGTACGCACCAACCGGTTCTTCCTCATCGGTCAATAGAGAGTCGCTTAGTGGCGCTGGATCCCTAACATTCACCGTTCCCTCGATGGCGACTTTCTCACCATCGACGAGCGTTGACGGGGTTCCATCCTCGGATGTTGACACTGATCGGTAGAGCCGTCCGGCGGTAATCGCTCGGTGACCGCACCACAGAGAGGTAGCAAGTAGAACTACCCCGAAGAGAGTACGTAGCGCTTCAATCATATTCATCTGAACCGTTTGAATGTACGTTATACACGCCGAACCGTGATTAGTGCTGGCGTTCGAATGCCTGCGAGCTTAGCCTGGCCTTGGATTCTGCCCTTCCCACGTGTCTCACACAGCATTCACCACCTATTTAGATCTTGAGTGAGGATTACTCTCGATGCCCTCCACAGTCAGCGACGTTGTCTTTAGCGAGCCGTCCGGCCGCCTCAATGCTGCAGTTATGTTCTCTGGAGCACTCGCCTTTGCAGGACTGTACGTGTACTCCAGGATGACAGGTACTGGTTCCGTATTTAGCTGGCATCTTATAATGCTCGTTGGCTTTGTACTGTCTGGGATTGCCGAATCGCTGCCAGCTGATCGACAGCGAGCAGCCGGCGTCTTCCGTATTGCGGCGATTCTCCTCTTGCTCACGATCCTCGTACCTGGGTTCATTCTCGGAGAGCCGTAGATAGCGGCCAACGTGATCGGAACCCGACTCTCTGTCCGATACAGACTGATTAGATCCATATTGATTGCTGTTCAGAATATCAGTATCTGTGCGAGTGTACCGAGGAAAAAGAGTACTACCAAGAATGCGACTCCGGTCTTTTGGATCCGCTTTCCATAGGCGTCGAGTTTGTAATTGCCGAGACAGATAGTGACGAGCCGCGTTGGATGTGTGAACGGGCTTGGCGGTCGCGGTTCCGGGATCCGCTCACGGAGTCGCCTGTATTCGGTGAACGACCAGACACTGTAGAACAATACTGCGATGACCAGCGTGATCGCCGCCAGAAATACCATCCCGAGTAGCACACCGGCAGGGTCCGTCAGTTCGACTTGTAGGTTGACTTGATCGCCACTTCCGGATCCCGCGAAGAGAAGAATCCCTGCAACACTCACTACTGAGGCCGGTAGCACGAATAGTGCTATCTTGAGTAGCCGTATACTGAGGCTGTGGACCGTCCCTCGGTCGACACCGAACAGTGTTTGATACCGCGTCGAGGTGTATTCGTGTTCGGATCGGAGCCCTGTCTCAGTCCCTGGTTTTCGTGCGCCGATTGCGTTGAGCGCGGTGAGGAGCAGACCAAGACCACCGATAGCGATGAATTCGAATGGACTTGTTATCGTCTGCCGCTCAAGGAACCCATCACTCGGGTCGGCGGGATCGACGTATGCCGTCACCATCTCACCTGCTTCATATGGCTCAATCGCTGACTGGGCGTCCGATCGCGTGTCATACGATTGGCTAATACTACCGGGGAACAGTTGGTCACCAGTATATTGGGTTCCTTGGAACTGGTAGGTAAACTCGATTTGAACGTAGTAATCCAAGCTCCCGCGGCTCTCCGACTGGGTGACGGATGCTCCTTCAATCGTTGCTTCGACCGGCACGGCATCGTCGACCGCTTCGGACTGCTGAACGTAGTCGTACCCGCCGAAGGTGATCCCCGCCAGACAGACGAGCACGATAATAACCGTACCCTTCGTGATTCGAACCGGTGTGCCTCGAACGGTGAACTCCATTTATCTGAACACCGTCACACGTTGTGGATACAGTTTGGTCGATTGCATCGAAGTCTGATGCCGCGGGGGTGCTACTCTGCGTGTTTCAGTATTTGTGGGGTGACGATCACCTCAAGGGCAGCAATTCCGAGTGCCACCCAACGGATTGTGCCTTCAAGGAAGGTGAATGCGATGAGCGCGATGACCGCGGCATTAACGAAGCTTATGCCATAGCGAATGGCTGGACTGGCAAAGATGGAGGGCATCTGTGTGGTTTGATTAGGAGCACAATGATATTCTTTTATATACTATATCAGGGGAACCAACTCTCATCAACAGACGTGTCTTCCCCCATCGGTTATCGAATTTGGATTTTCGAATTAGCTCCCGATGCTATTGAGCGATTCAGAAACCCCGCTCGTATCGACTCGTTCTGGGTCGTCTCCTTGCAGTTGGAGATAGGCCGCAGCGATAATTCCGTACAACAGAACGAAGAGGATACTGTTGATCGTATTCACGATGAGTTCCCCGACGATTGCTGCGTTGGTAATGTCGAAGAGTGTTCCCACGATGCCACTGATGAACCCAATGACACCCGCGAGGATTACGAGGACGGAGAGTTTCAATCGATTCCCACGTGAAAGTCCCCAACTCCGTTTGAGCCCGTCGACGATTCCTCGATCCTCGACGCCGACTGCGAACGTGAAAAACAGGAAACTGACTGCGAGGAATATTCCGGGAATGAACAACATTACAAATCCGATTATTATCGCGGGGCCAACAATGAGTCCGCCGACGAACAGTGAAAGCGTGGCTCGCCCCATTCGCCGCGTGTAGAGGTCACTTGGAAAGCTCGATAATTCTACTGTCGGCCGGGTGAGTGCCCGTGAAAGAACGGCGAAATACGCGGAACTGAGGACAACTGCTCCGACGAACAGGCCACCGGCAACAGTGCCGGAAACTGGGAGTGTCATTCCGAGGGCCGCTTCGATCTCGCCTGCCGGCCCGTCCGGGAAGACGCTAATCACCGCCGTGTTGATCGACGCTTGTGTCAGTAACTGAATTGCGAGAAACCCGACGAGCAGTATTCCCCCGGTGGGTGTGAGTATTCGCCTGATTCCATCACTGATCGCTTGTCCGAGCTGGAAGGTCATAGATTGGTCTGGGTGTCGACAGAGAATAAACACGGTGAAGACTCATATCGAATTTTAATACTTTTAGACTCTGCTCTTGTACTCAAAGAGTTGCCGCACATCCGTATACAACTCGTTCTATGGACGTAGCAAGATGGAAATCAGCCGTATACCTCGTGAGTGAGTCGCTGCTTCAATTCCATTTTGAACTTCGGAGAGTGTTTTTATCACTTGTATCAACGTATCGCCTATGAGTTCTGAAGAGACCGGTACAGAGGAGACTCTGGCTCCACCGACTGACGACGAAGGCTTGTTACGCTTTTCGCTGCTCTATCCGGGCCGTGATGGATGGCAGACAGTACTCGTTGGTGGAATCTTGCTCCTGTTCTCTTGGTTGATCATCCCCCTGTTCATCGCCGCAGGATATTTTGTCCGCCTGACTCACGCAGCGGGTCGCGGCAATGTCGAGCCACCCACGTTCGATGAGTGGTGGGATTTACTCGTCGACGGCGTGAAGCTTGTTTTCGTCTTGTTGCCTGCCGCTCTCGTCTACGCACTAGCCGTGTTCCTCGCTGCAGAAATTTATGAGCCGCTTGCGTTCCCTGTTGCTATCGCGGGATTCTACGTGTACCCCAGCATCTATATGAACTATGCAGTCACCGATGACTGGAAAACAGCCTACAATCCGTCGATCCTCATCGAACAGCTTACGACAACCACGTATCTCTACGGGTTTCTGCTCTACGTACTCGTTATCAACGGAATCGGCGTGATCGTTGCCACACTGTTACTAGGAGTCTCTCTGTTAACGATCGTTGGATGGATCATCATCTGGCCGATGATCTACTTTTACTGGTATGGAATCGATGCAGCGCTCTGGGGATGTGTCTATAGCCGCCTCGAAGCAAGTTGAAAGCGCCCGTAGTTGGAGTAAGGGTCGCTCACATATCGAAGTTACTTTCCTGATTCGACTGGTGGCGTACATAATGGCCACCTATGAAGCGTTTGACCAGGGCGTAGAGGTGAACGGTCAAACGATCTTGACGATCGTCGAAAAGGCAATGGGACGCTTCTCTGAAGCCTATCAGCAGCGGGCGCTCCAAGCACTTGCTGCGGAAGGGATCACGGACCCGGACCCCGAGGAGTGGTACCCCCAACAAACGTGGTTGAATGCCTTCGAAACGATCGCTGAGGAATTACAGCCACATGTCCTTGATCGGCTCGGTGAACAGCTCCCGACGGTCGCTACGTGGCCGAACGACTTCGATAGCGTCCCCGAGGGACTCCAGTCGATCAATATAGCCTACCAACAGAACCACCGTGGTGGCGACATCGGCTACTATGAGTTTGAGCAGACAGAGGATCGAGCCGGCGAACTCACGTGTTATAATCCGTACCCCTGTCCGTTTGATCGAGGACTCATCCGTGGTGTTGCCAGACAATATGCGTCTGTCGACGCGTTCGTCTTCATTGAGGAGACTGGAGATACGTGTCGTCGTGACGGGGACGATACCTGTACGTACACCGTGTACTGGTGACTAGCGATCGTAGGACTCGAGAGCGTCCCGGAGTTCCGCGGCGGTAAACTCCGACGCAAGCGTGACTATCTCTTGTAAATCTTCGTAGGTCTCTCGAAGCTCTTCGATTCGTTCGGTCTCGTTTTTGCTATCGTCGGGGAGTTGTGCTTGCGCGCGTTGGACTGTCCGAAGCGTTGTCTGTATTTCCCGCTGAACGTACTGTTGAAACACGTCCTGCAGAATGAACCAAACTTCTCGCTCAGCCGTATACTGCACACGTCGTCCGCCGCCTTCCGAAGATCGACGGTAGATCATCCCAATTCGCGTTAATGTTCGGGTGACGTTGCTGATCGTCGATTTCGCGTAGCCAGTCTCATCGACGAGTTCCGGGATCGAAAGCGGCTCTTCGGAGAAGTATAACACGCCATAAATACGGCCTGCGCTCCGACTGAGACCGTAGACTTCCGCCGACTGCTCCATCGACTCAATCACACGTTCGCGCGCAATGGCGCGATCGTCCTCACTCATAGATGTCCGTTGTCCTCACTAGGTGATGGGTAATCTGTTGATTCACACTTCGGTTATGGATTTCGTAAGCATTAAATTGTTTGATTTGTTTGTTCGGAGTGTACCGAACAAAGCGAATAAATCTGTCCCCAGGATGATCAAAGCTATGGCCAGCGCCTTTCCACACCAGCCCCCAGTCACCCACGCTCCCCGTGAAGAAACGAATATCGTCGTTGATCGAGACGAACCAACCGACGTGCTCCAGGTTCTTTCGTCCGAGTCCGCACAGGAGATACTGGGGACTCTCAAATCGGAACCCAGAACGGCATCAGAGATCGCAAAGTCAGTCAACCAATCGGTACAGAACGTTTCATACCATCTCGACCGGCTTTGCGAAGCGGAACTCATCACACCGATTGAGACGTGGTACTCCGAGAAAGGTCGAGAAATGACTGTATACGCTCTTGCCACCGAACAGCTCGTCGTTCAATTCCACGACAGTGACGACTAACAAGCCATCTACTTCCGAAATGCGGACTGTACGATAGAATCTGGACAAAACTGTCTCCCCGTCGGTGTAAATAGAGTAGTCAAGGACTTTGCGGATGATCAAGATGAAAACCCAAGAGAACGCTACTGAACTGCCTCGCTAATCGCCTTGACGAACTCCTCGGTGCGTTGTGACCCGATGAGAATCGAACGCCCGTTCTTTCGTTCGATCCAGACTCCCTGACTGCCACTGACATTGTATGCGATCTTCCCGGGTACCCAACGGATTCCCCACCCACCGAACTCACGAAGGGGGCTATACTGTTTGGACTCGTACTGTTCAATCTCCGACCACGAAATGTGACGGAACGACCGGTGAATCGGCCACATTTTGAAATAGATGCCGTCGGTTCTCACTTCCGTGTGGAGACGAAGACTGTAAATTAGCCCAGCGACTCCAACCACGATGGCGAGTCCACCCCACAAGATAGGGCCTAATACAAGCATAAGAAGCGCGACACCCCCAAGAAGTCCCCATATCCACAGTTGGCGAAACCGCTGTACTTCTCGAAATCGCGGATCTCCTTCCATAAGTGGGTTATTCAAAATTGTCGAGACACAATAATATATTCTCCGGACATCGGGACATACCCGTGGCAGACGCGTCTTGTAATTCGCACAGCTATCGGAACACTCCTTGAGCTGGTAGGACTCTCGGTAGTCAAACGCACTCTTCAGCGATTAGCTGTTTCGGATGAAAATGGATTTGAACAGTAGGTTTCGATGGAGACGACCCAGTTCAATACAGTGGTCTATGTTCTGTAGTCTCCGGTGTAACCGTTCACGGCAGGTACGTTGCGAGAAAATTAACGATACGGTCTAGTGGTTCGTTAATTTCTTTTTCACCGCTGTCCGCGTCGTCCTCGTCTGCAGAGGGTGGCTGAGTCATATCTAACTCTTTGAGTTGTATCGTTCTGTATTTTTGCCTGGATGGAAGAACCAGCTGGTCGGGCTGTTCGAGAATTATGATACAATTATTGAGATCCATATCTCATCCAGTTGGGAGTGCGAAGATAAACGCGAAGAACGCTAATGGGATGACGAAGACTGCGGCGTACCAGAGTGCCGCGGTGGCGAGTAACAGCCACGTGCTGAGTCCGTAGTTAGTTGGATCCCAATCAATGCCAATCCGCGGTAAGCCGATGACCGAAGTCAGTGGCAGCACACCTACGTATGTTACCGTGAGTACGAACGCCATATTCAGCAGTGTATTCGAGAGAGCAGCCCCCTCTGTACTCGTTGTCGTAAAAACAATTCCAGTACCAATCCCGAATGGGAGCGACAGCGCGATAGCGACGAGGAGATAGCTTGCGATCGTGGACCGTACTGGTGGTAATCCGTCGAATAACGAACGGATTCGGCTGCTGAGTAGGATCGGGCTCCACAGTACCGCAGCGACGAGTCCGGGCCCAAATACGAGGGCGAGCGTGTCGAACATCGATACCTACTGGATCAACACCTGTATGCCTCAAAACCGTACAGAAGACTCAAAACGAATTTTGAACAGTTGTTCCGCTTAACCGGGTATTCCTGCGGCAGAACAGGCTACCAATACACGGTATACACGCAGGCATCCCCGTGTTCACGTCGGCATTTCTCCCCCGTTTCTTCGATGAATACGAGTCGTTCGACTGGCGCGAATTGTTGCGTGACGGCACGGATAATCCCGCGGTCGAATGGGCAGGGATATGGATTTTTACACCGGATTGTGCCTACTTTATCGTCGATTTCAGTGACCCGATAGTAGCCGATCTCACCCCCTCGATGATTTTGTTGGTACGCGATGTTAATCGACCGGAGCGCGTCTTCAACTGTTGAGAGTCCGGTTGGCCAGTCAGCAGTCTCCGGAATTTGTTCCCCAATCCGGTCCAACAGGTGTGGCTCCAGCTCCGTCGCAAGTACTCCGAACGCGTCCAACCACGCCTGCTGGGAGTACCATTCGTTTGGTTTGGGATCGTCGATACCGTTGTCCGCGAGTGCATCCCGAACCTGTTGTTTGTAGGTTTCGGAGAAGCGACTCACTCCCTCAAGCGTTGCAAGGATTGTCTGACCGTTTATCTCCACATCATGGTCTAGGACGTTGTATTGGTTCATTGGAGAGTGTTTGTTATGTGTACTCTATTCTCATAGCTTCCTGAATTTTACGTCGAGTCGTTGTTCTCTCCAGGCTCGAAGATGTCCTCGATGTGGCACTCGAAATACGCTGCGAGTTTGAAGGCGAGTTCGAGCGATGGATCGTATCGATCGCGCTCGATAGCGTTGATCGTCTGTCGGGTGACGCCGACTGCCTCGGCCAATTCACCTTGGCTGAGCCCTGCTGCCTCGCGTCGTCGTGGAAGATCATTCTCCATAATGGTTACCGCCGCTTGACGATTCCGTAGGCGACACCCCACAGTAGAAAGAGTCCTGAAGCAAGCAGTATCGCACCGGTCACTTCCGGTGGCGGATCGATACGTCCCGCAGCTTCAAGCACGTAGATAGCAGGGATGACAGAAAGTCCGAGCACGAACAAAACACCGAGCGTCAAGCCGCTTGCACGGTTGTAGAGCTCAGTGTCGCGTTCGTCTTGGAGCGGTACATCGGTCAGTTTCGGAGCGAGGAACGTGATTCCACTCCCAATCCACGCACCCCCACAGTAGATGATTGTTCCGAGGAGTTCATGTCCTGTGACTAGGCCGGCGAGTAGCCCGATGATCGCTATACCGAGGATGGCGTACACGATACGGTAGTAGACGCGGCGTGCTTGCTCTGGTTCATTCGTTCCGGAAGTTAGTGTGTCAAGCATCCTTTACAGTAAAGAATGTTTTACACCATATAAAAATTTTGCTTACAGGGTTGCTATATTCAGATTCGTGTACTGCGAGGAAACACTAACCGGCCAATCGTCTTCAAACACGAAGACTAGAAATCAGCTAAACCGACTCGTGAGGTGGGTGCTATGGTCCAACCGTCGAAAGATGTTAGATGGCCCGTTACCCCATCCGGACCCACAGCAAATTCCAATACTGTAGGAGCCAGTACAAGACGCTCGTCGCGCCAACAACCGCCGAGTAGTGGACACGAGTGACGAGTGACCAGTCGTCTCGGAGCCATGCACGAGCCACGTAGGCGACTGCGCCAGCGGTAGCGATGACTCCCAGTGTCGGCACGACGAACACGACCTCGAACCACGCGGGCGGACGATTGAACAGCGTCGGCCTATCCATCGACGCCACCGCGACGATGACGCCGACAAAGGACAACACGAACAGCAAGAGTCCGGCGAGGCCTGCGCCAGCCACCCACCGAGCGCGAGTAACAGATTGCGGTGGTGACTCACCACCGCGATACCGACGCCACCCACGAGCCGCCGGCCATCCCACCAACCCGGTCAGCGCGATGACAGACGCCGCCACCGTTAGCCATCCCTGTACCGATAGCTGCTCGTGGTAGCCGATCTGCTCGTATGCGCTCAGCCCGTTCAGTAGATGAGTCACTTCACCATCCGTCTCACGGAACAGCAGCGTCGAATCTTCCTCGACATGCTCAAAGACGAGCGGTTCAACTTCGACCCATTCGTCTGTCCTGTCTCCCTGTTCGGTTACGAGCCGCCCGTCGTCAGCGATTCGGACATCGACTGGTTGGCCCGTGAGCAGACCGTAGACGAGCTTCTCGGCACTGACGGTGTCGGTCGTGTTCACCGACCGGTATCGACCTTCGAGTTCGTCGGCACGCTCGGGCATCCCGTCGGGCATCCGTTGCGCTCCGCTCGAATCAACGGGTGCGAACTGGTCGAGCAGTGCGTCTACGACTTCCTGCTTCGCGCCGGACGCCTCGTTGCCGTGGGCGACGACGAAGAGGCCGACATCTTCCTCTGGGATCAATGCGAACTCAGTGGCGAACTGTGGGACACTGCCGCCGTGACGCACTAGTCGAGTATCACCACGGGATCGCTCGAAGAGTCCGAACGCCATCCCGTCGACCCGCTCGTGCGGGGTGAACCACTGCTGGTGCATCGAGGCGACCGCGCGCTCCGAGAGAATCCGTTCGCCGTCGACGACGCCACCGTGTAGATGCGCTTGGAGCAACCGCGCCATGTCTGTCCCGGTCGTGTGGAGCCCGGACGCGGGCGACACGTCGGAGTAGAAACTCACAACGTCTTCGACGGCCGTTCCCTCGGCAGGCACGAGGTCGGGCGGGGCCGGTTGGAACGTGCTATTCGACATACCTAGCGGCGCGAACACGTTGTCCGTGACGAACGATCCGAAGCGTTGTCCTGAAATGTCCGCGATCAGTTGGCCGGTGAGCGCAGCGGCGTAGTTGGTGTACTGGTGTAGTTCGCCGGGTGGGCGGACACGCGCCGGTACGTCTGTCGATACTGACTCAGCGAGCGGCCGGATGTACTCAGGCTCGCGTGCCGAGTCGCCCCGTCCGCGGACTTCGAATCCCGGCGTGTGGGTGGCGAGGTGTTCGAGCGTGATCGGTTCGTCGTACGTGTCCGGAAGATCAACGGTTTCGAGGTGGTCATCCACCGGTGCGTCTAGTGTGATCTGCCCGCGATCGACGACCTGCATCGCAGCCGTCCAGGTAGCGACCTTTGAGACGGAGCCGACGCGAAAAAGCGTCTCATCTGCCCGAACCGGGACATCCTCGCTTCGGAATGCGTGGCCGTAGCCGCTCGTGTGGACCTCGTCGCCGTTGACGACGGCGACCGTCAGCCCGCCCGCATCGTGGTCAGCTAACGCGCGGGTGGCCGCGTCGTCGATGAGCGCATCCACGCCGGTCGTTTGAGTCAGTTCGGTCGAACCACTGGCGAGACCGCTGGCCGCGACGGCGGTGCCAGCGCCGACGGCCGCGGACCGCGACAGGAATCCGCGTCGTGAGAGTGTGGAGGGCATCGGTGGGAGCGTGTGAAAGACGGTTCACGCCGTGAAAGGCGGGACGAATCGTCTGATTGAGTGTACCAGCGTTGCTCTGGTGAAGGTGGACAGCCGGCTGTTGTGGTTTGTGACAGCCATATCTCTCTATCCAACTCGGTAGTCACGCGGGGTGCCCACCTTCGCTCCTTCGTCACTGGAATTCTGATGTCAAACATACTTTACAGTAAAGTTTACTTTCCACATTATATGAATCTTTATCCTCAGAATCGGTTGTCAGCTCGATCCCACGAGGGCGAGAAGCCCGAACGCGCCTGCCAAGCCAAGCGCGGCGACGACCAAATCAATCGCCCATCGAAGCAACCAGTCTCGCACTCCCGCTCCCTCGGGGCGAATACCGAACCGGACCGTTAGGTGTCGAACGATTACGACCCACGTGACAAGCACGAACCCGAACAGAAACGGCCACACGTCGATCCCGAGCCGAACCTGCACGACGTAGACCGGGAGTACGCCGATCAAAATCGGCGTTGTTGCGATCCGGGCCGCAGCACGGAGTGGCCGGCGCTCCGGCGTCGGGCGATCGCCAGGCGTTAATTCAGGGACTGACACGCCACACGACCGAAAGCCGCCCGCAATTTCGCGTACCTGTCCGCGCGGTATGAGGATCCCTTCCGGTTTCGTGACAGTAGGAGACTGATAGCGAAGTCGAGCGGCAACGATCGGGCCGAGTGGAATCAATTGCAGCGCATCTACCGTGTCGAGGCCGATCGTCCGTTCATCGGTGCCGGTGGCCGCTGCGAACTGTGTCGTCTCTGGATCGTCGAATTCAGGCCTGATCGTTACTGTTTGCTGCTCGGAGTTGAGCCGGTAATGATTTGTCTTGAATCCCGCACTCGAAAACCACACCATCAACCACAGGCACGCACAGACGATCACGTACGCGATAGCTGCCCGAGAGCCAATGACAGTCGTCGAACCGAGAACCGCAAGCGGGAGCACGATGAAAAATCCACCCCAGATCACAGGGTGCATCGTGACGATGAACGCCGCCATCCGGTGTGGGAGCCGACGAATGCCGTGTAGCTCCGTCTCCCAACCGAGACCAGAATCTGATCGCTCGATGTGAGTGGAGGGCATATCGGACCACTCACGAGACATCGAGTTAGAAGTAGTGGTGGCTGTTACTATCTCACCGTTCCCTATCGACCGCCAGATTAACCTCGTTGGTCGGCGCTATCTCCCGACTAGGATGAAGATCCGGGCCATTCTTCGGGGGTTCGTTGCCGGACTCGCGGGGGTGGGGTTCGTGCTGATATTTCTGTTTGCGCAGACGGGGCTCGTTTCACTGCCGGTTCTACTGACGATCGGGATTGTCACGATCGTCGCCCTCTTCGCGGCTGGCGGGCAGACAGCTGTGCTACGGCTGGCCGGACGCGCGGAACCGACTACGGACGAAAAACAGGAAACGGAGTGGTGGCTGAGTCGAGTCGAGCCGGCACTTGAAGACACTTGGAACGTGTGGTCCGATCTCGTGTTGACGGTGTGTCTCGGTGCTGTTGGAATCGGATCGTTCGCGCTCCTCGTTACGTCATCAAGCGACGATCCGCCGCTGGGCCTTCTCATTACTGGGTTTCTGGGAATCAACGGCGCGCTCATCTCACTTGCGTTCGCTCTCGATTAATTGGCATGCAGGGTCCTGATAGTGGAATAACGCATCCAGAATGGTGTCAAGATATTTCACCTGTTGTAGAGACATCGAAGCCATAAATCAGGACTCGGATGAGACGACGATTTCGGTGAATCACGCGGTTTCGATTGTTGTCCTTGCGAGTGCTATTGGTGGGGTTGTTGGGTATCTCTTTACTGTTCATCTCGTTGCATCATTCGCGTCTGAACTCGAAGCAGTCTGGCTGACAACCGTCGTGTTTGCGAGTGTCGGGTTGTATCTGTGGGGTGTATCTCGATAATAGTCTTGGCCGCCTCGGAACGACCTTCAGTAACAAAAGACCGATTACGGAAACAGCAGTACCGGAAATTATGAACGGCTGGTCTCTCCAAGATTCAGTTGGCATCCTTATCGTCCTTGGGATAACGCTTTCTGCGGCTCAGGCTGTTGAAGGCATCGCGCAGGCACTTATCGTGTTCGTTGGTGTCGTCATCGCATTACTGTGGATACTGAAATTCTTTTTTGAAGGCTACACAGACGCGATTACATCGTAGACATAGTGAGCAAGAATTGAAGCTACTATCTACTCCCAGATTCGAATGGATAGCTTCGAGATCAGTTTGAGTCAGCGGAGCGAATATATGCTTCTTTTTTGAATTAGGCAGTATGGATCTCGATTGGTTGTTCGACGAGGATCTGCCAACGTATGTGTATGCGCTTTTCGGCGGCGTGGTCGGTATTCTGGCGGTGACAGTACATAATCTGTTTATCGGGTCAGAATCGTATTATCACCTCTCTGGAGTGATTGTCGGCAGTGGTTTCGCCGGATTTCTCGCCGCGAACGGATCGGGGCATTTCAAAAGAGCGGGTATGGGTGCCGGTATCCTCGGAACGGTTCCCGCCTTTGCGTGGTCGTCTGACTTTCTACGAGGCTGGTTTATCACGTCGGCTTCCGAGGGTGGACAGATATTTGCGGTCGTGCTTCTGTGTTTTCTTATTCTTGCCACGGGGATGTTGGGGACACTAATCGGCGTATTTGGCGGTTTCTTCGGCGGATGGGTCGCTAAGAAAACCAATCCCGAGATCAGTGGGTAAGATCTCAAAAATAGGTTCCAAGACTCAGCCCGATTGCAGTACCGGCGGCGATTTTCGCACAGGTTTGCCAAGACTGCGAGCTGAAACTGTAGAAGAGGAATCCAACGGGGACTGATCCGAGCGCCGCCGCAGTCCAATCTGGAGAATACTGGAATGGATCCGTCAAGAGGTAGAGTACAGCCATCACGACTCCACCAATGAAGGCTAAGATCCGATCCCACTGAAACTCGGACCAGTTTGGTCCATCATATGGTGTATCCATTTTGAGTAGGTCACGCTTGGAAGGCATACTTAGAACCCTGTTTTCTGGATTATGTGTTCTACGTAGCACATCAGTTATCGATCGCTGGCTGTGCGAAGCCGATCGATTCGATCCCCGAGCGCCACCTTGATAGAGAGCGGATTCGGGACTCGCCTTCGTGTTGGTTCTAAGGCGTGTACGTCGGCGTATTCGATGAGCGCATCAGCGACGATTGTCCGCCCGGCCTGTTCGGCAGCGTACTCGTCAGCTGCCCGGATTCGTCGACGGGCAAGCCAAAACCCGATAAGAACCACTCCAAGTGAGAGTCCGAGTAACGGCCACTGTGGTCCGATACCGATGACGGACGCGATGAGTGCGATACTCGCAACGAGGACAGTACCAAGCCTGATCTCGAAAACATGGGTCCGGAGTTTCCCTGCCTCGATTGCAAGCAGCGCAGTGGCTGTCTCATCGTCGAATACATCGAGAAATGTACTTGTGACGAAGAGGCGTCGGTAGTTTGGTGGCCCGCGAACGATTGTACTCGCCGTTTCTTCGTTTTCAGTATCGAGGATTCGGGCGTCTCGAACGCTGAGACCGGCCCGTGAACGGAGTTGTTCCAGTCTGTCGGCACATTCTCCAGTTGGTGTCGTCGTCGAACGAAGTAGCGGGATTACCCATGGGGACGCGTACAGCAAACCAAGTATGAGAACGATGAGTGTGAGAGCTGGGGCAAGTAGTGAGGATTCAAGCGAGAACACTTGCAACGGTGTGAGTATGACCGTGAGAAGGACGCTAAGTCCAACGATGTACCGTACCATCTTGCTGATCGCGGTGCTAGTGGAAAGTTCTAGATCACGTACTTCGCGGACACCACGTACCGTCGGGAGATACGAAACGAGCCAGATACAGCCGGCCGCGAGGAACGTGACGAACTGCGAGAGCACTCCGCCCAGCGGTTCCGGACTAGCGGGGAGCGCCGTGAGGAACGCGGCCCCAGATCCAGTGAGGGCTAACAGGCCGTACGAGAGTAATGCGTACGGGAATAGCACGGCTCCATACAGCAACCTGTACTTTCCGACGGGGTTTCGGAGCCGACGAACTACGACGGTACCGACGAGTCCGATGAGGCCGCCGATGAGCGTAAGTCCAACAAATGCGGCGATCGCGGCACTAATCGAGGGTGGCGTGGCTTGGAGGGCAGCCATACTGGTGTCTTCCTGAAACACTCACTAAAATCACTGCGATTGATAGGAAACGATAGCCGTTTCTCAAAACAGATTTTGAACGTTCCGGAGATTGACACCGTCTGCTCTTCAATGCCGTATATGACCCTCTACCAGACACTAGGTCAGTGCTCAAACAGCACCAGCAGACGCCGATACCTCGCCGCGTGTGGCGTTGGACTCTTCGGCAGCACAGCTGGCTGTACGACGATCGTGGACAGCCTTGCCGATCTCGCGTTGGGCGATGTCAATCTCTTCAACGAAACTGAGGATGTCCTTACCGGTACTGTGACTATCACCGGTCCGGGAGATGAGTCTGTCCTATCAGAATCATTTGAGTTACCACCGGAATCGGACGATGACGATACTGACGAGAACAACGACGAAGACGGTGTAACCGCCTACGAAGACGTGTGGACTGAGCCTGGCACCTATGAAGCCAGTGTCGAATTGGATAGTGAGTCCGAAGTTCAAGGAGAATCCACTGCATCAGAGTCAATCTCCATTGATAACACGTCCGAGGAGATGCTTGCCATCGCGTTCGGTATGGAAGAGGTCGATGACGCGATCGGCTTTATCGTTGGCGAGTCGTTGAGCGACTTCGCACAGGCGTGACCGGCACCATCTGTTTCACTTTTCGTTCCCATTCAAGCTGATTTTGACCCTTCCAAGTTTTTATACGTGCTATTGGTGGATCGTTCCACATATGCCCTCTATCACGCGACGAAGGACGATTGGCCTGTTCACAGGATGCGTTGCCCTCACCGCAATCGGCGGTGCTGTCGCACATACGACACAGAAGAACGCACCGCATCTGATCGTGAACAATCAAACGAAGCGCGAACTGGACATCACAACGGTCATACGCACCGTTGGTGATAGCGAGGTTCTCGTCGACGACACGGCATCCGTTCCGGCAAACGGCGATCACGGATACACTGGTCTCGCATCCAATGAGCCACTCGACGTGACGATCCGCACGGAAACCGGATTGGAGAACACGTACCGATGGGAAGAAACCGATCCAGAGAACGCATTATCCGTCGGTGTCTCCACGGACGAAATCGGCTTTGTCGTTGCAACGCCGCCCTAACTTGGTGTGATTCAATATGGCTTCGAAATACCGACGCGGCTTCGACATTACCCGTGATAGCCTGCGCGTGTTCACCCGAGAACCGAGTCTGGTACTCCTGCCGGTGTTGAGTCTTCTCGCCATTGGGAGTGCCTTCGCTGTTCTCGCAGTGGTCGTCTTCCAGCAGGGACTCATTGAGTCGCTCGTCACCAACGAGCTCTACCAGTACGGGGCGTTGTTTTGTGCGATTGCGATCTAATCGAGCCTTGCGACGTTTTTCAACGCCGCTGTGGTACACTGTGCGGCCCAACTCTTTGATGGCAACTCGACATCCGTTCGAGATGGGCTCGCCGCAGCGTGGCGTGCCCGCCGTCAGATCGCTGTGTGGGCCGTCGTCGCTGCGACGCTCGGGACGGTCCTGTACATCCTCGATGAGAAGTTCGGCGTGGTCGGAAGCCTGACGCGAGCTGTCTTCAATCTCGCGTGGGCGCTGCTGACGTTCTTCATCGTGCCAGTCATCGTCCTTGACGAGCGACGGAGTCTGCGCCGCCAGCTCCGGCGAAGTGGATCGCTTTTTCGAGACACGTGGGGTGAAAGCGTCTCCGCTACGCTCGGCGTGAGTTTCGTTTTCCTGCTCGTTGCGTTGCCCGGCGTCGCACTGGGTGCGGTGGGGTTCTTCGTGCTCGATGGCATACTCGCTACCGGGGCGCTCGTCGGTGGTGGCGTGATCATCGTCGCTGCCATCGTTGGCTCGCAGACGGCATCTGCAATCGTCCGGACCGCGCTGTATCGATACGCGACGACGGGTGAAGGGGTCGGCCCGTTCGAGGCTCGGGATCCGGACACGGTCTTCCCCGAGAGCTGACGATGCCGATCTACGACCGGGGTCCTGCTTCGGAGTACGAGGTCGTCGATCGATGGGACGACGGGATCGGGTGGATCGCACATCCGAACGAAACCGGTTGCCGGACGAGTCATGCCGTCGTTGGAGAGAACGGCGGCGTGTGGCTCATCGATCCGATCGACGCGCCACGAATTGATGAAGAGCTTTCGACGCTTGGGGACGTACACGGCGTGATCGTCTGTTCGAACTACCACGTCCGTGACGCGGACGTGTTCGCAGCACGTCACGACGTACCAGTGTACTGTCCCCCGTGGCTCTCTCGGGCGATATCTCAACTCGATGCTCCGATCGAACCGGAAACCAGTACCGTCGGTACGTCCGGATTCGAACTCCGTCGTTGCCGTCCGTTTCCGGGCTGGTCTGAAGCGATTGCCTATCGCGGATTCGACGAGACACTCTACGTTCCCGACGTACTCGGGACTTCATCGCTGTTCACCGTGGGTGAAGAGCGGCTCGGAATGTATCTCTTGTGTCGGTTCGCACCACCACGGGCCGTGTTCGAGGGGCTGTCTCCACAACAAATCCTCGTCGGACACGGCCAGGGAATCTTTGAGAACGCCTCGCCAGCTTTGAGGACGGCCCTTGATGGAGCGCGTCACCGCTTGCCTGCAGCGCTTCGATCCAATGGGTGGGGACAAATCCGGGCGCTGACAGCGGCACTTGGCGATCGAAGCTAAATCCGATTGCTGTTGAACTCTTATCCTTCAGGCATATTTCATCCGAAACAGCTGGTCGCTGAAGAGTGCATATCGCCCATTGCTGATTCGGTTGTTGGAACTGGTTTATTAACTCCGGTCTTAGCGAAAAACCGACCGCTGGCTTTTGCAGACAACGATATAGGCAGTCAGATAGGCCGCGACCCAAACTGCCGCTTGTGGCGCGGGGTTACTACCCGAGAAAGACACTCCCGACGCAAGAATAGCTATCATCCCGATGAGTCCCCACCCGATTGCAGAGGCGATAAGGACGAAGATATACTCACCCAACTGTCCAAGTGACCAATCACCCGCAACGATAGGGTATGAGCCGCCAAGTGCCAACACACCGACAAGCAGATTACTCGTCGAGGTTGAAACCGGGAATCCGAGGACCGCATTGCCGAGCGAGACCATCGGGTACCAGACGAGGATAAACCCGAGAACAGAGAGGAGAAGGTCAAGGGTCGCGGATAGCCACGAACCCAATCCTCGTTCGGCGGTTGCCATACCCGTTTTTCGTCTTGATCGTATGAGACGTTTGTGATCATAATTGAACGGTACGTAAGTCACCTGTACAGACCGCAACCAGACCAAAAGCTATCAGCTGGTGAGGACTTCAACAAGTCGTCGAATTTTCGCTCAGGGATAGACAGCTAACTCGAATTCGTACCAACTCCCGTCGTAGACCGCGTACATATTCGGAAACGTCGTATACTCTGTATACTCGCTGTGTTCCTGTACGTGGTCGGCGGCGTTGAGCTGCGTGAGAACTGTGTCGAGTCCGTCCGACATTGGTGGTGACTCTTCATAGAACCCCGAGACTGGTCGCCCGTCCGTTGCCGTGTCGAGTATCTCTATCGCCTCACTTGAGAGCGAACCCGTCGAAAAGTCGACTTCGAGAACGGTGTCGCGGACGTGTTGCTCGTATTCCGATCGGGATCTCCCAATCTGCTCGGCTGTGAACGTCCGTTCGCTCACAGGGATGGCAGTCTGCTCGGCTCGTGCCTGGAATAGATGGTCGTTGTGTTGCAGATACTCGAACGGCGGCGACGGGACGAGGTCGCTTGCTTCGGTATCGAGGTGGGAGTGATACGTGACGCCGCGTGAACCTGGCTTCTGATCACTGACATCGATCGCCGGATCTCGATCCGCCGCTGCGGCTTCCATCGCCTGCTGGAGTATCTGCTGGTCACGATCGGACAGTGACGTGACCGGTACTGTTACCGGATCAGTACTGTCGGGCTGTTCCGCATCCTGTAAGTCGAGGTAGAACTCCCACCAGTCTCGTTTGACAGTACGAATCGTCTCGACATGGATCCGGTAGTACCGATCGCCGTCCGTAGCGAACTGGGGGCGTTCCCGTGGCTCGGAGCCGAACTCGTACTCGTAGGCCAACTGGTAGTTCAGCACCGTAACCGAGCCACTCGCAAGCAGTTCGTCGTAGACTGCACGTTTGTACTCGTCAGGGTAATCGATAGCGAACTGGGCTCGGTGTCCCGCTGGATCTGTCAGTAGGAACGCCTCGTACGGATCCTCTGTTGGATACGCACTCAATCGAAAACGACTATCACCTGACGAGAGACAGCCAGCAACACTTGTGACTCCCGCTGCCCCGAGTGCCGTCAACAATGTCCGTCGAGTATAGTGATCACTCATGTACCACATCTACTACTCATCGGTGGGGTTCGAAACGGTTCTGTCTCACAGAACTGGTCGAACAATAGACGATACTGACGTAGTATCACGAGTAGCCAGTTGTCGCTGGGCGGAATTCTTCAAAACCCCGATAGCTCAAATCGAAACTGTGCTTTGCGTCGTGTCCGCGAAACAGGCGGTAGAAGGGCTCAAATAGTTAAATCTGGTTTTGATACTACGTTTGACCTAATATATGACAGTGGTAACCCCGTAGATACGATGGTCATCGTCTCCGCATTTAAAGATGGATTCACCGCACTCCGCGCGAATCCGATCCTGCTCATCGCTGGCCTGCTCGTCGGGGCAGGCAGCCAGCTGCAATACGTCGATCACCTTATCGAGTCGCCATATCTCTCGGCAGGCGTGTCGCTCGCCTGGCTGATCGTCTTTCCGTTCGTTATCGGCGGATTCATCGGCACTGCCCGAGCCGCGATCGACGGCACAGACGCATCGCTCACCCACTTTTTCACTGTAGCCCGGACTCATTACCTTCGGCTTCTCCTTGCAACGGTGGTGTTCGTGCTACTCGTGTTTGGAACCGCGATCGGATTTGGGCTCCTCGGGTTTATCCTCGGTATCGGATCGATGGCGCTCACCGTGATTCACGAGATGGCTGCATTCGTCGCAGGCGTCATCTCTGTGCTTATCTGGCTCGTGTCGATCCTCGTTGTCATTATGTTCGTGCAGTTTTACGACACGGCGATTGTCATCGAAAACAAGAGCGTTACTGATGCGTTCCGGAGAAGCGTTGGACTCGTTCGCTCGAATCTGAAAAGCGTCACTGGATTCTCCGTGGCGTGGCTCGTCCTGCTGAACGTCTTCTTCATTCCCGAATACCTGTTCCAGTTGACGATGACGGACGCTGGCCCGGCTGACGTATTACCGATCGATCTCGGGATTCCGATCGCTGTTCTGCTCCCGATCGGGATCGCTCTTTCCACGGTCGGCTTCGCGTACTTCTACACGGTGTACACGGCCTACTATATGCGATTAATCGCTGCCTCAACTGATAGTCAGGACTCAGTATGACCATCCACCAACAATTACGTACGATAGTTTCGAACAGCCATCGAACAGATCCCCGCGATTGCCGCCCACCGAAACTAGCCCAACCCTATGTCACGAATCCTTCCGACACAAACTGACGCTACTGTTGAACGAAGCGATACTCCAGCCGTCCTGAGTCTCGACGACGACGGGACGCGAGACGTGATCGAAGTATTGTCTTCCGAGACTGCCTACGAGATCTTTCGACTGCTCAACGAAACGCCGGCAACGCCGTCACGGATCGCTGATCAGCTCAATCAGAGCGTGCAGAACGTCCATTACCACTTGGAGAATCTCGAATCGGCCGGCGTGATCGAAGTTACAGACACCTGCTATTCGGAGAAAGGTCGGGAGATGAGCGTCTACGTCGTATCTGAAGATCCGACACTGCTCTTTCTCGGCACCGAGGACGATCGGCCGAGTCTCAAACGTGCGTTCAAATCCTTCGCCTCACTGCTTGGCCCACCGTCGATCCTGCTTGCCGCCGGTGAATCTATCTCCCAGTTCGTTACTGCCGAATGAGCGAACATACCGACACACCGGTCCAAAGAACTTCTACTGCCGGCGACACAACCACGGGTGACGTGGCACCGACGATCAAGGCCCGAGACGATGTCGATGGCTGTGGCTGTCTCGAATGCCGCAACATCGAGATACCCGCAACTCGTCGAAGCGTTCTCGATGCGTTAGTCTGGTCCGTTCGCCTGTTTCGATCCTATCCGTCAATCGTCGTTTTCGCGGGTGTGGTCATTTTGGCCAGACGGCTGCTCGAAACGGACAGTATCAACGTGCTTCCGATGCCTGTAATCGGCGTGGTTGAGGTCCTGACGGCGTTTGCGTTCATCATCTTGATCCGTGCCTACGTGGGAACGATAGTCGCCGGCGAACTGACCGGTGAGCCCGTCACGAGACGTGAGGGATTACATCGAAGTCTCGCTCGGACGCCATCACTAGTCGGAGTCGTCATTCTCACCGTGGTTTTGGTGATGACAGTTCCGTTCTTCGTAGCACTACCACTCTTCCTTATTGTCGGTGTGCTCCCGGTCACGCCGGTAGATATGATCAGTTTCCCCGTCGTTGCAGCGGTCGGTGGAATCACCTTTGCCGTGCCGTTTCTGTTTCTCCTGTACAAGGTCTGGTTCGCACTTGAAGCGTGTGTCATCGGCCAGTATGGCCCGCTCAAATCATTCCGCGTGAGTTGGCGCATCACGACGAACTACCGAGGGAAATTCATGCTTATCGGGGTGATCGCTATTGGAAGTGCAGCTAGTCTCTTTCTCCCAACATATCTCCCCGAGATGGGGATGAGTCTGGCCTCGTTGAACCCCGTTTTGAGCCTCATCTCATCGAGTGTCAGTGAACTACTCTCAATCGTGTGGGCAAGCGCCTACGCGCACATCTACGTCCAAGGCATCGTATCGTGAGCCGAGGCTTATGCCAGAGATTCAATTCCCTTGAATAGACTCAACTATGCTTTTTTAGATATACTGGAAGTACGTGGTGTCCAGAGACCATATAATATCAAACATAGCCCGATAGTCTGATTGATAGCACTAACTGCATAAAACGTAACTTCGTCTGCTATTGGGATTATGATTACGAATAATAACAGGAATGGTGTCAAGAGTACCAAAACAAACCCAGCAGCAATGAATAACATCGGTCGTTGACCATTCCGAAGATAGCCACGTACAGCAAGATACGCAGTACTGATACCGAGTACAAGGGCTACGATAGAAAAGGCCAACCCAACAACTGCAACTGGGTGTGATAAATCAGCCTCTATCATTGATCTCTCACTTGGTTAATAAATTCGCTAAAACGGTCGGTCATCTTTTCCCGTTTACTGATAGTCACATCAGCATTCTCTTCAGAGATACCAATCACAATCTGAGTTGGATCGGCGGTATAAGTCTGGAAATGGTGGCCGTCTTCGTCATATTCCATTTCTGTATCTAAAAGTCCATAAGACGAGAGTTTGTCTGTCCGACGATAGACCGACTGTGGTGATATATCACACACATCACTCAATTCATCAGCTGACATTGGCCGTTTCATTGTTTCTTGTAGAATTTTTCTCGAATGTTCGTCACCTAGGATCTTCAAGACATCACTCAACTCCTCATCGGTCATTGTCTCTATATGTTTATTAGGCGCATTCTACTCGCTATTGTCATTCAGACCCACATTGGGACAGATAATAAGCGGTGATTCACAGTTCGATAACTTGGAACCGTGCCTGACCCTTCTTTTCGTCTTAGTAAATATAAACAGTGTACTCATGACAGCGAACGTTACTGGAAGGAAGAGTCATAGCAATCAAAATACCACTATTGCAGCGTTGGTTCATATTGCTGGCCTTTTGTTTGGCTTTTTTGCTCTTGCTCTTGTATATTTAGCGTCCGATAATGAGTTCACGAAATCGAACGCAGCTAATGCATTAAATTGGCATATCCCGATCTCTTTGGTAGCGATCTTGGTCGTTATAATTGGTCTCGGAGTAAGTGAACTCGCCGGTGTAGCAATGGCACTACTCATAGCGACGGCAACAATCTGCTTTGCGGTAATAGCATGTATAAAAGCGTATCAAGGCCGAGCGTGGCAATATCCGATAGTCCCTCAGCTAATCTGACACCGCGTAAAGAATGCTGTGTTGAATAGCGGCTTCTGAACCGCTGTGAATTGAGACCAATCTGGAGACCAGTAGCGGTAGCCACTCATAAACCGACTCAACTTCCGACCACTCTTGATCAGCACTGCTAATCAACAGAGCAGTAAAGAAAGGCATAGACGAAACCCCACTATGCGACGGTCCATTCGGTACACCCTTTCGGCTGCTGTCGGGATCGGAGTGATGGCACTGACGTTTGTCGTCGACAACGGTCATCTCGGTCTCGTGGTGATGATTCCACTCCTATACGGGACGACGACGACATTCGCGCTCAACAACGTAGAGACGATTCGAACGATGTTTGGCGAGGGAACATCACGGAAGATTGGGATGCTTGGCGGGGGGATTGGTGCGGGAAGTACGGCCGGCCTGTTCCAGCAGTCGTTCGCGGCGGGAATCGCAGGCTACGGACTATTCGTCTTTGGGATGGTACTAGTCACCGCAGAGCTCGACAGGAACTAATGACCCGGTCACCTCACATACCTTCAGACATCCGGCAGGGTCAGAAGATAACGCGGGTATAGTGGATACGCTATCATCATGAATTCGGAATTTTACTGACTGGTCGTCCCGTCGTGCTCGTCACGGAGCGACGCATACACAACGGATTGATCGGTCAGTACATACCAAATATAAGTGAGACGACGGTAAGTCGTATCTCATACGTCGAGTCAGACTAGAAAATCTACAAGTCCCGCTGACAGTATCGACCCACTGCGAGTATAATGAGCGTGATGGGCCACGCGAATAGCGCGCAGAACGAAACTCCGTCGGAGAGGACAAGCCCACCGAGCGGAGCCTGCGGGCGAGCAGTTGCCATCACCCGCGGGATAGCGACGAGCTGATTGTGGGTGCCCGCGACCAAGAGTTGGTAGGGTTGGACGAGAAATCCCGTTCGGAGTACCGACGGGACACCCGGGTCGACTCCGAGGAACGCGAAGACGAGAAAAGGACCTAGCGAGAGAGCGATCGCCTGAGACCGCGCCGCGACCAGTGTCGAGACGGCCACCGTTGTTCCGGTCAACGACAGTGCAAACCCCACCGAGACGAGAAGGAACAAGCTGTAGCTAACCGGATCGGTGACTCCGAACTGAAACCACGACGTTAGCGCGCCCGCGATCAGACCGAGTACCACGACGCTTCCCACAACGGCCGACCGGGCGAGGAGCTTCCCACCAACGACAGCATAACGCGAGACCGGGAACGTCTGGAGTGTCCGGAGCCGACCCGCCTGAGTGTCGCCGGCGAGCGTTCCGGCTGTGAGTACGACAACGACGAGCGGGAGCAGAAGTGTCAGCACGCGACCGAGCGTGAATAGAACGACCGCGGTCGATGAGAGGGGGTCGCCGTTGGGGACCAGTGCGAGGACCGTGAGCGGTTGTCCCCCTGCTCCAGGCGGATCAGCCTGCCGAACGACGCTTACAATCGAGAGAACGAACAGGACGGCAACGGTTGGGACCGTCCAGCCACGCCGGAGCCACAAGAATTCATGTCGTGCAACGTGACCCACCTGTGCCGCCAGTCGACGAGCCGACGAACGGTCGATCACTGCTCGTCTGTGTAGGCCTCAAACACCTGTTCGAGACCAGGAAGCGATTTTTCATACGATTCAAGTCCCACGTCCGAGCGTTCGAGTGCGGCGATGACACCGGCGGTTCCCTGCTCGGCCTCACACCGCACGACAAGTACGTCCCCATCCTTAGTCACTCCAGTCACGCCGTTAAGCTCTCCAAGGAGATTGCGGGCACGGTCGATCGATCCAGTAAGCCTGACGCGGAGCGTCGCCTCGGTCCCGACGGTGCGCCGGAGAGACTCCGCAGAATCCTCTGCGACAAGCCGGCCATCATCGATGATGCCGACCGTATCACATACCGCTTCGACCTGAGCGAGTTGGTGTGTCGAGAGTAGGACGGTCGCGCCACGAGCGTGCTCCTCTCGGACGATGCGTCTCAACATCTCGATTCCGTGGGGGTCGAGTCCGGCCGCCGGTTCGTCGAGAATGATCAGGTCGGGTGCGCCGACGAGTGCCATCGCTAGTCCCAGCCGCTGGCTCATTCCCTGCGAGTACCCGCCTGCGGTGCGGTCGGCGGCGTCAGCGAGTCCGACCCGCGCTAGCGCCTCGTCAGTATCGATCGTCACGCCATTGGCGCGGGCGGCGGCGTCAAGATGTTCCCGGCCGGTCAGGCGCTCGTACGGCGTGAACCCGTCCGGCAAGATACCGGTTCGCCGGCGGATCTCGACCGGCGAGGTGCGAACGTCCATTCCGAGAATACGTACCGTCCCCTCGGTAGCGTGGACGAGCCCGATCAGAGCGTCGATAGTGGTCGATTTCCCTGCCCCGTTCGGGCCAAGCAGTCCGTATACTGATTCGGCCGGAACCGTCATCTCAAGCCCTTCAACGGCTGTGATAGAGCCGAACCGTTTGGTGAAACCGTCTGTTATGACTGCAGGTGTACAATCGTTGGATGCGTTTGTCATCGGTCAAGGTCCCCCCGTTCGTAGCCGACGGCCCCGAGCAGTGTCGGCACCACCACCCATACACACAAAACAAGGATTCTAGCCACCATAGAGCCGAACAGCGGTCGAACGTCGCCCGTCGAGTCCGCCAGCGCCTGCTGGAAGAGCGTCATCCAGTCCTCATGCAGGCCGGCCAGCGCGACGTGGAAGGCGGTCCGAGGCGCGAACACGCCGGCCTGTATGAACTGCGAAGAGAGGACCCCGCCGAGAACTAACAGGCCGACGGCAGCGACGACACCGAGTAGATACACCGCGATGGGCTCGGTCCGAAGCGTCGAGACCATCGCGCCAACCGCGACACCGCCTGCTGCATGGAACGTTAGGAGAACGGCGAATCCGAACACCACCGCCCAAGATAAATGAACCCCAGCGAGAGATGCAGCGATGACGGTACAGATCGTGAGAACAGTGACGACGACTGCGATGACCACGACCCTAGAAAGGACCAGACCAACGAACACACTCCGCCGGCTGTACGGGAATGTCTGAATCGTCCGTAGTGTCCCCTCGGCACGGGGCGTCGTGACAGTACCCACGCCGAGGAGAACACCGGCACAGAGCAATAGCGGGCCAACAAAGACCGAGGTGGCAGCATCAAGGAGCAGGACGTTCTGGCTAGGAGCGACGACCGAAAACACGCCGTCGTTTCTCAGCGACGCGTCCGGGGGGTACGCCGAGATAGAGAGGTTGTGGACGCTCCAGAACGTACAGAACAGTGTGAGACCAGCGAGTGTTCCGACCGTGCCGCGCGAGCGACGGTGTCGGCGGAATTCGAGTCGGGCTATATTTAGGAGAGCAGTAGCGGTGTGCCGACCGTTCATATTTGGAGAAGATAGACAATCAGTAAATTAGTTACTGCTCAGCGGTAGCCAGTGTTATTCTTGCTTCGAGAGCGGTGCCCGAGCAGTCGCCAGAGTGGTTGTACGACATATCGTGAGAGTAGGGTTCAGTCGAAGCTGTGGTCGGCGTACAAGCGGTTGCTGAGTGGGAAGTCCCGATTCACGTATCCACAGACTGTATTGAAACCCGCATTTTCAGACACAAAATAAGCTGAACCATTGGTCGCTAGGACGTACGAACACAACGACGGCTACTCCGGTTCGGTGGGAGTTACCTTATCAATACCAACGTAGAATACCGTGGTCAACGCGACTGTTAGAATCAATCCAACAACGATCGGGAAAAGGCCAGTCGGGTCGGGGGTGACGCCGAACGCGACAGAAAACCCGACGAAAAATCCAGGAATGACGGATATGAGACCTCGAACGAACCAGCGCATATCTACCGATCCCATCGGGTATATCATAAGGTCGTTGGGGTCGGATTATTGGTTGACCTCTGTTCTGTCAACACTCTCTGCTAATCGGTCCGAAACCCTGTGCTGATAAATTAGAGTATGAAAAATCTTTGACTACTGAATCTCAAGAGAAACGGTGGACGTGCGTTGCCTAGTATATTTCCTGTATTTATTTAGTGAGTGAGTCAGTAGCACGGGAGTGATGACCCCGCTTGAGATCTCTCTCCGTATCGCAGCCGGGTTGTTTTTGATTCTCATCAATGCGTATTTCGTTGCCATTGAGTTCGCGTTGACACGCGTGCGGCAATTCCCGGAATCAGAGTTCGATACACCAGGCCTTCGTCGAGCGTGGGAGATGACGAACGATCTCGAACTGTACCTCACCACCTGTCAAATCTGGATCTCAGGGACCAGCATTGCATTAGGGATCGTCGCTGAACCAGGCTTGGCTGCACTCTTCGAGCCGCTTTTCGAGAATACGTTCCTCGCGTCAGTTGGTGCTGGGTCGTTCCTCGGCTTCTTCCTGATCAATATGCTCCATCTGACTCACGGCGAACAAACACCGACGTACCTCGGTGTTGAGCGGTCGAAGCAGGTTGCGCGTTACGGGGCTGGCCCGCTATACTGGTTCGCATGGCTGATTTCTCCACTAATCAAATTCGGTGACTGGGTCGCAAAAGGCACACTCAAACTATTCGGTGTCGAGATGACCGGGGCGTGGCTCGAAACCGAAGAGGAAGTCCTGGAAACCCGGGCGCAGCTTCGAAATCGGCTGAATGATATGCTTGAAGAGGTTGAGGTCCCGGAAGAACGGCGTGATGAGGTACTCAACGCTCTTGATATTGATGACATCTCTATCGAGGAGATTATGGTTCCTAGTGAGGATGTCGTTGCGCTCTCAACGACGGTATCGATTGAAGAGAACTTCGACCGTATCCAACACACGCCCCACACGCGATTTCCGCTCGTTGGCGATAATCTAACTGACGTTCAGGGCATCGTATACGCGCCGTCGATCATCAATAACATCGATGGGCTCCGAGAAGGCACCGTAACCTTTGAGGAAGTTGCAGCCCCGCCGATGACACTGTCAGCGGATACGACTGTGAGCGATGCCTTCGACCAATTTCAGGCCCAGGGGCAAGAATTAGCGCTCATCATTCAGGATGGCGAAGTGGTTGGACTGCTTACCGCGACGGATACACTGGAAGCCGTGATGGGACAACTCGAAGACCCACTTGATACCGAACCGTAGGTTAGTCTCGTTTCCGACTATTGTTTCTGAAGCGTGACTACGACATCACGCGCAATCGTTGTGCTATCTGTAGCTGGCGAAGACCAACCTCGATTCCTGCCACAATAAGGAGAAGGCCGAGGTAGAGAAACCATGCGCCGAAGTACAGTGCGTGTGGGTCGTCGGGACTGGCTGTGAACTCCGCCTGCACGTCAAGCAGAATAAATGCCGTGAGTACCGTCGCTGGCGCAACCACGAGATGGCGAACTAAGAGATACAGTGGAACGGCAGCGAGGATCCACATCCCAAGGGTACTACTGACGTACAGCAGCCAGCCGAATTCACCCGAGACGGTGAGACCGAGTCGAAGTGCAAACCACAGCATCACGATCGCGTGAAGTACGCCACCGACGGTAGCAATGCGTAGCGCCTGTCCCCGTGACGCGGGGATCGAAATCAGCGGGCTCGGTGATGGTACTGCTGGAAGCCGCTTCCATCCTGTTCGAACGGTGTATTCGATCAGACCGAGAAACAGAAATCCAACCGTCCAGACAGAGGCGTTCAGCATATACCGAGCGATATACAACCCGTTCTCGACGACGATGATTCCGGTCGGCTCAGCAAGCCGTTCGACCTCTGCGACATCACGAAAGGTCGGCCCCGGTGGCGTGAGTTCCATCCCGAACACGTAGCCACTAGTCAGTATGAGGGCGATTAGTGGAGCGATTATTCGATACCGGAACACAAGCCATACTGGAACTGCAGCCACGACGACAAGACCACCATAGCGCCACCCCATCCCGAGGATCGTGTACTCGGATGGACCAATTGAATATCCGAGTGACAGTGCTACAGCGATGAGTGTTCCCGCGTGGACGAGTCCAACGAGAAGGCTGACTAGAATGGATCGGATGGGGGGCATCACATCTCTGTGCGTATCCCAGTATAAAGAAATCATATCAGCAATTACTGCTATTCAAGCGCAGTACGCCGGTAGTACCCCTGAATTTGAATAGGCGAGGGATCCAAATAGTGAATATGCCTGGGAAATCGCCGCTATCCAGGGCGGGCTGGGACATTATGTTCGGCGTGTTTTGTCTCGCTGCGGTGCTCTATGTCGGTGAGCTTTGGCAGCAGGGATTGCTAGTGGTGCTCGGCGGTACGGCTGTCGTGTATGGTCTTCAGACCGCACGCGAGGCGCGTTCACTGTGAGTGCCCTGTCAGCACCGCATTCATCTGTTTTCTGAGGGACTATCAAACGATAAGTAGACGGTGCGAAGTGAGTACGGTAGCATATTGTCATCGTTCATAGGATACAACTATACCTGTATCACCCGTGAGAACTCCCTATGAGCGACCACTACTGTCCCCATTGTGACGTTACGATGGAAGAGACGACTGTAACCGCAGAGGGAGTTGGAGATCTCTATGTTAAAACCAAACGAGAAAAAGGGGTTCTCAAGCGACTCGGTATCGGCGATAATACTTCCCTTGACGCATTCCTCTGTCCCGAGTGTGGATTGACCCAACTCTACGCAGACCTTTCTACGTGAGCCTCTGATTCCTTTTCTGGCTGTACTGACCGGACTGGTTCAGAACGTATCACCTACTAAGGACTTCAACAACGCCTCTCCGGTGTCTCTCGAACACGGCAGTCTACTCCGAGATCTCGAATCGCTCGATCTCATCTGACCCACACTGGGGACACGTATTTGTGCCTGAGGCAAGAGTCTCACCGCACTGGCGGCACTCCACGACTACTTCTCTTTCTTCACCAAGCAGTAGCTGGGTAAGTACTGTGCGGACACTCATTGGGCCAGATGGTTTGGTGGCTGTGAGTTAATGCTACTGGTGGTTTGTATCCACCGGGAGTCGGCGGACTCGACCCACAAAGCCGCCGAAGACTTACCTTCAAGGCCGGTTAAAATCCGTTTGGAAGGAACACTGTCACACGCTCCTTCCACCCCGCTCCATGAACGTTGATGAATCGTCTCTCGGTCGTTGCCCGGAATGTGGTGAGGACATATCGGAAGCATGGATTCTTGTTGAGTACGAGAAGGACGACGGCACCGAGGGCGTGTGGGCCGAGTGTCCAGTGTGCGAGAACGTTGTAGCGCCGGAGTAGTGGAGACAGCAGAGTAAAGTGTTCATCATCCCGTCTCTAGTGTAAGGTCTATAAATGGAGATCTCAGAGCAACTTCAGTGTCTGTTCTCGGGCACAGTCGATGAACGTAATGGGTCATATGTGGTTGAGGTACCGGAGCAAGAGATCCGACTTGGCGGGCTACAGGCAGACGAGACGTATCGTGTGGCTGTTCTGCCGCTATCAGCGAACGATGCCAACAACACTGACGCCGATCCACAGCCCGAGCAAGCGCCACAGACGCCGCCTGTCGAAGAAGGCGAACAACGCACCGTCGAGATCGAAGATATTGGCGACCAAGGCGACGGTATCACGCGTGTTGAACGCGGGTTCGTCGTAATTGTTCCCGACACTAAACAGAGCGAACGAGTCACTATCGAGATAACCGATGTGCGCGAGAATGTCGCCTTCGCGGAAGTTGTCGAGCGCGTAAGTTACTACGAGTAATTTGAAGCATTAATCCCCTTCTCTGTGGACGGGCCCGCGTGACCGATGCGCAGCCTTCTGCGATCAGATGCCAAAGACAACGACTTGATCAGAAATAGATGATAGCACTAAGACTAATCATTCCGTTTGGGAACGTCGCCTAAGGCACCGAGACCGTCGATGTCGGTTGCTGTGAAGAATACAGCTCCATCGACCAATACCGGTGGTGAAGTCACCTCGTGGTGGAACCCTGGATCGAACCCATAGTACCACCGCATCTCTCCTGATCCGCGATCGAACGCACTGATTGTCTTCTTCTCAGGGGCAAATTCGGGGGTACTGACTGGGAAGATGATCGTATCCGTTCCGAGGCAAATCCCCGGTTTGTATACTGGAGTGTCGCGGTGCCATCGTACCGTTCCGGTTTCGCTGTCGACTGCGATGGCACCGTATGAACTGGTAACGAATACAGTCCCGTCGTCAACAGCCATCGTATGAGGAACGACATCGTCGTCCTCACCGAACGAGCCGAGTTCGCGGCGCTGGTCACCGGTTTCCCTGTCGTGGACGACGAGCGTTCGGTCGTCGGCAACGAACACTCCATCCTGCGTCGCAACGGGCGCGGCAGATTCGGGTGTGGCCGTGAGCTCACTTTGCCAGCGATCTGAGCCATCCTCTACCGAAAAGGCAGCGAGTGACGGTGATCCATCCACGTCCCCGACAGCGAACACGCGTCCGTCGTATACTGCAGGCGCATGGACGAGTTGACGTACTGTGTTAGTTTCCCAGCGTCTCTCCCCGTCCGCTGCCCGGAACACCTCAATACCCCTATCGGAAGCAACCAGCACCGCCCCAGTGGCCTCGTCTGCGACGAGCTGTTCAACCTCGTTTATCGATTCCGTCCAGATCTGCTCGCCGGTTTGGGAATCAAGCGCAACGAGCTCCTTGTCGTACGCCACGACACAACGATCGTCGACAACGACAAGGACGTTGTCTCCGCTGGCGTCGAGGGTAGTCCGCCATTGTTCAGTGCCATCCTGTGCATCGAGGGCGATCGCACTCCCGTCGTTACTGGGGTCGAAGTTCGTCGTGTATACCATCCCATCGGAAACTGCAGGCCGCCACCGCGTGAAAACGTCCGATGTCCATGCCAGGTTCCCCTGCGGCGGAGCGGAGACGTTTGCTGCGAACGTATTCGCCCCGTTGGCTCCATACTGTGTCCACGCGCCTGTCGGATCGTCTGGCAAGGGCGTGTCTGAATCCAGCAACGGGAGCATCGACAGACATCCCGAGAGAAGTCCACTCGCGGCGACACTCGCTGCCGCCAAGAACTTCCTTCGATTCACATCTGAATGTAGACCAACGTATGTATAGTATTACGGCTGTGTTAAAATCACCTTGTAGTCTCCCGATTTGACAAATAGAGCTCTGTTGAAAAGGTTAGTACCTGATACAGGTCTCGATTGCTCTGAGCTAGGCGGTAGGTGAGACCAGGTTAGTTCGCGTGGTTGATGTATTGTGTCTCCCACTCGGTTCGGGCTTCGATTTCTCTCATTCCGCGGCGGGTTATCGAGTATTCATTCGTTCGTCGATCCTTCTGACTCTTTTCGAGGAGACCTTTCTCAATGAGTGTATCCAGATTGGGATAGAGCCGCCCATGGTGGATCTCTTTTTCATAATAATCTTCGAGTTCGTCTTTGATTGCGAGTCCGTGAGGCGCGTCAAGCCCAGCGACTACGTACAACAGATCCCGCTGAAAGCCTGTCAAATCGTACATACTTAAGATTTATGTTCAAGTCTTGAAACAGTATCGATCCTTCATATCATTCTTTCACGGCTCCGTTGAAGCCCTATTATTCAAACAAAATCGTATGAAGCAGCCCGTTGTTGCCGAGTACAAACCCTCGGAAGAACGTGTTCATCGTCCGAACTCAATGTTAGCGACGAGCGCCATCTTCGGGCGCTCATCGTTTGGCTGTGAAGATCAGAAATGGAATCGAAGGCGATAATCGACCTTGTTCAAATTCTCTGTCAGTGGCATTTTCTGATCGACTGTGGTTAATACAGAGAGCTCACGAACCGTTCAGTACAGGTGAAGCACTTAACAGCATTTCCTTGTACGTCACCCGCCAGCGTCATATCACAGGGTCTTCAGACGCCCTGTTCGTGCTTGATAGCGCGTATCAGTGAATGTGTTCTGACTGTTGCCGGGCTTTTGAAGTGAAAAGTAGAAACGCGATTACACCTATAAATAAAATCACGAATGGGAGCGTCGTAGCACCTTGTTGGCCGTAGTACTGCGCGAATGCGATGGGACTCACAGATAGACCGAACAGGCCAATAGCGTAGCCGAACCGGTCTATCCGGTCGTCAAATTGGATAGCACTTCCAAGGAGTGGAATATCAAATGCCAAATAGAAGTACCCAGCTCCTGCGTAAACCGCCGCTATTCCCATTGCAATGAACCAGTCAGGGGAGAGAAACCAGTATATGCTGAGTCCCACCAACAGACCACAGAGAACAGCAAGCGGGAGATTTCTATCCATATCCACACAGTATCAAAGTTGTTGTAAACCTTTGTTGGTTCTCGTGCTAATTCGCCGTACAAGGGTTTCTCTATACGAACATTAGAGTTGTAGACCTCATCGACTGCCTGTTCCAGGCGAGAATCTACTTAGAGAATAGGATTTCAACAGAATCGTACGACAATATTCATACGGTTGTTACTAGTATCTGTATGACGTGCCCCCCACACGACGCCAATTTCTGGTGCAGACGAGCACTCTCGGGGGAACCGCGCTACTGGCCGGCTGTGCTGGATGGAACGCTGACACGCCCACGATTTCGACACTCGAAATAGCACTTGAGAATGCCACGGAGAACGCCCACGTATTCCATATCGCCATTGAAACGACCGATGGACTCGGACAGTGGATCTCGCGTGAGATCCCGCCAGAAACGCGCGAACTCGTTGAAAGAGAACCAGGCGTGGATTACGACTCCGTGGTGATTCATGGTGTTGTCGACGAGCAGACGACACGAGGTGAGGTACTCGATATTAATGGAACTGACCGTACTGAGATCTGCCCTCGTATGATCTTCCGGTACAACACCGACAGCGATCCGACGATCCTGCAAAGCTCCGATGTCCGCTGTTGAGGACCTACTCAACGAATACCCTTCGACAATCAGGTTTGTACGGGGGAGACTACGTTCAGGTTTCGGAACTCATCACACTATTCTCCCCCACTGGACGCAAATCTGGTTTCCAACAAGGTCGAAGGATCCTATAAAAACCAGATACATATTATTTAAAACATATAATTTAATTGTTGTTCGGGTTGGTGGTGGCGACGAGACTCACGAATAGCGTAGCGATCTACGGAGAGATCTCTGCAGGGAATCCCACAGAGAGAAATTATCTAAGGCTGGCATCGAGTATACCTGTTTTTTCCGTCGTATATACGTTCCCTCAACCTGACGAGTACGCCCCTCAGGACGGCGTGAGAAGATTATCCATCTTTGCAAGATTCCACAACGACCAGTGTTCGTCGAGATGGTCTTCGAGTCCCTCAACGAACCCGCTCTTTGAGAACAGCGCGAAGCGCTCCTTCCGCTCATCTGGCCCCCATCTAACGTTCCCTGCTTTTGCCTGCAGGTCCTCGACGAGCGCGGTCCCGACTGGATCCGATGTCCACTTGCACTCGGCGAATAGGATTCGGTCGTCGCTTGGTGCGAGACCGACAATATCGATCTCGTCTTCCCCGTACCACCAGCGGCCAACCTCTGAGTACGGCTCAAACTCACCGCGTCGAATCCCTTCCCACACGGCTTCCTGACACACGTCCTCGAACGCGGTGGCAACGTGCATCGGGAGATCTGGGGCGATTGTTCCGTCGTACACGATGTCCGGGGCTTCTTCGATACTGGAGCGGTTCGGCTCAACGTACCGGAACCAGAACCGAAGGAACTCGTCCGCAACGCGGTACCGCGATCGCTTCGACTTCTTCGCAGATGCTGTCACAGGGACTTCCCGATCGATCAGTCGGAGCTGCCGCAACGTCTGCAAATACTTCGATAGCGGACCGGCATCGATCCCTGTCGCCCCCGAGATCTCGTTCGGTGTCGTGTGTCCCAGCGCAACCGCTTCGAGAATACTCAGATACCGCGCTGGATTCCGGAACTCCGTGCGAAGCAAGAACTCCGGCTCGTTGTACAGTACTGCTGACGGCGATAACACCTGTGACCGGATGTTGTCCGCGAGCGAGCGCCCGTAATCGAACAGCGTGAGATACATCGGCGTCCCACCGGTGATCGCGTAGGATCGAATCGCGTCTGCCATCTCGTAGTCGATGACCTCACGGGCCTGCTGAAATGAGAACGGCTGCACGTCGAGTTGTCCCGTGCGACGACCGTACAATGGGCTCTCGTGGCCGAGTACCTCTGATTCCATCGTACTCACGCTTGACCCACAGAGAACCAGCATCGAATCGGTCTCTTGGAGCTGTTCATCGACGAATCCCTGCACGTACGATGGAACCGAGTCATTCTCCGCGACGAGATACGGGAACTCGTCGATCACGACCACGACCGCCTCGGACTGGAGTTTCTCCCCGAGGTAGTCGAAGGCCTCGTCCCACCCGTCGATCCGTGGGGTGCGATCGTCGAAGAACGCTGCAACCTGGTCAATGAACTTCGCGCGCTGTCGGTGCTCGGCTTCCTGCGCCGCGAGAAAGTAAATATGCGGCCGATCGGTACAGAACTCCTTCAACAACTCCGTCTTTCCGGCACGCCGACGCCCGTAGACGACGAATACGTCCGATCCGGGCGACTCAAACGCAGACGAAAGCGCATCCAGCTCCTCTCCCCGGTCATAGAATGTCATACTTTGAATAATGATTACTACGATAATGACTTATGCGTTTTGGCGCAGAACTTCAATTCTCAACTATCGTTGAGAGTAGCTTGATCGCTAGGAATCTCCAGTTCGTTGGGCCCTCTCTACTTGCCAGAACTTCCCTGACTATTCACAATTTCTTCGAGGTGATATAGGACATCGACCTACCGACGGAGTTCCGCCCCGCACGAGCAGGAAAACTCAGGCTCACAGCCAGCAACATCGAGGGGGTACAACTCTAGGGCTTTGTTGAAATCCTCAAGCTAGGGCAGATGTGGTGATAATCGGTGAATACAGCCGAACTACTCGCCGGTCAACTATACTTCTTACCGTGTACGAAGGTAGATGGCGAGACGAAGTGGGATGAGTGTGAGAAATGTCGCTAGCATCGTGAGCACCGTCCACGTGGGAGCGACGGCAAGTCCGAGTTGACCGCCCATAATGAGTACAAAGAGACTGATGAACCGGATGCGGAAATCTGCCCAGAGTCGTTGGAACCGTTCGTTCACGAACGAGACATACATCACAGCAATGCCGAGAACCACACCGAGGATTGTCGCGCCGGCAAGTCGTTGTGGTGTAATCGATACGGTGATTGAGAACGGCTCCCAGTACGCGAGCGCAGCGAGTACGACAACCGCCAGCCCTATCCAGAGGAGTTCGTAGTAGACGCCTAGGCGAGAATCCGGCTCACCCCACTCCGTTGGAATCGCTGACATCTACCGGGATAACGCACCCACATAATGATAAGCGTTCAACTACGTTCTCAGTGCCACTGGTACCCAGAATCACATAGGCTCGACAGCCTCGAAGAAATCTACTCTCACTGAAGACCACGAGACGTTTTAGCCGAACTTTCATACGGTCTGCTTCTCATTCACTTGCTATGGCAGTCGTCTCTTCTTGTTTTCAAGGTGCTATGACGGATGAGTGAACAGTACGCTACTCACTCAGAACCGGGATACGTTCCCGAGCCAAGCGATCTTCAAGCGGTCTTTCAGCGGCATTACGAGAACTCAGCCGGAATGAGCGGTGACGATGCATACCGGGATTTGCAGGCTGAGGAATCGATTCGTCGGCAGTATACTGCTCGTGTTCTTTTTGAACTCTTACAGAATGCACTCGATCGGGCTGAATCCAACGTCGCGGTCGAAATCCGCGATGTCGATTGGGGGCCGACTGAGCAGGCACTTGTTGTTGCGAACGACGGAGCACCCATCCGAGTAGATCCAGAATACGATTATTCGAACCCACCGGATGTTCAGGGACGGCGTCGACCGGATTTTAATGCCCTCTGTACGCTACACGTATCGAATAAGCGCCCCGAAGAGAGCGTCGGGAACAAGGGCGTCGGATTTCGGTCTGTCTTTTGGTTAGGCGATTTTGCCCGTGTCTGGAGTCGATTTTCTGAAAGTCCTGGGTGGTGGGGGATGGAGATGCATCTCCCACTGGATCACGACACGTGGCAGCAGCGACTCGAATTCCCAGAGGTACAGAGAGGCCACGCCGACTTCCTTGATTCGACGGAGAGCCCTTTGGATAATGACGAACAACGCGCGAGCTTCCATTTCCCACTCCCGTTATGTGCGGACGCACCACCGACACCCGACGATGTTTCCGACTTTAGCACGGTCGTGGTAGTCCCGATTACTCCTGGGAAAGAGGATGAGCTACGTGAGTCCGTTGAAACGTTTCAACAACGGCATCTCAACTTCATCGGGCTATTTGATGACCGCCGGAAACTGACCGTCTCCTTCGATGCGTGGGGGAACAGATTCCAGAAGTCTACTTGGCCATCGACGAACCCCGAGGAAGCGAAACGGTCGATCGTTTACTGGGCATCCTCAGAACTGCGATCGCTCGCTGAAGAGGCTGAACACGATGTTTCCACGCCCGGTGCAGCCATCGCTTGGCCACGGCTGGAAACCAGCTCGGATGACTCAATCCCCGGACTGTACGGTTACCTGCCCACGCTGATCGAGACTCCCTTCGGTATCGATCTCCAGGGTGATTTCCAGTTACGAACGGATAGAACAGCCCTTCGACTTGATGACGAGACGATTGGTCGATACAACAGAGCCCTACTTAGAGCAGCTGCGGAACTGCATCTCCACGCAATCTCCAATCATCTCGGTATTCCGGATGATGACTTTGAGTACACGTGGATCGACCCTGAAGCAGTTACTACTGTCCCACAGATCACTTCGGGTGGGACGCCTCGGGATGATTTTTGGCAGTTCCTCAACCCAGGGTCACGGAGCTCAGACGCTGCCAAGATCGTCGTCGACCACATAGAGAATCTACTGTTCTCCGATGATGGCGTAAAGGATCCAGACCGGTATCGACGGTGGGCGGCGCTGGCTGATGCATTTTTCGAGCAGCAAGACCAGTGGCCCCTTTCGACGTATGATGACTTCTGGAAAGCAGCAGGTAACTGGCTTGACCGGACGTGCAAATCCTCTCGCAGAACGAAAACCTGGCGGCGACGTGCGATAGCGATGTGTGACGCGATACGAGATTCGGGCACTCGTGTTGCGCCCATCACCGCGACGCGAGATGAGGACCGGACGAGCGACACACCCGCTGTACAACTCCCCGAACGAGGGACAGCTGGCGGGCAGATTCAGACTGATCGACACACACATCGGCTTTTCATCCGTCGGTCAGAGACAACACAGCTTGATCTCCCGCTTGCGCTCCGTGAGGCCGGGCGTGCTGTGACTTCATACGAGTTCCAGTCCGGTTTCGACCGAGAGCCACCACACCCCCTTGGAGCGAATCAATTCAATCGGTGGGATGTCCTCGCAGAGCTCCGGCAACTCCCGAACGCTCTGACTGACTGGGAGTACAAGCCATTAGATGCTGATCCGGACCGTGCGGAGCGATTACAGTCTGAACTGATTCAGTTCACGATGGATCTCTTCGCACTCAACTCGCAAGGCAGTGTAGCTCCCCCGGCAGAAACGGATACGTATGGACCAGGATGGCGAGCAATTAGAGACGATGTCTATAGCGATAATGCGCGGTCCGCCGGCCGTGCGATCGCAACGCTGTTTCTCCCGACGATAGATGGACAGTGGGAACCAGCACGTCAACTCACACGAGATCGTGTTGCCGCCGAAAAACTCCCCTCACTCCCCGAAAATGCAGATCTGGATTCATTCCTCGCGTTCATTGGAGTAACGCCGGAACCGCCCGGTCCAGACGATGGGGTTCGACTCACGTTAGTCGAAGGGGGTGAGGACGGAACGGTTGCGCCCCGCGACGCACCCCCGGTGTTAGTTGCAGCAGGGACGGAGTGGAACCCACTCCGTCTCGGAACAGAACCTGCGACTTCAGACTCGGTTGATCCGGCTGCGTGGCTAACATCGCTTGATGCAGCTTGGGACTCGTGGCTTGCAGACATCATTGAAGCTGAACGGAACGAATTAGACGAGGAAAAGCAAGGGCGACGGCCAATCAAGATCCTTCCGGCACTTCGGAATCAAGCCTGGTTCCCAGTCGGTGACGCTGAAGGGGAAGCAGAACCACCGCTCCTCGTTGAAGGCCCACCAGATCGGATTGCACCGGCAGAGCTCACGCTTGTCTCCCGACAACAGCGCCAGTTCCCGTCCGTACTCTGGAGTGTGTCGAAGGAAGCTCCACTCTCACAGGAGTTGTTGATCGCCCTTGATTCGGTCAGCGGGACCGATATGGATAGTCTCGGACGAGACGCTGCAGAACCAGCTTTCAGACTACTGACTCAGGTACATTCACTAACAGCGGATCGGTTAGACGAGATCGAAGAAAACCCACGTGCACGGCAGGCCTTGACTCGGTTGTTCGACCGTCTTCTCAACACGATCTGCCGAGAACACGACCCTGAAGGAGACGACCGGGAGATCCCCATCCTCGGGTATCGACCCGTCGACGAACCACGAGCGCTTGCTGAACGAGGATTAGCGTGGTATGAACCGGACGAAGATGTGTGGATTCCAACGACAAACACCGCCCGAGATCAAATGCGCCGGTTCTTCCCAGCGGTGCCGCTGGCTGCAGCGACGGTCGGGACTGAGACTCTTCGAGGATATGAGCCACTGGCCGCACGCGAGATTGATATTTCACGTCAGGTGTACCCAGCCCACCGGGGCAGCGAAGAAGTGGAAGTCGTTCAGAACCTCGAAGAGCAACTTCGACCAATCATCGCGCATCTGCTTGCCCTCGCCAGTACGACAAACCAAGTTGATATTGACCCGGCGACGGCGGCTGATCGATGGCGAAGCAGCACGATTCGTTCCGTTGAGAACGCATGGATCGAATTCCAAGCAACTCTCGGCGGGGAAGAGTCACTGACTGCAACGCGGTACAAGAACACTCACAATCACGCGCTCTATCTGCAACCGGACCCACCGACGATTATCTTTGATACGCCAGACGGAACCACAGGTTCACCACCGCTTGATGAATTCGGTGAGCCGTTAGCTAAACTGCTGCTTGAGGATTCCGCTACTGGCGTCGGCCCACTCTTCGGTCAGGCCCTCAGCGGCTACGAGTCAGATGATGTCAGCCGTGTCGAACGACTCTTGGAGAAACGCGACGCAATCTCCTTGGTTGACGCCTACGAGCGACATCTCCGCCAACTCGATGATGAAGAACACGAGGAGCTACGTCGCCGGGTACGGACGACGCTATCTGAACTCGATATTCAGGTTCGTGACTCGTGGAACCGTCTTTCTCATATCGATCCTGATGATGTGGATGTGACCGCGGTTTCATGGTCCCTTACCGCTGCTGACGTGAATGCTGCGTTACGATCGATAGACTTGACAGACGCTCAGGAGCCGTTCCGGCCACAGTTCTCCTGTGGCCAGACACACCGAGCGGAATGGGACGCGTGGTTCACGAAGTGGGAACAACTTATTCCGTTCTTGGAGCACCTCATAGACGAGCACATCGAGGTAGCGTTCTCTGACGATGAACTCGAAGCTCGCTTGCAGGAATACATCACTGAAGATGCGTCTCGACGAGTCGCCTTCGACCCGACACGGGCCGTCATCGAATGGCTACGAGGGGACCCATTCGGCGGATCACTCCCTGAAGCGGCGATACCAGCCCCCGAAGAAGTCGAAGATCGGCTAATTGAGTTCTCACCGCAGTACGAACCCGTCGAGAACGTGGCAACCACAAAGGATCTTGGCTGGGGTCGACCAAGGCTGTCCGAAGGTGATCCGAACGAAACTGAAAACGGAATCGTAGAGATCGAAGACCTCGAATCTGAATGGAAGAATACGAAATCAGTTGGTGACGAAGCTGAGCGAGCGGCCGCATCGTGGATTACCACGCAGACTGTAGAACTTCTCGAAGATGCGAAGACACGAGGAGAGTTTGATGAGGCTCTGGAGAGCCTTCTATCAGTGATTCCATCCTCGGGCCGGACTGCAGAAAATCTGGAACGCGGCCTTCGAGAATGGCACGAAACAGGTAGCGATGAAGCCCTCGAATCCGGTCTCCACATCTCAAGCGTGTGGGATGGTGCAGGGTACGATATGCTCGGGCTGGAACGCACCAGTGACGAGATCGAGCCCGTTCGATACGAAATCAAGAGCTTGGGCGATGAAGGCCCATACAAGGTACACTTGACCCAAAACCAGCTCCGGGTCTATCGCAAAGTCTTGCACTCATCTGAGACCGACGATACAGAGCAAACCCTGTATCAGGGCTCGTGGCGGCTGTTGGGTGTTCAATCCGGACGACAAGCTGTGGACCTGACCAGTGAGCTTGACGGACTCCCTGAATTAGTCAACAGCTTTCGGGTCCAAGGTTACGGCCACGACGGACTCATCATCTACGTCCAGGATAGCGACGAATCAATCGATCTCTGAATCAATGGCTCTATTATCATCGAAGTGGTATTTCTGGAGTGGTCTGCTGACAAACAGGGGCTGAGTTCACCGCTGTTGGTTTGATTGGTAATGAACCAACCCTCTTCCAATCCCTATTGCGGGAGAGTTACTGTGACGATGTAGCGGTGACTGTGTGATGTGGGTCGTATTACCCAATTTTATAAATGGTCAACAAAAGAATATCATCTATCAGAATATGGTGCCTGACTTGGATGACTATGTCATTTCGGCAGTTGATTGTATCAGTAAAGAGACAACTGGATTTAGAACATCTGGACACGATATAACCAGACTCAATTCTATCCTTTCAATTATTGTTGACGAACTAGGTATAGATAATGAGGAATATTCTATATCAGATTATAAAATAAAAGACGAACTCAAGAATCTACTTAATTTTTTAAAATTCAGTGAAGATCCTGTAGATGATTTCAAAAGAGGAGTTGGTATGCTCAAATCGAAGTGGAATATGAAACAGCTAGAGACGTATACTGTTGTCTTTCCACTGCACCTAACCTTTCAGCAAAAATACGGGCCACCAAATGAGTACAAGATAGCGAGAACGACCATTGAGAGAATCTCTTATAATAATTGGAAAACCACTTATCAAAAGGCAGCTGAATCAACAGATGAATTCAAGGAATTTATAGAAGAATCACCTAACGAGATTAAGGGGACTCGCCAGACTTTTTGGAAGTTCACCCACGAGGCACATGATATTGAATATACTATGGAAGTGTTAGATGAGTCACTATCTTTATTATTAGGGCAAATTAATTACTCCGTTTATAAAAATAAGGTTGAGGGTTGGTCATCCTCTAGATCAATTTGGCGATCTGGATGGTCCGACCTTACAAAGCCCTTCATTTACCTTGTGTTCAAGAATGGATCATATGACCACCTTCGGTATGAAACTGACATTAAACCTCGGGAAAGACTACGTATTTCTGGTTGGAAAGGCAGACGATACAAACAAGTCTTTGATGAACTCCCAAAATTTAATGAAAATATGACTCAAATTGCACCTGAACTAAAGAAGGCATTCCGGGCATTTCAGGCAGGAATAACAGACCCAGATGATAAAGATGCATTTCTAAATTATTGGCGAGGAATGGAAAATTTAACATTATCTAATAATAGCCAGGAGACAATGGAAGCAGTCGCTAAAAGATCAAAATCGTTGTTCAGATCAGAGCACCAGCCCCTATTTGACGCAAGAGTTGACAGAATAGCTAAAAAGAGGAACAGTATCGTGCATGATATAGAAGAAGAAGAGATAACAAAAGAAAATAAAAATTTAGCCAAAACACTTCTAGAGGGATTAATTGATCTATACTGTATAAATTATAATAGTTGGGACATCGATGATTTCAAATTCTATCTGGATAATGCCGGAAGAGATGTGTCTGAGATTCAAAAGAATAGAAAGCGAATTCATCGCGAACTCTACTTATTACACAAAATAACAAACCAATATAAGTCAAGAGATGCAAACAATCCTAATAACCGCTGAATTGCAGATATTATATAATTCCTCGCACCATAAGGTATAGATAGATCTGGAATATAATTTGATAGACTTCTGCTAAATGACTCTGTATTCGTCAATCTGTTTGGGTCGGCTTCTGAGGGTTTCAACAGAACCGAAAGATATGAGCTTTGAAAACAAGGTGACTAACGAGTGTTGAGAAAGACATAGTCTTGAATAGACAGGGTCTGGCAGTAATCTAATTAGAACAAGACGTACTTCACAAACCCGGGCTCTGTATCTTCGCAACGCGTTGTTCGAATTCATCTTGGAATATCTCCATAGCATCCACTCCCCATTCAATCAACTCGGCCTGTTGTTCAGGGGTTAGATCCGTGATTTTCCCTTCGATCGGTTTCGGCCATTTGATCCGACAGGCCTGCTTTTCAGGCAACTGCTGCCACACGAGTTCAACATCCAGATTCGATTCGATCTCCTCACGATCATCCTGCAGCGTTTCAAAGATCGCCTCATTTCGCTCCTTCTCCGAAGTCGAAATATACAGCTCGATCGAGAACTCGGGGCCTTGATGGAAAACCCAGCCGAAACTGACCCCCGAAATCCCTGCACTGAACGTCATATACCCGCGCGGCCCGGGCGTCAGTTTGTACCAACTCGGCCGCCGTTCAGCATATGCCTCAACCAAGTCAGCGAAGAATTCCTTGTAGCCCTTTTCAGTCTCTGTGAGTGACTGCTCATCGCTCAACTCTCGCTCCCAGTCGTTCGGCTCGACGATCACTTCGAATTCGAATCCTCGCTTCTCTGAACCCTCAATACTCACCACACGAGGTTTGATAGCGAAGAATTTCACGTCCTTCGGCCCGCTTTCGTTGAGCCATTCCAGTACACTCCGGTGTTCTGGTCGGAATTCCTCAGCCAGCCACATCGTGAATCCAGCTCGCTTTCCGGCCGAGTACGTCAACAGTTTGCCCAGATGGTCGTGATCCGTTTTGCTATACTGGTTTTCGATGACGACAGTCTCACCAGTGTTCATCTCCCGAGCTACGATGTCTGCTGAGAAATCCCCGATCGCTTCTTCAGCACGCGCGTCCTCGATTTCAATCCCGAGTTCCGCACTCAGCAAGTCAATATTCTCGGTCAGCCATCGAGTGAAATCCCGTTCCTCGTTCTCCCACACCGATCGGAGTTCGTGTTCTTCGATTTCTGCGATCCTCTTATCCATATCTTACTTCTTAGAAATGGGCCAGTATCTTCTTAGTGTCGACGAGTCGGATCGATTCAGAAAAAGAGTGAATTCAACGCCGACCTGAGCCCAATAATTCCAATCAATCTAATTGTCTACACATATGTTACCACTATACTGGAGCTGCTTTGCTGTCCTACTGAAGAAGTCAAAATCAAAGATCACCGCTACAGCACCGCTACCCACTAAGTAAGTACTATTAAGCATTATCCGCGTCAAACGACAGGGAATGAGACGGCGCGGGCTTGAATTAATTGACTCGGACCTATCAGAATTTGGACCGAGTGACGCTGAAAAATTTTTCAAGGACTTACTTGAAGCCGCTATCGCTGGCGTAAATCACCGGGTAGATACACACTTGAGTGCAAATATTCACGAACCAGACGGTGGGATCGATGCTGAAGCAAAACTGCCTGCTGACATTTCCCATCTCGAACACACCGGATTACTCCCGACCGGGCGAACCGGATTCGAAATTAAATCTACTCGACTAACCGAATCAGAATGTCGTACTGCTGTCCTAGATGATAACGGCAATCTCAAACCCTATTTGGCTGAGATAATCGAAGAGGATGGAAATTACGTATTAGTAACCTTTGGCCATCTCCAACCCCAAGGCCGTACCAAGCGAATTGAAGCAATCCAAGCGGTCTTTGAAGAGAAAGGATTTGTGGACATCAATGTTGACGTATATAGCTTCTCGGAGTTGCTTAGCGCAGTCAATCACTTTCCAAGCTTAATTCACACTTATGGACCCAGTGGTGGTGTTGGCAAAGGAATCGAAAAATGGGCAGATCGCCGGGAGATTTGGTTCCCTCAGGATTACGTTGAATCAGAGGCCCGTGAAGAGATTAAAATCCATCTACGGAACGCGATTCATAAACGGGGAGAAGAATTCAACGAGCATAATGAAGCAGTTGTCTGTAGAGTACAGGGAATATCTGGCCTAGGGAAAACTCGATTAGTATATGAGACTGTCTCCGATGAACGGATTGCTAATCTCGTAATTTACGTTAAGGCAGACCAATTCATCAGAAGTGAATTGGCGGCACGATTAGAGAACGACGACTCCTGGCAAGCGATAGTGGTGCTTGATGATTGCTCAGGGGAGCAACACCGAGAAATCTACAATCGGTATAGATCATACGACCGTTTAGCGTTCATCACGATTTCTGATGATTTCCGAGAAGTTCCTGCAGATCTCCGGAAAACGGTTCGTCGAATGAAAACCGATGAATTAAAACAGATTCTAAATGGGGAATTTCCAGATTTACCAGGACATACGACTGATCGGTTTGCGCGTATCTCCGATGGATTTCCCGAAATGGCGTTATTATTAGCGAGTAACTCTGTCGAACGCCAAATTGATGATAGCATATTAGAGGTGACTGATTCAATAATATTTGAGCGATTACTCGTTGGAAGTGAACCGAATGCCCCTAATGTGACGGATGCTAAGCGGATTATCACGCCGTTTGCATTTTTCAACCGCGTCCACTGGCATCAAAACAATCCCCGAGATATAGCCCAACAAGAATGGCTAATCGAAGTATTCGAGTTGGATGAGGATTATTCTCGCAGCGAAATCCAGCGAGTTGTTAAATATGAAAAGGATCGTGGTGTTCTTCAGGGCGATGAAACGCTCTCCCTTAGGTTGATTCCTTTAGCTGCTTTCTTAATGAAGGAATCTATTCAGCATAACCAAGCACATCTTCAGCGATTACTCGTTGAAATGCCAGCGTCATTACAGTCTGGGTTTGTTGAACGAATTCCATATTCGAACACCGTTCCAGAGGTTCAAAAATGGTCAAAGAGACTACTCCGAGAAATTGATTGGTTTACGCCTACGGGCCTCAGTGGGCAGTATGGATGGGTATTTCGGGGATTAGTTGAGATCACGCCAAATGAGGCATTAATTGCATTACAGGAATTTTTGGGTTCACGAGATCAAGAAGATCTAGAACGGATTGAAGATAGGCGGGTGATTTTGGAGAGTTTACGTCGAATAGCAGTCTGGGAGAATTGTTTTTTCCAGGCAGCTGAATTATTGAGAAGGCTTGCATTAGCAGAAAACGACTATCAATATAGTAATAACTCGACCGGAATATTCGTAGAATTATTCACTTCGCAACTAGGCCCACACTCACCAACAGAAGTTCCGCCGAGCGATCGATTACCAATTCTGCTAGAGCTGTTTGATTCTGAATCAAAAAACGCACATCGGCTATGCTTAGAGTGTGCCGAACACGTTCTTTCGTTCGGTGGTAGTCGTGGTGGGGGGATCCCCCATCGGCAAGGTGCGAAACGTGCGCCTGATTTCTGGGAACCAGACACTTCCGATGATGTTGCCGAATATCTTATTACGATCTGGAAGAAGGTCGAGGAACATATTGATGATTTTGATCAGGAGCACTTTGACAAGGCGGTGGATATTCTAGTGACCAATGGACGACGGATGGCAAAATGGGAAATAATTTCACCAGTGGTCCGCGAAACGTACACACACTTCCTAGAGCGGAACGATGTAGATACAAGAGAGATATTGACCGCAGTTGGTCGTATCGTTGAGGATTTTGACGACGATTGTCCTTGGCGGGACGAATGGGTAACTTTCGAAAAGGAAGTCACATATCGAAGTTTTCATACTCGGCTTCATCGATTTGTTGGTGTACAAGGGTTTGTAGCAAGACAGGAAGATCGGGCTGAACTCGCTGATCAGCAAATTGGTGTCTTGGCAGAAGAGGCTGTTGACAACCCTGAATTATTACGAGGAGAATTGGAGTGGTTACATAAGGATTCCTCAGAAAACTTAATTTCCTTTGGGGAAGAGTTAGGAAAACGTGATCCTGAAGGAAGGTTAATTCCAATATTTCTAGATGGGCTACGAGAAGTTAATGAAGACGCGAAGTTGGCATGCTTCGGTGCGTATCTCGGAGAGATCGTTGATGAGTGTTGTAATTCTCCACGTGATGTATTTTCGAAATTACGCAATGATGAACAGTTAATTTCTTTTTTCCCGTTTCTCGTGCGCCGCGCTGATCCGACGGTTCGGGCGGTGAAAATGATATTTAGAGCAGTGAGACAAGATGAAATCCCGATAGGCACGCTCCAACAAGTTGGCACTATTGCCCGAAACGGCGATTTGGATGAGGATGTCTTCTTAGAGATTGGCCAATATTTGCTAAACGAGGACTCAGGACAAGCTGCAGGAGTATTAGTCAACCTTGCATACGATTACTACCGGCAGGATGATCCACCATCTCTCCACGAGGATATGATTGTAGATGCATTAACACATAATGAGCTTGTTAAAGCTGATTCGCCAATCAATATCGATGGTCACTGGTATGAATGGGAGCAACTCACAAAGAAGGTGATTACGCAAAATACTGATTGTGGTTTTCAAATTGCTAACGCCATCTTGTCATTCAAAAGCAAAAAAGGTGGATTAGCTGGAATCCGGGAGAACACCGACACAGTGCTTAGACCGTTATTCAAGGAACGACCTGCAGAAGCTTGGGATCTGGTATCGGACAGGTTCGAGGACTACTCAAACCGCATCCGATTACAACGCTGGTTTGCTGGAACGGGGTATGTGAATAATACACCGGGAATTTTCTTGGTCCCGCCTGATGTGTTGTGGGAGTGGACGGATATTGATCCAGCAAATCGAGCTCCGATTCTGGCCGAATGCGTTCCGAGACAAAAACACGATCGGTGGTGGGAGATAACTCGTGGAATGTTGGTTCGCTATGGGGAACATGAAGAAGTCTTCCACACTCTAAGTGCAGTCCCGACAGGAAGCAGGATGGGGGGTGATTCGTTAGAAACTATGAAACAAGAATTACAGGAACTGTTGCGGGATGAGGAGTCACCTCTCGTTCGTCGATGGTTGAACTCGGAGATCAAAGAATATGACCAATTGTTCAATTCCTGAGAATCTGAGCGTCTTACTCGGTGTCGACTGGGCCGGTGACCACTGGCTCTGCCTCGAACACCGACCCAACTCTGCTGCACCACATCCAGCGACGTACGACTCAATCAAAGACGTGTGGGAAGACTACGATGACGGTCACGATATTGACCGTCTCTGCATTGACATCCCGATTAGGTTACCGACCGGCCCGAACGAACGCGCTGTTGACAATTTCTTCATCAAGTATCGCCAGCTGCTCAATAGTAGGGCAGTCTACAAGGAACTCATCGCGGTATGCGGTAAATGACCAGTACTCAGGATCCCCAAAGCGTCGCACTACGAATAGTCTTGGACGGTGTCATATATGTGTGATGGTGCGTCTCACTCTCACGATTGTACACTTCACTGACGCCCCAGACTAGGAAGCTCTTGACTTAGCCACCTGCGCTAATTTCTCTATCAGAATTAGTTCGAATAACACTGGGAGCACTGCAGACCTTCTTGGATAGTCCGCAGTGAATTGTGTTCTCCGAGTGTCTGATGGCAGAACTCACAATCCAGTTCATCAGTAATCCCGACGCCATCCCCATATCCGAGTGTCAGTGACCGGGTCACCGTTCCTTCCTCTAACTCAAGAACGAGTTCCCCCCGTTCGTATTCGATCTGTGTTATCGTAAGTGGGCTTACAATGACTTCCAGAGCGTGCCTTTCACGGATTTCTCGCTGTTTCCGTGGAAATCCTTGCTCACGTCTATGGTGGAGCTCCTCAAGTTCTGAGTCCACATCCTCGTATTCCGAATTAAGCTCTTTCCGTTTCTGAAGCGCTTCTACACGGTCTCCTTCATCGCTGCTCTGTTGGATTGACTCGCTTAAATCCTGGATCCGATCCGAGAGTCGGGTTTTCTTCTCTTCCAATTCCTCTATTCGTTGCTGCTGCATCTGCCGGTATTCTTCAATCTCAGCATCTGCTGATCTAGATGCCTCTTGATGGATCTCGTCAATCTTCGGCTGAACACGTTCAACAATCTGCTCACGAGTCTGTGCGATCAATTCATCCGCTGTAGATTTCTCAACATCTACGGGTTGACTCTCGATCTGTGGTTCAGTAGGTAGCGTGGATTCGAGAAACGTCTCTTCGAGATTCGGAAGGCGCTCCATTGACCGAATATCAATAGCAGTCACACGGAGTAACTCCGTTTGGTACTCACTGACCGTCTCGATGCTGATTCGGTAGTGGATAGCTATGGCGGAGCGATCGTAGTATGGCGTGAACGTCGCGTCGTTCACATTGATGTTGTTCTCCTGAAGCCACTGCGGAATCTCAATCTGAGTATTCTTTGATGAGATGGTAATTTTACCTGTAGGCTGCCTCTCACTCGCTTCATCAATGATCTCCTGAAAGAAGGAGCTCTCTGGGTGAAGCTGTCGTTCGTTCTCGCCCAAATCAGCGGCAGCATCGCCACAGAATAAGACCAACTGACCCGACGGAATCTCTGTTTCTGCTTCACCTGGAACGGTAACTTCCCACCTATCTCCCTCTCTCTTTATCGTGGATCCGAGGAAAGTCAGATACCGCTCGGTGAATTGTTCGACGGCTGATTGAGTGATCGGAATCGCAGCGTCAGTCATCACTTGCCCCCAGATCGAAGCCTTCGAAAACGCCACTGTTGAACTCCTCTAGCTTCTCTGCAAGCTCACGCTGTTCCTGTAAGTCAACGGCCATCGCGTCGAAATCGTTCTCCAGATCAATCTCGGAATCAGCGTTAACCAGTCGTTCAAAGATTTCGTCCTCAAACGTCTTGCCGGATTCCTCTAACCGTGTGAGAATGGAACTCAACTCACCAACCGACTGCTGGAACAGATCGATCTTGTGGTACAGTCGTTCTAGGACGTATTCTTCGACTGTGTCTTTTAGAGCCATATTGAATACGTACACGTCGCGTTTCTGCCCGATCCGATGAATCCGTCCGATACGTTGCTCTACGCGCATGGGATTCCAAGGCAAGTCGTAATTTACCATTATGTTACAAAATTGTAAGTTACGTCCTTCTGACATAGAATCTGTCGAGACTAGCACCCCACCCTCTTCCTCGAAGTTTTCGACGATTTGCTCTTTTTCCTGGCTAGAGTGCCCCCCATGGAAGGAATGGACCGTATATCCTTCCTCAGTCAACCGATCAAGGATTTCTCGTTGAGTCGCTCGAAACTGGGTGAAGACGATGACTCGTCCCATCTCGACGTGGTCACGGGCTTCCTCAACGATGCTTAGCAGATTCTCCTGCTTTGTGACCGTCTCAATACCCTCAATCAGATCGAGGATTGACTCCAGTTCATCCGTGTGGGTGAGTTCAGACTGGCCATCGAGCCGTTTTTCAATAGTTGCTTTCAGCGCAGCAGGGCTGCTGACGACCTCTTTCTGAAGCAGCATTAGAACCAGCTTTTGGCCCTGATCCTCGCTATACGCACCTCTGACGTAATCAGAGACTGCCTGATAGAGCTCTCGTTCTTCAGAAGATGGATCGAAGGTTCGTGTATCGATGCTTCTGTTCGTGAAATCAATATCCGTATCTGCGCGCCGATTCCGAATCATCACCTTGTTCAGCCGATCCTGTAGTTCGTCGCGGTTGACGAGTGTTTCCTGATTACTGTTTACGAAATAGTGATGGAAGACATCACGCGTCCCGAACAGTCCCGGTCGAAGCAAGGAAACAACGTTATACAGGTCAGTTAGCTCGTTTTGAATGGGCGTGGCTGTCAAGAAAAATCCGTAGTTGTAGGAGAGGTTGTCAATCAGATCATAGCGGTCCGTTTCCTCGTTTTTGACGTAGTGAGCCTCGTCAAGAACAAGAACGTCCCAGTCTCGGTTGAGAACAGTTGCTTGGTGGCGGTCACTCTTCGCCGTATCAATACTTGCTATGATGTGGTCGTGCTGGTCAAAGCCGCGGAATTCGTCGTCATAGTTGCACACGTACTCTAGTCCGAACTTCTCCAACAGTTCTCCTTGCCATTGCTTGGCGAGTTGGGCCGGGGTGAGAATGAGAACAGAATCGTCCGTCTCGCGGAAGTGCATTTCTTTGAGGATCATCCCGACTTCAATCGTCTTGCCCAAGCCCACCTCGTCAGCAAGTAGCGCTTTCCCATCCATCTCGAAAAGGGCACGGTAAGCAGCGTCAACCTGATGTTCCAGCAGTTTGACCGACTCCACGTCCAGCTGTTTTAGCGATCTGAGTTCAGAGTCCGGTTGGCCAGCCTGGAGACGAACTGCTTGAATTGTCTGTACGTGGTCCCTCTCAGGAGAGTCCGCATCTATCGACTCCAGAAGATCAGTCGCAGATTCGTGAGTGACCTCTGTGTCAACGAGGTCGAAGTCTGCCATAGTACGTTAGAATCAGGTGAGAGGCAAATACGTTGTGTGACATCCAAATAGTCGACAGCTACTGTCACCCGAGCGTTTATTGTGTCGACACAAGCAGTAGTTAAGTACCTAAGAATGGCCGAGACTGAGCCCTTGCCCAAAACTCTCGATGACACGGTTACCCTGAGCCGTGAGCTTCGAGAGGATGGACAAATAGACGGACAAGTAAAACTCTACAACGTCGAGGATGACGACGAATTCGAGTCGGACGCCGAACTCTTCTTCGATAGGACGCTGATGACTCAAGGGCTTCGAGAAGCCCTCACAATTCTCCGTGATTCACTTACCGGTGACGACCCACGAGGTACGCATATTCTCTATGGCCCGTACGGCAGTGGGAAGTCCCACCAGATGGTTGCCCTCTATCACTGCTTTGACGCCCCCGCCGCGGCAGCTGATTGGGCCAGCGACTCGGTGGATGGGTTCGAGTCGGCGCTCCCTGCTAGCGCGACTCCGATTACAGTCGCAATGCAGAACGAACAATACGAGTATCTCTGGGAGCCGTTCTTCGAAGCACTGGACTACGACCCAGGGACGTTCGAATCCGGCGGCTACCCCGATATGCAGACGATTCAAGATGCGGTTGGAGACGAAACTGTCGCGTTCTTCGTCGACGAGCTCGAAGACTGGTTCGACACGCTTCAGGGAGACCGGAAGAGCTCAAACAAGGCGTTTCTGCAATCACTGCTTGAATCGACCGCGCTCTCCGACCTCGACCTCTACACGATCGTCTCTGTTCTTCGTGAGGGCTCTGAGGTTCACGACATCCTGAATCGGGAACAAGCGGTCGAAGTCAATATGAACAATCAGGTGGACAAGCGAGAAGTCCTGCGCCACCGCCTCATCGACGACATCGACGAGAGCGCCGCCCGCGAGATCGTCAATGGCTATTTCGACGCCTACGACCAGTCCGACCACGTCACGCTCCCCGATGATCTCCTCGCGGATATGCACGATCTCTACCCGTTCCATCCTGTCCTGCTTGATGCCCTCGAAACGCGGTACTACGCCGACGAGGGAAACCAGAACACCCGCGGGATGATCTACCTGTTCTCGAAGGTTCTTCTCGAAATGCAGGATCAGACGGATCTGATCACACACGGTGACATCGATGCGATCGAGTTCGAAAACGAGCTGGCGAAGATCAATTACGAACGGTTGAACGCGGCGACGGGCGACATCAACAACCGCGTTGACACTGACGATGTACCACACGGCCGCCGCGTCCTGAACACGATTCTTCTGTACTCGCTGAAACCCAGCGAGGGAGAAGGGGCCGATGTCTCGGAGATCGTGATGGGCGCGTATCAGACCGGAGATCTTGTAGCCGATGTCGTACTTGACCTCGAACGACTCCACGGGGTTGCGTGGCATCTACACAAACTCAACGGGAAGTACGCAATTCGAGATCGGCAGAACCCGAATGCGCTCATCCGGAACGCTGCGACCGACGTTTCAGAGACAGCAGCCAAAGCCGAAATCGCGGACTTCATCACCGACATCTTCGGCTCGAACGCGTATCCGATCGGGTTCCGGACAAACGACATCCGTGACATCCCGGATGATCGTGAGATCAAAGTCGTCGTGAAGGACGACCAGTGGACGCAGGAAGAAGTCGAACAGGTCATCACGAACGACGGGCGAGGGCGTGAGTGGCGTAATACGCTCGTGTTCGTCCAGCCCTCTGGAGACAAGGCTATCGAGTCCGGAACGCGGTACATCGACAAGGCCCGCTACATCGAGGGTGCCCGGCAGGTTCTCGCGGACGAATCGCTTGACGAAGAGATCCGCGAGTCCATCGAGAACATGAAAGAGCAGGAAGTGAGCGAACTCAAAGAAGAGCTTCAACTGCTCTATGGAGAGGTTATCGATAGCGATGACCTACTCAACGAGTTCGACCTCGCTGCGCCGATGGATCTCGATGTCTACGTCATCGATGGACCCGAACTAAGCGCATCCAACATCGCAGACTCCGCAGCCGCCGACCCCTTCGACCTTCAGACCCATGTCTGGTCCATCGTCGAAGACTTACTCGATCGCCGGGGTGAGATCTCGATCGAGGATATTTACGAGCAGTTCCTTCGAGATCCCGAGTTGCCGATTCCCGGAAGCGCGAACGACATACTCAATGGAACCGTCAAGGCACTTGACGACAAGCCGATCCTCGCCCGGGATTCGAGTGGCTTCCGTAGTGACCTCTCCGGAAGTTCACTGGATACAGTCCTAGTCCACAAGGGAGACGTTGCTGTGTGGGGAGTGGACGATGTCGAGCAGGAACTTCGTCAGCGGTTCGGGAGCGGCACGACGGCACTCGACATTGGAGACTTCGAACTCGAACTCGTCCAAGACGGAGAGATCTGGATCGACGGAGACAGCCACGACATCATTATGCGAGCCGTCGGTCGGCTCAATCGTGAGGATCAGTACGTCATCGTTCGGGGGAACGAGATCCTCGATAAACCGCAATCCGACGCGACGATCCGGGATGTCGGTAGCGCGACGGTCGTCGGGGCGTCCCACCTGGTTGATCGGATCGAAGCGTCAATCGAAGCGGACGGATACGCGAAACTCGATACGATTATCGGGGAGATCCGCAGCGACGAGAGCGTGTTCCTACCACCGGACGAAACTGAGACCGTCGCACGCGAGGCGGTCAACGACTTCCTCGTGGACGATTGCGTTCTCGAAGCCGGCGGTCGATACCTGGAGTCGCTCGGTGATCGTGACCCGACGACAGTCAAGATCGTTCCGACGGTTCCCGACCGGATCGGTGAGCAGATCCTGGAGTACATCGAGGACCTTGAGCCGGGAGAGCAGTTCACCGTGAACAAGATGACGGACCGATTCGACAATAGCGTCACTGAGTACATGGTACGGACGTTCCTGCTTGAGAACATCGGCAAGGACGTAGAGCCCGAATACGTCGTCAACACGACCGGGTCGGACAAGGCATCCGACTGGGTGCCGGGGTATCCATTCCGGAAGTACGACACAGGGGGAGACACGTGGCGCTTCGAGTACAACGGAGACGATGTTTCAGCGATGCGGAAAAAGTGGCGTGATGAGCATCAGACGGGCGAGGTCGAGGTAGGCGATGTCACCTTTATGCTGCCAGATAGAGAGGGGATTCCCAGTGCATTACAGGGAACTGCCGATGTTGAACGAACCCAGATAAGCCTGACATTGCAGTCTGAACAGGACTACACGAAGGTACAGGACATGTTCGAACGAATGCCGGACGAAGCGACGAGCATCAAAGTCGAAATTAGCTTCCAGAAGTAGCTGTCGAAGTACGGAATTACGTATTAAACAATAACAGCCAACGACCGGAAGCCAGAGTCGCACTAATTATTTATTATATGACTGTTTGTCTCATATCTGCCAAGGTGTTTAAATAGTCTCTGGCCATCTATGAGACAAGATGATCGCTGAGCGAGAACTCCGCGTTCTCTCTGTCCTTGATTCACCGAAGGGGCGTCAGGAGCTAGCGGACGAACTAAATTACCGAGAAGACACAGTCTCTGAGGCACTCACTGGCCTGGCTCGGTATGACCTCATCCACAAAGAACGAGTGGGAAATAGAGTCATCGCCAAGCCAAGTGATGCACGGTGCGTTGAGGTACTTCAATCACTGACGAAGTCGAATCCACACGTCGATTTTCCGGATGTACTCACTCCTTCGATGCTGAACATTCTGTACTATCTAAGCAGCGGTGACGCGTGGACAGCAACTGAACTGGCGGAACAGACAGGACATGCACGAGCGACGATCTATCGCGGACTCAGGACACTCACAAACCGTGCGATGGTCATCAAACAACACAGTCAATACCGGCTCACCGAGGAGTTCAACGATCTCCATACCTTCGCACACGAACTTCAGCACCACATCCACCGGGTTCGGATCAAACAGGACATCGGAAGCGGAACACTCGTGTGGGAATCCCACGAGGAGTTTCTCGTCCGCACCGATACCGAAGTCGAGCATCCTGATTATCACCGGACGGGGCTCGATGCCTTTGCCGAGTATGGGCTCCAGTTTTTCACGACATCTGAACAGTACTACTTCTATTCAGAGGATCGTAACTCGCTCACGCCGGGAGATCTGTTCTGCCATCTTCTCCTCATCGAAAACGACTCTCGCCACCGGAAGTACGCGCTCTTGCTCGCTGTGAAGGCGGATCTCTCACCGGAGCGCCTGAAAACAGCTGCAGATGAGTATGGAATTACGGAGATCGTCAACCCACTGGTGGAGTTCCTAAAGACGGAAGGTGGGAAGGTGTCTGAAGCAACGCCGCGGTGGGAAGAGTTCGAAACGCTGGCCGACGAGTACGGGGTCGAACTATGACTAGAGAAGCCACATTCGGGTCGGACGCGATTCGGCGACAGTTCAGCGAGCTTGCGGGGCTGCTTGAAAACGAGTTAACGGTCTATCTCATCGGGGGCGGTGCGCTCACACTGGATGACCTCAAAAACGCCACAAAGGACATCGATTTGATCGTCAGAGAACGAGCTGAACTCAAGCGATTATGGCACGTACTTAGGGCTGCGGGATACGAACCCCAAGAGGAACTTCCAGAAGAATACGACGAACTCGGGGCTGCGTTCATTCTACAAAAGGATCTCCGGCGGTTTGACGTGTTTCACGAACAGGTTGCCGGCGTCATTCGATTGACACAGCCGATGGTTGATCGGAGTCGTCACCTGTTCGATGAGGATGATCTCACCGTCAGAGCGGTCTCGTTGAACGACATTTTCCTGTTCAAAGCCGTCGCCAACCGAGAGGACGATGTCGATGATATGGTTCGGATCGTGCAAACCGGTATTGACGAGGATGTAATCGTCGAGGAGATCCACACGCAACTCGAATTACTCGAAAGCGACGAGTTCATCGGAGCGATGAAACACAAACTGGACCGATTGCGTGAACAGGGGTACGTCTTCAATATTCACGAGGAAATCGATCTGCTCAACGACCGCGTCCAGGATGGACAGGCAGTCTACAACGCTATCGGTTTGCTTCTGGAATTCGAATACGAGGACAACGACCCGTTCAAGGGCGTTCCCGAGTCGGCTATCCAGCGACAAGTGGGTGATGAGACTGCGTCGTCGGGGATCGAATGGTTGGAACGGATCGGCGCAGTGGAACGGGCGTCGGATGACTCTCTCGTACTTACTGAATAAGTAATATAGTCTGTTCTAGTCAGATCTTAGTGGTCTAGAACAGTATAAGACGGTTTTAAGCAACAGTCTATAATAAGATACACCTCTACGAATAGTGATGGAATTAATTGCTGTTCTTGTCAATTTCGTCTGTCTTTAGGCTTCTTCGCATTGGGAGAAGCAGATCTTGATTGTCTAGATAGCCTAGATAACCTTCATCGCTTTTGAATGCCCGAATTTTGGCTTGATGGAGACGGGATCGACAATTCTTCTCTAGTTCACGAAAATGTTCCTCACAGAATAAAAAATGATCTGCTTCGTGTTTTAATTTCTGTGGAGTTGGTTGACTTAATGTTCGATAGGTTGTGAGTTGCCAAGTCCCAAATCTTGCTCCACGGTAGCAGAGCGAACACCGCTGTGTTTTCCCATTACCAACTAACCCTTCAAAACAGTCTTCACAAACTCCGATTCGACCCGGCTGTTCAAATTTTAGGTCGATTACATCATAATCCGGATTTCCCTCATCACAGAGTGCGCAGAGTCCGACGGCGTGTAGTAATCTGTTGTTGGGAAGCGGTGGCATAAGTCAAAACTCGCTTAATTTCTTATTATGACCGTCCCGACGAGACGTAGCTTTATCAGAATTTCTGAGAAAATGGATTGATCCTGCTGAGTCAAGAGCTCGTAGTCTATATCTGATGTTGGACTCCGAGATATTGGTCAGGCTGTTAAGCTGATCCACAGTTAATTCTCCGTGTTTCTCGACCAATGCCTCAATTTCGTTTGTTTGGCTTATACGATTCTGCCAGCGTGCGGCTTGTTCGTCTTTTTTCTCCGACTGTCTCATTTTTCTAATGTCCCGCTGGATTTTGCTTAGATCATTTTGCATCTCTTCTAGAGGATCTGTATCCCATATCTCATCGGAGTTTGAACGTTGAATCAGCACGCCAAAATCAACCGCACCTGAGAAATCTAGTGGTTCGTCAAATCTGTCTTTACACTCTATGGAGTATTGTATTTCTGTCCCCGCATCGTGTTCGTCTAGATACTCTTCAATTTCTCCCGTCGATAGCAACCAGTCATCACCCTCAACAACAATAGGAAAGCTATGATTTTCACCAGCAGCCAGTCTAGGGATCTCCCAAGATCTTGACTGTCCCGCGACACTCCACTCTGCGACCACGTCAAACGCAGGTCCGTTCCCTGAATTCTGAATGGAGAAGTGAACTGATGTGACATTCATAAACCCAACTTCGCCAGTCAAGAATGGCCGGAACTGCTGTTCCATCAACTGTTCTTGATTGCGTTGGGTCTGTGCTTGGATGCCTTGGAGACGCGCCTGCTTATCATATAAAAGCAATAAACCAAAAGTGAGGACAATCGTTCCAACTGCACTAGCGATAGGCCCAAAATCAGATGCGCCCAGAGGCGGCTGTATTCGAACCCAGTTCACTTTTCCCAATATTTCAAGAATCAACCAGAGTGTAAAGAGCGCAATTAGAGAGTAACCAGTCCAAATCGGAATCTTATCGCGCAATCGTTCATCCTGTTCTATATCCCTGTCTTCGCTCATATAATGAGACTACGGTTCTGACGTATCGGTGATAAACGTAGGGGAGCCAAGAGAGCTGATTGGGAGACTGTACACTTATGAGGCTCGTCCGTAATCTCTACTGTATACTGAACTATGTCTGAGCAATCTGGGTCCCCACCAACCGAACGTGAGCGGACGGAACTCCCCATCGAACGGGGATTCCCCATCGAGCGCGTGAACGAAATCGCAGAGAAGGAAGGTCGGGCGAAGATGCACTACCGACCGATCTACACGATGCACAAGTGGTGGGCCCGGAGACTCGGCTGTGTCTTCAGAGCAATCTCGCTGTACACGCTTCTCGACGATCCGGAGAAGGTCGAGGTCTTCGAACCCGGAAAGAACAACGAAACCCTCGACGGATGGGGTGACGAGACAGAAACAGACGTGGCATCGCTCATTAATCGCGTTGATATGAGCGACCCCGAGAGCCTCTGGGAACTATATCCGAAGGATGTTCGCGTCAAAGACAAAAAGATTCTCGATCCGTTTATGGGTGGTGGAACGTCGCTCGTCGAAGCCTCGCGGTTCGGGGCTGAGGTTGTCGGTAACGACCTGAACCCGGTCGCGTGGTTCGTCACGAAGAAGCAACTTGAAGCTGGAGAGACCAATGTCATGGATTTAGAGGCGGCGTTCAAGCAAGTCAAAGAGGACGTTGCTGACGAGATTCTCCAGTACTACAAGACGCCGTGTCCGAACGGCGATCACAAAGCGGACGTGATGTACAACTTCTGGGTGAAGGAATTGGACTGTGTCTCCTGTGGGCACACAGTTCCGCTGTTCAAGGACTATCGTGTGGCGAAGGGACGCTATGAGAACGATGACAAATACAACGTCCTTTGTCCGGATTGTGGTGCGGTGACGCTCGTAGATGATTGGCAGTCAGAGAGCGTCTGTGATGATTGTGGACACGGCTTTGCTCCGAAAGAAGGGAATGTCTCACGCGGTGGGAAGTACAACTGTCCAGATTGTGGACAAAAATATGCAATAACGGACGCGATTCAGGAATTAGGCGGATATGACCTACGGCTATATGCTGTTGAATATTATTGTGAATGTTGTGAACAGTCAGGGAAAGCAAAAAGTGAACATAAAGGATACAAAAAAGCTGAAGATGCGGATGTTAAACTATTCTCTGAAGCAAAAAGCGAGTGGGAATCCAGTGAAGATTTACATAAATTTGTTCCTGATGAGAGTATTCCAGAAGGTCATGAAACAGTAAACCGGCGTCCACTCTTTGACCACGACTATATTCAGTGGACGGATATGTTCAACGAGCGTCAACTACTCTGCTTCTCAAAGCTTCTTCAACGCATCTCCGAGATCCCTAATCAAAACACAAAAGAGTATCTTCTGTTGGCGTTTACTGACTCGCTTAGAACGAACACAATGATGGTCTCCTATGATATGCCTTATAATAAGATTGGGGATTTTTTCCGTACAAACTCATTCAATCCACCCACATATCCTGTAGAAAACAACGTTTGGGGTGCAAAATTCGGACGTGGTACGTTCCAGTCGAACTGGGATATGGTAAAAAGCGGCGTTGAATACGCAAATTCACCGACTGAACGATATGTGTATAATGGAGAGACTGTAAAAACAGAGCCATTCAATCATGGAATCGGCTCAAACACTGAGATTCATCAGGGAGATATGAGGACAATTAAAGCCGAAAACGAGTATGATGCAGTTATTACGGATCCACCGTACTACGATAATATCATTTACTCTGAGTTGGCTGATTATTTTTATGTTTGGCAGAAGATTCTTCTTGAGGACGAGTATCCTGGATTCGATAAAGAGAAAACTCCACGAGCAGAATCCATCGTCACGAATCCCTACTTTGATAAGACCGCGGAAGACTTTGAGTCTGAACTCGAACAAGCGTTTACCGTAATCAAAAGGGCGCTCAAAGACGACGGCTCACTCACTTTCACTTACCACCACAGCGATTCGGAGTCGTGGGGAGAACTTCTTGAATCACTCTGTAACGTCGGCTTCGAAGTTACGGCTACATATCCCCTCACCGCAGACATTAGTAAGTTCATTACCGGTGAATCCGTCTCTTTCGACATCGTCGTCGTCGCCCGTCCCATAGACAAAACAGAGCCAGCGTCGTGGAACTCGCTCCGCCGTAACATCTACCGAACAGCTCGTCGCACCCGCAAGCAACTTGAAGAGAACCGTGACCTCTCACGGGGTGACATCGGCGTGATGGAGATGGGTGCGTGTTTCCGCGAATACTCCAAGCATCACGGAAAAGTACAGCGCGACGGCGAAATTATGTCTGCCAAGGAAGTCGTGCAAGAGATTTACGGTATCATCCAAGAGGCCAGCGACATTGGCGTCGAGGACGTGTTCGTCGATCTCCTCGACAGCGACGACCCAGCCTTCGACGACGTGAACAAGCTCTGTCGGGGCACAAACGCCACGCCCGAGGAGCTAAAAGAGATTTGCCTCTACAACCAGGACGACGGCTTCGAACTCGGGACGTGGGACAACGAGAAACGGCAGGCCTACATCCAGGAGCGAACCAACGGCGATAGCGACGACCACCTCTCGAACCTCGATAAACTGCAGTTCCTTCGGTACCGCTACGAGAAGGGACAGGCCGTCCAGAACTACGTTGACAAGTGGGGTGTCGATGACGACCTGCGTGAACTTGCCGGCCGTCTGGCAGATGTCACTGGCGACGACACCTACACCCGAGTACTTGGTGATCGGGACATTACGAGTTACTAACGATGGCGGGACCAGGAAGAATCCCCAACCAGTACAACATCATCGTGGCTGGGGAGTACGAGACATTCGATCATCAGATGCCGGTTGAAGAGTTTCTCCAGCGACTGAAGAACGACAGTGTACCTGATGAGGTTAGTGTTGTCGGGTTAGAAGAAGCGTTCACCGACGAAGAGCTGATAAACGAGTTAGCCCGTGAGATGGACCAACGAGCGGATGATCTGGAGTACCAAAGTCCAACTATTCAGATCGTTGTTGAGGGATCGTTCCATCGCCAAGGGAAAACGTACGACCTACGATACGACGGTGAGCTCTACTCCCTTCAGGAGATCTTTGGTCCACAACTTGAACGACGAGAACAGGGTGATTGGATAACGTCGCCGTTCTAATCTACTCCTGGTTCCTGTAGTATTTCATTCAGTGCTCTCACGTTCTCCCGATGCTGAAGAAGGAACGGGAACACAAACAATGACAAAACGGCGCATCGTGCTTCCACTACCTGTTCGCGGATCTGGGTGTATGACCAGACTACAGTCTCGCCGTCCGTAGGGAATTCCACACTCTTGTCGACTGGGTCTACCAGAAAGTCGTCGTGGGCTATTGCGTTTCGAATATCGTTGTCGAATTGTCTCGCAAACAATTCAAGTCGTTGTCGCGCAGAACACATATTTATCAGCGTATCAAGATTGTCATTCAATCGGTTCTCTATGTCTCCCGACTCTTCTGTGATGACGTTTGTAGAGTAGATTACAAAGGGAGACAATGTTTTGAATTGTTCACAGCACCGCTCATACATCCTCAGATAGTCTGTCGCAGTCGTCTCAGATTCTATATCTGGGTTCTCAAGAATAAGCTCCATATCTTGATCAAGACGGACAAATATACGCTGTAGTTTTCTTTCTCCGACATCGTCTAAAGAGCCAATTATTGCCTCAAGATGCTGGTTGCTGTTTTCTGCTTCAATAACCAAACCCACCAACTCCTCTACTGTATCATAATATTCGGGATGTCCCAGTGTCTCTATCTGGAACCGAATATTCTCCATTACTGAGTCGATAGTCCCGAAAATAGTCCGTAGTCCTTCGAGAGAATCTACTTCAACATCATCAAGACCAAGCAGACGAGCTAAAATCTGATTATATTCTTCCAACATAAACTGTCTAAGCTCGGCTTCATCCATATTCGGCTCTAGTATTGTGTCTACTTCCTCGATGAACTGTTCAGCTTCTTTGTAGGCAGTCTGTAGTCCAGAATCAGAGATTTCATCAGATAGATCCCGACCAAGCAGGCGTGAGAATTCGGTTAGAACCTCGTCAGTCAATTCCTCAGCCAATTCGTCGGAGTCGATGTCCCCAGAGTCAGTCATATATACCTTCAGACAGCGATCTATAACAGTTTTAGCGGCCCTTCCATCTCTACTTCTCCAGTGCCGTTTTCAATAAAGTAGAGATCAATCCACTCCTGGCCCCCATCTCGACGGAAGACGGGCACACACGTCGTCGTATGTTCGTACCGTCGTTCACACCGGGTTTCAATTTGCTCTCGCGTCCAGCCGCCGTCTTGCTCCAGATCGTATCGATTGCGAACTTCCCAGGAGTACTCGTCAGCAGCCGCTTTGATGACTTGGAGTGAGAAATCTCGCGCATCCTTGAACGCGAACGGGCCGCTCATATCCGTCGCACGAGCCAGATCACTTTCGTCGACTCCATCGAGACACAGGTGGTTGTCGCTCTCCGCGACAGCACGGAAGGCTTCCAGCTCCGGGCTGTTCTCTACGAGGACGCCGTGAAGGTAGTCGTGGATCACTTCGTCGTACGAGTCCAGGGCAAACTCACCGGCCGGTGACACGATCTGAAGCTCGGCACCGGTCTGAGCGACACGTCGTCGTCGCGGCTCAAGCAGCGGACACAGGAACGCGAGACGTTCGGTGTGGAGCAGGTATGCGTAGCTGAACAACCGGGAACGGGATGGTGACTCTTTCACCGGATCGTGGCCTTCCGCGTAGTACTTCGAGTCCAGTACTGCGATGGTTTCGTCACCTTCCTGGAGCGCGTGGTCGGGCTCGTGGTAGATCTGGCCTTCCCCCTCGAACGGCTTAACCGATGGTGACCGAACCGGAGTAACGTCATCCAGGTCACCGAGGTGGTCGTAGGATTTGATGTAATTGAGCTCCCGTTCGATGACGACCTGAGAGTACTGTTCGAACAGCGACTCCATATTTAGGACGTAGTCCACGACCAACTCTCGCGGCCCGTCACGCAGTTGTTGGCCGAGGGACGAGGACATCACCGCCTTGGAAACATCGAACGCTTTCTGATAGTACCGACGTTGCTTTGGAAGGTCGTGAAGCGAAATTTCCCGGTACTCGTCCATCCGATCCAGGCCGCTATCGACGCCCATACTTTCCAGTCTTTCCACCTCTCGATGGACTTCGGAGAAGATCCGATCATAGGCGGGGTGGTCGTTCTCCGAGGATTTCTGCCGGAAGAGTCGAAGGAGCGTTTTCCCCGCGTAATGGAGCAACGAGTTGGCAGCGTTGTTATACTCGGTCTCGTTGCGGATCCAGTGTGGTTCGATCGTTCCCCGAGCGTGGTTCAGCAGCGTTTGCTCGACATCGATGTCGCCGCGGCCATCCAGACTGTTGACTCTCCTGATGACGAGGTCGCGGATGTATCCGTTCCGCTGGATCCTCTCCAACCCGTCGAGGTAGTTGATCGCCAGCACGACGAACACATCGTCGAGATGGATGTCGTCGGAGAGGAAATCCTGGAGCGGGATGCCGTGATACTCGATCGACCGGTTCTGGTCGTAAACCGCCAACAGCATATCGAAGATGTGCTCCCAGTCGATCTTTGGATCGACCTGTACCTTCGACGATGGCGTGAGACTCACGACGCCGACGATGTCCGTCGCTTCGACGTGGAGTATCTCATTGTCGTCGCCGTCTACTGTGACGGTCACGACCTCGTATTCCTGGTCCGAATCGAGTGCTTCCTGGCTCTTCGTGAAAACGCCGGGACTCTCCTGGGTGAATGACGCGCGACGAAGCTGGTCCATTATGGATGACGGACAGCCTTCTATCCGGATTTCACCCCGCTCGGGGATGTTGAAGGTATCTTGCCCGTATTCGTAGACTTCGTCGACGGTGCTCATTACTCGTAGGAACCCATCTGGCGACGCTCTTGTTCGAGTTCGCGTTCTGCGAGTTCAGCCGCAGGTGAGAGATCGTAGTCCTCGAATTCGCCGTTGAGTGCTCGGTAGTGTTCTGCGATTCGTTCGATCTGTGGGAATGCCGCGGCATTTAGCAGACGAGGAACAATGTAGGTACGGAACGCTTGACCGACTGCGTCCGTTTGGTCGTACTCGTATTCGCCGCCCTCACGACACCCGACGCCGAGGAAGACCGCCACGTCGCGGTAGTGCATCGGACCGAACCGCATAATCGGTCCCTGTGAGGTCGCTTCATTACCATGGTTGATGCCTTCGTAGTCGCGCTCGAAGAGCCGTAGAATCTCGTTCTCGTCAAGATCCGTCTCGCTGGTGACGTGCGTGGTGATCCAGTCCTTGAACAGTTGCCGGCGTTTGTCTTCCTCGTATTCGTCGAGTTCGATCATCGCAAAACGGCGGGTGATAGCGTTGTCGAGTTCGTTTACCGTACGATCCGACATATTCATCGTACAGATGATGTTCACTCGCTCGTCAAGTTCGATCGTCTTCCCCTCGTCAGTCTCGAAGATCGTCTGATGGGGATTCTCGATAGCCGTATAGAGAGGCCCAAAGATCTTCGAGATGTCGGCTCGGGTGATTTCGTCCAAGATGACTCCATACTCGACATCGAAGTCACGCGCGCGCTCTACGGCTTCTGAGACACATCCAAGCTTTGTTCGATAGCTTAGCGATTCGCCGGTATAATCCGGACTGACGCCACCAATGATGTCGGACGGAGTCCACGACGGCGTTGCAGTGTTGAGGCTGTAGCCGATGCTCGTCTCTCTGGCGAGTTGCTTAGCGAAGGTGGTTTTCCCGGTTCCGGTCGGCCCGTAGAGGACGACAGGCTTTCCAGCCTCTAATGCAACCTTCGCGTTTCGCTGAACATCCCGAGGGACCAGAATCTCTTCGGGGGTTTCGTCGCCCCGCAGACTCACAATACGTTTGAGACGATCGGACGCAAGTGACGATTCGAGGACAGCACGACGAACTTGCCCAAGACCACGCTCACCGTCGTGTAGTCGATCAAGCTCCTGATCTTCGATGAGGTACTCTAGTACCTCTTCGCTCTCTGCATTCTCGATCGCTTCGACGACATCCTCAGTAACACGGCGGAGAATCCCAATATTCTCTTCTGCCTCTTCGACAGTATAGCCGTCCGACGAACTACTCATTATGACATAGAGGTGTAGTGTGGGATATAAAAACCATTCCTCGATTGCCAGACCTGACCTCTCTATTGATTGCGAAGAGACATCCCAGCCCGACTGGCCTCGAAACGGACAGCCTTATTCCCCACTGTGGGATTGACTTCCTGACCACAGAGCGAGCGAAACCCTACAGACACTCTTGTCACTCTTGGGTGTCTAATGGAATACGCTCTTGTGGCGGAGATGTTGGCAATCACAGTGCAGTTTTGAGGATGGTTTTTAGCGCACCTTCACCCGGTTTTGGGAACACTTCTCAGCGGAGATGGAACGTTCGAAGATACGGTGTGAGTTTGTCTTTGGACAGATCCCGATGCGGCGAAGTCACCGTCGCGCCAGCAAATTTACTGGCACAGATTCGCTGATGCTCCGAAACAAACGTCTCGATTAGCATAATCATTCGTCGGGTGAGGCGATCAGTTCCCCCTTGCCTAGTGTGAATTCCAACTGCTGCTGAGAGTTGACCAACAATTCACTATTCAAAGAGATGACAATATTCGGATTAGAAGTCGTCACCTTCACAGACGATCTGCTGAAGCTCATCAAATATCTCTGGTTCGTGTTCACGAAGCACATCTACATCATCAGCTATACCTCGCACACGTTGACGAGCTACTGACTGGACTTTGTAGCGGTAGTTGTCCGATACATCCGCATCACCAGCGAGAATTTCCCGTTCACGGTCAGTGAGAAGTGAGCGTCCGTCGTTCATACGCACCAGTTCAATTTCGAGGGACATAATACGTTACCTACGTACTCGGCTCCACATACGCTCATTACCAATATTAGTATATACTATATTAAGTAAGGTATAAGTGGTTAGCGGTATACAGTATTCAGTAAGGGCCTGGTCACTTCGGGGTGTTGTAGAACACCCGCGTGGCCTAACACGCGGGCCAGGTTCCCCCAGCGGATGTGAGCGAACCTATGACAGAGTCAACACTACCAAACCAAGAAGGCATCGACAGCGAATTTATTGAAGACATCCATCAGCTGAAACGAACAGATTTGGCGGAAGGGGCCGTTACCTGTCAAGTCTGCGACTCTCAAATTCGTGAAGACGGACGCATTACTGTGTCCGCTTTTCGATCGAAATCTGATCCGAAATTTAAGATTGAGGATGTGTTTTGTCGAGGGCATAGAGATGAGTATAATCGCTCGTGGGATCGGTCGCTCCGTGAGCTGGTTGTGCGGGGGCGTGTTGGTACTGTGTCGGACACTGCGACGCAGTCAACGTGGCCGGTTTTACTGGACCCTGAGCCAGTTGTCTTCAGTCCGGTAAACTCGATAGAGGCATACACGCTGGATGATGCTCCGGACTCGGGTGCCGATGGTGAGGGTGCCGGAGTTGATGTGACTCATTCGGGTGTGGTGACGGAGTCATCTGGCCGTGAGCAGCCGTCGTCGTGGTGTGACAGTGGTGGTTCGCAATGACGGGGGGATCGGAGTCCCCGTCATTCTCGGTGGGGCACCTTGACGGTGAGTTCGAGCTTCCACCTGTCGATGAGTCGACGTTCCCGGATCTCTACCTCGACCTTGGGGTGGATCTGCTTGCGCCGGGTGACGGTGTCGTGACTGATCGGCATCATGCGTCTGCGGATCGGTACGAGGCGGATGATGCGATGAATCAGATCCGTGGGCAGATTTCGCCGTTCACGCTGTCGGGCTGGTTACGGCACGGCTGTGAACGCGTGTTGCAGATTGCTGGGATGACGGCGTGCCATCCGGGTGAACCGAATGCGGACTATATGCGCGCGGATGTGTACGATCGAGACCTGAGCCAGGGCTACCACGAGAAGGGCGAGTGCGTTGATGCGGGGAGCGACGAGCAGGGCTGCGTTGTGTACGAGTTGTTCGGTGGGTTTGGCGATAAGCCAGGCGAGCTGTTGCGCCGGCCGATTCGGTTCTCGCCGGTTCGCTCCCAGGTAGATGTTCTCCGTGGTGAAGCCGAGGCGCATTACCGGCAACTGCACACGCAGGTTCGGTCGCGGAACGATGAAGACGGTGGGCAGCCGTTGCGGCACGCGACTCGGGACGTGGTCGGGAACGTCGAGGGGACGTGGCTCCTGACGCTTCGATCGTTGAAGCCGGAGTTCGTCGGACTGCTGCTGGAAGCGGTTTCGTTGCTTAACGGGAAGAGTGATTCGTTCGAGTTCCAGCTCGGTGGGGCGCGGAATTTCGGTGCAGGGATTGCGGATGTTGAGGTTCTGAATCCGCTGTATTCCGAGCAGGAGATTCGCCGCGTGTACAACCGGGCGCGGAAGCCGACGGCGGCGATGCAGGAGAAAGACGATGAGTGGCGTACGTATCGTGAGGAGTTCGTTCGGGCGTTGCAAACACGTGTGAGCGATGCCGACGGCGAGTTGGATACACCGATTGATCGTCGAGACGACGCCGGCGAGAGAAAGCGAGGTGAGCTCTGATGGGAGACGCTCGTGACCTGGTGGATGCTGATGCTGTCGGTGAGACGGTTGCTGATCCGATGGTGGCGGTGTATCGCCACGATGTGCACAAAATGAATGGTCGGCGGCACGGGTCGGGTGCTGAGGTGTACCACGGTGTGCCGGTGAACGAGGCCGTACCGCGTGGTGCGGATGGTGATGCAGCGTTGTTGAGTCGGCCGCCGGGCGAGCCGGAACAGACGGTGGCAAATCACTCGTTTCCGTATCGGTTGTCATTGCTAACGGGTGAGTCTGCGACGGAACCGGACCGGATCGAGGCGGCCGGGAATGGCGGGTTCCGATCGTTGGTGGTATCTGATGATGCGCCTCGACTACACGCAACGTGGCTGACGAGCGACGTGGCGGCGGCGTTCAACGAATCCGTGTATTATCCGTACACATCGTTGAAGTACCACGTGTTGTTGACGGCGGCGCTGTTGTCTGAGTACCGTGCAGGACGGAGCTTCGACGAATTGTTCTTGGCAGTATGGCCTGGTGAGCCGACGGCCGCTGATGCCGATGTCGAAGCGGCGTTAGACAGTGGTGTGGTGTCGCCGTATCGAACTGTCTTGTGGTCGCCGTTGGTGACGCTGGCTGTGACGAGTGACCCGGGTGATCGGCCGGCGGCGAGGCTCGGGCCGGGACCAGCCCGATCGTTTGCGGACGTGTGGTCGCGGTTGTCGCAGGAACCGTTCGATGTGGATGAGGCGCGAGAATGGATGGTGTTGGATGCGCAGCTTCGACGGCTCCGATCTTGGTCGACGGCGCTACAGTACATCGCGGAGTTCGTTTCGTGGCGTAGTATGCCTCGTGCTGCCGAGGTAAAGCAGGGGTGGTCGTAACGATGGGGCGCTTCGAATCTCCTCGTTGCAGGGCAGCGTCGATGCCGGAATACGACGGTATAGACGGGTCTCCTGCCCGGGGCACTGGAAATGGGGTGTGTGCCTCGTGGTGTAAGTGTTCCTGTGAAGACACTGGAAACGGGGTGTGTGGTCGTCGAGACAGAAGGCCGGTATCACTGCGGCGAGATACGGTGTCGCTTCGAGGCGGATGGTCGATGCGTATCCCCTTTACCCCCTATATTGCGCCGGTAACGGTGCTGTACGGGTCAGGGCACTGGAAACAGGGTGTGTCTGGACTACAGTCCGCTGTGCTTCGGTCTCGGGCACTGGTCGGGGTCTGGAGTGGAAATGTAGGGGGTGAGTTAGCGTGACGCGTATCCAGCAGGTGCTGTTCGAGCTGGAGACGGGGTATCTGGGGCACCCGTACTTCGTGACAGGGAACGCGCTCTATCAGGCACTAGCACAGCGTGTCGGCGAACGGATGCGGCGAGCGTTGTGCGTCAGTCACGGTGTGTTCTTACCCAAAGAGTACGGAACGCCGCCGTCGTGGCACTCCCAGTCGTCCTTGGGGAAAGTTGGATTGTCGTTACCCCCGGTAGAGACGTATGATGATCTGTTCTTGCTGCGGGATTCGGCGCAGCGCTGGTTGAAGTCGTCGCGGCCGCGGGACGCGCATAACGCCCATCCTGTCCAGTCGCACGGTGGGCGGCTTGCGTTCGATTCGGTCGCGTGGTTTGGTCGCCCGCCAGAGATGCAGACCTCGAAACGATCGGTTCGGTGGTTCGTCCAGTGTTACCTGTCTACGACTGGTTCGCACTCGAAATCAGTGCTTCCCGTCGCGGACGAGACGCTGGATGGCCTACAGGTTGGTGGAGCGCGAAACTACGGGTTCGGTCAGTTGTCGATCGTCGATTCACAACTGATCGATCTTGAGGCGTTGGACTACGACCGGATCGCAGCAGCCGACGAACACGCCCTTGAGTTGGTGTCACCGTTCGTCATAGCGACCGACTACCCCGGTGCTGATGATCAGTCCGTGCCGTGGTGGTGGGATGTGTCCCGCCCAGCTGCGCCGTCGAGTGCGGCTGACTGTGACCGTAACAATGAGGGTGAGGTGAGTGAGGCGAGAGGATCCGGGCTACGGCGACGGACGGAACGGCTCGTCGACGATGGAGACGTGTATGACCTAGCGACGATTGACCACGGACAGATTGTCGGGTACGACGGATCGGACCCGGTCAAGACGGCGAAGAACGGGGTATCCCGGGTTGGAACACATTCGCGGTTCGGATTCGGTGAGCTTCGAGTCCGCCCGGCGAGCGATGATCGCATCCCGGATCGTGCCGAGCTGATACACGACGTTGAGAAGGCAGATGTCTCAGGGGGTGAAGCGTAGTGGTGCTGGAACTGGTCGCGTTCGATATTGAGACGACTGGGTTCGGTGTCGACGACGAGGTTACTGTAATCGGATTCGCGGTGCCGATGGGCGTCCGCGTGTTCGTCCAGACTGGTAGTCGGGATGCCGACAGTGTGGAGAGACGTGTTAGTGATCGCGTGCCTGTACACGTGCAGGTAACGACGCATCCGACGGAGCGAGCGCTGTTTGAAGCAGTGGGATCGTTCACTGCGGACCGGCTCCAGGATGATGACGTGTTGCTGGTGGCGTTCAACGGAGAACGATGGAAGGGCGGGTTCGATCTCCCGTTCCTTCGGACGCGCTTGGCACGGTTGGAGATTGAGTGGCCGTTCCGTGAGCTCCCGTACGCGGATCTTCTGCCGGTCTTAACGCGGCGATTCAATACGACCGTCACATCCTGTGATGGTGGTGACGGTGATGTCGTGTCTGATGATCAGAGTGACTTAGCAGGCGTCTATGACGTGCTGTGTGATGGCCGGTACAGCGACGTGGATCCGTTCGTCGAGAGTGGTGAAGCAGTCACAGCGTTCAATGAGGGACGGTTCGCTGACCTAGTGGCTCATAACGTCGCTGATGTGCTTCGGACCCGTGATCTCGGACGGCTTGCTCAGTGGTATTGCTCGAAATCAGAGTTCTCGGTGAAGTCACTGTCACCGACGGTGCAGAGGTGATGCTCGCGTAACTGTGCAACACCGAGTCTGACGGGGAGCGATGGAAGCGGTCGATCTGATTGAAGCGATCATCCATATGCTGGCCGGAACCGCGCGAACCAATCGAGCAAGCGACCGAAGCTAACAGAAACTGATGACACGAGCTGACGGACACCACGAGTTCAGCAACGAATCGAACGAACAAACGACGACGAGTGAGCCAGACGGCGCGGAGACGCGTACGTCTGACTCAGCGGCGAGTCACGGGTACGATCAGGACCGCGAGAATGAGTCCGTGACTGCCGAGACGCGCTCTGAGGTATTGGCACGAGACGGTCACCGGTGCCAAGTCTGCGGGCGAGAGGGTCCAGAGCGAGGTGGGCTGGCGACGTTGCACGTCCACCATATCGAGCGTGACCCTGTCGGCGTCGCTGAAAACGGCCTGGAGAATCTAACGACGCTGTGCCGGTCCTGCCACAGTTGGATTCACCAGCAATCGACGCGTGCAGATGCTCCAGTAACACTCACAGAAGCCGATCTCAGTGTGCTGCTTCCGCAGGACATCGAGATCTTACGGTACTTGGCTGACGAGGGGCCAGCGCAGACTGGGAAGATCGCGGACTCGTTAACGGCGGAGTTGTCGCCAACGACGGTCCGTGAACGCCTTGCAGTCCTGATGGGGCTTGACAACCAGGTTGAGACGCGTGACCGCCAGATTGTTGATCAGGATGTCCAGACGGGTGCGTGGGGCTTGACAGGCCAAATCGAGCATTCTGCGCGTGGTCACATCCCGTCGGATCCGCAAGCGTTGATTCAGCGAGTTGAAGACGAACAGGTCAGACGGGCCTTAGAACGGGGATGTAATCGGCAGACAGTGATGGACGTGCTTGACATCTCCCGACGAACGACGTTTCATAAGCAGAAACGAGCGCGTGCGTACGATTTCCCGTTAGCTGCGTTCCGTCGTAGTGGTGACGGTGGGCAGCACCCAGCGGGCAGTACAGCAGGCGAGAGGGAGTCTGACCCGAGTAGTGCTGATGCTGATGGACAACAGCAACTGGATACTGTTGATGACGAGACTGAGGATGCTCGTCAGCCTGACCACGTAGTCTCTGAAGAGCCTTCAGAGCAGAGCCCTGTTGAGGACGGTGAGGCGACGTTGGGCGAGGATGGGACGGAGTTGCGAGAGCAGTTGGAGACGGCGATTACGGCGTTACAGCGAATCTCTGCAGAGCTGTAATTGCCTGAAGAGTAGAGATTCATAGATAATTATCTCCAGATCGATCCGGCCGTCGATGGTACTCACCGTGCTTCCTATCTATGACCCAAAGACTTACTAAAGAATACTGTCTACGGACAGGTATGCAACGGCAGTTTGAGTCGGATGGGAACCAGACTCGTTCTCTCCCAGAAGGCGCTCACGAGGAGATGGGCACCACGGAGTTCTACGAGCAGATCGGTGAGGAACTCGAACGCGCTCTCGCATCCGAGTAACGCTGTTTAATCTGCCGTTTTGTCCCCGTCTTCTGAAGTCCAAATCCTTTTGAGCGTTTCTCGTGCGTATGTGAGTAATGACATATACCCCGTCAGTATCTGCGGTCTATAATCAGTATACTGACGACACATACCGGAATAACTCGCTTAGAGGGTGTGGGCGAGACGCATTCTTTGGCGCAATCTATACTCTACACAAGGAATACGGGATTCTAACCGCAAATTTCAAGCAGATCAGTGCCGCCCCGACTGACCACTATTACTACACAGTCCCCCAAGGCCAAACCAAGAATCCACGGTTCCACGCCCAAATGCTTCTTTCGCGGTACCTGTCTGCCATCTACAGAACGATTGAGGTTATGAAATTCTGCCTAGCAACCGCGGCACAAACAGATCCGACTGACATTTCCATCCATCCGCCGATGAGTCCGGCATTATCTCGGTGGGATAGCTCCTCACAGACCGGAAATCAACCGTGGAATCAGGCGTGTGATAATGTGATGACGCGGTTCACCTATCTCCGTGGGATACGGAACGCTGCTGTTCATGCGTCTCTCAAAGGCTTCAAACTGGACTACGACTCGTCGAATGGTACAGTACTCATCTCGATTAAACCAACCCAGCTTGACCAAGACCAGGCTCTCCAAGGATACGACCCGCAACACAAGCCAGCGACGTATTCCTTCACAGATACGTACCTGCGATTCGAAGACGATACAGATGAGGCACTTCACCCGGTGGATAACATCTTTGAATACCACACCGCCATCATCGAGCCGTTCATCAAAAAGTTCGCAAACGAACTCTAACTCCACAGGAACTCTTTGCGAGTGATGTGTCCGGCGAGGCTGCCTCTGCGGGGTCTCGTGTCACTAGTCACCCCGCCCTCAGGCGGGTGGGGATGTCAATTCGTTCTGGGTGAAAGTTGGACAGCCATCGCTCCGATAACTATTTTCCGATCCAATAATTATTGGATAGTATGAGTAGCTCGGAGAACGACTCTCACACCACGGGAGATGACGACACCGAGCAAACCGCTCGTGAGCGCCTCTTAGAGGCAATCCACGCGCTGTCACAACCGACGAAGATCAGCGTCCTCGCAGAGATGGCGGACTGTTCCGACCAAGGTGCGCGGAACATTTTGAGTGACTTCGAAGAGCTGGGGATCGCCGAGAAAGCCGGAGAGAACCCGCTGAAGTACGACAAGAACGAGGCGTACTTTCGGTTCCGGCGAGGGTATGAGCTTGCGCAGACGCACTCTGATGAGGAATTACGAGCAGGGATCGTTGATCGATGGAACAAACATCAAGCGTGGAAGCAGGAATTTGAGACAGAGCACCCGTCAACGATCAGCATTGAGCAGGTACATGAAGAACAGGGTGAAGAGGCTGTCCGTGAGCTTCAGGAATGGAGTGCAACATATGAAGCACTCCAAGATTATATTGAGGCACTAGAACAGGTTCGGGAAACGAAGCTCATTCTTAATTTCCCGGCTACTGTGGGCCATCGTGAACAAGTTGTACAGCCGAATCAATTTGTATAGCTGGTTCTACAGCCGTTTCTACAGGTCCACGAGACATATACACAAATACTCCTACAGCTCGGTTCTCTTTAGTTACCTACTCAGGAGCAGTTCACACGAGACTGCCTGCGAAGACGCCGCAATCATCCACTTAGCGAATACTCCCAACGATCGTAGGCTATGCGTAGTATAGTCGTGTTGTGAGTCTGGCTATCCGACTGTGAATCTGTCATCGGCCCTTTCCAGCTCTCGTACTCGCTCCTGTTCTAACGCCCCTGAGAATCACACTTCATAGCTCGTTACGTGTCATTATCACTCGGTACGTCACTATGGACGACAACCCCGCACTTGCGTTGCTCGTGTAGTAGACAGCTCCGTCTGCGAGAAACTTTCAACGTAGTCTACTCGGGATAGCCGCTGAACACGCATTTCCGTGTAGTATATTACGGATGAGTGTGTTATCTTGTAGCATGGAAATCAAGGAGTTACTTGGTAGAATACGATCCCAGGAAGCAGAGCTCACGGATGACGAAAAGCTTCAGATGATTTGTAGCGAGATCTTCCCGCCTCTAACTGACAATAGGAATGGATCAAGGTATCGTGTGTCAGTTTGCCGCCGGTTTATTGAACTGGAAGATGCACCCGTCAAGCGAGATGATGAGGGAGAAGTGTACCGTGGTGAAGATGAGAGTCGGTTGGATAGGGCCCTAACGCAGACAGCAGAGGCATATGACCGGAGTGAGGCAACGATTCGTTCGTTATGCATTCACGATGTCTACGCCGGAGATGACCAGACGGAGCAGTTCCTGGAAGATCTGTTAGAAGTTGAAAAGCGGTATAATGAGATTTGATTCAGTGTATGGCTCCAAAGCGTAACCCATCCGCAGGAAATGAGCCCCCGGAACCAGCGGAGATCTATCACCAAATGATGATGGAGATGTTGAACACTGCACGTGACTGGAAAACCGACCGTGTTCAGCCTGAAGATCTATGGGACGCTGCGTTAAGAGATGGATTCTATGAGACATTATCTGGCAATCCGAATCTGGCATTTGAATTCCTGATCGTCACGGAACGTGGCCCCACATGGCATTACAAAAAATACCTGAATATGATTGAGGACTACGATGACCTGCTAGCGTTGGTGGCTTTGTCCGCTCTAGTTAATGATGCGCTTCACTGAACTCACCTTGCTGAGAAAGTAATATATACGCTTTCTCGATACATATGAGTGGGTATCGTGAGCTCACTCGTGAAACTAGTCGTGAGAGATGCTCGTGAGCAGGATCGGGAGAAAGTAGGTTGGATCTCTCTGTGAACCGATTGGCATGAGGCAATCCTGACCATACCGAAGTATCTTGATCTGTGGATTCACACAGTACGTAGGAAGAAGGGTGGTTGAGGATCTCAATGCGATCGGACAGAGAGACAAAGTAACCTGAATCCCGGATACCGCGTGAGAGCGCCTTGTGAGACAGTTGTGAGAGTGGGCGTGAGATACCCATTACAAAATCATCGATGCGGACCGATTACGTCCCTGTCACATCAATTCTCTTGGGTGGTAAGGAGTTCCTCGATAATTCGGTACTGCTCAAGAAGATGAGTGATTGTTCGACCAGATTCGGTGAGGCCGCGGTCTGTGTTCTGTATGACCGGTGTTGAGTGGGCGACATCGTTCCGGAGATCTGTGATTGGGTCGAGTTGGCTGCTTGCTTGGTGCCCGGCATCGAAGTCGAGTGCTTGTGATGCAGCGTCGCTGTTTCCGATAATGGTCACGAGTGTTGAGAACTGAGCGTAGTGAATCGGATCGAGTGCGACGCCGGCGTCTTTCGCATCAGCAAGGCGTTCGTCGATGTCGTCCAGTACCTCTGGATGAAGCGGTGTGGTGTCGCGCCAATCTGGCACGTGTTCTTGGATTGTCTTCCGGAAGGCTTGTTCGAGCTGTGAGAGTTTGGTGTAGAGGTGTTGGTAGACTGGCTCGGTGTTGAGGTCTGCACGGGTGAGGATCCCGGTAACTTGGTTTCGGTCCGCGAGATAGTAGAACGGGCGGTCATAGAGTGCTTCGAGAACTGTATCGAGTGGGGAGTCGCTGGCAATGAGGACATCGACTGTTAGCGGTTCTGTAATCTCTGCGAGTGACGTGTCTGGCGAGGCTCCTTCTGCGGCGTCTCGTGTCACGTAGCCAACTGGCCGAGCATCTTCGAACACCGGTGCCGAGTCGTAGTCGCGTTCCGTAAGCCAGTCTGCCGCCGTCGAAACGTCGTCAGCCGGGCATATTTCTGGGTTTGCGGTAGCAATATCGTCCGCGGTGCAACCGTTGGTCATGGTTTGTCGTGTGAGGGGAGTGCTGTAATACCGACGTTAGATTTATTACTTTCAAAAATTAATAGGGCAGTATAGATGCGTGACAAGCATCCATACCTCGTCTATGATAGTATCCCATACGACGAGGCATCCGATCTGTTTCCCGTCTCTTCACTCCCGACCGATGCAGTTGTCCGTAATGCGAATGCTGAAGAACTGATTGAGGCAACGCCTGACGAGGCGATCATCGCTGTCGCACCGGTGAGTATGGCAACAGGGTACGCACTGGCCCAAGAACCGCTCACCGCCGTGAAACTCTCTCAGCTATCTGGGACGGGGGCACTGCCAGTGCCGATGGGGGAATATGAGCTGTTGGTACGAGGCCGTCCACAAACGCGCCACAATCACTCACTTAGTGAATACGCCTGATATTCCCGGGATATGTATGGTATAGGCGTGCTGTGAGCCTGGCTGCCCGACTGTGACACTGCTATCGGCCCTTCTGTACTCTCAGATCCTGCGCCGAAATACCCGGGTGTTCGATTCACTTTCCATAGAGAACTCTCCGTTTCGCTATCCAGTTAAACTTCATATGGAAACGGGCACTCGTTTATAATATCCTACTGGCGCAACTACGCTATTGCACCGGTATCCTCAGCGACGAATGTCCCTTCCCCGCAGACGGGGCATTGTTCGTCAACAAGTCCATCGATGGTCTTGACTGCGTTTGATTGACACTCCGGACACGCCTTCTCATCCCGGTCGAGATCTAAATCCACCTGCGCTTCGCAGTGGATACAGAAGCAGTAGGTATTGAACCCGGTGCGACGGTCGATCTCTTCCTGGGACGCGTCCTCGCCGATCACGTCTCGCGCTCGTCCCATCTCTCCAGGGTGTGGACAATGGATGCGTTCGCCGTCGTCCGCGATTGCGTACATATAGTATCCCCAGCCGGACGGCATCTCGAACGCACAGTCCGGGTTCGTACAATGGAAATCGAATATCTGGGGCATCGAGACCAGGTATACTGGGACGACAGTAATCAGTTCCGCTGACACGAGCTGTTCTCAATTAGACTTCGTTCTGCAGAATTGGATACCCGTTTCTATGCGGGAATTACTGCTCGATGCAAGCGCCGTAATCCTCAACTCGCGTCTTGCAATGAGGTATATTCGGCTTCGGTGAAACTCTCAAGAACGGACGGGAACCGCTGTCTCACTCATTATTCTTCGATTTTGTATAGCCTTGCTCACGAAGGAAGTCTTGGTTCTCTCGCTGACAGAAGATTCCTTCCGGACTGAAATTCGCTCCCGTGTTCTGTTCTAATATCTCTGAAGGGATGACCACGCCGTAATAATGCTCAAGATTTGCTGTGGTGGGGTCAACTATCTTTTTTCCATCAAGCATAGACCAGGCGTGGTCGATGTCGATGTCAGGGAACCCCGGCTCAGAGGCATATCCTTCGGCGTAGCTGAACCGATGGTTGTACTCCCATAGTTTGAGGGCGTTGCTGAAGCAACCCTTTGGCCTTGGTTGTGTTGCCTGAATTGCTTCTTCGATCAGAGATTGCTCGTCCTGTGTTATATCCGCTGAAAGTGTGATTTGTCGGCCCGCCAGGGTAACACGTTTGAGTTCAGATTGCACTAATTGCCCGTTATCTGCGACGTATTCGTGGGGCAGGGATTTGTCTTTAAGATATTGTATGCGCTCATATAGAGGGCTCATTCACCACAAGTTAAGGTATGTGTTTTTATAAATGCTGTTGGGAGTCTGTGTCCTATCGGTATATTCGCAACCAGATTTCATCGGCCGAACCACTCGTGCTTATTGTACTGATTTTCGACCGCTCAACTGGAACTAGTGATGAACGAGCTCGACTCGGAATGGAAGGTTGAGTGGGCGACACCGAAGGCGCACGACGACGGGGTTCTCGATACCTTGGTTTTGAGCCGAGAGAAAGCCAGTGAGTATGGCGACGAGCTTGTCCAATCGTTGCGGGTCGACGGGGAGATTCTCCGGCAGTGGGGTCTTGACCCGAAAGAACCGTTCGCTTGGACGATCGAGGATGGTGAGGTCGTCACGAAGCAGATTTCGCGGCGATTGTTTGAGCGGGTCGCGGACAGCGAGCGGGATGACGCATACTATGCCCGCGAGACTCTGAAATATCGCGCGGAATGACGCCTTCGCCGATCTTCTTCGCACAGGTAGGGCGAATACCGGGTAGTTCACGGAATCCACCTTTCCAGATTGAGAGTGTTCTGGGTGCGATCATCTGTTCCGCTCTGAGGTGAACGGTTATCAGACCGAGTTGTGTAACTGGTAACTAACAGTATGGCGGAGCAGTTTGATCTCCGGCTGGGCGGCAGGGCTGAAACAGCGGGACACGTCGAGCTCTTCAGGAGCTACGGGCGGTTCGAAACGTACTTTGAGGACGCTGTCCGGATGCGTGTCGTCACGTACTGTGATTCACCGGAGTTCATCCTCGAATTGTTCGACCGCGTTGAGTCGCTTGAACAACTGGAAGTAGTCGTGGGTGACGTTGCGGATTATCGAGAGCGGCTCATCGATAAGCCGGAACTTGCAGATCGGCTTGAACACCTCAAACGCGACGACAAGTTGGTGATCTATCTTTGCGAGACGAAGGAAGTGCACAGCAAACTCTACCTGATCGAGTACAGCGCTGAGAGTGACGACTCGGACAGGAGTGGTGAGACTGATGCGTCACAGCAAACCTTCGAGTGGACCGATTCGGACTCAACCGCAAGTAGTGGTGGGACTGATACAGGTGAGTCTGAAGATACTGCGGGGACAGAGACGGTGCGGCCAGCGACGGCGATTGTAGGGTCGCCGAACTTGTCGAGTAACGCGTGGACGCGGCAAGCGAACACGGGGGTCGTCTTCGAGACGGAGACGGATACATCGCTGTGGGGCGATTTTGTGGATTTCTATGAGGAGCACCGGTCCTACAATAACGACGGTCCATTCCTCGATGATCTCACCGAACGACTGGAGCGGACATCTGATGACCGGGCGGAAGTGGTCTCGTTGTACACAGAGGGCAAGGTAAAGACTCGTGACGAGGTAAGTGAGCTTCACGGACGGCTTGATGAACGGATTGAATCAGAGGTCGATGAAGTTGATTTGGTACTTGGCGACGAGACGGAGCTGAGTGAGGGTACCGAAGAGCAAGTCGACGAGCAGCACCACGAGTCAGATGACAGTGACGGTGAGAGTGAGACATCAGCCGAAGAGTTGGATCCGAGTGATGAGAGTGAGACACGGATCAACCTTTCCCTGCTGGGGCACAGCGATGATGCGATTGAGGCGCTGGCTCGAATGACCGACTACGACGCGTCTCTCTCCGGCGATTCACTCACGACGACGCCACAGGCAGTTCAGCAGTACAAGCGCGATGTCTATGAAGTGCCGACAATGCGTGTCTATCGGACGCAAACAGGTGATGATGCCCCGGTTGAATTCGGGCGTGCACTACGCTTCCATACTGATGGGCGAGTCTACCGGGTAGGACAGCCGCTGCCTGACGATCCAGGTACCGTTGATACCGCCTTGTCCGATTTAGAGGGGTATTTTGAGACGGTGGATAAGTACGGGAATTGCAACGATGAAGACGCAGTGAAAGCGCATATGGCCGAGGCGTTGCTGTGGATGTTTTGGGCTCCGTTTGCGAACCGTGATGCAGCATTCTACGATCAGTACGGGATTGACCTTGACAAGGCGCTTCCAAACCTCTACATCTACGGTGAGTCGGACGCCGGAAAAGGAACATTCGCACAGTTCGTGCTGTCGATGATTAGCGGGGGGCGAGTCGTGAATCCGGTTGATGCCGACGAGGTCGGGAAGCGGAAAGTACGGGGAATGCGGTCTGCGAATACTGCGTTCCCCGTCGTCGTCGATGACATCACGAAAGACACCGTGAACCGACTGGATACGTTCCGAAACTACTGGGGGAACTGGACACCAGACGCGAGCTTCCCGCTGTTCGCATTCATCAGTAACGACAAACGGCCGGATGAATGGTTCCGGAACCGCTCGAAGATCCTGCACTTCAACGTGAATTTCGATACGAGCTACAAGGGTGAGGCCGAGGTCAACCGGCTGATCGAGCAGGATAATCCGTTGTTCCTCTGGTTCACCCACGAAATGCTGACCCGAGAGCTGACGCTTTCGAATGATGACGATGCGTTACGGACGGCACGTGCCGTGATGCTGGAGTTCTACGAGTATGCTGATCGTGACGTGCCAGAGTGGTTCCCACGACGCCCCGCCGAACAAGAGCATGACGCGGGACGTGACCGATGGTTCGACCTGCTTGCGCGAGAAGATATTACCACTGAAGACCAAGGCGATCGGCTCCGCGTGTCGTTCCCCGAAGAGATGTCGACGGACACCTACACGTATGCGCGGGATCCGCCTACCGTTGCCCGTGTTGAACGCCGTGGCCGCGACCTGCTGATCAAATCACCTGACGAATTCCTTGACTGGTTGGGAGAGCCGCCAGCTGGTGTTGAACTTGATGGACGGGTGAGCGAAGAAACAGCAACGGAAACGAGTAAGTCTGAAAGTGCCGGCGGGGTGCTCGGCCGCGTCCGAGGATTGTTCAGTTGACGCTCCTAGCGACGGGCTGCTCTTTTTGAGACGGTTATCGCTGTGGTGTGATGCTGAGAATCAGTTTCACCTATGTTCGATTGTAGCGGTGAACTGTCGATCACAAGAGAGGAATTCACCGCTCGTGTTATCTTCGCTGGATACCTTCAGGAGCAGTATGCCTACAATGGATTATGAGGCAGCGGTGACTCGAACGTTAGCGTATATCGAGTCGGCGACACACATACACCCCGAAAATAAGCAATTGATACAAGAGTACCATCGTGACATGGTTCTTTCAGATATTAGTTCGGCGCAACAGCAGAAGGTGCTTGCTCATTTCAAGATCATTACGGATCACGTGGGACAAACACGGTTCGTGGATCTGGACAAAGAGGCGATCGTTGATTTAGTTGCGTGGCTGTACACACGCGGAACATCTTCCTCTACTGTCGTTGATTACAAGCAAGCGATCAAGCAGTTCTGGAAGTGGTTGAACGATGGAGAAGACCCTGAGGAGACAAAGTGGATTCGACGTGGCCCCGTGGAACAAAAGAGGATTTTACCGCAGAGTCTGCTCACTCCGGCAGATGTTCAAGCTCTATTAGAAGCGTGTCATAACGACCGTGATCGTGCATTTGTAGCCGTCTTATGGGAAACCGGAGCGCGGATCGGAGAACTCATCGACCTAGAAGTTGGGCATATCGAACAGACGGCACTCGGAAAACAGATGGTTGTGTCGGGGAAAACCGGGTCGCGCCGACTCTTGCTCCTCGAATCTGAATCGTATCTTGAGTCATGGCTAACAGCACACCCGAACCGACGCCCTGACGCGCCACTCTGGTGTAAAATCGACACGAAGCAAGGGTCTCCAGATGAGACAATCAGTTACCAGTACATTCGTTTACGTATTTTAGATCGTGCTAGCGAACAAGCCGGGATTCAGAAACCGGTGAATCCGCATCACTTCAGACACAGTCGAGCGACGTACCTGGCGAATTATCTCACTGAAGCGCAGATGTGTGCGTGGTTTGGCTGGGTTCCAGGCTCCCGAGTCCCAGGACGATATGTACACCTGTCTGGCCGGGATATTGACCAAGCGTATGTTTCGATGCTTGAGAACCCTGGCTATACACGTCTCCCAGAAGCAGACGGGTCAATAGCGCCGAGTGTTTGATGCGCTGTAGGCGTTCTACGCTCGTCAGATTGTCACTCGTTCCAGAATGGAGCACTACAATCTGATTGTGGCAGAGGGAAAGACACGGGGACGGACATCACCCGGTATCGTGACGGTATGCGGTTCTTCTAGATACAAGCCTTTGAACGATACCCCTGTTTGGCGAGCAATTATTTGACTGGCGAGGCTAGTCACGCGCAATGGTCGTTCGGGAGTTCCGGAAACCAATCAAAATCATCCTCTTCGTCAGCTCCTACGTTCCACTCTTCATTATCATGGGGCTCAAACTCTGGAACGCCGGCCCGATGCTGATTGATGTTTTCCCTGTTCCTTATGTTGGTTTGCAAGTCGGACTCTCGTACCTGACTGGTAGTATCTTCATTCTTTGTGTGATCTTCTCCGTTCTCGTCTATCATATCGTCGCGGTTCACTCGGACCGTGCGACGACACAACGCCCAATCGACACGTACCAAAAACGGAACGAGCTCCTGTCCACCTACTTACTCGTCTACGTCTTCGTGTTCGCAGGACTCGACTTCACGAAAGGACTTGACCTCGCAATTTTCGTCGTATTCTTCTTCGTACTCGGTGTTCTCCAAATCAATTCCGGGCATCTACACGTGAATCCGATGCTGGGTATGCGGGGCTACCAGGTGTATGAACTCACCAGTGATGACCAAGTGTTGTTACTCATTTCAGACGGGTCATTAGAAGAAAAGATAATGTCACCAGAATCCAAACCAAAGAGCGACGCACGCGATAAAGTCGAGGTCGTTCCGTTAGACCATACAACAGCATTAGCACCATAGTATGTCACTGAACCTGGACCCGGCTGAAAAACTCAAAGAAGCCCGTGAATACGCGACCGGGAACACAGAAGCAGAATTCCTCTTAGTCAGGGATACTGGTGAAACACCGGAAGTCGGGAAACTCCCGATCGGGCACACGGTCCAGCAAGAGGTGGCAGACATCTTTGCTCAGGATCTCACATCACACATCGACGATCTCAGGAATGGGGACACACGAGCTCGGTCGTTAGACGTGGCGAACACCATCGCTGAAGACTCCATTATGCAGTGTGCTCCCGTCACTGACCTTCCTGGGAGCGAATTATTCGAGATCCTGATTTCACGAGACCATCACGGGCCGACAACGTACACCGCGGATCCAAAACCGGATTTCCAATTAATCCGGATCAGTGAACCGGATGGGAAGGTGTTGGTTGGAGTCCAGTCGTACCGCGGTGTTGAGTTGGTTGAAACGACGAACAAATTGTCGCTCCTGTATAGCGGGCAGGAATATGAACGATTCCGGGGGGATATGGTCGTGATTCAGCCCAACGTGACGGCGGTATATTACGACGGGTGGTTGTTCGTCATCAGTCCGAAAACGTTCGAGAGCATATTTAATATGCGGGAAGAGTACGAGAAACGGGCGAAAGAAGCGATTGAAGGATTTGAAGATGCTGGCATCTGTCTGGCGAACAAGAGCAAGATGACGGAGTGGCTGTTGAGCCACATCAATATTCTTCGTGGAATGTACGAAGTCTATGACGCTGGAATTCACGAGCAGGCAACCCCGAACCAGATCGAGCAGATGATTGAGACATACGAGTTAGATCAACGGTTCTCTTTAGAATACGCCCGTCAGAATGGGGAGATTGAGTTGGAAGTGGGGAAGTACGTGCACACGTGGAAGTTACTGAAGTTGTTGAGTGGAAAGTATGCTGAAGACGAGATTATGGGCACCCAGTGGGAGATCGACAGTGGACAACGCCTGTAGAACGCGGGTTTCTATGCGGAATTCCTACTAGACGCGAAGCCACCATTTGCTCGTTGCAGACATCAACCCGACACTGATCGTAATCGCATGGGAGACAATCAGATCGATAAACCCGGCTGTAGTAAGCAGTTCATCAATCGGCCACGGTAGGACTTTCGCCATATAGAACTCCCACCACACCTGAATTGCTGCGTCGAGCGATCCAGCACTCAATAGTCCTAGTAGTAGCGTGAGTGCTGAGATGATCGCCCCGCCGTGAATGTACATATTGACGAGGCCGGCTTTCGACGTAGCTGTTCCTGCTGCGTAGTTCACCGCCCCTCGGTTCCGCCGCATCGTATCGGGGATACGTGATTCAGTAGTATAAGTTGTCGATCGAGTGTAATTTGTCAACTGGTGGTTAGCCGTACTCTTCGGGTTCTGAGGCCCTACCCAGAATTATTGGTATGCAGATACATATTCTGGATTCGGTAAGAGTCCTATCAATTGGGTTGGATGTCGTCGAAGTGTTCAACATTGCGGAGCGAACGAGTTGGCACAAGCAGCGCCGCAATCATTCACTTGTGGAATATGCCTGCTGTCACTGAGTTTTGGCAATTTCTGGTTTTTCCATCAAGGTGTCTATGTATTCGTGTCCCGGTCGGGATCGGTGTCATTTATAAGTAGGTCGGTATGGTCGTGCTGTGAGTCTGGGTCACCCGCTGTGAATCTGTATTTCGGCCCTTTCAACCCCTTCAGGCTCGACAATATGAGGGATACACACCCCTTGCTGCATTGGTTTTAAAAGTCACCACAAATTTACCGGGTTTGCAGTATGCGACGCGTGCATAACCAGACAATCGGCGATGATGAGGCTGAGACCAGCATCAAGGAATCCACTATGACAGAATCCAACACCGATAACACGAGTATAGAGGCGATGACCGACGGCGGCACCGAGACAATCCGCGACTCTGATGAAGTCCGGTTCAGCAACGACGATGTCAGGCACCACTCGGCAGACGGCTATCTCTACGCCTATCGGGAAAACGACGAACACGTCGTTGTCTCCCGCGGAAGAGAGTCGCGGGATCGATGGACCAAGCGTGTCCCCGCTGAACGTGACGCGGTTCTTGCTGGTGAACACCTCTGGACTATCCCAGAGAACTGGCAACACCGCGTGAAAATCAAGGGCCCAGCGGAAGTTAACTACAGAATCTACCACATTCCGGAGAGTGGCGTGGACGTTCTCGTAACTGTGCCGAACAAAACCCGGATCGTGGATGCTTGGTACGGTGTCAAGCGTGTCGGCACGCTCAACGTGACGTACGACGACGAGATCGCGTGGGACAAACTGGAGACCACCATCGAGTACGTCCGCGATAGTGAGGAAGTCCACAACGACGTTGTCGAAGCACTCGAAACGCTCAACCAGCGACGCCGTGGTTTTGAGCGCAAGTTCGCTTCGAGCGTCAACCTGTGCGCTAAGGAAGCGCTGTTGGGGAACCCTCACGAACCGGTCACTGTCCACCAGTGGACCGCTAAGCCATGGGCCGACAGGTTCCCTGTTGATAGCCTCGCTGGGGACTTCTTGAACCTGAACACCGAGACGCGAGATGCCGTCGTGCATCAACTCTCTGAGTCGAACTTCCTTCCTAGTTACCCAACTGTCCGTGTGGACGTGGCAGAGGGCGAGGGTATTCCAGATGGCTACGACGTTCGCGCACTTGTCGAAGCAGATGCTTCACGTTCTGAAAGTATTGATTACCTCATTACGGAGCACTATGACCTGATGACACAGGCTCACTGGGCGGAGATTCGAGGGATGGAAGTAAGCAACATAAACAAGAACGTCAACTGTGCGAAAAAGAAACTCTCAGACTAACGTAGTCTTCTTTATTTATTGAAGTTCTGCAGCTGAGCCCACACCTAAGAGCAATTACAATTGTGCTCAACTGAACGCTGTTCTGTAGGACTTGGCTCTACGTTTCCGTATTGAAATCACTACTCGTCCCAGAAAGCTTTGATCCGGTTATCAAGACGGGTAAGCACGGTTGAGAGTACGTCTCGCCATTCGTTTGGATAATCAGCGTCCTCTCCAGGTGTCGGTGCATCTGGGGGCGGATGGAAGTGGTCGCGGGTGTTATGGTCATTCGGGTGCCGACCCCATCGGCATTCCCACGAGTTTCCGGTCTGGTACTGCTCTGAATAGTGGATGCTGAAGTCGTCGGTCTCGAACCAGCGGATCCGCAGGTACGCACGCGTGACCCCGCCTGGGAAGTATCCGAGATCGTAGTTGGCGATGACAGCGTTCGGAGCATACGGCGGTTGCGTTTCGATGTCATCGAATCGATCGCTCCGGGCAAGGTGGGCAGCGATCCGGTCGAGAATTTCCGTATCGATGGGGCCGCGACTGGATGGGTCTGATGTATCCTCAGGCATCGACTGGACCGGGATTGCTACCGGCGACCGGATTGTTTCGGCGTGCTTCGTCGAGGAGCGCGGCTCGCTTTTCGAGTGTCTCCCACTCGGAGAGTGCTTCCCAGGCTGCTTCGGCGGATAGATTCTGCTCCTGAGTGGCGTCGACGAGGGACACATCGTCCGGGTGCGTTGCATCGAACTGCGCTCTGTAGTCTTCGATTTGGTTGAGCGTGTCGTCGAGGGCGTCAATGATCTCCTGCTCGGAGTATTCCTCGCGGATCCGGTCGATGCGTCGCCACTGGAAGTACGCGCCGTTGCGTTCGTACCGGACTGGACGACCATCGTGCCGCTGTACCATTCCCATCTCGTCGAACCACTCTAGGTAGTCCCTGGCTGTCTCGGTGTCACAATCGGCCCGCTCGGCGATCGTCGAGACCTTCGTCGGCGTCCGGAGTCCGATGACAACGTCGAGGAGCCGCTCTCGGATTGATCCCCCTTTGAGGAGCGAGTCAGGTGATTCTAATGCGTCGAGATCAGGCGGTGACTCCTCGCCGTCGTATGCATCGTCGGGGATGTCTGTGAGGTCCATGTGTGGGAGTCCGTTGCTATAGCTACTTGCTCTGGCGATATATATCTATGGAACGCTGAATTATTTCTGCTTTAGCTGGGTTCACGACAGCGCTGGATAGGCTGCATCTCAAAACACGCAAGATCGTATAAACAGATTGCGTGATTTGAGACAAAGTGCTCTCTGAACCGGAACTCACTGTCCTCTCATACCTTAGTACCGAGGGGGGAGATGGCGTGGTCCAGCGGGGGTTAGCTGATGCGCTTGAGTGGGATCCGAGTCACACGTCCCGCGTGGTCTCGAATCTTGCCGAGCTTGGCCTAGTCACCAGAGAGCAGCAACACGGTCGATACCGGGTTTCGTTGTCGAACGCTGAACCGACCGAACGGTTTGCAGACCTCGCACGTGAATTCCCGCACGTCGATTTCGCTGACCTGATTGCTGGGTCGACCATCCAACTCCTGTACCATTTGGATACTGAACGAACGGCTGCGGAACTCACGGATTGGATTGATGTGAGTCGTGCAACGGTCTACCGGCGACTCAAACAGTTAGGAAACGTCGGTATTGTCACGAAACGCGATAGCCGATTTGCACTGACGAGTCAGTTCTAGGGATTGGCTGCGTTCGCACGGTCTCTGGTTCTTCACAAATACTCCCGCAACTCGGGTCTCTTCAGTTACCTACTCAGGAGCAGTTCATATGAGACTGCCTGCGAAGACGCCGAAATCATTCACTTAGCGAATACGCCTAACGATCCCGCGTTATGTCTGATATCGTCGTGCTGTGAGTCTGGTTGCCCGACTGTGACTCTGCTATCGGCCCTTCCCAGCTCTCGTACTCGCTCCTGTTCTAACGCCCCTGAGAATCTCACTCCGTTGGATCGTTACTCGTCATTATCACTCGGCACGTCACCAAGGGCGACGACCCCACTACTTGCGTTGCTCGTGTAGTAGACGGCTCCGTCTGCGAGAACGGGTGCGGTGCTGGGGTACGCGTCGAACCCTTCGATTTGGTGTTCCCACTGAACGGTCCCGTCGGATCGGTCAAGCGCGGCAACCCCGGCTAAACTCGCTTCAGGAAGACTCTCACCCGAGATAACGATCGACTCGCGGCCGACACTAATCCCGCGGGTTGCGCTTCCGGATTGCTGCCAGATCGTTGCGCCGTCATCGATCGAAAGAGCGACGATTTCCTGACTTCGTGTTCCGAGGAACGCGGTCCCATTGCTGACAGCGGGCGGTGTTCCGAGGCGGTCGCCAAAGGTACCGAGTGAGCGTACTCGCGTCCCGTCTGCCGGGTCGTGGACAGCAAGTGTTCCTTGGTCGGTAACGAGTAACTCGTCGTTGGCGACGACTGGCTCAGTGTCCGGATGGTCGAGTTCGGTTTCCCACAGCAAGGAACCATCTGCGGTGGAGAGCGCGCGGAGTACACCGGTATTGCCATCCTGTAGGTAGCCTGTGACGTAGACGCGGTCGTCGTCGATTGCGGTTGTCCGTGCTGCGAGTGTCGGGTGACCCCAGAGTCGATCGCCGGTTGTTGCGTCGTACGCGATGAGGCCGGTTTCGCCACGGCGTCCAGTGAGGGGGAGCGTGATGATCGAGGAACCAGCAGTAAGTGAACCCTCAGCGGGACGAGGGAGAGAGCGCGACCACTCTTCGGAGCCATCGCTGCGGTTCAACGCGACGAGCTGTTGTTCAGCAGGAATGAGTAGGTGGTTTTCCGTTACTGTTGGTGTCGGGCCTGTTTGAGCCGAAAAGTCGTATTCCCACTCTTGATCACCAGTCTGTGCATCGAGTGCGGTCGCACTGGCCCCGACGGAATACACCATTCCAACGACGACGAGTGGTTCGATGCTTCCTGCGTCACCTGCGTCCCATGCTTCGTTCCCTCGATCTGGAACGGCGACATCGGATGCGCCGGTGTTACGACTGTCGTGGGCTTGCTGTCGCCAGTCACCGGTGGGTTCGTTCGGAAGCGATTGATTCGACGTGCCGAAGCACCCAGCTATCGCGCCTACTGACGCGGCTGTCGCAGCGAGAAACGCTCGCCGTTGCATAGCGATGCCGTCCATTCGACTCTTACCTGGTGGTACGAACAGTCCGCCCAACAATAGATGTGTGGCGTCTAGTGAACTACCCTACCCTACTCGCTCACGGCTGACGCCGTTCGCTCCTTGAGGGTCGGGCTTCCTGCTTCCATAACGCGCTTTGCAGATACAGGCGTATCCACAGGGAGCACAGTCTCCACAGGCGTTGATTCGGAGTGTCCCACTCCTACATCTTCGAGGCCGCGAGAAAGGATGTTCCACGCCGCATTCGCGTCCCTGTCCGCCTCAAACCCGCAGGCGGGACAGGAGTGTTCACGGACCCACAACGGCTTGTCGGTCGAAACACCGCACGACGCGCACTCCTTGGTCGTCCCTCTCGGATTCACGGCGACGAAGTGCGTTCCTTTACGCTCGCACTTGTATTCGAGTAACGTGAGGAACGTTCGCCACGCGGCAGACGCCGTGTTGCGGCTGTTCGATGGTGATTCGAGCATCCCTTTCACGTTCAGGTCTTCGACGAATACGGCGTCGTACTCGTGGACGAGCCATGTCGTTATCTTGTGCTGGTAGTCCAGCACCTTCCGACGAATCCGACGCTTGACTTTGGCAACTTCGACTCGTTGTTTCTCGTAGTTGTTCGACCCGTGTTCCTTCCGTGAGAGGGACCGCTGTTCGCGTTCCAGACGCTCCCGTTCAGCGGAGAGGTCGGGCGACCCGACGGCGGTCCCGTCGGTGTCGTGGGCGTACTTGAGAATCCCTACATCAATGCCGACGCACCGCTCGGGATTCTCAGGCGGTTCGGGCGGTTCACGGTCCATTTCGACTCCGAACGTGGCGAACCACTCGCCCGTTGGTTCCTTCTTGACCGTTACCTGTTTGAGATTCGCGTCGTCGGGGATGGCGCGGTGGAGCCGAATCGGGATGTCGCCGAGTTTCGAGAGTGACAGCACAGCCTGACCGCCCTTCTTGTCGAGCTTGAAGCCAGACTGGTTGTACGTGAAACTGCGGAACTCCCGTGGCGGCTTCCATTTGAGTTGGCCGACGCCGTATCCGTTCTCCTTGAGCTTGGAGAGGCCTTTGAGGTTGTCGAACAGCCGTTCAACGACGGTTTGGAGAACCTTCGAGTACACGTCGGAGAGGCCGTCCCACCACTTCTTGAGGTCGGGGAGTTCCGACCGAAGCGTGGTCATAGACGGCAGTTCGCCGCGTTCGTCTTGGTACTCGTTGAGGCGGTAGAGCGTGTGGTTGTAGAGTTGCCGACAAATATCGCGGTGGCGGTCCAACTCCTTGCGGTGGGCGTCGGACGGCTTGAGACGATACTTGTAGGCGTAGTACATCAGCTCTCCCGCTGGTCTTCGACGTACTGTTTCAGCACATCCAGCGACACTTGCCCCGTCGAAATGAGACAATACGAGTCGTTCCAGAACGAGTCGCCCCACAGTTCGGTTTTCAGTTCGTCCTCGTACTCGTTACGGATACGGCGGGCGGTCGCGCCCTTGACCGTGTTGATGAACTTCACGAGGTCCGTGGTTGGTTTCGCTCGGAACAGGATGTGAACGTGGTCGTCCTCTCCGTCGAGGTTCGTCAGTTCGACGCCGTACTTGTCCGTGAACCCGCTGATAACCCCGCGAATGAATTGGGTTCGCTCCTCGGTTAGCACTCCGCGCCGATACTTCGTAGTGAGTATCAGGTGGTAGTGCAGGGAGTACATCGAATGCGCTCCCGAATCGAGGTCGTATTCCATTGGGTTCGTACTGTTATACGTTACCCCAATGAAAAAACGTTACGACGACGTGGGCCTGTGGACCTGCAACCGTATCGATGTATGAACAGATGATGACGGGGCTGTATCCCCACCCTACTCCGCTCCCTTCGGTCGCTCCGTTGAGGGTGGGGGATTAGCGCCTACATCCGCTAACTAACTAATCAGAACGAGTGCCTTGGGACTTGATCCCGATGTTGTTCACCACTTGCGCGTCCTCGATTAATTATTCTTCGTCGATGTCTCATCAGCTGAGCGAGCGCGTCGATAGCTCCGCACAAATGCGTATAGCACCCCGACGGCTGCCCCGATACCGAGTACGCCGGAGCCGACACTCATCGAGATTTCGGTAGGCGTTGACGTGAATGAGAACAAGAAGCTGAAAGTGTCGGGCGTGCCGATCGTGAGTGAATCAACGCCGAAAGCATCCAAGACAAGTGGACCGCCAACTGCCAACAGGAGAAACACGCCGACGGCGGCGACGGCTGCGCCGGCGAGTGCATCCCAGACAACGGCAGTCACCGATAGCGCGCCTCGACGGTCGCTTTCGCGGCCGAGTATCCGGACACCCTTGGGATGGTCTTCCAGACGGACATCCGCGGGATAGGCAAGCAGCGTCATCGTCATCCAGAGGTCAGCAATCGCTCCAGCGGCGTTCGCGGCTAGCGGGACGATAAGCCAGCCCCACTCGAAAACCAGCATCGCCGGGACGCCGATAGCGGTCAGCACGACTAGTGGCGTCATAAGGACGACGATGAACTGGTTGCGAGTGAATTCGTGGTCAGTCGTGGCGTAGGCGTACGGGAGAATGAAGTATGCGATCCCGACGCCGTATTTCGCCTCGCCGCCGTAGTACCGGATGGCGAGGCCGTGCAGCCACTCGTGGGGAATGACGAAGACAGTTGCCAATTCCAGGATAATGAGAACGTCCAGGGCGTTGGTCCACCAACTGATTCCGGGCGCAAACCGAAATGTCGCCGGATTTCCAGTACCGGCTTGGTAGAGGCCGCTTAGTGCGACCGCTGCGATAACGAAGCCGAGTGTGGTGAGCGCGGTCATCTGGATGGTGAGTCCGCGCGTCAGTTCAAGATCCGCGAGCAGCGTCTCCGGATCACTGGTATCGGCCGAAGCCATACTATTGAATCACTTATCAATCGGTTAACTGTACGGGTCAGCGGATCTGTCTCGACAGCTTACTGACCGGCAGTGTAGACTTCTGCCCAGAGATATGCGGTTCCAATAGCTGCGTAAAGGAGCCCCAAAACCATCGGTAGCCATTCACTTTGTAGGGCGAACGATCCCGCTTGGAAAATCCCTAAGCCGACCATTGCCGCCCCGATAAGCGCCTTTAGCCGTCTCTGTTCCATATATTCAATGTGGTTGGCTTTATTGAAATTCTCAGCAGGTCCTATATTCTGCCCTGGCCCCGGTCAGTACAGGGAATACACATCCCGTAGCCAGTCTTAATCTTCCTGTAACTTGTTACAAGTACTGTATAAAATACAGAGAATGGAACACGTATTGGATCTGTTGAAATCCTCTACTAGTGAACCCCCAACTCATCTGTGGTCAATACAGTCACATTATGTTGTAACGCTACTGAATGCCTTTTTCAAAATTGGAGTGATAACTATGAATCCAATGAAGATTGCAATAACGTAGGAAATAAATTCAATACCAATCGTGACTGGATCAGCGATCTCGCCAGTGTAGGTATTGTAGAGCGTGAAAATGGTTGCAGCAACTACGGCGTTTGGAAGGTGATCGGAGACCAACTTTCGTAACTCCATAAACGAGATTGTTTAGTGAATATCCAAATTCGTATCGGTTAGAACGTAGTTGCCAGAGAATGGATACGAGTCCTATGCAGCTTCCATCTTGCGCAACGCTCGAAACCAGTCCTCGTGTGAGTATCTCAACAGAGCCAATCTTCAGGCTCTTTTGAAATCCTATTCTTTAGATATGTTCTCAGCTGAAACAGTCGGTTGCTGAAGAGAGCGAATATATCAGCGTCTGTAGAGTCAAATTCTTCGTCGAAGAAAATATATGCCGATAAGAACGAGCGTTATAGATAATGAATAAAGTACGTCTCTATTATATATCGTTAGCCGTCTGTGGAGCTATTCTCGGAACGATGGGTCTTTCTAGCGTCGTCTCTGGAAGTATAGCTCTCATCCCAGTACTGCTCTCAATTGGCGGAATCGGAATAATTGTGGGAGTAGTCTACGAGGTATTCATCTCGTCGAACTCCATCGATACCGTCCCTGACGATAGGTTAGTGTGGTTTATGGTCTCTATGGCGGTAATCGGCGTTGTAGCTGGGATTTGGTCTCTGGTCGGATAGTACCAAGCGATAACTTCTCACCGATACTGAACGATTCGTGAGTCCCCTGTATTGACCACAGCCGGGTCAGAACGTGCCCTCTGTTGAGGACTTCAATAGCGCCAATTTTCCCTCTATACCCTTGCAATCTTCGTCGGGTTCGTGGTTATTAGTGTAATTTTCGATAGAGAGTCCGACACCCGTGGGGTATGAGTTTCCAATACGGGGTGATCCTACAGTAAAGTTATAGAACAGGAACAGTATTCTGTGATACAGTCGTAGAATAGAGATATGGTTCCAGGTCTCCGCACAGTACTCGTCGGTCGCCCAAGCCGCTTCCAGTGGACGTTCGACATACTCATAGCCCTCTTACTCCTCATTGGGACGTTCGGCGCGTACGCGCTTGATGTCTTTCAGGTGTCTGGTGGTGTGATTGTCTTGCCAGGGGTGGCGACACTCGTCGGATTCATCGTCGCCGTTGGTGTCGGCGCTCGACGGAGTGGGTTACTCGTGGCGTGGGTCAGCCTGTTCGCAGCCTACATCGGATTTCAAGCCGAGTGGGCATTCTTGGGACTTTCGAGCCACTCGCTCGGCGGGAAACTCGCATTTCTCTTTGATCCGGTCGGACTAGCGGTGCTCGGCGTTGCAAGCCTCATCATCGGAACTGTTGGGTTTGCCATCGGGTATCTCGGTCGATTGGGTATCGAGCAATTCAGGGGACGAGCGGTGTCTCAACAGGCCTATGAGTGAACAAGCAGTAACCACTCTTGTAGCGGGAGTTTTCATCGGTATTCTCGGTGTCCTGATCAAGTACGTCGGTGTGATGGAGTTGATCGCTGGATACGACCCTGAGATGGTGACGGATGAGGAAGGTCTCGCTGATTTTATTGGAACGAATGCGCTCTACGTGGCCGTGTTGACGATCGGCGTTGGGATACTGGAATTCCGAGCCGCGACTGCCGACAGCGGGTGGTACTGGATCGTGTTCGTGATCGCCGTCGCTGCTATTGCTGTCCGGATGATCCGCGGTGCTCGACGTTTTGAATCGACTTGAACGACTCTGTTGAACTCCGAGTAGTCCGATACATTCTATACTGAAACAATCGTTCGGTGGACATACCGATCTAACGAAAAGAGACATCCCTTTGTCGATGATAATTCTGCGTATGGACACTCTACGAGGTCTGTACCGACGGCTAGATAATCGAGTGCGTGGCTTCTCTCGGGTCTCTTACGCTCTTCTTGTTGGTTTGGTCTCCGCTGTGGGCGTATTTGCTGTGAGACTCCTACTGCCGGGTGATGGAAGCTTTGGACCAGTAGTAATGGGAATCACAATGGCTGTCGTCTACTACGCCTTTGACCCGAATAACAAGAGCTGATGTCAACCGCCTCAGGGTCAAGTGGTTCGAGACGCGGAGCGTCTCGTCATCACGGAAGACTTCGTCTTCCGAACGACCCCGAGGCTTGTCAGTGGAGTCCCGTTCTACCCGAGTAGTTCGGCAGGCGTGAAGTATTACGAGAATACCCTTACTGGATCTACTGGGATGTCGTTCTGAAGAGCCGGTGATCAATATCCCACGCAAGGGCCAAGCTTAGGAGTACGGCGAGTACACCGAGTAAATTGAATGGTGACCGTTGTGTGAGGGAGAGCGGGATTCCAAACGCGAATAGCGTCCATCGGATTGCCTTTCGGTTGTTTCTGGATCGGTAGTGAGAGATGATTGATGGTACAAGCAAGATGCCACTGATGAGGCCGACTATGACGGGTGTCCGGACAGTTATCTCTTCTACCGATAGTGTCGGGACTTGAGTGACAACGATAGCTCCGACGGCTATGAATACGGTGAGGGCACCGGACCTCAAGAGAGTGGATCTGCTTGGAGACACGTGCAAGTAACCGGAAGAATTTCCAACGACATAGAGATTTCCTTGAGGGCCTCTTTCGTACCAAAGTGGTCATATGTGCTGTGTTGAGCGATTCCTCTGTAGGTGTGGCAACTCTTCTTTGATACTCTGAAGTCCACCAAACGCTACGATCTATAGTATAAGACCTGTATAGCTCAAAGTGGGTTTTAATCGTTAGCCGATTTCTGTATCCGTCAGTTCTTATGCTCTCCTGCCGGCAGTATTCCTGTCGGTCCGGTGCCCGCTCCCCACACCCCCTCTCTCCATCCCTGCTCCCCCCTCTTGCTATCGGTGAATCAGAGAGAGAACAGATGGATAATGGAGTCTGCGGGCAGATTCCTCAACTGGTGAGTTAGTCTGCGTACGGTGTGGCCAGGATAGATTGTAACTCGTTCACTCTGAGCCTGAATGACGCCGCAACTCATTGAGAAGTGTCGGGAGAATAATCCCGATTCCGAAAAGTGCCCCAAGCTCCAGTAACTCGTTTTCTGCGAATGTTTGAACGAGGTACCATACTGTGAGCCCGAGAAACATGAACACGAGCGTGATCTTCGTTTCGGGGGCCAACAAGGGATCACGAGTCACGTACCGAACCACACAGCATCCGCCTATACGTGTTATGGCACTATGGTTCTCTAAACTCTCTTTTTCTCGATCCCACAGAGATGTGAACGCCGTTAAACGCGTCGCCGCTTACAGGCGCTTGCTTCGTGAGGCAACCACGTCCAAGCCTGGGCTGTAATAGTATACCGGCTCCTCATCTGGCATCTGGAATCCGTGTGCCGAAAGTAGCGTGTTCGTTTGAATCTCGGCGGCAGCAGGGTACAATGTCCACGGCTCGTGTTCCACATCGGTGTACCGGAGGCTCCCATCTTGGGCTTCGGTGTAGAACCGATACCGTTCAACCAGAAACTCTCCGAACGGACCGGTCGGCGCCGAAAACGGCTCGTCGACTGGCCAGTACGTTCCCTCGTACCGGGCCGGACGGGCTCCTGGATGACGACGATAGCTCCTGAATCTGACTCGTCCGTCAGTCCAGGTCAGTGAGATACGTGCGTAGTAGTATGGAAGGTGATGGAAGACACGTGCCCCGAGGACGCTCGTAATCCCTTGTGCATCGAGGCTGAAGAAGTAGACTGCCGGCACGTCGTCGTGAGTGACGTACGTCCTGACGTTGAGTTCCGGGAGTTGGATGCCAAGCGGTTCGGGTACCCCTTTTGGCCGAACGGCGACGTTGGTGAACGGGACGATCGACAGCCACGCTGACCCATCGTGCTCATCGGGATCTAGTTGATCTGGGAGATGGGCATTCATCACAGCTGGATCGATTGGCCAGTTCTCGAATAAGAGATGGCGCCAACCCATCTCCAAGGGAACGACCATACATAAATTCCGTAGCGCTGACGCAAATACCTTTGTTGCGGACGAACCAATCACCTAGACAGAATACAGAGTTAGCGCCGAGCCTCGTTACTTGAGACGGGTTTCAAGCGAGCCAGTTATTCTTTTTTGTGCTGGGGCCGTGTTATTCAGGATAGTGATGTCGAATGCCAAGTCCTGATCGAAGCCGTCTCACGCTGTTTATCAGTATTCTTGTCGTCTTTGCCGTCGTGCTCTATGTCGTCTCCGAGATCACCGCGATGAGTCCGATCGCGCTTGCGCCAGCATATATGTTTTCTCCGATGATTGCAGGACTCGTCGTTTGTTTCCGTCGAGATATTTCGCTGTCGGCAGTTGGGCTACGAATCGGCCGTGTTCGATGGCTTGCCGTGGCTGCCGTAGTTGCGTTGCCACTCGTGGGGGTGACACTTCTCATTGCGGTGGCCGTCCCTGGTGTCGGGTTTGATCCGGCTGCCAATCCGACGCCGGGGCTCGGATTGCCGTCGGGAATTCTTGGTGTGGTGGCGACATTCGGGCTTGTGCTTGGACTCGGGGCGACCGTGAACGCGGTGTTTGCCTTTGGCGAGGAGTTCGGCTGGCGGGGGTATCTGCTGTGGGAGTTGGCTCCGTGGGGGTTCTGGAAAGCCTCAGCTGCTATCGGTGCGCTCTGGGGAGTCTGGCACGCGCCGGTCATCGTTGCCGGCTACAACTATCCTTCGTTCCCCGTAATCGGCGTCGTTGCTATGACGATTGCCTGTCTCTCGTTTTCGCCAGTCTATACGTACCTTGTCATCCGCTCGGAGTCCGTGCTTGCAGCGGCGTTACTCCACGGGGTGTTCAACGGATCTGCCGGTCTCGTTATTGCGTATGCCGTCGCGGACAATACTGTGCTGAGTGAATTAGTCGCCAGTCCGGTCGGAGTTGCCGGTGTTATCGCGTTTGCACTCGCTGCTGTCGGCATCGCGCTGTCCGGAACCCCGTCGTTGACGCGTGAGTTCGCCCACGACACGGCCAGGTCTGCATAGATTCATGACAAGTGACGGTCGAAGACGGGTAACCGGGACGCGTACTCAGGTATTTGCGATCTGAGAACCGTACGTGTGTATGGAATCGGTTGGCGAGTTCAGCGAGACGTTCTGGAATCGGCATTCGAACCCGAAAAGCGGGTGGAGCCGAATGCTCGTCTTCCCCGTGCTTCTGTACGCCGTGTATCAGCGGCGATGGAGAGTCGCCGGTGCTGCTGTCGTCTTCACCGCCCTCAATCCGATTCTGTTCTCCCCGCCGGCGGATGACGAGGCGTGGATGACGCGCGTGGTACTGGCCGAACGGTGGTGGACGACAGAGTATGGACAGCCGATCTTTGAGCTGTCCTATCCAAACGTCCTCAACGTCCTCAATATCCCTGTGGCTGGATACGCATTCATCGCTGCATATCGGCAGCGCCCACGTCACACTATGCTCGCAGGTGTTGTTTCGATGGCGCTGAAACTGTGGTATGTCGCGGCACTCGTCCGTCGATACGATGCGGAGAAAGAGAAAACACGAGGCAAATGAGTCATCCGACTGACTGTTTGACCGTCCCCAGAATTATCGTCACAAGCCCCCGTGCTCAGTATATAGTAACAGTCGGCTCTGTTGAAATCCTATTCTTCAGACATATTCTCGCCTGAAACAGCCAGTCGACGAGAGCTGCTTAGTGTGTAGACATTCCGGAGAGTACATTGAGACAGTAAACACCGGCGATGATGAGAAGAATTCCGAGAACGCCGGCAATGTCGATCTGTTCGTCGAATACGACGATTCCGATCGCTGCAACGCCAACGATTCCGAGGGCGGCCCACGTTCCGTACACGACGCCGACTGGTAACTCCTCTAGCGTTACGGAGAGCAGGTAGAACGCGGCCCCGTACCCGAGAACGACGACAAGGCTTGGAAGCGGCTGTGAGAACCCTTCGGACAGTTTGAGTGATGTCGTTCCAACGATTTCGGAGAGAATCGCTGCACCGAGCAAGACATAGGGGTTCATACCGATGTGACACGCGAAGTAACGTGTTAGATATTTCGACTGCACTGAGCGATTCCTCTATAGGTGTGACAACTCTTCTATAGCACTCTAAAATCCACCGAACGCTACGATCCACCGTATAAGACTTGAATAGCTCAAAGCGGATTTTAATCGTTAGCCGATTTCTTTATCCGCCGGTTCTCATATGCTCTTGCGGGCAGTATTGCTGTCGGCCCGTTGCCCGCATTCCCGGACCCCCACGTTTCCCCCACTCTCCCCCTTTTCATCGGTGGTTCACTCGTAGTCGTGACGAGCGTCAACTGCCGCTGTGTTCCCACATATGGCTTATCCTTTTAAGCGAATGACGGTTACCGTCTATATGTCGACTGGACCCCCGTTCACCCCGGATGACTCCGGGGCCGATTGGGATGACTGGCGCGAGAAGACAAGACGGTTAGACTATCCTGGGAGAGACATCCGTACTATATTCCCAGAACAGCCCCGTGGAACTGTCCACGAGCTAAAGTCCCAACCGGCAGACTTCGGAGATTTCAACCCGAATCCGGACGATCCAGATCCAGATGTCTGGCCGCTACAAGGATTTGATCCCGGGTATCCGGCTGACGTGGATGAACTTTTCTTGATCCAGAATTCGTTTCCAGCGCCGCACGTTGCGTGGGTGACTGAGGAGTACCTACAAGCGCGATATGGCTATAATCCCATCCGCCAAGAGATAGACGTAGAAGAACTTCCACCGTGGGCCCGTCCTGAGCGAACTCCGGCAGACGGGACCGTCGAAATCAACGCGACGAATGATTACACCCAACCGGTTTCCCTGACCACAGATCGGAAACAGGCACTACAGCGACTGGCGCACTTATGGAATGGTGACGAAGTGCGTGGCCAGCACTTGTTACTGGACAAGTGTCCTGACTGGATGGCTCTATTTGGAGATCTTGATCAGGGAGATCTGCGGCGATTTGTGGTTGATCCGCAGGCTGACCCTAAGCTCGCTGCAGCCTTTGGTGAATATGACTGGTACGAGCAGGAGCAATCGACCTATCTGAAGCCGGTACGAATCCTGCGGAAGAAAATCTGGTACGCACCGACCCAACGCTGTCGTACCCTGATCAATCGACATTCTGACTTCCCGGAGCTACGTGGTGACCTGAACGAAGGACTAGTTCACCGATTCTCGGTTGGGCTGACAGCACTCCAGGAAGTCTGCCGCGGTCGAAAGGTTGAGACATATTATGATCTCGCTGGCTACAAAATTGATATTCTCAGCCAGGACGAAGACGATCAATTATATGCCGGTGAGGTGATGACTGGTCATCATAACTGGAAGCTCCATCGGCGAACGTATGAGAAATTACGCGACTTGAGCAGACGAGGAGTCATTCCGTATGTGGTGTTTGATTCGCGGAAAACCGCATACCGCATCTTCAATCACTGGCACAAGAAGGGTCTTGGTCAACTCCCACGCGGTCCCTTCAACTCTGACTTCAAAATTGCTGATGGTCAAAAACAAATCCGACAGGCGTATCAAGCCCAGGAGCACGACTGGGCTGTTTCGGATTGGGAGACAACTACCACGCTGTGGCGGAACACGCTCGGCCGGGATGGCCCTGGAATTGATGCTGATCGCGTAACCTCAATTTCCTGGTAATTCTACTTCCGCACGTTTCGTTCTACCCTCTGAATGGGGTCTATAGTATGTATTATACTGGTTTTCAGGAAGCTCTGCGTTCCACTATATTCGAGGGGTACACCCCATTCCGCACTTGGTTTCAACTCCGGAAGATGCTCCCTCTCACCGGTTCTGTCAGTATTAGTTCACAATATTTGTATTAAGAATTCCTCAACAATGGGTGACAGAGGTGGAATTGGGTTGTTATAATTATAGTGTGTTTTCTATAGATCTCCACGATGGCGCGGTGATAACAACTTCTAAGTAGAAAGTCGATTTGTTGGTCATATTTCTTCCCCGTTCAACTCGTTATTTCGGGCTTGTTTAGTCCAACTGGTGCTTGTTGGTAGTTGGTATAACCTATTAGTTTAACTACTCAGTATAACCTGTTAGTCTAACTATTCAGTATAACTTGTTAGTCTAACTTTTAAAAGTGTCTGGGTCTTATTCGTGTCTATGCTCACGTATACTACGTACTCCGAGGCGGGGGGAGTCGGGAAGACGACCCTCACGGCGAACCTAGCCGACGCCCATACCCAACAAGGGCGAGATGTACTTGTTATCGACCTGGATCCACAGCAAGGATCGCTGACGTACCTACTTGGCATCCCAGCATCCCGTGATGATGGTGAAGCTGATAATATCGCTCGGCACCTCATTGATCGCCCGAAAGGTGAGTTCAGTGATCTGATCCAAGACACTCCGTATGACTTCGATGTCATCCCATCACACGATATGCTTGAGAACTTGCCACAACTGCTAACGAAGGCGCAGGAAATAGCCGAGGATCTCGATGAGGAGTTTGCTCCGAACGATCAACTACGGCAAGTCCTTTCTGCTGCCGGTATCCCGGACAAGTACGATACGGTTATTGTAGATCCACCGGCAACAGCTGGACCCCAGTTGTATAACGCTGTGTCAGCAACACGCTCGTTGGTACTTCCTGTGGAACCAACAGGGAAAGGGATACAATCAGTTGAGGGCCTTGAGGATATGGTAGTGAATCTTGAAGATACGCTCGGTTTCAATGTAGGCATTCTTGCAATTGTTCCGAATGGGATTGGTAGCACATCCAACCAAGAACAGTATCTTGCCGAGATTCAGGACCTCGGGTACGACGCACCTGTCGCGCTACGTGATCGTTCCTCTCTCTTTGAGGGGTGCTGGGATCAACAATGTACTGCGTTCTACTACGTCGGTTATCACCGATCTGGGCGGCGCGACTACGAGGTCGAAACACTGGATAAACTACGTGACCTTGCGGCACATATCGAAGAGGTGGGAGATCAATGACGGACGGAATGAAATCAGGAGCAGGCAGTGACCCGTTTGCTACTGATACCGACGACGACGGAGAGTCATCAAAAGAATCCGAAGACCCGAATGAAGATGTGGGTGGGACAGCCGGTTCGTCTCCGCAGCCGAACGTCGGTACTGACTCTTCGCCTGATCAAGAACTACAGCCGACTTCAACGGAAGAGAGTGTGGAAGATCTACCCTATATTTTCGACCGATCGAGCGTCAAAAGTGAGCGGAAAGCAACTCAGTACTTTCTACGCGAGGAGACACAAGCAACTGAGAAAGATGCCTTACGAGCCGTTGAACAGGAGCTTGGGTCCGATGTCTCTCTTATTGATCTTCGAGAGGCTTTGGTTCGAGTTGGGGCTGAACATCTCGATGAAGTTGCTGATGAACTCCGCGAGTGGGGCTACCGATTCCGCGAAGAGTAGAAGAGACAATTAGCACGAAGATTACAGAGTGATTCACTAGAGCGACTCTATTGAAATCCTCAGCAGTTGGAGTCTTCCACACATTCAATTACCCAGTATAGGGGGCTCATAGATCGCTCACTACAGGGTTCACGGCTACTCCCGAGCTTCCCAAAGCGCAATCAAGACTGCCGCAAGACCGATCCCAGTTTTTTCCCATCCCATAAACCACGAAGTGGCTACCAACGACACAACGACGACTACAAGTCCTTTCCAAGAAATTTGTCTGCTTGGCGTCTCCAGTCGGTTACTCATACTTCTGCGTCAGGTCGCCGGTAGTATTTTGACGGCGTGAACGCATTCGTTCACATGGGGCCATCAGAATATCAGCGTCCGGGAGCGATCTTAACCCGGCAACAACGCGACTATCTCCGAGGGAACGTTGACAAGTCAGGTGATGCTGACCGAGCGTTCCGGTACAAAATCAGGAAACGGCTCCGGGCCGCTATCCACGATCTATCACTCATCTATGAGCAAATGCCAACACGCGAACTTCGAACAACGTTTGAAGACGAGCACAGACCAGAGAAACCTGGAGATGATCCTATACCTGGGTATGCTCCGCGGGATACGTACGGGATGGTAGGGCATGGGTATGAAGACGAGCTAGGAATTCCACGTGAAGGTGATCTTGCCTCTGGCTTCCCTGGTGGAAAAAGTATTATTGAAGCTACTCTTGAACATCTTGTCGAATCTAATCCAGACCATTCGAAAGCGAACCCGGCGATGCAGCGGTCATTACGTGATTCTGTTGCGTGCCTGTGTAGGGCAGCTACTGCCGCACAGATCCGGCCTGAACTTGTCCTTGAAGAGGGATACAATACGTTCCTGCAAGATTATGAACAGATGGACTGGGTAGGGTATGTTCGGAGAGACACTGAAGGCACAAAGTATGGTGAAGCACTGGAAATAATCCGATCACCGGGGAAAATCAATTTGAAAAGACAGCATATCCGAGCTATTAAACAGCGTGGAAGAACAGTAGAGGATTTGGTGGAGCGGTATGATTAACTCTGGTTTCATCTGGGCTAAACCAAATTTGGTTCTGTGAACGACAGTACTGATCGCTATCCGTCGTTGACTTCTGCACTTTGGTCAAGCTCTTTCGCCCCACCTTTGCTTGGCGTTTCCATCTTCATCGGTCGTTGTAGCTCCCTTATCTGCAATCTGGATGAATTTGGCGTCGCCATCATCTCCCGTTTCTGTACACTCATACGTCACTCCTAGTGCGGGACGAGCAATATCCTAACGCTTGGGAAACTGCGCCGTTAACGGCGCAGAAGATGTCATCGCATCGCTTTCTGATAGTCTACTGCTATCTGGTCGTCATCATCTTCAACATATTCCATTGTCTGCTCAATACGAGCATGACCGGCGATTCTTCTTACCTGATGAAGACCCAATGACTCACAATCGTTCACCCAGTGTGAAATCGCAGATCGTCGGATGCGATGGGTGGTTACAAACCACTCTTTGACTTCGTCATCTGGATCAGGATTAGGTGGGCGTAGCGCTCGCTGGACCTCTGCGTTCCGAGCTGCTTTCTTGACGACATCATTGATCTGGGGACCAGACATCTCATCGTTATGAGTTGTGACGAGGATATTCCCAGAATCCGGCTTAGCTTCTGCCGAAAATGCGTGCCGGATTCTTTCACACCACCGTTTTAACTGGAACCTGAACTCCTCTGGGAAGTACACATCACGGCGAATCAATCCGCTGTTTTCTTTCACGCTTAATTTTGCGCTCCTAACATCAATACTGCATTCTTCCCAGTCGATATTCTCAATCTTTAGGCGCGACAGTTCCACACTACGACATCCGGTATACCAGTTTAGCCGGACTGCGATCTCGTTTCGAAGCTTTGCTTGAGGCGTTTTCCCCGGGACGGCATCAAACAGAGACTCCACCTGTTCCGGCTTGAGTGCTAGGACCTCACTCGTACCTTCCCGCAATTCATCACTATTGCTCGCAGTGAGGTCATGCTGGATCTTGTACTCGGCTTTATTTTCATAGATGTTATAATCATCCTTCAGATCAATCGTATTACTATCCTCACAAGGATGTCCATTAACGAGCTCAAGCTGATCGTCTCTGGCGTCATTCGCAACGATGCTGTAAAACGATTGTACTGACCGATAGTACGAACCAACAGTCGTGTCGGCCAGATTAGAATTCAATTGGATATACCCTCTGACATCCTCGGTAGTGGCAGCAAGGGGGTCGATGTCGTTCGATTCGCAGAAGGCTAACCAGTATCGTACTTCACGCCGACGTGTATTGACCGTCGAATCCTTTGTCCGGTCTTTTTGCTCCCGTAAGCTTTCGAGGTACCGTCCGAGTAGCTCTTCCATTTCCCCCGAAATCTGTTTGTCTGCGGGACTCGCGTACTGGCCTTTGTCGTTTCTCATAGCCGCATCCAGTGACGGGTACCATCAATGATCGCGCTGTGCACGTTCTCTGTCGTGCTGTTTTCGAGATAGCAGAGTGCCTCTTTGACGAGGTATGTTGGTTCCCTTATTTCGGATGAGAGCCTTTGAGCACTCCCATCAATAGAGAGATGGGAGATTTCTTGGCGTGCTTCCATTATGTACAAAATAAATTCTCGTGGACTTCGTTCACCAATCCCACCCATACCTTCGAGTACATCGTTGGGAATATCATTAGGGTATGTCGGAAGGCGGGGGAGAAGATCCATAGCGAGTTCTTCTATGTCTTCGTCCTCTCCCTCGTCTGCTTGAGTCACAGAGATCGTATCGATCTTGTTTTCAACAGAGGTCACGGAGCGTTGGAGATCATCGATTTGATCCAGAAGTGGTGAGAGATCAACGTCGGCCTGGCCAGTATTCCCAGAGAGATTATTGATCGCTTTCTTTGGGATATACTCGTCATTAATCTCCCTGTCGACCGCACGACGAACGAGTGATGAAAGATTTTCATCATCGTCCAAACTGTTCTGCCACGTCTCTTTCTTGTTAGAAGTGACCCTTACGTTGAGTTTGACTTTCTTGTGAGCCCCGTCTGGCATACCGGCGGCTACGCGGACTCAATAAATAAACGCTGGGGACACATTGTGGTCCCTATTCTCCAAACATCTGGCGCATCATCGGGTGCATCTCCATCAGCTGCTCTTCGGCGATCTCCTCGTAGAGCTTGTAGGTGATCGAGACCGCAAGCAGCAGCCCGGTTCCGGAGACGCCGCCGACGGTGCCGAGCATGTTCGCCATCACGGCGAGCAGCCCGACGAGCGCGCCGCCGATGATGGTGACCTGCGGGATGTACCGCTCCATCACCTTCTCGACGACCTGTGGATTCCGGCGGAACCCGGGGATCTGCATCCCGGAGTTCTGGATCTGCTTGGCGGTCGCCTCCGGGCCCATCCCGGTGGTTTCCACCCAGAAGATGGCGAAGATCGCGCCGCCGACGATCATGAACGTCAGGTCGATCGCGATACGGATCGCGATCATCCACGGTTCCGCGGACGCCTCGCCGAGGAACCACATCCACTGTTGGGGCTGTTGGATCGGGTTCACGTAGTAGAAGAACCCGGAGACGGGTTGGCCCTGATCCCCGTAGATGCCGAGCCATGTGGGCATCCCCTGCCAGGTCCGGTTGAGGATCTGGCCGAGGAACTGAACGTTCGCCTGCAGCGCACGAACGAGGATCATCGGCAGGACGGACGCGTAGATGAGCTTCACCGGGAACCGCCCGCGAGCGCCCTTCACACGGGCGTGTGAGAGCGGGATCTCGACGCGAACCGACTCCGCGTACACGACCACGACGAAGATGAACACCGTGGTGAACAGCGCGAGCAGGTTTCCGGGCTCGAACAGCAGGCTCTGGAGTCCATCGGGCGTGAAAACCGACCCGATGGTCAGATCACCAAAGAGGATGCCGTACCAGCCGGCGAAGAAGCCGACCTGGCCAAGCGCCGACCAGCTGAAGAATCCTCCGACGATCTGCTGGCTGACGGCGGCGATGATGAACAGCCCGACGCCGGAGCCGACGCCCCACTTGCTGACGATCTCGTCCATAAACAGGATGAGCACGCCGCCGACGAACACCTGCGCGAAGATGATCAGCTGGACGAGGAACGTGCTCACGCCGAGCGCATTCGCAACGGCCGTATCGACCGGCAGGAACCCGCCGGTAAAGACCATCGGCGCCGCCGTCATAGCGGTCACGATGATCACGAGCAGTTTCTGGAGGCCCTGATAGAGAACCTGATCGCGGGGATCGTTCGTGTCCAGTCCGAGCAGGTTCGCACCGCCGAGCAGCTGTAAGACGATCGACGCCGTGACGATCGGTCCGATACCGACCTGCAGCAGCGATCCGTGTTCGCCGGCCAGGATCGACCGGAACTGGCCGAAGAAGTCGCTGCTCTGGCCCGCAGCCAACCCGAACGGGTTGATGTTGGTAAGGAAGAAGTACACCATCAGGATCGCGGCCGTCCACGCGATCTTCCGCTTGAACGGCACGTGGCCCTCCGGACGCCGGACCGTCGGCATCCGCGTGAGCACTGGTTCGGCGGCGTCCTTCCAGCTCATGGTTACGCGTCGTCGTCCTCGGCGTCGGATGTGTCTTCTGATTCGGCTTCCTCGGCGCGGTCGGAGAGGACGGCCTCGCCGCCCGCCTCCTCGATCAGCTCGCGTGCGCCGGCGGTAAAGGCGTCGGCCGTCACGCGGAGCTGACCGCGAACCTGGCCGCCGCCGAGGACCTTGACGACGTCCGCCCTATAGCCGTCCTCGGCGACGTCACGGGCGTCGATCACGACCGTCTCGCCGTCCTCCTCGGCGACGTCGTCGGCGACGTACAGCGCCGCGTCCTCGTCGAGCTTCTGGACGGACACCTCTCTGATGTCCTCCTGTGCGCCGTCGGGCCGTTTGAAGCCGTACTTTCCGAGCGGCTCGTAGTTGTGGAACTCGTGTTTCGACCGTCCGGCGGCGCCGCGACCGCCACGGTGACCGGCACCGCGCTGGTTCTTGTGGCTGCCGCCGCCGTGCGTTCGGGACCCGCGTTGGCGGTTCTTCTTGTCGGTCATCGCATTGCCTCCAGAAGCGCGTCGATCTCCTCGGTCGCGTGTCGACCGAGCTCGCCGCCCTCGATCACCGGATGTTTGATACCGTCGTGGCCACCGCGGGGCGGGTGCAGCCGAACTGCCGGCGAGAGACCCTGATCGCGTAGCGTGGTCTCCTCGTCGACGAGCGCGGTCGCAAGCGACGCGACGTCGTCGTAATCGGTGTGTTCGGCGACCCACTCATCGTCGATGTCCGCAGAGCCCTCGAGGGGCTCGCCACGGCGCGTGAGCGTCTCCACGACCGCCGCGTGGCTCGGCTCGCCGAACGCGACGTAGTCGTTGACCTTGGTGATCATCCCGCGGTAGGTGTCGGTCTCGGGGATGAACGTGGCGTGGTTGACGCGATTGATGTTGAGCATCTCGAGAGTGTCTTCCACCTCGGCGTTCATGTTCACGTCGCCACGCAGTTGGACGATCGCCTGCATCACTCGCTCACCTCGTCGTAGTGGACCTCACGCGCGTGCTGGGGCGTTCGCGACTGGGCCGCGTTTTCCAGCGCGTTGAACGTCGCCTTCGCGAGGTTGACGGTCGTCCGTGTGTTCCCGTTCGAGCTGGTCCAGGCGTCCTGCACGCCGGCGAGCTCGAGGATGTGTCGAACCGTCGGCGCCGCCGCGAGCCCGAGCCCCTGCGGGGCGGGCTTGATCTCGACGGTGACCGAGCCGGCCTTCCCCTCCGCCGTGCGGGTGAGGGAGTTCGTGCCGCCGGGCTGGTCCTCCCACGAGCCCGAGCCGCGGTCGACCTTGATGATGTTCAGCTTTGCGACCTCGATCGCCTTCTGGATCGCGCCGCCGACCTGTTCGTCACGGGCCTGTGCGTACCCGAGGTAGCCGTCGCGGTTGCCCACAACGACCACACACCGGAACTTCACGCGGCGGCCCGAGTCGGTCATTCGCTGTACCATATTGATGTCGAGGACTTCGTCTTCCAGCCCCGGGAGGAGCTGATCGACGAGTTCCGGTTCCTTGAGCGGGAGCCCGGACTGCAGCGCCTGCTCCATCGAGGAGACCTCGCCCTCCTGCACCTTGCGGCCGAGCCGCGTTCGCGGTTCCCAGCCGTCGTTGTGTCTACTCATAGTCCTCCTGGATCGTAGCGAGCACGTCGTCGAAGTGCTCGGGTAGTTCGGTCGCGGAGAAGTCCCCGCTGTAGAGCGGCTCCTCAAGCTGCTCGGCGTACTCGGCGATGTGCTCGCCGCGGTTGCGCGACCAGTCGGCCAGCACGCTCTCGCTGTGGGGAATCTCCAGTCCCGCGTCGATCGCTCCTTCCTGTACTGCGAACACCTTGTTGCCGGGCGTCGCCGTGTTGAGACCGATGTCGAGGACGGCTTCCTCGAAGCCGTCCGCGACGGCGCGGCCGCCGAGGAGGAATCCCGTGAGGTACGCGCTCGGAAGGTTCCCCGTGGGAGCCTCCCAGCCGTACGCATCGAGATCCTCGCTCGAGGCCGCCACGTGGGTCTCATCGCCGCTCGGTCCGGGGGTAACCAGCTGCGCCCTGACGTGAGCGTTGCTCACCCGGGCGACCAGGCGAGGCTTGCCCGATTTCAGCAGGCGCAACCTCTGGTGGTAATCCGTCCGAACCTCGCGACGACGGCGCATCGGCACCGTATATCGTGGTCCTGTTGCCATCAGTCGCTCACCTCGTATCCGTACTGCGTTTCGATGTACGCCTCGAGCCGAGCGACGTCGTCGAAGTCGCCGCCACTGGCTTTGTTATACAGCGTTCGGTACTCCGAGGGGTCGAGGACGTCTTCCTCGTCTCGAAGCTCCTTGAGGCGTGCACGCTGTGCGCGGATGCGCGCCATCCAGTCGTCCTTATCGCTCCTGCGGGCGCCGGATTTCCCTTTGCGGGAGCCGGCACCGGTGCCGTGGCCGTACGAGCGCTTCGCGTCGCGCTCGCGGGCTCGACCGCGGGAGTTGGTCTTGGCGTCCGTCGCGCGGATCGTCCCCTGCTCGATCAGGTCGCGAACGTCCTCGCGGGTGATCGCGTCGGCGATCTCCTCCTGTGCGTCGGGGTCGAACCAGACGCGGCCCTTGCCGACGTCGAGTTCGTCGGCGGCGAGCCGCTTCTGTGCGCTCAGATCCGTCATTCGTCAACCTCCACTTCGACGTAGGTCGGGTTGAGCACGCGGATCTCCTCCTGCTCGGCGATCTCCTCGATCCGTTCACGCTTGCGCGCGCCGACCGAGCCGGCGATCCGAACCGCCTGGGTGTCGCCGTCGACGCCTTCGAGGTCGTCCGTGTTGTGTACGCGAACCTCCTCGAAGCCGCTCGGGTGGAGCCCACGAGCCGCCGTCGGGGACCGGAATCCGGCCTCGACGGTGTCGCCTTTCCCCTTCATACCGCGGCGCTGTTTGGAGAGGGCGCCGCGCGGTTTCCGCCAGGACGTCGGCACGCGTTTCTTCTTGTGGTAGTCCTGCCGGTTGAACTGCGGTTTGCCCTCGCGGTGTTTCTGTGCCAGCGAGCGCGCCGTCTCGTCGTCGAGGTCGGGCGTCTTCTCGGCGTGGCCACGGGGGCGCAGTTCGGTCTCGACGTCCTCGTCGTCGGCCACCTCGGCCGACTCCTCGTCCGTCTCCTCTTCGATCTCGGCTTCCGTCTCCGAGTCCACTTCGAGTCCGCCGACGTCGGCCTTGATACGCGCAGCGAGCGCGTTACCGACGCCGTCGACCTCGGCGAGCTCGGACTGGGAAGCGGCCTTCACGTCCTCGACGGTCTCGTAGCCGGACTCACGAAGCGCGTCCGCCTTCGAGGGACCGACGCCGCTGATGTCCTCGAGTTCGTCTACCATTTAGACGCCACCTGCCTTGGGTTTCTCGACGATGTACACGCCGTCCTGGAAGACGCGCGTGTCCTTGTCGGAAACGCGGGTTAGCTGTTCGATGTCGGCGGCGGTCTGTCCGACGTCCTCCTTGGAGGGGCCGGAGAGCGCGATCTCCTCGCCGTCGACCTGTACGTCCGTGTCGCCGCGGATCGGCGTTCGTCGGGCAGCCTTCTCACCGAGGAAGTTCTCGATGACCACGTCGTCGCCCTCCACCGTAACCTGCATCGGGAAGTGGGCGTAGAAGACTTCCATCTTGTACTCCCATCCCTCGGTCACGCCGTGGATCATATTGGCGACGTGGCTCTCGAAGGTACCCACGGTCGCGTTCGTCTTCGCGTCCTCGTTTTCGGACGCGATGACGACCGCGCCGTCCTCGATCGAGACCTCGATGTCGGGGAACCAGAGACGGCGCGTCACGCTGCCGTTCGGGCCCTCGACGGTGAGATCGAGGTGATCGATCGCCGCGGAGACGTCGTCCGGAATGTTGATTTCGACGCTGTTCATGGTTAGTATACGTATGCGATCACTTGGCCACCGATGCCCTGTTCGCGGGCCTCGTAGTGGCTCATCACGCCGTGGCTCGTCGTCACGACGAGTGCCCCGTAGTCGCGGGCGGGGAGGAACCGCTTCTCCCACTTCTCGAACTCGTCGGCGCCCGCCGAGTAGCGGGGCTTGACGACGCCACATTCGTTGATCGCGCCTTTCAGTTCGACCTCGAAGCGTCCCGACTTGCCGTCGTCGACGAACTCGAACTCGTCGACATACCCGCGGTCGTAGAAGACCTCGAGGACGGAGCCGATGACGTTTGAGGCGGGCTCTACCGTGTACGACAGATGTCCGACTCGCTCGGCGTTATCGAGTCCCGCGAGCGCGTCGGAGAGTGGATCGTTTCCTGCCATCGTTAGCTGTACTTCCTGAATCCCATATCTCGGGCGACCTCGCGGAAACACTGCCGGCAGAGGTTGATGTCGTATTTCCCAACGAGCCCCTGCTTGCGGCTGCAGCGACGGCACTCGACCTGATCGTCGGTGCGCTTGGCTGCGTGCTCGCCCGTCTCCAGTTCGTCTGTTTCGGTTTCGCTCATTCGTCAACCTCCACCTCGAAGTTCGCCTCGAGGAACTCGCGCGCGTCATCGACCGTCATCTGGTGGGACGACGGGATCGAGCGCGTGACCGTGTTCCGCTTGGCGACACGGTATCCCGGTCGAACGATCGTGACCGTGACGTCGATCCCGTAGATGCCGACGTTCGGGTCGTACTCCTGGCTCGGGAAGTCCGTGTGATCGTCGACTCCGAAGCTCAGATTGCCGCGATCGTCGAACTGCGAGACCGAGAGATCGGTCAGTTCAAGCGCCGTCTCGAGGAACTCCTCGGCGTCGTCGCCGCGGAGCGTCACCTTGGTACCGATCGGATCGCCCTGACGGATGTCGAACTCCGCGATCGTGCTCTTGGCGGTCGTTCGAACCGACTGCTGGCCGGTGACGGCCTCGATGATATCCTCGGCGTCCGCGAGCGGTTCACCACCCTCGCCGACGCCCATATGGACGACGACCTTCTCGATGGAGGGCTGCCGCATCGTCTCCTCGGCGCTCATTCCTCGTCACCTCCGGTGAAGTTCTCGTCGATGACGACGACGTACTCCTCGACCGTCTCGTAGGCGTCGTCGTCGGTCTCCACGGTGACGGCGTTGTCGCCGGACCCGAGAGTCACGTCGATCGTCTCGACCGTGCCGATCTGGCCGGCGTGCTGGCCGGCAACGGCGGTCACGAGTGCGCCCTCCTCGTAGCCGAAGTGGGCGACGATCTCCTTCGACTCGTTGTCGACGACGATCGAGTCCTTCGGGCTGTACTGGCCCGCCTCGTCGGCGGCGACGTGCAGCGTCGTTCCGTCGTGAAGCGTGAGCTGGGAATCGCCCCCAGCCACGGTCGTCTTGGCGACGATCTTGCCGAGGCGGCCATCGGCCGCGTCGGCGTCGATGGGCGTCAGCGCGAGCCGGCCGCCCTCGTCGGGGAAGACGCGATAGTACTCCTCGCGTTCGGTGAACGCCAGGATGTCGAACATCCCGATCGGCCGCTCCTCGTCGGAGACGGCGTCGCCGTTCACCAACACGGAATCCTGGTTGAGCGCGTAGCGCGCCTCCTTGCGGGTGTCCACGTACTCGAGGACGTCCCGCAGCAGGATCAAAAGCGGCACGCCGGACTCGCCGTGTGGTCCGGCACCCGCCTTGACGGTGAACGTGTCCGTCTTGCGTTCGACCGGCCAGGAGTTCGGTACTGCCAGTCGTTTCTGATGGTTCGTCATTCGTTATCCTCCCGGAGCCGCGCCTCGCGGCGGTCGTCCTCCAGGTTCAGGTCCGTCACGCGGACGTTGCTCGCCGGAAGCGGACGAGGAACCTCCTCACCGTCGGACTTCTCGACGGTAACGTCCTCGACCGTGATGGTCTCCGCGCGAAGGTCGACGTCGACGACTTCGCCGGTCTCGCCGGCGTAGTCACCGCGCAGGATCTCGACCGTGTCGCCCGCGTTGACGCGGACGTTCCGCTGGTCGTACTCCGCACGGAGGTCGTCTGTGAACGTCGCCCGAACCCGTCGCTGCCGCTCGTGAAGCGGGGCGTTCTCCGTCTGGTTTCGTTGTTTGCGTGGCTGTCGCGTCATAATTAGACGATCATCGTCGCGGTGGACGCGATGCTGCCGAAGCGTTCGGCGACCTCACGAGCGATGGGGCCTTTGATCTCCGTGCCCCGCGGCTCCTCGAGGTCGTCGATGACGACGGCGGCGTTGTCCTCAAAGCGGACACGGGTGCCGTTGGGGCGGCGGATCGCCTTTCGCTGGCGAACGACCACCGCTTCAAGCACCTGCCGTCGCATCTCCGGGGTTCCCTTCGTGACCGAAACGGTCACCTTGTCGCCGATCCCCGCCTTGGGGTGGCGATTCTTCGTGCCGGAGTAGCCGTGCACGCTGATGACCTTGAGCTCGCGCGCGCCGGTGTTGTCCGCACACGTGATGAGCGAGCCCTTCTCGAGTCCCTGCGTGACGTCGGCTTTCAGCGCCTCCATCAGGCATCACCGTCCAGCACTTCGACGACGACGTGGGATTTCGTCTTCGACAGGGGCCGCGTCTCCGCGATCGTCACTTCATCACCGACCGAGAGGGAATCGAGCACGCCCGGCACGTGGGCCGGGATGCGCGAGCGACGCTTCATGTACCGATCGTATTTCGGCACGTACACGTCGTATTCCCGCTCGACGATGACGGTCTTTGCCATATCCGTCGACACGACCGTTCCCTCACGGGTCTGGCCACGAACGGATAGCTGTCCGTAGAACGGACACTTCTCGTAGTCGTACTCCTCCGGGTTGTCAGGTTCCGGAGGCATTGGGACGTCAATTCCTATCGCCATACTGAGACACCTCGTTCGGTGCGTTCGGCGGGTCGTGAGAGCAGTTTGTCGCCATCCACCGTAACGTAGACCACGTCCTCGCACTCGCCGAGGGAGCGGCTCGCCGCCCCGTCGCAATCGGGAGAATCTCCCGTTGCGGTCGGGTCGGACGGACGAGACTGACGGGGGCGGACCCCCGCAGTATCCGGTCCGAGTTCGAACGTGGACCCCGGGGCCTTGCGGCCGCCGGCGGCTTCATCTGTGGGCGTATCGTCAGTTACCGCCGACCGGTCGTCGGCGACGGTGCCGACGCGCGGTCGATCGACGATCGCGAACTCGAAGGTCGTTCCGGACTTGGGAACGCGCTTGTCACCCGAGGGGGTGCGAACGCTGAGGGTTCGCTGGCTCTCGTCGACGACACGACCCGCACAGCCGACGCTGTCGGCGTTGCGGGCGTCAGCCACCCGTATCGGGAGGCCGACGAGTTCGTGTCGTGTGAGCGTGTCGGGTGTGAGCATCGTCGATGGTTTCGTGTGGGTCGTGTTGCTGTCTTGGGCCGGGTCGCTACTCGTCGTCGAAGTCGCCTTCCTCACCCTGGATCGTCTTGATCCGGGCGACCGTCGTCTTCAGCTCGCTGACGCGGCCCGGACTCTCGGGCATCCCGCCGGCGGCCTGCTGGGCCTTCAGATTGAGCAGCTCGGTCTCGAGATCCTCGAGTTCGACCTCGCGTTCGGCAGCGGTCATGTCGCGGATCTCATCGGGATAGAGGATCGCCATCGTCAGGCCTCCTCCTCGCCGTCGGCGGCGTCGGCGTCAGCGTCCGCCGTGTCGTCGTCATCGGCGGACTCCATCTCGTCGACGAGCGCCTCGGCTTCCGCCTCGACGTCCTCGTCGAGGTCGTCGACGTCCTCGTCGCCGGGCGTTGCCGTCTCGACCGGCTCCGCGGGTGCGGTGTCGGTCGCCTCGGTGGACGTCTCCTGTGTCTCCTCGATGACCTCCTCGACGATCTCCTCGTCGAGGTCCTCCTCGACGTCGACGTCTTCGGGACCGCCGGTCGGCACGTCGACGTCCTCGTCGGCGCCGACGTCCGGAACCTCCTCGGGGTCCTCCTCGAGGAGGGACTCGACGCCCTCCTCCTCGACGGTCTGTTCGACTTCGGGAACCTCGGCGTCCTCGCGGAGACCGAAGTCGTCGGGCAGCTCGGCTCCCGGCGGGATGATCTTGACCGTCACGCCGATCGTTCCGAGCTTCATCACGGCGACGCCCTGCCCCTCGTCGACGACGTTCTCGGCGGGCTCGCCGTTGTGCTTGATGTAGCCGCGGTTGAACTTCTCGACGCGCGATCGCGCGCCGGTGACCTTCCCGGACAGGACGATTTCTGCGCCGAGGGCGCCGGACTCCATAATCCGGTCGATCGTCGTGTGACCGGCCTTTCGGAAGTACCAGCCGCGCTCGAGTGCGTTCGCGAGGCGGTCGGCGACGATCCGAGCGTTGAGGTCCGGCTCGTCGACCTCCTGGACGTCGATCTGCGGGTCGTCCATGTCGAACCGCTCCTCGAGCGTCGTGGTGATCTTTCGGATGTTCTTCCCGCCCTTGCCGATGACCATCCCGGGCTTTTCCGCCTTCAGGACGATCTGGGTCCCCATCGGCGTCTTGGCGATGTCCATCCCGCCGTAGCCCGCGCGTCCGAGCTCGTCGGCGAAGAACTCGTCAATCTGGGCCCGCTGGAGGCCGTTCTCGATGAATTGGTGTTCGTCTGCCATTATTCGGTGTCCTCCGCGGCCGCGTCGGCCTCCTCGATGATGAGCTCGACGTCACAGAGCGTCGTGTTCGACGGCGAGGCACGGCCGAACGCGCGGGGCTGTCGCCCCGGACGCTCGCCGACCTTATGCGGTGCGACGTGGGTGATGACCATCTCGTCGCCGTCGAAGCCCTGCTCGGTCGCGTTGTGCTTGACGTTCTCGATGAGCTTGAGGAAGTCCTTCGAGGCCTTCTCCGGGTAGCGCCCGGCGTCCCAGCCATCGATGTCGGACCGGTGTCCGACGCCGCTGTTGTGCTGGCGGAACGGAACTGACTGCTCCTCGTCGATGACCGCGTGCAGGTAGCTTTCGGCCTCCGAGACGGTCTTCCCTTTGATCTCGCGGGAGATCGCCTTGCTGTGCTTCAGGCTGATCGGCCGCTCGCGGAGCATCCCCTTGGCGGTGGTCTCCGGGTCGGCCTCGATGCTGTAGTTGATTCCCATAGGTTACTTGAGAGGCACGAACTTCGAGGATCGGGTCGCGCCGATGCCGGCCTGGCCGTGTTCGACCGACGTCCGGGTGAGCTGGAACTCGCCGAGATAGTGGCCGATCATCTCCGGCCGGACCCGGACGCGCTCGAAGCTCTGTCCGGTGTAGACCTCGAAGGTCACTCCGACGAACTCGGGCAGGATCGGCATGTCCCGAAGGTGGGTCCGGATCGGGTTATCCGCCGTCCCCTCCTCGGTTCGCTCACGGGCGGTCTCGAGCAGCTTGCGCTGTTCGGTGCCCAGTCCTCGTTCGATGGTTCGCCGCTGGCGTGCGGGAAGCAGTTCCGCGACCTCGTCGAGATCGAGTTCCTGCAGCTCCTCGAGCGTGTGGCCGCGGTAGGCGAACTCCTCGCCCTCGCGGCCGATGCGGTATTCGGTGCTCATTTGTTACTCCCGCGTCCGGTGCGTTTGGACGCGATATCGCCGACCTTGCGTCCCGGCGGAGCGTCCCGCGAGACGGACTTCGGCTGTCCGGGGTGCTGGCGGCCGCCGCCACCGAACGGGTGGTCGACGGCGTTCATCGCGACGCCCCGAACGCGCGGGTACTTCGTCCCGCGTGCCTTCATCTTGTGATGTTTGTTTCCGGCCTTCACGAACGGCTTCTCCGTTCGACCGCCGCCGGCGACGACGCCGATCGTGGCGCGTGCCTCGGGGTTGAGTCGTTTGACCTGGCCGCTCGGCAGTTGCACGACCGCGACGTCGCGGTCGTGGGTCATCAGCGTCGCCGAGACGCCCGACGCACGGGCGAACTTGCCGCCGTCACCCGGCTGGCTCTCGACGTTACAGACGGGAACGCCCTCGGGGATCTCCGCGAGGGGCATCGTGTTCCCGGGTTTGATCTCCGCGCTCACGCCGACCTGGATCGTCTCGCCGGTCGAGACGCCCTCGGGCGCGAGCACGAGCCGCCGGTCGCCGTCCTCGAACTCGACCTCCGCGAGGGGGGCCGAGCGGGCCGGGTCGTGCTCGATGCCGACGATCTCGCCGGCGATCGTGCCGTCGGACTCGTTCTGTTTGTGCGACAGCTCCGCCTTGTAGCGGTGCGAGGGAGCTCGGAACGTCGAGCCACCGCGTCCGCGTCGTTGTCCCTGAATTCGTCGTCCCATCTAGAACACCCCGATTCGGGAGGCGACCTCGGTGGCGTCGTCGTCGGCCGACAGCGTCACCGTCGCCTTCTTGGTTCCCTTCGGCGTTATCTGTGTGTTCACGTTCGTGACCGTGACGTCGTAGCGGTCCTGGATGGACTCGCGGACGTCGCCCTTCGTCGCGTCGATGTCGACGAGGAACTGGAGCTTGTTGTCGAAGTCCATCTCGTCCATCGCCTTCTCCGTGACGATCGGGTGCTCGATGATCGAGCTCATCGGTCGGCCACCTCCTCGACGGCGCCTTCGGTCCACACGGTGAGTCGTCCCGGATGCGTTCCGGGCGCGAGGTCCTCCGCGTTGACCGTCGCCGCGGTGGCGACGTCGACGCCGGCGAGGTTCCGTGCGGCACGGGACGGCTCCTCGGCGGTGACGACGAGCAGCGACTTGGGCTGTTTGTACTTCCGCCCACGGGTCTTCCCGCGACCCGCGCGGACCGAGCGGCCCTCCTCGGCGCGCTCGATGTCCGCGTCAGCCCCGACCGCCTCCAGGAACGCGAGCGCGTCCTGGGTCTTCTCGAGGTCCTCGAAGTCGTCGGAGACGACCAGCGGCAGCTCGAGGTCCTCGTCGAACGCGTGGCCGCGCTCGGCGACGATCTCGGCGTCCGTGGTGGCCGCGATGGCCGATCGGATGCCGAGCTGCCGTTCCTTGTCGTTGAGGTCCTTCGACTGGTCCTTCTCGGCCTTGGGCGGGTGGGCGCGCCGGCCGGACACGGCGCTCGGAACGCGGCGTGCCTGTCCGTTCTCCTGGGGGATGTGCGCCATCCCGCGGCCGGAGCCTGGCGACTCCGCCGGGGTTCGAAGCCCGGCGAACTCGTCGGCGCCGTACGCCTGCTTTCGGTTGGCCTGTGCGACGGAGACCGCACGCCGGATGAGGTCCGGGCGGAACGCGGTCTCGAAGACGTCGGGAAGCTCCACGCTTCCCGCGTCCTCGCCGTCCAGGTCTCGTACTGTTGCCTTCATAGGTTATCCCTGGTTGGATGCGGTGGATACGTACCGGACCTCGGGGTCGAGGCGCGGTTGGTCGTTCGGTCGGATGGCCGGGCGGAACCGGATCAGTCGCTTGTCCGGTCCCGGCACGGAGCCCTTGATCAGCGCGTACGACCCGTCGACCTCACCGTGGTTGACGAAGCCGCCGTCGACGGAGGCCTCGTCGCCCTCGCCGAAGTCGATCAGGCGCTTGTTGAGCTCGGTGCGCTGGTGGTACCCGGTCTGTCCCTGCTGGGGGACCGTCGAGCGGACCCGAGAGGGGTTCCACGGACCGAGGTTGCCGATCCGTCGGCGCCATCCCTGGCGGGCGTGTTTGCCCTTCCGCTTCTGGACGCCCCAGCGCTTGACGGGGCCCTGGGTGCCCTTGCCCTTCGTGACGCCGGAGACGTCGGTGTACTCGCCCGCACGGAAGACGTCGCCGAACTCGTGGGCGCCGCCGTCGGAAACGAGATCGAGGGCGAACTCGGCGCGCTCGTCGATCGAGCCGCCGCCGACGCGGGTCTCCATCACGTCGGGTTTCTTCTTCGGGACGTTCGAGAGGTCGGCCGGGGCGGTGTGGGTGATGACGCGAACGTCGTCCACGGCGCCCGACTCGAGCAGCGCCTCGAGCTCCTCGGCGTCCTCCTCGAACGTGTCTTCGGCCGGCAGATCGAGGGTCCGGTCGAGTTCCTCGTGGAACTCGCTGGTCCAGACCTCCGTCACCGGCTTCTTGCCGTACGGCGTGTCTTCATAGGCGCGCAGGGCCACCGCGTACATCGGCGGCGTCTCCACCACCGTGACGGGAACGGATTCCTCCATCCCCTCACGCGGCGAGTTGGCTTCGTCGTTGACCATCACGACGTGGGTCATTCCGGCCTTGTAGCCGGCGAACCCTTGGAGCGCTGGCGCTCCGTCGTCGTCGGGCCACGAGCGGATGCGAGGCACCTCGCTCGACGCGCGTGTGCGCGGTCCAAAGCCCAGCGAGCCTTTGCGTGGTCGGCTTGGTTGTGGCATGTGTTTACTCCTACTCCGTGAGTGTGAGGGACGCGAGGGACGCGAACATCGCCTCCTCCGTTCGCACCACCTCGCTTCCCTGGTTCGGGATCGTATTGAGCCAGAGGTCGAACCCCGGATCGGGTTCGACGGGGCCGCCGGCTGCGGCCGTGACGTCCTCGGGGCGGACCCCGAGGATCTCCGGAAGCCCTCTGCCGGGTGCGCCGAAGGCGACGACGACATCGTCGGCGCCGTGCACCGTCGGGGCGAGTTCGGCGAGCCGCGACACGGAGAGCGCCTCCCCGTGTCGTGACGTCGCGATTGCGAGCTCGCCCGCGGCGAGGACGTCCGGAAGGTCCGCGCTCACGACCTGGAAACCGTCCTCCGGCTTCCCGGTGATGCGGGCGCGGACCGGTTCTCTCGAAGAGACCCTGATGGTGACGCGCTCCCCCTGCTCGACCGACATCCCGTCGGGAACGAGCAGTGAGATCGGGTGTTCCCCCAGCGGGGAATTGACCCGGACGCGGCCGTCAGGTCCGACCTCGGTCACGAGTCCCTGTGTTGTCGACTCGTCCCCGTCGGGGGGCGAGCCGGTCCGTGACGGGACACGAAGCGGCGGGAGCACGCCGACGTACGCCAGCTCGTCGCGTCGTCCCCAGAGATCCGTTCGGAGCTCGGGGGGCGTCGCGGCGTACCGGAGCACGGCTTCGACGAACCCGCCGCCCCGGCGTCGTTCGCCTTCCCGATCGGGGAAGACGACGAGCCGGGTCGCCGAGAAGACCGCGGCCGCGCGGGCCACGGTACCGAGTTTGCGAGTTGCCTCGCGTTCGTCCTCGGCCTCTCGAACGATCGAGGACGGCACACAGATCGTGAGTCCGTCCATGGATCGTCCCGTCACCAGACTGTATCCCGTATTCCCGATCACGGCGTAAAAGGGTAGCGGTACGAGTTTGCGGCTGTGTGGGTTTCACACGCCGGTTGAGAGGGGTTGACGGGATCCGCGATCGCGTCGGTGGGTGCGGACGATCGCCCGATCATCTATCGGACGAGTCCGGTCGCCGTTGCGGGATCGAGCTGCCGACCGGACGACACGTCGACGGTCCCCGTTCCGGTCTATAGTGGCCCTTTACTAGTTGATCGCGCGTATGAGCTTGTGAGACGTCGTCGGTCCGGCGTCGTCCGTCCGTCGACCGCGATCGTGGTTCAGCCGACCGACGATCGTGGTTCAGCCGACCGACGATCGCGATTCAGTCGGGCGATCTGGGTGGCTGGTAGCGCGGACCGTGGGCGGTGTGGAACGGAACGCTTTTATTTATCACCCGGGTTAGGATCAGATGCGAAGCACGCACCGGTAGTGTAGTGGTATCACGCAACCTTGCCATGGTTGCAACCCGCGTTCAAATCGCGGCCGGTGCATAAGGCGCTCACGCCCCTCTTTTCGCCATTTTCCGTTGTCTTCAACTGAAGCAGAAGATCGACGACACCGATGCCTAAGCACGGCTGTTTCTCGTCGTCCGTTTTCTTGGAAGCCGTCCGCTTGGAGACGGATGGTGACGTCTCGATGGACCACCGACTCTCAGGAGGTCACGGCGCAGCGGCTGCCGTGTCGCCGGCCTCCGGATCGAACGGGAGGTCGATCACGAGTTCGTCGAACCAGACGACCGGGCGCTTTCGCTGGCCATCTTCCTCGAAGAAGACGATGCCCAGCTGGGCGAGCCGACCGAGTTCCTCGTGGACGTTCTTCACGTCCCGATCAACGACTCGTGCGGTTTCGTTGATGCTGGCTGGCTCTTCGCGGCGGATGGCTTCGATGAGCTCGAGGACGCGCGGCGTTAGCGTCCCCATAAGGTCGTCGTAGCTGGTGAACGAGAGCGTCGGCGGGGAGTCCACCGCATCACTCCGGTCGAGTGTCTTGATCCCGTCGGTGACGTCGTCGTGGAACGCATCGGACGACGTCACGGTCACGACGAGGATTGATTCGGCCCGAAGCTGTTCGCGCTCCATCGGATGCAGCGGTGGCGTAGTGTCGTTCATAGGGAATCACCGTGGTGTGATGGCCTCATAGAACCTCGAACTCGGATTGCGGGATCTCGCTCCAGAACCGTTCCCAGAGTTCTACCACCCCGGGAACTCGATGATTGCTGGGTCGGGATCCGGTGCGACGTGCAGTTAGTGTCCTTTGGTGTCCTCGTGGGAGTTATCATATCGACGAATCGTCCCATCATCAAGCGTGTGGGGCGGATCCGGTTCCGTCACGCCGTAGTGGAACTTGTAGGCCCACCCGGATGGGTACGCATCCCGATCCGTCCGCATACAAAACACGCGGACGACGGTCCCGTCCGGATACTTCTGCCCCGCATTCACGCCATCGAGGTCGTCGTCGATCAGCGAGGCCATCCTCATCTATTGGTTCATAGACCAATATAATAAAACTATTGGTTTCTAGAACAATAGCAGTCGTCGCACTCCCAATACTCGAACGAATTCGCTTCGCCGGTTCAGTTCACCACGTCGTGATCCTTCCACTCACCCGTCGTCTCGTATTCCCCGTCACTGTCCCCGTCCGGCACGGTAACCTCGCCGAATTAGTGGCCGCCCTCGTACGTATCGTCCTCATAGACCGTGATTTCGATCGTCTTGCCGCACTTCAGACACTCGCGTATGAACGTCGAGTCGATCGTCGCGGCCGAACGGCTGCCGTGGTGGCCGGGTCCCGCAGCAGTGTCATCAGGAAGCAGATCCGCGACGACCGCCAACAGTTCTCTCGTGTGTACGTGGTCGGTTGACAGCTCGTAGGCATAGATCTCAGTTTCTTCGTCCATAATTCTCGATGTCCCTCGAACGGTGGTTTCAACGACGTCCGACGGTCCTCCAGTCGTGTTCCGTGAGCGGTGTGATAAAGCGTTCCGACCGATCGAAACCCCCTCGTCCGACGTCTCACCCTCGAAGCGCCTCGACGGGGCGATCGGTGGCCGCCTTCCAGGCGGGGTAGAGCCCGCTGAGGACGCTGGCGACGACGGCGAACGCGAACCCGGCGACGAGGTATCGGACGCTGTCCCACCGCAGGACCAGCAGGGGGTCGCCGGCGACGACGTCGAACAGCACGAGCCCGACCCCGAGGGAGACGATCGCGCCGAGCAGGCCGCCGATCACGCCGATGAAGGCGGCCTCGGTGAGGATCATCCGGAGGACTTCCCCCCGCCGGATCCCGACCGCGCGCAGGACGCCGATCTCTCCGCGGCGCTCGATCGTGGACATCAACATCACGTTGAGGATCGCGACGCTGGCGACGACCAGCGAGATCGAGCCGATACCCAACAGCGCGAGGTTCAACGTGTTCAGGAAGGAGTCGATGTTCTCCTGGGCGCTCGCGAAGCTGGTGACGCTCAGTTCCTCGTCCTCGCCGTCGTTGAACTCGGCCTCGAGCCGGTCGGCGATCCCGGACGCCGCCTCGCCGTCGGCGGCGACGATCGTCACGGTGTCGTAGTGCTGCTGGTCCGAGAGCCCCGAGATCGGGATCACGAGCTCGTTCCCCCCGCCGCCGAAGCCACCCTCGGCCTCGATCAGCCCCCGGATCCGGTAGAGGCGGCCCTCGTACTCGACCGGGTCACCGAGTTCGAGACCCAACTCTCGAGCCGTCTCGGCGCTCACCAACGCGCCGGACTGGAGCCGGGACGGCGCCTCACCCACGGACGCGTTGTACAGCGCGTCGGCCGCGGTCAGCCCCGTGACGGCCACGAAGGCCTCGCCCTCCCGCGACTCGATCGTCGTGGTGTTCGTCTTCTGGGGCACCACCCGCGCGTCGGTGACGACCCGCTCGATCCGGGTCACCTGGTCGTCGGTGACGCCGTCGGTCGGGCTGTCCTGACCGCTGGAGACGGTCACCTGGTTCGTGAGGCTGCCGAGGTCGGCGTTCGCCTGGGTCTGGATCGCCACCCCCGCGATCCCGAGCGACGCGATCGCGACGACGCCGATCAAGATTCCGAGGGCTGCGAGCGCGGTCCGCATCCGGTTCCGGCCGAGGTTCCGCCACGCCATCAGAACGCTCGGGAACCGGGTCAGGAGGTCGCCGGGGATCATTCCTGGATCACCCGATCGGTCAGGTCGAGCACTCGGTCGGTCATCCCTGAATCACCCCGTCGATCAGCTCGACCACCCGATCGGCGTACTCGACCAGCTGTTCGTCGTGGGTCACCGAGACGACGGCGACGTCCTCCTCGTCGGTGAACCGGGTGAGCTCGTCGAGGATCGTCGCCCCGGTGTCCCGGTCGAGGTTGCCGGTCGGCTCGTCGGCCAGCACGATGTCGGGTTCGTTGATCAGCGCCCGGGCGATCGCGACGCGCTGGCGCTGCCCGCCCGACAGCTCGTCGGGCGTGTGCGTGAGCCGGTCGCCGAGCCCGACGCGGCGCAGAAGGTCGACCGCCCGGTCGCGCCGGTCGACCGACGTGTCCCACATCGACGGGAGTTCGACGTTCTCGACGGCGGTCAGCATCGGCAGCAGGTGGAAGTCCTGGAAGACGAAGCCGATCCCGGACCGGCGCTCCTCGGTGAGGTCGGCCTCGGAGAAGTCGCTCACGACGCGGTCGTCGATCCGGACCGTCCCGCTCGTCGGCGTGTCGAGCAGCCCGATCATGTTGAGCATCGTGCTCTTGCCCGACCCCGAGGGGCCGATGATCGAGACCATCTCGCCGCGGTCGGCGTGGAAGTCGACGGCGTCGAGCGCCACGACCGTCTCGGCCCCGCTCTCGTAGCGCTTCGTCACGGACTCCAGGACGATGACGCTCATCGGCGGCGTCGGCGAACGAGGACGCCCGCGACGATCACGGCGAGGCCGACGATCGCGCCGATCGCCACGCCGCCGAGCCCGCCGAGCGGGCCGCCCCCGCCGGATCCGGTTCCGGCACCATTGCCAGCGCTCCCGGCTCCATCGCCGGCCGCATTCGTCCCGCCGGTCGCGCCCGCGCCGCCGTCGACGGCGACCTGCTGGGTCGTGGTCACGCGGTCGCCGTCGACGAGGTAGGAGATCTCGACCGGGACCGACTCGACGCCGCCGTCGAGGCTCGCGGTCAGCTCGAAGGTGGCGAACTCGCTGGCCTCGATCCCGCCGACGAAGTACTCCCGGGCGGGCGCGACCGGGGTCACCCCGTCAGCCTCGCCCACGCGCACGAGGACGGACTCGGCGTCGGTGCCGCCCAGGTTCGCGGCGTCGCCCTGGATCCGGATCCCGGAGCCGGCCGGGACGACCTCCAGGCCGGTGAGGCGGACCTCCCCGTCGACCGGTCGGTCGAGTTCGACGGTGCGGGAGACCGAGTGCTCGGCGTCGGCGGCGGTGTAGGTCGCAGTGAACGTGACCGCGTCGCTTTGCACGCCCGAGAGATCGACGTCGGTGCTACCGTTTCCGTCGGGCGCGACGTCGGCGATGTATCGGCGGTCGACGACCTCGTCGTCGACGGTCGCGGTCATCGCGATCTCGCTGGCGTTCGTGTTCCCGTAGTTGGCGAACGTGACCGTAGCGGCGTCGCCGTCGGCCGCGGTCGTCGCGGTCAGGTCCGCGGTGGTGACCGGCTCCTCGACCTCGATCGAGACGGGGTACTGGTAGGATTCCTGGGCTCCGTTCGGGCCGCGGACGGTGACGTAGACCGTCACCAGCCGGTCGCCCGGCTCCTCGAAGGTGGCCGACAGCGGGACCGTGACCGACCCGCCGGGACCGAGGGATCCGACGTTCTCGATGCGGCCGTGCGTCTCGACGCCGCCGGACGTGCGCACGTTGACCGACGTGACGTCGACGGCGCTCGTGCTCGACTCGAGGTTCTCGATCACGACGTCGAGCGTGACGGTCTCGTCGGTCGTCGGACTTGCCGGCGAGACCGTCACGTCGTCGATCCGGACGTTCGGGTCGTCGGCCGCGGCCGGCTGGGCGGCGATCCCGACTGCGGCGCCGAGCACGGCGAGGACGAGGAGGCCGGGGAGCAGTCGCGACCGCCTCATCGATCGAGGGTCGAAGCGTGTCGGTGCGGCGTGCGGGCAGGACCGGTCGTCGAGCGAACGCGCCGTGGAGGGGCGGGTCGGTAGCGGAGGAGAGGAACGGCAGTTCGATTCGTCATAGCTCCGGTTGGATGCGGAGGCATAAACACGTTACCCAGCCGACCGGTTCGCGATCGAGCGTTGGGAAGCGTGGCTGCTCACGGCGTCCGTCCTCGCCGACGCGTGCTGCGGCTGGTCGGTCGGAGCAGCGCAATAAAGAAACGCGAAATCGGAGCTGACCCGCGAGGGTCAGTGGTTAGGCGTCCGTGTTAGGGACGGCGTCGGACTGCGAGGAGCGCAGCGGCGACGAGCGCGACGAGCGCGACGACGGCACCGAAGCCGGGCGTCTCGGACTCGGACGGCTCAGTCGTGTCTGCGGGTTCCTCAGTCGCTTCAGTCGTGGGCTCCTCCGTGGGTTCCTCGGTGGGCTCAGTCGTGGGTTCCTCCGTGGGTTCCTCGGTGGGTTCCGTGGTTTCCGTTTCCTCTACCTCTTCGACGACCTCGATGTCGACGCGGTCGGTGTTGTCACCGTCGTCGGATTCGACCGTGTAGGTACCGGTTTCGAGGTCAGCCTCGGAGAGGTCCAGCTCGACGGACCACTGTCCGTCGGTGTCCCACTCGTCAGTGCTGTCGATGGTGATCGAGTCGCCGTCCTCGTTGAGGAGCTCCACCGTGATGGTGTTGTCCTCGGAGTCACGGTTGGTCGTACCCTCGACCGTGAGCGTCCCGTCGAGAGCGACCGGGTCGGTCGCGGACTCGATCGTCGTGAGGCCGCTGGCGAGCCGGAAGTTCTCCGTGACGATCAGGTCGTCGCTCGCCGTGTCCTCGACGGAGTTGGCGAGGATGCGGTCGCGGACCTGGTTGCCGGTGCTTGCGCCGCCGGCGTAGTCGTTCACGATGAGGTCGGCGAAGTCGCCCGCGTTGTCGGCGACACCGTCGCCGAAGCTCCCGTCACGACCGGACGAGATGATGTGCGCGGAGAGGGTACCCTCGCTCAGGTCCCCGATGTTGAGGTCCTCCTCATCGAAGGTACCGTCGCCGTCGACGGTGATGTCGTAGGCTGCCGCGTTACCGCGGGAGTCCACGAAGGCGACCACGAGCTCGTCCTTACCGGGCGCGGTGCCCTCGACGTCGACCTGACCGTCCTCGGTGGCGACCTGGCCGTTAATCGTCGTGAAGGAGCCGTCGAGCTCGGTGTCGGTCACGGAGATCGACGAGGTGCTGCTGACGCCGCTGTTGAAGTTGGACGTGGAGAGCGTGTCGTCAACGCCCTCGGTACTGTCGATGTCGGCGTCGGCCGCATCGATGACGCCGAGTCGGTAGGTGCCGGGCAGCGTGAGGAGGTTGTTACCGCCGCCGTCACCCTGCGAGATGGTGACGTCCTCCTCCTCGAAGGAGTTGTCGCTGTCGACTTCGACCGTCCGGGCATCGTCGATGTGGACGAGTTCGAACTCGTTGTTGTCCCGCGCGTAGATGGCGACTTCGTCGACGCCCTCGTTGGCGGTACCGTTCACGTCAACCTCGGAGCCGACCACGTACGCCCCGGACGGGCTGTCGAGGGAGACGTCACCCTCGGTCACGTCGAAGGACGCGTCGTCGTCGGACTCGACGCCGGTCACGTCACCGGTCAGCGCGCCGTCGGAGATGGACGCGCCGGCCGGGTAGAGGTCGATGTCGATGGACGAGTCGTCGAGGTGCTGCGTCTCGACGGACCCGACGCCGTTGCCGTCGTCGATCTCGACGACTGCGTAGGCGTAGTCGATGTCCGAGACATCGACGTTATCGGGGTTGACCGCTCCGTCGTCGGCAACGACGCCGGTTTCGGCGGTGTCGCCGACGTTACGGAAGGCCATCTTGGCCTGGTCAACGGTAACGCCATCGCGGAAGTCGCTGGAGTCGATGACGACTGCGTGGAAGTTACCTTCCGGGCTGTTTTCGATCGTGTACTGCAGGTTCTGGCCCTGGACGACCTCGTCGCTGTCCAGGTTCAGGGATGCCGTGCGGTCGGAGGAAATCGTGACCGTCACGGATTCGGTTGCGGAGCCGAAGTCGAGATCCTCGACGCCCGCGACCGAGAAGGTGTACTCGCCCGCGTCGACCGCGTTGGGGTCGATCGCGAACGCGCCGTTACCCTCATCGTTCAGGGTGTCGGAGCCCTCGACGATCTCGTCGGTGACGTCGAGGCCGTTCTCGTCCTCGACAGTCAGCTCGAGGTCCTCGGCGTCATCGTAGTTGTAGTCGAAGACGACTCTGGCGTTATCCTGATCCGTGGTGAGGATACCACCGGAGACGTCGGACCCGCCGTTGTTCTGGACTTCGAGGGTCGTCACGCGCGGGGTCTGCACCGTCACGCCGAAGGAGCCGTCGGTGGTCTCGTAGCTACCCGTCGACTGGTCTTGCGGGATCGGCATCGAGAGCGGGACGCCCTCGTCGGCACCGGCGGTGCGTTCGAGACTGCTAGGCGAGACCTCGTCGCCGTTGGCGTCGACAAAGGTGATGCTCTCCTCACCCTGGAAGATGGTGGCGCCGTTACCGACGTCACCCGCTCCGTCAGCGGTGGACCAGGAGTTGGCCGGCGCGTCTCCACGCACGGAGTTGCCGTCACCGTTGCCGTTATCCGGCGGCTGCTGGTCGTCGGAGACGGTGATGGTCGTCGTTCCGGTGTCAGTCTCGTTAGCACTACTATCGACGATAGTGCCCGAGACCTCGATCGTCTCTCCGTCCTGAGCCTGATCGTCGACCGAAACTGTGTATTCGAGCGTATCAGAGTCGACCGAGGCCAGGTATACTGCCTCGAACGAGTCGCTCGGGAGATCAGTCGGAACCTGGGTCTGCTGGGAGCTCGCCGACGTGATGTTGGCGACTCCTGACCCAGTCACGATCTCTTCAGTATAGAGATCCATGTTCTGCTGATCTGAGCTGATCTCGACTGTTACGTCAACTGTACCACCGGGTGCAACGGTCGCCGAGCCCGGCGACCGAGAGTCTGCTTGTTGGGCCGCGGCACCGCCGGCGAACGCCATGGTACCTGCGAAGACCGACAGGACCATGAGCGACGCCAGAAGGACGGCGCGCAACCGTTCGGTTTGTGTTTCGTCTATCATTGTTGGGTTATTGGCAGCGGGCATCTGAACCGAGTCGGCCACAGTTCAGCCACCACGCTGGCATTGTCGGTATGCAATCCAGCATTTGACCAGGTGTGGTATATGTTTTGTGGATCAGTGCCGAACCGAATCGAGCAAAAATGTGCGTAACGGACGTGTACGCGTCGATTTGCCGAATCGTGGTCTAACACTCGTCCGACGCTCGTCATATCAAACTCCGTGGGGAAATGTGACATCCCCACAAAATTGATGTCATCACCCCTCCTACCGAACGTCATTCCGACTACACCAAATCGAACCAACCGGGACCACTCCGTTCGCGGCGATCGGCATATCGCCACGTGGCCTGGTCCCGAAGGACAAGTCGGGGAGCAGTCGTGACGGCCGCTTTGCAGCACCGAGCCGTCGCCGTCTCCGTCTGTCTCATGCTCCTCGTGAGTGTCGGAGCGGTCGCTCCGCTCGCGATCGCGGCGACGGCGCCGATCGAGACGGCGAACGTCGACGATGGGGGATCGGAAGGGACGAGTGACGACGCCACGAACGGATCGGTATCGGCGGGTCCCGGGAGCGACAACGTCACGATCGATTCGACGATCCGGACCGCGGAGGGGAACACGACCGTCCTGGTCCGGTTCGACGGCCATCCGGCCGACGCCGTCGACGCCACCGACGGGAGCCGCACCGAGCGGATCGGATCGATGCGGGCACGCGCGAACGCGACGCGAGCCGCCTTCGAGCGCGTGGCCGCGAGGACCCCGGGCATCGAGATCGACCGCCGGCTCTGGGTCGTCAACGGAGTCGTGGTGACCGTCGATCCCGACCGAGTGAGCATCGACCGCCTGGCCCGCGTCGCGAACGTCACCGCGATCCGGTCGTCGACCGAGGTTCGGACGGAATCGGCGACCCGGAGCGAGGACCGACGGCCGGCGATGCGGACGGACCGCCCGGCACGGTCCGTCGCCGTCTCGACGACCGCGAACGCGAGCGCCGGGCTCGAGACGATCCGGGTGCCGGGAACGTGGGACCTCTACGGGACGCGCGGCGACGGCGTTCGGGTGGCGGTCCTCGATACGGGCGTCGACCCGGACCACCCGGACGTCACGCTCGCCGACGGCGGCTGGGCGGAGTTCGACGAGCGCGGCGTCCGGCTGGTCTCGGACCCCTACGACCCCAACGGCCACGGGACGCACGTCAGCGGGACCGTCGCCGGCGGGAACGAAAGCGGGACCGCGATCGGCGTCGCGCCCGAGGCCGAGCTGCTCCACGCGAAGACGTTCGGGGCCGACGGCTCGGGCACGTTCCGCCAGATCAGTGCGGGCGTCCAGTGGGCCATCGAGAACGACGCCGACGTGGTGAGCATGAGTTTCGGCGCGAACACGAAACGCGAGGAGGCGTTCATCGACCTCGTCACGAGCGCGGAGACCGCCGGAGCGACCGTCGTCGCCGCCAGCGGAAACAACGGTGCCAACACGAGTTCATCGCCGGGCGACGTTCACGAGTCGCTAACGGTGGGTGCCGTCGACGACGATGCGGTGGCGTATTTCTCCGGCGGGGAAACCGTCCACCGCGACGAATGGGACTCCCCGCCGGCGACGTGGCCCGACCACTACGTCGTCCCAGACGTGGTCGCGCCGGGGGTGAGCGTGTTGAGTGCCGTTCCCGACGACGGGTACGACCGCTTCAGCGGGACGAGCATGGCGACCCCCCACGCGGCCGGCGTCGTCGCCCTCGCCATCGCGGCGGCGGAGCGAACCGGAGGCGGCGGCGAGAGATCGACGCCGGCGACGATCCGGGAGGTCATCGCCGAGTCGGCTGTCGACCTCGGTGACGCCCCGACGCGGCAGGGCGAGGGGCGGATCGACGCCTACGGTGCCGTCGGCGCCGTGGGGGCGCCGACCTGCGGGCGGATCGCGTACGCCGGCACGGTCGAGTTGGCCGGCAACCTCACCGGCGAGGACGGCTGTCTCGTCGTCGGCAGCGACGACGTCGTCATCGACGGGAACGGCCACACGATCGACGGGACCGGCGTGGGGATCGAGCTCGCCGGGGAGGCTCGCTCGAACGTGACGATCCGAAACGTCACGATCGCGGGGACCGCCAGCCCGATCGCGACCGCGGGCGAGACCGCCGTCTCGGGGGTGACGCTCGCGGACGTCCGGACCACCGACGCCGACGATCCGATCGCGATCGCGGCCGCCGGGAACGTCACCCTCGAGTCGGTCGTCGTCGAGGGCGGAACGGGGACGGGGATCGACGTCGAAAACGCGTCGACGGCGACCCTCTCGAACGTCACCGTCACCGGGGTCGACGGCGACGGCATCGCGGTCACGAACGCGACGACGACGGGCACCGGTCTCGAGGTCGACGCCGGGGATGCCGGGCTCGCCGTGCGCGGGGGCTCGCTCGCAGTCGCGGAAAGCGACCTTCGGGGGACGGCCGGCGCCGGCGTCCGGGTCCGGAACGTCGATCGCGTGACCCTGACGGGGACGCGGGTCGCCGGCACCCCGCCGCTTTCGGCCGCCACCGCGGGGGATCTCGAGGCTCGGGACGTCACCATCGACGGCGGCGACGCCGGGAACGTCGAGGGCGTCGCCGTTCGCGGGACGAACCTGTCCGGGTCGGTGTCGGTGCCGGCGTCGGCGCCGGCGGCACCCGAAAACGAGACGGCCGTCACCGGGCAGGTGGCGCTGTCGGAGCTGTCGGCGCCGGCGACGGTCACGCTCCCCTACGGCCTCGGCGAGCGCGCGGTGGGGACCGAGATCACGCTCAAGCGCCACGACGGGACCGGATGGACGGCACTCCTGACCGAGCGGAACCGAACGGTCGAGACGGTCACTGCCGCCACCGGACGCGATGGCGTCATCGGGGGGTACGTGGTCGGGGATCGCCTCGACCCGTACCGGACCGACGGCCGGATCGATACTCGGGGGCTGGTGAGCGCGATCCGGGACTGGCGGGCGGACCGGCTGCGGACGGTTGACCTCATAGCCGTGATCCAGGCGTGGCGCGCCGATAGACGTCGCTGACGCGTCGGATCGGCCTCGCTATGGAGCTGTAAAGACGGGATGCCGCCGGTGAGAAGGGTCCAAACGTGCGTTGATCGGCGGACGGTACTGGTGACGGTCCTCAGCTAGGGGTGTCGAGGGGAGATACTACTCCCCGTCGGCGTGCGATGGCCGCGTCACCTGCTGCGCCACTGCTGGATGAGCTCGATGAGTTCCACCGTGCTGAGGTTCTGGGTTCGCCAGTCCTGGATCGCCTGCACGAGACCGCCGGTCTCGACCTGACCCTGCTCGTTGGCGTAGGGGTTCTCCTGCACCTCGATCGTGGTCGTCCCCGTGTCGGCCTGGGCGTCGGGGCCGGTGGCCGTTCCGGAGAGGGTCAGCGTCTCGCCGTCGGCGGCGTCATCGGAGACGTTGACCATATAGCTCACGTTCACCCCGCCGACCGGGTTGGTGTGGACGACCGACACGGAGGTGCCGTTGTCGCCGATACTCGGGGTCGTCGTGTCGGCGCCCGCGTCGACGATCTCGAAGCTGTCGATGGCGTCACTCGAGGCGGTCTCCTCGACGACGTCGACGGACGTTCCCGTTCCGATGATCTCGAGGTTGACCTCGACCTGCTCGCCCGGCGCCGCGGTCGCGTCGGTCGGTTCGCGGGTGGTCGAGAACTGGCTCACCTCGATGGTCGTCGTTCCGGCGTCGGTTTCGTTTGCATTCCCATCGATGACGGTGCCGGCAACGTCAATGGTATCCCCGTGTTGGGCCTGCTCGTCGACTGCAACCGTGTATTCGAGCGTATCGGAGTCGACCGAGGACAGGTACACTGCCTCGAAGGAGTCGCTCGGAAGATCGGTCGGAATCTGGGTCTGCTGGGAGCTCGCCGACGTGATGTTGGCGATCCCCGACCCGGTCACGATCTCCTCAGTATAGAGATCGATGTTCTGCTGGTCGGAGTCGACCGTAACCGTCACCGAGACCTCCTCGCCGGGCGCCGCGGTCACGGACTCGGGACTGTGGTCGGCGGTGATCCCCTGTGAGGTGCTGTCGTTATCGCCGGTCGTGTTGTCGCCGCTTCCGTCGTCGGTGGTGTTGTCACCGCTTCCGTCGTCGGTCGTGTTGTCACCGGTTCCGTCGTCACCGGTGCCGCCGCTCCCGTCACCGGGTGCCGCACCGCCGCTCCCGGAGACGGAGATGGTGGCGGTCTCCGAGATGTCCTGCGGACCGACGTTGGCTTCGACGTCGAAGGTCTGGCCGGCGGTGTCGGACGCGAGCGAGACCGTGATGCTCGGCGACTGGGTCTCGCCGGGTTCGAGCTGGTAGGCGTCGAAGTTCGGTGCCGACCAGTAGCGGTCGCTTTCGTACCAGGTACCCCCGTCGGCGTCGAAGTCCTCGACGGTGACGGCACCCTCTAGCTGGTACAGCGAACTCACGTCGAGGCTGACGTTGGCCGTCTCGCTGCCGGTGTTCTCCAGCACGAACTCGAGCGTGGCCGTCCCGCCGGCGGTCGCGTCCACGTCCGCGACGGTCAGGCTGACGTGGTTGCTCGCGACCGTCGCGTCGGTCCCCGAACCGGACTCGGCGGCGGCGATACCCCCCGAAACTGCGGTGAGACACAGCACGGCGACGAACAGGACGGTCGCCGTACGTGTGTGATGTGTATCTGGCATCAGCTATACATCGACATAGAGACGATTATATTTTTGGGAAGGCCGGAGTCGGGTGGTGACGTCCGCAAACTCGACTGTGCAGTCGATCCACGCTATCGGTATTTCGAAAGAGACACGCCCAGGAGAATAACCGGAAACTGCTACGTTGCAGCTACACTTAGAGGGAGCGCCAGCTTTCGAGCAGTTGGAGGAGGTTGCGCGTGGTCAGATCGCCGTTTCGCCAGTCAGCGACTGCCGTTATCAATTCGGAGGTCCCGATCCCGTCCCCATTGGTATCGTACTCATCGATGATCCCGTTCCCGGTCGATTCGGATTCCACGGTAACGAATGCGGTCGCAGATGAGGTCGCACCGTCATCGTCAGTTGCTATCATCGTAATTAGATATTCGCCCGGTTCAGCGAATGTATGTGACACTGTACTGCCCGTTGTATCGATAGTACCATCGCCGTTAAAGTCCCACTCGTAGGAGACGATCGTCCCGTCCACATCATACGATTCAGATGCATCGAATTGGAACTCTTCGTTCGGGGTCTTCGAATCGTATGTGAAGGAGAAGCCCGTATATGGTTGTTCGTTGGTCGGCTCCTGTCCGCCTTCGATCGACAACGTGTATGGGGCTGTCTCCTCAGTATACATCGCACTATCGACACGGATGTAGTACGTTCCCGACGAGTCCGGTGTATAGGAGACGTCCAGGTTTGCTGTGTCGCTTGTGGTGTCACTGGTATCAGATCCGGATGCAAGGATCTGATCGTCCGAATCAACGATTTCGAGATCCATGTCATAGTCCTTGTTATGCTGAACCGTGAGATCAAGCTGTTCGTCAGCGGAGACGTCGATCGCGTAGTAGTCTCGTTCTTCGGAGAGGATTTGCAGATCCTCATAGGTTCCCGGGCTGACTGGTGCTGCTTCCCCGATCACTCCGTTGGGCTCGAAGCGATCGTTCGATCCGATTCCCACATCCATCGTATATCCGACACGGTGTTCATCGTACTCGTTTCCGGAAACTTCGAGATAGAACGTTCCGTTGGTCTGACTTTCGTATCCGAGCCGATACGTCGTTCGATCATCCACCTGCTCGCTCAGATCGGTGGCCGTCTCGACCTGGTCGCCGCTGCTATCCAGGAGGGTAACGTCGGGATCGAATTCGGCATCCTTGTCGTTTCGGACGGTTGCGTTGATCGTTTCACCGGTATCGAGCGTGACCGCGTAGTAGTCGGTATCACCCGACAGGAGACTTAGATTGCCGTACTCTCCGGCTGTAATCTCGGTCGCTTTGTCGGTGACGCCGTTCGGCTCGAACCGATCGTTCGAAGCGACACCCACGTTCATCGTGTATCCGATATGCTGTTCGTCGTACTCGTTTCCGGAGACTTCGAGATAGTATGTCCCGGCGGTATCGGTTTCGTATCCGAGCTGATACCTCGTTCGATCATCCACCTGCTCGCTCAGATCGGTGGCCATCTCGACCTGATCGCCGCTACTATCCAGGAGCGTGAGGTCGGGATCGAACGCGGCATCCTTATCGTTTCGGACGGTCGCGTTGATCGTTTCGCCGGCACCGAGCGTGACCGCGTAGTAGTCGGTATCGCCCGACAGGAGAGTTAGCTTGCCGTACTCTCCGGCTGTAATCTCGGTCGCTTTGTCGGTGACGCCGTTCGGTTCGAATCGATCGTTCGAAGCGACGTCCACGTCCAACGTGTATCCAACGTCGTGCTCGTCGTACTCGCTCCCCGAAATCACGAGATAGTATGTTCCGGCGGTGTCGACTTCATACCCGAGACGATACTTCGTTCGATCGGCTATCTGGGTGCTCAGCTCTTCAGCGATCTCGATCCGGTCACCACTACTATCGACCAACTCCACGTTGGGATCGAACGCGGCATCCTTGTCGTTTCGAACGGTCGCGTTGATCGTTTCACCGGCGCCGAGCGTGACCGCGTAGTAGTCGGTGTCACCCGACAACAACGTGAGATCGGTGAACGTTCCCGCAGTGATCTCGGTGGCGTTGTCGATAACGCCGTTTGGCTCAAACCGATCGTTTTGCGCGGTAACGACATCGATCGTATAGCTCGCCGCTGGGTCACTGGAGCCGCCGGCTCCATCGACGAGAACATAGTACGTCCCGCTTTCATCGGCTTCGTATCCGATTCGATGCCGAGTTTGATCCGAGATATCCGTACTCAGGTCCTCGCCGATGTTTCGGGACTCGCCCGTTGGGCCGTACAACTCGAGATCGACGCTGACGTCGGCATCCTTTGCGTTCCGCACGGTGACATCCACCGTCTCGCCCTCCGCGAGGTCGATCGCATAGTAGTCCTGGTCATCCGGCCCGATACGTGTGTCCCCGCTGAACCCGGACGTGATCGATTTCGCCGTGTCGAAATCGTCGTTCGGTTCGTACGCACCGGTAGCGGCGACCGGTCCACTCGCGCTCGCAAGCACGCTTAACACGAGGATGACAGTAAGCGCAATGTGAGCAGTATGTCGTGCCCGGATCAACCCAAACATACCTGTGGGTGTGTAGTCGGGTTCGTTTAAAGCCACCGGTAGTGTGACTATATTGTCATTTTTCGGTGGTATTCATCGAGTCGGTGGATGGTCATAGCTGCTGAGGGGTATTCTCGGACGGCATCCGCTACGATCTGGAGTTGAAGGCTTCGGCGTCGATCCCGGAGTTCAGTGTCGGATGACGCCGCGAGCTGCCGTCGATCAGGAGTCGATCAAAGCCGTGGCTACGGGGTGATGCGTCGCGTTCGATAAAGAATAAAACCGCGAGGACCGATCGGGGGAACTGCGACCCGATCAGTTAGTTATCGGACCGCCACTGCTGGATGACGGCCAGCAGCTCTTCGGTCGTCAGGTCATCGTTCCGCCAGTCGCCGATGGCGGTGATGAGCCCGTCCGTTGCGACTTCGCCCTGCTCGTTGCCGTACTCGGCAACCGGGTCGAACTCGCCTTCGCCGTCTGCCGGAGTGATCGTCACGGTGGTCGTCGCGCTCGTGTCACCTTGCGTGCTGTCGGAGACATCGAGCGTGACGTCCGCCGCGGTCTCGTTGGAGACCTCGGGGAAGGCCACCGTCACGTTCGCGTCCACGGTCACTGCGCTCGTGTCGTAGTCGCTGTCCGGCTGGATGCCGAAGACGATCTGGTTGTCCGTGCCACCGTTCGCGTCAGCCAGCGACGCACTGTCCGAGATGGAGATCTCGTCGCCGTTCGCGTCGGTGACGTTCAGACTGTTGGGAGCGCTCCCCTCGAAGCTCGCGCTCGCGGGCAGCGTGATCGTGTACTCGTCGGAGTCCCCATCGTTGCTCGCGTTCGTCACCGTGTAGCTGAGGTCGTGGTCGACCGTCGTGTTCGACTCGACCGTGTTCGGCTCGAGCGAGACGTTCGTGATCGCGTAGCCTTCCGGCCCTGCCGGCTCTTCGACGGTCACGTTGACCGTGTCAGCGTTGAAGGTCTTCTGCGAGGAGGCCGTCTTCGTAGCCTCGACCGTGTAGTCACCGGCCGAGTACGTAGCGGTGTCGAACGTCACCGACTCGGTGCCGTCGATCTCGAGGTTTTCCGCAACTACGTTACCGTCGGCGTCGGTGATCGTGAGCTGGCCGATCGTCTGTCGATCACGGTCGAGCCGTTCGAGCGTGAACTCGATCGAGTCGTTCTGCGTGACCGTGGTCGAATCAGCCGAAAGGTTCAGGTCGGCCGTCTCGAGTGCCACGATGCTGTCAAGCGTCGTCGCACTGACGCCCGTGTCGTTGATGTTGAGATCGACCGTACCGGAACCGATGTCACCGCTTACGTCGACGAACCCTTCATCGAGGGTCGTGTCGACGCCGAGGTTACCACCGTTCGTCTCGAAGCCAACGCCGTCAACCGGAAGGTTCTGGTCGTTAGCGTCGGTCACTTCGAACGTGTAGTCAACCTCGGTGTTGGGTTCGACGTTCGCAGGCACGTCAGCCCGCTCGCCGTTCTCGAAGAGGTAGATGCTCGGACTCTCAGCCGGCAGCGACACGTCACCTGCGGCAGTACTTGAACCGGCCGAGTCATTTGCATTGTGAACCAGTTCGAACGGTGCCGACGCATCCTCGCCGAACGGCTGGACGCCGACCGTCACCGTTGTCTGGCCGTTCTCGTCCAGCGTGTACGTCTGCGGTGAGTCGCCGTCTGCGAGAGACGTGCCGTTAACGACGTAGGTCGTGTTGACAGCGGTCAGTGCAATTTCACCATTTGCGAAGGTACCACTCTCGCCCGCCCGCGGGTCCTCGACAGTGTACACCACGGTCGAGTTGAGACCCTCGGTCAGGGCGTTGCCCTCCTGATCGTTGATGGACGCCGTGATGTCGGGTGCGACGACGTCAATCGTCGTCGATCCGGTTCGTGCGTTTCCATCGTCGACACGCAGTTCGAGCGTGTCACTGGCGTTGGTTGCGCTGACGGATACCTGCAGCGCGTCGTTCGTGCCGTCATCGTCGGTATCCACGGGGGACGGACTGAGTTGCGTCTCAGAGCCATCGTGGGTCTGGGTGACGGTGAAGCTGCTAAGATCGCTACCGTTGACAATCTGACCATCCTCGGTCACGGTCAGGTTGTGCATCTCGGAGACGCCAGCCAGTGCAGGAGTCGTGTCTGAGGAAACCTCGTAGACTTCCGCACCAGTGACACTCAGCACGTCGGTGGCGTTCACGCGCGTGTCACTGCCAGCTGCGTTCACGACTTCAAGACTGACCGAGCCAGTCGCATCGAAGCTGATGTTCGATGCCGAGTATTCGCCGTTGTTGATCGACGAGAACGTGGCGACAGGCGTGCCGTCAACCTTCACTTCGCCGTTCGGACCGTCGATCGTGATGTTCTGTCCAGTCTGGTAGTCATTCGAGCTGGTGTCAGCGTCGGTGACGTTGAACCCGCTCGAGTCCTCGTGAGTTAGGTTCACGACACGGTTGTTGAGCGGTGCTCCGTCCGCGTCAGTCACCTGAAGGCTTGCCTCGATCGTGTCGTCGATCGTGGCACTGGTCGGACTGAAGCTGTTGAACTGGTCACCAGTCACCGAGACGGATGCTGAGTCAGTCACTTCAGTGCCGTCGGTCTTGTACGCCACAACATCAACAGTGATCTCACCCGCCTGTTCGGGGTAGAGGCCACTGAAGCTTGCCGTTCCATCCGCATTATTGGAACTGTTCAGGACGACTTCCTGCTCGCTAATGCCAACGTCATCACCGCTGATCGTGACAGTGGCATTATCGAGGTTTCCGGAACCGGGTGCCTGGTTATTACTGCCAACAACGTCAACGTCGAAGTTCTGGGCATCTTCACCACCAGTCGAACCAGCGACCTCGATCGACTCTTTAGTCGGAGTCACGAGGAGGTCTTCAGTCGATGTCTGCACATCAACGGAATCACTGCCGGTGAGGTCCAGCGTCGACGGCGTGATCGTGCCGTTGGCTTCGTAGCCAGCGGCCGTTTCAGAGGCGTTGTTTTCGAGGGTTACCGTCACCGCGTCCGCCGAGGCGTTCGGCGTCGCGTTGAATTCCACGGTCGACGCGTCAGACGCATTCGACACGTGGATGTATAGTAGACGTTAGAAATAGTTGCTCACTTTTGGGATAGAGATTTGGTCAAGAGCACTGTCGATCGCTGTTGTCAGCTCGTCGAGTGAGTCGAAGAAACGGTTGCTGAGTGCTGCTTGAAGTTGTCTCCAGCATTCCTCAACTGGGTTCAGCTCCGGTGAATACGATGGGAGCGTCACAAACGCGAGGTCGTCACGGGACGCTAGGTCCGTGACGGCCGACGCCTGAAAATACGGTGCGCCATCGAGGACAACAATTAGATCGTCTTCAAATTCTTCACATAGTGCTAAAATGAAATGTTTTGCGTGGTCGGCGGTGATGTACTCTGTAAACCGAGAGAAAAAGCGATCACCGTCCTCGGTGATTGCGCCCAGCAGACACGTCCAGTCCCGTTGACCAGATAATTCGACGGACGGCCGCGTGCCGCGCGGAAACCACGCGGCACGCGGCTCAACTTGGACCGATTTCTTGGTTTGATCGATACAGACTACTGTGGCGTCCATCTCTCGCCGCTTTTTTTGATCTCGTCGTGAAACGCTTCTTGGTCGTCTTCGTCGGATTCAGGCGCTGAGCGGCGTGGTTTTTGATAACTCAATCCCGCTTCTTTCAACAACCGCCGGCAGCTTGGGATTGAGTAGTCGACGCCGTACGTTTCTTCAAGATATTCTTGTGCGAGCGCCGGCGTCCACGCCGGCGCGTCAACGCCGATCTCTTCGGGTGATTCGTGGACTGTTTGTTCAAACTCTTGTTGCTGTTTTTCTGAGATTTTTCGTTTCCGACCAGATCGGTGAGCATCTGTAACAGCTTGTTCAAGCGGTTCGTCGGTATCGAGTCGGTTGAGCCAGTTATAGATCGTTTTTCGCTCTGTGTCGTACCATTCGGCAAGTTCGGTTTGCGTGACGCCGTTTTTGTACGCGATCGCAGCTAACAGCCGTTGAGTCGGCTTGTTTCCATCAACATTGTCAAGCGCCTCTTGGAGTTCTTCGACAGAGATCTCGTTGAGGTGATCCATTACAGGCAATATACCTCTCTGAGTAAAAAGCTCTACCGACTACTATA
>NZ_FNWU01000041.1 GCF_900108505.1 Halopenitus malekzadehii | reverse complement strand
TTCGATTCACTCGACGAACTTACAACGGCAATCGATACCGCTCTTGACCAAATTTCTATCCCAAAAGTGAGCAACTATTTCTAACGTCTACTATAGTGACGCTTATGAGCGGATGGCTACAGCTCTTCGTGACGAATCTTGGGATAGAATAGAGAACCAAGACTGGTTCCGTTCAGCTCAGGTAATGGCTACTGAGAATCGGTTCTTCCATTGGGAACTAGAGTTCCCAGTTGTATATTATGGAGATGATGGAAATAGGAAAATAAGTGCTGGATTTGATGCTGTTATTGGAAATCCACCTTGGGTTGCGACTGCAGGTCGTGCCGATATAAGCGCGAATATCGATACTGATCTTCGTTCTTATTTGAGCAGTTCTTTCGATGCCACGAAGGACCAATTTGACCTTTACGTAGCATTCTATGAACAGTCTATCCGACAGTCACAGAAGGGACAGGTTGGAATTATTGTTCCTGACGCGATCCTCACACGAGAACAAAATGAACCGATTCGTGAGTTCGTACTAACTAACTCAACTCTCTCAAGGATTGTTCGCGTTGGAACAGCATTTGAAGGAGTTGAGACAGGAGCAGTAATTCTAGTTAGCAGCGGGGAGTCAGACGAGATCAAATGTGCTGATGCAACCACTACTACGGAACTGAATTCACTTGATTATAATTCAATACCCGTTGATGTTTTTAAAAACCAAGATGCGAAACGGTTCCTAATCTATCTTGATGAAGCTACGAGATCTGTTCTTTCTAAAGTAGAAACACACCCTCCTTTGAGAAATAAGATTGACATATCAAGAGGAGAGGAAATTAGTAAGCGTGCAGACTTCCTTCATCAGCAACCAAGGTCAGATACTCGACCAATAGCTCCTGGTGGGGCTGTGATACAATATGGAATCGATGAAGATGAACTTCGCTATATCGACACCGATGACGTAGAGAAATCACAAGAGCAGTATCAAAGTCCAAAGCTGATCTTCCGACAAACAAGTGACTCACTCATCGGCACATACGATGAAGAAGATCTGGTTACCATCAAATCAGCATACAATCTCAATAGCAGCTCTGGATCAAATACAGAACTGAAACACATTCTTGGAATTCTTAATTCATCGTTGCTTAATTTCTATCACCATTATAAGCATGCTGCATATCGGTCTGTGTTCCCACAAATTAACCAATCTACTTTCGAAGCTTTCCCAATAGCGATGGAGGATGGAGCTGATGAGGTAATTGTTGGGGCGGTAAACAAGCAACTCAATCTCACAGCAGAGCGCTCAAAAATAAACCTTCAGATCGCAGATTATCTTGGGAATTATAACGATGGAATGGCACTCAATAATCTATCGGAATGCCAACCAGAATCTGGAGTGTCAAATACGATATTGACCTCTACGACTGAAGAGTGGCCAAATCTAAAGATCGGTTCTGTGAGCGTAGCTAGTACACGAGGGTCAACCACGATTTCACTAACAGCCCGATATAAGCCAGAAAATGAATCTATAGAGACAGACCGCTGGGGATACACTGAGACAGAACCTATAGTAGCCATTAGAACTATCGGCACGGAGTGCTGTACAGTATCTAATGGACCATCTCGACGAAATCTCCGTCGAAGAACTCCAAGACGCGC
>NZ_FNWU01000008.1 GCF_900108505.1 Halopenitus malekzadehii | reverse complement strand
CGTTCTGCTTCCACGTCACCGTCGAACGGGGGTGTTCTTCGTGGACGCGACGGCCTTCTTGGTCGTAGTAGTTTGTCTTGCGGTAGCCGGGCGGATTCGCTCGATTATCGGACTGCCTCTTGCCGTACCATGAGTTGAAGGCTTCAGCGAGTTCCTCCAGAACGCGCTGACTGGACTGCGAATGCAATCCTTTGTACTTGTTGTGAGTCTTCAACTCGTCTTTGAGGTCGCCGTGGTCGGGAATCTCACCCGTATCCTCCCACACTTGGCGGGAGTGATAGTTAGCGACGTTCCAGAGCTTGCTGGCCGACCACCCGTGCCGGTCGAGCATCTCAGCCACTTGGCTGTGGTTGAGGATTTTCGCTCGGTGAGTGCGGTGGAGTTCCAGCATTCTGAATGCCCGTATAATCACTTATACTCGAATCTCTTATAGATGTTCGGTTTGAGGACGGTGAAATATCCAGTCGGGCTATCGACGGTGGATTGTGTAGGGGTTGTCGGATTCATCCTGACCCTAAAGGGTCAGGTATTCTCCTCGATGCTGTATAATCGGTACTTATGTACCGAATTCTGAATCAGTCTCGCGTCGGGAGCGGACGCGCGGCGTCGCCGCGCGCCCGAACCGGGTCGTGTCGGGCCGAGGGGATCGACGGCGGCGTCGCGAGGTCGCGAGGTCGCGTGCCGTTTGCCCCGCCTCGATGGGTCCGGCACGTCTGCGAACGCTTTTGAGGCCGCGATCCGACCGTATAGGTATGCAAATCAGCGACAGCGATGGGGTGCGAACGGTGACGTTCGACCGGCCCGACGCGAAGAACGCGTTCACCGAACAGGCCGCACGGGACCTTGCGGAGGCGATATCGGGGACGTCGACGGACGACCACGACGCGATCGTGCTCACGGGGGAGGGCGACGCGTTCAGCGCGGGTGGCGACATTGAGGCGATGGCCGCCCGCGAGGAGACGGCGGCCGAATCCTTCGAGCGCGTACAGGACACGCTCGGGCAAGTCGTCGAGTCAGCGATGACGAGCCCGGTTCCCATCGTCGCGAAGGTGAACGGCGATGCCGTCGGCGCCGGGCTGGCCGTGACCGCGGTCAGCGACTTCGCGTACGCGGCCGAGGACGCCACCTTCGGCTGTGCGTTCGTCCGCGTCGGACTCGTGCCGGACACCGGCGGAACGTTCCTCCTGCCGAAGCTCGTCGGACTGCGGGCGGCGAAACGGCTCGCGTTCACCGCCGACTTCTTCGACGCCGCCGAGGCGGCCGAGCTGGGACTGATCAACGATGCCGTCCCGGCGGACGAGCTCGAGGATACCGTCGCCGACCTCCTGGAGACGCTCGGAAAACGGCCCTCCGAAACGATCGGGCTCGCCAAGCGGGCGATGCACGAAAACCTGGGAACCTACTGGCGGGAAGCGCTCGAACAGGAGCTGTTGACCCAGTCGTTGGCCTACGGAACGCCCGACCACGAGGAGGGCGTCTCCGCGTTCCTCGAGGGGCGCAGCCCCGACTTCTCCTGACCGGCGCTCCCGCCCGCTCCACGGCCGAAACGCGGACCCGATCCCGGCGATCCCCGGATTCGCGATCGAGACACATCAACCGTGAATCAATAATTGTGAACGGACAGGTTCGGGTGATCGATGTTACGAGATGACCGAGCCGATCCCAACCCATCCAGACCGATCCGTCAAGCCGACGCCGGCGGTTAGAACTCCGCGACCGCCGTCGACGCGTCGATGACGGCTTCGGCGTCCTCGGGCAGCAGCGCGACGACCAGGTAGTCGGCGAACTCCTCGAAGTAGTCGATGACGCGCGCGATCCGGTCGGAGTCGATCGCCTCGAGCGAGTCGAACAGCATCACCGGCAGCTCCTCGTAGACCTCGTGAACGAGGTAGCCCGCGAGCGCGAACACGAGGCCGATGACTTCCCGTTCGCTCTCCGACAGATGGTCGATCGTGTCCCGGTAGGTGGTTCCGTCGTCGGCCACGCGGACGATCTGGAGATCGAACGTGCTCTTGGTCACCTTGCGGCGCCCCTCACGGACGTTCCGCGTCTTCCGCTCGATCCATATGCGCTCGATGTTGTCGTACTCGAGCACCTCGAGGACGGACGCCATGTGCTCGTTGAACGACTCGACCGACTCCTCCTCGATCCGGTCGACGCGCGTCCGGAGTTCGGTGAGTTCCTCGGCGATCTCCTCGCGTCGATCCTGCAACGATTCGTGCTGTGCCTCGGCGCTCTCGCGCTCCTCGATCTGGTCGTCGATGTCCTGGAGGTCGGACTCGAGCCGGTCGATCCGGAGGTCCAACTCGTTGGCCTCGCGGTGAAGTTCGAGCACGTCGTCGTACTCCCCGCCGACGGTTTCGGTCTCGTCCTCGAGCTCCTCGACGCGCTCCTCCTGGTCGTCGATCCGTTCCTCGAGGTCCGCGATCCGCTCCTCGGTCGTCTCGATCTCGGTTTCGATCTCCGACAGCCGGCGGCGAGCGCGATCGAGCTCGCGTTCGGTTCGCTCGATCTCGGACTTCTTTGACGTGAGGTCGTTGATCTGCTCCTGCAGCTCGTTGCGCTCGCTGAGCTTCTCGGTGCGGAGGTCACGCAGACGGTCGACGGTCTCCTCGATCCGGTCGGCGTCGACTTCCGACCCACAGGTCCAACAGACCGTCCGATCCGCCTCGGCGACGAGCTGGTCGGTCAGCTCGCCGGTGCCGCCGTCGCCCGCGACGTCGGCCTCCTCGAGATCGAGGCCGTCACCCTCGAGCATCTCCTCGTTGAAGCTGATGACGCTGCCCAGCTGGCTGAGCGTCTCGTTCAGTGCGCGCTGGCGGTTTCGAAGCTCCTCGATGCGTCCCGCAAGCCGCTGTGGGTCCTCATCGGCCGCCTCGGCCTCCGCGAGCCGCGACTCCAACTCGTCGCGTTCATCGGTGAGGTCCGCGAGGGTCGTCCGTTCCGCCTCGAGCTCGAACTCGAGGTCCTCGAGATCCGACCGGGCCTCCCGGAGCCGGTCGAAGGCATCCTCGATCTCCTGTTTCTGTGACCGGCTCTCCTCGAGGCTGACGTCGGCCTCCTCGATCGCCGCCTGCACCTCCTCGCGTTCGGCGCGCGCCTCCTCGAGGTCCGCCTCGATCTCGGTCCGCTCCGTCTCGAGCGACGGCAGCTCGCTTTGGAGGCGCTCGTACTCGTCGATCTGGGAGTCGATGCGCTGTTTCTCGCGTTCGAGCTCCGTGATCTCCGATTCGATGTCCGCTGTGTCGACCGGGCGCATGATGAGCTCGCGAAGGTCGTCGCCGCGCTCGACGGCACGACGAGCCTCGTTGTTCTCGAGCAGGAACGCGAACAGGTCGGCCAGCTGTGGGTCGTCGAGATACGGATCGCCGCCGTAGGAGACCTGATCGCCGTGTCGAGTGAGCGTTCGCGTGTATGTCTCCTCGCCGATCTCCAGATCGACGAACCCCTCGTCGGCGTCGCCCTTCAACGAGGACCGTTCGCTGCCGAGTCCGGCCATGATCGCCTGCAGGAACGACGTTCTGTTCGTCGCGTTCCGACCGCTCAGTACCGTCACTCCGGGTGCAAACGTCAGTTCGTCCGAGTCGATTCCCCCGATGTTTTCAGCCGCCACGCGGACCTCTCGCGCGGGCGTCTCGCGACTACTCATTGGTGGCGTAACGAACGCCTCACTGATAACTGTTCACCTCTTGAACCGTCACAACCGGGGTCGAAGAGCGCTCACAGCGGATCGACGATCCCGACGGATGGTCGATCGGACGGTTTCGATGGGCGGGGCGATCAGGCGATTCCGGCGGACGATCGATCAGGTGGTTCCGGCGTCGCAGTCGCAGCCACCCTGTCGAAGCAGTTCGCTCGCGGTGTAATCGGTACCGCAGTCACTACAGACGACACGGACGTCGACGAACACCTCGTAGTCCCGGTCGGTGAGTTTGTCCCCCGAAACCAACGTCTCGATCGTGGACTCGGTGACGGCCGTGGTCCGTCCCTGCAGCCGCTCGAGCGTCTCGGTCTTCCGTTCGAGCAGGTTCTCAGACCGGTCCGGCAGCTCCGCCTCGCGGTATTCAGTCAAGTACGTATAAATAGCCTGATGGGTGACGAAATCCGAGAGAACCTCGTCAACGTCGACGCCCGAATCCTCGAGGTCACGCCGTTTGCGCATCTCGTCGGCCCGCGGAACGTCGTCGTCGGTGAGCGTTTGATAAGCGCTGTCGATGTCGGTCTCGGCGACCGCTTCGCCAGCCTGCCTGAGCGCGGCCTCGAGAACGGATCGGTTGAACTCCTCGGCCAGATCTCGCAGGCTCGTTCGCTCTCCAGTCGCGCCGGTCCAGGCATCCTCCAGTTCCGCTCCCTTCCCGACCAGGTCGTACTCATCGATGACGCGTGCGACCTTCGTGTTCGGCCGTGATGTCTCGCTCATACCGGCCCGTTCGTTCCGAGAGATTACAAATATATCGGTGTAAAACCGATCGATTAATAATTCAATATAAACCGGTAAAAAATCCGTTATGAACGTAGAATGGACAGATTTCAGATGAGATGGAGCCGTCGTCAAACCCCATCGGCAGGCGCGTGGAGAGCGGATCGATGGTGGTCTCCCAACCGGCGGACCAACGGCCTCCGTCCACCGGACCATCGATCGTCACCAACGAACGATCGCCACCAACCGGACCAACGATCGCCACCAATGAACGATCGCCACCAACCGAACCAACGATCGCCACCAACGAACGATGGCGAACGTACTCCAGAGAGCGAAGGCGGGGCTGTCTCCGGTATGCGAAAAGGTACCGATCGGAACGGGAACGAGGATCCATACAGATTTATGAGTCTGCCTGCGCCCTGTTTAGACACGATGTCCAAGCCACTGATGGCGGCTCGGCACCCATCCTCGGCGCTCCCGGATCCGGAGACAGCCGAGAACGTCATCTACAATCCGTCGCTCGAACGGTTACGATCGTTCTCACGCGACCTCGAAACCACCACGGAGTTCGGGTCGCCCTCGTACGTCAGTCGCGAGCGGTCGCGGAACGCCGACGCGACGACGAACGCGATCGACCACGAGTTCGACGCCGAAGACGAGGAACTCATCGCGGACGTCGTCCAGTTCGCGGCGGACGCCGAGATGGTCTGTCTGGACCGCCAGGTCGGCCGGCATCCGGACAACACCTACGTCTGTCGATTCTACGTCCCGAAGTCGTACGGACGCATCGCGCTGGCCGTCGCGAAGCTGTTCGAACCCGTCGACGGCGATCGTGAGCCCGACTTCTACACCGTCCAGATCCCGGAGTGGGAGGACGTCGCCGTCCGGATCCTGCCGGAGGCCGGTTTCACGGCCATCGTCGGGAGCGATTACACCGGCGAGGCGAAGAAGTCCTTCCTGCGGCTGTTTATGTACTACGCGAAACGGCAGGGCGGGCTGGGGCTGCACGCCGGCAGCAAGCGCGTTCGGCTGCTGACGGAGGACGTCGAGTCGCCCGCCGACGACGTCGGCGAGGCGATCGACGCCGACGATGCCGAGGGGCTCGAGACGATCGGCCAGCTCTTCTTGGGGCTGTCGGGAACCGGCAAGTCGACCCTGACGGCACACGGCCTCTGGCTGGACGAGCCCGAGGACGCGACGATGCTACAGGACGACGTCTGTGCCCTGCTTCCGGACGGATCCGTGGCGGGCAGCGAGGGACAGGGCCTGTTCGTGAAGACCCACGGGCTCGACCGGAAGACCGAGCCCGCGATGTACGACGCGACCACCGACGAGAGCGCGATCCTCGAGAACGTCGACGTCGCCGAGGACGGGACGGTCGACTTCGACAGCGACCGATACACGACCAACGGCCGCGCGATCATTCAGCGCGAGGAGCTGTCCTCGGCCGGCGAGGACATCGACCTCGACACGGTCGATCAGGTCTTCTTCATCACGCGCAACCCCGCGATGCCCCCCGTCGCGAAGCTTACCCCGGAGGAGGCGGCGGTCGCGTTCATGCTCGGCGAGTCGATCCAGACGAGCGCCGGCGACCCCACGGCGGCCGGCGAGTCGATCCGCGTCGTCGGGACCAACCCCTTCATCGTCGGCTCGGAGGGCGAGGAGGGCAACCGATTCCGCGACCTCATCGCCGACCTGGACGTCGACTGCTACGTGCTCAACACCGGCAGCGTGGGCGACGTCGACGTCGGCGTCGAGGACACCATCACGCTGCTGCGGTCCATCGCGCGCGGGACCGTCGAGTGGACGACCGACGAGGCGACGGACCTGACGGTTCCCGCGGCGGTTCCCGGGATGGACGTGAGCCGGTTCGACGTCGCGAGCACCCTGGAGAACCACGAGGAGCGGCTCACCGAGCTTCGGCGGGAACGCGAGGAACACCTCGCGCAGTTCTCGGACCTCGACGACTCCATCGCCGACGCGCTCTATTGAGCGCCCGGATTCGAGCCGGAGCGGAAGCGGGCCGAAGCGGAAGCGGGCCGAAGCGGAAGCGGGCCGAAGCGGAAGCGGGCCGAAGCGGAAGCGGGCCGAAGCGGAAGCGGCAACGAGGCTCGACGGACATCGATCGCGGCAATCCTTTTGGCCGTACGCGCCACAGCCACGCTATGTTCGATCCGACGCCGGCGGCTGCCTCCGAACCCGGAGCTACGGCCGTCGCGGCGATCGCGGACGGGATCGACGCCGCCCGTCCCGAGACGGTCGTGGACGAGACAGTCTCCGTCTCGACGGACACGCTCCGGGTCGGGACGGATCGATACGACCTGGCCGCATACGACGAGGTGATCGTGCTCGGCGGCGGGAACGCCGCCGGCCGGCTGGCCGGCGCTCTCGCCGACCGGCTCGGCGACGGACTCGACGGCGGGGTAGTCGTGACGGACGAGCCGGTTCCCGCGGGGCCGATCGAGGTCGTCGAGGGAACCCATCCCGTCCCGAGCGAGGCGAACGCTGCGGGGACGCGCCGCCTCCGCCGCCGAGCACGCGATGCCGATGAGGGAACGCTCGTCTTGGCGCCGCTCACCGGCGGCGGCAGCGCGCTGTTGACCGCCCCGGCAGAGGGGATCACGACCGACGAACTCGCGTCCCTGACCGATGCCCTTCTCGAGAGCGGCGCGCCGATCGAACGGATCAACGCGGTCCGAAAACACGTCTCGGCGATCAAGGGCGGCCGGCTTGCCCGCACGCTCGCGCCCGCGACGACCGTCGGCCTGCTCATCAGTGACGTAACCGGCGACGATCCGGCGGTCGTCGCGAGCGGGCCGCTCGCGGCCGATCCGACCACGTATCGCGACGCGCTCGCGGTCCTGACGGAGTACGGCGTCGACGCCCCCGACTCGGTCCGCCGACTGCTCCGCGCCGGGATCGAAGGGGACCGCCTCGAGACGCCGACGCCGGCTGATCCGGCGGTCGCCGCCGCATCGATCCACGTCCTGGCGACCAACCGGACCGCCTGTGCCGCCGCCGCCGAGGCCTGCGAGACGGCCGGATTCGAGACGCTGTTGCTCTCCACGTCGGTCCGGGGCGAGGCGCGTGAGGCCGCGAAGACGCACGTCGCCATCGCCGAGGAGATCCGTCAGTCGGGCGAGCCGGTCTCGCCCCCGGCCGCGGTCGTTTCGGGCGGTGAGACGACGGTCACGGTCGACGGCGACGGGAGGGGCGGCCCGAACGGGGAGTTCGCGTTGAGTGCCGCGATCGAACTGACGGACCGGGCGACGGTCGCCACGGTCGCCACGGTCGACACGGACGGGATCGATGGCCCGACCGACGCGGCGGGCGCGATCGTCACCGAGGAGACGGTTCCGGATGACGGGACGACCTCTACCGATGGGACGGACGGCATCCTCCGGGAGGCCCAGGCGCGACTGGCCGACAACGATGCGTTGCCGTTCCTCGATCGACGCGACGCGTTGCTCGTCTCCGGACCGACGGGGACGAACGTCAACGATCTCCGGGTCGTGATCGTCCCGGCGGCGTCGTCCACGCCCGACGATCCACCGGAAAGTCAATACTTATACGAGTCCCACGACTGGTCCCGATAATGAGCGCCTTCGCGAACGGACGGTGGTCGATCGATGAGTGACTCCCAGAACGACATCCGGGCGTACACCCTCCGGCTCGAGCTCGTCGACGAGCCGGGCGAGCTGCTCCGGTCGCTCCAGCCGATCGCGGACAACGGCGGTAACCTCCTGTCGATCTTCCACGAACGCGGGAACGTCACGCCGCGCGGGCACGTCCCCGTCGAGGTCGACATCGAGGCCACCCCGGACCGCTTCGAGAAGATCGTGGACGCGCTCCACGATGCGGGGATCAACGTCGTGCAGGCGGGCACGGAGCGCTACAGCGAGGGCCTGACGATCGTGCTGTCGGGGGACGTGATCGAGACGGACCTCTCGGACACGCTCTCGCGGATCCAGGCGTCGGCGAACGCCACCGTGACCGACCTCTCGCTGTCGGCGCCGGAGGGCACCGCCGACACCTCGAGTGCACGGCTCGACATCGCGGCCGAATCGGGCGCGACCGACTCCGTGCTCGAGGGGATCCGCGAGGTCGCCGAGGAGAAGGACCTCCGTCTCATCGAGCCGCTCACCACGGGAGGCGACCGATGAGGCTCGCGGTGATGGGAGCCGGCGCCGTCGGCTCCTCGGTCGTCGAGCTCGCCGGCGAGTACGGTCACGACGTGACCGCGTTCGCGGACTCCCGGAGCGCCGTCGTGGACGCCGACGGCATCGACGCGCCGACCGTCCTCGAGCGCAAGGAGCACGAGGGAGTCGTCGGCGACGCGGACCCGGAGGAGGCGCTTGCAGCCACCTACGACGTCCTCGTGGAGGCGACGCCGACCACGCTCGGCGACGCCGAGCCGGGAATGTCCCACGTCGAGGCCGCTCTGCGTCGCGACCGACACGTCGTGCTGGCGAACAAGGGGCCGGTCGCCGAACGCTACGGCGACGTTCGCGAGCTGGAGGCCGACAGCGAGGGGCGGGTCCTCTTCGAGGCGACCGTCGGCGGCGCGATGCCCGTCCTCTCGACGATCACCGACATCGGCCCGGACCACATCACCGCCGTCCGGGGCGTGCTCAACGGCACGGTGAACTTCGTGCTCTCGCGAATGGCCGCCGAGGGGCTCGATTACGAGCACGTCCTCGCGGAGGCACAGGACATGGGCGTCGCCGAGACGGACCCGTCCTTCGACGTCGAGGGAACGGACACCGCGCTGAAGGGGGTCATCCTCGCGAACGTCCTCGCGGACGGACGCGAGTACACCCTCGCGGACGCGGACGTCGAGGGGATCGTCGACATCCCCGGCAGCGTGCTCGAGTTGGCCCGTGAGGACGGGCGTACCGTTCGGCTGATCGTCGAGGTTCGTGCGGGTGAGATCCGCGTCGGCCCGCGGCTCGTTCCCGAGAACGCCGCGCTCGCGCCGACCGGGACGACGAACGCGGTCCAACTGGAGACCGAGCACGCCGGCCAGCTCAACGTCTCCGGTCCGGGCGCCGGCGGCCCGGAGACGGCGAGCGCAATCCTCGCCGACGTCGACCGACTCGCGCACGAATAGAGGCCGAGGTCACGCACGCTCGCGGCGGATCGATCCGCCTGTCGTCGCCGCACTCGGCGCGTTCACCGCCACGATCGACGGCGATCGGTCGGCGACGAACGATCGGCGCTATCAATCCGATCGCGGGCGCTCGGGCGGTGCGGCGTCCGTTCCGTCGAGCACCGCGGGAACGTCGCCGGCATCGAACGTCGCATCCTCCACGCGCGTGGACTCGATGAGCGCGGCGAGCTGCCGCAGCGGGATCTGTCCTGGCGCGTAGTCGGCGTCGTCGTCGACGAGCGGCGCGTATCCGAGTTTCGACCCGTAAACGTGGGCGATCACGCGGACGTGGCTCCCGAGTTCGCCCATCGCGATCCCCGCGACGGATCGACCGGCCGCGGTGGCCGCGCGGACGACCTCGAGCACCGTGAGCGTGTCCGAGAGGTCGGATGGGAACGTCGCGACCTTGGCGACGTCGCCGTACTCGGCACATTCGGCGACGATCGCCGCGAGTACCTCCTCGTCGGGCGTCGACTCGAAGTCGTGGTGGGAGACGACGACGTCGACGTCGTTCGCGCGGAGGTCGTCGACGATCCACGAGGTGCCCCGGGCCGTCTCCAACTCGAGGTCGACGAGGGCGACGTCGTCGAACCGGGAGGCAGCAACGAGAGTGTCGAGGCGGCCGTCGTCGTCGGCCGTCCCACCGAACCAGCGGTTTCGGTTGGTGGCGAGGATCGGCAACTCGCCGTCGTAGGCTGCGAGCTGGTCGATCGGGTCCGTGGCCTTGTCCATCCGGAACTCGACGAGGTCGGCCACGTCCCGCGCGTCCGCCTCACGCGACAGGTCGCTGGTCGTGGCCGCGAGGGCGAACTCGTCGAGAGTCATACTCCGCCGTAGTTCGTATCCAGGTATAAATGTTGGTTCCATCGGCGGATCCCCGGATCGGTCTCACGCCGCCCGTTCCGGGGACGGGTCGCTCGGGGGGATCCGGAGCGCGAGGAGGGCGGCGACCGCGGCCACGACGGCCACGAGCAGGAAGGCCTCCGAGAAACGGTCGGCATCCGCAAACACTCCGATCACCGTCGGCACACCGGCGCCGACGAGCATGTAGCCGGTCCGGAGCAGTCCCAGGCCGGTCCCCTGGACGTCGTCCGGAAAGGCGCCGGTGAGCGCGGTCAACGTGATCGTCGAGTAGCCGAGGATCACGCTGGCGAGGGCGGTGACGCCGGCGACGGCGAGCAGTCCCTCCACGGCGGTCAACAGCACGATCGCGACCGCACCGACGCCGAGGACGACCGGCAGCGTTCGGCGGATCCCGTAGCCGTCGTAGGCGGAGCCGGCCGCCAGCTTCGAGACGATCCCCAGCCCGAAGAAGCCGCCGAACAGCGCGGTGGCGGTCGGCTGGGCGATCGACGTCTCCGTCACGACGTACGTCGGGTAGAAGGCGGTGAACCCCTGCCAGGAACAGTACCCGAGCAGCTGTATCGTGGCCACCCGGCGCACCGCCGGCTCGCGAAGCACCGCGACGAGCCGCCGAGCGGTCGTCGCGATCCCGTCGGTGGGCTCGGCGTCCGCGGTCGTCTCCCCCGTCTCCGCCGTCCCGGAGCCGTCGGCGGCGACGGCATCGCTCCGTCCGTCGTCGGGAACAACGAGCTGGATCCCGACCGCGGCAAGCAGGAAGCACGGGACGGCGAGGCCGAGCCCGACCTCCCAAGCGATCGTCACGGCGAGAACGCCCGCGATCGGCGGCAGCAGGGCGTTCCCGAAGTCGCCGGCGGCCATCGTCGCGCCGATGGCGGTTCCCGCCCGGTCGTCGAAGTTGCTCGAAAGGATCGTGAACCGGGCGACGCCGTACAGCGACGTCGCGAGCCCGAACAGCACCGTCGCACCGAAGAGCACGACCGTCGAGCCCGCCAGAACGACGAGCGAAAGCGCCGTCGCCGACACCGCCGTGCTCGCCACGAGGACGCGACCGCCGCCGAGGCGGTCGTCGAGCATCCCGCCCGGTAGCTGCCCGATCGCGTAGGCGAGCCACAGGGCCGTGACCAGCAGGCCGGCAGTGGTGAGATCGAAGCCGTACGTCGCCCGTAGCTGCGGGAGGATCGCGGGGTACACCATCCGGACGCCGATCGAGAGGAACCAGCCGCCAGCGACCGCGGCGAGGATCCCGCCGCGGCCGTCGGAACGCAGCTCCGCCGCGACCGCGCGGAGTTCGGTCGCTCGGTCACGAACGGTCATTCATCGGGGCTCCTCGACGGGCGACACTATATCCATCGGTCCGGGCGATCGGTTCCGGAAGTCGGTCGGAGCGCCGCGTCCCGCGATCAGTACACGACGATCGCGAGGTATATCTGTCCGATCCCGGCGATCACCATCACGACGCCGGCGATCTGTTTCAACCGTCCGGAGTAGGCCATCAGTCGGCCAGCGTTCGTGAGCAATCCCATCCCCGTCGCGACGGTGGTGGCCACGAGCAGCACCGCGACGACTCCCGCATACGTCGCGAGGACGATCAGGGCCATCTCCGAGGGGAGCGCGATCGCCCGTGCCACGACGCCGAGGAATATCGGCGCGACACAGCCCGCACCGGCGAGCGCGTAGCCGGCGCCGAACAGGCCGAACCCGAGCACGCTCGATCGGCGCTTCGGCAACGGGATCGACAGCGAGGGCGCGCGTCCCGCCACGACGAGGAGGCCGAAGACGACGAGCAACCCCCCAACGAGCGACTCGAAGACCGTGAGGTTCGAGATCGTCGAGTGCCCGATCCGGACCGTCGCGCCCGCAAGCACCGCGAAGGTCGCGAGCACGCCGATCCCGGCAGCGATCCCGCGCGTGCTCGCCCCCGCGATCGACACCGAGTCGGCGTCCGCCTGGTTCACGTAGAACCCCACGTAGCCGGGTAACAGGGGATACGCGCACGGCGAGAAGAACGTCGCGACCCCGGCGGCGACTGCGAAGGGCAGGTTCGTGGCGATCGAGGCGTCGGTCATTGCGGGATCACTTATAAGATGGTCTCGATGCCGTCGAGCAGTTCATCGGCGGTGTGGACGCCCGACTCTGACCATTGAACGCGGCCGGTATCGTCGATCGCGACTGCAGTGGGGATCCGCGGGCTGACGCCCAGACTTGAGGAGAGTTCGATGGACGGATCGGCGCCAAGTAGCCAATCGCCGTTATATTTTCGCCACCACTCAACGATCGTTTCCTCAGCAACGGACTCACCCACTGCCTCGGTTGTCACCGAAATGAATAGCACGGAGTCGTCTACGCGATCGTTTGCTTCCGCGAGAGCGGGCATCTGTTCGACACACGGGTCACACCACGTCGCGAAAAAGTCGACAAAGGTCGGTCGATCTGTCGCCGGAATCGTCACTTCCCCATCACGGCTTCCCGGCGCATCGATCGTGTTGAGCGTCACGGGATCGGCTGGTTCGACGTCGGAACGACGTGAGAGACCCCCCGTTATCGAAAGCCCTGCACCAGCGAGCGTACCCACACTTGCGACTCCAGCGAGGACGTGGCGGCGTTGCATGTTATTGGTTTAGAACTCGTGTGAAGTCTTCTTCGACCCGTTCGATCGAAATGGCTTTTCCGCCCGGGTAGACACGTTCGATGATACCCTGTTTGTTAACAAGGAAAATGTATCCAAGGTGGGTGAATGTATATTCGAGACTCTCTTGGTAGTCGTGATCATACACTTTCTTCGTCGCCAATCCGAACTGTTCCCTGATGAGGGATTGACTGGCTTCGAAACTTTCGGGCCGGAGGAAATGCCAATTGCCTGCATCAAGATTCACATTCATCCGATCGGCATATTCGCGGAGTACCGCAGCAGTATCACGTTCCGGATCGAAGGTGATAGGGAGGAATGCAGCTTCATCAGCGGCTCCCTGCTCCGATGCGACGATCTGTGCTCGTCGTAGATAGCGAATGAGTGCGGCGCAAATCCCATCAGGACAGTGCGTATAAAAGAACGTCAGCAATACGGCGCGGTCGCGTTCGTCGAAGATCCTCTCGGTCGAGATCTCCTCACCCGCGATCGGGTCGGGAAGCGTCACCGCGGGGAGCTCGTCGCCGTAGCTCGGGTGGGACGCCTCACTCAGGTCCTGCTCGGGCGGGCCGAGGACGGTGTTTTCGTTCCCGAATCCGGGCACCGATCCGAGACAGCCGGCGGTCCCGACGACGCCGGCGCCCGCAAGCGATCGTATATAGTGACGCCGATCCATACCCGTGGTTACGTCCCGATATATAAATGCCCCGCGCTGATCGTCAGCGCATGCGAACGGCCGTTGGGCTGTGGGATGTGCTCGCGTGACGATCCGGATTGGAACCCGATCGATTCAAACCCGTCGGGGCGTATGCGTCCGTATGGACGACGACGACGCCCAGACGGGCGATTCTCACGCCGACGATCACGAGGGCGATTCCCCCGACGAGGAGACCCGGGACAACGTCGTGCCGGGCAGCGAGGAGGAGCTGTCCACGCCCGACGTTCGCGGGCCGGACTTCCGCGGCGACCTCGACATCGGCGAGCTGCTCGAGACGTACGCGACGACCGGCTTTCAGGCGACTCACCTCGCCGAGGCGATCGATATCGCCGAGCGGATGCAGGAGGATGACGCGACGGTGTATCTCACCTTCACCTCGAACATCATCTCCTCGGGACTGCGAGAGACGGTCGCGTACCTCGTCCGGGAGGGCTACGTCGACGTGCTCATCACGACCTCGGGGTCGCTGACCGAGGACATCATCAAGACGGCCAAGCCGTTCAAGATGGGCGAGTGGGACGCCGACGAGGCCGAGCTCCGCGAGCGCGGGATCAACCGGCTCGGGAACATCTACGTCCCCTCCGACCGGTACGTTTGGCTCGAGGAGTTCCTCTACGACTTCTTCGACGACTTCTTCGCCGAGCAGAAGGTCCGGACGCCGACGGCCTTCGCCCGGGAGGTCGGCCAGACGCTCGAGGACGACGACTCCGTGTTGAAACAGGCCGCGGACAACGACGTTCCCGTCTACTGTCCGGCCCTGACCGACGCCGAGGTCGGCAACTTCCTCTACTACTACCGGCAGGGCTACGACTCCGAGATCGGCATCGAGATCCTCGACGACTACGACTCGCTGATCGAGGACGGCCTCCTGGCGGGGAAAACCGGGCTCATCGCCGTCGGCGGCGGGGTGCCGAAACACCACGCGATCATGACGAACCTCTTCCGCGGCGGCGCCGACTACGCCGTCTACATCTCCACCGGGATGGAGGGCGACGGATCGCTGTCCGGCGCGCCACCCAACGAGGCGGTCTCCTGGGGGAAGATCAAGGACGAAACCGAGACGAACTACACGCAGGTCGAGGCCGAGGCGACGCTCGTGTTCCCGCTGCTGGTGGCTGGCGCGTTCGCCTGACACCACACTGAGACGTCCCGCAACCGGACCGACCACGCATCCCGCAACCGAAACGGACCGACAGTCGAAAGGACTACAAGCCGACGACTGCCTTGAACGGTAAAACGAGACACGATGGACCGATCCGAGACGACGCGGCTGTTATCCGCGGCGCTGATAGCCGCGCTCGGAGTCCTCCTCGCGAGCATCTTCACGGTCGACGTCTACCAGGACGTGATCCTCGAGGGGAACGCACTGTGGACGGCCCTACTCGAGAACAGCGTCCCGTATCTGTTGAGCGCCGCCATCCTGGCCGCCGGACTGTGGATCGGCGTGATGGACGACGGCGTCGACGGCGGCAGGATCCTCCGATGGACGGTCCTGAGCCTCGGCGGCGCGCTTGCGCTTGCGGCCTGGGTCTACCTCATCCAGCGGTCCCAGGGGAAGATCAAACCACGGATCATCGTCGCACAGCTGTCGGCTGCCGCGATCCTCGGCGGGATCGTGATCGGCGTCTACAGCGACAGACAGCGGCGGCGACAGCGTGAACTCGCGGTCGAAAAGTCGCGGCTCGAAGCCCTCTTCGAGAACACCTCCGATGCGGTCTCCCGGATCGTCTTCACGGACGGTGAGCCGATCGTCGTCGACGTCAACCCCGCCTTCGCGGAGACGTTCGGATACACCGCCGGGGAGGCCCGCGGCCGGTCGTTCGACGAGTTGTTTCCGGACACACGCTCGACCGACGACCTCTCGCAGTTTCGCGAGCACGCCCGACGGCGAGAGCGGTACGAGACTGAGATCGAACGCGAGCGGGCCGATGGAACGACCGGCGTCTTCGTCGTCCGGTTCGTTCCGCTGTCGGACGGCGTCGTGACCGCCGACGGGTTCACCGTCTACACCGACATCACCGAAACGCGGCGGTATGCGGATCGGCTCGACGCGCTCCACGAGGCGACCCGCGACCTGATCGACGCGGGGACGCGCGAGGCGGTCGCCGACCGCGGTGTCGACGCCGGAGCGACCCTGCTCGATCTCGAAATATCGGGGATCTACTTCCACACGGAGACGGCCGAGGGTCCGGCGTTGGAGCCGATCGCCGTTACCGAGGGCGCCAGGCGGACGTTTGCGGAGATCCCGACCTTCGAACCCGGGGAGTCGCTCGCGTGGCGGGCCTACGAGTCCGGGTCCGTGGTCCACTTCGATGACGTCCGAACCGCCGACCGTCTCCACAACTCCGAGACACCGATCCGCAGCGAGCTGATCGTTCCCCTCGGCGATCACGGGGTGTTCATCGCGGGGTCGACAACGGTCGACGACTTCGACGAGGCCGACGTCGCGCTGGCGCGGATCCTCGGCGCAAACGTTCGGAGCGCCCTCGACGGCGCCCGACGCGAACAGAAGCTGCGGGCCCGCGAGCGCGAGCTGGCCGAGCAGAACGCCCGCCTCGAGGAGTTCACGAGCATCGTCAGCCACGACCTCAGGAATCCGCTCAACGTCGCGACCGGCTACCTCGAACTCGCCGAGGCCGGCGACGCCGCGGCGATCGAACACGTGGAGACCGCGCTGGGCCGGATGGAGCAACTCATCGACGATCTGCTGACGCTCGCTCGGCAGGGCGAGTCGATCGGCGAGACCGAACCCGTCGACCTGAACTCCGTCGCACGCGAAGCCTGGACGACGATCGATGGCGGTGACGCGCGGCTCTCGGTCGAGACGGACGCGACGGTCCAGGCTGACCGCGACCGGCTCCAGCAGCTGCTCGAGAACCTCCTCGGCAACGCGGTCGAGCATGGCTCGACCAGCCCCCGCTCGCAGGCTCGCGAGGACGCCGTCGGAGCTTGCTCCGACGAGCCCTCCCTCGCTGACGCTCGCGAGGACGCCGTCGGAGCTTGCTCCGACGAGCCCTCCCTCGCTGACGCTCGCGAGGACGCCGTCGGAGCTTGCTCCGACGAGCCCTCCCTCGCTGACGCTCGCGAGGACGCCGTCGAACCCGGCGGCGACGCCGTGACGATCACCATCGGCGACCTCCCGGACGGGACGGGATTCTACGTGGCGGACGACGGCCCGGGGATCCCCGAGGACGAACGCGAGACGGTGTTCGAGTCCGGCTATACGACCGCCGAGGGCGGAACCGGATTCGGCCTCGCCATCGTCGCGGAGATCGTCGACGCCCACGGCTGGGAGATCGACGTGACCGACGCCGAGGAGGGCGGCGCACGGTTCGAGATCACGGGCATCGTGCCCGCCAGTAACGAAAGCGTGGACGACGAGTCATCGGACGTCGAGTGACGACCGCGACCCGACCGGGTGGCCGAGGTCGCACGTCTCCGTCGTTCGGACCGTCGGCCGGGCTACTCGAGCAGTTCGGCGGTCGTCGACGCGAGTTCGACCGGGGACAGGCCTCGAAGCCGGTCGTCGCCGAGTTGTAGCCGAAGCCGGGGGCGACCCACGTCGATCGGTACCTTCTCCGTCTCGATCACGCCGTGGTCCTCGAGATCGGTCTTCGTTCGGGAGAAGGTGGCCTTCGAGGCGAGACCGACGTCCTCGCCCCATTTCGAGAGGTCGTACAACAGGACGCCGTGTTTCGCGGCCACGAGCAACGCGACCGCGACGGCATCGAGCCGGTCACCGGTCTCGGTGTCCTCGATCGCCTCGAGGATCGCCTCGAAATCGGCTCGGGGCTCCTCGCCGATCGCCTCATCCATCGTCTCGCGGACGCGGTCGAGCGCCGGCGTGCGAAGTCGGTAGTCCGTCGCGTCGGCGAACCGGTCGCGGTACGCGTCGCCGACCGACCCGGCGAACGCGGGATCGGAACTGGAGAGCACGCCGACGCCGCCGGTCGACTCGACGATCGCCGAGACGTCCGTCGACGTGACGAGCAGGGTCGTCGAGAGGTCCGTCGACGGCGTTCGGATCGTCAAGGTTCGCCGGTCGATCAACGCTGCAGCCTTCGAGGCACGCAGGAATCCGTCCATCGCGTCCGCGATCGTCGCTTCCTCGACGAGCAGCCGAACGTGCGGAATGGCTGGTGTGTCGGGATCGATACCGGCGGAAACGATCGCCTCGATCGCTTCAGTGGAGGGGTTGACGACGAGGAGATCGTCATCGGAATCAGCGGTCGCCGATTCGAGAACGGTCTCGACATCGGCGTCCACAGTAGTGGAGACCATTCGGTAGGTATTGGATCGGCTCGTTCATACTTAATATTATGGGGCGATTCAACCTATATCATATGTGAGAATAATAAAATAATCATTTATTCCGTACAAATGATCGGTGAAAACTCGAAGGATGGTCGGGATGTGCGCGGAATCGTGAGAGAGGACCCGAACGCGAACCGGCGCTCGCGGTCGAACTGACGACCGGATTCGGACGACTCAACGATCGAATCCGGGCGATTCGACGATCGGGTCCGGACGAAGCGGATTTACGCGCCGGTCCCCGAGGTCCCCGTAATGAGCACGCCGACCCCCGAGGCCGCCGAACAGGGGCGCGGGATGGACGCGCACAACGCCGTGATGCGCGAGGTCCGCGCCGAGCGGGACGAGACGTACGACCCCCACGAGCCGACCCGCGTCTGGATCGACGAGGACAACACTCCCGACGGCGTCCGCCAATCGTTGACCATCATCCTCAACACCGGCGGCTGCCGGTGGGCCCGCGCCGGCGGCTGTACGATGTGTGGCTACGTCGCCGAGTCCGTCGAGGGCGGCAGCGTCACCCACGAGGCCCTGATGGACCAGATCGACGTCTGTCTGGATCACGAGCAGGCCAACGCCGACGAGCCCTCGCGGCTGGTCAAGATCTACACCTCCGGGTCGTTCCTCGACGAGCGGGAGGTCCCGGCCGAGACGCGCGCGGCGATCGCCGAGACGTTCGCCGACCGCGACCGGATCGTCCTCGAATCGCTCCCGGATTTCGTCACTGCCGATGCCGTCAGCGACTTCACCGACGTCGGGCTGTCGACCGACGTCGCGATCGGCCTCGAGACGGCGACCGACCGCGTCCGGCACGACTGCGTGAACAAGTACTTCGAGTTCTCGGACTTCGAGGCCGCCTGCGAGGAGGTCCGTGCGGTCGACGCGGAAACCGACGACGTGAGCGCGGGCGTGAAGGCGTACCTCCTGTTGAAGCCTCCCTTCCTCGCGGAGCCGGAGGCCGTCAACGACATGATCGCGTCGATCCGGCGCTGTGCGGACGTCGATGGGTGTCACACCGTCTCGATGAACCCGTGTAACGTCCAACGGTACACGATGGTGGACGAGCTGTTCTTCGAGGGGGGCTACCGCCCGCCATGGCTCTGGAGCGTGGCACATATCCTCGCGGAGACCGCGGACGCGGACGCGATCGTCGTCTCCGACCCGGTCGGACACGGCTCCGATCGCGGCGCCCACAACTGCGGCGAGTGTGACGACCGCGTACAGACGGCGATCAAGGACTTCGACCTCCGGCAGGACCCGAGCGTCTTCGAGCAGGTCGACTGCGAGTGCGAGCGGACCTGGGAGCACGTGATGGCCGCGGAGACGAGCTACAACATGCCGCTCGCGCGGTGATCACGTCGTCGTGGATGCCCCATCGTGCCGGTGGAGCCAGGTCGCACAGCCGATCGCGATCACGCCCGCGACGGCGCCGATGGCGAACGCGACGCGATAGCCCGTCATCGTGTACACGCGCACACCGTCGAGCAGTTCGCCCGTCCAGTAGGCGTCGAGCACCGTCCCCATCAGCGTGGGGAAGGTCGCGGCGCCGAAGAAGGAGGCGCCGTTGATAGCCCCGATCGCGACGCCACTCGCGCGGTCATCGTACCGCGATCGGACCATCGGGTAGGTGAGGACGAAGGCGCCAACCAGGCCGCCGACGGCGAGGAAGACGACCCCGACGACGAAGAACGGCGGGTCCCCGACCGCCGCGATGATCCCCAACGCGGCGGTCTGTGCGATCGCAGCGCCGACGACGAACGTGGTTCGGACGCCGGTCCGGTCCGAGAGCCAGCCGAACGCCGGCGGGCCAGCGGCCGTGCCGATGCCGCCCAGGAGGGTGATCGTCGAGGCGGTCGTCACCGAGACGTCGTAGACCTGGACGACGTAGGGAATGCCCCACAGACCGATGAGCGTGAGCTGGACCCCGCCGGTGCAGTACAGCAACACCGCGACGGCCCACGCCCACCGGTCGGAGAGGACCCGCACGGCGTAGCCGCCGATCTCCCCCATCGATGGGCGGTCCTGATCGGGGACGCCGGTCACCGGTTCCAGTCCGGCCGCCGAGGCGGTATCCCGGACGAAGATCAAGGTCGCCGCAGCGACCACGAGGCCGGCGACGCCGAGACCGGCGACAGTGGGTCGCCAGCCGGCCGCCGAGACGACGACCGCAAGGGGTGTGGTGGCCAGCAGGCCGCCCGCGCCGCCGACGGCGAACGAGATGCCGCTCATCGTGCCGAACTCGTCCGGGCGGTACCAGTTCGCACAGAATCGCAACACCGCGACGAAGATGAGGCTCCCGCCGAGGCCGATGAGCAGCCGAGCGGCCAGCGCGGTCGCGTAGCTGCCCGCCAGCGCGAACCAGACCGCCGCGAGGTTCATCACCGTCGCGCCGGCAGCGGCGGTCAACCGGGGACCGAACCGGTCGACGAGAATCCCCGTCGGGAGCTGCAGCAGGGCGTACACGAGGAAAAAGACCGCGTGAAGCGTGCCGAGTTGGGTGCCGCTCATCGAGAGCGCCCGCATCAGGTTCTCGGCCAGCACCGCCGTCGAGAGCCGGTAGAGGCTCACGAGGAGGAACGACGCCGCGAGGATCGCCCACAGGGCCCACCGGCGGCGGGTCGGATCACGCCAGATCGATCGCAGCGATCCGATCGATCGGATCGATCCCGAAGTCATCGCGACCGACGGAACCCCTCGAGGTCGTCGATCGCGATCGGGCTCGACGGGTAGGGCGGCTCGGTGGCGGGATCGTTGAAGACGCGTGGTGCCACGTCGTTCGGCCCGTCGGGGTACAACAGCGACGCGAGGATCTGTATCTGTCCGCGGCCGACGCCGAGCTCGAATTGCCCGCCGCCGTAGAGCCGGATCCCGTTCTCGCGGCAGTACTCGACCGTCTCGAACAGCGACCGGATCGAGCCGAACCGGGAGGGTTTGACGTTACACCACCCCGGATCGACCGGCAGGGATCGGAGGCTCTCGAGACTAGTGACTGGATAATCAAACGAGAGTCGGTCAGCCGCGCTCGCGAGCCGATCACGGGTGTCATCGGTAAACGCGGCGTCCTCGATGACCGCCTCGGGAAACCCGTCGAGGACACGGTCGTACAGGGCGGGATCGGCCGGGACGTCGACGTCGGTCCCCTCGTACCAGCCCTTCAGGTCGAGCACCCGAACGGCACCCGTCTCCGTGAGCGCTTCGACCAGGTCCGCGGCCCACTCCGGCGTCGGGTCGAGCTTGAACGCCAGGTCGGGGTCCGCCTCGAGCAGCCGCCGTACGCGGTCGACGCTCGGCGGGTCCCCGAGCCGGGTCGAGACGACGAACCGAACCGGATCGAGCGCCCGGTCGAGCACGCTCGCGAGGTCGGTGTCAGCCTGCCGGAGGGCCAGATCGAGGGCCGCGCTCTCGTAGGCCCACCGACGGTACGCCCGGAAGCCCTCCCGCTCGGGGGGCTTCGTCTCGAACAGGTCCAGCTCGGCGAGCCGGTTCGACAGCGAATCGATCGTCCACTCGCCCTCGATCCCGACGGGCGGGGCGTCGGCGAACGCCTCGTGATCCGCCGTCTCGTAGGCGACGTCCTCGCCGCGGCCGGTTTCGCCGTCGCCCGACAGCGCGATCTCCGTGGTGACGCGTTCGAAGCCGCTCGTGGTGTCCGCGCGGTGGCGAGTTCGGGCCTCCGACTCGATGGTGACCGGCAGGTCGGCGATGGCCGCATAGAGGTCCATATCGGACCAACTCGCGGACCGCACTTGAAGCTTACAGCCGCGGATCGGGTCGCCGCCGGATCATCTCCGTCGCTGCATCCCCCATCGCTGCACCGTCCCCGCCGCCGTGCCACCGAGTCTCGCGAGCCCGGGCGATAGGAAAGGCATTTGAGTGGGCCACGTGACAGTTGGGACATGACCGAGGACGCCGACGAGGCCGTAGAGACCTTCTATTCCGAGGAACGCTGGCAGAACTGGATCTCCCGGATCGAGGAGGAGGAGCTCGACCCCGAGAACGAGGACTCCGCCCGCCTCCTGATCAACCTCCAGGATGACGCCGCGATCGCCGTCGCCAAGGTCCTCTCGGCGTACGAGGACGGCCGGATCGACGAGGACCGCGCGCTCGAGGAGATCGAGGACGTCCGCGAGATCGTGCTGACCGAGGTGGACTTCGACGACGAGGACAAGACGATGCTGATCGACGGCGTCCAGACCTCGCTCGTCCCCGTCTTCTACGCGGCCGAGGAGTACATCGTCGGCGGCGTCGTCGAAGGCGATCTCGACGAGTACGTCGGCGCAGCCGCCGACGCCGAAGCCGACGAGGACCTCGACGCCGCTCTTGGCTACATCGTCCAAGCCGGCACGCGCATCATCGATGGCGATCAGCTCGACATCGAGCTTGTGGAGAACATCGAGTACGGCCTCGTCTCGGAGTGGGTCAACGGGCTCGACTCACTGCAGTCGGCGATCCAGGATCCGGAAGTCGTCGAAGAAGACTGAGTCGGCGGGATCACTCGCTCACACGGACGAAGAACGTCCGGGTGACGCCGTCCGAGAACTGCACGGTGATGACGAAGAAGTCATCTTCTGCTGGGGCATCGTTGCTGTTGCTGAAGTCAACCGTTATACTGGTTCCGTCCTGCGGAATCGTTATCGGTTGGCCGAGTTTTTTGAATTCACCAGGAACCGTGAACGATGTAGATCCGATAGTCGCGGAATCGATCTCTCGAGTTATACCTTGACCGGGATTTTCGGGAATTGGGTAATAATAACTGAACCCGAGCGCCTCAATCGTCACTTCTTCGCTCGCCTCCAGCGTAACGGTGACTTGATTGTCGTTATTTCCGTTCCCGATCGTCGACGGCGGATCCACGTAGACGCTTGCAGCCGGCGACGAGCTGACATCCTGTGGCTGCCCACCACCGCCACTCCCGGCGGGGTACAGATCGATCGTCGTTTGGTCGGCGGTCGACGTGGCGTCGATCGCGGTGGCAGTGACGCTGACCGGATCGGTGACGCCGTCGGTGTCCACCCGGATCGGGACGGTCCCATCGGCGTCGGTGGTGGTGACGAACGAGGAGCCACGATCGGTACCGGTCTCGTCGAGCAGCGTCGTCCCCGACGCCTCGAGCCGAACCGAGGCACCCTCGACGGGATTGGTGAACGCATCGTTGACACGCACGCGCGTCTCGGCGCGCGCTTGATCGGTACTGAAAGTCTGGCTGGTCCCGTCCGTCGCAACGATGTAGGCCGGATCGGGGTCAGGAACCGTCGACGACGTGTCGGTGCTTCGGAGTTCGACCCGCGAGAGGCGGAGTTGATAGGTGAGATCGGCGCTGCCGTTCAGCGTGAGCGCGACGCGCTCGGTGTCGTCGCCGGCGGCGGTGACGTTGTCGGCGGACAGCACCCGGCTGTACCGATCGGTGAGCGCGGTCCCTGTCCGGGCAACCCACTCGTCGGCGGTCACGCCCGTCGGTGTCGCCATTCGGATCGTGATGTCACTTCCGTCCGGCGATCGCACGCCGACCGACCGGGTCGAGGTACTCACGGACTCGGTCGTGATCACGGCGTCTTGCCCGCCGGCCGAGAGATCGCCATCGACCGTCATCAGGTGGATCCGCTCGCCGTCTTCGCCGCCGACGAGCGTCTGGCTCGCCAACGGAAGGGGCCCGCCGTCAGTAACTCGGTACGCCTCCTGGCCGGTGACGACCATCGGTTGTGCATTGAGAACGTTGTAGTTCGGCTCGAACTGGAGGTCCCGTGTCGTGTAGGTACTGCCGCTCACGTTCGACCCGATGAACGCTTGGGTGTTTGCGGGTTCACTATCGACCGCCTCGATGTTCTCGATCGCGATCGTCCGCTCGCCGGTCGCTGCGAGTCGGTTCGGCGGGGGACCAGGGTTGACGAACACCAGCCGGTTCGGGTACGACGCCCCGGTGTGTACCGTCGTGCCGCGGGTCGTGTCCTGCCCGGCAGCCGCGAGGACGTCGTTGCGGACGTCGACGAGATCGGCAGCCGCGTCCTGGTAGGCGTCGAACTCAACCTGCCGGTTCTGGTCGGGGATCACCGTCGCCTGCATCACCGAGATCGAGACGATCAGGAACCCGAACAGCAACACGGCACCGATCTGCACCGACTGGGCGCGACGGTCCTCGCGGATGCCGGACGCTCGCTGGTGGCCCGTTCGACCCCCGGTCCGCGATCGGCCCCCGGTCCGCGATCGGCCCCCGGTCCGCGATCGGCCCCCGGTCCGCGATCGGCCCCCGGTCCGCATCCGATCCCTCTCGCGATCGTCCATTACACTCTCCAAGGGGTCCCGACGGGCAAATAGTTGGTCCTCGATCCGCCGTCACTGCCGCGTGAGAAGGTCGACGCGGGTCAACGAGACGGCGACGAGCACCATCGTCACCGCGACGACGAGGAAGACGACGCTGATCACGTTCACCTCGGGGGTGACGTTGTACCGGATCTGGTTCCAGATGTAGACGGGCAGGGTCGGGTCGCCGGACCCCTTCACGAAGTACGTGTAGACGAACTCGTTGAACGAGAGGGTGAACGCCAACAGCCCGCCGGCGACGATCCCGGGGAAGATGTTCGGGAGCGTCACCTGCCAGAACGTCCGAAGCTCGTCGGCGCCGAGGTCCTTCGAGGCCTCCTCGAGTCGTCGATCGAAGGTGAGGAACGTCGGCAGGATGACCAGCGTCGCGAAGGGGATCGTCCGGATGACGTGGGCGACGACGACGGAGACGTACTCCGGCAGCCCGAGGGTGCCGTTGAAGAACAGCACCATCGCCACGCCCGTGACGACGAGCGGGACGATGATCGGGAGCGTCGCCAGCATCTGCAGCCAGTCCCGCCCCGGGAAGACGTATCGGTCGATCGCGTAGGCGATCATCGTCGACAGCGTGACGGTGATGATGGTCGCCGGCACGGAGATCGTGATCGTGGTCACGATCGCGTCGATCGCGGCGTCGTTCGTGAGGAACACGCGGTACCACTCCAGCGTGAGCTGCTCGGGCGGGAACGACAGCACCCCGCCGGCCGCGAAGGACATGAACACCAACACGGCGATCGGAATCCACAGGAACGCGATCACGAGCGCGATCACGGCCGTGGCCATCCGTGCGGCGTGGGTGTGCACCGTCCGTTCGACGGCCGCGGACAGGCTCGAAAGCGCGCTCACGCCTCCGCACCTCCCTGGCTCCGCTGGCCGAAGAGGCCGCCGCCGAACCGCGTTGCGAGGATCAGGAGGGCGACGACGACGACGGAGATCACCATCCCGATCGCGGCGCCGAAGGGCCAGTTGAACGCGCTCTTGAACTGGTTCTCGATCACCATTCCGATCATGATGTTGTTCGTGCCGCCGAGCAGTCTGGGCGTGATGAACGAACCGAACGTCGGGATGAACGTGAGGATGAGGCCGGTTATCACGCCGTTTTTGGTCATCGGTAGCGTCACCGACGTGAACGTCCGGATCGGGCCCGCGCCGAGGTCCTTCGAGGCCTCGATGAGGTCCGGGTCGAGATTGGTCAACGAGGCGTAGAACGGCAGGATCGCCAGCGGCAGCCAGACGTAGGTGAACCCGATGAGCACCGCCGGCTGGCTATACAACAGTCCCACCGCCGGGAGCCCGAAGAGGTTCAGCGTGGAGTCGAGCACGCCGTCGCTTTGCAGGATGTTGATCCACGCGTACATCCGGATGATGTAGCTGGTCCAAAACGGGAGGATGACCAACAGCAGCAACAGCGTCGTCCGCCGCGAGAACCGGACGATGCTGTACGCGAGCGCGTAGCCCACGACCGCGATGATCGCCGTCACCTGCAGGCTGATCACGAGCGTCTGCCAAACGACGGTGAGATAGGTCTCGGAGGTGAGGAAGTTCGTGTAGTTGCTGAGCGTCCACGGCCCGCCGATCTCACTCGTCTGGAAGGAGACGACGAGCATCACGAGCAGGGGGATCGCGAAGAACAACACGAGGACGGCGTACGGCGGCCCGGCCACCACGAGCGTCCGCAGGCGCGGGCGCGACCGGAAGTACGCCGTGATCGCGTCGATCCGGTCGCCGATCGCGGAGCCGGCGTCGGATCGCCCCGCCATCACTCGTCCTCCGTCTCTCCGCCGTCAGGCCGGTCCTCCGTCTCTCCGCCGTCAGGCCGGTCCTCGTCGTCACGCCGGTAGACGTGGACGTGCTCGGGCGCCCACGTGACGGTCACGTCCTCGCCGTTCCGGAAGGCGTCCTCACGGACCTCCGCCGAGACGGTGCCCCACGCATCCGTGTCCACGTCGTACAGGGAGTCGCTGCCCTGATAGCTCCGGCTCAGGACGGTTCCCGTGCTGGCGAAGGCGTCGGTCGCGTCCGTTTCCGTGGTCGCTGCGTCACGCAGGCTAACCTGATAGGGACGCACACAGACGTCCACGTCGTCGCCCGCGGCGACGTCGGCCGCGATCGCCGTCCGCGGAACGGGGATCTCGCCCGTGCCGGCGTCGATGAGGGCGCGGTCGTCGTCGAGGTCGGTGACCCGACCCGTGACGGTGTTGACGTCGCCGATGAAGTCCGCGACGAACCTGCTTGCAGGGTCCTCATAGAGATCCTCGACGGTCCCGATCTGCTGGGTGCCCCCGTCATTGAGCACGATGAGTCGGTCGGAGACGGCGAGTGCGACCTCCTGATCGTGGGTAACGTACAGAAACGTTGTGTCCGTCTCGGTCTGGATCCGCTGGAGCTCGGTCTGCATGTGCTGCCGAAGCTTCCGATCGAGCGAGGAGAGCGGCTCGTCAAACAGGACGAGCGCGGGCTCGTTCACCAGCGCGCGCGCCAGCGCGACGCGCTGCTGTTCGCCGCCGGACAGCTCCGCCGGGGTTCGGTCGCCGTACCCCTCCAGCCGGACCATCTCGAGCATCCGCTCGCTCCGCTCGCGCCGCTCCGCCTTCGGGACGCCCTGCTGTTTGAGCCCGTAGCCGATGTTCTCGGCGACCGTCAGGTGCGGGAACAGCGCGAGGTCCTGAAAGACCATGTTGACGTCGCGCTCGAACGGGGGCTTGCCGACGATCTCCTCGCCCTCGAGGGCGATCGTCCCGGCGGTGGGCTCCTCGAAGCCGGCAACCATCCGAAGGACGGTCGATTTCCCCGAGCCGCTGGGCCCGAGGATCGAGACGAACTCGCCGTCCTCGACGTCGAAGTCGACGTCGTCGACTGCCACGAGGTCCCCGAACTCCTTGGTGAGCCCGCTGACGTGTAGCAGCGACATCCTAGGCGGCCTGTACCGCGGTCCAGATCTCGTCATACCGGGACCGGACCTCGTCCGAGAGCGTCTCCGAGAAGACGAGGTTCCAGTCGTCCGGCCAGTTCGTGAACTCCGCATCCTCCTCGGAGAGCTCGTCGCTGATGTCGACGGCGGGCTGGTAGCCCATCGTCTCGAACAGCTGTGCGGCGTTCTCCGTTTGGCTCGCCCAGTTGGTGAACTGGAGGCTCGCGATCGGGTTCGGCGCACCCCTCGGGATCACGAACAGGTCGCTCGTGTACATCGCACCCTCCTGTGGCGCGGTGTAGTGGACCGGCGCACCCTCGCTGAAGCGGGCGGTGTAGGTCCGACCCATCGTGAGCGGCCCGGCGACGACGTCCTCGTTGACGAAGAGGCTCATTCCCTGCTGGTAGTCGCCCCAGTAGGTCCGCAACAGCGGCTTCTGCTGGATGAGGACCTCCTCGATCTCGTCGAAGTCGTCCGGCTGGATCGGGTCCTGGCCGGTGTAGAGCGCGGCGATCTGACAGGAAACCGTCGCGTTGTCCCACATACACAGCTCGCCCTCGTGTTCGTCGTCCCAGAGGACGCCCCACGAGTCCGGCGCCGAGTCGAAGTACTCGTCGTTGTACGTCAGCGGATACAACACGAGCGCCTCGGGAACCGCGTAGACGCTGCCGTCCTGTCGGTAGGAACTGGCTTCCTTGATCCGGTCGGTGATGTTGTCCCACGCTGGCATCACGTCGACCGGAATCTCGTGGAGGAAGTCGTTCTCGATCGACCGCTCGACCCAGTTCGTCGTCGCCGCGATGTTGTCGATGTCCTCATTGCCGGCCTCGAGCTGTGAGTACCACTGGTCGGGCGAGGAGAACCCGCTGTTGCTCACCTCGACGTCGTACTCATCGCCGAAGGCGTCGATCGCCCACTCGGCCCAGTCGTCGTACCAGTTCCACATATTCAGGCTCGAGCTGATGTCCTCCGGCGGCCACTCGGTGACGTCCATCGGAACGCGGTCGTCGCCGCCACCGCCGCCACCGCCGAGGCAACCCGCCGTCGCCGCGAGGCCCGTTCCCGCAGCCCCCTGCAGGAACCGGCGCCGGGAGACGCCCGAGTCGAGACTGAACTTACGCATACGATCCTCCGTCACATCGCGCCGTCGTTCGGTATTCCATCTCGAGTGCCATAGACTACCGATCTAAACTCTCACAAATAAGACTGTCGGAGGTGAGGGTTCGAGAAACCGAAAGGATCCAAGAATCCGTACAGACGGCTGAATAACACGTAGTGAAGACGATAGATGCTGACCGAACAGTCACTCCGAGGCGGGTCCTGACGCCGGATATCGGTAACGCCGGAGATCGGTGACGGCGCCGGGTCGTGAGTTGCCGAGCCGGCGACGTCGACGGTCGATCGCGGTCTCAATCCCGAACGGCGACGTCGAGCACGGTCGGCCCCCGCTCGTCGATCGCGTCCTCGAGCTCCGTCGTGAAGGCCTCGCGGCCGACGACGTCGCGGCCGGTCGCGCCGTGGCTTTCAGCGTTGGTCGCGATGTCGACGTGCGGGTCGAAATCCATCGCGGTGAACCCGTACTCCGACTCCTCGCCGCCGAGGACGCGAAGCGTGTTGTCCTTGAGGATCCGGTAGTTCGCGTTGTTGGAGACGACGACGGTGAGATCGACGTCGTGTCTGACCGCGGAGTAGATCGTGTTCGGATAATAGAGATAGGATCCGTCGCCGATGATCCCGATCACCGGCCGGGGATCCTCGCGGTCGTTCTCGGCGATCGCGGCCCCGACGGACGCCGGGAGCCCGTATCCCAGTCCCCCGGATTTGTTGCCGTGAAGTCCCTCCGGACCGAGATCGAATTCGGAGAAGACGGCGCGACGCGTCGTCACGCTCTCGTCGACGAGGTACGCATCGGGCGCAACAGACTCGATCGTCTCCACGAGCGCTGCCTTCGAGATCCGCCCGTCGGCGTCGGCCGGCGTCCCGGTCGTCCCGGTTGTCCCGGTCGTATCGGCCGGTGTGCCCGACTCGGCCGAGGAGTCGGTCGAGTCGTCCGCAGCGGCGGCGCGGTCGCGTTTCGTCGCGGCGACCGCCTCCAGGCGGCGGTCACGCTCGGCGGCCGAGATGCGCGAGTCGACTGCGTCCGTGAGGTCCGTAAGGGTCGTCTCGATATCGCCGACGACGCTCACGTCCGCCGGCTCGTTCTTTCCGAGCTCCCAGGGGTCGGTCCCGACGTCGATGACCGTCGTGTCCGCGGGAACGACCGGATCGGTGAAGCCGAGCGTCGGCGTGTTGGTCGAACAGCCGACGCGAACCAGCGTGTCGGTGTCGGTCACGTCACGGACGTCGTCGACGGTTGCCCCCGAGACCCCGATCCACTGGTCGTGGTCGGTCGGGAAGTCGACGCTCGACTGGAGGACCTCGCCGTGGACACGGACGCCGGCCGCCTCGGCGAAGCGGACCGCCGCCGCGACCGCGTCCGCTCCCGACCAGGCGATCTGGTCGCCGACGATGAGTGCCGGTTCTTCCGCGTCGGCGATGACCTCGGCCGCGCGGTCGACGGCCGCGGGGTCGGCGGCGCCGATCGAGGGGGGCGCCTCCAGGGGACGAACCGCGGCATCGGTCTCGGCGGTCACCACGTCCAGCGGCAACGCGAGGAAGACCGGCCCCGTCGGCGGCGTCATCGCAACCTTGAACGCCCGACGGAGCATCTGCGGGAGCGCGCCGACGCGTTTCACCTCGGCGCTCCACTTCGTGAACTGCTGGGTCATCTCGAGCAGGTCGCCGTGCAGGATCGGCTCCTGATGCTGGACGTCGGTTCGGTGACAGCCGGCGGTCACGACCAGCGGCGCGTTCGAGACGCTCGCCGCGTAGAGGTTGCCGAGGCCGTGGGCCATCCCCGGCGCGATGTGGAGGTTGACCACCCCGACCGGCGGCGTTTCCCCCGATCGGACGGCCTCGCCGATCGGCGCTCCGATCCGGTCCCGAAGCGTGCAGGCGTATCCCGAGGCCATTCCGACCGCGATGTCCTCCTGAAGGCCGAGGATATAGTCGAGATCGGCGTCGTCGACCGCCTCGACGACCGGAACCTCGGTCGTTCCGGGGTTCCCGAAGAGGTACTCGACGCCGTACTCCGATAGCGTCTCCACGAAGAGGTCGGCTCCTGATCTTGGCATACGAGTGACTGTACGAGGCGGCCGCGCCGTTAATTAGTTATCGCTCCGTAACCAAGAGTTTGGATGAAATACGGATATATTGTTAGAAGTCGATCTGGAGACAATATATTGGGCACCGACAGAACTATTCCCGAGCCGTGTGGGATGTCGGTATGGACCACACGCTGGCGATCGATCCGGATCGATTCCGCCGCAGCTTCGAGGAGTACTCGGCGATCGGCGCCACGGACGACGACGGTCTGCACAGATTGACACTCACGGACGAGGACGCCGAGGTGCGTGACCTGTTCGTCTCGGACCTCGAATCGCTCGGGTTGGACGTGACGGTCGACGAGATGGGCAACGTCTTCGGACGCCGGGAGGGGGCCGATCCGGATGCCGACCCCGTGCTGATCGGGTCGCACCTCGACTCCCAGCCCAAGGGCGGCCGGTTCGACGGCCAGCTCGGCGTGCTCGTCGCCCTGGAGACGATGCGCGCGCTCGAGGACGCCGGGATCGAGACCGACCGCCCCGTCGAGATCGTGAACTGGACGAACGAGGAGGGGTCCCGCTTCGAGAGCCCGATGCTCGGCAGCGGCGTCTTCGTCGGCAACACGCCGCTCCAGGACGCCTACGACCTCACCGACGACGACGGCGTCCGGCTCGAGGACGCCCTCGAGCGCATCGGGTATAAGGGCGATGCGTCGTGTGAACCGCGGCCGCTTCACGCGGCCCTCGAGTTGCACATCGAGCAGGGCCCCTACCTCGAGGAACACGGGAACGGCGTCGGCGTCGTCGAGGGCGTCTACGGGATGGCGTGGCTCCAGGCCACGATCCACGGTCACGCGGACCACGCCGGCCCGACCCCGATGCACACCCGGACCGACGCGCTGACCGCCGCCGCGAAGGCGATTCGGGAGGTCGAGTCGCTTCCGCTCCGGCTCTCGGAGGACGCCGTCGCGACCGTCGGTCGGATCGACGTCGAGCCCGATTCGATCAACGTCATTCCGAGCCGCGCGGAGTTCACGATCGACGTCCGGAGCTACGACGACGACGTCGTCGACCGCGCGATCGACGAAGCTGAGTTCGAGGTCGCGACCGCCGCCGATCGGGCCGGCGGGGAGTACGACCTCGAGCAGATCTGGCGCATCCCACACACCGAATTCGCCCCGTCGGTCGCGGACGCCGCGGCCGCGGCCGCCGAGTCGGTCGACGCCGCCTACGAGCGGATGGTCTCCGGGGCCGGCCACGACGCGAAATACCTGAACGAGATCACCGACACCGCGATGCTGTTCGTACCCAGCGCGGACGGCAACACCCACAATGAAGCGGAGTTCACGTCCTGGGAGGACTGTGTCACCGGCGCGCGAACGTTCGCCGAGACGACGCTCCGGTTGACGACCGACTGAGGGTGTCGGACCGGGCGACGACGTGACACCGGCGCGATCGCCGGGTGCTGGGGTCCGACGTGCATATGGCCACCGCGTCGCTCGCCCGGCACAAGAGCCAAGACGATACCGGCCGAACCGGACGTATGGATACCTCCATCGACGTCGATCCGCCAGCCGAGGGCACCGACGAACGGGGGGCGGCGGGCGGCCGGTCCCGGATCGGAATGCGCGGCCGGCTGTTCGGCGTGCGTGCCTTCGCGGTCGCCGCGCTCGCCCTTGCGGTCGGCGGGTTCCTCGGAGGGATGGTTCCGATCGTCGGGGGGACCCTGGGCCGGGCGGTCGGGATCGCCGGCACGGCGTTCCTGCTCGGCGCGGTCCTCGCCGACCGACGGTACCTGGAGACGGGGCTGGCTGGACTCCTCATCGGCGCGGCCACGGCCCTTCTCGGGCTTCTCACCGTCGGCTTTCTCCCGGTCGGGGTCCGATTTCTGGGGGAGTACGGCGTCGGCGTCGCCGGATTCGGTGCGGTGCTCGGCGTGGTCCTGTCGATCGGCGGGTACTACTTCGGCCGCGATCTCCGCGACGGACTCACACGCGATATCGGCGGCTGATCACCGGACGGAGCGATCACCGAACCGAGAACCGATCGCCGTCACGCGAGAGCAACCCGGCGCCGTGGAGCCGGGAGAGGACGTCGTCGATCACGTCCGTCGAGGTCCCGACCTCGGAAGCGACCGCCTCCGGCGTCCCGTCGGTCTCGATCACCGCAGCGATGACCTCGACGTAGAACTGGCTGTCGGCGTCGAGGCCGAACCGGTCGTCGATCCGCGAGAGAACGGCCTCGATGCGGCCGTGAACCCATCGTTGTGCCAGCGAGAGTTCCCGGTCGAGATCCCGAAGCCGGTCGTATTCCATCGCGAGGTCGGCCAACTCGGCCGACTCCTCGATGGCCGTGGGATCCGTCGCTCCGTCCTCCGACGCCGTCGGCTCCGTGGGATCGATCTCGATCGAGAGGTGGGGACACCGCCCCGACATGTCCAGCCCGGGACTCGCCGGATAGGCGCTCTTGGCGCCGAACCCGTACGGTGAGACGTTGACCTCGAGCCGGAGGCTGCGGGAGATGTGGAAGTACTTGCGGCGTTTCTCGTCGGTCGTCGACTCGATGAGGCCGGCCTCCTCCAGCTTCCGGAGGTGGTCGATCACGGCCTTCGGGCTGACGCCCAGATATTCGGAGATCTCCGTCACGTAACAGGACTTCTTCGAAAGCAGGCGGAGGATGCGTCGACGGTTCTCGTTGCCGAGGAGATCGAGCAACACCGCGGAGTCCATTGACGTAAGGTTAGTGATCGTCGTATATAAGCACACGCATCGGAATCCGGATCGTCGATCCGCCGGTTACCGCCACGTTCGCTCGCCGCCGACTACCGTCCCGTTCGCTCGCCGCCGACTACCGTCCCGTTCGCTCGCCGTCGGTCGCCGCGATCGGCTCCAGATCGGTCCGATCGTCGACGTACGCCGCCACGTCGCGGGCGATTTCCTCGTTCATCGGGGGCCGATCGTAGGACTCCTGCAGCGTCCGGACCCGATCGGTCGCGGACTCGAACGCCGTCCGCGCCCCGTCGTCGGCCCACGCCTCGTGGGACCGCTTGTCGACGACGGCGGACCGATAAAATCGCGGATTCGCCGCCGACTCGGGCTCGAGGTCCTCGAGGAAGTGTCCCCCGGGGTCGACCGCGGCGAGCCGGTCGAGCGAGAGCGTCTCCGCGTCGACCCTGATCCCCTCTCGAAGCCGGTCGATCGCCCGGATCGTCTCGCAATCGAGGACGAACTTCTCCGGGGAGACGGCCGAGTAGGACTCGAGGATGCCCGCGGCGTTGAGGACGAAGTCGACCCCGCCGAGCGCGGTTGCAGCGCCGACGAGAGTCGACTCGAAGCCGCTCTGGTGGCCGACCCGCTTGGCGTCCGAGAGGCTTCCGCCGCCGCGGGAGGGCAGCCCGTAGCGGGCCGCCATCCGGCCGGCGAAGGCGGCGAACAGCGCGGACTCGGGGCCGCCGATCGACAGCGATCCGTACCGGTCGTCGACGACCGCCGACGGAACGCCGTAGACGACCGGCGTTCCCGGTGCCACCAGCTGCGCCAGCGTGATCGCCGCGAGGTTCTCCGCGTTCGCCTGCGCCATCGCGGCCGCCAACGTCGGCGGGCCGGAGGCGCCGGCCATCGTGAACGAGGAGACCACGAGCGGCTGTCGACGGTCCGCATAGGCCAACAACCCCGCGAGCATGTCCGTCCCGATGCGTCGCGGCGGCACCGTGTTGATCAGCCCGGCGACCACCGGTCGCGACAGGTCCGGATCGTCGGTCGCGATCCCCACGAGTTCGAGCCCCTCGCGGGCGCGCTCGGCGCCGTACGTCGGCCCGAGAACGGGCTTGTCCGACAGCGTCAGCGACCGATCGAGCATCGCGAGGTGGCGATCGCTGCGGTCGACGTCGGCAGGTTGACAGAGGTGATACCCCGCACAGGTGATGACGTCGGTCGCCTGCGCGAGCCGCGTGAGCCGTTCGTAGTCGGCGAGGCGGGCGTCGCGTCGCCCGTCGGCCGCCGTGTGGATCGTCGCGGGACCGTAGCTCGGAGCCCGGACCGGCGGTCCCTCGCCACCCACGACGACGTCGTGGTCCGGGTTCCGGGCGTGGAGCGTGAACGATGCCGGCGCTTGCTTGACCGCCTCGGCCACGAGATCCCGCGGGATCCGGACGACGTCGTCCGCGGTGACCGCGGCCCCGTGGTCCCGCAGCACCGCACGGGCCCGCTCGTGGTCCAGTTGGATGCCGAGCTCCTCGAGGACGCGGATCGACGCCTCGTGAACGGCCTCGATCCCCGCCTCGCCGAACGGGTCGATCGACATCCCGGCCGAGGGCCCTGTGTGGAAGCGAGACACTGTCAACGTGTTTTCAACAGCGACTTATAAGGGTTTACGCGATCGCGTCGGTTCGATCCGAAAGTCCGGACGAACACGTTGCAGTCCGTCGATATTTTTCCATCCTCCGTCGAATCGAACATTGAAAACCGTTGTTCAACGAAATAATAATATATTGATATGTTGTGGATTCCGATCGAGCGTGGGGCGGGCTCGCGGCGAGCGAACGGTACGTATTTGCACCGGGAGGTTCGATCCGGGAGCGTATGAAGCGACTCGTCAGCACCGACGACGCCGCCGCCGCGGTCGGCGCGTATAGCCAGGCGACGACGAACGGCGACCTCCTGTTCACGGCCGGCCAGCTCCCCCTGACGCCGGATGGCGAGCTGTTGGACGACGAGCCGGTCTCGGTCCAGACCGAGCGCTGTCTCGCCAACGTCGAGGCGATCCTCGAGTCCGAGGGACTCGGCCTCGAGGACGTGCTCAAGACGACGATCTACCTCGGCGACATCGACGACTTCGAGGAGATGAACGAGACCTACGGCGCCCACTTCGAGGAGGAGCCACCGGCCCGAAGCGCGGTCGAGGTCGGCGCCGTTCCGAAGGGAGCAGCCCTGGAGATCGAGGTCGTCGCCGACGCGAGCTGATCGCGCGACGACGATCGTCGGGTGACCGTCGTCAGCGAGGGGGCAACGACGAGCGGAGCGGAACCCACTCGACACGGTTTTTAAGGAACTTCGCGACGGAGGCCAACGCGGTATGCCCCTTGCCCTCCCCCTGATCGGGGTTCCGATCGACGGTCAGGACGTGATCGACGCGATCGTGCTCCTCGTCGCCGCGGTCGCCGGCTTCCTCTCGGCGGGCGTCATCGGCCTGCTTATCGGGCTCGGTGCCGGCTTCGCCTTCATCGAGATCACCGACGAACTGGCGCGGATCGACGACACACTCACGCACCTCGCCCGCGAGAACGAGACCCTCCGGAACCGGGTCGAGTCGCTCGAGGGAACGGTCGCGGAGCTCGAGGACGCGCTCGAGACAGCCGACGACCCGAACCGTTCGGATTCGGACTGACGCAGGAGACGATCGCCCGGTTGCGGCCGCCTGGCTCAGAACAGCCCCGAGATCGTGCCGTCCTCGTCGATGTCCATGCCGGCGGCCGCGGGCTCGGCCGGCAGGCCGGGCAGCGTGAGGACGTCGCCGGTGAGCACGACGAGGAACCCGGCGCCGGTCGACGGGTAGACCTCGGTCACCTCCAGGGTCCAGTCCTCGGGCGCGCCCTTGCGGCTCGGGTCGTCGCTGAGCGAGTGGAACGTCTTGGACATACAGACCGGCATGTCGTCGAACCCGAGGTCGGTGAGTCGTTCGATGTCCTCCTCGGCGTCGCCGTGGTACTCCACGCCGTCGGCGCCGTAGATCTCCGTGGCGATCGTCTCGATCTTCTCCGTGATCGGGACGTCGGCCTCATAGAGGTACTCGAAGTCGGAGTCCGACTCGGCGGCGTCCACGAGCTTCTCGGCGAGGTCCTCCCCGCCCGCGCCGCCGTCGCTGAAGACGGTCGACTCCGAGACGCGGACCCCCAGATCCTCCTCGCAGTGGTCGACCACCGCCTGTACCTCGGCGTCGGTGTCGCCGGGGAACCGGTTTATCGCCACGACGACCGGGACGCCGAACTGCTGGAGGTTCCGAACGTGTTTGTCGAGGTTCTCGAAGCCGCGCTCGACCGCCGCGACGTCCTCGTCCTCGAGCTCGTCGAGTTCGGGCGGCCACATATCCTGCCCGTGGTACTTCAGCGCCCGGACGGAGGCCACGAGGGTGACCGCGTCCGGCTCCATCTCGCCGAACCGGCAGACGATGTTCATGAACTTCTCGGCGCCGAGGTCGGACCCGAAGCCGGCCTCGGTCACGAGGTACTCCGAGAGGTGGGAGGCGAGCCGGTCGGCCATCAGGGAGTTGGTGCCGTGGGCGATGTTGGCGAAGGGGCCGCCGTGAACGAACGCGGGCGTCCCCTCGATCGTCTGGACGACGTTCGGCTTGATCGCGTCCTTGAGGAGGATCGTGACCGCCCCCGTGGCGTCGATGTCGTCGACGGTGATCGGGTCGCCGTCGCCGTCGTAGGCGACGATGATCCGGGCCACGCGCTCCTTGAGGTCCGCGAGGCTGTCGGCCAGACACAGCACCGCCATCAGTTCCGAGGCGGCCGTGAGGATGAACCCGTCCTCGCGGGGGACGCCGGTCACGTCGCCGCCGAGGCCGATCACGGTCTCGCGCAGGACGCGGTCGTTCATGTCCATCGCGCGCGGCCAATTGACCCAGTTGACCGCGACGTCGAGCTCGTTGCCCTGCTTGATGTGGTTATCAAGCATCGTCGAGATGAGGTTGTGCGCGGCCGTGAGCGCGTGGAGGTCGCCGGTGAAGTGGAGGTTGATGTCCTCCATCGGGAGCACCTGCGAGTAGCCGCCGCCGGCGGCGCCGCCCTTGACGCCGAAGACCGGTCCGAGCGAGGGCTCGCGGATCGCCACCAGCGCGTCCTTGCCGATCCGGTTGAAGGCCTGTCCGAGCCCGACCGTCGTGACGGTCTTGCCCTCCCCGAGCGGCGTCGGCGTCATACCGGTGACGAGCACGAGCTTGCCGTCTGCCTCGTGCTCGGCGACGGTCTCCTCGATCGCGTCGAGACGTACCTTCGCTTTGTCCTCCCCGTGGAGCTCGAGATCCTCCCGGTCGAGCCCGAACGGTTCGACGACGTCGGCGATGTGTTCGGTCTCGGCCGCGTCGGCGATCTCGTAGTCGGTCGGGAACGACGCGTCGTCCTCGGCGTCCGTGTCAGGTGCCATCGTGTTCGAATCGTTCCGGCGTGCGCGTTATCAATACTTCCCATACGTATCAGAAATATCAGTAGTCATAGTTACCGGCGCGTTCGAAACGCACCGATTCCGGCTCGATCGGATCCATACGTGACGTCACCCCGATGATCCGTCCCCGATCGTTCCGTACGACGACCGAATCGAAGCCACACAAACCATATAACTGACACGTTGTGCTCCGGCTCGGTGGAACGGCCGCGCGGCGGAGTCTTTACTGGCGACCGCACGGACCGCTCCCGTATGGAGTACCACGAGGCGGTCGCCGCCCTGGAGGAACTGCCGCATCTTCGCCCCGACCTGGGGACGGATGCGACCGCCTCCCTGCTGGCGCGACTCGGCGACCCCCAAACGGCGGTCCCGGCCGTGCAGGTCGCCGGCTCGAACGGCAAGGGCAGCACCGCGCGCGTCCTGGCCCGCGTGCTCCGGGAGGCGGGCGCCGACGTCGGCTTGTACACCTCGCCCGATCTGAACGACCTTCGGGACCGGATCCGGGTGAACGGGCGGCGGATCCCGGAGCGGGAGATCGTCCGATTCGTCGCCGACAAGTGGGTGGATGCGGTCGCGGCCGCGCCGGACGGCACCGAGCCGACGTTCTTCGAGGCGTTCACCGGGCTCGCTCTGTGGCATTTCGACCGGCGTGACGTCGACATCGCGGTGCTCGAGGTCGGGATCGGCGGGCGCTACGACGCCACGAGCGTCGTCGATCCGGTCGCGGCCGCGGTCACGTCCGTGAGCCACGAGCACACGGACGTGCTGGGCGAGGACCTGCCGACGATCGCCCGCGATCTCGCGCAGGTCGCGCCCGCCGACGTGCCACTGGTCACCGGCGCCACCGGGGATGCTCTCGCCGCGATCCGCGAGGTGACCGACGTCGTCACCGTCGGCCGGGACGCCGGAACGGGCGCGGAGGCAGCCGACGTTCGCGTGACCGAGACGGCGACGTCCGACCGCCGCCCGCCCGCGTCCGTCGTCTCGATCGAGGGACCGGATCTCGACGTCCAAACGAGAACGCAACTGATCGGCGCCCATCAAGCGGTCAACGCCGGAGTCGCCGCGGCTCTCGCGGCCCAACTCGGCCGCGAACCGGCGCTTGCCGACGTCGAACCGACCGCGGCGAACGTCGTCGCGGGGATCCGGAACACGACCGTCCCGGGCCGCTTCGAGGTGTGTTCCGCCGAGCCGCTCGTGGTGCTGGACGGGGCGCACAACCCCGCCGCCTGCGCGACGGTTGCCGACACTCTCGACCGATTCGACCACGACGACCTCCATCTCGTCCTCGGCGCGGTGCGCGAGAAGGACCACGTCGGAATGGCTCGGTCGCTGCCCCACGCCGACCGGATCCACCTGACTGCGCCCGCGGTCGAGCGCGCCGCCGACGTCGAGACGCTCGAGACGGCCCTCGACCAGGTGGCCGGGACCGATCGCGCGGCGAGCGCGCTCAACGCCGTAGAACGCCACGACTCGGTCCTCGACGCGGTCGAGCGCGCGCTCGCGTCGGCCGACCCGGACGACTGCGTGCTGATCACGGGATCGCTGTACGTCGTCGCGGAGGCCCGCGATCGGTGGACGCGTGCGCCACGCGTCGTGCGCGCCGACACTCCCGCCCGCGCTCGGTCGGTGATGCGAAGCGCGAACGTCCCGAAGTCGGCTCGCGAGCGTCACGTCGACCGGTTCTCCGGACTGACGGTTCGCGTCCACGTCCGACAGGGGACGGCACACGAGCTGGCCGACGCGATGGACGACCTCGGCGGTACCGGCGTCGTCTCCGGCCTCGACGCCCCGGACCGACACGTTGAGACCGTACTTTCGGGGACGCGAGCCCGATTCGACGTGTTTCTGACCCGGCTCCGCGAGTCATCGCCCGCGGATCGCCGACTCGCGTCGGCCATCGCGACCGCGGTGGATCGCGATCTGAACGGGGCGGTCGGTGACGGCGGATCGTCGATCGCGGCAACGCGATCGGAGGCGGGCACCGACGCCGACGGCACGGCGGTGATGGGGATCCTCAACGTCACGCCGGACTCCTTCCACGACGGCGGCGAATACCGCCGCGTTCCTGCGGCGGTCGAGCGCGGCCGCGAACTGGTCGCGGCCGGCGCGGACGTGATCGACGTGGGCGGCGAGTCCACGCGCCCCGACGCCGACCCCGTTTCCGCGGCGGTCGAGCGCGACCGCGTCGTCCCGGTGATCGAGCGCCTCGCCGATCTCGACGTCACGGTGTCGGTCGATACCCGGAAACCGTCGGTCGCCCGCGCGGCCCTCGAGGCGGGCGCGGACGTGGTGAACGACGTCACCGGGCTGGCCGACGCCCGGATGCGCGCGGTCGTCGCCGAGGCCGGCTGTCAGGTCGTCGTGATGCACAGCCTCTCGGCGCCGGTCGATCCCGCGGAGCGGTATCCCTACGACGACGTCGTCGACGAGGTGTTCGACGAGCTTCGCGAACGGCTCCTGCTCGCCGAACGGGCGGGGATCGACCGCGAGGACGTGATCGTCGATCCCGGTCTCGGGTTCGGGAAGCACCCGAGCGAGAGCTTCCAACTGCTCGACCGCCTCGGGGAGTTCCGGGCGCTGGACACGTCCGTGCTCGTCGGCCACTCCCATAAGTCGATGTTCGACGGAGTGGGATCGAGAGCCCGCTCGGAGACGGCCGGTGCCGCTGACGGGGATGCTCCCGACCGTCTCGCGGCGACGGTGTCGGCAACGGCCCTGGCCGCCGAACGGGGTGTCGACCTGGTGCGGGTCCACGACGTCGCCGAGAACGTCGCGGCGGTCGGGGCCGCCGTGGCCACCGCGGCATCGATCGACGGCTCGTGATCGGCGATCGCATCGCCGACACGCGGTATCTCCGACGTGACGCGTCCGAAGTGATGCGACACGTCCGACGTGACGGGATACATCCGACATGGAAAGACGATACGGATGAACCGGAAACACGAAATATGCGAAAAGTGATAGATTGTGTGGTCGAGACCGGTGATCGCGGGACCGATCCCGAAGGAGGCGGTCTTTTAATGTCGTCCGGGGATCGATCCTCGAACGAGTATGACATCGACAGCCAATGACATAGACCTCGACGCGGGATCGATCCGTCGATCGACGACCCATCGATACCGGTCGACCCATCGATACCGGTCGACCCATCGATACCGGTCGACCCATCGATATCGGTCTACGACCCACCGATCGACGATCCGGACGGGTGAGCGTCGATGAGCGAGCGCGACCTGCCCGAGAGCGCGGAGACGGTCATCCTCGGCGCCGGGATCGTCGGGAACAGCCTGTCGTATCATCTCGCCAGGTACGGCCGGGAGGACATCGTTCTCATCGACAAGGGACCGCTTCCGGATCCCGGCGGATCGACGGGCCACGCGTCGAACTTCCTGATGCCCGTCGAGCACTCCAAGGAGATGAGCCACCTCACCCGGCGCAGCATCGAGCAGTACAAGGACTTCGACACGTTCACCAACAGCGGCGGGATCGAGGTCGCTCGCACCGACGAGCGCGTCGAGGAGCTGAAACGCCGCGTCCAGTCGGCGAAGTCCTGGGGGGAGCCCGGCGAGCTGCTCACGCCCGAGGAGGTCGAGGACATGGTGCCGTACGTCAACACCGACCTCATCAAGGCCGGCTTCCACAGCCCCGGTGCGGGGACGTGTGACCCGCTTCGGGCCGGCGAGGTGATGCGGGCGCGGGCCGACGCGATCGCGGCAGGCGAGGTCGACCCGGCCGACGCCGGCGACCTCGAACCCGACGAGGACGTGATCCCCGCCGCTGAACGCAGCGGCGACGGCGGGCTTCATCTCTCGCCGAACACGGAGGTGTTCGACCTCCACGTCGAGGGCGGGAAGATCACGGCGGTCGAGACCGACCGCGGAACGATCGAGGCCGACGAGGTCGTCATCGCTGCCGGGCTCTGGAGCCCGAAGCTCGCGAAGATGGCCGGCGTCGAGATCCCGCTGACGCCCGCGGTCCACCAGATGGTGAGCGTCGGGCCGATCTCCTTCTTCGAGGATTATGAGGGGGAGATCTCCTTCCCGGTCGTCCGCGATATGGACACCCAGATGTACGAGCGTCAGCACGGCAACGACCTCGAGGTCGGCTCCTACCAGCACCGGCCGATCCTCTGGGACGTCGAGGACGTGCCGTCGATCGAGGAGTCGCCGCTGTCGCCGACCCAGCCCCCGCTCACCGACGACGCCTTCGAGCAGTCGATGGCGGACGCGCTCGAGATCGTTCCCGAGCTGCTCGACGACCCCGAGGCCGGCGTGCGCCACGAGATCGACGGCCTGCTCTCACAGACCCCGGACGGGGCGCCGCTGCTCGGGGAGTTACAGGACGTCGACGGGCTCTGGTCCGCGGCGGCGATCTGGATCAAGGAGGCACCGGCGATCGGCGAGGCGATGGCCCAACGAATGACCCGCGGCTGGACCGACATCGACATCCACGGGTCCGACGTCAACCGGTTCTACGAGTACGGTACCTCCCGCGAGTTCGTGAAGAACCGGGCCCACGAGGGGTTCCAGAAGATCTACGGGATCGTCCATCCGTCCGAGCAGTGGCAGTCCTCGCGCCCGCTCCGGACGAGCCCCTTCCACGACCGACAGGAGGACCTCGACGCCCGGTTCTTCGAGTCGGCCGGCTGGGAGCGCCCCCAGTGGTTCGAGTCGAACCGGGACCTGCTGACTCGATACAACGAGGCGCTCTCGGGGCTCACCCGTCCCAACGAGTGGGACTCGCGGTGGTGGTCGCCGATCATCCTCGCCGAGCATCTGCACATGCGTGACAAGGTCGCGATGGTCGGGGACATGGGCTTCACCATCTTCGATCTCGTCGGTCCCGGCGCGACCGAGTTCGCCGAGCGGATGGCGGTCGGCCGGATGGACGTCGACGTCGGGAAATCGGTGTACACGCCGATCCTCGCCGAGAACGGCGGCTTCGTCTCCGACCTGTCGATCGTCCGGGTCGGGGAGAACCGCTACCGGGTCATCACCGGCGGCGGGATGGGCGGTGCCGATAAGGCCTGGTTCCGGGACCACCTGCCCGAGGACGGCTCGGTCCAGCTCGTCGACCAGACCTCCTCGCTGTGTACCCTCGGCGTCTGGGGACCGGACGCCCGAAACCTGGTCGACTCGGTGGCCGAGGAGGACATGTCCCACGAGGCGTTCCCGCCCTACACCGCCCGGGAGATCACGATCGGCGAGGTCGACGCGTGGGCGCTGCGCATCTCCTACGTCGGCGAGCGCGGCTGGGAGATCTACGCGCCTAGCGAGCAGGGCGGCCGGCTCTGGGACACCCTCTGGGAGGCCGGCCAGGAGTACGACGTCCGCCCGGTCGGGATGGGCGTGTACGGAACCACCGGCCGGATGGAGAAGGGCTACCGCCTCTACGGCCACGAGCTCGAGCTCGAGTACGATCCCGCCGAGGCCGGGCTGACCTTCCACGGCGTCAAGGACGCCGACTTCATCGGCAAGGAGGCGTACGCGACGGCGATCGAGGAGGAGAACGCGGCGACGCTGTGTACCCTCTCGGTCGACGACCACCTCTCCGAGACCGGAGAACGCCGGTTCATGCTCGGCAACGAGCCCGTGCTCGACCCCGACGGCGAGGTGATCGTCGACGAGGAGGGACGCGAATCGTACGTCACCAGCGCCGGGACCGCTCCGAGCCTCGGGAAGCACCTGCTGATGGCGTACCTCCCGCCGGGGTACGCCGAGGAGGGCCAGCAGCTGTCCGTCGAGTACTTCGGGGAGCAGTATCCGGTCACCGTCGAGGTCGCCGGCAGCCGGCCGCTGTTCGACCCCGACAACGAGCGCATCCGGAGCTAGCGAAGCTGCGGGATCGGGGCAGTCCGGCCGGACGCGGTCACCCGGCTGACTGCGACCGGTCCGACCCGGCCGGATGCGATCATCCCGGCCGAGCCCCGCCTCGATCGACCGCTCCGCCGACCATCCACGGCTACCACACACGACCACCATCACACCCACCACGCATGAACACACTCGCCTGCGTCAAACGCGTGCCGGACACCGGCGCGAAGATCGTATTGACCGACGACCAGCGGGGGATCGACACGAGCACCCTCGGGTTCACGATGAGCCCGCACGAGGAGTGCGCCCTCGAGGAGGCGGTCCGGATCGCGGAGAATCGCGACGGGACCGCGACGGCGCTCACCCTCGGCCCCGAGGAGGCCGACGAACAGCTTCGGACCGCCCTGGCGATGGGGGCCGACGAGGCCACCCTGCTCGAGACCGGCGACGGGGAGTGGGGCCCGGTCGACACCGCGACCGCGATCGCCGACTACGTCGCCGAGGCGGAGACCGACTTCGACGTCCTGCTCGTCGGCAACGAGTCGGCCGACGCCGCGAACTACCAGGTCGGCACCCACCTGGCCAGCCGGCTCGACCGCCCGTTCGTGGCCGGGATCAAGTCGCTGGACGTCGAGGACGGCACCGCGATCGCCAAGCGCGAGGTGGCGGGCGGCGAGGAGGTCTACGAGGTCGACCTCCCGGCGGTGATCGCCGTCAAGGAGGGGCTCAACGAGCCGCGGTATCCCTCGATGCGCTCGAAGATGCGGGCCCGCAAACAGGAGGTCGCGTCGGCGACCCCCGAGCCCGCCGGCGCCGACTGCCTCGAGATGGTCAGGCTGGAATCCCCCGACGACGACGAGGGCGCCGCGGAGATACTCGGCGAGAGTGCCGACGCCGCCGACGACGTCCTCGAGGTGCTGCGGGACGACGTGGAGGTGCTGTAGATGGTCCTCGCGATCGTCGAGACCGACGGCGACGCCCCCACCGAGTCGTCGCTGGAGGCGGTCACGCTCGCCCGGGACGTCGCGGACCGGACCGACGAACCGCTCGAGGCGGTCGTCTTCGACGTCGCCGGTCCGGGCGAGGGCGCCGGTGCGGGCGGCGACGCCGGCGGATCGATCGGCGACGCCATCGCCGACGATCTCGGCGAGTACGGCGTGGGCGACGTTCACGTCGTTTCCCACGACCGTCTCGACGCCTACGCGCCCGAAGCGTACGCCGCGGGGGTCGAGGCGGTCGTCGCGGACCGCGATCCGGACGCGGTCGTGGCGCCCGGCAGCGACCGCGGCCAGGAGGTTCTCTCCCGGGTCGCCGCGAGCCGCGGGCAGTCGATGGCGGCCAACTGTCTGGCCGTCGAGTCCGTCGACGCGGATGCCGACGTCGGCGGCGACACGGTCGAACTCCCGGACGCGGACGGCAGCTACGCGCTCACTCGCCAGCGGTGGGGTGGCACGCTCATCGAGGAGGCGCTCCTCGGCGGCGACCCGAAGCTGCTCACCGCAGCCGAACACGAGGTCGGCTTCGAACCGGCCGCCGACCCCGCCGACCCGTCCGTCCACGCGGTCACGCCCGACCTCGCGGACGAACACCTCCGCGTGCAGGTGGACCGTTACGAGGAGTCCGACGAGGAGGGCGTCCCGCTGGGCGAAGCCCGGGTCGTCGTGAGCGGCGGCCGCGGCGTCGGCGGACCTGAGGGCTACGACGAACTCGAGGAGCTCGCCGACCTCCTCGGTGGGGCGGTCGGTGCCTCCCGCGCCGCCGTCAACGAGGGGTGGCGCCCGCACGACGACCAGGTCGGCCAGACCGGCGCGAAGATCTCGCCCACCCTCTACATCGCCTGCGGGATCAGCGGCGCGGTGCAGCACATGGTCGGCTGCAAGGGGGCCGACACCATCCTCGCGATCAACACCGACCCCGAGGCCGCGATCATCCAGAAGGCCGAGTACGCCGTCATCGCCGACCTCCACGAGGTCGTGCCGGCGCTCAACGAGGCGATCCGCGACGCGCAGTGACCACAGAGGCCGCAGTGACCGCGATCGATTTCCCGATCACCGTCCGGCGATCCGGACTCGTTCGGGAGTGCTGATCGCGGATCACTCTCGGTCGGACCGGTTACCCGCAGCGCTTTCGTCGTCGATTCTCGCGTTCGTCCTGCGGTTCTCCGTGTTCGTCCCGCCGTTCTCCGCGTCCTCCATCCCGTCCTCGGTCCCGTCGCTCGCCGGGTCCGATCGATCGCGTCCGGCGGGTCCGGACGACCCCATATCGTGCAGATCCGGCCGTTCCGGGACGAGCGTGATCTCCCGGCGCTCGAGTGCGTGGCGAAGCTCGCCGACCACCGACCGGTGGCCGCGCTCGTCGCGGCGGAACGTCGCCGCCAGGCCCCCCATCGCGGCGACCGCGAGGACCGCGACGGGAGCGCCCGCCAGCACCGCAACGTCCTGCAGCGCCTGGGCGTTGCCGAGCAGGAGGACCGCAGCGGCGACGACGCCCTGGATGACCCCCCACAGGACGATGCTCCCGGTCGTGGGCGCGTGCCCCCGCTTCGTCGCGAGCACCGAGACGACGAGCGTGGAGACCGCGGCCGAGGTCGCGATGAAGACAACGATCAGCGCCAAAAACGCCAACAGCAGCAGCCGGCTCATCGGGAGCGCGGCAAGGATGGGGAACCCGGCGACCGCCTCGGAGCCGCCGTAGGCATCGACGGCGTTGAGGACGTTCGCACGCCCGGCGTGCTGGAGCGCGAGGGTGGTACCACCCATCACGAGGAACCAGGTCATCGAGGCGAGCGCGGTCGCGCCGACCGCGGTGACGGTGACCGTTCGCACCGTCCGCCCCCGCGAGACGGCCGCGAGGAAGAGGCCGGCGAAGGGGGCCCACGAGAACCACCATGCCCAGTTCCAGACCGTCCAGTCGACGACCCAGCCGCCGTCCCGAAACAGGCTCAACGGGACGAACTCGACGACGTAGATCCCGAGCGCACGGCCGCCCCGTTCGAGCACGAACGACCGGGGTCCCACCGCCAGGAGCACGAGGACGAACGCGGCGAAGAGGGCGATCGTTACTCCCGAGAGCCGACGGATCCCGCGGTGCACGCCGGTCGCGGCCGCGATCACGGCGGTCGCGGTCAGCCCGACGACCAGCGCGATCGGACCGAACGCGCCCGTGATGACGTCCCACTGGTACTCGATCCCGACCAGGAACTGTCGGCCGACGAACGCGATCGACGTGCCGACGCCGCCGACGGTGGCGAAGACGGCGAGGACGTCGACGGCGCGGGCCCACCACGAGTCGAGCCGGTCGAGCCCCACGAACGGCGCGAGAACCGTGGAGACGCGCAGCGGCGCGCCCCGGTCGTGGACGAAGTACGCGATCGGGAGCCCGACCACGAGGTAGGTGCTCCAGGCCGAAACGCCCCAGTGGAACAGCGCGTACGCGAGCGCGCCGTCGATGGCCGCGGCCGACCGCGGCGCCGCGTCGAAGTACGGCGGCGGCGTCCGGTAGTGGAACAGCGACTCGGCGGGGCCCCAGAAGACGATTCCGGCCGCGATCCCCGCGGCGAAAAACAGCGCGAAGTACGTCGGATAGGTGTAGGAGGGCTCGGCGTCGGCGCCCCCGAGCCGAACGCTCCCCCAGGGCCCGACGACGAGAGCCGCACAGAACAGGACGGACAGAAAGACCGTCGCGAGAAAGAGCCACGCCAGGTCCGTGAACACGAACCCGGTCACGGCCTCGACCGCCGCGCCGGTCGCGTTCGGGGCCCCGATCCAGGCCAGAAAGAAGGCGAGCGTCCCGATGATCGGGACCCAAAAGACGATCCGGTCCTGTCGCTCGACGAACGGGAGGACGACCGGGCGGAACCGGCCGTGGCGGATGTACAGAAGCCGACGCACGGTGGGGTCCTGCGCGGCGGCGGCGTCCGCTCCCGGGGCGTCGTCGGCCCGCGCCGGCAGCAGCGCGAGCCAGGAGAGGCCGGTCCCGAAGAAGACCAACGCGACGACGACCCAGCCCCGACCGGACACCACCGATCCGACGACCCACGGGAAGAAGAACCCGGAGACCACGACGATCCCCGAGAGCACGAAGACGGGGACCAGCGTCGCCCGGAGGGCACGCTCGACGAGAGTGTCCCTCGTTGACATAGTACAATGTATGCGGCCCGCGGTAAAGGCGTATCGTCAGTACCGGTCGCGCCTCGTCGGCTCCAGTCGTGTCTCACCGGCGTCGGCGACGGAACCGGTGCCGATGTCGGAAGCCGAACGACCGAATGAGGTTGTCAATTTGTGGCATACCCTTTTATCCCGAACGCCCGTATCGCCGTTCGTGTCGGGTGACCAACGCGATCGACGGCCCGAGCCCGCGGTCGACGAGCTGTTCGAGCATCCCGAGCGGGTCCGGCTGGTCGAGTGGGCGGCCGCCTCGGGCCCGAAGACGTCGGTCGTGTTGTCGGCGGCGGTCGCGGTCCTCGCCTTCATCACCGGCCTGTCGGACCTGAGCGCGACGACGGTCACCCTGGCGGGACCGCTCGGCGGCCTCTTCCCCGGCGCGACCGGGCTCGTCCGGCTCTACGGCGTCTTCTTCGCCTTCCTGATCGGGGCCGTGACCGTCGGGCTCCGGCGGCGCCTCCGGCTCGCGTGGTACGGTGCGGTCCTCGCGCTCCCGCTCGCGGCGTTGTTGCCGCTGTTGACGGCCGACCCCACCGACGTCCCGCTGTTCGCGGCGGCCACGGTCGCGGTCGGTCACGTGCTCGTGAACCGCGAGGAGTTCGACCGGGCGCTCGATCTCACCGCGTTCCAGACCGCGGCGCTGGTTGCGTTCCTGGCCGTCCAGATCTACGGCACCGTCGGGACCTACGCGTTGCGCGAGGAGTTCGTGGGCGTCGAGTCGACCACCGACGCCGTCTACTACATCGTCGTCACCGGAACCACCGTCGGCTACGGCGACGCGACGCCGACGACGCAGCTCACCAAGCTGTTCACGCTGTCGGTCATCGTGCTCGGGACCGGCTCGTTCACCGTCGCGACGGGATCGCTGCTCATTCCGGCGATCGAATCGCGGATATCGAGCGCATTCGGAAACATGAACGCATCCGAACTCTCGCTGCTCGAGGACCACGTGCTGGTCCTCGGCCACGGCGACGTCACCGAACCGCTCCTGGAGGAACTGCACGGCACGACCGACCTCGTGGTGGTGACGGCCGACACGGAGACGGCCGCCGGGCTCCGCGAGAACGGGATCAACGTGGTGACCGCGGACCCGACCGATGCCGAGGCGCTCCGCGGCGCCCGGATCGCCGACGCCGCCGGCGTCGTCGTCGCCACGGAGGACGACGCCAGCGACGTGTTGGCCGTCCTCGCGGCCCGACAGGCGAATCCCGACGTTCGGATCGTTGCGGCGGCGACCGACCGCCGACACGTCGACAAGCTCGAGAACGTGGGAGCCGACCGCGTCATTACGCCGACCGTCATCGGCGGTCGGCTACTCGGTCGGGCGGTGATCGGCGGGGACGCCGACCCGGTTGCGGACCTCCTCGCCGACGCGGCCGGAGCCGAGACCGCAGCGAACCCCGACGACGAGGCGTGACGCCGGTGACGAAAGCCGACGCTGTCGACGATACGTGACGCCGGTGACGGAAACGGACGGCCGGGCCCTCGCCGCGTCCGCCGTCTCCATCCACAACGTGTCGATCTACAGTTATTTTCTGTTTCGGGATGAAACGTGTGCGGCGGCGCCCACGTGATGAGAGCGCCCTGCAGTCCCCGAGTCCGATCGGTTCGGCGACGTACCCGATCGATCCGAGGTTCGGCGACCGCCGAGGATCCGCCCATAACCGCGTCCGCCCAAAGTTATTTTTACGTGATATGAGTATCGGTAACGAGGGACGAGTATGTACGACACCATCCTGATCCCCTACGACGGGAGCGACGAAGCGCGGCGTGGCGCCGAACACGGAATCGAACTCGCGGCCGCCCTCGGGGCGTCGGTCCACGCGCTGTACGTGGTCGACCTGCCGGGCGCGCCGCGAACGGTCTACATCCGCGACGATGAGGAGCAGATCCGCGAGGAACACCGGGACTACGGCGAGCGGGTGACCGAGGAGCTATGCGGGATGGCCGGCGAGCAGGGCGTCGAGTGCACCACCGCCATCCGGACCGGATCGCCCGCGGAGGAGATCGTCGACTACGCGGAGGAGAACGGGATGGACGTCATCGTTCTCGGGAGCGCGTACCAGGGCAAGTTCCGAGCGATACTCGGCGGCACCTCGGACAAGGTCGTCCGCACCTCCTCGGTGCCGGTGATAACCGACCGGATGTCCGTCGAGGACTGAGGCTGCCGGTCACTCCTCGGCGTTCCGGTCGGCGACCCGGTTCTCCCGGAGATAGATCACCAGGCTCGCGGCCAGAAAACTCATCCCGGCGGCGGTCAGGCGGTCCGTGGACATCGCGATCAGCGCGACCGCGAACAGGCCGACTGCCAACGCCGCAAGTGCGATCGCGACCGGGTCGCCAGTGGTGGTGATCTCCATCGTCGTTCGTTCCACCAACGACGCCCGACCCCGAATACGTTTCCCCCGCGGGCCGGCCGCCTCGGATACGCCTCCTCCGCGGGCCGATCAGTACGAGTGTCTGAACTCCCAGTGGTACCGACAGGCGTCACAGGTCGCCCACTCGGGGAACCCGAACCGCTCCGGATGTCGCGTTCCGTGTCGCATCTCGGTGCGACAAACCGGACACTCGAACGCGATCAGCTCGAGATCGTCGAACTCGTTACCGTCGAACGTCGCGCGACACCGCGGACAGTCGATGGTGTCGTGGGCGTGTCGCTGGTAAATCTCGCTGTCACACTGGGGGCACGCGAGCGTCGCTGGCGGTCGGTTGCGCCATCCCACAGATCCGTCGATGGTCGTAGTCGCGGTGTCGACGCTCGAGAGCCGGAACTTGTTTGGTCCCTCGCCGCGGCGCAGCGGCGCGACCAGTCGGTTTCCGACCCGTTTTAAGCCGGCGAGGAGGGCGTGTAGCGCGCCCGTCACGTGGTACCGTTCAACGTACACGGGCATAAATCGCTCGTCGAGCCGACAGCTTTTCGACCCCGACTCCCCACGCACGCGGTATGCGTTCACCCCACGCGGCGGTATCCCACGTGGCGCGAGCGGTCGGCGTCCTGATCGCGCTCGCGACTGTGCCGAGCGTCGCCGCCGCACGACCGATCACGCCGGCGGGGACCGATCCCTCGACGGTCGCTCCGGCGACGATCGCCCCGGCGCTCGGTGATCCTTCGACGCCGGTCATCAGGGCCGCCGTGTCGTTCCTCCTGGTCGTGGCGTTCGGTGGAGGGATCATCGTTCGTCGCCGCGACCTCGTCGATCGGGCGATCGAGGACACGATGGCCCGGCCGGCAGCCGCGGTTCCGTACGGGCTGGCGGCGTACGGTCTCGCCGCGTTCGCGGGTTTATACGCCAACGACCTCCTGACGCGGGTCGGACTCGCCGGCCCGCCGATGGGATACCTTGCCGCCGCCGTTCTCGTCGCCGGACTCTCGTTTTTGGGTGGTCTCGGGTTCCTGGTCGTCGGGACGATCGTGACTGACCTGTTCGGCGGTCGGCGCACTCGCAGCGGACTGCTGGTCGGCGCGACGCTCAGCGCGGTCGGCTGGCTGGTCCTCCCGACCGTGGGCGCCGCGCTCGTCTGGGTTGCGATCGCGTCCGTCGGCGTCGGCGGTCGAACCCGAACCTGGATCCACAGCTCGCGGACGGTCCCCGCCGACATCGAGGGGTGAGTCCCGAGTCGCGGCGCCGACCCGGCCGGCACCCCCCGAACCATACTTCACGATCGCCGCCGTGGATCCGGATATGCGAGGCGCGACGATCCAGATCGACGGCGGGATCCTCGAGTGGGCCGGACAGGCGGCCGCGCTCGCCGGCACGCTGCTTTTGATCCTGTTCCTCGTGGCGCTCGGCGGGATCGCGTACAAACACCTGCGTGGCGGCGGGATCGAGTGGCCCGACGATCGCACCGGCGACGAGGCCGGTGAGTTGGGTGCTGGCGCCGGCGGCGAGCGTAGCCCGGAGGACGACGAGGATGATGGCACGACGCTGCGGCGCGGGAGCGAGGACGACGAGTGGAAGTACTACTGACGTGTCGGGAGTCGATCAAAAAAAGAGGCAGTTCGCGAGCGAGACGGTCCGGGGGACGGAGCGACGTGAGACTGCTCAGTCACCCCCCACGGCCTCGTCGTCCTCGGCCGAGATGTCGGTCACCATCTGGTCGCCGGTCGTGACGACGTCCACGTTCTCGTCGTCGGTGAGCTCCTCGATCGTCTCGGCGAACTCCTCGGACTCGAGGATCTCGTACTCATTGCTGAGCCCGAGATAGACCGTGTAACACATCAGACAGAGGATGAACGCGAACGGCAGGCCGGTCGTGATCGCCGCCGTCTGCAGCGCGTTCAGGCCGCCGCCCCACAGCAGGATCGCGGCGACGAGACCCTCGGTGATCGCCCAGAAGATGCGCTGGGCGCGCGGCACGTCGTGTTTGCCGCCGGAGGTCAGGTGGTCGATGACCAGCGACCCGGAGTCCGAGGACGTCACGAAGAACGTTATCACGAGCAGCGTCGCGAGGATCCCCGTGACTGCGCCAAGCGGGAACTGCTCCAGCATCGCGAACATCGCGACCGTCTGGCCGAGCTCATTGTAGGTCGCCATCGCCGCGCCGCTGCCCTCAAGAGTGTTGAACAGCGCGCTCCCGCCGAAGGTCGACAGCCAGAGCGTCGAGAACAGCGCCGGCAGGAACAGGACGCCGAGGACGAACTCCCGGACGGTTCGCCCCCGCGAAATGCGCGCGATGAACATTCCCACGAACGGCGACCACGCGATCCACCAGCCCCAGTAGAAGACGGTCCACGCGGTGACCGTCGAGGCGCCCTCGCCGAGCGTGCCGGTGAAGAAGCTGAGCGCCAGGATGTTTCCGAAGTAGGCGCCGAGCCCCTCGACCCACGTCCCGAAGATGTAGACGGTGGGACCGACGATCAGCAGGAACCCGAGCAGGGCGAACATCAGATAGAGGTTAAGCGTGCTCAGCCGCTTGACGCCGCCGTCGAGCCCCGCGGCGACCGACAGCGTCGCGATCCCGGTGATGACCGCGATGAGCGCGATCTGCGGGATCGTTCCCGTCGGGATGGCGAACAGTCCGAGCATATCGCCCCCGACGTAGGACAGCCCCGTGTTGACCTGTGCCACGCCGAGCCCGAGCGAGGTCGCAAGGCCGAACAGCGTCGCGAACACCGTCACGAGGTCGATGACGTGGCCGGGCCAACCGTAGATCCGGTCGCCGAGCAACGGCCAGAAGATCGATCGGAACGTCAGCGGGAGTCCGCGGTTGAACGAGAAGAACGCCAGCCCGAGGCCGACGAGTCCGTAGATCGCCCACGGGTGGAATCCCCAGTGGAAGAACGTCTGGGCCATCGCGGCCGAGGCGGCCGCTCCGGTTTCGGCCTCGACGCCGAAGAAGCCGGGCACCGTCTGGAGGTAATACAGCGGCTCGGAAACGCTGAAGAACATCAGGCCGATCCCCATTCCGGCGCTGAACAGCATCGCCATCCAGGAGAAGTCGCTGAACTCCTTTTCGGCCTCGACGCCGCCGATCTTGATTTTTCCGTACTTGCTGAACGCGAAGAACAGCAGCACGGCGATGAAGACGTTCACCGCAAGCAGGTAGAACCAGCCGAAGTTCTCCCCGATGAAGTTGAACAGCCACGTGTACGCGGCCGAAGCCTGCTCGCCGAGTCCGACCGTCAATACGATGAACGCGGCGATGATCAACAGCGCGACCGGGAACACGATCGGGTGAATATCGAACCCGAGTTTCTGGATGTTGGTGTCACCGGGCTCCCGGTCGGAGTCCGGATGGAACAACTCCACCTGCAGCCCGTCGGACATCTCGCCGACGGCCTCCTCCTCCTCCTCGCCGTCGCTCATACGCTCACCCCCAAACGGGCGGTTTCGAGGGCGTTCGACGCACGATACCTCACTCCGTTCGGTGACGCGCCCGCCGGAGCCTCCGTGTTGATAGGTACCATATGACAGCGCCTCGATGAATATACGTACAGTATCCTTAATAAACGTTCATCCGCAATTATGGCGGTCTTTAAATACGCACCGCCGAGCGGCTCGGCTGCTGCCGTCGTTTCACTCACGCCGGGGACCGAAAAACGGCGGCGAACTCACTCACGTTCGGCGTCCGTGGCGAGCACGGTGACGTCGGGGTGGTTGATGACGTCGACCGGGTAGCCGCTGTCGGCGATCGCGTCGACGATCCGGCGGGCGTGCTGGGCGCCGCTGGTTTCCACCTGGAAGATGAGGTAGGCCTCGCCGACGTCGAGGTCCTCGAGCGCACGGTCGTGTCGCACCGTCTGGATGTTCGCGTCGTGGTCGGCGATCAGGCTGGAGATCTCGGCCATCTTGCCGGGTCGATCCTCGATGTGGACCCGCACCCGGAGGATCTGTCGGCGTCGCGTCAGCGCGTGGACCAGGACGGTCCGCAGCATCGTCATATCGAGGTTGCCGCCGCACAGCAGCGGCACCACCGTCTCGCCGGCGACGTCGAGGTCGTCGCTCCGGATCGCCGCGACCGAGGCCGCGCCGGCGCCCTCGACCACCTGTTTGGCCCGCTCCATCAACAGCAGGATCGCGTCCGCGATCTCGCCGTTCGTCACCGTAACGATCTCGTCGACGTGGCGCTCGATGATCGACAGCGTCAGCTCCGAGATCCCGCCCGTCGCGATCCCGTCGGCGATCGTGTCGACCGACTCGAGGGTCTGGGGGATTCCCTTCTCGAGGCTGGCGGGGACCGTGGCGGCGCCCGTGGCCTGCACGCCGACGACGCGCGTCTCGGGACTCAACTCCGCGACGGCGGTGGCGATCCCCGAGATCAGCCCGCCGCCGCCGATCGGGACGACGATCGTGTCGGCGTCGGGGACGTTCTCGCACATCTCGACGCCGAGGGTCCCCTGGCCGGCAACGATCTCCGGGTCGTCGAACGCGTGGACGAACTCGGCGTCGGTCTCGGTCACGAGCTCCTGGGCGTACGCCATCGCCGCCTGGAAGTCCTGCCCGACCAGCTCGACGCTCGCGCCGTACCCACGGGTTGCGTCCACCTTCGTCTGCGGTGCCGTCGTCGGCATCACGATCGTGGCATCCACACCGAGGGTCGTGGCCGCGAGCGCAACGCCCTGCGCGTGGTTACCCGCGCTCGCGGCCACGACGTGGTCCGGGTCCCCCGTTTCGAGGCTTGCGCGGATCTTGTTGTACGCGCCGCGCGTCTTGAACGATCCCGTCCACTGGAGATGCTCGAGCTTCAGCATCACCCGATCCGCACCGGTCATCCCCTCCAACGCGGTGCTGCGCTCCACGGGCGTGGGCTTGACGACCGTCGGGTCGTCGATCCGCTCGGCTGCCGCCTCGACGTCCGCGAACGTGACCGTCTCGGTCCCGGCGTCGGTCACGGGCGATCACCGATCGATCTCCGTCGTGGGACCTTCGATCGGCCGGTCCATTGAGTCGTGTAAACAGTGTACATTGTCCGTCCGAAAGACGGGGTTCCGACCGCCATCAAGATGACGCCGATCATCGCAAGCGGTGTCGTGGCGCTCGATCGGACCATCTCGTCCACATCACGTCAGATTCCCGTGAGGTGTTGTCGACGAGCCGGCCGACTCCACGGCCGGGAAAGACCTAATGACGGTGTCGACCCTTGTCATACCCAGTCGGTTCGATGCGCCGTGCCGGGAACCGGCCCCGAGAATCCACAATGTCACTCGAGACACCTTCGACGACGAACGACGGGGCGGCGACGCTGCTCGCCGATCCCCGATTCGAGCTGATGCCGTTCGACAGCTTCGGCGAACAGATGGGCCACCTCCCCGATGGGGCAGCGATCGCGGTCACGACGTCGCCGACGCTCGGGATCGACGCCACCGTCGAGTGGACCGAAACCGCAAGCGAGGCGGGCTACGAGGTCATCCCGCACGTCGCAGCCCGGTACGTCCGGGACCGGGACCACCTGGATGCGATCGCCGGGCGGCTCCGGGAGGCCGGCGTCACCGACGTCTTCGTCCCCGGCGGTGATCGGGAGGAGCCCGCGGGCGAGTTCGAGTCCGCCCACGACCTGCTCGTGGCGCTCGAGGACCTCGAGTACGAGTTCGAGGAGGTCGGCATCACCGGCTATCCGGAGGGCCACGACTTCCTGAGCGAGGAGACCCTCGCCGAGGCGATGGAGCGGAAGGAACCGTACGCCAGCTACCTCGTCACGCAGCTGTGTTACGACCCCGAGACGATCCTCGAGTGGATCGACACGGTCCGTGACCGCGGCGTCGACCTACCCGTCGAGGTCGGCATTCCCGGCGTGATGAACTACCAGCGACTGCTCGGCATCTCCAAGAAGGTCGGCGTCGGCGATTCGGTCCGGTTCCTCCGGAAGACCAGCGGCGTCCTCGGGTTTATTAAGGAACTCGTCGGCTCGCGCGGCCAGTACGCCCCCGACGAGCTGATCGACGGGCTCGCACCACACGCCGCCGATCCGCACTACGACATCCGCGGCGTCCACATCTATACGTTCAATCAGGTGCCGGACACCGAATCCTGGCGGCTCGGTCGGCTCGAGAACTGAAGAGTTCGACGTCGCGTGAATCGTCGTCGTGAACCCGGACATCGCACTCCATTACGTCGACAATCAACTACCTCGACAATCAACTACCTCGACAATCAACTACCTCGACAATCAACTACCTCGACAATCAACTACTTCGTGATCCTCGACGATCGGTTCGTGGCGCTACGTGACTACTTCCGCCGGTAGACCACACGGAGACCGCCACGACGGCGGAACAGCCGCGTCAGGAACCGCTCGAGGCGACCCGGCTCGGTCGACGGCTGCGGGGACCCCGGCAGGTAGTTCTCGAAGTCAACGGATCCGTCGGTTCGCGATGCGTCGTCGTGGGAGCCGGAATCGCTTCCGGTCGTGGACTGGTTCGTCATACCCGTTCCTTCGAACCCAACCCGTGAAAGGATTCCGAAATCGACCGTAGCGGGTGGTATACTGCCTCATACCGTCGATAGGGATGTGATCGGATCGGTCCCGGTGACAGTGCAGTCCGCGACGATCCCGGCGACGGTTGAATCGCGTTGGATCCGAATCCACAAACCATATTTGTTTTGATATATAGTGGTTCCCGAACCCACACCAGTGCGATCGGTTCGAACCGTGTTGATGTCCCGATTCGCGCATATTCGTGCGATATAGGCCCTCTATGTCGACAATATCTGATCGAACCCGATCCCGGACTCGTTCGGATCTCGAAAGTGACGCCTTTCTTTTATAGTGGTTGGGTGAGGATACCAAGTACCGATGTCGAAAGACGACCATCCGAACCATCCGAGCGTCGACCAGTCCGATCGCGTCCTTCCCAGGAACCTCCGACAGACGGGTGATCCGGGCATCGAGATGCTCGTGTCCACGCGCGTCCGCAAGTCGCCCTTCTTCCACAAGTCGTTCAACGAGGAGGGCGCCTGGCGATGTACGGTCTACAACCGGATCTATCACCCCCGCGGACTCGTCGATCCCGAGGACGGCGGCGCGATGGCCGAGTACGAGGCGCTGACGAACAGCGTCACCCTCTGGGACGTCGCCGTCGAGCGTCAGATCCGGGTCAAAGGGCCCGACGCCGAGGCCCTGACCGACTACCTCATCACGCGCGACGCCACCGACATCGAATCGATGCACGGCCGGTACGTCATCCTCTGTAACGAGGACGGCGGGATCCTCAACGACCCCGTCCTGCTGCGGGTCGCCGAGGACGAGTTCTGGTTCTCCATCTCTGACTCCACGCTGATGCAGTGGATCCAGGGTGTCAACGTGGGGATGGACTTCGACGTCGAGGTCGACGAGATCGACGTCGCGCCGATGCAGATCCAGGGACCGCTCTCGGAGGACGTGCTTGTCGAGGTGGTCGGCGATGAGGTCTCGGAGATCCCCTACTACGGCCTGATGGAGGCGGAGATCAACGGCGCGGACGTGCTGGTGAGCCAGACCGGCTTCTCCGGCGAGAAGGGCTTCGAGATCTACGTCAAGGACGCGACCAAACACGCCGAGCGCGTCTGGGACCCGGTCCTCGACACCGTCAAGGACCACGGCGGGATGCAGATCGCGCCGGGCCACCATCGACGGATCGCGGCCGGCATCCTCTCGTGGGGCCAGGACATGGATCACGAGACCTCGCCGTTCCAGGTCAACCTCGGGTACCACGTCCCCGATGACAAGGAGGGCGAGTACATCGGCAAGGAGGCGCTGGAGCAACAGAAGGCACGGATCGAGGACGGCGAATATCCGTTCAACCACAAGCTCGTCGGGCTGAAGCTGGCCGGCGAGCCGATCCGCGATTACGCATCCGACTTCTGGCTGATCTCCGATCCCGAGACGGGCGAGGAGTGCGGCTACGTCACCTCGCCGTGGTGGAGTCCGGACCTCGAGACCAACATCGCGCTCGGGTTCGTCCCCGCCGAGAAGCTCGAGGCGCCGCTCGACGACCGCGTCTACGACGCCGACCTCGACACCGAGTTCCGCGTCCACCTCCCCGACGAGTACGCCGAGGAGCCCGGCGAGTCGGTGTTTGCGACCGTCGCGAAGGTTCCCTTCAAGGAGTCGGTCAACCCGAGCGCCCGCGAGCAGGCCAAGCTGAGCGCCAAGCAGGAGGCCGAGGAGTAGGATCAGCTCCAGTACGCTCAGTGCGGGCCCAGCCCCAGTGCGGGCTCAGCCCCGTCGGCGGCCGCGCTCACGGTGGACCGGCCGGAGATCGGTGGCGTCCTTGTCGTAGCCGAGCCAGACGCTCAACGCGGACGCCACGAACACGAGATACACCGGGAAGCAGGCCACCAAGAGGAAGCCGACGAGGAGCAGCGAGGCCTCGCCCGCCGCGTAGAGGCTGGCCATCGCGACCACGCCGAGGAGGGCGGCCGCGATGAGTCCCAACCGGAACGCGTGGGCGGCGTCCGGACCCGGCGTGGTCTTCACCCGTTCCATTGCGTTACGGTCCGTAGCGCGGGAATAAAACGGTATCACTTCGCCGGTTCCACTGCTGCGTGTCACCGAGTGACGACATATCGCGGACCGCCAGTCCACACTCCCGCGACGTCGCCAGCCCATCACACACGACGCCGCCGCGGCGGATCCGCCCGACGGCGACCGTCTTAAAAACCTTCATAATTCATCGTGTGTCTTCATGCGGTCGTGGATCGATGGATCGATGTATTATGGGCATCGGTAACCGACTCCAGGATCTGGGCCGGTTCCTCGACGAGTGTGAGCGTCGCGGCGAGGCCGTCGACGACGTCGACGTGGCGGCGATCACCGGCGTCGAGGCGGACCGGCTCACGGCGGACCTCGAAGTGACGCTATCGATCGATACGACCGCGGACCGGACCGCCCTTCGGGACCCGCAGGTCGGCCCCGACGGAACCGTGCGGTTCGCGCTCCCGTCGACGGCCGGTCTGATGCCCGCAGCCGACCACGACGTCGCCGCGCGTCCGACCGGCGCCGACCTCGACGTGGACGGGACGGTCACGGTGACGTTCGCGGCGACGGTTCCGGCGGACGAGGCGAGGGCCGACGGAACCGGCCCGGACGTGGAAGCGGACGCTGGCGCCGAGATCGACGGCGACGCTGACGCGGAACCGTCGACGGCGACGTCGACCGGCAACGATCATCCGACGCCAAGCGATGCCCGAACGGAACCGGATAGTCGCGAGACGACGGCCGCGTTTACCTCCGACCGCGACGTGCCGCCGTTTAAGGATCCCGACCTGCTGGCGGAGGTTTACGAGGCCTGTGAGACGTTCGCCGAGATGGCCGCTGCCCTGGAGATGGACGTCACCGGCGAGACGGTCCGTCGGTACATGATCGACTACGACATTCACGAACCGAACACCTACCGGACCGGCAATACGACGGACGACGCCGACGACCGACAGGACGACCCGGAATCGTCGATCGATCCGTCGACGCCGACCGACCGCCCCGCAGCGAAACCTGACGGACCCGCAGCGAAACCCGAGAGCGAGGGACCCGCGTCAAAGCCTGACCGGCCCGCGTCGGAGACCGAGTCCCGCGACGCCGGTCACCCGGCTCCATCTCCCGACGGTACCGACGTCGACCAGCCCGTCGTCCTCTCGGACGGGATCGGTCTCCCGGAGGACGTGACCGTCGACGCGCTCATCGAGACGGTGATGCAGTCGAACACGATCTACGAGGTCAAACGTGACGTCGACGTCGACCGGGAGGACGCCCTCGAGCTGCTCAAGGAGCTGAACCTCCTGGAGTTCGTCGTCGGCCAACTCGCGACCGAGGGGGAACGCGAGACGACCCACGAGGACATCATCGCGTGCCTGCGTGAATCCCCGGCCGCACGGTGACTCGCCGTCGGCTGGTCTCCGCTCCTCCGGTCGCAGGAACCGATCGGCATCGGTACTGCCGGTGGTATTTTGCCGGACGAGTGCGTTCCTCCGATCGGACACTCCGTCGATGACCACCTTCGCCGAGGTACGGTTCGCCCACGAGGACGGCGCGCTCGCGGACACCTTCGCGTCGACCCCGGATATGGACGTTCGCATCCTCCCCGAAACGAGCACGGATCCCGAACGCGAGATCTACGTGCTGAAGTGTGACGCCGTGGCTCCCGACGTGGTCGCCGAGACCCTCGAGCGTGACCGCACGGTCGAGACGGTGCACCCGATGCCCGAGTTCGACCGGCGAAACCTCTGGGGCGTCACCTTCGCGGAGACCGCGGTTCTGCTCGGGCCACAGGTCACGCGCCACGGCGGGTTCGTGATCGACGCCCGAAGCGCAGCGTCGGGACTCGAGACCACGCCGCGAGGATGGCACGAGCAGTGGCTGCTGCCCGACCGGGAGGCCCTTCACGACGTCTGGGAGCACGCCCGCGAGGCGGGCTTCAGCTTCGAGGTCGTCGACGTCCGGCAGCTTCCGGGAGCCGACGCGGAGTATCCGGTCCGTGATGCGCTCACGGAGAAACAGCGGGAGGCGCTCGTCGTCGCGTACGAACTCGGGTACTTCGCGGACCCTCGCGAGGCCTCCCTGGCTGACGTCGCCGCGGAACTCGGTTACTCCGCCTCGGCGGTCGGCGGTCGCCTCAAACGCGGGATCCGCGCACTGATCGAGCGGACGCTCCTCGTCGATCGTTCGGATCGACCGCACCGGTGACGCGAAACCGCTGAACCGGATCGTCCCTCGAGTTCTCCCCGTGCGGTTCCGGCTCGTGTTCGGGCCGTTCCGGGCAAACGTTTTATGTCGGATCGACGAAGGGGACGCATCCGACGATCCGTGATCACTGATACCACCGTGGTGAGTGGCCGACGCAGACGCGACCGACGTCCCGCAACCGTCCGACGATCGCCCGCTGCTCGACGCCCGACGATCGCCCGATCACCTCCCCGTGACTGCCACGTAACGGTCCCCCGTGGTCGGCTGACGGGCCCGACACAGTCACACCGACGCACACGATGATCGTCTCGACCAGCGTCTACGTGGCCCATTCCGATCTCGCGCTTGCGCCCACGATCCGAGCGCTCCCGGACGCGGAGATCGGCGTCGTCTCCGACACCGGAACGGACCCGGTCAACGACGGGCACTTCTTTTGGGTTGAAGCCGCCGACTTCGAGGCGTTCGAGGAGGCGTTGGCGGCGGATCACACCGTCGCGTCCTTCACGCCGGTCACCGAGGCTGACCCGCGTCGCACCTATCGGATCGAGTACACCGACGCCGCGACGCTGATCACGCCACCGGTCTCGGCAGCCGGCGGGCTCGTTCTCGAGTCGCGAAGCCACCGCGACGGCTGGAAGCTGCGCCTGGAGCTGCAGGATCACGAGACGATGGAGGATCTGAGCGCCTTCGCCGACCGGAACGGGATCCGTTTCACCGTTCTCGAGCTCCGGCAGACCGAGGACGCGGCCGAGGAATCCGGGTTCGGGCTGACCGAGCCACAGATCGAGGCGCTGGTCAACGCGTACCGCAACGGCTACTACGACGATCCTCGCGAGATCACCCTCGAGGGGCTCTCGGAGCTGCTCGAGATCTCCCGAACGGCCGTCAGCGGTCGGATCCGTCGCGGATCGGCGCGGCTGATCGAGGACGTCCTCATCGACGAGGAGTCGATCGACGAAGAGTGACTCCCGTACTTTCAATACCCGTCCGGCTCTAGGTTCGGCTTGGACCATGAATATTGCTGATATCGCGGTGCCGGAATACGTCGAGGTCGACGTCGACGAGCGTCTTGCCAAGGTCCGATCCCTGTTCGATCGGGAGAACCCGAAGGGGATCATCGTTACCGAGGACGGCGATTACGCCGGCGTCGTCGGTGAGAAACAGCTGATCCGCTCGCGGATGGGGGACGACACGAAGGTCTCGGCGGTGATGAAACCCGCTCCCGAGATCGCGCTCCGCGAGGACATCCGGGAGGCCGCCCGGCTGCTCATCGAGGGGAACGTCAAGATCGCACCCGTCTACGACGGTGAGAAGCTGGACGGGATCATCACCGAGGACGCGATCCTCGAGGCCGTCATCGACAGCTTCGACGCCAACACCGTCGAGCAGGTGTACACCGCCGACGTCGTCACGATCGGCGAGAAGGAACACGTCGGGCAGGCGATCAACCGGCTCCGTAAACACGGCATCTCGCGGCTACCGGTGCTCAACGAGAACGGGAGCCTCACCGGCGTCGTGACCACCAACGACATCGTCGACTTCGTCGTCCGCGACCAGGACCGACAAGGGAGCGGCGACCGGGCGGGTGACATCGACCGGATGCTCGATCTCCCCGTCTACGACCTGATGTCGAGCCCGGCGCTCACCGCCCGCACCGACGAGACCACCAAGGCCGCCCTGGAGCGAATGTTCGACAACAATGTGGCCGGACTCGTCGTCACGCCGAACGACGAGGATACCGTCACCGGGATCATCACCAAAACCGACATCCTTCGGTCGCTCACCTTCACCGAGGAGGAGTCGATGGACGTCCAGATCACCAACATCGAGCTCCTCGATACGATCTCCCGTGACCACGTCATCGAGTCGATCCAGGACGTGACGAACAAATACGGGAAGATGCAGGTGTTCCACGCGCACGTCCGCCTGCAGGAACACAAGGAGAAGCTCCGTGGCACGCCGCTCATCCAGTGTCAGATCCGGCTCCGGACGAGCAAGGGACAGGTCATCGGGACCGGCGAGGGCTACGGCGCCGAACACGGCTTCCACGTCGCCCTCGACAAACTCGAACGGAACGTCCTCGAGCTCAAGGGCGTCAACGCCGACGAGAAGTACCGCGGGCAGCTGCTCCGGAAGATCGGCGAGCTGTAAGCGGCTCACTCCGGACGAGGATCACCGCGATTCAGAACGGGTCAACTCCGTCCGAGGAACCAGCGGGTTCGATCCCGCCCCCGGTGAGTTGGAACGTCGCGTGGCCGCCGGTTTCCGTCGATCGATGCTTCTCCAGCGTCGCCCGCCGATTGCCGCCGCGGAAGCGGTCGACGCGAACGACCGCGCCGGTCCAGTGTTCGAGGGTGTGACCGCCCAGCGGCCGAGCACGGTCGCTTTCGGGATCGGTGAAGACCTGGTTGGTGACGACGACCGCCAGGTCGTGGCGCCGGGCCAGCGAGAGGAGGTGGGTGACCTGATCGGCGACCTTCCGGAGCGACTCCCCGCCCTCGGTGTCGGCGGTTCGCTCCAGCCGGTAGAAGCCGGTCGCGGAGTCGAGAACGATGAGGTCGACCTCCGGGGCGAACTCGGCGGCGTCCCGAACCGCCTCCTGCTGGTCGTCGAAGTCGTACGCTTCGGTGATGATCAGTCGGGAGGCAACCGACTCGACGTCGTCGTCGGTTCTCGCCTCGGCGATCTGTCGAAACCGGTCGATCGAGAGCCCCTCGGTGTCGATATAGAGGACGCTTCCACCCTCGGCGGCCACCTCGACGGCGGCCGACAGCGCGAGGTTCGTCTTGCCCGCCGCGGGCGGCCCGTAGACCTGGGTGACCACGCCGCGTTCGAACCCGCCGCCGAGCAGATCGTCGAGCGGGTCACAGCCGAGTGAAACGGGATCGCTCACCCATAACCGTAGATGGGGCGTCGAGAAAAGCGACGTGGATCGAATCCCCGCATCGATCCGTGACGTTTTGGCTCGTGAACCCGACCACGTCCGTATGGACGGCCGCGACGCACGGCGACGGGCACGGCGGTACTACGAGGCGATCGACGAGGCTCGCTATGAGGACCTTCGGACGCTTCTGGACGCCGAGTTCGTTCACGACCGACCCGACCGAACGCTCCGGGGACGCGACCGGTTTGTCGAGTTCATGCGCGAGGACCGCCCCAGAACCGATACCTCACACGCGATCGACGACGTCTACGCTAACGGCGACGACGTCGCCGTCCACGGCCGGCTACTGGCGGCGTCGGGCGAGCCGCTTTTCGCCTTCGTGGACGTCTTCGAGACCGCCGAGAACGGACGCGGTTTCGCGTCGCTGCGGACGTACACGCGGTGACGACCGCCCCGCGGCGCCCGTGACGGTTGCGACCCCCGAGTTTTTAACCGATCACGACTCCATCGGGGAGTGTGCGACTCGTACAGGTCATGATCCCGGCCGGCAAGCGTGCGGCGATCCTCGACGCGCTCGACGAGGAGGGGATCGACTACGTGGTGACCGACGAGACGAGCGGGCGAAAGTACACGGGCGTCGTCTCGTTCCCGCTTCCAACCGCGGCCGTCGAACCGGTACTCGACCGGCTCCGGGAGGCCGGGATCGACGAGGAGACCTACACCGTCATCGTCGACGCCGAGACGGTCATCTCCCGGCGCTTCGAGCAGCTCGAGGAGCGGTACGCCGAGGAATCGGACCACAGCGAGGACCGGATCGCCAAGGAGGAGCTGCAGACGAAGGCGACGGGTCTCGTCTCGGGCATCCGGACGTACGTCCTGATGACGGTCATCTCGGCGGTCATCGCCACCGCGGGGCTGCTGCTCGACTCGCCGGCGACGGTCGTGGGATCGATGGTGATCGCGCCCCTCATCGGCCCGGCGATGTCGGCCGCCGTCGGAACCGTCGTCGACGACGACGAGCTGTTCGGACGCGGCGTCCGGCTCCAGATACTCGGCGTCGTCCTCGCGGTCGGATCCGCCGCGGTCTTCGCCGCAGGGCTCCGCACGCTCAACCTGGTTCCGCCCGGCCTCGACCCGCTCGCGCTCGCGGAGGTCTCCGAGCGGCTCGCTCCGAACGTGCTCGTCCTCGCGGTGGCACTCGGAGCCGGGATCGCCGGGGTTCTCTCGCTGATGACCGGCGTCTCATCCGCGCTCGTGGGCGTGATGATCGCCGTTGCGTTGATCCCGCCGGCCGCGGCAGTCGGGATCGGGATCGCCTTCGGGATCCCACGACTCGCGCTGGGGGCGGGCGTGCTCGTGCTTGTCAACGTGCTCTCGATCAACCTCGCGGCACTCGTCGTCCTGTGGTATGAAGGCTATCGACCGGACTCGTGGTTCCGTGAGGCGGAGGCCAAATCGGCGCTCCTCAAGCGTGTGACGGCGCTTCTGGCGGCCATCGCGATCCTGTCGGTCTTCCTCGGCGGCGTCACCTACGACACCTACGTCGCGACCACGACCGAACAGGACGTTCGGGAGGCGGTCGAGTCGGAGCTGGCGCTGGCGGAGGCACAGCTGGACCTGATCGACCTGGAGGTACATCGAACCGGCAGCATACCTCCATTACGGACCGAACGCGTGGTGATAACGGTTGGATCCGAGCCGGGGACCACCGTCGCCGGGCTCGCCGCGCGTCTCGACGACCGCATCGAGCCGGTCGTCGATGGACAGGTCGCCGTCGAGGTACGCGTATTGACGGTCGATCGCTCCGGCTGATCGCCATTCGGACGTGGACCGATCCGACTGATGGTCGACGACCGGCCGGCGAGCGCTTCGGCCACAGCCATCGCCGCCGACTTCGGTCGAGCGCCGTGCTGGGACAAAACGTTCTTTGTGTCATCGCTGGCTTAAGGCCCGTTCCCGACACAGTGTCGGTATGGACAGACGACTGATCGGTGCGCTGGCGCTGGCCGCGACCCTCCTCCTGGCGGGCTGTGCGGGCGTCGCCGGCGACGCCACGCCAACGGATGACGGCGAACCGGACCGAACGATCGAGGTGACTGCGGACGGCGAGGCGACCGCCGAGCCCGACCGAGCGACGATCACCGTGGCCGTTGAGGCACGAGGTAACTCCTCGTCGGCCGTCCGAGAGGAGATCGCCGCCGACGAGGCGTCGCTTCGATCGGCCCTCCAGGACTGGGGGATCGAGGACGACCAGATCCGGACGACACGCTACGACATTCGAGAGCGCCGTCCGGTACCGGAGGCCGAGCGTGAGGGTACGGAGCCCGAATACGTCGGGGTTCACCAGTACGAGATCGAGGTCCACGACGTGGAGGCGGTCGGCGAGGTCATCGACGTCGCGGTCGATTCCGGCGCCGACAGCGTCAACCGCGTGCAGTTCGGGCTGAGCGACGAGCGCGAGGAGGAACTGCGAACCACGGCCTTCGAGAACGCGGTCGAGAACGCGGACGGGCGCGCCCGGATGCTCGCGAACAACACCGGACTCGAGGTCATCGACGTCTACACCATCTCGACGATGGACGACCGCGTCTCGCCGTACCGCGCCGAGCCGATGGCGGTCACCGAGGACGCCGCGGGCAACGGCGGGTCCTCGACGTCCATCGAGACGGGAGAGGTGAGCGTCGACGTACAGGTCCACGTCATCTTTGAGGCCGAGACGACCGGGTGACCCGCGCGTCCACTCCGGTTCGACGATAGCGAACATATTCGGCACAACGGGGAGGGACGTCGGGCACGAACGAGACGATATGCAGACGACGACCGAGGCCGCCGAGGCCGACGCCGCGACGGCGACGCCGTCGAACCGGGAGGGTGAAACGACCGTCACGGTCCGGTGTACCGGCCACGTTCGGACCGCGCTCGACCGGTCGGAGTTCGAGTACCGGTTCGAGGGTGACACCCTCCGGGAGTTCCTCGACGCCCTGTTCGAGGAGTATCCGGAGCTCCAGGAGCTACTCATCGCCGAGTCGGAGTCGGAGTCGACCGCACACGGCTGGGCACCGACGCCCGAGGAACTGCCCGGCACGTGGCGGAAGAATCCCGTCGGTGAGCAGACGGTCGCGTACGCTCGCGTGCTCGTGAACGGACGGTTCAACGAGAACCAACAGGGGTTCGACACGACACTTGCGGACGGCGACCGCGTCGCGCTCGTCTACCCGTTCATCTTCTGCTGTTGAGTGCCGAACACACGTTCGGGGGACGCTGATCCCGGATGATCCGGGCCGATCGTCACTCCCGCGAGGGAAGGTCCGGTTCGTACCCGACGGCTTCGACCGCCATATCGAGGACGCCCTCGACGTTCTCGTCCTCGGTGACGCTCATATAGGCGTCCGCATCCACGTCGGTCGACCGGTCCTGCTTGTTGCAGACGGTGAGCAGGGGGACGTCCGCGCCGAACAGCGAGTCGACTTCCTCCAGGAGCGCCAGCTGGACCTCGAGCGGGTAGCCGCAGTCGCCGGAGGCATCGACGACGAAGAGGACGCAGTCGGCGAGGTGCTCGAGGGCGGAGACCGCCTGGCGCTCGATGTCGTTGCGCTCCTCGAGAGGGCGATCGAGCAGCCCCGGCGTATCGATGATCTGATAGCGAACGTGGTCCCGCTCGAAGTGACCGATCTGCACGCCACGGGTGGTGAAGGGGTACTCCGCGATCTCGTTGGAGGCACGGGTAACCCGGTTGACGAACGAGGACTTGCCGACGTTCGGGTAGCCGGCGACGACGATCGCGGGTTCGTCGGTCCGGATGTCGGGCAGCGTCTTCAGGTCGTCGCGGGCGTCGCCGATCAGGCGGAGGTCGTCCGCGACCTCCTCGGCGATGTCGGCCATCCGTGCGAACGCCTGCTTGCGGTGTTTCCGCGCCGTGTCGACGTCGCTCCGACGCAGCTTCGTCGTGTACTCGTCGCGGATCGACTCGATCTGGCGGCTCGCCCACATTACCTCCGACAGCGACTGGCGGAGCTCGTCGACGTCGACGATCGCGTCCGCGAGCTCGTAGTAGAACGGGTCGACGTCGTACTCGAAGTCGGGCCAGGACGTCACCACGTTCGAGAGGTTATCGGAGAGCACGTTGCCGGCGGTCCGCAGCATCGACTCCTGGGCCTCGTGGCCGGACTTCGCCCGGCCGGCTCGCGCGGCCCGCGAGAACGCCTTGTCGATGAGTTCCTCCGCGCGCGGGGTCGTCTGGAGGTCCTCGAATATCATACGTCCGGTTGCGCGTGAACGCGTATAAGGGCGTCCGTTCGGCCGGAACGGCGCCGCCGCTGGCGAATAGTGGCGGACTGAGGGGAGTAAGCCCCCTTCCGTTCGGCTCGACATTCGGCTGAGCGTCCGCGCCGTGGCCGGACTACCTATCGGCGCGGACTTGCACCGGCGAGGATTCGCCGTTCCATCCCTTCCTGCCCGTCTGCGACGTGAGACGTCGCATGCCCCTCGGCGGGTTAGCTCCCTCTCCTTGCGGGTCGGTTCGCACGCCTCATCGGTCGGGGCAGGGGGTCTCGTTTCTGTTCCAGCGCCAGCCGTCTCCGGCTCCGGGCTTGCGCCCGGTCGCCCGTCCGGCCGGTGGGGGGACTTTCCTCATGCGTTGGACGGCGACGCCGCCCGCGGCACGGGAGTCGAGCTCCCTCTGTCCAGGCGGCGGTAGGCGATCGCTCGGGATAAGGATTCCGTCGCCGCAGTCGGTCGTTCGACCACCTCACCGCATTATATAGCCTTCTCACCGCGCCATACAGTACCTCACCGCGTCGGCCCGTCCGCGCTCTGGACCTTCCAGCCTCCCTCGACGTCGCCCTCACGATCGACGTACTCGATCGCCGTCTGCTCGTCGACGACGGCCACCTCGACGGCGGTCCCGTCCGTGGACCCGGTATTCCCGCCGTCATCGACCTCGATCCGCTCGACGCGAAACGGGATGTCGAGGTTGTTCCCGCAGCAGCCGATGTCGACGAACTCCTCGGTCACGTCGCCGACCGAGACCTCGCCGAGGGTCCGGCGGAAGTAGCCTCGATAGCGGTCGGTATCGATCTGGGATCGAACCCAGCCGCTCACGCCCTCCGGCATCGAGAGGACGACCCGCGTCGCGGTCGGTCGCGCCGACGTGGCGGTCGCCGTCGAATCTGTCGAGTCCGTCGAGTCGGACTGTGACATATTCACCCATACGGGGCGACGGGAGTAACGCCTTTCGCCGACCATAGTTGTCGCCACTTGACTCTCGGCGACGTCGTTGTTATGGATTCAGCATCACGCCGATCCTGCATCGTGACTGGGGGCGGCTCAATCGACGCCGCAACGGGAATCCGGATCGACCGACGCCGTGGCTGGCGATAAGAAAGCTTATTCGGCGCGCAGCCGGACCCCGGAGACATATGGTAGCGATCGAGGTACCGGAGGTCGAGTACACGGACTACACCAACCGTCAGCTGGTCGCGATCCCGCTCGCGGTCCTGGCGGTGGCGCTTCTGATCCTCGGCGGGTGGTACCTCGCGACGGGTGCCCCGGCCGATCTGGGCGTCGAGTTCACGGGCGGCGCCGAGCTGCGGTTGTCGGCGTCAGAAACGTCGGATCTCGAGATGGGAACCCCCGAGGCACGCGCGGCGCTCGAGGATCCGGACACCTTCTCGATCGAGCCCTCCTCGATCCAGTACGCGCCGGGGGATGAGACCTACATCGTGACGTTCCGGCCGGAGGACCTTCCGGAGGATGCCGGAAGCGGTGACTTCGGCGACATCGCGGGCGAGGCCGAGGCGGCCGGCTTCGCGGTCACCGGCGAGGACATCGTCTCCGCGAGCTTCGGCAGCGGCGTACAGACGCAGGCGCTCGGCGGGGTCGTGATCGCGTTCCTCGGAATGAGCGTGCTCGTCTTCGCGATGTTCCGCACGTTCGTGCCGTCGATCGCGGTCGTCGCCTCGGCGTTCTCCGACATCATCATCCCCGTCGCCGTGATGAACCTCCTCGGGATCGATATGACGCTCGGGACGGTCGCGGCGCTGCTGATGATCATCGGGTACTCGGTCGACTCGGACATCCTGTTGAACAACTCCGTGTTGCGCCGGACCGGCGGCTTCTACGAGTCCGTCCAGCGCGCGATGCGCACCGGCGTGACGATGACGATCACGTCCATCGCCGCGATGATCGTGATGACGATCGTCGCGTGGGTCTTCGGGATCGACCTGCTTCGCGACATCGGCGTCATCCTCGCGGTCGGACTGTGTGCCGACCTGATGAACACGTACCTGCTCAACGTCTCGCTGCTTCGCTGGTACTCCTTCGAGGGGGTGAGCCGGTAGATGATCGACGCGATCAAACGCAACTGGCGCGTCGGGCTCCTCGTGGTCGCCGTGCTGGGCGCCACGATCGTCCTCTTCACCCCGATGTTCGCACCCGACCCCGGGGCGGAAGGGATCGGGAACGGGACGGATACCGGCAGCGCCGACGGGATCACGAACCTCCAGTTCGGTCTCGATCTCGACGGCGGAACCCGCATCCGTGCGCCACTTGTCGGCTATACGGCAACGGATGTGGAGTTCAACGGCGACGACCCGGCAACAGTCGCGAGTAACGTCGCCGGACAGCTCTCGAATACGACGAGCACCGGTGTGAATGCGGAGTTGGATGACCCCAGCGAAGGCGGCACCGGCGCCGTCGAGGTGACCGATGCCAACGTCTCCGAGACGGAGTTCACGGCGGCGATCGAGGCCGCCGGCTACGCCTATGACGGCGTCCGGCCGGGCGTCACCGAGGAGACCCTCGAGGCGACCATCGAGGTCATTGAGGGGAAGATCAACGAGGCCGGGCTCTCGGGCGGGAGCGTCCGCGAGATCGTCGACGCGAGCGGGCGCTCGTTCGTCCTGATCGAGGTCCCGGGCGAGGACCGAAATGACGTCGAGGAGCTGATCGCCGAACGCGGCACCGTCCGGATCGACATCTTCATCCCGAACGACGGGAACGGAACCCGCAACCGCGCCGTGGTCACTCAGGATGACTTCGAGAACGTCGGGACCGCGAGCCGGTCCGATGGCGGCGGCTCGTACGTTCCGGTCTCGATCGTCGATACCGCGCCGGCGGGGGAACCCACGCCGGCCCAGCAGCTTCAGCAAGCGATCGGTCAGGCGAACCAACAGGCGGGGAACCCGGGAACTGACGGCTGGAAGTGCGCCGCGAATCCGGCCGATCGAGGGAAGTGTGCCGGCGACTACACGCAGTCGGAGGAACCGCGGCTGCTACTCGTCGTCAACGACCGGGTGGTCAACGACTTCGGGATGGACGGCGGCCTCCTCCAGTCGATGGTCCAGGGAACGTGGGCGAACGACCCCGGGTTCCGGCTGACGACCGGCGCCGGCGAGGATTCCTTCCAGCGCGCCCAGCAGATCTCGATCAATCTGCGTGCCGGCGCGCTCCCGGCCGAATTGGGCGAGGGTTCCTCCTCGTACATCTCCCCGACCCAGGGCGAGCAGTTCAAGACCTACTCGCTCATCATCGGTATCCTCTCCGTATTCGCCGTGGCCGGGATGGTCTTCCTCCGCTACCGCGAGCCGAAGGTCGCGCTGCCGATGGTCGTCACCGCGCTGACGGAGGTCTACACCCTCCTCGGGTTCGCCGCGCTCCTCGGATACCCGCTCGATCTCGCGGTCATCGCCGGGTTCATCGCGGTGGTCGGGACCGGCGTCGACGACCTCGTGATCATCGCCGACGAGGTGATGAGCGAGGGCGACGTCAGCTCGAAGACGGTCTTCGACTCCCGGTTCCGCCGGGCGTTCTGGGTGATCGGCGCCGCGGCGGCGACGACGATCATCGCGATGTCACCGCTGATGGTGTTGAGTCTCGGTGACCTCTCCGGGTTCGCCATCTTCACGATCCTCGGGGTCCTCATCGGCGTCCTCGTCACGCGACCGGCCTACGGGGACATCCTCCGGATGCTGCTGACCGACCGCTGACGGACGAGCGTCGGCAGACCCGGCTTCGACTTTCAAAGATTTCTGGGGACGCTGTATCCCCTCCCTACTGCGCTACTCGGTCGCTTCGCTCCCTGCGTTGCTCCTTGAGGAAGGGGACTTAGCGCCTAATTCCAGTTAAAACTCCCCAAGCCCCGACTGCTCGTGGCGCGCGAGCAGCCGTTCACACGTCCGCCAGGACCGGCGTGCGCAGTCGGGAACGTCGCCGGTGTCGTCCACGTACGCCTCGAGAAACGCCGTCGTCGTGGGGTCGCTCGGGTAGCCGCTGCCGACGCCGTCGTAGTCGGGATGTCGCTCGTCGATCGCCGCCATCCGGCGGTCGCGTTCGACCTTGGCCACGATCGATGCCGCACCCACGAGCGGCGAGTCGGCATCGGCTCCGTGTCTGGCGGTGACGGAGACGTTCGGTGAGGTGTCACGGCCGGTTTCCCGGGGCAGCGCCGCCTCCACGGCCTCCCGAACCCGCCGGCCGAATCGCTCCTCCGAGACGTCCCCGGCGTCGACGAGCAGGCGGATCGACCGGTCGGACGTCGTCGAGGAGGCGCCGGGGGCAGTCGATGGGTCGTCGGGAGCGGTCGCGGGGGCTTCAGAATCCGTCACGGGAGCTTCGGAATCGGCCGGTGATCCGCTCGCCGCGAGCAGGTCCACCACCGCACGGGCCTGTGCCGCGACGGTGAGGGCGTTCATATCGGTCTCGGGATCGTCGATCTCCGTGGGCTCGACGGCGGCGACGCCGACGTCGATGGCCGGATGCGCCCGCAGCCGTTCATCGAGCGCGTCGCGACGCGCCGGGGCGATGCGTTTCGAGTCGTCGATGCCGTCGGGGAGGGCCGCCGGGTCCGCCCGGACGGCGGCGGCGATCATCGGCCCCAGAACCGGCCCCTTGCCAGCCTCGTCGACGCCGATCCGTGTCATCCGAACTCACTCCAGTTTGCCGAGCGCCTCGAAGAAGTCCGAGCGAGGGCCGGCGATCCGCATCGGAACCGAGGCTTTGGAGACGGTCACCGTGACCGGCGGGTCGAACGTGGTCGGCCGTCGACCGTCGCTGATGACGGCCACGGAGCCGGTCCGGGAGTCCGTCACCGTGACAGCCAGATCGACGTCGGGATCGAGCGCGAGCGGCGCCATCCCCGCCTCCGCGCACATCTCGGTGAGAACGATCGCGTTCACGCCGGGGTGGACGATCGGCCCGCCCTCGGAGAGGTTGTACGCGGTCGACCCGGTCTGGGTCGCCACGATCACGCCGTCGGCGTGGGTCTCCGAATACGGCGATCCATCGATACTGACCGTGTAGTCGAGACCACCCCCGTGGCCACGGCGGTCACCCTGTATCGTCACCTCGTTCGCCGCCGGGGTCGACCGCCAGTCGTCGACGGCTGCCACGAGCCGCGGGACCTCGCGGACGTTCATGGTCCCCTCACGGAACGCGGCGACCTCCGAAAGGACCGCATCCTCCGCGTTCGCGGGTGCGACCGCGTTGAGAAACCCGACCTCTCCGAGATTGACGCCGAGGATCGGCGTTCCGTCGGCGTTGCGGGCGGCGAACAGGAACGTCCCGTCACCGCCGATCGCCACGACGATATCACAGGTGTCGAACGTCGAAACGGGCGCTCCAGACGCCGAAAGCGCGTCAGCGGTCAGTTCGTCGATCCGGACGGTCACCCCGCGGTCGGCGAGCGCGTCCGCAAGCGAATCGACGAGCGCTGCCGCGCGAGGGTTCTCCTTTTGTGCGACGATCCCGACGTCCATACCGCCGAGTTCGGCGCCGTAATCAAAAACCACACGTAAAGTTTCAAGCCGTGACCCGCCCATCGATCGGATATGGGACGTCGTCGGGGGAAAACACGGGCACACGAGCACCGAAACGATCGGTTTCGGCGATCGCACCGACGGTCGGATGTCGTCGATGCCGATCGGTCCGGGGGTGCCCGATGACCGAAGACGGCGGGAGCGGTGAACGCGATCGGTTGGACGAGGAGGGGACACCCGACGACGAGACGGTCGACGACGAGACGGAGGAGGAAGACTGGTTCGAACGGGCACGCCGAGAACTCTCGGAGGCGAACGCGGCCGGAGGCGGGTCCGACACCACCGGTGCGGGTCGTGCCGGCGGAGAGGAACCAACCGACGGAGCCGACCCAGCAGGAGGGACCGACCCCGAGCCGGCATCAGCCAGCGGCTCGTCGTCCGAGGCGGATCCGGGCTCGTCGCGACCCCGTGATACGTCCACCGTCGGCGACCGTGAGGACGACGGCGAGTTCGGAGATGTCGACGACAGCGAGTTCGGAGATGTCGACGACAGCGAGTTCGGAGATGTCGACGACGGCGAGGGCGACGTGACGGATCGCGATGAGTCGGGCGACGTCGGTTTCCCCACGGAAACCGAACCGGGGACGCCTCCCGACTTCGACGCCGGTCCCGGAGGCGGACCCGGCGGCGGGTCCGACGGCGAGTTCGGCTTCGCGTCGTTCGGCGACGACGGCGACGCGGGACCCCCTCCGACGTCGGGCGGCACTGACTTTGAGGACGCCGAACTCGAATCCGATATCGAACGGATGGACCTGGGGATCGAGGGACTCGACAAGATGATCCTCGGCGGGGTCCCGCGACGGTCGCTCATCACGACGATCGGGTCAGCCGGAACCGGAAAGACGACCTTCGGGCTGCAATTCATCCACAAAGCGCTCACGAACGGCAATCGCGGAGTCTATATCACCCTCGAGGAGAGCCGGGAGGCGATCCTCTCGACGGCCGAGGAGAAGGGATACGGCTTCCGTGAGTACGAATCCGATGGAATGCTCTCGGTCGTCTCCATCGACCCGATCGAGATGGCCAACTCGCTGGCCTCGATCGGCAACGAACTCGGCCGGCTCATCCGCGAGTTCGACGCCGAGCGGCTGGTGTTGGACTCGGTGTCGCTGCTCGAGATGATGTACGACCACCCGGCCAAGCGCCGGTCGGAGATCTTCGAATTTACCAGGTCACTCAAACAGGCCGGCGTGACGACGATGCTCATCTCGGAGGCCAGCGAGTCGAACTCCTACGCCTCCAGACACGGGATCGTCGAGTACCTCACCGACGCGGTGTTCATCCTCCAGTACGTCCGCCCCTCCGACTTCCGCGAAACCCGGCTGGCGATCGAGATCCAGAAGATCCGCAACGCGAACCACTCACGGGAGACGAAACCCTACGAGATCACGAGCGAGGGGATCTCGGTCTACCAGCAGGCGAACATCTTCTGAACGCGGACCGTCCGCTGAACGTGGAACGCCGCCCCGTGAGTCACCGAACCACGGTGACCGGCACGGACGCCTTCCGGACCACTCCCTCGGCGACGCTGCCGAGAAGGACGCGGGAGACGCCGGTGCGACCGTGGCTGCCGATGACGATCGCGTCGACGTCCTCGGCCTCGGCGACGTCCCGGATCGTGTTCCCCGGACGGCCCACCTCGGTGAGCGTCTCGACGTCGCGGTCGACGGTCGCGGCGGCGTTCGAAAGCACCGTCTCCGAACGCGTCGTCGCGTTCTCGTACCACTGCTCGACCGCGCCGGGAACGCCCAGCTCCGAGCCGGCCGACGACCGGGCGGGATTGATCACGTGAAGCAGCACCAACTCCGCCGCGGGCCACTCCTCGGCGGCGAACTGGAGCGCCTCGTTCGAGCAGTCGGAGCCGTCGACGGGGACGAGTATCCGTTTCACCATAGCGTGGGGTTCAAGCGGCCCCGTCAAAAGCGTCGTGGCCGTCACGGGATCGACGGGCCGATCAAAAGTCACCGAACCGTGCTCAGGATCCGTGACGGGTGAGACATCGCGGGAGCCCGCTGAGCTCGACCGGCTCGGAGTTATCGGGCGAGTAGACGACCATCTGTCCGGTCTCCATATACGGCACCTTCCCGGCGAGTTCGGTCGGGATGTTGACGCTCGCGATGGCGTCCTCGTCGCCGAGGTTCAACACGATCTTGGTGTTGATCTGCTTGAAGACGGACTCGGCGATGTCCTGCGGGTCCTGTGTGATGAGGAACAGCCCGAGCCGTTCCTTGCGGCCCTGTTTGGCCGCCTCAGTGAACTTCCCGATGACCTTCCGCGCCTGAACGGTGTCGGCGTCCGCGAGGAAGTTGTGCGCCTCGTCCATCCCGATCGTCAGCGGCGTCTCCTTGATCCGGTCGCTCGTCGGGTCGTTCGAGAGCTTGTCGTCGATCAGATACGACGAGACGGCGAGCACGAACATTTCCTTTTGCCGGGAGGTCGGGAGGTGATACGTCGGGATCACGGTGAGTCCGCCCGGCCGAACCAGGGTGTGATCGAGCTCGGTGATCGGGCGAGCGTCGCCGTCGAAGACGCCGCCGGGAACGGCGCGGACACGCCGCTTGACCGCGTCGAAGGTCGCCTCGTGAACGCGGCCCGATTCGTGGAGTTCCTCTTTGAGCGCCGGGTCGTCGAGGGACGTGACGAACTGGTCGTAGGTTCCGTCGTCGCCGTAGTCGCGGAAGAACCGCTTGAGAAGCGTTACCAGCCCTGCGTACTGGTTGTCGTTCAAGCTCGATCCCGCCACGAGCCACGGTCGATCGCGGACGATCGAGAAGGGGATCGTGAACGCGACGCGCTCGGCGCGGTGTCCCTCACCCGGATACGTCGCGGTCGGGGTCGTCGGCACCAGCGCGACGGTGTCGTCGTGGCCGCCGTGGGCGATCCCCTCCCGCTCGAACCGGCGCGCGTAGTCGTCGTCGATCTCCGGGTTGTCGTCGTGCATCTGGGCGTACTCGTCCTGCGGGTCGAACTGGACCACCGCCATCCGGACCGCCCGTCCGTCGTCCATCTCGTAGGTTCGGTCGGCATCGAGGTACTGCCGGAGGACGTTCTTCGAGGCGTGGGTCTTGCCGGAGCCGGTACCGCCGGCCACGAGGGTGTGCCGGAAGACGAGCGGGTCGCCGTTCTCGTCGTCGTCGTTCAACCGGTAGTCGACGGTCGGCGGGCTGGCCGCGGTCGTGACGGTCTCGCCGCCGACCGAGAGGTGGCCGAGGAAGACGCCATCTGCCGGGATCTTCAACCCGGTCTTGATCTCCGCGGCGTCGGCGGCCTCCTCGACGACCGCACCCGGCTTCGGAACGCGGTCGGTCATCCGCCGCTTGCTGTCGTCACCGCCGTCTCCGTCGTCGTAGACGACCGACATCGGTTCCAGTTCGGCCACGAACTTGTAGTCACGCTCGGAGAACTCGTCGCGGCGCATCTGCCGACGGGCGTGGATCTCGGTGGCGTCATCGGATCGGAACTCCTGGGCGTACTCGAGGCCGGTGATGCGACAGAAGAGGCGTTCGCCGTCCGGGTACGGCACGATCAGGTACTTTCCGAGCCGGACCGAGTCGCGGTTGCCGGTCGTCACGAACGCGCGCAGCGTCGTCTCCTCGGCGTCCTCGGCGACGCGAAGCCCCTGTGAGACCGAGATCACGCCGAGGCCGTCGTCCTCGCCGGCCGCCTCGACGGCGTATCGTTCGAAGGCACCGGAGCCGGACGGCGACTCCGTCTCGACCGAGTCCGCCTGCTCCGCGGGATCGTCGGACGCGACACCATCGGTCGCGGCGTCGCTGACCGCGGGATCGTCGACCGTGGTACCGTCGGCCGTGGGATCATCGGCCGCGGCGTCGTCGTCATCGGCGGAGAACTCGGTGAAGTCCTCGAGAGTCATACCTATCACACGCCGGGGCAGGGGCAAATCGCTTTCCCCCGAGGCGTCGTGGATCGGTCGGTCGGATGGGGTCGGTCGGAGCCGGTTCGGGGAGGGTCGGTCCGGCTCGATTCGGCTCCGGCGGGATCGGATCCCGACGGCTAACCGTGTCGGGACCGTAGTCGATCGTATGTTGCTCGTGACCGGACGCGGCGGCGGGACGGCGTTGACCGGGACCGTCTTCGAGCGGGGCGAGAAGCCCCCGAGCTACGCGGGTGCGCCCGAGGAGGACGCGCCGTACGTCTGGGTCTGTGACGCCTTCTACGAGGTCGACAGCGGTGGATCCGCCCTGACCGTCGACGGCGAGGAGATCCGGATCGCCTTCGAGGAGCCGGCCCCGCGCGGGTTCAAGTCCCGCGATCGAGCGATCGCGGCGGCCGAGGAGCACGTCCGAACGCAGTTCGCCCGGATCGGCCTCGACCCGGACGACGTCGAAGTCGAGATCGAGAAGGCGGATCCGGGTGCGGACGCGGGTGTCGATCGGAACGCGGCCTGAGTCGTGTTCGGTGGGTGCCTCGATCGGAGCCTGAGCCGCCTCAGTCGGAGCGGTCCGTGCTCGAGGCGATGGGACGATCGGCCGACGCCCGAAGCAGAAGGTAGATCACGATTACCAACAGGAACACGTCGATCCCCAGGAACACGGTTAACGGGGTCCCGAATCCCCACTGCCAGGCCCACTCGCTGCCGCGTTCCCGGGCGTCGACGTAGATCCAGCGCCCGACCGTCGCGTACAGCGCTGCAAGACCGAGGAGGACGAGGACGCCGCCGGACGTGGTAAACTCGACGGGGACGAGGTCGGACATCGCTTGGGCAGGCATCGACCGGGAAGGAACCGCTCGAAGCAGATCCGAAGGGAGGGCCATCGGCGGTGATTCTCGCCGAACGCTCATAAACGCGGGGGAGAGGATGGTGACCGGGCGGTCCGTGACCGGGTCGGGATCGCCGGCGTTCGCGAACCTTTTCCCCGATGCGGGCCGCAGTGGCACCCAATGCCCGCCGAGGACGACATCTCGATCGAGGAGAAACGGGTGTACGCCGGGTCGGCCGGTCGGACCGACGTGTACCTCGCCAGCGCCGACGGACTCGTCCGGGTCGCCGTCTCGGGGGACAAGATCGGGGAGTTCGGAATGGTCGCGGACGTCGCGGCTCGGGACGTCGCGATCCACGAGCGACCGGACGCTCCGGCCCTCCTCGCCGTCGCGACCCCCGAGGACCTCCTGGTTGGAGCGGTTGGAGAGCTGGATGACGGCCTCGGCGGCCTCGAGGCGGCCGGGATCGGTTCGACCGCCGCGGTCGGACTCACGAACGCGACGCGAAGTCGAGGAGTCGGTGACGGGTCCGACGACGGGACCGGTGGCGTCCCCCGTAACGGCACGGACGGCCCCTCCGGGTCCGGCGGGAGCGACCGGTTCCTCGCGGCGACGGCCGACGGAGACGTCGTCGACGTCCGGTTCAGCGGAGCGGACGAGGAGACGGCACGTCCCACGATCGAGACGACCACCATCGGGTCCGTCGAGGAGCCACACGCGGTCGATTCCGGGCTGATCGCGGCCGCCGACGGCGTCCACCGGGCGGCGAGCAGCGGCGGGACGATGGGTGGGACCGGCGGTTCGGACGGGCGATCCGGCCTCGAACGCGTCGGATTGCGTACCGTCCGTGACGTGGCCGGTACCGGGGTGCCGCTCGCGGCGGCCGATGATGGGCTCTACTGGCTCGCGAACGGCTGGATGGCGGCGATCGAGGCGGCAACGGGACACGTGGCCGCGGACGGGGACGGCCACGCCCTCGCAGCCACCGGCGAGGGACTGGTCGCGCACGCGGGCACCGACTGGAGCCGGGAGGCCTGGGAGCCTCGGTCGCTCCCGGTCGCGGGGGACGTGACGGCGCTCGCGTACGGGCCCGGGATCGCGCTCGCGGCGACGGACGCCGGCGCGCTGTGCGTCGACGCCGGGGACGGCTGGCGCCACCAGATCCTCGGCGTTCGCGAGGTCGGCGGGATCGCGACGCACGCGGTGGCGTGAGGGATCACCGGGACCGGTGGCGGCCCGAGCCGGTACCGGCCGGAATCGGCAGCGACCCGAACGAAAACGGGTTTAACCCGCTTCGAGAAACGGGCGGGTATGATCGTCCCGACTTCCGGCACGCAGACGCTGGCCGCCGCCCTCGCCGAGGAGACCGGATCACCGCTTGCGACGCCGACGTTCGAGCGCTTTGCGGACGGCGAACGGCTCGCGGCCGTCCCCGAGTTCACCGGCGAGACGGCGACGGTCGTCGCCTCGACGGTCGCCGACGGGGACTGGATCGAACTCCTCCAACTGCAGGACGCCGTCCGGGAGGCCGGCGCGACCGAGGTGACGACGGTGATCCCGTACCTCGGTTATGCGCGCCAGGACCGGGCGTTCAAGCCGGGACAGCCGGTCTCGGCGCGCGCGATGGCGCGGGCGGTCTCGACCGGAACCGACCGGGTCGTCCTCGTCAACCCCCACGAGACGGCGGTTCGGGAGTTCTTCTCTGTCCCCGTCGAGATCGTCGACGCGGCCGACGCGCTGGCGGAGCCGCTGCCGGCCCTGCGTGACCCGCTCTTCCTCTCGCCGGACGCTGGCGCGATCGGGATCGCCGAGACGGTTCGGGACGCCTACGGCTCGGGAGCGACCGACTACTTCGAGAAACACCGCGACCGCGAGGACGGTTCCGTCGAGATCACTCCGTCCGACGCGCCGGTCGCCGACCGGGACGTGGTCGTCGTCGACGACATCATCGCGACGGGGTCGACGATGAGCAAATCGGTCGCAGTCCTCCAGGAGCGCGGCGCCGACCGCGTGGTCGCCGCCTGCGTGCACCCGGTGTTGGCGAGTAACGCCGTGAGCAAACTTCGCGCGGCCGGCGTCGAGCGGATCCTTGGGACCGACACGGTCGAGCGCGCCTGCAGCGACGTCTCGGTCGCGCCGGCGATCGCGCCGCGGTTGTGAGGGCGGCGCGGTTGTCACGGATCCCTACGCGGCGTCGCCGTTCGACGATCCGTCGCCAAACAGGCGTGGGCGAAGGGTTTCATAGCCGAGCAGGTAGACGCCGATGTACAGCGCGACGAGCCCCATCCCAAGGAACCAGGCGCCAAGTTTGAGCTCGCCGCCGGTGACGGCCGTGAGGCCGAGGTCCTCCAGGTAGATGCCGGTCGAGGAGACCAGGCCGGTGCCAAGCGTCAGCCCGAGGAGTTCGACGGCTTCGATGATCTCGGGCGCGGCGAGTTTCGACATACCGTCGCGTCGGCGCCCGAGCGACGTGAACCTTTTGAGTCGGCCGTGACGTTGTGTCGGCCGCGATCCGAACCGCCTTCTCCAGGGACGGACCCGCCATCAGCCTGGCCCCACCGTGAAGCCCGGATCCACGGTCGAGCCCGGAACCAAAACGCGTATAGCACCGTCGATCGGATATGGTCGGTATGGCCGGGCGATACGGCGAGATGGATTACGGATCGTTGACGAAAGGTGGCGTCGCCGTCGGCGCGATGCTGTTCGCGATCGGCGCGATCGCGGAGCTGACCGTCGGCGCCGGCGGCGGGATCTCCCCGACGCTCGATGCCGCGTTCCTCACGATGGAGTTCTTCGGCCCCCTCGTTGCCCTCCTGTCGGTGCTCGTGTTCGGGATCGCGATGCCGCTGACCGAATAGGTGGCCGGGCGATCGGACCGAATGGACGAGACTGTGACGGACGGGAGAACGAGATCACGACCGGTGCGATGAACGAAGACCCCGACTTCCCCACGCGGAGACACGTCCTCGAGCCGGATTGCTCCCGCTGTGACCGCCTTCCAGCGGACCGAACGTGCATCAGCTGGGGAACCGGCCCCCTCGACGCCGCCGTGATGGTGATCGGCGAGGCGCCCGCCGCCGGGGATCCGGACGCGGAGCGGTGGCGCGGCGGGAACCTGACCGGAAAGGCCTACACGGCGAGTCACTCCGGGCGACGCATCCGGCGGCTGTTCGAGTCGATCGACTACGGCGGTCGGACCTACTACACCAACGCGGTGAAGTGCTTCCCGCGGGACCGGGAAGCCGACGAGCCGACGCACCGGGAGCCGACCGCGGCGGAGCTGTCGACCTGTCGGCGCCATCTCCGAACCGAACTCGAGCGCGTCGAACCGGACGTCGTCTGTCCGACCGGCAAACACGCGACGACGTCCGTTCTCGCGATCGGGGCGGAAACGGACGGCGCCGACGGCGAACCGGCGGTCGAACTCGATGGCTTTCTGGAGGCGGTCCTCGAGCCGATCGACGCCGGCGTCGGGGGCCCGGTCGTGCCGCTCCTCCATCCCGCCTATCAGGACGTCTGGCGGGCGCGCCTCGGCTACGAGGCCGGGGAGTACCGGGACGCGATCGCCGAGACGCTCGCGAGAGTGACGTGAACCGCCTCGGGGCTTGACCCGAGTCACTCCCTGCTCCGCCTGTAGACGACCGACTACTCCTCGTCGTCGACCCGTCGCTGCCACTCCTGGACCCGCGTCGCGAGCTCCAGCGGCGGCGTCTCGTTGACGTCGACGTCGGTGATCTCCTCGATCACGGCGTCGACCGCGGGATCGAGATCGTGGTCGGAGCCACGATCGGGCGTGCGATCGTGGTCGCCACGGCCGTCGCTTGCGACCGGGGCATCGGCGTCGCCGGGGTCGGTCGCATCACCGGCGCTGGATCCATCCGTGAACGACCCGGCCGAGAGATCGAAGACCGCCTGCGTCGGGCCATCCCTCGATCCGCCGCTCGTCCCGCCCTCGCCGCCGCGCGCCTCGATCGCCTTCTCCTCGCGGAGGCGGTCGAGCACCTCCCCTGCCCGGTCGACGACGGGAGCCGGAACGCCGGCGATGTCGGCGACGTGGACGCCGTAGGACCGGTCGGTCGGGCCCTCGCGAACGGTCCACAGGAAGGTGACGTCGCCGGCGTCCGTGTCGTTGCCGGCCCGGCCATCGTCACCGGTCCCGCCGTCATCGACCGCGACGTGGACGTTCTCGACGCGCGGGAGGTGGTCGGCCAGCGTGGTGAGTTCGTGGTAATGGGTCGCGAACAGTGTCCGGGCGCGCACCCGGTTGTGGAGGTACTCGGTGGCCGCCCACGCGATCGAGATCCCGTCATAGGTCGCCGTTCCGCGGCCGACCTCGTCGAGGATGACGAGCGACTCCTCGGTGGCCGAATGGAGGATGTTCGACAGCTCCTGCATCTCGACCATGAACGTCGACCGGCCCTGCGCCAGCTCGTCGAGCGCGCCGACGCGCGTGTAGATCCCGTCCACGAGGCCGATCCGGGCGGACCGGGCCGGGACGAAGCTCCCGATCTGCGCGAGCAGCGTGATGAGCGCGGCCTGGCGCATATACGTCGACTTTCCGCTCATGTTGGGCCCAGTGACGATCAGGAAGCCGCGGTCCTCATCGAGCCGGAGGTCGTTGGGGACGAAGTCGGTCGTTCGCTCGACGACGGGGTGCCGGCCCGCCTCGATGTCGAGCGTGCCGGGGTCGGCGATCGTCGGTCGCGTCCAGTCGTTCGCGGCGGCGTGCTCCGCCAGCGAGCAGAGGACGTCGATCTCCGCCAGCGTTCGACCGACGGACTGCAACAGCCCGGATCGGGTCGCGACGCGCTCGCGTAGGTCGTCGAACAGGTCGGCCTCGCGCTCCTCGCGCGCCTCCTCGATCCGGAGGATCTCCCGCTCGCGCTCGCGCAGCTCCTCGGTGACGAACCGCTTCGAGTTCTTGAGCGTCTTGATCTCCCGATAGGCGTCGGGGACGCCGTCGGCCGCGGACTTGCCGACCTGGATGTAGTACCCGTCGGTCTTGTTGCGGTCCACGGTGACGTGCGAAAGGTCGTGCCGACGCTTCTCGCGGTCGGCCAGGCCGTCGAGCCACCCGTTCGCCGCCTCGTGGCGCTCGATCAGCTCGTCGACCTCGGCATCGTACCCCCGCGCGATGACGCCCTGTCCTGCCGAACTCGGGGGATCCTCCGCGAGCGCGTCCGCAAGCTCCGACCGGAGCTCGCTCGCGGCCTCGCGGTCGAGGGACTCGAGCACGGTCGCGAACGGCGAGTCCGCGAGCGGCGTTCCGTCGACCGCCTCCGCGAGGCGCGGCAGGACCGCGAGCGTGTCGCGAACCGACAGCAGCTGTCGCGGGCCCGCGCTGCCGGAGGTGGCACGGGCGGCCAGCCGTTCGAGGTCGTAGGCACCCTCGAGGACCTCCCGGAGTTCGTCGCGAGCGAGCGCGGCGCCGGCAAGCGCCTCGACGGCGTCGTGGCGCCGCCGGAGCTCGGACGCGTCGCGGTGCGGGCGCGTGACCCACTCGCGAAGCAGCCGACCGCCGGCGCTCGTGACGGTGTGGTCGATCGTCTCGAACAGCGAGCCGTCCGACGTGCCGCGGATCGTCTCGGTCAGCTCGAGGTTACGCTGGGTCGTCGCGTCGAGCGCGACCCGGTCGGCGTCGCCGTCGGTCCGCAGCCGAGTGATCGACGCCAGGACCCCGGCGCCCGTGTCCGCGACGTATGCGAGCGCGGCGCCGGCGGCGCGGATCGGGAGGTCGGACTCCAGACCGACGCCTTCGAGGGCCCCCTCACCGAACTGGTCGCGGACCGTCCGTCGCGCTCGACCCGGGGCGAACGCCTCGCTCGTGTGGAGCGATAGCGTGGTCTCGACCGCCTCGCGTATCCCCTCGAGCAGCGCGTCGTCCTCGCGCACCGCGGGTCCGGGGACGATCTCGGCCGGGTCGTGTCGGTACAGCTCCGCCCGAAGCTCGGCGGCGTCGGCCGCGGTCGTCACCCGGAACCGCCCGGTCGTCACGTCGACGAACGCGAGCCCGAAGGGGCCGTCCGGGTCGTCGCGGTCGCCTCGTCCGTCGCCTGCGTCTTCTGCTCGCCCGTCGGTCCGTCCATCCGTCGACGGACCGTCCCCACGAACGATCGCCGCGAGGTATTGCGCCTCGGCATCGGTCGTCTCGAGGAAGGTCCCCGGCGTAACGATCCGGGTGATCTCGCGGGCGTGGCCGTCGTCCGTCTCGTACTGGTCGGCGACGGCGACGCGGTAGCCCCGGTCGACGAGCGCGCGAACGTAGGGCGTCAGGTCGTCGATCGGGACGCCCGCCATCGGGTAGGAGGACCCGTGGGAGGACTTCTGGGAGACCTTGAGGTCGAGTTCCTCGCCGACGGTTTCGGCGTCCTCGGCGAAGAACTCGTAGAAGTCGCCACACTGCATCGTCAGGAGGTCGGCGTCCGTCTCGGCTTTCAACGCGAGGAACTCCTCGACGATCCCGGTAGCCATATACCCTCCCTCCGGCGGTCGAAAGGTAAAACGCTGCGGTCGGCGCGGTCGGTGCGGTCGGTGCGGTCGGTGCGGTCAGTGCGGTCATCCGCGACGACGCCGGCGACGTCGGCGACGGTGGCCACCGACGCGGACAGCCGACGGCCGACTCCGACGCGGACGCGCGAGCCGCCTACGCGGACGCGTCGGCGCCCTCGATGAGGCGTTCGAGGTGCTCCGGCGGGACCGCACCGCGGGCGGCGTGGTCGTCGTAGATCCAGGTCGGCACGCCGGAGACGCCGAACTCGCGGGCGTCGTCGAAGGCGGCACGGAGCCGGTCATCCCACTCCCCGTCGTCGGTCGCGGCCGATCGGACGGCATCGGCGTCGAGCCCCACGCCGTCGGCGACGTCGGCGATCACGTCGGGGTCGCCGATGTCCCGGCCGTCGCGCCAGAGCGCGTCGAAGAGCGCCTCGTCGAACTCCCGCCACGTCTCGGGCGTGGTCTCGCGGACGTACAGGGAGGCCTGTTGGGTCGGCCAGGAGTCGACGTCCCGACGGAGCGTCTGGGCCATCTCGGCGCCGTACCGCTCCTGCAGCTTGCGGACGTTCGCCTCGGCCTGCTCGTAGTAGTCGTCGTCCTTGCCGTCCTCGACGTCGGTTCGGATCTCCCCGTCGGGGGTGCGTTTGTGGCCCCGGAGGTCGAACGGGCGCCACTCGAGCTCGACGGACGACCCGCGGTCGTCCTCGTAGCGCTCGAGGGCGACGCGGCCGAGATAGCAGAACGGGCAGACGTAGTCGGAGTACACGACGAGCTGTCGATCGGTCATACTCCCGATTGGGCACCGGCAGGCAAAAGGGCGGCGTCACGGGGGTCGAAGGAACGTCGACGACGCGTCGCGAGGAACGTGCCCGTCGCTACAGCCCGGCGACGTCCTCGATCGCGTCGGTGAGCGTCTCGATGCTCTCGACGGTGTGTTCGCCCATATGGCCGATCCGGAACGTCCGCTCGCCGAGCGTCGAGCCGTAGCCGTTCGAGAAGACCATGTCGTACTCCGCGGAGACGGTCTCGATCGTCTCGGCGACGTCGATGTCCCGGGTGTTCTCGATGCAGCTCACGGTCTGTGACTCGTAGCCCTCCTCGGGGAACAGATCGAAGTGGTCGCGGGCCCACTCGCGGGTGTACTCCGCCATCTCGCGGTGTCGCCGGTCGCGCTCGTGGTGGCCCTCATCGAGCATATGCTTCATCTGTTTGCGGTACGCGAGCATAACTGGAATCGCGGGCGTGGAGTGGGTCTGTCCCTTGCGGTCGTAGTAGTCGAGCGAGCGCTGGAAGCCGCCGTACCACGAGGCCGACTCGGCGGCGATCTCCCGCTCGTAGGCGTCGTCGCTGACGACACAGACCGCCAGCCCGGGCGGCATCGCGAACGCCTTCTGGACCGAGGTGAAGAGCACGTCGATGCCGTGGTCGTCGATGTCGACGAAGTCGCCGCCGAGCGCCGAGACGGCGTCGACGACGAACAGCGTGTCCGGGTAGTCGGCGAGGACGTCGCCGATCTCCTCGACGGGGTTGCGAACGCCGGTTGAGCTCTCGTTCATCACGCAGGTGACGGCGTCGTAGTCGGTGTCCGACTTCTCGAGGGTCGCGCGCACGTCCTCGGGCTTGACGGCCTGCCCCCACTCGTACTCGAGGGTATCGACGTCCTTGCCGAGCCGCTCGGCGACGTTGGCCTGGCGCTCGCTGAAGCTGCCGCAGGTCGTCACGAGGACGTTCTCATCGACGAGGTTGCAGATCGCGCTCTCCATGAACTCCGTCCCCGAGGCGGTGAGCACGATGACGTCGTTGTCGGTCCCGAGGAACGTCTTCGTGTCCTCGACGATCGTCGTGTACAGGTCGGTCATCCGGTCCATCCGGTGGCCGAACATCGGCTTGGCCATCGCCTCGATGACGTCCTCGCGCACCTCGGTGGGGCCCGGGATGTACAGCGTCTTGTCCGCGTAGTCGCCGGTGTACTCGCGTTTCTCGGTCATGTGAGGGGCTGGTACCGGTCCGTTGCCGGCAAGGTGGGATGGGTGTTTCGATACCGCCATCGTCCCCCGGCGGTGCCATCGGCGGCGGTCGCGGGAGCCGACGCGGTGAGCAGCCACCGACTGACGCGGTGAGCAGCCACCGACTGACGCGGTGAGCAGCCACCGACCGACGCGATGAACGGCCGACCGCTTTTGGTACCCGGCAGCGACAAGGGAGTATGCAGCGATCGACAGTCGGGATCGCCGCCCTGCTCGTCGCGGTCGCGATCGGGCTCGCCGTCTCCGGCGTCGTTCCCGAGCCGGGCGTCGAACCCGACCAGGGGGCGGAACCGGACCCTCCGTCGGTCCCGGAGGGATCGCTCGTGACGGTCGACGGGGAGTACGCGTTGTGGCCCTACACGAGCCGCGAACGGTCGTCCGCCGGGCGGACGCTGGCGATCAACGTCGTCTTTCGGGACGATCCGGAGACCGTGCGGGAGGCGCTGCAGAACGACCCGGACGCGGACTGGCGGGAGCCGCCCGACGCCGACACATCGGGGACTGAGCAGGAGGAGTCATCCGACGCTGGCGGGAGCGCAAACGCGACTGCCGAGGAAACGAATGCGAGTCCCACAAACGCGAGCGAGGAACCTGCGAGCGACGAACCCGCGAGCGACGTCAACGTGAGCGACGTCGACGAGGAGCTCATCGAGGAGGCCGTCACCACCGACTGGCAGCGCGCGCACGGTTCGCGGCGGTACGCGTACTTCGAACACGAGGGCGGACACGGCACCTGGGTCGCCGAAACGTTCCAACTGCACGCCGGCACCTACCTCGGAACGCGGACCCACATCCGCGGATACGGGTCCCCGGACGGGACCTACACGGCGGTCCAGGCCCACGGCGAGTACTACGACTGGTTCCGGCTCCGACACACGGTCACGGACGTCTCGGAGTCGGCACGGACGGTCGAGAACGACTTCATCGATTCGGGCGCCACGGTGGCCCGGGAGTACCACGGGATCGACGGTGGGCGCAGCGACGGCTGGCTGTCGGTGATCGACCTCGCGGCGCTGCCGTTCCTCGCGGTCCTCCTCCGCCGGACGACGCGCCGGTCGATCCGGGTCGCCGGCCGGCGGTTCCTTGCGGACGCGGTCCGGCACCGATACGCAGCCCTCCTCGGCGTCGGACTCGCCGCCCTCGTTCTCGGCGTCAGGGCGTCCGGAATCGCCTTCGAAGCGGCGTATCCAACCCTCTCGCCGAAGGTCGCCGCCGCGCCGCTGTACCTGGTGCTTGCGGTCGGCCTCCCCGCGTTCACTGCGTCGATCGCGGACCATTGCGACCCGGACGTCGCGGTGCTAGGCGTGACGCTCGGGCTCGGCGGCGGGTTTCTGATCGACTTCGCGTCGCTCGGCGTCGCCGTGCCGGCTGGCCTGCTCGCCCATCGTGTCGCCGTCGTCGCCGCGCTGGCGACGATCGCGGCCGGACGGGCGATGGAGGGGCGAGACGCGATGGACGGGCGAAGCGCGGTAGACGGACGAAGCGTGGTAGACGGGCGAGACACGGTTGACGATGACGGGGAGCTGGCGGTCGATAACAACGCCGAGGAGACCCTCCCGGGGCTGGCGATCGTGGCCGTGGGACTGTTCGGCTGGGCGATCGTGCTGGCGTTACCGCTCGCGAACGTGATCTGAGTACCGCTCGCGGACGTGACCCGAGGCTCGATGAAACGCGATCCTTTGGCACGGACCGGGCGAGACGCGCGACGTTCCGCGGGCAGGTGCGGTGGTACCCCCGGAACAAGGAACGGTAACCGCAGGACTGTTATACGACAGCATACCAAGCATTTCGAACGAATGGGATCGATGCCGACCCGACGACAGGTGCTGGCGGCCACGGCTGCGACGGCCGCGAGCGGCGGCGTGTCGGGGTGTCTCGGCGCGGAGAAGAACGTCGCCGGGCGCGACCAGCCGAGTCGGATGACGCTCACCATCACGACGCTTCCCGCCGACAGCGATCCACACGCCATCCGGATCGTCAGACACCTCGCCGAGCATCTCGAGGCGGTCGGCATCGAGCCCCGCATCCGAACGGTCGACGACGCCGGCCTGTATCGGGAGATCCTCATCAACCACGACTTCGACGCCTACGTGGGACAGTTCCCGAGCGCAGATCCGATCGATCCCGACGCCCTCTACTCGCTGTTGCACTCCTCGTTCGTCGCCGAGCCCGGGTGGCAGAACCCCTTCGGACTCACCGACCCGGCGATCGACGATCTTCTCGACCGCCAGCGACGAGCCGACCACGAGGACCGACGGCGGGCGGTTGCGGAGCTACAGGACGCGGTCGCTCGCAGACAGCCGTTCACAGTCGTCGCGTTCCCGGACATGCTGACCGCGGTGCACGACGACCGGTTCATCGGGTGGGAGCGGACCCGCCCGGCCACGTCCGAGGGACTGCTCGAGTTGGACGCGAACGCCGTCGTCGGAACGATGACGGACGATGAGGGCCGGGACGGGGAACCGACGGACGAGGAACCGGCGAACGGTGAGGACCGGGACGGGGACCCGACGGACGATCGGCGGCTGCGTCTCGTCACGACTGACTCACGGATCACGACCAACCGCAACCCGATAGCGCCGGAACACCGTCGATACGGAACGTTCACGGGGCTCGTGTATGACCCGCTCGTGCGAGCGATCGACGGCGAGGAGGTTCCGTGGCTCGCACGTCGGGTCGTCCGCGTCGACGAGCGGACGGTCCGGGTCGAGATGCGCGAGGCGGTCTGGCACGACGGGGAACCCGTCACCGCCGCCGACGCCGCGTTCACCTACGCGTTCCTGGCGGACACCTCGCTCGGGAAAGCCGAAACGCCGATCCCGTCGCCCCGCTTTCGCGGCCGGTCGACGCTCGTCGACTCGGCGACCGCGATCGGGGACCGAACGCTCGAGGTCCGGTTCACGGACGCGGCGGCCGCGACGCAGCGCCGGGGACTGACGGTTCCGATCCTCCCCGAACACGTCTGGCGCTCCCGAACCGACCTGGTGGAGCTCCCCGCCGGGATCACGATCAACGAGATGACGACCGAGGCACAGGTGTGGGAGAACCCGGATCCCGTGGGCTGTGGCCCGCTCCGATTCCGCGAGGCGGAGGCGGACGAGCGGGTCGTCTTCGAGCGAAACCCTGCACACGCGATCGCGGCCGAGCCCGAGTCGTTCCCCGAGCGGGTCCGCGGGAAGCCCGCCTTCGAGACGCTGGAGCTGCGGGTCGTCCCCTCCGACGTCGCCGCGGTCCAGCAGGTCGGCGACGGGCTCGCGGACGCGAGCACCTCGAACCTCGGCCCGGACGCCGTCCCCCGAATCGGCAGGGAAGCGGCGGCTCGTCTGGTCAGCCAACGGTCGGGGGCGTTCTACCACGTCGGCTACAACACGCGGCGGGTGCCGTTGTCGAACCCGTACTTCCGGCGGGTGCTCGCTCGGCTGCTGGACAAGGCCGCGCTCGTGGGGTCGGCGTTCCAGGGATACGCTCGGCCGACAGCGTCGCCGCTCGCGCTGTCGGGGTCGTGGCTCGCCGACGAGTTACGCTGGACGGACGGTGACCCGGCGACCCCCTTCTTCGAGTCCGACGGCGAGTTCGACGCCGCAGCCGCGCGGGAGGCGCTTCGAGAGATCGGCTATCGATACGACGAGAACGGCGCGCTACTGGTCCCGGACTCCGCGGAATGATCGTCGTTATCTCGGTGGTGGCGTGGCTGTTCATCGTCGTCGCGTCGCTGTGTCTCGTGGTCGGAATGGCGCTCCTCGACCGCGGTCGGATAGCCCGGCTCCAAACGAACCTGCGACGGTACCCCTGGGAGCTCCGGCGAGAGATCCTGGGGCTCCTGGCCGTGCTGGCCGCGAGCGCGGTCGGACGCGGCGCGCTCCAGTCGGTCTCGGAAGTGTACGGGTGGCGAGCCACAGGGACGATCGTGGCGATCGAGGGCCAGTTCGTCGCGTGGGTACAGGCGTCGCTGTTCTCGCCGATCGCGACGCGATACTTCTCGTGGATATACATCTACGCGTACGTCTTCCTGCTCGTCTTTCCGGTCATCGTCTACGGATCGCGACGGACGCCGACGACGCTCAGACGACTGCTCGTCGCGTACGCGCTCAACTACGGGATCGGGCTGATCGTCTACACGATCGTCTTCGCGCACGGCCCGCGAAACGTGATGCCCGACCTCGTGACGTCGCTGCTTTTTACCTACAACCCGGACTTCCAGGAGCTGGCCGCCCAGGTCAACGAGAACGCGAACGTCTTCCCGTCGCTGCACACCTCGCTGTCGATGACGGTCGCGACGTTCGCCTACCGGACGCGCGGTTCGGACCCCGCCTGGGCCGTCCTGACGGCATGGATCGCCGTCTCCGTCTGGATCGCGACGATGTACCTCGGGATCCACTGGCTGATCGACGTCCTCGGCGGGATCGTCCTCGCGCTCGGCTGCGTGGCGGCGGCGGTGCGGATCGTCGATCCGGATCCCCGAGGCGAGGACGGGTCGGTGGACGACGCGGGAACGAACGCCGAGTGAGGTCGGTCAGGCCAGGAAGACGTGGCGCGGGCGGTCCGCGAGAACCTCCCGGCCCCACTTGACGGTCTCCGAGAACTCCTCGGAGCGGAAGAACGCCATCGCGTCCTCCTTGGCGCGCCACTGGCTGGCGATGAACATGTCGTTCTCGTCCTCGACGTTGGCCAGCAGGTCGGTCTCGAGGTGGCCGTCCATCCCGTCGAGCAGTCCGGCGACGTCGTCGAAGGTGTCGACGAAGTCCTCCCGGTGGTCGGGGACGACGGTGTAGAACATCCCCATCGTCCCGAAGCCGGACTCCTCGCCCGCACGGGCGACGATCCCCGGCAGCTCCGAGAGGAACCCGGCCGCGGTCTCGGCCGCCGAGGCGGTGTCCCAGATGGAGACGACCGCGGCGCGGTCGGTCGCGTGTCCCTCGTAGACCGCCGTCTTCACGTGCGTGTCGTAGTGGTCGAAGTTGCCGCGGAGCCCGTCGACCTCCTCGAAGAGGTCGTCGACGTCGGCCTCGCTGTAGAGGACAGTGGCGTAGACGTCCTCGCCGTGGGGCTGGCCGGCGTAGACGTCGAGGTCCTCGAGTTCACCACGGATCGAGTCCGCATCGGTCCCATTCCTGTCGGCGTCCGCGTCCTCGGTACCGGCGTCGCCGTCGTGGTGATGGCCATTCTCACCGTCTCCGTCGCCGTGATGGTGGCCGTCGGCGTCGCCGTGGTGATGGCCCTCATCGCCGCCGTGGGGGTGTCCACCCGCTCCGCCGCCGTACTCGCTCGTCGGGACCTTCGCGCCGTCGAGGTACGCGCCGAGGTCCGACGGCGGGAACCGGCGGCCGACGAGGAAATCGCCGAACTCGCCGTATCGCGATGAGGCGGGGTCAAACCGCATCTCGTAGACGATGTCCTTGAGGTCCGTTGGGTCGGCCCCGAAGAGGGTGACGCCCCACTCGTGGTCGTCGAAGCCGACCGAGGAGGCGATCACCTGCTTGATGCGACCGGCGTACTCCCGGCCCACCTCGCCGTGGCCCGCCATCAGCTCGGCGCGCTCCTCGAAGGAGAGGTCGTACCAGTTGTACTCCTCGCCGCGGCGCTTGCTCATCGGGTAGAAGGAGACGTACTCGTCGTCGGGGATGTCGGGCTTGAGTTTCCCCTCGATGTAGCGGCGCAGGCCCTCGTCGATCTCCTCCTCGTTGCCCTCGAAGTAGTCGTCGGAGACGTATCCCGAGACCTCGGTGACCGTGACGTAGGAGGTCTCCTGCTCGGTGAACGCGGCGAAGGCGGTGTCCTCGAACCGGCGCTCGATCGCCGAGAGATCGTCGAGTTCGGGACGGAAATGGAGGAACAGCAGGTCGCCCTTGTGCCCGAGGATCGAGAAGACCGCGGAATCGCCCGCCTCGGCGTCGGCGAGCGACTCGCGGGCCGACAGGAAGCGCCGGCCCTCCTCGATCGCCCGTTCGCGTTCGTGTTCGGGTGCCGCCCGCCAGGCGTCCCAGTCGATCGACCGGACGTCGTGGAGGGCGAACCATCCTTCGTCGGTTTGTGGCGCCTCGACCATACCCGGGGTTCGGGCGCCGGGACTTAGGGGTTTGCGAGTCGTCGCGACGACCGCCCGTGAGGGCCGGGGCGTGCTCGGGCGTGGTCGGCGACGGTCGCTTCGACGTCGGCCGAGCGACGTGGAAACGACAACCGTTTGTAAGCCGCTCCAGTGAGTGTGGATATGTTACTGACCGTCTCCGGCCCGCCGGGAAGCGGGAAGAGTACCACGGCCGTCGGACTCGCGGAGGCGCTCGACCTCGAGCACGTCAGCGGCGGCGACATCTTCCGCGAGATGGCCGCCGAGAACGACATGACGCCGGTCGAGTTCAACGAACACGCCGAGACCGACGACCGGATCGACCGCGACCTCGACCGCCGCCTCCGGGAGATCGCGACGACGCAGGACGACGTAGTCCTCGAGTCCCGGCTGGCCGGGTGGCTGGCCGGCGATCACGCCGACGTCCGGATCTGGCTCGACGCCCCCCTCGACGTCCGCGCGGCCCGGATCGCCGACCGCGAGGGCAAGGCCGTCGATCGGGCCCGCGAGGAGACGCGCCGGCGCGAGGAGAGCGAGGCGAAACGCTACCGGGAGTACTACGACATCGACATCGGCGATCTCTCCATCTACGACATCGTCTACAACACGTCCCGCTGGGGCCCCGACGCCGTCCTCGAGTCGATCGTGGCGACCGTGGAGGCCTACGAGCCGGCGCTCGACGAGGGCAAACACCCCGTCGAGGGCGTCCGGTACGACTTTTAAGCGACGGGACGGAACGAACACGGGAACGCATCGAATGGTCGACGACACCGACGCCGACGAACGCGGGACACACGACGCCGACGGTCACGAGCACGACGACGCACGCGACCCTGACGAGCACGACGCCGATGCTCACGACGCCGACACGCACGGGGTCGACGAACGCGACGTACACGGGGCCGAGTCGGATCCTGGATCCCCGGCCGACCGCCTCCGGCCGGCTCCCGAGGACCGGTCGCCGGCCGAGCTGTTGCGGTTCGGCGTGGTCAACCTGGACAAGCCGGCCGGCCCCTCCTCCCACCAGGTGTCGGCGTGGGTGCGGGACGGGATCAACGACGCCCTCGCCGACCTCGACCCGGACGGCCCCGGGATCGACGGGGTCGCCCACTCGGGGACGCTCGACCCGAAGGTGACGGGCTGTCTCCCGACGCTCACCGGGACGGCGACGCGTGCGGCCCAGGTGTTCCTCGAGGGGCACAAGGAGTACGTCGCCGAGTTGGAGCTGCACGCGTCCGCGCCGTCGGACCTGGCGGCCGTCGTCGCCGAGTTCGAGGGCGAGATCTACCAGAAACCCCCGCGAAAGAGCGCCGTGACCCGCCGACTTCGGACGCGGACGATCCACGAACTGGACGTCCTCGAAGTCGCGGACCGGCGCGCGCTCCTCCGGATCCGGTGTGAGTCGGGAACCTACGTGCGTAAGCTGTGTCACGACCTCGGGCTCGCGCTGGGCACGGGCGCCCATATGGGCGCGTTGCGTCGGTCAGCGACCGACCCCTTCGACGACGCCGCCCTCCACACGCTGCAGGACCTGTGGGACGCGCTGGCGTGGGCTCGCGAGGGCGACGCGGCGTTCCTCCGTGAGGTCGTTCGCCCCGCCGAGGACGCCCTCGACCACCTGCCGACGGTCACGATCGCCCCCTCGGCGGCCGCGACCGTCGCCACCGGTGCACCGATCTACGCACCCGGCGTGATCGACGTCGACGTCGGCTCCGGTCCGGCCGCGGACATCGCCGCCGAGATCGTCACCACGGGCACCGTCCCCGACGACGCCGACGCGCCGCTGGTCGCCTGCTCCCTGCCGAACGGGAGCGCGGTCTGTCTGGGCCGGCTCGTCGGCGATCCCGGCGCCGAGGCGGGGACCGTCGTCGCCCTCGAGCGCGTGTTGGTCTGACGGTCGGCGCAGGTGGTCGGGCGATGAAACGAAGCCCTTAATTAACGGACACCCCTCGATTCGAATACGCCCTGGGACCGTGGGGTAGTGGTATCCTATGCCGATGGGGTCGGTATGACCCGAGTTCGATTCTCGGCGGTCCCATAAAATTTGTTATAGTTTCTCCACAACGGACAGGAGATTCCACTCAAACCGCCGAAAACACCGTTCAGGGAGCCAAAAATACGGTGGAGAAACATCAGAAGGAAATAACGACAGGTAACCCGCGGATCCGAGTGTCAAAGCGCGGAGACAACGCCCCGGATCGAGGGGGTGTCGCAGCGTGAGGCGGCACTGTCCTCGCTGCGGTGCTCGGCTCAAGACGGGGACGCGGACCCCCGGTGCGGTCGCGTATCGGATCTGCCCCGCAGTGGTCACAGATCGACGGTCGGGTCATAGGGCGTCGAGTGGATCCACGGGGACGGACCAGTACGTTTCGGCCGGTCCGCGTTCGATCGGCTGGCGGCGGCTCGGCGTTCGGGGTCGGGGCTTCTCACCGGCGCTGGTGCCCGGAGCCGTGGCCGGCGCCCTCGAGGGTGACCTTGACGCCGCCGCCGGCCAGCGTCGCGATGAGGTTGTAGGCCACGCCCGTGATCGCCACCGAGACCGCGACGGAGAGAGCGCTGATGACGACGATCAGGACGGCCCCGACGAGCCCGAAGCCGCTGTCCAGCAGCACGCTGAGCAGCCCGAGCGGGACGCCGAACAGCGCGCCGTAGAGCGCGCCGAGAACGGCGCCGATCCTGAGCAACGATCCGATATCGATCGACGTGAGTTCGTGTGTCGCCATACGTCCCCTGCCCGCCCGACCCGGGATATACCTTCGGGCCCTCACTCGGGTCGTGTTTAGTTTGTAACATTGTGCCAGACGGCGAAGGTGTGTAACCACGTTTCAGCTGTGCTTGGATCAACGTGGCTAAAACAGTTTGAGAATGAAGAGGTACGTCGTTTTACTTCACGAAAGACACGTTCGACGCTGTTCCGATTTCCGTGGCGTTCGTATCTGAAATCGAGGCCGTGTCGTTGCAGCGCAGTTTGGAGCCAATCCGCATCATCAACGAGAAACAGCGCGTCGTCGACATCGTGTTTCTCACGAAGCTCTCGGAGAAAGATCTCAGTGAGTGCAGTCGTATACGTGGAAAAGAGCCG
>NZ_FNWU01000007.1 GCF_900108505.1 Halopenitus malekzadehii | reverse complement strand
ACATAATCGCTCCTGCAGTAATAAATCACGGGGGTGCATTTTCCGTTCACCAAAACGGGACCTATCAGTTCCTTAGCCACCTACTCAGCGAGCGTGGGAGATAGTTGGTCGATGGCTGTGTATTCCCGATCTCGGCTGGACCCATCTGCTTCAAGGAGGTTGTATTGAGTCATCTTTGATAGATACGCCCGAACAGTCCGCTTCGTCCGTGGGTCATCGACGTCCTCGGAATAGCGTTCGTGGATTTCGATCGGCCCGATCGGGCCGTGCTCGCGAACGATGTCGTAGACAACGCGCTGGTGCGGCGTGAGCGAGTCGAGGCTCTTCTGCTTGATCTGGACCTGAGCATCCTCGGCAGCGTCCAGGAGGATGTCGTCACCGATTCGCTCGTGGTTCTCGCGATCGGCCTTGCCGGCAGCCGTTCGGAGGATGCCGATTGCGAGGCGGGCGTCGCCGGCGGCCGCGTCGGCGATCCGGTAGAGCTGGTCGTCGGTGATGACGTCCTCGTCGAGCCCCCACTTCGCCCGCGCACTCAGGATATCGTACAGCTGCTCATCGTGGTACTTGTCCATCCGGACGTGCTCGCTGGAGCGCAGGCGGCTCACGAGGCGGTCGTCGACGCGGCTGAACAGCTCCTCTTCCTTGTTCGCGATGCAGATGATCGCGAACTGCGGGAGGCTGTGGAGGTCGTAGATGACGCTCGGGTCTTCGAGCTGGTCGACCTCGTCGAGGATGACGACGGTTCGCGGGCCGTCGTGCTGCTGGAGGCGATCGACGAGTTCGTCGTGGGGCGTCGACTGCCGGTGGATATCGATCGTGGCGCCAAGGTCGTTGAGGACCTCTTCACGCAGCCGTTCCGTGACGAATTTCGAGATACACGTCTTCCCCGTCCCGCTGGGTCCGGTGAAGATAGCTGTGTCGGCTGGTTCTCCATTCGTGATGGGATCGAGGACGCTAGAGAGGTGGTTACTTCGGCGTCGCGATGCTCAACCTCTCGAGGGACGAATCCGGCACGGAGGACACGAGCATCGCGGATCATCTGTCGGTGGGTAACTATTCTCTGGGTAAACGATAAAAGTGTGACTGGGTAGATTCCGGAAAGGCTCTGATCGCCATTGAATACCTATTTTTATTGCTCTGCTGTCCCTTGATTCTGATCGTGGAAATACACCATTTCCGGAAACGTCCGAAAACTCACTCGGTACTTTCTAGCTCGGTGTCTTCACTCTCAGATGAGTTGACCCGTCCATGTCGTTTATCGATCTGATCGAGCGTATCGAGTGTTTTGCGGATCGATGCACGAATTGCGTCACTTCGGTTGACAAATTTTCCCTCGTCACCGACGTGCTCATCGAGATCATTAAGCAGTTCCTGGGGAATTTCAACGCTTACCTTCGGCATACACGTGTATTCGTAGAGGAATATCTTCATAGTGTCGCACAGGGCAATAGGCTCACCCATAGGCCGCTCCCACACAGCACCGCTACAAAAGTGAGACGCGTATTAGCTGACGAGTCACGAGAACTTCGGCCGCTCTGCATACGTGATGGGGTCCCGCGACTCGACATTTCGGAATGCCTCAAGCCGGAACGCACACGCATCACACGTCCCACACGCCGGCTCCTTATCACGGTAACACGACCACGTCATCTCGTACGGCACGCCGAGTTCCAGTCCACGGTCAGCGATCTCGGTTTTTGACCATTCGACGAATGGCGCTTTCAACTCGATTTCTGTCCCCGGTTTCGTCCCGACGTCGATCACGTTCTGAAAGGCGTCGAAGAACGCTGGCCGACAGTCAGGGTACCCGGAGAAATCTTCGGAATGCGCCCCGATAAACAGAGCCTTCGAGTCAGTCGCTTCCGCGTACGATGTCGCCATCGACAACAGGTTTGCGTTCCGGAAGGGGACGTACGAGGTCGGAATTTCGTCACTCTCGAGATCCGCGTCAGCCACGCTCATCTCTTCATCTGTCAGGCTCGACCCGCCGATTTGCGAGAGGTGCCCTGTTTCGATATGCAGGAAGTCAGCTGCAGCAACCTCCTCAGCAAGCGCTTTCGCACACTCGTACTCCTTGTCTTCGGTACGCTGCCCGTACGACGTGTGTAGGAAGTACGGCTCGTACCCCTGCTCTATCGCCTCGTACACAGCTGTCGCACTATCCATCCCGCCGGAAACCAGAATTACCGCGCTTTTGTTGCTCATATCTGCTCAGTTGCGTCGAATTAATTGTTGCTCTGTTCACCACGCCGCGTGTGACGTCCGCACCATACCCGCGACACCGCACTCCGTCGACCGGGCTGTCCTTGGGCGACACTTATGTTCCCGGCGCGTCGTTCCACAAGTCCACGTGGAGCCGTGGCGTGTACCGGTACCCGTACTCCATCGCCAACTCTGCCACCTCGCTGCGCGTCCCATCGAGTTGCTCCCGCGTCATACCCTCCGGCATCAACAACACGTCATCGTCCGCCACGGTCGTTGCCGTCGCCGCCCGCACCCGCTCAACCAGATCCGTGATCTCCAGGAGGTCCGACTCGTCGGTCACGACGAACTTCAACTGCGTCTCATACGCATCCACCATCAGGGACAACGCATCCATATCGATCCGATTTTCTTCGTGTTTCTCTTCCCATTCACCGTCGCCTTTCGGGTCACGATCCGGCGTCGGCGTGCTGCTCGCCAGTTTCGGACTGATACTCGTCAAATCAATGGGTGCATCCCGGTAGATCGTCCCGTTCGTCTCTACCGTCGTGTGATAACCTTCCGCAGCCAGTCGCTCTAAGAGCTCGACTGACTGCTCGTGGATGAGTGGCTCCCCGCCCGTAAGCACGACGTGATTGGCCTGCTCGTGGGACTGGACTTCCTCCAGGATAGAGTTGACGTCGCGCCACGCCCCGGTCGGCTCCCACGACGTATGGTACGAATCACAGAACCAGCACCGCAGGTTACACCCAGAGGTCCGCACAAACACCGAGGGGATGCCAGCAAGCGTTCCCTCGCCCTGCAGCGAGTAGAACACCTCATTGATCGGGAGCCCCTCACCAGCCGCGTCAGTGTCCGTTGCAGATTCCTCGACGTCACTTGCAACCGGCATCAGTACGTCACACAGAGCTCGCCGGTTTCGCTCACCGACACCGACACGTCCGAAACGGTGTCCGGGAACGACTTACGCATTCGCTGTTCGAGCAAGACGCTCATTACCTCTGCCGTTGGTGGGTGGTCCAAGACGACGAGCGCATCTCCGTCGCCGGCCGCTTCGAATGCGTCGACGAGGGGGTCACCCTCTTCAACGAGGAACCGGTGGTCCCACGCGTCAATGACGGCTGTGACGTCCCCTTTGTCGACGACCCACCCCTCCTCGGTGAGTTGGCCGGTCACTTCGACGGTAATCTCGTAGTTGTGACCGTGTGGCCGCGAGCACTTCCCGTCGTGCTGAAGGATGCGATGGCCCGAACTGATCCGAATTGGGTTGTCCTCCCCGATTTGGAGTGTGCATTGGCCTGCTTCCTGAAGCACATCTGATTCGGATTCGTCTCTCGATAAACTTCGACCCATATTCGGAGAATATTCGGAGAATATATAAATATTGAGTTTCGTTACTCAATCGATGGAACAGCAGTACCACTCACACTCACAATTATCCCATCTCCACCAGGTCCCTCGTTGCCCACCGGCATCCAACCGGGCCGAGTCGCAACGCAGCACTGCGCGTACTTGTATGGTCACAGACGGTGGTGACAGTTGATGGAGACTGACGATACGCGTGCGATCTTCACCGCCGTATTCGCCGGATCAATCGTCCTCGCAAACGTCCTCGCAGCGAAACTGACGTGGATCGAACTGCCCGGGCTTGGCGGTGTTGCTGTCCCCGCCGGTTTTGTTGCCTTTGGCGTCGCGTATCTCGCTTCAGACCTGCTCGTCGAGTACCACGGAAAAGAATACGCTGCGACCGTGGTCAACGGAACCGTCGTCACGCTCGTCATCGCGTATGCGCTCGTATTCCTCGCAATTTGGATGCCAACTGCGCCGTTCTACGACGGCCAAGAAGCGTTCGTGTCGACGCTTGGAGGCTCCGCATCGATCATCCTCGCCTCAGTCGTGGCGCTCGCAGTGGCCCAGCATCTCGACGTCCGACTCTTCGCCAATCTGAAGATTCGCACTGCTGGTCGTCATCGTTGGCTCCGGAACTGCGGGTCCACTGCAATTAGTCAAGGCGTGGACACGGTTGTGTTCATCATACTCGGCTTCGCTATTTTTCCGTCACTCGGCCTTGGTGGGGAGCCGACGTGGGGTTGGGCGCTCGTGTCAATAGTCGTCGGACAGTACATCGTGAAACTGCTTGTCGCACTGATCGATACGCTCCCGTTCTACGCCGTCACAGAATTCGTAGAACGGCCCGCTTAGCTCTACAGTCAAAGAATTGTTTTGAATATGTTTTAGTCGAATGATAAATTCTAGTGTGAGTGCTAGCAAGGCGTATTCTAAAACTGGAACAGACTAGATTCAGTCAATCTCGGAATCCTGTATACACCTGTACAGAGACGGTCCGTCCGTCGAGTTCGGGAACCTCCGTGTTGGTGAGGTGTATCGTCTCGACGGGGTCTCGGTCAGCGATGAGCGCTTGGTAGAGCTGCTTCCATGCTTTCTGTTGCTCGTATTTTTCGGGATCGCTACTGACAGCCCGAAACAGAGATTTCGAGACGACGATGAAGAGCTTCCGCTTCATCCGACTGGCACCGACATTAAACCGATTCGCATCCAGCAGAAACTCAGAAATCTGATTCACGTACCCTTGGTTGCCGGCAGTCATCGCCAGCGCCATTACGTCACGTTCGCCACCCTGGAACCGTTCAACGGTATCGACAGTTAAGTCAACGTGATTTTGCATTCGCCGACGCATCAAGCGGAAGGGAACCACGACACCCGCGCTCAGTTCGTCTGATTCGGGCTCTTGGGCGACAACTGGAAGCGGATCTAACATCCTGTCAGCCAGGTACGCCTCGACAGGGCTGTCTTTGGTGTAGACGTTATCGTCATGCAGCAAGACAGTAACACGTGTCTCCGGGTCAAGTGCGGCGTTCACCCAGGGAGGGATATCGTCACTGCGGACATCCGGAATCGTTTGTGCCGACCCGGCTGACTCGAGCGTGATGTTGTCCCGGTGGTAGAACAACTCGGTTTCGAAACGGGCCATTGCGGGAGGAAGCCGATAGGTCCGTTTCAGGCGGTCCATCGGGAGCACCGCATCCTTTTCACTCCAAGTCGGCGGTTCACGATCGAACCGTTCGAAGTTACTGTCTTGGTCACCGCGGAGGAACCGGACGAAATCAAGCGCGGAGACTGCAGGCGTGTTCTCTTCGATAGTCTGGCGATCCTCGCTCTCCCAGTCGTGTGCCTGGATAGGCTGCATCTGACGGTGGTCACCGACGAGCATCAGCTGCTTGTCTCGTCCGAGGAACGCGCCGACGAGAAATAGCAGGGGGAGATCCATCATACTCGCCTCGTCGACGAGGGCGAAGTCGAAGAGCCGACAACGGCCATCAGTCATGAAATCTTCGACCGAATCAGCCTCGTCGTCGATAGTCCAGCGGACAGCGTTCACGAAGTTCCGAAGGGTTACCGGCGTCGTGAACACGATGAGGGAACCAGGCGCCTCGTTTCCGAGGACGTATTTCTCAAAGATATCTTGCAGTTCGTCACGGTCGTCGTAGGCCCTATACTCTCGGACGTTTCCGGGGAGGTCACCCGAATGAGATCCGGATTGCACCCGAATGAGAAGTGCGTTCTCAAGTACTCCATCCTCGGCGAGCCGTCGCTGGGCGTCCGCAACGGACCTGGCGAGTTCGTCGACGGCGTTGTGTGAATGGGCCGTTGCAATCCCCGAAAACGATCCGGTCGCCGCGTTGGCACGTGCGAGTATCGCCGGAGCAGATGCATACCTCGTTTTCCCGGTTCCGGGCGGTCCTTGGAGCGCGGCAACCGTGTGATCTGTCTGTGAGACGAACGCGGTTTGGTCGTAGTTCGTCGATTCTGGCATTACTTGGTCGAACTTCTCGAGGAAGGATCGGACGGTTGTAGGGTCGAACTGCGGGGAGTTCAGTCGGAGCGCGTCTGCGATCTCGTCGTCGTACAGATTGACCAGCCGATTATGTACGTCGTTTTGGCCGGCATGTTCCAACGCGGCGTGAGCACGGTGGGCGACGAAGTCATCGAGTGCCGGGTCCAGCACGAACTGCATCCCTTCTTCGATGAGTTGTCGGTCCCACTCGTCGTCCTCGTCGGTCGTCCAGCCGGAATGGTTCGGTTTGAATTTCTCCCTGGACCTGCTTTGGGATCCAAGGAATGAAACCCGGACCGCGCCCGTCTCGGTATCAACACGAGTGAGTCGTCCCAGTACCTGATTTGCGATCCGCCGTGGCGGTCTCACGTCCTCTGTTAGGGTCCCGTCGCCGTTACGTTTCAACGGCGTCATTACGACGAAACTCCTTTCTTCAAGCGAGAGGGGGGTGTCGGCCTGAATCCCATCCTGTGAATCGTCTCCGAGCGACCGAAGTATCGAGCCACTGAGCCACATCCGTGACTCTGAGTCATCATCGCCTTCTTCAGGCGGTTCGGTAACCTCGAACGGGATCGCCCGGCCAGCTGCCGTGCGTTGACTGAGCGGTTTCCGGTAGTGGGACACGATTTCGCGTCGATTCGCGCCGAATTCGAGTTCCTGATACTCAAGGCAGGTCGACTGAAGCTCGGATACGCCGAGCGTATTCTCGCGGAGGTCCTCAAGCTCAATCGGCTGTTTCGTCATCGTCGCGTCCTTATCTCGAATCGAGCGCTCGATGTGCTCATAGGCGTCACAGATGGAGTGAACGATGTCCTCAACGTCGTCCAGTGTCACTCGTGAGGACCCCGCATCGGTGTGATGACGGTATCGCTCGATCTGTGACTGCATCTCAGGATCCTCAGCCAGATTGGGTTTGAGGAGATCAAATTCCTCGGTAGCGTAGATGTACTCTAGCGGAATCGTGTCTTGGTTCCGACCGAGAATGGGGAATTCACCGCTCAAGTGGTCCGAGGCAATTTGGAGACCATCATCAAAATCGAGGAGGATGCGGGAGCCTATCTGATCGTATGAAACAGTCGTCTCAAAGAAGCCAAGGGCGAATACCTGCTTGAGTGGCACCTCTTCAGTGTCCCGTGGACGTTCCCAGTCGAGTTCAGTATCTCCCGAGTAGAACTGGGCTGCCGTTTGAACAACGCCTAGTCCCGGGTATCGGAACGCGTGTCTGTCGCGGAACTCGTCACGAAGGACACTCACACTCGTCTGATCGATTTCTTCACGGTACCCGAGAAGCGTCCGAATTGCCTGTGCGGCAGCCGATTCTGGATGACGCTTGACAGCGTCAATAAGCGTCCGCCGCTGGGAGTCTCCATATGGATATATGTGAATAAAACCTTCCGTATCGCTATACCCTTCCTCACGGAGGTCAGGGCGAACCTCGTTGACCGCAGAGGAGAGCCGCTCGAAGAACCGCTCGATCAACCGGCGCTCCTCTTGATCTTTGCGTTCGTTGTTTAGGTTCGGAAGCTCATCTGGGTGGCTGATGATGAACTGCCCAGTGTCGTGCTCATCCTCGTATTGACTGGACGTTACCTTCGCCGCGAGGAGTACGACTCGATTGCGTACGAAATCGTACTGGACGTAGGGGTAGACTCGCACGAGCGACTTTCGAGGATAATTGAGGTTGAAGCTCTCCGGCGGGTTATCATCGGGAAGGTTTCGGCCGGAGCCGATGAGGTAGTCCCCCCACGGACCAGCCTTGTCAGATTGTTGTTGCCACTGATCTTCGTAATCTGGATCGATCTGTCGCAGGAAGCGGTGGGCGATCTGTGCGGTATCGCGGAGATTCGAGATCTCCGTTTCCCGTAGGATGCGCGTGACAAGTTCCGGCTCCCTAGGGCGTGGGTGGACATAAGAAGTCGCTTTCCGATTACGCTCCTCGATCGGCCAGTCATAGAGCGTTGCGAGGTCGTGGAGATCTTGGATGCCGAGACTATTGAGAGACTCCTGTACGCCCTCACTGAGCCCAAGCAAGGAGAGGTTGTGGTTCGTCACCGAGTGGGCGATACACTTCGACTGCTTGGCACAGGCGTCACAACGGGCATCGATTCGGTAGGTGGGCGGATTGCCGGGTTCTCGCATCTCGTCGCCGTCAAGGAGCTCAGCGTCGAGTGCACCGTCGGGTTCAAGGAGGAGTTGGATATCGTTCTGGCGCGTGCTTAAGTCGAAGGTGCCGACTCGTCGCAGGTCGAGATTGCCGGTGGATGTCACGAGGTCCGCGAGGTCGTTCCGTTCCGGTTCCTGTGAAACGATACTCGCTGAGACGCTCGTATTAATATCCGCCAACAGAGACTCGAGCAGAAGCGAGTAGATGGCAGCTTGCAGCTGGTGGTGGGTTTTCACCGAACTCGAAGACTTGAGTTCGACGACGCGCACTTCCACGCTGCGGGGACCAGGGGCAGTTGTATCCGGGCTTGCGATGACGATATCCGCATCACCACGAATGGGCCACGCACCGACAGTTCCCTCGATCCGTGGCTGGAAGAAGACGATTGGATTCGTCCTATCGCCTGTCGCAAGGTCTTCGACGACCGCTCGAAGCCGTTCGATGTCCGTCTCTGGATCGCCGCTCCAGCGTTCGTCGAATGGGTGGTCCTCATCTACCGGACCGATGCTGTAAATGTCGGCATCAAGAAGATGACGGAGCTGCCCGGCTTCAAACGCTTGGCCTGTTGCGGCGAGAAGAGGGCTTAAGGAGATATCGGAGATGGAACCGAGGTTCTCGTCGACGTAGCGATGGTAGAGGTACATCGGACACTGCTGAAGCTTGTAGAACTGTGCGATTGCACTCGGACTGACAGTCGTGCGCTGAGAGTTGTTCATACGTCGGAAATGTGTCGTTTAAGAGCCTGCTGGCTCTTACTCGCGGCTATCGCTGTCACTGTAGGTGCTCTACATAGCGATTGACGGCGTCACGTTCCTCCGGCCAGGTGTCGCTGCGAACGTTCCATTTGTAGCCAGTCCCTTTGGCATCGTCATTTTCGAGTTGCCACATATACAGACGCGTCTTATGCGTTGATGAGTAGTTGTCCTCGTACTGGACGACGGCAGTCCACCACTCGTCCGTCTTTTTGACCGTCTGCCCGCCGACCACGTTGTAGTGTTGGACAGGGAAGTAGGGTGTATCGGCATCAACGGCTGCACCGACGTGATCTGCGACGACGCGTCGTTCCGCTGGCCAGTGCTCTGGGTCGATGTTCCACTTATGTTTTGTAACCCATCCCTTGGCGTCGTTGTCGTGCCAGAGATACAATCGAACCTTCTCGTTCCCGTATTCGTCCTCGGAATGGACAATAGCGCGCCACCACCCACCGGATTTGCTAAACGTGAGTGCACCAACCGGTGTAAGGTGCCCCTCGATCGGATATTGAGATAGATCTTTCGTCATCAGTACATTAGTCGAACAGCACCTTACTTAAATAGATATCCGAGATGCGAACCAAGTCAGCTAGCGTCTGAAATCCCCCTGAACAACTTCCCAACGAACATCGGCACGGTGCTATCGAACTAGGAAGTGGACTCTAACGGGGAGAGCTCTTGGATTTCCTGGTATTGACGTGAAATGGTGACCGCCGAGACGTCAGCCGCGTCCGCTACTGCCTGCTGGTTAACCGGCAGATCTAGGCCGGTTGCGGCGGCGTACACAGCTGTCGCAGCGACTGCGGCGGGATGTTTACCGACGTGTAGTTCCTCGTCAGTTGCCTGGGTGAGATATGCGCCTGCGCTGCGTTCGACGTCTGGGCCAAACTCAAGCTCAGAGACGATACGGGGGAGGAAATCCTGTGGTCGGGCGGGGGGAATCGACAGTTCGAACTCGATGCGAATGACACTCACGTGTTTACGGATTTTTGACTCCGAGAGGGGAGAGTATGGAGCAAGTCGGCTGAGCGTTATGGGATGTCGACTCTCTCGTGCTGAAAGGAACACACACGCGGCGGAGAACCCCTCAATTGATCGGCCCTTTAGTAATCCCTTCTGGACGGTTTTTCGGTACCAGTACGCTGCCTGCTCACGGATCGGCTGAGATAGTTCGACTGCTGCCGCGATATCGCGGAGTTCACGAAGGCCGCTTACGAGTGAACGTTCATCACTCTGCAGCCGCTCGTTGTACCGGCTGAGTCGGTCCGTGTCACCGTTAAGAGATCGAGTTATCGTTGTGCCGGTGTTCGCCCACTGTTGACTCTGCTCCGGCCCGAGTCGGCGGTCTTTGTAGTCGCGCCACTGGGGCTCGCTGTGCTCGATCGGGGAGTCTTCGACTACGACGCCGCAGCCGTTACAATAAGTAACTCCATCGTCCGTAACGAGTTTGCCGTCGACGCAATCCGGGCAATTTGTCCCCGGAGTGGTTTCACTGCGATTTCTGGGGTTGGGCCCGGCTGTTGTGGCCGAAGCTGCACTACTGGCAAGACGTTGGGGCTGACGGGAATTCGTTGTCGGTGCCAACAAGCCGGTGCTGCTGATGCAGCAGTTCGGTGCTTATCCTGTTATGAGTCCGACGTTCTCTTTAGTTTTACCCTCGTTCGACGCGTGAAAGGGTGGGCGATTGTCAGAGGCACACTACATACCGGGTCGCCCGGTACGACAGAGCAGCAGTATCTGACTTAAATTGATAACCGAAACCAGTATTCGAACCCTCAAGCGGAATCAGATGTGAGTGCGAAACCAGAAGACTCGTACACGCTCGGGATAGCGTTCTCCAGCTCGTTCAGGTGGGCGTCTATGTCGCTGATTGTGTCAGAGAGAAGCACAGAAATATACGCACCGAACCGAAACACCGTCTGTTCGTACTGCAGTCTGTCGATATGCTCTGAATCGTTCGTTGGAAGAACGCACTGAACTCGCCGAAGCGTGTCGGCGACTGGGTCGCACTTCCTGGGAGGAAGACTGAACGCCAAGACCAGTCATTTTCGTTGGCTATCAGTTTAAATGGAGTGTGCCCTCTCGACTGACTGAACGGTACCTGCCCGAAAACCTCCGATCAGGATGACTAAACGACCGAAGAGATTTACTGCTGCACACCCTCGATGCGATTATCGGCACAAACACCACTACCGTCGAGAACTGATGATTGATCTCACTGAAACTGAATCCGAACTCGTTAATCAACTTCTCGACATCCTTGAGGAGGCGATAGATTCACTCTCAGAAATCGATGAGAGTTACGCGAACAAGACAAAAATACAAAAGCTCCTGTACTTCGCAATCGACGAGTTCGAGATCCCGGTCACTCATAGCTGGTATCTCGCCGGTGCTGTCGTCCCTGATCAGTCGATCGGTCCGGATGCACTACAAACGGCTGACGGACCGACAGGACCAAGCAGTCCATCGGTTCCGGAAACGGATTCTGAGGACGCGACTGGAAACGTGAGCACGGTCGATCCGATTCTGTTTACCGACTCGTCAAGACCAGAATTCGATTCGGAGCCCTCGTCGGACCTCGAAACGTACGTCTCCCGAAGCGATCTGCTATCGTTCTACCGCCAAGAGATCCCCGACCTCTGGCACGAACGGACGATGCGATTTCTCCAAAACTTCTACCAAGAGACAGCTCCTGATGAGTACCGTCTGCTGTATATCGAGAGCACACATCTCCGGACGCATCTCGCTGACCTCGTCGACGCGATTGACGCCTTCATCGAGGGCCGCACCCCGGAACGGTCGATCGCTTCGGTTCGGGAGTCTATCGGACTCTCGATTTCTGACCTCCATTACTATATTGGTCGCCACGACGGCCTCAGTCAGACTCTCGATATCGTTGTTGAGGGTACCAACCTCATCGAGGATGCCGTAATACGACTCGATCAACATTCGACGGCGGATCTCACTCCTGAACACCGGTCGGCCATCGAACGCCTTCAGGACTTCTTCTACTACTACGTCTGGAAATATCCCTGTCTCCTCATCTCAGCGAACACCGCGAGTGGCTCTCAGGCCGACCACTTGCGGGCAGAGCAGCTCGCCGCCTTCGAAGAGTTTGACGATCGCGTCCTCGACGAACGAAGCACAATTTCGGCCGATCTCGCTTCGGTCGACCTTCTCCCGGCACCGGGCGACTACGAACCGATCGACGATAGTGTCCTGGCCGAAAGACTACACGATTTATCAACACAATATCTCGAATGAGAGAATATGTCCGGCATCGGAGATGACAATGCAGGGGTGGGAACACTGAGTCCCGACAACGTCTTCGTTGATACGAGTGTCCTTCTCAACTACGCCCAGCGGGTTATTGAACGCGACCACACGTCTCCGTTATTCGATAGTGACGATGTTGAGGTTGTCGTCGGAATAACCGTCGCCGACGAACTCGAGGAGGTCCGGAAACGCCGTGAACACATCTACGAGGACTTCCTCGCATACCTTATCGACGACACGGAAGAGATCGGTGAGTATGATCCGGCGTCACGGCGTCCATATTTTCAGGCGAACGATGAGCGACACATTCGAAACATCCAGATGAAGCTTGCTCAGTTGGACGACCGGCGTAAGATCCAACGCGATCTCCGCCATACACTTCGTTCGATCGAGCGTCGACTTTGCTATCTTGCCGATGAAGTCGTTCCGGACGGCTTGTTCGACCAACAGCCAGGATTGACCGTACTGTTCGCGCTGCAGAACGTTATTCCGAACGACAAGGATCGAAGCGTCGTTGGCGATGCTGCGCTCTGGTCAGCAGAGGCTGAGGAGAGTTCGGGCGTGTTTACCACGACTGACCGAGATGACTTGCTCGATCTCGCGGACGAGATCAACGAGGTTCTCAAAGGCGCGAAGGGTGAGGAGTGGACGATCACGATTGTCCACCCAAAAGACCTCTCAGTCGTCGATGAGATTCAACCATTTGGTTCTTCTACCTCGTGAATTGGTTCCATCTCGGGGTCTTCTTCTAAATGGCCGGTTCTATTGAAATCCTCAGCCGGAGATATTTTTCGGCGGTGGTGTTACATCTATCCTCTGTATTTACTGGCTCCCCCGAGTTCTCGGAAATGGTGTTTGATAGAGCGGTTATACGAGTGGCTCATATACCGTTAATAATATATTTAAACAGATAAATACTAGATATGAATATTGGGGACTGGATTCGGGAGGCGATCCGTCGGGGGTGGAAAGCCTTCATTCTGGCGATTATCTCCGCTTTTCTGCTCACAAATTCCGCTACTACTCTACTACAGACCTTAGTTGATGGTTCCCCCTTTTCGCCCCAGGGAACAGTCTCCCTCTGGTTGGATGGTGCGGCGGATATGGTACAGGGAGGTAGAGGTCTGTCTGTAATTGCAATCGGCTTAGTCGCCGCATTGGGTACTATTCTCTCCTATACTTGGCATAATCTGATCTCAAAGAACTTTGATGCGACAATCGGTTTGTATATCGCTGCTCTCGGGGTGGTGCCGTTCGTATTCTCCTCTTCAATCCCTAATATCATACCAACTTGGACATTTGGAATTATACCTCCTATAGCAGGTGCCTATTTCGTGATTTGGCAGTCTAAGTAGTAAAATCAGACCTCTATTGTGGGTCATTCATAGGCGGGGAACACCACCTCTATCGGTAGCTTCACAGGCACATTCTATCGGCTGATTCAGGATTTGTTTGGGAAAAATAACGAAGTTCTTGTGTTGACTACATTCTCGATATCTTGTACCAAGCTCTATCAGATCCCGTGTATTTTAACAGAGCCAAATCACCTGCCACTCTCAACGGAACCGATCGCGCCCGTCACACAGTAAGATCGAGTGTCAGCTTGACGTACTCGGTCGCTGAACCGTACTCGTTCTCTATTATCTCACAAAGTTCACGGTTGAGGGTCAGACCGCCACGTGTGATGTTTGCTGAGCCGAGGTAGACAAATGAGTCCGAGACGACAGCCTTCGCGTGAAGGCCCTCAATCTCCTGAACGTGGACGTGCTCAGGGAGTCTCCGTTTGATGTAATCGTTGTGTGACTCCCCAGAACGAACCAGAAGATGGATCTCCTTCTCTGAGAGCGTTTCCAGCGCTTCAACGAGGGACACCTCCCGAGACTCGAATCGGTCGTTGATCGGGAGACTGAGGGAGACGTCGCTCAGCCAAGGCGAGACCACAACGACAGGGTCGCAATGCAGCAGCGTGAACCCAATGAAGTACGAGAGGCTCTCAGAAGGTAAGGAAAACGCTCTTGTCATCGAATTCACCTGCTGGGGGAAGTTCTCGGTCGAACATTTCGGTGCTAGTCTGGTCGGCGGGAACTGTTTCAGTAATATCCTCTCGAAGGGCTTCAAGCAGGACGTAACTGAGTGAGTTACTCTGATCCGTCGCGGCGATGCAGTCTCCGAGGTGAAGATTTTCCACGCAGCCGTCGATATCGGGGGAGAAGAATACCGTTTTTGCTCGATCGACATCGGAGAGATCGACACTTAGCGCATCGACGGCAGTATCGGGGAACTCGTCCACGCCGGACACTTGCTTCTGAGCGATTGTCTGCTTGACCCGATACGCGTCGGTGGCGTCGATTTCCTCGTCGATTGCGAACTGTTCGGCTTTGTCAACACTGGACAGGACTTCTTGAACAACCCGGTCCACGACTGACTCGAACGGGGTATCGAGTGTTTCTCTAACCGCCGCCTCAACATCGGATTCAGCGGTCGATGTACAGAGCTGGTCGACGAAGGGTTCACTTGCCCACAGGCGTTCGTTGATAACTTGTGAATTGTATCCAACCCGGTTAATCGCTTCCAGCACTGTCCCAGGATCGTTCGAGAGGTCCTCGAAAACCAAGTCGACGATTCCCTGGCCACCCTCTGTTCGTTCGAAGATGTACACCTCGCCTGCATCGCGGTCGAAGCCGTAGAACAGCATCGAGGTGTTAACGGCACTGATATCCGAAACGATCTGGAGGTAGAAGTGTGCTGCCGTGTGATACGCGACGTACTCGTAGTCGATTTCCTCAAACTCGTGGTAGCGTTCGACGAGCGAACGAACATCCTCGTCGGCGACTCTCTCAAGGAACGACTCGAGATTGAACACGAGTCCTCGTGTATCGATTTGGAAGCCGAGTTTCTCTTCCGGGCTGTCGAGTTCTACCTCGAACGGGTCCCGCTGATCGAAACTCACCTCTGTCCCCCATGACTGAGCAGGACGAATACTCAACGTAACTCCGTCAAGTGTTACCTCCGAGGAGACGTCTGCAAGCGTTACCGAACCTGCCCGCTCCGTTTCCGAGCGGAGTTCGACGTTCGTACTCACCTGAGGGTTAGAATGAATTTTTCCCAGTTCACTTTTGTTGTGGCGTAGGCAGCTATCGATATCGGTGATTACCTGGTAGCAGACGGGACAGTACCGGACGATATTCATCGCATCCTCACTCAAATCGGCCATCGCGGACAGCTCGATTGAGTCAGGGATGAGGATGCCGTCCTGAATCTCTCCACTGACGTGCTGGGAGTAGTCCAGTTCGACGCCGTCTTCTGTAACGCGAGTACGCGGTAGGAACGCGTACATCTGGTTGGTCTCCGATTGGTACTCCGAACGATATGGCGTGTATGTACTGACGAGCTTGTCAATCGACTCATCAGTGCTGTCGCCTTTATCGGGATTGAAGACGCTAAAGAAGCGCCCAGCACCACCGAAGTAGTTCTGGGGGATATACCAAACCTCCCCGAGGCTACGGTCGGTCACACCGAGGTACTGTTCAAAGTAATACGCACCCCGAAGGAGCCGCTTGACGGCGTAGAGACTGAGGTGGGGGTTGCTAAACGCGACGTATTCCTCTAATTCGTCGAGTGCCTCGATGAGGTAGTGGATACGTTTCTGTGTGCGGTAGTACTCCTTGATCCGTTCATCATCGCTTAGACTGCCCAGCTGCATAGCCGCGTCTTGTACGTCACTAAGCCTGTCCGTCCGAACTTGTGGTATCGTCCGATCTGTAGCACGATCAAGCCGGCTCCGGAATTTCATCAGCGGACCGGTCAGGCTGAACAGGTCCGCGAGCAAGTCATCGAAATGTCGTATCTGGGTCTGTGTATCTCCCTCAGGGATTTCCGACGCAGTCTCTCGAAGGTCTGCTAAACTCGATTCAAGCGATGCTACTTCCTCCTCATATCCCGTTTCCCCGAGCGCCTCGAGTTCGTTCTCATAACCCGATACCTGCCCGGAAAAGGCGTTGATCAGTTCGAGTACCTGATCTTGGACCTTATGGACATAGGTGTTGACCGTTTCCTCGCCCCGTACTACGTTTCCGTCATCGAGCTCGAAGAATGACTCAATCTCCTCGAACGTCTCACGTTGGTTTTCGAGGTGTGACCTGAGCGCCGTACGCGCCTCGCCTACGAGTTCCTCTGAGAGTAAGGGCTGTGGAGCGACGTCGATTCCGAACTCTTCGTCAAAGAATTCTTCCGGCGAAAGCAATAAATCACGGTAGGCGTCGAACTCGAGTCGATCGCCTATATATTCGTCGAGGAACTGTTCACCGGGGTCACGAAGGCTGAGATTGGGCTGGTCTGCGATCCCGAGTGATACCTCGTAGTACTCACGGAACCGTGAGTGGACCCATTCAATGACATCGTTGTCTGTCTTGAGCGGTGTACGGATATCAGAGTCGAGGAACCGGTCCGCCCGGTAGAACATATTCGAGTCCCCAGTGAGACTCGAGAGCATCACCGCAACGTGTGCGTCCATCCCTTCCTTCCGCGCGGCGCGACCGGCACGTTGCTTGAACGAGGAAAGATCCCAAGGCGTCCTATACTGCGTAATCGTCTTTATTTCGCCGACGTCGATTCCCACTTCTAAGAACGACGTGGACAGAAGGACATCGCTGGCACCGACGTCCCCCGAGTCGAAACCGTGTTCGGCAGAGACCGGCATAAACGAGAGGTGTTCATTGAGGAACCTGTGATCCATCGCCTCAGCAACGGCCGCCCAGTCTTCGACATCATCATCGCCGTCGCCGAGGTGGTAGCGCCAGAGCTCTCGGTTGTGGTCCGCGTCGAGAAGCTGCGTATATTTTTGATTGATTTGCGAGATACTATCGATGAAGGCGAGCATCTTCCCACGCTGCCCGGAAGAGTTCTCAAGGAGGCTGTGTCCGAGGAGAAGGTGCTGTTGGATCGACATCGACGACGCCCCCGGACCGTCAGGCGCGGCGAGCATAAAGTAGTAGTGTTCGTAATCGTCGTGATCGTCATCGAAATCAGATGCGCCAGGTTCGACCGTGCGGATGTCGTCGTTCGACACACCGAAGAGGCGCTTTCCGAACCGAGCCGCACTGTCGATGGTAGCGCTCGACCCCAACCAGAGGATGGGCTGATCGGTGATCGCGTTGACGTTATCGATAATCTTCGACGCATGAGCCCCTCGAATCTGGGTGTTCATATGGACCTCGTCTAGGACGATTGTTTCGAAGTGATCGACCAGCGAATAGTGAGGTTTGAGGGCGAACCCTTCCAGTGACTCAAGTGTCGTGAGAACGATGTCGGGACGGTTGTTGAATACCATATCGTGGCGCGACAAGATCAGCTCACGATCGGTAAACGAGTGATCCGGGTTGGCTTCACAACGGAGCGTGTAACTCTGGGACGTTCCGTGGTACTCGAACGCGTTCGGACTGCCTTCCTCGCCACACCAGCAGTTGGCAAGTTTGAACCGAGGGCGGCCGCTATTACCGGTGAAGAAGGTCCGGTCACCCTCAACCTCGTTCATTTTGTATGGCATACCACCGACGTAGACACCGACGGAGAGCTGATCGTCGGTGTTTGAATTGATCTGGTGGATATGTTCGAGGACACGGCCCAGTTGGTCCTGTAGCAACGCCCGACTCGGGTAGACGATGGCCGTCGACTCCTGTCGTCCATCACGAAGCAGCTGGTAGAGTGGACCCAAGAACGCCTCCGTCTTGCCGAATCCGGTGGGTGCAGAAAACACAGCGGCCTTGTTCTGATTCAACTCTCGACGTTCCCGGTCGAGTTCATCGACCGTCTGCCAACTCTCGACTTGGAAGTCGAGTGGATCGAATCCGAACAGGTCGATGATCTCTTGGACGAATTCATCGGACCCGGTGTACGGGCTCGTCTGTCGTCGCTTCTGCCGCTCACGCCTGTACTTGAGCGCCTCTGTGACGAACGGAGGATCATCTTGCTCCGTCCTGAAGATTCGGCGGTTATGAAGTATCGCTTCGATCAGTGGCTGAATATCATCGTTCAGTCGAGATGGCTTCGTGTTCCGATCTACGAATTGCATAAGAAGAGGGGGATACTATTGTCGTTCACCCGCCCGTTCTTCAAGCTTACTAACACCTTGTAACGGCGGGAGGGAAGAGCCTACGAGAGTGTCAGCTCTATATATTCGCCGATATCTGACTCAGCGAGTAGCGTCCGCTGTTCGGGTTTAAGATCGGCGTACGAGAGGCGTTCGTCATCGATCATCCGCTCGATCAGCGACCTGATATCCGGAGGATAGTGGCCAAATAACGTCTCTTGAAGTTCATCAAACGCCTCACGCATCTCCTGACCGTATTCGCGGGCATTCTGAGATAACTCTTCAAACGTCACATCCTCCTTCGAATAGACGTGCTCCTTCCACCGCCAGTCGTCAAGGAGGCCGCCGAGAGCTCGGAGACGCAACTCGTCCACGCGTTCGACGCGATCGTTCAGCCGCTGCATCGCGGTAACCGTTGAATTATGCTTCAGTCGAAGCTCCTGGATCCGGTTCTGTACTGTCGTCTCTGCACTCTCTACCTCTGATTCGAGCCCCGGGAGACGTTCCTCGATGGTTTCGTACTCCCCTCGTTCGAGTAGATCCATAACCTCATCGACAGACTGGCGCGCCGAGGTATCGATCTCGACACACTCGTCGAAGAACGCACTTGCGAGTTCACGCTGAAGGAGTGTTTCCTCCATCGTTTCCGCTAGTTCGTCAAGTTCATTAGCGAGGTGCTGACGTCGGTACTGCTTCTGTACGCTTTGCAGCTTGGCTTCGAGCGACTCACTGTCAGTCGACATAATATCCTCCAATCTCGAGGAAGTTCTTCGCAAAGTCGGGTCCGGTGCCGCCGCCGACAATGGAAATATTGTTGTAACGCTTGTAGACGTTGGTTGTCGTTAGTTTTAGGCTAATCAATATTGCTTGTAGCTGTTCGTCATCTGACCTGTTCTCAAGGTCACTAGCGAGACGAGCGGCGTCCGCGGCTTCGTCGATAGCTTGCTGATCTAACGCCACGAACTTACCGAGTGACTCAACCATATCAGTGTCCACATGGTCATACGTCCGAAGTGTTTCGAGAATGCTAGTGATATTCGAGATAGAGACAGACGCGAGTTCATCGGAGATTGTGGTGATCGTATTCTCTCTATACTCGTCTTCCAGCTCCTCAAACACGCGGTTGAGGTCGTACGAGACATCAGCAATATCCCTGATTTTGCTGTCCGTATCGAAACGTACACGAGAGGAGACACGCTGGATTCGACCCCGACCAAGCCCTTCGAAGACGGCAGTAGGGGGATGCTCTTCGAGCCGTTCACGAACACGAGCCACATCGAGCGTGTTCGCGTTCGCCCCGAAGAAGGCACTGACCATCTCTTCGAACCGGTCAGCTTGGTTCATAAACTTGACGAGATTATTGAACCCATCTGTCGAGAGTTCTTGTTTCAATGCTTCTCGAAGCTCCGAATCGAGGGTGTACGAACCGGACTTGCTGAACCGTCCGCTCAACCTCTCGGCGGTGACTTCCTCGAACGGAGAGCTTAGAAGAACCACATACGCGTAGCCCGCGAGAGCGAAGTCTTCGAATTTGTGCCCCGCGTTCTTTTTGAAGAACTTTAGATCCGAACGAAGGTCCTGTTCGATGATCTCCTGCTGCCACTGTCGTGCATATCCTGTCAATTGCGTTCCGAGTCCTCGCAGCAACTCGTCAAAGTCAGCCTGTGATCTCTTCTCCTCTCGGTAAATACCGAACTCTAGGAGGTTCTTCAGATCGGATAGCCGAAATTCCTGCGGATCGATGACGATTTGATTTTGATCAGGGGACTGCTGTTGACTCCTGAAGACGAACGGATCTTTCTGGCTGCTCAGATTATACCGCAGTCCCATCCCATCGAAAAGTTCGAAGTCATCGGTGAGATGTTTGATTGCAGCACGCAGACCGATACGGAGGTATCGGGTGATATCAGAGAACTCCCCCGGATTGCTCTGCCACGGCTGGACGTTCGGTTGGAGGTCTTGGATTAGCCGCTCAGCTTTGCTGGGCTTTGGCGGGTCAGGCGGTTTCGGTCCTGTAGGTTTCGGTCCAGGTGGATCCGTGGATCCGAGGTCAGTCGGAATTGTGACAATACCATCCGAACGGGTGACCCCGTCAGTTTCTTCCACTGCCTTGGATTCTCCGAAGGCAGAGATGAACCTGGCGTCAACCTCAATCCCGTCAGCTGTCGGAACCCCGTACCACCGCGCAAGGTTTGCGAGAGATTCTGCGCTCTCGTAGATTGGGGTGGCTGGATCAACTTTGTTAGTTAACACTGCTAGACGATCAGCACTCGACGGCGCGTCGATGTACCCTTCGTAGTAATCACGGAGTACATCGAATACAGCCATAACGTACTCTCGCGGGGACTGCTCGTCGTCTTGGAGCCCAGCGTAGACGCGTTCAAGGAACGGCTCGTTGAACGGGAAGAGATCTCGAAATGATTCATCACAGAACCCGCAGTCAGCACAGATAGACTCAGAAGGAGCAGGGTTTAACGAGAGGTCAAGCCCGTCCCCACTACGGTCGTACTCCACGCTCCCGTCGAAGGACTTGAAGTAGCCGAGATACGGCCGAATAAAACCAACAGCGGAGTCCTCGTCGAGGAAGAGGACGCTATTCGAGTTCTGACGATTCGTTCGATAAAACTCGAAACGGTCCTCAGCAGTCTGCGTGTGGAGAACGTCTGTCGAGTCTCGAGTGCCAGCGACCACGAAGTCCCAATTGTCGCTTGGCTTATCGCGTTCCATATAGTTCCGGAGCCGCTTCCCCTCCATTGCCGTGATAGCGAAGTCCTCAAAGATGATTACCGGCCGCGTATCCGTGAACCGGTCGCCCACACGTTCAAGGACATCGCCGAGGGATGCCGTCTGATATCGCTCTCGAATCTCCCGCCAGAGCTCCTCGTTAAACGCTTCAACTGCGTCTTCGACATCGATCGAGTCCTCAATGACCTGCAGGAAATCGTTCCGGCGATACGCTTGCTCGGTAACAAACTTGATCTCTTTCGCATATTCACCCTTCTCGACGAGGAGTGAGAGTTGGTCCTGAACGAATTCTCGGATCTTCTCTTCTTTCCCCTCTGCGTCAACTTCGTTACCGCGCGCACTGAGGTTAAGAATCGCACCGGACGTTGCATTGTTGGCGACGACACTCCCGTTTTTCTTGAGATCTTCTCGGAGTTGCTGAAAGTTCGATGCACCGGGCAGTTCTTCATTGAAATGCTTCTCGTAGAACTCGGGAATTCGTTCCGAGAGGAGTGTCATTAGGTCGTCGTCTTTATCGACGTGAAGGATTGGTCGACCGTCTTGCTCAAGCTGGTGTGATAAGAAAGCACACAACTCTGACTTTCCGGTTCCGACCTCTCCCTCGATAACGACGGAGAAATTCCCGACTCGTTGGTCGGTGAATTCGCGGTACACTTCCTCCTCCCCGACGACCTCTTCTTCTGAGCGAGTTCCCTGCGGCGACCGAAATACCTTGATCGGACGGTGTGTGTACTCGAATAGGTCCTTGTTGTCTGAGCGTACCGCTGCGACTTTCGAGAACAGTTGCCGAAGCGTCTTCTCGTCGACTGCCTCGAAGTGCGGACACTGGAGCTCTGTATCTTCCTGAATTGTACTCATATCAGATCAGTTTGATTGCGTTTGCTTCGCCGTCGATTCCGTCGTACGGAGGGATACCACCGAGGCCAACGGCACCGGCGTCTCCGTACTCGGTTGCCCGGATTTCACCGTCCCGAATGAGTTCGAACAGGATACGAGCAATCCCTTCAGGGATCACGCCGTCAGATGTCATTTCGACATAGATCAGATTCTCACGAAGCCAGCGGAGATACTGTCCAATTACGATGCCGGGCGTCCCATCGATATTTATCCCTCTGTCTTCAGCAGCGAGTTCAAGCGAGTGTCGGATCAAAGTCGGGTCAGGGTAGACAGTATGTTCTCGGCCACTCACTTTATGAACCAGTCCGAGGAAATGAACGAGCCGTGTCCAGTTTGCGAACTTATTATCATTATGTACTATTAGTCCCTGCTGGGACTGTGGCCGATAATTGATTTCGGCGTACCAGTCGTCGATATCGGAGTAAACCTGTTCTTCGTTATTTTCGAAATGCTGGATATCCTTATCGAGTAAGTACTTGTAGTTGAGCAAGACGGAGGCTTGCTTGCCCCAGTCACTTGGTTGGCATTCTTGTGCAAGGTTATGGAGGGCGGTGAGTCGGAAGTTCCAGCGCTCGTCTCCCACATCCCACTCATAGTCACGAGCGTAGTACGCTTCTTCTTCTTTGCCGATCATTCGAAGGAGCCTAAGCCCGTCTAGGATGGAATCAAGCCCAGAGTCAATCTGGGTGTCGCTCTTGATGTGAGACTTCGTCTCGCTCCCGTGACTGATCGATCGATATACTGGGAGGAGTGGTCCCGGCGTCTGAATCGCGTTGAGGAGATATCCTTCGCTACTACTCATCTGTTAGGCTGTTGTAACCAGGTATGGTATCGTTTATGAATTGATGATTCGTCGGGGTTGATTTCGGTTGCCCTGTCTGCGGCATCCTTAACTATCGGCGTCCGTGCCGCGTAGGACGGGTCGAACGTCTGTCCATCGTCGCTCACCGCACGGTTGAGGCTTCGAGCGACCCCGGACGCAGTTTCCCGATCCCACTCGATACGCCGGCGTAGCCACCGTTCAAGGCCCGTCACGTCATCCTCGTCGAGTGGAACGGAACCATACTCGTCTGGTCGCGCAAAGATCTGCCCAAATACGGTGTAAAGGGGCAGGAACGGTGCATCAGGAAGAACTTTGAACAGGCCTTCGGTATCCTCGAGTTCCTCCCCGGTGATAAACTCATAGAGGTTCGCGTTGTCATGGATGAAGAGGTTCTTTGTGTCCAGTAGCGGGAGATTCCACCCGACGTCCTCGTAGACCTGCTCGAATGCAGTGTACAGACGCTGATAAGAGCCAACGTTTTCGACGAACTGTTCCTGGTAGAGCGGACGTTGCCCACCGCGTGGCGTGAACCGATGTGAGTCCGTGACCACGATGAGCGTCTCTGAACGAGTTGCGTAGCGGCTGACGAGATGGTCGATTGAGTACTGGGTTTCCCTCTCATAATACTCGCTCGTCGTGACGACCAAATCGTTGCGAAACGCGTCCTCTTCGAGTTGCCCGAGGACTTTGTAGTCATAGTCGAGGTAGTCGTACTGATTCGTGTACGACGGGAACTCCCCACCGGTGTTGAGCGAGCGCCACGACGTAGGGTAGGTGAACGTCTGGAACCCGAGATAGTTGATGGCCGGAAGCGAACGAAGCATCCACCAGTACGTCTGTCCGGTGTCGTCGTGGACGGCTGCGATATCGGCGTTCCTGAGCCGATTGAACGTCGATGGCTTCGTCATATGTTGGAGGGAACGGTGGTTAGGGCACTGAGCACCTGATTATCGAGTAAGTCGTTCTCGAGGTAGTAGGCGGGCGTGCGCGAAAGGAGTAAGCACTCGTCACAGAAGTCCTCACATCGGTCGCAGTCGGCGACCTCTCCGACCCGGGCCTGGATGTCATCAAGCGCGTTCCAGACCTGCCAAGCGATCCCGTTCCCACCCTGGCGGCTATCCACGACGCGAACGGTAATCGTCGATTCAGTCTTGTCTGTGTCGACTCGGAAATCCGTTCGTTCACACTGTGCCACGACGGCGATCGCTTTCTCGAGGGCCTGTTTCAGGCTGACGAGCGCCTGTGGCCATATCGCGTCATCGCCAGCGACATCGAGTCGTTCGGCAACGTCCTTCTGTCCGAATTCGAGAGTCAGACCCTGCGTGTGATACTGCTGGCCGACCGGTGCGTACTCTTCGGTCTCGCTCTCCTCGAGGCGGTCCTCCCACGACTTCCCGCTGTCGGGCGACGATGAAGACGGGTCGCGCTCGATGAGTGCTTGCGACCGGAAGATCGACTTGTCGGGGCTCGCCGAGTGACGGCGCTCGTACGCGTACACGAAGTCCGTCACGTCAAGTTCCCCGTAGCTCGCCTCGCAATCCAGTCCAAACACAGTCATCGAGGCAGTCTTTTCGGGGGGAATTTCGCTATCGGAGACAGCAGTCGTCATCAGTCCCTGGGTGTTGTACCGCTTCTGTCCCCCACGTGCCGGTTTACACTCGACCGAACTCACCCCATGAACGTTCGTTTCTTCGAGGGGAGTATCACAGTACGGACACCGTTCCGTGTCGAGTTCATAGCTTTCGAACGGACGTTCACAGTCTTCGTTCGTACACACCATAACCGTCGTGAGCGGTGTCGAACTTCCGCGGACGTCATCCACGATATAGTCCGTACCGTGGAGGGTGACGAGCGATCCCAAGTCATTCTCCGGGCCGGGGAACATATCGTAGAGTCGACCGGATCCCTCGAACTCGATCCCCTCGGAACGTCCAGAGAACTTCACAGGGAACTGCTGGCCGAAGCTGCGGTAGTTCGCTAAATAACCGAGCCGGCCCAGCCACTGATCGAGGCGGTTGTTTGATTCAGTGAACGCTTTGTTGGTCTCCGCCGACCCCGACATCGATATGATCTGTGAGAATGTTTTTTCGATACGGTGAGGCATCGAAAGAGGTCCACTGTCGACGAACACCGACTCGAACGCATCGATACCCTGCTGCCCGAAGATTGACTGCAGATGCCGCTCGAGCGCTTCTCGGCGTTCTGCAAGCAGGAACTCCTGTAGAATGTCGAGACTCTCCTCGACACTGTGAACGAACGCGTCCAAGTTCTGGTTGGTCTCATTCAGGAGGTATTTCCTCTCGAAGACGTTGGAGGGGTGTGGGTTACGGGCCAGATACGCGAACGTCTCAGTCACGATATGACCAGCGAGGAGCTCTTCAAACTCGTAAGGATCAGGGACACGTACGGGTTCGAAGTCATCGAGAAACATTTCGAGATTTCCGTAGTAATGCCCGTCCACCGGGTGTTCACCCCGAATGGCGGTGGCGACGAGTGAGGAACTCCCGCGTGTCCGGCCGGTTCGACCGCTTCGCTGGACGTAGTTCGTAAGCGTGGGTGGAATACCCACTTGGGCGACGGTATCGAGGCTCCCGATGTCGACTCCCAGTTCCATCGTCGGCGTCGCGCTGACGATGTTGACGTCCGGGTCGTCTTTACGAAACCCCTCCTCGATCGCTCCGCGAAGCGTGTGTGGAACGTTTCCCTTGTGAATGCCGACACTGATGAACTCCGGATCGGCACCATTCCTTATCGGCGTCGTGACGTCGTGAGCCCAGTGGTCGACGGCATACGACCAGCCAGAGTCGACGTCCGCGTATCCAGGGTCGGCGACGAGCATTCCGTCCTCGTCACGAGTGAACCGCTGGTACGATTCGATCGGGGTCCCACAGTCGGGACAAGCCGAGAGTGAGGCGTCGCCGATGGGGTACGAGCGGTAGCAGTCAGTACAGAATGACGCCCGCTCTAGGAGTGTAAGCGTCGACTTGTCGCGGCGTACAACACGGGTGAGAATTCCCGTTTCTGATTCCTCGTCACGAATTTCGGCCTCGTTGAACTCGTCGCGGACCCGCTCGACGTATTCGACGGTTTCCTCTTTCCGGTCTTCACTAACGTTCGCGTTCGCTATCGTTTGCCTGACCTCTTCCCACGATTGCTCGACGACGATCGAATCGTCAAGCAACGCATCAAGGACGTCAGGGAGGACGTTGTGGACGGTGTCAGTATCGTAGCCAGAGCGAGACGAAATTCGCTCGGCAATTTTGGGGAGCGAGAGCCCCTCGATCTCGATGGTGTTCTTCGAGAACCCCACCCGAGGATCCTTCACGAACAGCTTGTAAGCCTCGTGCGCAACGACACGTTCGACCGGATCATCGAACTGCGTGACAGACTCCGCGGTGACAAGTGCGCTATCGAGAAGATTTTCCGCGTTGTGAAGCATCGCGTGAGCCTCGATATCGTCAAGAAGCGTGCGGAGGAAGTTGTACGCTGTCCCGTCCTCGTCGATTTCGTTCTGAATGAGTGGCTCCCAGTACGCTTCCCGGAGTTCGTCGGCGACTGCACGGAACGCCTCGTAGTTACCGGCGCTGCCTCCGTTCTCGATCAGATGTTGTACGTAGAGTGTCTCCGCCATCAAGCCGTACTCTGTTCCGATGATACTGTCACCTACAGACTCAGCGGCGCTGTGAGAATCCGAGAAGACGAGCGTTTTCTTCGACGGGCTCGTTCGGCATATCTCCGTCAACATATACGACAGGAGGCTCGTCGTCGGTACGCCGATATCTGTGAGCCGGGGCCACTGACCACAGCCCGGGCAGTCGTCAACGGGAGCAGCCTGGTCGAAGGGTCGGAAATGCTCCTCGTCGTCATCCGTATCGTATTCGACAAACGGATAGTGACACCGCTTACAGAACTGGATTTCCGCGTTTCGTGTATCGCACGACGTACAATGTTTATCCCGCGTAACGTCGCTGCAGCACTCACAGAGGTACGCCTGAGTCGGCGGCTTCAGGAAGACGTGGTACTTCTCCGTCACCATTCCCGCAAGGCGGCCGAACGCCATCACTGCGTCCAGCACCCCGGCAGTCTCGTCGACACCTTCGTCGGCGAGTTCTGCCAAGAGGCCGTCGTAGTGTCTGAACCCAACGTCACCGGTCGTTCCTTCGTCGAACCAACTGGCGAACGCAGCAGCCTCTGGCACCTCAGAGCTGACGAAATCGAACCACTCGCTATCGAGACCGCCGGTCTTAAGCAGCGTTTCGGCAAGATGATTTTGTCCCGCTTCAGTGGACGCAATCTCCGCCACCGAGTCAAACGTGTTGTCCGCGAGAAGTTCATCGACTTCGTCAGCGATGGGGTTCCGAACCCAATCGAGACTTGTTGGGAGAGTCACGAGATCAGCAGCACTGACAGACACGAGACCGATCTTGTTGACCGTCTCGTAGGCGTCCCCGAGCCCGGCTTCGGCAAGGTCAGTTGGGGTGAATTCGCCGAGGTCGGCGAGGGCGAGTACAGCGGCAACCTCACCGAGGTCACACGGCGCAAACCGATCGAACGAGGGCGATGATTGGATCGAGAACTTCCGTGGCGTGAAATCGATTGAGTTGATTTCGGCTTCGGGCGTTCCAGTGAGTTTGTGCGCGAGCTCCCTGGGGTTGTCCACGGTGGCAGAGACCATCGTGATCTGGGGATCTCTCTCCGCGTAGAACGATTTGAGCCGCTCCGAGAGGAGGCGAACTGAGGCACCGGAGATTCCGCTCCAAATGTGCGCTTCGTCGAAGACAACGTGCTCCACGGGATGTTGACCTGGGTCTTCCCCGAGTATCTGACGCGTTTCCGAGTTATTGCTCACAAACATATGGTCGAGCGCCTCGGGATTCGTGAGCAGGATATCTGCGCCGTTCCTGATAGCGTCTCGTGTTACTCGGATCCACGAATATTTGTTATCTTCCGTTCCCACCGTCATATCGCCAAGCATCCGGAGTTTCTCACCCGCCTCTCGTGGACATTCGAGTCCTCGGACGTACGAGCCCTCCTCTATTTCGTGTTCACGGGTCCCGATTCGAGTCGGTGTGTCGGAATCCCAAATCCCGATCGTAATCCTGTCTTCGGGGTCACGGTGGCGGTTGATCCGGTCAAGGTACGAAATAAACCGGTTGAGCTGGTCGACACCGAGAGTCTTCATTGGGTAGATGATTAGCGACTTTAACCCCGGTTCGTCCGTGGAGATACAGTGATCAAGGATCGGGAAAAAGAACGACTCCGTCTTTCCCGTCGCAGTTGGTACCGCCAAGACGTTGTCGCTCGAATCAGCCGAAATCGACTCGATCGTCTCTGCTTGATGTTCATAGAGTGATCCGCTCGAGTCGCCATCAAATAGGTCATCGACGATCGCGTTGATGAGTTCGTCACTGTAGTCGAGATCACCGAGGAACTCTACTGCTGATCGCGTATGGAACTTCGGAGCGTCGACGAACTCGACGTATGGACCCTTTTGTTCGACGGTTTCATTCCGAACGAACGATGTTGCTTCATCCTCGCCGACGACTTCGTCGAGCCGAGTCATCTGGCGGTTCCACCAGGTAATCTCTGCTGCACGGTCAATCGCGGAGTCGAGTGTTCGCTGTGGTGAGTGCATTGGGATAGTTTCGATAATTACTACGATATGTTTCTATGATTATATTTCTTCACTCTCTCGATTCTCCGCCGACGTCAAGTTTGATTCGCATCGCAACCTGTTCGCTGATATCCGCGACTTCGGCGAGGTCGTTTAGTGACGCTTTCTTCAGGTCGCTCCGAGTCTCGAATCCAGATCCGCGAAGTGATCTTTCAATCGTATCGGTTATGCCGTTCACTTCTTGCAGTTCTCCAGGGGGGATCTTGTCGGGGGGAGACTGCGGCTCAGATACCTTACTTTCGCTAACCAATGTAGAAGAGCTATCTGATGTGACGCCGGTTTCTGTGATAGATGTCTCAAGAACAAGGTAATCCTGAATGTACTTGACAGCGTCTTCGTGATCTGATGATTCCTCTATGCTAACGGGAAATTTGTACTGTTTCGACTCTGTTGTGACAGTAATACTTCTTTCCCATGGGTTGGTTTGAAAATCTGCCCCAGTCACTTCTTTGTCCTTGATTTCTAATATAGTGTCCTCGTGTCCCCCAAGCGCAAACTGGATTCGACGATCAGTAATAGCCATAACCGACCGATAGTTGGAACCAGCGGTTATCGACTCACTTTCCGCGCCGTCTGCTGAATGGACCATAACACCATCAGACTTGTTGACAAGAAGATATTGGATGACCTCGCCCTTTTGGAGACGCGCATAGATAGACCTCCCTGAGAGATACTCTTTCGAGAAAGGTCCGGCCTCTCGGTTCGTGAACGCTGCTTTCGAGATCTTCCCTCGAGCTTTTGAACGCATCTCTCTAGGCCCGGGCTTCATATTCGGAGATGTGTCCCCCCTTTCTCGGGTCATTCTGAGTTCAAGTTGTTATCGATCACACTAGACTGATTGGTTACCGGCATCCAGTTTCAATATATTAACTGGTAGGCACGATTTAAAAACTGACGGCCAAGCAATCACTTGCTTATCTGATCTAGAAAGTAGAGCACAAACTGGTGTATTTGCAGGTGATTACGTCCCACGAGACGGATAGTCAACATCCGCTCAAAGAAATTTATCACTAATATCATCCAGGAGATACTTGCGAATATCTTTTTATGGGATATAATTACCCTCCGCCGAGTGCACTATGGATGCACATATCACCTTTGTCCTCGATTCGTCGGGATCAATGTCAGCCATTGGAGAAGATACCATCGGTGGGTTCAATACATTCCTCGTGGATCAGCGCAATGAAAAGGGGAGTGCAACTGTCTCGCTCGTCGATTTCGACTCGACAGTTGATATAACGTATCGCGGGACGACAATAGAAAGTGCCCCTGAGTTGTCGAAAAATACGTATACGCCAGGCGGTCAGACCGCACTCTACGACGCGATCTACACTGCAATCGAAAATACTGCAAGCTTCATCGACGATATCGACCCAGAGAACCGACCCGAAATAATCACTATCGTGATTCTGACTGATGGAAAAGAGAATGCCTCAGAAATACCTCAGAGTGCCATTCGAGAGCAGATAGAAACGAGGAAGCAGGTGGACAGTTGGGAGTTTCTTTTTATCGGCGCGAACCAGGATGCTGCACTAACTGCTGAAGGAATGGGTATTGATGCAAACAAATCTCTTGATATGGCCCATTCGGGAGATGGTGCCAGAGCCGCATACGACTCGACATCCCAGCGTATCAGTGATGCTCGCTCAACTGGAACGATGTCGAACTTCACCGAGGAAGATCGTTCGCGACAGGATGAAGAACGTCGTTGAGTCGACTACGGATTCGTCCTCGTATCTGAAGGCTCGGTTCGGGTGCCGGAGCCTCCGAGAACTCGTTGGTACTAACTGGGATACTCATCAAGAGAGCACTTATTGGTGTGAGCCTCTAGATCCGGTATTCGAGTCCAATACGCTATGTGAAACGCGCGGGTGGACACGATATGGTAAACAAAAAGCGTGACAAGGAAAGCGATCAGTTTGCCGAAGAGTACCGGTTAGAGACTTTCCTCAACGTTCTCGACAAGTTCGGACCAACGGGAACGACGGACGCCTCGGCTTATATCGACTATGATATACGGATCGTTCATCTGAAGTTTCAGTCGTTAGGAGATGACAGTAAAGTAACTAGTAGGAGGGTAGGAAACGCCCTCCCGTAGGAACTCTATGAACAGGCGTACTTCTTTGATTAGTCGCCGGGCCGGTACGTGGGAAGATTTTAGGTCCCCCGCGTTGGATAAACTCTCAATGCCTTCACTGCTGGTACAGTCCTGCTCGGCCACAAAGAATCAGGTGACGGAGCCGACACAGGCACTAGACGTCTACGACGGATACTTTTTCAGAATTATCAAAAAGGCGAAACGAGAGGAGGCCTTCGATCCCGATATCGACATCTGTATACTCTCTGCAGAATACGGAATCATCGACACTGAGGACGCGATAACTACGTACGACCGACGGATGACCACTTCTCGCGCTGAGGAACTCCGAGATCAGGTGACCGATGCTATTCGTAAACGTATCGAAGAAAAGAGATACGACGAGATTGTCCTAAACTTGGGAAAGGAGTACCTACAAGCGGTTGGTGATTTATCCGATCGGTGTGATGTCGACATATCGACAGTCCAAGGGGACGGTATCGGGGAGAAGGGAAAACAGCTGAAGCGATTCGTTCGGTCGGACACTGTTCCCGCGGTGATTACCTGATGGCCCCTTCCGGCTCACAACGTCTTGATGACGGACTGTTCGAGATTATTAGCGAGGCTGGAGACGCTCGAAGCGGTGTGCTCAGGATTGACGATACCGAGTTGGAAACACCCAACCTGCTACCGGTGGTGAACTTCTACGCCGGTGGCACCGATTCCAGCCTTTACGGCGGTGGGATCCACCGTACAATAAAGGAGTTCATAAACGGCGACGATGTCGTAAACGGTGGTGATTACAGTCGATATTTCGATGGTGTGATGACCTCTGTTTCGTCACTCACGGACTACGGTATCTCAAGAGAACGGTACGAAGACTACATCTCCGAACCAATCAGAGACCGCGATGTGTTCGATTTTAATGGCACCCTTTTCCTTGACTCAGGTGGGTTCAAATTTCTCGGAGACGGAACTTTAGATGGCAGCGACTTTGAGGTCGAAGTCGATCAAGAAGCAATCGTTGAAATACAACGGAAACTTGGTGGAGACGTTCTTGTAAATCTTGATCGACCAATTGAGCCGGACGATGACTACTTGACTCGTGTCGAGAAAGCACGACTTACAGCCGAAAACGTCGACGAGTTCCTTAACCTCACAACTCGAGACGACACGCGATATCTGACACTCCATGGGTACAACTATTCAATGCTCGATACATTTCTCACAGAAATTGAGAAAGTCATCGGTCAGGACCGTGTCCATCGTGAATTTGATGGGGTCGCCCTCGGGAGTCTCGTTCCACTCAAAGATAATAAGGGGAAGCTGATCACTGCAGTGAGTGATTGCCGTGAAGTTTTGAGTGACTGGGGGTTTGAGGAACTCCCACTCCACGTGCTTGGGATCTCATCTAGTGCGATTCCTCTCTTGGCAGCAGTCGGTGCAGACACGTTTGATTCATCATCATATATTCACTCCGCGATTAACGGGAAATACGATACATCATTGTACAATTCAGAGCCCATAGACGAAGTCGATTTTACAGAATGTGACTGTCAGGTCTGTAGTGATGACGTGTTAGTTAATCGGATGGAAGGGAACGTGGAGTACCAGAAGGACAAACTCGGTACCGTTGCAATGCATAACCTGATCATCCAAAAAGAGGAAATAAAACGTATCCAATCCGCAATTCAAACTCCGGGAGACGAAGCGCTGATTTCGTATATCGAGCAGTCTCTGGGCCGAGAAAAGTCGATGCAACAGCACGCGCATCGCGTTGTAAACGAATCACTCGGGGGGTACTTCTGAATGTCAACGACGAAAACACCACAAGTAAACGAAGTAAACGAATTTTTAGAGATCGCTAGCGACTTTGAGGACCCACTTGAAGTAATCCGCGAGTCGCTGTCGAACAGTTATGATGCCGGTGCGACGGAAGTGGAAATTACCATTCGAGACCGATCGATTGGATCAGAAATCGTTATCGAAGACGACGGAGAGGGAATGGATCACGCTGATCTTGAGTCGTTCTTTGATCTCGGAAATTCCACGAAACGAGGCCACCAAAACGGCTCGATCGGGTACAAAGGTCACGGAACAAAAATTTTCTACAAAAGCGAAGAGGTACTCGTCAATACCACGAAGAACGGGACCAACTTACGCGCACAGATGGATCAGCCGTGGGAAAAGCTCAATAACCGGACTATGCCCGAGTATGTGCTGAATGAGGAGACAGTCAAAGAAGGGAACTCCGGGACACATATTCGTATTACCGGATTTAAATCCGGCTACGGTTTCTCGCCAGCATCGCTTACCTACAACAAGATCGAGCACTACCTGAAATGGAAGACGCTCGCCGGATCAACAGGTCACTTCTTCACAGATGATTTCCGAGAAATGGAGATAACGGTCATCCTCGGAGACGAGATTGATGACACACGAGACCGACTGGTAATGAACAACAAGCTTGAGTTCCCGTCCGAGCAGCGGGAGCCCGGAGAAGGCCAATTCTCGGAATCGCGGATGTGTAAACACTACCCGCCACGGGAACTCACCGCCGAGACCGAAAATGGAACTGAAACAACTGTAGAAGTGGTTGGAATGGTAGGAGGTAAAGACGCTCGTAACGAGCTTCCTACTTACGGGAAGCACTCGGCACAGTTCGGCGTCTGGCTGGCAAAAGATCATATCAAAGTTGAACGAGTCAATGACACCATCTCACACGACAACGAGTTCCTCCATTTCTTCTTCATTGCAAACTGCCAAGACCTTGAGTTGTCGGCAAACCGCGAAAAGATACGGAACAAGTCTAGCCCGGTGTATCAGACAATCGTAGAGGAACTCAGTCACTACCTTTCGAAGATCGCATCAGATCCGTGGTTCAAAGACTACTTGTCCCACCGTCGTAAGGCGAAACTCACCCGTCGCGCAGAATCCCAACAATCTTCCATCGAAAAGCGCGAGCAACGGATTCACGAGCGTGATCGGTTCACGCCATCGAACGACGCCGAAGTCGTCCTTGGATTAGAGCGCTCGAACCGCTTTGGAGCTGAGCCGGAGATTACAATTGAAGATTACGACCCAAATGCAGAGGTCAATGCGTTGGTGCGTCAAGATACCAACCTCTATGCGAGTTCGATCCATCGTCGGCTCACAGATCATTTTAAGGCAGATAAACCGCTTGAGAGCGTCGATAAAATCATTTGTTGGTCGTACGGCGACCGCGATGAGCTGAGCGAGCTTGAGCGTTCAGGATATCATAGTGGAGAGGTTACGATTGACCTCGAGAAGAACCGACTGATATATAATAATGGTCGTCGGCATAATATCCATATTGTCACGGTTCAGGACAGACTGTAGCAGATCCAATTGAGACCGTCTCATCGCGGAACGACCGAACTTATCACATCCCATCGTCAATGGAGTGTAGAGAATGGCATCGTTTGAGACCGACACGACTGACGATGCTGGCAACGCACGCCGCGGTACTATCCACACACCACACGGCGATGTTCAGACACCAGCGTTCTTTCCCGTAGTCAATTTCATCGGTGGACCCAACGAAAAGTCCGGCGGAATTTGGAGTCGATTGAGGAATCATCTCTTCGGAGAACCCGAGTTTCAAGGTGCGATGTTCCAAGCGATGAGTTTTTTGGATTTCAATATCACTCCCGAATCGCTTGAGAACTGGCGCTCGAAACCGATCCATAATCACTTCACTGATCATAAACCGGTCAAGCCGTATCACTCACAGCCGGAGAATTTCACCAAGCCGTTGTTTGTAGACTCAGGCGGATTCAAGCTTCTAAACTCCGACACGTTCGGTGACCCGCCAACGGAGGGAGGCGATGACAATGAGTGGGCCATCTACACGAATCCAGAGAGTATTCTAGACTTACAGCTCGATTATGGCGCTGACATTATCGCTACCCTAGACTACCCGATCCCACCGAATCTGAACGATGAGGAGACGACTCAACGAATGGAAGACAGTATTGACAGCGCCATACGCTGTCTTGAACTCTTGGAGGATCAGTCAGATCCGCCCGCGGTATATGTCGCTATTCATGGTCACGACTACGAAACGATCAATTGGTACGTTGGGACATTCCTTGACCGTGCGACGCACATTGACAAGTCATTTGAGGGATTTGCAATCGGGTCACTCGTCCCACTCCGAACGAACGTCGAAATGCTGGTTGACATCGTGCAAGGTGCGAAGGATGCGATTCCTGCGGATAGAAAAAATGATCTCGGGCTTCATTTATTCGGGATTAGTGGGAAGTTCACGGCGCTCCTGACGCTTCTTGGCGCGGATTCATTTGACTCGTCAAGCTATATGCAAGCAGCACAGTTCAAGAAATTCATCAATCGAGAGATTGGAGTTTCAGATGAGAAATTCGTCCGGAATCCGAACGCTTCGACACACGACTTGGGTGATTTTGGTGTCGATGTCGACCGGACAGCCGACGCACGATGGGTAGCGGACTGGTCGAAATTCACTGCGGATCAGATTCCCGACGACTGGGGCTGTCAATGTCCCGCATGTGAGCATCTACGGCGGATAGGTTTCGAGCAACTACAGGTCACGATGTACGACAGCGAGTCGTATGATCCAGATGGAAAGTATATGAAGAGCGATTTTTATGCACTAATGAGTTATCATAACTTCTGTGTTTACCAAGATGAAATGAATTATGTGCGGGAGCTGATCAACGACGGTGACGGCAAGTTGCTTGAATACGTTGCCAAGATGGCTCGCAACGATGTGGGGAACATCAAGCGGGCATTAAAACGGGCAACAGTCCGAGACCGTGAATTGGCACAGCAGCTCCGTGAGCGCGGCTACAATCGACTAACCGCCGATCAAAGTGATGCAGAGCAGGAACGGCTTGATTTGGATATTCCAGTCGATGACCAAGAGATCTCGCTTGAACACACACCGGAAGACTTCAACATTCTTCAACGGAAGGACTACCAGGTCGGTGATGAGCGCGTACTACTCGTTCTCCCGTGTAGCCAAACTAAGCCGTATTCTAATTCCCGAACACACCGTGTCGTGGCAGACGCAACCGCTGAGTGGAGCAGTAAGATTCACAAAGTAACTGTCTCCGGTATGTACGGCCCCGTACCCGAGCAGTACGAGAGTCTCTCGCAGATTAAATCATACGAGTACGTGCTGACAAACGCTGAGAAACAGCGCAAACAACTCGTCGCGGACCGTTTGGTCTCCTACCTCGAGGAATACGGCTCACAGTTCGATGCCATTGTTGGCTATGCGACCAGCAAAACCTACCGCACCATAATAGAGCAAGCGTTCTCCGAGTACGGAAATGGCGTTGTCCTTCCAAAAGATCCGAAAATGCGCGCGCTCACTGAACACTTCAGAGCAACTAATCTTGAAGAGCTATCTGAGCACCTAAATGACGTGCTCCCATCGACACCACCCCAGTAATCGCTGGGCCCATTATTGATATCTTCGAGGCTCTAATATATCATATCGGTTGATCCAATCGCCAATTGCTCTCCGGCAGTTCAAGGTTACTTGAATCAGATCCACACTTCGCAAGGATGCTAAAATAATATAGCATCTGTTCCTTCTCAGCAATCGAGGGTGTAGAAGACTATCAACTATTGAGGATTTCAATTGAGCTGTTGATTCAAAATTTTGTTTATCCGCGGTTTGATGAATTAAAAGCTGGAACAAGCGTCCATATAGTGCAACAAGTATTATTACCTATCTGCCAATCCAAGTTAGTATGACAGAACTGCCGACCGACGATCAAGACGAATCAAAGACCGAGGAGATCCAAACTGAGATCAATACCAATGTTTCTCATAAGGGTAAAGGAACTGTCTACGCTGTTCAGACTGTGATGGAAGGAAATCGTCGAGTTGACTGGAAGATAGGACATATTGATGGTACCTTCGCCGAGGGTTCAGATTACTACTACAAAGACGAGCTATTCCATAGCAACGATCTCCAGAAGATGTCCGAGAATGGCTCTCTCGGGAAAAAAATTAAGAATAAAACCTTCTATGAGCTTTTAGAATCAGACATTTCTACTGATGGTGGAAAGCTGACGGAAAAGAAGGTGTACGACCTCAATAGAGTAGATGCAGCCGAATGGGCTACTGAGTATTTAGACGGGAATATGCGTCCAGAAATAATTCTGGATGAATGGTGGGAGGATATGAAGTCCCTGTATGATGAGGGGGAATTAGAGTAAAAATCGTGTAAAGCGATCGATTTAAATAAACGTATTCTCATTACCTCTTTCCGGCTGACACGTAATCTGTGTTGCTTCCATTTCCGTCTATCAAGCATCAATTTAGACGGTCCATCTTCGTAGGTGGTATCGCGAATTCTGTGAACGGTGTTGACGTGCCGCCGTCTTCAACGTCAAACAATAATCTCGACGCATTCATCGGATTCAACAAAGTATGTTCAAACATTTCGAGAGTCTATACTAGGAGAAATCACTGGAACCTCAAACGAACATTAAGCCTCTGAATAATGCAGCCCAATACACTTAGACAAGCACAGGAGAAGAACTCGAGCCTCTTGGTTAAACTAAATAAAATATAGATTCTCAAAAAATAGATCCCACTTTTAGTTGTCAGATTCCTCAACTCCAAGAAATTCCTCAAGGTTCTGCTCTAAGATCCTTTTGTGTTCGTACAGAGTTCGCCGAGTATCGTCGCTGTGATTTGCATATTTAATCTTGTCTACCATTCGATTGATATGCTCGATCTTTTGCTTGACGCGATTGTAGGGCTGACGGCGGAACGATTGCTCATCCTTAGACATAAGTGCGAAAGTACCATTTGGTGTTCCAGTATCGATCGTATCTATCTGAACCGTGATATTGTTCCCATCCGCAAAGTTCAGATACGGTTCGAAATCGGCTAGCAACTTTTGTTCTGCGCGGTCAGTCTGGTCCGTGATCCACCAAGCGACTGTAGCAATGTCCCAGGGATCGAGTCGGCCATAGCTTGAGACACTCGAATCTTGGCGAACGAAATGTTGGCGTAGTCGGTTGCGAAGGTTACTAGTTTGACCCGCGTATGCTGGCGTATCGTCTAGGTCAAACATACAATAAACACCTGGATCGGTTGGGATTGAGCTAAGATCCACGATTACGGGTTGAGTATCTAGTGTATAATAAATATTTGACTGCGGTGAGCCGTGTTAAGTAGGAATAAGGTAGTCGTGTGGTCGGATGCTCTATATTCGGCCGCCACAGAGGTAATCTCAACTGAATCGACTTGGTGTGTGTGAAGCGGGAACGGACATATCCCAACGGGCATTTGAAGTAAAACTTGAAAATATTGGTGTCGATCGAAGTATTGAGGATCACGGCAACGGAGAACTGCGTATCTTGGCAGTTACTACTGAGTGATTTCAGCTCAATCTGTCACGGCTTGTTGACTACTTAAGCTACCATCAGGATGGCCGGGCACCGATTGGTTACATTTCCATAGAGGATAATCACAAATACCGAAGGTCAATCCACATACTGAACGCCCCCAGACGTCAACGTCTTGCGTGAAATACCGAGGAAGCAAACCCCGCGGCACTCTCGCTGAATCTCTGTAGACACCCTCCACTGTTTCCGAAGCTTTTCGCGATGTGATTATCGGAGGACCCGGGTATGCGTGATACTCACAGAGAGCCAAGATCTCGACGTCTATGAAGAGAATTTCTTACCAAACAACGCCTGGTTATTTGATTAGATTTGTTAGATAAGAACCGATCATATTTTTGCGGTTTGAATCAGAAATCGGCTAGTAGAGCAGTTCACAGCCTGTTCTTCACTCGACGTAGTGGTGTGGTGGCACTCAAAAATCGTAAATGGATATTCGTTCATCCGAAAGATCTGCTCCACCGAACTACAGCACTGTTTCCGGAGCTTTCGGAGGTTGGAACACTCCACTATTTCCGGAGCTTTGCTTAACTCAATCGCAGACCGAGAACTCCAACTTAGAGAGATCCTCAAGTCACAACATCCGTCTCCTCCACTGTTTCCGAAGCTTCGAGAGAACCAACCCCCTCCACCGTTTCCGGAGCTTTTTCCAGATTAAACAGTCAATTAAAATTGATATCCTAACAACAACATTAATCCATGGATAAGATTCAATAATCGGAAATATCGGACTGCAGGAGGTTGTTTTCATCAGCTGTCGACCGGATGATCTTTGCAGGTCCTTCAAAACGGTTCGTCGAGAGAAGAACCTCCAGAACGGCCTTCAATGGAACATCCAGATCGTATTCATGATAGCGACCAGCGGAGAGTCCTTCATTCCGTTCATACACGCTGATGAGACCAAGCATGTTCATATCGGAGAGGTGATCGCGAACACGGCGTTCACTGACGTTATCAGCGTCGAGACGTTCACAGATTTTCACATATCGTTGGTACAGGTCACGAGATCGCACTGGAACCTCACCAATCGCCTGATGGTATGCGAGCGCACAAAGCACTGCATGGCCTTGCGTCGTGAGTTCCTGCATCCCCTCGTAGAGTTGGTTCTTTTCGAGTTCGTCCTGGGCATTCCGGACATGCTCTTCAGAAACAGTTTCAGTATCGTCTGCTTGGGCTAGCTCGCCGGCTTCGCGAAGAAGCCGGATCGCTTGCCGGGCGGACCCAGTATCCTGTGCAGCAAACGCCGCACAAAGTGGAACGACATCGTCATTGAGGACATCGTCGTGAAAAGCTTTCTCGGCACGCGGGTTAAGGATCGATCGAAGCTGATTCGCGTCATACGGTGGGAAGAGAATCTCCTTTTCAGCTAATGTGTCCTTAACTTTCGGTGAGAGATTTTCTCGGAACTGGAAATCGTTACTGATTCCGACGATCACCGGTCGGACATCCTCGACGTAGCCGTTCGATCGTGCTCGGGGGAGACCATAGAGGATATCGTCGGAGTGACCGATATTGTCGATCTCGTCGAGGACGATCACGACAGTTCCACCGAATTCATCGAGTTCTTCGTATAGAATATCGAAGACTCGTTGTTGCGAATACCCTGTTGTACTGATGCGGTCTTTGTCCTTGCTCTCTCGGAGTTCATTAACGAGAGTAACCGCCACCTGGTAGGATGAGGAGAGATTCTCGCAGCTGACCCAGACAGTCGAGAGCTCGACATCGTCATACTCGGTCGCATCGTTCTCGAGGTGGGAGAGCATAAACTTCGTCGCGACAGTCTTTCCCGTCCCCGTCTTCCCGTAGAGAAAGATGTTCGATGTCGGGCGATTGTCGATGATCGGTTGGAGGGCACGCTTGTACTTCTCGAGTTCCTCGTCGCGTTCACGGATGTCTTCCGGCTCGTAGGAGTCGTCAAGGGGTTCAGCATCCGCAAACACCTGACGATCTCGCTGAAACATCCCCATGAAAGGTGGCCTCACACCACGATGCTATAAAACCACCGCTTCCTTAGTTTCCGAAGCGTCCCAAGCTCGGTAGTATATAAACAAACACCCACCACCGTTTCCTAAGATACCTTTCTTTTTATAACACACTCACTCCACTATTTCCGAAGCTATTGTTGAAACGCACCCACCCCTCTGACGAACTCAGTTAATAAGGGAAAGTATTAAGATACTATGCTAGAAACAGTGTCCGTAGTACCCTAGAAAAGAACAGTAATAAATAAAATATATTTATTTTATTATATTAGGATCCGAGATGATTCAACGTTCTCCGGCAATATCTTCTGTATCCTACGCCCTCACCCTCTTTCTCTAGACGATAGCTTCGGAAACAGTGGAGTGAGGGTCTTAGTCGTCTTTCGTCAAGAAAAGCTTAGGAAACAGTGGAGGGTAACTCATAATTCGATACGAGAATCACGTCCCAGAGAAGTTCTCGGCAAAGAGTACCTGTTCAAAGAAACGCTCAACACGTCTAATCGTTCGTTTTCACACACGTTGACCGAAGATGCAGCTCATACCAAACTCCAGAGCTTCGGAAACAGTGGTGTGTCTCGCCGTCTTTCGAGGATATTTGCAACTCTTCGCGTATTGAGTCGCTCCGGAGTACCATTGTATCCGTAGCAACCTGATCGTTGTCTATTCCTCGATATAGGTCTTCTTAACCAGATAAGCTTCGGAAACTGCGGAGTGCTTAACCTCTAGTCTTACCTAACGTTTAATTACGATTACGTCTGTTTGTTTGGTAAGATAATGTCTACTCAACCACCGGCGCCCGATTCATTACCGAACTATCTCGCTGAGGGAATCCCCAAACAGGACAATCCCACTCTCCACGACCTCCAGGAATGGATCGACGATCTTCTCGCATACCGCCACGATGTCAATGCTGACGAGATCGACGTTACCGAGAATGAATCGATCGAAGCAGTTGAGGACTCAAGCGACGGGACAGTCGTGATCAAGAAAGTCAGCTGTGGCAAAGATGGTTGTAAATGCCAACAAGGCAATTTACACGGTCCTTACAAGTACATCGTCCGTCGACAGGGAGGAAGTCTTGACTGGGAATACAAGGGGGCAGTCTCTGAGTGAAATTTTCTTCTTCAAAAGTTAGCAAACCCTCCGATTTGTTCACGCAAATTGATCGAGGAACGACTTGTCTAGCTTGACTCCAAATGTTGCAAACCCGGGATAAACAAACTGGTAGAGACGAACAGTAACTGCAGGATTCACACTCATCTGAACATATGCCTCGCGTTTGCTCAACCCGTGTTCTGAGACTAGCTCCTCCATCATAGCAACAAAACAACCGTTAACCGCTTCTTCAACTGTTCCAGCATTCAACGCAGAATCAACGTGGATTATTGATTCGTCGTCTTCAATTCGAAAGACACCGGGGACAGGTGTCTCGACGATGTCGATACTAAGTACAATCTCGGCAGTTGACTCAACTGCAATCCCGGTATATTCGGAATCACTCTGCGAAGCGTGTACATCTCCGACAAAGAGTAGCCCACCATCGTTAAACGATGTGAGATAGACAGTACTTCCCTGGTTGAGATCCCGGACGTCCATATTACCACCCCAGGGACCTTGGGAGGTAACTGACTCTTGAACGGTTCGTCCCGGTGCAGTGGTGATCGTTCCGATGTGCGGATTCAGATCCCAGGCCCATTCGTGATCTTCTATTTCAAGATGAGCAGTTCCATCAGCTGTTGTTCCACTTGGACCTGGCTTGAGCGTCACCTCGTGGGCGTGGTTAACTGGGCATTCTTCCCAACCACTCCTTCCTGCGAGACTTCCAAATCCTTCCATTGTCGTTGTTACGCCTCGTTGGGGGCGAATCTCTTCTACAGTTACTGCTAGGGTGTCGCCTCGTTCGGCACCATCCACGTAGATGGGGCCAGCTAGGGGATTGGCATCGAACACTGGCGGTGGTGCCTGCATATTGGGTACATCTTCGGCTGTGAACTCTCCGAATCCGTGGTCAAAGAGTACTCCTTCAAATGCATCCCACGTTTCAACTCTGAATGACTCACCTGGACTTACTTCCAGAAGGGGTTCCATGTCACGACCAAACTCGTATTTAGTTGCGTCTTCTCTCGCAATGCTCTTCATATGTGAACACACACCGCGATTGTTGATAACTATTATGCAACATTGAGGGGAAAATTTCAATAAGAATGAGTTGAACACACTGGTTTTTCTGTATATGTCAGTTGAAGATTGGTGACCCAGTGACTAGCAGATATGTTCTGTCCTAATCTGTTGAGTTAACAGAATTCAAGGAGAAAGCACTGGGCTTGACCCCGAGGTACTTCACTCACCTCGCTCGACAGCACTGCCGATTTCACGTATGGTTGCTATTTTCGTTGAACCAGACACTCAAGACCGTGGATCCCGTATCAATACCCACTCCCTCTCTAGCAATGTCGATGTCTGCTTCAGCTCGTATCGCGTGTGCATCTCCACAATTTGTTGACCAGGCTGAGCCATCGCTACTGGATGACTGGCTCACCTACTACGATCCGTCGATCGTCCTCTTAACGGGCCGCTCTCCCGAACCGCGTGCTGCAAGTCATCTTCGACGACAACTCGATTCAGAAACTCTTCTGTATCATCCTGCGAGTGACGCACCAGCGAGTGGTCCACGTCGTATCGATGGTGTTCAGTTCGTACTCTCTCCCACTGAACAGACCCTTTGCAAACTCCGTGAGTATGAACACCGAGATCTCAATGTCGATCGGCCATCGTTCGTCCTTAGTGGACTCCTCGAACTGGATGTGGATACAACATCACTTTCGACCACACTTGTCGGTCGCGAAGAGTATGTCTCGTCCCTTCAAACGAACCAACTTGAGGGTGAGTACGTCCACATCTCGGCGTCCCTTCCGGCTGACTACCGCCGTGAGTGGGATGGGCTCTCCGTTATTGGTGGGGGGATCGATTCGGGATATGCCGGCACTCCTCTGGTTGCACTTGACTGTCGCGATGACGGACGTGTACTCACGCGTTCAGTAACACGATCGCAACTCGGGCTTCGAGCGTTGGATCAGGTTGGAGGAAAACGTGCACAACAGCTCCGAGAAGCAGGTTTCACGAGTCGTGAAGATATTGCCAGCACCTCCACGAGTTCGCTGTCCGATCTTCCTGGGCTCGGGCAGACGATCGCCGACCGCATCCAGCAAAGCGCAACGGCGATCGCTCACGACGAGATCGTACGCAAATCTGACGACCCGCTTCCAAACGGAGATCCTGTGTACATCGACATCGAAACGGATGGACTCTCTCCCACGATCACGTGGCTTATCGGTGTCTTGGACGGCACAGCAACGGATGGCCGATATCTGTCGTTTATCCAGACGAACCCTGACGAGCCAGGCCGGGCGATCGAGGACTTTCTAGCGTGGTATACAGCGAATGCGAGCCATCGTCCTCTCGTCGCGTACCGTGGTTGGAAGTTCGACTTCAGCGTTATTCTTGATCACATCATCGAGTATTGCCCACACTACGAGGACGACTGGAACAGTACCTATCGCTTCGATCCCTACCAGTGGGCAGTTGAGAAGCAGAACGCGATCCTTCCTGGCCGCACGAATAAACTCGAAGATGTCGCCGCAGCGCTTGGTTACGAACGTGACGAGACCGGATTGACTGGAGCTGCAGTTGCCAGGACATATCAACAATGGATGGCGGACCGATCCCCGTCGACGGAGCCGGATTGGGACCGATTCGAGTCCTACTGTGAAGACGATGTCCGCGGACTCGCTGTGATCTATGAGTCACTCGCGAAGAGTAACCGTATCGTATCGACCAACGAACCATCTCGCGATATCACGGAAACAACCACACAGCAACGTCTCTCTGATTGGTAACTATGAGCTCAGATCCAGACCCACCGGAGTACGCCCCAATTACTGCTCGAGGACTCGAACGAACGTTTCCCCAGTACGAGGGTCAGTTACAACACGCCGAATCCGTATCTGCACAAGCCGGTGCATACGTTGATCCGCACGAAGTACTCGGTGCTGGGCTCGCTGATTCGATCAGTGAGTCTGTGGGGGATCTCTACACCCACCAGGCATCTGCCCTCCGTCACTTAGCAGATGGTGATGATGTCTGTGTCGCAACCTCGACGTCATCGGGAAAAACCTACGTCTATGCCCTTCAAATTGCTCGGAACTATCTCGCGGATCCGGATTCGACGGCACTTCTCGTCTACCCGACGAAGGCGTTATCTCGAGATCAGGAACAGGAACTCAACGAGTTCTTCAGCACGCTGGGATTGAACATTTCCGTTCGAGTATACGACGGCGATACTCCCCAGAATCGCCGAAAGCAGATTCGGGAAACGGCCGACGTTATCATCACGAACTTCGTCGGGATCAACGTCTACTTGGCACACCACACGCGATGGCACACGTTCTGGGCAAACTGCGACCTTCTCGCGATCGACGAATCCCACACGTACACGGGCGTCCACGGGATGCACGTTGCGTGGACGATCCGCCGATTACGACGGATCCTGGAACACTACGACAGTGACCCGCAGATCGTCTGTACCTCCGCAACGATCGGGAATCCCTCTGAACACTCGCGGCGACTGACCGGGAAATCGTTTACCGTCGTTGATGAAGACGGCTCGCCTCGAGGCAAGCGTGACATCGCGTTCTGGAAGCCACCCGTCGACGACGGGCTGTTGGGTCCTGATGCCGACTTCGAGGAGTTTCAACAGGCGCAAACGAATCCTGTTCGCGAAGCGAGTTCCGTTCTTGCGCATCTTGGACTCAACGGCACCCAGACGCTGATGTTCACTCGGAGTCGGAAGAACGCGGAGCTCGGAGCGAAATACGCCAGTAACGCGGCGAGTTCTCACCCAAACTCCGGCTATCTAAGCGTCGAACCGTACCACGCCGGCCTGGGGAAGGAGACACGTCGTGGAACCGAATACCAGTTCAAGAGCGAGCAACTTGACGGCGTCACGTCGACGAATGCCCTCGAGCTCGGGATCGACATCGGTTCGATGGATGCAACGATACTCACGGGATATCCGGGTACCCGACAGTCGTTCTGGCAGCAGATCGGACGATCCGGCCGTGGCGATTCTGATGCCCTCTCGGTGTTCGTTGCTCGTGCAGACGCGATCGACCAGTACATCCTCGATGATCCTGCGTACGTTCTCGGCGATGCGATCGAGGATGCCGTCATTGGGCTCGAGAACAACCCTGTCTACGCACAGCATATCCTGTGCGCTGCACAAGAACACCCGCTGACGGCCGCCGATCGGGAGTGGTTCGATGGAGATCGCCTCGATCGTGCCGTCGAGATGTGGATCGATGCCGGAAAACTCGCAGGAGATCTGTCGCGAAGCGTCCGCTATACCGGCTCTCCGCGACCGCAATCCGACATCTCGATGTATACGTCCTCAGATATCCAGTTCGACGTCCGCTGTCAGGATCGGGACATCGATATGGAGCCGATCGACCGTGAACGAGCATATCGAGACCATCACGAAGGCGCGCTCTTTCTCCACAACGGGGTCCAGTACGAGGTCGTTGACTTCGTCGAAGACGTTCCGAACCCCTCCATCACCGTCGAAGAGGTTCGGACAAACGAGTATACCGAGACGATCTCCGAAAAGACCGTTCGTAATATCGATCCGGAGGCGACCCGAGAGCTCGGGAACGGATACCAGCTCTCTTGGGGAACGGGTACCGTCGAGATCCATTATACCCACTTTCGGCGGAAGGACATCAATTCTGGCTCAGCGACCCAACCGTTACGACCCACGGGCCTTCCGCCGATCGAACTCAATACACAGTTGATGTGGATCGAAACTCCACCGTCACTGCAGGATGACGTCCTTCGCGAGATCACGGGTGAAGATTCTTCGACGCTAACGGACAGCGACGTAATGGAAGTCTTTGGTGGTGGCCTCCACGGCGCCGAACACGGAATGATCAAGCTCACACCCCTCGAACTGCGGATGGACAAATCCGACCTTGGCGGCTTGAGTACTATCGCGCACCCGGAGACGGGCGTTCCAACGTGGTTCATCCACGACGCCGTCGAAGGAGGGCTCGGCTTTACCAAACGAATCTTTGACCAAACAGCGACGATCGCTGAACGGACTCGCGAGCGAGTGAGCCAGTGTGACTGTAACGGAACGAGTGGTTGTCCCGCTTGTATAATGGACTCTCAATGTGGGAACCAGAACCGGTTCCTCCATACTGACGCCACACTGCTTGTACTGGACAATCTGATCAACCAGCTCTAGACAGTCGTCTGGCACGATAGTGTTCCTTCAAAACGGGTTCGCTAGATCTGTTTGCGTTAGTCGAATGGCCCCTTGTTGGACTGCGTTTTCGACAGCCGACTGATCGGTCATTAGAAAACAGTTGTAGCCATTGATTGTCCGCTGGACGACGGATTCTTTGAAGATATTGTCTGGATGATCGGTATATTTCTTCACCACCACGACGAACTCCTCGGTCACGTCGACGTCCACGAGTCCATATCCGTGCTCCTCGAGAAATTCCCGGAGTTCTTCAAACTCGTTCGCAGGAACTTCGAACCGATACTGGTGGTTGTTGTAGTACTGCTTCAGCCGATCGAATACCTCGTCGTCATCGAAGAAATGCTTGAAGAGATGGACATCGTCGACGACGAAGACGTTGACCCGTTCGTCACCTGCTCGGCGGAATTCCGCCATTTCACTCTATTATTGAGACTACATATAATTGAATATACCGCCAGTAGCCACTCTGAACGTATTTTTTCAGTTATAGGGATGTCACATATTGATCACCACCTCTCCCTGGAATACGGCGTGTAGACTGTTGGTGGAAGGACTATCTGACGTCACAGGCTAATGCCTCACCTTGCGCCCTTCGGTGTTCTCAGCCGCTTCACCACGTTGTAGCTCTCGATCTGCTTACGAACTTTGGGATCCCGGTGATTCCGTCTTCCTCGAAGGAGAGTTTTTCGATAGACCCAGGATGGACGGCGTTCACGCGCACATCGGTCTGGCGTTCGGGATATCGGTCTTTGTTAACTCGATGACGACGTGCTTTACGGTGAGAAAGTTTAGATCGGATCCTTCCTCATATGTGCCATCCTCTCTAGTTTGTAGGTTGTTCTTCCCGACGCAATCTCATCCTATGTCTGGTCTACTCTTCGAACGTCATCCCGTATCCCCACTCTTCAAGATGTGCTTCGACCTCATCAAGATGGTCCAGACCAGCCTTCATCAGAGCTTCCCGAAGGTCGGTGATCGAGACGTCGTCGTTGAAACGATCTTCGAGTTCTCGCTGGGCGTCGCGTTCGGCACTCTTGGTTTCACTCTGGAGGAACAATGGAACGCGCTCACGGCCATCTTGAACACCGTCTCGACGAAATTTGTACGGGATCTGTACTGATCGCTGCTGTTGAGACGACTGGGTAGACTCAGCTGTCTCGGTTTCCAACTCGTTCGTGGACGTTTCAGCCGACGTTGATTCACCGGTTTTATCTGTATCTTCATCGCTTGATGTGAAGGGATCTTCGCCGGCACCCTCTTTCATACCCGTCATACGGATAGCACCTCGTGTTCGAGGTCTCCAGGTTCCGGTGGATTCGGCGCTTCAATCCCTCCCTGCTGTTCGATATGACGCGCGATACGGTCGAATTGTGCAAGCGTCTCAATTTCGTACTCTCGCTGCCGGTCTCGGTGTTCGCGAACGTACTCAAATGCCGAACACTGCTGCATCCAACAGCCTTCCATCAACGACGCACGCTCCCCGATAACTTCTGGAATTGGATAGTCGATCTCATCCAGAATCGTCCGCTGATCTCGTGTATTTTTGAATCCAATTGGGACCGCAGCAAGAACGCCAACTTCGACATCCAATTGATCCTCAAGACCTGCAACAAGCGATTCAAGGCCTTCAACGGCAGCTCTCCCCTTCGCGCTCGGTTCAACGGGAATTATGAGTGATCGAGTGGCATGGATCGCATTGTAGAGGTGGGGTCCCTCTGTCGCTGGCGGATCACAAATGAGCACATCATATTTGTCAGGGACACCGGCTTCACGGAGAACGCGGAGTAACTGTGCGTGCATTCCGAATGCCTCTCCCATCGCCTCTGCCTGATCCTTCTCTCGCTGGAGATACTCGGCGAGGTCTGAGAGCATATTATGTTCCGGAATGATATCGACGCCTTCGACGGTCCGGACGAGATCGTCGAAATCTCCGCTTGGTCGACGAATCATATGCCGGACAAGGTTGTCGACAGATTCCGTGCGGTCAGTGTCGACACCGAATAACCGGGATAGGTCCCCATCTTGGGGATCAAGCGGCACGACGAGCGGTCTCAGACCAGCCCGTGCGTGTGCCACTGCCAAGTTTGCGGCCGTCGTCGTCTTGCCTACCCCACCAGCTTCACTGTACGTTGAGTACGCTAGCATACTCACGTAATAGACCCAATTCATCTTTAAAGTTCTGTGTATTCATTCATCTTTGTTGTTCATTATATCGTGTGCCTAGAACAATCAATGAACACAACTAATGAATACATACAATGAACATATCTAATGAATGTATATATTGGGAGTAAACAATGGATTCATTTACCAGTCGATACTAGTGAATTCGGGGGCGTCGTAGGGATCGATGTCGTTATCTAACCTCGGGCTCGGTCACCGGCTCGGCGAAAGCGACCGAATTCTTCACGTCCGTGATCTCGACGTCAGCCTTATCGCCGGGTTGAGTCCCGGGAACAATTACGATGAACCCTCGTTCGACTTTCGCGATTCCATCACCTTGGTCACCTAGCGTATCAATGGTCACTGACCGTACTTCTCCCTCTTCTACCGGCGGTGCCCCGGTGTCGTGGCGATCCGGATCACTGTCGTTGGTCGCGAGGTCTGAGGCCGCTTCATCCTGAGCTCCGTTTGTTGAGGCGAGCAACGCCACTCGGTAGACATCATCAGTGGTAAGTGAGCTTCCGTCGACTATCTCCTTCGGGATCGAAATCGTGTACTTGTCATCGTGCTTTTCAAGTGTTGTTTCATAGAGAAGGCGTAGTGAATTAGGTATCTCTGTCATTACCGGCTGTATGATGGGCTGACTAAAGGGAATTTGGGTGTCCAACCGATCAACCGTCTTCGTAGTCTTTCTCAACAGTAGTTGAGGCCGGCCTTCTCAATGCATATGGCCCGCTCTGATCAGGTCAAATATCTAGAGTTGGTCGATCGGCTTGTTGATTATTTTGAAGGCTTCGATCGCCCGATAGAACCGATTACGCTTTTTCCCGGTGAGTTCTTCAAGTATCCCATCATCCCTTCGGTGTCGTCGTGGGAACGATTTCACCGGGAGCCGTCTCGTCGAAGTTATCTCGCTCCATTAGTGGCATTCCAACAAATACGCTGGCCACTATTGGCATTTTTGGTGCTAAATCAAAATAGTAGAGTGGGTGATTGCACTGTCACAACTACTCAGAATCTCTGAGGATAGATTTGACCCACACATTCTATTCACTACTTTGTGTATGAAACACCCGCTAGGAAGGACTGCGTAGCTATTGCTACATAATTTGTCAGATATGAATAAAATGAGTGACCTCGTGCTGCATACACATCGCGTATCTCGCAACTGGGTTGATTCTCATTCAGCGAATATGAATTGTTTACGCAGAATACACATTTCTTGGACCTAACGGACACCAAAGAGAAAAGACAGGTGAAAATTTATATGGGGTGAAACAACCCATAACACACCGATACCAGAGACCAGTCAGTTGATCTCCCCTGAACGACCCTGAAATCAAACAGTTACTTCATAAACCGATAGATGAATACCCACTACCGGTCTTAGAAGTGGGGAGCGACTCGTCGTAACTATGTGGGTATGTTGTCTATGACTGCTTCCGGCAATGCACCGTGGTATTGCATTCGAGATTCCTCGGAGAGGGGTAATTCAAGACTGATCATATCGTCCCACTCGTAGCCAGTCGCTTCTTTCATATCCCTATTTGGAATATTCACCAGGTCATAAACCTCGTTGGAATAGCTGAGCTTTGAAAAATCAGGTCGCTCTTCCGTCGGAAAGAGCACCAAGTAGTTGATTCGTCCGCCACCAGAGATACTGGCCTTACTTGTTCGCCACTTCTGCGGCAGTTCATCTGCGATACTTGCGGTCACGTCAACACCCGATGGGCCTGTCCCCGAATACGTGAACTGGTCGGCAGAGTGAAATTCGAAGTCGTCGGGTGTCACTCTCAAGTTATAGTCCTCTGATTTCAATTCGATACCGACAAGAACGCCTTTGAATTCATCATCCTCTACATATTTATATCCGATAAGCGAAATGCTGAGAATGTCGTTCTGAGCCATTATACTCTGTTCTTCTCGATTCGTATGGCCCGTTTGGTCGTCGAGTCCGTAGCTGACGTAACTCTCTTCGTGCCCTTCTGTTAGTGAACTTCCCAATATATCATTGAAAATACCAACGACAGAGCCGGGAAGACCTCGGAATGTCTGTGCACTAATCGGTGGCTGCATAGGTAACTGAAGATCCTTGAATGAAAGCGTCTCTGGCGGTGATTCAGTAGTAGTAGGTACATACAGGATATATCGGCGACTTTCGTTCTCACCGATTGACACACTTCCCACCGCCCATTCCGGCTGAAGTATACCCTCTAGTTTGCTGACCAGCGGCGATTCTGCTTCACTGATGGTTTCTACGGTTGTTCCGTCAGCGAATGTAAGCGAGAACGCTGATGCGTTGATCTCGGTTTCTTCCTTGGCTGTAAGTTTGACGGCAATCAGCACTCCCTCGACAGTGCCATCTGGCGCGTACATATCATAGCCGACCAGACCAAGGCTTAGCCGGTCATTCTCCGAAATCGGACGATTTCGGGGGCGTTTAGCCGACTCTTCACCAGTGGCTGTCTCTTCTGGACCTTGTTCGTCAGTAAATCCCTGTGAAACATCATCAAGCGCCAAAAGCAGGTCTTCGTGCGTCGATACGATATGGTCATCTTCCTTAGCATACTCGACAACCAACTCAATTGCACCCTGTGTGAGAACCACTTCGACAAGATCCCCAACACCAATTATCCCAATATCGTGGTCGCTCGCAAAAGCAAGCGCACTCTCAGTAGGCTGCTGTGTAGTGACCACAGTATACTTTGTCTCGTAGTTCTGTGTAGACTCTGCGAGTAGGTCCTGCAGCGACGCTTCATCAACTCGTGTATCAATTTGATTTGAAATAATAATCGACTGAGGGTATGGGAGCACGTTACGGACGACTAAGTCTCCGCCTGTAGATGGGTCTCCTTTTGTCATTTCCGTCACTAGCCCTTGAAGTTGACACAGATTTTCAATTAAATAAGTAAGTGATGTGTGGTCGAATTTTGTTAGAAGTTGGTAGACTGTGTTGCCAACTTCATCTGGGTCGTCATTTCGCATAGCCTTATTTTCAGGCAATCATATATTATCTCTGTGGTGAATCGAGGGTAGCGCTCTTCAGAGCCTCACGTATGTAATAAGTTCACTGAATGTGGAAGAACAAGATGGATTCGTGATTCCAGAGGGCATAGTCGTTGAAATGGTCGCAGAATATGGTCTGACCCCACTGATGAATTCACCCACATATCTCGCACGGTATTCTTGGCAGCTGGTGAGTACTTCCGCGAGTAGAGCGATATGTGGGCCCCTGTTCATGACGAATACGGGAACCGGGCATCTCACAGAGTACGGGTACAGATGGGAGATCGAGAGTGGGTACAAGTCGATCAAGCGGTTCATGGGTGCGACGACCTCGAAGCATTTTGGACTGCGATTCTTCTACTTCGCGTTCGCCTGTCTCCTGTACTCGATCTGGCGAGCGGTCGATCTACTCGTGCAGGTACAGTTGACTGGTGAGTACGAACATTCGCCGATCGTAACAGCCGACAATACGCTGACGCTGCTGAAGAAGGAAACCGGAATCGGATAGTAAGGCCCTCTACCCGTGGTAGCATGGCGTCTGAGTGGCTACACTACCCACGGTCTCGGAAACACGCTGGCTTAGTTGACTATCCAACAATAACGCTCGGTCAGAAAGCGATCTGAATCAGTTTCTGCTCATCTATTCGTCCGAAACCACGCATCACAGTCCCTCTAAAACCGTTGTAGTCTCAACTCCCCCATAGTTTCGGAAAGTAGGGGTAGCTACCAACCGAATCAACCGATTATCGGGGGTGAATCGGTATTTGGGAGGTCAGTCGGGACTTGCTCCGGCCACCACCGACGAAAACATACTCTTTCCGATAAATACCGGCGAAAACGGAGTGTGGCAGAGCTACGAGTCGCTAATCGGTCAGAATAATTACTAGAAAGTTGCCCCCGTCAGAACGGCGGGTCGACCCCGTCCGGCAACAGCATCAACGCCACCACGGTCATGTGGAGGTCGGCCAGCGTCAGCAACGGATCCAACCGCTCCTCGTGCGGCCCTCGGCCGTACTCGTCGTACACCTCCGACACCAACGTCTTCAGCGAGTGATCCACCATCCGCCACAGATTGTACAGCAGCAGGCTGTACGCGAACGTGAAGAACCGCATCCGGTAGTCCGTCGACCGGATCGACGGCAGCAGCGGCTTGACCATCTTGTACTCGATTTCGATGTCCCACCGCTTGGAGTACTCGTCAGAGAGCCCGATGGCCTCCATCGGCGACACGTCGTCCGCGTTCGTCACGAACACGGCGTACTCGTTGTCCTCGTCCACGGCCCAGTCCTCGTCCTCCGCCGGCACGTACAGAAAGCTCGCGTCGTGGCTGTAGCCGTCCTCGCCCACGGTCGGGTCGTCCGCCACGTCCACGTACGGGGTGTCCGAGGTCAGGTACAGGGACGCGTCCCGTTCGACGCGACTCCGCAGCGTCATGTCTTCCTTCACGTCGCCCAACTTGTCGGCGACGTTCTCGCCCCCGACGGTCGCGTTCTTCTTTTTGGGAATCAGGTAGTTCACGCCGTGGTACTGGTCGATGACGTGGCCGACGGCGTGTCCGTCGAACGCCCGGTCGGCCATCACGAGCTGGATGTCGACGTGCTTCCGCGCCTGTGTGAGCAAGCGGTCGACCACTTCGGCCCAGCTGACGGTCTCCCCCTCCTCCCCTTCCCACGTCGAGTCGTGACGGACGGGTTCGACCGCCAGCACGATGGGTGCGTTCCGACCGACGACCGTGAGCGTCGCGTACTCGTACTGGTAGGTGTGGCTGTCCTCGCCGCCGTTCACCATCTCGGGGTAGTCGTCCTTTGGCACCTTCGTCCTTCCCGTGTCTCTGCCGACCGCGATCCGGTCGTCCTCCGGCTCGATGTCCTCTTCGTCCTTCCACGGGGAGACGTTGAACGGGTCGTGGGTCGTGTCGAGGGCGGCCACCACCGGCTCTGTGAACAGCGCGGTCGGCGCGATGTTGGCCATCTGCCTGTCGACGGCGGCGTTGAACTGGTTCGTGACAGAGGAGGCGACGTCTCGCCAGTCGGGCGTGGGGAGGCGGGCTCCGGGGTACTCGGAGAGGTCGTAGTCGTGATCGTCGGGGAGGCCGAGCATCTGGACTGCGTACAGGTGGGTGTCGTGGTGGAGTGCGTCCCGGCGGAACTTGTTGAACGTCCGGAACACGCTGTGCGTCCCCGCGCGTTTCGAGAGGCTCATCGCGGTCTGGTGTTCCCACACCCGCCTGTCGGCGTGCTTGGTGTTGTCGGCGCGGCCGGTGTCAAGCACCGGCCAGACCTCGTTTTGCGCCCCGGTGATGACGTGCTTGGCGTGCCGATCCACGTAGTGGTGAATCGGCTCGCCGCTCGCCGCGACCTCCTCCGGTGACGGATCGCTGTCTGGCGGCTGGTCGGGGCTGTACGTGGAGTCGTGTTCCTCGGTCAACTCGGCAAACTCGTCGGCGACCGCCCGCAGGAAATGGCGCGTGTCCAGATCCTCGAACCGGTGTCGCTTCGTGTAGGAGATGGTCTCCTGCGACGGGGCACCGTCCAAGCCGAACCGCTGCTGGAGGTAGGGCCAGCTTTCGAGCTGGTCGGAGATGGCCTCCTGACTCATCCCGGTCACGCGCCTGTAGATGGCCAGTTTGAGCATCCCCTCGAAGTCGAAGGGGGTGTTGGTCTGGTGGTCGTGTCCGTCCGCGAGGAGGTGGGTCGGGAGGACGATCTTTCCGATGACGTACGTGAGATTGCCGTGTTCGGGGAAGAGTTCCTCCGCCTGCAGCCGCACGTCGTTCACGGCGTCTCGGAGGGAGTCGTCCAGCGGCATCTATGGAGGGTTCGAGACGGTGACGACTCGGTGTCTCCTCGGGTCGGCTGTCGCCGCGTCCGCCGCGTTCGCGAGCATCATTTTGCCGATCAATGGTATGATTTGTACTAAACTGAGGGCGTGTCGTTTCCGTGTTTCCGGGAAGCAGACCCCGTCGGTGACTGATGCCTGTGAAGTGGAGGGACGCGTAAACGCGTGTCGGTATTCTATCCGCTCTGCACCGTTCAGCGGCGGCACAATCCCCAAGTATTAGTATAGTATGTACTGTACTATTGGTGCCATGAGTGGTGAAGACGGCTCGGACGCACCCCTGTCGGCCTACCTCGAGGCCAAGGGCGCGGTCGAACTGCTCTGTGAAATCGAACCAAACGGGAGCCAGTTCACACGGTTAGTGGAGGAATCGACGGTCAGCCGGTCGACGGTCTCGACCCGCCTGCGGGAGGGCGAGGAACTCGGACTGTACGAGCGCCGAGAAATCGAGGGGCGCGGCACCTCCCACGCATACCGCCTGACCGAGGCGGGCGCAAAGCTCCGCCTCTACCTCGACCACACAGGTCTCACGGAGCGGTACCGCACGATCAAAGCGTTACGCCGGCACTTCGACGAAGACGTCGGGGAGCTGACGGAGTGGGCACGAGAGAACGAGGGAGAGTTCGATCCTCCAGTCGAGGAAGACGGCCTCCGGGAACAGCTCCGGGAGTACAGCAGACTTGGAGAGTGAAGGAGGCCGTCAGGTGTCGGAGAACCGGTCGGGCTCGATCCGTGACAGCCGCATCGCGTTCCCGGTGACGCCGAGACTCATCCCCATGTCGCCGACGACGACAGCGACGGCGACGCTGACGAGCCCAATCGGCACGCCGACGGCAAGCAGCGCCTTCACGCCGAGGCTCGTCCAGATGTTCTGCCGGATGACGCCGTTGGCCGTGTGCGACAGTTCGTAGAGGTACGGCAGCTTCCCGACGTCGTCGCCCATCAGCGCGATGTCGGCGGTCTCGAGCGCGGTGTCGGTGCCGGCGGCTCCCATCGCAATACCGACCTCCGCGGTGGCGAGCGCGGGCGCGTCGTTGATGCCATCGCCGACCATCGCCACCTCGCCGTACTCCGCCTGCAACTCCTCGACGGCGTCGACCTTCTCCTCCGGCAAGAGTTCGGCGCGGTACTCGTCGACGCCGACCTGCTCGGCGATGGCGCGGGCGGTGCCCTCGTTGTCGCCCGTCAGCATCACGACGCGCTCGACACCAAGCTCCTGCAGGCGCTGGACGGCCCGCTTCGAGGCCGGGCGCACCTCGTCGGCGATGGCGATGGCACCCAGCAACTCCGACTCCGTTCCGACGATAACGACCGTCTTGCCCTCCCGCTCCAGCGCGGCGAGCGCGTCCTCGGCGAACGCCCCGTCGTCGGACTCGGCCGCCTCTTCCGCCACGACGCCGCCGTCCGTCTCGCGGCGTGCCCGAGCGAGGTCGAAGCCCAACTCCTCGAAGAGTGCGGGCTTGCCCGCGTAGTACGTCTCGCCGTCGATCTCCCCGCGGATGCCCTTCCCGGTGAGGCTCTCGAAGCCAGTCGGGTCGGGCAGGTTGCCCACGCCCGCCTCGTCGGCACGGGCGAGAATCGCTGCGGCGATGGGATGCTCACTGCGCCGCTCCAGCCCGGCGGCGCGACGGAGCAGATCGTCCTCAGTGGTGTCGCCGACCGGGACGACGTCGGTGACGGCGAGTTCGCCCTTCGTGAGCGTCCCCGTCTTGTCGAGCGCGACGGCATCGACTTCGCCCATCGCTTCGAGGTAGTTGCCGCCCTTGATCAGCACGCCGTTCTTCGCGGCGCTGGTGATCCCCGACACCACGGAGACGGGCGTCGAGATGACGAACGCGCACGGGCAGGCAATCACCAGCAGGGTGAGTCCGCGGATGAACCACGTCTGCCAGTCGCCGGCGAAGGTGAACCCGTACCCGGCCACGTCCACCGAGACGGGGTCGGCGATGACCAACGGTGGAATGGCGGCGGTCAGGATTGCCAACACGACCACGACCGGCGTGTAGTAGCCCGAGAAGCGGTCGACGAACTGCTCGGTGTCGGTCTTCTTCGCCTGTGCGCCCTGCACCATCTCGATGATGCGCGAGAGCGTCGAGTCGCCCGCCGTCGACGTGACTTCGACTTCGAGGTAGCCCTCCTCGTTGATCGCGCCCGCGTACACCTCGTCGCCGGCGGTCTTGTCGACGGGGACGCTCTCGCCGGTAATCGGCGACTGGTCGACCGCGCTCTCGCCCTCGACGACCGTGCCGTCCAACGGAATCTTGTCACCGGGGCGAACGACCACGGTCTCACCCACCTCCACTTCGTCGGCGGGCACCGTGACTTCCTCGCCGTCGCGCACGACGGTGGCCTCGTCGGGCGAGAGTTCCATCAGCTCGCGCAGGGAGTCCCGCGCCCTGTCCATCGCGTAATCCTCGAGCAGCTCGGCGATGCTGAACAGGACGGCCAGCGTCGCCGCCTCGACGAAGTAGCCGATACCGGTCGCCGCGATGATCGCCGTCCCCATCAGCAGGTCGATGTCGAGGCTTCGGTTCTTCGCGGAGTAGTACCCGCTGCGGACGACGGGGATGCCGCTGGCGGCGACAGCGCCGAGGAACAGGACGTCGGCGATGTGGAGCGGGTACTCGAGGACGCTCGCCACCGTGACGTTCTGCCCGGTGAGGAGGAACTCGAAGAGGAGGCCGAGCGTGACGAACGCCGCGCCGAGCCACGTCTTCTTCGCGCGAGGACTCGTCCAGACCTCCGACGGTGGCGCGATGTCGGCGCCACCGGCCGCATCCTCTGACTCATCGTGGTCGGAATCCGACTCTCTGACGACCTCGTAGCCGGCGCCTTCGATTGCGTCGACCACATCGGCCTCGCTGATGCGGTCTGAGTCGTACGTGACGTTGGCCGTACCGGTGGTCGGCTGGAGCGTGGCGTCAACGACGCCGTCGACGCGCTGGAGGCTCTTGTCGACTTTCTGGGCGCAGGATGGACAGTCCATCTCGGGGACGACGAGGCGGGCGGTCAGCTCCCGTCGCTGCCCGCCCCCGCTCGTCTCCCCCGCTGCGTCCGGATTCTCTGTCATCACCTCACAGTAGGGGCGTCAGTTCGATAAGCCTTTGTTGGAATATTCCAAATCGAGGTTCAGCGTGTTGCCGGGGGATCTTCGGGCAACCGTTCGTCGGCGACGTGCTGCTTCGCCAAGTGTTCCTCCGCCCGGCGGAGTCGGTAGGTGAGCGTCGACCGCGGCACGTCGAGATGCTCGGCCAGTTCGCCGACGTCGACTTCGCGTGGGGACTCGTAGTACCCGTGTTCGACGGCTGCCCGGAGTGCGGCCTCCTGCTCCGGCGACAGACCACTTTGCGTCTCGTCGCTTCCCCCCACCGACGCAGTCGTGTCCGCGGTTCGGAGCATCTCCATCCGGGCGCAGTCCCCGACGGCGACTTCGAGGGCGTCGAAGAACGCGGCCACGTCGCCCTCTCCGGAGTGGATGAGTCGCCACGTGTAGTGGCGGCCCTCGTGACGGGTCTCGAACAACACGCTCTTGCCGAGATGGTCGCGGGCGATGTGGGGGACGGACGCGCAGGAGGGGGTGCGCTCCCAGTCGGAGTACAGGACGAGCGTGTCGTCCGTGCGGTCGAGGACGCGAGTGGTCTGTGTGGCGCCGCAGTCCTCGGTAGCCAGACAGTCGGCGTAGTAGTCGCTGGTGAGAAAGGCGTCCTCGATGGCGTCGAGTGCGTCCGGAATGCCGGTCGCGTGGTCGACTCGCCAGAGCTGCTCCGCAGTGGCGTGCAGCGAGAGCGAGCGGACGCGGGCGTCGGGGTGGTCAGCGAGGGCGTCCGCCACCCTGTTACACCCCGGCTCGTATTCGAGGGCGAAGACGAGTTCGCGCATACCCACGCGTAGAGGGCGGCTGGATATAACACGTGGGCTCGGTGCTGCCATCGTGTCGACTGGAGTCAGATCACGTCGTCGGGGTCGTGTTCCTCCCGCATTCGCTGGGCCTCGGCGGCGTACTGCTCCTGCAGATCGGCGTCATTGACCGAGCCGAGATTGTCCGGGTCGGCGTCGACGGCGGCCGTCGTGTCGCGGACGTCGGTGAAGGAAGTGAGCGCCCGTTCTTTCCGGAAGTATCGTTCACCGTCTGGGGTTGCATAGGTGAGGATGATGAGATTCTGCTCGTCGTCGGAGTACGTCCGCTCGACGAGCCAGACGCGGACACCGTTCGAGTCGGAATCGCTGGGCATGGCTGTTCGTTCTCTTCCGGGTCGGAAAGGGGTAGTGTTGGAAATGTGGTCGACAGTGACTCGCTTGCTGAAAATCCCATATCTTTGTCATAGACGCGACTCCCTCATATTGTCCCGAATACAGGCGTCAGATCAAGTATGAAAAGTGCCGAACAGAGACGAGAGGATGGATTCGAGCCGATAGAGGTGGAAACCAAGCGATTGGTAGCGTTCTACTTTCCGATACTGTGAACTCCCCCACAACCTCGGAGGATAGATTTGATGCGTGCCTTCGAATCAGTTCGAAATGAACTGGAAATAAATCATAGTTGACCTCTTGTACCCCGTCAATATCGACGGCACCGACAGGGCGCTCCGACGACTCATACAACGGCATAGATGTGTCCGTAGACGTTGCCGCAGATTATGACTGATGGGTCACGGTCGGTTCTCCAACGACTTCAGAGGCTGTGGAGATCGATATCGACCATTGGAAACACGATTACCTTGCTCCATATGGCAGTTGACGCGGGATGGGCGAGATTCTTGTTTGAGTATTTGGGTTGGCGGTTGTAGCTCGATACTTGGACAACTCTGAGGGGATGGTTTGCGTGGGGTACTCTCATATCGATGTCGGCGAGTTAGGTGATGGCGCTACCAAGGTACCCAAGGAGCCCAACAGTATATCGCGGTAACTCTCATTACGAGTGTGAGGGGTACACCGCCGCGTTCATACCCCTTCGACGGAGAATAGGGTGGCGTCTCTGAGAACAGCCTGCACGCGGCGGTGCCAAGCGTCAGCGAAGGCCTCCCGTTGCTGGTCGCTTGCCGATCCGTCGAGAATCCTCTGGAGGTTCCCGATTGCGGGTCCACCGCTAGGAACGTCGCTGACGTGGTAGGCCACTTCGACGGTCTCGTCCGTGTCGGTTCGCCGGAACCGGAACGTCGGGTCCGCCGTGTCCGGGTCGAACCCGTCGAAGCACAGGAGGTCGCGGCGGCCGCCATAGCCGCCGGCGAGCCCGCTGAATCCGTCATCGCCGGTCGCGCCAGTCACGTACGAGATGATACGGCTCATCACGCCGTACGCAGCATCCTCCTGCGGGCCGGCCGTCTGGACCTCGATTTCGCTCCGGACTGGATAGTCGTCGGGATACAGGGCGTCGAGCCCGAGCTGGACGATCCGGTAGGCGCCCGAGGCAGTCGGACAGGAGTGTCCTGCCTCTTTCACCGCGTCCCGGTAGGTGACGACGAACGGCTCGCCCGGTTCGAGGACGCCGAGGGCCTCCGCGACGGGGTCGCGGATTTCGATCGGGTCGGCGTCGTAGTCGACCTGCCAATTGGTTCTCGTCTGGGTCGTGTCAGTCGCAGTCGAATTCGATGTCATGAGTTGTGGTTGTGATCGTGTCTCGTGGTCAGTAGCGGAGCAGTCGCATCCCGTTGAGGATGACGAGGAGGACGCTGGCCTCGTGGACCAGCATTCCCGACGCGAGGGTGACGTAGCTGGTGAGCACGCCCGTGAGGAGGACGGTCACGGTCAGCACCGCGAGCCCGACGTTCTCGAGGACGTTCCAGCGCGTCGCCTTGCTGAGTTTGACCGCGTACGGGATGCGTTCGAGGTCGTCGGCCATCAACGCCATGTCAGCCGTTTCGATAGCGGTGTCCGTTCCCGCAGCACCCATCGCGATGCCGACATCGGCAGTGGCCAGCGATGGCGCGTCGTTGATGCCGTCGCCGACCATCGCGACGACGTGGCCGTCGGCCTGGTAGCCCTCGATGACGGACTGCTTGTCCTCGGGGAGGAGTTCGGCACGGTACTCGTCGATACCGACCTCCTCGGCAACGGCAGCGGCCGTCCGCTCGTTGTCGCCGGTGAGCATCACCGTCTCGATGCCAGCGTCTTGGAGCGCCGCGACGACCCCAGGAGCGGCCTCCCGGAGCTCGTCCCGCATCGCAATCGCGCCGATGATGTCCCCGTCCCGAACGACGTGGACGACTGTCTCGCCGCGCCCCTCACGCTCGCGGACGTAGTCGGCGACCCGATCGGGGACATCGACGTCGCGGTCGTCCAGCAGCGCGCGGTTGCCGACGACGACTTCCTGGCCATCGGCATGGGCGATGACGCCCTTGCCGGCGACCACGTCGAAGTCGTCGGGATCGGGGACCGACCTGCGCCCCACGTCCGTATCGTCCGCTTGGGCGACCGTCGCTCCACCGTCCGTCGCAGCCGTCTGGCGTTCGCGGGCCATGTCGACGATGGCGTCCGCGAGGTGGTGTTCGCTCTTCTTCTCGGCGGTCGCTGCGAGCGAGAGGACGTCGGCGGCGGCGACGCCGAACCCCTCGATACCGGAGACGGTGGTCTCGCCCTTCGTGAGCGTCCCCGTCTTGTCGAAGGCGACGAGATCGATCTTGCCGGCGCGTTCGAGGTGTTCGCCGCCCTTCATCAGCACGCCCGACCGGGCGGCGTTACCGATGGCCGAGACGATGCTGACCGGTGGCCCGATGACCAGCGCGCCCGGACAGCCGATGACCAGCAGCGTCAGCGACAGGATCGCGTTCTGCGTGACCGCGTACGCGCCGATAGCCAGGGCAATGACGGCCGGCGTGTAGTACTTCGCGAACCGGTCGATGAGACTCTCCGTGGGCGACTGAGCCTCCTGGGCCTCCTCGACGCGACGGATGATCCGTTCGAGAGTCGTATCCGATCCCGCTCCCGTCGTCCGGATTTCTAGCGCGCCCTCCTGGTTGACCGTCCCGGCGTACACCTCGTCGCTGTCGGCCTTGTGGACGGGCGCGCTCTCGCCGGTGACCGGCGCCTGGTTGACTGCGCTCTCGCCGTCGACGACGGTTCCGTCGACCGGGATCTTCCCGCCCGGCTTTACGACGACGACTTCGCCCTCTTCGACATCGCGGGCGGAGACCTTTTGGAGTGTCCCGTCGCGACGGACGGTCGCCGTGTCGGGCGTCATCTCCAGTAGCTCCTGAAGTGCCGTCCGGGTCTTCCGCATCGTCCGGCCTTCGAGGTAGCTGCCAAGGCTGAACAGGAAGACGACGGCGGCGGCTTCCCAGTACTCCCCGATGACGATAGCACCGATGGCGGCCAGCGTCACCAGCGTCTTGATGCCGAGCGTCCGGTTGGTGACCTCGTGGTAAGCGGTCTTGGCGATGTCGTAGCCACCCACGACCGTCGCGAGGACGAGGATGGCGGCGCTTGCCATCTCGAAACTCGTGAGGTAGCCGAGACTCCAGCCACCGCCGTACAGCAGGCCGCTTGTCGCCGTGACGATGGCCTTCCGGTGGTTCCGGTAGTACTGCGTGATCGATTGTTTGTTCATAGTGTTAGGCGGGCTGGGGAGTGTACCCCTGGTTTTCGATGGTCTCTGCGAAGGCGTCGGGGTCAGCGACGCTGTCGTCGTACTCGATCTCGACGCGGCCGGTCGCGTAGTGGACTTCGACGTGCTGGACGCCGTCGACGTTCGACAGGGCGCGTTCGACGGTACTCGCGCAGGTCGGGCAGTCGAAGTCGAGGACGCGGAATTGGGTTGTGTCGCTCATTACAGTTTGAGATAGTGCCCGTACCTCAATAAGTATTTTTTATATGATATGTTTGAATTCGGATACGAGTCGTTGGAACAGTCAAACGGGTCGTCTAGGGCTTTCGCTATCGCGGGTCCATCCTGTACTGGATACCTCGACAGACACCTACCCGACTCCTGCCCCGCTACCTTTTCCCGCGTGCTCGCGCTCAGTCCTCGTATGAGTGATTCCGATACCGACCACCGTCTCGACGACATCGCGGTGCGAGACACTCGGATTTCGGACGCCATCGACGAGCCGATGCGGGCGATGGTCCTCGACATTCTGTCCGAGGAAGCCCTAACTGCGACCGAGGTCCACGAACGCCTCGACGATCGCGGCATCGACCGGACGGAGAACACGGTCCGCCATCACATCAACGAGCTCCGGGATGCGGGCCTCGTCGACGTCGTTCGCTTCGAGGAGGGGCGTGGTGGGACGACGAAGTACTACCACGCGAACACGATCGTCCTCTCGTACTCACTACCAGATTCGGCCGACGCCGCCGTCGAGGAGATGATCGACGCTGCCCAGCCCCAGATCACGGACGCGCTCACTACGCTCACCGACGAGTACGACGACGCTATTGAGGAGATCGTCGAGGATATGCAGCCCTGCGAGCACTGCCAGACCCAGAAGTACGAGACGTACGTTCTTCTGACCGTCCTGCGACGTGCGTTCGTTCGCGCCCACAGAAATTCCTGAGGGGGAACCACCCCTACGCTGGCAGGGTCTTAGAAGGAGAACCGATCACGCGCGGATTGCATCGCGAGGCGAGTCAGGAGTCGCGCAGGGCCACGCTTTGGGAGGTCCCGTACAGTCTCGATGCTGGTCGGCGGTTCACTACCACCAATGTCTAACTCCCAGCCTGTCTCGTCCATGAAGCGTTCGACAGCCTGATTTACTCGCTGTCGCACGTCGTCCGAGTCCATTGTCTCGGGCACACCATTCCGGAGGACGACGTCGCCGTCAACGATCACTGTCTCGACGTCGGCCGGGACCGCGTTGTTCACGACGTGTGCGGGAACGTTGGTCAGTGGCGTGAACTTCGGTTTGTCGACGTCGAGGAGGATAATATCCGCGCGCTTTCCCGCTTCGATACTGCCGATCTCGTCGCCCATCCCCAGCGCGCGTGCGCCCTCGATAGTGAGCATTCGTATCAGTTCCATCGAGTCGAACTGCCCGGCTGAACGCTTGAGATTTGCCGCCAGCCGAGCTTGCCGCGCTTCACCGAACATGCTGTACGAGTCGTGCCAGTAGTGGTCGTCAATCCCTACTCCGACGTCGACGCCGGCGGCTCGAAGCTCGGGAACGGGCGTCCACTGCGTCTCCCCGTCCGGATTCCAGTAACAGAAGACGGACGGGCAGTGCGCAACAGCCGCGTCCGCCTCGGCGGTTCGCTGGATGTCCTCTTCGTCGCCGAGGCGGAAGTGAGCAGCGACCAGTCGGTCGTCCAGGAGTCCAACGTCGTCGAGCAATCCTACCGAGTCCTCGCCACCGTTCGCTCGTGCCATCGTGTTACTCTCCTCGAGTTCGAGCAAGTGCGTGTGGACGAGCAGGTCCGGATACTCTGCGGCGAGGGATGCGGTCCGTTCCCACAGCTGCCGGGTACACGACCAGTCGTCGTGCGGGCAGATCGTCGCCCTGATTCGGCCGTCGTACGTGTCGTGGTACGTTTCGACGAACTCGCGAGCACGGGCGAACTGCTGATCGACTGGTTGGTCCCAGAAGAGGTCCGAGATCGCCGGGCCGAAAAATCCGCGGAGCCCTGCTTCCCCGAACGTCTCCGCACCTGCGGCAGGCCGTGCGTCCATGGAGTTCACGGTCGTGACACCGCCCAGGAGGAAATTGAGCGCTGCGAGCTCGACGCCTGCCTCGACGAGGTACTCGAATTCGCCGTTCCCTAGTCTGTTAAACAAGGCCGTCCCACTCCCGAGCATCTCCGTCAGCTCGAGTTCGCTAAACGCACCGATGAGCGGTGTCATCTCCAGGTGCGTGTGGGCGTTCACCAACCCCGGCATCACCAGTTTCCCGTTCCCGTCGATAACGGTGGATGCTTCTAATTCTCCGTCTCCTGCACGTGATGGTCGGACTTCTTCGATACAGCCATCGGTGATGCATACTGTGCCGCGCTCGTACAGGCGGTTCCGCTCGTCGGCTGTGAGAACGAGTGCATCATGGATTGCCAGATCGACAGCCATCGTAAATTAGGAAGTGGATGTGACAGTTACCGTACTGGACAACCGAGCAGGCCGGCGAAGGCTGTTCTTCCAGGTGGTGTTCCCCTCATTTGGGATATCATCGGTCTCTACTGGTCCCATTAGCCTCTAATACGTCGGCGTGATTTAATCAGATTCCCCTTTTGAATCTGAAGTCGGATTCCGTGGAGCTTGTGGAGGTTTGCAATGTTTTCCCCTCTTCACGATAGATCATCTATGGCCGACGGTTACGATGCCATAGTACTGATACCCTCATAGGCAGTATATTCTAACCAAAACCGCAATAGATGATCCCTACAATGATACACCTATGCAGGCGACGATAATCGACGGAGTTCTTGAATCCCTTCGTATCGGTGTCGGATTTCTCTGGACGGCGGCGTGGGCGATCATCATGGGCCTCACGATTACGAGTCTCGTCCAGGTCTACGTCTCGAAGGAGCGGATGGCACAGGTGCTGGGTGAGGGCGATCTAACTGGACTTACCAAGGCGACTGTGTTCGGAGCAGCAAGCAGTGGCTGTAGTTTCGGCGCCGTCGCCATCGGGAAGGGCCTGTTCAAGAAGGGGGCGCACGCGGTGAACTTCCTCGCGTTCATGTTCGCGTCGACGAACCTCATCGTCGAACTAGGGCTGATGATTCTCATCCTGCTTGGCTGGGAGTTCCTCGTCGCGGAACTGCTCGGCGGCCTGATTCTCATCGCCGTCATGGCCGCCATCGTCCACCTCACGCTTCCCGAAAACCTGTTTAACGAAGTCCGCGAGAAGCTCAACGAGCGCGACCGCCAGGCGGGCGTCACGGAAGATCCCACCTGCGGGATGGAGGGGAAAGACGAGTACACGCTCACGACCGACGGCGGTGAGACGCTCAAATTCTGCTCGGAGGGCTGTATGGAGACCTATCGCCAGGAGACGTCGAGTAGCGGCGGGTGGCGTGACGAGTTGCTGTCGTGGGGTGGCTGGTACAAGGTCGGGAATCAGTACCGCAAGGAGTGGTCGATGATCTGGAAAGACATCGTCGCCGGCTTCCTTATTTCTGGGTTCGTCATCGTCTTCGTCCCGCAGTGGGTGTGGAACACGCTGTTCATTCAGGGCGACGGCCTGCTCGTGACTGCCGAGAACGCCGTCATGGGCGTCATCATCGCCGTCCTCAGTTTCGTCGGCAGTATGGGCAACGTCCCGTTCGCCGTCGCGCTGTGGGGCGGTGGCGTCAGCTTCGCCGGGATCATCGCGTTCGTCTACGCCGACCTCATCACCGTGCCCGTGCTGAACGTCTACCGGAAGTACTACGGCTGGAAGATCATGCTGTACATCCTTGGCGTCTTCTTCGTGACGATGGCGTTCACTGGCTTCCTCATGGAGTTGCTGTTCGACGCCCTCGGCATCGTACCAGATCTGGCCGGTGGCGAGACGGCGACCGAACAGACGTACTTCGAGCTCAACTACACGTTCTACCTCAATATTATCGCCTTCGCGCTCTCCGGGTTCCTCCTGTATGTCTACCGACGTGGAATCGGCGCACCAGGTCAGTATCGTGATCCGGTGTGTGGCATGCGGACCGACGATGAGGGGCCGAGTGCGTCCAATGATGGGATGACGTACTATTTTTGCTCGAAGACCTGTAAGCGGGCATTCGAGGAAGAGCCCACGGAATTTGCTGATCAAAGCCCGCAGATAACAAACCACGATCACGATCACTGATAGATGTACTGTGGTTCATCCGCTGTGAAGCACTTCATCATCGCACCTTCAATCCGCAATTGTCACACCTGTCGCGCCAAAATTGATTGTATGAGCAGTCAGATATCGAAACAAGGGGATGTCATATGAACCAACGTCCAGCGGATACCGTCGTTGGTGTGCTCCTTGGGTTCGTCCTCTTGGCTGGCGGACTACTCAGTTGGCGGGCCTATCAACAGCGTCGCGCTATCGAGCAGTCGATGGGGCCGATGATGGACTCGTCTATGGGGGCGATTCACGGTCCAGATCCTCTCTGGTACGTGGTTGGAACCCTTCTGGTCGCAGGCAGTATCGGTGGCATCTATTACGTGGTTCGAGGGAATCTCATCGATTCGACAACCGACTCAGCGGATCACATCGACCCCGATCAGGTATCGGAGGCAACGCCTACATCGATAGACGATGACGCCTCGCCGGCGACGCCTATCAATCCTGAATCGGATCCGCAAGCGCGCGTTCTCGATCTCTTACCGGATGATGAACGACGCGTCCTTGAACCCGTCCTGAACTCGCCTGGAATCACGCAGATCGAACTTCGGGATCGATCTGAGTTCTCAAAGAGTAAAGTGAGCCAGACCGTGAGTTCACTCGAGGAGCGCGGGCTGCTGTATCGGGAACGACAGGGTCGAACCTACCGCGTGTATCCGAGTGATGACCTGCAGAACTAACAGACGTAGAAATTCATACTAACACTACCCATCATGTCACAAGCAACACTCGAAACTGATCGCATTAGCCGGGTTCTCAAGTCAAGCACGTGGCTCAATCTCCTCCTCGCCGCACAGTTGATCGCCGGGTTGGTGTACGCATATTTCACAGGAGATATGGGGAGCCGGTGGACCCATTTCGTCCTTCCATTTATTTGGTTCACCGCCTCAGTCTGGGTGATCTGGCACACTCGACCTGTAACGAAACGTCGAGTGTATCGTATTGGTGCCGCACTTGTCGTTGCTCTATATCTCATCGTGATGTTTTATTTTTCAGGATTACTTGGACCGAGCACCTCTCATTTCGGGCAGCTCACTGGACCAAGCGGCTTCGGAATAACGTGGGGTCGATCTTTGGGATGGAGTCCGGTCTTCGTCTATACAGGTGACCTGATCACGGTCTCGCTCATTCCTTACCAAGCGGTTGGCCTGTTCGCGCTGGCGTATCTCGTCTATGATGCATTGCTTGATTTCTCGCAGTCGGCAGTCGGAGGAATAGTCGGGATTGTGGCGTGCCCTGCCTGCGTTAGCCCGTTGTTTGCCGTACTACTTGCAGGCGGACTGAGTGGTTCTTCAACGATGTTATTGCTTGGTGCGTATGGCTACGAAATTGCGACCGTTCTGTTCCTCATGACAATTGGAATCCTCTACCATCGTCAGGCACTCACGAGGCAGTATCACCAGTTCCGAGGGAACTGATCCATCTCGTTCGTGGTCAGCAATACCCGAGCCTCCCTCGCCGCCTGAACCGTGGTTATTGTCTGGATCGCCGCAATGAGGTGAACAGTCTCGACGGATCCCCTTTGCTCTCACCATTCCTCTGATCCTTTCGAATTCGGCAGGTATGAACGATCCCGTCAGTAGAAAACGTTTAGATGGCGTTATAGACGTTCTTGAACGCTCTCCTGTTTGAGTTCACTCCCACGAAGATAACTCCGAACCCACCGTATGACTACTTGAGGCGAAAAACAATGACCAACCGAAACCTCGGACGATGGCTGCTCGTGGTGCTCGCGATTGTCGGACTCGCGTTTGCCGCCCCGGTAGTTAGCGCACACGGTGACGAACCGATCCAGGGGAACGAGACGGCAGCTGAAGGGACGCCAGCCGATGGTAGTGCAGCAGACTGGGCGGCCTGGATGGAAGGTCACATGACCGACTACATGGGCCCGAATGCCGTTGACGAGATGGAAGCGCACATGGGCGTGACCGTCGACGAGATGGCCCAAGATATGGCGGACGACAATCACACCGCGACGGGGATGAACGGACAGGGGTACGGCTGCTAACGATCCCTGTTCGGATCCTCGTCTGACACGATAGATATTCGACTTACTGACTCAACGATCACAATGACACACTACACCAACACTCTCGGGCGGACGACTCGTCGAATCCAGCAGCTGCTGCAAGCCCGGCCATCCCTCCACCTATTACCGCAATTTTGGACGTTCGAGTCATCGGTTTTTGCCAATCTTTGAGGCCATCGTTAAGCTCCCAACAGCATCCGAAGTGACCCACGAACGCCCATCGGGAGTCCGATCGCTCCGATGAAGAACGTCATAAGCCACCACCACGTGTGATTCATCTCCTCTTTCGCATCGGCGAGATACCACACGATGCCGACAGTCACGACGAGTTTCAGCACGAACGTCGATCCGGAGAATCCAGTCGCCTGGTACACGAGATTCGTCACGACCAGCTTTGGGGAGTAGCCGAGGAACGTCACACCGATGAGATTCTGCGCAGCGTCCCACAACTGGCCGAAAACGGCCAGCAGAATTAGCGGGTGTCGAAGGTGGGTGATATTGGCGAAACTCGTGCCCCAGTAGTAGAGTGCGGTTACGCCGAGCGCTATCCCCGTCGTCGCGACAGGAACCCATAGGCGGAGTGGGGTCGATGTCGAGAGGCCGTGCCAAACAGCCCACCAGACGGCCCCGACAGCCCACACCGACCCGACGAGCCCGACTGTTAGCGGGATAGATCCGATATTTTGGTCACGCAAGAGTGCACCGACACCGAGCGCGAGGATGGTGACAGCGGTGACGACGATGTAAATCGATGGCGTGATGAACCACACCGCGTAGTCCCCGAGCAGCCCGAGATCCTCGAGGGCGCGCATCGCCCCACCTGCGATGATGATCGGAGCGAACCCGTAGGCCAGTCGTGCGTCGAACGTGACGTCGAGTTGGTCGAGATACGCACGTAGTCCGGGGAGGCTGTATACGACTGCCGCGAGGTAGATTACCGTGTTCACCGCGTTGTAGCCCTGGACAGCACGAATCCCCTCGTGCGTGACTGGCTGACCGGCCGCATCGGCGACGACTGGTCCCCAGAGATACTGCCAGATGAACCGGTCGTAGACCAACGTCGGAAACACGAGGATGCCCCCACCGAGAAGGACGAGCGGGGCCAGCAGGTACAGCGCCCACCACTCGCGTGAGCCGGTCTCCGGAAGGACAGTCTCGACGCGGCGGGTGACAGTACTCACGACCCGTTCACCTCCAATCGCCACGTCGTGCTTTTCGAGCGCCCCCACTGTTCGAGTGAAACGATTGTGAGTTCGTCCTGGAGCTGGCTGAGGTACTGCGCGACTGCCTTGGGAGATCCGTCGAGGTCGCTGGCAATCTCGCGAGCCCGGAGGTATGTCGGTTCGCTACTGGCTGTCTCGACGAGGTACCTTCGAACCGTGTGCCGGGAAATATTCGACATTGATCTAGAGGTGACGGTTAGCGAAGAAATCCGAAGAGCTTGTAGTCGTGATCGGGGGTGTACCGCCGGAACAGGAGACTGTTCGTCAGCACCGACACCGACGAGAACGCCATTGCTGCTGCAGCGAGCACGGGCTGGAGGAGGCCGAGCGACGCTAACGGAATCATCGCCGTGTTGTAACCGAGCGCCCACACGAGGTTCTGTTTGATCTTCTGGAGTGTCGCGTCTGAGATTCGGATCGCCTTTACCACGTCGAGCGGGTCGTCTCGCATCAGCGTGACGTCTGCAGCTTCGATGGCGACGTCGGTGCCGGAGCCGATTGCTGTCCCGACGTGTGCGACCGCGAGTGCCGGAGCGTCGTTGACGCCGTCACCGACCATCATCGCCTGCCGGCCCTCGTCTTGAATACTGTCGACCGCGTTGGACTTGTCCTCAGGAAGGACTCCTGCGCGGACGTTCTTCGGGTCGATACCCACCTGTTTAGCGACCGCACGGGCAGTTCGCTCGTTGTCGCCCGTAATCATCATCACGTCAACTCCCCGCTCCTGGAGTGCTGTGACAGCCTGCTTGGAGCTTTCCTTCACTGTGTCGGCGTCGGCGACCACACCCACGAGCTCCCCCTCGTAGGCGACCAGCATCGCCGTCTTCCCCTCGTTCTCGAGGCGTTCCATCGTCTCCTCAGCGGGAGAGGGGTCGATCCCGTTGTCCCGCAGCAGCTTGCGGTTGCCGACCAGCACCTCGCTGTCACCAATGACTGCTTTGATCCCGTGGCCCGGAACGTTCTCGAAGTCGTCAGGCTCAGTCACGTCCAGGCCGCGTTCTTCGGCCCCTTCGACGATTGCACGGGCGAGCGGGTGTTCGCTGCCGCTTTCAGCTATCGCCGCCAGTCGAAGCACATCATCCTCTGAGAGGCGCTCACGGGTGCTGAGCTGTCCACCATCTGGGGTCGGCTCGCCACCGTCAGTCACCACATTTCCATCGCTATCAAAGACGACCACGTCGGTGAGTTCCATTTCCCCTTCGGTGAGTGTGCCCGTCTTGTCGAAGACGACTGTATCGACGTCTTTCGCTCGTTCGAGGATGTCACCGCCCTTGAACAGGACGCCGTTCTGGGCACCAATCGTCGTCCCGACCATCGTCGCTGCGGGCGTCGCCAGCCCCAGCGCACAGGGACAGGCGATGAGGATCGAGGACGCGAAGACAATTATCGCGAACTCGAAGACTGAAACGGTCCCACCGACCGGGGCCGGGCCGCCAGCAACCTGACCCCACAGCGGGAGCCAGTCGACGAAGCCAGCGAGAGCCTCGGGGAACAGGAACCAGACGACACCCCAGAGAAGGGCGTTCGCGATGACCGCAGGCACGAAGTACGCGGAGATGCGGTCGGCGAGATTCTGGATGTCGGGCTGGCGCGACTGGGCCTCCTTGACTGTCTGGACGATCTGTTGGAGGGCCGTGTCTTCTCCAACCTTCGTCGCCTCCACGACAAGGACGCCGTTCTCGTTAATCGTCGAGCCGACGACCTCATCGCCCTCCTCTTTCTCGACAGGCACAGATTCGCCAGTGACCATTGACTCGTCGACGGCAGACTGACCGTCGACAACGACACCGTCTGTGGGAATCTTCTCACCTGGACGAATTTTCATCCGGTCACCAGTTGTGACCTCTTCAAGCGGAACTTCTTCTTCACTGCCGTCCTCGCGGACAATGGTCGCCGTTTCGGCTTCCATTTCGAGGAGCTTTCGGAGGGCCTCACCCGCTTGGCCCTTCGACCGAGCTTCGAGATAGTTACCCAACGTGATGAACACGAGGATGAGGGCTGCCGTGTCGAAATAAAGTCCACCTGCAATGAGTTCAGCAAGGACTGCCACAGAGTATAGATAGGCCGTTGTTGAACCGATCGCAATCAGCACGTCCATATTGGCGCGGCCGTTCTTCACGATCGCCTTGTACGAGTTCTTATAGAACGGCCAGCCGAGGATCGCCTGTACCGGCGTGGCGAGGAGGAACTCAACCCAGCCAAGTTCCACACCGAAGACGGCTTCAGGGACGATCGCGCCACCGAGCAGATAATTGTCGATGAGGAAGAAGAGCAACGGTGCCGATAACACTGCCCCAAAGAGGGTCAACCTGAGTTGCTTCCGAGTTTCGGCTTGACGGGCGGCATCTCGTGCGTCCTGGCCCGACTCTTCGTCGGCACCATCTTCGCGGACGGGCGAGTAGCCAGCCTCCTCGATAGCATCGTACAGCGCACCAATAGATACTTCCGCAGGATTGTAGGTGACCTGTGCTTCGTCGGTTGCGTAATTGACCTCCGCATTAACGACGCCCGGAATATTTTCAAGAGCGGTTTGGTTGGTCTCGGCGCAGTTGGCACAGGTCATATCGGAGATGGCAATCGTTACCGTCTCAGAGACTGCGCCGTACCCGGCCTCGTCGATCGCGTCGTAGATTTCTTTGAGCGATACCTCTTCAGGGTCGTAGGTGACGGAACCCTCGTCGGTGGCGAAGTTCGCATCCGCCTCCGATACCCCGTCGAGCGATTCGAGAGTGTCCTGGATCGTCGCCGAACAGTTGGCGCAGGACATTCCCGTGATATCAAGATGGATTGTTTGGCTTGTCATGCTTGTTCTACTATACGGGGTCTAGGTTTAGGCGATTTACTGCTTCGAGAGGCGGGGTTTCGACTGCAGGAAAATTTGGATTCCAAAGACAGCGTTACGCTCCCTCTTCGAGTCGCTGATACCGATCGTCGAACCGTGTGAGACAGGACGGACAACAGAAGTGATAGATCTCTCCGTCGATTCTCGTCGTTTCACCTTGATTATCAACGGTATTGTTACATTCAGCACAGGTGAGTGCAAATTCGACGCCATCAACGGACGGCGTCCATTCAAGCTCGTCAATTAGCGTGACGGTGTAATCTGCTACATCGATCTCGTTAAAGAGTCCATCTACCCACTGACGTACGTTCTGGGCTTCAACACGGGCATAGAACCAAAGATCTCCTTCGGAGGTCGTGAAGACGTGTTCAACGCCATCTGACTCTCGAGCCCGCTCGCGGGCGGCCTCCAACGACGCTGAGCCGATTTCGGCCTGAATAAATACCGGTACACCAGCTCGGAGATGAGCCCGGTTGACGTCAATCGTGAAGTTGTTAATGATGCCAGCTTCCTGTAATCGCTTTACCCGGTCAGACACGGCTGGCCCCGACAAGTCGACCTCCTCGCCAATATCGCTGAACGGGCGGCGGGCGTCATCAGCGAGTAACGAGAGGATTTCTAAGTCGGTTTCATCCAAATTGCGCATACGACCGCTTCGTCTCGCAGGATACATTATTGTTGCCCACAACACACCTTCGAAATCGGTGATCCAGGGCTGCGACAACATTGGATTCTAAGCAGAAAACCACATAGAATACTCGCCCCTATCTACGAATGGATATGACTCAGACAATCACCGTCGAAGGAATGACCTGTGAACATTGCGAGCAGACCGTCGAAGAGGCACTCGAAGAAGTTGAGGGGGTTACGTCTGCTACTGCGGATCGTGACTCAGAATCCGCGACGGTCGAGGGGTCCGCTGAACGGGATGAGCTTGTGACTGTGGTCGAAGACGCTGGATACGATGCCTCTGCGTAACAAATCCCGATTCTCGTCGAATCGGATTCGGAGAGGGATTGATACGACTGCCAATCCCAGGTGTAGATACTATGACTGATACACTTCCGTTCGATGCCGTCCGCGAGCTCGACGTCGACGGGACGACGTACAAGATGGCCGATCTTCGAGCACTCGAAGAGCAGGGGCTCTGTGACCTCGACACGCTCCCTGTGAGCATCCGTATTCTGCTTGAGTCGGTGCTCCGGAACGCCGACGGCGAAACTGTTACTGCAGCGGATGTCAAGAATGCTGCTGGCTGGAAGCCAGACGTACCGGACGCAGAGGTTCCGTTCTCTCCATCACGAGTCGTCCTACAGGATCTCACTGGCGTGCCCGCAGTTGTCGACCTGGCGGCCCTTCGATCCGAAGTCGACCGCAAAGATCGGGACCCGACCCTGGTCGAACCAGAGATCCCTATTGATCTCGTAATCGACCACAGCGTCCAAGTCGACTACTTCGACTCCGAGGACGCCTACGAGAAGAACGTCGAACTGGAGTACGAGCGCAACGCCGAACGGTATCGCGCGATCAAGTGGGCGCAGAACGCCTTCGAGAACTTCAACGTCGTCCCGCCGGGGACCGGCATCGTCCACCAGGTGAATCTCGAGCATCTGGGCCGGGTCGTCCACGCCCGCGAGCGAGACGGTGAGAACTGGCTCCTACCGGACACACTCGTCGGTACGGACAGCCACACCCCGATGATCGGTGGCATCGGTGTGGTCGGCTGGGGCGTCGGCGGCATTGAAGCGGAAGCGGCAATGCTCGGTCAGCCGGTCACGATGAAACTTCCCGAGGTCGTCGGCGTCCGCCTCGAAGGCGAATTACCCGAGGGCGCGACGGCGACGGATCTCGTGCTCCACATCACCGAACGGCTCCGCGAGGTCGGCGTCGTCGACCGGTTCGTCGAATTCTTCGGTCCTGGTGTGGAGAATCTCACAGTCCCCGACCGGGCCACGATCGCCAATATGGCGCCCGAACAGGGCTCGACGATCAGTATGTTCCCGGTCGACGAGCAGACGCTCGAGTATCTCGAACTCACCGGGCGTGACCCCGCCCACATCGACCTTGTTCGCGAGTACCTCGAAGCGCAAGGGCTATTCGGAGAACAGGAACCGGAATACACCGAGGTGGTCGAGTTCGATCTTTCGACTGTTGAGCCGAGTCTCGCCGGACATAAGCGGCCACAGGACCGGATTCCGATGGGGGACGTGAAACAGAGCTTCCGGGGACTTCTCCACGGGGAGTTCGAAGACGACCTCGATGATGTCGACGAAGACGCCCTACAGCGGTGGCTCGGCGAAGGTGATGCAGCTGGTGCGGAGACCGACGGCGGTGTTCAGGTCGAACCCGAATCGGAACTGCACCCGTTAACCAAACGCGTCGAGGTCGACCTCGACGGTGAGACAGTGGAAATTGGACACGGAGACGTCCTCGTCAGCGCCATCACGAGCTGTACGAACACTTCGAACCCGTCGGTGATGATCGCTGCTGGTCTGCTTGCCCAGAACGCCGTCGAGAAAGGTTTAGATGTCCCGCCGTACGTCAAGACGAGTCTCGCACCCGGCAGTCGCGTCGTCACGCAGTACCTCGAGGAATCGGGCCTGCTTCCGTATCTCGAAGAGCTCGGGTACGCGGTCGTCGGCTACGGCTGTACCACTTGTATCGGGAACGCCGGACCACTTCCCGATCCCATCGAGCAAGCGATCGACGACCACGACCTCTGGACGACGAGCGTCCTCTCCGGAAATCGGAACTTCGAGGCGCGTATTCACCCGAAGATCCGCGCGAACTACCTCGCGAGCCCGCCGCTCGTCGTCGCCTACGGCCTCGCAGGGCGGATGGACGTCGACCTCGAGAACGAGCCGCTAGGCACCGACGAGGAGGGGGGATCGGTGTATCTGGCGGACATCTGGCCCGACGCAGCGGACGTGCAGGCAGCAATCCACGAGAACGTCTCTCCTGAGATGTTCGAGGAGAAGTATGCCTCTGTGTTCGAGGGTGACGAGCGGTGGGCTGCTCTCGACGCGCCCACAGGTGACGTCTACGAGTGGGACGACAACTCGACATACATCCGAGAGCCGCCGTTCTTCCAGGACTTCCCGGTAGAGAAACCCGGCGTCGCCGATATTGAGGATGCACGCTGCCTGCTGACACTCGGCGATACCGTTACGACCGACCACATCAGCCCTGCTGGCCCCTTCGGATCTGACCTCCCTGCCGGCCAGTGGCTGCTCGATAACGGCGTTGAGCCGCACGAGTTCAACACCTACGGCGCGCGCCGGGGCAACCACGAGGTGATGATGCGGGGAACGTTCGCCAATGTCCGCATCGAGAACGAGATGCTCGACGATGTCGAGGGTGGCTATACGATCCACCACCCAACCGACGAGCAGACGACCGTGTTCGAAGCCAGCCAGCGCTACCGCGAGGAGGGAGTCCCGCTCGTCGTGATGGCAGGCGAAGAGTTCGGTACCGGCTCCAGCCGGGACTGGGCGGCGAAAGGAACGGACCTACTCGGTGTTCGCGCAACCATCGCCGAGAGTTACGAGCGCATCTACCGCGACAACCTCGTCGGCATGGGTGTGCTCCCCCTGCAGTTCGATGATGGCGACTCGTGGGAATCTCTCGGTCTGGATGGGTCTGAGATCTTCACGATCCACGGCCTCGATGACGGGCTCGATGTGATGGACGAACTGACCGTTATCGCCGAGCGCGCGGACGGGTCGACTGTCGAGTTCCCGGTCACAGCACAGGTCGGCACGCCGGCCGCCGTGACCTATATCGAACACGGCGGCATCCTCCACTACGTCCTTAGACGGCTCCTCACGCGATAATCTCTCTCAACTGACTCTATTTCTGGAAGCACAAGCAACACGAATAACTTTGAGTCCAAATTAGCGTTTCAATCGTGCGTAGACTCTGTTCGGATGATGCCCGCTACGTTATCCATCTGAGCTGAAACGTGTGCACTCTCACCAGCAACATGCGTAATTAAATCGTCCAGAGTGATCATCCCGATAACGCTCCCGTCTTCAACAACCGGGACGTGTCGAGCACCCGCTTCGTTCATTTGTCTCAGGACTTTTGGAATCTCAGCATCTGCTGGCACAGTAAGTGGGTCACGCGTCATCACGTCAGCAGCTCGTACGTCGTCTCCACTAGTCTCGGCTGTGAGCACACTTAACTCGCTTTCCTCGGTGAGCAGGTTAGCAATCAGGTCTCGGTCGGTGATGATACCAGAGATCTGATCGGATTCTTCGACGACCACGTACCTGGCACACCGCGATTGGGAGATCATCGTGTGAGCGATCTCGGCAACCGTGGCGTCAGGCGTGACACGGGCGACCGACTCATCAGCAATACGACCAATGTCCATCCGGAGGTCAGTTGGTCTGGTACCCATGCTAATCAGTACGACTCATAACAGGAAATAGCTTAGCATCAGCTGGTCGTCATAGAAATCCTCCACTCTTCAACCCTGAGAGACGACAATCTCCAAACTTTGTGAAGTTACAAAAAGTGTTACCAGCTACGCCACTATCCAAGAGCGCTGGCTTTTATAATCTAGTCTCAATATGTAAAGAGAAATGTACGATACGGTTTTGCTCTCGACTGACGGGACAGTTGCTTCTGAGGAAGCTGAATCCCATGCTATCGCGCTAGCAGAGGCCCATAATGCCGATCTTCATGTTCTGTATGTAGTCGATGAGGACGTCGTAACAGCATACAGCGGTGACGAGTACGTTGATGAAGCCGAAGGCCCAGAACATGGCCTCGAAGAACTTGGAACGGAAACAATCGCAGACATCCAATATAAAGCGAAGGAGGTCGGTGTCAATGTTGTCAAAGCAATTGAGCACGGCCGACCGGCTGAGACGATTGTACGGTATGCTGATGCCGAAGATATGGATCTACTTGTACTTGGAACGAAACACCGGCCGGAAGAATACCGGGCCTTGCTCGGAAGCGTGACCGACCGCGTCCTTCGATTGACGACCCGCCCAGCGACCGTCGTGAAGACGGAAGTCGACGAATAGGGGAAGAACAGTCAGTAACGGCCGCCGTCAGGCGTGAGTCGGGCGCGCCGGCGTTCGAACTCCTCGTCGTCGATTTCGCCGCGAGCGTACCGTTCCTGGAGGACAGCGAGTGCGCTATCCTCGGTGGGGCCGTCCGATGGCGACCGCGTTGTCAGCCAGTAGACGATGTAGACGGGAAGGGCGATCAGAAGTGCCATCCACAGCAAACCGATCAACATCATCCCCCAGCTCCATATTCCCCACCCGGCCATGTGACCATCATTCCACATCCCGTCATGCCAGTCCCACATCACTGTATCTGGAACAGCAGCGTGCGTCAGAGTCATTCCAATGATGACGGCTAGCGTCAGTGCTCCGATGACGATGAGTCCCAGAGAACGAATCCCGCGTGCTTGAATTGGATTTTGCATTATTGTACTCCTGAAGAGAGTTCGGCGTGGTTAGCCGAGGATGTATTCGAGGGCGGGGTAGCGCTCAACGAGCGTCTCGCCACCGACGTCGTAGTTCTCGATGTACTGGTCGAGGCCCAGGATGCGGCCCGCGGCGAACGCGGCGACCGCGAGGAACACGAGCATGTACGCGAAGTCCCCGTTGATGAACCCGTGGCTCATGTCCCAGTTCCCGAAGTAGAACATGAGCATCATGAGCGCGCCGAAGAACGCCGCGAGGCGGACGAACGCGCCGACGAGCAGGCCGAGGCCGATGAACAGCTCGCCCCACGGGACGGCCACGTTCGCGAACTCGACGAACCACGGCGTACTCCCCATCCACGCGAACATCCCCGCGAGCGGGTTGCCGTTCGTCGCCGCGACGTTCGTGAGGTAACCGCCCGCGGCGAACTCGCCGGTGATCTTCGTGAACCCGGAGTACGCGAACGCGTAGCCCATCATGAGACGGAGCGCGAGCACGAACCACGCACTGAGACTGTGAACTTTCCCGCCGACGGTCAGACCGCCGACTCTGCTCTCGAGCTGATTCATGCCGGAGTCGAGTGTGGACATAGTTATTGCACCTTCAACTATCAGTACGGAGGCAGAGACGATATAACGGCGAGCCGGCGTTCTGGGTCAGAAAATCGGCGGGCTATATTACGCTCCTGTCGCGAGTAGAGACGTGTGACTGAGGAGGCCGACCCGTCGGAAATCTTCGCGACACTCGACGACGAGTACGCCCGCGACATCCTCGTGGCGACGAAGACCGACCGCCTGTCTGCGAAGGAGCTCAGCGAGGAATGTGACATGTCACGCCCGACCGTCTCGCGCCGTGTCACCCGCCTCGTCGAGCAGGGCCTCCTCGAGGAGTATACGCACGTCGACCCCGGGGGACGGCACTACAGCGAGTATGAGGCGCGCCTCGAACGCATCGAAATCCTCCTGCAGGCGGAGGGCTTCGACGTCAACATCGACATCCAGCCTGACCCCGCCGACCGGATTACGACCATCTTCGAGGAAATGCGGGGAGACTGAATCATGGACCACACGCTATTCGTCATCGGCAAACTGTTCACGACCGCGTTAGCACTGGTCATCGCATATCAGGCCTATCGCGGGTACCAACGACATCACACGCAGTTACTCCTGTACGTCGCCGCCGGCTTCGCATTGGTCGGGCTTGGCGGCCTCCTTGAAGGCGTCCTCTTCGAACTCCTCCAGGTGTCGATCTTCGAAGCAGGATTCGTCGCAGCACTCGTCACCGCAGCCGGGATGCTGTCTATCCTCTACGCCCTGTATGCCCCGAATCCATAAGGATTCAGGACGCCCATTCGACAAGCGGCCTCTGCGCGTCGTGCCCGGTTCGAAGCCGCTACTGTTCGGACTCCCCTCGTTCTCGATAGTGTAGCGTCGCAGTGGGAGTTATATCCATATCGGTCGTACCATATCGTATGATTCGAACACTCGTCGGTGTCCTCGGCGCTATCTCAGCGCTGTTCCCGGACGAAATCGTCGAGCTCTTCGAGAAACTCGCCATTTCGAATCCAGACGAGGGAACAGTGAGAGGGTGGATACGTCCAGCAGTCCGGTCGGAGGGTGTTCTGATAGCTGCGCTTTCACTCTTTAACGGGCGAGCATACGCATTGCTGATGAATCTTACCGGCGTGTTCGGTGCGATAGTCCTCTTATTTCCCGACCTGTATCAGAGATTTGCCACCGCGTTCCTGTACGAGCGTCCAGAGTCGATAGAATGGAACGAGCGATTCCGCTTGGGCATTCGGGCTATCGGCGCACTCTATGTCTTTTTAGCGGCGAAGACGTACAGAGAGCGTCACAACGATACTTGAGCCACCTCGCTATTGACACCTGGCGCATCCGATGTCTAGTTCGTTACGGCCGCAGGTATCACTTTGAATCTAAAGTTTGAGCCCCACGATATCAGTATGATCGAAGGGGAAATCCGCTAAAGAGAGGAGGCCGTGTGTATCCCTGTATGACGACGACGATCATCGTGGAAGGCATGACGTGCGGTCACTGTGAGCAGACGGTCGAAGAGGCCCTCGAAGAGGTATCCGGCGTGACTGACGTGACCGTCGACAGGGAGAGCGAACAGGCGAGCGTCGATGGTGAGGCAAATGTCACAGCTCTCGTGGAGGCCGTCGAAGACGCCGGGTACACCGCTTACGCCTGAGAATCGCGCGGACCACTCCGAGACAACGGCCAACCGTTGTCTTTGAAGCTTCGCTACGCTGGTCCTGCTGTACAGTTTCAGTGGGGAAGATTCAGGGGGCCAGCGGATCCACCTCTACAGAGAATATGGGCTATGGACGACCACAAAGATACAAATGAGAATCCCCCTGGAGGGGAACACCAGCAGGACGACAGCAGTCACCAGCACGAACACGGCGAGCAGGATGAATCGGACGCCGAGTCGGACGAGCAGCGGGTAGAACAGGAGCTACTGGAAGAAGAGGCACACCCTGCTGCGGAGAGTGAGACGGTGCTCGACGAGCAGCACGAGCACGCTGGACACGAGGGCGAAGGACACGACCACGGTTCCCATGAGGGCCACGGTGAGGGGCATGGCGGGATGCACGAGGGCCACGAGCAGATGTTCCGCCGGCGCTTCTTCGTCTCGACGCTCCTGTCGATCCCAGTCCTGCTATACAGCGAAATGCTGCAGGAGTGGCTCGGGTTCTCCGTCCCCGCGTTCCCGGGCAGCGAGTGGATCAACCCCGTCTTCGCGGTCATCGTCTTCGCGTACGGTGGGATGCCGTTCCTCCAGATGGCGGTGCCGGAGCTGAAAGACCGGTCGCCGGGGATGATGACGTTGATCTCGATGGCGATCACCGTCGCGTTCGTCTACAGTCTCGCGAGCGTGGTCTTCCCGACGCAGTCTGCGTTTTTCTGGGAACTCGTCACGCTGATCGACATCATGCTGCTGGGCCACTGGATCGAGATGCGGTCGGTCCGGCGGGCCTCCAGCGCGGTCGACGAACTGGCGAAACTGATGCCAGACACCGCCGAGCGTATTACCGACGACGGAGAAACCGAGGAGGTTCCCGTCAGGGAGCTCTCGGAAGGCGATCTCGTGCTCGTCCGGCCGGGCGCAAGTGTCCCTGCTGACGGCACCGTCGAGGAAGGTGATTCGGACGTCAACGAGTCGATGATCACGGGTGAGTCGAAACCGGTTTCGAAAGAACCTGGCGACGAGGTCATCGGCGGTACCATCAACGGCGACGGCAGTCTCCGCGTGCGCGTCGGTGCGACCGGCGAGGAGACCACGCTCGCGGGCATCATGCGACTGGTCGAGGAAGCCCAGCAGAGCAAATCCAAGACTCAGGTGTTGGCTGACAGAGCGGCGGGGTGGCTGTTTTACGTCGCGCTCGGGACGGCAGTCGTGACGGCACTCGCGTGGACAGTCGCAGTCTCGTTCGATGCGACCGTGATCGAACGTGTCGTCACGGTACTCGTCATCGCCTGCCCACACGCCCTCGGACTCGCCATCCCGTTGGTCGTCGCGATCAATACGTCACTCGCGGCTCGCAACGGGATCCTCGTCCGTGATCGGATCGCGATGGAGGACGCTCGGAATCTGGACGCCATCATCTTTGACAAGACCGGGACGCTCACCGAGGGCGAGCACGGCGTCGTCGATATGGCGACCGGCGATGGCGTCGACGAGGACGACGCACTCGCCTTGGCGGCAGCCGTCGAGAGTGACTCCGAGCATATGATCGCGCGAGCCATTCGCGAGGCAGCCGACGAGCGTGGTCTTAGCGCATCTGATGCGAGTGACTTCGAGGCGATTAAAGGCAAGGGTGTCCGCGCGAGCGTCGACGGAAACGAGGTGTACGTCGGCGGGCCGAACCTGTTAACCCAACTCGATAGCGAGATTCCAGACAACTTTCAACAATTCGCTGACGAGGCCGGCGAGGACGCCCAGACCGTGGTGTATCTCATTCGCGACGGAGAGTTGATCGCCGCGTTCGCGATGGCCGACGTGATCCGCGAGGAGAGTTTCCGCGTCGTCGACGCCCTCAAAGATCTAGGCATCGAGGTGGCGATGCTGACCGGTGACTCCCAGGACGTCGCCGAAGCTGTTGCTGACGAACTAGGCATCGATACAGTGTTCGCGGAGGTCCTCCCCGAAGACAAAGACAAGAAAGTGCAGGAACTCCAAGACCAGGGGAAGCTCGTGGGAATGGTCGGTGACGGCGTCAACGACGCACCGGCGCTGACGCGGGCCGATATCGGCATCGCTATTGGTAGCGGCACGGACGTTGCCGTCCAGTCGGCGGACGTCATCCTCGTCCAGAACAACCCGATGGACGTGGTCCGGCTCGTGAAACTCAGCAAGGCGAGCTACCGGAAGATGCAGGAGAACATCGTGTGGGCCGCCGGATACAACGTCTTCGCACTCCCGCTTGCAGCGGGCGTATTGGCTCCGATCGGGATTCTGCTGTCTCCGGCTGTCGGTGCATTGTTGATGTCACTCAGTACGGTGATCGTCGCGATCAACGCACAATTGCTTCGGCGTGTCGACCTTTCGCTTCCGGATCTCCCTGGGATCTCACCACCCGATAGCGCTCAGGCTGCAGACTAAGCATCTCTGCCTTTCAGTTGAGGGTGCAGAACTGTTCGAAAACCCGGTTCCGTAATGCCGTTGAGCACGGCGACGTCGATGTGACGGTGATGGTCAGCATGCTGGACACAGGTACTGATCCGCAGACGATGGCCTGAGATCCCCGAGGAAGTATACCATCCGTTAGTAAATCGTGCTATTCGGCAGCGCCGGATGAGACTGGTTTCGGCCTCACGATCGTCGAGCAGATCGCAGATGATTACGATTGGAATATCTCCCTCCACGGGTCCGCAGTTAGATCCACATCCGTCAGTGGACCGATTCCCGGACCTCGATGAAATCCTTCTCGGTAACGGCTTGAGAACGTGGTTTCGTGCACGCGGTAGCGCGCCCCGATTCGAGGGTTGTTCACGATACGATATGTATCCTCAATCTCGTACAGAGATGAGACAGATACTCAGTTGAATCGATGGGATGCATAGGATGGAAACAAGGAACCGAATCGCGTCGCCCCTCAGGGATTCAACCACGTTCGAGATAGAGCGAGTACAAGACGATCGCCAGGCCAATTGCCAAGAGGATGCTGTTGATCAGGATACCCATCTCCAGGGAGACCGAGAGAATTTGATGGGCGATGCCTGCGAGCAGCACGCCGAATGTGATGACACCGAACCCGATGCCGAGCACTCGAAGTGATGGCGTTCCCGTGTTGCGATAGGCTCTGAACGCGATATACGTGATCCCGCTTCCGAGGAGTAGAATCACCGTCTTGACGACGACGATGGCTGTTTCCACCCAAATCATAGTTCATCCCCCATCTTCGACCAGAGGTCCGCAAGCCGTTCGTCGGCGTTCCGTGGCGGTCGCTCAACCGTTACCGAGAAGTCGTTGTCCTCGTCCATAGAGATCATCACGTCGTCAAAATCGCGTTCGTATTTCGTGGTCCGACCGCCGCCGGGGTTGATCGTATCCTGCTCGCGGACGAGCAAGGCGTCGCTAAGGAGTTCGAGTTTCCGGTACAACGTTGATTTGGGGATGTCACAGGTATCGATGAGTTCGGTTGCGGTCATGGGTTCAGCTGTTTCGCGGAGGATGGCCCGACAGTCGGCGTCGTTCAGCGCATCAAGGACAGTCTGCAGCGATGGAGCGTCCTCAAATGACGCTGAATCACGAACCATTGTCTGAATTTGGCAGGTACTCGGGATATGCTAACCGATTACGATGTCTCAGGCGGGGAGTGGAAGCAGCCTGCGAACGCTGTCATCCCACAGGGATTACGTCTCGGAGTCGTCTCCAATTCGCCGTTTTCCGTCATCAGTAATCTCGTAGAGTCCTCGACCGACTGGATGGATCTGGCCGTGCTCATAGAGCCGGGCACACGTTTGGTCAATCGTGATCGGATGGCGATCTGCAGTGCGGGCGATGTCCATGATATGGAGCGGCGACTCCGCGACGAGTATCATGAGGATTTCCCGGTCGGTTTCGTGACCGAGTTCACTCAATACATCTGTTGCTCGGTCAGCGGTTGCTCCCTCATCGTGACGCGATTCTCTCTGCTCGGTCATTACGTATCGCCTCCGCTCTCTGCGTAGACCTCCAGCAGTTCCTGGTAGCGATTCCGAATCGTTACCATGCTCACGAGAGCCGCGTCGCTCACCGTCTCTTGTGTCAGTTGTTCGTTCGTGAGGTGCGTTGCCGCGTAGAGTGCGGCCGCGGCGAGACCGGCAGGACTTTTCCCACTATGTGCCCCTTCTGCCTTTGCCGTGGTGAGGAGATCGCGCGCTTGACGAACGGCCTCGTCGCTCACATCGAGTGCTGACGCGAATTGGGGGACGTATTCCAGCGGATCCGCTGGTTTGATCTCTAGTCCGAGCTCCCTGGAGACATACCGATAGGCTCGCTGAATCCGGATTTCTGCGACTCTACTGACCTCAGCGAATTCAGCCAACTGTCGAGGTGTCCCATGTTGTCTGGCCGCGGCGTACAGTGCGGCTGTTGCCATGCCTTCGATGGACCGTCCCGGCAGGAGATCTTCTTCGACTGCCCGTCGATAGATCGCTCCTGCTGTCTCTCGAACTGGGTCCGGAACATCGAGGGCGGATGCCATCCGACTGATCTCACCGAGTGCCTGTTTGAGATTCCGTTCGTGGGCGTCTTTCGTCCGAAACCGTTCGTCCCACGTGCGAAGGCGCTGGAGGCGAGCTCGCTTCCGACCGGATACAGATTGGCCGTACGCATCCTTGTCTTGCCAGCTAATCGTCGTACTAAGCCCCTTATCGTGCATGAGTTGCGTGGTCGGTGCGCCGACGCGGCTTTTATCGTCTTTTTCGTCGGTAGTGAATGCCCGCCACTCCGGCCCACGGTCGATGAAATCCTCGTCAAGGACCAAGCCACACTCTTCGCAGGTCGTTTCTCCGCGCTCATCGTCATGCACAATCTGCCCGTCGCACTCCGGACACGATGAAGGCGGCTGGGATTCAGTAACCGACTTCCTGTCATCTGTACGGCCGTCTTCGATATCGAGTTGCGTTTTAGTCATGAATGCTGGTGGATTCAGTACCGACGTTCGCTCACTCTGAATGGGTCTCTCTAGCAATGGTGTGATCGACAGCCGATGAGTATGTGGCGGAATCCCAAACTTTGGGAATCCGCAATGCTATTTGCTAGAACCAAATAAAACGTAGTGGATTGAAAATTCTTATCGGTCTCTTCGCAAACGTGCAGTTAGTGTATAGGGTGTCACCCAGAAAAATCGCTGGACGAAACTGCTCTTTGATCGACAATCGTCTGGCTCTCGGGGACGTCCCCGTCCGGTGGCATACTCCCCTCTGCTGGACCACCAGGCTCGCCGACGACGATGCGGCCGACCATATCGAGACTCTTGTGCGGGATACAGAAGTAATCGTACGTTCCCGTGGTCTCGAAGGTGTGTTCGAACGTTGCGCCTTGGTCACTGAGGATCCCACTGTCGAAGGTCTAAGCCCTGTCTGGGATTTGTGTCACTGACGCCTGTCCAGTCCCTTCCTTGTATGCTGTTGCAGAGTGGCTTCCACTATCGATCTCAAACGTGACCGTTTCGCCGGATTCGACGAAGAGCCCAATCGGAGCGAAGTAATTGTCGCTTCCCTCCGTGACCATCAGGACCGTGTTCGTCTCCCCCGTTCGAAGGTGTATCCGTCGCATCACTTGCATCTGGATTCGAGCTACTACAGCCAGGGGATTATCGATCTGTAATCGCATCACGAGCGCTTGGTGGGGTCGCCTACGTCGTCGTATGGAACGCTGGCATCGACATCGTGAGTCGGGCAGCGACCAGCGAGAATCGAGCGACAGCTGTCGGCATCTTCACCGCGAGTGGCCCAATCGGATTCGCGCTCGGGCAGGGGGCCGGGCCACTGATCGCTTATCAGTTCGGGTGGCCCGCCATCTTTGTCGCATTCACAGGCCTCACAGTCGTCGGCCCCGTCCTGTTCTGGCCGGCCAGTCGCGGACTCGGAACGAACCAGGGGGACGCTCCCTCTCTCGAGGACTTCGGCGCGGTCCTCCGGAACCGGAGTGTCTGGTCGGTTGGGCTGCTCGGCTTTCTCGGCTATTCATAATAGCTGGGGCGCGTCGTATCTCACCGCCGAACTTAGCCTATCACTCGCAGTGAGTGGCCTCTTGGTGGCGGTGTTCCCGACGATCCGGGTCGTCTCCCGGATCGGTAGTGGCCTCCTGTCTGCTCGTGTCTTCGGTGGCCGTCGTCAACCCATTGTCCTCGGATCCTTCGCAGTCGCGGCGCCGCTCGTGCTCGTCTTTACTCGGTTTCGGTCGCTGCCCCTGCTCGTCGTGCTCCTACTCCTCACTGGATTTGCGGTCCAGTTGACGCTCAGCCTGTCCTTTACGTACGTCAGCGAGGTGGTTGATTCGCGGGTCGCCGCGACAGCGGTTGCGTTCCAGACGAGTATTGGGTTGACAGGCGCGTTCCTTGCCCCGATTGCAGGCGGTATTGTTGTTGACCAAGCCGGATTCGATACTGCATTCTTACTCGCTGGAATCCTCGCTATCTTCGCGATTGCAGTCGCATGGGTCGCACTAGAATCGAGATCGTAGCTAGATGTGTTCTCTACCGATAGTTTGTCTAGGCTGCTAAGATTCCTGATTTGATGACTGATCCGTTCCTCATCCCGTCGTAATTTTGTCCCCGATCCAGAGGAGTACCAGGAAGGGAAGAAGAGGGAGGAGCAGGATAACCAACGGAGCAGCGACTAGATACCCAATCATACTCATTTCAGTGCTCGAACGGTCTGTCCGGGGACGGCTCACTGATCTCGTCATACACGATACTATGCACTCCCACACCAAAAACTAACTGTTCGATTAGTGGCTTTGAATGGCTTATAGCAGCTTGAACCCATAATTTGTACACAGGATTCGAATACAGCTGATTAACCAGTTAGCGTTAATTATCCCAACGTTCGGGAATCCTCCGCGTTCGCGGGGAGGGGGTCAACCGGTAGTATCGAGGTGTCATAGAACAGGCCACATACGTTAGCGCTTCAAGTTTCGGATTGCTCGATACAGGTTGTGTAGTGACTATACGTGAGGGGTTTGTGGATCTAGAGAACGTCGTCTCAGAGCACTCAAGGGACTCGTTCTCGTAGGTCGAGTAAATGGATCAGGATCTTCTTGCAGTCTTGTTTGGTGATCCATTTGCGGTGATGAATACGATCGGTTTGATCGCGTTCGCGCTCGTCGGTTCATCGAAGGCAATCCGTGAAGAATTCGACGTGCTTGGGATTACTATCGTTGGGTTGGCAATGGCATTTGCTGGTGGTGTGACACGCGATCTCCTCGTGACACGGGTTCCATTAGCACTTCAGTCCCCAATCGAAATCTGCCTGGGACTGCTTGGCGTTGGGTTAGCAATCGTACTGAGTGTCGTCCTTACAGCTCCAGAAACGCACCCAATCGCGCTTGTTGCGGATGCGATCGGGCTCGCTGCCTTTGCGACAACTGGTGCTATCGTCGCAACTGAGGCCGGTGTATCAGAATTCGGTATTATTGCTGTTGCGACGATCAACGCCGTCGGTGGTGGTGCGGTCGCAGATATTCTTCTCGATCGGTCCCCGTTCATTCTCTTCGAAGACTTCTATGCTAGCTGTGCAGTCCTGGGTGGGAGTGCATACTGGATAGTGGGAGCTCTTGGGGCCGCTGGGAGTACGGCTGCCGCGGTGTGTGCGATCGTGACCGTTGCGACTCGGTTAGCTGCAGTTACGTACGACTGGCATCTCCCGACGGTACAGAATTTAGAATAGCTAAGAGATCGATTCTAGATAGACATCATATTTTCCGGAAATGATTGGCGTTTTCGTGAGAGCCCGCTGGACCTTCAGTTCGACAGTGAAAAATAGCCAGTTGTCTCCTCTCCTTGCGGGTGTTCGACATCTACCGTGTTCAGCACTCGAGTCATCCCTTGACGGAGTACCCGCTTTCTTCGAGGAGTTCGCGGACGCGCCCCTCGTGGTCGCCCTGGATCTCAATGTGTCCTTCTTTGACGGTGCCTCCAGTTCCGAGTGTAGATTTCAGCTCCGAGGCGAGCGATTCGAGATCGGTGTCACCTTCGAACCCTTCGATGATGACCATTGTCTTGCGATATCGACGCTCTTCACTCCGGACGGTCAGCTGTTCTGTCGCACGGCCGAGGTCAGCGAGCGGATCCTCGGGCACATCGAGATCGTCGAATGGATCGTCGTCTGGCACGAGTGGCTCACCGAATTTACAGCCAGTCCTCTCCCCAGTCGTCGAGTGCGTCGAACACTGGACAGAGGGCATCACCCTTCTCGGTCAGCGCGTAATAGCTCGCGACCGGCGATTCGAACTCCTTGTGATTGTCGACGAATCCCTCCGCCTCCAAGTCGTCGAGCACACGCGAGAGTGTGTAAGAACTGGCCCCGGTTGAGCGCTTGAGTTCGTTGAACCGCTTTTCACCGTCTCGCAGGTCGTTGAGGACGATGAGCTTCCACTTCGCCCCCATCTCCTCGACAGCCCCGACGACGTTGCAGACATCTGCATTCCGCTGTTCGACGTCGGATTCGTGGTCGGAGTCGGCCGTTTGGGGTTGGGTCGCCATTACCTAGTTACACAATTATTGCCTGAGCTATAAATAGGTTTGGAACCAAACTAGGTATTGTAATGGAACTACAGAACGCGACGGTGCTCGTGACCGGTGCGACCGGCAACATAGGCCCGTACGTGACGGACCAACTCGTTGACCAAGGCGCCGATGTCGTCGGCACCTACGTTACCGAAACTGCGAGAGCTGATGTCGAGGATCGTGCTGAGTACGCTGACGCAGTGTCGTACTACCAAGTAGATCTGACCGATCAGACGGCAGCCGAAGACTTCGCTGAGACTGTGGCCGACGAACACGGCTCAGTCGATCACATCGTCGGCCTCGCCGGCGGTTTCTCGATGGGCAGCGTCAGTGATACCGACGGTGATGCATTCCAGGCTACTCTGAATCGTCACGCGACGACGGCGTTCCTGACTGTCAAGGCCTTCGCGAACCACCTCGGCGAGCAGAGTGGTGTCGTCCTGTTCAGTTCCGACCGCGCCATTGACCCTGTCGGCGGAACGCTTGCATACGACGTTGGGAAGGGCGCGGTCCGGACGTTGACCGAATCACTCGATATCGAACTCGATGCCCGCGTCAACGCCGTCGCTCCGTTCCTCATCGACGTGCCGGGCAACCGCGAGGCAATGCCCGACGCCGACTTCTCGGAGTGGACGGCCCCAGAGGTCATCGTCGATGAAGTGATCCACCTGCTCTCGAACCAGGGCGTGAGGGGACAGATCGTTCAGATGACCGGTGGCCAGCCGGAGGTGGCAAACTAATGGCGCTGGAAACTGCAGCTGGTGGTCTCGCCTTCCTGGTCGGCCGCCTTGTCTTCGGTATTCTGCTCGCGTTTATGGGCCTGAGTCACTTCACGGGCCTCGACGGGATGAGTGGCTATGCCGACGCCAAGGGCGTGCCCGCCCCACGACTGGCCGTCATCGTGTCCGGCCTCATGCTCATCATGGGCGGACTTGCCATCGCGCTCGGTGTCTACCCACTTCTCGGGGCAGCAGCGATTGCGCTGTTCTTCCTCGTGGTGACGCCGGTGATGCACGACTTTTGGACGGTCGACGATCCCGAACAGCGTCAGTCTGAAATGACGGATTTCCTGAAAAACGCCACGCTCTTCGGTGCTGCGCTCGTAGTCGCTGCACTCAGTGGCACCGCATGGCCGTACGCCCTCAACATCGGCCTTTAGACACACAAGAATGACCACGCAATCGACGTCAGCAAATTCAGACACGCTTCCGCAGGGGACACGTATCGGCCGGACCGCGCTTCGCGTCGGTGACCTCGAGGAGATGTCCCAGTTCTACCGGGACGTCGTTGGCCTCAGTGTGCTCCGTACAGCCGATACTACGTCGGTTCTCGGGGTTGACGACACACCACTCCTCGTTCTGGAGGGAACTGAAGATACCCTCCAGCGTCACCGATCAGCGGCCGGGCTGTATCACAACGCGTTCAGAGTCCCTTCGCGTGCGGCTCTCGGTGACGCACTGGCTCGGATACGGGACCAGTGGCAACTCGGTGGTGCCTCCGATCACTGGGTCAGCGAGGCGCTGTATCTCACTGACCCGGAAGGGAACAGTATTGAGATCTACCGCGACTACCCCCGTGAGGACTGGCCAATCGCCGACGACGGTCGTGTTCGGATCAGCACCGAACCGCTCGACCTCGCCAGTATCAAATCTGCTGCCACAGGTGGTAATCAGGCCCCGTCGGGAACGGACGTCGGGCACGTCCACCTCGAGGTCTCTTCGCTCGACGCGTTCAGGGGCTTCTACGTGGACACGCTCGGGTTCGAAGTGCAGACGACCGTGCCCGCCGCATCCTTCGTCTCGGCGGGTGGATATCACCACCACATCGGAGCGAACACGTGGAATCATCGATCAAAACCAGTCGGCGGTAGAGGACTGTCCTGGTTCGAGGTCGTCCTCCCAGAAACAGAGGCACTCGACGTGATCCGAGAGCGAATCTCCGACAGTCAGTATACGGTCACTGCAAGGGATAACGGAATAGCTGTTACCGGGCCAGATGAGATCGAAGTTCGATTCCAAGGGTGAATCCCTTACACCAATACCCGAACTGTGTGAGGACACCTCAACACTTCCATATCTCGTAGTTACTACTCCACTTCTAACTTAGTAGCTTTTCACTCTCAGTACCGTAGTAACGGATTCCTGGTGAAAGACAGAACAAACTCCTCCAATACGCAATGACTGACCATCCCCCCGACGAGAACGGGAACGACACCTCCGGACCGCCACATAATGATACTTACGTCTACGAGATCCGGGCGGATGAATCACACAGCCAGGCTGTCATCCGGGCTGTCGCCTCCGTTATGAACACGTCCGGAACGAACCTTGAACTGCTATACGAGGCCATTGATCCGGAACACCTTGATGGCCTGTTCGATGAGAACATCTTACCCGAGAGTACAGTTGTATTCCACTATAACGGCTGCCAGGTGAGCGTGACCCCGGATACAGTTCGCGTTTCCGAACGAAACTAAACCGGATACAGCGAGCGATACACCCTCGGACTCAAGATACTCACTTTACTCTGAGCAGTAACGATCCATCCACTCATCCAGTTCTCGGAACATCGGTTCGAGGTCGTTTAACATCTGTGTCATCTCGTATTCCACGCGGGGAGGGATCTCGTCGTATTGTGTGCGTTCCAAGAATCCAGCTTCGACGAGTTCATCAAGCCGCCGAGACAGCGTATTCGGGGAGATATCGAGCTCATCTTCGAGTTCCCCAAACCGAATCGGTGCATCGTCGTCCAAGACGAATTCCTTGAGAATCGCCAGCGTGTGAGCCTTCCCGAGTAAGGAAAAAACCGTACTCATCCTATGGTTATGTTGCGTTTCCGCCCGGTCGGATTTGCTCATAGCATTACTACGATTTCAGTAGTAATGTATGTTGTGAGAAACCAAGTCTACATTCCCATACCCAAACTGTGCGAGTATGCTCCAACACTTCCATATCTGGTAGTTCCTACCGTACTTCTAACTTAGTAGCTTTTAACTTCTAAATTCGTAGTTTGGGATACAGTGAGTACTGACAAACCCCACCAGAACCTGGCCATCATTGGCCACGTCGACCACGGCAAGAGTACACTCGTGGGGCGACTTCTCTACGAGACAGGGAGCGTCCCCGAGCACGTCATCAAACAGCACCGCGAGGAAGCTGTGGAGAAGGGTAAAGGCGGGTTCGAATTCGCCTATGTCATGGACAACCTCGCCGAAGAGCGCGAGCGAGGTGTCACGATAGACATCGCCCACCAAGAGTTCTCGACGGAGACGTACGACTTTACTATCGTCGATACACCCGGCCACCGAGACTTCGTCAAGAACATGATCACGGGCGCGTCCCAGGCTGACCACGCCGTCCTTGTCGTCGCCGCTGACGACGGCGTCGCTCCCCAGACCCAAGAACACGTCTTTCTGGGCCGCACGCTCGGCATTAACGAACTGATCATCGCGGTAAACAAGATGGATCTCGTCGACTACAAGGAATCCACATACGACGAGGTCGTCAACGAAGTAACCCAGTTGCTACAGCAAGTTCAGTTCGATACCGGCGATGCCTCGTTTATCCCCGTATCCGCCTTCGAGGGCGACAACGTTGCCGAGCCCTCCGAAAACACGGACTGGTACGGCGGTGAGACGCTACTGGAGGCGCTGAACGACTTACCTGAACCGGAACCGCCGTCGGATGCGCCCCTTCGACTGCCGATCCAGGATGTCTACACAATCGACGGCATCGGTACGGTCCCGGTCGGCCGCGTCGAGACGGGCGTCGTCAACACCGGCGACAATGTCTCGTTCCAGCCATCGGATGTCAGCGGCGAAGTGAAGACCATCGAGATGCACCACGAGGAAGTTCCGAAGGCCGATCCCGGTGACAACGTCGGGTTCAACGTTCGCGGTATCGGCAAGGACGACATCCGCCGAGGCGACGTCGTCGGTCCTGCTGACGACCCGCCAACGGTCGCCGAGACCTTCCAGGCACAGATCGTCGTTATGCAGCACCCGAGCGTGATTACTGCCGGATACACGCCGGTTCTCCACGCACATACGGCGCAGGTCGCCGGCACCATCGAATCCATCGACCAGAAGATCGATCCCTCCTCCGGCGAAGTTGCCGAAGAGGAACCTGACTTTATCAAATCCGGCGATGCTGCAGTCGTCACGATCCGACCACAGAAGCCCCTCAGCATCGAACCATCGAGCGAAATCCCCGAGCTAGGGAGCTTCGCCATCCGCGATATGGGCCAGACAATCGCGGCTGGGAAGGTCCTCGAAATCAACGAGCGAGACTAAATCACTGATGGCGGACGCCATCATTGTCGGTGATTTGTTATCGTAAACAAGAGGCAATCCAACACCTGATACAGCGTCTTGATCTTGGATTTCGTTCTAAGTAAACCGGAGTCAGATGGATTTACACTGCAACGACGCTGGTGGTCGTCGTGTTGACTTAAGCATGATCCCACCAGACTGCGTGGGCTTGTAACCACGTTCCTGCGGTCAGGGGACCGGAGTTGCTGAAGCACTTTGATAATGAAGAAGTACGTTGTACCCCACGAAATACACGTTCAACTTGGTTTGTATAGCCGTGGATCTCGACGCGGTACTCAAGTCCTTTTCGACGGAGCGTACCGGCGAGATCGGTGGCGTCATCGACGAGAAACATAGCATCGGAGACGTTGTGCTGATACGATTGTTGTCGGATTGCTGGTGGTTCCGCTACTGAGCCTGTGTTTCTCGCCAGAATCTCCAGAGTAGGGACAAGTCACTTGGGTGCAATAATTTGGCGATCTCGCGCTTGTTCCCGTTGTTGATCGCTGAGAGAGTGTCCCGGTCAATCTTGTTTAGATCCTTCATAAGCTGATCGTACCGTTCATTCGATGCGAGATACAGCATCTTGGTCATCATCAGACGACGATCTTGTTGAGGTGCGACCTGCTTGTGCCAGAGATCGTCGTAGACCGCCATTTCTCTTGTAGACGTATCCACCGAACCTGTGAGACAGCGATCAGCAGTCAGCGCTGCCATACGAGCTGATTTCATACACTTGTACACACCTTCACCCCATACGGGATCGATCGAAGGGACCGTATCGCCAATAGCCATGAACGACGTCGTACTCATTGACCCGGGGGATTGTACGTGTGCGGAACCGCGAACCTGGGTATCAGGGATTCGACTGGCATTCTCAAAGCGTGGGTCAGTCTCAAGCCAGTGTTCAAGGAAGCCATCTATAGTTCGATCGTGGGTGTCATTCTCTCGATATCGTTCGTTTTGGATGAAGCAAACACCGACTTTTGCCTCGTCTTCGCCGGTGTGGAAGAGCCAGGAATAGCCTCCGGGAGCGTACTCGTGATCTAGCCGCAGCATCATCGCGTCAGTGAGGTCGGCATACCCGGGAGGATTGGTGTTGATGCCCTCAAACTGGTACTCAATGCCAACCGCGTGGTTTTTCCGCTCAAGATCAACGATGCTCAAACTTTTGGCTAACGGTGCAGCTGGTCCTGTAGCATCGATAATTATCTCTGCGTAGATTTCCTCGTCACCATTGTACCGGACGCCAACAACATCCCCACCTTTGACGATCGGATCCCTAACGCGAGCGTTAAACCGGTATTCTGCCCCTTTTTTACGACCATCTTCGACCAGGAACTCTTTGAAAGCTGCAAAGTCAAGAATAAATCCTGGTTGATCCTGGGTGAGGTAATTATTAGGGGACTCGAGAACTACTAAGCTGGTCTCATGCATGACTACGTCATCTGGAATGCCGAATGAAGCCATCATCGATGCGAATGTGCCACCCGTAGACTTGTTGCTTTGTGCCGGGAACTCTTCTTCTGTTTCTATCTCCAGAACCACCACGTCATATCCACGGCCGGCGAGGTCGCGTGCGCACTGAGCCCCTGCAGGTCCTGCACCAGCGATCACTATATCGTAATGATTGTTGTCAGACATTGGAACTATTGGTAATTGAGTCCAACTCCGTCGGCAATCAGTTCGTGCGATCGGAGTGCGTCGTCGTGGGTTGCGTGGATATGCTGAATCATCACTTCGTCGATGCCGACGCGTTCCGCGAATTGTTCGAGAAGTGACGCGACCGTCTCTGGACTGCCGGAAATCGCTCGTGGCCAGTCGCCAGCATCGAGTGTTGCGGGCGTCGGTTCGGGAACACTACCGAGTTCGTCGATGGCTTCTTCGATGGAGGGCCTCGTTCCGACGACACCGCGTTGCATACGTTTATACGACGCCTCGGCCACGGCCCGGAGCCGTGCTGCCTCGTCGTCAGTCTCTGCACAGACCGCATTCACCGCAATCATCCCCTCTGGTTCGTCGACGCCACCGGCCAGTGATGAGGGTTGGAACTGTTCGCGGTACGCCTCGAATGATTGAGTGGCGAGCTGTGGTCGGATGAACGCTGCGAAGCAGTACGGGAGCCCGAGTTTGGCAGCGATCGCCGCACTCGACGGACTGGACCCGAGCACCCATGGATCCGGAGTTCCCGCCTCGGAACGTGGGATCTGCAGGTCACTGTACGGGTGTTCGTCGGGATAGTCGTCGTAAAGATGGTTGACGACGGCTTCGATCTTCTCTGAGTGGTCCTTATCGGGGTTCTGTACGCGCCGGTCCGTTCCGAGTGCACGGTCGGCCGCTGGCGACCCGTTCGCCCGACCAAGGCCCGCATCGATACGGCCTGGAGCAAGCGCGTCCAGCACGCTAAACTGTTCGGCGACCTTGAACGGGCTGTAGTGGTTGAGCAGCACCGCTCCCGACCCCAGCCGAATCGATTCCGTTTCGGCGGCAAGGTGCCCGAGCAGCACTTCGGGCGTCGTGCCGGCGATCGAGTCTGCCATACCGTGGTGTTCGGCCACCCAGAATCGAGAATAGCCAAGCCGTTCGGCCTGCTGGGCAGCCTCGACGGTGTTCGCATACGCATCACTAGCGGTGCCGTCGTCGGGGACGGGGGACAGGTCGACGATAGAGAGATCCATGTGCGGACTCGGAGACTGCGAGAGTTAACGGTTTGGTTAGTCCGTCTCTTTTTCGCACCAATTGCCAGACCGTCGATGGGACACGCTCAGAGATAAACTCCCGAAACGACCCTGCTTACGGTCGTGTGTCGATGGGATTGAGAAGGTTTTTCGCACTGACTGAATAATTAGCTACTATGGCAGACGTACTTGTTATCGGTGGTGGTCCGGCTGGTCTCAGTACCGCGCTGTTCACGGCGAAGAACGCCCTCGAAACGACTGTTTTCGACACCGACGAGACGTGGATGCACAAGGCCCACCTGTTCAATTACCCTGGCATCGGGTCGATCGACGGAACGAACTATATGGCCACGCTCCGCGACCAGGTCGATGATTTCGGCGTCACCCGACACCAAGCCACCGAGGTCACGTCCGTTTCGACAACCGACGATGGGTTCCGCGTCACCACAAGCGATGATGAGTACACTGCGAACTATGTCGTGTTAGCGACGGGGGCGAACCGCGATCTCGCGGATAACTTAGGCTGCTCGTTCACCGATGCGGACGTCGTTGACGTGGACGTGACGATGGAAACGTCAGTCGAAGACGCGTACGCGACCGGCGCGATGGTCCGAGCCGAAGAGTGGCAGGCGGTCATCTCGGCAGGTGACGGTGCAGCAGCCGCGCTCAACATTCTCACGAAAGAGAAAGGCGAGCACTTCCACGACTTCGACGTGCCAGCGGACGCCGAAGAACTGTTCGGGTCGTTAGTCGATACCGAGTAATCAGGGCCCTTCGGTGTTCGCTCGTCTCATTCGCTACTTCCCGTCTGAGGGTGGCTCCCCGTACCGGTGTAGCCGAACCCGAGAGAGCGATACCAACAATCGGACCGCAGCCGCTGCGAGGAATTCATCCCTATGAGTGACCGATCCAGACTTGCGCTCGTCGTGTGGAGTGTCCTCGTTTCACAGGTCTTTCTCTATCCGGGACTCGACGAGATCGTCTCGGTGCTTGGAGGCAGTGAGAGCATTCTCGCGGGGACGTGGTTCCTGATCGCCGAGTTCGCCGCGTTCGTCGTCTGTGCCGTCTTGTGGGGTATCGTGAGTGATTCACTCGGCACACGGTCCCCACTTATCGTACTTGGCGCTGTGGGCGGTGCAGCAAGTTATCTGGTAGTCGCGTCCGCACCCACCCTCGGGTTCGGGTTCGGCGTCGTACTACTAGTGCGCGTTATTGGCGGTGCGTTCACGATCGGTGCGTTCTCGCTGTCGATCACGATGCTGATGGATCTCTCGGGCGGTCACGGCCGAAATATGGGCGCGGCCGGGACGGCTATCGGACTCGGTGCGGCGCTCGGCTCGGTCGTCGGCGGTCAACTGACGAGCGTCGACCCGCTCGCGCCCCTGTACGGCGGTGCAGCGCTCCTCGCTGGTGCAGCTGTCCTCGCTGCGACGGTTCCCGACCGGGGTTCCGGTGGCGGGCTTCCCGTGGGTACGGTCGTTGACCGCGTGCGAACTCGCCCGACGTTACTCGTCCCGTTCGCGTTCGGCTACATTGACCGGTTAACTGCGGGGTTCTTCGCGCTGACCGGTGTCGCTTACTTCAGAGAAGCGTTCGGCGTTGACGCCGCACAGGCGGGGCTCACACTGGCGTTGTTCTTCGTACCGTTCGCAGTGTTGCAGTATCCGGTCGGCTCGCTTTCTGATCGGATTGGTCGCTTCGTCCCCGTTGTCGTCGGATCGGTGCTGTACGGGGTCACAATCATCGCTGTCGTCCTCGCTCCTACGTACGGGATTGCGGCGGGACTGATGGTTCTTGTCGGTATCTGCGGCGCGTTGGTCTCTCCGACGACGATGGCCCTCGTCACCGACATAGTGCCGGCGACAGAACGGGGCGCTGCGATGGGTGGCTTCAACGTGTTTGGAAGCCTCGGGATGCTGAGCGGGTTCATCATTGGTGGGACCGTCACGGAGCTATACGGGTATCTACCGGCGTTTGTCGCCGCCGGCGGGCTGGAGATCGCAATCGCCACTGTTACATCCAGAGCCGTCTGGAAGATCACGTCTCACGAACGAGGCCCGGTACCGGGTGGCGGAGGCGGTTGACGGAATCGAACGACGCACTGAACCGACCGGAGCGACACAGCTTCCGCTGTGGAAGTCGCTATCTTTCTTCGAGGGGAGAATCCCGCCGTTCACGGCGTTGACGAGACGCAAAGCGTCTCGTTCGCACACCAGAACGCAACGCGTTCTGAGGACGGGCGTGAATCCGACAACGCCTCCACAACCCACGTTCAGCAGCAATACGGGTATTTAAGTGACAGCGTGTCGTAACATAACGTACGCCGAGGCGGTCTTACCGCCCACTCAAATGCACAATATCGGGACTCCGAGGCTCAAAACGTTCGAGATACCCTCTCGAACCGCTGTGGTGTCTCGGTGAAGATAACTCCGAGTCCCCCGCCGGGATAGGAGTAACGGCGGTGTGGCCCCGCCATCGGCCCGTCATGCCGACAGGTCGTCAACCAGTAAATATCCCAACTCAGCGGCGCGGTGCCGTGGGAAGCCTCGCCGTCGCCGGCCTACGGCCGGCTGCCTGAGGGATCTTCGATCCCTCTCCGTTTACGGCGAGGAGGAGGTCACATGCGCTGCTTCGTTGATGTCTATAAGATGTGTTCTGACTCTGACTTTACCGAGAGTCGGCGATGGGATCTCGGTAATCAGAGTATAGTAGACGTTAGAAATAGTTGCTCACTTTTGGGATAGAAATTTGGTCAAGAGCGGTATCGATTGCCGTTGTAAGTTCGTCGAGTGAATCGAA
>NZ_FNWU01000023.1 GCF_900108505.1 Halopenitus malekzadehii | reverse complement strand
TTTGGAGTTGACCTCCGAGAAGATTGAAAATTCGTCTTTCCAGTCGGGCAGTCTGTAGTGGTGTTTGTACGCAGAGCCGATGTCGTCAGCATCGACGTTTTCGTACTCGTACAGGGTGTAGTTGTACGCTTGGCGATGAATGTCGATGTGATGTTCCAGTTCAGCCGCTCCCTTTTGTGTCGGGTATGCAGGGTAGCGGTGACTGTACTCCATCGCGGTCTTTCGGTTAGGGATGTTTCGGGTTAATGGTTTGTACTGTCGTGCGGCGGTTCATCCCCTCCCTACTCGCTCACTGCGTTCGCTCGTTGAGGAAGGGGCATTCTCGCCTCAATTCTGGTAACAGGAGATTCCCCACTCCGCGTATCCCGTCCGGTCGGTTTGATCCGGGGCGTCCCGTGCGACATCCCCGAGTACCAACGTCTGCTCGTCGCTGGCCGCGAGTTCGCAGTTCGTTGCCGAAAGGGGAACGACGTCGCCCGCCTGAATGCTGTCGTCGTCGGTATCGACCACCTCGAAGACGTAATCCGATCCGTCGATCCGTGAGAGCGTTCCGTAGGCGACCTCCAGTTCGTTCCGACCGACTTCGAGCAGCGCATGCACCTGCTCCGTGAACTCGAGGTCCCGATCCGCGATGATCTCGTACATATCGCGAAGCGCGCGCTCACGAGCTTCGATCCGTTCGCGTTGGCGGATACGTTCGGTCTGGTCCCGTCCGAGACTCGCGATCGCGAGGGAGCCATCCACCGAGACCCGATGAGCGTTGAACGCATACGGGACGTGGTGACCGTCTGCCGCGACGATGTCGGCTTCGATCGTCGCCTCTCCGGTCCGGAGCACCGTCGTGATTATGGCATCGATCCGGTCGGCGTCGGCCGCCGCGAAGAACGCGTCCGCGGTCAGTTCCGTGATCTCGTCACAGGAACGGCCGGTCACCTCAAGGACGGCCTGGTTCCATTCGATGACGGCTCCCGACTCATCGAAAACGAGGAACAGATCGTCGAGCGCATCGAGAAACGCGTCGCCAGGCGGATGGCTCACAGGTCGATCACTACGGGTAATAATGGCCGGACAGTCTCTTAACGGTTTCCCGTACGCCGCTCCGGACTCGAGGGCGGAATCCCGTGGAAACGGCCCTCCCGACGGCGGCTGAGCAACCGATGGTGCTCGGCGGCGACGAAGGCCCGAGGCAGGCCGCCGCCTCCCGCAGCGTTTACGCCGATCGACCGCCACCGTCTCGGTATGGACGAACACACCCGGGACCCGGGTGTCGCGCCGCCGCTTGGCAACCCGACCGGGTGGCGATACGGGGACCGCGTCTGGGAACACGCGACGCTCCGGCGGGCGACCGAACACGGTGTGCGGCTATTCAATGCGGGCGCCTACCACGAGTCCCACGACTGCTTCGAGGACGAGTGGTACAATTACGGCGCTGGGACGACTGAGTCGGCGTACCTTCACGGGATGGTGCAGGTTGCAGCGGGCGCATACAAACGCGTCGACTTCGACAGCGACAGTGGAATGCGGTCGCTCTTCGAGACCGCGCTCGAGTACCTCCACGGCGTCCCCGAGGACTACTACGGCGTCGACGTCGCGGACGTTCGGGTCACGATCCGGGGGGCCATCGAGGATCCGGCGGCGATCGACGACTGGCGGATCACGATCGACGACGCCCGTCCGGACGCGTATCCGGCGGACTACGAATACGCCGAGACGCTCGAAAACGGTCCGTAGGAACCATACGTTCGGAGCGGAGCGACCGCCGGACCGATCCCCACTTATTCGCCGGGCCGATAGCACCGGTATGCGCGTCGTCGAACTCGGAGACGGTCGCCCCGAGATCGCGGTTGTCGCGGCGATCCACGGGGACGAACCCTGTGGCTCCCGCGCGGTCGATCGCCTCCTCGCGGACGAGGAGGAGTACGAACGGCCGGTGAAGTTGATCATCGCCAATGAGGAGGCGTTGGCGGCCGGGGAGCGCTACCTCGATGCGGACCTCAATCGGTCCTTTCCCGGCGATCCCGACGCCGAGACCCACGAGGGGCGGCTCGCCCATCGGCTCACCGCCGAGCTGACCGGGTGTACGACCCTCGCGCTCCACTCGACGCAGTCGTACGCCGAGCCCTTCGCGGTGATCAACACGATGGACGAGGTCGCCCGGGGCGTCGCCCCACACCTTCCCGTCGAGGTCGTCGTCCAGACCGACGCCTTCACCGAGGGACGGCTCATCGAACATCCGCACACGATCGAGGTCGAATGCGGCCTCCAGGGCTCGGATGAAGCCGCCGACAACGCCTACTGGCTCGTCCGTGCGTTCCTCGCTGCGACGGGCGCGCTGTCCGCACCCGGAGCCGATAGCGTGGTCGACGCCGGCGGTCGCGAGGACGTCGACGTCTTCCGATTGGCCGACCGGATCCCCAAGCCGCCGGCCGAGGAGTACGAGGTGTTCGCGCACAACTTCCAACGCGTCGAGGTCGGCGAACGCTTCGCGGCCGCCGACGGCGAGTCGATCGTCGCGGAGGAGTCCTTCTACCCCGTCCTGCTGTCAGCGTATGGCTACGAACACGAGTTCGGCTACGCCGCCGAGTACGTGGACACGTTCGGATGAGGACGGGCCCGCGAGGATCGGCCCGCCAAGTGAGAACCGGTCCGCGGGAAGCGGACCGAGCGCCGGGTGCGCAACCATTTAGGGCTCGCCCGGCAACCACCGAGCGATGAAGGTCCGCGGCGAACGCGAATGTACGTCCTGCGGGACGCAGTGGTCCTACTACGAGACCGGCGAGGTCGCGTGTCCCGAGTGCGGGAGCGTCCGGAGCGTCGGGATCTCCGAGCGTCGCCGTCACACCGACTCCCCGGCAACGCTCGAGTTGACGGCCCATCGCGCCCGATTCGGCGAGGCGACCGGAGCGCTCCCGTCGGAGGGCGTCGACGACCTCAAGCGCGACCTCCGCGAGTACGTCCGCAAGCGTGGGTTCATTGACGGTGGCGAGCTGCAGGACCTCGACGACGAGGTGCTCCTCGCCCACGAACTCCTACAGGCCGTCGACCTGGTCGATCGCCTTCCCGATCTGGACGGCCGTGACCGCGAGTATCTCCTCCGTCTGCTGAGCTGCGCGGACGAGGGCGACCGACCGACACCCGGTGACGTCCCGCCGAACCTCCACCCGGCGCGCGGACTCGCAGCCGTCGAGGCCGTCGAGGCCTACCGGGAGGACCTGCGGACCTACCTCGACGATCTGGCGGCGGACGGAACGGACGGGAGAAACGACGGCAGCGAGGAGGACGCCGATCGCGACCTCGAGACGGCACACGACGTTCTCGAGTCGCTTCGTGACCGGAGCAAACGCATCGAGTCCCTCCAGGGAGACGTCGACCCCGAGACCGCGGAGACGCTGGTTCGGGCAGCCGACGACCTCGGTCGGTACCTCCGAACCGGCGAGCCGGACGCGCTCCAGGGCGCACGCAGCCGCCTGTCCGACCCCGTCGTGTGAGGCGGTTCCGTCGACACACGATCACCCGCCCTTTTTACTCACCGCGGTGCACACGTCCTGAGAGAATGCCCACCCTCGAGTTCGACGTCCACGACCACCGCCATCGGCTGAAGCAGCTGCGCAACGCCGGCGAGACCGAGCTCTACGAGAACCGCGATGGCGTCACCTGTCCGGCCTGCGGCGAGCCGTTCACCCGACTGTTCATCACCGAACGGGCGACGACGACGTTCCCGGAAACCGACGGCTCGCGGTTCTGTCTGGGAAACGGATCGACGGGGATTCACGTCTTTCGACACTGAGTGGGCCGGACGCCGATCGGTCATCGGATCAGGGTCGTTGTGAGTCAGGAGAGCAGTGAGTCAGGAGAGCAGTGAGTCAGGAGAACTGTGGATCAGGGCAGCTCGACGTCGACGTCCGTCTGCAATCCGGCGGCCTTGACGGTGTTGTACAACAACATCGCGCGGGTCATTGGGCCGACGCCGCCGGGGACCGGCGTGATCGCGCCGGCGACGTCCGCCGCGGAGTCGTACGCCACGTCACCGACGAGCTCGGTCCCCTCACCGTCGTCGGTTTCGACGCGGTTGACGCCGACGTCGATGACGGTAGCGCCCTCCTGAATCATCGAGCCGTCGATGAACTTCGGGATCCCGACCGCGGCGATCACGATGTCGGCGTTTCGAGTGTGGGCGGCCAGGTCCTCGGTCCGGGAGTGGCAGACGGTGACGGTGGCGTTCCCCTGCGGGGCCTTCTGGATCAGGAGATTGGCCATCGGCTTGCCGACGATGTCGGACCGGCCGACGACCACGGCATCGGCGCCCTCCGTCTCGACGTCGTGGGCCGCGAGCAGCTTCAGGACGCCGTGGGGGGTACACGGTTTGAACCGGGCGTTGCCGGCGACGAGCCGACCGACGTTCTCGGGATGGAACCCGTCGACGTCCTTCGCGGGGCTGATCCGGCGGAGAACCTCACGCTCGTCGACGTAGTCGGGAACGGGCAGCTGGACGAGAATCCCGTGGACGGCGTCGTCGGCATTCAGCTCGTCGATCGTCGCGTAGAGCTCCTCGGCGGGTGCCTCGGGATCGACCTCGACGTGGATGCCGTCGATGCCGACCTCCTCGCAGTCGCGCTGTTTCATCGAGACGTACGTTTCGCTCGCGGGATCGTCGCTCATCAGGACGGTCGCCAGTCCGGGCTCGACGCCCGCGTCCGTGAGCGTCTCCACGCAGTCGGCGATCTCCGTCCGGATGTCGGCCGCGACGGCGTCGCCGTCGATGACGTCGGTCATACGCACGTTTCGAACGAGCGACGGTAAAACGGCTCGGGATCGACGTGCGATCTCGACGGCGATACGGCCGGCGAACGTGCGACCTCGAGGGACGTGCCACCTCGACGGTGAGACGCGTGCCGACGCGTGAATCGAAGGGGGACGCCAGGTCCCGCCGCAAACTCACACCGAACCGTTTAGTCACCCGGGGTGTGATTCGGGGTCGTATGGACGAAACGACGAGCGAGGATCCGACCGCGGAGTTCGAGGGAGTGGGCTCGTCGGAGGGCCCACGGCTCGAGTTCTACGGCGGCCGGGGTGCCAGCGCGGCCCCGATCGTGTTCTTCGTCGGCTGGGCGATCGTTCAGACCGCCCTGTTGCGCGTGTCGGATACGACCGGACTGGTTGCGGGAATGTTGATCGGGCTCATCCTGGGAATGTTCCTCGTGAAGGGCTCGTGGAGCGACTACGCGAACACGATCTTCGAGGGGATGACCCAGCCGGTGGCGGTGACGGCCATTGTGGCGTGGATGTGGGCGGGGATGTTCACGGAGACGCTGCAAGCCGGCGGGTTCGTCGGCGGGCTCGTCTGGGTCGCCGACGTCGCCGGCGTCGGCGCCACCGCCTTCCCGGCGATCACGTTCGTTCTCGCGGCCGTGCTCGCGACCGGGATCGGAACGGGCTACGGCACGAGCGTCGCGTTCGTCGGTCTGTTCTTCCCGGCGGGGATCCTGCTCGGCGCGAACCCGACGCTCACGTTCGGGGCGATCCTCTCGGGGGCGATCTTCGGCGACAACCTCGCGCCGGTCTCGGACACGACGATCGTCTCCGCCGTCACTCAGGACGCCGACATCGGCGGCGTCGTCGCCTCGCGATTTAAATACGCGATCGTCGCGGCCGCGATCGCGTTGCCCGCGTACGTCGTCGCCAGCGCGCTGTTGCCGGGACTCGATGTCGCCGGCGATCCACGGGCGGTGCTCGTCCAGGGTGCCAACCCGGTCGCGCTCGTTCACCTCCTCTCGATGGGCGTCGTGATCGTCGCCGCGGTCGTTGGGCGCCACATCGTGGAGGCGATCTCGTGGGGGATCGTGCTCGCGGTCGGATTCAACTTGATGGCGGGGCTTTCCTCCGCGGCCGACATCCTCGTGTTCCGGGCGCCCGCCGACGCACCCGCGGCGGACGCGCTCGCGGGGCTCCCGATCGTGGAGATCGTCTCCGACCCGAGCGCCGTCGGCGTCGGAGGATCGATCTATGCCGGCGCCGCGGGGTTCTTCGCGCTCTCGATCCTCGTGTTGTTGATCATCGCGGCCGCCCAGATCATGATCCGCGGCGGCGCCTTCGAGGCCGTCCTCGAGTGGTCGATCGACACCCTCGCAACGAACGTGCGCAACGCCGAGTTGACGATGGTCGGGACCGCCGCGCTCGTCAACGCCGCGATCACGATCAACACCGCCGCCGAGATCGCCATCGGCCCCTACATCGCCCGGATCGGCGAACGGTTCAACATCAACGGCTACCGGCGCGCGAACATCCTCGACGCCCAGACGGCGGCGCTCGGCTACATCTTCCCGTGGTCCGGCGGCGTCCTCGCGGGCTACTCGGCGATGGTCGGGCTGCCCGATACCTTCCCATGGTTCGAGGCGGGGATGCTCGTGAACCCGGCGGAGGTGTGGCCGTTCGTCTTCCACGGCTGGATCCTCGTGGCGGTGTTCATCGTCGCCGCGATGACCGGCTTCGGTCGTGAATACGTCATCGACCGCGAGAGCGAGGAGGTGGCGCGCGTATGAGCGTTCTCGAGAAGTTCCTGGCCGGGTGGTCCTTCCGGACGACCACGCCCGCGCTCGAGCCCGGAACGACGGTGTCGGTCTTCGTCAGCGGGTACGACCCCGCCGAGGGGGTCGGAACCGCCCTGATCGGCGATACGCGACTGCTCGTCGAGGGGATGGACCCGGACGCGATCGACGATCAGGTCGCCGTCCGCGTCACCGAGTACGACCCGGAGACCGCGACCGGCCGCGGCGAGTTCGAGGCGGTCGTCGGCGACAGTTCCTACGACGTGTGAGGGGACGACGCTTCGAAGGGGGAGACGTTGGAGGGAGTTCGGGGGGTACTACTCGTATATCGGGTGGGCGTCGCAGAGCTCCTCGACGCGCTCGCCGACCTCGTAGATGACGTCCTCGGAGTCGTGATCGTCGACGACCCGGTAGATCAGGTCGGCGACCTCCTCGACCGCCTCGACGCCGAAACCGCGAGTCGTGATCCCGGCGGTGCCAGCCCGGATCCCGGACGGGTCGAAAGCCGAGCGCGTCTCGCCGGGCACCGTGTTCCCGTTGAGAACGATGTTCGCCGCCGCCAGCGCGTCCTCGGCGTCCCCGCCGCTGAGGTCGGGGTGGGACTCACGCAGGTCGACGAGCACGAGGTGGGTGTCGGTCCCGCCGGAGACGAGCGAGAGGCCGTGGTCGGCGAGCCGGTCGCCGAGAGCCTGGGCGTTCTCGACCACCTGTTCGGCGTACGCCTGGAACTCGGGGTCGAGCGCCTCGCCGAACCCGACCGCCTTGCCGGCGATGTTGTGCATCAGGGGACCGCCCTGGCCGCCCGGGAACACCGCCTTGTCGATCGCGTCGGCGTGTTCGTCCCCGCACATCACGATCCCGCCGCGGCCGGCGCGGATCGTCTTGTGCGTCGAGCCGGTAACGAAGTCGGCGATCCCGACCGGCGAGTCGTGGACGCCGGCCGCCACGAGCCCGGTGATGTGTGCCATATCGGCGAGGTGGTAGGCGTCGACCGCGTCGGCGGCCGCCTGAATGCGGTCCCACTCGACCTCGCGCGGGTACGCGGAGTAACCCGAGACAACGATGTCGGGGTCGAACGATTCGGCGAGGTCGCGGAGCCCCTCGTAGTCGATGGTGCCGGTCTCGGGGTCGACCTCGTACTGCTCGACGTCGTAGAGCTGCCCGACGAAGTTGGCCGGATGGCCGTGTGAGAGGTGCCCGCCGTGGGTGAGATCCAGCGACAGGATCTTGTCGCCGGGGTCGAGCATCGCGAAGTAGACGGCCTGGTTGGCCTGGGTCCCCGAGTGCGGCTGGACGTTGACGTGTTCGGCGCCCCACAACTCCGTGGCTCGATCGATCGCGAGCTGTTCGACGTCGTCGGCGTACTCACAGCCCGCGTAGTAGCGGGATTCGGGATACCCCTCCGCGTACTTGTTCGTGAGGACGCTGCCCTGTGCGGCCAGCACGGCCTCGCTCGCGTGGTTCTCGCTCGCGATCATCGCAAGCGTCCGTTCCTGCCGTTCGAGCTCGCCCTCGAGCGCGTCCGCGACCGCGGGATCGGTCTCACGAACCTGGTCGTAGTCCATATTGAACTCCCTGAGTGACACCACAATAAGCCTGTCCGTCCGGCCGGAACCGTGACACGTTCCCTCGGGAAACTGACCGATCCGACCGATCCGAACCACGTTCACCGACGAACGGCTCGACGCAAGACCCGGCCGACGGAGTCGAGGACGACGCCGACGCCGGCGCCGACGGCGTTGATCCCGGCATCGACGAGCCCGCCCGACCGCCACGGGAGCGGCACCTGAAGGACCTCGATGACTGCCCCGTAGCCCGTCGCGAGCACGACCGCGGCCGCGAGGACGGCGACTCGTGACCAGCCGACGGACGCTGCGGTCAGCACTCGGCGACAGGAAACCGCGAGGGCGCCGTATGCGATCAGGTGGCTCACGAGGAAGGGATCGAGACGCACAGGGAAGGGATCGAGGCCGAACGGAATCGGACCCCCACCCGGATCGCCGCCGGTGAGTCCGCCGTCCGGAACCGGAACCAGTGAGGCCGCGAGGACGACGATCGCGAGGATCACGAGGACGTCGAGGCCCCTCGGTCGGTACCGACGTCCCAGCAGTGACGCGACCGTCGCGGGTCGGCCGTCCCGGTCCATCGATCCGTCTCGATCCATCGATCGGGGATCGGATCGCCACCCGTTTATCCGACGCGATCGATGGGACACCAATGAGCGACACGCTGACCGACGACCTCTATCAGCGCACGATGGCGCTGATCGAGCCCGGAGACATCGAGCTGATCGGCTGTATCGTCCACTCGCGGTACGACGGGCAGTCCGACCTGGAGATGCACGAGCTGACGGTCGCGATCAACGACGTGATCGCCGAGGCGGCCGGAACGGGCGAGACGTACATCGAAGCCGGCAACGACGACACCGACTTCTCCTCGAACCAGTTCCAGGGTCGCACGCTCGCGGACGAGGCGTTCGTCTGGGAGTGCCAACAGCTGCTTCGGGACGGAACCTTCGATCTGGTCTTCTATTACGAGGCTGACGCCGACCAAGAGGCGATCGTGGACGGGATCGAGGCGCTCGAGGGCGTCGAGAGCGTGACGCCGGTTCCCTGACCCGACGGAGACACAATGGTGAACGACGTCGACGTCGAGCCGGAAACGGTCTTGATCCCGGGTGGCCGGGACGTGCGAGCGAGCCACGACCGTGCCCACGCGGGCAGGGACGCGGCCGCCTGCGTGGTCGCGTGCCCGCCCCATCCCGAACACGGCGGAACCCGTCATAACGGTCACCTCCAGGCCGTCTCGTCGGTGCTCCGGGACCGGGGCGTCGACTGTCTCCGGTTCGATTACGGGGACTGGGACGGCGGTCCCGGCGAGTTGGCCGACGTCGAGGCAGCGATGGCATGGGCACGCGATCGCTACGACCGCGTCGGTCTCTTCGGCTACTCCTTCGGCGGCTGTCTCGCGCTCGTGGCCGCCGCGGACGCCGATCGAGGCGAGCTCGTCGCCGTCTCGGCACTCGCACCGGCCCGACGGGTGGCGGACGGGATCGACGCGGTGGCGGCGATCGACCGGATCGCCGTCCCGCCCCAAGTGGTCTATGGATCGCGGGATACCACCGCGGAGTGGGAGCCCGTCGTCGAACGTGCGCGGGCGCTCGAGACCGGAGGATCGGATTCGGAAGCGGCAGGGGCGGCGTCGACGGGGTCGGACCCGGCGGCGGAAGCAGATGCGGGGGAGGGGGCGACGTGGTCGGATCCCACGGAAGCCGGAAGCGACCACTCGGCGGTCTCGCTCACCGAGATCCCCGCGGACCACTTCTTCGTGGGGCAAGCCGACCGGGTCGGAGAGACGATCGGGTCGTGGCTCGCCGACCGGCTGTAGTCACCGTCGATCGGGACGGCTGGCCGGGTCTCACACCTCGAGGTTCGGGGTTGGGATCGCGCCCTCGTCGTCCGTGGGATCGTGCTCGTCGATCGCCGCGAGAACGATCGCGAGCGTTCCGTCCGCGCTCCACCGACCCGTGTTGATCGCGAGGTCGTAGATCGACCGGTCGCCGACGTCGATGTCGTAGTAGGACTCATAGCGTTGGGCCTCGATCACCTCTCGAACCCGCATCTCGGCCGACAGCTCCTCGCGGTCGGCGGTACGGTCGATCCGGACCTCCTCGGGCGCGTCGAGCCAGATCCGGAGGTCGGCCCGGTTGCCGGCGATCCAGCCAGCCAGCCGCGACTCGAGGACGAACGCCTTGTTCGCCGCACCCCACTCCTCGGCGATCCGCTGAAGCCGGCGATCGAGCTCGCGGTCGAGATCGTCGGACTCGCCCGCCTTCGCGACCAGCTGTGAGAGGCTCATCCCCCGATCCTCGGCGATCGACCGAAAGATCTCCCCGCCGGAGACGTATCCACAGTCGAGAACCGCCGAGAGCTGCTCACACAACGTCGTCGCACCACAGCCGGGCGGCCCCGAAACCGTGATGAAGAGGTTGCTGTCGATGCGTCGATCGGGTGCCGGATCCGTCGTGGTCATCCGAGTGGCGTCTCGCGCGCGAGACGGGTAAGGATGCGGGTACCGACGAGGATACGGATGGAGGGGGCGAACGGGAACGAGGACGATCTCGGGAGGGAAGGGACGAACGGGAGACCCATAATATATACATAATCTATACGTTAACATAATATATCATAATCATCAAATGAAGGAACAAATGACGGGATCCAACTGACGAGCGTTTCCGTCCAAGAGCGTTAAACGGACGGTTTATAACGTCCACCGGTAATACAAACGACGGTCACAGTCGAGCACAACGACATGGTAGATATCATATAGTTCGTTAAATATAAAACAAAATATTAATAAACATCATTGGCATATAGCGGATAATCGCCATCGATCACTACCGACCGCGAACCCCCACTGGCGGGAGCGTCACGCCCGGCGATCACTCCTCGACGAGTTTTGATCGAGCCGCATCGGGGAGGTTGTCGACGACGTCGGTCCCGCTCGTGACCTCGTCCATCACGAACCGCGAGGAGGTCTCGTTGACCCCGTCGATCGCCACCATCTCCTCGATCACGGCGTTCATCTGTGACCGATCCTGCACGCGGGAGACCACGACGAAATCGACGTCTCCCATCGTGTAATAGACCTGCTCAACCCCCTTCACGCCGGCCAGATCCGTTCCGATGGTATCGGAGTAGCCCTGCTCGTGGGTGACGGAAACCTCGGTGAGTGCGACCATATCGAGACCGAACGCCAGCGGGTCGAGATCGGCGGTCACGCTCCGGATCACGCCGGCATCCTTCAGTTTGTTCAGCCGGTAATGGACCGCCGACTTCGAGAGGTCGAGCTGCTGTGAGAGCGTATCCAGGCTCACGTCGAAATCCGACTCGACGCACCGCAACAGCTCGATGTCCATCTCGTCGAACCGGCCGTCGCTCGAATTCGACATACTACGCGTTCGGGACGGCGTAACATAAATATTTTCAAGATACCCGCGTTCGTTCGGACAGAATCCCGTTATATCGCGATACCTATGACCGTTATTCGGACAGTGTCCGAATACCGGGGACGGGCGGGGACGGGCGGGGACGGTCGGGGCTCTCAGGCGATCATCGCGTCGTCGGAGATCTCGAGTGCGGCGTCCAGCGACGCGATCGCCTCGTCGATCTCCGACTCCGTGATCGTCAACGGCGGCGCGATGATCAGCGTGTTGATCATGTTCGCGACGTACGTTCCGTTCTCGTAGGCGGCGGCGGCCACCTCGTCGACGACCGTGCTCCCCTTGCCGACCTTGTCCTCACGCTCGCCGAAGGGTACGCGTTCCTCGGAGTGTTTCGTCAGCTCGAGCCCGCGGAAGAGCCCGACGCCGCGGGCCTCGCCCACACTCGGGTGGGCGTCGGCGAGCTCCTCGAGCTGCTCGCCGAGGTACTCGCCCGTCTCGCTGGCGCGCTCGATCAGGTTCTCCTCCTGGTAGGTCTCGATCGCCGCGAGGCCGGCCGCACACGCCACCGGGTGGCCCGCGTACGTGTGGCCGTGGGTCAACATGTTGTCCTCGAAGTGGGCCGCGATCTCCGGCGTCACGATGGTCGCGCCCAGCGGCTGATAGGCGCCGGTCAGCCCCTTCGCCATCGTCATGATGTCGGGGGTGACGCCGAAGACGTCGCTGCCGAACCATTCGCCGGTGCGGCCGAAGCCGGCCATCACCTCGTCACAGATGAGCAGCGCGCCGTGGTCGTGGGCGATCTCCTTGAGTCGCGGAAGGTACTCCTCGGGCGGTACGAGGATGCCGTTCGATCCGACGATGGGCTCGACGAGCACGGCGGCGACGGTGTCGCCCTCGAGCATCAGCATCTCGTCGATGTACTCGAGGCTCTCCATCGGGTCCATCGTGGATCCGTACGCGTACGGGTCCGGAGCCTTGATCGCGCCGGGAATGCCGGGTTCGGCGGCGAGCCGGCGCGGGTCGCCCGTCACGCTGATCGACCCGTACGTCGCGCCGTGGTACGAGCGGTACCGGGAGACGATCTTGTCCTTGCCGGTGTAGAACTTCGCGATCTTGATCGCGGCCTCGACCGCCTCGGTCCCGCTCGTCGAGAAGAAGGTCTTCGTGAGGTCGCCCGGCGTGACCTCCGCGAGCTTCTCGCCGAGGCGTGCGCGCGCCTCAGTGGTGTAGTTCGGCGCAACGTACGGTACGGAGTCGGCCTGATCCGCGATCGCCTCGGATACCCGGTCGGCGGCGTGGCCCAGGTTCGAACACATCAACTGTCCGGAGAAGTCGATGAAGTCGTTGCCAGCGGCGTCGGTGAAGCGAACGCCGTCGGCGTCGACGATCTGAGTCGGGTCGACCTCGCTTTGATACGACCACGTCCCGAAGACGTGTTCCTTGTCGATCCGCTCGATCTCGGTTCGGTCATCGGTCGGGTCGGACATAATGTATCCACCGTACGCAGGGCTATTTGATTAATCTTTGCACGAGATGTCGCATAGGAGCACAACCTCCGAGGTTCGACCGTTCTTGTGGAACTTTTCCGACTAGATCGGATATACCACGTATATCGTCCATCAAACGAGGAACGTTTATAACCCTCCGGTGTGATGGTGTAGCAAACACATGTCGAGTCAGACAGAGCTTCAGTACGGCACGGTGGAGAACTACGTCGGCGGTGAGTGGACGACGCCGACGGTGGACGGCGAGAACGTCACCAATCCCGCGACGGGTGAATCGATCGCGCGCGTCGAGTACAGCTCGGCGGACGAGGTCGACGACGCGGTCGCGACCGGCCAGGCGGCCTTCGAGGAGTGGCACCAGCGCCCGGTCGAGGAGCGGATCCAGCCGCTGTTCGAGTTCAAACAGCTGCTTGAGGACCACCAAGACGAACTGGCGGAGCTGCTGGTCCAGGAGCACGGCAAGACCTTCGGCGAGGCGAAAGGCGAGCTGCGTCGCGGCATCGAGAACGTCGAGGTCGCCTGCGGGATCCCCTCGCTGATGCAGGCGGGCCACGTCGAGAACGCAGCGCCGAACATCGACGAGACCGCGGTTCGGAAGCCGCTCGGCGTCTTCGCCGCCGTCACGCCGTTCAACTTCCCGGGGATGATCCCGCTGTGGTTCCTCCCGTACGCGGTGGCAACCGGCAACTCGTTCATCCTGAAGCCGAGCGAACAGACGCCGCTGACCGCGGAGTACCTCTTCGATCTCATCGATCGGGCGGGCTTCCCGGACGGCGTCGTCCAGCTCGTTCACGGCAGCGTCGAAACGGTGAACACGATCCTCGAACACGACGGCATCGAGGGCGTCTCCTTCGTCGGGAGTACGCCGGTCGCACAGACGATCTACAAGAAGGCGGCGGCCAACGGCAAGCGCGTCCAGGCGCAGGGCGGCGCGAAGAACCACGTGATCGTGACGGAGTCCGCGGATCTGGAGTTCGCCGCGAAGAAGACCGTCGGGTCCGCGTTGGCCTGCAGCGGCGAGCGCTGTCTGGCGAACGACGTCGTCGTCGTCGAGGAGTCGGTCTACGAGGAGTTCGTCGACCTGGTACAGGCGGAGGTCGAACGGCAAGTCGTCGGCAACGGACTCGACGACGACACGACGATCGGCGCGCTCATCTCCGCGGAACACGAACAGCGCGTCCGCAACTACGTGGAGACGGGCGTGCAGGAAGGTGCCGAGCTGATCTACGACGGCCGCAACGAGACCGTCGAGGGCCACGAGGACGGCAACTTCCTCGGGCCGTGTCTGTTCCGTGATGTGACCTCGGACATGGTGATCTCCCGGGAGGAGATCTTCGGTCCGGTCCTCGGCCTGATGTCCGCAAGCGGCATCGACGAGGCGATCGACGTTATGAACGAGAGCGACTTCGGGAACGCGGCGAGCCTGTTCACGGGCAGCGGGTCCGAGGCCGCGAAGTTCCGCCACCGCGCGGAAGCCGGCAACCTCGCCGTGAACGCGGGGACGGCGGCGCCGATGGCGTTCTTCCACTTCGGCGGTCAGAAGGACTCGTTCTTCGGCGACCTGCACGCGCAGTCGGAGGACGTGGTTCGGTTCTACACCGACGAGACGGTCTACATCGAGCGCTGGCCCGACGCCTAACGCGTCCGCGACGCCGAGCGGCCGCCGCCGATCCAGTCGGTCTATGAGGGAGGCTCGTGGCGACTCACCATCCCTCAGAGGGACCGTCAGTATCCGTCGAGTTGTCAGTTGTAAATCCATATATCAAATATAACGTGTCAAAATATGTGTAAAGCATAATATATGGGGGACGATCGAGGAGAATGACGTATTCTCCGATGACATAGGGTGTATAGAACGTAGACGTGTTCGTGGACGGGATTGAAATACCATAATATAGTATATAATCACTTCATAGTATATGTTATATTGAATAATTCTTTTGCGTGTCGACGTCGAACGGAGCCTATGGCCGAAGCGACAGCTGAGGACGAGCTGCGATCGCTGATCCGGGACCTGGTCCGGATCGAGACCGAAAATCCGCCCGGCAACGAACGGGCGTGTGCCGAGTACATCGTCGAGTGGTTCGACGACCGGGGGCTCGACGCCGATCTCGTCCGGGAGCCGTACGCGGATCGGCCGCAGGTGGGCCTCCGAGTCGGGGAGGGCGATCCGACCCTCGTGGTGAACGGTCACATCGACGTCGTGCCCGCGGGCGATCGATCGGAATGGACCCACGATCCGTACGGCGGGACGGTCGAGGACGGGCGGCTGTACGGACGCGGCAGCGCCGACATGAAGGCCGGCGTGGCGGTGGGAATGGCCGCGACCGCCGCGCTCGCCGAGGAAGTGGAGTCGGGCGACCTCGACGGATCGATCGTGTTCCACGCGGCGATCGGCGAGGAGACCGCGGAGCCGGGGACGCGGACCTTGCTCGAGTCCGGCTACGACGGCGACTACGGGATCGTGCTCGAACCCACCCAGCTGCGAGCTGCGACGAGCGAGAAGGGGCTCGCCTGGTACGAGATCACGGTCGCCGGCGATCCATCCCACGCGAGCCACCCCGACCAGGGGACCAACGCCGTGCTGGCGGCACGGCCGGTCCTCGACGCGCTCGCCGAGTACGACGAGCGCATCCGGGAGCGTGAGGACGATCTGGTGGGCAACGCATACGCGACCGTCACGATGGTCGAGGCCGGGACTAAGGAGAACGTCGTTCCCGAACGGGCGACGATCACCGTCGATCGCCGGTTCCTCCCGGCGGAGGACGTCGACGAGATCGACGCGGAGATCGACGCCCTCCTGGAGGAGGTCGCCCGCGAACACGGCGTCGACGCCGCCTGGGAGCGGACGCGCACCTACGAGTCCGCCGCGATCGACGTTGACAGCGAGTTGGCGACCGTGATCCGACGGCACTCCGCGGCGGCCGCGAACGCCGACACCGACCCGTGGGGGATCGAGGCCTCGACGGACGTCCGCAACTTCGTGAACGACGCCGAGATGGAGGCGATCACGTGGGGACCGGGCGACCTCGCGCAGGCGCACACCTACGACGAGCACATCGAGCTGACGAACGCGGACGCCGGGCTCGAGGCCCTGGTCGGGGCCGCAGGCGAGCTGCTCGAAGCCGATCGGTAACTGGACAGTCGCGTCCGTAACGGTCGTTACGGCTCCCGCTCGAGGAGATCGTCGACGGCCCTTCCAAGCACGTTCAGGCCGACCGTCGCCGACTCCAGATCGACGTGTTCGTCGAACGTTCCGGCCTGGGAGACGTCACCGGGGCCCCACACGACCGAGTTCGTCATCCCGCCCTCGTTGACGAGATTCCGGAAGTCACACGACCAGGGCGCACCGGCCGGTTCGGTGGAGACGTCGACGGCTGCCGCGCCGTGGCTCCGAAGGACCCGCGCGGTCGGATTGTCCACATCGGTCTCGGCCGATTCATACAGCTGCGTACGTTCCCAGTCGATGTCGAGCCCGTATCGGTCGGCGACGTCCGAAAGGACCTCGTCGATCTCCCCCGAGACGTCCTCGATCGACCGAGACGGCGAGAAACGGCGATCGATCGTGACCGTGGCCTGCTCCGGAATAACGTTCTCCTTCGTTCCGGCATCGAGTCCGGTCATCGAGGCATACTCACGTCCACAAAGCGGGTGATCACGCTCACGAACACGCGCATCATAGTCCTTGAGTGCCTCGAGGACGGGAAGTATGGTTGGGATCGGGTTCGTCCCCTGATCGGGATAGGCGGCGTGTTGTGGCGTCGTCGGCGTCAAGCCGACCCACGGGGTCGTTCCGCGGCACGGCTTCGTCTCGTTCGCGCCGTCCCTCGACACGATCGGCCCGCTCGCCAGGGACGTCGAGACGGCACGACGCGCACTCACGGCCATCGCCGGCCCGGATCCGCGAGATCCGACCGCGAGTTCCCGAGAACTCCCCGCCCGCGGTATCGACGACACGCTGTCGGAGGACGGGACGCCGTCCGGGACCGTCACCGTCGGCCTCCCGACGTCGTTCTTCGAGGCGTCGGACGACGTCGTCTCGGAGTCGGTCCGCGACGCCGTGGCGGCTGCGGACGTCGAGGCGACGCCGGTCGAACTCGATCGCGGGGCGATCGAGGAGGCGTACTTCCTCGTCGGCGCGGCCGAGTTCGTCTGGTACCTCGATCAGACCGGCGTCGTCCGTGGACAGGGGCCCGACTACACGCCGGCCATCCGATCGCTGCTCGCGGCGGTCAAGGAGGCCGACCTCGGCGACCACGTCGCCTCCCGGCTGCTCGCGTCCGCCTTCCTCGACACCGAGACGGACGGCGAGGCGTATCTCGCGGCACGGCAGGAAGCGATCGCGTTCGGCGAGCGCGTGCAGGACGCACTCGCCGACGTCGACGCGCTCGTGATGCCGACCCTCCGAACGCTCCCGCCGACGCGGGGACGGATGGAGACGACGGCGGACCTGTTGACGCTGCTGGGGAACACGGCCCCGTTCAACCTCGCCGGAAGCCCGGCGACGGCAGTCCCCGTCGACACCGTCGACGGGCTCCCGGTCAGTGCGCAGGTCGTCGGCGCCCACTTCGACGATCACGTGACGATGGCGATCGCCGACCGGCTGCAGTCCTGATCCGGTGCCTCGCCGATCGACGGTGGCGGGTCGACCTCACCGGGCTGGGCTTACTGGTCGGCCTCATCGGGCGACCAGTCCTCACCGACGCGATCGGCACCCATCAGCTGGTCGCCATCGTGTTCGGTGAACACGATCTTCCCGTTGGGCCGCGGCACCGCCCATTCGGCGGCCAGCCAGTCGATGACCGCGAGCGCGAACGCTCGACGACGCTCGAACGACCGGCCGCGGCGAACGTCGGCGTCGAGGACGGCCAGGGGCCCCTCGACGGCGCGGCCGAGGGACATCGCGGATGGGGGATGCTCGCGGATCGTGACCGCGATGTGGCCGGTCGAGGTCCGCATCTCCGCGCCGTATATGTCGGTCACCGCCTCGGTGAACGCCCGTCGATCGGCGGCGGTCGGATCTGCGGTCGTGTCGAGAGCGAGATGGGGCATCGTTCGGGAATGTCCGGAGCGAGGCATAAATGATTCGGTAAGGATACACATACCACGTCGATCAGTTCGGAAACGTCGCTGTTCGATGAGGGGCCGCCGTGGGCCATCGATCAGTGCGTTCGACATCGTAGAACGGATGTGGGTAGCGATCACGGTGACGTGTGGACGGCCTCCGACCCGATCGAAGCCGGAGGATCAACGGTAACGCTGGACGAGTGAGGGATGTCAACCGCCCGAATCGCGTGGTGTCGTGGGATACAGGACGTGTATCGTTCGTGCAGTATTGATTACACACATAGAGCTGTAATTGTAGTGGGATGGACGGCGGAAGCGATCACGAGGGGATGGGGTGGGGACGGTTCAACCATCCACGCCCGGGCTCGTTCGACCATACGGAAACCAAGATCGCCGACGACTGGCGAGAAGTCGGTCGATAGCGACGAAACGAGCGGAGTGCTCGTATACACCGTTCCGCATCGTAGAATAATAGTCGGAACGACGGCGGTGCCGAGCGACATATCCGTGACATACCGACGGCGACGACCGATAGGAGACGACCAACGGCACTGACCGGTGGGGGACGACCAACGGCGGTGGCCGACGGAAGAACGGCTCAACGGGTGAGATCGAGATCGAGCGCCCGTTTCAGCAGGTCGTCGTCGTAGTACGCGTCCGTTTGTGCCGGATGAATCCGGTCGATCGCGCGAACGCGACGGATCGTGTTGTGGAACCCCTTGAGGCTGGCCTCGTCGACCATCCGGCCGTCGATGACGACCGCGCCGGTGCCGCCGCGTTTCGCCCGGTTGTACCGTTCGATCCGGTCGACGTCGCGTTCGAGCGCGTCGGGGCTCGGCATATGGACCGTGTTGGCCTGCACGGTCTGGTTTGGATGGAGCGACCAGGACCCGTCGATCCCGATCGCGGCCTCGTGTTCGAGGCGATCGACGTAGGCGTCGCCGTTGTAATAGGTCACGCCGGCCCGTTCCGTGAACAGGTCGTCGAACGGGCCGCCGATCGAGAGGAGACCGGCGGCGCTCGCCTCGTTCGAGAGCGCCTCGAGGGTTCCGTCCCACCGCGGCCGGTCGCCGAGATCGCGGCTTCCGAGATCCGCCGCGTAGTCGAGCGGTCCGAACGCGATCGCGGCGAGCCGGGAGTCGGCGCCGAACCGGGCGATCGGACGCAGGTCGGACCGGGCTCGACTCGTCTCGACGACGACCGTCAGGTCGAAGGTCCTGGGCTCGTAGCCGTGTGCCGCCTCCACCTCGGAGACGACATCCACGGCACGTTCGACGTCCGGCCGGCGACCGACCTTGGGAACGACGAACCCGTCGATGTCGTCGCCGGCGCCGGCGACGAGCGCGTCGATCTGGTCCCGGCCCGCGTCCCGGACGGTCTCGTCCAGATGGCTCCACTCGACGCGCGGCCAGACCTCGCCGTCGACGTCGTGGGACGGAACCAACTCGACGACGTTCTCGACGCCCGCACGTTTCGATCCCGGTGCCGTGCCGTCCTCGAGATCGGGCACGAGCCAATCCGGCGCACGAAACCCCTCGGCCGTCAGGGCGGATCGAAGGTACTTCGCGGCGTCGTCGGGTCCGGCGTCATCCGTCGAGACGGCAGCCGGTGCGGTCTGAAACGTCCGACACAGGCGAATATCGTCGGTCATCTGTCTGTCTCCGGTTGTGGCGAGTTACCGTGTGGTTAGAACCCTTTCGGAACCGACGCCGAGGGAGACGGCGACGTCAACGGGGCGATGAGCAATCGATCCCGCTGGAACGAGTACAATATATAGAATCCATATACATAAAAGTAAAACGGTAATAATGGAAATTGCTCGGCCGAATTCCGTGACGAGACGGCATCCATCGAACGGTGGATGCGACGACCACGAAAGACAAATATATTCGGTGATTGGAACTAATTTTGAATATATAGTCATATATTCGGTGGTAAATGATACTTATATCGAGATCGGGAGCGTTGCTCCCGGATGAAATCAGTAATTAGCTAGATAGTATGGAATGCGATCTCGTGAGATACAGGCGGGTACCCACAGTATCGATAATAATATGATATATTAGACAACAACTAGATATAGTATTTATTATACAATATCAGTATGGCTCACTCCAGGTTCCCCGATGATGATCCCTGCGGCTCCCGGCGGTGGGTACCCATCGGCAGCCGATCCTCGCAGCGCAAACACGCTTGGAGAACTGCCGCCTACGGGATAATCAATAAGTCCCCTCTTCGGAACTAACAACTATGTCTTCGTCATCCTCGGACCGTGGTTGGGTTGTGCCGTTTCCCAACCCTGTATACGTTCTTGCAGTTGTCATATTTGCACCAATTCTTCTACTAATATTCCTTGTAACCAACACGAACGCGCTTAAGCGAATCGGCATCGCTTACGTTGTTTTTGTACGGAAAACATTCGGTTGGGCAGTAATAATTAATATAATAGTTGGAACTACTTTGACGATAGTTGCAATACCGTTTAATATTATTGATGCTATGGGTGTTGGAAGTTTATTGACGCTATCTTTCGTGGCCCGATTGCTTGCTCTCATCGGGGTTGGAATCGCAGGTATATTTATAAGTAAATGGTTAGTGAAAAACAGGAGAAAAGTTGTAGGTCCTCCACTGATATATAGTGGATAACGTAGTATTGGTGGACAAGACAACAAGGGTGTGCTTGACATCCTCCCCGCGCTAAAGCGCGAGGATTCCTCCGTTGGGGGTTCAGCTACCGACCCACGGGGCAACTTGCGGGTTTGTGCGCACTTCTTTGGGACTTTCGTGAGGGTGTGGTTTCCCCGACCAGTCGTGGTCGTCCCACTCGAATCGCACGGGCCGTGCCATCGGCCTGATTTCGCAATCGCTGTTTTCTCGAAGGAACGTCTCTGACGCCGTGAGGTCGGCGTGTCCCTCGAAACCGCACGGACACGTCAGCGTATCCTCGTGGCGAATCGTCTTCTCGTGGTCGCCACACTCGGGACACGTCTGACTCGTCCACGCTTCCGACTCGGCTTCGAGGCTGATGCCGTACTCCTTACAGACACACGCGAGACGGTGGATGAACTTCTTGAACGCCCAGAAGTTGTGCGTCTTCTCGTTCACCCTGACCGACCAGTGCGTTTCCAGCACGTCGGTCAAGTCGCCCACGTACACCGTCGCCACGCCCTCGTCGTATAGCCGTTCAACGAGGTCGCGCACCAGCGCGTTCTGTGCGTGGTCACGGCGCTTCGTCCGCTGTCGGTACAACCGTCGAATCCGCTTCGAGGAGTAGCGTTTCTCACAGAGTCGTCCGGAAGACTCCGTCTTCCGTGATTCCGAGAGACTTCGTCTCTCGGGCAATTTCGACTGTAGGCGAGCGATTTCGTCGGTCGTCTCGCGGAACCGTCCGAACAACTCCCGACCGTCGTAGAGATACTGGTTCCCAGTAGTCGTGGAACAGGCGACGAGATTGTTCGCTCCAACGTCGAGGGCGGCTTCTTCCGAAGCCAGTGGTGAATTCCGAAAACGCTTCGCGTTTTCGACTTCAGGAAAATCTTCGATTTTCCGTGAATCCAGTCGAGAATCAGGTACGGTGACTGGTTGAAATGCCCTGAACGTGTCGCTAACCTCGTCGTATTCGAGTTCCAGACGACCCTGTTTGCCGTCCCACTTCGGGTTGCCTCGGACTTCGAGGTGGAGTCGTTCGTGGTAGCCGAGTCCGTATTCGTCTTTCAGTTCTTGCCCGACAGGGATTTCGAGACGGCTACGCTTGCCCCACTCAATCGTGTACTGGTTGTTGCGGATGTAGGTACGGAGTTCGCGTCCGTCCTCCTCGTTGCCCCAGTACGACGGTGGGTTGGCGTACTCGCCGTTCTCCTTGAGGGCGAAGAACGACCGCCACGCTTCGCTGTTCTTGCGCGTGACCTGTTGGACAGTCGCGCTTCCGACGACACCGTTGTAGCGTCCTCGGTACTCGGAAGTGTCCCACACGTCGCCGTCACCGAAGTAGTTCTGACGACGTTCGTAGGTCAGTTCGTTCCACAGAGAAGCGGATGCATCGAGTAGACGTAGGAGGCACTCTTTGTCGTTCTCGGTCTGTGGTATGACCTCGAAGGTGTTGACGCGCTTCATGCGTCGCCACCCTCCTGTTCAGCGATGTAGCGTTCGACAGCGCCCTTCGAGGCACTGCCCGCCGTACCGACGTAGTACGAACGAGTCCACTTCACGCGGTCGTCGTACCGCTGGTTGTACTTCCGCGCAGAGATGCCCTTGACCCAGTTGACGATGAGCGACGGGGCGTTCTTCGGTGGACTCCCGATGAACAGGTGTACGTGGTCGGGCATGACCTCGGACTCGGCCAGTTCGAGGCCCTTATCCTCACAGATTTCCGCGAAGATGGTTTCGAGACGTTCCTTCGTCTACCCCGTCAGGTGCGAACGCCGATACTGAGCGGAACCCTGTTCCGCGAGGTCAGCGGGACCTCCGGTCCCGCCCGATTTCGGCACGAACACTATGTGGTAGTAGAGTTCGTATTTCGCGTGACGGGTGCTCTTTACAATCTATGCATACTATCACGGTCGGACGGCTTAAAGATTGCGTTGGAACCCCGTCTATACCATCGTTGGCGGTTGAATACTGTTGGTCGGCTTCATCCCCGTCGCCAGACTCCGTCTGGCGGGCAACCAGAACGCAGAGCGTTCTGGTGACGCCCTGAAGGGCGAGGCTTTCGCCTCGAATTTTCCGTAA
>NZ_FNWU01000025.1 GCF_900108505.1 Halopenitus malekzadehii | reverse complement strand
TTCGATTCACTCGACGAACTTACAACGGCAATCGATACCGCTCTTGACCAAATTTCTATCCCAAAAGTGAGCAACTATTTCTAACGTCTACTATAATCTGATGGACACCCCGTGTGCTATTTGATATTGAGGCATTCTGGAAAGTAGTGATTACACACCCCTCGTCCAGAGTGAAAACAGTAGATACAAGAAAGAATTCAGAACAAATTCACCAGTTAATAGGCGATAGAGACGCTATAACGTTCGATCAGTAGAACGAGATTCTGCAGTTTGAGCAAATTTTTCAGCCGAGACAGACCACACCCCTGATTACGAGTGTATCCGCCTTACTACACCCCGTGTTCGAAGTGTAAATATGCCATATTCCAACGGTACAGTTCCACTAAACCGATTTTGTATTTTGGAGGTGATCTATACAACCCTTGGGATGAAACAGACTTACCAGAGACTCCGTGTAAGAGATGAATTGAGTAACAGGTCGAGCGAGAACACCCCGTGTGCAAAATGAAATTCGAACGGTGAACATCAAGAGGGTCAGAGGCTGAACCGATTTTTACATCGATGACGGGGGAGGGAGTGTGACCGTGAACCTCCGTTGAAATCACTCATTACTCGGTCACTGGAAATCGGTTAGCTCTGGCTCACGTGTCCCTGGGAGTTCTTGTTGTACGTCGCGTCCATATGAATCCACAAAAAGTGGAGCGTGATATGCTTCCACCCAGAAAATCCGTTGCGAGTCGGATCACTCACCGTCGTTGGACTGGCGGCACAGCGCTTTTGAGCCAGCGACACGGCTTGCTTAACGACGCGGAAGAGTCGAATGTGACCAACCTCCTCTTCCGCTTCGCTTCCACCTTCAGAGCGACACTATCCCGTCGCCTTCTGTGGACTCAACAGAGTAGACATCACCGACCGGGCAGTGACCGCCAGGATCACCCGTGAAACCGGTACAGTGACGTGACGTATGGCAGCCGGTTGAGCATCCAGATTGCGATCGGGAGCCCCACGATCGTGATGGCGAGGAACGACGCCACGTTCGCCCAAAGCAGACTCAACCACCACCCAACGAGGACGAAGTAGATCGCTCGAACGGCGAGCGAGCGTTGCCCCCGCGCCGATTCAGGCTCCGAAATCGACCGCGGCTCAGCGAGAGTAAGCACCGTCGGTACGAGGTTGATCAGCTTGATACCGATCGGAAGCAGGATGACCGTGATGTTGAGTAGCCACGCAGTGTTGACGACGATCGGTGTTACCCACCAGCCGACGAACACGAACCACAGCGCGCGAACAAGGAGGGATCGTTGTGTCATCAGTTCCGTTAGAGTCCCAGGCGTAAATCCGTATCGTCAAGCCCAGTAGTCTGCGAATCGCTCGGGCGTGAACGACTGCGAAACCGGACGTTCGCAGCTATGAGCGCGAGAAAGGCTACCGTCACCAGGATTCAATCGTCGTTCGATACTGCAAGACAAATACCGATGTGTTGTATGATTCTTTGGTTTGTTGAGATGAATATTCAGCGGACGGCTTGTTTTGGAACACGTGGGGTCGTATTGTCCCATATCAGTGCATCGAGTACGTCCACGAGATCGTCGATTCGCTCGTCGAATACGTTCAACGGGTGCGTGTCGAGAAACTCGGCTGTCTCTCGCTGTACTGTTCCTCCGCGGTGATTAATCCTTGAAACGTGTCTTGTGCGCGGAGGAGCTTGTGCTCCTCGAGGAACTGTCGACTGCTCCATTGATCCTATAAATTTGTACGGGAGATCGTTTTGCCGACGGTCCTCTGGCAGGAGCACTTCTTCGACGAGACAAGCGTCAACGAGCTGCTGGTGGTACTAGCGAATCGTCGTCTGGCTCTTGCTCGGGTTGACGTAGTCGAGTTCCGTCAGCGTTGGTAGTTCCAACGGATGCCCGAGGATGTCACAACTACGTACGTGATACCCAGTCCGGCATAGACGTCTTCATTTTCAAACTTCATCAACTATGCCGATCCATCGACCTCGGAAATATAGTTACAAGCCCACGCCATCTGTTGGAATTAGGCTTAAGTTATCACTGGGGATCATCAGTGCGGTAGTCGTGACTCGTCGACGTTGTAGAACAGACATCACTTGGATAGCTCCCCCACCCCCGGGGTTGTCCGCAATTCATCAATGTAGGTTAGGGAAGGAAACTCACAAACTACGTAGCTGAGCCGGAGCCGCTCGAACTGGTAACTAGCTGTCGATGGCCGATAACAGCTTTCTCGGATGCTCTAGCAACCTTTCCACGTTAGCGTTGTCTGACGGATACGTTCGACGAGGAGAGGACGGGTATCCCAACCCCCGCCCCCGGGGATGTCTGTAATTCTATGGAAGGAGTGTATCGGGACGGAAACGATACAGTACTCATAGTACTTGAATAGTTGTAGTTGTAGCTGTAAAACACCGATCTAACCACTCTACCTACTATATACTACTACTAATAGAAAGATTTATTATATACATTACCCAGCAATCGGCAATGTCACCCTGAATCGGCTATTTCTCCTGAAATCAACCCATCTGAGCTGACTATCCCCACCCCACCATTTCTCGAATAATTGCGGACAACCCCGGGGGGCCGGGTAGGTTCCTGCCCAAAGGAACTGTATGAATAATCTACGTGTCCCCGAAACAGGGTATTCCGGACGAGGTGGGGGGTTACTCGGACAAGCCGGACATTACGGACACGGGGGTTTATGTGGGTCGGGTACACGAAATATGCACGATGGACTCGTCTCCGTACTCGACGACCTCCGAAATCTTCGCGGTCGGCGGTGAGGACTATCTCAAAGAGGGCCACACCCCGACGACGCTGCCGGAGCGGCAGGACGAAATCTTGAAGCTTCGACGGTCGTTGAAGCCCGCAGCCCGTGGCGCCGGCGCCGAGAACACGTTCCTCTCGGGGAAGGCTGGCCAGGGGAAGACAGCGGCCGCGAAGGCCGAGTTGGCCGAACTAGAGGCATTTGCCGACGCTCAGAACCTTGACCTGACAACCGTGTTCTTCTCCTGTGAGGGGATCTCCTCAAGCTACACGCTCGCGTGTGGACTCTGTGAGGAACTCGGTACCGAGAACCCCAATGGACATCCGATGCAGAAGGTACTCGACCACCTCTGGGACGCGATGAACGAGATCGGTGGGACCGTCATCATCGTTCTCGACGAGATCGACAATCTCGGTACGGACGACAAAATCCTCTACTCACTCCCTCGTGCACGGGATAAGGACTACGTCAACGACGATGTCTATCCATCGATAATAGGCATCAGCAACGATCTCCAATGGCGTGATAACCTCGACCCTGCCGCAAAAGACAGCCTCTACGACGACTCGATTTTCTTTGCGCCCTACGATGCGAACGAACTCCGCGACATCCTATCCCGCCGTGCGAGCAAGGCATTCCGTGACACATCGCTCGTGTATGAGACACCCGAGGGCGAGGAATTCGAGATCAATATCGATCTGGATGACGACGATGGCTCGCTTGCCAAGGCCTTCGACGAAATAAACGCCGATCGGACCGATTGTACGCTCCTCCGTATCGATTCAGAAGTCCTATCTGACGACGTGATTCCGCTCTGTGCAGCATACGCTGCACAGGACAAAGGGAGCGCCCGCCAGGCGATCAAGTACCTCCGAAAAGCTGCCGCAATCGCCGAGTCTGAGGGTGATGCACGTGTCGAAGAAAAGCACGTCCGAACCGCTCAGGGCGAAGCTGAGCGAGAGCTCATCATTGAAGGGATGGAGCAGCTCACGACACAGGGCCACCTCGCGCTGGCAGCGGTGACGATTCTCGAACTCGCAGGCCACTCCGGAATTCGGACTCGTGACGTCTATGATGTCTATAAGTCACTTTCAGATCACATTGACGCTGACCGCCTGGCTCAACGTCGGATGCGTGACCATCTCATCGAGCTCGATATGCTGAGCATCATTTATGCCCGGAAATCCGCTTCCGGATCCGTTGGCGGCGAGGCCTACACGTTCGAACTCCGCGTCGAGCCGTCGACGGCCATTGAGGTACTTGAGGCAGTCTCTCGATTCGACTCGATTGACTTCAACGAGCTTGCGAAGAACTGGCTGAACGAACAGCAGACGCTGAGGTAGCAACGGTCGGACCAGCAGTAGTTCGTTACTCATCCCCGGGTGTGTCCGCAATCGACGGAAACGAGAGGATCGAAAATTACGACGGAAACGTGGGGTGGCAGGTCAGTCCGCTATGACAGGTCGCTGGTTGGTCCGAATGAACTCAACGTGGCGTCTTCGAGCGCTGCAAGTTCCTGCTGGATCTCCGCTCGGTCCCAGCCAAGCGGTGATAGCACACTCTCGACAGCTCTGACGAGCTGCGTCTCGTAGTATGAGGGGTCGTAGGAGTCAATTCTTTCGTGGGCGAGGGCGACGCGGTCCCGCGAGGATTTCTCATCGTCGACGACCACGTACTCGATATCCTGTCCTGGATGGACGTCGAGGTCCTGATCGCGAGCCCGTTCGAGTGCCGCCACGTTCCGTGTATTCTGCGTGTAGCCTTCGAGCGGTTTGGAGACGCGATTCCGTTCGACGAGCCGCTCCACAGCAACGTCATCATTATGGAGTTCTTCGATCGCTCTCTCAAGGACTCCGAGCACCGCTTCTGGGGACCGCGTGGCATCGAGCCGGTCAAGACAGTCCCGCTGGACGTCCTCAACGAACGCCGGCGTCGACCGCTGCCGAGCCTCGATGCCTCTGATCTTAAACTCGTCGTCACCAGCCACTTTGCCGAAGTACTTCGTCAACGCGCCGGCATCACTCTCGCGCTGCGGCACAAACGCCACCCAGTCGTAGTGGGCTTCGTGTTCGAGCCGGATCTCGACACGCTTGGTGATCGCCGTCGCGAGTGCCTCGAGGTCTTCGCGAGCACTATCGTCGACATCGGGGTCCGGGGTCACCCAGATGGAGTCGACGATGCCGTGAACAACCCGCCAGCCGCCAGCTTCTAGTCGTTGCTTTGCCGTCAACAAAATCTCGCGAGCGAACGCGTTGATCGTCTCGTGACACTCGATGCGGCCGAACTTCGCGTTGCTGAACCCCTGATACCCGAAGCAGGCGACGAGTATCCACTTCAACGCTCCCGACCGTCCCTCGAGTTCCACCAGTTGGTTCTCGTCGGGATCGGAACGATCCTTCTCGCGACGAATGTCCGCCTTGATCTCGTCGCGAGCGTCGATGATCGGCTGTAGCACGTCGACGAGATAGCCCCGGTCGTCGCAGATCGAGTATCCGAGACCGGGGACGTCGTCACGGTTGCGATGACAATCACACCGGATGACGTCGGGCGACACGTTCCGGGTACAGATGATGTTCGGATACAGGCTCGAGAAATCGAGTTCGTGAACATCCTCGTGCAGGCCGACCTCGGGTGCGAAGATGAATCCGCCGCGGTCGGCGTCGTGGAGCGTCCCCATCGACTTGTAGAACTCGTGACGCCAGGAGTTCCACGGTACGAGGACGTCGCGGTCGTTGGCCTCACAGATCTGGATGGCGGTGAGGACGTTCCCGATCGACGCCCACGCGAGCTCCTGGACGGGCTTTGTCGAGCGCGATACGAGGTCGAGGACGCCGTCGAGGTTCGTCTCCCCGTAGAAGAACGTGTTCGACTCGTCGATGATCACGCGGCCGGGCACGTTGTACCGCGCCGGCGAGTGACCGACGCGACCGTAGCTCGAGTACGTCGACCGGCTCGCGAGCTGTTGGTAGTCGACACCAGGCCATCGACTCAGCGAGAAGTCGTCGACGCCGGCAGCCGTCGCCATCCCGTACAGGGTCGGGACGATCTCGCTCGTCGAGCAGACCAGGACATCTGGATCGTGCGTTTCGAGCGCACCCTGAACGGCGGTCACGATATCCGTCGGCGAGCCGGTGACGGTGTCGCCGGCGACAGACAGCTCCCCATAGACGTCGTTGCTCATTTCGGTCACCGGCACGCTAAGCCGGAGCGTCGACAGCTCGCTCGCTGGCGTCGGATCGGCGCCGGTCTCTAGACAGTATCGGAACTCTCGCGAGAAGTCGACGTTGAAACAGGCGAGATCCCCGACTGGATAGGCCGACAGCTGGCGCGCTTGCCGGGCGAGTGGAGTGACGCGGTCGATGTGGGCGACGTCGACCGCGAGGACTGTCTCCTCGTCTCGTCGAAAGCCCGGCCGTCGCGCAACCAGTTCGGTCGCGACGACGTCCGGTTGCTGATCGTACACCGACTGGAGGGTCGTGAGGTCGAGGTCGGCATCAGGGTCGCGAGGGGCGATGTAGAAGCGTGGGGTATAGTCATGGCGCTCGGTCGCGACGGTGCCGTCGGCGGTTGCCTCCCACTCCAGGACGCGGCCGTCGTCAAGGAAGTCGATGGTGAACGACATTTGTTATTCACCAATCCACTGGGCATCCGAATCCGATAAGCGACGGCGTGTCACTTCCGGGCTTCAGCAAACGGGCTCGAAAAGCGTCCTCAACGCCATATTCTAGCTTGTTGTCCGTCGTCGTCCGCTTCCGGAACGGTTTCCGGAATCCGTTAGTCGACGTTAACCAACACATCCGGGGATACGCACCGAATGTTGGTTAAGACGTAGCAATGTAACAGCTGCCGTGGATATACTGTGAAAGCCGCTTTGTTGACGAACCCCTTCGCTTCACTCTTGACGACAAACCCCGCCGTCGTAGAAGGAATCATCGCTTGGGAGATCGTCCTTGAGTTCGGGTATGGCGGATGACTGGTCAATCGATTCTCGGAGGAATTTCAGGCGCATCGCTTCCTCACGGCCGAGAATCGTTTCGACGGTATCGTAGTCGGTGCGCCCGTCGTAGTAGGCGTTGCTCAATCGCCGGCGGAACGTTTCCTCGTTTGCGAGTTCGTCGAGTTTGTTCTCTATGGCGTCGATGAGAAGCTGGGTTCGTGGGATATCGAGAACCTCAGCGACGGTATCGATGCGTTCGACGAGAGACTTCGGAGCGTCGAACTCGACCCGGGTTTTCTCTTCGGACATTGCTCTGCGTGCTGGGACTATGCGCTCACCGATGCTTCATCCCCATCGATATCGTTGATGAGTGGGTAGTCAATGTGCATCTCGATCCGGTCGAACGGGACGGTGGGTTGCATTGCCCCGCCGGGGCCGCCTTCTTTCAGTTCAAGAATACCCAGCGTTTCCAAGTGCTTCAGATCCGAATGGACGTCGGACACATCACGGTCAACGAGACGGGCGGCCTCCCGCATACTTTCGGGTGCGTGTTCGGCGATCGCCTGAATGAGTTCGAGACGGAGCGGGGTGAGGCTGTCGACGAGATCGTCGTAGGTTCCGAACTGGAGTGTCGCCGCCCCGTCCTGGTTGTCGAGCGTGTCCGTCTCGGCGGCGTGGACGAACTGGAGTGCGTCCTCACGGAGCTGTTCTCGGTCGCCAACGGTGATGTGGAGCGTGGTCATTTTTGGAGTGTAGTGGTGGCGGGTGGTGTATGGTCAGTACGGCCGCGGCGGATCGCCGCCGACGGCCTCCCAGTACTCGTCTGCGCTCGCCCAGAAGTCGACGAATGACATCCTCCGCGCCCTGAAGGGCGCGGTTTCCTCCGTGGGAGTCTCAGCCGGGCTGAGAGCCCCCGGAGGCAACATTCCCGTCCCGGTGGACGGTACTCCGGTCTGTGCGCTGTTCGTTGGGACGTTCGTGAGGGTGTGGTTTCCCCGACCAGGTGTGGTCGTCCCACTTGAACCGCACGGGCCGTGCCATCGGCCTGACTGCCTGTTTTGTCTGCCGCTTCAGGAACGTTGCTGACGCTGTCAGGTCGGCGTGCCCCTCGAACCCACACGGACAGGTGAGCGTGTCCTTATGCCGTGTGGTCCGATCTGTCGAACCGCACTGCGGGCACTCTTGGCTGGTCCACGCCTCCGACCGGACTTCAACGGAGATACCGTATTCTTCAGCGGTACACGCCAGCCGTTCGGTGAAGTGCTTGAACGCCCAGAAGTTGTGAGTCTTCGCGTTGGTTTCGACCGACCAATGCGTGTCCAGCACGTCGGTCAACCCACCGACATATACCGTATCCACGCCGTCCTCATACAACCGGTCCAGCAGGGCACGACACAACGCCTCTTGAGCGTGATCGCGGCGACGGGTTCGCTTACGGTACAGCCGCCGGATACGCTCGCTATTGTATCGGCCTTCCGGTAGCTTGGACTGCAACTCAGCAATGTGGCGGGTCGTATCGCGAAACCGCTGGAACAACGCACGGCCCTCGTACAGATATTGTTCCCCGGTCGTGGTGGTACAGGCGACGAGAGTGTTCGCACCAATATCCAGAGCGGCCGTCTCTGCGGCCAGTGGAGTCGCCCGTGCAGCCTCGGAAACAGTCACGGGCTGCGAAGCTCGGAAGGTGCTCTCAGTCTCGTCGTACCACAGGTCTAACCGGCCTTGCTTTTCGTAGTCGGGCCAATTGGGAGCGCCAGCGATTTCAAGTCGGAGACGGCCGGGATGGTCGTACCTCTCTTTCAACTCGCTCCCGACCAGTATCTCAAGCCGAGAACACTCACCCCACTCGACGGTGTAGGAGGTGTTGCGAATGACGGTTCGGAGGTGTCGGCCACCGTCCTCGTTGCCACGGAACCCTGGTGGGTCCGGGTGTTCCGTGACCGACGTGTTCGACTCATCGTGGTACTGGGCTTTCACGCGGAAGAACGCCCGCCACGCTTCGCTGTTCTTCCGGATTACCTGTTGGGCGGTCGACGCACCAAGCACGCCTTTGTATCGCCCTTCGAGACGGCCTGTGTCAGCGTCCCAGACGTCGCCCTCGAAGCCGTCTTCGTCGTTGTACCGCATGAGGCGCTGGTAATTGACCTCATTCCAGAGCGCGGCGGAAGCGTCCAACAGGTCCCGGAGCAGTCGCTCTCCAGTCGCGGAGAGCGGGCGCACGGCGAACGTGTTGGTCCGCTTCATCTACCACCTACCGGTGCGTTCCGTCGAAAGGTAAACACTGCCCAGCCAGAGTGAAAGTGAAACTGGAGTCGCTACGGTGGAGACTCACGACCGGCAGGAATACGACGGTCTCTCAGCAGATCGGACGCGATTCACGCCCGCCCTGTTCGGGTCTCGGTTCCGACAGCCGTCGGAACACTCACCCCTCACGGGAAGGGCGGGACTCTCTCGCTGTTGAAAGGTAGTTGGGGATTTTCTATCGAGGGGCTTGGTTGTCAGCGATCGAGCCAGTACTGCCAGTCTGCGATCGCTTGGTCCGTGTTACTACTGGCTTCGATCGGCTCCAGTTGCTCCAGTGGTACGCCAAGTTCTCTGCCCATCCACTCGATCGTCACGAACATCTGGCTGAGAGTCGGATCTGTCGGGGACATCCCAACTACGCGTACTGTTTCGCCTTCCTCTAGCGGTGACTCCTCTCGCTCGGTGACACAGCGTGCTTCGAACGGGAAGTCCATCGTGTCGTCCAGATACGCGTACCATCCCCACGCTTGCTCTTCAGGGCTGTAAGTATCGACGATGATCCGCATCTTGATGCGCTCTTCCCGCTCCTCGTCCTTCTCGACCCGCGTTATGCTGACCAATACGCATCCTGACTTCAAGATATTCGGGGAGGCCGAAACCACCTATCGACCGATGCAGGACGCGCTCCATCCTGACCGGAGGACAGATCCGATTTAATGGACAAATTAACCAACAGATGCGCGTCATATCTGCACACTGTTGGTTAAGAAGGAGGAATGGATTGTCTGATGACGAGTTTGGGCCTCGGATGTGAACCAGTCGACAGAGACCACCTATCCCTCTTGTGTCTCGGACGTGTCCACGTCAGCCAATCGGCGTTCGAGTTCGCCGATCCGGTCAGAGACGGCTGATGGCTGTTCGAGGGAACCTTCGGCGTCTAGGGCCTGCTGGTACAGTTTGGCAGCGCGTTCCAACTCTTCGACTGTTGGCTCGTCAGCTTCATCCTGCCAGTAGCTATCTGCGAGTTTCTTGTACGCCCAGGGATCTTTGGGATAGTCTCGAATGAGCGTCTCGAACTCGTTTCTGCTCTCGTCCAGTCGTCCCAGCTCTGTCAGCGAATCAGCGATGAAGTGGCGGAAATCAAGGAATAGCTCGTCAGGTGCATCCGGAAACTGAGTGCAGACCTCCCGACAGAATTTGAGGCGTCGCTCGTGATAGGTCGGATCGTCCGCTGCCAGGGTAGCAAGGTCGCTGTCGACCGACCGCAGGAATGCTTCGAGCGAGAGCACATTCGGGAGGTGATCGTCAGCGGCCACAAGTGTCGTGATGTCGTCCGGTGTGACGGCGATAATGGTTTCCCAGGCAGTCAGCCACCGCTGGCAAGCTTCGGCGTCGTCCCCCTGATCCCGGAGTTCTCGACCTTCCTGTACCAGGTCGTAGATCTGCTCCTGATAGGGGAGATCGGGTGCCCACCGGCTCCAGAGGACTTCAGCTGCCATCCAGATGAAATCTTGGTCGTACCCCGACGCGTCGACGTCATGGTCGGTTTCCCACTGGTCGGCGAGGGCTATCGCGGAGTCAACCTCGGCCGCACGGTCACGGAACGACTTCTCAGTCGTATCGATACCGTGCTCGGCAAGCTTGTCCCGAATTTCCTCCGTCGATAGTGCTTGTACGTCATGCAATTCCCACCGCTCACCCGCATTGCGGTCGGTCCCCAGGGACATGTGTACCGCTTCGTCCGCGTCTTGCTGGGCACGGGTGGTATCGTCGTCGTTTTCTTCGAGGTCGTGGTCGTCGATGTACTGGTCAACCCGCTTGGTGTCGATCCGCCCCAGTTCGTCATACTCGTGGGCCTCATAGAGATGTTTGCGGATCTCGGATTCGTCCGCGAAGGATTGCTCGCAGTACGGGCAGTTAGCCATTGGCTGCGTGTTCGAGAAGTGTGGTGAAAAAGAGCGGGGCACCCGTCTGCTCGTGACTATTGTTCGGGCCGTTTTTCGTCGATAATCGCGGCTGTCTCGGTCGTTGCGATTGGGTCACGTTTTTCGAGGAGATTCTCGATCTCCCCTGAATCGTATACCTCCTTGACGATGCAGTAGTAGTGAGAGGGGGTTCCAAAATCGTAGACCATGCTGAGCCGGTCCCCCTTCCAGAGCGCTGCACGTTCGGCGATATCGGCAATCGTCATCTCGCTTGCCTTCCTGTATGAGGGATCGTCGACTTCAGCGAACTGGAGGTCTGGGATAACGTTGAGTGTTGAGTCGAGGTACTCGTCTTCGAGTCCGTACATGCGAAGATGGAGATCATCGAGCGTCGTGAACCGGCAGACAAGTGCATCGAGTTCTGCCATCGTTGTCTTGGGTCTGACGACGATGTCGTACCACTCTTCGCGGGCCCGGCCCTTCTGCTTCCATCGCAAGCGATACCCGACTTTTCCGATGCGTTCGTCGATGTCATCGCATTCGTGCTGTTCTCCTCGCTCAGCGTGTTCTACTACCGCTGTCCAGCAATACGAACATACCTGGTCAGGCGCATCACCTTCGAATGCCGTCTTGTCGACACCTTTCCAATCGGCGTAGTCCCGAAGTGTGATGTACTCGCTTGCGGGTGAGCGTGTACTCCGGTCACACAGCTTTTTACCCGGTAAGTCCTGTCGAGGTGCGTACGGCGACTTGCCCGTTGAGTCTGCTTCAAGGTCGACAACGTGGTCGACAGTACCCACTTGGCTGACTTCGATTACGAATCGATCTGTGGTATCTGTGTCAGTCATGGTCTTCGGTATCCTGTTGTCCTTCAAACTCAACGAGAACTGCATCGGTGGTCGCCAGTAGTTCATCGAGGAATGCTGTGATGAGATCATCGGGGTCGCGAGGAAGGCCATCCGGTGGCTCTTCCCAGAGTTCGACTGTAAATTCCCGCGCTGCCGTTGCCTGTCCCTCACTGGCGATAACCATCAGAATCGCGTGCTGATAGATCACGATCGTCCGCTGGTCGTCGACGTCGAGATACTCGATTGCGGCTGCCTCGAGTGCTGTCGGAAGATTCACCGGCTCATCCACCGTGCAATGCTGGACCGGCTCATTCTCATCCGTCATAGCCGATTTTACTACCCGTTCGTACAAGTATGCGCGTGGCTTCGGCGACAGCTCGTCCGCTTCGCTGTTGATGCGGGTATGCGTACCGACAGTATTGATGAGTTGTTCGGAGAGAGTGGATTCGCTATCGGGGTGTACGCCAGTGTGATGAGCTTCTGTCGACAGCTCTGTCCACCCTGCAATCTGGACGAACTGGGGATTTTAAGCTCTCAGCAGCGAGAGTATCGGTATGTCGTTCAGTGAGAACTGGCACACGCTCCTTGAAGCGGCCGAGGAGCGTTCTCCGGAGGCCACTCTCATCACACCGCTTTCTCACACCCAGTTTCGTATTACCGACACACAGGAATACCGCGTCATCATCGAAATTCTGGACTCGGATGATTCTCAGCCGCTCCAGCGCGACCAGTTCGAAACGCTCTATCGACGCGTTCAGGATGCGGGTGGCGGCTTTGAGCTGGACCGGCTTCCCCCGGATGCCGAACCCTATGCTGCCGTGCTAACGCTTCATCCGCAATTCGAGATTGACGAAGACGCTGGGATCCTCGTTGAAACGGACGCCCCGACTGCCACCCAGGTGATTGGTGAGGGCCCTACCGAGACTGACGATAGAACTGAGCCGGATGTCGGCGTCTATGCTGATGCACTCCTGTTGATCGATGAATTAGAACGCCACGATCCGACCAGCATGGACACCCTGGATACGGAGACACTCATCGATCTTTACACGCTACTCTCGGACGTGCAACGTGGCGCGAACGACCTTCGGAAAGACATCGCCGATACCCTCCTTGATCGAGTCCATCACGACCAGCCAGTTCATGCCCAGTACGGCTCCGTCCAACGAACTTCGCGCCGGTCGAAGTCACTGAAGGACGACACAGAGGTCCTCGCTGCGTTGGAGGACGCCGGTATCGATCAGGATCGTGTCCTCGGAGTCGACCCGGACAAGGTCGATGACGCACTTGACGTGACTGACCTCCACGAGCAGGACGTTTACGATATCGACGAGCGGGCGTACGTCAGGAAAGCCGACGTCAACGAGGACGTGAAAGAGACGCGATTGCAGGGATTAAAGGACCGACTCGCGGCCACTGAAAGCGAGGAGGCAGATGTCCTCCGTAGTGAGATCGAAGACTTGGAAGACCGAATCGACGAACTCACGAGCTTTCGAACTGGTTCCGAGGTACAATGAGTATCGCTCTCGGGTGACTCTCGCAGCAGCTCCGGCGAAGAGGTCTTCCCGGGGTGACCGCGAGTCCGATCAGTCCAGACGGTCGAGCGAGCCATAGAGCTCTTCGTTCTGAATGTGAGTACAGAACTGCGCGCAGAGCCGACAGCAGTCCGCGGCATCGGTGAACGTCCGGACACTGGCGTCCCAGCGCGCGTGGACGGCGCCAAGCATCGCACTTCGAACCGATGGTTCGGTCGCGACCATAACCCGACGCGCACGCGCTGGTGACGTTGCATCGGCCGCCGGCCCCTGCATTCCAGCTGTCGACAGAATATCCTCAAGGACGCTCCCGATCTCGATCCCGACACCGAGATTGTCGCCGACCTGTGGAGCGATGAAGATCGTTGCATTACTCGCTTGCGCAAAGGCGATACTCTGTGTGGCGGCATCCATCTCATCGAGCGGAATCCCGACGTCGATTGCGAGAAAGGCATTAAACCCGCGGTCGCGGAGGCAGTCCCGCGTCTTCTGCAGGAGCCGCAAGACCTCGTCTTCGGCGTACTCGCCGCTGCTCTCGTCCCACGTCGCAAACGATGGGGCATCGGTTTCCACATCAGCGTCCGTCGGCAGCAACGCGTCGACATCGAACGTTCGGTATGGGCCCATCAGATAGACGAGAAACTGTTCCCGCCGGACTGGGGAGAGCGCTTCCGAATCACCGGCGGCACGGGGGAGATTGTCGATAATCCGTTGCCGCATTCGACTCGTCGATTCGGAACGGTAGTATATAAATATCGGTGATTTCAGGAATATTCTAGTCGAGAACGACTAAGTACGTGGCGTCCCAACGTAAGACCTGAGGCACCCTCAAATGTCCGAAACCGATCGCCAACCAACAGGGGAGGTTCGTCAGCCGGACCCACCGCTTCCCGAAGAGAGCGGGCTGACGCTCGAGGAGTACCTCGCGATGCAACAGGCGATCGGCCACCCGACGCGGTTCCGGATCCTCCGCACGCTCGTCGCCAACGAGGAACTGAGTGCTGCCGATCTCAAGGCCGCGGTCGATGTCGAATCCCACAATTTCCACTACCATCTCGACGAACTGGTTGACGTCGGGCTTGTCGACAAGCGCCAGCGACGGACCGCTGACAGCCAGGGCTTTTACACGTACTATCGGCCGACGGCAATGGGGCGAGGTATTCTCGAGCACGGTGTCGAAGAGCTGATGCGCCGTGAACGGGAGTTCAACGACGCCTATTCGTGAACCGCCTCGGGTCAAGCCCCGAGGCACTCGCCTTGCTTATCTGGTAGACTGCCGTAGGATTCTCTGCCCCTATCGGTTATCCAACAATTCCGTTGGGATCCACAGATGTACACAGCCTCACGCCACTGGATCGAGCGATTTCATCGAGAAGTCAGATTTCGAGCAGTACCGCTCTGCTAACCGCATCAAGGCTCGTGTCCGCCGGATATCCGCGACGTTGTGGCGTACGAGCGACTCGAAGTCCCCTTCTTCCCACGCGTCAACCGCTTCCTCGCTGTCGACGAACGGATCGAGTTCGGTTAATCCACTCCCGATGAGTTCCTCGTAGACGGCGGTCAAGGTCTCTCCCGACGTGTTGAACCGTGTCTCGAAGACATCCATCGCGTCGATGTACGGCAGTTCTGTGAACGGCCAGTCGATATCGTGGGAACAGAGCCGCGTGCGGAGGAACGGGAGGTCGAACCCTCCGTTCCATCGTTCGCCATTATACGCGACCAGCTTCACGTCTTGGTGAGTGAGTGTCGATTCGACAAACGCATCCATCTCGCTTAGCAAGGTTCGTTCAGTCTGCTGGACCGATATCGAGACTGAGCTCGCCAATTCTTCGTTGATCTGTGCTTCGAGATTTGACGGCGGTGCTCGCCCGTCCGTATTGAGGAAGATCCGGGAGCCAACGTCCGTGTCGAACCCGATGACAGTCAGCTGGTCGTCGACGTCAAAGCCGGTTGTCTCGATATCGAACGCAACGGTGTCGAGTTCCGTCATTCAGTGGCTCCATCCTGGTGGTGTTCCCGCTCGTGGCTCGCTTCCCGTTGTTCGAGTGCCCGTTCGAGCTCCTCGAGGCGTTCCTCGTGGTCGTCGAGGCGGGCCTCCTGTTCGAGATCGATGCTGAGCAGCGCCGGCAGCAGCGGGTTCTGGTGGTTCAACAGCCCGCTGGCGTCGGCGTGCTCGCGGGCGTACTCGAATAGCCGGTCGAATCGCGGTTGGTCGCGACGGCGGAGCGCCCGCCGGAAATCCGCCCACCGATCCTCGATGGCCCGCAGTGCATCCCGATACGTCGGGTTCGTACGTCCCATCGTCATTGCCCTCCGGCGCCGGTCGCCGTCCACGCATCGAGGAAGGGATTCGCGGTGAGCGATGCCGTCTCACCGTCAGCTGTGACGCCTGTCCCAACGCCCTCTGGGGTCGGCGTCGACGGCGCCGACGTCGTCGGTTCCACGCCGACCTGCGTGGCTCGCGCAGCGAGCAGTTGCCGCCAGTACGCGAACGTGGTCTGGTAGTACGCGCCGTCGTCGACGGGATAGACGAGCGTCTCGAAGTCGTCGCCGACGATTCGTGGTCCCATTTGGGTCTGCTCGCACTCCAAGTGGTGGTCGGCAACCGTCGCGACCGGCTCGGTGAATTCGTTACGTTCGTTTCGGGTAACGAGCACCGGGATGTCGTACCCATCGGCGTAGGTCGCCAACCGGGCAAGGGTTCGGGCCTGGAGGGTTTTCGCGTGGGTCTCGCCGAGGGTATCGTCGGCGCGGTACTGGGCGTCGACGGCCGGCACGACGATGAGGGCGGGCGTGTGGGGCGACGTGTTGTCGTCACGACCTGGTGCCCGTCGACCGGCCGCCCCGGCATCGGTGGTGGACATTTGGATCGACTTGTTCACTGCCGTCGGGTGATCACAGACGGCGCCGTAGTGCTGGTAGGCGGTAAATCCGCGTGCGACGTGGATTCGGTTGAGCAACCGTTGACTAGGGGCGATTTGGGCAAGTGAAGTCGTCGTTGCGTGTCCATTTGCGTCGACCCAGAAGGCGGGCCCGTCGTGCAGGAGGAGATGGTCGAGCACGAGCGACTGCAGGATCGGGACGCCTCGATCGCTGTCGACGTCGAGCAGGGTGACGCCGTTGGTAAGAGGGGGAAGCAGCATCTCGTCCGTGGCTGGGTCAGCGTGATCAACAAGCGTCCGATTGCGGTCAGCGCTCCGTGTTGGCTGATCCACCGTCAATCGGTTCGACGTCGATGTGGAGTGGTCGGGCATACTCGAGTAGATGGTCACGGGCCCGATAAGCCGCGGCGTGACGCTTCCACGTTTCCAGGGGATGGCTGAGAACGGTAGTATCTCGGACTCCGTCTCCGGATTTTGGCGATCGTGCGATTGTTTCCGAGAAGGTTTCCAGAAGTAAGCTTGGGTCGAGTGACTGCGTTAACCAACACGGTAGGTTATTGAAACGGGTTGTTGGTTAAGACTTCGAGAAGATCAGCAACGCTTCGTTTCGCGACTCCGGACGGATGGATAGAGAGACACACCGCTATTGCAAGAGAAGCCCGAAGCACGAAGGGGACTGCTGGGTGTGCGACGCTGAACATACTCGATAACAGCGAGGTGAAAAGCGCCAAGAGAGTGCGTAATCTCCGCATATTTCTATATCTCGCTATTCCACTGAATATGTCAGCACTTTAGGTGGAAGATAGGCTGGTGTTCTTACTCAATATGGCGACGTTCCTCATCAGTGCGCGACGATCGAAGTGACGCGATCGCTTCCGTTGCCGACAACGGACTGCTGAACGAGAATGTGATCGACGTCTCTCGAACGTCCCGCTGGTGGAGGTGGACTGACGAGCTATCGGACGCTGTGTGAATCGTGAGGACGCCAAATTGGGATTTCAGTGCGAGCACGAGATCTTCGATGTGGGGGTCTACTGGGTATATTCCATCCCCAATACGGGGATTTATTTCCTATCCCATCATAGGGGATAGTATGGAAGAAACAACAGCCGCATTCATCCTCAAACGTGCTCCGGGGTGGAAGTCCGCGGAGTACCACCAATTGAGTATGAAACGAACCCTCAACCGTTTCCAAGAAAAGGACTACGACGCCTACGTTGTTGCGAACACCGAATCTGAATTTGGTATGGCAGTGGGGTATCACCTCTACCCCGAAGGTCTAGGTCAGTACGGGTACGACACCGACTTTAAGATCACACCGGACGTCGAACCGCAAGCCCTGGAGAATGTTGATGACGTCGACGAACCCGAGGAGTTCTGTAGGCGATTCTTCGAGGTCTGGAAAGACGAGCTCGTGAACGTGATCACGGCGGACCAGGAGGCGTCCCTGTTCTCCACGAAGGAGTACGCCGCCTACATTGGGCGGTACAACCCCCGGGTCCGCGAGAAAGAGGCAGCCGACGCCCTGGGAATCAGCCTAGGGAATTACCGAGGGAAGGTTGGACGCGCGAAGGAGAAAATCGAGAAGGCCCGCAAAACACTTGATCTCGATGATACAGTGGGTGGGATCGATTCGGTAGACGAGTGGGTCGGTGATTCCTGGTCCGCGCCAACATCCGTGATCGACCGTGTAAACGAAGACCGGCTGCCTGTGCGGGCCAGATGGGGCACCGAGCGAAAGCCGGCTCACGAGCGCTCGGTTGAGCAACTAATCCTCGATGAGGTGGACGATGTCGGGTGATGGCCCGATGTACCAGTGCAAGGACTGCGACTGGAACGGCGACGAGTACCGTGTCGTCAACGACGGGTCGACTGCGGGGACAGCCGTCTGTCCGAAGTGCGAGGGTCAGCTGGCGATCCGGTAGAGGAAGCAAGAAGCGGTTAGGAGGGTGTTGCGGATAACGAACCGCTTCCGTAACCTGCTGCGCTCGCGTATTTTGTGGGTTGGATTTTGAAGTCACAGCGGTACAGCTCCCCAAGAATGTACGCGATACTGACCATCGGGAGCAGCCCTTTATGTGGTTCGAGAAAGTGGCTGAGGATATCGAATGCGTTCTGGGTGAATTCAATCGGAGACAGATCTGACTTGTGGGCCATTCGGGAGATCTCAACTATTGGCTTGTATCCATCCACATCGATACGAACTATGGCTTGATCGATGGCAATCATCTCAAGAACCTCACGGAAGTGGTTTGTCGGATCGACCATATGGGTGAGACCGCATAGAGTTACAAAAGTCCGCTGCCGATCTGTTTGAGAAGTATAGTTTGAAGCAGCGTTTACAGCCACTCGGCTCTGTTGAAATACTCTTCTTCAGATATATTCTTGTCTGGAACAGCTGGTTGCTAAAGAGTGCACATACACTCAATAGATGTCTGATGAATCACGGATACTATTTAATCAGGCAGTTCACGGCGTTGATATGGTATTCAAAACGGCCACGATACGTGTACGGCAGTGTCTCAATAGATACCCTTGGATAATCAATATGCTCGATCATCGACCTCACTGGGCAAGAGTACTTGAGGAGTTACACTATCAACAGTATATCGATGAACAAACTACTTTTGATGAAATAGACGAATCAAACGCCGGCCCACTTGGTCTTTCAGTTGAAGAATACCAAGATGTCATAGAATTCCTAAATGATCACGATCTGATCAATTTCCAACCTGACGAAGGAGAGACTTATGAAGAATTGACTACAGATGGATTCCAGTGGATCAGGGATCGTCAACGGACACAGGCACAGGCCCAGCAGAACCGTGCGACCAGTAAGCTCACTCTCGCACTGCTAATTATTTCTGCTGTCTCATTTTTCACTCTCCCAGATGTCTATACTTGGGGAACCACAGTGGTGTTTGGTTATATTGGGCTCACTGTTGTGTACGACATCATTATCCGCGAGTATTGAACGGTGAAATCAGAACATTGAAATATTTCAATTTAAACTTTGTTCTCTCCTCTATCGGGTTTTTCTATATGCAATTCCTGCTCATCTTGAGCGATTTATGTTCCGTCTGTACTGACCGATTTAGACTGGTATCATTTTCAGTCCAATCTGTCAGAACTACCTATTAGAACAAGCCTCAATGAAGAACAATTTTTCAAGGAGCTAAGTTGGGAAGATAGTTCGGTTCTGGATTCGCCATTTCACTTCCCAAGCAACTTCTCTGTGATAAGCCAAGAGATACGAAAATCCACCAATAAATGTTCCAAGAGCAACCATAGCGACTACGGGGGTAGGTACACCGGCCGTGACCGCTGCAATGACCGCTAAAGTTGGGAGCTGTACAGTGAAATTCCAAAGAATAGGATTAACCTCATATCCGAGATTATAATAGTCATCCGCAACTCCCCAACCTACTGCCATAATTATCCCCATATATCCGATTGGAAATATAACTAAAACAGAAAAAAGACGAACACCTAATACAATGGCTAATGCAATGGGATATGTTTCTAATGACATCCCCAAGACTTGTGGAAAGAGAGAGAATAATGGCAAAGTGAGTCCTA
>NZ_FNWU01000026.1 GCF_900108505.1 Halopenitus malekzadehii | reverse complement strand
CGCGTCTTGGAGTTCTTCGACGGAGATTTCGTCGAGATGGTCCATTAGATACTGTACAGCACTCCGTGCCGATAGTTCTAATGGCTACTATAGCTTCGGACGGGGCGAGATACCTTCTCACCGGGTATGACAAGGCTCACAGAGCGAAACTAAGTTTGATGGGTCGTGAGCTGTCTCGATCTCATTCTCGTCAAATTCTGCGAACGGCCGGATATGGTGAACTCGAGGTGTTTATGTTCTTAAGTGACGCCTCTTGTCAGATACCCTTAAAGGTCCGCCTCAGAGCGGCCACGCCGCCGTCGAGCTACTGCTCGAGGACAGCGATCCGCCGCTCGAGATCATCGAGATCTTCGCGAAGCTCCTCGAACTCCTCGCGCGGCTCTGGCCGGTCGATCTTCTCACGGGCCGCACGACGCAGCCACTTGGACCGATCCACGTCTTCGGAACGGTTCTCGTCGATGGCTTCAAGCAGCGACTCATCGACGCGCAGGCTAATGTGCTCCATTTTACCACGTCGTAACACATCGTAGCACTTAGCTGTTCGGGCCCATCCTGGGCGCGTCGCGGGTCCGGGACGCCGGAAACCCCGCAAGGGGGGGCCCGACACCGACTGTCCGAGCTGCCGCTTCCATACCGGGTCCGAACGACTGTCGCAGGACGGCAGACACTTCCCTCACCTCACAGGGCGGGTGGGCCGATGGGTTGGCAAAACAGTCCGCTCGGCCGTCACTCGCGGTCTGCTCCGGCTACCGTGCTCGCGAGATCTCGCTCTACTCAGTCCAGCTTGCCATTCCGGGCTGCCTGTCTCCTCCAAGCCCTATCTCAATTCACTTCGCACACGGGGTGTTAACGCTTATCGAGAAACGACGGAAGCACGGGGTGGATGTTCGACACTTAACCTACAGAGAACAAGTGATGGGGCTGTTGGTTAAGTACGAGAGGATTCGAAGATAAGCGTCCTCACCCCGTGATCGATGTGTAAATGCGTTCAAACTGTACGTAAAACCGGCTGAAACCTGAGATCGTGAATTCACCTCGAGATTGGGGCGGTATAGAATTTCCACACCAATAGGAGAGTCTGCTATTCGTCCGGGTTGACCGGTCCCTTATATTTGGAGGTCACTTTCTTGTCTTCCCGCCACTGCCAGTAGTAGTAGCGATTGTCGTTGATTTCCTTGATCGTGATCGTTGCTTTTGTGGGAACGTCGTCCGGGAGGTTATCTGGTCGCTCCTCCATTTCATCTTGGTCTGCCTCCTCTTCGAGACGAGCCTCACGTTCTTTGTGCTCGGCTAGCGCTTCGGCGTACGTAGCAACGGCTCGGAGCTGCTCCGGATCCGACTCGTTGAGCGTGTTGACGATCTCCGTCGGGAGGTTCGCCGGTGGGGTCGGGGGTTCGTAGGACATCGACTCTCTCCGTGTTAACCAACACGGCCCACGAATCCATAGTTTTGTTGGTTAAGACGATGAAGACGGCTCTCGCGATTGCTGGCTGTAACACTACTCGAAACTTCTTTATATATAAGTTTCCTACTATGTTACACCGTGCTCCGGCGCATCGAACTCGAGGTCCTCGCCACGGTCGACCGCGGCGATACGATCTCCGAACTCGCGACGAAACTCGACCACAGCGAGAGCTACCTCTCTCGTGCCGTCGCCGACCTCGTTGAGAAGGGGCTCGTCTACACGGAACGCGACGGCCGTCGAAAACGCGTCGTCCCGTCGGATGCTCGCGCCGTCGAGCTCTATCAGGACCTCGTCCGCCAGCACTCCCACATCGAGTTCCCCGAGCTGCTGACCGGCAAGGCACTCGAGGTGCTGTACTACCTCGACCAGCCGCGAACTGTCTCCGAGATCGCCGACCGGAGCGACAACTACCGCAACACGGTCAACCGAGTCCTCAAGCGGTTTCGCGACCGGGGTCTCGTCGGGACAGCCGACGGCCACTACGAGTTCAACGCCGACTTCGACCGTCTCCACGAGTTCGCCCGGGAACTCGTACATCATCTACATCGCCAGCGTCTCGAAGCCGTTGCCCCGAAGGGGACGATTCTCTGGGAGGACTACGACGAATTCCTCGCGCAGGCAGAGACGGAGATCGACGCAGAGGGGTTCCACGAAACCGGCCTTGCTCGGTTCGCAGCCTTCGACCTCCAGTTCCTGCTCACCGGCCATCGCTACTACTTCTACTCCGAGGATCTCGACGCAGTCTCGCCGGCGGAGCTCTGCTGTCACACGCTGCTGATCGACGACGGCAGCCGCCACCGTTCGTACTGTCTCCTGCTGCTCAGCCACGTCGACGTCGACGAGGCGGACCTCCGAGAGCAGGCGGCGAAGTATGGCCTCGAAGACGATATCGACGCCTTGCTCCGCTACCTCGAGACGCACGGCGAGGTTGATGACGGGCAGCTCCCGGTGTGGGACGAGTTTCAGGAACTGGCGGCTGACTACAAAATCGAAATCAGATAGTGACCGCTTTTGGAGCCCGGCACGGGTGGAAGAGTTATGCGTCGGCCGGTCGTGGGGCGTTCTCGTACTTGACCATCTTCTCGGGCTTATCGGAGATGGTGTCGTAGATTTGCTGGAGCGTCTCCTCTGCGGCAAGCAGGTTGTGCTCCTCCAGGAACTCCCGGCCCTCCTCGGTGAGGCCGTAGAACTTCCACGGATAGCCCTGACGACGCTGGTCATCGTCCAGTGCGACCTCCTTGACGATGCCGGCGTCGATGAGCTTCTGGATGTGTTTGTAGACCGTGGCATCGCTGACACTGGGATTGAGCTCCTCGAGTTCATACATCGACGGGAGCTGATCGGGATGCTGAAGAATGTTGTTGATGAGGGAGAATCGCGTCTGCTGGGTGACGAAGTGGATGAGTTTGCGAGGCTCCATCTCTTCAGCAGCCCCGAGTTCGGTGCTCATACTGTACGGTACACGACGCAGCGACAAGTAGTTTACTCTTAGGTAATTCACTCTGTAGTAAACAGTAATTGATTGATAGAGTAATTTACCTCATAAACTATATCTCCCACCACGAAAAGCTTGTATAATGCCTGATGAGGAGTCGCCCGTCCCTGATGACGTTCTCAAAAGTGCCAAAGACCAGCTTGACGAGGAGGAGGTTACGCTGGCGGACAACGAGGAGGTCCTCCATGCTCTGAGTGAGTTGACTCCAGTCTACGAGAACGACCGGTCGTACTTCGTCCTCGGGAACTACGATCGGGAGCCGATCCACCGTCTGAACCTCGTGGTCGACCGACTGAATCGGCGGCAAGACGCCTACGCCTTCCGGATGGTCGACATCCGGGGGGAGTGGGACAACAGTATCCAGAAGTTCTGTCTGATCGCCGACATCGTGACATACCTCGTCGGTGTCGCCGAGAAAGAGCCAAGTGACTTCCTCGTCGAACAAGGACTACTCGTCGGCACGACGGAGTTCTTCGCGAAAAGTCACGTCCTTAAGCGGGAGTACGAAGACGAAGAGCACCCCTTCGGATGGATGCAGGACGGTGTCTTCGAACTATTTGACCAGGAAGGACGGCTCTATCGCTGGCGAACCGAGGAGGACCTCGTTGACGTGACTGGCGACCTGCCGTAACAACGGGTTGGACGACCGATACTCCCCGAGTTAACCAACGCAAGCGTGTCTTGAGAGTTCTGTTGGTTAATCAGGTTTAGTTCGAGTCAGCTGGGAGCCGGCCGTCTGGGCGGGGTACACGGCCCCATTTTATCTCGTGATCGACGCGACGCAGGTGCTTGCAGCCGCCCTCGGGTGAGCGCTGCTGCCAGTCGGGACAGGTACACGATTCGTCGATGACGTCGACTTCGTACCTGTTGCCGGACGCAACTGTACCTCGTAGCGGCCACCTTTCGAGGGGAGCGAGACATCGATCGCTTTGGCGACGGCACACCTCGTGCGGGGCTCGAGATCGTCCTGTGACTGTGCGTTCTCGTCGGCAACCAGTCGGTCGCGAACGTCGCCCGTTCGGCCACCGTCGGGAGCGACGGCTTCCGCAGGGCCACTGAGACGTGCGTGGAGCACTTCCTCCACCGGATGGCCTTCCGGCCACAGGAAGTGGACCTCGCGGCGCTCGCGATGGTCGTAGGAGCCGCACGCCGCTGCGCTCCCAGTCCAGACGCGCCAGGCACCGAGCGCGCCCATCACGTCGACGATGGCGCGGGGAACCGTCTGGTGGTCGTCCGAAAAGAACACCCGGAAGCGGATGAATCGCCTGGGGATCAAACCCCGAGGCTTCCTGTTTCGACGACGCGCTTTGCAGACACCTCTTGGAAGTCGTCAGTATCCGTAGGGAGCGCAGTCTCCACAGGCGTCGATTCGGGCCATCCCAGCCCTAATTCATCGAACCCTCGCTGAAGTACGTTCAACGCGGCGTTCGCGTCGCGGTCACATTCGAACCCACACGCTGGGCAGGCGTGTTCACGCACCCAGATGTGTTTCGCTGTTTCCGTACCACACTTCGCGCATTCCTTTGTGGAACCCCGTGCGTCAACTTGCACGAAGTGCGTACCGTAGAGTTCTGCCTTATATTCGAGTAGCGTGATGAACTGACGCCACGCAGCGTCCTGTTTGTTGCGAGCGTTGTGGGAGCCCTCAAGCATCGGTTTCACGTCCAAATCCTCAACGAACACGGCGTCGTACTCACGGACGAGCCACGTCGAGAGTTTGTGCTGGAAGTCCTTGATCTTCTGCTGGATGTGCCGCTTGACCTTCGCCACGGTACGACGCTGTCGTTCGTAGTTGTTCGACCCGTCCTCCTTACGAGACAGGTTGCGTTGTTCGTGGCTAAGACGCTCGTACTCGTCAGAGAGGTCAAGCCAATCGACGGTCTTGCCATCTGAGGTGTGAATGTAGTTCTGGATCCCGAGATCGATGCCGACGCAGTTGTTCGCATCGAGCAAGTCCACATCAGGTTTCTCGGGGAGGCTGGCTTCCTCCCTCTCTAGCCCAAAGGAAACGAACCAGTCGCCGGTCGTCTCTTTCTTGATTGTAACTTCCTTGATGTCGGATTCGTCGGGGATTTCACGATGATATCGGATTTTGATTTCTCCGATCTTGGAGAGCCAGAGCGTCGCACGTCGGCCACTCGTATTTTTGAGTTTGAAGCCGTGCTGCGAGTACGTTATGCTCTGATACTCCTTCGGTGATTTCCACTTGAGCTCTCCGACTTTGTGCCTCTTCTCCTTTAGAGACTTCAGACCGGAGAGATTCTGGTAGAATCGTGTGACGGTTCGTTGCAGCGCCTTTGCATTGACCTCGGTAAAGACGGGGAAATCGTCCTTCCAGTCGGGGAGTCGACTGTGGTGTTTGTACGCGGAGCCGATGGTGTCGGCGTCCACGTTCTGGTATTCGTAGCGGGTGTAGTTGTACGCTTGACGATGGATATCGATGTGCCGTTCCAGATCACCGGCTACCTCTTGTGTCGGGTACGCGGGGTAGCGGTGACTGTACTGCATCGCCGTCTTTTAGTTAGTGATATCCACAATTAATTGTTTATCTCTGGGTTGTCGGCTTCAAGCCTAGAACCAACTTCCCGTATAGTCGCCTTGACCGTCGGTACACGCCTCCTGCGGCGGGACGGTCTCCCACCAGTCTTCGCTGGAGCCCCAGCTGTCGTACATCGCCTCGTCGCTCCCGTAGCCGACGGTCACGCCGTCGATCGGCGTCCAGTCTCCTGGGAGGTGGTCCGACTCGCCTTCAAGCACTCGGAGGACGGCGTATCGGAGGTACTCGTGGGCTTGGTTGTCTGTCGATCGAGCGAACGTCTCTCCGAAAGGGTTCGGATAAGTTAGCGATCGAGCGCAACAAATATCGTGACCAATGGACAGCCGCTTCAACTATTTCGGCCTCCCAACGAGGGCGGCCGTCAATAGACCTGTTCGTATTGCCCGACGAGTTTGAAATAGGTCTGATCGTCTACGACGGGGCGGGGGACAGTCCCGTTGTCGAAGTGACTCAGATGTCCCAAGTGGATTGGCAGAAGTCCATCTGAGGGGTCGTCAGTCTGGCTCGTTGCAACGAGGCGACGATTGACCAGGCGTAGTGTGGCTGCATTACCCTCTTTTTCGGCTGTCTCTTTCCAATTTGCGACTGCCTGTTGGATCTCTGGGCCACGGCCGGTCGAGACCGTGTCCGGGTCGATATTACCCCACACGTGACCCGTTTCAGTCAAGTAAATCCGCCCACCATTTGGCCTGTAGGTCTTGTATCTGTCAACGAGCTCGGGGTGGCCGAACGCCGACTCGAAGGCATAGTCTTTCCACTTCCACGTCAAGCTGGCGTCGTCGCCCACCGACCAGGTTTCGCCGTGGTTGAACGGGAACCCGGGCCAAACTGCGATACCGTCCCTTGGAATCTCCGGATCAAGGTCGACATCTCGAAAGCGGAGTCCCTGTACTGTGCCGAGATACACTGGTATCCACCCACTCGAGACAGGTGCCTGATCGAGATTTGAATAGTCGTCTGCCTTGACTTTCGTGAGGACTTCACCGTCAGCGGTGACTCGGAAGATTCCACGACCCCCAGACTTTCCGGCCAGAACCATCGCTCGTCTGAGGCCTTTCGGTGGCTCAGTGAAGATCTTCAGATCGCGCTGTTCCCACTTCACGACAACCTCCTCGTAATCATCGTCTGAGACGAGGCTGTATCGAGACCCTCGATACGCGGACGGCCAAGGCTGCTTTGGATCGATTGTAACGGATTGGCCGTCTCCAATCGGGACAGATGTCGACTCCTCCGTGAACTCCGGATTCACCGTTCGCTCACCTCTCTGTCACACCGGGAGGGTTTCTCACGACTCATCGGCCTTCTCAAAGTCGTCCATGAGTTTGTCGAACGCATCGTAGTCTCCGTCTTCATTCTGATCAGCATACAATTTCCCCGTTAGTCCGTCGGATGGTTCGTAGTCTTGGACGACCCGTTCAGTGGCCGCTGATCTCCGTCCGCGAGTGTGTGTATTCGCACTGGACTGTGCCTCTGCGGAACCTGATTTGGGTGCGTTCGCTGCCTCAGACACCGTGGCCGACTCTGGTTGTGAGGCGTCATCAGATGTCGTTGAGTCGTCACCAACCCAGCGGGTGGATGTATCAGCGCCAGACCGTGAGGACTGAGGCTTGCCGTCTATCGAGACTGACGTCGGAGTGACGTCGAGGTCGATATCGTAGCCCGTCAATTCGAGGAGTTCGAATCCATCAAGGAACGCCTCATTCGAAGATACCTCCTCCAGACGACTCTCCAAGTCGAAGTCGCGATTGTCCCCGTATTCGAGTAAATCACCGAGCAGGTCGATCGGGACACGCGTTCGGTCGAGCCATTCTGCCAGGTGTGAGCCATCTCTGAGTTCGACATCACTATCTTCGGCTCGTTCAGCCGCCTCGTCGGTGAAGTACGTGTTCGTAAGAGCGACTACCCGGGAGGGGTTCCGGCCTTGCTGCGGATTCGTCTCTCCCTCAATTACGGATTGAATCACGGCAGCATCTATTGGAACGCCATCGGGTCGGGCAAGAGTTCGGAATGCGATTGTTTTGTGCTGTCGTCGCCAGAACAGATCTACTTCGGTATCCAGCCGATCGGGTCGCACTGTTGATCCGTCCATGCGACTGAGGATCGCCATCAGGAGGAACGCGAACTCTTTATTTGAGAGGTACTCTGCGTCTTCTCGGTCGGTATGGCGACTATCGTATCCTTCCGGAGTTCCCGTCGTGGATGGGCGTTGGGAGAGTTTCGGCTTTTCTCGGTGGCTTTCGCGTCGCTCGGCTGTTGAGGAGACGATCGACGTAACGCGCTGGCGAGACAGGTCTTGAAACTCGTGTTCTTCGAGAACAGAGATCACTTCATCGGTTCGCACACCGTTTCCGTATCCGGATCGGACGGTTTCCATCACGTCTCCAGGTGTGTACCATTCTGGGGGAGAGTGACTCACTTGAACCACCCCCCGAACCGCTCTTCGATCCCCATGCGGCGCTTGTGAACCTGGGTTCCGTCGCGGCTGTAGACGATTACGATGTCGCCACGAATACGATGTTTTCCCCGGACCACGATATACGAGTCGTTTTTGCCGACGTGGGAGCGACCGAACAAGCCAACTGCATCACTCACTTGGTCGATGTTCGCTTCCGTCTTCGGAGAGAGGTTTCGGCACGCCGGACAGCGCCCATCGACGAGTGAGGTGGGTGCATACTCCTGTCTACAGAATTCACACTGTTCGAAGTGCTCGACACAGAGATAGCCGTCTGTTGCGGGGGCTTCGTGAGCGTGATCACGACTCAACAGCACGCCACACTCGATACACGTCGCGAGATGCGAGTCGCCGTAGACATCGCCCGTTATGGTGCAGCGCCCCGAGTGGGGGTCGCAAACGGGGTCACCGCATCCGGCACACTCGATGACGTGGTCGTCACAGAACGGGTCGTCGCACTCGTGGCAGCGTCGGATATGATCGTACGACTCGCAGTGTAACTCGCCGCATTCGGAACAGGCATGCAAATGAGAGATCCCGAATCCGTTCCCGGTCGTCACACAGATATCAGAGTCAGCTTCGCAGATCGGATCGGAACACCCCGAGCACTCTAACAGGTGGTCTTGGCAGTGGAACTCATGGCACTCATGACAGCCGGTTCCGTGCTCCGTGCAGAAAGCCTCGTCACAGTGCCCACAGACACTGCGGTGGTCCGGACAGATCGGTTCCTCACACTGCGCACAGGCTACGGCATGAGACTGACAGACCACTTCGTGACCACCGTGACACGTGGTTGCATGCGCTTCACAGACCGGCTCGTTACAGTGACTGCAGGATTCGATGTCCGCTGAACAGAATACGTCATCACAAATAGAGCAGGTGTGGCTGTGTTCGTCACAAATAGTCTCCTCACAACTGGTACAGGTCAACGCATCCTCATAGCAGAGGGCCCCCTCTCCGATGGTGCAGGCCGTAATATGATCTTCACAGAAATACTCGCCACAGGAGGCACATTCGGTGGTGAACCTGATACAGAACGGATTCGCGTTCCCGGACCCCAAGAGGTCTACACAGGCAGCACATGACCTACGATGATCCGGGCAGAGTGGCTCACTATGTTCGGCACACGAAGCGAGGTCGTCCAGACAGGTGGGATCGCCACACTCGCTACACTCGCCGAGATGCGCTTCACAGACGTGGTCACCACAGTGGGAACACTGACCGGCGTGATCGTCACAGTGGACCCCACCACACATCCCACATTCTATTCGATCGTCGGGACAGGCAACACCTGAACACGTCTCACAGGCCGTGAGGTGGGTACTCGCGACCTGTGTTTCACAGACCTGGCAGACTGAAGCGTGGGCGCGACAGTGATGTCCGCGGCAGTGATCACACTCGATTGAATCATCCTGGCAAATAGTCTGCCCACACGTCTCACACTGGACTCGGTCCTCGGGACAGACGTGTTTGTTGCACTCCTCACAAGTCGCCAGATGCCCGAAGCAGAACGGATCAGTACAGACAGTACACGAATCAGTGTGATCGAGGCAGTGATAATCGCTGCAGGAACTGCAGTAGTTCCGGTGGGTAGAACAGACTGAATCGTCGCACGTGAGGCAGGATCCCGTATCTTCGGGGCAAAGGTGGTCACTACAGGTCTCACAGACCGAGAGATGCGCCTCACAAACGCCATCTCCACACTGTGAACACGTCGTCCTGTGGTCTTGACAGTGTTCCTGTGAGTCGGTCGAACAGATGCCGAGATGGTCGTCACAGTGGAAGCTGCCGCAGGTTGCACACTCGACACCACACGTGCGACACGCAACGTCGCCGCAGGCCGAACACGTATCGCGGTGAACGACACAGGCACGTCCCCCACAGGTATCACACGTGGCCGTACACTCTCCACACTCCGGGCTATCGCACACGTGGCAGGGACCGATGTCGACATCGCACGCCCCGCAAAGAGTTGTTTGGCAGGTTTCACAGGTCGAGAGACACCCCGCACAAACCACGTGGCCGGAGTCGCACAGCTGCGGCAACGTCGATCTATCGAGGGCGGTGCCACAACTCATACATTCGACATCGCCAAAGCTGTTCGTTCCGGGATAGTACGCCACTGCGGTTTGCCCCGTCCGATCACCGTCGTCGAGCGCGAGTTGGATCTCCCCGATATCGTACTCGATGACGCTCATCCCGATGAGAGAGATATCACACTCGACGGTGTGACGAGAGACCATCTGATCTTTTTTCTTCTGTTCTTGTTGCTCGAATTGCTTCTTCATCTCGCGGACGTCGCTCAGGTTGTCATATTCGTCCCGGACCTCCTGTCTTCGCCGCTCGTACAGTGCTTCGATTTCCTGCACGCGATCATCGATCGATTCTGCGGCGCTCTGCTCCAGCTCCTCGAGATCATCGCTGATACGGTCCTGCATCTCCTGTAGAGCGACATCGTACGAATCGGAGATCACCCCTTCACCGATATCCGAAGTGGGTTCTTTCGGGGTGTCGCCCAGAAACGGATTGAGATGAGCGAGATACCGGTTCGTAAGTGAAGGAAGAAACGTCTCTGATTCTGGATCGATGGTGAGCGTTTCAAACCGCTGTCGATGATACGAACTCACGGTCGTCATCTCGACTTCGAAATGAAAAGCCAGAGCAACGTCAGTGCGGAGTGAATCGTAGTCGAGGATTTGAGATGAGAGTCGCGAGACGTCGAAGAAATCTGGGAGATGCAGTTGCAGGCTGTCCCCATCAAGGTGAACGCGACCAACAGTTCCGCTTTCTTTGGCAACGTCCAGAAGTGAGTTGAAAAAGACCGTTCCCGGTCGAACGAGAAAATCTGACCTCCCGGGCTCCTGTTCCTGTGGGTCGAACACCAGCGTCACCTGCTGCTCGTCTGTAATATCATCGAGCGCGGGTGGGAGTCGAACACGCCAACAGGAGCCATCAGACCGGTCGATTTGGCCGCCCTGTGAGCGGATGATGGACTCGGTGAACCGCTTGACTGTGAGCGGGTTGATAAGGCTGGTATCGATGGAACTCATGCCTCCCCTCCTGTGAACTCAAAGTTGTCGAAGACGCTCTTGTTGAAGTCGTCCATTTTCTCGGCGGCTTCCTTGTTCTCTTCGAGGTCGACAGCCATCTCCTCGAAGTTATTCTCGAGTTCGACGGCGTCGTCAGCGCTTCGGAGCCTCTCGAAGACCTCTCGCTCGAAGTCCGAGCCGGATTTTTCCATTCGCGAGAGGATTTCACGGAGTCCACCGATCGACTGATTGAACAGGTTGATTTTCCCGTAGAGTTTGTCGAGTACGTGTTCTTCAACGGTCCCTTCAAGAGCGAGGTTGAACACGAACACCTCCCGATCTTGGCCGATGCGGTCGATACGGCCAATTCGTTGTTCGACTTTCATCGGGTTCCATGGCAAATCGTAATTCACCATGACGTTGCAGAACTGGAGGTTCCGGCCTTCGCTAATCGAATCAGTCGCGATCAACACCCCACCCTCTGATTTAAACTCACCGACGACACGCTCTTTCCCCCGGCTCGACAGGTCACCGTTGACGATGTGAGCAGTGTATCCCTCACGGCGGACCTGTTCAGCGATTTCTTGCTGCGTCGGGCGGAATTGGGTGAACACGACGGCCTGTGTCTCTTCGACTTGGTCGTCGAGTGAGCCGAGAATGTTTGATAGGCGCTTTTGTTTCGTCGTCGTATCGATGCTGTCGATAGTTTCTCGGATGGCAGACAGTTGATTACGTTCGCTTCGAGAGATACTATGGTCGTCACGCTCCAACCAGCGTGAAATCGTCCCATCAACTGCTCGGGGACTACTGACGACTTCCTTCTCGAGTGTGAGCATCACCAAATGCCGGGCGTTTGCACTGGAGTAAGACGACCGGACGAAGTCAGTAACTGACTCGTAGAGTTTCTGCTCGCTAGCGCTCGGTTCAAAAGTGTTCGTTTGGACCCGTCGATTGGTGAAATCGATCTTCGTCTCCTCACGCCGATTCCGAATCATGACCGGCTGGAGGCGCTTCTGAAGTTCGTCGGCGTTCTTGATCTGTGAGGTTTCCTTATCCGCGACGAACCGACGTTCGAACTCGTCTTTCGTCCCGAGCAAACCCGGTCGAACGAGGTTGATGATGTTGTAGAGGTCTGTGATGTCGTTTTGGATAGGTGTCGCCGTTGCGAAGAAGGCCTGACCGTAATCGATTGTGTCGATGAGTTCATACCGTATCGTATCGCGGTTCCGAACGTAGTGCGCTTCGTCAAGAACGAGAACGTCCCACCGCCGACTCAATACCTCCTCGCGTGACCCACTCATTTTCGCCGTGTCAACGCTGGCGACGATCTTGTCGTGGGCATCGAAGCCGGAGAATTCGTCGTCATAATTACAAACGAACTCCAGACCGAACTTGTTCTTCAGTTCCTTCTGCCACTGTGGGGCCAGTTGCGCCGGCGTCAACACGAGGAAACTGTGGTGAGTCTCCCGAAAATCCATCTCTTTGAGCACCATGCCGATTTCAATCGTTTTCCCGAGGCCGACCTCGTCCGCAAACAGGGCACCACTACCCATCCGAAAGAGTGCCCGATGCGCAGCATTGAGCTGATGATCGAGCAGTTTGATCCGGTCTTTGATCTCCTCGACAGCAAGAAGTTCTTGCTCGCCTTGGGCGATTCCCAACCGCCGGGATTCGACATTCAGAAGATGCTGCGATAGTCCTGAGGAGCCGCCGTTTTCGAGAACAGTTTCGATATCATCTGCTTGGATGTTGGCCGATGGTTCATGCTCACTCACGTCGCGGCCCCCCAGTTCCCATAAGTGAATCTTTGTACTATGGAATGACATAAATGTTTGGAGAAAAAGGCAAATCCGATTCAGGCGTGTTTTCGCATCCGCTATTTGTCAATATGATTTTCTTTTCGAGTAGTGTCAGTATCACTCATCTTCGAAGGGGTATTCAGCGGGCTCATCAACCAATGAGGTGTCGGATTCTTGGTACTCAAACTCCTCGGGGTTGAGCGTCCCGATGAACCTCGGCTCACTATCCACGAACATCACCGCATGATTGCATTCGTTCACGAGGACGCTTCCGCCCCCGTTCCGTTGCACTACGTACTCAGCGATTTCATCAGCTTCTGCATGCTTGATGTACTTGCGTCCGTCGTTCGAACTCTCGAACGGACGCCCATCTGCATCGACGCTGAAACGGTAGCCTTCACGCGGCCCCTCGTACGTATCCCCACGTTCGAGATCGCTGCTGTCGGGACACGCTCGTTCTGGAACTGGGCCGGTCGGAATCTCTGCTTCGGTTGCAGGGCGAATGTCGCCGTCGAGAATACCGTCCTCGACCTCCCAGGTGAGGTGTCGAACCTCTGCGTTAGCCAAGTCCTTCTCCCAGTCGTGTTCGTGGAAGATCGTCTCGTCGACGGTATCCCTGGCGTAGAGGACGTATAATTCCGATCGGTCGGAAGACCCGCCCCGGCGTAAGACTCGACCGAGTGTTTGTATGCGCTGGCGAACGCTTCCGGAAGACACGCGCACGATACCGACATCTGCGCTCGGGACGTCGACACCCTCGATAAGCGCTTTGACACTCAACATGACGTTCGCGAACCCGTCGTCGTCGAACCACTCGATGGCGAAGTCGTTCCACGCCTGCCGATGGTGCCCCGAGTGATACATCACGGGGGCAAACGACGCAGAAAAAAACAGAGATTCGAGCTGTTCGTCGATTTCTTTGAGTTGTGGATAGCGGTCATAGAGTTTTGCACGATCAACGTCTGTCTCGGCGATTGAGCCGGTTCGAGGGTTGCGACCGCGCTGCTCCCGTGGAGCGACCATCCGTTCAAGTTGTTCGATCCGCTCTTGGAAGACGATCGCTTTCTGCTCCGCATCGATGACGTCGTTGAGTAATCGCAGCGTGATCGCCTGTCTGGCAACAGCATCTGCGACGAGTTCACGCCGTTCTGACGTGTATCGAAAGTAATCAGCGATAGCCGGTGTCGGCCCGTCGGCCGAGTTCATAATCACCTGTAGTTTCTGTGCATAATTGCCGCTGAGTTCATAGAGACGGTTTCCGTATCTGGTCTCGATATCCGAAACCGCATCAGACACGTTCCGCGACAAGGTTTCGTAGGTCTGACGTTCGGCATGAGTGAGTTCGAAACCGACGTAGTTGACCTGGAACTCCGGAATCAATTCCCGAGCAATCGCTTCGTCGTAGCTGAGTCGGTAATACACGTCACCCAATTCAGATAACAGTAACTCGTCGCTCTCGGTCAGTTCGTCTGGCTCGGGTGATGAGAGCGGCGTCGCCGACAACCCCAACTCCGCGGTCCGATGGTAGTCGAAAATATTCGAGAACGTATCACCAGTGTATCTGTGACACTCATCGGCTATGAGTAGATGGGATGGTTCGTCCGCGTCTGCGAGTGCTGATTGGAGAAAGTCGTCTTTCACCGCGGAGTTCACGATTGATACGAGTACACGACAGCCGTCGTCGAACCGGTCCTTATGCCCACCGCCAGCCCATCCGATATTGTCTGCAGGAACGTGTAGGGTCTCGATGAGTTCTTCGATCCATTGGTGCATAAGTACTTTCGTCGGGACGACGACAGTCACGACACCAGATGGGTTTTCGTTGAGCCACCGGCGAATGACATTGAGTGCCATCACAGTCTTCCCAGCACCGGTCACCACTTCCGCGATGCCGGACTCAGCTGGCGTTTCGCGATCGTCGAACCACTCTTCGGTCGCCTCACGCTGCCAGTCATACAGCGAGAACTCATCATCGAACGCGTATGCAACGTCAGATGTGCTTGCGAGTGCTTCGACATCAGCGCGAGAGATTCCCGACCCTGCTGTTGACCGAATACGACGGGCCTCAACCAGGCTGTCCGCGTCGGCCATTCTGGTGAGGATGGTAGTCGGGAGGCCGGCGAGATCATCACCACTGACCGTCGGGTATTGCTCGTAAATGCGCTCACGAAGTGAGCTGCGTTCGCGTTCTTTAGCGACGTACTGCTCCGCGCGGCGAATCTTTGGTTCGGATGGATCGCCGTTGAGGGCAGTATCAGCTAAGTAGTCTTCTCTGAATGTATCGAACAGCTGTCGATGTCGGCCCAGTCCGCCCGACTCACGGTACATGTAGTACTTGGCGAGATCCCGTTTGACGCGGTCTGACGGCGGGTCGATCTGAGGGCCTTCTTGCTTGAGCCACCGTTCGAATTGAGAGTGAATATCCGCGTTCCGGAACCGGTTCAGATACGTCGATGCCTTCGGAGTCGTAATGTAGCCATCCTCTGTTTTCTGGATGGCGCCGAGTGCCGACAGGAGTGTCGGGAAGCCCCGTATTCCTTCGTCGTTGAATTCATAATCGAACTCCTCACGAAGACTCGATTCGATTTCCCCACGCTGCATCGAGGTATCGGCGTTCGAGAGCAATGTGAGGATGCGTCGCAGTCCCTCTATGCCCTCCGGGAACCCACCCTGAATAACCCATTGTTGTTTGAGAACGTACCAGAGGAACGTCTCGAAATCGATCTCTCCTTGGTGCCAGTCACGGGCAGGTTGCCAGACGGTTATTCCGGCGTCCGACGATTGGCGTAAGACCCCGAGTTGAAGGTACGTACTGATGATTCGTCGGAGATACTCTTCCGAATAGACACCACCTTCAGGTTTCTCAAGACGGGTGATCGCCTCGGCGACGAACGCTGATTTCGAGAGATCTCCGTCAGATTCGATCGCGAGAGTCGTGAAGACCCGGCTGCGCCGTTCGGTTCGTTCGACACCGAACAGCGGCGTCGGGAATCGACGGCTCATCCAGTATACCAGTCTTCCGGATCGTCATCCGGTAACTCCTCCTCGATCGGCTCCGTATCGTCAGACTCAGATTGTGTAATCGAATCAGCCGAATGATCTTCCTCCCGCGTGGGTGAATTCGTCCCAAGCGACGCCGCCCACCCTTCTAATTCTTCTCGCTCTTCATCGGAGAGTTCGTCGATAAGCGTTTTCGGCTCGCCGATTTGGATCGGCGTGTCGTGGATCTTGCCGACGTAGACGGGCAACATCTCTACGCCCCGCTCTTTGCGGAGTTTGATGATGTTTTTCACAACTCGGGGGAGGTCGCTGAATTGCTCTTGAATGGTATCGGGGGCTGGATGAGCCGAAACGAGTGTGATAACGTCGTTCCAGGGGGTGATTCGGAACGATCCACCCTTCGGTTTGTGGGTCTGTAGCGCCGTAAGAACGCTATTCGGGATCGGAGTCTCGACGGGATGACGACGGTTGGTCGCCGGGTTCGACCACCAGATGTGTTCACCGCCACCGCTAAACGAAAATTTCGCCCCATCGTAGACACTCGGCCAGAGGTCCCCGGGATTCAGGCCAGTGGGATTCACGTCGACACTGAACTCTGGTGCGTCTCGGGGGACTAATTCGCCCTCAACCGAGAGATTCCCGACGTAGACCGTCCGATACCCGTCATCCGTCTCTTCGCGCGTGATGACATCGTTGTCTTCAGTGACGCGCACACGCCCCCCTAACCGCTTGAGTGAGAGCAACTGCTCGACGAGATCGTCCGGTGACGGGTCGAGATGCAGCCGATCCGTCCCTTGGTATACTTGCCACCAGACATCGCCATCTGGATTTGTCCGTAGCCGATAGCCACGATAGTATCCGGGCCATTCCTCACCGGGAGATACGCTTGGCGTCATTAGGGGAGGACTCCGTAGGTCTGCGATAATTACCGACACGGATACAAGTAGTTGTGGTACGGGGTGAAGAGCCTTGGAGAGGAAAAGTGTGGCTAGAAATGGTCGCAGAGAGCGAAGAAGACGGAGTTCAATCAGTCGGAAGATGGAGGGTGGTGAGTTCGGTATTCGAGAGTAAATTGGAAGACGAGTGGGCTGAAGTAGCACATAGAACCAGCTGGCACAGGACCCTACTTTTTTCAGGTTTGTGCCCCGTCCGGAGGTTTTCCCGATACGCTGCGTACGCCGCTGCCCGTTCTCGCTGTTCCTGTTCGCTCAGGCTATCGTGCTTCGCCGGATCGAAAAACGGGAGTTCCTCGACTGATGGCACCTTCATGACGACACCCAGCTGGGCGATCTGCGGAAAGTAGTTCTCCAGTACCCACGCTTCTCCGTGGTCCTCGAGTGCCGTTCGAATATACGGAACAGCCTCGGGATACTCCTCTTCCAATTCCTCGAGCATGGGCATAGCTACGCGCCGAGAGAATATGATTGCGACGCCAAGAGGGCCAGTGCGATTTCCGTTTGTCCCCGGTCTCGATTAGCTGATTCGTCCCGCAGGACGGCGATAGGTGTCGACGAGGACAGGACCACCGAATGTCTTGTAGAGCTGGATCAGATCAGCGACATCGCGCCTGCAGTAGTTTTCGATGGTCGCAACTCTCTCCCTCCGGAACGGTCGGCTGGAAAACTCGAGACAACTACTCACCCCCGACGACGGGGAACTGACCCGGATATCACTGGTAGATTTGGTCCAGCAAACGCTCGTCAGCGTCGATATCACGGTATTCTATAGTCTCTCCGTCTTGCGATACTGCACACTTCGTTTCAAGCAGAAGTTCGATTGCACTATCGATTCGATTCTGGATATTTGCGCCGGTTCGTTGATAGCCAATCAGCCGAGCGATTTCTAGGAGGAGGTCGTCTCTCGTCATTTTGGTTCCCGCTTCCAGAATTAGATACCCCGCCTTGGCGAGCTCTTCGAGTGGGATATCCACTATTGAGCGGTCTGACTCGTCGGTGTTTTGTCGGACGGCAATCGAGTCTGGGCGGTCTCCCGGCCACACAAATCCATCATACAGCGCGACGTCACCCTTGTTGTTCATTCGTAACACCACGTCACTCAATTGCTGGCGGATATTCTTTCCGAGCCGAGAAATCTTCCAACGACTGATCGTCGTCCGAAATAGTGTCTCGCGGGGGAGTGGACCGTACTCAGAGATAGTCCAGCTAATGACCTTCGTGAGACTTTGGCGAGAAATGTCATCGAAGGATCGGTCACGCGTCGTGTTGACCTCCGGAACCTGCCAATCGCTGAGTGAGTCTTGAATGCCGCCACGCTCGTCCTCTGGGATAGCATCGACCTCAACTGGTTGGACCTCAACCGTCGACGCGCCCCCATCAGGTGCAATGCCATCAATTACATCCGATACACGCTCTTCAATGGCATCGAGTTCACGCTCTTTGTTCGAGGCCCAGTCTGGCGACCAAATTCGATGAATCGTCCATCCCAAATCTTCTAGCACTGCCTGCCGCGTTCGATCACGGTCTCGAGCCGTCTTCGAAGAGTGGTAGGCGGCCCCGTCGCATTCGATCCCGAGCACGTATTTGCCAGGCTTCTCCGGATGCCGAATGGCGAGGTCGATACTGTACCCTGAACTCTGGACCTGCGTCACCACGTCATAGCCACGCTTTTCCAGGGCTGTGTACACGGCCTCCTCGAATTCCGAATCGAAGTGTAGCATCTGCGGTTCGGAATCCGCTCGCGTCAATGCTTCCTCTCCATGGCGGGCATACTCAAGATAATGCTTGAAGTCCTCAACACCGCGTGCGCCAGTCCGCTGTAGATCGATATCGCCCGGTGTCAAAGAGGCGACGACAGTGATGTGTTCTTTGGCGCGCGTCACTGCGACGTTGAGGCGTCGTTCACCACCGGTATGATTGAGCGGCCCGAAACTCATCGAGATCTTCCCGGCCGAATCAGGACCATAGCCGACACTGAAAATGAGAGCATCACGCTCGTCGCCTTGGACGTTTTCAAGAGGAGCTGTTCAGCCGCGTCGACGACCGCCTCGTGAGCCGCCTGCGCTCCAGCGAGCACGTCCGAATGGACAAGTACCACGACGAGCAGCTGTACGACATTCTGAGTGCGCGGGCGAAGTGGGGGCTCAACGAGGACGTCATCACCGACGACCAGCTCTACCGAATCGCCGACGCGGCCGGTGGCGACGCCCGCCTCGCAATCGGTATTCTCCGAACGGCCGCCGGCAAGGCTGATCGCGAGAACCACGAGCGCATCACCGACGACATTCTCCTGGGCGCTGCCAAGGATGCCCGTGCCCAGATTAAGCAGAAGAGCCTTGACTCGCTCACGCCGCACCAGCGCGTCGTCTACGACATTGTTCGCGAGCACGGCCCGGTCGGGCCGAGCGAGATTCACGAGCGCTATTCCGAGGCCGTCGATGATCCGCGGACGAAGCGGACTGTGCGGGCGTATTTGTCAAAAATGACTCAATACAACCTCCTCGAAGCGGATGGATCCAGCCGAGATCGCGAATACACAGCCATCGACCAGCCATCTCCTACGCTCGCTGAGTAGGTGGCTAAGGAACTGATAGGTCCCGTTTTGGTGAACGGAAAATG
>NZ_FNWU01000035.1 GCF_900108505.1 Halopenitus malekzadehii | reverse complement strand
AATCATCTCATCGAGACCATCAGTACAACCGCTTCGAGACAGAACTCAGGCCGCAGAAACAGCTAGCTGTGGATGCTTTGTGAGGTACTGAGTCTACGGGCTGCTTGGTTGTAATCCCGGACACAGGTATCCTGATCGAGGAAGATCGCCGGTTCGTCTGATTCGCCAGTGAGGCGGATCCCCTCAAACCGCTGTCTATAGAAAAACAGCGTTCCGACGGCGAAGAGCGCGACGCCAGGCGGCTCATACATTAATGGGAGCAGCCAGTCAATCTGGCCGCCAATGATCGTTGCAACAGCTGGGAGCCCTGAAAGTCCAACGAGCACGACGAGCGGACGGCTGTCACTACCAGTATGATAGAATCGCTCCATAAGGACGAAAAATCCGACAGTGATGGCGGCATATGACAGTCCTAAGACGATCCAGTAGAGCAGTTCATGGTGGATAACGAGATGTGGAAACGGCTCAGTGACCCATTCGGTCGTAAAATAGAGATTGTGGAGTGGATTCGTGACTTTGAGCGCGATGAAAAAGAGGAACGTCCCGAGGATAAGATTCCGGAACGGGGCGTGTCGCGGTGGGCGGCCAGTATAGGCAGCACAAAAGTAGAGCCAGGCCGCGACAGCGACGAATGCGAACACAAACCCAAGGATATAGAACGCAACTTTTCCCGACCGTGTCGGTGCGATGAGGTAGCCGATGTATCCCCCAGACCACAGGGCGACTGAACCGAGGAAAACAACGAACCCTTCCCGTGTCCCCGGATGCTGGATCTTCCGTGCTTGAGGAATCGCAGCCACACAGGCTATCGCAGACAGCGCGAAAATGATGAGATGACCGAGAAGAAGTGGCTCTATCATTCTATTAAAAGACGTTCTCAAGCTATCAAATAACTGTTGGGCGAGTACTCTGACAGAGGTCGATCAGACCTTCTCTCTGTTAATTGAGATGAGCTACCACTCGCAGTTCAAGCTATAAGCAAAACATATTCGGTTAGATAACGACTACGTATCAGTATGACTGACAAATTATCGCAGGAAGAGATTAACACACTCCTTTACGAGTCGGGCGTTGGTGTACTCGCGCTTACTGACGGTACAGAAGCGTATTCGATTCCAGAATCGTTCGGCTACGACGGTGAGAAAGTGTATTTTCAGTTCGTCTACACAGCTGATAGCAAGAAGATGAGATTCCTCGAAACGACAGAAACAGCGACGTTGACGGTCTACGACGAACACCCTGCAAGAAGCGTCCTTGTTCAGGGCCCAATTGAACCTGTCCCTGAAGAAGACGAAACCAAGGCCGCCACAGCAATCGCCGAAAACGCTTCTATCCCAACTCTGAATGTTTACACCGAAACGACGCCAGAAGAATTCACAATGGACTACTACCGCTTAGAGCCAACCGCAATATCCGGCCGTCAGTTCAGTGCTTTCACCCCTACTCCCGACGACCAATAGGCAATCTGAACTGGCCGCAACAGGACAAGGTATGTCACCTACCGCGGCTTTCAACAGAGCCTGAGACCGGTGAAGGTGCGAAGACAAAACCGCCACGCGATCAGCCATGCACCTGATGAAGGGTCCTCAACTGGCGACTAGGTAGCGGATACGGGTAGGGGCGGGGACACAAACGAAGAGCAGTAGTGATTCCCTACGGTGATTTTGAGCCTCTGGCTTACGTACCTACGGTCCTACTTTGATCTCGAATCGCGCCCCACCGTCGTTACTGTCGGTGACAGTCACACTCCAGTTATGCGCGTCGACGATTCGTTGCACTGTGACAAGGCCTAATCCAGATCCGTCCTCGATCGTGGTGTACCCGGAGTCAAACACTCGGTCACGGTCTTCGTCCGGAATCCCGGGTCCATCATCCGCAATGTAAAACCCGTCGCCATTATCTAACACACCGACGGTTACTGTTACGTCCTCACCTGCGTGTTCGATTGCGTTCCGGAACAGGTTTTCAAATAGCTGCCTGACGCGTGACTCATCACCAACTACCGTAAATTCACCAGAACCTGGTGTCGTGGTGAGCGCTGCAGTACTTGGTGTCTCGACCATACTCCATGCAGCTTCGACGGCGTCTTTGAGCGAGAGGTGCGTTGTGTCGTCGATCGTCTGCCCAGCTCGCGCAAGGTGCAGCATATCCGTAATGAGTGTATTCATACGGGTATGCGCATCTTCAATGTGGTTTAATGAGTCCGTGTCACAATCTTCTTTAGCGAGTTCAAGGTAACCTTCCGCAACGCTGAGTGGGTTCCGAAGATCGTGTGAAACAATACTGGCGAATTCTTCGAGTCGATTATTTTGCTGTTCGAGTTCCTGCCGCTGTTCTCGGAGTTCTTCTTCTCGCTCAACCCGGTCGAGAACACTTTCAGTAACAGATGCGAGGACACGGGCGGTAACGACATCAACGGCATCGAACATGTCGGGAGTTCTCGATCCGATATTCATTACACCATGCTCTCCGAGCGGGATGATGAGTTCACTACGAATCACAGTGTCAGGGTTGTGCCTGTCCGGATGGTTGTGTACGTCATCGTAGACACAGATTTCTCCGTTGGTGTATGCGTTCCAAGAAAGATTGTCGTCAGGGGTATACGTCGGTGCAGCCTCGAACGTTTTTTCGCTGTCGTTTGTGGCCGCGACGGGTTCAAGCACATTTCGTGATTCGTTGTAGAGCCAAGCACCAGCCAGCGATGCGTTCAATTCGTTTTTAGCGAACTGCACTACGCGTTCGCACACGGCTTCCTTCTCAGATTCCGTGACGAATTCTGCTGTTGCTGTCTGTAGAGCTTCAAGCCGCCTTGATCGATGGTGGACTTCCGTGTTGTAGATACCGGCGAGGAATCCAGCAAGTACACCGCCTGTGACTGCGGTGGCGAGTTGAAACTCGGCGTCGTGCGGTACGTCTCCGGCGAGGTACTGGTGGACGGTGATAGTCCCGACGAGCCCACCGATTGCGAGTCCACCAAGAGCGGTCCATACAAGGAGTCGTTTATTGGATGGTGCTCGATTGTGTTGCTGTGTGATCCAGTACCCAGCATAAATGATTATCCAAGAGATGGTGAGCGGGACCCCGGCACCGATCACCATTGCTAACGGTGGCTTGTCGTGCGTGATGATGTGTGTGGCGTGCGTGAGTGTGAGTACGATTCCGGTGGCAGAGATGAGCGTTCCTGTGAGACGGCGTGAAACAGTCATATGAGAGGGAGTGTGGCAGTAATGGCTGTGTGGAGTGTTTGTACGTAGTAGTTCAGATGATTAACAGCTATTGTTATACTTTTCGAAATTAATCTATTGCGATTGTACCAGTAGACCGGTTCTTTGTGGCGATGGTGCCGTTATTTTGTGAAGTACCTCTGGGGCAAGAACCGTAGCTTCACCGGTTCAGTATGTAGAATAAGGCTGTTTGGGAAACTGGGTTTAAATCGGGGTCGAAGGATGGTGGATACGATGAGCGGCCAAATGCGTGCTCGTTGTATGTGAGTTGACGTGACTGACAGTAAATCCGGAAGTCTGATTCGAGATCACCGATGTTGAGAGGTGATCCATCATTGTACACATCATTAATGTACTTAGATGACAAGCGAACAGATTATGGCGGAAACACTCCCCGGTGGGATTGGTGGAGCTATAGTAGCCATTAGAACTATCGGCACGGAGTGCTGTACAGTATCTAATGGACCATCTCGACGAAATCTCCGTCGAAGAACTCCAAGACGCG
>NZ_FNWU01000028.1 GCF_900108505.1 Halopenitus malekzadehii | reverse complement strand
AGCGCGTCTTGGAGTTCTTCGACGGAGATTTCGTCGAGATGGTCCATTAGATACTGTACAGCACTCCGTGCCGATAGTTCTAATGGCTACTATAGTAGCGGAACTCGTGTTCAGTCTCGTAACGGATCTCCTCGGTCTCGTCTTGACGGACGTGGTGCGTACCGTCGATCAACCCGGTCAGGAATGTGGCCCGATATATTTTATTGGCAGCTATCGTAAGCCCAGTATGGCAGACGGCGAACAAGAATCCGAGTCCGAAGCAGAATCGGCAGACGACGAGACGGAACGTGAAGGTGAGCGGGTGATGAATCGTGCAGACGGCGCAGAGATTCTGCGAGAAGTCGCTGCTGGTGTCGAGAACGGGACGATCGACATCGAAGGAGAGAACGGTTTCTCGGTGGCGGTACCGGAGCGATTCGAACTGGAAGTCGAGTACGAAACTACTGACGACGAGGCAGAGTTCGAAGTCGAACTCGAATGGCAACTGGAAGACGGCGAAGCAGTACCGGCAGACGAATAATTCGTACGCCGGTCTCCGTTGTAGACAAACGTGGTAATCTGGCTTTGTCAAAACCCTCTGATGGAGATTGGATTGGAATCCTCAACGGTCAGTACAGCGAACATATCTAGTATATCCTGGTTCAGTTGTCATGAACAGACACAAAAAGTAGCGATTTTTATTTGGCGATGAGAGGACAGGATATGGACGATGCCGCCCTCCTTCGTCAGACAATCCGACGATGTACGGCAATCCTCGTTGCGACCATCACAATTACTGGTGTGAGCCTCCAGCGGGCATCAGAGGCAGGTCTGCTGATCCTCATAGCCACGGGTACAATTGTATATCTCGTCAATGAGTTCTTCATAGAGGCTCCTACTGTCGATGATTCTGATGATCGCTTGGAAGGAGAGTGACTAATTCGCAGTTCTGACGAACGGCTGTTTCAGCGGAGAGAGTGTCGATCAAATAGGGTTTCAACAGAGCAAATTCTGCTAGTCAGTCTCACCTTGATGTAAGCACACTCCGGAGGCTATCGCTATGAGTAGAATCCCCCGGCCGTGTATCCGGTTTCCAGAGGAAGAGCGAGGACGAGCAGATATGCGAGCAACGAAACGGCGACAAGGTTCAGAACTAAGGATTTCGCCATGAGTCGCCGCTTCTTGAGAGAGTCCACTAGTTGGTCGATGGTCAACTCCAACCCCATCGAGAGCATCGTCGAGAGGACGAAGATCGTCGTCGCAAAATCTTCTATCCAACCAACTGTGACCTCGACCATCCGTACGTCTTGTACGGCGTACCAACAGAAATATCCACCAATACGTTGGGCGTCTCTTGTACTGGCATTCGGGGCTATCAGAATTGCGCTGCCCGATACAAGCAGTTTCTACGGAGTCAGAAAAATGCTGACGGTGGTCATTCTTCCGGGCGGGATTCGATATCTCCGTGTTGTCCTGACCTCGTTGGAGTTCGGGGTGAGAAGCGTTCGTTGGGCCCTGTGACTGGTGCGACAATCTGTACTAGTTCTGTTTGTCCTCGTCTATCTCGGGTTTGAGGACGGCGTTCACATATTCGTCTGCGGTTTGTCTGGCCGTTGCAAGCGTATCCGTTTCGTCAAGTACGACTGCCCGAGCACGAGCGCCGTCAACGATAGTCATGAGTGCGCGTGCTGTATGTTCGGTGTCGACGTCGTGGAATACATCTTCCTGGATGCCGTGGTCCATCACAGTCTTGAGCATGTACCGGACGTATTCGTCGTTCTGTTGGAATCGCTTTCCGAATGCTTCCTTGTACGGTGCTTGACTCCGCATCTCTAGGACAGCGATCAACAGGTCGCGATGGTCCTCTGGAGCGACGAGTAATTTATCGAGTAAGAGATTCAGTCGCTGCTCGGGATCGGTCGTTTCGACCTCGTGAATCGTATTGACGAACCGTTCGAGGATATAGTCGAGAAATGCGACGAGCAGATCGTCTTTCGTGTCGTAGTGGTAATGGACAGCAGCGGTCGATTTGCCGTACTCGTCAGCGATCCGCTTGATTGTGAGGTCAGCGTAACCGTGTTCTTGAAGTACGCGATAGGTCGCACGCATGATCTCCTCATTAGAATCCGAAGAAGTCCGTTCCGGCGGTTCAGCCATTGGTCCAATATTAGTCCTGCGCCAGATAACTGTTTTGACCGCCTCATTAGTCCCAGAGATTCGGAATACCGGCTGTATACTGAATGCAGGCCGGAACTCCGGTGTTCCCTCGTCCGGATTATCCTTCCAAACCCTTTTGACTAACTAGTTAGTAAGTATGTTATTGACCAAATGGCGGACGACCCAGCCACCGAAATCCTGGATGCGACGTATCGTGCCCTCTGTGAGCACGGCTACGCAAACCTCACACTCCAGGATATCGCTACTGAAGCAGATACGAGCAAGGGATCGATCCACTATCACTACGATTCCAAAGACCAGTTGTTCGTTGCCTTCCTCGACGAACTGTACGAGCGGTTCACCGACCGCGTGAACTCACACGACGGTGACACGCCGCGTGAACAGCTTGAAGCGCTCCTCCAGGTTTTACTCACGACCGACGCCGACTCGTCGCTGAGAGCATTCCGAACCGCGATGCTCGAACTGACAGCACAAGCCCCGTACAATTCGACTCTCCAAGAACGCCTCACCGACTTCGACGAGTTCCTGATCGAACAGTTACGAGAAATACTCGCATCTGGCGTGGACACCGGCGAATTCGACGATAATATCAATCCAGTCCACGATGCAGAATACCTCGCAACGACGATCACCGGCGCACACACTCGCCACGTCGCCATCAACCACTCCTCTGACCAACTCTACGACACGATGACCAGATACATCGAACGACAGCTGCTCGCCGACGAGCAAGCGGAGGTCGCACAGTAATGGGGCTGTTACGCCGTCTCAGTTCACTCTTCAAAGGCCCCGAAGAGTTCGACCTCACGTCGGGCGGCATCGGGAAGCCACTGTTCTTCCTGTCGATGCCGATCGTCGTCACGAACCTCTTCCAGACCGCGTACAACCTCGCCGACACGTTCTGGCTCGGCCAGTACAGTACGGACGCGCTCGCCGCGATCAGCTTCGCGTTCCCGATGGTGTTCCTGCTCATCTCGCTCGGAATGGGGATTTCAGTCGCCGGCAGCGTCCTCGTCGCACAATTCACCGGTGCGGATGAGGAACGTGAAGCCGAGTACGCCGCCTCCCAGACGGTGACGTTCGCCGTCATCGCCTCAATCCTTCTCGGCAGCGTCGGGTACTTCGGTGTCGACACGTTCCTTGACCTGATGGGCGCGTCGCAAGACGTGTTGCCGCTGGCAACGAGTTACATGGAAGTCATTTCGCTCGGGCTCGTGTTCATGTTCGGGTTTGCCGTCTTCGTCGCACTCATGCGCGGATATGGCGACACTATCACCCCGATGCTTGTCATGTTTGGGTCGGTCGTACTCAATATCATCATCGATCCGTTCCTGATCTTCGGGTGGACAGTCGTCGAGAACGCGCCGCTCGTCGGGACTATCGCGTTCCCGGAACTCGGTATTCAGGGCGCGGCCATCGCCACCGTGTTCTCGCGTGCGCTCGCACTGGTCGTGGGCCTGGCGATCATGTTCGGCGGTAACCGAGGCGTCCAGATCCACCTCCGAGATATGGTCCCGGACCTCTCGTATCTCCGCCGGCTCGTTCGCATCGGCCTCCCCGCGTCCATCGAAGGTACTGGCCGAGCGTTGTCGATGAACCTCCTGCTGGTCATCGTTGCGATGTTTCCGGACACAGTCGTCGCCGCGTACGGCATCGGCACGCGTGTCTTCTCAGTTGCCTTCCTCCCCGCCCTCGCCGTCGCCCGCGGTGTCGAAACGATGACCGGCCAGAACATCGGGGCCGACAAACCGGACCGAGCCGCGCAGGCGGCGTGGCTGGCGGCGAAAGTTCTCTTCGGGCTCCTCACGGTCGCGGGAATCGCTGCCTTCCTGTTCCCTGAACCCATCGTCTCGGTGTTCGTCGGTGCAGACCAGGCGAACGCCGGCCAGGTAATTGAGATCGGAGCGGAGTTCATTCGGTACGTCGCACTGACGTTCGGGTTTATGGGCATTATGCGGGCGTACACAGGCAGTTTCCGGGGGGCTGGGAAAACGCTCACTGCGGCGGCGATCTCCGTGCTGACGCTCGGTGTCATTCGCTTCCCGGTCGCGTGGATCACCGCAGGCCCGTTCGGAGAAACGGGTGTCTGGCTGTCGTTCGCGGTCTCGAACATCGCCGGAGCAATCATCGCCTACGCGTGGTACCAGCGCGGCACGTGGCGCAGGAGCGACCTGACCGAATCAAAAGTCGATCTCGACGAAACGAGTGTCGAAGCAGTTGCTGGTGATGATTGATACCAATGACTGACTCACCCCCCGTCCCCTCATCACGGATCGAGCGGCACATAGAGCGGGTGCTCAATGATGCAGACGAGGCCAGTCTACCGCTCGTCCGGGATGTACTACACGAATCCCCCGACAGGTGGTATGGACAGCTGGTAGTGAGCATGTATGATTCCCTGTCGGATCGCCAGGACTACGGGGCCGTCCTTCCTGCCGCCGCCGCGATCGAACTACTCCGAGGATACGTCCGTCTCCGAAGCCGGCTGTTCGTTACGCTCACTGACAACCACGCGCACTCACTCACGATGGATCCGACGTCGGCGCTGCTGGCGGGGGATTATCTGTATACGGCGGCGTTCTCGTTACTCGGTTCGGCACCTGACTCCCCGCCGGGCGACTGTTTCGAGACACTGACGACGGTTCTCGAAACCGTCACGGAAGCGTTTGCCCGCACCTACACGTCGGCCGGATCGGCAGATCACGATCAAGTGATGTTTCTCGACGAAACAGCCGGAAGTCTCGGTGAAGGTGCTGCCGCCCTCGGAGCGACGCTGGCTGATTTCGACGGGCCGGATCGCTCTCACTGTGAGCGACTCGGACGCGATCTCAGTACCGCCCGTCAGTTCCACCAAATCCTGAATACGGATCCTAACGAGGCAATGATTGTTCCACCCACGGTCAACGAGTCACGACTCCATCTGCATGCAGAACAGCGACGAAATGACGCTACCCAGGCTATCGACACCCTGTCAGAGACTGTAGACGTAACACGTCTGCGAGTGTTTGCCGAGACGACTGTAACGAAACAGGACCAGTGGAGCCCAGCAACCGATGACAACGCACTCGATTAATGTCCCGGACGCCTGGCAGATTCACACCGCAAACGGGCGATACGAGGAAACGATGTTCGAATTCCAGTTCGAGAGCCCTGCATCTACCGACATATCTGTACGGCTCATAGGGCAAAGTAGCGCTGAGTACGACGCCATCTATACTATTACGGTCGTCATTGATAACAGCGAAGAACATTCTGTGACTGCTGGCGAGTGTTCGTCAGAAGCAGAGGCAATGGAGACAACCGAAGAGTCACTGAACTCTCTCCAGCGGTCAATCCGCGCTAAGGCCTGCACCCTCGACGAACTTGACGTCGAAACGTTTGAAGCGATAGTCGGCCGATATCGATACGGCACACTCAGATATCGACCTCGATCGCTCCTCAACACATTCCGGAACTCACCGGATAGTGACTAGATCAGAAGATGACCACGGAATCTCAAGACGCCGTCCTCGAACACCTAACGTCAATCCAACAGTCCCTCGATCTGGACGAAAACATTCAGCAGTACGCGGAGCTCCTTATTTCAGAACTCACAACGCAAGAGCTGCAGATCCGATCCCCCGCCCGTACAGCTGCAGCATGCTTCCTCATTGCCTGTCGCTTGCGAGAGACTCCAATTCGTGTGACCAAGATAGCCGACGCCTCCGATGCTACCAAATCAGAGATCCTCAACGAAAAGAAACGGATCTCGGACACGCTAGAACTCGGAATACCGAATGACGATCCAACTGTAATCCTTGAAGAAGCGTGCAACAAGCTTTCGCTCTCTGACGAGATCCAAGCTCGTGCACAACAAATAGCTGACTTGGGTATCGAAGCCGGAGTCACCAGTGGGGTTTCCCCATATACGTACGCGGCAGCTGTACTCTACATCACAAGCTCAGCCGCCAACACTGACCTCTCCCAGGTAGACATCGCCGACCAATTCGACGTATCGACAGCCACACTCCGAGACAGACGTGACGACCTACTCAACACAACCGGAAGCCACCTGTTCGAACTGCAATACCCGACAGCACCGCCCGAAGCCATCTCGCTCGTCAACGATCTGCTTCACCACGCACAGACCGTCAAATGGGCACAGGGCAAACGTCATATGGGCATCCTCGCTGGAGCATGGTGGTATGCAGCGAACAAATATCAAATCGAAACCAACGTATCAGAACTCACGGCTCTCACTGGCGTGAGTGAATCAACGATCCGTGCCCGCTACGAAGACTTTGTCCGTTCTCATAATGACTAGGCGTTGTTGAATTCCCATACAGCACGTTTGTAGCGGTCGTGAATCCTATCGGAACGACTCTCAGAGAAAGATTTTGGACAGCTTGGTCGGTATTGCACAGATATGGCGGCGCTCACGGCGGTTCTGTTCTGGATAGCGGTTCCAGCAGCAACAGTTATCATCACGACGCTCTTGGGGACACTTCTGACCCGGTTCCGCCTCTGGCCGTCGGGAGATGATACGCGAAAGTGGCTCTATTGAAATTCTCATCAGCTGATAGTTTCACACCCCAATCGCTCAGTACAGTGGGTCTATCTATCGATCAAGACAGAAGCGGTCTCTTGGAAAACGTTTCTAAACTGGCAGACGTTCAAGGGCTTGTTCAACCGAGACCTCCCGGAGCTGCTGGTCTATCCAGTCATCGTCAGAACCAAATGAGGGAGCGCTTACCTCAGAGTCGCCGGTAAGTGACTCAACAGTCGTTTCGAACCATTCCCTTGCCGGCTGGCGTGGCTGACGTATTGAGAATTCTGCATTGCTCGGACGGCCATCTGGAGCATACACATAGCAGTGATCTATCCGTCGATGAGCGCTTTGGAGTGTGATGTTATCTACGTCGGGAGACGTGGGTGACACATCTGGGACGAGGAGAGTCGTTATCGCCCGGTCGTTGATCGCTCGCAATAGCTGCTCTGCATCAGATTCGACGGTGACGTTTTTGTGGTCGGGATAGATGTCGAGCATCCGGTAGTCCACCGGTTCGCTGGTGGCCTGAAAAGTATAGTAGTCCGGATACTCGAAGAAATCCTCTTCGCGGGTTTCTCTGAGATAATCGTAGAACGCAGTGACACACGAGAGAATAAAGTTACCAGCACCGAGTCCCTCAGTCCCCGTCCCCATCACGACACCCACTCGGTCATCCGACGTCACGGATGGTATCACTGTTTCTCTGGGGACTACGTCTCCATCGACCTGATACTCAAACGAAGCACCATCCAACTCTTTTGCCGTGTGCATCTGTCACAAGGAGATGGCTTCCGTGGTTGTAAATAATCACAGGGAGACTGTACTCAGCTACTCAATCCGCTCTCTTCAGCAACCGACTGTTTCAGCTAAGAACATATCTAAAAAATAGGATTTCAACAGAGCCGTGTAGGTATGTTCGCCTGAGCATTTGTGTCGACAGCGTGGTTCTCTCGTATAAATCTGGCTCCCGGTTAGTCAGGAAACGATGTGCGGGGGAACGGAGGGTGTCGAGAACCCCTCCCGGACGTGCTAAGTAATGAAACACGAGGGAGCGTCATCTACTGATGCTCTGAGCAGGCGTGTAGTCCCTACGCTACAATATATCGGATTTCAGGTAATAGCTCTGATAACCGTGCCGAGATAGGCTGAAACTCACATTCTTATTTTTCATCCAAATATCCGGTGAGTTCATTTGTAGGTTTCCAAACGCCGAATCTCTGACTTCCACAACCTCGGAGGATAGTTTTGATGTGTGCCTTCAATTCAAGCTTGAGTGTATCGTATAGAAACGGTTAAATACCGTCTTCTTTTTCTAACTCTTCGACCGCAAGCACGGTTGTGAGCCGGTCGGCCACGCTCGGGTCGAACACCCCGGCCAGCTCCATTGCCTCCGACTCGTGTGTCTCCAGATCGAGCACACTCCGGAAGAACCACGAAAGCGTTACATACGACTCGTGTAGGTCTGTCGCCCGGTCGCGCCCCGCGTCCGTAAGCGTCGCCCCTTCGTACGGTTCGTATCCCACCAACCCACGGTCGTCGAGTCGCTGGAGCATCTCCGTCACTGACGGCGGGGATTTGTCCAGTCGGTCAGCCACGGCTCCCGAGGAGACTGGTGCTCCATTTCGCTGCGATTCGATGTACACGGCCAGCACGTATTGGTCTGCGCCGCTCATCTCGTTCCAGGGCCGTCTGACGTCTCTTGGGTTGACTCCTTGGTCTGATCAGCTGACTCCGTCTCGGTGTCCGTCGCTTCGCCATCGGCTCCGAAGAGCGCGAGATACACCCACGCCCATGCGCTCGCACGTCGTCGACAAGGGCCTTCGGTCATCTGTCAGGCCCTCCGGACCAGATGGTCTCGCACGGTTCGTTGGCATCCTTGACACGTTTCGGTGAGTCTTGCGACTGTCGCCAAGACCGGATGGTCGACTGAGAAATCCTGATAGAGGTACGGCATGAGACTTCGGTGACGGACGCCGGCGTCGACACTGTTGTTCGTCGTCTTCCGGAGGAATTCTTGGCGGTCGCGAGCCACCTCCTCACAGCGGTCGCGGTGGCTGGCCAACGTATCGTGGCGCTGTTGCAGTGCGTCGAAACCGAGGTCGGTTAGTGGCGTCTCGTTCGCGTCGACGATCCAGGCGATGATGTTGTCGATCGCCGCACCCGCCTCGTCGAGGTGCGCTTCCTCGCGTTCGAGCGCTTTCCGTAACGCGGTCGCTTCCGATTTCCGGGACCGCGCTTCGGCGAGGACCATCTGTTTGAGATCGGGAGTGAACGAGGCCTCTGTCGTTGGGGCGAGTGCTACTGCGATTGCGTCAGTAAACTCCTCGCGGATCGTTTCCAGCAAGGACTCGGTCTGGTCGATGTCGGCGACGCTGTGGGGGCGAATCGTTTCAGCGAACGCCCTTCGGACAGGCCGACAGCCATCGGTATTGGACGCGTCTGCGGAGAGGTGGGTGACCCCACCGGCTGTTGTGAGGCCAGCCACCGATGACGGCGTCTGCTCGGGCTGTAGCTGCTGTACCCGATTGATGAACGTCTCGTAGGCGTCCCGCATCTCAGCGATGGCTTCCTGCTCGGATCGAGCGCGCGTTCGCGCTTGCTCGATATAGGTGTCGACGGCCATCTCACACCTTCCCGTCGATCGACGCACTCACGAGGCCGCTCTGGTCTCCCGTGTCCGCGAGGCTGAACGTGAGTTGCCAGCCGTCGTCTACGGCGGTCACCTGGACGGACTGTGGGGACTGCTCCGTGTGGTGTCGACAGAGTTCAAGCGTCAACGGCAACACGGGGAGTCGCTTGTCGTGCGCTGAAAGCGCGTACCCGGAGATCTGTACGACGACGGCTCCGGCACCGCCGTCGAGGCCGACTGAGTACGGTGAGCGCGTGTAGCTCTCGATGAACCCCCGCTGTTCGAGTGCCGTGAGGCTCGCATCGAGCGGGCTATCGTCGTCGCTGGGCGACTCTAGTCGAGTTGCGGCGTCGGTGAGGACCTCGGCCTGGTCGGCAGGGGTCAGACGCTTGTGGAGTTCGCTAGCCATGCTCTCGAGGAGGCACAGACAGAGCTCGTCGGGATCGCCCACGGTCTCGGCGTGCTGGAAATAGGCGTGCATAACGGCGCTCTCAACGCCGTCGTACCCTCTCTCAGAAAGCGTCTCGAAGACCGCCCCAGCGACGCGGTGGCAGAACTCGACGAGGTCATGACGCTCTGGCGTGGCGCTGTCGGTGAGGACGGGGTCGGTGAGTCTGTCTTGGGGGCTGTCTGTCTCCGACTCCCGTGCGTGCGCGGCTGTCGTGTCTCGGGACATCTCTTCACAGACGATTAGGTCGTAGAAAGGGACCTGCGGGTCGTAGCGTCGCAGCGCCGAGCGGTACTGTTCGGTGGCCCGAGCAGCGGCCCGTGCGGTGGCCCGGTCCGGGAACCGAGTGCCGGCCGCCGGGACCGGTCGGTCGCCCGTGCGGCCACAGCGGACGTAGTACTGGCCGTCTTTGGTCCCGAGGCCGTCGATGTGTTCCCTGATGTCGATAAGTGTCGGGCCGACCATACTTACTCTGAAACCCCATTTGATGGCCTTTTTGAACCGGAATCGGGCCTGTTCGAAGGTCCGACAGACCACTCATAGTCAGTCCTGTAGCATTGTTTGTCGACCGAGACGCTGCGCATATCGAGTGTCGTTTTCAGGACTGGCGAATACGCACCCCACTCGGGAGCGTATCGATTCTCTAACTGCTCTCTGAGAGGCGTCAGCTGGTCACCTCTCGCAGGTGGCCCCTCATCGGCGGCCCCTCGCTTAGATGCTTGTCCGCGACGATACCACGTGGAATGCGACGGTACCATCGCTTATTCGACAATGACGGAACCGACCATCCCTGCAGCCTCATGAGGAACACAGAAGTACTCGTGTGTCCCGGTCGCTTCGAACGTGTGGACGTACGATTGGCCGGATTGAACGGCACCCTCACCTTCCTCCCAGCCCTCGCGGGCGGCCTCCTCGCTTTCGAACCCGCCGGAGGCCCAATACTCCGCATCTTCTGGAATTTCGCCCTCATATGCAACGACGTTGTGTGGTTCCCCTGCAGCGTGCTCCCACGCGACTGTATCGCCCTGCTGGATCGTCAGTTCCTCCGGCTCGAAGGCGACAGCCTGCATATTGACCACGTGGTCGGCGTCGTCCGGCACCCCATCCTGAATGTTGGGGCCGCCCTGAAGATCCGTTTCCTCACTCCCGCCCCCCGACTCGCCGCCGCTACCCTCGCCGACAGGGGCTTCGTCGACAGCCCCAACGACGGCGAACTGCGCACGAATCGAAGCGTCGGCGTACGCTGTCGCTGCGCTCCTGACGCCCGACCCTGACTCGATCGCGCCGATATAGTCGTTCAGCGCGGACTCGTATCCTTCGTAGGCGCTCTCGTCGGCCTCTTCGAGCATCTCGTGGACTTCTGCCTCCTCGAAAGCAGCGAAAGTGTCTTGCATAATCGACGTCGCTGCCCCGCCGAACGACCCGCCGCCGGATTCAACGACCGCGTAGATCGCCGCGACCGCCTCGTCGTTGAACGCTCGGGACTGTTCTCCGACGTTTCCACCCTCCTGAGCAGCGTTCGACGCGGCATCGAGAGCGGCCTCGAAGGACTCATAACGGTCGTGGTCGGCCTCTTCGAGTGCCTCGTGGAACCCGCCAGCCCCCGCCTCGAAGTGCTGGAAGGCTGCCTGGACCAGCGACCCGGCGCGCTCGTTTTCTCCGAGAACGTCGAGAACGCCTGCGTTGAAGACCCGAGCGGCCATGTAGCCGCTCTCGACGGCGCTCACCTGTGCTGTTGACCCGGCAGCCGTCTCGAAGGTTAAAAGCGTCTCTCGGATGCCGCTCACGTGTTCGTCGACGGCCCCGTCGTTGCCCTCCTCGAACGCCGTGATCAGCCCGTTGAGGTGTTCTTCCTCGAAGGTCTCGTACAGCGATTCGTCGGTCTCTTCTAGCGTCTCGTGGAAGTCGGCCTCGTTGGCCTCGAAGGTCTCGAACAGGCCGCGCACTGTTTCGGCAGCGACCGCCCCTTCACCGAGACGGTACCGTTCGTGAGCGTCCTCGATTCGAGCCTTGAAATAACCCGCCTCGAGCAACGCCGGCTCGGCACTGCTTCCCAGCGCCTCGATGCCCTCGACCAACGCGTCGTTGATTGTCTCGACCGCTGACGCGACGCCCTCGGCATCGTCGTTCTCGATGGCGGTCGAGAGCGCACTCAGCCCGTCGTCCTCGAACCGGGTGTACGCGTCCTCACTGGCCTCTTCGAGAGCCTCGTGAGCACGGGCGCCCTCGAAGTGAGCGAAGACGTTCTCGACGCGCTGCCGCGCCGCCTCGGCGTGCCCGCGCTCGTAGAGCCAGGCCGCGTCGTGGATCCGTGCCCGATAGATCGTCAATGCCGCCGCGTGAGCAAACTCCGTCGAGGGGCCGCCCATCGACGCGAGCGCCGCGGCGTCCCAACCCTGGCCCTGATAGGACGCGATTTGCCCCGCGCCCGCGAGTTCTTCGCTAGTAGCGACGGCATAAGCTCCAGTGGCCGACGCGTTCAACGCCGTGCTCGTTGCACTACGAAGCGACTCCATGTCACCGGATTGGGCGGCTGAGATCGCGTCTTCCATCGCACCTTCGAGCGACTCGTAGGCCTCACTGTCGGCGCTTTCGACCGCATCATGAGCGGGCGAGGTTTCCCACCATCCCAGCACCTCCTGGCCGACCGACGCCGCGCCCTCGGTGTCGCCGGCGGCGGCGAGCAGTTCGACGTTGTTGACCGCCGTACCGAACCGGAGGACTTCCAGCGCGTTCGCCCCGGTCTCGCCCACGCGTGTGACGGTCGCCTCGCGGAGGTTCGTGTGTGCCGCCTCCCAGCCGCCGCGGGCGGCCTCGACGTCACCCCTCAGCCCCTCGTTCATGACGACCAGCCCGTCCTCCTCGAAGCCCTCGTAGTTGTCCTCACTCGTCTCCTCGAGGAACTCGTGGGCACCGTACTCGCCATTAGCGCCTTCGAAGCGGGCAAAGACGTCCTGTCCGACGCTCGCCCCCGCCTCGGCGTGGCCGGCGACGCCCAACGAGAACGCGTCATCAAGCCGCATCCGCATCGCGTTCCATTCCGCGGCGACTGCGGCGTGCGTCGGATCTGATTGGACAGCCTCCTCGTCATCCGAAGTATCGTCGGTGTCGGTCGTCTCGTCCGTTGACTGTTCTTCATCAGCGTTTGGCGTCGACTCCTCACCGCCAAAGATTCCGCTACAACCCGCGAGGGCAACGCCGACTATTGCTGCGCTTGTTCCCTTTAGCCAGGTTCGTCGTGTCTCTTGCACATATTTTAGGCCAGCCTAAAAGTATGTAAAACCGTCGATTTTTTGGCCAACCTAAAATCTAAATTGCCCTGTTTTTCACAGAGAGCCCGTCGTTGATCGGTCAGTGAATGGATCTTCGTCATACGTGGATCAGTCTCCGTCTCCACTAGTCGTGGCGCCTGTCGGGTCGAACTCGCCGCGCTGGATACCCTCTCTGACTGGCTCGTGTTCGGCGTCGCTTGGAGGTGGTGCCGTCACGAATAATACTTCGAGCCGCTCGGCCTCGTCAGCTCGAATCCCCCGGGGGGTTCCCGCCTCGATGACAACGATATCACCTGGCGAAACTCGATGTGTCTTCTCGTCTTCACGAATGATACCGGTCCCCGCTCGAACGCTGATGACGACGTCACTCGCCGGCGCATGAACCGGGATGAACTGCCCGGGCTCGAAATAGCCACAGACGACCTTCGAGCGATCCGTCCGAAACACCTCCTGTGCGGAGAAACGCTCGTCTTCGTACGTTCGCTCCGCGTCGAAATCAATGGCGGGCATCGATAGTTACCCCGTTCGGCAGAGATCGCACCCGATCGACCAGACGCCGATGAGGACGATTACTACAGGAACGTGGGCGATGGCGAGCAACGGAAGCGTCAGCCAGCCCAGGTTTAGTGCAGTCCCGACCGTTCGGACACCTGTCCCCAACAGCGGAAGTGCGAGGAGTGCCCCAAGAGTAATTCCGAAGCGGACCGGGAGTGATTGGTCGTCGATCGTGTGCTGAATATGACCGATATGTTCGCGTATCATTCCACTCATATGCTGGCAAGCTTTTGCGTTGCTCGAACTCCTGATTTAGTGTTCGTCTGACTGCGAACGATTTTAGGCTCGCCTAAATCCATACAGACGCTACTGGCGGTGGCTATTGAATCAGCATTTTCCCGAATATGTTCCCTTAAGCGCGGGGGGGATCCTCCCGCTCTCTGAATGAGGCTGGGCAAGCTTCAGACACTTCGAACAACGCTCTGGACCATTAATTTGCTACCAATAGGACGACACAGACCAGACCCGGGGCCACTTCCGTCAAGACAGCGCAATCGAGATGTGATGCAGGACTCGCTAGATCCGCTCTCGGATCGCGCCTGCCGGATGACCCACGCCTACAAGACAGGAATCAAACTCAGGGAAACACTACGAGATGGAGTGTGTCTCCGGGCGGCTGTGAGTGAGGTCACCATCCATATGGAGCATCTTGAGGACGGCTATCCGAGCTGGCACCCAGCACCCGATTCGTTTCGGGCGATGCTCCGGTTGTTCATCTATCGGGAAATCACGGGCGATAGTTACCGGACCCTCGAAACGTACCAGGAACTCGCTGAACCGTTCGGGCTAGAACACGTTCCCGACGAGGCCGTCCTCTCTCGAGCTTGGCGGAACCGATTCGACGACGGGGTTCGCGAGTACGTGACTGTCGCCGCTCACTACGTGGTCAAAGAGATCCACGACTACGGTCCCTCAGTGCCCGCAGTGCGCCCGAAAGACGAGGTCACAGATTCGAAGCCTGAGTCGACCGACGACGATGAGCAAGACGAGTCTGGGGGCGCTGAGTTTTCCGACGAGCAGATCCACCGAACGACACGCCTCGCACGAAATCACGGCTTCGACGGATTCGACTCTGGCCGAGCGCAGAACGCCTCCTACGAAGATACGCAGTTCTTCGAGCTACAGACGTTCATGGGGATGGTCGGCTGTGGTACCGCGCAGGGTGCTGCAAGGTTTCAGTTCCGACGGGGGGGGAGAGTATGGCCCGCATGGGGACACGCACCTGCGAGCGGTCAAGCAATTCGAGCCAGAAGCGCTGATCGAGGGCTTCGATGAGGCCAGCGACCGGTTGCTTTCGGTTATCGCCTCGGAGGCATCGTTTCGGCGTCCGGTCACTGCAGCAATCGACATCACGACGATCCCGTACTACGGCGACGTTGAGGAGATGCCGATGGTCAGTGGGGTGCAGGGTGAGGAAGAGCGAGCATTCAAATTTGCGACACTCTCGATTATCGGCCAGAACATTCCGCTGGTACTCGCTGTCGAGCCGATTCGGGAGAGCTCAGCGTGGGATAGGAATCCGCCGAATCAGGTTCACCGTGTTGTTCGGCGGCTCGTTCAACGAGCAAAAGAACATGTCCCTGTAGAGACCGTGCTGTGTGACCGCGAGTTCGATTCTAAGCGAGTCTACCAGACGCTCTCAAATCTCGGCGTGAACTATCTCATCCCCACTCGAATCAACAGCACTGAGCGGGAAGCCATAGAAACAATGGAGGCCAACGGACAAGCCGTCGCGGTAGAATCGGCGTCCGTTCACGTCGAATCAGGAAGTCACTCAATGCAGTTCCTGTACGTGCCGTCGACGAATGGTGAGGGGACGACTGTCTTCGCCACGAATCTCCGAATCGGCCCCGAGGAGGCCGAGTCGTTCTGTCGCCGCTACAGCCACCGCTGGCAGATCGAAAACGAGTACAAGAGCATCAAGAACGACTTCCTCGCAAAGACCTCCTCGAAGGATTACCGTGTAAGGCTGTTCTACTTCGTGTTCGCGGTCTTGCTCTACAACATCTGGCGGCTCACGGACTTCCTGCTGAAAGCTGGCGTTGACGGCGAGATGGACTATGCGCCCGTGTTGACCGCGGGTGAATGTGTCGAAGTCGTCGTTTCGGCGCTGATCCCACCCGACTGACCGGTCGCTTCCCTTACCGAGTTCGCCACCTGAGAGTGGTAACGCTGTTCAGTAGCGCCAGAATCTGCGAAATTTTGGACGTTCTCTTGGCAGATTGGATCAGGACTGTTCAAAATAGCTGCTCAATTGGTGAATGGAACACGAATAGACGACGGCCCAGCCCAAAACTGGCCTATCCTCCGAAACTGTGGGCTTTCCCACCAACGACTCGATAGTATAGTGAATGACGATTCATTTTGGCATTCAAAAGAACAGGAGAGGGCCGATTCTGAGATCCTCGTTCGATGCCGGGCCATCCTCATAACATTCCTTATTCTGTGAATCTGTGATTCACTGATCGACGTCTTCCTTGGCGAGTTCGCGAATTTTCTCCTTCGTTTCCTCCTGGTGCTCGCCAAACGCTACCTCGAAAACACCGCGGTAGAAGTGCTTGTTTTTCTCCAGCGTGATGTCCTCGCGTTTGAGCTGCTTTTTTAGGCGAGTGAACGTGATCTCGATGTCCTCGCTTTGCTCCGGTTCAACGTATATCGTGGCTGAATCCCAATCTTCGCGGATGTTCAGCGGTTCATCATCTGTCTCTCCTGCCTCTCTGGTCGACGAATCAGTATCGGTCGTGGATGCTGTTCTCTGCTGATCTGATCGATCCTCGGTTGCTGCCGCAGTTTCACGACCCTGTTCTTCCGATTCCTCCGACGTCTCTGTGGTCTCCTCGTCTGCGACCGCGTCCTCCTCATCCACCTCGTCTGAGGGATCCTCGAACCGCTCGTCCATTCCCCGGGGCATTCTTACGCCTCCACCTGCGTTTTGTCAAACGCTCGTTCCATCGTCTCCGCAACCTCCAGGAAGAGGTCGCGCTCTACTTGCTGGTCGTTCGCGTCTTCCCATCCGAAAATATCTCGTCCGTTGTCCCACGCACGTTGGATTGCTACTCGCATCGGGAGTTTGAAAATCGGTGCCATCGACGCGAAGGACTCGTCGAAGGAGTTGAGGAACTTTTGCGACTGACCGTCGTCCCGGTACATGTTCGCCAGGAGTCCAACGATTGCGATCTCGATCTGCTGGTTGTCCTCGATGGACTCCAGCTGGTCCCACAGATCGTCAAGTGCATCCCGTGATGTTGCTTGGGTCTGTGCAGCCAGGAAGACGTTCTGAGCCGCGATGAAGGCCGCGTCCGTCAGGACTGAGAGGTCGGGAGGGCAATCGACTACGATGAAATCGTAGTTGTATCCGTCGTCAACCATCTCTTCGAGGGCGAGTTTCAGCGAGAGACGAGCATTCGCATCGTCCATCCAATCTCGAGCAAGGCCCATGTCCTTGTGACTGGGAATCAAGTCGAAGTTCAGATGGTCGTACTCATCGGCTTCGATCACGATTTCTGAAAGACTAGTATCGTGCGTGCGCGGATTGTCGACGAGTACGTCGAGTAGGTTCTCGTCATCGGTGACTAGTGTGTTGGGGAGTTCGTTCTTCGGGCTTGATGGATCGTTGTCGTCGCCCGGACCCAGTCCAAGCCCTTTCGTCATGTCGGCCTGTGGATCCATATCGATTGCAAGAACATCGTGGTCGCGAGTGGCCAGCGCCGCGGCACTGTTGATCGTCGCCGTTGTCTTTCCTGTCCCGCCTTTCTGGTTGCCGAAGGCGATCGTGGGGATGCCAGTCGATGGTGTGACGCCCCATCCACGAGGTGTCTCGGTCATAGTTCGATCATTGAATCAATGACTCATAAATCTATGTCAGACACTCAGTCGTACCTCTGTTAATCTGAATGTGCTGAATACGAGAAGCTGAATATCTGTAGAGTGCAATTTTTCGTTCTCTGCCTTCCGTCACTGAATCACTGAATCTTGGATTCAACGATTCACAACGTCTGGATTTCATTGAATCATTGAATTTGTTGCGCAGGTTAAGAATCCTTGGATCCGCAATTCAAAATCTAAAACATTCACTGATTCACTGATTCACTGATTCACTGATTC
>NZ_FNWU01000031.1 GCF_900108505.1 Halopenitus malekzadehii | reverse complement strand
CACTCATTCGGTGTCTGCAAAGCGCGTCATCGAAACAGGAAGCCCCTGCCTCAAGGAGCCGACGAAGGCAGCGACTAGGCAGGGGTAGTTCACTGCGTCATTGGACATTCCAATTGTCCCAGCATAGAATGCTGGTGTTATGAAGAGAAAGACTGCCATAAAGAGAATCGATCCAACAAGTGAGCTAATCGGGTCAACCGTTTGTAAGAACAGTTGGGGGACCTGTAACAATGCGAATATCGCTACTGGAACAAACAGAACCGGGTTACTCCGGAGGACCTGTGGAGTTGTCCGAAGGGACTTGATGAGGGCCATATCCAGTATGGAACTCACAACAGCATATAACGCAACACTTCTTTCTGAATGCGAAAATCGGTAGGGAGAGTGCAATAAACAAAAAGAAAATAGGTCGGCCTACAGTTACTCAACGATGATTGCACCACGCTGACCAATAGCGCGATGGGGTTGACAGGCGTATCGAAAGACGCCAGTCTCAGTGAACGTTTCCTCGAAATGGACACCGGACTCGGCGTGGATGGTCTCGCTACCAAGGTCAGCATCTTCAAAAGTGATGTTGTGAGCACCGCCTCTCCCAGTCCACGACCACCGGACCGTGGTTCCGGCCGAGACCTTCAATGCGTGCGGATCGAACGCAAAATGACCATCGTTGCCCTTCGCTCCAGTCGTTATCTCAATGAGGTCCTCGTTCGTTTGGTCCGTGATGGTTCCGTCGTATTCGTTCGTTCCCGCCAGCCACTCATCAACGGTTGGATACCCGCTCGACGGTGCGGAGTCGACAACCACGACACCTTTCATCCCCGCATCCGCGTGTGGCTCGCTGACGTATTTGTACGTTCCTTCTGATTCGAACGTGTACTCGAACGTCTCTCCCGCATCCGAAACCGGCTGGCCACTGTCGAAGGTTCCATCGGTAGCTGCCACGTTGTACTCCGCGTTGTTTCCGATCCACTCCCACGTCACCGTCGTACCAGGTGTGACTTTTATCGCAGGCGGAGAGAACGACTTCGTATTCGACACGCCGAGATACACGGTCGGCGGGTCTTCATATCGAAGATCGTGGATCTGATGCGTCTGTGGATCGTTCGCACTTGCGAGCCAGGAATCCAGAGCATCCTCGTCGTCGCTTTCGTTCGGTGTCGACGTCGAATGGGTGTCTTGTGCTTGAACGCTAGAGAACTCGGTCAGGGAACCGAGTCCAACGGCGATGCTTGTTCCGAGGAACGTACGTCGATTGCTGGAGGGCATATCCGTGTCGAAATTGGCTTACGAATTTATACAAAGGAGGGGGTAGTTTTCAGTTACTTAGAATTAGTCCGTTGGGGTGTTCTTCAAGGTAATCTTGAACGGTATTTCGCCTTGTTGTGATGTCTCACTTGTAAATGACTCAACACGTAGTACTGAGCTCGAGCGGATCGTTTATATATCATATTCAATATACTTTCATCGCAACACAACGCACCCCATCGACGGAGCTCGATCTCCAAGACTTCACGGACGGATCTAGCTCTCTTTCAGGACGGAGCGTCCGCCCAGAAGGACGAACACTATGCCGATGCCGATCGCAATGATGGGGCCGTTCGATTCCTCCGTTCGGAGGAACGCGTTGCCTGGTGAGTCCGGAGTCGTATACGCAGTGACGGTCGTATTCGTCTCGTATTCCTCGATCGCGTCTCTCGCAGCGGACTCGGTATCGTATGCGCGTCTCACTGATGAGGGATAGATCTTGGTTGAGGTATATCGCTCTCCCTGGTAGACGTATTCGAATCGAACCGTCGGATAATGTTCGACTCCCGTGCTTGAACCCGTTCCATCGGCTTCGACACCCGTTTCGAGGATGGTCGCGTTCACCGAGACGCCTGAATCGATCGCCTGTTGTTGGGTGACATAGTCGAAGCCGCCATAACCGATGACGGCGAGGCCAACGAGGAGGAACAGTATTCCTTTTCGGACGGAATTGCGATCGGAATCGCCGATCGGAAGACGCGAATCAGCGGACACGCCCGGAACGGTACCGGTGCCAACGCAAGTGTGTATCGGAAGCTACGAACGATATCATGGTCTCCGATGGGTTCTATCCACGTGACACGGTAGACTTCGTATGAGTCGAACCCTCTCCGGAGGTTTTAAACAATGAGAAAAGAACTGAAATTAATAGAATACATATGAGGAAACATCCGCAACCGCAACTCGGAACGAACGGCGATGTCATCGGCCACCGTGTGCTCGCGTACTTGATCGATTCCCTTCTCATCGGGCTGATTTGGGCCGTCTGTATGGTTCTCGGGTCGGCTCTTGGGGACGCAGGATTCCTGGTACTGACGCTTGCTGGTATCGTCATCACCGTCGTGTACGTTTTCCTGCTCGAGGGGATCTACGGCTACACTCCTGGAAAGTACCTGCTCGGACTCGTCGTCGTCAAATCCGACGGGTCCGATTGTACGATCGGTGCATCGATAATTCGGAACCTGCTCTGGGTCGTTGATGCCCTTCCGACCGCGAACCTCGTTGCGATGGTATTGATCCTAGTTACCGAGGAGAACCAACGCGTCGGCGATATGGTCGCGGATACGATCGTCGTCAAGCGGCGCTAGTCGGTTCAGGTCGACCGTCTTTTCGAACGTACAGAACATGTCTAAGTGTCGGCTTCACCCTCGGGGTCAAGCCCCGAGGCACTCGCCTTGCTTATCTGTAGACGAACCGCTAAAACGGAAGCCAACCCCAGAAGGAGAAACTCCGGTCCTATGTTGAATACTATTCATCCGATCCGATAGTCGCTAACGCGGTCCCGTGCGATGTACATCGATCCGAGACTGACGAGACACGCGAACACGACCGAGATGACCGTTCCGAGAACACCGATCAGGAACTGATCGATACCGGTGAACGAGGCTACTGCATGGCCAACGATACCTGAATGGGCGATCACGGTTGGGAGGGCGACGACGACGACCACGATCGAGTAGCCGACGAATCCTAGGACGCTCGGCACGATCGCCTTCCTGCTTCGAGAAACGCTAACAGCCTCAAAGCGTGGAAACACGGCGCCGATGCCCGTCGCGATCGCACCCGAAATCGCCGATAACACGAGTGCTGAGACACCGAGACTGGCCACGGTCGGCAGCGAGTGTGGGCTCAAAACGCCCGTGGCGACGGTTGCCACAACAGTCACCGGAGCGAGCAGAAGACCACCAGAAACAATATGTCCCACGACCAGCGCGCGCTCAGGCGACTCCGAGAGGAGCGTGACCGGGAGCGCAGCGCCCTCCTGGCCGATCACGTTGAGAGCAAACAGCGCACCGGCGATCCACGTACCGCTGAGAAGTATCCACAGCGGAAGGCCAGTTCCGATTTCGCCGGACTGGACGGCCGTTACGAGCGGCCCGGCGAGAACGATCACCGGATACAGTGCGAACGATAGCGAGATCGGTGCCCGACGTGCACGTTTCCAATCGACTATCACCACCCCGAGGACGGGGTGAGAGAGGACTCGTGAGAGTATGCCGAACGTCGACGACTCGTCTTCCGTTCGATCCACCTCGTGGGTAACGTGCACCCCGTCAGCGTACCACAGCCATTCCGAGAGTCGAAACAGCGAAAAAACGGCCGCGATGGTGAACACGGCCGAGAATCCGATCATACCGATCGCACGAAGTGGCGACGCACCGACCCCGAGTCCGATTGCCGCGAGATCGCCGAACCAGTTGATCGGCGTCGGTGCGAGAACACGATGGAGCGGTTCGAGTATCGACGTAAACGCGTTCGTAACGATCACCAGAAAGTACCCGATACCGACAAGGAGAAGAAACAGCATTCGCAGACGGCTGAGCAAAAGCGAGCGAACACCAGCGTTTCGTACGCCAAGTGCGAGAATGAATCCCGTTGGAAGACCCGTTGCGAGCACGAGACAGAGCGTGAGAAACACAACGGGAATCGTAACGACCGAGCCAGCGCCGATGGCGAACGCGACCGTGGCGGCAGTTCCGATCGTGAGAAGGAACGCGGACCAAAGCACGAGTTCTGTGAGAACGATGCCTCCGATCACATCACGGTGGGAGATCGTCGTCAATAACCCATCAAGATTGTCGGGGCGAAGCGCGACGGCGTACGCACGATATCCTCCGAATCCAACTACGAAGATCCAACCGTAGACGAACCCCATCCGGATCCATTCGATAAGCGGTCCAGTCTCGGTTCCAGCGACGAAGCCGCCGGCAAAGTACGCGCCAACCACGCCAGCGATCGAGACCGGAAACAGCATCAGAGCCGCGAACGCGAGAGCCACTAACTGCGTCGAGTTTCCTTTGATCACCCGCCAGCGGCGTCGGAGTTCGGTACGAGCAACGAGGCGTGGACGTTTCGCTCGTGTCATCGATCGTCAGGTCGTGCGCTTGATGCAGTCTGGTCACCGTCTCCGTTCGATCCGTCCCGTGAGTCTGTGGCGGCAGTCCCGGAGTTCGACTTGGGTGCAACCGGCTCCCGTTCGGCGGTGACCGAGAGGAACACGTCTTCGAGCGTCGTTCCTGCTTCTGCTTCCATCTGCGCCGTGAGTTCTGCAGGTGAACCCTCAGTAACGAGGTCTCCCTCGTAGAGAACACCCACCGTGTCCGCGAGCTCCTCGACGACCGAGAGGATATGTGTCGACAGGAACACGGTGTGACCGTCGTCGGTCAGCTCTGCAATGACGTCGAGGACTGTCCGGGCTGCACGCGGGTCCAAGCCGCTGGTTGGCTCGTCGAGGAACACGACGTCGGGCTCGTGTAGCAGCGCCTGCATCAGGCCGACTTTCTGGCGCATCCCCTTCGAGTAGTCCTCGATTCGTTTGTCGGCATCTCCAGTGAGGTCGAATCGGTTCAGCCACGCCGCGATTCGGTCGTTCATGTCGGCTGTGGGAACGTCACGAAGCCGTCCGAAGTACTCGAGTTGCTCCCGGCCGGTGAGTTCGTCGAAAACCGGCGGTTCTTCGGGGAGATACCCGATCGATTCCCGAATAGCGTCGCGATCCGTGACGGGGTCCCCACTGATCCACGCCTCACCATCAGTCGGCCGTGTCAGCGACGTCAGCATCCGCATCGTGGTCGTTTTTCCCGCACCATTCGGGCCGAGGAAACCGTATACCGTACCGCGATCGACGGTCAAGTCAAGTCCGTCAACGGCGGTGTCTGTCCCGAATCGTTTCGTCAGATCTCGCGTCTCAATGGCGTGTCTTACTCGTGTCATCTCAACAAGTTACTGTGGTGGATCCAGTGCTGCGATCGATCATATGACGATACCTCCAACTCCGATGGTGATGAAGACGACCGCGATCATCGTCGGAAACGCCGCACGTCGCAGACGTGCACTTGCAAATCGTTTCGGAGTGTGATCGGTTATCACGAGATCACCAGTGAGGACGACCTCGTGCTGTCTCCGTTCGATAGGCCCCGCAACGAGATACTCTTCACCGGGATCGATTCGACGTTCTACGTAGCGACGGGTGCCGAGTCCAGGGACGATCCGTATCCATTTGGCAACCGGTTCGAGATCGTCTCGAACGTCGATGAACCGTTGGATTCTTTCCGGCGGAGTCTCACTCGCGTCAACCGTAACGACCGTTGATTCCGTGTCGAGTACGAACCGCTTTGGTGACGGCACGACGTCGAGATCGCCACGAGGCCCATCTAGGGAAAACGGACGTGTCGCGACGCCATCGTCAAGGTGGGCCTGCAACCACGGAATGCCGATCCCGAACGGTTGTCGTTCGGTGACTTCGAACTCAAAACCGAGACATCGGACTCCCGTGAACGGCGCTGAGAGCGTCTCTCCGGATTCGTTCACCACGCCATAACAGACGGCAAACGACTCATCGTCCGTGACGGCACTCGGATCTTGAACGGAAGCAGAGAGGACTCTCGGCACGACCGCAAGCGGCCGGAGACCATACCAGCCGATGGCGAGGCCAAGAGTAATGAAAACGAGCCCAACAACTGTGAGTAGCATTAATCCAGGAGTCGTGGAGCGTTCGACGAATCAGGTGGGTTTTCCGAAACGATCCACGTCAAGAACGTCGAACCGTCTCGGACACATTCTCGATGGAGGGATCTCGTGTGGAGGGACCTCATAGGGACCAATTCTACTGGAGACTTCAAAGGGCTTCCCCTGATTGTGGTTCCTGTAGTTACTCCGCGTGTTTCTGTATTTTGGGAGTGCCGATCTCGTAGGGGGTGACGTTTCTGATTAACTCCCAACACTCTCGTGTGAGTTAGATACCCCACTCGTATTGACTCGGTTTGGGCTGTCGTCTTGTGTCTCCACCTGTAGATAGGCCGCCGCGATTATCCCGTACAGAAGGACGAAGAGAACGCTATTGAGCGTATTGACGATGAGTTCGCCGACGATCGCTGCGCTGGCGAGATCGAAGAGCGTGCCGACGATGCCACTGATGAACCCGATGACGCCAGCCAGGATTACGATCACGGCGAGCTTCAGTCGATTTTCACGCGAAAGTCCCCAACTCCGTTTGAGTCCGCCGATGATTCCTCGATCCTCGACGCCGACTGCGAACGTGAAGAACAGAAAGCTGACTGCGAGGAATATCCCGGGAAGGAACAACAATACGAATCCGATCATAATGGCGGGGCCGACGATGAGCCCGCCGACGAACAGCGAAAGCGTGGCTCGCCCCATTCGTCGCGTGTAGAGATCACTGGGGAAGCTCGATAATTCCTCTGAGGGGCGGGTGAGTGCCCGTGAAAGGACGACGAAATACGCGGAGCTGAGGACGACTGCTCCGACGAACAGGCCACCGGCAACAGTACCCGAAACTGGAAGCGTCATTCCGAGGGCCGCTTCGATTTCGCCTGCCGGTCCTGGTGGGAAGACGCTAATAACTGCCGTGTTGATCGACGCCTGTGTCACCAACTGAAGTGCAAGAAACACGACGAGCAGTATCCCACCGGTTGGCGTGAGTACCCGCTTGATTCCATCATTGATCGCTCGCCCAAGGTGGAGGGTCATATACTGTTCTTGGTCGCACCAGGGCATAAGCAGGGGGAAGGCTCATATCGAGTTTTAACTAAGATACAGGGTGTCATAGAACGGTTACCACACGTGTGTTGTTCCTCGGGAATCGATCAATTCTCGCGTAGCGCTTTCATACCGAAGTTACTTTCCTGATGCGATCGGTGGTACACATAATGGCCACCTATGAAGCGTTTGACCGGGGCGTAGAGGTGAACGGTCAAACGGTCCTCACGATCGTCGAAACAGCAATCGGACGGTTTTCTGAAGCCTATCAGGAACGGGCGCTCCAAGCACTAGCTGCGGAAGGAATCACCGATCCGGACCCCGAGGAGTGGTATCCGCAACAAACCTGGCTGGATACCTTTGAGACGATCGCGGAGGAGTTACAGCCGCATGTCCTCGATCGGCTTGGCGAACAACTTCCGGAAGTCGCCACGTGGCCGAACGACTTCGATACCGTTCCCGAAGGGCTCCAGTCGATCGATGCGGCCTACCAACAGAATCATCGTGGTGGCGACATCGGCTACTATGAGTTCGAGCAGATCGAGGATCGAGCCGGCGAACTCACGTGTTACAACCCGTACCCCTGTCCGTTCGACCGTGGACTCATCCGTGGTGTCGCGAGGCAGTACGCGTCCGTCGATGCGTTCGTCTTCATCGAGGAGACGGGAGACACGTGTCGTCGTGACGGGGACGACACCTGTACGTACACCGTGTACTGGTGATCATCGATCGTAGGACTCGAGGGCGTCTCGGAGTTCTGCGGCGGTGAAGTCCGACGCGAGGGTGGCTATCTCCTGCAGATCCTCGTAGGTCTCTTGAAGCTCTTCGATCCGTTCAGTTTCGGTTTCGCCATCGTCGGGTAGTTGTGCTTGTGCGCGTTGAATCGTCCGTAGCGTTGTTTGGATCTCCCGTTGAACGTACTGTTGGAACACGTCTTGGAGGATGAACCAGATCTCTCGCTCGGCTGTATATCTGACGCGTCGGCCGCCGCCCGCCGATGATCGACGATGGATGAGTCCGATCCGGGTCAAGGTACGGGTGACGTTGCTGATCGTCGATTTCGCGTAGCCGGTCTGGTCGACGAGTTCCGGGATTGAAAGGGGATCGTCGGAGAAGTATAACACGCCGTAGATCCGGCCTGCACTCCGGCTGAGACCGTAGACTTCTGCCGACTGCTCCATCGACTCGATGACCCGCTCGCGTGCGACGGCACGATCATCTTCACTCATAGATGGATGTTGTCCATACTCCGTGATGGGTACTCTGTTGAGTCATACTTCGGTTATGGATTCCGTAAGTATTAAATCGTTTGATTCGTTTGTTCAGAGTGTACCGAACAAACAGAATAAATCGTCCGGGCCCTCTTCAAACCTATGGCAAGCGCCTTCCCACACCAGCCCCCAGTCACCCACGCTCCCCGTGAACAAACGAACATCGTCGTCGACCGCAACGAGCCAACTGAGGTGCTCCAGGTCCTCTCATCCGAGACGGCACAAGCGATCTTGGGAACGCTCAAATCGGACCCGAAAACGGCGTCCGAGATCGCTCAGTCACTCGACCAATCCATACAGAACGTCTCCTACCACCTCGATCGGCTCCACGACGTGGAACTCATCACGCCGATCGAGACGTGGTACTCCGAGAAGGGCCGAGAAATGACGGTGTACGCCCTTGCGAGCGAACAGCTCGTCGTCGAATTCCACGACGACACCGAGTGATCACTTCCTCGTCCAACAGCTTCGAGACAGTAACTTTCGCTCTGTGGTTCCCTACGTGGCTCTTACGGCAGGTACGTTGCAAGGAAGTCAATGATTCGATCGAGTGTTTCGTCTCTGTTTCCTCGCTGTCCGAATCGTCCTCGTCTGCAGAGGGTGGTCGACTCATACCTCGTGCTTTGAGTTACAACGTTCCCGTATCGAGCGGGCCTTCGAGTTGCCCCATCACGGCTTCCAAAGCGTCGGTTGCAGTCAACAACCCGACGATCTCACCATCCTGAACGACAAGCGCTACTTCTTGTGCTTCCGTCTGGAACTGGTCGAACGCATCGCTCACGTTCGTATCGGACGCCACTGTCATCGCTGGTGCTGCGATGTCTGCCAGTGTTTTCGTCCCATCGTGTAGGTCCTCGAAGTGGGTGATGATTGATGGTGAATACACGATTCCAACGAAGTCGGTCAAGGCGTCCCCGACGAGTGGAAACCGGGTGTGTGGCGTGTTCCGAATTTGCTCGATGTTCTCGTCGACCGACTTCGTCGTCGACAACGCGACGATCTCGTCTGCTGGCGTCATAATTTCACTGACTTCGAGTTCATCGGCGTCTAAGGTGTTGAGTACCTCTTCCCGGCGTTCCTCGGGTAGTTCGATTTCTTCCATCATCGAACCGAGGCGATTACGGAGTTGCGCGTGTGTCTCCAAAACTTCTTCTTCAGTTTCGAGCCACGCCCCCTGTCATCTCGACGCCGAAGAGTTTGAGTGTCGCCTTTGCGACCCAGTCTCCGAAACGGATCAGCGGCGAAATTAGCCATACGAACCAGTATAGTGGGACAGCGCCGTACCGGGCAACCTGCTTTGAGCGTTCGACGCCGAGGTACGTTGGCGTCTGTTCACCGTGGGTGAGGTGCACTATATTGATGAGGAAAAAGCCGAGCAGCGAGCCGGCTCCGACCGAAGCGAGAGCCGTGTTTTCGAACAGTGGTTCGAAGAGCGCAGCTAAGCCGGGCTCTGCGATGATCCCTAATGCGGTGCTCGTTCCGGAGATTCAGATCTGACAGGTCGTCAGGTACAGTTCGAGATCGTTCGTCATTTCCCACGCCTGCTGGTAGCGCTGGTGTATCGAATTCCGATTTCGGGTACTGCCGAACCCGTGTGAGGGCGAACTCGATGGCGACGAAGTACGCGTTAATGAGGATGAGGAACCCCCCTGCCGCCACGCGGAGAGTGATCTCAAGCGGCGTCATCGCAGGAATATTCTCGTGGCTGAATAAAAAAAAGAACGAGAAACCCTGTGTCGTCGACGATGACAGCACCCGACCTACGTCGCCGATAGCAACATTGGTGTGCTACCTGGTTGGATAGCTTGAAAGGGATTTGTAGTCATCACACGTTTCATAATTCATTCCGAAGAACCATCGATAGGGCCGCTCTTGATCGGCTCCGTGAAACCGATGGATATTGACCAATTCAAAACCCAACACGCGCCGACGGAAACCGCTGAGACGTTTCAACGTGAGAATAGCTATACACTCGATATCGTCGTCGACGGATCTGTGATGGCGAAAGCTGGGGCGATGGTCGCCTATACCGGTGATATCTCGTTCACCGGGCAAGCGACGCCGGAGGGCGGGATTTCGGGGTTCCTCAAGGAAGCTACAACCGGTGAAGGAACACCTGTGATGCGTATCGAAGGAGACGGGCACGTCTATCTCGCGGATCACGAAAAGAAAGTCCAGATCATCCATCTCGACGATGACGATGCACTCACTGTCAACGGTGAGGATATCCTTGCCTTCGAATCACGGATTTCGTACGAGATCGACAAGATCGACGGTCTCGCTGGTGCCTTTGCAGGTGGCTTCACGAACGTCTATCTGCAGGGCCCGGGATTCATCGCACTCACGACGCACGGCGATCCGCTCGTTTTCGAACCGCCGGTCACGACCGATCCCAGCGCCACTGTCGCGTGGAACAAGACTTCCCCAAGCGTCGAGGTCAACAAGAACCTCTCGGATATGATCGGTCAGGAGTCAGGGGAACGCTTCCAGATGAACTTTGACGGAACCGAGGGGTTCGTCGTCGTCCAACCCTATGAAGAACTCTGATAACTGATAGTCATTGGTATCGAAGGATCCTTCTGCTTTTCATCCAGTTGGGAGCGCGAGGATGAACGCGAAGAACGCTCGACGCGCCAGCCATCAACCTCGTTGGCCCGGTCGAGATCGACGAGTTCTACGTCTCTGCCGGGAAGAAAGGCCGCGAGCGCGACCGGAGTC
>NZ_FNWU01000029.1 GCF_900108505.1 Halopenitus malekzadehii | reverse complement strand
GTTGGTCCTCGTGAATCTCACCGTCTGCTTGCTTGTTGGAGTGCACATCCTCAGCAAGCAGACGTTCTAACTAACCGGCTTTGTGAAGTACTGAGACTCTTTCCGGGGCTTGAGGAATCGTTTGGCAAACCTCTAACTGCTGTGAATACAGCACTTGCGGATCATCTCACGAAGCAAGACGTGCTGGCGATTACGCAGAATGACGAGACACGATATTATGATGTGTCAAGCACGCCGTTCTTAGCTGGTGAGGTGACGACGGGCCAGTTGGTGACAGTTACCGATGTGACCGAACGTGAGTCGTATCGGAAATGGCTCGAAGAGAAAACCGAACAGCTTGAAGCCTTGAATCGCGTGGTTCGGCATGACATCCGGAACGATATGGCGGTGATTCTGGGATGGGCCGAAATCCTGGAAGACCATGTCGATGAAGATGGAGAAGAAGCCTTAGAGCGAGTCTTACAGAAGTCCCGGCACGTGATTCAGTTCACTGAGGTTGCTCGTGACTTCGTTGAGTCACTCTCAGAGGATGCGGATGCTGAATTGGAACCAATCGAACTACAGCCGCTTCTGGGTGCGGAACTTGCCGCAGTACGTGATTCGTTCCCGGATGCTCACTTTCAGGTATCGGGTGAACTCTGCGACGTATCAGTACTGGCAAACGAGATGCTCTCCTCGGTCTTCCGGAATATCCTCGAAAATGCGGTTCGACACAACGACAAAGAGACTCCTGAAGTCACGATTAGTTGTGAAGAGGATTCAGACACAGTTCGTGTTCGGATTGCCGATAATGGGCCTGGTATCCCCGATAACCAGAAAGACCAGATCTTCGGGAAGGGGGAAAAAGGATTAGACAGCCCCGGATCTGGGATTGGGTTGTATCTCGTACATCTCTTAACCCAACAATTCGGGGGCAACGTATGGGTGAAGGATAACGATCCTAACGGCTCAGTCTTCGTTGTGGAACTGCCCAAAGTAGAGTGAACTCTGATCGAAGTTTGTTGGGTACCAAATAGGGCCCCGTTAGACGTATGATGCGCCAGATGTTCGGCTCAGAGTAAGAACGGTTCCGGAACGCAACCGGGCGTTCGGATCGTTCTCACGCCGTTTCATTTCCCATCCGATCTCTAATTGTTCTTGCAGTCCGGATCCCGGTCCGTCCGCCGTCGTAACGCGATCCACGACCACCCGATCGTCACACCCGTCGCCGATTTCGGACGCGATCCGTTCGACGTCACGGACGGGTACTGGAGACGGGGATGAACCCGATCAACCGCCGGGAGGGAGTGGCATTCGACATCCACGGACCGGCATCCAGACGGTGATCGACACATCCGGACATGTGACGGCTACGGATCGCCGGGACCGAGATAGCCCCACGCTTGCAGCCGGTCGCCCTCGCCGCTCGTCCAGCGCTCGCCGATGTCGTCCCGGTAGTACATGTTCGGCATCACGATGTCGTCGATGCGGTCGTACGCCTGCTCACGGGCGGCCTGCATCGTGTCACCCGTGCCCGTCACCACGATCGGCATCCCGTTATCGCCGGCCGCGCGCCATTGGCCATCGACCTTCTTCGCGTCCTCGAGATGGATCCCGTCCCGGCTTTCCGTCTCGAAGACCACGGCGGCGTTTCGGGAGTTCTCGTCGTACGTCTGCTCGTCGTCGAACGGGAACGGCGGGAGGACGATCCGCACGCCGATCTGGTAGCCGTTGTGCACCTCCAGTTCGGGGTCGGTCCCGTGTGCGAGATCGTGGAAGAACTCGCCCGTCGAGGACTCGATGGATTCCTCCTGGAGGGCGATCGTCGGGTAGCCGAACCGCGGAGTGAACTCCAGCGGATATATCCCGGTCTCATTGACGATGCAGTTGATGTCGATGCTCCCGACGTACCCTTCGTTGGCGAGCCAGTCTTCGAGTTTGCTGAACGTCTCTTTGAACAGTTTGTTCTGTCCGGCCCAGAACATCGACGTCCCCATCTCGCCGGTCGAGGGACCGATGTTGCCGGGGAACAGCTTCTTGTGCTCGAAGTTGAAGTTGACCTGGTCGATGAACCGATCGCCGTTGAAAAACCCGCAGATGGCGATCTCGACGCCCTCGACCTTTCGCTGGAGCTGGAAGCCCTTCATCCGGTGGCCCCACGCCTTCTTGTAGGCTCGCAGGACGTCGACGACGTCGCTTCCGTCGTCCTCGTTACCGACGTACAGGAGACGCTTGACGTTTTGAACCTCTCCGAGCGGCTTGATCACGTACGGGGCAGGATGTTCCTGGACGTGTTGGATGCCGGCATCGAAGTCGTGAAACACGTGGTGCTCGACGGTGTTTACGCCGTGTTCTTCGAGGACGTCCATCGCGTATCCCCGGTCCTCCTCGAGCCGATCGGTGTTCGGGGTCCCACCGACGACGGCGTGGCCCTCCTCGCGGAGCTCCGCGGCGAGTTGGCCCGTGCCGACGTCCGACCCGACCCAGATGTCGTCGAAGATGATGACGTCGGCCCACTCGACCTCGTCGCGCCAGTCGTCGGTTTTCGGCACGAAGCCGTCGCCGATCTCCCGATCGCTTTCGGACTCGATGTAGTACTTTACGTCGTGACCCTCGCGATGAACCTGCCAGGCGAGATCGGTGATGAGCGCCGCGTCCGCCGAGACGAACAGGAACCGTTCGGATACCATAGCTTGGCCATCACCTAGCAGCGACTTGAAGCCTGCCCCGGGCGAGGTGGTCGGCATATTCGGCCGCGATGGACGCCCAATAGGGAGATATCGCACCCACACGGTGCCCGTCGATCGTCGTCCGGGCCGGGGAGGTGGACAGAGTTAAGGGGCTAACCACCCAATCAGTTTTTGTATATGACCTGGTCCAATGAGGACTGGTGGCCGAACCTGCTACGACTGGATATTCTCGACGACAACGTCTACGGTGGCAGTCCGTATGATGAGGACTTCGAGTACGCCGAGGAATTCCGGACGCTCGACCTCGATGCGGTGAAGGCGGACATCGAGGACGTAATGACGACCTCCAAGGAGTGGTGGCCGGCCGATTACGGCCACTACGGGCCGCTTTTCATCCGGATGGCGTGGCACAGCGCCGGGACGTACCGGACCCTGGACGGTCGCGCCGGGGCGGCCGGCGGCCTGCAGCGACTCCCGCCGGAGAGCAGCTGGCCGGACAACATCAACCTCGACAAGGCTCGGCGGCTGCTCCAGCCGGTCAAACAGAAGTACGGCCGCAAGCTCTCGTGGGGCGACCTGATCGTCCTCGCCGGCAACGTTGCTCTCGAGTCGATGGGCTTCGAGACCTACGGCTTCGCCGGCGGCCGTGTGGACGAGTTCAAATCGAACGAGGCGGTCGAGTGGGGTCCCGAGACGGAATGGGAAACCACCTCCCCCGAGCGCTACAAGGAGGGTGAGGCCGGCAACCTCAAGGATCCGCTTGCGAACACCGTGATGGGGCTCATCTACGTGAACCCTGAGGGCCCGAACGGCGAGCCGGACGTCGAGGGCTCCGCGAAGAACATTCGTGAGGAGTTCGACCGGATGGCGATGAACGACGAGGAGACGGTCGCGCTCATCGCCGGCGGCCACACCTTCGGCAAGGTTCACGGAGCCGACAGCCCCGAAGAGCACCAGGGTCCAGAGCCCGAGGCAGCACCCATCGAGGAGCAGGGACTCGGCTGGAAGCACGACTTCGACGACATCGGCGGGATGATCACGAGCGGCATCGAGGGGCCGTGGACCGACGCGCCGATCCAGTGGGATATGGGCTACATCGACAACCTGCTGGGACACGACTGGACCTCGGTCAAGGGGCCCGGCGGCGCCTGGCAGTGGCACCCCGTCGAGGCGGACGAGATCGAGCACGCCCCGGGCGCGCAGGACTCGTCGAAGACGGAACAGCCGATGATGCTGACGACCGACGTCGCACTGAAACACGACGACGACTACCGGGAGATCCTGAAGCGGTTCCAGGAGAACCCCGACGAGTTCCAGAAGGCGTTCGCGAAGGCGTGGTACAAGCTCATCCACCGCGATATGGGCCCGCCGGAACGGTTCCTCGGCCCGGAGGTTCCCGAGGAGACGATGATCTGGCAGGATCCCGTTCCGGACGCCGACTACGACCTGATCGGCGACGCGGAGGCCGCCGAGCTCAAGGAGGACGTCCTCGACTCGGGGCTCTCCACCCAGCAGCTCGCGAAGACCGCGTGGGCGGCGGCGTCGACCTACCGCGATAGCGACAAGCGCGGTGGCGCGAACGGCGCCCGGATCCGGCTCGAACCCCAGCGGAGCTGGGAGGTCAACGAGCCCGCGGAGCTCGAAACGGTCCTCGAAACCCTCGAGGACGTTCAGGCGGCGTTCAACGAGTCGCGATCGGACGACGTGCGCGTCTCGCTTGCCGACCTGATCGTCCTCGGCGGCAACGCGGCGATCGAGCAGGCGGCGGCCGAGGCCGGCTACGACGTCGAGGTCCCGTTCGAACCGGGCCGCACGGACGCCACCCAGGAGCAGACCGACGTCGAGTCCTTCGAGGTGCTCGAACCGAAGGTCGACGCCGTCCGGAACTACCTCGGCGAGGGCGACTACGACGACCTGTACGACTCGCCCGAGGAACGAATGGTGGACAAGGCGGAGTTGTTGAACCTGTCGGTGCCCGAGCTAACGGCGCTCGTCGGCGGGATGCGCGCCCTGGGCGCGACGTACGACGGTTCTGACCGCGGCGTCCTCACCGATCGGCCGGGCGCGTTGACCAACGACTTCTTCGTGAACCTGCTCGATATGGACTTCGAGTGGGTGCCCGTCGACGAGGACGGGTACGTCTTCGAAATCCGCGACCGCGAGACCGGTGACGTTGTGTGGGAGGCCACCCGCCTGGACCTCATCTTCGGCTCGAACTCCCGACTCCGTGCCGTCGCGGACGTCTACGGAGCCGCGGACGGCGAGGAGAAGCTCGTCGAGGACTTCGTCGCCGCCTGGAGCACGGTCATGCAGCTCGACCGGTTCGACCTGGAGTAACGACGACCCCCGCATAGGGGCACTCCTCGAGTGACCGGCCGCGTCTTCCGCGACCGATCGTTTCTTTGTTTCTCCCGTCGCAGGGCCGAACACGCGTGGAACTCCTCCAGCTTGCGGGCCTGCTCTTTGCTGCGCTCGCGGCCGTGTTGTGGGCCGTTCACAACGTGATCGTCAGGGTCGCGACCCGGACCGGGACCGTCGCCGACACGCTGGCGGTCGTGCTGGCGGTGAACGTCGTCTGTCTCGTCCCGTTCTCGGCGGTCGCCTACTATCCCGACTACGGTCTGACGCCGGTCGCCGCCGCCGCGTTCGCGGCCGCCGGGCTCGCCGGGCTGCTGCTCGGGCGTCTCTGTATGTTTGAGGCGATCACGGCGATCGGCGCCAGCCGGACGACGCCCGTCGTCTCGGCGTCGACGCTGGTCTCGACCGGCCTGGCCGTGTGGTTCCTCGGGGAGACGATCACCACGAGACACCTCATCGGCATTTTGTGTATCGTCTCTGGCATCGCGGTCATCTCCTGGCTAACCGCGGCGGACGCCGGGGGCGACACCTCGCTTCGCGGGATCGGGCTTTCCCTACTGTTTCCGCTTGCAGCCGCGGCGTTCATCGGGATCGAGCCGGTGTTGATCCGCGTCGGACTGACCGCGGGCACGCCGATCCCCGTCGGCCTTTCGGTGATGATCGCGGCGGCAGCCGTCAGCTATCTCGGCGTCCGACGCGTTCGTGACGGGGCGATCTCGCTCCCCCGACACGGCAAAGGCCGCCGCTGGTACGTCTGGGCCGGGCTCTCGAGCTCGGCCGGTCTGATCGCGTACTTCGCCGCGCTGGAGGCCGCGCCGGTGGTGATCGTGATCCCGATCCTCCAGGTCTCGCCGCTCGTCGTGCTCGTCATCTCCGCGGCGTTCCTGCCGCGGCGCGTCGAACGCGTCACGTTCCGGCTCGTCCTGGCGGCGGCCGTGGTCGTGGTCGGCGCCACGCTCGTCTCCCTGTCGGGGTGAGTCGGCTTACTCGTCGACGAGCGTCACGTCCAGCCGCTTCTCGAGCGCCTGAATGACCGATCCGCCCACGTTCGCGCGGGAGGCGCGCCCCTGCTCGACGGCGAGGATGTCGTCCTCCGCAAGCCCGGTCTCCTCGGAGAGCTCCTCGATCGTCAATCCGGCCTCCTGGCGGGCCTGCTCGGCTCGTGCGCCGTAGCCGGAAACGAGATACGGGAGTTGGTCGTCCTCGTAATCAGTGCCGTGTTGTTCCCAGTGGCTGGCATCGCCCTTGCCGGCGTCGTACATCTCAGCTTGCTTGCGTGCGAGTTCCTGTGACCGGCTGGGAGAGTCGCCATCCTGACCGGCATCGCCCGACCCGCTCCCCGATCCCGAATCGGCGCTATCGTCGTGGGGTCGACAGTTCGAGCAGACAAGCAGGGTCGCACCCGCGACCTTCGCCTGTCGGAGGTCGTCAGTCTCTCGTCCGCAGAGCTCGCAGGCGTCGCCGTCGCCGCCGCCGCGTGACGACCCCGTCGAGTATTTGGCCATACCCGGGGTATCGGTCGCAAGGGTTTAAAAGAAACGAGGAATCGGTCGCCGCGACGATCTCGACGACGCTACCGCTCAGGGTGTTGCCGTCGAAGGATTGTGCGTGGGTGCTGTCGTAGGGGACAACACCGTGCATCGGTGTGGCGGGTGTGCCGCCGTACGATGCGTGGGACCGGATTTGAACCGGCGGACCTCTACAGGACAGCGCCCTCAACGCTGCGCCGTTGGCCTGGCTTGGCTACCCACGCGCTCGCGTGTTTTCCGCATTGCCTTCTATCGGAAGGATAGTAAAAGGGCTGTCGATTTTCCGGTTCATCGTGAGACGGGTCCACGCCACGGACGTCCCTGCAGGCGATCGGTTTCGGATCGGCGTTCCCGGAACCGATCGACCGCTCCCGACGATCCACAGGCAGCCCCGATCGGAACGGGAGGTCCTTTCACCGGGGACGCCGTAGGCGTGCGTATGGCCCTTCGAGCTCGCGACCACGTGCCGGCGGTGGCGGGACTGCTGTCGGCTGTCGCGTTGACGATCGTCTTCGCCGCGGTGAGCGGAGCGATCCCGGCGTCGTTCGTGCCGGATCCCGGTTCTGCAGTCGTGTCGGCGTTCACCCACCTCAACGCCGTCATCTCCGTGGCGGCGATCGTGACGATCGCGGCCGGCTGGCGCGCGATACGGAACGGAGACGTCCGTCGGCACCGCACCCTGATGGGGCTGTCCACCGCCCTGTTCGCCACGTTTCTCGTGTGTTACCTCTGGCGGCTCATCCTCGTCGGAACCGCCGAGTTTCCCGGCCCCGAGGTGTACTACCGATACGTCTATCTCCCGTTCCTTGCGGTCCACATCCTGCTGGCGATCGTCTGTATCCCTCTCGTCTGTTACGCGTTGGTCTCCGCGCTGACGCGACCGATCGCGGCGATCCCCGAAACGGCACACCGTCGCGTCGGGCGGGTCGCGGCCCCGTTGTGGATCGTCTCGTTCGCGATGGGCATCGGCGTCTACCTGCTGTTGCACCACGTGTTCTAACCACCGGGGAGAGTCGGTGGTGATCCCCGACGGGACCGTCGGGATGCGGCGTCGTCGTTCCGTGCTACTCCTCGGCGTCGATGTCGCCGAACGCGAGCGCGAACAGGACCGCCACGAACCCGAAGCTGGTGGCGATCGCGAGCAGGTCGCCGCCGGAGAGGGTGACTCCTCCGGACGCCGGCGCCGGCGTGTCCGCCGAGGATCCATCACCGGTTCCGCCGTCACCGGAACCGGATCCCCCACCGCTTCCGCCATCGTCGCTTTCGCCGTCGCCGCTGCCGTCCCCGCTTCCATCGCCGCCCTCGCCGTCGCCACCGGACGGATCGATGAGGTCGTCGTCGGTGCTGCCGACGGCGACGACGCCCTTCATCCCGACGGCCTCGTGGGGGTCACACTGATACCGAAACGTGCCCTCACTCTCGAAGGTGTGCTCGAAGGTGTGACCGCCCTCCTGGATGAGCTCGGACTCGAACGCGCCGTCGGCCTCCGACACGTTGTGCTGGCCGCCCTGGCCGGTCCACTCCCAGACGACCGTGGTGCCGGGATCGACGAGGATCGCCGGTGGGTCGAACAGCAGCCCGTTGCCGGCGCCGACCGAGACCGTCACCTCGTCCTGGCCCGTCAGATCGGCGGTTCCCTCGTAGTTGCTCACGCCCTCGAGCCAGCCGTCGTAGTTCGCCGCCGCCGTCCCGGTCCCGACGGCGAGCCCCGCTGTGGCCGCCGCGGCGCCCGCGCCGAGCCGGAAGAACCCCCGCCGGTCGATGGCCGTCTCGCCGCCGTCCGATATCGGTTCCCGTGGTGAATCGCTTAGTGACATATCTTCAGATCCGTGTTTGAGAGGGAATACCCCGTCGGTCGTTCCCGACGTCTGAGACGGGGTGGCGAACATATTCGGCTGGGAACTCCACAAGTCCGGCGTTCGTAAGCCCGGCGTCAGTCGTCGGCCGGCGGCGTTTCGCCGATCGCCGGTCGTTCGACGTCGCGGTCGGTCGCCTCGTCTTCGACGTCGAAGGGATACTCGCCGGTGACACAGCCCAGACAGAGGTCCTCGTGTCCCGCTCCGAGCGTCTCTGCGATCGCGTCGATGGAGAGGTACGACAGGGAGTCGGCGTCGATCGCCTTGCGGATCTCCTCCGTGGATCGATCGGCCGCGATGAGCTCATCGCGGGTTGCCATATCGATGCCCAGATAACAGGGTGCGATGATCGGCGGCGCACCGATCCGCATATGGACCTCCTCGGCGCCGGCGTCCTTCATCAGATCCACGAGCTGGGTCGAGGTGGTTCCCCGGACGATGGAGTCGTCGATGATCGTGACGGTCTTGCCCTCGACGGTCGACCGGATCGGGTTCAGCTTCAGACGGACCGCCCGCTCGCGTTCGTCCTGCGTCGGCATAATGAACGTTCGGCCGACGTAGCGGTTCTTCATCAGTCCCTCCGCGAAGGCGACTCCGTCGTCGTCCTCCGGCCGCGGGTCGCCGTCGGCGGTCGTTTCGGCGGCGGCGTCGGCGTACCCCGAGGCGAACGCCCGGCCCGAGTCGGGAACGGGCATCACGACGTCCGTCTCCACGCCGGCCTCCTCCCAGAGCTTTCGCCCGAGGGTTCGACGGACCTCGTAGACGAGTTCGTCGTCGATGACCGAGTCGGGGCGCGCGAAGTAGACGTGTTCGAAGAAACAGTGGCCGGTGTGGTCCTCCTCGACGAGCTGGTAGGTGTCATAGCCGGTCCCGTCCGACTCGAGGACGACCAACTCGCCGGGACGGACGTCGCGGACCAGCTCGCCGTCGAGGGTGTCGATCGCCGCCGACTCGGAGGCGAGCACGTAGCCGTCATCCAGCTTCCCGATACACAGCGGCCGGTTCCCCTTCGGGTCCCGAACGCCGAGCACGGTGTCGTCGTGCATGATCGTCAGCGAGTAGGAGCCGTGGATCCGCTCCATCGTCCGTTTGACCGCACGGACGAGGTCGGCGTCAAGGAGGTTCCGCGCGAGGTCGTGGGCGATCACCTCGGTGTCGCCGTCGGAGGTGAACGCGTGTCCCTGGTGGGCCAGGTCGTCGCGGATCTCGGCGGCGTTGACGAGGTTGCCGTTGTGTGAGAGGCCCAGCGATCCGGACTTGAACGAGACCGAGAAGGGCTGGGCACAGCTCTTATCGAGGCTGCCCGCGGTCGGATACCGCACGTGACCGATCCCCGTGGTTCCGGTGAGCGACTCGAGGTCGTCGAGGTCGAAGGCGTCCCCCACGAGCCCCCGTTCGACGTGGCTGTGCTGTTGAAAGCCGTCGTGGGTGACGATCCCCGCAGACTCCTGCCCGCGGTGTTGGAGCGCGTACAGCGCATAATACAGCGGTCGTGCAGCCGGTCGGTCCTCGAGCGCGACGCCGACGACCCCGCACTTCTCGCGCGGGCCCGCGGCGATCCCGTCCCCTCCGGGTTCCATACCGATCGGTGCGGGATCGATTCGTAAAAAGACTCGTGTTTGTGGCGTGATGGCCCCACCAACCGAGGAAGACGATCCTCGATCGTGGATATATGACGATCGATGTTGGTGAATTAATACGAGGGCACGCACTCGTCACAGGGACACGTGGAAGTCGTCATACGCGCTCGCGCGATCGGCGACCGCCGCGAGCAGAGCAGCGACGTCGTCGAGGTCGGTCGTGTCGACCACCTCGACGGGGGTGTGCATATACCGGTTCGGGATCGACACCGTCACCGAGGGGATGCCCGATCGGGAGGTGTAGAAGGCGTCGGCGTCGGTTCCGGTTCGGGTCCCGGCAGCCTGGAGCTGGACGTCGACGTCCGCCTCGTCGGTCGCGGCCGATCGGGCGAGTTCGACGAGAACTGGATGGTTCGCGCTACCGCGAGTAACCACTGGTCCCTCGCCGAGTTCGACCGGACCACGCCGCTTGGCCGAGACGTCGGGCGTGTCGGTGGCGTGGGTGACGTCGACCGCGAGGAACGCGTCCGGGTCGAGGTCGTAGCCGACCATCTTCGCCCCTTGGAGACCGACCTCCTCCTGCACGGTGGAGACCGCATACACCGTCGTGTCGACGTCAGCTGCGACGGCCCGCCGCAGCGCCTCCGCCGCACACCACGTTCCGACCCGATTGTCCATCCCGCGTGCGGCCAGCCGGTCCCCGGCGAGCTCCCGGATCGTGGTCGAGACGGTGACCGGATCGCCGATCTCGACCAGGTCGCGAGCCGCCTCATCGTCGGCCGCCCCGACGTCGACGAACTGTGCGGAGACGTCCTCGTACTCGTCGTTCGACGTCTCCCGCAGGTGGATCGCCGTCTGCCCGATCACGCCCTGGACCGGTTCGTCGGCGTGGATGGTGACGTGTTGCCCCTTCGAGACGGTGCGGTCGGCGCCGCCGACGGAGGCGATCCGAAGGAACCCGTCATCCAGGATATCCCGGACGATGAATCCGATCTCGTCGGCGTGGCCCGCCACCGCGATCTCGGGGCCCTCACCGGACCCCTCGTGGACCGCAACCGCGTTCCCGTAGGCGTCGGTTCGGACCTCATCGGCGAACGTCTCGACGTAGTCGACCCAGACACGCTGTCCATCGGTCTCAAAGCCCGACGGGCTCGGCGTGTTCAACAGCGTCTCGAGGAAATCGCGGCGGCGCTCGTCCATACCGGTCGCTGGACGGGGAGCCGTATCAAACCGACGACTCGACCGACCCACCGCGGGACCGGGTCGGCAGTCAGGGGCGACGCAAACGGTTCGGCAGCCAGGGGCGACGCAAACGGTTCGGCAGCCAGGGGCGACACAAGCGCTTTGGGCGCCCGGACCCGAACCCGGGTATGAACCTCCTTCGGAGCGTCCGCACGGTCGCCGAGGCTTCCGGGACCGGCGTCGTGGATTGGGACCGGGTCGGCAGGGCCGCCAAGGAGGGAACCGACCCAGGATCCCTCGACCTCTCGCCGGCCGACCGCGCGGGCTACGCGAGCGACGTCCGGGACGCTCGCGACCGGCTCGGGTCGGTCGGCGGGATCTCCTTTGCCGTGCCGCCGACGGTCGAGGTACAGAACCGCCACCACTGGATCGACGCCAACGTCGAGACGTTTCGGACCGTAATGGCGCCCGTGGAGTCACACGCCGCCCCGGCGTTCCCGGAGCTGTCTCGGATCGCGAACACCGGGACGATGTCGGTGCTGTTGGCGTTTCTCGCCCGCAACGTGCTCGGCCAGTACGATCCGCTGTTGCTGGCCGACGAGCCGGACGGCGACCACGGGCTCTACTTCGTCCATCCGAACGTGGTGCGCGTGGCCGACGAACTCGACGTCTCCTACCCGCGGTTTCGCCGCTGGATCGCGTTCCACGAGGTCGCCCACGCCGCCGAGTTCGGCGCGGCGCCGTGGCTGCCGGACTACCTCGAATCGCGGATGGAGGACGGGGTGGCCGCGATCGCCGCCGGCGAGCTGGACCGGGACGCGTTCCGCGAGCTCGACGCCGCGATGACGGCCGTGGAAGGCTACGCCGAGCTGCTGATGGATCGGGCCTTCGACGACGCCACGGACGACCTCCGCCGGAAGCTCGATGCCCGCCGGTCGGGCGGCGGACCGATCTCTCGGATTCTCCGGCAGCTTCTCGGACTCGGGCTGAAACGGCGACAGTACGAACGTGGCGTGGCGTTCTTCGATCACGTCGCCGACGAGCGCGGAGTCGCGGCCGCCGCCGCCGTCTGGGACGAGCCGACCGCGCTCCCGACGGACGCCGAGATCGACGACCCCGCGGCGTGGATCCGGCGAGTGAACCCCTGACGATCGCGGGTCGATCCGCGACGGTGCGACCCAGTACCTGGTCCCGACGCTTCCGCCAGCTACCGACGACGTCCGCCCCGACCGCGGCGCCGAGATGGGGTGAAGCCGCTGATCGTTCTGACCACGTACCACAACAGCACGAGCGAGACGAGGAAGCCGCCCCCGAGCGCCGCGAGCAGTTGTGTCGTCGTCGCACCGCCCGCGATCGCCACGCCGCCGGCGGAGGCGGTGACGACGAGTACGAACAGAGCCTTGAGCCAGCCGGTGCCGGCGTCGCGTTCCGACTCGGACGTCGGATCGACCATCAGTCGCGTCCCTCCCGTCCCGGTGACATACGTCCCGTTACGGGCGGACGGGCTTGAACGTCGTGGGTCGATGTCGGAACCGACGGCGTCGCCCCGCTCGGAGTGACCGAAACGATCGAAGCAGTCGAGACGGCCGCCGTTCCGGGTCGCTTTTTTAGCGGGCCGCCGACCGGTACCGTATGGACGACCAACTCCGCGAGCGCGTCGAGGCGGCCGCCGAGGAGGCCGCGCTGTTCAACGCGCTCAAACACGACAGCGATCCCGACGTCGGTGCCATCATGGGGCCGCTCATGGGATCGAACCCCGACTTCCGGCCCCACGGCGACGCGATCCCCGGCGTCATCGCACCGATCGTGAACCGGGTGGCCGAGATGGACGCCGCCGAGCGCCGCGACCGGCTCGAGGCGCTCGCGCCCGAGCTCCTCGACGAACTCGAGGCCGACGACGAGGACGACGACCACGCGCTCCCGGACCTTCCGAACGCCGAGGAGGGCGAGGTCGTAATGCGGGCGGCCCCGAACCCCAACGGACCATGGCATATGGGTCACGCCCGGATGCCTTCGGTGATCGGAACCTACGCCGAGCGGTACGACGGTCGATTCATCTGCCGGTTCGACGACACCGATCCCGAGACGAAGCGCCCCGATCTGGACGCCTACGACGCGATCCTCGAGGACATCGAGTATCTCGGGTTCGAACCCGACGTCGTCCTGAAGGCCTCCGACCGGGTGGAGACCTACTACGAACACGCCCGCGAGCTGATCGACCTGGGCGGCGCCTACACCTGTTCGTGTCCGGCCGCCGAGTTCAGTGACTTGAAGGCGAACGCCGAGGCCTGCCCGCATCGCGGGAAGGACGTCGAAACCGTCCACGAGGAGTTCGACGCGATGGTCGCCGGCGAGTATGATCCCGGGGAGATGGTCCTGCGCGTCAAGACCGACATCGACCACAAGAACCCGGCGCTGCGCGACTGGGTGGCCTTCCGGCAGATCGACACGCCGCATCCCCGCGAAGAGGCCGCCGAGTACCGCTGCTGGCCGATGCTGGATTTCCAGTCCGGCGTCGACGACCACCTGACCGGCGTCACCCACATCATCCGGGGGATCGACCTGCAGGACTCCGCGAAGCGCCAGCGGTTCGTCTACGACTACTTCGACTGGGAGTACCCCGAGGTGCTCCACTGGGGACACGTCCAGCTCGACGAGTACGATGTTCAGATCTCGACGTCGACGATCAAGGAGCTGATCGAGTCCGGCGAGCTGACCGGGTGGGACGACCCCCGTGCGCCGACGATCCGGTCGCTCCGTCGCCGCGGGATCCGCGGGCAGGCGATCGTCGACGCGATGATCGACCTCGGGATGTCGACCTCCGACGTCGACCTGGCGATGTCGTCGGTGTACGCGAACAACCGCGAGCTGATCGACGGCGAGGCGAACCGGTACTTCCTCGTGCGCGACCGCGCTGACGACCCCGCAGTCGAGCTTACGGTGGCTAATGGCCCTGACGCGGGCCACCCGCCGCTCCATCCCGACCACGAGGACCGCGGCACGCGCACCGTCCCCGCAGCGGACGTCCTCCTCGAGGAGTCCGATCTCCCCGCGGACGGCGACCGTGTCTGGCTAAAGGGCTACGGCTGTGTCCGGTACGATGCGGACGGCGAGACCCTCGCGTACGTCGACGACGACATCACGGCCGTTCGCGAGGAGAACGTCCCGGTCGTGCACTGGGTCCCGGCCGAGGAATCCCTTGAGACGATGCTGCGGACGGTCGACGGCGACGTGGTCGGCTACGCCGAACCGGGGGTCGCGGAACTGGAAATCGATGACGTGATCCAGTTCGAACGTGTCGGATTCGTCCGAATCGACGCGTTCGACCCCGACCCCGCGTCGTCGGGCTACGGCCCGATCGGCGAGGAGGACCTGGTCGTCTACTACGCCCACCCGTGAACTACCATCCCCACCCCTGATCGACGGACGAAACTCTCCGTCCCTACTCGAAATACCGTTCCGGAACGACGCCTCGCAGCGACGCGGGCACGTGAGCCGCGAGTGCGGCCGCGATCGCGGGAAGTCGCCGGCGAACCGCCACGTACACCGCGGAGACGCCGAGCAGACCCACCGTCAGCATCTCGAACACGCCGTCGGCGACGAGCAGCACCGGAACCCCCGCGGCGGCCGCGATCGCGAGATCCTCGGGTGATCCGTCATAGCGGATCCACCGCTTGGGGGCGATCCACCGACCACGAACGTGGTCGTAGACGGCCCGGTCATCGCGACCCTCCCAGGGCCGAAGCTCGAGGCCGCCGCCGAGGACGTCCATCAGGCAGTGGGCTGCCGCGGCAGCGAAGCCGACCGCGAGCGCGATGAGCGCTGGCGTCGACGTCACGACCACGTCGGGAAGCGAGACGAATCCCACACGCGCGGTCGGAGCCGGACCCACCCCGCCGAGGGAGACCGTCGCGGCCACGCCGATCGCGAGCGCGACGGCGGCGTACAGCACCGGAAAGTGGAGCGTCCGTCGGTGTCCTTTATAAAGGTCGAGGTCGGGGAACGCACCGCCGACGAGGCCCGCAAGCAGCACGATCCCCGCGATCTCGGGGAACTGCACGGCGATCGGTGCGGCGATCGCCATCCCGACGAGCACGTGGGTCGTCTGCATCATTACGTCCTGATCGAGACGACAGAAGACTATGAACCTGTCGGCGCTTCCCTGTCCACGGGGGAGACGTCCCCGACCGATCGCCGTGAACGGCCACGGGCGCGGTGGCCCGAGGCTTTTACCAGAATTGAGGCGAGAATGCCCCTTCCTCAACGAGCGAACGCAGTGAGCGAGTAGGGAGGGGATGAATCGCCAGAATTGAGGCGAGAATGCCCCTTCCTCAACGAGCGAACGCAGTGAGCGAGTAGGGAGGGGATGAATCGCCGCACGACAGTACAAACCATTAAGCCGAAACATCCCTAACCGAAAGACTGCGATGGAGTACAGTCACCGCTACCCTGCATACCCGACACAAAAGGGAGCGGCTGAACTGGAACATCACATCGACATTCATCGCCAAGCGTACAACTACACCCTGTACGAGTACGAAAACGTCGATGCTGACGACATCGGCTCTGCGTACAAACACCACTACAGACTGCCCGACTGGAAAG
>NZ_FNWU01000033.1 GCF_900108505.1 Halopenitus malekzadehii | reverse complement strand
CTTAGAGTACAAGGCCGAGTTGTACGGCTGTCACGTTGTGCAGGTTGAAGCGGCAGGAACGACCAGAGAGTGTGCGTCGTGCGGTGTGGAGACAGCCAAGCCCATTTGGGTTCGAGAACACTCCTGTCCAAGTTGTGGATTCGAGTGTGACCGTGACGCGAACGCAGCAATGAATGTGCTTCAACGCGGTTTTTCTGAATTAGGGCTGGAATGGCTCGAAGACACGCCTGTGGAGACTGCGCTCCCTACGGACACTCATTCGGTGTCTGCAAAGCGCGTCATCGAAACAGGAAGCCCCTGCCTCAAGGAGCCGACGAAGGCAGCGACTAGGCAGGGGTAGTTCACTGGCCGTCCCGCGTCATCGGCTGAACGGCACTACGCCTCGAGCCCTGACTGAACCGCGCTACTCCTCGGGCCACTTGATCGAACAGCCGCGCGAGGGACGATCGGGGATCGAGACGTCCTCACCCGCGAGGATCTCGTCGATCGCCTGCCGAGCGTACGACTCGGTGGGTTCGTCGTCAGGGTTGAGCGCGTCGTCGAGTCGGCCGTGGTAGGCCAGCTGCCAGGCGTCGCCCGCCTCGTCGCGTCGGAAGAGGAAGGGGTCGGGGGTACAGACCGCGCCGTAGGCGGCCGCAACCGACCCGTCCGCGTCCCGGAGGTACGCGTCGTAGGCGATCGTCCCATCGGCGACGAGCTCCCGCATTTGCTCGAGGGAGTCATCGGGGTACTCCGCGTCGTCGTTCGGATTGATCCCCACGACGGCGACGTCGTCGTAATCGTCGGCGATCGCGTTCAGCGGATCGATCTTCGCCTGTGCGTACGGGCAGTGGTTACACGTGAACACGATCAACAGCGCGTCGACGTCGAAGTCCTCCAACCGATATCGATCCCCGTCGGCGCCCGGAAGATCGAAGGCGGGCGCGGCGTCGCCACGATCCAGCTCGGAGTCGGATTCCATCGCGACCATATCCGTCCTTGGCCCGCGAGGCCGATAAGCGACCGGATCCCGGCGAGTTCCCAGCACGGCTCGTCCAACCGGTGTGAGTTACGGTATCGAAGTCGTGTGGTTCCAGATGCCACTGGTCGTTGATGTCACGAGTCGTCGTCTTTATGGTGGTCGTTGAGACACCAACGTGCAGGTTGCCGGGGGATCACGGGCGAGACGACGCCAGGAGACCACGACCACCATATCCAGGAAATCACCAACATGAGTGACCCAACCGACGACGTGACGACGGTCGACGACGGCGCCGCGACGGACGGCGGGACCAGCGCCACCCCTGAAGGGGGTCGGGCGAGCGAGCGCGAGGCCGCCTCCTTCGTGGAGTACGGGATCGAGGACAAACCGCCCGCAGGGGAGTCGTTCTTCCTCGGGATCCAGCATTACCTGACGATGGTCGGCGCGAACATCGCGGTCCCGCTCGTGCTCATCAACGCGATGGGGCCGAGCGAGACACAGGCGATGACGCTCATCGGGACGTTCTTCGTCGTCTCGGGCGTCGCGACCCTCCTCCAGACGACGATCGGGAACCGCTACCCGCTCGTGCAGGGGGCGTCCTTCGCGCTGCTGGCGCCCGCCCTCACGATCGTGGGTGCCGTCGGCGGCCCCTTCGATCTGGCGATGCGGGAGCTGCAAGGAGCGATCATCGCCGCCGCCGCGATACAGGTTCTGATCGGCTACTCGGGACTGATGGGCCGCCTCAAGCGGTATCTCTCGCCGGTCGTCGTCGCGCCGGTGATCGCGCTCATCGGCCTGTCGCTGTTCAGCACGCCACAGATCGTGATGCCCCAACAGAACTGGTGGCTGCTCGGGCTCACGCTCGTCTGTATCGTCGGGTTCTCACAGTATCTCGACGCCTACAGTCGTTATGCACGGCTGTTTCCGGTCCTCCTCGGGATCGTGACCGCATATCTGGTCGCCGTGGGGCTGTCGGTGGCGGGTATCTATGCTCCCGACCAGGTCGGGTACGTCGCTCCCTCGGCGGCGCTCGATGCCCCGATCGTGCTTTCGATCACCCCGCTCCAGTGGGGCGTTCCGGCGTTCACGCCGGCCTACATCGTGGGGATGTTCGCGGGCGTGGTCGCCTCGATGATCGAAAGCTACGGCGACTACTTTGCCGTGGCACGGCTTGCGGGTGTCGGCGCCCCATCCCGGAAGCGGATCGACCACGGAATCGGGATGGAAGGCATCGGCAACGTCTTCGCCGGCCTGATGGGCACCGGCAACGGATCGACGTCCTACTCCGAGAACATCGGCGCGATCGGCATCACCGGCGTCGCCTCCCGACAGGTCGTCCAGGTCGGCGCGGTCGTGATGCTCGTCGTCGGCTTCTTCGGCCCGTTCAGCCAACTCATCGTCACCATCCCCGACCCGATCATCGGGGGCCTGTTCATCGCGATGTTCGGACAGATCGCCGCGGTCGGCCTTTCGAACCTCAAGTACGTTGACCTCGACGCCCAGCGAAACGTCTTCACGATCGGCCTCGCGCTGTTCGCCGGGCTCGCGATCCCGGCGTACTTCGGCGGCCTCGAGGGCGTCGCAGCCTTCCGTGACGGAATGAGCCAGGTCGCCGTTCTCGGCCCGATCCTCGGCACGCAGATCGTCGCCGACACCGTCTTCGTCATCGGGCAAACGGGGATGGCCGTCGGCGGCATCGTCGCCCTCCTGCTCGACAACACGATTCCGGGCACCCGCGAGGAACGTGGGCTCGACCAGTGGGAGGCTATCTCCGAGGAAGAACACGAGTTCCAGACCGTCCTCGAGCGCTACACGGAGTAGGCCCCGATGGGCGCCGCGAACGCGACCGGAGACGACGTGGATGGTGACGCGCCCGTGGGTGACGTGCGTTCGGCCGCGACGCTCGCGGGCGACGATCGGGTTCGCTACCGTGGCGACGATCGGTTCGGCGGTTCACTCTGCGTGACTGACCGGCGGATCGTGATCGGCGACGCCGATGGGGCCGGTGACGACGGTGCAAGCGACGATCACAGGACTGTCGATGGACACGCGATCCCCCTGCAGGCGATCGAGGAGGTGACCTACCGATCGACCGACTGGTTCACGCTGCTTTTGGGGGTCGGGATCGTCGCGTTCGGGCTGGCGTCGATCTCCCGAAGTCGGATCGGTGCTGCCGCCTTCGTCGTCGTCGGTCTGGGCAGTCTGATCGTCACGTGGCGGCGGCGCGGCCGCGTTCGGATCCATACCCACGGTCGCCCGAAACCGGTCACCGTCCATCCGGTCGATCCAGAGGCGTTTCTGGCTGCGGTCGATGCGTCGCTGGAGTCGGTTCGGTCGGGGTAGTTCACGGTTCGGTCGGAGCAGTTCACGCGTCGATCGGCGAGAGGTCGGCTGCCTTCGCGCGAGCCTGTGACACGATCGCGGATTTGGCCTCGAACGCGACGGTGACGTGGTCGTCGCCGTAGGACTCCTCCTCGACGTGACCGTGGTCGTGGATCCAGGAGACGACGCTCATCGTGTCGTCGGTCATCGGGAGCAATAGCCGCTCGTGTTGCCAGTCGGGGAGCTCGTCCTCGACGCGGTCGCGGAGGGTCGCGACTCCCTCGCCCTCGCGGGCGGAGACGACGACGGGGTTCGGCGCGAGCCCCGACAGGGCGGCGCGTTTCTCGGCGATCGCCTCCGCATCGAGGCGGTCGGCCTTGTTGAAGACCGTCACGATCGGCGCCTCGTTGCGTTCGTGGAGCGTGTCGTGGCAGGTCACCAGCTTCTCGCGCATCTCCCGGACCGGCTCGCTGGCGTCGACGACGAGCAGGACGAGGTCGGCCCGATAGACCGAATCCAGCGTCGACTCGAACGACTCCACCAGCCAGTGGGGGAGATCCGAGACGAACCCGACGGTGTCGGTGAGGAGGACCTCCCGCGTGTCCAGCTTCGCCCGTCGGGTCGTCGTCCCGAGCGTGGTGAAGAGCATATCCTCCGACTCTGCCGTCGTCTCCAGGTCGGGGTGGCGGTCGGCGTTCTCCGCGACGTCGAGGTCGGCGGCGAGCTGCCGGAGCAGCGTCGACTTCCCGGCGTTGGTGTATCCCGCCAGCGCGACGAGGTCGAAGCCGGATTCTCGACGCTTTTCCCGGCGCGTCTGTTCCTTCTCGGCGATCGACGCCAGCTCGTCGCGGATGTCCGAGATGCGGCGTTTGATGTCCCGCTCGACGCTCTCGTCGTACTCGCCGAGTCCCATAAACCCGGGCCGCTCGTCGCGCTTGGCGAGGCTGGCCTTGGCCTCGGCCCGCGGGAGTTCATAGCGCAGCTCCGCCAGTTCGACCTGCAGCTGCGCCTTTCGGGTCCGTGCGCGCTCGCCGAAGATCTCGAGGATGAGCGTGAAGCGATCGATGACGGCGACGTCCTCGGGAAGCTTCCCGCCGATGTTGAACGTCTGATACGGACCGAGGTCGTTGTCGATGATCACGCAGTCGGCGTCGGTCTCGACGACGAGCGCGGCCAGCTCCTCGACCTTCCCCTCGCCGAACATATAGGCGGCGTCCTCCTCGCGCGTCTGCGTGAGCCGGCCGACGACCTCGTAGTCGACGGCGTTGGCGAGCTGTTCGATCTCCTCGAGGTCCCCGTCACCCGACTCGACGCGTTTGGCGACGACGGCCCGCCGGCTTGGGCCGTCGGTCGTCGGCTGCTCGCCGCTCATCGGTCGTGATCGCGGACGGCGGACGCGGCGTGGTGTGCTCCCTGCACTGTTTCGAGTTCGGCTACGTCCTCGACGTATTTAAACTCCGGCTGGGAACGGTCGGACTCCGAAACTGACTCCCCGGCCACGGCGTCACTGAGTCGCGTTTGCGACCGACAGATCCAACTCGAAGACCACACCGTGCGGCCCGTTACCGCGATCTGACTGACGAGCCGGATGAGTCTGAAAACTACGAAGCCGTCTCAATGCCCGAGATCTCGAACCGCGCCCCGCCGTCGACGCTCTCGATCGCGCGGATCTGCCAGTTGTGGGCGTCCACGATCTGTTGAACGATCGCCAATCCGAATCCCGACCCGTTCTCGCTCGTTGTATAGCCCTCCGAAAAGATCCGATCGCGGTTTTCCTCCGGGATCCCCGGGCCGTCGTCCTCGACGTAGATCCCATTCCCGTTCTCGAGCGTTCCGACCCGGACGACGACGTCATCCGTGCCCTGCTCGACGGCGTCCCCGTGAGTGTTGGAGCGGGGGCTCGTCGAGCCGTGCTCGACGGCGTCCTCGCGAGTGTTGGAGCGGGGGCTCGTCGAGCCGTGCTCGACGGCGTCCTCG
>NZ_FNWU01000039.1 GCF_900108505.1 Halopenitus malekzadehii | reverse complement strand
GTATTTGCGAACTCCTGATCGAAAGCAATCCGAGAGAGAATTTCCAAGAAATCCTCTCTCGTGTACTTCCCACACGGTTTGACGCCGAATTCGAGCTCTGGAAACAGCAGCGTCGACGCGGCACGACAGACCTGTTTCGCCTCAGTTGTCTGGACCATTTGTTGACCAACACAGCCCAGCATCAAGAGCCTCAGTCAGGTTCGGCAACTACTGTAAAGCGCGAGGCTTTCTCCTCGATGCTCCGTAATCCCGCTCGGTCGCTTACAGGTATTCGTCGACTCGTTGAGATCGTCACTCATCGACTAAGAAGCGTTTGTTCAGCCACACACGGCACATCGCTGAAATCGGTTTTTAAGCCTAGAGTATGTTTTTCTCGTCTCCAACGAATGGATCTAGTATGCCCTCCCAGCAAGATCTAAATCATCCACGATCTCACGGTCAATTACAAGATACGACGCAAGTCTTTGATCCGGGGAGGACTGAAGACGTCCTGATTCGGAACTACGATCACCAGCGAGGATATGACCTTACACTGGTCATCCTCACGCAGGCCGGTGAGACGGTGTTTCAAAATCGATACTACCTACAGCCGGGAGAGACCGTCAGCGAATGTGACCTCCTCCCAAGTGACGATTATGAGATCGTTGTTACTCTCGACAATACGCAGGAAGCATCCAGACGTTACCGAATCGATTCATCCCCCGATCACACGGCTGTTATCGAGATCGGCAACGGAGCTCTCAGCCTCACTGAGGGCCTGTATTCCTGATCGCCACCCGGCAACTATGACACCCTCCGAGTCAGCGAGTGTGAGAGACGATCGCCGAGAGCCGTTGGCATCAACTCGTTCGTGTCGACTTCTAGCCTGCTTGAGTGTTGTGTCGGCGCGTGATTCAGGGTGAGTGTTCCGTCCGAGATCACGGCTGTTTTGCGGACCGAACGTGGTCGACAAGTTCGTGCGGCGTTCGCTGGACTCGGGATCACTGTTGGTGCGTTGCTCGCTGGATTGATCGGCGTCATTTCGATGGGCGGTCTCGTCTCACTGTTTGATCTCACCGAGTCTACAGTCGTTCGCGTTCTACAATGGAACTACATCCAGGTCGGGTTCGCTGGATTCGCTAGCGCGTACTTGTTCTGGCAGGGTGATTGGAACAGGTATGTCAAGATCCGATGGCCCACAGTCGAAGACATCGGCTGGATCGTGGGGCTGCCGCTTCTCTTTGCAGCACAGGGGATGGTTCTTCCTCCGATACTGGCTGCGGTCGGACTCCCGCATCCACAACCCGGAACTGGAATGGAGGAACTCGCGTTAGAAACACGCCCCTTGCTTTGGCCAGTCGCGTTCATCAGTATGTACCTGTTTGCTGCACCAGCTGAGGAGCTAGTCTACCGCGGACTCGTTCAGGGTCGGCTTCGCGCTGCGTTCGATACGCTCGGTGTCGTGATCCTCGGTGGGCTGCTATTCGGTATGATGCATTTCCTCGTCGGACTGATGACCCAGGGTGTGAGCTTCAGTGGCAGTCTCTACTGGGGAATTGACACGGTAATCCCGGGATTAGCGTGGGGATATGCGTACGAACGCACGGAGAATCTCCTAGTCACGGCGGTCACACACGCGATGGTATGGACCGTTGCACTACACGAGATCGTGCTCTCTATCCTTCCGGTTTAGTCGTACGAATACTCTCCTTCGATTACGTCGTTCGGCACGGAATCGCTGATTCAGGTATATATCGTCTGAAACAGCTGGTCACTAATCCGAAGTCTTTCATCGGTAGTATGTTTAGTTCTGCAGACAGAGTTCTCGTCGGTGAAATGATGGAACAGGAGACGTCTGATGCGGATGACGTCACGATCAAATGGGAATTTGACGTGACTGATTCTCTTCTCTTACAGACTCTCGCGTATGTGAGTCCCAGTATCTTCGGTGGTATCGCTATACTGGCTGGTGGGCTGTTACTCTGGTTAGTCGGCTCGGCGTTGCTGGATGGTGACCTCGCTCGAGCAGTCGGGGTCGTTACCTTCGCGGCACTGGCGCTGCTTTCTCGTCGCTATCTTCCGGCCCTACTCAATACGAACGCCACTGACTCCTTGTGGAACCGCTATTCGTGGCGAGGACTCGCCATCGGGAGCGTCTTTGGCGCACTCGTTCTTCTTGGAAGCACGCAGTTGCATCCTATGGCACCGTTCGCGGTGTTCATCGCCAGTTGGGTGCCGGTCGTCCTCACCGCAGCGTTTCCGACGAGTGGGTATGCTGACTGGGCGGAGGGAACGCTCGTCATTGACGATACTGAGGTTCCGCTTGAAGCAGTCAGCGCATTTCGGGCAGTTTCCATAGACACGTTTGTACTCTGTTGGCTCTCATATACGCGAGGTGTTCCGACTGCACCCCGTATTATCGTCCTCCCATCCAGCTGTTTGGATGTCGTTTCGAATCTGATTGAGACGGCTCCAGACGCTTCGAAACGGGAACACTCGACGATTGATCGAACGGAACGACTCATCTTCGGACTGTTCGGACTCGGTCTGATCGCTGTGGGTCCACTTCTTTGGCTGATTGTTCCACCGGGGGATGGACAGGTTGTCGCGTTGTACGCAGGGGCGATGTTCGGACTTTTCGGGCTGATACTACTCTGGTACGCATACAGCGCTTGATCGTCTCGATCGTGTGATGAGGCGTTCAACACTGACGTGAACGGTGCAGAGAACATCCGTCTCGAGATACGAACGCTCTTGTGAAGTACATTGTTGGTGAGTCAGAGAACTTCTCGGATAATCTGTTTCAGTGCTTCTCGTCCCGGTTTGCGGAGGATTCGTCGCCGA
>NZ_FNWU01000040.1 GCF_900108505.1 Halopenitus malekzadehii | reverse complement strand
CGCGTCTTGGAGTTCTTCGACGGAGATTTCGTCGAGATGGTCCATTAGATACTGTACAGCACTCCGTGCCGATAGTTCTAATGGCTACTATAGGAACATCCAATCCGAACTGCTCCGCAGTATGAACGTTTACCATCGCGAGGAGATTTTGATAGAGTGAATCCTCTCGGACTTTGTCATAAACGTCTTCCATCTCCTTAGCGTCTTCAAGCGTTTCGTTGTCAATGGATAGCAGATCCTGGAACCGATCCATGACGTGTTCGATCGCCTGTTGACGGGTGTGAGCAAACGACTCCTGAAGAGTTAGCTGTCCATCATTTGTTCCGCTATCTCCATTGGTGAGGACATCCTCAATATCACTACCCACCAAAGAATTTCCAGTTTTTAGGTGGTGGTCGAGGAAAGCAAGCGGCTGTTCAGCTGCGAGCGTTCGTAGCCATAACGACACCTTCGCGAGTTCGGTCGCAAGCGGGTTGAGGTCGACCCCGTAGATACAGCGTTGAGCGACTTTCCGGCGTGCCCAGTTGATGTCGTGGTCCTCTTCGACGGTCTCGACCCCTTGTTGGGCCGCCTGTCGTTCTTGTGCGTCGATGATCTCACGAGCGAGGTAGTCAACCGCACTGGTGAGGAAGTGCCCGCTCCCCATCGCTGGGTCGAGAATTTTCAGATCGAATACACGCTCCGCAAACTCGTCTGCGAACGTCCCCGCCTCCTCGTCGCCCTTCCGGTAGGTCGTCTGTCCAACCAACTCTTCCCGAATATCGTTGACCAGTGGGCCAAGCGTCTCGTCGACAATATACTCAACGACGTACTCGGGAGTGTAGTACGACCCCGTCGCCTTGCGTTCGCCACTACCCGTTGTGAGATACACCTCACCCGCTTCAACAACGATATTATCGCTTTCTTCGGCCTTGACGTACTCGCCGTCGTCGACCGTAAGCGGTCTGTCAGCGACGTGTAGCTGGTACTCTAAGAGTCCCTCATAAATACTCCCAAGGTGACGCACATCGAGTGAGGAGTAGTCGACGAAGATTTTCCCACCACTGTTCGACTGCTGGCTCCGCGTAAGGAGTTCGACGACGCGGGCTAGATAGGCGTCACCAACTGTTTGCTCTGCGAGGAACCGCGCCTCAGCGCCGTCATCCTCGTCAGGATCCGTCCGGAACAGTCCGCCGTTGTACGCTGGAATGTGGAGGTCCTCCTTGGGAATCCCTCGCGACTTGCTTCCTTGGTCGATCAGCTCGAACAACTCGTCAAGCCGGGAGCTTAGGTTATCCTGCCAGTCACGGTACTTCGGGTCGCCGCTATCGAGTTCCTCAGCAATCTCTTGCTTGAGCGCGTTTAGGCTGTAGGATTCCTCGTAAATCTCGTTATCCGTGTCCAACAGGTCACGGCCTTCGGCTTCGGCATAGAGAATGAAGATGAGCCGGTAGAGATAGATGAGCGAGGAGTCGTGGATGATGCCGAGATCATCCTCGTTGAGGTCGTTATCTGGATACTGAAGATACCCTTCCGAGAGAATCTTGATAGCCTCGTAGATATTGTCTTGTAGGTCTTCGCCCAACTCCTGGGCGAAAACGTTCGACTCGCCGTACACGTCGTCGAGGAAGCAGTCGCCGCCGGCGTCCTCAAGGAACGCGCTGTGCCGGAAAAAGAGGTAGAAGTACTTGAAATCCTCAATATCACCCTTCTCCAATACTGTCGGCAGGTCGATCTCGTAGTAGGAGTCGAGCCGGTGGCTCGTCGGACCGTAGTAGAGCCGCCACTTCTTCCCGTCCGTCAGCACCGCCCATCGGGCGGGCGTCTCCTGGAGGTAGACGTGGATCTGGTAGCTCGGGTTCTCGAAGTCGCGCTCGTGCTCACCGCTCCCCCGCGTGTCAAGCGGGCGTCCCCAGCGCTTAGCGTCCGCGACGGCGACCGCGTTCTCGTAGAAGTCGCCTCCCCCCTCGCGGCGCTCGAAGGCATCACGCGCGGCGTCTTCGGTCTCGAAGAAGCCGTAGTCCGGTCGTCGCTGCGTCCGGCTCGTGCTCTCCTCAACCTCGAAGGGAATCCCCAGCTTCCGGAACATCGGCCGGATAAACTTCTCCTCCAGCTGGGACTCGTTCCGCTTCGGGGCCGTGCTCTTCTCCCGCTCGTAGAGATCGACGATCTCGTCGTACGCGGCTTCTAGTTCGTCGTCGTCGACCTCGTCCCACTCCTCCGTCTCGGGGAGATGCTCGTCCAGGTATAGTAGTCGGTAGAGCTTTTTACTCAGAGAGGTATATTGCCTGTAATGGATCACCTCAACGAGATCTCTGTCGAAGAACTCCAAGAGGCGCTT